>WXYP01000009.1 GCA_009901575.1 Flavobacteriaceae bacterium R38 | reverse complement strand
TTAGATGTTAGATGTTAGATGTTAGATGTTAGATGTTAGATGTTAGATGTTAGATGTTAGAAAATACAGAATAAAAAACACGTTAAACGATTTAATGAATAAACATATCAACAAATTAACTTGTCAATTTAACAACTTTACGATTTGACAATTTTATATTTATAATTTTACCTTGGCTCTTAGCTCTTGGCTCTTGGCTCTTAAAAATCACTTAAACAAATCAACTTCATCAATTACACGATTTAACAGTTCAACTCGACTGTAAACTGTAAACAAACTAAACCATCTGAATTCTTATACAAAGAGATATATCATCAGGTTTAAACAAATCAACTTGTCAATTTAACAACTTTACGATTCAACAGTTTAACAAAAAACCTGTTTCCTAAAAAAACACAGCTACTTTAAGAACTGTCATTTATAATTTTCAATCTTTAATTTGAGGTAATTTTAGTTTATACTTGACCGCTAAGAGTCTGATTGTTATAATAATGCTAATCGTAATGATATAAATTACTATCATAGGTATGGTAAACATTTTTAAAACAAAAAATACAGCGCCTCCAAAAACACAAGCGGTAGCATAAATCTCTTTTTTTTCAAATATAATTGGAATCTCATTACATAATATATCTCGTATTACTCCCCCAAAAGAAGCACTCATTGTCCCCAAAGCAATAGAAATAACAGGGTGTAGATTTGCATCTATTCCTTTTTCTATTCCCAGGATCGTAAAAACAGCGAGGCCAATAGTATCAAATAAAAAAAGAGAAGTCCTTAAGTATTCTAGTTTTCTTTTAAAGAGAATTGCAAAAACAACACCGCCAAAAACAACATATACATAATTTAAATCAATCATCCAGCCTACCGGAGTTCTGCCTATAAGGACATCCCGTAAAGTACCTCCTCCCAGAGCAGTTACAAAAGCTATAATAAATAATCCGAATAAATCTAATCGTTTATGAAAAGCAGTTAAAAAGCCTGAAATAGCAAAGGCAAAAGTTCCTATAATATCGAGTGAATAAAAAACCATTACATGTTTTGGGTATAATAGTTATAATCTTTTAAAATTTTATTTATATAGCTATGAGTATCTCTTTCTGTAGATTTGGTTCCGGTCACTTCTTCTATTTTTGATTTTAGTTTTAAAAGTGTGGCGTGATCACTTGTCTTCTTTGCCACCATAAAAGTTTCTTTAATAATACGTGCATCATTATCAGATAATCGAATCACATTAGGATAAGAAGGAATATAATTATCAGATATATTTTCAAGGATGGTATGGCTTATTTTTACCTTATCTTTTAATAAGATAACAGCAGTTCCTGTTGCCATATCTCCTATTCTCTGGTTTCTCTTGTTGAACACAATTACAAAAAAACCAAGTGCAAAAAAATACACATCAACAATTCTAAAAAACCAACGCACAAGGTAATCTGCAAATGAAGCCTGGTAGCCGTCAATCTTCACTACTCTTATTTTCATTATTTTTTTTCCTAAAGTTTGCCCTCCGAGAAAAGATTCTAAAACAACCGTATAAAACATAGCAGGAGCCCCAATAATAATTTTGAGTGCAACAAACGACCATCCGTCCATTTCATCAAAAAAACCACCTATCCCTATTAAACCTAAAATGAAGTTAGTAATAAATATATACCCCCACTTGATTGTAGCGTCAATTAAAAATGCAATTAAACGTTCTCCTACCCCAGCAGCAGTAAAGGATATTTTTACATTTTGAGTAGTGTTTATTTGTAACTCTGACATTTTATCTTTTATTTTAACATCTATGAGAGAGGTTGCATTTATCAAGCAAAATAAGGAAAAATGGTTAAGTTTTGAAAAAGCTATTAACAATAACCGATTTGAAAATCCTGATGAATTAGCCTCTCAATATATTCACATCATTAATGATTTATCTTACGCTCAGACTTACTATCCTAAAAGTAAGGTCATTGTATATTTAAATCAGATTGCAGCCAATGCATTCCAGAAAATCTATAAGACTAAAAAAGAAGATACAAATCGAATTATTCGTTTTTGGAAAAGCGAAGTCCCACTGTTAGTTTATCAATATCGAAAATATGTGGTATTCGCATTTATTATCTTCTTCGCTTTTGTGAGTATTGGTGCAATTTCTGCTGCAAATAATGATGAGTTTTTACGTTCTGTAGTGGGCGATCAATATGTAGATCAAACCATTGAAAACATAGAAAATGGAAATCCGATGGCCATTTATAAATCCGGGAGCAATTGGGGGAGTTTTATAGGTATTACTATAAATAATTTAAGAGTGGGCATTATTGCTTTTGTATTAGGGATATTTTTAGGGCTAGGGACTATTTATATTCTGTTTAAAAATTGCATTATGTTAGGGTCTTTCCAATACTTTTTTTATGAAAAAGAAGTATTCTGGGAAAGCATAAGAGGGATATGGATTCACGGAGCTATGGAAATCTTTGCTATTGTTATTGAAGCAGCTGCCGGAATCATCATGGGAGCAAGTATTCTTTTCCCGGGTACATTTTCTCGTTTTGAATCTTTTAAAAGAGGTGCAAAAAACGGCGTTAAAATTCTTATCAGTACTTTTCCGTTTACATTTTCTGCCGGATTTTTAGAAGGTTTTATCACCCGTTATTCTAACGCGATGCCTAATGCACTATCAATTTTAATTATCCTTTCAACACTAGGGATAATTAGCTATTATTATTTAGTATATCCTTTAAAAGTTCAAAAAGGTTTAAAAGAGGAAATCTTAAAAACAGTCGTTTAAATGAAAAGAAAGATTTGTTTTTTATGTTTCATTCTATTTCTCTTTATTTCTAAAGGAATTGTAACTGCTCAATCTGAATTACAAACTGCCCCGGAAATTAAGCGAAATTTTGATTCGAATTTTAAAGAGCGTTATAAGGGCAGAAATTATAATTATGAAGGAGCTATCATAACTCGTAAGAACAAGACTTCACAAAAAAAAGGAGAAGATGCTCCATATAAAGATGAAGTACCTGCAGACACAGAAGAGAGTAGTTCTTATAATTTTAATGGTGTTTTTATGCCTTTTGCCATCATTGTTTTAATTTTTGCTGTCATTTACCTTATTCATATAATGCTTAATGATGGCGGTGGCGGATTATTCACCAGTAGAAGGGCTAAAAAGTTACAGGATGATGACGAATCGATTACCGACATTATTCAAGGCTCTAACCTGGAAGCACTCATAAAAAAGGCAGAAGAGAATGAAGATTACAGATTAGCCATACGTTATAACTATCTCTCTGTACTAAAAAAACTTGCATTGCAGGGAGTTATTAAATATGAAGATGAAAAAACAAATAGCGAATATCAAAACGAAATAGAAGATAAGAGTTTGCATAAAAGGTTCTCTTATGTTTCTTATCTGTATAATTATATATGGTATGGCGAATTTCATGTTAATCATCATCAATATCAAAAAGCAAAAAGTAATTTTACCTTGTTACTTCAAAAAAGTTAATGATGAATAAAAAGATTATTCCATTATTAATCATCATAGGGCTTGTTTTTATAGGCGCTATCTTTTTTATTCCATCTGTGACAAAAAAAGTTGATTGGACGTTATCTTTTAATGAACGAAGTACCAATCCCTATGGATTAAAAGTTTTTCACAAAGAACTTGCCCGTATTTTTGATAATCAAAAAATTCGTACTGTATATCACTCCCCGTATCATTATCTAACAGCACATTCTGAATATGGAATAGGCGATCATATCGCAGAAGGAACCTACATGATTGTAGGGAACTCTTCAAGGGTTGGCGATTATTACTCTATAGAAGAATTATTATACTTTGCTTCGGAAGGAAATACTGTATTTATTTCAGATTATAATATTCCAAAAATGCTCAAAGATTCACTTGTATTTGATATCTCATTTCAAAATAACAAGGATAGTATTTCGACATTGAGTATTCATTCTTCTTCTGATGAAAATCCGTTAGAAATTAAACTGGATAAAAATAAAAAAGACTATTATTTTAGTACTCTTTCAGATTCTTTACCTTCAGAAATATTAGGATATACATTAACTAATGAAGGTAAAAAACCTAATTTTTTAAAAATACCTTATTATGACGGTGCATTTTTAATTCATCTCCAACCCAAAGCATTTACTAACTATAATTTATTAAAAGATAACAGGTACAAATATGCCGAAAGCGCCTTATCATTTTTACCTGATGCTGATATCTATTTTAATTCTTATTTAAAATATCAAACCGCCTATACCGGAAATGCCGAACAACAATCTAACCTAAGTTGGTTTTTAGAACAGATATCTTTTAAATGGGCATGGTATTTTGCATTGATGCTCTTACTCCTTTTCATGATATTTAACGCCAAAAGGAGACAACGCGTAATTAAAATCATTAAACCTCTGGAAAATACCTCAGTGGCTTTTGTTAAAACTATTTCAAACTTATATATAGAAACTAATGATCATGAAAGTTTAATTAAAAAAAAGATTACCTATTTTCTTGAAAAAATTAGAACTGATTTTAATTTAGAAACCGATGTATTAGACGAAGATTTCAAAGAAAGACTTATTCTAAAATCGGGAAAAAAGAGAGAAGTCGTAGACAATTTACTACGCTATTTAGATGAACTAAAAACCAAGACGGTGTTTTCAGAAAACCATCTCTTTAAACTCAATAAACTTATAGAAGATTTTTACAAAAAATAATTTATGGATACTACAGAACAGGCATCAAATGCCGATCAGACTCCTGATAAAGATCAAATAAAACCGGAAGAGAAAATACTTCCCACAGTATCACAAGATGAAGAACAAAAAGAAGAACTTGAATTTAAAAGCAGGTTAGATTTAAGTGAATTACAATCTAGTGTACAAAAAATAAAAGAAGAATTAGGGAAGGTCATTGTTGGTCAAAAAGAAATGATCGATATGCTAATTGCATCGTTACTTGCCAAAGGACACTCCTTAATCGAAGGAGTCCCGGGAGTTGCTAAAACAGTATCGGCTAAACTTCTGGCAAAATCATTAAATGTAGGTTTTAGCAGAATTCAGTTTACTCCGGATTTAATGCCAAGTGATATTTTAGGGACTTCGGTTTTCGATATGAAGAAATCTGAATTTGAATTTAAAAAAGGGCCTATCTTCTCTAATATGATTTTAATTGATGAGATAAACAGAGCTCCGGCCAAAACTCAGGCAGCCTTATTTGAGGTTATGGAAGAGCAACAAATCACAATAGATGGGGTTCAATATAATTTGGAAGCTCCTTTTATGGTTTTAGCAACTCAAAACCCCATAGAGCAGGAAGGTACATATCGATTACCTGAGGCTCAACTCGATCGTTTTTTATTTAAAATCAACGTTTCTTATCCTAATCTGGAGGAAGAAGTTGAAATTATAAGTAGAGAACACTCTTTAAAAGAAAAAAATAAAATTGCTGCTATCGACTCTTTCCTGGATGCAAAACAAATTACTACATATCAGAACCTGATCAATGAAGTTTTAGTTGAAGAGCACTTATTAAAATATATTGCACAACTCATTGTAGCTACAAGGTCCAATCAATTCTTATACCTGGGGGCATCGCCAAGAGCGTCTATTGCCATATTAAAGGCAAGTAAAGCTTTTGCCGCAATGGAAGGAAGAGATTTTGTTACACCAGACGATATTAAAAAGGCAGCTGTTCCTGTACTGCATCATAGAGTCATTGTAACTCCTGAACGCGAAATGGAAGGAATCAGCAGTAAAGAAATCATTTTACAAATTATAGAAGCCCTAGAAGTTCCGCGATAATGAAGTTATTCAGGCCTTTTTACATACAGCCTCGATTCTTTTACATTGGTATTGGTATCATTGCGCTTTTTGTCATAAGCTATTTTATACCCGTATTATTTAATGTGACCAGGTTAGTTTTACTCAGTTTTATTGTTTTCTTCCTTTCAGATACTTTGGTCTTATTTTTAAGCTCTTCTAAAGTACATGGAATAAGAAAAGTTCCTGAAAAATTCTCTAATGGAGATTTCAACTTAATCAAGGTTCAATTAGAGAATAATTATCCTTTTGCTGTTACGCTCCAGATTGTCGATGAATTGCCTGAACAATTTCAGAAGCGTGATTTTAATATAACCAAAACATTAAAATCAAAAGAAAAATCTGAAATTACATACCAGCTTCGTCCAACGGAGAGAGGAGAATATCATTTTGGGAGCCTTAATATCTATACAAGTTCTGTACTTGGACTGGCAGCGAGGAGATTTCGATATAATAGCAATGCAATGGTTCCTACTTATCCTTCTTTTATTCAATTACGCAAGTTTGAATTGTTGTCCATTAGTAATAACTTACAAGAATATGGTGTCAAAAAGATCAGGAGAATCGGGCATACCATGGAGTTTGAGCAAATAAAAGAATATGTTTCCGGTGATGATATAAGAACGCTAAACTGGAAAGCTACCGCCAAAAGAAATCAACTCATGGTGAATCAATTCCAGGATGAAAGAGCGCAATCTGTGTATTCGGTTATTGATAAAGGAAGGGTAATGAAAATGCCTTTTAACGGATTAAGTTTATTGGATTATGCAATTAATTCCAGCTTAATAATAAGTAGCGTAGTTTTGAGAAAACAGGACAAAGCAGGAGTTTTTTCTTTTTCTAAAAAAGTAAACAATATGGTTGTAGCCCAAAGGAGGTCTGTCCAAATGCAAATGATCCTGGAGGCTTTATACAATGTTAAAACTGATTTTTATGAATCTGATTATAGCAGGCTTTACGCTGAAATAAAAAGAAATATTCCTCACCGTAGTTTAATCCTCCTGTATACTAATTTTGAAACTATGGACGGGCTCCATCGTCAACTCCCCTATTTAAAAGCTATTACTAAAAGTCATTTATTAGTTGTCATTTTCTTTAAGAATACCGAAATCCAGAAAATTACCACTCAAAGCGCAAAAACAGTTAAAGATGTTTATGATAAGGTAATTGCAGAAAAGTTTGCTTTTGAAAAGAAACTTATCGTTAATGAACTAAAGAAATACGGCATCTATTCTATTCTCACTACACCAGAAAATCTCACTATTGACACGATTAATAAATACCTGGAGATAAAATCCAGAGGTCTTTTATAAGTAGTAATCAACTCTCTAGCTTCAATCAAAGTAAAATCATTTCATTTTTAAATATTGTTGATTATGAAGCATATTCAATCCTTTAATTTCTTGTTTGTTATTCCTGCGAAGGCAGGAATCTAAAAATTAAAAGAAATATGGATTCCTGCCTTCGCAGGAATGACGACTTTGCAACAAATTTACTTTCTATCTAAAAAACCAACTCCTTTTAAAATTGAGTTTAAGCCATAATTACAGTTCATCTTTTAAAAATAACAACTCAGTATATTAATTTATTGATTACTATAATTTTGACGGATTTTTGGTTCAAGAAATTCAAAAAAACCAATACAATGAAAAATCTAATCACACTATTTAGCTTATTAATTATTACTTCTTTAGCAACTGCTCAAGAAAACAAAAAAGGAATTGACATCACTGTAGTCGTTGAAAATATTAAAAGTAATGAAGGGAAAGTTCTTTTTTCATTACATACTTCCGAGACTTTTATGAAAGGTGCCGGAATACAAAATACTGCTTCAAATATAGAAGATGGAAAGGTAAAAATTACATTCACTAATGTTCCTGAAGGTACATATGCTGTTATGGTTTTACATGACGCAAATGATAACAACAGAATGGATTTTGAGCCTAATGGTATGCCAAAAGAAAGTTATGGTATCTCTAACAATGATATGAGCTTTGGACCTCCTCAATTCGATGCGGCAAAATTTGAAGTTAAAAATACCAACCTAAACTTAAATATTAGATTCTAACCTAATATATAAACAATTAAAAAGCCGCATAAAGCGGCTTTTTTTTATATCTCTTCATCTAACCAGGCTTTCATCATCCAAACAGTTTTTTCCTGTTCGGTGATAAAATCACTCATCATTGAGTTTGTTCCTTCGTCGTTTGCTTCATCAGATTGATCAAGTATCTCTCGTTCAATTTTTAGCAAAACAGTAATAGAATCTACTATCAGTTTGATCGCTTCTTCATCTAACGAAACATCTTTCCCAACAGGAACCTGTGCATTTTCATTATAATCGTGAAATGTGTGAAATGGCGTTCCTCCTAAAGTTAAGATTCGTTCTGCAATCATGTCTACTTTTACCTGAGCATCATTATAAAGCTCTTCAAATTTCGCATGAAGGTCAAAAAATCGCTTTCCTCTTATATTCCAATGAATTCCTCTTAGATTTTGATAAAAAACCTGGAAATTAGCTAATAGATTATTTAATTCTATAGATAATTCTTTTGTTTTTTGGGTATCCAGACCCAGGCTATTATTTCTCATAAATATTTAATTTCTAGTTATTTATCTTATACACATCAAAATTAGATATTAATTTTGCTTTTAAAGTATAAATTTTATCGATAGTTTTTATATTTTTATCAATTAAAACTATATAAATGACTATTACACAGCTTCAATATGTATTGGCAGTAGCAGAATATCAGAACTTCACTTTGGCAGCTGAAAAAAGTTTTGTAACTCAACCTACATTGAGTATGCAAATACAAAAGCTTGAAGATGAATTAGATATTCTGATTTTTGATCGGACAAAAAAACCCATCCAGCTTACCGATGTAGGAAAAAAAATAGTGGAACAAGCTAAAAATATTGTAAACGAATCGGGAAGAATAAAAGACATTGTAGATCAGCAAAAAGGATTTGTAGGTGGCGAATTTAAATTGGGTATCATTCCCACTGTAATGCCAACTTTACTCCCTATGTTTCTCACCAACTTTATCAAGAAACACCCTAAAGTAAATCTTAAAATAGAAGAGCTCAATACTCATGCTATAATCCAAAAAATTAAAGAAGGACATTTGGATGCAGCTATAGCAGCCACTCCCCTGCTCAATGATAGTATCAAAGAAAGAGTTCTGTATTATGAGCCTTTTGTCGCCTATGTTCCGGAAAGTCATAGATTAAGTAATACAAAAAAAATAAATGCTTCAGATCTTAATATAGATGATATTCTTTTATTAGAAGACGGGCATTGTTTCAGAGATGGTGTGATTAACCTCTGTAAAACCGCAAAAGGATTTGAAGATGATTATTTTCAATTAGAAAGCGGAAGTTTTGAAACTATGATTAAACTTGCTAATGAAGGTTTGGGTATGACATTACTTCCATATCTACATACACTGGATATCAAAGAAAAAGAAAAGAGTCGTTTACGGTTTTTCAATGATCCGAATCCCGCAAGAGAGGTTAGTCTCATTTATCATAAAAACGAATTAAAAATTCATATTATAGATGCATTACAAGATGTGATTTCAGGAATCATAAGAGGTGCTATTGCTTTTCAAAATGTGGAGATAATAAGTCCTGTAAAATAAAAAAAGCCACTTTAAAGTGGCTTTTTATCTATTCTATATAAACAAGACATCTTGTTAATTCTGGCTTACCATAAGTAAACTGATGAAGCCAGATTCTCAACTCGTCAATTTCATAAGGAAGTAACCTATTTACTGCTTTTTTTAGCTCTTTACTAAATAAAATAGGATCAAAACTAACCTTTTTCAAAATAGTTTGAGTGTATTCAAACATCGCTCTAGCCATAGTAATCAACATTTTATATAACTACAAATTAACGATCATAAATATTTAAATATTGTTGTCAAATCGTTAAATATATCTACAAAAAATGTTAAACATTTTAGAACCTGTTATCTCCATCAAGAAGATTTCCTAAGCCTCCAAGCAAACTTCCTTCCCCTTTATCACTTCCTCCGCCTCTTGGAGCAGCCGCAAGAACTCTTCCAGCTAATCTGCTAAATGGTAACGATTGAATAAAAACTTTACCCGGACCTCTTAAAGTAGCAAAGAATAAGCCCTCACCTCCAAAAATAGTATTCTTGATTCCTCCGACAAACTCTATGTTATAATCTACTGTTTGTGTAAATCCAACAATACATCCTGTATCTACTTTCAATGTTTCTCCAGCTGCAAGTTCTTTCATAGCCATAGTTCCTCCTGCATGTACAAACGCCATTCCGTCCCCTTCTAATTTTTGCATGATAAAACCTTCCCCACCAAAAAGTCCCCTTCCCAGTTTTCTTGAAAATTCTATTCCGACAGTAACTCCCTTAGCTGCACAAAGGAAAGCGTCTTTCTGACAAATAAACTTACCATTAAACTCAGTCAAATCTATCGGGATTATTTTCCCAGGGTATGGAGATGCAAAACTTACTTTACGTTTGCCTTGATATTCATTTAAAAAAGCTGTCATAAACAAACTTTCTCCGGTCAATAATCTTTTCCCTGCCGAAAAAAGCTTTCCTAAAACTCCTTTATCCTGGTTAGAGCCATCTCCAAAAATGGTATCCATTTTAATGCCTTCGTCCATCATCATAAAACTTCCCGCTTCTGCAACTACTGCTTCCTGGGGGTCTAATTCTATTTCAACAAATTGCATTTCTTCCCCATAAATATGGTAATCTATTTCGTGTGCTGTCATCCTGTGTTTCTTTATTTAATTGTTTTCAATAAATGAGTAGAAATAGTTTATCTATTGTTACATTTTTAAATAAAATTAAAAACATTTATAGTAGTATTTTCTATGCTTTTAACTTAATTGTCCACTCAAAGTTAAAGGTTGACACTATATCTCCATTAGAATTAACGCCTGTAGATTTCATCCAAAATGTCTCTCCTTCTTTTGTTTCGATGGTTTTTTTAATTGCTTCTTCTATTAAATGTCCTTCATTACACGTAAATGCGATTCTTCCTGTAGCTTTTTTTGAGAAGCTTGCATTGTTACTAGCCACAAGCATAGAAATTTTATGACCACTATTTCTAATTTGAGTGGCTACCATAGCTCCGGTACTTAATTCTGCAGCCATTCCTTGCACAGCCCAAAACATAGAATTAAAAGGATTTTGATTAATCCATCTGTGCTTTACAGATACAATACATTTTCTTTCATCTATACTCCTAACTCGTACTCCACAAAGCCACGCAGCTGGGAGTTTTAGCATTGTATACGTATTAAATTTTCTTGCAGATATTTTCATTTAAAAACATTTTAGATCAACTAAGGTATTGAAATTTAATGATTTGATTAGATCAATCAAAATGTTAATTAATTGTTAAATTACAGTACTTTGTTTTGCATAATACCTTCTTTTAGATATATATTTGCATAAGAAAATAATATGTAATGGAATCATCAATCAATAAACATCAAAAAAATTTAGCAACTTTTGTACATGCTTCAACCTTTTCAAAATACTTTTTCCCTTTCGGAAATTTTATTTTACCATTAGTATTATGGGTTTCTAATAAAAACGAATCTGACTATGTAGATCATCACGGAAAGCAAGTCTTAAATTTTCAAATTAGTATTTTGCTTTATAGTATTCTACTCGGTATTGTAGCTATCCCGGTTTTTATTTTTACCTCCTGGGATTGGATCGGATTTGCAAGCATATTTGAACACAACACACATCATTTCAACCTCAACCTTAGAGATGGTTTTAGATTCAGAGGAGGGTTGGCTTATTTAGGAATAGCCGGAGTATTAGGATTAGGGTTATTTGTACTTGATATCTATTGTACAATCACAGCAGCTATAAAAGCAAGAGACGGTATATTTTACAAATACCCATTGACTATAAATTTCATCAAATAAAACATCAATCATAACGAACATCAATCAATCAAAAAATGAACAGTTTTAACAATATTAAAAATCATGCTTTATGAATATTGAAAACACTAAAGCGCAAATGCGTAAAGGTGTGCTGGAATATTGCATACTGTCAATTCTTAAAGATGAAGACAAATATGCATCTGAGATTTTAAACACACTAAAAAATGCAAAGATGCTGGTAGTAGAAGGTACTATTTACCCGTTACTCACCAGGCTAAAGAATACCGGATTGCTTAATTATCGCTGGGAAGAGTCTACATCGGGGCCTCCACGAAAATATTATCAATTAACGGAAACAGGAAAAATTTTCCTGAAAGAATTAACCTTAACATGGGATGATCTAAAAAATGCAGTTAACATTGTAACAAGCCAAAAACAAGAAAAATGAATAAGACTATAAACATAAATTTAGCAGGTACGTTTTTTCATATTGATGAAGACGCGTATCAAAAGTTACAACGCTATTTGGATGCTATAAAACGTTCATTCTCTAATACACAAGGCAGCGAAGAGATTATCTCAGACATTGAGGCCCGTATTGGGGAGCTTTTTACCGAAAAAATGGAAAATGACAGGCAGGTAATCAGCGTTAAAGAAATAGACGAAGTAATTAAAATCATGGGACAACCGGAAGATTACCTGGTTGATGAAGAGATCTTTGAAGATGAACCCAGAAAGAAAACACAACGTAAAAGCAAACAACTTTACAGGGATATCGATAATAAATATGTAGGTGGAGTATCTGCCGGCCTTGGCCACTATCTTGGTATAGATGCCATATGGTTACGTTTGTTATTTGTACTCTTTACTGTCTTTTCCGGATTCGGATTAGTGGCTTATATTTTGTTCTGGATTTTGGTGCCCGAAGCCAGTTCTACTTCTCAAAAAATAGAAATGCGGGGGGAGCCTGTTAACATTAGCAACATCGAAAAAAAAGTAAAAGAAGGATTTGAAAATGTTACAGAGAAAGTAAAAAGTGTAGATTATGAAAAAGCAGGAGAAAAAGTAAAATCCAGTTCGAAAACTTTTTTCGATACTTTAGGTGATATCATTCTTTTCTTCTTTAAAGTAATTGCCAAGTTCATAGGAATTATATTCATCATTACAGGAGCTTCTGTTCTTATCAGTTTATTTATCGGATTGTTTTCTGTAGGAGTTGCAGATATTATTCACATTCCCGGAGCTGATTTTGTAGAAATATTTAATGCATCAGGAACTCCGATATGGCTTGCATCTTTGATTACATTCTTTGCCGTAGGGATTCCGTTTTTCTTCCTTTTCTATTTAGGATTAAAAATATTGGTAACAAACCTTAAATCCATAGGTAACATTGCAAAGTTCTCACTTTTAGGATTATGGTTTTTATCTATAGCAGGATTAATAATCCTAGCAGTACGTGAAGCTTCAGAGCATGCGTATTCGGGAAGTGTTACTAATAAAGAAGAATTATATATTGCTACAAGTGATACGATAAGAATTAAAATGAATGAAGGGGATGCTCATTATGACAACTTCTATAATGATTCAAGATTTGATATTATTCTGGATGAAAACGATCGAGAGAAGATTTTCACTGAAGATGTAGTTTTTAATATTGAGCAATCTGAAGATTCTACAGCTTCTATAAGCATCAGGAAAGAAGCAGATGGCCGAACGTACAAAGATGCGAGAAGCCGTGCTGAAAAAATAGATTATAGTTATAGTGCTGAAGGGAATACAATTATCCTGGACGAGTTTTTAACTACAGATATTAAGAATAAATTCAGAGATCAGGAAGTCGTAATTACCATTTATATCCCTTCTGGTACAGTTCTCTCTTTTGACAGGTCTGCTTATGGAAACATTGGAAGAAGTACAGATAACGATCAGGGCTTCTACAGAAGTAGTATTATTAATCATGAATGGAGAATGGGAAATGACGGAGAATTAAAATGTCTTGATTGTGAAGATTATGATGATGAAAGTGATGATGATGACTCGAACCAGATTCGTTTAGACGAGAATGGAGTAGACATTAATCTCAGGGATAAAGATGGAGATACTTTTGAAATGAAGATCAATGAAGACGGCGTAAAAATAGAAACAACCGATTAGTTAGTAGTGGCGGTTAGCAGTTGTCAGCCTAATTCATCTCGGGCTGGCGATTGTTAACCAATAAATCAAAGAAAACAATCAAATTAAAATAAATAAAACACAATAACATTATGAGCGCATTAGTAAAATTTATCGTGATGATTTTCGTCTCTCTTTTATTTTTCTCATGTCAATGGGATATAAATTTAGGAGAAGGAGAAAGAGGAAATGGTAATGTCGTAACTGAAGCAAGAAACAGTGACGAGTCATTTACCGTAGTTAAAGCAGCAGAAGGTCTTGATGTTTATATAACACAAGATAAAAAAACCAGTATTAGTGTTGAAGCAGATGAAAATATCATCGGTTTAATCAGAACAGACATTAAAAATGGTATTCTTAGAATTCATACGGAAGAACGTATCGGACGTGCAAAATCTAAAAAGGTATTTGTAAGCTTACCGGAAATTACTTCATTAAGAAGTAGCAGTGGTGCAGATCTTTATACTACAGCTGTAATTAAAGCCGATCGCATTGAACTTGATAGCAGTAGTGGTGCCGACTTAAAAGTTGAAGTTGAAGCTAATGAAGTAGATTGTGATGCAAGCAGTGGTTCTGATATCGTGGTTTCCGGAAAAGCAAAAATCTTATATGCAGATGCCAGCACAGGTAGTGATATTAAAGCCAGAAAATTACTGGTAACTAAATGTATAGCCAAAGCTAGTACAGGAGCAGATATCTCTGTTAATGCAACAGATGAGCTGGTAGCAAATACAAGTACAGGAGGGGATGTTAATTATACTGGAGATCCTATCGTAAAGAAAAGTAAATCGACAGCAGGTACGGTTTCTAAAAACTAAACTGCTTAACCAATAAACAACAACCAACTTTGAAAAAGGTCTTATACTTTTGAGTAGCCAGCTAACCTTTTATCTCAAAAACTATTAAGATCTTTTTTTCTTCTTTCTAACGAAAAAGCACCTGTAAACAGGTGCTTTTATTTATAAAATATATTTTCTAATTATTTTACAGCCTCTTCTTCAAGAGATTCTACAGCTGCTAAATAACGTTCTGCATCAAGAGCAGCCATACATCCTGTACCTGCTGCTGTAACCGCTTGTCTATACTCTTTATCCTGTACATCTCCTGAAGCAAATACTCCCGGGATATTAGTTTTTGTAGACTTTCCTTCTGTGATCAGGTAACCTGTTTCATCCATATCTAACTGCCCTTTGAAAATCTCCGTATTTGGTTTATGACCTATTGCAATAAATAACCCTGTGATACTAATTTCATCTTTATCATTGGTTTTATTATTTACAATACGTAATCCTTCTACAACCTGATCTCCCAATACTTCATCTACTTCCGAATTATATCTTACTTCGATATTCTTAGTTGCATTTACACGATGTTGCATTGCTTTAGAAGCTCTCATATAATCTTTTCTTACCAACATTGTAACTTTATTACAAATATTAGCCAGGTATGTAGCTTCTTCTGCAGCAGTGTCACCTGCTCCAACTATAGCCACATCTTGTCCTTTGTAGAAAAAACCATCACATACTGCACAGGCAGATACTCCCCCACCTCGTAAACGTTGTTCACTAGGTAGGCCTAAATATTTTGCTGTAGCTCCAGTAGAAACGATAACAGTTTCTGCTTCGATCTCTTTATTATTATCTACTACTACTTTATGAATACCTCCGGCTTCTTTACTAAACTGAACTTCAGTGACCATTCCTATACGTACTTCGGTTCCAAAACGTTCGGCTTGCTGTTGTAACTGAACCATCATAGTAGGTCCGTCAATTCCTTCAGGGTAGCCTGGAAAGTTATCTACTTCTGTAGTTGTAGTTAATTGTCCTCCTGGTTCCATACCAGTATACATCACTGGTTTTAAATCAGCTCTTGCTGCATAAATTGCTGCTGTATACCCAGCAGGACCAGATCCTATTATCAAACATTTTATTCTTTCGGTTGTATCAGACATAATATCTTTTTTCTGAAAATAATTTATAAGACAAAAGTAGGATTTTTGTTGAAAAGCTTACTCCCAAATTATCAAAAGTTGTTATTATCAAATAAATATACCTTATTAAAACCCATAATAGCGTATTTACGTAACTATCAATAGCAAATCATTTTAAAATACAAATTCATAAATAAGCAAGTATTTTATTTTTAAAATGGTAATTTTATCTGCTTTTAAAACCTGGTATTTATATCGTATTTAATTTTACAATGAAAGAAAAGTTCCTATTATTCATTTTACTTTTAATATTGTTTTCTATTCCTGTACAAGCCCAGAATCGCAACAATGTTATGAGAGTTGAAAGTTGGGAAACAGTAACCATAGACAGAAGTCCGAGACATATCGATTCTTTAATCGTTAAAGGGACTTTGATTGTTAGAGACCGAAGGAATATCAATATCAGTGTAGGTAACATAATTATAGATGGAGGGACATTACAAATAGGAACTCCGGAAAATCCTTTTAGAAATAAAATAGCCATTTATTTTAACAGCCTGGAAGATTTCCCGGCTGCAAACAGGCATAGAATCATCGTCAAAAATAACGGAACGCTTTCTTTGCATGGAATAAGTGGAGAAAAAACTACCTGGACGCAACTTAAAAATGATCTTGCCTACGACAGTAATACGTTACAATTTAAAAATATAACCAACTGGCAAAGAGATGATGAAATTGTTATCACTTCTGTAAACGATAACTTCAAAAATGAGAAAGTTAAATTGTTATCAGCTTTTAACGGAGATGCTGTCAGCAAGACTACTTTTCAACAAGCTCATGCTGTCAAAACCCTAAATTTCAAAGAAAAAATTAACATCTCCCCCTTTGTTGGCTTATTAACGCATACCATAAAAATTGGAGTTCATCCCAACCTTATCCCCAATCAAATAAATACGCAAATTCTGATTGAAGATACTGCTGGAAATGTTACTTTATCCGGAGTAAACTTTGAAAATATTGGTACTTCAAGAAATACTGCTCCTGCAATAAAGTGGACAGGTTCTAAAAGAAATAATTATTTAAAAAACAGTAGTTTTTATCAGTTAAAATCTGATGCTGTAGTATTGGATCAAACTTCTGTTTTAATTTCTAATAATGTCTTTTTCTCAAATAACGGAACTGTTATTAGTTGTTCTATGTCAGGAAATGGTACAAATAATCAAATTATAAATAATTTAATTATTTATAATGATTATAATAACGATTCTAATGAGTCTGGTATTAAAACTATGAATCCGTTTCAGACTATAAGAGGAAATCAAATCATAGGACCTCGTTTCTCATCTGGTATTTCTTATTTACTTCCCAGGAATAAAAAAAATGCTTTGTGGGATGAGGATTCAGATAAATTTAGGCTAGAAGGGAATTTAATTTACAATCAATCTAGTCTAAAATCGTCTAATACCGGGATTATAATTGAGAAATTCTCGCACAATCAACCATGGGAGATTAAAAACAATACCATTGTTAATTATGCAAAAGGGGTTAATATTGATACCGATGAAATTCGGTTAAATCAATTTAAATCGTATAATAATACTACCGGAATCATTTCAGGATCTATTCATTTAAGCAATGCCGAAATATTGAATCCGGATAAAAGATTATCCGTACAATCTAAGGCAATAGATCTAAATAAAATTTCTGAATTAAAACCCGTTATTTCAGGAGTTACTATCGATGGTTACGAGATAGGAATTAACATTGAAGGTAATTTAGCCCCTTCTAATTCCTTTAAAGAAATTATCTTTGGCGAAGTAAAAAAGAAGCTCAATATTTCTAAAATAGATGTTATGAGCTATTTAAAAGTAGCTGATAATTCTTTTAGCACAAAAGATAATGAAATAGCTTCTGGAGAGGCAATTATCGTTCCTGAAAATTCTTTTCTATATTATGATGGTTGTACTTTAATAGACCCTGTAAATAAGATATACAGCTGTGATTTTGATGAATACGGTATTTTATCTATTTCTACAGGTAAAGGTATCAACCGGTTACTTGAAAATCATCCAAACAATTTCAAAAGTTTCAGCCTTAAGAAAAGAGCTTTGGACATCAACGTAATAGATACCACTAACAAAAAAGATTTCTTTATTCCTCAAAATGATGAATATGCGCTATCATTTGAAAGCGATGGAGATTCTTTTTTTGATATCGGAATAGAATGGACTTCCAAACTACAAAGCACTACAGTGATCTCTTTTCCATATCCATACGATAAAGTATTTGGATTAAGACCATTTGGAGGATTGATCCTCCCCAGCGAATCCATACAAGCATTAAAAAATGCAAATGAGATATCGTTTTTTATAGACAGAAGCAGAAAAGAGGTTTTTGTAAAATTATTTAATCGTCAAAATCACGATAAAATCATAATCTATGCAGACGTACATCAGAATAATGACGAGACTCCTTATACCATCAATAAGAAAAAGAAAACCATAGCGTTTGCTTATCCCCTTCAAAAAGGAACTTTTACTACTTTAAAAGTAAAAGATATTAATGGAAATACCATCAAAACACTTGTTGAGGGAGTACAACGTAAAAAATCTGTCGAAGCCTCCTTTAATATTGATCAGCTAAATCTGAAGAGAGAGCTGCGTTTTTTCGAATTAACAATTGGAGATAAAATATACAGAGGCCCTCTTTACGCAAACTAAGTTTTATTTATTTTTTATCTCTTTTAAATAAAGATTAACGAAGAAAAGAGCAGGCTTTTTTAGAAAATTACAAAAGGATTAAATACTCTTTTATCACTAACCATTGTACAATGAAGTATTTTGAATTTCTTCAAGGTGTTTTTTTAGTATTTTTATAGAAATTCTTTACTATGAAAAAAACAATATTCATCGTCTTATTTTTTATAATAAACAGCTATAATAACTGGGCACAACCCAGTACAGAGGTTTATCTTTTTGAATTAAATAAAAATAAAGAAGTAACCAACCCTGTAAATATTTCTAAAAACCCTGGTTTTTATGATAATCAGCCTTCTTTTTTAGATAATAATACCCTTCTCTTTTCGTCAACCAGAAATGAGCAAACAGATATCAGAGTAGTAAATCTTTTAAGCGGAGAAAACAGATGGATCTCTAATACAACTAATGGGAGTGAATACTCTCCATTAAAAATACCAGGCAAAAAAGCGACTTCTGCCATTCGGTTAGATAAAGATGGAAAACAATTGTTATACAGTTACAATCTTAAAAACGGAAAACCTAAAGTGCTTGTTGAAGATTTAGTGATAGGATATCATGTGTGGGCAGATAAAAGTAAAATAGTTTCTTTTGTTTTAGGGGAAGAATCGTCATTGGTAGTATCAGATTTAAAAAATAAGAACAATAAAACTATTCAAAAAAACATAGGGCGTTCATTACATAAAATACCGGGGTCTTCAAAAATAAGTTTCATCAGTAAAGCAAAAAAAGAATGGGGAATTTGGTCTTTAGATCCGGTTTCAGGAGAAACTTCATTTATTATCAATACTCCGGAAGGTGCAGAAGATATGTGCTGGACTCCGGACGGTACAATTCTCATAGGGAAAGGCAATATTTTGTATAAATACAATCCAAAGAAAGATTCGGGATGGACAGAAGCATCATCACTTTCCAAATTTAAACTGGATGGTATTACAAGGATTTCTGTTAGTCCTGATGGAAAAAAAATAGCTATCGTAGTCATGGAATCAGAAAAAAAGTAGAAGTTTTTTGAAGATAATGTTTAACGCTCTTTTTAAAAAGGCTTCATCATAACATTCAAGGAGGTTTAGAAGTGTAGTATATCACATTTTTTGTCAATTCTGTGAAGCAGATTATTGAAAGATGTATCGACAATACTCTTTTGTTTACTGGTGAACCTCCAATAAAATTAGCAGACGAAGGGTTATTTGCAACTGTCTAGAGTCCTGAAGGAGTATACAAAGAATTAGTTAATAAGGCTTAGTTTTAATACTCTGGTAATTAAAGACTCCTAATCTTTTTTTAAATTCGTCAAAATATTTAGATATACTATGCTAAAAAAACACATCACATCTATATTTTTCCTTTTAATTGGTATTACTGCTTTCGCACAAAGTAAGAGCAATCAGGAATTAAAAAACGATGAAATTGTTAGTCGGCAAGTTGAAGCTTACAACAAAGGTGACTACGCTGCTTTTGAAGCCTTTTATACTGATGATATCGAGTTTTATGAATATCCGGATCAACTCATCTTTAAAGGAAAAAAGGCATTTAAAGAACGGTTTTCCAAAAGGTTTTCTGATGCGAAAGTTCATTGTGAAGTAAAAAATAAAATTTTATTGGGCAATACGGTTATCTATGAAGAATATATTACCACCAGTGATAGAAAATATACTGTTTTGGGAGTATACGAAATGGAAAATGGAAAGATTAAAAAACTGACCTTTATCAGAAAATAAGTGTCATGAAATTAAAAGTAGCAGTAATACAAGCGACTCCTGTTTTCTTCAACATTAAAGAAACATTAAAAAAAGCTATTAACATTATTAAAGAACAAGCTGCTGCTGGTTGTCAATTAATAGTTTTTCCCGAATCTTTTATTCCGGGTTACCCTAGAGGATTCAGTTTTGAAGCTGTAGTGGGGAGCAGGAAAGAAGAAGGAAGAGATTTATACCTCGAGTATTGGAATAATAGCCTTGAAGCTGGAAGCGATCTTTTTAATGAATTAGAAGATGCTATCAAACAAAGTGGCACTTACGTAGTAATGGGAGCTACGGAAAAAGATACCGTAAACGGATCTTTATACTGTTCTATTCTCTATTTTTCTCCTGATAACGGATATCTTGGAAGTCATAAAAAAATTAAACCTACCGGAGTTGAACGTCTTATCTGGGCTGAAGCTTCGGGAGAATCTCTAATTACCATAGATAGTAAAATAGGAAGGTTAGGTGGATTAATTTGCTGGGAAAACTATATGCCATTAGCCCGAAATGCAATGTATCAACAAGGAGTTCAGATATATGTAGCGCCGACAGCAGATGCACGCCCTACATGGACTTCTACAATGGAGCATATCGCATGTGAAGGAAGGTGTTTTGTGCTGGCTGCTAATCAGTATTTCAAAAAAGAAGATTATCCTTCCAATTATCAAAAATATGTAGCCAATGAACCAGATGAAATGTGTCCCGGAGGGAGTATCATAGTTTCGCCTATGGGGAAAGTACTGGCAGGTCCGTTATACGGTGAAGAAGGTGTCTTAACTGCAGAAATTGACTTGGATGATATTATTAAAAGCAAACTAGATTTTGATACTATTGGACATTATTCAAGACCGGATATTTTTGATTTTAATGTCAATGGACAACCCGAGCCTATAAAAGATAATTCTAAAAATATTAAATAATTCACAAACTATATATCATGTTAAAATATACATTTACAATTGCTTTTCTTTTCGTTTTAACGATTACGACAGCACAAACAGACCAGCGTCTTTACGATATTATTGATGCCGTTTCTGCTGACAGATTAGAATCTGACATCCGTACACTGGCCAACTTTGGTACGAGAAATACTTTTAGTGATACTGTTTCCAATACACGCGGAATTGGAGCAGCCCGAAGATGGATAAAAGGCGAGTTTGATAAAATCTCTGCAAATTGTAACAATTGTCTTGAAGTTTCATATCAAAAAGATTTCGTAAAAAAAGGAGCTGGAGCCAGAATTGTAAAAGATGCCTGGATTGTGAATGTTTTAGCAGTTCAACGAGGTACCAAATATCCTAATCGATACATCATCATGAGTGGAGATATCGATTCACGGGCTTCTGATGCTTTGAACTATGAAATAGACGCTCCGGGAGCAAATGATAATGCATCCGGGATGGCAGGTACTATTGAGGCTGCCAGGGTACTTTCTAAATATAAATTTGAAAGCAGTATTCTGTATGTAGGACTTTCGGGAGAAGAGCAAGGGCTTTTTGGAGGATCAGGATTGGCAAAATATGCTAAAGAAAAAGGATGGGATATTATAGGAGTTTTGAATAACGATATGATAGGAAACATTGAAGGAGTTGATGGTGTAATAGATAACAGGTCTTTCCGGATTTTTTCTGAACCGACACCTCCTACTGAAACAGAAAGACAAAGAAGAGCCAGACGTTTTACAGGTGGAGAAGTTGACGGGATTTCAAGACAATTGGCACGTTACATACACAAACAAGTAAAAACATATATGCCGGAAATGAATCCTATGATGATTTATCGTTTAGATCGTTTTGGAAGAGGTGGACATCATAGACCGTTCAACGATTTAGGATATGCAGGTATTCGAATAATGGAAGCTCATGAAAACTACAACCGTCAACATCAAGATATTCGTACTGAAAATGGAATTAAATACGGAGATGTAATTGAAGGAGTTAATTTCCAATATGCCAAAAAGTTAACTGCAGTAAATGCTATTAACCTGGCTAGTTTAGCCTGGGCTCCACCAGCTCCAAAAGGAGTAGCTATAGGAGGTATTGTACAACCTTCTGCAAAGTTCAAATGGGAAAAATCTAGCGATCCTAATGTTATTGGATATAAAATTTACTGGAGAGACACCACTTCTCCAACCTGGGACCACAGTCGCTTTGTAGGTAATGTTAGCGAATTTGTTTTAGAAGGTATTGTTATTGATAATTTCTTCTTTGGTCTTGCTGCAGTTGGAAAAGACGGGCACGAAAGTATGGTTGTTTTCCCATCTCAGACTTTTAGATAATTTATTAATAGTTAAATTTTAAACACATGAAAAATTTAATTAAAATACTTTTTATTGTTTCTTTCATCGTAGGTTGTGAAAATACTTCAACAAGCGAAAACGATGAATCTAAAGTAAAAAATGAAGTTTTAGTTTTAGGGGCAATTCACGGAGGTCACTTAACCGATAGTGTTTACAATACAGCTTATCTCACCAAATTGGTTAAAGAGATTAAGCCTGATATTATATTAACCGAAATTCCGCCAGATCGTTTTGAAGAAGCTGTTCGCGGATTTAAAAGAGATGATAGCATTTCTGAGCCAAGAGTGATGCGTTTCCCTGAATATGTTGATGTAATTTTTCCATTAACCAAAGAAATGGATTTTGAAATTATTCCAACTGCAGGCTGGACACGTCCTATGGCATTGGCAAGGCAACAAAAGTTAAGAGCAATTAGCCAGGATAGTTCCAGAACAGAAGATTGGAATGCATACCGTGCTGCCAATCAGTTATCAGATTCATTATATCGGGCTACAGGGAAAGTAAACGACCCTTATTTTATACACACAGATCGTTACGATAGTATCCAGGATGTAGCGCTTCAAGTATACAATAAACTTTTTAACGTTGAATTAGGTCTTGGAGGCTGGGAAAATATCAATATTGCTCATTATTGGAATATTGAAAAAGCTTTAGAAAAGCATCGTTATGAAGGAAAAAGAATATTAATCACTTATGGAGCTGGTCATAAAGGATGGTTTTTAAGAGAACTCCGTAAAAGAGACGATATCAAACTTCTGGAAATGAAACCGTTTTTAGATGCAATACAATAAATATTAAATAACTAAAAGCCTGTTTAATATCATAAGCAGGCTTTTTTAATGACTACTTACATATCATGAACATCTATTTCCCGCAATGGCAAGGCTCTGGAACTGGTAAAAACATTGAACCGGGAGCTAAAGCAGTTCTGGATTACCTGGAAGATCCTACTTTTATAAATATTCCTCTCTCAGATAAAAAATTAGAAAGACAATACGATATCAATGGTTATGAAACTATAAAAGACCAGTTGTATCGTTTAAAAGAAGCTATAGCAGAAGAAGAACCAGATACTTTAAAAATTATTGGTGGAGATTGCGGATTGGAAATTGTTCCCGTTTCCTACCTCAATAAAAAATACGATGGAGATTTAGGTATCATCTGGTTTGATGCCCATGCAGATATCAATGCACCTCATGAATCTTCAAGTTGTAATTTTCATGGGATGCCCCTTCGTACTATGCTTGGTGAAACCGAAGAAGGTATGCATGACTTACTTTTCTCAAAAATTAAAGCTGCACAAATTCATTATGTTGGTCTAAGAGATATTGATCCTACAGAGCAAGTCAGAATCGATAAAGACAATATTTATTATTCTGATCAAACAGATAATGATACATTAGTTAAGACATTAAAAAGCAAAAATTATAAAAATCTTTACCTGCATTTTGACTTTGATGCCTTAGAACCTGCAGATTACGATAAAACATATTATCAGGTAGACAAGGGAGTTAAAATTGCAGATGCTGAAAAATGTATTCAGGTATTATCTGAAAATTTTAATATTGTAGGAAGTAGTGTATTAGAATCTGTTACTACAGATCAAAAAGAATTAACACCTATCACAGGAATTATAGATTTATTGATGAAGAAATAAATTCTATAAGAATACTAATACGTTTTCAAAAAAACACAATATTTTACTATTCTTAGTCTAGCTTCAATATTTAGTTAATCACTCGTTGAGATAGTTATTTCACTCATTGAGATAGCTGTTTCACTAATTCCTATTAATTAATCACTACTATTATGTAGTAAAAGTATTAAATTTAACTAATGAATATTAATAACTTGTTAGATTTATATATATAGACTATTTATTAGTTACCTTATTATAGCACATGAAGGGTTATCTTCTGTAGCAAACAATAGAGTAAGTCATGATCAGGTTACACATTTATTCTTATATCGAATATCAATTTTAATAAAATCGGTAAAATTAACTCTAAAGATATTACTAAACGATATTAAAAAATTTGACTATGAAAAAAAGTTTACTCCTATTTGTTATTTTTAATATATGTATAATATCTAATGCACAAAAGAAATCAGAAAATACTTTTATTGAAGAAGCTAATACTACTTATTTCGAATTAGATAGAGAAGATATTTATTTACATCTTAATAAAAGTACTTATACCGTTGGAGAAAATATCTGGTTCAAAGGGTATATCTATAATCGTCATAAAGAAATACCTTTTATAGAAACTTCTAATGTTTATGTTGGTATTTATGATAGTCTTGGGAAACAACTCGATAAAAAATTATACAAAGCTAAAGATGGATATACAAAAGGGAATATTTATGTAGATTCTACCTTTGTAAGTGGAGATTACTATCTAAAAGCTAGTACTAACTGGATGAAAAATTTTGATCAAGACGGTGCTTTTGTTCAAAAAATTCATGTTATTAATTCTAAAACCTCTAACACAACTAATACTGAAACTAAATATGACCTTCAATTACTTCCCGAAGGCGGTCATTTGATTGAAAATATTCAAAATACTATCGGATTTAAAATCATTGATCAAAACGGACATGGGACTCCAATAAAGAAAGGAGTTTTATTAGATGGGGATAATAATGAATTAATTAGTTTTAAAAGCAATTTGTTTGGGATAGGAAAATTTTCTTTCAAACCTCAAAAAGGACAATCATATAAAGTTCGTATTTCATTTATTAATAATCAAGATATTGAAACTAACCTACCTGTTACTGAAGATAAAGGAATCGCTTTGAGCATCAATAATCTCTCTCCGCAAAGAGTTATTATATCCCTTAAAACCAATGCTGGTACTGTAACAGATATCGCTGACAAAAAATTTAAATTACTCATTCATAAAGATGGTAAATCCGTTGTTTCATCTGTTTCATTTTCAAATGAAAAAAAAGAAACTCTTATCTCTTTAAAAAAAGAGAACCTGTTTAAAGGCATCAATACTGTCACTTTATTTGATGAAAATAACACTCCTCTTCTGGAAAGGCTTTTTTTCAATAACTTTAGTATTGAATATCCTGATGTAACTGTTGCTGTAGACAATCTGACTTCAGATTCTTTAGTAGTAAAACTTAGTGTTTTAGATAAAAATCCGAGTATCAAAAATTTAAGTGTTTCTGTTTTACCAGAAAAAACACAATCGTATAATCACAAACAAAATATCTCATCTAATTTCTTATTAAAACCATACATAAAAGGATATATCGAGAATCCAGGATATTATTTTAAGAATGTTAATCGTGAAAAATTATATGATCTCGATTTATTGCTGCTTACACAAGGGTGGAGTAAATACAACTGGAAAGAAATTATTGATAACCCTCTTAAAAAAATATTTGAATTTGAAAATGGAATAACACTTAAAGGCAGGTTTAATCAACCTAATCTGGATCGTTTTCCATTTTTTTCTATCTCTCCATCAAAAAATCATCCTTTAAAAATTTTAAATTTAGAACAACCTGATTTTGTAATTCCTAATCTCTTCCCTGAAACAGATGAAATAATAGGGATAGCAGTCGTAAAGAAAAAAGGTCGTTTTGTTAAACCTAAAGCAAATGCTAAATTTATTACTAATAATGATGTCGATAATGTAACCCCATTTACATCTTCTTTAAAGATAGAAGATGACAGTACTAAAGAGTTCAATAATATTATAGGCGATGTTATTAATCTTGATGAAGTTACTATCTCCGAAAAGGCAGGTGAAAAAAAAGTATATAAGTTTGGTGTAAAAGAACTTGAGATCACTAAAGAAATAGCAGATGGTATCTATTTAGTTACTGATTACTTAGAAACCCAAGGATTTTTAATAGATCAAGCTAACGTAATCAGAAACACTGCCCAAAGAACTTTATCACTGATCACTGATCCGCAAATTACCGTTTTTTTTGATAACATTCCTTTAGTTGACCATTCTTTCTTACAAGGAATGAGGATGGATGAGATTGAAAAAATAGTTATTAATAAAAGAGGTATCGGAGAAGGTATTTATGGGTTTGCAGGCACTATTAGAATTACAAGTCGTAGTAAAGCATTAACATCTGCTTATCCTAAAAGAAGTAAAAGTGATAACAGTAATTCATTTTTTGTTATTAATACTGGTCAAACTTTTACCCCTACAAAAGAATTTTACGCTCCCAAGTATATTACTTATTTTGATAAAATATTTGAACAATACGGAGTTATTCACTGGGCTCCTGAAGTAATAATTGATCAAAACGGAGAAACTACTTTTAAAATACTCAATACCGGATTAAAAAATCTTTCTTTCTTTATTGAAGGAATGGACAATAATGGCAATCTTATTTCAGCAAAAAAAACCATCAATCTAAACTAATAATGTATTTTTAGGGTATGGAAAAGCCTGAATTACATTTTAATAATAGAAAAGAATGGCGACAATGGTTGCATGAAAATCATAACAACTCTAAAGGCATCTATCTTATTCTATATAAAGTTAGCAGTAAAAATCATAACATACGATGGGAAGAAGCTGTTCAGGAAGCATTGTGTTATGGATGGATAGATTCTACAGTTAAAAATATTGATGCAGAACGCAGGCGACAATTATTCACCCCAAGAAAACCTAAAAGTGTTTGGAGTAAGGTGAATAAATCACACATTAAACAACTCATTTCAAATAATTTAATGCATGAAAGCGGATTAGCTATAATAGAAATTGCAAAAAAGAATGGTTCGTGGACTTCATTAGACGATGTTGAAAATTTGATTATCCCTCAAAACCTGCAGGAAGCTTTTGATAAAAACCCGATAGCTTATGAAAACTATACATCTTTTAGCAAGTCATATAGAAAAGGGTATTTGTATTGGCTAAATCAGGCTAAAAGAGAGGAAACAAAGGCAAAAAGGATTTCAGAAATTATAAAGCTTTGTGAGAAGAACATTAAAACAAGGGGGAATTGGTCATAAATTATGGAATTTAATAAGCTACAAGCTGTTGAAATACTAGAACGTACACCAAAAGTAGTACGGAATATGCTTGAAGGAATTTCTCAGGAATGGTTAAACGCCAATGAAGGTAAAAATACCTGGTCGCCTAAAGAAATAATTGCCCATTTGATCTTAGGAGAAAAAACAGATTGGATTCCGCGTACACTACTAATACTAAGTGATAAACCAGATAAAAGGTTCAAACCTTTTGATATGACTTCTCATATCGAATATGCTGCAAGATTTTCCATTTTAGAATTACTCGACGAATTCACTTCTCTTAGAGTTAAAAACCTGGTTATTTTTAACAATTTAGAACTATCCGATAAAAATTTAAATAAAACCGGTATTCACGTAGAATTTGGAGAAGTCACGCTTAGACAACACTTATCAACTTGGGTTACTCATGATTTAGGTCATATTGCTCAAATAGCCAGGGTAATGGCAAAACAACATAGAAATGAAGTGGGTCCCTGGACGAGTTATATCAGTATCTTAAATAAATAACATTTTAACATTTCACATTAACAACTTGTTAAGAAAAGCTTAAGAACTTTTCCGTAATTTTAGCCCATAACTAGATAACTAACCTTTTCTTATTTATATAATGAAGAACTTTTTGTTCTCTTTAATTCTATTCTGTACAGCTCATTGTTTAAATGCTCAGCAAGATGTGACTGTTACTTATACAGGAAATATGGGAGTCCTGATTACTCACAATAACACATCTGTATGGATAGATGGGCTTCATAAAAAATATGGTGACGATTATCTTTTTCCTCCACAGGAGCTTGTAGAAAAATTGACAAAAGGACAGGGAACATACTCCCCTCCTTCACTCCTGCTCTTTACGCACAAACATGGAGATCACTACAATCATGAATTAATTAATAATTATTTAGAAAGTCATCCTAAAAGTATTGTTGTTGGACCTGGTCAGGTAGGAAAAATGATTAAGGATGATAAAAACTTTGCTAAAGTATTAACTGATGATTATTCTAAACAGGAATTCTTCCATCAGGATATAAAAATAAGAGCTTTTAAAATGGATCATGCAGGTGATAGGCATATTTCAATAGAAAATGTAGGCCATCTTGTTTCAATTGGAGGTAAGAATCTTTTACATGTAGGAGATACAAGTTGGAATCTGAAAAATAAAATGTTCAAAAAATTAGAGATCGATAAAGAGCATGTTGATGTTGCCTTTCTTCCTTATTGGATGCTCCTGGATAAAAACGCTAAAAGTCAGCTTAAAAAATATTTTAAATCGACACAAATAGTAGCTACACATATTTCACCTCGCATTGATAAAAGCGACTTAGATGCTATTAAAGAAAAATATCCTAAAGTGCATTTTTTAACACAACTGGAAGAACAAGTAAAATTTTAATCTCGATTATAACATATGAAATTGGTTATGGCGTGGATAAAGAATACATAGCTAAAACAAATTTCATCAGACTATTAAGAATAATAAATACTAACAAATGAAACAACTATTATCATTTTTGATACTATTGGTATCTGCCCCATTCTTGTTTGCACAAGAATTAGACATGAAGCTTATTCAGGATATGAAGCCTCGTAATATTGGTCCTGGTGGTATGAGCGGACGTGTAACTTCTATTGATGTAGTCCATTCTAACCCTGACGTTATGTATGTTGGTACTGCATCGGGAGGGCTATGGAAATCTACTTCAGGAGGAATTAAATGGGAACCTATTTTTAATAAAGAAGTAACAGCATCTATAGGAGCTGTAGCTATTCAGCAATCTAACCCGTCTGTTATTTGGGTAGGTACTGGTGAAGGTAACCCCAGAAACAGTTTAAATGGAGGATATGGAGTTTATCGCTCTCTCGATGGTGGGAAAAACTGGCAATCGATGGGATTGGAAGAAACCAGGCATATTCACAGAATTATTGTTGATCCGACAGATCCTAACACCGTATATGTAGGAGCTATAGGCTCTCCCTGGGGAGAACATCCGCAACGTGGTGTTTATAAAACAACAGATGGAGGTGTTACCTGGGAAAAAGTATTGTACGTAAATGATAAGACAGGAGTAGCAGATTTAGTTATGGATCCTACCAATCCTAATAAATTAATTGCTGCTATGTGGGAACACAAACGTGACCCATGGTTTTTCAAATCTGGTGGTAGTGGAAGTGGATTATACATCACTCATGACGGTGGGAAAAACTGGAAAAAACTTACTGATAAAGAAGGACTTCCAAAAGGAGAGTTAGGTAGAATTGGGATTGCTATAGCAGCTAATAAGCCTAACATCGTATATGCACTTATTGAATCTAAAAAGAATGCGCTTTACAAATCTGAAGATGGCGGATTTAAATGGGTTAAAGTAAATGATAAAAATGATATCGGGAACCGACCTTTTTACTATTCAGATATTTTTGTAGATCCTGAAAATGAAAATAGAGTTTTCTCTGTATTCACTTATGTAAATGTTTCTCAGGACGGAGGTAAAAACTTTAGCCAGTTAATGCCTGCTTATGGTGTAGACAACGGGGTTCATCCGGATCATCATGCATGGTGGATTCACCCGGATAATGGTCAGTTTATGATTGATGGAAATGATGGTGGTTTAAATATTACCAAAGATGGTGGAAAAACATGGCGTTTTGTCGGTAATATTCCGGTTGCACAGTTTTATCACATTAACGTTGATAATGAATTCCCATATAATGTATATGGAGGAATGCAGGATAACGGTTCCTGGAGAGGTCCAGCTTATGTATGGAAAGCTCAGGGAATACGAAATTCTTATTGGCAGGAAATTGCTTTTGGAGATGGTTTTGATGTAGTTCCGGACAAAGATGATTCTCGTTACGGATACGCAATGAGTCAACAAGGATTTGTATCACGATACGATTGGCAAACAGGAAACAACTATATCGTTCGTCCAACTCATCCCGAACCTGACGTAAGATTGAGATTTAACTGGAACTCTGCAATAGGACAAGATCCTTTTGATAATAGTACAGTATATTTTGGTAGTCAGTTTGTTCACAAAAGTTCTGATAAAGGACAGACATGGACTGTTATTTCTCCTGATTTGACTACTAATGATCCTGAAAAACAAAAACAACACAATAGTGGTGGTTTATCCCTGGATGCAACAGGAGCCGAAAATCACTGCACAATATTAGTAATTGAGCCTTCACCTGTTGAAAAAGATATGCTATGGATAGGTACAGATGACGGAAGAGTACACATCACTCAAGATGGTGGAGATAATTGGGTTGATGTAACCAAAAACGTAAAAGGATTGCCTAAAGGAAGTTGGATTCCACAAATAAAAGCTTCTAACAAGAATAAGGGAGAAGCACTTCTTATCGCAAATGATTACAGAAGATATAACTATACGCCTTATGCTTACAGAACTAAGAACTATGGAAAAACATGGGAACGTATTGTAGATGAAAATGACGTTAAAAGTTATACTTTGAGTATCGTTGAAGATTTAGTAGAACCTAATCTAATGTTCTTAGGTACAGATGACGGACTTTATGTGTCTTTGGATGCAGGTAACAAATGGACAAAATGGACAGAAGGATTCCCTACAGTTTCTACAAAAGATTTAGTGATCCATCCAAGAGAGCATGATTTAGTAATTGGAACATTTGGGCGTGCTGCATGGGTGTTAGATGATTTACGTCCGTTACGTGCTTTGGCTAAAGACAAATCTGTTTTAAATAAAAAGATAGAATTATTTACTCCGCCTACTGCTTATCAGGCTGCTTATCAACAACCAACGGGTAGTCGTTTTGGAGCTGATGCATTGTATCAGGGTGAAAACAGAAACGGTGGAGCAATGCTTACTTATTATATGAATAAGCCTGTTGTTAAAAAGAAGGAGAAGAAAAAAGATGATGAAACGACAAAAGATGAAGAAGCTGAAAAGAAAAAAGTAAAATGGGACTCTATCAAACTTGAAGTATTTGACGGAAGTCGTTTGATAAGAACACTAAAGAGAAAAGCTCCTAAGAAGAATGGTTTCCATCGTATGTATTGGTTTATGGATGAGAAAGGACCAGATAGGCCATCTCGTACTATACGAAAAAGAAGAAATGAACCGGGAGGTGTTCAGGTAAAACCAGGAACTTACAGATTGGTAATGACTTTTGGAGATCAAGCTTCAGAATCCAATATAAAAATTGAAAGTGATCCCAGGTTAAACGTATCTCCATCTAACATCAACCAGATATACACTGCTGGTAAAAATTTAGAAAAATATACTCAAACAGCTGCAGATGCTGTAAAACAGCTAGTTGAAAGTAAAAATACAGCAAAAGAGTATCAAACAAAGCTTACTAAAGAAGATAAGAAAAAGTACAAAGCAGAGATTAAATCTTCTAAAGATATCATCAAGAAAATAGATAGTGTAATTGCACTTTACATCGGTAAAGTAGATAGACGTCAGGGAATTACCAGAAACCCTGAGTCTAATGTTATGCAACGTATTGGTAACGCTAGCAATTATACAAGAAGCAGACAAAATGGTCTTACCAGGACTGAAGAAACTTTAATCAGGCATGCAAAAACAGATCTGGAAGATGCTTTAGAAAAAACCAATGCCTTTTTTGATAAAGAATGGAGTGCATATAAAAGTGAAATGCAAAAAATTGAAATCTCTCCTTTTAAAGAAACAAAAAAACATCAAATCGATTAAAGATCAAATCTCTAAAAAGACACCTGTTTCAGGTGTCTTTTTAGTCAATTTCTATTTTTAAAATTCAATTATGTTCAAAATGAAAAAGAAAGTTTTAATTCTGTTACTATTATCTATCATCACTACAAATATGTTCTCTCAGGAAACAGGAGAAGACGATTTAGGTGCCTGGTATATGATATTTAATACCAGTAAGGTTTCTGAAAAATTAAGCATTCACGCAGAAGCACAGTTTCGTTTTTTTGAAACAGCTTCAAATTTTAATCAGCTCTTACTCAGAACCGGATTAAACTACCATATTTCTGACAAAGCTATTGCAACCCTGGGATATGGTTATATAAATACTGATGGTACATTTGAAGATTTTCCAGGAGAAGAGAATAGTAATGAACATCGAATTTTTGAGCAATTTATTCTTAAAAATAAAGTAGGGAAATTTGCTTTTGAACATCGATATCGTATTGAGCAACGTTTTATAGATTTTGGAGATACTAACGATACACAACATCGCGGAAGATATCGCCTGCAAATTACATTTCCCATAGATGATCATTGGTTTTTAAATGCATACGATGAAGTTTTCATTAATTTTCAAGAACCTATATTTGGACAAAACAGATTGTACGGAGCTGTAGGATACAAATTCAATAAAGATTTTAGTCTTCAACTAGGGTATTTAAAGAATCACTTTACCGGAATTAATTTTGACAGATTACAGTTAGCTATTTTTATTAATACCGACTTAAGGAGTAAGAAAAACAAAGCTGAAAAATCATGAGTTTAACAACCATCCAATTTGAGAATAAAGAAGGACATAAATTAGCAGGAAGATTAGAACTCCCGGCTAACCAACAACCACATAATTTTGCCTTGTTCGCCCATTGTTTTACTTGTAATAAAAACCTTGGAGCTGTCCGAAACATCAGTAGAGCACTTACAAACAATGGTTTTGGTGTTTTACGTTTCGATTTTACCGGATTGGGAGAAAGTGAAGGAGACTTCTCGGATACTAATTTTTCTGGAAATGTAGAAGATTTAATAGCCGCTGCTAATTATCTCGCTGAAAACTATAAAAGTCCGTCACTTATTATCGGGCATTCTCTTGGAGGTGCAGCTGCCATTTTTGCTGCTGCAGAAATAGAAAGTATTCAGGCTATCACAACAATAGGAGCTCCTTCAAACCCTAAACATGTTAAACATCTATTGCATAGCAGTATTGATGAAATAAAGGCTAATGGCTTAGCTAAAGTAAGGCTAAGCGGGAGGGATTTCACCATAAAAAAGCAATTTATTGATGATTTAGAAACAAAATCATTACCAGAGGTAGTAAAACAATTAAGGAAACCTTTATTGGTCATGCATTCTCCTCAAGATGATACTGTCGGTATTAGAAATGCAGAAGAAATCTATATTGCTGCTCATCACCCAAAAAGTTTTGTTTCTTTGGATGGCGCAGATCATCTTTTGATGAAAAAAGAAGATTCTGTTTATACAGGAGATGTTATTGCTTCCTGGGCCAAACGTTACATTTCTTTTCCAAAAGAAGAGGTAATCAGATCAAAACACCAAGTGGTAGCTTCGCTTAATGCCGAAGACGGTTTTACTACTAAAATGAAAATCGGAGATCATTTTTTTATTGCAGATGAACCGGAAAGTGTAGGCGGAAATAATTTTGGCCCCAATCCATATGAATTTGTTTCTGCAGGCTTGGCAGCATGTACTGCTATGACCATTAAAATGTATACTTCTTTTAAAAAGTGGGATCTCCAGCATGTAGAAGTACATACCAGTTATGGCAAAAAATATGCTGAAGATTGTCAAAACTGTGAGTCAAACAATGCAAAAATAGATACGTTTACCAGGGAAATTAAGATTACAGGAGATTTGGATGAAAAACAACGTGGCCGAATTATTAATATCGCAAATAAGTGCCCAGTTCACAAAACATTGCATAATGAAGTACATGTAGAAACTAAACTGATTGATTAATTTATTTTTATGAAAAATCTAAAATCCAAAAAACCTGCTCTTCTGCTTATCGACGTACAAAAAGGTTTTGATAAACACGAACATTGGGGAGGGAACAGAAATAATCTCAACGCAGAAGAAAATATGGAAAAGCTACTTCATTTATGGAGGCAACATGAATTACCTGTATTTCATATCAAACACTGTTCGTTAGAACTAGGTTCTCCATTAGCTAAATCTGATGAAGGAAATAACTTTAAAGATTTTATTGTTCCTCAAAACGATGAACCTGTTATTGAAAAAGAAGTAAATAGTGCTTTTATAGGAACCAATCTACAGAATGACTTAAAAAATAAAAATATAGATACCCTGGTTTTAGCGGGACTTACTACAGACCATTGTGTTTCTACTACTACACGAATGGCTGGTAATTTTGGTTTTAATACGTATCTTATTGAAGATGCTGTTGCTACATTTGATAAAGTTGGAACAGATGGTACCGTTTACAGTGCGCAATTAATTCATGATACAGCTATTGCCAGTTTAAAAGATGAATTTGCAACCATAGTAAAAACAGAAGAGCTGCAACAATTATTGGAGAACGATTGATTTGGTATTTTTTTGTACTATCCGTAATTTCGTTTTAACCATTAAAAACTTATAAAAAATGAAAAAGCTAACATCAATAATAGCAGTAATAGCAATAGTTGTTACCTACAGCTGTAAAAAGGCTGAAAAGAAAACCGAAAAGGCTACTGAAGAGGTAGAAGTAACCAAAACAGTAGAAAAAAAGTCGGTTAGTATAGTATTAGCAGCCAAAAGTGAAAGCACAGCTACAGGAGAAGTAATTTTTACCGAAGAAAATGGTACAGTTTCTATGAATGCTGATTTAAAAGGACTTACTCCGGGAGAGCACGCTATCCATATTCATCAAAAAGCAGACTGTTCTTCTCCGGATGGTAAATCTACAGGAGGGCACTGGAATCCAACAAATACCCCACATGGTAAATGGGGTGCTGCAGAAGGATATCACAAAGGTGACATCGGTAATTTTATTGCAGATGCAGACGGTAACGGAAGTATCTCTATGAGTACAGATGAATGGTGTATAGGTTGCGGAGACGAAACTAAAGATATTTTAGGGAAAGGAATTATTGTACATGCAGGTACAGATGATTATACTACGCAACCTACAGGAGCTGCCGGCGGAAGAGTAAGTTGCGGTGGGATCATTGAATAAAATTTAATTTTTCTTAAATAAAAAGCTGCTTATCTAAAGCAGCTTTTTATTTACTTTTAACTCCAAAATCAGATTATGAACCCATCTGCCATAGGCTGGATAGACAAACTGCTTGTCCTTTTAGAAAAAGATTCTTTTTTCCAGGAATCTGATTTAACGGAAAAGTATCAATTACTTCGATCTTCTGGTTTTATCTACGGTACCAATGTCGAAACTGTTTTCAATACAAAATCTGAAAATAAGTTTACTGAAACAGAGATTACTAAAGTCAATTTATTTGTATCGCTTTTACATGTCTATTTTGACCACTATCCCAAAGGAGATAGTATAGCTGCTATAGATAAAATACTAAGCTTTTACACGGCCTTGAATGCTAAGAAATTCACCTTTCTTGACAAGATCATAATTGGCAAACAAAGTGCTGCCCAACTAGAAAAGTTAATACAATCAAGAATCCGTACCAATGTAAATATATTTACTAAGAATTTTAGTAATATCATCACTAATGCATTACTCTTCATCGATGTATTGACCTTCGATCGGTTTCTAAAAAAAGAACAAAATGTTGAAAAATATGCCGAGAATTTAGAAATCATCATCACTAATATCATATTCAGAGCCTTAAACCACAAAGAAGAAAAAACAGATTCTGATGAATTACTTATAAAATTAGTAGAATCCTCTCTCAGGTATCATGAAGTTGAAGCTAGTGCTATACAAAATGACCGTATTCCGTTATTATCAGAATACTCAACATTACTCGAACGCTATTTTATATTAGATTTGGCTAGCATGGCTGTTTGGAACGATAATGTTTTAGATAAAAAAGAGCAACATTTTTTATGGGATTTGGGAAAACAGTTACGCATTGAACAAAAAGAAATAGCTTTTTCGGTAAGCTATATTCATGGATTTATCACGTTACACAAAGAAAAAATATCATTTTTTAATTACAGTAATCCTGTAAAGCACTTTTACGATCAATCATCGAAAACTGTCAGTAAGCTTATCCTCCGAAATAGAAAAAGATTAACTAAAGAGCTCATAGAAAGTAAAGAACTGTTATTACTTCTATCTAAATCTACTGTGAAGGATCTTACTGAGGAAGAAAAACAAAAAGCAAAAGATCAATTGCTCGATATATGTAAAACAATCCCTTCACTAGCCATATTTGCACTTCCCGGAGGAGCAGTTTTATTACCACTTCTCGTACAATTTATCCCCAAATTATTGCCATCGGCTTTTGATGATAATAGAATAATCAATGACTAATTGTAACATTTTTGGTTTTTGATCCTCTTATGTATAAAAACCTGTAATGAAAAAGAACTTCTTTACTTTTTTTAAAATATATCTCTTTAACTGGTTTTTTATTCTGGCATTCTTTCTTTATAATGTTGTAGACGATGACACTTCGTTCAAACAAGCATTTATAACGTTCTTTGAATTGCTTTTTAGTAACATAAGCTTTTTAATCTTTTCTCATTTTTTATTCCTGATATTTAGTCTGGTTTTCCTTATCGTAAGATATTTTTTCAGGTTATATAAAAAGAAAGGGATACGACCTGTACTCAAAGGGGTATTGTTGAAAATAATACTTCCTTTTACTATCATCTATAGCAGTTATTCCTTTATAGTTTATAATAATACCAATGAAAATTTTAATTACACCTGGGATACTACAGTAGAAAACAATAGCGGTCATTCATTAGAAAAGTATCTTAAAGATGGAAAGCACAGAGGAATGAGCGTCTTTGGCTGGAGGAAAGAAAATAAAGAAGCTATTGACAGGTTAGTTAAAAACAATATAGAATGGGCGACAGTTATTCCTTTTTTATATCAGGATGATGATAACAGTAACCAGGTACGTTTAAGAAGTAAAAATGGAAAATGGTCCAGGCAAGACTCTATCTTTATACATGCAATTAACGACCTACATGAAAAAGGTATGTATGCACATTTAAAGCCACATTTATGGCTGGGAGACGGTTGGCGATCAAATTTAAAAATCACTTCAAAAAAAGATTGGGATTCCTGGTTTGAATCTTATGAAAAAGAAATTCTTCACTATGCAAAAATGGCGGAAGAAACTAATGCTGAGCTTTTTTGTATAGGCACAGAACTAAGATCATCTATCCTCAATAATAATCACGATAAGTGGATCTCATTAATAAAAAAAATCAGAACTATCTATAAAGGTAAACTCACTTATGCTGCCAATTGGGACAGAGAATTTAAAGAAGTTACTTTTTGGAAAGAACTGGATTATATAGGAATCCAGGCTTATTTTCCGCTGACTAAAAATGAAAATCCTGAATTAAATGAAATCAAAGCGGGTTGGGAAAGGCATATTGAAAAGATGGAAGCATTATCTCATGAGCATGACAAACCCATTCTTTTCACTGAAGTTGGTTACAAAAGTGAAGCCAGTGCAACAATAAAACCCTGGGAGTGGGATTCTTTTTTTAGCTCATTAACTAAAAAGAAATCTGATAGAACACAACAATTAGCCTACGAAGCTATGTTTGAGATGCTTTGGGAAAAAGACTGGTTCTCGGGAGCATACATCTGGGATTGGGGAACCAGGTCAAAAAAAGAGAACGCAGCTAAAAGCCTAAATTTTTCACCTCAATTTAAACCTGCAGAAAATACTATTGCAAAATGGTATGGTAAAAGTATAACTAACTAATCCAGTCTTTAAAGTCTCTTACTCTTTCCCTACTCACAATAATTTCTTGTTCATCAAATTTTTTAAGTTTGATTTGTAAGCGCGAATTGGTATAAGAAACAATATCTTTTATATGATTAATATTTATAAAAAACTTCCGGCTGACTCTAAAAAAAATTTCGGGCGACAATTCATTTTCCAGATGATCTAATGCTGTATCCAACAAATAATTTCTCCCTTCGGCTGTATAAGCATAGGTTCCTTTATTTTCACTATAAATACATTCAATCTCATCTATAGTAATCATTTTAAGGTATTGCCCAACTTTTACAGTAAATCGTTTTTTATAACCTCTTTCTACTGGGTTGACCAATAACTTTTTTATATCTTCAAAATCGACACTTAATACTTGTTTTTGAGGTTGAAGTTTTTTGAATTTTTGAATGGCTACTTCTAAATCTTCATTATCTATCGGTTTTAACAGATAATCTATACTATTCAGTTTAAAAGCCTGCAATGCATACTCATCAAATGCTGTTGTAAATATGATTGCACTATTCACTTTTACGACATCAAAAATCTCAAAAGACAAACCATCAGACAACTGGATATCCAAAAAAATAAGATCCGGATGCTCGTTTTTCTGAAACCAGTCTATAGCTTCTTCCACAGAATGTAACATGCTGTTTACGGGCACTTCCATTTCTTCTAACATCCGTTTTAAACGTCTTGCCGATGGTTTTTCGTCTTCAATGATTATTGTATTCATTTTATTTTTTTGGTTATATACAGGTTAGCGAGGTTATTTCTTTAATCTGACTATTTTCAATCAGTATATATCTGTTTTTAATTATTTTATCTCCATCGAACACACTAACATCTTCTATTACAAAAGCATTTTCTTGTGCTTTCATCGTGAATACAGATATAAAGATCAAAATGATTATGTAACTACTTTTCATGGATATTTTTTAAATGATATACTGGTTATTTTACTCCCAGCGTTGTACTTTTTTATAACCTTCTTGATCGTTCTCCATATACTTTTGAATTTTACGTTCTTCCCAGTCATTTCCAAATAAGTAAGGAAACCCAAAGACCATAAATGCATGGATTAAGACTCCAATACCCCAAAAAATCAGCGTAAAAAAGTTTTGAATTTCGAAATATGATTCTCCCTGATCCAGATTTGAAATATTGACAACAACAATAAATAAATTAACAATAGTATAGATTGTTAAGTGCTTATAAAACCTTCGGATTTTATTCACTCTTCGTTTTGCTTTTTCATATTTTAATGCTTCTCTATTTTCCATAATAAGGTTCATTTAAATTTACGTTCAGATTCATAATCTTCCTTCATGAATTGCTGAATTTTGCGTTCTTCCCAGTTTTTCCCTAAAAATGGACTCCAGTTAATTACAACAAGAAGATGTATTATCAGTCCAATTCCCCAACCAAAAGCAACCCATAAAAACCATGGGTTCTCCCATTTATCAATTGTATAATTCAATATTGCCAGAAAAGTGAGTACTCCTATATATGAGAACAGATGATAATATGCACCTTTAATCTCTTCTACTCGTTCTTTAGCACGTTTATATTTTTTTTCTTCAGAATAATTTTCCATAATTGTTATTTTACCTATTCGTTACCTTCTTTGTCCATAAACTCTTTAATCTTGCGCTCTTCCCAGTTTTCCCCCCATAAAAAAGAATAATTTGAAACAGAAAATCCATGTATAAGCAGGCCTATTCCCCATGCAAAAAATGTAAAGAAAGATCCGAATTCCCAGAAATTCTCATTGTCATAACGCTTACTAATGTAGATATTAACCAGGATAAACGTATTCATAATTATAAAAACGATAAGATGAATATAGAATCCTTTTATTTCTTTTACTCTTTTGTGAGCATCTTTGTAACGTTGTTGATTTCTATCTTCCATTTTCTTTCACTATTCCCATTTTCGTGTATTCTTATCATCTTTCATAAGCTCTTTAATCTTACGTTCCTCCCAATCTTTATTGAAAAGAGGATTCCAATCAAAGGTTTTTATAGCATGAAAAATCAATCCGATCCCCCAGCCCAAAACTACCCATAAAAACCATGCATACCTCCATTCATTAATCCAATAATTTAAAATGGCCAAAAAAGTTACTACTACAATAAATGATATTAAATCATTATAAAACTTCTTTATTTCTATTACTTTATCTTTAGCTCTTTGATATCTGTGTTGCTCTTTTAAATCTTCCATAATTTATGCTTGTATAGTTAGTGTTGTTTATTGTAATGATTACCTATAACCATTACTTTTATCATTATCCATAAGTTCTTTAATCTTGCGTTCTTCCCAGTTTTTCCCTAATAACGGACTGTAACCATAAGCTTCTAATCCGTGAGCGACCAATCCAAATCCCCAACCTAAGGCAGGGAAAATTACCCAGGGAAAATCTGATGTCCTATAATTTACAAATATTAATACCGGAATGACTATTAAATAGGATGTTAAATTTCCATAAAAAGCTTTAAGTGCGTCTACTCTGTCTTTAGCCCTTTGATAGCGTTTATCTTCTATATATGATTGTTGTACTTCCATGACATTTTTTTGTTTAGTTAACATTGGTATTTGTACAGAAAATATAGCTTGTCCTTTATTGATTTCTACTTTTCTGTTAGTTAATATTGCGTAACGCTGCTGAATATTTCTTAACCCTACTCCGCTACTTTTTTTAACGACTTCTTTAGGTTGGAGGTTATTCTCTACAACTAAATTTCCTTTATTTTCAAAAATTTTAATATGTAGTGGTTTATTAGAAGTTACTATATTATGCTTTACTGCATTTTCCAATAACAATTGCAGAGATAAGGGTACCACTTTAGCTTCTGCATTACTTGCTTTTTCAGGAAAATCAAAAACAATACTGTCTTCGAATCTCATTTTCAGCAGGTTTACATATGTTTTTGCAAATTCCAGTTCTTCATCTACAGTAACTAATTCTTTATTTTTTTGCTCTAATACATACCTATAAACTTTAGATAAGGATGTAGTAAATTTTTGAGCTGCTTTTTGATCTTCATCTATCAATGAAGTCAGAACATTTAAACTATTGAATAAAAAATGTGGGTCTAATTGATTTTTAAGAGCATCAAACTGTGCAGAGGCTGTACCTGCTATTACTTTTTGTTCTTTTACTTTAGAATCTTGTAATGCTTTGTAAAAATAAAAAGCGTGAAAAAACAAGGATACAACTAATGTAATTATCAAAGCGATAAAATAAGTTCCAGGCCTTTCTTCGGAAATAAACTCACTATAACTTTCTCCTTCTAATATCATTTCCTGAAATGCCCTGATAAGGAAAAAGGTAACAAGTGTAATAGTTACAGAACCTATAAAACCAATCAAGAATCTATACTTCCCATATTTTTTCCATTTAACAGTGTAATTCAGGTAATCAAAGAAATAACCATTTACCAAAGACAAGACAACAGAATAAAGAATATAATATCCTAATACTCTCAGGGTGTTTTCATTAAATTCAATTGTTTCTCCAGAAAAGTATTGAAATGCCAGGTTTATGACTACAATAACCAGGGCTATTATAAATGCAATACCTAATGTCTTTAGTAAATTTCTCATCTATTTACAGTCTTTTAAAATTTGTTCTGCTCTTTCCTTACCCCATTCCGGATAAAAAAGGGTTTCACCTTTAAAGGTAGCAAAAAGTTCCAAAGCCTTTTTCACATCTTTACAGAAAGGAGCGGTATCTTGCCCAAAAAATCTGGCACTCCCCATATCCCACTCTGCTTTAGACAATAATACTCTGGGATTTTCTGGTGCAATCTTTAAAGCTTTAATATATAGTTCTGTATTTTTAGGTGCTAATGTCATTCCATATTTCTGACCATCATAAGCAACCCAAGCCGTATTAATAAGAGCTTCTAAAACAATAAGTTCTGGATTATCCGGAGAAATTTGTTGTGCTTTATCTAAAAATTCTTTTGCTTTTGCTAATTGCAATGTCAGTTTCTCTTCATCTTTTTCATTAAAACTATAAATCGTATTAATTTGTACTACATAGTAATATGGTATCCAATTTTCTTTTTCTGCACTGGAAATACGTTCAAACATGTTTGATGCTTCCATTGGTTTTTGAGCATCCCATAATTCAAAGGCTTTTGTCATGCCTTGTTCATATCTATCTCCCTGTGCTATCAATGCTGATGTAGTCAAAGAGAATAATGTGATTAATAGATAAAAGATTATTCGTATCATTTTATTAAAGTTTTAATGTTGCTGCTGTTAATTGCATTTCTTGATTATTGATACAACAAATATCCAGCAGGAGAGGTTCATTTTAAAAAAAGAAATACTCAACTGTTATTTTTAGCTGATGAATTGTAATTCCCCAAAAAAGGAAGGGAAACTGCAGAATTTAACACAAAAAAATTCCTATTAAGGAATTTATTAAAAAGCAAAAATGCCTTAAAAGCTCGTTAAAACTCTCAAGACATTTACTAATACGTCGTTACAAATACAGGTTAAGCTTTAGATTTCATTATTTTCAATGGCATAACAAATACTTTTCCTCTTTCGTAATTTCCATTTTCTATCTTATGATAGTTTAATTCATTCTTTACATAAGCATCTACTTGCTTATTATCTGATTCTACAGATAATATTACAATCTCTTTTTTAGAATTTAATGTAAATCTAATTTGAGCCAGTGTTTCTTCTTTTTCTAAATCAAATTTAGGTGCATCTAAAAGTTTAATAATTTCATTTCTCAATTCTTCTTGAGTTGTTGCTACTTTAGGATCTGATCCAAAAGTAATAGCTGTTCCAAAAACAGTAATCAGGATAAATACAATTAACTTTTTCATGTGATATTTGGTTTTTAATTTATAGTTCAAAGATACTTTACCAAATCACTTTTATATCTTTTTTGAAATTACTAAAACCTTTATATTCAGTTATAAAAAAGGTAATTGAGTAGCTAAATAACGTTAAGATAACACCTATTTAATTATCATATTTTTAGTCTAAAAATCGCTCTTCCAATATTTCGATATTTTTATATTTTCTTTTTTGAGAAGTTATTAAAATAAGTACATTTCTACGTTGTTTTTAATAAATAAATCAATGTTAATTTAAGGCACTACATTTAATTTTATGACTCGTAAAAAGACTATAAATTGTTTAATTGATTACTTTTTTTATCATCACTAATAGTCCAAAAGAAACCAACAAAAAAGAACTGATCGGCTGCCGGTCTTAAAGCTCTTCGGTCAAAAAAACCATCATCATTGGGTGTATTTCTAAATTGAAATCCGTTTACATTATTAAATCCTAAGACATTGGAAACCGAAAAGTAAAGTATTTTTTGCGGACTTATGAGATAAGCCCAATTGACACTTAAATTATTAAAAGGTTTTGTTTTTTCTCCTTGAAAAAAAGGAGTATTAGGGTCTGTAAAAGCTCTTCCTGATGCAAAAGTGTATGAAAATCCTAATTGACTTTTCCATTTATCTATCCAGTATTTCCCTACTAAAGAAAAATTATGAGTTGAAGCAAAATTAGGTCTTGCACGCTCAGGAAAGTTCCTGAAATCACGCTCTGTATCCAGGTAAGAATAACTCACCCAATAATCCAGGTTCTTAAAACTTGTATTATCCCTCCAAAAAATATCCAGGCCGCCTGCATAACCAAATCCATCATTAGAATAATTGCTGTCAAAACTTGCAAAATCGGTATCAAACTTTACTAAATCATCATAATCCTTATAGAAAGCTTCTGCTCTAAATGTTTTCCCATTATTATTATACTGATAGTTTAAAATATAGTGTGATGCCTTTTCTGCCCTGAAATCTGTATTAAACTTCAATAAATTGTTATTCGGATTCTGATAAAAATCCCCGTAAGCCAATGAAACCTGCCCAAATTTATCTGTTTTATAGGCTAGTGATAAACGCGGAGAAATATACGTATCTCTTAATAATTCGGAGTACTCTGCTCTTAACCCTACTTTTGTCGCCAGGTTTTTTGAGAAAAAGATATCTGCTTCTGTAAAAGCTGCCGAGATATTATTGTTGAATTGAGAATTAAATTCGATATTATCAGCACCTCTAAAATCTTCTTTAAAATCAGTTATAAAATACTCAGCACCTGCACTCCACTTAAATCGACTGCTAAATCCTTTTTTCAATTTAATTTTAGCGTGTAACGATTGTTCTGTGTCCCTAATATCATTACCAATAATTCCTGTATTGGTTTTTCCATAGGTATAACTTGTACCTACATTCAATAACCAGTTATTTTTTAAAGCCCCTTTATAAGATCCATTAAAATAAACATTGTTGTTTTCCAGGTCAAAACGAATCAAATCATCAAAATTAATATCTTCCTGCAAAACATCTACATTAATATGATCATAAGCCGTATATAATTTCAATAACCCATTTTCAAATTTATGCCTGTATACAGCTTCTCCGGATATCGCCTCAAAAGGTTTTCTATATTCGTTTCTATCGGGAAAAACTTCGGTATAAGGAGCCAGATTAATATAAGCTGTATTAACACTTAGAGAGCCTTTCTCCCATTTTTGGGTATTTCCGACTCCCCCGCCGACTGTCATAAGAGAAATATCTGTCTTTTCCTGGTCGGGCTCATTAATTGTATTAAGTAACAATACACTAGATAATGCTTGCCCATATTCTGCAGAGTATCCTCCGGTTGAAAAAGTAATTCCGTCAAATAAAAACGGGGAATAACGTCCTCTTGTAGGCACATTGTTAGTTGTGGGGGTAAAAGGTTGAAAAACTCGTATTCCATCAATAAAGATTTGAGTTTCGCCAGCGTCTCCTCCTCTAACAAACAAACGGCCATCTTCTGCCACAGTACTGGTTCCCGGCAATGTTTGTAAAGCGCCTACAAAATCTCCTAAAGCACTGGCGGTGGTAACTACATCTAAAGGTGTCAATGCAGAAACTTTCGCATTATCTCCAGCTTCAAAAGTACCTGCTGTTAACGTTACCCCAGTCAATGTATTCACTTCTTCTCTAAGCTTAATTTCAAGGCTTTTGAAGGAAGTTACGTCTGCCTCCATAGCATAAGTTTCATATGATAAAAAAGAAAAGACTAATTTTTGAATTCCGGTTTCTGAAGTCGTAAAACTAAACTTTCCTTTGTCATCTGTAGAAGATCCATCATAAGTCCCCTCTAAAAATACATTAGCTCCTATAATCGGAATTCCTTTTCTATCGGTTACCTTCCCCGAAATTATAGTTTGTGCAAAACTTATTATTGTTGTTAATAAACAAAAGATTGTGATTAATCCCTTTTTCATTTTTTATGGTATTGGTGGTTTAAATTCTGAGATCAAAATTCATACATCATCCCTGATATACATAAAAAAGATGACCGAACTGTAAAAACAGGGCGATGGGTTGTTTTAGACGGTAGACGTTAGTTGGTAGACATTAGCTAAATGCTAAATGCTAAATGCTAAATGCTAAATGCTAAATGCTAAATGCTAAATGCTAAATGCTAAATGCTAAATGCTAAATGCTAAATGCTAAATGCTAAATGCTAAATGCTAAATGCTAAATGCTAAAAGATATAAAATCGAGGAACTCTTAAACAGTTTAACAAATAAACATATCAACAAAATAGACTGTAGACTGTAGACTGTAGACTGTAGAAAACTAAACTATCTGAATTCTTATACAATGAGATATATCATCAGGTTTAAACAAATCAACTTGTCAATTTAACAAATTTACTATTTAACAATTCAACAAAAAACCTGTCTCCTAAAATCTTATTTCTCCGGAATACTTTTCAAGATTTCTAATGTGAACTTCCAGAATTTTTCTACGGATGCAATATTAACTCTTTCGTCGGGTGAATGTGCTCCTTTTATGGTCGGACCATAGCTGATCATATCCATATCCGGATAATTCTGCCCCAGGATACCACACTCTAATCCTGCATGACAAGCCACAACTTCCGGTTCATGATTAAAAAGTTCTACATATTTAGATTTAAGCACTTTGAGTATTGGAGAGTTTATATCAGGAGTCCACCCGGGATAATTTCCACTATAACTTACTTCACACCCTACCAATTCAAATGTAGCCCGTAGTGCATTTGCCAAATCAACCTTTGAAGTTTCTACAGATGATCTTGTTAAGCAGTTAATCAGGATAGCGCCATCCTTAATAAAAACACGAGCAATATTGTTTGAAGTTTCTACCAAATTATCCATAGTTGAGCTCATTCTATAAACTCCATTATGAGCAGCATATAAAGCCTTGCTAATCCCCTCTTGAACTCCCAGCTCCATTACTTTATTTGGAATTTCAGCAACCTCAGCTGAAATTAAAAGTCCCGGTTCTGTAGTTTCAAGTTCTCTCTTGATTGCAGATGCCAATTGGTTGAATTCAAGAGCAAAAGCATCGTCATGAATCTTGTCTATAGTAACTATAGCAAAACTCTCACGCGGAATCGCATTTCGTAATCCGCCACCATCTATCTCGGCAATTCGCAATCCAAAATGCTCAAATCCTTCAAAAAGCAATCGATTCATTATTTTATTCGCATTCCCCAATCCGAGATGAATATCCATTCCGCTATGTCCGCCCTGTAAGCCTTTTACAATAATTTTATATGCTTTGGTATCTTCAGGCACTTCTTCTTCATTATAATTCCTTTTTGCTGTTACATCTATTCCTCCTGCACATCCTATATCTATTTCATCATCTTCTTCTGTATCAAGATTAAGTAGAATATCACCCGACAAAACTCCTCCTTTGAGCTCCATAGCGCCTGTCATCCCCGTTTCTTCATCAATTGTAAACAACGCTTCAAGAGCCGGATGTTCGATCGTATCACTTTCTAAAATAGCCATAATAGCCGCTACTCCCATTCCGTTATCTGCTCCTAAAGTGGTCCCGCGGGCTTTAACCCATCCATCTTCAACAAACATCTGTATCCCCTGCGTACTAAAATCAAAAACAGTATCTGCATTTTTTTGGTGTACCATATCCAAATGTGATTGCATTACAACCGTTTTTTTATGCTCCATTCCGGGAGTGGCTGGTTTCCTTATAATTACATTACCTATCTCATCTTTGATAGTTTCCAGCCCTAAATCTTTTCCGAAATTCAGCATAAACTCAATTACTTTTTCTTCTTTTTTAGAGGGTCTGGGTACGGCATTTAAATCTGCAAATTTATTCCATATTTCTTGCGGTGATAACGAACGGATTTCCATAGGTAATTATTAATTATTTTTAGCGATAACAAATGTAAACATTGCTATGCAGAATACCATTTATTTAATTATTTTTGGCTTATGACGAAAAAAATGAAAACCGTTATTGCGCTTTCCATTTTCCCTCAGGTAATGGTTGTCAAGCTACTTGCCAGGCATCCTGAATTTATAGAACAGTACTACAGTAATGGTTTTTACCCTTATTTCTCAAAAATTTTCCGATTTGTCTTCGGATGGATTCCTTTTTCCATAGGAGATATTTTTTATACTATTGCAGGTATTCTAATTATCAGGTTTTTAATTTTAAAAGGCCGATTATTCTTTCACGAAACACGAAACTTTTTCAGGGAAGTATTTGTAGTGGTTTCAATTTCATATTTCGTTTTTCACCTCTTCTGGGGTTTAAACTATTATCGTTTACCCATCTATAAAACGCTTGAGCTCAAAGACAATTATACTACTGAAGAATTATATGATTTTACTGAGCGTCTTATCAGGAAATCCAATGAAGTTCAGTATAAAATCACTCATAATGATACGGTAATGGTAGAAATTCCTTATTCAAAAAAGGAAATTTATAAAATGACATTAAACGGATTCCAAAACTTATCATTGGAAATGCCACAAATGTCGTATCCTCCGTTAAGTATAAAGTCTTCTTTGTATAGTACCGCATTGACGTATATGGGATACGGCGGATATTTAAATCCGTTTACCCATGAAGCTCAAGTTAATGGAGTAGCTTTTAGTTATAAATATCCTACGGTGAGCTGTCATGAACAAGCACATCAATTAGGATATTCTGCAGAAAATGAAGCTAATTTTATAGGGTACCTAGCTGCGGTTAATAATGATGATATTTACTTTAAATATTCTGCTTACATATATAGTTTGCGATATTGCCTGGGTGAAATCCGGGAAAGAGATTTTGAAAAATTCAAGGAACTGAATACAACAATAAATCGCGGAATTATTAAGAATTACATCAATGTTTCAAATTTTTGGAGTAAATATGAAAATAAAGCCGAGCCTGCATTTAAAAGTACTTTCAATACTTTTCTAAAAGCCAATAATCAAAAAGGCGGTATAAAAAGCTATAGTTATGTTGTTGCTCTATTGGTCAACTATCATAAAAATAAAGCGTTGTAAACTTCTATTTTAAAATTCGGTCAGACAATATGAAAAAGTTAAAGTGTTTATAAAAAACATTTTTATCTTAAATTATTTTAACTTTAGGCTGCTAATTATAAACCCATCAAAATACAATGAAAAAATTACTACTGGCATTTGTCATGCTCTGTGGTATATGCTCTATGCATGCGCAAGAGTATTTCCCAAAAAATGACGGTGTCAAAACCACCAACAACAATTATACTGCACTCACTAATGCAAAGATATTTGTAACTCCAACTCAAATAATTAACAATGGAACACTCCTTATTCAAAATGGTAAGGTAGTGGCTTCGGGTAAAACTGTTACTATTCCTAAAAACAGTGTTGTTATCGATTTAAAAGGTAAACATGTTTATCCTTCTTTTATTGATATTTATACTTCATTTGGGGTAGAAAAACCTAAAAGAGCCCCGGGAGGTGGGAGATCTACTCAATACGATGCTTCCAGAGAAGGTTTTTACTGGAATGATCACATCATGCCGGAAAATAAAGCTATCGAGAAATTCAAATACGATAGTAAAAAAGCAAAAGCTCTTATAGCATCAGGATTCGGAGTAGTTAATGCTCATATAGAAGATGGCATTGTCAGGGGAACAAGTGTTTTAGTAGCTTTAAACTCTCAAGGCGATAACAGTCAGCGTATCCTCGATCAAAATACAGCACAGCATCTATCTGCATCAAGAAGTATTGCTTCCAATCAAAGCTACCCTACTTCTATAATGGGTACAACAGCTTTATTGCGTCAATTGTATCATGATGCAAAATGGTACGAAGCTGGTAATTCACAAACAAAAGATTTATCTATTGAAGCGTTATTAGCCAATAAAAGCCTCCCCCAGATATTTGATGCAGGCGGATATCAAAATGACCTTCGTTTCGATAAGGTTGGGGATGAATTTAATATTAACTATATCATTAAAGGAGGAGGAGATGAATTCGCCCGTATTGAAGAAATTAAAAATACTAGAGCCAGGTTCATTATTCCTTTAGATTTTCCTCTTGCTTATGATGTGACCGATCCGTATCATGCCAGTAAAGTTTCTTTAGCCGATATGCGTATGTGGAATCAAGCACCTTCTAACCCAGCTACTTTAGCTAAAAACGGAGTTGTTTTTGCGTTAACTACATCTGAATTAAATAAAATTTCAGACTTTAAATCGAATTTAATGCGTGCTATCGAATACGGGTTAAATGAAACTACAGCTTTAGCGGCATTAACTACAGTACCTGCTAATTTTCTAGGAAAAGAAAATGAAATCGGATCTCTTAAAAAAGGGGCTTATGCTAACTTTTTAATTACATCGGGAGATATTTTTGATTCAAATACCACATTATATGAAAATTGGGTACAAGGGCAAAAAAATGTCATTAATGATATGTCTGTAAAAGATATTCGAGGGAATTATGACTTGACTATCAATAGTAAAAAATATGCACTTAAAATAAAAGGAAAGGTCACAAAGCCTTCTGTAGAGATAACATCAGGAGAGGCTAAAATAGGTTCTAAACTGACGTACACAAACGGATGGGTAAACTTGTTTTACAATCCGTCAGGAGGTAAAAACGAATATGTGCGCCTGACTGCAGCGGTTACTGCTAATGATAATCTTAATGGGAAAGGAACTTTAACCAACGGAAACACTATTAACTGGACAGCGGTAAAAACAAAAGCTTTTAAAGAAAAAGCTGGCAAAAAAGATAAAAAAGACAGTCCGAAATTAAGTCCGGTTACTTTTCCTAACAAAGCATACGGATTTAAAGAATTGCCTAAACAACAAACCATTTTATTTAAAAATGCAACGGTTTGGACCAATGAGGCAGAAGGGGTTATGAAAAATGCCGATGTTTTAGTGAAAAACGGGAAAATTACCCAAGTTGGTACTAACTTATCAGCCAGGGGAGCTACTGTAATTGATGCTACCGGAAAACACCTTACCTCAGGGATTATCGATGAACACTCACATATTGCTGCTGCATCTGTAAATGAAGCCGGGCAAAATTCTTCGGCAGAAGTAACCATGGAAGATGTAGTCGATCCTGACGATATGAACTTATACAGGAATTTATCCGGTGGGGTTACTGCCATGCAAATTTTACACGGGTCTGCCAACCCCATTGGCGGACGTTCTGCCCTCATCAAATTAAAATGGGGAGAAGGTTCTGAAGGAATGATTATTGACAATTCTCCTAAGTTTATCAAATTCGCTCTTGGTGAAAATGTAAAGCAGTCAAACTGGCAAAGTTTCAATCGTTTTCCTCAATCCAGGATGGGAGTTGAACAAGTTTTTATGGATTATTTCCAGAGAGCTAAAGAATATGATATTGCCTGGAAAGAATACAACGCATTACCTGCTAAAACAAAAGCAAGAACGAAAGCACCACGTTATGATTCTGAATTAAATACAATTGCTGAAATTCTAAATAAAGAGCGCTTTATTTCTTCTCATTCTTATGTACAAAGTGAAATCAATATGCTCATGAAAGTAGCTGAAAAGTTTGATTTTAAAGTCAACACATTTACACATATTCTTGAAGGTTATAAGGTAGCTGATAAAATGGCTGCTCATGGAGCCGGAGGATCTACTTTTTCTGATTGGTGGGCCTATAAAAATGAAGTAAATGATGCTATTCCTTATAATGCGGCTATCATGCACAATGCAGGCGTTTTAGTAGCTATTAATTCTGATGATCGTGAAATGTCAAGAAGATTAAATCAGGAGGCTGCCAAAACTATCAAATATGGAGGGGTTTCTGAAGAAGATGCATGGAAGTTTGTAACGCTGAATCCAGCTAAATTACTTCATCTAGACGATCGAATGGGAAGTATTAAAGTTGGAAAAGATGCCGATTTGGTGTTGTGGAGTGATCATCCAATGTCTATTTATGCTATTGCAGAAAAAACAATAATTGATGGGGCTATTTATTATGACTACCAGGAAATGCAAAAAATGCAGGAAGATATCAGGAAAGAAAAAAACGAACTCATTAATATGATGATTCAGGCTAAAAACAAAGGGGTAAAAACACGACTTCCTGAGAAAAAAGCAGATAAAGAACTTCACTGTAATTCATTATAATCTAAAACTTAAAAAATGAAATATTTAAAAAACATATTTTTTGGTCTCTTAGTGGTAATGAATTCACTGGTGATCGCACAACAAACTCCTGCAGATGCACAATCTGAATCCATTTTGATCCTGGGCGCAACTGCACATATAGGAAACGGACAAGTAATAGAAAACAGTGCTATTGGTTTTGATAAGGGAAAAATCACTTTTGTAGGCACAAAATCTCAAGCCAATACCGACAATTTTTCTAAAACTATTGATGCTTCCGGCAAACATATCTATCCTGGATTTATAGCGGGAAATACAACTATGGGACTGGTAGAAGTAGACGCTATTCGTGCAACTGATGACGATGATGAAATTGGAGAAATGATTCCTCATGTACGAAGTATTATTGCATATAACGCAGAATCCAAAGTAGTAGAAAGTATGCGCCCAAATGGAGTGCTAATGGCTCAGGTAGCTCCAAGAGGCGGGAGAATTTCCGGGACCTCATCTATAGTACAATTTGATGCATGGAATTGGGAAGATGCAGCCATAAAAACTGATGACGGAATTCATATGAACTGGCCCAATAGTTTTTCAAGAGGACGTTGGTGGCTTGGGGAAGACCCCAGGTTAGTACCTAGTAAAAACTATAAAGACCAGGTCGAAGAAGTAGTTTCATTTGTGAAAGAAGCTAAAGCATATCTCAACGGAAGTCAATCTCCCAGAAATTTACCTTATGAGGCTGTAAAAGGATTATTTGACGGAACTCAAAGATTATATGTACATGTAGACGGAGAGAAAGAAATTATAGATGCTGTTAATTTTACTAAAGAAAATGGAATTAAGCACTTGGTAATCATTGGTGGTGACGAAGCGCATAAAGTAGCAGATGTATTAGCTGAGAATAAAGTGTCTGTGATGATCACCAGACCTCACCGCCTTCCCAATAAAGAAGACGATAATGTAAAACATCCTTTTAATCTGGCTAAACTTTTATTAGATAAAGGAGTACTTGTAGGTATAGAAATGAACGGTAGAATGAATCGCCAGGAAAGTCGTAACCTGCCATTTTTTGCAGGAAGTTTTGCGGCCTATGGTATTGGAAAAGAGCAAGCTGTACAGCTTATCACTGAAAATGCTGCTAAAATTTTAGGTATCGATAATATTGTGGGTACTTTAGCACAAGGAAAAGATGCTACCCTGTTCCTTTCTGAAGGAGATGCCTTAGACATGCGTACTAATATTGTATCTCATGCTTTTATTCAAGGAAGAGAAGTGAGTTTAGAGACACATCAAACCAAGCTTTGGAAACGATACGCTAAGAAGTTTAGTAAAAAATAGCCTTGTCATTCCTGCAAAGGCAGGAATCTATTTTAAATAGTATTAGGAAGGTAGTGCGGATTTTATGTTCCGTACTATCTTCTTTTTGTTTTTTATACATAGATTATAATTTATAAAAAATGGAGGTTTTTCCCCTTACCTGCATTTTATCTTTTTTATATCTTTTTCTGCAACTAAATTGAGTAGATTAAGAGTATATATAATAATTAAAACATAAAATGATGACAGGGAAAATTGATTATTTCGTTTTAAGTGATTTTAATATAGCTCAAACTCCAGTTCCGGTTCATGTTGGAGATATGATCTTAAAATATCATATCAATCCGGGAGAATTAGTACGAGAAGAAATTGGCTATGCGATGTGGCCAAGTGAAAGAAGTTCATGGAGGCCCAGAGTTTGGGAAATAGCAAGAGGTAGAAGCGGAAATTCCCAACATTGTTATGGGGAAAAACCAGATGGAACTTTTGATTTAGAAGCTAAAGGAGCTACAGACTGGACATGCAGGAATTTTTTAGTGAACAAAGACGATTTTTTAGAAGCCATTATCAATTTTACTCAATATACAAGAATAGCAGTGTACAACACTTTTATTCACTGTGATTATAAGGTAACTAATTCCGGAAGAAGAGAATTATATTCAAGTGATTCTAATAGTAATTGGGTTTTAAAGAGAGTTTTGGATGAATAATTCTTTAGCACCACTATTTAATACTATTTTCTGTAATAATTAATTACTTTTTCAATCGCTTCATCTCCATCTTTTAAATTTTCATATAAATATTCATAAAATTCATTTGATTTTACAGGGTAATCGAGTTTAATATCTGGTGCTATTCCAATTTCCTCATAGCTTATTCCACTTAATGATTCATAAATCATATTCGATAACCCATATCCCCATCCGTTTGGTAGTTTTTTACGTAGAATATCTGAAAAAACACCTTCTGTTGTTGAGCCTATAATTTGAGTTCCTGGAATTTCTTTACTTCCCAAAACAAGTAATTCTGCCGCGCTTGCAGTTTCATGACTTGTCAAGATATACAACTTTCCGTTAAATGTTTTTTCAGACGGAACAAGTGTCATTACCTGTTTTTCTGTAAACCCTTGACCTAATCTTACTTTTTTGGTACAAAAATCGGTTTCTTTTTTTACAAAATGATTTAGTATTTCTACGGAAACATCATCAAAACCACCTCCATTAAACCTTAAATCAATAATACAAGCTTTCGCATTCCCTATACTTTTTATTATTGAATCCATGATAAATCGTGTACCTTCTCTTGCGTCATCATGATAATTTTTACTGGAATTTACATATTGCCACCATTTCTCCCAAAATTTATTAGTTGATACGGTATCTGATATATTATAATTAGCCCATCCTATCATATTTTGAGTTTGCAGGTATGCTATATCTTCATTTATCATACCCCATTTAAAATCTCCCCGATTATAAAAGTTTACATTTTTCACATATTTATTAATAATCCGGTTTTTGACTTTTTTTGCTAATCCATTCGGAATGCTCTCATCAAATTCAGTATTTGCTAATTGTTTTTCATATGCTTCTTCCAATTCATCTGGTAAATCAATAGAAATATGTCCATCATTTATTTCTCCAAGCATTTTTTCCAAAACCAAATACAATTCCAAAGGTTTTGTCCTCGAATTCACCTGGGGTTCATATTTTTTATACATTTCATCCCAGTCGATATTACGTTCTTTGAAATAGCAATATTGTTCATTGAATGTATTCCACAATACTTCAAAATTATATTTTGGATCATTCTCCAGTTCTTTATTCACAGTCTTTAGGAATTCATCATTACTCCTGTAAAGTTTAAACGTTTTTACTCCATCTTTTAACAAGATAGTGTCATTAGACAAAGTATCTACTGTGTAATAATCGAAAAAGTTTTCTTTCGTAATATTTGATTCCAAAACGTTTCCAACAGAAGAAGTATGGAAACTGTTAACAATTGTATCATTGATAATTAAGGCTTTTCCAAATCCAAGGTATTTCCAACCACCGTTAAGGTCAATTTCTTCTGTTATTAAATTTCTCTCTTTATCTGATTGACAAGATAGTATCAAAATTGAAATGAAAAATATTAAAATTAATTTATTCATGAGGGTTCATTTTTTATTCTTTAGCGAGCTCAAAAGCTTTTCTGAAACTTCATTCTTACCAGCTCTGATTTAAAAAGAATAGCTAGTTGAATTCTTATAAGATATAATACTTTGTTATCTAAAAAAACCGATATCCTATTCCAATTTTTAAAATATTAATGTTAGTATTAAATTTAGTATCCGGAACATCGTCATCTACATCAAGTCTGATAAAGTCATATTGTACTTGAGCAAATAATCTATCAGTTATATCGTAAGCTACTCCTAAATTAAAATTAAAACCGTTCCGGGTATCGTTTAATTCAAATAAACCAAAGTCACTAATAGATGCTAATCCATCAAAAATTAAGAATGAATATCCTAACCCGATAGTTGGATGAAATCTTTTTAGCGCTTCTAAATCAAGTTCTGCAAACAATTTAGGTTGTACTGTATATATCGTAATATTAGAGTTTACAAATTCATTACTTAAGTTATCATTATCAACCAGAATACCTCCATTTAAAGCAACACCAAGATTAACCGGATTCAAATCTACAAACCTGAATTTCACACCAAAATCAATGACTCCTGTATAGTTTTCACCTAAAAAATTGTTGTCAACAGGTATCGGGTAATTTAATTCTAGACTCAATTTTGAATCTTGTGAAAAGGATTTAACTGTAAAAATAAGCAATAACGCCAGGAAAGTTTTTTTCATTTTTATTTGACTCTTTAAATTCTGAATCTAATCTACAAAGTAATCGCTCTGAAATCAATAAAATCAAGCTATTGTCTATCCAGATTTATAAATCTATGTTTATTTAAGGGATTATCAGCTCGTTTTTTGTTTATTAAGCATATTGTATAAAAAAAGGCGCGCTTTATAAAAGCGCGCCAGTTGCATCAATGTGATAGTTTGAGGTATTTCAATGTTTAATAATATTATATTATTTAAAATTCCCAATCAATAACACCTTGAAGCCTAAATCCAGCTTTACCAGCTATAGCTAAATATCTTCCGTACGATTTTGACCATTCTTCCTGTAATCCAAAATGGATTTGTATTTTATCTCTATTCGAACTTAATACTATTTTCTTTTCAAAAAAAGGCTTTCCTACTCCATATTCCGCTTTAGCTGAAAAGTTTTTAGGAACTGCGGTAAATGGGGCTACCACACTAGGCATTCTTAATATCTCCCAATCATCTGCTTCGTATTTTATACCTGCTTTTAAATCTAATTTAGAAGTTTCTGCTTTTACTGCCAAAGTACTTCCTTTTACTTTTCCATCCTTAAGAAAATAATCAAATGAATTTTTAATTCCTAGATCTCCATTAGGATCAACAAAGTTAGTTTTAAATGTCAAAAAATCGGCTGTTAATAGCTTAGCTGATACCCCTTTTGCTCCTTTATCTCTAACAAATTGTATTCCAGCATCTACTTTTCCTTCTATTTCTGCAGTTGTTGTTTTCCATGTAAACTTTCCTAGTCCGCCGTAACCAAAGTTTTTAGTAGTAACGACAAATCCATCTTCTTCTGAAAATTCAACATTAACTACATTCCATTTTCCTTTTTTACTTTTATATATAGAGCCTCCATGTTTCCTTGCATATCTTTTTGCTCTTAACCGTCCAAACAACCCTCCATCCGGATCAATACCATTTATAGGATTGTTTCCCATCCCTAAATATGGGCTATTAAACTGCCTATAAGGGTCTATTGTTAACCATCTCCCAATTCTACTATCCCATAATCGTAATTCAAAAGCTTCTTTTCCGGTTTCCGGGTCTTTTTCCTGCCCTTGAAAAGCATAGCGATAAGTATTAGCATTAATACTATTTTTAGCAGGCATCGCCATTCCAAAAGGATAATAATCATTTCCTCCTCTGGTCTCTAAGCTATTATTAATTTTAGCAAAAACAGCCCTTACATTACCTAAGTGATCGGTAAGCTGGTACACATTAGTGTTATTTTGTCTATTGAATATTCCCAGACGATTTGCTCCGTAGATATTCTGTTCTGTTATTACAGGAGAATTGGTAGTTGTTTTTGTATATATCGAAATAATACTTCCAGCTACATCTCTAACATAAAAGGTAGTGTTTTGCAGATCTCCAGTATTACTGCTAAAACTTTCTTTCTTTATCCTGTGATTTCTATCATTATAGAAGAATTTCACTATAGATAAATTATTTTTTTGTACCTCTGTTACTAGCCCACTTGTGTTATATATATAAGTAATTCCTTCTTCATTATTTTGAACGAGTTGTCCAATTTCATTATAAATATAATTAGAGCCATTCTGATCTTTGATATCATCTGCATTAGTATTATCGGTAATAGCATCATCTACCCGAAGTAACTGGTTAGGTTTATCTGTCTTATAGGTATAGGTTAATGCATCCATAACATTAGACCCATTTTCGGTATGCTTGTTCCTATTTAAAGTCTTAATATTTCCATTAGCATCATAAGTAATTCCGGTTACATTATAATCTCCATCATTGACTTCACGGAAACCTGAACCGGCTACAATTTTTCCACTAAGAATAGTACCTTCTACAGCATGAAATCCATCTGTAAATGTAATGCTTTGTGTAGCTTCAAGCTGTACTGTCCCGTCAGTACTGCTATAACTGTTACTTTTGACAAGATTCGCATCTATTGATGAATTGCCGTTAAACGTGCCATAAGTCGCATCAGTTAGCCAATTGTTTCGGTTATAATTATAACTATATACCGTCTCCTGGCTACCTCCGGAAGACAAAATACTATTATTCCAGCGAATCCCTTTGATGTTTCCATTTAATTGGTTGGTGCCATAGCTTCTAGCTTTGATATTATCTAAAGCACGTTTATAATCGGCATTGTGATAATCGATCTGCATTCCAAAAAGATCATTATCATCTCTTCCAGGATCCTGATTCGCATTTAAACCAGGGTGATTGATCCCTTTGAGTTGTCCGTTCAGGTTATAGACATAATCTACACCTTGAATGCCTCCAGCCAGTTCTGTGCGTTTCATCTCTCCTGTTTCATAATAAGAATATTCGGCATGTAGTGTATAATTGATATTATCTGTAGAGGTCTCTACTTTTACCAATTGATAAATTTCATTATAAGTATAGCGATGAATAAATTGTTCTGTACTATTCCCTTTCTGATAAACAACTTTAGTAGCCAAGCCAGTAATAGGATGATATTCATAATCGATGGTTTTTATTCCTAAGCCAACGATATCTTGTACAAGCCATTGTAATCTGCCATAAATATCATAGCTATAATAAGTAGTACTTTGCTCATTTGTAGTTTTTGACACATTACTGGCCAGGAATGAAGGGTTTCTATATGCTACGGGTAATGTATTTAGTTCAGTCGTATTGACTGCATCATAAAAAGTAGTTTGTACTTCTTTTTTAGTGCCTGAAGGCAATACAGCATTATCCGGATCTGCAGTATTAAAAGCAGTACTTACTAATACACCACTTTCTATTGCCCTGCCATAAGCATCATAATTTGTATAAGAAAACTCATTTACCAGCTTTTGTTTACTGTTTTGAGAAAAGCGTATTTGTCCGTCTTCCCTATACTTAAACCAAGCTTCTCCTTCGTCCGGACTCTTTGTATAAATAAACTGCCCTTCAGTATCATATTGATATTCCGTTTTCAACTTATTTAAAGGCTGATAAGAAGCAATTAACCTATTGGCTTCATCATATTCATTTAAACTGTAATCATAATAATTTTCATGATAATTAATCCGTACCGGATTACTCAAATCATAATTATCAGGATCGTTGAGTGTCACTCTGTAAAATCCGTTTGGTAAGCCGCTGGATGGAGTAACAATAGTTTCCGTAATCAAGTTGTATACAGTAACAACATTCCCATTAGTTGTTACTGTAAAACCTAGATTATCTCCTACAGGAACATGAATATCTACATAGCCTTGTTCAGGAATATCTATTTGCATAGTACGTGCTGATGTACTTCCGCTTCGGGCAGTAGCTAAAGTTCTTCCTTCAGAATCTGTAAATCCTACATTTTCTACCCCATGAACATCTCTGCTTACAGTTTTTATAATTTCAAAATTGTTGTATTTAAGTTCTCCAAAAGCAACATTTTGAGATAATTCTTGTGAAGCCAACATAGAAAATGAGTATACTTGTGCCCAACTATCATTCTGATCAATATCTCCATCCCTGTTTGTATCTACCTTATTACCCCCCAGGTTTCTCAGTACATTCCCTGGCATCAAAGTACTATATACCTGTTTAGCAAATGGATATTGAGTTACATCCTGGTAAGGTTCGTGATTGTTATTTTCACTGTAATACCATCCAAGAGTATTAATGCTGTTTCCAACAGAATCCGGATTTTCTGCTTTGACACCTTCATAATTATTTGATGCGTAATCCGAACTATTGTTAGCCTGTTTGATAAACCCATTTTTATAAGTAAAATTAGTTCCGGTGCCTATAGGCGCAGAAAATGTTTGTAAAATATTTCTCCCTTGCACATCATATAATTGCTGGGTAGCCCATATAGAATCTGTTTTAACATTCCAGGACTGAGTTTGTAATGGTTTTCCTAATTCATCAAAATAAGCTTTACTACTTGTTTGTAATGTATTATTGAGATTATAAGCTTTGGTAGCGATCCAATTATAATTTTCGACATTAGGACCTCCTCCATAAGGTGTTAAGGTCCAATTCCCATAAGGTTTTACGCAGGCACTTACCGGATCTTCATAAGGATCTCCTTGTCCATCCAAATTATTATCCGGATACCATAATGATGCTGTGCAAGGAGGATTAGCATTTCCATCTTGCTCAATCAAAATACCTGCATTAGTGGTTGAACCATTATATAATAGGGAAAGACCTATACTACGACTCCCCAATGAGTTTGGTTGAACGGTAATTGTAATAATACTCCCGGTAACATCTGCCGATACCCATTCGCTTACAGTAGGAGGAACATATATTGAAAAAGTTCCGGAACTGCAGCTATGTGAAAAGGTTCTCGATTTCATACCTCCTGATTCAGTAAAAGAAAGTCCTTGAATAGGATTTACCGTAAAACAACTGTTTTGTGCTAATACAGTATTAGAAATTAATAATAATACCATAACAACTTTAAAAAAACGATAGTTTGTATATTTTGTAGTCATATTGTTTAGTATTTATAGTTGTATTCATTTTCACTGATTCTTTTGATACCTCCGGATCCTGGTCCGTTAAAATCTGTGACTTCCGTATGCGTTCGAATCAATCTCCCCATATTGTCATATTCAAAATAAGTAGCCATATTATTAGCTCCTAAAATATAGGATACTTCATCCCACTCATTATATACATATGAAATCATTGAAGAACTTTCGGGACATAACCTGAAATCATCTACATAGATGGTTCCGCTGTTAGAAACCACTTTAACAGTTTGCGTATTGTTAAGAATAAAATGAAAATTTAGTTGCACCCAGTTTCCTGCTCGTACTGTTTCTTGTGGAGTATAGTTGATTGTAGTATTTCCAACCTCAAGACGAGTACTGGTATGTCCTTGATTCCTGACCCAGAGCGACACCTTGTACTTGTTGGATTTCCCTTCGGTGACCGTTACCTCATACCCTGTATTTCCAGAACTAATCTGGAGAGAATGCTTTCCTGTATGAAAATAAGAACTATTTAAAGTCGCAGTTCCTTTCCTAACTCCACCTCCAAAATTATTCTCATTAAGATCTTCAGCTCCCGAAAAGAACAATTCATTAAATCCGGCATTTCCTGTTGCATAGACTTTAGTTTCATTATCTCCTGTTTTGGTAGTCGCCTTGTTATTATTTATGTCTAAAGTTTCCAGAGGTAATGAGTAGTTGTCATACATGGTAACTTCAGAAATTTGTTTCCATTCAGAGTTCAAGGATTGAGTTTGATTCAATGTCCAGTTAAAATTGTCATAAGTTCCTGAAAAATTGCTAAATCTACCTTCACTATCGGTTTCACCATCCCATATATAATTTTTATGAATTCGCCAGATATCATTGCTCCAGGGCCTCCAGGTAGTTATACTTGCTTTAATAGGAGTCCATACGGAACCATTTTTAATATAGGTTTTTGTCATTGCTTCCTGGGTAAGCATATGTTTGTTATTACTGTTATTTTCTTTACTCCCCATAGCTGTATATGCATCAATAGTATAAGCCGGTATCTTTTCTGTTCGGTATTCGCTACCATCACTTCCAAAAAACCGAGTTTCTAATAATTCTCCCGAATTGATATCATGCTTATCGAAATAGGTGATTTTTTTAACCCCACCCTGAATAGCTTCAGAGCTTTCTAAAACCACTGGATAAGAAGTATAACTAGTAGATATCAGATGATTAATATTCAAGTAATCTGTATTTCCAGGCTTAGGATTTACAGATTTATACATCTGAGTAGATTGTGTGTTTACAAAACCAGAGCTTTCGTCCAAAAACGTATAATTATTAACATTACGGGTCAGTAAAGTGTTTCCCCGATATACACTAGTTTGTTTAAGGTTTCCTATTATCCCTTGATAATCTTTATATTCATAAGTAATATCCCTGGTGTCGTTATTATTAAAGCTATTGAATGATCCGGGAACACTAGTTGCATTAAAACTCAGTTTTTGATTTATTCCAGCTTCTATTGTCCTATCTGTAATAAATTCATATACTGTTTTAACCTCATCATTTACTTCATTATTAATATCTAAGTTTCGTACAATCACCTTATCATAAAGTACATTTGGACTTCTGAGTAAGGATTGGTTAGCTACTCCTTGAAAATTGTAATAAGGTTCGTAGGGAACAGAACCGCTGCCATATTCATAAGTAGTTTTCCAGGTATTGATATCATCTGATACACTAATACTGGCCACACGTGTTCCAGCGTGATTTTTATTTTTAAACGGAGTACCGTTAATATTACTAAAACTAGGAGCCCCTATGCTAAAACCAGCTTGATTACAAGCATCAATATTAGTATGCGTATTGAGTACTTCAAAAGTATACTTTTGAGGTTCTAATAAGGTGAAATTAAAAGTAGTTCTGAAATTATGAGTATTTTGATTTTTTTCTACCAGAGCTACTTTTCCAGTATATCTTACCCGTACATCTCTTAAGTTATCACAATCACTAAACCTGGAGTCATAATCTAAGAAGATTTCGTCTCCTGCTTTAAGGTCATAATTTCCAATATCTGCAGAAATGTTTATTGTATTGTTAGATAACAGTTTTACATCTACATCTCTGAATTGATAATTTGCATTGACTTGAGAAGGATTATTATCATACATATCTCCTTCATAAGCTATTCCTATTTTGGCTCCCTGAGGAGAGATAATTTCATCTATACTCCAGGCCGTAGCATCATGATGATTATATCCCCAGTAGTTTTCATTATTGTGTTCCCAATTCGGGTTATTAGAATAATTAAAACGATAAGGAGGCATTAAAGCAATTCCTTGTTTTCCTTTAAAAAGTACTTTCTTTAAAGTAAGCTTACCTCCTGCATCAGAATTCGGGCTATTTTGAGCTAATGAATAATCATAATTAAAACTGATAACTCGTAATGCATCCTGCTCCAGGTTCAATGTAAAAGCATCTTTAGTATCTAAAACATTATCCTGAAGATTTAATGAAAAACTATAAGTTTTATTTATTTTAGGATCTGTGAAACTGTGAAATTGATTAGGCCCAGAAGCTATATTGATCGCATTTGTTTTATCAATTGGCGCCAGTTTATCATTTTGAATTAATACGATTTTATTAAGTTTTAATTGTTTTTGTGAAGGCATTGTATAATCATAGGCGGCATTTTTGTAAATAAATTGCTGTGGAACTCCTTTAGCATCTTCACGTAGTTCCTTCACAAATAATGCGCTATGTGTTCTGGTGTTAATTTTATCGAGATAGTACAGTTCTTTAATTCCCCAACTATATCTTCTTGAACCTTGTATTTTAGAATATTCATCTCCTTTTCCAGGAGTACGCCATACCATACCTTCAGACCATTTTCCATATTCAAAATCTACCCAATATCCATAATCACCTTCATCTAGTTTTCCATTAGTATTGATATCTACATAATCTGGTCCTGTTATAGATGTTAATAACCAGTGTGTAGCATAACCTTCATTTGTTTTTTCTGAATAAACATCACGCTCTGTATTTTGATAATTAAAATTTCTGGATTTTTCCATCATATTGTATACCGGCAACATATAAGTATACGTGATTCCATCTGAAGAAGTGATTCTAAAACCAGCAATAGAATTATTTTTAATATAAGTGGGTTTCACAAAATTTTCGGGAAGGATGATATCAGGTGGCAGATTCTGAAAAGTAAAATATTCTACAAAATTCCCGCTTCGTTTCTCCCCTGTTACAGCCGTAGACGGGTTGTTTATGTAATTATCAAAACCTGATGGATTACTCACATTTGAAAAAGTTACTTTATTTACAATAGCTCCTCCGGAAAGTTCATTATCAAAATAGAATTTTGCAGCTATCTGAGCAGTTGTATTGTTAGGCTTGTAATAGCTTAAATCTGCTTCATCAAAATCATGATTGATATTTACCAAGGAAATATTTTTCATGAGTTTAGGAGACATTTGCCCCGCAACTCCTTGTCCAGAAACATTATAACCGTCATAATTAAGCAAAACAGGATTTCTATTTAAGATAGAAAAACGTTCTGTATCTCCATTGTAATTTATTTCTGAAATATCTGTAAATGCATGATCCGGATCATTTGACAAATTAAGAATATTATGATCACTAAAAATAGAGCCATATATTCCTGGTTCTTTTAATTTATCTACATACCATTTTACTTTTTCATACCTGTAATTAACTACAACCAAAGGAATATTAAAGCCACTTTTTTTTATAGTGATATCATCCTGTTGTTGTGTAGTATTAAAGTATGATGCTCCTGAACCACTGGATATAGAAAACCCGCTTCCTGTTGTGGATAAACTTAATCCCATTACATTGAATGTAATAGCTCCATTAGTACTTATCCCTAATCCATTAGATTTAACAGAAGCACTAAAATCACCGCCATTAAAGCCAAAATCCAATTTAGAATCATTAATCGTATTTTTTATTCCAACATTTCCGTATATTTCACCTCCCTGGATTCCAAAATTTAGCCCTAAACTTGCATGTTTGCTCAATTTATCCGAAACTATATTCAAACCAACTGAACTATCTCCATTAGTTGAAACACTAATATCTGCTCCATAAACGCCTTTTAATCCTACTCCTAAGCTAACAGTTCCGGAAAACCCTCTTAAACTCCCCCAGGAAGCACCTAAACCAAGAGATGTCGAAAAAGACGGATCTAAAGGGAGAGTAATGTCTAATGTATGTTGTTCCAAAGTTTCTCCTTTATTCCAATAGTATTCATAGGTTTTTACATTATTCCAATCATCTGGAAAACCATTTACATTTCTATTAATCGCACCAGCATTAAGGCTCCAGCCTAACCCTACCCATGAAGCTTCTTGATCCATAGCAATACCTGAATGATATGAGAGTGTTAATGGATAACCTCCATTAGGCCCGGGAACCTCTATAACTGGAATAGTATAGGTAAAATCACCGGTTACAAGGTTTACCACATCGGTAACATCCAAAGGCTCAAAACTGGCTGCTTCAGGAGCATTAGGTCCTTGAGAATAGGTGTTTTGAACGGATATTGCAAAGAGGACAACAGTGCAGATCCATCGGATGTATTTTAAATATCTTGTTTTTGTTATCATGTGTTGAATATTTTTTTAATTAAAAATTTAATTGAGGTTGTTTTTTAATGAGATTGACAGGCACTTTAAAAGAAACTTCTCCTGTGAATAATCCCAAATCTTCAATACTGAGGTTAAAATGATCTTGTTTCATTAGTTGTGAGTCTCGTGGATAGACTAAAAGTATGCTGGTATTATTACTCATTCCATACATTCTCGGGTAAATATAATCTTGCATTGGAATGGTATCTTTCTGTGGAGTGTATAGATGAATCTTTTCTGTCATTCCAAAAGCCAGTTGATTGACCATATTTCCAAATTGTATTTGGTTCCCTGCTAATTCTGTCAATATTTCATGGTCGTTTTTAGACATGGTCAGATTGAAATAAAGGTATTGCCCATACCTAGCCCTTAGACTATCTATTATTTCCCGAGAAGCATTCTCTACAAGTTCTTGTTTTACTAGTAGATCTGTAGGTTTATAAATTAAAGAAAAATCGACTCCATTTACAGACTTATGCTGAACGTATTGATTAGCCTCATCTTTCATATAAGTCCAAAGGGCTTCTTCTGAATCAAATTTTTTCTGATTACAGCAAATCAGAGATAGTCCTGTCAACGACAAGAATATATATCTTATTATTCTTTTCATCTATGAATTATTGATAGTTCTTGTTATAATCGAGAGGAAAATTTTAATTAATTCCCAGAATAGTTTTTATTAAGCCCTTCCAGTACTTTTTCGGTTAAATCTGTACTCTCTGAAGCATACATAATATTTCCAGCACCACTAGCTCCAAAAATGATCTTGTGTCCATGTTCTTTCCCGTATGTTTTGATATAATCATTGATATCATTGATAACTGTCTGAGTACTTTTTTGCTCTTCTTCCTGAATTTGCTTTTGTATTGCTTGCTGGTAATTATTGATTTGCTGTTGTTTATTAGATAGCAATTGTTGCTTTAACTCAATTTCTTTTTTTGACATTGAGCTTCGCTCTTTTTCATAGGTTTTTAATTCTGTTTGCCAATTAACAACCAGGCTATCTACATTGGATTTTAATGTTGTTGCTTTTTTAGTAAAGGCTTCACGTTCTACTTTAGTACGCTCATAACCATCCAGCAGTTTATTCACGTCCACATAAACAAGATTTGTAGACGATTGAAAATAAAAGAAAGAGGATATACTCGTTATAATTGCTATTACTGAGATAGGTAATATTATTTTATTGATCATATTCATTTGTTTTTAGGTATTTTTTTATATGATATTTAATTCTTTTTCCGATTTTAAAGCTCTATTCTCTTATTAAAGGAATATTAAGAACATAAGAATACACTCTCTACCACCTTTAATAGTAGTGTAATAATATCTTACACATGCTTATGATTTTCTATTTTAGGAGAATGCTATTTTATAAATAGAGTTTTATTTTTCTATTCTATTTTTAAACCAGACACACAACTATTAAATAATGTAATTAAGATAAGCGTAAAAGCAATTTTAATAATTCTCATTTTTTAGCTTAAAAAGTTTATTTTATTATTACATCAATACAAATTGGGGCATTTAAAAAATGGAATATCAATTGATTTTCTTTTCCAGAGCGATTAAACGTGCTTCTAATTTTTTATTTCTTTCTTCCTGTTTAATAAGCTTGCGTTCCTGTTGTATGGTATAAAGAGTCAGTTCTTCAATTTTCTCTAATAGGAGTTTATTGATCTCACCTAGTTCAACTCCATTATTTTCTACTTCTTTAGCAGATGGGATATTAATAAGGTGTCCTTTTTCTTTAATGTGTTTTTCAACTTCCTGCAGGCTTGGAAGTTTATAGTCTTTTAAAAAAACATAATCTGCCCAATCGGTCTCTACTTTAATTTCTTTGGCTCTTATTTTGCCATTAACAGCAAGTTTCCATGTTCCGGGATTATCAGTTCCAATACCTACATTACCATTTCTATCAATAAGCATCCGAGTATTTTTACTATTAGATCCAGTATTAAAATACACTCCATCAAAAGCATTAATGCTTAAAGCATCCGGAGAACTTCCTCCATTATTATTAGTAAGTATGGATAAATTGTACTTATTTGAGTTATTAAACCCTTCTCTAAAAAAGATTCCATTTTCATTACCTTGATTGTAGGCGTCTAATAATAAATTCCCTTCTATGTGTATTTTTTCAATTGGATTACTATTACCAATTCCTATATTTCCATTATTATAATGAATATTGTTTCCGGATTGTGTCCATAAACTCTGACCTGAAGTTGAAGTTGTTGTTGTATTGTTGTTTGGACCATTAATAAGTGTTTCTCTGGAGGGTTGTAACCCATTTACTTCATATATTGTAGGCGCATAATAAAATAGTTGGTCACCTGCAGAAGTACTACTGTTTTTGGTATTTGCCTTATGAGTAATTTTTACTGTTCCTGCAGGGAAAATATAATCGGCAAGCGTCCCAACCTCATTTCCGGAAGCATCCCATATTTTTCCTTGTGGTGTTGAGATATTTGAGCCTTCTGCATGGATGTAAGCCTCAAGAAAGTACCATTCGTTTAAAGTAGGTAGGTTACAGCCAAAATAAGGATTTGTACGAGGTGTACTATTCACTCTGGGTACACTTAAAAAATTATCATTACTGTCATAAGCTGAAAAACCAAAAAATTCAGATGGTGTAAATGAATTTAATTGTTTAACCCATAAAGTGAATCTATAGGTCTTATTAGATTGTATATCAATTTTAGCAGTCGTCCAACCTCCAGAATTTGTATTATTTGTTGTATTGTTAGTAGCAGGATCATGTATAGCTTTCCATATAAGCACAGGTGTTGTTTGGGAATGCGGACCAAAATCCAGTTCACGAACATTTTCGTGTGAACTCCCATAACGTCCGAATTCTGAAATGTATGAAGTTCCCTCTGTCCACAATGAAGTATCCAATAAATTAGTTTGTGCAAATGTTAATGTTGTTAAAAAAATAAGGAGTACTGTAATTTGCTTTTTCATTTCTTTAGTTTGTTTAATTAATTGAGGTTATTATTTTATGATATATCAATACCTGAAGTTAAAACTACATCGTAAAAACCTGCATTTCAACATATTAAAACTTACATTTATAAATTCAGACTCCAGATTTATAAATCTTGGCAGTCTGTTTTAACAAAAAATGTAGATGAAAAAGATGATTAAAATAGCTGATAAATCCTATATTTACAACAAAGCGAAGATGATTCCGGCATGAAAGTAAAACAATCTATTAAAACGATTAATAATTTCTTTAATATCTCACAAAACTTATCTCAAAAAGTCTTTAAAACATGTTTGATTTTAGCTATAAACTTAACATTTATAGCATATGCACAAGAAGATTCTTTAAAAACAAAAAGTTATAAGTATTTATTAGAAAAGTTAAGTATCTATGAATTTAAAGATAATGAAAAAGCTAATCTCTATGCTTGGGCTTTTTTAAACAAAGCCATGGAGAATAGAGATAGTCTTAAAGTTACTGAAGGATATTATTATTTATCAAATTATAACAATTATAGTGAGTCACTTAAATATATAGATAGTGCGTTGGTTTATAACAAAAATAGAAGTGATAATAAATTCAGCTTACTACTATATTTTGGACAGGGAAACTTACATTTTTATAATGGAAAGTATAAGAAAGCTCTAGATAGTTATTTAATCGCAAGAAGGGAAGTCAGTCATAATATTTATCCTCAATTCTTTTATGCAATCGAATATAATCTAGGTCTAATAAAATTACGCATAGGGGATTATAAAGAAGCACAAGAAATTTTTAAAAAGAGTTATAAATACCTCTTAGATAATAACCTTCAATTTAAATATCGTATAGATTATCTAAACCATTTATCTGCTTTATCTCTCCCATACTGGTATACGAATGAATTAGATTCTGCTACTTATTACAATAAATTTGCTATTAAAGAAGCAATAAAATATAAAAGTGATTATCATTACAATGGATTAAAAATAACAGAAGCCATTATCAATCATGATAAAGGCAATTATCAAAAAGGACTTGATAGTATCATAAAATATTTACCTTTTGTAGAAAAGACTAAAGATAGTTTAGACATAGCAATGGGTTATTTATATAAAGGAAAAAGCTATATTAAACTAGGTGATTGGGAAAATGCTATAGAGCAATTCAAGAAAGTTGATACCATCATGCTTAATAACAAAAAATATACTCTAAAAATAAGAGAAAATTATAATCTTCTATATAATTATTATAAAGAAAAGGGTGATTTAAAAAACAATCTTTTATATCTCGAAAGATTAATTGACTATGATAGAAATTTATTTAATAGTAACGCATATTTAAAAAGTACCTTATTAAAAAAATATGATGCTCCAAAATTAATTGAAGAAAAAGAGGCTTTAATCGCTAAGCTTGAGTCTAAAGATCATAATAAATCAAAAGTAGTTTATATCTTATCTGGTTTTATTTTAATTCTTTTGTTAATGCTATACTATTATTATAGAAAAAAACAAGCTTATAAAAAACGATTTGAAAAACTAATAAATAATGATAATTCATCAAATTTAAAAACTACACCTAGTAAATCAGCTTTAAAAAAAGAATTACAAATACCTGATAATATTATAGCCGAAATTTTGAAAAAAATTGAAAATTTTGAAAAAGAAAAACAATTTTTAGATAATTCAATTACTTTAAATAGTCTTGCAAAAAAATTAAGAACAAATAGCGCCTATTTATCTAAAATTATAAATCATTATAAAAATAAAAACTTTAGTACTTACCTATCTGATCTCAGAATAGGTTATACTATTCAAGCTTTAAAAGAGCAGCCAAAACTTCGTGAGTATACAATCAAAGCCATCGCTTTTGAAGTAGGGTTTAAAAACTCAGAATCGTTTACCACTGCATTCTATAAACAAACTAAGATTTATCCTTCTTATTTTATAAAAGAATTACAAAAGAGAAAAGAGATAGTCTAAATTTATAAAATTGGATAAATACACTTCTAAAGATATTTTTTAAAATTATTAGGTTTACAACCAATAAACCTAATAATTTTAAATTCACAGTATTATGAAAAAAATAAGTAAAAATTTAAAACTAAACAAAAATTTAATCGCGAAGCTTACAAATGTGAATAGTATTAAAGGAGGTATTACAGCCAATGGCCAAACTTTGTTAGAATTTGGATGCCCATATTATACAAATGATTGTCTATCTGACGCTTGCACTGTAGCCGATACTACAATAAGTGGTACAGGTACAGATCCCAATCCTGCAGGAACTCGTACTGGTGTTGGGTGTATCGGTGAACTTCAAGAAACTCAGTATCATGGATGTTTTCTGTAATCTATAAAAACCTATTTAGTAAGTATTAATATGTTATTCAAAAAACAAACCCCTTCAAAAGAGGGGTTTTATTATTATCGCTAAAAGTTTTTACTTTACTCTCCTTGTCCGGGAACAACAGCTCCTTTTGGCTTTTCAAAAATAGCAGGATCTACTCTTTCTTCAGAGATTAAAACATTTACAATCTCTACTATATTTCCAGATCTGGTCAGTTTAGTCTCTTGATGATTAAAAACAGATAATAATATTTAGTAAAATTATTTTCAATTATTATATCATTACCATTAATTCCCTCTTTCCAAAACACTATTTCACAATCATATCATTCGCTTATTTTATAAATCAGAATGAATATAAAATTTATAATTCGATATTGTTTTAACAAAAAGTGTAAATGAAAAAGATGATCAAAATAACTGATAAATCTTATATTTACAACAAAGCGAAGATGATCCCGGCATGAAAATAAGACTATCGATTATAATCAATAATGACTACCTATACGTTATAAATAATAAGCTCCTGAAGCTACCTCAAAAAACTTTTAAAATATGGCTTATTTTCACCGTAAGCTTAAATTTTACAGTTTTAGCACAAGAAGATTCATTAAAAAATAAAGATTATCAATACTTGTTTAAAAGAATAAGTGAATTCTATGATCATGATATAGAAAAAACTAAGTTGTATACTCATGTATATTTAGAAAAAGCAAAAAAAGATAACGACAGTTTAAAAATAACACAAGCTCTTTATTATTTATCACAAAAAAATGATTACGAAAAATCTTTGCAATATATTGATAGTGCATTTACTTATTATTACACCCCATTAAAAAATAAATATCATCTCTTTCTTCATTACCATGCGGGATATATACATTACGGTAAGGGGAAATATAAAGAAGCCATAGATAGTTATTTAGCCGCTAAAAAATTGATTCATCTCAGTGAGTCCAAAATTTTGCATTCGGGAATAGAATATAATATTGGCTTAGTGAGATTACGTATTGGTGAATTTAATAAAGCTATTAAAATTTTTAAAACTAGTTACGATGATATCATAGAAAACAATTTAGAATCTGAATATTCTGAGATTTATCTGAGAAACTTAGCTGCTCTTTCAACTACTTATTGGTATCTTAAAAAAATAGATTCTGCTACTTATTATAACAGTTTATCTATTAATAAAGCAATAAAATATAATAATTATCATCGTTATAATAAATCCAGAGTGACTCAGGCTATTATTAATTATAGTAAAAACAATTATAAAAATGCATTAGATAGTATTACAAAGTATGCTCCTTTAATTCAAGAAAGACAAGATAGTTTAGATTTAGCTATTACATATTTCTACAAAGGGAAGGCTTTTCAGAAATTAAACGATTGGGAAAATGCTATTATTCAATTCAAAAAAGTAGATACTATTATTCAAAAAAATAAACGATATACACAGGAGATAGAAGAGAATTATGAAATTTTAAAAAATTATTACAAGAATAAAGAAGATATCGATAATTATACACTTTATCTTGAGCGTTTAATTGATTTTGACAGTATCAAGTTCAACATTAGTACGTATTTAAAAAATGAGTTGTTAGAAAAATACGATGCTCCAAAATGGATAGAAGAAAAAGAGGCTTTAATTACCAAGCTTGAGTCTAAAGACAGTAAAAAATCTAAAATTCTTTTCTACTTATCCACTTTAAGTATTCTACTCATACTCTTACTTTTTTATTACTATACCAAAAAGCAACGTTATAAAAAACGATTTGAAAAAATAATAGCAAACACCTCTACTTCCGATTTGAGAATTAAAACAAAATCTAAAAGAATTAAAAAAGAATTAAACCTCCCCGATACAATAGTAAAAGATATTTTAATGAAGATTCAAGTTTTTGAAAAAGAAAATCAATTTTTAAATAATACCATTACTTTAAATAGTTTAGCTAAAAAATTAGGTACTAATAGTGCTTATTTATCTAAAATCATCAATTTTCATAAGGATAAAAATTTTAGTACATACCTCACAGATTTAAGAATAAATTATGTAATTCAGGCTTTAAAAGAACAACCAAAACTCCGAGAATATACTATTAAGGCCATTGCTTTTGAGGTAGGCTTTAAGAACTCTGAATCTTTTACAACTGCATTTTACAAAAAAACAAAGATCTATCCTTCTTATTTTATAAAAGAGCTTCAAAAAAAAGAAAAAAGTGCCTAGATTTATAAAATTGGATACAGATGTTTACTAAAGTATTTCAAGAGAACTTAGTTTTACATTCAGTTAAAATTAATAAACCTAAAAAACAGTATGATGAAAAAACGTAGTAAAAACTTAAGCTTAAAAAAAATATCCATAGCTAAATTAATAGTCAAACCATATAACATTATAGGTGGTGTAGAACTTACAAATGGTGCTGGAGGCGGTCCTGTATGCAATTATACTTATACATGTCCTCCAACTGTAACTCTACCTCCACCAACAGGTGCCTATACATATTGCGCTTGTAATACAACTAGTACAGACACTAACAATGCTACTGGGGTTCAATGTTCACCGGATGGATCTGGACAAGGGCCAATGCCTGGAGGTGGTCTTAATGAAACAGGAAGTTGTAACTACTGCTATTAAAACTTTATTCAGTTAAGTTACATAGTTAATTAGCAAACCCCTCCAGATAGAGGGGTTTTGTTTTTATTGTTAAAAGCCTTTTACTTTATTCTCCTTGTCCGGGAACTACAGCTCCTTCTGGCTTTTCAAAAATAGCAGGATCTACTCTTTCTTCAGAAATTGAAACATTTGCAAATTCTACTGTGTTTCTTGGCGCTACTAATTTAGTTCCTTCATTATTAAACCAGGTAATTGTATTTGGCAATACCACCCCATTAAATTCTTTCCAATCGTTATATCTAATATAATGTACATTGTCATTAGACTTACCACTTCCAAAGGTTACCGTATATCCTAACCAAGCCATTTGCTTAGTTTCCGGGTCAAAATGAATGTAGTAATTATCGTCTGGTGCATCTCCTACATTAGCTTCATAAGATATTTTATACCCAGGATAATTTACATCTTCATAAACTAAATCGTCAGTTTTCTCATAATTGACACCATTATCTCCTAATACAAAAGGCATTGCATAGAAATAAAACATTAAGTTATGATAAAATCTAGGGTTTCTGTTATAATACGCAGAATCCTGTTTTACCCATGAATCTTTTCCATCAAAACCGATAGTGTATTTTTCAGTTTCAACCAAATCGTTTCTGGTAATTAAATCAATTGTTTGCTTCTCATTTCCGTTAGGTCTTACAATCTCATAGCTAAGGCTTTTCATTAATTTCCAGTTACGAATTCCTCCGTGTTTTTCAAACACAGCTGCAATTTCTTCCGGATAATCTGGTAAAACTATTTCTTTTTCTACAGTAGCAGTCACTTCTTTTTCAGAAGATTTGTTTTCTTTACAAGCAATAAAAAGTACCGCTAATAAAAGGATAACATTAATTTTTTTCATTTTAGTCGAATTAGATTTTAAATTCTATTTTTACCACAAATATATATGTTTTGAAAGAGATCTCTAGTTTTCAAAATCCTTTAATAAAACAAATACTGCATTTAAAGGAAAAATCCCGCGAGCGAAAAAAGATGAACAAGTTTGTTCTTGAAGGTCTGAGAGAAATTAAACTAGCGTTAAAAAGTGATTATCAAATTGAGATCATTTTATTCGATGAACATTTATTAACCGATAAAGCATTGAATCAACTCAATGAAATAACAACTACGCCTTTTCAAATCATTAAAATTACCAGGGAGATTTATCAGAAAATAGCATACCGGGAAACCACAGAAGGCATTATGGCTATCGGTGTTGCAAAAAAACATGCTCTAAACACCATCAAACTCAAAAGAAAAAACCCTTTAATTCTAGTAGCAGAAGCTCCTGAAAAACCAGGAAACATAGGTGCTCTATTACGCACTGCAGATGCTGCAAACTTGGATGCTGTAATCATTGCTAATCCAAAAACAGATCTTTACAATCCGAATATTATTCGTTCCAGTGTTGGTTGCATTTTCACAAATCAAATAGTCACCGGTACTTCTACAGAAATCATTCAATTTTTAAAAGATCAGGAAATCCAAATATACTGTATGGCTTTAACTGCTTCTGTAAATTATCATACTATAGATTTTCATGAAGCAACTGCAATAGTTGTAGGAACAGAAGCTAGCGGACTTAACAAAGAATGGCTGGAAAATTCTACTCAAAATATAATAATTCCTATGCAGGGAGAAATTGACTCTATGAACGTTTCTGTTTCTGCTGCAATTGCTATTTTTGAAGCCAAAAGGCAACGCAATTTTAATTGAATTTACTATTTATGAATCCGTCTGTATTATTTTATATCATCATTTTTATCCTGGTTGCTAATTTTATCGTTGATAAAGTAATTGATCGATTAAATGCCAAACATTTTGACAACGCTATTCCTGAAGAGCTTAAAGATATTTATGATGACGAAGAATATAAAAAGTCACAGGAGTATAAAAAAACCAATTATCGTTTTGGTATCTTAACTTCTACTTTTTCTATTGTATTAACACTCTCGTTTCTCCTTCTTGACGGATTTGAATTTGTTGATAATATAGCCAGGAATTATACACAAAACAATATTCTTATCGCACTTATCTTCTTTGGTATTATTATGCTTGGTAGCGATATCATTACTACACCTTTTTCATGGTATCAGACTTTTGTGATTGAAGAAAAATTCGGTTTCAATAAGACCACAAAAAAAACATTCATCTTAGATAAAATTAAAGGCCTGATAATGACAGCTATATTTGGTGGAGGTATCCTTGCCCTGATCATCTGGTTTTACGAATTAAGTGGGAAGCATTTCTGGTTATATGCATGGGGAGCTATCGCTTTATTTTCTGTATTGGTAAATTTATTATACAGTAGATGGATCGTTCCTCTTTTTAACAAACAAACTCCTCTAGAAGAAGGTAATTTAAAAAATGATATAGAATCATATGCCACCAGAGTGGGTTTTAAACTAAAAAACATCTTCATCATAGATGGTTCTAAACGCTCTACCAAAGCAAACGCATATTTTTCTGGCTTTGGCCGAGAAAAAAGAGTAACCTTATACGATACTTTAGTAAATGATTTGGAGAATGAAGAAATTGTTGCTGTATTTGCTCATGAAGTTGGTCATTATAAAAAAAATCATATCATTTTTAATATGATCAGTTCTATTGTGCTTACAGGGTTAACCTTATTTATTTTATCATTATTTATCAATACTCCTGAACTTTCTAAAAGTATAGGGGTTGAAATTCACAGTTTTCACATTGGATTAATTGCTTTTGGGATATTGTACAGTCCGATTTCAGAGGTTACCGGGCTCATTATGAATTACTTCTCAAGAAAGTTTGAATATCAGGCAGATGCCTATGCAAAAGAAACTTATGCAGCTGCTCCTCTTATTTCGTCTTTAAAAAAACTATCAAAAAACAGTTTAAGCAATTTAACTCCTCATCCGGTTTATGTTTTTATGCACTATTCTCATCCGACGCTTTTTCAACGAATAAAGCAGCTTAAGGCATAAAATTTGTTGTATACTAAATAAGTTTATGCTATTTTTAATTTATGGCTGTAGTTGATATAGAACAAGAAAATAAGGCAATTGCCAAGCAGTATAAAGAGTTACTCAAGATCAGTTATCAAACACTGACCGAAGAAGATAAAAAAATGATTCGGTTAGCCTTTGATACTGCTGTAGATGCTCATAAAGAGCAACGCCGAAAATCCGGAGAAGCTTATATCTTTCACCCCATAGCTGTTGCAAAAATTGTAGCTTCAGAGATTGGGATGGATGCAACTTCTATTGCAGCCGCTTTACTTCACGATGTTGTTGAGGATACAGAATACACTTTAGAAGATATTGAGCAAATGTTTGGAGAAACAGTTGCGAGAATTGTAGATGGCCTGACAAAAATATCACACTTAAAGAAAGATAAAGATGTTTCCCTGCAAGCAGAGAACTTTAGAAAAATGTTGCTGACGTTGCATGACGATATCAGGGTTATCATTATAAAAATTGCAGATCGTCTGCACAATATGCAAACTATGGCTTCTATGCCAGAACATAAGCAAGTCAAAATAGCATCGGAAACACTTTATATATATGCTCCTCTGGCACATAGAATCGGACTTTACAACATAAAAACCGAGCTGGAAGATTTAGGCTTAAAGTACACAGAACCTAATGTTTATAATGATATTTTAAGCAAGATAGAAGAAAGTAAAGAAGAACAAGACGCGTATATTAAAACATTCTCTTCTACTTTAGAAAAGAGCTTTGACAGAGAAAATCTGAATTACCAGATCAAAGGTCGTTCAAAATCAATTTTTTCTATCCGTAGAAAGATGCAATCTCAAAATGTGACTTATGACGAGGTTTACGATAAGTTTGCTATTCGGATCGTATATCAATCAGATGAAAAAAATGAGAAATTTTTAGCCTGGAAAATTTACTCTATAGTTACAGATCACTACAGGCCAAACCCGATACGGTTGCGAGATTGGATTTCTTCTCCAAAATCAACCGGATATGAAGCACTTCACATCACGGTTATGGGACCTAAAGGGCGTTGGGTTGAAGTTCAGATACGCAGTGAACGTATGAATGAAATAGCAGAAAAAGGATACGCTGCACATTTTAAATACAAACACGGAGATCAAAGAGAACAGGGAATAGATATTTGGTTAAATCGTTTACAGGAAGCTCTCGAAAATCCTGAGTCTAATGCTGTAGATTTTGTAGAAGAATTTAAACTCAACCTGTATGCCAAAGAAATCTTTGTATTTACTCCCAAAGGAGATCTTAGATCTTTGCCTAAAGGGGCAACTCCCCTTGATTTTGCATTTAACATTCATACCGAAGTTGGTATGCATACCCGGGGTGCTAAAGTTAACGGAAAACTGGTTCCGCTAAATTTTGAATTAAACAGTGGAGATCAGGTAGAAATAATTACTTCTGAAAAATCAAAACCCAATGCTAACTGGTTAGATTATGCCAGCACAGCCAGGGCAAGAACTAAAATAAAGTCTTCTTTAAGAGAAGAAAAGAAATTAATTGGAGAAGAGGGGAAAGAATTATTAAGAAGAAAGTTAAAGCAATTAAAAATTGTTCTTAATGATAAAGTTATCAATCAACTTGTGGTTTATTTCAAGCTAAAAACCAGCCTGGATCTTTTTTATCGTATGGGTGTTGGCACTATTGACAACCAGGCATTGAAAGATTTTGCTGCTTCAAGAAATAATACCTTTATCAATTTCTTTAAAAATAAAATCCGGAAATCAAATGTTCCTGAAGACATTAATAAGGATGAAATTATTGCAAAATATGATCAGCTTGTTTTTGGAAAAGAAGAAGAAAAGCTTGAATATAAGTTTTCCAATTGCTGTAATCCGATACCAGGTGATGATGTTTTTGGCTTTATTACTGTAAACGAAGGATTAAAGGTTCATAAAAAAGATTGCCCGAATTCAATTTCAATGCAGTCCAGTTTTGCTTATCGTATAATAGCTGCAAAATGGATAGACTCATCTCAACAAGGATTTACCGGGGTAATTATATTAAACGGTATTGATAATTTAGGATTGGTTAGTGATGTGACTAAAATCATCTCTAATAACATGCATGTAAACATGAAAAATATTAGTTTTGATACTGATGGCGGTATTTTTAACGGAAAAATTACAGTAGAAGTTAAAAACAACACTATTCTTAAAAAATTAATAGATAATCTTAAAAAAATAAACGGAATCGATAAAGTATCGAGAATTTAATTTTTAGCTGTACATTTGCAGTAAAATTTTGATATAATTGAAGTCATGGCTAATGAAAAAAACCAGGAGATTGTAAAAAATGTTTTTATCAATTTTTTAGAGGAAAAAGGGCATAGGAAAACTCCCGAGCGCTATGCTATACTTCAAGAAATCTATGATAGTGAAGAACATTTTGATATAGAATCTTTATATATCAAAATGAAAAATAAAAACTACCGGGTGAGTAGAGCTACGCTCTATAACACTATTGAACTTCTTTTAGAGTGTAATCTGGTAAGAAAACATCAATTTGGTCAAAACCAGGCGCATTACGAAAAATCATATTTTGACAAGCAACATGATCATGTCATACTAACTGACACAGGAGAAGTAATGGAATTTTGTGATCCGCGTATCCAAACTATTAAAAAAACAATAGAAGAGGTTTTTGATATTAAAATTCACAATCATTCACTTTATTTTTACGGCACGAAAGAAAAAAATAACTAATCAATTTAACATAAATATTTATAATGGCAGTAGATTTACTACTAGGTCTTCAGTGGGGCGATGAAGGAAAAGGTAAAATTGTAGACGTTCTTACTAAAAATTACGATATCATAGCTCGCTTTCAAGGAGGACCAAATGCTGGTCATACTTTAGAGTTTGACGGTATAAAACATGTTTTACATACCATTCCTTCAGGAATCTTTCATGAAAAAGCATTAAACATTGTAGGTAACGGAGTTGTTATTGATCCGGTTATTTTTAAAAAAGAACTTGATAATTTAGAAAAGTTCAACATCGATATAAAATCAAGGCTTTTAATTTCCAGGAAAGCACACCTTATTCTTCCGACTCATCGTCTTTTAGATGCAGCTTCAGAAACTTCTAAAGGTAAAGCTAAAATTGGTTCTACCCTCAAAGGGATAGGACCTACTTACATGGATAAAACAGGTAGAAATGGTATGCGTGTTGGTGATCTTGAATTGGATAACTGGAAAGAACGCTACAGATCTTTAGCCAACAAACACCAGGCTATGATCAATTTCTATGATGTTGATATACAATATGATCTAAACGAGTTAGAAGAAGAGTTTTGTACAGCTGTAGATGTTCTTAAAAAACTAACATTTATAGATAGTGAAGAGTATATACATCAGGCTCAAAAAGAAGGAAAAACTATCCTTGCAGAAGGCGCACAAGGTTCTTTGTTAGATATTGATTTTGGTACGTATCCTTTTGTAACTTCTTCTAATACAACTGCCGCAGGTGCATGTACCGGATTAGGTGTAGCTCCTAATAAAATAGGAGAAGTATTAGGGATCTTTAAAGCGTATACTACTCGTGTAGGTAGCGGACCTTTCCCTACTGAGCTTTTTGACAAGACCGGAGAAGATATGGGGCGCATTGGTAATGAATTTGGAGCTACCACAGGACGTCCAAGAAGATGTGGTTGGTTAGATTTAGTAGCGCTTAAATATGCTGTTCAGGTAAATGGTGTTACTCAATTAATGATGATGAAAGGTGATGTATTAAGCGGTTTCAAAACTCTTAAAGTTTGTACTTCTTATAAATACAACGGAGAAGTTATTAATCATTTACCTTTTAATATAGAAAGTGATAATGTAACTCCTGTGTATACTGAGTTAAAAGGATGGGATAAAGATCTGACAAAACTAACCAGTGCAGAAGAATTACCGGAAGAATTAAATAACTATATTGATTTTCTTGAAAAAGCATTGGAAGTACCTATTAAAATTGTATCTGTAGGACCAGACAGAACGCAAACAATTTACAGGTAAAAGTCGTATTTCAGGTTTTTTCTATCTCTTAAAAAGATCACAATAGTATAATCTTCCTGATTAAAAAACCTTACTTTTAAGGCAAATGAAAAATCGAAAATTAGATAATTATTATTTTTCAATTATTTTCCTGTTTCTTTTTTCTTTCTTTTCAACATTGTCAGCACAAGTTAAAACAGAAGAAGAAAAAGAGGAAAGAAAAATAGATATTGTACACGGGGGTAATTTTAGTAAAGATGATGTAAAATATCCCGGGGAATCTATTTTTAGTAAAGATGGTGCGAGACAAGTTCAGTTTTTACATCAAGGTGTTGATTTATGGTGTGATGTCGCTGTTTTAAATCAGAAAGAAAACAAAGTAAGAGCATTTGGAAATGTCAGGTTTAACCAGGGAGATACTATTCGCATGAATAGCGATTACCTGGAATATGACGGAAATACCAAATTTGCTTATGCTTACGATAATGTAAGGCTTACTAATTTGCAAACTACTTTAACCACAGATACGCTTTATTTTGACAGGAATACCCAAGAAGCCTATTACAATAGTTTTGGAACTGTAAGAGATTCTGCCAATGTGCTTACCAGTAATAAAGGGCGTTATTTTTTAGAGAGAAAAAAATACCAGTTTTTAAGTGATGTTAAAATCACAAATCCGGAATATGTTCTGAATTCTGCTCAATTGGATTATTATACCACTACTCAGCATGCCTATATGTATGGTCCTTCTACTATTACAGGTGCAGACTATAAAGTATATTGCGAAAGAGGTTTTTATGACACCAATAATGAAAACGGGTATTTTGTAAAAAAATCCAGGATAGATTATAACAATAGAATTATCAATGGTGATAGTTTGTACTTTAACAAAGTAAAGGATTTTGCTTCTGCCACGAATAATATTAGAGTAATAGACACTATCAATAAGGGAGTAATCAGAGGGCATTACGCAGAAGTTTATAAGCTTAAAGATTCTGTTTTAATCACCAAAAGAGCTGTAGCTGTCAATTTATTGGAACAAGATTCGATTTATATTCACGGAGATACACTTATGGTAACCGGGAAGCCAGATGAAAGGATTATCAGGGCATTCAGGGGAGTCAAAATTTATAAAACAGATTTAAGCGGGAAGAGTGATTCTCTTCATTTTGATCAGCGTACAGGAAAAATTCAGCTTATCGGAAAACCTTTAGGACCTAACGCAGAAAGCTTAAGATTATCTCAAAGACGTTTATATAATCCGGTATTGTGGTCGGGGCCTAACCAAATGACAGGAGATAGTATTCATCTCATCAATAATATAGAAACAGAGAAGTTAGATTCTCTAAAAATACTGAACAATGCCCTGGTGATGCAAAAAGACACGCTCAGTGCTGATGGATTCAACCAGGTTATAGGTAAAGATCTTTTTGGGAAGTTTATTGAAAATGAATTGAAAGTAGCAGATGTGATTAAAAACACCGAAGTCGTCTACTATATGTATAATGATGCAAACGAGCTTATTGGAATTAATAAATCGATTTGCAGTAAAATCAATATGACATTTCTTGACAGCCAAATAGAAGACATTACTTTTTTTACCAAACCGGAAGGAGTCATCTATCCGGAAAAAGATTTGCCTCCCGATGCGAGAAAACTTCGAGGTGTCGTTTGGCGTGAAGATGAAATGATCCGTTCTAAAGATGATATCTTTGACGAGGATGACAATAACATAAAACTAGTTAAGATTCGGGGGGTAGAAAATCCTATCGACATTGATGCTGAAGAATTCGAAAAGAACAAAGAAAAAAAAGAAACCTCATCTTCAGATAAAAAACAAGAAAAGAAACCTTAGTGTCATATTGTGTTATTACTTCAATTGAGATGAAAGAAGATTTCTTAAGATATCAGGCACAAACAACTCCACATCCTCTGGCTATGGAAATTACCGGTGCAGAAGGGTCTTATATTTTTGATAAAAAAGGGAATTCATATTTAGATTTTATTGCAGGGGTTTCTGCAAATAGTTTGGGTCATAAACATCCGGAAGTAGTCAAGGCTATAAAGCAGCAACTGGACGCTTATATGCATGTGATGGTTTACGGAGAATACATACAATCTCCTGCTGTCGAATTGACAAAACTACTTGCATCTCTCCTCCCCGATCCTCTGGAAACTACTTATTTAACCAATTCCGGGACAGAGGCTACAGAAGGAGCTATAAAGCTTGCTAAAAAACATACCAACAGAACTCAAATAATTGCCGCCAATAATGCTTATCACGGAAATACACAAGGAGCAATGAGTGTCATGGGTTTTGAAGAACGTAAACAAGCATTTCGTCCGCTTATTCCCGATACCCATTTTATTCCTTTTAATGACGAAAGATCGTTAAACGAAATAACGACAAAAACTGCCGCAGTTATTTTAGAAACCATTCAGGGAGGTGCAGGATTTATAGAACCTCAAAACGATTATCTCAAAAAAGTACGAGCGCGTTGTAACCAAGTTGGAGCATTACTTATTTTGGACGAAATCCAATCTGGTTTTGGGAGAACAGGTACATTATTCGGATTCCAAAATTATGATGTAATTCCAGATATCATAATCATAGGAAAAGGAATGGGAGGCGGAATGCCAGTTGGAGCATTTACCGCTTCAAAAATGCTTATGGATCAATTAAAAGACAATCCTAAATTAGGGCATATCACCACTTTTGGAGGGCACCCCGTTATCGCTGCATCTTGCCTGGCTACATTAAAAACATTGACATCGGGAAGTTTAATCAATGATACTATTAAAAAAGAATTGCTTTTTAGATCGTTATTAATCCACCCCCTGATAAAAGAGATAAGAGGTAAAGGTTTAATGCTTGCACTTATCTTCGAAAACGAAGAAATTGCCAATCATGTTATTTTAAAATCTTTAGAAAATCACCTTATTCTTTTTTGGCTTTTATTTGAAAAAAAAGCAGTCCGAATTACCCCACCCCTTACTATTTCTGAAGATGAAATAAGGAAAGGTTGTACTGTTATTTTGAAAGTATTAGAGGACTGGGAAAGTAAAAATGTTAACTAATTTGTTGATAACAAAAAGCTGTTTAGTTAAATTTTACTGCTGCTTCTTTTAACTTTAAATTCCATAGTAATCTGAAAAAGTAGCCTATGCAGTTTAGTTCTAGTGACGATAAAAACTTACCTATAGCGAAGTTTGAATCAATGCTGAAAACAAATGACATTTACTTTTTTGACTCTAATGACTTTGAGGAAATCATTCACCATTATTTAGATGCCGGAAAAATCGCTTTAGCCAAAAAAGCAATTAAAATAGGGCTTGAACAACATATCTCTTCTGTCAATTTAAAATTACTCCATATTGAAGTATTAGTTTTTGAAAACAAATTAGACGTTGCTGAAAAGATGTTAAACGAATTAATGGAAATTGAGCATTCTAATGAAGAGATTTACATTCAAAAGGCTAATATATACTCTAAAAATGACAATCACCCCAAAGCCATAGAACTCCTTAAAACTGCCTTAATTTATACAGATAGTCTTGTTGACATCTATTCTTTGATAGGAATGGAATACCTCTTCATGGACGACTATAAAGAGGCTAAAGAATATTTTGCTAAATGCCTTGAAGAGGATTATGAAGATTATTCTTCGCTCTATAATATCATTTATTGCTTTGAATTTTTAGGAGATTTTGATGGAGCAATTAGTTTTTTAAATCAGTATCTGGATAAGAATCCGTATTGCGAAGTGGCATGGCATCAACTGGGAAAACAATTTTTTGTCAAAGAAATGTACAAAGAAGCTTTAGCCAGTTTTGAATTTGCTATTATTTCTGATGAAATTTTCATTGGAGCCTACTTAGAAAAGGCAAAGGTACTTGAGAAATTAGGCAGGTATCACGAAGCTATTGAAAATTATGAAATCACATTGCAAATTGACGATCCTACCTCTTATGCATATTTAAGAGTTGGGAAATGCTATGAAAAACTAGGAAATATTGAATTTGCACAACAGTACTACTATAAAACAGTGCAGGAAGATCCTTTGTTAGATAAGGGCTGGATAGCTATCACTAATTTTTATTATAAACGAAAAAATTATCAGAAAGCACTTTACTACATCAATAAAGCAATTAATATTGACGGTGAGAATATTGCCTACTGGAAGTTATCTGCCAAAATAAATGAGAAGTTATCTTTATATGAAGAAGCTCATCTTTCTTATCAAAAGACAGCAGAACTAGGTAACTACGAATTAGAAACCTGGATTCAATGGAGTAATATTCTACTTAAGATCGGAGAATACGAAAATGCAATTCATATCTTATCTGATGCTTTAGAATTTTATCCTGACGAACCACTTATAGAATACCGTTTAGCAGGTTTCTATTACTTGTGTTCTCAAATCAACAAAGCTAACTTTCATTTAATGAATGCGCTACGAAATAACTTCGAACAACATTATATAATAAAAGAGCTATTCCCTTCAGTTTTTGCAAGGAATTCTGTTAAGATTATTATAACAGGATTTAAAAACACAACTACATAATAATTCCATATTTTTGCTTGAATTATTAATGAAAAAGACATAAAATACTTTAATAATTTAATCACTATAAATTAAATTAAAAGTTGGATTTTTGTCTTATGTAACAAATCGATTACAAACGAATGAAACGATCGTTTAAAGATTATATCTTAATCACTCTTAAAGGCATGTCTATGGGAGCTGCAGATGTTGTTCCCGGAGTTTCCGGTGGAACTATTGCCTTTATTTCAGGGATTTACGAAGAACTTATTACCAGTATTGATAACCTTAGCATTGCCAATGTAAAAGGAATCAGAAAAGAAGGACTAAAAGCTACATGGGAAAAGATCAATGGAGGGTTTCTACTAGCACTTTTTACAGGTATTTTTATAAGTATTTTATCTTTAGCTAAAGGTATAGAATGGCTTTTAGAAAACAGACCTTTAATCTTATGGTCATTTTTCTTTGGCCTGGTAATAGCCAGTATCGTACTAATCATAAAAAGTATTACCAAATGGAATCCGGGTGTTGCCATATTTTTAATACTCGGAACAGTAATTTCTTTCTATATCACCATTATGGAGCCAACAAGCTCTCCTGATAGTCCTTATTACTTATTTCTTTGTGGTTTTATTGCTATTGTAGCTATGATATTGCCCGGAGTCTCAGGAGCATTTATCCTGGTATTATTAGGAGCTTACAGTACAGCCATAGCAACTGTAAACTTATTTGTAGAAAGCATACTTGAAGTAAACTATGAAAAATTTTCTGAAGCCATTATCAAATTCCTCTCCATCATGTTTGGAGCTTTGTTAGGCCTTAAAGCTTTTTCAAAGATATTGAGATGGATGTTCTCTAATTATAAAAATATGACGCTTGCCGTTTTAACCGGCTTTATGATTGGTTCATTAAATAAACTATGGCCCTGGAAAAAAACATTGAGCTGGTTTGAGAATTCACATGGTGAAAAAGAACCTCTTTTACAAAAAAGTATATTACCTTCTAGTTTTGAAGGAGATCCAAAGATAGCATGGGTAATTGGATGTGCTCTCTTAGGTTTCCTAACTATTTATTTATTAGAAAAGATCGCTACCAAAGCCCGACAATAACTTTATGAGCAGTAACAGGACAATAAAAGATAGTTTTTTCCTTATCATCAAGGGACTTGCTATGGGAGCTGCAAATAAAGTCCCAGGAGTGTCCGGAGGTGTAGTAGCATTTGTTGCTGGTTTTTATGAAGAATTTATCTATTCGCTGCAGAAAATAAATGCGAAAGCTTTTAAATTGTTGATTAAAGGCCGGTATAAAAGCTTTTTTCAATATATCAATGGTCATTTTTTAGGATTGCTTATCCTAGGTATGCTGATCAGTTATTTTAGCATATCTAAAATTCTTGATTTTTTTATTGAAAAACGAGAATTATTTGTTTGGGCTACCTTCTTTGGAATGATTGTAGGTTCTATTTATTATATCGCTAAAGATTTTCACCACTGGAATAAAAAAACATTTCTTTTTCTTTTAATTGGAATTTCCATCGGACTCTCTATAAGTTTCTTGAGTCCTGCTAAAGAAAATACGAACCTTATATTCATTTTTTTGTGCGGTATCATTAGTGTTTCAGGGATGACACTCCCAGGCCTTTCCGGATCATTTATTCTGATTCTCTTAGGGAATTATGTTTTATTACTGGTAGATTCTGTAAATGCTCTTTACGATACTTTTGCGCAAATTTTCAGAGGTGATTTCAGTTTTACAAAAGATCAGTTTCGGATAAAATCCCTGACAATATTAACTGTGTTCACCTTAGGTTCCGCAACAGGTTTAGTCACTTTTTCTCATTTACTAAACTACGTTTTAAAGTATTTTAAAAATATTACTATGGCTTTGATAATCGGATTTATTTCCGGTTCTCTTGGAGTAGTCTGGCCCTGGAAAAAAACGATGTATAAAGTAGATGAATTGAATAATTTTATGCTTGACAGTAACGGGGAAAAAATCATTCAAAATTATCAACGCTTTTTACCCAGCATACAGGATTTAGAAACCTGGTATGCTATTGGTTTTATTATTTTTGGCATTCTCATTGTTCTCGCACTAGACTGGTATGGAAAAAAAACACGGCAATAGCCTTAATTTATACGGCTTAATCGGTAAAAATATCTCTTATTCATTTTCGCCTTCTTATTTTAAAGAAAAGTTTAAACGTGAAAAATTAAGCGGAAATTCTTATGTAAATTTTGATATCCGGCAGGTCGGGCATTTAAAAGATATATTAAAAGAAAACCCTAATTTAAAAGGACTCAATGTTACCATCCCCTACAAAGAAGTTGTCATTCCTTTATTAGATGAATTAAATGATGATGCTGCTAAAATAGGAGCTGTAAATACCATCAAAATTTCAAATCATAAATTAACTGGTTTTAATACTGATTTTTATGGTTTTGAAAAATCACTTGTACCATTACTGAACAAGTCTCATAAAAAAGCTTTAATTCTAGGTACAGGAGGTGCTTCTAAAGCAATAGCTTATACATTAAACAAATTAAACATTCCCTATTCGTTTGTATCGAGAAAAGTAACAGAAGAAGGACATTTTTCATATCAAGATTTAAATAAAAATATTATTGAAGAATATACTATTATTATTAATTGCACCCCGTTAGGGACTTTTCCAAAAATTGAAGAAAAACCAGATATTCCTTATCAGTTTGTCACCTCTGACCATCTTTTCTATGATCTTATTTACAATCCGTCAGAAACAACTTTCTTAAAATTAGGAAAAGAAAAAGGGGCAAAAACATGTAATGGCCTTTTAATGTTGCAATTACAAGCAGAAAAAGCCTGGGAAATATGGAATTCTTAACTTTTATTTAACTCTTTATACCCTATATTTTTAGGGATAGAATCATCAAAACGCTTTGCTGTTTTAGCAGTTGTTAGTATCTTTCATGTTCGAACCAATGACAGAACAAAAACATTGATCAAATGTTAGACGAGAAAAAGGATAACCTGCCTGAAGCAGAAGGAAACGAAAAAGAGACAAAATCTGAACCAATAGCGATTGAAAACCCAGAAGAGACTGAAGCACTCAAAAAGGAAAATGATGTTGTTGAGGAAAAAGAAGATGTAATTGAAGAAATTGATTCATCTAATGCTGAAGATGCAGAAGATGAAGCAAATACTCAGCGTCATATTATTCCTGTATTGGACTACCATGCATTGAGTATGGAAAGATTAGCAGAAGAACTGCAAAAGCTGGTCTCTAACGAAAAAGTTCAGGCCATCAAGACACATGTCGACGGAATTAAATATGAATTTGATTTAAAATTCCAGGAATTCCTTGAGCAAAAGAAGGAAGATTTTATAGCTGAAGGAGGAAATGAAATCGATTTTAGATATTCTTCTCCACTCAAAAATAACTTCAATAAGATTTATGGTGAATACCGGGATAAAAGGAATCAATACTATAAAAATCTGGAACAATCTTTACAGACTAATTTAAAAAATCGTCTTGAAATTATAGAAGAACTCAAAGGATTAATTAATGTAGAAGAAAACATTAATACTACTTATAAACACTTTAAGGATCTACAAGACAGATGGAGGTCTGCCGGACCTGTTCCCAGGATGAGCTATAACAATCTATGGAAGACTTATCATCATCATATAGAAATATTTTATGACTTCTTAGACCTCAACAGAGACTTAAGGGATTTAGATTTCAAACACAACCTGGAAGAAAAAGAAAAACTTGTCAGTCGTGCAGAAGCTTTAAGTGAAGAAAGTGATATAAGCAAAGCTTTTAGAGAGCTTCAGACATTACATAAAATCTGGAAAGAAGAAATTGGCCCTGTAGACAGAGAACATAGGGAAGATATCTGGAATCGTTTTAGTGCAGCTACTAAAGTGATACATGATAAACGACAAGAATACTTTAAAAACCTTGATAGTATTTTTGAAGAAAATCTAAAAGTTAAAAATGAAATAATAGCCAAAATTGCCGAGATTGCTTCAAATACATCCGACACTCATAATGTATTGCAAAAGCAAATAAAACAAGTAGAAGAGTTACGCGAAGCTTTTTTTAATGCAGGCAAGGTGCCTAATAAAGTAAATGAAGCAACGTGGGCCTCTTTCAAAGAAGCTGTACGATCATTTAACAGGAATAAAAATTCATTTTATAAAAACTTAAAAAAGCAACAGCAAGAAAATTATGAGAAAAAACTGGAGTTAGTAAAATTAGCAGAATCATTAAAAGATAATGAGGAATGGGCTAAAACTACTCCTATTTTCAAAAAAATACAGGGAGACTGGAAAAAAATAGGACACGTTCCAAGAAAGTTTTCAGATAAAATCTGGCAAGATTTTAAAAATGCCTGCAATCATTATTTTGATAAACTGCACGCACATCAAAATGAAGAGAACAAAGAAGAGTTTGAAGCATTTGAAGCCAAGAAAGTCTTCTTGGACAATTTAAAAGAATTTCAACTTACAGGAGAAAAAGAAAAAGATCTCGAAGCTATCAAAAACTCTATAGCTGAATGGAAATCAATAGGAAGAGTTCCGTTCAATAAAAAGAGCATAGAAGCTAAATTTAATAAAATTCTGGACGCTCTATTCAAGAAAATGGATTTAGGCAAACAGGAAGCAGAATTGATTAAATACGGAAACAAATTACAACAGTTGGCTAATGCCAAAGGAGGTCATTTAATTGATAATGAACATGTATTCATTAGAAGGAAAATAGACGAATTAAAATCATCTATCAGGCAGTTAGAAAATAATCTCCAGTTTTTTAGCAATGCTTCAGAGGATAATCCGCTTGTAAAAGACGTTATCAAAAATATCGATGTTCACAAATCAGATTTATCTATCTGGGAAGAGAAACTAAAGAAACTTAGAAGTTTAAAGTAAAAAAGTTAGAGAATAAAAAAAGCCAGCTAAAATAGCTGGCTTTTTTTATTTATTATAAGGGTTATTATTTAGCAATATTAACCGCTCTTGTCTCCCTAATAACAGTTATTTTAACCTGCCCCGGATAAGTCATATCTGTCTGGATCTTTTGAGAAATTTCAAAAGATAATTCAGAAGCTTTCTCATCGCTAACTTTTTCACTTTCTACTATCACCCTAAGTTCTCTCCCTGCCTGGATAGCATAAGCTTTTTTAACTCCTGTAAAACCAAAAGCAATATTTTCCAGGTCTTTTAATCGTTGAATATAAGAATCCAGAACTTGTCTTCTAGCTCCTGGCCTGGCCCCGCTTATAGCATCACAAACTTGTACAATAGGCGCAAGCAATGTTTTCATTTCAATTTCATCATGGTGAGCTCCAATCGCATTACATACATCTGGTTTTTCTCCATACTTTTCCGCCCATTCCATTCCTAAAATAGCATGAGGCACTTCAGTTTCGGTATCCGGAACTTTTCCTATATCGTGTAGTAATCCGGCCCTTTTAGCAAGTTTAGCATTTAATCCAAGTTCAGATGCCATAACACCACATAGTTTAGCTACTTCTCTTGAATGCTGCAACAAGTTTTGTCCGTAAGAAGAACGGTACTTCATCCTACCAATAGTTTTAATAAGCTCAGGATGCAATCCGTGAATTCCGAGGTCTATTACCGTTCGCTTACCAACTTCTATGATCTCTTCTTCTATTTGTTTGGTTGTTTTCTTTACGATTTCTTCAATACGTGCAGGATGGATTCGTCCGTCTGTTACTAATTTATGTAATGATAAACGAGCTACTTCCCTCCTAACAGAATCAAAACAAGATAAGATAATTGCTTCCGGGGTATCATCCACTATTATTTCTACGCCGGTAGCCGCTTCTAACGCCCTGATATTTCTCCCTTCTCTACCAATAATTCTTCCTTTAACATCATCCGATTCAAGATTAAAAACCGACACGCAGTTTTCTATAGCTTCTTCGGTACCAATACGCTGAATTGTATTTAAAATTATTTTCTTAGATTCCTGTTGAGCTGTTAGTTTAGCTTCTTCCAATGTATTTTGAATGTAAGCCATAGCATCGCTCTTTGCCTCCCCTTTTAAGGACTCCATCAATTGCTGTTTAGCATCATCAGCAGATAAACCGGAAATTACTTCGAGTTGTTCAACCTGGCTTTTATGTAATTTATCAACTTCAGCTTTTTTCTTTTCCAGGAAATCTAACCTGTAATCATAATCTTTTACTTTTTCTTCTATTGATTGATTTAGTTTTTTATTTTTTGAAAGCTCATTTGAAACCTGGGATTCTTTATCTCTGATCCTCTTCTCTGCATCAGCAATCTTTTTATCTTTAGAAATGATAACTTTTTCATGCTCTGCTTTTAATTCTAAAAATTTCTCTTTGGCCTGAAATATTTTATCTTTCTTTATATTTTCTGCTTCTCTGGAAGCGTTTTTTAATGTTAAAGCTGCTTCTTTTTTAGCCGAAGAAATAGTTTTAGAAGCTTTTCCCTTTTCCAAAAATTTAGCAACTACAAATCCTACAATCACCCCAACAACTCCTGTAATAACTAATAATGTTGTATTATCCATCTTATCATCTATTTATATAAAAAAAGCCTATATTGGATTTTTGAGTTTTTGTACAAACTCCTAAAAACAAGTTTAGGGCTACAAAGCTGCTCAAGGATCCGTGACAAAGACGGCATGCTTTTACAACTTACACTCACCCTTTTGAATTGAATCACGTTGAGTTTGTCAAAAAATTAAACCAATATAGGCAGTAACTTTTATGTTATGTAAAGAACTTTTAACTAAGTTTATCCTGTAGAAGTTTATTTAATAATTTTAAACGTTCTTCTACTTCAACATTTATATTCTCTTTATCTATACCTTTTTGTTCTACTTGAGAAGCAAATTGTAATGCACACATCGCCAACACATCTTGTTTATCTCTTACTGCGTAACTTTGTTCAAATTGTTTGATTAGTGCTTCTATCTTTTTAGCTGCTTTTCTCAATCCTTCTTCCTGGCTCGGTTGTATTGTTAATGGATAAACTCTATCTGCGATAGAAATTTTAATCTTGAGCTTTTCATTCATACTATCACTAACACTAATCTGAGAGTTGCGCAATACAATAATCAATCTCTCTTATTAAGGTATTTATTTTAAGCTTAGCTTCTGTTTTTGTTTCACTACTGCCTAACATTGAATTTGCCAGTTTAAGAGCTTCGTATTTTTCTTCCCACTCTAAAATAATTGCATCTTGGTTTATTTTAGTCTTTTCAGCAATTGCTAAATCTTGAGTCAATTTTAAATTAGCTTGTTTTAAAACTTCATATTTGTGAAGTAATTGACTAATTCTATTTTCTAATGAATCAACAATGTGAGAGATATCACTCATATACCGCAAAAATTCAATGCATATATCTACAAAAGTAAGATTCCTGTTTATACTTCGCAATAAATTCTATAAAAATATTACCAATTCCTTTTATTATCATTCTCCCCTTAATTAATGGCATATCTTTTGAAATATCTATTTCATCATATTGCTCAATTATTTATTTTAGCATATCAATGTTTTTCATATGAGATTTATAATCCTCTTTTTTATCATCATTACTACAACTGTAAATGCTCAGAAAGAATATCCCAAAGATTTATTTCGTCCTCCGTTAGATATTCCGCTATTACTTTCGGGAACTTTTGGAGAGTTGCGTTCCAATCATTTTCATTCGGGTATTGATATTAAAACTCAGCAGAGAGAAGGGCTTTCCATTTTTTCTGTTGGAGATGGATATGTTTCAAGGATTAAAGTTTCTCCATGGGGGTTTGGAAAAGCATTATATGTTACGCATGCAAATGGGCGTTATACTTCTGTATATGCACATATTCAAAAGTTTTCTCCTGAAATTGAAGCCTACGTAAAAAAACTTCAATACAAAAAAGAGGCTTATGATTTAGAGGTGTTTCCCGATAAGAATAAATTTGCTATCAAAAAAGGTGAGCTAATAGCTTTTAGTGGAAATACAGGAGGCAGTGCTGGCCCTCATCTTCATTTTGAATTAAGAGATGCTTCCCAGCGTCCAATGAATCCTCTGCATTTTGGGATGAAAATTAAAGATACTAAAGCCCCTACAATACTTGGGCTTCACGGATATTCTATTGATGATAAAGCGCAAATCAACCAATCTAATACTCCTATTCAAATTAATATCAATAAGCAGGGTAACGCTACTTTTTTGGCAGATAAAGTTTATGCAATAGGAAAAATCGGATTCGGTATACATAGTTATGACAACCAGGATTACACAACTAATAAAAATGGCGTTTATGCCGTAGAAATGTCTGTTAACGGCACTCCTTATTTTAGTTATGATTTTGAAAAATTCTCATTTAGTGAAACCAGGTACATCAACGCATTTATTGATTATGAAAAATATAAATCTGAACAATACCGGGTTCAAAAATGTTTCATTTCTCCTAACAACCCACTAAGTATTTACCATTACAAAATTGATAATGGTATTTTGGATATTAAAGAAGGATTACAATATGTAGTAGAAATCAAGGTAAGAGATTTTAAAGGAAATGAAAGCATCATTAATATCCCGGTAGAAGGAAAACAGTTAGAAACACTGCAAAAAACAGAACCTGCCATAACAGATACTTTTTTAAAAGCTTCTGTAGATAATAATTATGAATTGGAAAAAGCTTCTGTGTTTTTTCCTGCTAATACATTTTACGAAGGCTTCTATCTCAATATTTCAAAAAATGATAGTACTCTAATTGTACATAATGACAAAATTCCTGTACATAAGAATTTCACCATAAACTTTGATGTCTCATCATATAATGAAGAAGAGCGTAAAAAATTAATTATAGCCAGGATAGACGAAGAAGGTCACCTGGTTTATGAAGAAACTTCAAAAAGAGGAACATCTCTACGCACCAGGACAAGGAACCTGGGTGTTTATACTTTAGCTATGGATACTATTGCGCCGGAAATAATTCCGGTAAATTTCAAAAAAGAAAAATGGTTAAATGATTCCAATTATTTAAAAGTCAGGATAAAAGATGATTTTAGTGGCATTTCAGATTATAGGGCGACTATAAACGGGAAATGGATATTAATGGAATATGAGCCTAAAAAAGATATGTTAATTTATGATTTAAATGACATTGAGTTTGAAGATACTGAACACAACTTAAAAATAATTGTTACTGATAATGCTGGAAATAGTACTACATTTACCAGTAAATTATTCCGGAAAAACTAAACCCATCTTATTTTGAATAATTCCCGCCTCTTCTTTTTATTAATCATACACGGACTTTTTATTCAATTATCTAATGCACAAACTGCTACGGTAAGAGGTGTTATTTTGGATGAAAATAATAACCCTATTGAAAATGTAAATATCACATTTAATGAAAAAGGGACGCAATCTAATAAAAATGGTTTCTATAAATTAAGTATCCCTGCTAATGAGACGATCACACTTACATTTACACACATAGCCCATAAAAAGGTAACACTAAAATTACTTCTGAAAAATGGAGAAGATTATGAATTTAACCCGGTTCTAAAAGTAAACGTAGAACAGATAGATGAAGTGGTTCTAAGCGCAAGGGGCAGGAAAACTGTTGAAGGGATTATCAATATCTCTCCGGAACAAATACGTTTAATTCCGGGAGCAAATGCAGGAGTTGAAAATATATTAAAATCATTGCCCGGAGTTAATTCAAACAATGAATTAAGCACTCAATATTCTGTCAGGGGAGGTAATTTTGATGATAATCTGGTGTATGTAAACGAGATTGAAGTATATAGGCCTTTTTTGATTAGATCAGGGCAACAGGAAGGATTCAGCTTTGTAAATAGTGACCTTATCCAGAACGTGGATTTTTCTGCTGGTGGATTTCAGGCAAAATATGGAGACAAATTATCGTCTGTTCTGGATGTTACTTATAAAACTCCGGTAGCATTTGCTGCTAATCTTAATTTAAGTTTACTTGGAGGAAGCGCTTCTTTAGAAACTGTTTCGGGAAATGGAAAATTTTCTACTATTACCGGGCTCAGATATCGAAATAATAGCTTATTAGTTAACAGCAGGCAAACTGAAGCCGATTTTACTCCGGCTTTCGGGGATATTCAAAGTTTTATATCGTATAAGTTTTCAAGTAAATTTCATTTAAATTTCTTGGGTAATTTTTCTATCAATGATTATGATTTCAGGCCTATATCCCGTCAAACTAACTTTGGTACTATTGATAATCCGATTGCTCTTTTAGTAAATTTTGAAGGACAGGAAGAAGATCAATACCGTACAACTTTTGGTGCCTTGAAAGCCAATTACTTTGTAAATGATGATCTCACTTTAAAATTAATAGGTTCTGCATATCAAACGACAGAAGAAGAAAGGTTTGACATATTAGCACAATATCGCCTTGGGGCTGTAAACTCAGATTTGGGAGGGGAAGATCTTGGAAATGTAAACTTCACAGAAGCTGCAGGAGCACAATTGACCAGTGCCAGGAATGAGTACGATGCCTTATTCTTCAATATCGAACACAAAGGAAATTATACCAAAAAAGGACATCAAATTGATTGGGGAGTAAAATATACCCACGAGGATATCAGGGATCGATTACGAGAATTTGAAGTTATTGATTCTGCCGGATTTTCAATCAGGCCTCCTTTACCTGATTTTGAAAATGATCAGCCTTTTGAACCTTTTGATGCTCCGTTAGAAGCTTTTCAGAGCGTTAGAGCGACCAATTTTGTTAATATTGATCGTTTTTCTGCATACCTTCAATGGAGTAAAAGGGATTTTTGGGGAGATCATGAAGTTTGGCTTAATGCTGGGATTAGAACTCAAAACTGGACTGTTAGTGGTGAGAATATAGAAAGTACAACACAAACAGTAGTAAGCCCCCGGGCGCAGTTTGCTATTAAACCAAATTGGAATAAGGACATGGTTTTTAGAATTGCAGGTGGCTTCTACCACCAACCTCCTTCATACAGAGAATTGCGTGATCCTACCGGAACCATTCAACCCAATGTAAAAGCGCAACAGTCAATAGATGTTGTTTTAGGTCACGATTACAGTTTCAAACTATGGGATCGTCCTTTTAAATTAATATCAGAAGCCTACTATAAAGATTTATCGGATGTAAATATATACACCATTGAAAATGTACGCATCAGATACAGGGCTCGTAATAATGCAGAAGCATTTGCTTATGGTGTTGATTTACGCTTAAATGGAGAATTTGTTCCGGGAACAGAATCATGGGTAAGTGTCGGGTATTTAAAAACTGAAGAGAATGACAACAATACCGGTTTTATAGCCAGGCCGACTGATCAGCGTTTGAAATTTGCTGTTTTATTCCAGGATTATGTACCTACGATCCCCGATTTAAAAATGTACCTAAACCTGGTATATAACACAGGTTTACCAATCGGATCTCCTGATTTTGAAAGTCCGGCTGATTTTCAGAACAGATTACGTGACTTTAGAAGAGCAGATTTAGGAATACTTTACGTTCTAGCCGATCAAAAAAAGCAGTTTGGCAAAGGGCATTGGTTACATGCCTTTAAAGAATTAAACCTTGGGTTCGAAATTTATAATCTTTTTGATAATAGAAACGCAATAACCAGTACCTTTGTGCGAGATGTAAGATCCAGGGGACAATTTAGTGTTCCCAACTTCTTAACCGGAAGAGTGTTTAATGTAAAATTAGGAATGCGTTTTTAAGATGAAGAGAGTTCTAACAATAGTATTTTTCATAGTTTTTGCTGCCGGATATGCGCAAAAAACTACTATTTATGAATACCGTTATTTTAAGGAATACAGCAAAGATCATAAAACACTGGCCATTATTCCTTTTCTTGCTACATTAGAATTAGAAGATCAGGAATTATCTAAAACTGCGCTTATCAAATTAGAAAATAAAGAAGGGATTGCTGTTCAAAATGCTTTAGAGAACTATTTTTTAAGGCGAAAAGAGAAAAAGAAATTTTCGGTAGAATTTCAAGACACAAAAAACACAAATGCTATCCTGGCAAAAAATGGGATCTCTATAGATAATATAGATATCTATACCACACAGGAACTATGTAAAATACTTGAAGTTGATGGTTTAATCAGTGGTAATTTAACATTAAACACTTTAATTTCTGAAAATGTTCCGGAAGTAGATTTCTTATCTATCATTATGGGAAAATCTGATTTTGGGCGTATCGCTATAAAAATAAGTGATGCAAAAACCGGAAAGCTTCTCTGGAAATATGAAAAAACAATTAACAGAAAGTCTGGTAAGAACACAAACTCTATTATAGAAGGAATGATGAAAAATGCCGCAAGAAAGTTTCCTTACGACAGGGAAAAGGAGAAAAACAAGAGAAGGAATTAACTTTTAGAAAAATCTTCTAAAACTTTCATCACATAATCAATCTCATCTTTCGTATTAAATTTGGAAAATGAAAATCTAAGAGAAGGTTTGTTCAAATCTTCGGCTGATAGTATTTCATTTAGAACATGAGACCCGGCACTACTTCCCGATTGACATGCACTTCCCCTGGAACATGCTATTCCGTTGATATCCAAGTGAAATAATAAAATCTGAGCTTTTTTCTCATCCAAAGGTAGTACTACATTAACAAGAGTATATGTACTCTTGTTTGAGTCTTCACAACCTCCGTTAAACTTAGCTTCAGGAAATATTTTTTTTATCTCTTCAATAAAATATTGTTTCAGCTCACTTACGTATTTGCGCTCTTCATCCAGGTTATCATAAGCAAGTGCAAAAGATTCTTCTAATCCTACAATGTTATGACACGATTCTGTTCCTGCTCTATAACCACGCTCTTGTGCTCCACCAAAAATCAAAGATTTTAAACCAGAATCTTTTCGTATAAAGGCAAACCCAATACCTTTAGGTCCGTGAAATTTATGAGCAGCAGCAGCTAGAAAATCTACTTTGGTCTTTTGAAGATCCCATTCCCAATGCCCAATCGATTGGACAGCGTCCGAATGAAACAACGCATCATTTTCTTTGCACATGTCTGCAATCAGATCTATATCGATCATAGTTCCAACCTCATTGTTTACATGCATCAAACTTACCAGTTTTTTTGATGAGTCAGCTTTTAATAACGATTCCAGGTGTTTGGCATCCGGAGTTCCACAAACTGCTAAATCTACATATTTCACTTCAATTTGATGCGCCTTATGTAATTCTTCTATGGTATGCAAAACTGCATGATGTTCAATTTTAGAAGTAATAATAGTTTTTACTCCTAAATCTCGAACAGCACCTTGTAAAATCATGTTATCTGCTTCCGTACCCCCTGAAGTAAAAATAATTTCAGAAGGCTTTGCATTCAAATGTTTAGCAATTGTCTTTCTGGCACTTTCAATTAAAGTTTTAGAAGATCTTCCAAAACTATGAGTAGAAGACGGGTTTCCATAAGACTCCTTTAAAGAAGTATGCATTTTGTCTATTACTTCTTCTCTTAATTGCGTTGTAGCTGCGCTATCAAAGTAAACTTTTCTCATACGGCGCAAAAATAATTCAAATAAAATTATTCTCCATAATATTCGTTATAAACTCACTTTTATTTTACTTTTGTTGTTACAAAAATGTTGTGATGAAAAAATTATTTTTTGCCTTTGTACTTCTTATAACTATTGCTTGTGGAGATGGTGACCTGGCTGTTGAGAGTATTGATTTTGATCCTAATAATATTCAATCCTGCCCGGATAACACTTCTTTGTTTTTTAATATTAACGGAGCAGAAGCCATCATTTTAAATATCCCTGATAATTTCATTGAAAATGCAGTTACAACAGAAGGAGATGACACTAGCACCATCCCGGGGCAAACACAATTTTTTTATCGGTTTTTCTCTGACAATGCTACCCAGGCACTTTTTTGTGATGAACTTCCCCCATCGACCCCAATAGTTAATGAAGAATTACAAGCCACGGGTGGGGTTTTAACAGCAAGTACAAATCAGTTTGTCGAAAATAACAGAACCATACTTGTGAATACATTAAACATCCAAAATTTAGTTTTATTAAACAGTAATGGCGAACGCCTTATTGATTCTAATTTTGAATTTGGAGATGTCACGCTTTCCAGTACTGATATCCTTTTTGATAGTGCCAATTTACAAATATGCCCTACAGATCCTTCTATACTATTTAACGTTAATGGAAATCAAGCTATCATGATCGATTTACCCGACGGAGTTATCTTAAATCAAAGTAATCAGCCGGACGGACTTACTGCAGATATAGCCAACGGAGCAACGCTCAGTTATTTTGTATTTGACGCTGATATCCCGGCAAATTTCTTATGCACCCAACCCTTAGCCAGTACTCCGGCAATAGTAACGCAAATAAATGCAACTGCAGGTACAATTAATGTTAATACTGTTGAATCTACAGAAACAGCAGGAACTTTTATTCACAACATATCTGTAAGCGGATTATCATTATTAAATGGTAGAGACATGCCTCTTTTGGGAACTACTGTAGATTTAGGAAGTGTAAATACCACCAATTAATTTTGATAAATATAAACCTCGGTAGCTCCTAGTCCATATTTCTGATAATCGGCATCATAAAAAGTAATCTGATCATACTTTTTAAACAAATATTCCAATTCCAGTTTAAGAACCCCTTCTCCTACTCCATGTATAAAAACTATTTTTTGGATACGATTTTTAATAGCAAAATCTAATTTATGCTTCGCCGTATCTAATTGTAAAGTCAACATTTCATAATTGCTCATCCTCTTGCTGGAGTTAGTCAACTGATGTATATGCAAATCGACTTCCATTTTCGGAGCATTTCTTTCTTTAGGTTTTACTCTTAGTATTTTCTTTTTTTTCTGATCGTTTTTTTGATCTATAATTTTGCTAACCTCATGATTAGTAACCTGTAATATAGATGCATCTTCTATTTTGACTAGTTCGTTAAGAAGCACTTCCATTTCAAAACCATCGTCTAAAATAATAACAGCTTTTTCTTTCTCAATCTTTAGAATATTTCCTTTTAATGCATCGTCTATAACTTCGACAGTATCTCCAATTTTAAAACTTGTACTCATACCATTCAAAATTATTCTTTCGGAGGTTTTTCATCGTCTTTAACCCATTTAGTAGAAATACTAAATAATCCGTACATTGTTAATATAAAACCCACAATTTTGATGCCTGTTGAGATAAGTTCATCTACACTATTTATAAAAAAAAGTAGTATAAAACCTCCTGTAATACACAATAAATGTAGTACTTTATCCGTATTATCTTTCGATAATCGATTCATTTAGTTAGTTTTTCGATTAAATTCGTACTTTTACAAAAGTAAAATAAATTGAACTTAACCTTCAATATTATGAAAAAATTAGTACTTATCGCCCTAATAGCTACTAGTTTCACTTACGGACAATTACACGTTAGTAGTGGATCTTTTATATATGCTGACAGTATTCCTCTTTTTATTGGTGACTTTGGAGACACCGATGCAGATATAAACTTAGCAGGTACAACCGGAGATTATACTCCAGCTAACAACGGTTATATTTTTCTAAGAAATCAATCACAAATATTTCAGACGCTTAGTTCCAATAGCACGGCAAATACCGGGTTAGGTAAAATTTCTATGTACCAGGAAGGTACTTCAGATGAGTATGATTATAATTATTGGGGTAGCCCGGTACATGATCCTGAAGGGAGTGCTTTTAATGTTACTTTAGGTTTTTATGATCCGGCAACTGACGATTTAAATCCTACAGCTGCTACTATCATTAACGGTTTTGATGGCAATGCCAGTCCATTGTTAATAGCAGATCGATGGATTTTTAAATACGAGCAAGGAGTAAATACTAATGGTTTTACTTTTGTTACTGCTTCCAGAGGTGGTGATGATCTGGTAGCTCAAGGTTTAGGTTTTACTATGAAGGGTACCCAGGGAGGTGCAGGTGCAAACCCTACAGGCACGAGTCAGCAATACGATTTCAGAGGACGTCCTAATACCGGAGATATCACAGTTCAGGTGGCCTTAGATTATACATTGGTAGGTAACCCTTACCCATCAGCTTTAAATTTACAGGATTTCTTAACAGATCCTGATAATTTACCACAACATAATGGAAATGCTTATTTCTGGCAACAAGACAGGTCTACAAATTCTCACCGGCAAGATTCTTACATTGGAGGATATGGTACTTATGTACCGTTACCTGGAGATGGAGCTTTTGTTCAGGCAGTATTTAGTAATTTTGATTCGGCCGGAAACCCTATAGATATTGACGGTGACCCGATGACGAATCCTACTAATAATGATCAAACTTTAATTTCAAGAAAATTTATCCCGCCGGGGCAAGGTTTCTTTGTTTTTGGAGATTCTCTGGATATCAGTACTCCGGGAATAGACAGGGTGTTAACTTTTAAAAATTCGCATAGAGATTACAGAAGAGAAGATGGAGCAACTCCTGAAGCTGTATTCCAGGGTATTGAAAAAATTGATGATTTAAATTTAACCGTAAATAATAGTATTTCTAATACTCAAAATGCTGTAATTACTACTCCCAATACAGAAGAAGAGTCAGTTATTAAAGATTATTCTATTCTTCATTTCAATATTGGTATTATTAATGATAATTTGAACAAACCAATATCGCTTTCTTTTTATCCGCAAGGAACAGATGATTTTGATAAAGGTGCCGAGGGGTATGACTTATCATTCTTAAGAAATAACGTTTATTGGTCTATTAAAGGAAGAGAAAATCCTTTTAATATCCAAGGGACTAATTATGAGGAAAATAAGGTAGTCCCATTAACATTTAATGTAACAGATCCGAATGTTGCTTTTGAAATCAGTATTTTAGAAAAAGAGTTTTTCAGTGATAATATTTCTGTTTACTTTTTAGATAAAGAAACCAACAGTTTTATGGAAATTACTAATGAATCTCATGAATTTACTATAGAAGAACCGGGAATCTACAAAGACCGATTTGCAATTACTTTTGTTGGTGCTCCGGAAACTAATGAAGAAGGTGACGATACTGCAGAAGATGATTCTGATGATGATAGTAATGATGACGATGATGTAATTGCTGAAGATCTTTTACCTGAGGTCAATACAGAATTTGTTGCTTTTCAGGATAACCTCAACAAACAAATAATTATTCAAAATAACGGTTCACTTAATATCAATACCATCACATTATATGATGTTAGTGGTAAAATACTTTTCACTGATACTAAAAATTCATCTGATCAGTTTATCTCATACGGTACAGGTCAATACAGTACAGGAGTATATATTTTAAGTGTAGTTATGAGTGATAATGAAGTGATTACCAAAAAAATAGCAATAAGCAACTAAAGTGTAAATGCACACACCCACAAAATTTGAAGATTTTATGCTCCCTTGTCTTAACAAGCGATTATTTGGCATAGAATGTCCTGGGTGTGGTATACAAAGGTCAATTGCTCATCTGCTAAAAGGCGAGTTTGTTGAAGCCTTTCATATGTATCCTGCTATTTATACATTAATTATATTAAGTATTTTCTTAGTTGTTAATTTATTTGTGGAATTTAAATTTCAAAATATTATCAAGTTTAGCCTTATCATATTAAATGTTTTAATTATTTTGGTAAGCTATTTTATTAAAATATTTTAACTAACTAATAAGATCCAATTATGGAAAAACAAAAACTACCTAATTCAACCCTTATTTTAGTATTTGGTATAATTTCAATAGTCACTTGCTGTTGCTATGGAGTAATAGGACTAATTTTTGGGGTAATTGCTGTAATATTAGCAAATAAAGCTATCAAATTATATAAAGAAAGCCCGGAAACCTATGACGGATACAGTAATGTAAATACCGGAAAGATCTTAGCGATAATTGGTATTATTTTGAATGTTATTTATTTAGGTAGCTGGATTTATTTCTACGCCACTTTAGGCTCAGAAGGAATGCAACAATGGCAACAGGAACTTCTTGAACAATACGGACAGTAATTAAAAAACTATCATAAAAAATAAAAAAACCGCCAATTGGCGGTTTTTTTATTTTATTTATTTTTCAAAATCCTTTAGTGTTTTTGTAATAATGTTTACACAATCCAGCAATTGTTCTTCATTCATTACCAAAGGAGGCGCAAACCGAATAATGTTTCCATGAGTTGGTTTTGCCAGCAATCCGTTTTCTTTTAACGCCATACAGATATCCCAGGCAGTAGAACTATCTTCTGTATCATTAATCACTATAGCGTTTAGTAATCCTTTACCTCTTACTAAACTCACAATAGTGGAAGTCTCAATATAGGTATTGATTTCTTTTCTAAAAAGTATTCCTAATTGTTCAGCATTCTGAGCTAGCGCTTCTTCTTTAACAACTTCCAAAGCTGCCATAGCAACAGCCGCAGCTATAGGATTTCCCCCAAAAGTACTTCCGTGCTGCCCTGGTTTTATAACATTCATTATAGCATCATTAGCTAAAACAGCCGATACAGGATAAACTCCTCCGGAAATTGCTTTCCCTAAAATTAGGATATCCGGATTGACATTTTCATGATCAACAGCCAATAACTTTCCGGTTCTCGCAATACCAGTTTGAACTTCATCTGCAATAAATAATACGTTATGCGCTTCACATAATGCTTTGGCTTTAGTCAGATATCCTTCAGAAGGAACATAAACTCCAGCTTCACCCTGGATAGGTTCTACCATAAATCCAGCTATATTATTGTTACTTTCTAAAACAGTTTTAAGTGCCTCAATATTGTCGTATTCTATTTTAATAAATCCGTCTGTATAAGGTCCGAAATTTTTCCTTGCATCAGGATCATTTGAAAAAGAAATAATAGTAGTTGTCCTTCCATGAAAATTGTTCTCACAAACAACAATCTGAGCGTCATTTTCATTGATTCTTTTCTTTTCATATGCCCATTTTCTACAAAGTTTAATAGCAGTTTCTACTGCTTCTGCACCAGTATTCATAGGCAATAATTTATCAAATCCAAAATACTCAGTAGCAAACTTTTCATACCTTCCCAGCATATCATTATAAAATGCCCTGGAAGTAAGCGTTAATGTATTTGCCTGATTCACCATTGCTCCAACAATCTTTGGATGGCAATGCCCTTGGTTTACTGCAGAATAAGCCGATAAAAAATCATAATACTTTTTACCTTCTACATCCCAAACATAAACACCTTCTCCTTTGTTTAATACTACAGGTAATGGATGATAATTATGCGCTCCATACTTGTCTTCTAATGCGATCGCATCTTGCGAAGTTAATTGGTCTAAAACAGCCATTTTAATTAAAATTTAAATTGATAAAATAACCATTCCTACTCTACCTTTATCCTTTCGAAGAATTCCCGAAAATTCAGCGTGGGAGAGAAATCACCCCTAGAGGCTCGCAAATTACTAAATATTAATTGGGCTTTAAAATGTTATTCTTATATTTTATTAGATACTGATGACACCAACAGTTCGATACGCTTAATTTCTCTGAGAATAGTATTCTTATCGACTTGCATCCACATATACAATTTGATCATTCCAGTAATATTTAAACAGATAAACCCTGCTGCTATCCATTTTATAAGCTCATTAGTGACATCTGTATTAAAAACCTGAATCAGACAATAAATAAATAATCCGAAGACAATTAAGTTTACAATATTCATAATTATTACTAGCCAGGAATTTTTTCCTTTAAAAATATCTGCTACCATTCTTAGCACATTTTTTTCTTCTAACTCATCATAAAATTTTGCCTCTTCCTGGGTTAAGGTATCTTTAATTAATTTATCTATTTCTTCCATATTTGTTTTCATAATCAACTGTTTTATTGTTTTCACTTAAATGAGAAACAGGTTATTATCCTATTTTCGTTTCTTTTAAAATCGATTTTAATTTTTCTCTTGCATGAAATAGCCTGGATTTTACCGTCCCTGTAGAAACCCCTAAGATTTCACTCATTTCATTTAAAGAGTATTCTTGTACATAAAATAATTGTAGTACCATTTGCTGTTGTAATGGTAATAACTTAATACTTCTCAGCAATATCATTTTTTTCTTTTCCTGTACATCATGTTCATCACTCTTATTATTACTATTTGCTAAATTATTTTCTTCAAAAATTCTTTCTTTTTCAGATTGTTCTTTAGCTTTTTGCTTTACATAATCTATAGATTTACGATATACAATCTGCAACGCCCAAGGTTTAAAGTTTTTAGGTTCTCTAAGACTGTCTATTTTTTCTATAATGATCTTCCAGCTATCCTGAGCAATATCTTTAGCTACATCTGCATCTTTAACTATCCAGTATGAAGTACGACAAAACTCTCTATGCCATAGTTTCACCAATGCAGATAAAGCCTTTTGATTACCAGATTGATAATCTACTACCAACCGAGCATCTCTTATGCGCTGTTTTTTATTCATGGTATAGTTATGACAGCAACTTTATAAAAAGGTTCATTATTTATAGTGCTTTTTTAAATATAATTTAAATATCAGCAGTAAATATATCTTTCGATTCCTATTTTTGCGTTATGTCAAGAAAAAAGAACAGAAGGCAAGTTTTTGAAAATGTAGAGGTCATAGATGCCGGTGCTAAGGGAAAGAGTATTGGGAAAGCTCCAGATGGAAGAGTAATCTTTTTATCTAATGCTGTTCCCGGAGATATTGTTGATGTGCAAACCACCAAAAAAAGAAAAGCTTTTTTTGAAGGACAGGCTATTCATTTTCATAAATATTCAGAAAAACGAACAGAAGCTGTTTGTGAACATTTTGGAGTTTGTGGGGGTTGCAAATGGCAGCATATGGATTATCAACATCAACTGTATTATAAACAAAAAGAAGTTGAAAATAATCTGTTGAGAATTGGAAAAGTAACACTCCCTGAAATTTCCCCGATCCTGGGTTCTGAGCATCGTTATTTCTACAGAAATAAGATGGAGTTTTCTTTTTCTAGTAAACGATGGCTTACCCAGGAAGAAATTGATAGTGCAAAAGATATCGAAAATAAAAATGCCCTGGGATTTCATATTCCGGGAATGTGGGATAAGATTTTAGATATCAAAAAGTGTCATCTGCAGGCAGATCCTTCAAATCAAATACGGTTAGAAGCCAGAAAATTTGCAATCGATAATGACATACAGTTTTTTGATCCCAAAGAACACTCAGGTTTATTACGCACATTAATGATTAGAACCAGTTCTACAGGTGAAGTGATGGTACTCGTTCAATTTTATAAAGATGATCATAAAAGAGAGGCTTTATTAAATCATTTAAAAGATACTTTCCCGGAAATAACGTCATTACAATTTGTCATCAATGAAAAGCCAAATGATACTATTTACGATCAGGAAGTGATTTGTTTTCATGGAAGGGATCATATCTTTGAGGAGATGGAAGGGCTTAAATTTAAAATAAATGCCAAATCTTTCTATCAGACCAATTCTGAACAGGCTTACGAACTTTATAAAATAACACGTGATTTTGCTGGATTAACCGGGAACGAATTAGTTTATGATTTATACACAGGAACCGGTACAATAGCGCAATTTGTTGCTAAAAAAGCAAAAAAAGTAATAGGTGTAGAATCTGTACCCGAAGCTATTAATGATGCCAAGATTAATGCACAATTAAATGGTATAGATAACGTTGACTTTTTTACAGGAGACATGAAAAAGGTTTTCAATGCAGATTTTATTAATACGCATGGGAATCCGGATATCATTATTACAGATCCGCCAAGGGATGGAATGCATAAAGACGTTGTACAACAAATTCTTAATATTCTTCCCCAAAAAATAGTATATGTAAGTTGTAACAGTGCTACTCAGGCCAGAGATTTAGAATTAATGAAAGATTATTATAAAGTTACAAAAGTACAGGCAGTAGATATGTTTCCACAGACCTTTCATGTAGAAAATGTTGTACTTTTGGAAAGAATCTAAAATAAAAGATTATAATTATAAGCAAGTGAAAAAACATTTAATAAAATATCTTTTCTTAGTTACTATTTCAATTTCTTTTTACAATTGTCAGAGAGATGATATTTGTCCGGCAGATGCTCCTACTACCCCACAATTGATTATACGTTTTCTCGACAGTCAAAATCCGTTAGAATTCAGACAGGTAACCAATTTAAGAGTTTTTGAAGAAGGAAGTGAAAGTTTTATTATAAATAGAGTTACAACAGATTCTATCGCTATACCATTACGTTCTTTTGCCGAAGGAACTACTTTTACGATGATTACTGACTCTGCAGATAATGCAGATGGAAACGAAACCGGAAACATAGATATTATAAGGTTCAATTACAATACGCAAGAAGTTTTTATTTCCAGGGCTTGTGGTTTTGTTGCTAATTATCAAGAACTTAATAATGCATTAACTCCAGATGCAGATAACTGGATTAACTCTGTTAACATCCTTACTCCAAATGTTGAAAATATAAATACAGCCCATGTACAGATATTTCATTAATTTTTTTCTTTTTTTATTCTGTGCTTTATCTCTTGCCCAGGAAACTCCAGCAGATACTATTGTCTATAAAGAGAAATACGGACTCCGTTTAGGTGCCGATTTGAGTAGATTGGCCAGGTCATTTCTTGATGATGATTATGAAAGAGGATTTGAAGTAGTCGCAGATTTAAGGGTTAGCGATCGTTTTTTTATTGCTGCAGAGTTTGGAAACGAAGAAAATACAGTAGATGAAGACTTCTTTAATTTTACTTCTGAAGGGAGTTATATAAAAATAGGTTTTGATTATAATGTTTATCAGAATTGGTTAGGATCACAAAACTCCATTCATATAGGTTTGCGTTATGCAGCCAGTACTTTTTCACAAACCGTTAATAGCTTCACCATTAATAACAGAAATCAATTCTTTAACGAAGGGAATACCCCGGGAACCAATCAGGACATATTAAGAGAATTTGATGGCTTGAATTTGCAATGGGTAGAAGGTGTAGTAGGTGTAAAAGCAGAAGTATTATCTAATCTTTATTTGGGTATCAGCCTTAGAATAGGTGTACGTGTTAGTGAAACAGCATCAGATGTTTTTCCTAATCTGTGGTCTCCCGGCTTTAATAGAATTACAGACGATAGTAGTGTAGGTGTCGGGTATAATTACACTTTGAGTTATTCTATTCCTATTTATAAAAAGAGAAAAAAGTAATTTATCATTTTACTTCTTTCATCTTCTTTATAAAAATCCATTTCATCAAAATCTTATCTCCTTTTTGTGTATTCACCACTCCAAATTTAGGAGCTAAAATACTAGCTGCTATTGCTGATATCAGTGCCATTACTGTTTGACTTAATTGCAACACATAATCTATAGACAATCGTATTATTATGAATAGTATTGCAAAGCAAATAAAATTGTAAAACAACGCTTTTGTTTTTGGGCTTATCTTCATTTCAATATGCTTTATCTATTAAACTTAGCCTTCTTACTCCCGGAATATATCTCATATTTTACCAATTTTGATTCCTGGGGGCCATTAAACAGTTTTATTTTTCTGCTGGGCCTCAATCCAACATGTTTTAACGCTTCTAAATTTGATGTAATAAACCAGGCATCTGTATTTGGATATTCTTGCTTTAAGGTATCTCCTATTGACGCGTAAAATTCTTCCATGTCAATGGCAAGACGTTCTCCGTAAGGCGGGTTAAAAAGGATATGTAATTTTTCTTCTGTTATTTTTTCTGATCTGAAAAAGTTTTGATCTTCTATACTTATATAATCGCTCAAATTTGCATTCTTAACATTAGCTATTGCTTTTCTTACTGCAGAAGGAGCTTTATCATAACCGTAAATTTTATGATGAAACTCCCTGGTTTTTTTCAAGCTACTTTCAATAATCTTATCAAATAAATCCTCATCAAAATCCGGCCATTTTTCAAAAGCGAACTCTTTTCTGTTAATATTTGGAGGAATATTACACGCAATCATTGCTGCTTCAACAGGTATAGTACCACTCCCACACATCGGGTCCAGGAAATCACATTGGCCATCCCACCCGCTCAGCATAATCATTCCTGCAGCCAACACCTCATTTATTGGAGCAATATTTGTTGCCGTTTTATATCCTCTCTTGTGTAATGAATTTCCTGAGCTGTCTAAAGATACCGTACAGTGATTTTTTTGAATATGAATATGAATTCGTAAATCCGGAAACTTTATATCAACATTTGGCCTTTTTCCTTGCGTATTTCTGAACTTATCTGCAATAGCATCTTTAGTTTTTAAGGCCATGTACTTAGAATGTGTAAACACATCTGAGTGCACAGTGGCATCTATTGCAAAAGTATTATAATGGGTCAGGTAGTTTTCCCAGGGCATTTTATAGATCCTGGCATAAAGATCTTCTTCATTTCTGATATTAAAACTTTGTATTGGTTTTAGAATTTTAATCGCTGTACGTAAGCATAAATTTGCCTTATACATAAAACCTTTGTCTCCCTGAAAAGTAACACTTCTTATTCCTTTTTTGACATTAATTGCCCCTAACCTATTCAATTCGGTTTCTAACAAATCTTCAAAACCATATAAGGTCTTGGCTACCATATCAAAATTATTTCCCATCGATACCATTTATTGTGCAACAAAAGTACATGAATTTTTTCATTCAAAAATTCATAAAACCGAATATGAGGAATACACAGGATTAATAAAAACACTTATTAAATCGAAGCTGAATTTTGTATCATTCTCTTACTAAAAATTAGTTTTTTACAGAAAAAAATACGTTAATTTTGCAGATTAAAATAAAAGCGATGTAAAATAGAATCATCAACTTTAAATGATAAATTACTTTTTACCAATATTGGCTGTTTTAATTGGCTTTCTAATTGTTCTTATTATAAGACCAAAACAGCAACATTATTTTAAACTTTTTCTGGCTTTTAGTGGAGCATTTTTATTGTCATTAACAATATTTGAACTGTTACCAGATGTTTTTGAACATAGTGATGGAAAACACAACGGTATTTTTATCATGTTGGGGATTTCATTGCAAATTTTCCTGGAATTCTTTTCCAGAGGCGCAGAACACGGGCATGTACATACACATAGTAATAATAAAATTTTTCCCTGGTTACTATTTACAAGCCTTAGTATTCATTCTTTTTTAGAAGGTTTTCCGGTTAATCATCACGACTCTTTAATATTTGCCATAGTAATTCACAAAACTGCAATCGCCATTATTTTAAGTTCTTTTTTATTAGAATCTAAAATGAGTAAAAAGAAAATTGCATTTTTCTTAATTTTATTTTCATTGATGACACCTTTGGGGAGTTATGCTTCGGATATAATCCCAATGGACAATATACGCCAACATGAAATTTCGGCTATAGTAGTTGGGATTTTCTTGCACATTTCTACTACAATACTTTTTGAAACTTCGGAAGGGCATCAATTTAACATTAAAAAATTACTGGTTATTATTGCTGGTTTATTTACAGCTTATCTAATTTAGAACCTATGTTTAGTAAAGAAGAATCTAAATTAATACGGCAAGAATTTTGGACATCTTTTGGGAAATCGTTTCCCAAAAAATGGATTTTGTATGATACTAAGATTAAAGATTTTTCTTTCAAGTTTCACTTCGACAGAAAAAAAGCTATAGTAGCTTTAGATATTGAAGGGGATATTGAAAATCGTATCATTTATTATGAAAAAGTTACTGCATTAAAAAGTATCCTTATCCAGGAATATATTCCTGAACTTATTTTTAATGATATATTCTTTCTCGAAAACGGGAAAGAAATAAGTCGTATTTACATTCAAAAAGATGGTTTGAGCATTCATAATAAGAACACCTGGAGAGATGCTATGGAGTTTTTAAACAAAAATATGATTGCTTTCGAAACCTTTTTTAATGAATATAAAGATTTTATAAAAAATAATTAATACACATTAACGTATTAAATTTTTTCTGCATTTCGATTTCGCCGAACATTTAAGATCTTATTCTAAAACTCATGCTTATTAGAATTATTTTTCAAGTTTTGAGAGTTAATACTCAATGAGTATTATTCTGTTGATCTTTCATAACTAAATCCGCCGCCTCCTGAACCACGTCCGTTTTCCCATGATAACAGCTTTATATCTATAAAAATATTTTCAGAAATAAGATGTAATACATAATCTACATTTATCGCATTGGGAGGAACACTATTTACTGCATCCTGCCAATTCATAAATTCAAGTGATTCAATATCTGCCGTAGTACCTATTGCCCATTCTGTATCTTCAGGAGAAAAATTATTTTCGAATCGTTCTTCCTGGCGAATATTTAAAAGTCCTCTATCATTTCCTCTTGTAATCCAAACATTATCTGTAATTCTATCCTGGTTTTCCTCTAACATAAAATCAGAAAAATTTGTTTTCTGAAAAATCATTTTAGGTCCGTTAAATATAACAGGTGGTGTAACTTCTACTCTTTCAAGATTAATATTTACATTGGAGGTTTCTATAATTTCTTCATTTCTCACTTCAATAATAGCTGTAATCACAGGATTTTCATTAAAAATAAACAAAGAAGCATTTGCAACAGTTAATTCTCCTGTAATATTATTGATTCTTAATGCTTCATCAGGTTCTTGAGAACGTATAGAAAACTCTAATGTTCCCTGGTTAGTCGATGCTTCAATAGTTCCGAGTATTTGATCCTGATCTGGTTTCTCATCTATGACTATTTCAAAATCTTCTACCGTTATTGTAATTGTTTCAGGAATTGGTAATGATTCTGTTTGCTCTTCGGAATCACTTTCACAGGAATTCATCAAATGTATCAGCAGCAAACTCAAAAACAGCTGTTTTAACTTCATCGCATCAAATTTTTATCGATTTGTAAAAGTAAAATCAACTAATTCTTCTTGTGTAGGGTCATATTTATTTAATTGTTATGAAAACATTAAATAACCGCAGTCAAAATAAAGAAGTAGTGAGAAATACTTCCTCCCAAAACAAAAAAGTGCCAGATCACATGATTAAATGGGATTTTTTTTATAGTATAAAAAATTATTCCTAATGTATAGAAAGCTCCTCCAAGCATCATTAATTGGAGTCCGTTTGTAGAAACAACACTGATAAGGTTATTAATATCAAAAATAATAAGCCATCCCATAAAGAGATAAAGTAACAAGGAAAGGGTTTCATATTTACCTGTAAAAAATATCTTAAGTAACGTTCCGATAGCTGCGATACTCCATATAACAGAGAAAATAAGCCAGCCTGAGCTTTTTTCTAATGCAATTAATGTAACAGGTGTATACGTTCCGGCAATTAACAGGTAGATACTGATATGATCTATTTTTCTCCAGATTTTTTTCTTTCTTTCATCATATACACTATGATATATGGTAGAGGCAGTATACAATACAATCAATGAAATACTATAGAATAAGATACTCATTGTACTGTAAGCTGTTTTTTCTGAATCACGTATCAATAAAACAACCAGTCCTGCTATGCTTAAAAGTATTCCTAAACCATGAGAAGATGCATTCCAGATTTCTTCTCTTTTTGTTTGCATAACCATCATTTTTGATACTGTAAAAATACAATGGTTTTTTTAATCCGGATAATACCAGAAAGGAATCTTAGCTACTTGTATGTATCTGACAGTATCTTTTCTAAAATGTTTTGACTTTCTATCAATTCTCAATAAGTGTTTACCCCTTTCCAGTTCTTTCAAATCTAAAAAAGTTTCAAACCCTGTTTGTTCTTTATTATTGGTTGTAATTACAAATTCTTTTTTAAAATTGATAGTATCAATTCTGATTCTATACATATCTTCAATAGTCTCAATATATTTTTTTAAAAACTTTCGACGTTTACTAAAACTAACTGTTCCATCATTAAAAACCCAATGAAGCCCTCTTTTATCTTTTTCTGGTTTTAGGGTATCATTGATATAGAATACATCATCTTCCAGATCATCATCAAAAACAATAAACACATCCAGGTTATTACTCTCAATAACTTTTGAAGGAATAGATGCGTTATTAATAAGTTCTATATTATTATTCATTAATGATACATAGTTATTTTCTTTAGCTATGCTCGAAGAGGAACTATCATCTTCATTAATATAATTTGATGTGCTATATCCTGTTCTTCCTAAAATAGCAACTCCAATATAAAGAGGAACCATGATAAAACTAAGACGTTTTCCAAATTTTGAATCCAGTAAATTATAGACTATTGGCCTATATAAAAACGATAAGGTTAAATACTTAAATACCCAATAAAAAGGATAATAAAAAAATGTGGTCCATTTTTTCTTTTTTAACCATCCTAAGGTCATAAAATCTATAAACGTAAGGATCATTCCTAATGATATAAATATAATAAGCGGAACTCCTATCCATAATCTAAGATATTCAGAAATATTGTCCTGATCTACCCATATTGATATAAGTACTAATGATAAAATAACCAGCAAAAGTCCAAGTAAATAAAAAACCAGTAAAAAAGTAATAGCAAAAATAATACTACAGTATTTTTCCAGAACAGCAACATAATCATCAAAAGATCCTACTCTTTTTTCAAGGTGCCTGGTGAATTTAGAACTATACTTTAAATATTCGTAATCGATATCTCCGGACACATACCTTAACCCTATAGCTCCTATCCATAATCCCCGAAGAATAATATGAATAATTAAATTTACAGTGATAATATACCATGAAATTAATAGCCCTTGCCATAGAAATATGGCAAATATATTATTCTCTGCCATTTTCTTATACATCTCTATTTGTATAGGTTCTACAACAGAAAATAAACCAAAAATGGCAAAACCTGAAATAATTAACTCAAGCTGCCAGCTTTCTTGCTGGAGAATATCTAACCATTTCTTAAACTTTTCATCTTGCGGATTATTACTCATTAGGTATATTGGTGTTGATTATTGATCTCTATAAATATAAAGTTTAATTTAAAAAAGAGATGCAAATTTTATTTAGATGTTACACTAAAAGTAATAATGTTGATATGGAAGGTGTTATTGACAGTATCTCACATTGTAAATACAAAGCAGATAACATAAAAAAACCCTTCATGATTATGAAGGGTTTTTAAAAAAGAAGGCGGCGACATACTCTCCCGGTTTCCCAGTACCATCTGCGCTGATGGGCTTAACTTCTCTGTTCGGAATGGTAAGAGGTGAGCCCCA
>WXYP01000008.1 GCA_009901575.1 Flavobacteriaceae bacterium R38 | reverse complement strand
AAGGACCTGCTGATGATCGTACAGATATTAGAAGACAAGCTTCTATCAATGATGTACAGTTTGGAAAAGGAGAAATCATCAGTGCTCCTGGTGTAATTTATCTTGAAGACCCAAGAGGTGGATACAACTTGATTCGTATCGATATCCAACCTCAATAAAAATATTGAAAAATTTAATTTTTGTTCTGTGTTCTATTATTTTTAATAGAATTGGTTGAAAGCGAAAAAGCCGGATTATTTTCTGGCTTTTTCCATACGATAAATAGTTTTTTTTTAGAAAGAATAACCATCTTAATAACTTATAAAAATTATAACATATACAATCAATTTTGTGTTTAAAAAATGGTAAGGAAGTAATAGACAATTAGACTACTTATCTGAATTAAAAAATCTAAAAAAATTAAAAATGAAAAAGAAATTTATTATCCTTAGTTTACTGGCAACCATCTTTATGGCTTGTAGTTCAGACGACGATGGAGCAGGAGCTCCTCCTCCAACTGGACAAGATGTAAACGTTGTTTTAAATGAAATAGAGTATTTAGGAGATCAGGTAGAGCTTTTAAATGCAGGTACAGAAGCTGTAGATGTTAGTAGCTTCTTCTTATGCTTAGGCCCTGGTACTTACAGACAAATTAGTGCTTTACCTGTTGTTTCAGGTACAACAACAATTCAACCAGGTGGATTCTTAGTAGTTACTTATGATCAGATCAATGCTACAGCAGGTCAGATTAACGGTGCAAATGCTACCGGAGGATTAGGACTTTATGTTGATAACTCAGATTTTGCAGACTCAGATACCCTTTTAGACTTTGTACAATGGGGAGCTGCAGGCAGTGTTAGAGAAAATACCGCAGTAGCTGCAGGACAATGGACGGCAGGACAATTTGTTCAAGTTGTAGGAGATGCAGATAATAGTATCATTTACGATGGAACAGGGAACACAGCAGCAGATTTCGCTGAAACAACAGCACCTTCTTTTGGAGCGGCTAATGGAGATCCTGTGGCACCTGTAGAAGAAGAAATAATAGCAATCGTATTAAATGAGATTGAGTATTTAGGAGATCAGGTAGAGATTTTAAATGCAGGTAATGTAGCAGTAGATATTAGTGATTACTTTTTATGTTTAGGACCTCAAACGTATAGACAAATCAGTGCTTTACCTGTTGTTTCCGGAGAAGCTAATCTTCAACCAGGAGAATTCTTAGTAGTTACTTACGATCAATTGAATGTAGCAGTTGGTCAAATTAATAATGTGAGTGGAACTGGAGGATTAGGACTTTATATTGATAATTCAGATTTTACTAACGCAGAAACTCTTGCAGATTTCGTACAATGGGGAGCTGCAGGTAGTGTTAGAGAAGCGGTTGCAGTAGAAGCCGGACAATGGACAGCTAATGAGTTTGTAGAAGTTTCAAATACAGATAATACAAGTATCATCTTTGATGGAGAAGGTGATGCAGCAGCAGATTGGGCTGAAACAGCAACTCCATCATTTGGAGCAGCAAACGGAGCGCCGGTAGTACCAGAAGCTTCTGTAGTATTAAACGAAGTAGAATATTTAGGTAACCAAGTAGAGTTATTTAATAATGGAAATGTTTCTGTAGACGTAAGCGATTACTTTTTATGCTTAGGACCTCAAACGTACAGACAAATCAGTGCTTTAACTACAACTGGAAACTTGAATTTAGCACCAGGAGAATTTTTAACTATTGAGTATGACCTTATCAATGTAGACCAAGGAAATAATTCAGGAGTAATTAATGGAGAATTAGGTACAGGAGGATTAGTACTTTACGTAGATAATCAATTTGGAAATGCAGATAGTATTTTAGATTTCGTACAATGGGGTGCAGCAGGTAGTTTTAGAGAAGGCTTAGCAGTGCAGGCTGGAGAATGGACAGCAGGAGAATTTGTAGAAGTTATTGGAAGCGATGCAACCAGTATCATCTTTGATGGAGAAGGAAATGCAGCAGCAGATTGGGCTGAAACAGTGACACCATCATTTGGAGCAGCAAACGGAGCGCCAGTAGCACCAGTAATAGATGTTGTTTTAAATGAGGTAGAATATTTAGGAGACCAAGTAGAATTATTCAATGCTGGAAATGTTTCAGTAGATGTTAGCGATTATTTTTTATGCTTAGGCCCTGGTACTTATAGAAATATAGGAGGAATAGTAAACGGATCAACTACGGTTTTAGCACCGGGAGAATTTTTAGTTGCAACTTATGATCAATTTGTAAATGGAACAGGAGGGTTAGGATTATATATCAATAACTCAGATTTTTCAGATCCTGACACCCTTGCAGATTTCGTACAATGGGGAGCAGCAGGAAGCGTTAGAGAGGTAACAGCTGTAGCAGCAGGTCAATGGACAGCAGGAGAATTTGTAGAAGTTATTGGAAGTGACGTAACCAGCATCATCTTTGATGGATTAGGAAATGCAGCAGCAGATTGGGCTGAGACAATAACCCCATCTTTTGGAGCAGCAAACGGAGCACCAGTAGCACCGGTAATAGATGTTGTTTTAAATGAAGTAGAATTTTTAGGAGACCAGGTAGAGCTTTTAAATAATGGTAACCTACCAGTAAATGTTAGTGATTATTTCTTATGTTTAGGACCAGCTACTTACAGACAAATAGCAGGTTTACCATTAGTAAATGGTACTTTGACATTAGCACCAGGAGAGTTTTTAACAGTAACTTATGATCAGATTAATACATCTGCAGGTCAAATTAACTCTACTCCTGGAACAGGTGGATTAGGACTTTATAATGATAATGTTGTTAACACAGGTTTTGGAGATGCAAATAATCTTATAGATTTTGTACAATGGGGTGCAGCAGGAAGTATTAGAGAAGTAACTGCAGCAGCAGCAGGTCAATGGACTGTAGGAGAATTTGTAAATGTAAGTGCTAATGCGGATAATAGTATCATTTTTGATGGAGCTGGAAATGCAGCAGCAGATTGGGCAGAGACTACTACACCTTCTTTTGGAGGCGTTAATGGTACGCCAGTAGCACCTGTAGCATCAGTTGTTATTAACGAAGTAGAATTTCGTGGAGATCAGGTAGAGCTATATAATAATGGAGATTTCGAAGTAAATCTTGCAGGTTATTTCTTGTGTATGGCACCTGGAACTTACAGACAGATAGGTAATTTAGCAATTACTAATGGAGGTAATATAGTATTACAACCAGGAGAATTCTTAGTAGTTACTTATGACCAGATTAATGTAGGTAATGGTCTTATTGGAGGGCAAGAAGGAACCGGAGGTTTAGGATTATATTCTAATGGTTCTTTTACTAACCCTAATAGCTTAATGGATTATGTACAATGGGGAGCAGCTGGAAGTGTTAGAGAAGGAGTTGCTAATTCCGCAGGAGAATGGACAACTGGAGATATAGTAAATATTTCAGGATCTACTACAAATACACTTTCTTTTGACGGACAAGGAAATGCTTCTGCAGACTGGACGGAAGGAACCAGTACTTTAGGGTTACCAAATAACTAAGATTAGAAAGAATTCTCAGAAATTAAATTTGAGAAAAGATTGATAAAGAAAAGCCTGAGTTTACTCAGGCTTTTTTATTATTTACTAAATCTATGAAGCGTAAACGTCATAGCACTTAATAAGAAAAAAGCACCTACCTGATGTGCAACTCCCAGCCATAAAGGAACAGCATAAATAATGGTTAATACCCCGAGAAGAAATTGTACAAATACAAGAATTAACAAGTAATTAATTCCGTTTTTTTGAGGAATGCTAAGCCTTAATTTCCTGGATTTATACCAGATCAAACCAATAAATAAGACAACCAGATACGCAATATAACGATGCGTAAATTGTACCCCACTTTTTCCTTCTATAAAATTTTTTAGTAAAGGAGTTTGTTCTTGGTAAACAGTCTCATGTATCAATTGCCCGTCATTCATCAATGGCCAGTGATTATGAATAAAACCTGCATCCAGGCCTGCTACAAAAGCTCCCCATATAATTTGAATAAGAAGTATAACAAGTGAAATCCTGATTAGATTCCTCATAGGTTTTAAAACCTCATTTCTTTCTTTATACATCAAATCCAGTGCTACCCATAATGTATAGGCAAATGTGATAAATGCAGTGGTTAAATGTGCTGCCAATCTGTAATGACTTACATCGGGCCTGTCTACCAATCCGCTTTTCACCATATACCAACCTAAAAAGCCTTGAAAACCACCAAGTGCTAATAAAACAATTCCTTTTCTAATAGTTGATTTTGATAATTGCTTTTTAATAATAAAATAAATAAAAGGTAGAAAGAAAACTATGCCAATTAACCTTCCAATCACTCTATGTAGCCATTCCCAGAAATAAATACTTTTAAAATCTTTAAGGGTGAAATCGTAATTAATTTTTTGATACTCCGGATATTGCTGATACAATTCAAAAGCTTCTTGCCATGCCTCTTCACCTATGGGCGGAATAGTTCCGGTGATGAGTTTATAATCAGACATAGAAAGTCCCGAATGTGTTAAACGCGTGATTCCTCCAACAATTACCATAATGAATATTAAAAAACACCCGGTTAAAAGCCAGTATATGACCCTTTTGTTATCTTTTTCCATAGCACTATTTTTTAACAACGTTTAAACCAATTGCTTTTGCTTTTTTTAGCATAAACTGAAAAGCAGCATCATATTCATTAGGAATCTCACCTTCCAAAATAGCTTCTTTTATGGCTTCTTTGATGACTCCAATCTCCCTGGAAGGCTTAAGGTTGAATACTTTCATAATTTCTTCCCCACTAATAGGTGGCTGGAAATTACGTATGTGATCACGTTCTTCAACTTCAACAATCTTTTGACGGACTACTTTAAAATTATGATGATATTTTTTAAATTTCTTAGGATTCTTTGTTGTGATATCTGCTTCACATAGGGTCATTAAATCATCTACATAATCTCCTGCATCAAAAACCAATCTTCGTACGGCAGAATCTGTAACTGTTTTATTGGCTAATACGATCGGACGGGAACTCATTAATACCATTTTTTGAACAAATTTCATTTTTTCATTTAATGGCATGCGTAAGCGTTTAAAAAGTTTATAGACCATCTTAGAACCTATAAACTCATGACCGTGAAAAGTCCATCCTATTTTTTTATTAAATTTTTTGGTGGGAGCTTTTCCAATATCATGTAATAATGCCGCCCATCTTAACCAAAGATCATCTGTGTTTTTTGAAATATTGTCAACAACTTCTAAGGTATGATAGAAATTATCTTTATGACGTTGCCCTTCAATTTCTTCAATTCCCTGAAGATTAGTTAATTCTGGTAAAATAATCGGTAACAGCTCGGTTTGATATAGTAATTTAAACCCTGTAGAAGGTGTACTGCTTAATAATATTTTATGCAGCTCGTCTACAATACGTTCATTAGAGATAATCTTTATTCGGTCTTTATTTCTTTGAATAGCTTTTAAAGATTCAGGCTCTATTTTAAAATGTAATTGAGATGCAAACCGAATAGCTCTCATCATTCGTAGAGGATCATCAGAATAAGTAATATCCGGGTCTAATGGAGTTTTTATTATTTTCTCTTCAAGAGCAATAATACCATTAAAAGGATCTAATAATGCACCAAAATCAGTAGAAGACAGGGATAAAGCTAAGGCGTTGATTGTAAAATCCCTTCTGTTTTGATCATCTTCCAAAGTTCCGTTTTCAACAACAGGTTTTCTGCTGTCAAAGTGATAACTCTCTTTTCTTGCTCCGACAAATTCAACCTCAAAATCTCCTGCGTTGATCATTGCAGTGCCATAATTTTTAAATACCTGAACTTTAGGAGTGTTTTCAAGTTTTTCCGCTACTTTCCTGGCTAGAGAAATCCCGCTACCTACAGCAACTATATCTATATCTTTAGGTGATTTTCTGCCCAGTAGAAAATCACGTACATAACCTCCAATAACATAACTCTCTACACCTAATTCTTCGGCAGCTTTTGAAATAATCTTAAAAATAGGATGTTGTATAGCCTCTTTGTAATTACGTTGCATTGATTTATTTACGAATCACTTTTACGATTCCATTATTTTCCAGCTTGATGATTGAAGATGGAGTATTATTTTTTTTATCGCGATGCAAATTTACTACATAGTCAACACCTTTTAAAATTTCGGTATTTATTTCTTTAAAATGACCTGGAGAATTATCTCCACTAATATTTGCTGATGTAGAAACGATAGGACGCTTAAATTTCCGGATTAATTTTTGACAAAATTCATCTGAAGTTACCCGTATGGCTAAAGAATCGTCTTCTGCAATTAAATTGGGAGCTACGTTCATAGGCTTATCGTAAATTACAGTGGTAGGTTTTGTTGCCAGTTCTATAATGTTATAAGCTGCATCCGGAACTTCATAAACATGCTTTTCAAGCATTCTGATATCTGATACCAAGCATATTAAAGCTTTGCTGCTCTCTCTCTTTTTTAATGCGTAGATTTTATCAATAGCACTTTTATTAGTAGCGTCACATCCTATTCCCCAAATAGTGTCAGTAGGATAGAGAAGTAATCCTCCTTTTTGAAGTATTTCTATAGCTTTTAAAAGCTCTTGTTCCATAACATTAAAGTTTAAAAAAATGATCAAAATTTAGTGCGGTAAAGATATTGAAGATAACGATTCTTAGCACAAGATTACACTGATAAATTATAAACCGTAAGGGAAGACACATTGACGGTATTCTTTTTGCTTTTCCTGCAACAAGAAATTAATCTGATAAGTAAATTGTTTTAAGGTGATGATGGAAAGTTGTGAGCTGGAATTCAGAATAGGTAAAATAGTTTTAAATTTGTTGCACTAGAAAAGAAATATTTAATGAATAATAATGTTCAGATTTCAGTCATCATTAGTACGTATAATGCAGAAGAATGGCTAGAAAAAGTTTTGTGGGGATATCATAATCAATCGTTCAAAAATTTTGAAATCGTCATAGCCGATGATGGTTCCGGACCAAAAACAAAAGCATTACTTCAGGAATTAGAAAAGGAATTGGCTTTTCCTGTTGTTCATGTATGGCAGGAAGATGACGGATTTCAAAAACCCAAAATTTTAAACAAGGCGCTTCAGAGCTGTAGTGGAGATTATATCGTGATGAGTGATGGAGATTGCATTCCCAGGGCAGATTTTTTAGAAGTTCACAATACCTATAAAAAGAAAGGGTATTTTCTTTCGGGAGGATATTTTAAACTTCCTATGAATATTTCGAAATTAATTTCAAAAGAGGATATTTTATCCGGACAATGTTTTGATGTAAAATGGTTGATGGAAAACGGATTGAAGTCATCATTTAAAAATAATAAACTGTCTGCTAAAGGGTTTAAATCCAGTTTTTTAAATTTTATCACGCCTACAAATGCCAGTTGGAATGGACATAATTCATCAGGTTGGAAAGAAGATATTCTAAACGTTAATGGTTTTGACGAACGTATGGGATATGGAGGAGAAGATCGTGAATTAGGAGAACGACTAATGAACAATAATATCAAATCAAAACAGATACGTTACAGTGCCGTTTGTGTTCACCTGGATCATAAACGAGGATATGTAAATGAAGAAGCGATTATTGAAAATCAAAAAATCAGAAAGAATACCCGTACCAGTAAAAGTGTATGGACTTCATTTGGTATAGAGAAAGAAAATTTGTCTTGACTCTTCTTATGTTTTACATTTTAAAAATGTTTAATGAAGAATAATATTCAAATCTCAGTTATAGTCAGTACTTATAATTCCGAAAAATGGTTAGAAAAGGTTTTGTGGGGTTATGATAAACAGTCTTTTCAAAATTTTGAAGTCGTTATAGCCGATGATGGTTCCGGGCCAAAAACAAAAATATTAATTCAAGAATTAGAACAAAAAGTAACTTATCCTATCATTCATGTATGGCAAGAGGATGACGGATTTCAAAAATCCAGGATACTAAACAAAGCAATCCTTGAATGTAATGGTGATTATATCGTGATGAGCGATGGAGATTGCATTCCCAGAAATGACTTTTTAGAAACTCATGATAAGTATAAGAAAGAAGGGTACTTTCTTTCCGGTGGCTATTTTATGTTACCAATGCATATTTCTAAGCTCATTTCTAAAGATGATATTACCACTGGGAAATGTTTTGATATTGGCTGGCTTTTTAAAAACGGACTTAAACCTTCTTTTAAGAATAATAAGCTGACAGCCAAAGGATTTAAATCTAGTTTTTTAAATTTTATTACGCCTACAAATGCCAGTTGGAATGGTCATAATTCATCAGGTTGGAAGGCAGATATTGAAGCAGTTAATGGTTTTGATGAACGAATGCAATATGGAGGGCAGGATAGAGAGTTAGGAGAACGCCTGTTCAATTATGGGATAAAATCCAAACAAATTAGATATAGCGCTGTTTGTATACATTTAGATCACGAACGAGGGTATATAACTCCTGAATCTGTAATTAAAAACCGGAAAATCAGGAAAAATACCCGAGATAATAAGGTTAAAAGAACTGCGTACGGAATCAAGAAAACGAACTAGTTATTTTAATCCTTTTCTGAACAACCAGATCTTTATATACCTGATGAGCATAGAATAAGCTCTTAAGAATGAGATGACAAATCCGGGTAATCCATCTCTAAATCCGCCTTGCACTACAAAATGCTTAAAGAACCTCCAAAACGGTTTTATAACAAAATGATAAGGAGTTAGTTTTCCTGTTTTAGCACTTTTTTCTTCTGCCTGCCAGGCAGCATACTTATTTAATTTTTCTACATGCTTGTCTATCGACCTGTAAGTGTAATGTATGAATTTGTTTTTCAGGAAGCCTACTTCTCCGTCGGCAATAATTTCTTCATGTACCAATTTATCCTGGTACTTGCATTTACTTTTTTTGAATAAACGAATTACTTTATCGTTCTGCCATCCGCTATGCTTTATTTGTTGCCCCATAAAATAGTTAACCCTGCCTATCCAGAAGGCCACCGTTTTTTGAGGAGGGTTTTTAAGGATATTTATAACCTCTTCTTTTAAATTGGGAGTTACACGTTCATCAGCATCTACCAATAAAATCCATTCATGAGTAGCTTGTGGAATTGCCCAGTTTTTTTGCGAAGCTGCATAATTAAAATCCCTTTGAAGAATAAAAGAAGTGTATTCTTTGGCTATTTTAAGGGTATCATCTGTGCTGTAAGAATCAACCACCATAATTTCATCTGCAAATGAAACACTTTCAAGAACATCTCTTATATTGTGTGCTTCATTTTTTACTGGAATTATGGCGGTTAATTTTTCTTTTTTTTCCAAGTTTGAGAGAGAATTTCCTCAAAAATAAGATGATTTATCTTGAATAAAAAAGATGTGTGCTATAAAATAAGATTATACCGCTACGTCGTACTCTCTCAATGCGTTGTTAAGAGAAGTTTTCTTATCGGTACTTTCTTTACGTTTTCCAATAATTAATGCACATGGAACCTGGTATTCTCCGGCACTAAATTTCTTAGTGTAACTTCCCGGAATCACAACAGATCTTGCAGGAACATAACCTTTCATTTCTACGGGCTCATCTCCGGTTACATCAATAATTTTAGTTGATGCAGTTAACACAACGTTAGCGCCTAAAACAGCTTCTTTTTCTACTCTCACTCCTTCAACTACAATACACCTGGAACCGATAAAAGCATTGTCTTCAATAATTACCGGAGCTGCTTGTAATGGTTCAAGAACTCCTCCAATTCCTACTCCACCGCTTAGGTGTACATTTTTTCCTATTTGTGCACAACTACCAACAGTTGCCCAGGTATCTACCATAGTCCCCTCGTCAACATATGCTCCTATATTTACATAACTAGGCATCATGATAACTCCGCTGGAAATGTAAGCTCCATGCCTTGCGATAGCATGAGGTACAACACGAATTCCTTTTTCTGCGTAATTTCTTTTCAAAGGAATTTTATCGTGAAATTCTAATGGCCCGGCTTCAAAAGTTTCCATTTTTTGAATTGGGAAATAAAGAACTACTGCTTTTTTAACCCACTCGTTTACCTGCCAACCCTCTGCTGTTGGTTCTGCAACACGTAAATCCCCTGAGTCCAAAAGTTCAATAACTTTTCTTATAGTATTAATAGTTTCCTCATTTTTAAGGAGTTCTCTATTATCCCATGCTTCTTCTATGATAGTTCTGATTTCTGTCATTTTCTATTTTTTCGGCAAAGATATAGCCTTACTTTTAATAAACCTTTCTATTTTACAGTTATAACAATTTAAAGTTTATTTTTGCAAAAAAATTACGAATGGCTCGTGTTTTAGCATTGGATTATGGAGAAAAGAGAACTGGAATAGCAGTTACTGATGAATTGCAAATAATAGCATCAGGATTAACTACAGTAAATTCTGAAGCATTAGTTTCGTTTTTAAAAAAATATACGACAGAAGAAGATGTTGAGTTGATAGTTGTCGGGGAGCCAAAACAAATGAAAAATATAGCCTCAGAGAGTGAAGTACATATTAAATCCTTTTTAGATGTACTACGTACAGAATTGCCGCATATCCCCATTAAACGTGTTGATGAGCGTTTTACCTCTAAAATGGCTTTTCAAACAATGATTGATAGCGGATTAAAAAAGAATAAAAGAAAAGATAAGGCATTAGTAGATGAAATAAGCGCAACAATCATTCTACAATCTTATTTGTATAATAAATAACTTAATTTAGAATTAAAGATGATATTACCAATTATAGCCTATGGAGATACGGTATTAAGGAAAAAGGCAACAGATATTGATAAAGATTATCCGAATTTAGACCAACTCATAGCTAATATGTTTGATACCATGTATAATGCTTCCGGGGTAGGTCTTGCAGCTCCTCAAATAGGACTTCCTATACGGCTTTTTGTAATAGATGCTACTCCTTTTGCAGATGATGAAGATTTATCCGAAGAAGACAAAGCAGTACTTAAAGGCTTAAAAAAAGTGTTTATCAATGCAAAAGTGATTAATGAAGAAGGAGATGAATGGGCATTTAATGAAGGATGTTTAAGTATCCCGGATATAAGAGAAGACATTTTTAGGCATGAATTTGTAGAAATCGAATATTTGGATGAGAAATTTGAAAAGCACAGAGAAAAATTTAGCGGCCTTTCCGCCAGAGTTATTCAACATGAATACGACCATATAGAAGGAATACTTTTTACCGATAAATTGTCTTCATTGAAGAAACGCTTGATTAAAGGGAAATTGAATAATATCTCTAAAGGAAATATTAAGATTAATTACAGAATGCGTTTCCCTGAAATCAAAAAATCACGTTAATTTTTTTGCCAAAATGGTTAAAGGTTTAATATTTACCATAATTTAATAATGTAATAATGAGTTTAGACAAAATACTTGCTATTTCTGGAAAGCCAGGACTTTTTGAACTAAAAACACAAACAAGAACAGGTTTTGTAGCCGAATCACTTATAGATGGAAAACGCATTACTGTTAATATGAGAAGTAATGTGAGTATACTATCTGAGATAGCTATATATACTCTTTCTGAAGAAGTTCCTCTTGGAGAAGTATTTAATAAAATTAAAGAGAAGGAAGAAGGAAAAGAAACAACAGTAAAACACAAAGAAAGTAAAGATAAATTAGAAGAGTACTTTTTTGAGATTTTACCGGAGTATGATGAAGACAGGGTATATACAAGTGATATTAAAAAAGTTATTCAGTGGTATAACTTATTGATATCTAAAGGGATTACAGATTTTACTGAAGAGAAAGAAGAAGAAGTAGAGCAATAATTAATTGATTTTCTGTACTTTACTTTTTATATAAATTTTAATAAGTTTTACGTTCATTATTAATGGATAGTGAATGAAGTTCTAAAATACTTCTTTAAAATTTATTTAGTTTATGTATTTTTAACAAAATTTAGGAAAATAGAATTATCTTTTAGACGAGAATAATTCACCTGATGATGTAAGGTTAGGTCAATTAATCGACTTTAAAAAGAGAGGGAATATCACAACATAATAATTTGTATTTGAATGCTAAAACAAGCGACTAATCAAAATTTAGAATATCTTGAAGATATATTAAATCAACTAAATGATGATCAATTTTCAAGATCGTTAGAAATACTAAGTAAATCTACAATAGGAATGCATGTAAGGCATATATTAGAGTTCTATACATGCCTGATCAATGCTGTAAAAAGAAACGATGTTGTAGATTATGATTCAAGAGTTAGAGATACTTCTTTAGAGTCAAGTACTTTAAATTGTCTTAATACGATTCAAAACATTTCTGAATTTTTGGATGGTGTAAATGAAGACATAGATATGAAGCTTAGAGTTAATTATGCTTTGGCTTCAAATAAAGAAGGCGATGAAACTATTACAATTAATACTTCTTTACACAGAGAGTTACAATATAATATAGAACATGCAGTACACCATTTGGCAATTATAAAAATTGGCATTAGGTCATTGGAAGATTCCTTTAATTTAGATGAGAATTTTGGAGTTGCAGCTTCTACGATTAGAAATAAAAACGCATGTGCACAGTAAGTTATATACCTAAAGATAATGGGTTTATATTAACATCAAACAGAGATGAAAACCCTTTGAGAGAAACAAAACCTCCACAAGGTATAACATTACAAAATGGGGAACTATTAACTGCGCCTATAGATCAGGAAAATAATGGGACCTGGATTGCTGCAACAGATAAAAATAGGGTAGCGTGTTTATTGAATGGCGCTTTTATTAAACATGAACGTAATCTACCTTATAGAAAAAGTAGAGGCCTTATCGTATTAGAAATATTTGAATACGAGTCATTTTCAGATTTTGTTACTGAGATAGACCTTCATAATATTGAGCCATTTACATTAGTTTTGGCAGAAAAAGATAAGCTGCAAGTTTTAATTTGGGACGAAAAAGAAAAGCATCATCAGGTTTTAGATACTAATAAACCATACTTATGGTCTTCCAGTACATTGTATGATGCCAAAATGAAGGAAGAAAAGTTAGATTTTTTCAATACCTTTATAGAAAAAGCTTTATTGTCGTCAGATAAAATCCTGGAACTCCATGGTTTAAACTACGATAATGCATTTATTTTAGATAGGCCCCAGGTTAAAACAGTAAGTATTACTCAAGTTGTTGTTAACGAAGATGAGACAACAATGAATTACAATTTGAAAAAAGAGGCAGTAGGAGCTTAAACCTGGTCTTTTTGAGCAATTAGGCTCATAAAGAGATGTTGAAAATAACTGTGATGATGAAAGTGTTCCATAAAATAAAACAACATCCATTTTATATAAAATGTAATAGCTGGGAATATTGGCCAATGCAATTTCTTTATCTTCCGGTTTATGTACAACATTTATGGTTAAGCTTAAAGGCGAGGCATCCTTTCTTTTTTTTGGTGACGAATCCGGCAATTGACGAAGGCTTTATTCTAAGTGATTCCAAATATAGAACATTACAAATTGTACCTGAAGAGCATCGTCCTAAATCATTTTTTATAGAAAAAAACAGTTCAGTAAGTGTAGAAAGTATGCTTTCTGAAATGAAAGAGAATAACATTGAATTCCCAATCATATTAAAACCAGATATTGGCTACAGAGGATTATTAGTTCATAAAATAGATGATGTAGAGGAGTTGAGTGATGTCTTGAAGAAAGTCAACTTTACTGTTGATCAAATCGTACAGGAATTTGTAGATTTTCCTGTAGAGATAGGAGTCTTTTATTATCGTATGCCTAATGAAGCCAGAGGGACAATACCATCTTTAACAATTAAAGAGTTTTTAAAAGTGAAAGGAGATGGTAAAAGTACATTGTCTGAATTGGTTAGGATGAATCCGAGAGCTATTCTGCAAGAAGAAAAGCTTAAAAACAACTTTCCTCAGGAATGGGAAACAATAATTCCTGATGGAGAAGAAATGATTCTGGAGCATATAGGGAATCATAATAGGGGAACTAAGTTTGTTAATGCTAATGAATTGTATGATGAAGATCTTCAAAATGTTTTTGATGAATTGAACACCAGGATGAAAGGATTCTATTTCGGTCGTTTTGATATCAGAACAAAATCAATAGAAGATCTAAAATCAGGAAAAAACTTCAAAATATTAGAAGTGAACGGAGTAGGAGCAGAACCTACACACGTTTATGACCCTAGTTATAAGCTAGTGCCTGCATGGAAAGATATGCTTCATCTATGGAAAGTCATGTTTAAAATAGCGATTATCAACAGAGAATCCGGAATCGAATACCCTTCTATTTCAGAAGGAAAACATCGATGGGATGATTACCGGGATAATAAAAAGGTCTTATATTAGACTTTTATCATTCTAACATTTACCTATCCGTCTTTTTAGGTAAAAGACTATTTCACAACCCGATGTTTTAATTTTTTACAGCTAATTTTGTTAACTTGTATTCCTAATTAGGTAACCAAACAACATATTTTATGAAATTTTATCTTTCCTTAAGACAGATAACGACTATCTGTTTCTTAAGTTGTTTTTTGTTATTGTCAGCTCAGGATAATGATAAGAAATCAGATTCAACAAAAAAAGCAACCAAAGAACTCCCCTTAGAACCAGAAAGAACAATTGCATTTTCTACAGATCGTGGAACATGGGTATCCTTAGATGTAAGTCCGGATGGAAAAACGATTGTTTTTGATATGCTGGGAGATATTTATTCAATTCCAATAACAGGAGGGAAGGCTAAAAAAATTACACAAGGATTAGCCTATGATGTACATCCAAGGTTTAGTCCGGATGGAAAATCTATTGTTTTTATTTCAGATAAAAGCGGTTCAGATAATATATGGACCAGGGAGCTAGCAACTAAAGAAGAAAAACAGATAACCAAAGATGTAAATCAAAATTATTTTGCAGCAGATTGGAGTCCGGGCGGTGATTATATAGTAGGAACCAAAGGGCGTCGTAATGTAAAACTCTACCTGTATCACAAAGATGGAGGAGGAGGCGCTCAATTGGTAAAGAAGCCCGATAATTTAAAAATAATAGATCCTGCTTTTAGTGCCGATGGAAATCTGATATATTTTTCAAGAAGAAATGGAGCATGGAATTACAATGCACAGCTTCCACAATATCAAATAGGAACTTATGATAGAGAAGATGGTGATATGGCTGTAATTACTTCCAGATACGGATCTGCATTTACCCCAACATTATCACCAGATGGAAAATGGATGGTTTATGGAACTCGTTTTGAAGATAAAACAGGATTAATACTTCGTAATCTGAAAACAGGAGACGAACGTTGGCTGGCTTATCCCATACAAAGAGATGAACAAGAATCTATTGCACCTTTAGGAGTGCTGCCTGCAATGTCATTTACTCCGGATAGTAAAAAATTAATTGCTTCTTATGGAGGTAAAATCTACGCGATATCTATAGCAAATAACAGTGCTGAGGAGATTCCTTTTAATGTTGATGTTTCTATAGAAATGGGACCAAGACTAGAGTTTAAATATCCTATAGAAGATACCAAAGAAGCTTTTGTTACCCAGATTAGAGATGCAGTGCCATCTCCTGATGGAACCCAATTGGCTTTTACTGCACTCAATAGATTGTATGTAATGAAATTGCCAAATGGGAAACCTAAAAGATTGACAGATCACGACTTTACAGAAGCACAACCCACCTGGTCACCAGATGGGAAATATATAGTATTTACAACATGGAAGAGTAAAGAAGGACATTTGTATAAAGTGAATGTAAATGGTAGGACAAGAGTAGAACGATTAACACAAGAGAGTGGAATTTATACAAATCCGGAGTGGGCGTATAACGAAGATAGAATAGTCTTTACTAAAGGACCAACACAAGCTTACGAAGATGCTATTGGTCCTTTTGCTTTTGGTTCCCAGGATGAGATTGCGTGGATTCCTGCTGCTGGTGGAAAGATTACCATTATAGACAAGGCAAAAGGAAGAGGAAATCCGCATTTTACAAAAGTTGATAACCGTATTTATCTTAACCATGGACAAAAAGGATTAATCTCTATACGTTGGGACGGAACAGATGAAAAATCACATCTTAAAGTAACCGGGATTACTACTTATGGTTCTTCGGCAGCAATTATAGATAGTCATGACGATCATGAGTTTTCCTTACTTCCTTCCAGTAAAGAAGCCTGGAGAGAAAACAATACGGCTTCACGACCATCAGAAATAAGAATTTCACCAGATGGAAAAAGTGCTTTGGCGAAAATTAATAATGAAATTTATACGGTAATCATACCTAAACTTGGAAAAACTCCACAGATATCTCTTGCTAAGGCAGAAAGTGCAGCCTTTCCTGCAAAGAAGCTAACTATTTTAGGAGGTGAATTCCCTGCATGGGCATCTAATAGTAAAAAAGTACACTGGTCTTTAGGAGCCAGTCATTTTATATATGATCTGGTAAAATCTGATGCTTTTTCTGATAGTTTAAAATTGGCTAAAAAGAAAGAAAAAGAACTTAAGGAAAAATCGAAAGACAATACAAAAGATAAAGAGAAAGCCAAGAAAAAAGAAAAAACTCCGAAATTCAAAGCAGATGAATATAAAATAAAAGTAAGTTACCAAAAAGCCATTCCTAAAGGAACTGTACTTCTTAAAGGAGGCAGAATTATTACAATGAAAGGTGATGAGGTCATAGAAAATGGTGATGTTTTAATAGAAAACAATAGAATTAAAGCCATAGGGGCTTCAGGAAGTTTGAATGTGCCAGGTAAGGCAACTGTTATTGATGTTTCAGGAAAAACAATAACTCCCGGTTTTATAGATACGCATGCACACATGTGGCCTAATTGGGGAGTACAAAAAAATCAGGTATGGATTTATTCAGCAAATCTTGCCTATGGGGTAACTACCACCAGGGATCCACAAACAGCTACTACAGATGTACTGACATATTCTGATATGGTAGATGCCGGAATGATTCACGGACCCAGAGTGTATAGTACGGGGCCAGGAGTTGGTTTTTGGGCTTATAAGATTCGGGATTTAGACCATGCAAAAGATGTATTGAGGCAATACAGTGAATACTACAATACCAAAACTATCAAAATGTATTTGGTAGGAAACAGGCAACAACGCCAATGGATCATAATGGCAGCCAAAGAATTAAAATTAATGCCTACTACAGAAGGAGGTTTAGATTTTAAATTAAATATGACACAATTGCTGGACGGATATCCCGGACACGAACATTCACTACCTATTTATCCTATCTATAAAGATGTAGTTAAGAGTGTGGCTGAATCTAAAATGGCAGTCACTTCAACACTTTTAGTATCATACGGAGGCCCATGGGCAGAAGAGTATTACTATGCTACAGAACAGCCATATAAAGATAAAAAACTACAATATTTTACACCTTATGAAGAATTAGCAGGAAAATCAAGAAGAAGGAGGGCCTGGTTTATGGAAGAAGAACATGTATTCCCTAAACATGCCGAATTTGTCAAAGATTTGGTTGAAGAAGGTGGTCTTGCAGGTATTGGAAGTCACGGACAACTTCAAGGACTCGGATTTCATTGGGAAATGTGGGCTAATGCCAGTGGAGGGCTTTCCAATCATAACATGCTTAAAGTCGCTACTATTATAGGCGCTAAGTCATTAGGTTTAGAAGGAGATATTGGATCGTTGGAAGTAGGTAAAATAGCAGATATTGTAATCCTGGATAAGAATCCGTTAGACAATATAAAAAACACGAATACTTTAACTCATGTCATTAAAAATGGAATTATTTATGATGCTAATACATTAGATGAAATTCATCCGATAAAGAAAAAAGCAGACAAGTTCCACTGGCAGACTAAAAAACCAGAAGGAGTACCAGGGATGAAAGAATGATTCGTTAACAACAAAATATAATAGAAACCCGGAACATTTCCGGGTTTTTTATTTACTATTTTGAAAATAATTTTTCAAACCATTTTCGTTAATTATCTTTGAGGGCAAAGTAAGTAATTAGATGCAGCCTGCTATTATTTTTGACATGGATGGTGTTCTGGTAGATAGTGAACCTTTCCATAAATACATTTGGAACAAGGTATTTGATTATCAGGGAATCCCATTTACAAATGAATATTACGATACTTTAATAGGAACTTCAGGAGTATATTCCTGGAACAAAATAATTAAGGATTTTGAATTAAAGAAGGACATTGATGAATTGATGAGTTTTCATAAAGGACTCTTTTATCAGGAATTAGAAAAAAATGATATTCCTGCTGTTAAAGGTGTTGTGGAAACCCTAAGCATATTAAAAGAACATCAATTTTCATTATCCTTGGGTTCGTCATCACCAAAAAAACTGATCAATATTATTGTTGATAGATTAGATATAAAAAGCTATTTTGATTTTTTAGTAAGCAGTGAAGATGTTGAAAATGGAAAACCTGCTCCGGATATATTTTTAGAAATTGCAAATAATTATAAAAGACCATCGGAAAATTTTATAGTTATAGAAGATAGCAAAAATGGGATAAAAGCAGCTAAATCTGCTGGAATGAAAGGCATAGGCTATCGAAATGTAAACTCAGGAAATCAGGATCTTTCACAGGCAGATCTGATTATTGAAAGTTTTGAAGAATTGACCGTACAAATAATAAAAGAACTCTAACTAATACTCTTGGAAAAAATAAAATTAATAGAATGTCCGAGAGATGCCATGCAAGGCATCAAAGATTTTATTCCTACTGAAACAAAAGTGCAATATATTCAGTCACTTTTAAGAGTAGGATTTGATACTATAGATTTTGGAAGTTTTGTATCTCCCAAAGCCATACCACAAATGGTAGATACGGCTGAGGTGCTATCAAAATTAGACCTGACCCAAACTCAAAGTAAATTATTAGCGATTATTGCCAATGTAAGAGGTGCAGAAGCAGCAAGTCAACACTCGGAAATTACCTATTTAGGATATCCTTTTTCGATCTCAGAGAACTTTCAAATGAGGAATACTCATAAAACGATAGCTCAAAGTATAGAAACACTACAAGAGATATTAAATATAGCTGCAAAAACAAATAAACAAGTAGTTGCTTACCTCTCTATGGGATTTGGTAATCCTTATGGAGATCCCTGGAATGTAGATATTGTAGGGGAGTGGACAGAGAAACTATCAGATATGGGAGTGAAAATTTTATCCTTGTCGGATACTATTGGCAGTTCGACTCCGGAAATTATCGATTATTTATTTTCTAACCTTATAGATAAATATCCTGAAATTGAATTTGGAGCTCATTTACATACAACACCAACAACCTGGCACGAAAAAGTTGATGCTGCATATAAAGCAGGATGCAGAAGGTTCGATGGGGCTATTCAGGGGTTTGGCGGTTGTCCTATGGCAAAAGATGAACTCACCGGGAATATGCCTACAGAAAAAATGGTGTCATATTTCAATACTGTAAAAGCAGATTGTGGTGTAAATGCCATGAGTTTTGAGAGTTCTTATAACGAAGCAAGCAAAATATTTACAGTTTATCATTAAAATAATTGATACGCTCTCTTTCTAAATAAGGAACTTACCTTCTGTTATTACTTCATGTATAGGTACTTATAACCTTCATTATTTATAACATAAACTAATGTTATAGAAATGTGAAATTTCATCAGAAAATTTTATTTAAATTTAATCTAAATAAAGCTTGTGCAATTCATTTTGGGTTTTATATTTGCAGAAAATTACTATTTAAATTTAATCTAAATAAAATGAAAACAATAAAATCTATAGGTGTGATTGCTTTAACAGCTTCATTGCTTATGTCGTGTTCAAGTGATGATGATGGTAGTCCTGTAACTCCGGAACTTGTAGTTCCGGATACTTATTCTTTCACCAGGGGAGGACAAAGTACTGTTAGAATTCCTGGTCAAATGGAACGTATTCGTATGGGAGAAGAAATTATCGGAGCTTTTCTGAATTTTGATGCTTTAGATGCGAATACTAGTTTATTGGACGATATGTTTACCAATGCTAATGATGCTTTCTCTGAAGTGGCTTTAAATTCAAGTAGCAGGCAAATAAGAAATACATTAGCTTCATCTGAAGACTTTTTTGAAGGCGACAATGCACCTTTAGGAGCTTCTCAATCAGTAATCTTAAGAACTCAGTTTGATACTTATATCGATGGGCAGATTGATGATGTAAGAGTTAACAGAAACAGAAATGCAGCAGCTGGCGTTTCAGGACAAATTGTTGACGGTACAAGTACACGTTATGTTGATGGACGAGGAGTAGAGTTCAATCAGATTTTTACTAAAGGTTTGATTGGAGGCCTTATGGTAGATCAAATTGTAAATAACTACATAAGCTCTTCTTTACTTGATGAAGGTAGTAACAGAGAAGATAATGATAATGAAGTAGCCAGAAACGATAGTGGTACAGACACGCAAATGGAACATTTTTGGGACGAAGCATATGGTTATATCTATGGAAACTCTCAAAATGTCGCAAACCCTAATCCAACTATTGGAGACGATGACAGATATTTAAACAGGTATGTTGGATTGGTGGACAGAGATCCTGACTTTAATGGAATAGCAACACGTATTTTTGAGGCATTTACCAGGGGTAGAGCTGCAATTACAGAAAGTTTATATGATGTAAGAGACGAACAAACAGAAATCTTGCGTGAAGAAATTGCAAGAGTTATTGGTGTTAGAGCAGTATTCTATTTACAATCTGGTAGAAGAGAACTTGAAGCTGGTAATATGGGAGGCGCATTTCACGATATTTCTGAAGGCTTAGGATTTATAGTAAGCTTACAGTTTACCAGAGTTCCAAATACAAACAATGCGCCTAGAGCTTATTTTACAGGAGCAGAAGTTCAAGGTCTTATTGATCGTTTACTTAGTGCAAACGATTCTGCTAGTAATGGATTATGGGATGTTACCTCAGACATTTTAAATGCTGTTTCTGCAGATATTGCTGCTGAGTTTGACTTTACAGTTGAACAAGCGGGCGATAACCAAAACTAAAAGAATAAACAATTTAACCAAAAAATAAACAAATAACTGAACTAGTTGGTAGGTTTAAAAGATCCACTTTATTAAATTTGCCAACTAGTTTTATTAAGAATAAATAAAAATAAAAATGATGAAAAAGATTTTTCTGTTATTTGTATTTGGTTCAATAATATTGGGATGTTCGTCGTCTGATAGTTCTGATGATACTCCTCCAACACCTCCGACAACCAGTTTTCAGAGGTCAGAATTGTTGATCAATTGGGCAGATAATATTATTATACCCTCTTATGAAGCTTTCCAAACCTCATTATCGTCACTACAGACTGCTTTTGATAATTTCAATACAACAGCAGATGAGGCAAATTTAATAGCGCTAAGAAATGCCTGGAGAGATGCTTATTTTGCATGGCAACGAGTTTCTATGTTTGAAATAGGGCCTGCCGAAAATGTAGACTATCGTTTGAATATAAATATTTATCCGGCAGATGTTACGCAAATACAACAAAATATTACTAGTGGGAATGCAGATTTATCATTACCATCTAATCGTGATGCCAAAGGCTTTCCTGCTTTAGATTATCTTATTAACGGATTAGCAGCTGATGATACAGCTATAGTTGCTCGTTTTAACGACGGAGCTGCAGGGATTAATCTGTTAAACTATACCGGTAGCTTAATTGCAGATATGGTTACTCTTACAAATGGAGTATTACAGGAATGGACAGGAAATTTTAGAGATAGTTTTGTTGCAAATGACGGATCGTCGGCTACGGCATCTGTAGATCGTTATGTAAATGATTATATTCTTTATTACGAACGATTTTTAAGAGCTGGTAAAGTGGGAATTCCAGCTGGAGTTTTCTCTGCATCACTTAACCCTCAGAATCTCGAAGCGTTTTATAAAGGTGATATTTCAAATCAATTATGCCTGGAAGCTTTAGATGCAGTCCAGGACTTTTTTAACGGTATTTCTTTTAATTCCACTACAAATGGAATTGGTTTAGATGATTATCTCAATACACTTGGGGTAGAAAGCGGAGGTCAGCAATTAAGCTCTCTTATTAACAATCAATATAATACTGCTCGTAATATGATTAATGGCTTGGATTCTTTTCAAGAAGAACTTCAAAATAGTCCACCTGTACAGTTATTGTTAGCGTATGACGAGTTACAACGTATAGTGCCACTTATTAAAGTAGATATGCTTTCTGCGCTTAACATCAATGTTGATTTTCAGGATGCAGATGGTGATTAATTAATGTCTAGACTTTATCCATATACAGAAAAGCAAATAAAGGCCGCTCCATTGGCGGTCTTTCGTATTCTCTTCGGGATTTTAATGCTGATAAGTATTATCAGATTCTGGAGTTATGGCTGGATTGATAAATTGTATATTCAGCCTAAATACTTTTTCTCATATTACGGATTTGAATGGGTAAAACCCCTGGGACATTTTACTTATATTATTTTTATAATTTGTGGCTTATCAGCCATTTTTGTTGCCTTAGGATTCAAATATCGTATAGCAATTATTTCCTTCTTTCTAAGCTTTACTTACATAGAGTTGATGGATAAAACGACTTATCTGAATCACTATTATTTTATAAGCTTACTCAGTTTTTTAATGATCTTTCTCCCGGCCAATGCATACTACTCTATAGATGCACTTCAACGAGAAGATAAAAGATTTCAATTTATTCCTAAGTGGACTATAGATAGTGTGAAACTACTTTTAGGAATTGTCTATTTCTATGCAGGTTTGGCTAAGTTAAATTCTGATTGGTTATTTAAAGCAATGCCTTTAAAAATTTGGCTGCCTTCCAAATTTGATGTTCCTGTTTTAGGAGATTATTTTCATTTGGAATGGATTCATTATGCATTTAGTTGGGGAGGTGCGATTTATGACCTTACCATCCCGTTTTTGCTATTGTATAGACGTACAAGATGGTTAGCCTTTTCTTTGGTGGTATTTTTCCATGTGATAACCAGAGTACTGTTTCCTATTGGAATGTTTCCTTATATCATGATTTTTTCAACTTTAGTATTTTTTGATGTAAAACTTCATGAGAAGATACTTTCTTATTTATCCGGGATTATAAAAACAGATAAACGCAAATTTGATAACGGAAAATATTATCCAAGTCTTAATAATACGACCTCAAAAATTAAATATGGCTTTATCAGTTTGTTTTTTGCAATACAGATATTAATGCCCTTTAGATATTTGTTGTATCCGGGCGAGCTTTTCTGGACAGAAGAAGGGTTTCGTTTTTCATGGCGGGTTATGCTTATTGAAAAAGCCGGATATGCGCAATTTAAGATTGTAGATGGTGAAACAGGAAAATGGTTTTATGTTGATAACACCGATTTCTTAACTCGTTTCCAGGAAAAACAAATGGCTACACAATCTGATTTCATTCTTCAATATGCCAAATACCTGGAAAAACATTTTAGCAAACAAGGTCATAAAAATATAGAAATATATGTAGATAGTTATGTGACTTTAAACGGAAGACTTAGTACTACGTATATAGACCCCAATACAGATTTAACAAAACAAAAAGAATCATTCAGACATAAAAATTGGATAGTACCATTCAAAGATGAGATTAAAGGATTTTAAATTATTTATACTATTATTTTTCACAGGAATTGTAATAGTTTCAGCCCAATACAGTTTTTCAGGAAAAATATCAAATGATAAAGGAGAAATCTTATCGGGTGCAGAAGTGTATCTGAAAGAAATAGAAAAACTTTCTATAACAGATAGCCAAGGTATTTTCACCTTTGAAAATATTAAAGCCGGCACTTATAACCTGGTGGTTTTTTCGTTTGGATATCGTATCAAAGAACAGGAAATTGTTCTTGATAAGAATACGACTTTAAATATTACCCTGGATAATTTAGGAGAAGAATTGTCTGAAGTTGTACTTACACAACAACGTGAAAAATTATTTGCGTTGAAACAATTGAAAAAAGTTGAAGGAACTGCAATCTATGCAGGGAAAAAGAGTGAAGTAGTAGTTATAGATCAGATTACGGGAAATTTAGGTGCCAATAATTCCAGGCAGATCTACAGCCAGGTAGTTGGACTTAATATTTATGAAAATGGAGATGCCGGATTGCAATTGAATATTGGAGGAAGAGGTTTAGATCCAAACAGGACTTCAAACTTTAATACCAGGCAAAATGGATATGATATTAGTGCAGATGTCTTAGGATACCCTGAGAGTTATTATACTCCTCCGGCAGAAGCTTTATCAGAAATTCAAGTGGTAAGAGGTGCTGCTTCTTTACAGTATGGAACTCAATTTGGAGGATTACTCAATTTTGTATTTAAAAAACCAAATCCTGATAAGCCTATAGAATGGATATCGAGGCAAACAGTTGGTTCTTTTGGCTTGTTAACCAGTTTTAATAGCTTAAGCGGAACTATTGGAAAGTTTAGTTACTATACATATTTTAATTATAAAGAGGGAAGCAGTTTTAGACCAAATTCAGATTTTAGCTCTAGAAACTATTTTGGAAGTTTTGGATATCAGTTTAATGATAAAACAAAAGTAACTTTTGAGGCAACTCTTCAGAACTACCTGGCACAACAGCCAGGAGGTATCACAGATAATCAATTTCAGATAGATCCTACTTTTAGTAATAGAACACGAAACTGGTTTGATGTAGATTGGCGTATTTTATCTCTGCGATTAGATCATAAATTTTCTGTTAATACAGATTTTAGTTTAAATCTATTTACATTAGATGCATCACGAAGTGCTCTGGGAATTCGTGATAATAGGGTAACAACAGAAGATTTTTTTGAAAACCCAAGAGAATTACTTGTTGATGATTTTTTTAATTGGGGAGCAGAAGCCCGTTTATTGACACGTTATAAAATCAAGGATAAAGATGCAGTATTTTTAATCGGCTCCAAATATTATCAAGCTGATAATGAACAGGTACAAGGACCTGGTAATAATCTTACGGGGCCAGATTTTGAATTTGCTTTTGATGAATTTCCAGCTTTTGAAAGACAATCAGACTTTACGTTTCCTAATCTCAATATCTCAATTTTTGGAGAAAATATCTTTAATATAACCGATAGATGGACTGTTGTGCCTGGATTTCGTTTTGAGCATATCCGTACAGAAAGCGATGGAAGTTTTAGGAATATTGCTCTTGACCTGGCAGGAAATATTATTAATAATGAAGAAATTAGAGACGATAGAGTTTTTAATAGAAATTTTGTATTGCTGGGTGTTGGTACAACTTATAAATTGAATAAAAGTGTTGAGCTATACGGTAATTTCTCTGAAAATTATAGATCCATAACCTTTAATGATATACGGGTTACTAATCCTACTTTTATAGTAGATCCTAATATTACAGACGAACAAGGGTTTTCAGTAGATATAGGAGCGCGTGGTAGATTTAAAAATATTCTATCTTATGATGTGAGTCTTTTTGGGCTTTCATATAGAGACAGGCTAGGTGAAATAAATGCAAGTGCTACAGGAGATCGTATTTTAAGAGTACGAGGTAATATAGGTGACGCATTCATATACGGAATAGAAAGTTTTGCAGACTGGAATCTTAAAAATACTTTCTTCCCTGAGCAAGATGATTTTAAACTAAACGTTTTTTTAAACTTAGCTTTAACAAAATCTGAGTACACACGTGCTACATTATCAAGTATTTCAGAAATCCCGGAAATTGTAAATCTGCAGAGTAACTTTATTGAAGGAAATCAAGTAGAATTTATTCCGGATGTTAATTTAAAAACAGGTGTTAATTTTGGGTATAAAGATTTTCTGGGGAGCTTGCAATACACATACTTATCTGAGCAATTTACCGATGCAGCAAATTCTCCTTCAGAAGGAATAAATGGAGACAGAGGGATAGAGGGAGAAATTCCGTCATATGGTATTTTAGATTTATCACTTTCATATTCGTATAAACGCTGGAAGCTGGAAGCTGGGATTAATAACTTGTTAGATGAGAGTTATTTTGTAAGAAGAGCAACCGGTTATCCAGGACCTGGAATCATTCCTTCAGAACCCAGAACTTTTTATACTACCCTGCAGTTTAAATTATAACTAATTAAATAAAAATGAGGCTATAAATGAGGATTCTTGAAAAAGAACCCCCATTGTTATTGTTAAATGTAACAGGTTATAGGCGTTCAAATCTTTTTCAACTAAAATAAAAGAAGACTATCCTAAATCACTAAAAAAGCAGTATATTTGCACGCAATTAAATTTTTAATTGCCATGAAAGCTCACGATGCAAAATTTGTTGGAGAAGGTTTAACTTACGACGACGTCCTTTTAGTTCCGAATTACTCAGAAGTTCTTCCCAGAGAAGTAAATATTCAAACAAAATTTACAAGAAACATTACAATCAATGTGCCTATTGTTTCTGCCGCTATGGATACTGTAACAGAAAGCCGTATGGCCATAGCAATGGCTCAGGAAGGCGGTATTGGGGTGCTTCATAAAAATATGACTATTGAAGAGCAGGCACTAAAAGTTCGTAAAGTTAAGAGAGCTGAAAGCGGAATGATCTTAGATCCTGTTACATTGCCACTAACAGCAAAAGTGATAGATGCTAAGCGCAATATGAAGGAGCATAGTATAGGAGGAATTCCTATCGTAGATAATAATGGCTTTCTAAAAGGAATTGTTACCAACAGGGACCTGCGTTTCGAAAAAAATAATGACCGCCCGATTATAGAAGTAATGACCAGCGAGAACCTGGTAACAGTATCTGAAGGGACTTCTTTGATGGATGCAGAAGGGATTTTACAAGAGAATAAGATTGAAAAATTACCTGTTGTCAATGATGAAAACAAACTGGTAGGATTAATCACATTTAGAGATATAACAAAGCTTACTCAAAAACCAATAGCAAATAAGGATAAATACGGTAGATTAAGAGTAGCAGCAGCACTAGGGGTAACTGCAGATGCTGTAGAAAGAGCAGAAGCTTTAGTTAATGCAGGAGTAGATGCTGTAGTTATTGATACAGCTCATGGTCATACCAAAGGGGTTGTAAATGTATTGAAAGAAGTAAAAAAGGCTTTTCCTGAACTAGATGTAGTTGTAGGTAATATTGCCACACCTGAAGCTGCTAAATATTTAGTTGAAAACGGAGCAGATGCAGTAAAAGTAGGTATTGGGCCGGGTTCTATATGTACGACTAGAGTAGTTGCAGGGGTAGGATTTCCTCAATTTTCTGCCGTTATAGAAGTAGCAGCAGCTATTAAAGGAAGCGGCGTGCCGGTGATTGCAGATGGAGGAATTCGTTATACGGGTGATATTCCAAAAGCAATAGCAGCTGGGGCAGATTCTGTAATGTTAGGATCTTTACTGGCCGGAACTAAAGAATCTCCCGGAGAAACAATTATCTACGAAGGAAGAAAGTTTAAAAGCTATCGCGGGATGGGAAGCGTAGAGGCGATGAAAGAAGGAAGTAAAGATCGTTATTTCCAGGATGTAGAAGACGATATTAAAAAACTTGTTCCTGAAGGAATTGTGGGTAGAGTACCCTACAAAGGAGAGCTTTATGAAAGCATGCATCAGTTTATTGGGGGATTAAGAGCCGGGATGGGATATTCAGGGGCTAAGGATATTGAAACCCTTAAAGAGAACGGGAAATTTGTTAGAATTACCCATTCAGGGATCAACGAGAGTCATCCTCACGATGTAGCTATCACAAAAGAAGCTCCTAATTATTCGAGATAAATCTCTCCCCGATGAGGTTTTAATGCATCTCTGGCCGGAATCATTTCACTTTCCGGTACTACTATAAAAGCAATCGAATGCATTTCAGATAATGCTTGTACACCTGTTGTTAAAACAGGTGTTTTTTCAATAGCTATATATTCTTTTAAATGAATTTCGTGATGTTTAGCTGTTTGTTGTGCTGCTGGTCCTCGAAAATCCCATATAAGTTTAATATTACGCATCTGCGACTGAAATTCCTTTTTCTGCAAAATTCTTAAAATCTGTCATGTACTTATAGCTTTGTTTTTTAAAAGCTCCTGGCATTAAAGCCCCCATGATTTTCATTGTAAAAGTAGTGAATTTAAATTCAGAAACAGAAACCCATTTGGTTGTATTGTCATCAATAATCTTAAAGTAATTTTCCTGGAGATTAAATACTCCTTTAGCTTCATAAGTGCCATGAAATTCCTCAGGAAGGTTACGTTTCTTAATGGTTTCTGTCATTTCGATTTCACGTTTTCCCATTTTATATTTTAATTTACTTTTGGCACCAGGTTTTCCGGGTTCTCCGCTTTCATGATTAAAACTGATAAATCCTCGTTGCCAATGCTTCATATTATCCGGATTGTCAAACTTTTTAATTAATTCTTCCCTGGGAAGATTGATTAATATTTCATGTTGATACTTCATAATTAGTCAGTTTAATATTGACAATTTACAAAAATCAAAATAGTTACTATTTTTATACGTTGATTAAAAATGAATGTGTCCCTGCTAATTCTTATTTTTGCCTCGAAAATGAAGAGATCTTAATGTTAGTATAAAAAAGAATTTACAAGACAATGCTGAAGAAAATATATTATACTTCTATTTTTCTGTTATTAGTTTCTTGTAATTTGTTTCAAAAACAAAACGAGACAGATAAAAAAGTAGTAGCTAGAGTTGGAGAGAATTATTTGTATGAAGAAGATATAAAAGAGATTCTTAATGAAAGGCTTTCTAAAGAAGATAGTGCCATCATTGTAAATAATTACATTAATACCTGGGCTAAAAAACAGCTTTTAGTTGAAAAAGCCAGAATAAATCTCGATGAGAAAAAAACTGAAGAATTTGAAGAGTTAATAGAAGACTACAGACTGGATTTATATACAGCAGCTTATAAAGAAGCATTGGTAAACAGAGAAATGGATACTGTAGTCTCTTTAGAAGAAATGAATGTGTATTATCTCGACAATAAAGAGAACTTTAAATTAAACGAAGATCTTATAAAATTGAGGTATGTTCAATTAAATTCCGGGTTTTCTGATGTTGAACTGGTGAAAGAACGATTGGCTCGTTTTGATGAAGATGATAAAAGGGAACTTCAGGACATGAGTTTACAGTTTAACTCATACTCGTTAAATGATTCGGTTTGGATTAAATCTCTTCAGTTTATTCAAAAAATACCGGTCATTAATGCGGAAAATAAAAAGAGATACTTAAAAAAATCACAATTTTTTGAACTAACAGATTCTTTAGAAGTATATTTGGTGCAAGTGAGCGATATATTAAATAGAAATGATAATGCTCCTCTTGAATATATTAAACCTACCTTGCGACAGATTATTCTAAACAAACGAAAATTGGAATTTATACGTAATTTAGAAAAAGATTTAATTGATGAAGCTGTACAAAAAAAACAATTTGAAGTCTATGAGAAGAATTAATTATGCTATAGGAATACTTTCATTGCTTTTCTTTCAAACAATAATAGCACAGGAGGAAGTTACGGAAATTACTTCTGAGGATACGCCAGGTTTAGTTAAGCAACAAATTAAAGACACTATTAAAACTTCAAAACGAATCAAAATTGATGGAGTAGCTGCAGTAGTAGGGAGTTATGTCATACTTGAATCTGATGTTGATAAAACATTGATAGACATTAAAACTCAAGGAGGAGATGCGTATAAAAACCTTAGTAGGTGCGAGCTGTTGAATCAGCTTATGAAAGATAAATTATTTTCGCATCATGCAATTCAAGATAGTGTCCAGGTGTCAGATACTGAGATAACGAATATTGTTTCTTCAAAAGTTGATTATCTGGTAAGCCAGTTGGGAACTATGGAGAAGTTATTGAGTTATTATGGAAAAAATGATGAAGCGAGTTTCAGACAAGAACTTTTTCAAATAGAAAAAGGGAGAGCATTGGCAGAAAGAATGCAGGATAAAGTATTGAGTGAAGTAGAAATTACACCAGAAGAAGTACGTCAGTGGTTCAATAAGATTCCTAAAGATCAATTACCGGTTTTTGGGGCAGAATTAGAAATATCTCAAATTGTAAAAACGCCTAAAGTATCCGAAGAAGAGACAGAAAGAATAGTAAATCGTCTTAAAGAAATGAAAAGAGATGTAGAAGAAAACGGAGCGAGTTTCTCTTTTAAAGCAATTCTGAATTCTAAAGATGAGGCTTCCCGAAAAGATGGAGGAGCTTACTCCATTAATAAAAAATCCCCTCTTGTTAAAGAATTTAAAGATGTAGCATATAGCTTAGAAGAAGGAGAGATTTCAGATCCATTTGAAACTACTTATGGATGGCATATCTTAATGGTTGAAAAAATAAGAGGACAAGAGTTAGATATCAGACATATTCTTCTAATTCCAAAAGTTTCAGATGATGCTATGGAAGAAGCAAAAAACGAATTAAATACTATAAGAAAACGAATTGAAGAAGGAGAATTAACATTTGAAGAAGCTGCACTCAACTTTTCAGATCAAAAAGAAACGAAGTTTGAAGGAGGGAAATTAAGAAACCCTGTAAACTTTGATACCCGTTTTGAATTGACAAAAATGGACCCTAAATTATATAATCAGGTAAGGGATTTAAAAGAAAATGAAATCTCTTTACCGGTTCTGGAAACAAATGACAGAACAGATGAGGTTTTGGGATATAAAATTTTAAAAGTTGGGAAACGCTATGATGAGCATGTAGTTAACTTTTCTCAGGATTATCTTAAGATACAAGAATTAGCATTAAGAGATAAACAGCAAAAAACTCTTGAAAAATGGACGCAATCCAAAATAAAAGAGACGTACATTAGTTTAAGTACAGATAATAAGGGCTGTAATTTTTCCAGCAACTGGTTAAAAAAATAATTAAGGAATAGTATATGTCAGACGTAGTTGCTGTAAACGAACTGGTGAAAAAACATCAGGACTTAAAAAGAGAAATTGCTAAAGTAATAGTCGGCCAGGAAAAAGTAATTGATGAGATTCTACTTTCAATCTATGCAGGCGGCCATGCATTATTAATCGGAGTGCCAGGTTTGGCAAAAACATTAATGGTTAATACCATAGCCAAGGTTTTAGGGTTGGAATTTAAACGTATTCAATTTACTCCGGATCTTATGCCCAGTGATATTCTGGGAAGTGAGATTTTAGATCAGAATAGAGAATTCAAATTTATAAAAGGACCAGTGTTTGCTAATATCATTTTAGCAGATGAAATCAACAGAACACCTCCAAAAACCCAGGCTGCATTATTAGAAGCGATGCAAGAACGTTCTGTAACAGTAGCAGGACAAAATTACAATCTCAACTTACCTTATTTTGTATTAGCTACTCAGAACCCTATAGAACAAGAAGGTACTTATCCTCTTCCTGAAGCACAGCTGGATCGTTTTATGTTTGCTATAGAATTGAATTACCCATCTTATCGTGAAGAAGTAAATGTAGTAAAATCTACTACTACAGAAACAGTGACAAATGTCAACGCTTTATTTAATGCAGAAGAAATAGTAGCAATTCAAAAATTGGTCAGAAAAATTCCTGTAGCAGATAATGTAATAGAATATGCAGTTAAACTGGTAGGTAAAACAAGGCCTAATAGTGAGTTTTCTAATGAATTAGTTAACCAATATATAGATTGGGGAGCTGGCCCCAGAGCATCTCAAAACCTTATTCTGGCAGCAAAAGCCAATGCTGTAATTAACGGAAAGTTCTCTCCTGATATAGAAGATATCAAAGCTGTTGCTTTGGGAATACTAAGACATCGTGTGATTAAAAACTACAAAGCTGAAGCCGAAGGATTGACAATAGATAAAATTATTTCTGATTTATTATAAAATAATCTCAAATCACCTGTTAATTAAAAGTTTATAGCTTTAAAATAGAGAGGTGATATTTGTAATTACATAATTTTTTTACTTAAAAAATAATTAAAAGGAAATTTCAATACCCTAAAATTATCAATTCCTGAAAAATTAACAGTCTTTAAAAGTTTTCCGTTATCTTTTCGACAAATAAAAACAAAACAGGCATTAATCTGGTAGTATATAATAATTGGTATGCTGCTTTAAAAGGTTAACCTATTTTTGTAAATTCGCAGGACTTTCAAACTAAAAAAATTAAACATTTATGGCTTTTGATATCGATATGATAAAAGGAGTTTATGGAAGAATGACTGAAAGAGTAGATAAAGCTCGAGAAGTGGTAGGTTCTCCATTAACACTTTCTGAAAAAATCTTATACTCACATTTGTGGAATGACGATCTTGAAAAAGCATTTGTCAGAGGAAAAGACTATGTAGATTTTGCTCCGGACAGAATAGCTTGCCAGGATGCAACAGCACAAATGGCACTGTTACAATTTATGCAGGCAGGTAAAAATAAAGTAGCTGTTCCTACAACTGTACATTGTGATCACTTAATACAAGCAAAAGAAGGTGCTTCTACAGATTTGAAACACGCTAATGATGTAAGTAGTGAAGTATTTAATTTTTTAGAATCGGTATCTAATAAGTACGGAATTGGATTCTGGAAACCAGGAGCTGGAATTATTCACCAAGTAGTATTGGAAAACTATGCATTTCCCGGAGGAATGATGATAGGAACAGACTCTCATACTGTAAATGCCGGAGGATTAGGTATGGTAGCTATAGGTGTTGGAGGTGCAGATGCAGTTGATGTAATGGCCGGAATGGCCTGGGAATTAAAATTCCCAAAATTAATTGGTGTAAAACTAACCGGAAAATTATCTGGATGGACAGCGCCAAAAGATGTAATTTTAAAAGTAGCTGAAATTCTTACTGTAAAAGGAGGAACCGGAGCTATTGTAGAATATTTTGGACCGGGAGCAACTTCTATGTCATGTACTGGTAAAGGAACCATTTGTAATATGGGAGCAGAAATAGGAGCTACGACTTCTACTTTTGGTTATGACGATTCTATGGAACGTTATTTACGAGCTACAGACAGAGCAGATGTGGCTGATGAAGCAAATAAAATAAGAGAATATCTTACTGCAGATGCAGAAGTATATGAAAACCCTGAGCAGTATTTTGATCAGGTGATAGAAATTAATCTATCTGAATTAAATCCGCTTTTAAACGGACCATTTACCCCGGATTTATCAACCAGTGTTGGTAAAACAATGACAGAGAAAGCTACAGCTAATGAATGGCCACTTCAGGTTGAATGGGGATTAATTGGTTCTTGTACCAATTCTTCATACGAAGATTTATCCAGAGCAGCATCTGTAGCTCAGCAAGCTATAGACAAAGGAATCAAAATGAAAGCAGAATTAGGGATTAACCCAGGTTCTGAGCAAGTTAGGTATACTGCAGACAGAGACGGGATTCTACAGGTATTTGAAGAACTGGATGCTAAAATATTTACCAATGCCTGTGGACCGTGTATCGGGCAATGGGCAAGGTACAGTGATCCAAAAAATGCACCAAAAAATAGTATAGTACATTCTTTTAATAGAAACTTTGCAAAACGTGCAGATGGAAATCCAAATACACATGCTTTTGTAGCTTCTCCGGAAATAACTGCGGCTATAGCTATATCCGGACGATTAGATTTTAATCCGTTAACAGATAAATTGATCAATGAAGAAGGTCAGGAGGTAATGTTTGATGAGCCAACAGGCTGGGAATTGCCACCTAAAGGATTTGAGGTAGATGATAATGGATATTTAGCACCAGAAGAAGATGGAAGCCATGTAGTAGTAAACGTAGATCCTAATTCTGAAAGATTACAACTGTTAACTCCGTTTGAGCCTATCGGAAATGAAATCAAAGGCGCTAAATTATTAATCAAAGCTTTTGGTAAATGTACAACAGATCACATTTCTATGGCTGGACCATGGTTACGATTTAGAGGGCATTTAGATAATATTTCTAATAACTGTTTGATTGGAGCAGTAAATGCTTATAATAAGAAAACAAACTTTGTTAAAAATCAGTTGGATAGTGAATATGCAGGTGTTCCGGATACAGCAAGAGCTTATAAAGCTGCTGGAGTTAAGACTATCGTTGTGGGAGATCACAATTATGGAGAAGGATCGTCTAGGGAGCACGCAGCAATGGAACCCAGGCATTTAGGTGTTGCAGCTGTTATTGTAAAATCATTTGCTCGTATACATGAAACCAACCTTAAAAAACAAGGGATGTTAGGTTTGACATTTGCAAATGAGAATGATTATGATAAAATTCAGGAAGATGATACTTTTAACTTCTTAGATTTAGCAGAATTTGCACCTGGAAAACCATTGACTATTGAAGTTGTTCATGCAGATGGTTCAAAAGATGAGATCAAAGTAAATCATACCTACAATGATTCTCAGATAGAATGGTTTAAAGAAGGATCTGCTTTAAATTTAATAAAAAAGCAGAATGCTTAATCAACCTGATATTAAAATGAAATAAGAAAATAAAAGCCATGCAGTAAAGCGCATGGCTTTTTTTAGATGATAAAAGAATTTAATTCAAATAAACTTTAAATGTATAAGAGGTGAAAAAGAATAAAAGACTTATTTCTAATATTTTAATTATCCTGGTTGTCCTTGCTTTTTTTGTAACTCCTCTGGGGTATGAAAGTAAGATAATATTAAATAGGATTTTATCTTTTAGCCCGGATGTGGTTAAAGAAGAAGATCGTATCCCGGTGGCCGATTTTGATTGGAAATTAAAAGATGAAAATTGGGATTTCTTTAATTTCGAAAATGCTAAGGGGAAAGTGATTTTTGTACATTTTTGGGCATCCTGGAGAGTGCCATCTGTCGCAGAAGCAAAAGGGATTCAAAAATTATATGATAAGTATAAAGATGATGTAGTTTTCTATATTATCACTAATGAAGATAAAGCCCCTGTTGAAGAGTTTATGCAAAAAAGAGGGTACAACTTCCCTGTAACGTATCTTATTATTGGAGAAAAAATGCCTTTTGATGCAGAAAAGATTCCGTCAACATACATAATAGATAAAGAAGGATATATTGCTATAGAAAAAGAAGGAATTGCAAATTGGTATAGCAAAGATGTAAGAGAGTTATTAGATACGCTTATAGAAAATTAATTGTTAGATTACTTATTTTAAAACGACTAAAAATTAGAATCAGCATATAATAAATGAAGTTAACTAAAAATCAAATCTCTAACCTGGCGCTATTATTATTTATAGGTATTTTTTTATTTACTCCTGTTGGAGCAACTATAAAAATCTGGGCAAACAGAATAATAGCTTTTAGTCCATCTGTAGTTTCAGAAGATAAAAGAGAAGTACTTACAAATTATAATTGGACAATTAAGGATTTGACAAATAATGTTGATTATAATTTAAATAGTGCTAAAGGGAAAGTAGTTTTAATTAACTTTTGGGCTACCTGGTGCCCGCCATGCATTGCAGAAATGCCAGATTTACAAAAGCTGTATGACGAATATGGCGATAAAATTGTTTTCCTTTTTGTAACCAACGAAAATGCAAAGACGGTTAATACATTTTTTAATAAAAACGGATATAAATTGCCGGTCTATCAATCCAGGAAAAAAGCACCTGAAATATTATTTTCCAGAAGTATACCAACTACTTATTTAATTGATAAAGAAGGAAAAATAGTGATTGAAAAAACAGGAGCAGCCGATTGGGATAGTAAAAAGGTAAAAGATCAAATAGATCTGCTTCTGAGTAAATAACTGAATTTCAAATTACTTTTTAAAATATTTAAACGGAGCAATCAGCATTCCAAAACATTCACCGTGTTCTTTTCCGGTGTGTTTGTGATGTATTTTATGAGCTCTTCGGATGCCACGTGCATAACGATTATTGGCATTTCTGAAAAGCTTAAACCTTTGATGAATAAAGATATCGTGAACTGTAAAGTAGGCAATGCCATAGGCCAAAATCCCAAAACCAACAGGCCATCCGTACCAAAAAGAAGTATAATTTCCTAAAGAGAAAAAAGTCATACTAACAATAGCGTAAAAAATAAAAAATGCATCATTACGCTCAAACCATGAATCGTGATCTTTAACATGATGGTCTTTGTGTAAAGACCATAAAAAACCATGCATAATATATTTATGAGTGAACCAGGCCATGAATTCCATAAAAGAGAAAACAGCTATAAAAATCAATATCCAAATAAGTGTATTCATGTACTTAATTTTATTGTATCAAATGTAGTTTATAATTTACATAAGAAGAAGCCAGTAACCCAAATTTTTGATAATTATTTACCCTGATTCTTGCATTTTTAATTTCCAGAGGAGGTGTTTTTTTAAGTTTGTGTAATAGTTTTGTATAGTATTTATAAGCAGTGTAAACTCCAAATTTTGCTTGCGGGGGTAAATTTAAAATACCTTCATACCCTAACTTAAAATCATTTTCGATTTCCTGTACAATTTTTTGTTTAGAAGCTTCGTCCAATTGATCCAGGTTGGTGTCTGGAAAATAAGTTCTTTCGAGTAATTCGTAATCTTCTTTTAAATCCCGTAGAAAATTTACTTTTTGAAAAGCTGAACCTAATGCCATGGCAGAAACCTTAAGTTCATTGTATTTTTTAAGATCACCATTAACAAAAACTTTAAGACACATTAATCCGACAACATCTGCAGAACCATAAATATAATCTTGATATTCTTCTTTGGTAGTGTATACTTTTTTTTCTAAATCCAGTCGCATACTATTCATAAAGGCGTCAATAATATCGTTTTCAATATTGTATTTATGGACTGTTTCCTGGAACGAATTAAGAATAGGGTTTAAGCTTATTTTATGCTCTAAAGCATCTGCAAGCTCTTTTTCAAAATTTTCAAAAAGTACTTTTTTATTGTAATCATGAAACGTATCAACAATTTCATCTGCAAACCTTACAAAGCCATAAATGTTGTAAATATCTTGTCTGATACTTGGCGCCAGCATTTTTACAGCCATTGAAAAAGAAGTACTGTATGATTTGGTAACCAATTTACTTGATTGATGAGATATGTTGTCAAAAATGGATTTCATCTATATTGGTTTTTGTTGGTGAATTAATTCGGTTACGAGTTTCCCCGAAATAAGGGAAGGTGGAACCCCGGGTCCAGGTACGGTTAATTGACCTGTGAAATATAAATTTTTTACTTTCTTACTTTTTAACTTAGGCCTTAAAAATGCTGTTTGCAATAACGTATTTGCCATTCCGTATGCATTTCCTTTATAAGAATTGTAATCTTTAATAAAGTCCTTTACGCAGAAGGACTCTTTAAAGATAACACTATTTTTTACTTTTTGAGCGGTGAGTTGCTCAAACCTGTTCATAATGATGTCAAAATAACGCGCTCTGATTTCATCATTATCTTCTATTCCCGGAGCTAATGGAATCAGGAAAATACCGGCTTCACAATTATCCGGCGCTACATTCTTATCTGTTTTAGACGGAAAACTTGCGTAAAAGAGTGGTTCTTCCGGCCAGCTTGGGTTATCGTAAATAGCCTCAGAGTGTTTTTCAAAATCAACATCAAAGAATAATGTATGATGCGCTACGTTTTCTATTTTTTTATCGAAACCAACATAGAATAAAAGAGAAGAAGGAGCAAAGGTTTTCTTTTCCCAGAAACTTTCAGAATATGCCCTGTATTTCGTATCTAATAATGATTCTGAGTGGTGGTAATCGGCACCACTTAATACAATATCGGCATCTATTTTCTTACCATTGGCTATAACACCTGAAGTTTTATTATTGTCGACTACTATCTTTTCTACATTGGTCTCTGTTTTAAAAGTAACGCCTAATTCTGTACTCAGGGAAGAAATTCCTTCAATTACGCTATACATACCATTTTCAGGGTGCCATGTTCCTAATCCGAAATCAGCATAGTTCATAAAATTGTAAAATGCAGGGGTATCTCCGGGTTTTGCACCAAGAAAAAGAACAGGAAACTCAAGAATTTGAATCAGTTTTTGATTGTTAAATTCTTTGCGCACATCTTTTCTGATTGTACTCAGAAAATAACCTAACTTTTTTATAGTTTTTGGTGTAACTAATTCTAACGGAGATACTCCCGGGCGATATACCAGGTCTTTGATAGCAATATTATAATTGTCTTCTGCTTTTGCGATAAACTTTTTTAATTTTTGAGAACTGCCTTTTTCTTCTTTTTCAAAAGCTTCACATATTTTTTCAAGAGAATCGGCTATAGAAATAGAATCATTTTCACCAAAATAAACTTTGTAAGCCGGATTCAATTTTTGAAGACTGTAATAATCAGAAGGTGTTTTATCAAAGTCGTTGAAAAAACGTTCAAATACGTCTGGCATCCAATACCAGGTAGGTCCGATATCAAAAATAAACCCATCTTTCTTTAGTTGACGGGCTCTGCCTCCTATGGTTTTATTCTTTTCTAATACAATTACTTCATATCCCTTTTTTGCAAGATAACATGAAGCAGCTAATGAAGAAAAGCCGGAACCGATAATGATTACTTTTTGTTTCATTGTTTAACAAATGTATAAAAAAATTAAACAAAACTAAAGTTAAATTTCATTGATAACTTCTTCTATGGTTCCAAATACTTTTACTTCTTCTTGTAAATTATCTAGTTTTAAGTGCTTTACCTGTTGTCCTAAGACCCATAATTCATTATTTTCTGAAAGATGTAATTGATTGTAGAAATCTTTGATATAATTATCGATCATCGTTTTATTAGGTTCTACGGTGAAATACGATAGAAAAACTATATTGGAAAAATACTTGGGAAGCTCTATCAGGCTGTCTAATGGGACAGATTGCCCTAAATAAATAGATTGATAACCTTTTAATGCGATTTCATAATTTAAATATAAAAGCCCTATTTCGTGTATTTCGCTCTCGGGGAGAAATAAAACAAAAACCTTATCTTTTTTTGAAGCTTCTATGACCTGTAATCTTTCTATGTTAACTAGTATTTTTTGCTTTATTAAACCAATAACGAAGTGTTCATGAGAAGGATTAATAACATCTGTTTGCCATAAAAGCCCTAATTCTGTTAATAAAGGAATTAATACTTCCTGGAAAATCTCTTTAAAAGTACGATTGGCTAAAAGGGCATTATAAGTATTTAAAAAAAGCGTTTGATCAAAATTAATCATAGCTAATTTAAAAGCATTTATGGAATGACTTTTAACGGTGTTTTCTGAGATTATCTCTCGTACTAAGAGAGGAATCTCTTTTTCAGGTACTTTAGCTATTTTAGAAATCTTATAACCATTATTATATAATAAGGTGATGTTAAGGAGTTTTTGAAGATTACTAAGTGAGTAGTAGCGTATGTTAGTATCTGTTCTGTTCGGAGTGAGTAAATCATAACGCTTTTCCCATATACGTATAGTATGTGCTTTGATTCCTGAAAGATTTTCGAGATCTTTTATGCTAAAACGCTTCTTAACTATGTTCATGTTTGATTGAAATCTTTTAAACGAAAATAATCATTAAAAATTAAAAACTAAAAAATGATTTAAAAAGCAGTTCTATTTGATTAGAAGAAAGTTAAAGTTAATTCGTAAACTGCTTTTTTCTTTTTTGAGAAAAAGAATAGCGTTTTAAATGGAATAAGCATTGAAAATTGTAGTATAGTTTTTGTTTTAGGTATTGAATAATGTAGCCTATTCCTTAATTCAATTTTAATCTAATTAGAAGCCGATTTAGACTTTCCCGAAATCAATGCTATTAATAACATGCCTATTCCAATTCCTGTTAATAAACCTCTTATTGAATCTGGCAATGCTGCATATTGAGTGAAGACCTGAATCAATGAAATAGTAAGCGTGCCAATTAATACAAGAAATATTGATTTTTGTTTAGTGATTTTCCTCATTTTTCATCTTTTATTAAATAGGTATTTAGGTTGTAATTTTTGTTACAAATAATTCTGATCTTTTAAAATAAATTGCCTGTGATTAGTTGTGAGATACGGAGTTAATCATCTACTTTCATTAAGGCTTTTTTTAAATGTTTTAAACGCTCCAGATAAGGAATAAAAGTATCTACTCCGTTATTCATGCGTACAGCCTGGAAGTGTGATTCTATCATTGCAGGAATATCCATTACAAAAACCCCCTGGGTGATTTCTATACGTTCAGGGAACTTATTTATCTGATTAAAGAATGTTTCTAATTCTTCAATCTCATCATTCCAATTAACATTTTCTATCTCTTCCATCTTCTTATGAAGATAGTTATTTTTAATTTAACCTAATATTTAAAATAGAAACAGAAAATATTGGAAGTGAATGTTTAAAAAAAGCCATTCTTTATTAGAATGGCTTTATCTGGTTATATGGGCTGACTAAAAAACTTACGTATTATAAGTTTATAACCAACACAAAAATATAAACCTAAATGTTGTTTTTCAAGGGGGTATTTCCTGTTTTTACTTGGTGATTGGGGTTAAATCTTCTAAAAAAACCAGCTTCTAAAATTTTTTGACGAAAACCTTATGAATCTGTTATGAAACAGTTTATTTAGAATAGTAATTGTGTGAAGTTTGTTGTTGTGCGCACGAGAAGACTCGAACTTCCACATCCTAAACGGATACTAGCCCCTCAAGCTAGCGCGTCTACCAATTCCGCCACGTGCGCTTTTCCCTTTTTTAGGTGACTGCAAATATATATAAAGGTTAGGTTTATCTCAAACTAATTTTTTCACATTATTAAACTTAATGTAACTTTAATTGTTTCTTCAGAAAATTAAAATAGAACTTGATGTGAAAGAAGAAGAACTTTTCTGATGGTCATCAAAATATTCATAAAAATAATAGCTAAGCTTTGTCATTTTGCACACTCCTAAGGGATAATTTTTAACGACATAACAAACCTTCTTGATTGATAAGGAATTTATATATTTGAGTATGTTTAATGAGAAAATATCTTTACAATAGATGTATTTCTATGTAAGTAGTAATTGAAAAATGACTGAAGTCGAAAATCTAATTTATCAGTTTGACAATTCTCAAAAAGAAATTATGTTGTTTCTCCATCACATGTTAACCAATGAGTATCTATTGACAGATAAAATAACTTTTAAAAATCCGTGCTATTATAAAAATAGTTGGATTTGCTATTTGAAGCCTATAAAAAATGAAGCAATTGAGTTGGCATTTATGAGAGGGAATGAATTATCTAATCATCAAGGTATTTTAAAAAGTAACGGAAGGAAACAACTTATGAGTATTGAAATTTCTGAGGTCAAAGAAATGGAATTGGATATTATTAAAGAAATTTTGAATGAGGCTATATACTTGGATGAAACAAAACCTTATGCATCTAAACGGAAGTAAAAGTAAGTCGGTGATTAGTTGATCAATATATAGATCTTTCTTTAACTTTGAAAAACAGATTTCTTATCAATAATAGAGATGAAGCGAGTAGTAAACATATTTTTGATATTAATTCCAATTTTAAGTTATGCACAGAGCAATCCGGAATCTGAAATTTTTCAAAAAGTAATTGACTACGAAATTAGTAAAGAAGCTTCAGGAATTTTTATACGCTGCAAAAAACCTAAAACTTTTTTTAATCAAACTGATTTTATAGAACAGACAGGACTGGAAGTTCCGAAAAGTGTTTTAAATGAAATTGAGAAAAATGCTAAAATGAGTACTCATGGAGTTTGGAATTCAGAATTAATTCAGGAGATGAGCTATCATGCTGATTTCATTAAGGAGAAAGAATGCCTGACTTCAAAAGATATAGAAAAACTATTTGAAAGAACGGGAAAAAGGCAGTCTGTAATTTCTTTGAGTCAACCCATTTTTGATTCTAAATTTGAAAATTGTGTTGTTTCTGTTACCTATCTGAAATTTACCGGAAGCGCATATGGACAGAAATATTTTTTAAAGAAAGTTTATGGGGTTTGGGTTGTAATAATGGAATATGATTTTTGGATGACTTGAAAAAAGCTGAAATCTAAGTCTAGAATATCAATGATCCGATTTTGATTTTATCAGATAAAAATGATAACCAATGGCCGACATCAGAAATGTCAGATTAAAGAAGAAATAAATGAAACAAAAAATAGATACTGTTAATAAAACAGAATATCAGGACGTAGTAAATGTTTGGGAGTCTTCGGTTAGGGCAACTCATCATTTTTTAAAAGAAGAAGATATCGAATATTTTAAACCTTTGATCTTAAATACATATTTAGATGCTGTAGAATTAAGATGTATAAGAAATGATGAGAAAGAAATAGTTGGTTTTCTGGGTGTTGCTGAAGAGAATTTGGAAATGTTGTTTATTGATCCTGAATATCGAGGAAAAAATATTGGGAAGGCATTATTGAAATATTCGATTGAAAATTTAAATGTTACCAAAGTTGATGTCAATGAACAGAATGAGCAAGCTGTCGGATTCTATAAATACTGTGGCTTTGAAGTGAAGAATCGTTCAGAGGTAGATGCTACCGGAAAACCTTATCCAATTCTACATATGGAATTGAAAAAATAAAACTAACTATACCGCATAATCATACAATATTGGTGAATGAGAAACGGAAAAGCCTATAAAGCGTAGTATTTTTATATAAGAATTAGCATTCCAGATTAGTTGAAGTCCAACAAAATCTCGTTATTGATTTTCTAGATTTTATGGAACAATAAATAATTAGAGTCGTCAATACGTAGGTATAGTATATTCTCATCTAGCTGCATACGCTTTACCTTTTCAATCTGCACCACAAAGATATCTTCATACTTTTGTATATTTTCCTCGCATATCATAAGAGTAGTGCCGCCTAGTATAAGTTCAATTTCTGAATCTTTCTTTAAACTATATTGACCAAAATAAGTATTACAACCAGAAGTTCCATTGATTTCTTCCTTTGAAAAACTAATGTTAAGAACTACATCGTCTTCTATATTTTCTTTGATGTCATCTTTAACAATCTCCACTAACTTCCATGTTGTTCCCTGAAGCATGTTATTCGTGTCAGATGTATTTATACTGCTACAAGAAGCGAGTAATATTGCTAATAAAATTATTGGATATTTATTATAAAATGTTTTCATTTTTTTTCTTTTAATTAAACTATGAAAAAAGGCTTTTGTCATAGTTTAAACTTAAAGCGGCAAAAGCCTTTTCTAACTAACCAACCATCAACTTTTACTTTACTGCTGACAAATTCAATTGTGTATCATTATTTCATTTCATCAATCAGGTATTGAGCATTACCGGGAGTCATTCGTCCAAGTCCTAAGATAACCCAATCCACATTTCCCTGGAAAATAAAACCTCTGCTGGAAAAGCCTAAACTGATGTTATCTTTGTTACCTGCACTATTATTGATGTCAAAATTTTCAAGATCAAGAGCAACCTCATTTCCATTATTCAATTGTACATAGAATGTGTTATCGCCTGTGGCCGGATTGAACCCTTCATATCTAAAATAAAGAACATTCCATACATCTTCTTTTACCTGAATGTCTGTAGATTTGATAATGTTGCTGTTATTTGTAGTCATACGAATATTCCCATTCCAAATTTCCAAATCCAAAAACCTTGGATTCAAACCAAAAGAAAGTAATGGAAAGGCAAAAACATCATCCGGATCTTTTTTAACCTTAAACCTGATTGCTCCGGAAAAATAACGTTGTTGAGCTAATCCTCCTTCATTAGAGTTTATAAGATTGACTCTGTTTTTTTCGGCATCAGAAGCTTCAGCACTTTCATCAATTACCAATCCTTGCTCATCATAATTAAAACCTACTCCGTTTACAAACCAATCTTCACTTCTACCAGGAACTTCCATACTTACGCTATTTCTGCCGTCTCCACCAAAATCCCAAAAACCAATAGTGCCTGAAAAAGTGTTATTTGGCTGTACTGCATCGGGTTGTACAGGATTTCCACCATTAGGATCAATAGTAGAAGTATCATCATCACTAGAACATCCTATCAGCATCAAAATGCTTGAGAGTATTATGAGTGTGTTGTAAACTTTAATTTTCATATCTATAATTTTTATTGTTGAATTATGATACAAATGTATTTTGAGTATTTATCTCTGGCAATAGATGTAATAGGGTGTAAGGTATCTGTAAGGAATTGTAAGGTTTGATATTACCTATCAGAAAACAGCCTGTTTTAGAGGTTTGCGATAATCACCTCCTGAAAATCTAATACATTATCCGGATTTTGATATGGATCTAACTCATAGTTTTGAAACTTAGCTATACTAAATTTCGAACTCATGGATAAACTTACTTAGATCATCTTTCTGTTCTAAATTCAGTTTTTGTTTTAATCTTGATTTACGGGTATACAAGGTATTGGTAGAAACTTGTAGAAACATTGCCATTTCCTGATTCAACAGGTGTTGTTTTATTGCTGCAGCCAACCTCAGATCTTCTTCAGAAAGTGATGGGAATTTAGATTTTAAAGCTACAATAAGCGTTTTTTGCTTTTCTTCGATGAACAAATTGCTTATCATTTCTTTAAGTTGTTTTACTTGCAATACATCTGCACCACTCTCTGCCATGGTTTGTTTCATGGTTTCTCTTAGGTCGTGGAAAATCTGGAGGTCTTTTAGTTCTTTTTCAGATCGGTCTAATTCCTTTTTTAAATCGGATTTATCTTTTACATCACGATTCTCCAATGCTTTTTCTAGTTGTTCGTGTTCCTTCTGTTTAGATGCCAATTGAAGTTTGGTACGATCTAAAGCAGATTGTATAGACTGATTTTTTTGGTCTGATAATATTTTTTGAGCTCTTGATTTATGCTTGACTAAATAAATGATAAGTAATAGGGCAACAGTAGCAGTGATCCCAAAAATACGTAACCATTTATGGAGTTCTAATTCATGTTCTCGTTCTGCAAGTTTTTGTTTGGTTTGGGCAAGTTCTCTTTCTTTTTTCTCGGTTTCATACTTCACCTGTGCTTCTATTGCAATACTTTGATGTTTTTGATCGTTGAGGCTATCTTTTAGTATGTGAGCTTCATCACGCACTTGTAAAGCTTTTTTGTAATCACCTGAAAGCCGATATACATCGCCTAATTTGAATTTAAGCTGGACAATGAGATCAAAGTTTTTAGTAATCTCTGCAACAGAGAGCCCATCTGTATAGTTTAGTTTTGCACTCTTATAATTTTTTTGCTGGAAAAAATAATCTCCAAGGCTCATGTAATCATGGACTATCCCGTTTTTGTTGTCACTTTTTTTATTTAGTGCCAATGCCTGATTCAGGTAAGATAAAGCTTCATCAAAACGTTCCATCTCCAATAACACATTGCTCAAACTATGGTATGTAGAGGCCAAATTGGTACTCTTCAATTGGATTTTTGTCCGTTCAGATTGGCGTAGATAGAATAATGCACTGTCATTTTCCTTTATGTCAAAATAAACCAACCCTATATTGTTCAGTGCTGTTGATTTAACATAGTTACGTCCTAGAGAATCACTTAGTTTTATGGTGTTTTGGAGCTGATTTATGGCTTTTTGATATTGATTGGTTTTGTGGTAAAGATGTCCCAGGTTACTGTAACTGTTTAGCAATGCATATTTTTTGTCTTCAATCTCAAATAACCTGGTAGCTTTGAATGAGTTTACGATTGCGGTTCTGTAATCCCCTTTATAATAGTGAGCTACAGAAAGGCTGTTGTATGCATGTGCTTTTGATATGGTATCGAATTGTGATTCATCCAAGAGGTGTTCGTTCAAATGCTTTATGGCTATATCATAGTCTTCAATGTAGAGTTTGGTTCTTAACTGATAAAGTTTGTTTACGAGATCTTTTTGGTTTTGATAATCGACTATTTCAAAAGCGGTGTTAAGAAGTTGTATAGCCTTGTTTTTATCTCCTGCATTTACAACGACATCAATTAATTTGTACAGTGTTTTTACTTTTGTAGTATCAATTTGAGATCTGGCAATTTCTTTTTCCAATTCCTGAATCTGATCAAGATACCTGGGGTTTCCCTGAAAAGCTTGTCCTTCTATAAAAAATAGCAGAAAAATTAGAGGATAAAAGAAGTATTTTGAAATGGGTGTCATCATTGCTTTTTTAAAGCCCTAAAAATACCAAAAACTATACCATCATTAAATATTCATTATAGTTTTTGCAATGATTAATTAAATTTTCTAAATCGAAAATACTCAAATCTCAAATATGATTTTGAGACATCAAATGGAACAAAAACTGAGCAAGCTTATTAATAGTTGATAATCATTTGATTAGTTTTATCTGATATTTATTTATAAATGACTTTAATCTTAATCTCAATTTTGTGAATATATATGCTTCCCCGATTCAATACTGTATTAACCTTTAAGTTTTAAATAGCTATATTGTTTAAATTATTAACCAGAGACGAGAATATGAAAAAAATAATAGTCTTTTTAATGATAGTGTGCAATGTGAATCTAGGATCATTACATGCAATGAATGCAAAAAATGATGTTTCTCAAGCTACAGAAACGCTAAAAGATTCTACTCGATTAGCAGAACTCGACAGCTATTGGGCTAATATTTCCAAAACTGTAAAAGAAGGAGATTTTGAAGGTTATAAAACACTTTATCACAAAGATGCTATAGTGGTTTTTACCTATGGAGACAATGCGGTTTCCAGGCCTATAACAGAGGTACTTCCTGGTTGGAAAAATGGTTTTAATAAGACCAAAGAAGGCAGGCAAATAGATGAGGTAGAATTTCGGTTTTCTCAAAGAATTGGAAATGAAACCACTGCACATGAAACAGGTATTTTTATTTTTACTTCTAAAAGTCCTGATGGCGCGGTTAAAACAAAACTAATAATGCATTTTGAAGCACTTTTAACTAAAAAGAACAACCAGTGGTATATGTTGATGGAGTATCAAAAATCTGAAGCATCTCAAGAAGAATGGGAGGCTTTAAAATAACTCTTTACGCTGTAAAGACTAAGAGAATAAATCTTATAAAACATAAAAAACAAACTAATTAATGCTTAAAAAATTGAAAACGTACAGGTTATTCTTAATTACTACCAGTTTAATAAATTGTTTATTATTTATAACCGCATGTCAAAGACCAACAGATTATAAGACAACCAGAGAGCTGTTGCAAGCTATGAAAACCAAAAATGATAGTACTTGGTTTCAGCATTTTACATTTAAACAAAAAACCATAGCTTTTGACACCTTGGGAAAGCAAGTAAATACCAGTATATGGTATGAAGCGGTAAGTTATCCCTATCTTTTTAGAATTGATAGAGATATAGAAAATGGTAATTATACAATTTATCGCAAAGACTCTACTTATCAATTTCAACAAGGCAATTTAATAAGTGCCAATAATACACCGGCGACACACTTATTGTTTAAAGGAGGCTTGTATTTTATTTCTTTAGATCAGGCCCTGACGAAATTACAGAAATACAATTATAATACACAAGTCTTTCGAAAAGATGTATTTATGGGGCAACCGGTGTATGTTATTGGAGAAGATACTAATCAGTTTTGGTTACATGCAAAAGAGTTTTATTGCATAAGAAGAATTTCTACAACTTCTAATGGTAGAAAATTAGACGCAGTCTATGCCGATTTTAAACGTTTAGGAAAAGGTTGGGTAGAACAAAAAGTTACTTTTTATTTAGACAATCAAAAACGATTAGAAGAATTTTATTTCGACATTAAACTTAAAAACCACATAGACCCAAAAACATTCGATGTTAAAAAGAATAATAAATGGTTTTTAAATTATTGAGGTTGACCCTATCCGATTTACAGTTTTAGAGGGGAATATTTTTTTGGGAATCAGAGTATACCTTATACATCTTATAGATATTTTCTTTGATTACTTTATTATTAACCGAACAATACCCCATAACTAATCCGTTTTGTTTCTGTGACCCCACGAAATAATTACTCAAAGGATGAGCGATAATATTATTTTGGCTTAAAGTTTCTGAGAGTAACTCATCACTATGATTGTTTTTTACTTTCCCGATTAAATGTAAACCGGTATTAGAATTATCCAATTGAATTTGGCCTTCAAAAAAGTTGTCAAAATGAGTAGTAAATATTTCTTTTCTTTCTTTGGAGACTGCTATCACATTTCTTAAATGCTTATTTAAGTAGTCTTTTTCAATAAACTGACTCATTGTTTTTTGTGTAGATGGAGGTACAAATCTGCTGGATTGCTCATAAATAGCTTTTACAGTATCTATCAGGTAATAAGGGACTATCATGTAACCTAATCTTAAAGATGGGTGTAATAGTTTATTAAATGTACCTAAATATATAACACGTTCTTCGTTATTCAGGCTGTAGACAGAAGAAATCGGATTTTCCCAGTTACTAAACTCATGATTGTAATCATCTTCTATAATAAATGCATTTTTTTCTCTTGCCCATTCCAATAATTCACAACGCCTGTTTAAACTCATCTTTATACCAAGAGGATACTGATTGGAAGGTGTAGTATAAATGAATTTTGGATTTTTAGACGTAGTTTTAGCAATACAAATACCTTCTTCGTCTATTGCCGTAGGCTCAATTTTGGCATTTAAACTGTTTAACAAATCATAAGCACGAGGGTATGTAGGATTTTCTATAACGACTTCGTCTCCTTTATTAATCAGAGAATTTGAAATAAGATATAAAGAATGGAGAGAGCCGGAAGTAATAATTATTTGATCTGCATTACAATTTATATTTCTGTATACTTTTAGATAAGTAGAAATATTTTTTCTCAAACATTCCAGACCAATGGTATTTGAGTAAGAAAGTTCAGATGGCCTCACATTTCTCCAGTAATTCGTAATCAATCCTCCCCATTTACTTACCGGAAAAATATCTAATGGAGGTAATCCCGGGCGAAAAGCAATTCCTTTAGAAAGACTGTTATTAGAAGATAAGTAAATATTTTTTCTGAATGCTTTAGACCTTTTAGAAAGCTTTGGATATTTTCCTGTAGTAGCGTTTGAATTTAGTTTTTGATAAATCTTTTTGTCTTTTGAAGACAATACATAATACCCGGACCCTTTAACAGTTTTAACATATTTTTCTAAAACCAATAAATTATATGCCTTTAAAACAGTACTTCTTGAAATATCGAGATCTTTTGCCAGAATTCGAGATGGAGGAAGCTTAATATTACTCCCTAAAGCCTTATTTAATATAGCTTTTTTGAAGGCTTCGTAAAGATGTATATAAATATTTTTATAAGATTCTTTTTCCTTAAAACCATGATTCCAAAGGATGCTTTTAATATTAAAATACATAATTGGTATGCTGTTTAGATTTAAATTGGTATGCGCAATATAGCATAATCCTTTTATAAATTTATGCCACAAACCAACTAACTTGAATGAAATTAATAACCAACCAATTAATAATAGCTCTCTTGTTTTCCATATGTTATGGGTGCGTAAGCGTAAATAAAGTAGCTTTTAAAATCCCCGTAGATACAAGATCAAATAACATACAACTGCAAGACCGAAAGACATTTTTTATCGATGATTTAGGAGTGTATGCGAGTAATCAATTTGATGGAGCCCGGCTTAATGATTTTCAAAAAATAAATGATAGCACTGTACAAGTAATTGTTAATCCTGAAAACCAACCCATCAATAAAAGTGCTTATTATGCATTTAAGGTATGGTCTGAAAAAGAGAGGCTGTTGTATCTCAAATTCCAATATCCTAAAGGACATAAACACAGATACCAGCCAAAGCTTTATAAAGATAATAAATGGGAGCTTATTGATACTGTGAATGTATACAAGCAAGACTCGATTGTAACAGTCAAAGTACAAATAGAAAAAAAACCTTTAACGATTGCAGCGCAGGAGATTCAGAGTTCGACAGATGTTAAGAATTGGTATACAGCATTAATTAAAGGTAAAGAAGCGTATGTTCATTTTAAGAATTTTGGTAAATCTGCTTTAGGGAGAGATTTACCAGTATTGGATATTTACAAAGGAAATAAAAAAGAAAAACCGATCATTGTATTGTTAACCAGGCAACATCCTCCGGAAGTTACTGGTTATTTTGCTTTTCAGGAGTTTTTAAAAGCAATTTTGAACGAATCATCACTTTCTCATGATTTTTTAAATAAATACAGGGTATTAGCCTTTCCGATAATGAATCCTGATGGAGTAGATCTTGGACATTGGAGACATAATGCGCAAGGGATAGACCTTAATAGAGACTGGTCGGTGTACAGGCAACCTGAAATTCGTCAGGCAGTAAAATACATCACAAAACAGATAAAAAAAGACAAAACAAAAATCATTTTAGGATTGGATTTTCACTCAACTTATGAAGATGTTTTTTACACCAATAAGATAAGAGAAAAAACAACCATGCCTCAATTTATAGAAAGCTGGTTTACTGCTTTAGAAGCTAACATTCCAGATTACAATGTCAATGAATCATCTGCAAACAGTACAAGACCTGTTTCCAAAGGATGGTTTCTCTATGGACATGATGCAGTAGGTATTACTTATGAAATAGGAGATGCTACACCTAGGGAGAGAATTAAAGAAATAGGTAAGACTTCTGCAGTACAGATGATGAAAATATTAAATAACTATAAACCAAACTCAATCAATTATGATTAAGAAAATATTTTTATGTTTTTGTGCCTTATTACTATCCAGTAATATGATTTTAGCACAAAAAGAAATTACAGGTACAGTAAATGATGCTAATGGCCCTCTACCCGGAGCTACTGTTCTGGTTAAAGGAACTACTACAGGTGTCACTACAGATTTTGATGGAAATTACACGATTACCGTACCAGGTGATGAAGCGACCCTAGTTTTTAGTTATGTAGGTTTTGTTGATCAAGAAATCGTAGTAGGTGATCAAACAGTTATAAACGTAACTTTACGGGAAGATGTTCAATCTTTAGATGAAGTAGTAGTTACTGCACAGGGGATTAAAAAATCAAAAAAAGCATTAGGGTATGCTATTACAAAATTAGATTCTGATGCAGTTGAAGAACGCCCGGAAGCAGATTTGGCAAGAACGCTGCAGGGTAAGATAGCAGGAGTTAGAATAACACAATCTAATGGCCAAACCGGATCAAATTCACCTATTACTGTTAGGGGAATCTCATCAATAACTGGTTCTAATGGCCCGTTAATTGTTGTAAATAATGTACCGTTTAATGGATTGCTTAGAGATATTAATCCAAATGATATAGAAAATATAAGTATTCTTAAAGGTCTTAATGCAGCTGTACTTTATGGGAGTGAAGGACGTAATGGTGTAATTTTAATACAAACGAAAAGTGGAAGTACACCCAGAGAAGAAAGTAGAGTTAGAGCAACAGTATCATCAACAACCTATATTAATACGGTCTCTCAGTTGCCGGAATATCAAAATACTTATGGGCAAGGACAAGAAGGGAATTTTATCCCAACTTTTTTATCAGTTTGGGGTCCAGCTTTTTCTGAATTAGATCAAGTGGTTCATCCTTATGCAGGTTTTTCTGATATATTTCCGGAATTTGAAAATGCAACAGTACCATATGAAGCTCAACCAGATAATGTCAGGAATTTATTTAATACGGGAACCGGGACAATACATTCCGTTTCGGTATCTGCAGCAAAGGATAAAGTCGGATTTAACTTATCGGCAGGATTTGCTCAAGAAGAAGGTATAATAGGGAATAACGATTTAGAACGTTTTAATATCAGTTTAGGAGGTAATGCACAACTTACAGATAAATTGAATGTCTCGGCAACATTCAACTATTCTACACGTCAGGTTAATTTGATACAATCATTAGAGGTGTTCAGACGTATTTTATACCTGCCTAGAAATATTGATATTACGCAATTTCCTTTTCAAAATCCAACTACAGGAGAATCTATATATTACAGAAATGATACGAACCCGCTTTGGACGTTAAACAATACAGGTATTTTTGATGATGTTGTAAGAACATTTACAACTTTTAATGCATCATACCAGTTTAACGACGCATTCAGTCTGACTTACAGGGTTGGGCTTGATAATGAACAATCAGATTCTTTTGATTTTTCTAATCGGGGAGGATTTAATGATGATATCTTTAGAACAGGGTTTTTAAACCTTGGATACAGGAAAGAAAATACAGTAGATCAGACTATATTATTAGGATATAATAAATCCCTTACAGACGATTTGAATATGGAGGTTCAGTTAGGAGCCAACTCAAGATTGACAAGTACCAGAAGTGTTAATTCTGAATCTCAAAACCAAATCGTATTTGGATTCTTAAGACCTGATAATTTTTCAAATACCAGACCAACAGAGTTTGTTGAAGTTGACGAAAATATCGCAGGTGTTTACGGACAAGTTCAATTGGCATATAAAAATTACTTATACGGAACTTTATCAGGAAGAAATGATTGGGGAAGTACTGTAGAGCGTGAAAATCGTTCGTTATTCTACCCGGGAGTTTCAGTATCGTTTATTCCTACTTCAGCATTTAATTTTAATACAGATCTTGTAAATTATCTGAAAGTAAGAGGAGCATATGCAACATCTTCAGGATTTCCAGATGCATTTAGAACCAGGAACACATTATTAATTGACAGAAATAGATTTGCAACCCCGGGACCAGATGGTACGGTATTCCCTATAACAAATAGGTTTGGTCGAATTGTTGGAAATCCGGACTTGAGGCCAGAATTGCATAGAGAGTTTGAAGTGGGAGTAGAAGCAAAACTATTTAACAATAGAGTAACCCTGGAAACCTCTTTGTATAAAAGAATTTCAAGAGATCAAATTGTAGATGCACCGTTGTCTCCAAGTTCTGGTTTTGACCTTCAGGTGATTAACCTGGGGAGAGTAGATAATGAAGGTATTGAGGTTAATTTAGGGATAGATATATTTAGAAATAGCGATGGTTTTAACTGGAATATGCAAAATATATTTACGGCAGATGAATCTTTAGTTGTAGAAACTACAGCTGATGGAGGAAGAATACAATTGTTTGCCGACAGATTTGCTGTAGAAGGACGACCTTTTGGAGCAATAGTTGGTGATTTTGCATTAAGAGATGCTCAAGGAAACTTATTAATAAGTGGTAATGGAGGAAGCACCAGAGTAGGAGAGGTTATTGTAAGTTCTGATATAGGTCTGCAAGATCGTGTTATTGGAGATCCAAACCCGGATTGGCGATTGTCTACTATCAATAATTTTAGTTATAAGAATTTCACCCTATCTACACAGTTAGAATATACACACGGAGGTGATATTTCATCACGATCTGTAGAAGATTTACTAGAAAGAGGGGTAACCAGAGATACCGAAAGTAGAAATGGTTCATTTGTAATACCAGGGTTCCTGGCCGATGATGCGACAGGAGAACCTTTGTTAGACGCCAATGGAAACCAAATCCCTAACACGATACAGTTAAATGGATTACGTACTGTATTTTCAAATTTTTATAATGCTAATGATCTGAGCTTATGGGATGCTTCGGTATTCAGAATAAGAGAAATAGCTTTAGGGTATACTTACAATAGAAAAGAAGGTTCAAAATTACCTTTTGAAAAAATTAACTTTACATTATCAGGTAGGAATTTATGGTTTTATGCACCTAACTTTCCGAAATATTCAAACTTTGATCCTGAGAGTGACGGAGGTTTAGGGAGAAATAATGTACCATCTACAAAGCGATTTGCTTTAGGAATTTCAGCTACATTTTAATGAATTAAAAGAATAATATGATGAAAAGAATATTTAAAAAAATATATATAAGTGTCATTTGTATTTCGACATTAATGGCTTGTGAGGTAGTTGATTTTGATTTGCAGGAGAATCCAAATTTATTAAATCCGACAAGTAGTGATCCAAACTTCTTATTGAATGAACTTCAGTTTTTATTTCAAGATATCATGGGGGATATGATATTGAATACCGATGATGTTATGCGATATGAATCCCTTACAGGAACTTATAACGATGAAGTAGATCCGGATGTGCTGAGAACAGAATGGGAACGTTATTTTGAAGCATTAAGTATAGCCAGGGTTATTGAAACACAAGCTGCAAGTGATCCGGGCTTGACTTTTCATAATGCTATAAGTAAATTGTTGTTAGGCTACCTTACAGTGACACTTGTTGATTATAATGGAGCAATTCCGTTTTCTCAAGCAGCGATGTCGGAAGAATTTCCTAATCCGGTACTAGATGATGGGGCCGATTTGTATACTATGGTCCTGGCAGATATTGACCAGGCTATTATTGATATTAATGCATCTACAAATGACGTTACCAACGATTTATTTTATAATAACAACAGAGATCGATGGGAGGCATTTGCGAACTCTTTTAAATTACGACTATTGATACAAACTAGATTAGCTAGTGGAGAAGTAGGCGTAGCAGATATTCAAAGCCAAATAAATGCGCTGTTGAATAGTAATATTATTGACACAGAAGCAGAAGACTTTCAGTATAACTTTACAGCGGTAAATGAACCGGAAAGTCGCCACCCTTATTTTGTGAGAGGATACCTAAGTGGATTTTCACAATACATAGGCAATTATTTCATGTTCACGTTACGTTTCTCAAAAAATGTTATAGATCCTAGAATACGTTACTATTTATATCGTCAATCTGATGTTGATCCTTTTAGCGGACCTCCGTTTTTAGCTTGTCAGGGAGATCCCGAGGTTGATTTTTGCTTTGTAGGAGATCAATATTGGGGATTAGATCATGGAGAAACCCGAACAGGACGTGGAGATAATTTTTTAAGAACAGTTTACGGTGTATATCCCGGAGGAGGAACCTTTGATGAAGATCAATTTGACAGAGGGGCCAATACCGTGAATTCCGGAGGAGCCGGAATATTACCGTTGCTTACTTCGTCATACATTAAATTCTTATCAGCAGAGGCTGCATTAATGTTAAATACTAATGGAGATCCGGTAACACTATTGGAAGAAGCTATAAGAAACTCTATGAATAAAGTATTAAACTTTGGTAATGTAAACTCTTCTTTAGAACCCACAGCAGCAGATGTTGACGCTTATGTAGCTGAGGTCATTGCTAACTATACAGCCGCAACAAGTAACGAAGAACGATTAGATATTATAATTACCGAATTCTATTTGGCTGCCTATGGAAATTCAATAGAATCTTATAATGCTTACAGAAGGACAGGGTTTCCTTCAAGTATCCAGGAATCTATTAGCGGAGATGTAAACTTTCCAAGAAGTTTTCCATACTCAGATGAAGAAGTAAATTTAAATTCTTCGATTTCTCAAAAACAAAATACGGTTAGAGTATTTTGGGATACCAACCCAGAAGGCTTTATTAATTAAATAAAAAGTAAAATGAAAAAAATAATAAAAACGGTTATGTGTCTTTTCATTCTATTTGGATGTAATGAAGATGATAACTTATTGGAAGATATAGCTTTAAGAGGAGGTTTTGCTCAATTTGAACAAGTACCGACATTGAGTTTAAATCTGCTTGAAATAGGGAGTAATGGGATATCGGAAAGAATTATCGATCCTAATAACAATATTATAAACTATTCTCTAAGCTTATTTTATGAAGATACTGTTGTTAATGATTTTGTAGTGATTACAAGCTTTCCGGCAACTATAGAATTTACGGTTAATGATATTGTAAATGCATTAGGAATTACTTTAGACGATGTGGCTTTGGATACAGAATTTACTTTTGTAGCATTCATTACTACTCCTAACGGGGTATTTTCCGGAGAAACACCAAACTTTGATGAGAATAATGTAAACCAGGGAGGAGATTCTACAGTTCGTTTAAAAGCAAACGGATTACGAGATGCTATTGAGTTTGATGTATCTTTCTTTTTACCACCGGCACAAACTATTAGAGCAACCTCTTTTGAAGAAGTAGATATTGCTCCTGCCAGTGATGATGCATATTCACGTAACGGAGGAGAAGATGAAACAGGAGATCTTATTAACGGAGCTAATCCGCCATTTGTAGATTTTACCGCGAGTGGTACAGGAACAGATAACGAAATAGGTTTTAATACCGAATATTATGCGGTAGCCGACATAAGTAGTAGTGGATTAGGTTTTTCTAGTGAGCGAATAGGAGTATACAGTTTGTTTGAAGATTTTGAAGCTTATCCGGATGGGGTAAAAGGATATCATATAGAAGATCCTGATGGAGGTATTCGAATTACTTTTGATGTTGTACAGGTTCCTGATGGTCAGGAAAGATCAGGGCTTTCGTTTCAAGCTTTCTTTGGAGATACTACCTGGGAATCAAGAGATGGTATAAGAGCTTTTGTAAATATCACCAGAGACTCCGGAGATGAAGTTATAGAATTAGTAAATGCTTTTGATGATGATGTGGAAGCTATGGCCGGACGTTGGGTAGAATTTAATACAGGATTTTTAAGAGATGTTCGCTCTTATCAATTGGTTATTGAAGCACAATCCGGAGCTACTTCAGAATCTTTTGATTTTGATAATATCATTGTATTTCAACCTGAAAATTAATAAAAAATACTTTTAAATTAATTTCATAAAAAGAGGTTGCTTCGTAGAGATAAATATGTTCCGGGCAACCTCTTTAGTCACAAAGCAAGCATAGATGATTAATGTACTACAAATAGGGTTTGGTCCTTTAGGGATACAAATCACAAAATATATAGAAGAAAAGTCAGCGATCCGTACGATTGCAGTAGTTGATACCAATCCGGAAATGCATCAAAAAACATTACGTGACATTGATAGTGTTCTATCTGATGATGTATTCGTTTATTCTTCGGTAAAAGATGCTATTGATCAATTACAGGTAAAACCAGATGTAGCTATAATAACTACGGTATCCAGCTTAGAAAAATTGATTCCGCAAGTGAAAGATGTTGCAGATTATAATATCCCGGTAATTTCAACATGTGAAGAATTATCATATCCATGGAAATTGCAACCACAATTAAGTAAAGAACTAGATGCTATTTGCAAAGAAAATAATATAGCGTGCTTAGGAACAGGAATTAATCCCGGTTTCTTAATGGATTACCTGCCTTCTGTAATGAGTTCAGTTTGTAAAGACATTGATGAAGTTATCGTTGAACGTATTCAAAATGCAACGCCAAGAAGAATCCCTTTTCAAAAGAAGATCGGTGCCGGATTGAATCTGGAAGCATTTGAAACTAAACGTAAAGAAGGTTCATTGAGGCATGTGGGTTTACCTGAATCAGTATATTTATTAGCACAGTCCTTAGAAATACAACTTGATAATGTAGTTGAAGAAATACAACCGGTAATTTCTGAAGAGAATATTGAAACAGGAGACATAAGTATCAATGAAGGAGATGCAAGAGGCGTAGAGCAAATTGCATACGGTTATCAAGGTGATAAATGTAAGATTAGAATGCATTTCAAGGCAGCGATTAACGAACCTAAGGCTTACGATCGTGTTACCATTAAAGGGACACCTTCATTTTCCTCAGAAATAGATGGCGGTGTTAATGGAGATATAGCTACCTGTGCAATTACTATTAACAGTATTAAAAGTGTATTAAAAGCCCCTGCTGGCTTACATACCATGTTAGATATTGCTGTTCCTGGATATTTAAATTAAATAGAAAGTAACATTTACAATTTATGCGACCATCTTTTTTAGTATTCGGTGTTTTATATTTAGCCATTTTAAATTCATGCATCAAAAAACACGAACATCATCTTGATGTAGATTTTGACACTTCTTTTCCTGGAGCAAGACTTGATAGTGTTATCTATAATGAAGAAGATAATATATATACAGCATATATAAATCCTGCATTTGAACCTGTAAATGAAAGTCCCTGGTTTGCCTTTGGAATATCTTCTGAAACAAAAAAAGAAATCCGGTTAGAACTGGAGTATGGAAAGTACAAACACCGGTATATTCCAAAATTAAGTAGTGATAAAAAAAATTGGAAAACAATTAACGCTTCTAATATTGAAATAGATACGATTTCGGGAAATGCTTTAATACGATTAGAAGTTTCTCAAGACCAACTTTATGTTTCTGCACAAGAGTTGGAATCCAGTGAAGCTACTTACCAATGGTTGGATACACTGATAAATCAAAAGGCATTTTTAAGCAAAGAAGTTGCAGGACGAACAGTCAAAAATAATGAAGGGTATGTTTTGACATCAAATAATGACCTTAAAAAAGCAGTGGTGTTAATTGCAAGACAACACCCACCTGAGATTCCCGGAGGCACAATAGGTTTTAAAGCTTTTTATGAAACATTATTAAACGACTCACAGGTTGCACAACGGTTTAGAGAAAAGTATAACATAATTACGTTTCCATTACTAAATCCCGATGGTGCCGATGCAGGGAATTGGAGACATAATGCTAATGGGGCAGACCTAAATAGAGATTGGCAAGAGTTCAGGCAGCCCGAAACTCAAATGGTAAAATCATATTTAAATGATAAAACGAGTGAGGGAACAGAAATAGAGTTTGCAATAGACTTCCATACATCTTACTCAGGTCCTTATTTATTAGTCTTAGATTCAATTAATGAGCAAAAGACTCAAAAAATTATACCCAATTGGATTAAAGATATTGAAACCGGTTCATCATTCAAAGTAGAAGCAAGGCGTCGCAGTCAGGAACTACCATATTGTTACAATTATTTTTTTAACGAATATCAAAGTGAAGCTGTTACATATGAAGAAGGAGATGAAATAGACAGAGAGATTATAAAACAAAGAGCAATTACCTATGCAAATTCTCTCATGAAAACATTAATAAAGTGATTCTTTAAAGTTATTTAGATAAGATTCAAATGTTATGACAAGCTTTAGAGTATATAAACTCAATTACAGAATGAAAATGTATTTTAAAACACCATCAATAGTAGGTATTTTGTATTGTTTTTTTCTTCTCTCGTGTGCTAAAGAAGAGATTAAATCAGATTTACTTATTGAAAATGGAATAGTTTATAATGGTATAACTGAAGACCCAAGTATTGTTAGCATAGCGATTAAAAACGATAAAATTATATTTATCGGAGATAAAAATAGTGTTCAGATTAATTCAAAGAAAACTATTGATGCATCAGGTTTTATTATTTCCCCGGGATTTATTGATCCTCATACGCATGCCGACAGAGATTTGAAAGATGCCGAGACTTCTCATAATAAACCTTTCCTGTTTCAAGGTGTTACCACAGTAATTGTAGGAAATGATGGAGATAGTTTTTACCCTACAAAAACATACCGGGAACTTTATGAAGAACAAGGAATAGGAACTAATGTGGTTCAACTCATAGGTCATCATGAAATACTAGAGAAAGTCATAGGAAATAGTGATGTTGACCCTACTCCGGAGCAATTGTCTAAAATGCAAGACCTCATGCAGGAAGAAATGGATGCCGGGGCATTTGGGATGTCTACAGGCTTGTATTATGCTCCGGGAAGTTATACCAGTACAGAAGAAGTAATTGCACTAGCAAAGGTGGTAGCTGAGAATGATGGAATTTATGATACGCATTTACGAGATGAAAGCTCTAATACAATTGGGTTAATTTCTGCGATAAACGAAGCCATAAAAATTGGCCGTGATGCAAAATTACCAATACATATCTCACATATTAAATGTTTGGGTGTTGATGTCTGGAAACAGAGTGATTCTATAATAAAAATCATAGAAAATGCACAAAAACAAGGAATTCAAGTTACAGCAAATCAATACCCCTACGATGCTTCTGCAACCAGCCTTAATGCAGCTGTGGCACCACGATGGGCAGAAAGTGGAGGAAAAGACTCTTTATTATACAGGATAGCGCTTCCAAAACTAAAGGAACGTATTCTTAAAGAAACTCTGGCGAATATCAATAGGAGAGGAGGCCCTGATAAACTACTTATCGTTAAATGTGATGACAATAGATTTTTAGGTAAAACTTTGTTAGAGATTGCAGCGTTATTGAATACATCTCCGGAAGAGGCAGTATATACCGTATTGAAAACAGGATATGTTCGTGTGGCTTCATTTAATATGAACCCATACGATATTGAAAACTTTATGAACCAGGATTGGGTTGTTACCGGATCTGACGGAAATACAGGGCATCCAAGAAAATACGGAACTTTTCCTCGTAAATATCACAAATATGTTAAAGAAAAACAGGTGCTGAGCTTAGGGGAATTTATTAAAAAAAGTACCTCAAAAACAGCTGAAATATTTAAGATTCCTCACAGAGGGGTTTTAAAGGAAGACTACTATGCAGATATTATCATTTTTGACCCTGAAAAGTTTAGGGATATTGCAAATTACAATGATGCATTTCAACTCTCAGAAGGTTTGATCTACAGTATTATAAATGGAAAAATATCTGTGGAAAATGGAAAATTTACCGGCGATTTAAATGGTAAAGTATTAAATAAAAAAGAATAAAGAATCTCTTCAAATTAAAGTAGTACCCTCAAAAAGAAGGTATAATAATTCAAAACTATTAAAGATGAAAATAAGAAATCTCTTATTTATTGTATTGAGCCTGTTGATAGTAAGGTGTAAAAAAGATACAAGCGATACCAGGCAAGAAGACACTAATAAAAAAGATATTGTTGAAACGATTATAAACGATGAAGATAATTTTTATTATATAAATTTTGACACATACCCAAACAAAGACAAAACGTTACCAATTGGTGTTTTTGACTCCGGGACAGGAGGGTTAACCATTCTAAAAGCTATTGTAAATTATGATGAAAATAATAATACCAATTATGAGGATGGAAGTGATGGTATTTTGGATTTTAATAAAGAATCTTTCATCTATTTAGGAGATCAGGCTAATATGCCTTACGGTAATTATTCTAGAGAGAATAAAATAAATTTACTTAATGAGCATATTATTAAAGATGCACAATTTTTATTGAGTAATAAATATTATTCTGATGTTGATGATAAAATCGTAAATAACGATAAACAACCTGTAAAAGTATTAGTGATAGCATGTAATACGGCAACAGCTTATGGTAAAGAAAAAATTGAAGATTTCCTGGAAACAGCAGGAATTAATATTAAAGTTATAGGTGTTATTGATGCTGGTGTACGAGGAATACTGGAATCCATAAAAAAAGAAGAAGATGCTATAATCGGAGTTCTTGCAACTGCAGGAACTGTGACTTCTAAAGGATATCACAATACGATACTGAAGTTAAAAGATATGATGGGATATACCGGTAATATCGAAGTTTTTTCTCAGGGAGGTGTAGGGATAGCAGAAGCCGTTGATGAAGACCCGGATTATTATAACAAAAACTTGAAAAGACCAAGAAGTGAATATAAAGGCCCCGGTTTACAAGGAGATTTAAAAATTGACAGAACACTTTTTGATATTTATAATTTTGATTTTGACAATAATAAAATGTTATGTGATTCTGAGAAAACAGATGATTGCTCAATTCTACAAATTAATGATGCAGAAAATTATGTGAGGTATCATTTGGTGACATTATTAGAACAAATACGTCAATCTAAGACAAACAATAAGTTAAAATCTTTAATTTTAGGATGTACGCATTACCCATATATGAAAGAAGAAATCCATAACGTACTTAATGAACTATATCATTATAAGGATAAAAATGATCATTATTTATATAGGGATATTATGGTAGAAAATGTGAAGCTTATAGACCCTGCAGTAGATACTGCTAAAGAATTGCATGAATATTTAAAAAAAGAGTCCTTATTTAATCCTGATGGAAATATAAAAGATAGCGAGTTTTATATAAGTGTTGCAAATAAAGATAATACTAATGTAGTTACAGATATAGAAGGACGTTTTCCATATGATTATAAATACGGTAGAAGTGCTGGTGAAATTCAAGAATACGTAAAAGTAGTACCGTTTAGCAGAGATAATATTTCTTATGATATACTCACGCGTTTTCAAAAACAAATTCCCTATGTCTATCAACTGATGCAGAGTTTCAATCAGAAAAATGAGAAAACAAAACACTTAGAAGAAGAAAGTAAAATTTAATAAATAGCTGGTTGATGAACTTTTCTGTTTTTAGTACCATAAGAGAAAGATATATAGTAATGATGATGCTATCATTACTAATACTAAGTTGTTCTTCTGGAGGTGGAGATGATGTAGAACTTCCGGCTCCAATGATAGATAATGAAGCTCCTTCAACCCCTACAGGATTGGCTTCTTCTAATATAACACAAACTTCGGTAGTTTTGACCTGGAATGCATCAACTGATAATGTAGGTGTAAGGGATTATTCGATACATCAAAATGATGTCAATATTGCTACGACAAGAAATTTATCTTTTACTATCGAAAATTTAGATCCTGATACTTTATACCAATATCGTGTATTAGCTACCGATAACTCAGGTAATTCATCAGAGCTTAGTAGCGCTATATCTATAACAACTTTAGAAGAAATTATTCCGGAACTTCAAACAGCTTCAGGAGATATCGAAGTATATATTGGAAGTTTAATAGATGCGGTACCGGGAAGCTCAGGAAATAATTATAAAATACCAACAACAAACGAATTAAACATATGGAATACGGTTATAGATGCTATTTTGGCAAATAATATTCCGGAGGCTGTAATACAATCTGCAGGAATAAATTACCAGATCACAGAATTTACAGATATTACAAACTCCTCTAACAACGTATTTTATATATTGGAAGAAAGAAGTAATAAGCAAAATCATTGGGGGATATATGTGTTTAACAACAATTCTTTAAGAGATAATTTAATACTCACAGCCCCTCATATTTTAAATGATACCAATACCGGCAGACAGACTGTATTTTGCTTTAAAAATAACCTCGCAAGAGCTGTATTTATCAATAGTGCTCATCGTTGTAATAATAATACATCATCTTCATGTTCAGGAACTACAAGTACTTGTGGTACTAATGAAGCATTCAGGGTATCTGATTTAGCTCACAATACAAATTCTGCATTTCAGCGAACAATTGAAAATTTATTTAATAACATCACAAATTCAGTTTTTGTACAATTGCATGGTTTTGGTAAACGAGATTCAGACCCTTATGTGATTATGAGTAATGGTACCAGGGAAACTCCAAATATAGATTACGCTGCACAAATTCGAGATGCACTTTTTGCCGAAGATAATGTATTGACTTTTAGAATAGCTCATATAGATACCGATTGGAATCGGCTTATAGGTTTTACCAATACACAAGGGCGTTTAATAAACGGATCGGTTAGCCCGTGTGATGTGTCAGCAGTCAATACAACAGGAAGGTTTATTCATATAGAACAAGAAAGATCGAGACTTCGTGAAAATGCATCGGTTTGGATTAAAATGAGTAATGCACTTGGAAATGTTTTTCAATAAATGTTGGTTGAATACTGCTCAGAATTGAATAGGCTAGAGGTAATATTATAAACGAGTAGCGCTACATTACTTTGCAACACATTTACTGGAAAATAGAGTTAATATTAAGGCATATACAATACCTCTTGGTTCATATTTCTACTAAAAAACGGAAATATATATTCATATAGCTATAAACAAATTTACAGGCATAAAAGATTTATTATCTTAGTGTGTGTATAATAGATATATGGTTACTTTAGTAATTATATTCCTATGTTGTGTATAAGTTAAAACAAAGTTTACATTTATGAATAAAACCATATACTTCCTTTTTTTAGTCTTGTTATTCTCTAAAATTACATATGGACAGCACGAAAAGATTACTGAAAAATGGAAAACCGAAAGCATTAGTGACAGTAATCTTGGAGACATTAATTACCATATTTATAAAAATAAAATAGATGACCGCAAGCCTTTGATTATCTATTTACAAGGTTCCACAAACTTTCCTTTGTATTGGCTAAATCCAAATGGGAGATATTCCAGTGGTATTACTTTGAATGTTGATTCGATGAGTAATTATTATCATGTTATTCTCATTAGCAAACCCAATACACCTCTTGTTGACAGTATCACAATTGCACCATCAGGAAGAAAGCAGTATCCAATGAAAAAAGGATATAGAGAAAAGTATAGTCTTGATTGGCGCGCAAATTCCGCAGACAAGGTTATCAACGATGCATTGAAAAAACTAAAGGTTGACACATCTACAATCATTGTTTGGGGGCATTCTGAAGGCTCGCAAGTGGCACCAGCCGTAGCAGTAAAGAATAAAAAAGTAACCCACGTTATATCAATGATGGGTAACTCGCTTAATCATTTGTATGATTTTATACTTAATGAAAGGGTTTCTGCCTTAAAAGGCGAAAAATCTAACGAAGAAGCTCAAGCCAATATTGATTCCCTGTATATAGAATTTGAAAAAATATACAAAGACCCTAAGTCCACGACAAAAGAATGGTTTGGAGAAACCTATTACAAATGGAGCAGTTTTACCTTGAATTCCCCAATTGACAATATGCTGAAGTTGAATATTCCAATCCTTTACGTGGCTGGTGGAGAAGACCATCACAGTATCTTAAATATGGACTATGCGAAACTTGAATTTTTAAGAAAAGGGAAAAACAATTTGACCTATAAAGTATATCCAAACTGCGACCACTTTTTTATGGAAACTAAAACCGATGAATCAGGCAAAAAAGAATGGATTGACCATTTGAGTGAAGTCAATGGATTTGCTTTAAAATGGGTAACAGAAAACCTGTGAAAAACCTACACACAACAATGGCTAAAAGTAATTGCTAGTTCTCGTCTACTTCTGAAAATCCTTGTGGATTTTGAGTTTGGTGCGTACTTGCAAAGTTAAGTACTAACCCACGCAACTACTCATAACTGAAACGTTGTGCACAAGCTGAAAAAAATGAGTTGGTATTCAAAAATCAAATCGAAAATTGAAAAGAAAGATGACTCACCTGAATTAAAAAGAGGTCAGGTGAAACAGATTTTGATATCCGAATTTGAACGAGAATTACCAGAATTCAATTTTTTAGAATACAAGAATGGCTGTTATACATTCGAGAATATTCGAATAATTAACTGTCGAAATGTTTATGAACATCTGCACATAATATTTGCACTAAAAGACAGAAGCTTTAGCTGTTCTGTAGCATCAAGAATAAATAAAAACTATTTAAGGTCTAACAGTTACAATACTGGACTAATTAACAGACATGTTAACTTGATTGTCCTAAAAAAAGGAACCGGAGTGATTCCTGTTGAGGAAGCTTACTACTTTCATAATGGTCGAGTTAAAACCACAACGGAAATTGTCAAACAAATAGCTAAAGACTTTAAAAAATTCGGAAAGTCATTTCTACAAAAACAGGCAAAACAATTTGAAAAGAGTGACCTTCTTAAAACTGGATTTCATTTCATTGAAAATCTTGAAATCGACACATCGGAATTAAAAGAAAAAATGGAAAAAGATTTAAATTCTGGTGGTCATTTAATATCGAGTATTAAAAACAGCACGTATTTAAAACTCAAATCGGAATTACAAAATGTGAAAGGAATTGACCGAGATACGAGAAAAAATATTCCGAAATTGACCTATGAACTATTGGATTTTTACGCTAATGGAAAATAAAAGCCAGTGCACAACAATGTATAACCGCAATTAAAGCAGACTCGACTATGCTTCAATTGTACTCAGCACAAACTAGAATCCACTCAGAATTTCAAACATTAATACTTTATTGAAAATTAGTAAATTTAAACCGTGACTGCTATCATTCTAATCTTGTCAATGATTGGTTTTGTATTTGGGTTATGGTAAATGCCAATTACACACAGATTAGTATTTATTATCGTTTTTGGTTGGACTGCAATAACTTCAATCGAACTGATCAATAATAAAAAAACTGCATACAACAAAGTATAAAAATAATAACTTGGTTCGTGCCTACTCGGAAAATCCGCAGGATTTTCCTTTGGTTTGTTCCATTTTTGTTAAGTTAGTTGCTTAATCACGCAATTATTCTTATACGAACCGTTAGCAACAAGAGAATCCTGATAAAAAAGTAATTGAAGGCAGTAAAAAAATCGTTCAAGAAATAATAAAGCCAGCAAAAAATGTTCAAGTTTAAATCCACACATTTCTATTCAATTCTATTCTTCGTGATTTCGTGTTCAGTTCAAAAAACTGAAATAATTGAATTACCTTTTGAACAAGATTTATTTCCCGAAGGCATTGCAATAGATAGAAGGACAAAAAAGGTATATCTTAATAGTTTGAAAAATAAAAAAATAGTAAGTAGCACAATTGATGGGTACAATCCAGAAAATTTCCTGGTAACAAATGAATACAACTATTTATCAGGTTTTGGAATGACTATAAAGGGTGATACCCTATATGCTTTAGGCAATAGCCTTACCACTGGAAAAAATAAATCAATTCTTTTACTGTTACAATTATCTTCGGGAGACCTTATTGATTCTTATTTTCTTGACAACTCAGATTTTCATTATTGGAACGATTTAGCAATTAGTTCTGCTAATGAAATTTTTATTACCGATTCAGAAAGCAATAAAATTTACAGAATCCAAAGACCAAATAAAAATATTGAAATCTATTTAGATTCTGAACAAATTCCTAATTCTAACGGAATTGCCATTTCGGACAATGACGAATACTTATACTTAGCATCAAAAAAAGGAATCTGTATTGTCAAAACAGCATCAAAAAAACTAGTGAATAAACCCAGCGAAGGTTATTCGGGTGTAGATGGTTTAAAATTCTACAAAAAAAACCTATACGGAATAGTAAATGGTTGGAAAAATCAATCAAAAAATGGACTTTTCAAATTCACTCTTAACACAACTGAATCTGAAATTCTGGAAAGCAAAAAACTAATTGAGTTTACAGAGAATTTTAATACGCCTACCACTTTTGATATTTTAAACGGAGATATATATTTTATAATGAATACCCAATTGAACAATTTTGATGAGAAGACAAATAAGATAATTGATGTGAATAAGTTGGAGCCTTATAAAATGATGAAAACTAAAGCAGAATAAAAAACAATGGTTAACACGTCTCCTAACTATAGCTAAAACTATTGATAACAAGTTGAAAATGAAATACGGAATTATATTGATTTTAATTTTATTCTGTTCAAACCAAAAGGGAGAACCAAAATCAATTCCTTCTGATCTGAAAAAAATCGGAGTATCAGATTTTCATGAACCAGATGAGATTTTGAGAATTTGGCGGTTTCCAGAAGGAGGAGCTGTATTTGAGGAATTAATAGAAATAAAACGGAATGGAAAAAGTAGTTTCCCTAGATTATTTATTAGCTACCCTATGACTTCAAAAACGGATTCAAATAGATTTTTTGTTAATGTTTGTGAATCCTATAAAAGATTTATAAAGATATACCATATCGAATTAGATGCCGGTGGAAAAGTAATTGATTGGTGTAAAACTGATTATGAAACCGTAATTATTTATTAAAAAATAAAAGTAATAATTCCCGTAATTAATTAGGAATTAATTTCAAAATATAAATTTCCTACTTTTTAAACTTAAAAAAAAACTGACTAAAATATACTTGGCGATGGTTTTCCATTTTTTGTTTTAGAGAAATAGAAGGTTAACTTCGGTATAAACTTCTCGCCCCAATTTATTCCATAAAAAAACCTAATGTTGCCATTAGATTTTCTATTTCACTTCGTGACCTGGTTGGGGTTGACTCGTTTTACTCGTCTGACCCAGCGACCTCGAGGTCAAAATTAATATGGATTTGTTTTACTCATAAAACACAAATTACTTCAAAAAGTAACTGTATCAATCATTCTTAAATTGCATAGATCCCTAGCTAAAATGTAATAAATCTAGAAAATGAAGTTTCTGTGTGGACTCAGTTATGCAACATTCCATAAAAACTTTAGTCTTATATAAAAATCTTAATTCACTTTACATATGAAAAAATTGTTCTTTTTAAGTATTATTTTAACTATAAGTAATCACATTATTCAAGCTCAAAAGGTAAATGATTACACCATTGATGTTCATTTTTTTCCAAAAGATGCTCAAATGTGGGGATATCCAGTTTCTAGCAAATCTTTCATGAGGGGAAGTACCAGGGTTGAATTCTCAAATCAGAACATTGATACAATATCATTCTATTTACATGGAGAATTGAAAGTTGATTCCATTTCTTCAGGACAAAGCGTCATAAAATATAAATCAGAAAAGGTGTTCTATGAATATGATTATAGTAATATAGGTTTAAAGACAACAATTGATTTTCCTGATGAAATTCATGAGAAAACCCTAACAATATATTATTCAGGATTCATGAATCCTTCAAGAACTAGAAGTTTGTCAGACTACATGAGAATTAACCAGACAGAAGGTGTTTTTTTGAGAGGTCATTATTATTCTCCATGGTTTCCTATTTTTCAAAGACCTTATGAAGATGATTACGAAGTTAATTTCAAAAAAATCACCGTAAAACTTCCTTCAAAGTTTAAAGCAGTTGTTACAGGAAAATTGTTAAGTGAGACTATTGAAGATGAAATCTATACAGCGGAATGGATGCCTGGAAAAAATAAAATGTCTAAGATTCAATGTACCGCTAGGCCATATGAAATTATTTCAAGAGATAATATCTCTGTTTATTATACAAATGATCGACAGAGTGGTGAAAAAATAATTGATAATACCTTAAAACTTAAAAAGCTGTTTTACTCAAACCTTCGAAGTATTCAAAATGACACTTCATCATTATACATCGTTGAAATGCCAGAATACGGTAATATTTCAAGTCAAAATGTAATAGGAATTTCGACAAACCTTTATAAAAATTTAAGTACAGATTTACACTCAAGATTGACTATAGCACATGAACTTGTACATCCTTATGTATCAATTCCTGTTCTAAAAAAGAATCCATTTAATGCTCTTGTAGTTGAAGGTTTTCCAAGTTTTTTTCACCTTTATGGGTTAAAAAAAATTACAAAATACAATCAAGATTTTGATTTAAAGAAATACATGAAAAAAGTAGAAAAAAATTATATCAAAAAAAAGCGGACAGGAGAAGACGGAAGAGGAAATTTACTTCCTTTTGAAAAGCCTATTCTAAAAATATCCTTTAGTGAAATTGGTCTATACAAAGATGTCTTTATTCTATCGGATAGAGTGAAATTATTCCTTTATCACTTGTGGAATGAGATGGGGGACATAAAATATGATAAGTTTCTAAAAGAACTTTTCCAACTGAATTCAATTAATTATAAAAAATTTGAAACTCTAGTTGTAAAGTATGCGCCAAATTACAAGAATAGTTTGTACATATGGCTTAATACAATTGAATATCCGAAATCTTTACATATTGGAGAATTATAAACTGTGTGATTTTAGTAAATAAGTTGTGACTGGCTGGGGCTTGAATATTTATTTTAATTTCTTGATTATTAGTTTTTTATAATTTTAACTTGTACTAGGCAAAGCTATTTCAAAATCTTTTTAAAAAAACAAGAAATGCTTGCGCTGCAATTCCTACTTGTTTTTTTAGCTTTTTCAATGGTCGCTGGCAAAATTTTAAAATATTTTGTCATGAAGAAAAAGCACATAAAAAAACGGCTTAAAAGGATTATTGTAAATGAGTCTAATACACTAAAAGCTTATGTAGCTAGTGAGGCATTAGATCATGAAGATATAAAAACCTTCTTTTAAGACTTACAAAAATACGGTTGTATTAATGGTATGATTAGCTCACTTGTTTACTATTGCGATATGCATAACTTTTATGATAAATATTATGATGAAATTGAAGAACTTAGAACTGATCTTGAAGATAATATTGATTCGGTGCCCCTTTGATATATGGAAAAAAGGTCACCGAATAGGTCGCTTTTAATATGCTTTTAAGTAGTGTTAAATGAAACTATATAAAATGAAAAAACCTGTTATCATTAAATAACAGGCTTTATAATTCCATATGATACTAAATTCTAGTGACCTGGCTGAGATTAACTTCGCTTCGCTCGTTGGACCCAGCGATTCCATACTGCAAATGTAAAACCCAAAAACCTTTTGGTTTTCTATTTTTTGTTTTATCGAAAATAATCAGGCAAGCCTACTATTTCTCTAAAACAAAAAACCTCTGCAATTTTGCAGAGGTTTTACGCTTGACTGTGACCTGGCTGGGGCTCGAACCCAGGACCCTCTCCTTAAAAGGGAGATGCTCTACCAACTGAGCTACCAGGTCATTAATTAAAAGAGCAAAAGAATAAAAAAGACATTATTTTTTGCGACTGCAAATATAGGACGCTTTAGCTTATTTCAAAATTTTTTTTAAGATTAAATTATAAATAATGCCTGAGGTATATTGATAAAAAAATTATACCTTATATCAGAGTATAAAACTTAAACTAAAAATTTTAAAAATAAAATAGTTATACATTGATTTCTAAAGCACTAGATATTTATTTTCCAGAATTGGCAAAAATACCTGCATTAAAATCCGAACTAATAACAATATGTCGTATTGAAAAATTTGAGGCAGGAACTATTATTTTAAAACAAGATTCCTATGTAAAGGTGATCCCTTTGGTGGTGTCCGGATTAGCTAAGGTATACAAAGAAGAGCCGGAGCAAGGAAATGAAATGCTTCTTTATTATATACAACCTGGAGAAAGTTGTATCATGTCTATGACCAATCTCATAAGAAATCAATTGAGCCAGGTCAAAGCTGTTATTGAAGAGACAGCAGAAGTTGTCTTAGTACCGGCAGATAAAGCATTGGCTATAGCAAATAAATACCCAAAGTGGAATGAATTTATTTATAGTTTATTTAATGCAAAATTTGACGAGTTACTAAACACGATAGAGATGCTGACTTTTTCTAATAAAGAAAAAAGATTATTGGCATATATTCGAAAAGAAGTAGCCGTCAAAGAAACTAATATCATCAAAACCACACATCAGCATATAGCAGATGAACTAGGGTCTTCCAGAGAAGTAATATCTAGATTACTAAAGAAATTAGAACATGAAGGCTATGTACAATTAAATCAAAAAAGCATAGAATATACAGGATAATAGTAATCAGTCTTTTTTATGAGTTTGTTTTTTTCTGTTGAATCCGTATAAATTCTGACCCAGAAAATTTTTAGGAAAAGTATCATCTCCTTCAAAGCCTAAACGTATAGTACCACTATCTTCAGGGATATAATTGGTTTTAAAAATATAATCCCACAAACTCAAACTAATACCAAAGTTTACTCCATAACTGCCTTTGGGCAGTGTATAAGAATGATGATACAGATGCATTACAGGATTATTGATAATATATTTTAGAGGTCCCCAGGTTATTTTAATATTAGAATGATTAAAGTGACCAATAGCTATAGCAATAAAATGTACAATATAAGCTTGTTCCGGTTCAAAACCACCCAAAATCATTAATCCAAATGTTTTTAGAGGTTTGTATAAGATATTTTCCATCCAATGGTATCGTAAATGTGCCGCAAACCCCATTTCTTTAACACTGTGATGCACCTTATGATATTGCCATAAAAAAGGTATTTTATGCAGTAATGTATGTGTAAACCATTGTACAAAATCTAAAACAATAAAGAAAATCAATAATTGACTCCAGGCTGGAAGTGTAGACAGATCAATGATAGCAAGCGTTTTTGCAGTAATACCTATGCTATTGAAAAAAATTTCCAGAACCTTATAAAAACCGCTAATTACGATAGAAAAAACAAAGAAATTAAAAAACATATAAAACCCGTCCAACCAAAAATCTTTTCTAAAAGCCGACTGATTTTTGCGCCACGGGAATAACATTTCTAGCCCCCAAACCAACAAAGAAATTAATACAAGTCCCCAGAAGAAATTAGAATACCAGGGAACTTCAAAGAGAATAGATTTCCATGTCCAGTTTAAAGAGCCTTTAAAAGCATTAATAAAAGCATAGATATATTCCATTATTTATATAGATTTTCAAGGGTTTAAAAATAACTTGTTTTTACCAGTAATTCTCATTCCGTTATTATTTTAGAAAGCACATCCGTTAGGAAGTGGAGCAGAGGTTTCTAAATCTTTTGCAAAATTTTTATCCAGTTCAAATTTGGTAAATCCGTTTGAAATACTGCCTCTGTATACCTGGGTACCATATCCGGTAGTATTCATGTGTGCACGTATGTAAACATTTTGAGTGTTACTTATCTTAACTGCGCCTCCAAATCTTACAAAAGGCTGTTCATTAACATGGCTATGTGCCAGAATTCTTCGATATATCAATTCCCCATCTTCCGAAATAACTTCCCACCAATCTGCATATTGATCACATCCGGTATCAGGACTTTCAATACCAACGCTAAATATGTAATTATTGACACTTCCTGATGCTGAAACACTGATTATTCTGGCCAATCTGTTTTCATTATTGGAAGCTGAATCTGTATTGTCATTTTCGGTACAAGCCATTAGAAATAAAAGGACAGTAGTTATTAATTTAAAATTCATAATTATGGTTTTATAGCAAGTATAAAAGATAAAAAGATAAGCAATATTAATATATTTTCTTTTCATCTCTTGTGACAAATGTCACTGTTTTTTATCGTATAGCCATTTATTTTTGTTTAGAAATAATACCAGTTTATACTATAACATTTACAAATTGTGAAAAAAGATAAACTATTAAAACTTGTACTTGTTTGTATTATTTGTGCAGGTATTGTATCAGGAATAGTATTGATCATTAATTTTTTAACCGTTTAAAATAAAGAGATATGAAAAAAAATATGGGAGTAACCGATAAAGTTATTAGATTTCTTGCAGCAGCAATCATAATAAGTTTATACTTTACAAACGTAATAGAAGGCACGTTAGCCTATGTTTTAATGGGGCTTTCTGTTGTATTTTTAGTAACCAGCTTTATTAGTTTTTGTCCACTGTATTCTTTGGTAGGATTAAATACTTGTAAAGCTAAAAACTAGATATATAGTTACCAGTCCAATTTTAAAACTCATTCATTATCATTATGGATGAGTTTTTCTATTTAAAAAGAAGTATAAAAATTTAAAAACAGTACTTTTGATGATTGAATTTTATGTTATTTTAAAAATCAATAATCATCAATGTGATTCTGATAAAATTATCGACTTATGAAGATTGAACAAATATATACCGGATGTTTAGCACAAGGCGCTTATTATATTGAAAGTAATGGAGAAGTGGCTATTATTGATCCGTTAAGAGAAGTTAAGCCTTATATTGACAGAGCTAAAGCAGATAACGCTAAGATTAAGTATATTTTTGAAACTCATTTTCATGCTGATTTTGTAAGCGGACATCTTACTTTATCTAAAGAAACTGATGCCCCGATTGTCTATGGGCCAAATGCAGAACCTTCTTTTGAAGCAATTATAGCACAAGATGGTCAGGAATTTAAATTAGGAGAACTCACATTTGTTGTATTACATACGCCTGGACATACCCTGGAGAGTACAACTTACTTGTTAAAAGATAAGAACGGTAAAAATCATGCAATTTTTAGCGGAGATACGTTGTTTTTAGGAGATGTAGGACGCCCAGATCTGGCACAAAAAGCAAATCATATTACACAAGAGCAGTTGGCTGAGATACTATTTGATAGTCTTCGCAATAAAATTATGATTTTAGAAGATGATGTCATTGTTTACCCGGCTCATGGTGCCGGTTCTGCCTGCGGAAAAAATTTGAGCAAAGAAACGGTAGGTACAATTGGGGATCAAAAGGAAACCAATTATGCTTTACGTGCAAACATGACAAAAGAAGAATTTGTTAAAGAAGTAACAGAAGGCTTATTGCCGCCACCTAAATATTTTCCTTTAAATGTAAAGATGAATAAGGAAGGGTATGAAGATATAGATCAAGTGATTAAACGTGGTACACGTGCAATGAATCCTGATGAATTTGAAACTGTTGCTAATGAAACAAACGCATTGATTCTTGATGTCAGAAGTCAGGATGACTATGCTGAAGGACATATACCCCGATCAATTTTTATTGGACTTGGGGGGAGTTTTGCTCCATGGGTAGGGGCTTTAATAGGAGATGTAGAACAGCCTATACTTTTGATAACTCCGGAAGGAAAAGAAGAAGAGACCATAACGCGCTTATCCCGGGTAGGATTTGACAATACCTTAGGATATTTAAATGGTGGTTTTGAAAACTGGAAGCAATCAAAAGAATATGATACGGTTGAATCAATTACAGCAGAATCGTTTAAAACGATTATAGATGGTGATAGTGAAACAGCAATATTTGATGTCAGAAAACAAGGAGAATTTACTGCAGGATATATGAATAATGCCAATCATACTCCTTTAGATTATATAAATGATCACTTTGCAAAATTTTCTTCCGATAAAAAAATGTACCTCCATTGTGCAGGAGGTTATAGAAGTATGATTGCTGCATCTATTTTAAAGAGTAGAGGTATTCATAATGTTGTTGATATCAAAGGAGGGTTTACAGCAATTAAAGAAGTGGGTATACCTGTTACAGATACTACTTGCTCTACGAGTACTGAATGAAGTAAAAGAAGAGTTTTGGAAACCAAAACCTGAGTATGGATTAATGATTATTGAAAAATAACAATAAGCAGATGAAAAAAAGGTTGATCTTGATTATACTATTGACTTCAATTTCATGTGCCGGACAACAATCTGAGAAAATAAAGATTATAGGTATCGATATCATTGAGAACGAAGTAATAGGTAAAAATGTTCAATTGATAGATATTCGTACTCCGGGAGAATATAAAGCGGGTTATATTGATGATGCTATAAATATTGATTTTTATGATCTAGGAAATTTCATTATTCAATTTGAAAAATTAGATAAAACCAAACCAGTATATATTTATTGTCATTCTGGTGTGAGAAGCCGCCATGCTAGCAATAAATTGATTGCGTTGGGTTTTACTAAGATATATGATTATAAAGGTGGATATAAAGAGTGGAGTAAAAAGCAAATTAAAAAAGAGTAGTAATGCTTTTTTAGATTTTTCTTTTTTTAATCCGTAAATCGACTGCGTTGAAATAGGTTGTGGAGACTCATCATAACCTTTAAACCAATAAGATTTTTATCCTTAATTATATGAAAAAGCTTAATATTCTGTTTAATATTAAAGTATAATTTAAATTTAGTTATGAAGCTAGGTATAAAAGATTTAATATTTGTTTTTGTTCAGGTGATCTTATTTACTTTATACTTCTTAACCATTAATTTTATAGAAATAAATATCCCCGGAATATTCAGAACTGTTGGATTAATTATCGCCTTAAATGGAATTATTATCTTGATTGTATCTATACTTCAATTAAAAAGGAGTTTATCTCCTTTCCCCAGTCCAAAAACTGATGCTAAACTTATTAAAGAAGGACTTTACTCATTTATCAGGCATCCTATTTATACCGGAATTCTACTTTTAGCATTAGGATATGCTTCATATACAAACTCTTCTTATAAATTCTTAATCACTGTTTCTTTATTTCTACTGTTTTATTTGAAATCATCTTACGAGGAAAAATTATTAGAAAAAAAATTTCCAGGTTATGATACTTATAAAAAATCAACAGGGCGTTTTTTTCCTAAACTTTGAAGTTTTGATGTTTCTTCATCATAGATTATTACAACCTTTATGTTATATATAATCTTCAAGAATATTATATTCAATTTATTTGGTCAGAATGATATATCAGACTAAGAAGAATAAATAAAATCAGTACTTCATTGAAAATTAGTAACTTTAATCTCTAGCGGATGATGATGAAAACTTCTTGGTAAGGATGCTAAATATTTTTAAAAGGTGAAAATGCTGAAAGCACAATAAGAATATAAAAGATAATCAGAGAAACTAAGAGCGTATGAAAACAACACCAGAACATGATGCCCGAGTTGCAAAAATAATATTTGCATCGGTATACCCTCATTATCTTAATAAAGTAGAGAAAAAAGGCAGAACAAAAGAAGAATTACATCAGGTGATAGAATGGTTAACAGGTTTTGATGAGAAAAAACTGAAAGAACTGATGGATAAAAAAGTAACTATTGAAATGTTCTTCGCTAATGCAAAATTGAATCCAAATGCGCACCTAATAAAGGGAGTTATTTGTGGTTACAGGATAGAAGAAATAGAAACTCCATTGACAAAGCAAGCAAGATACATGGATAAGTTGGTAGAAGAATTGGCCAGAGGAAGAAAAATGGAGAAGATTTTAAGACAGGCTGATTAATATGATAGAGGAGGTTCATGAAAATTTTAAAGCATAAGGTGCTTGAAAAAATCAGAAAACTATTCAATTATAACCTTCTTAGAACCTGGTCAATACAGTATCTTTTCTTTGGTCAAAAGAAACAGGCTTAAAAAAGCCTTTTATATTTTATTCATTCAAACAACAACTTTCATCATTACACTTACAATATTTTTTATTATAAATATGAAAAAAGGCAAGGCTAATTGTAGGAATGTATACTGCTATTTCTCCTAAATGTACAATGGATAACTTTTCGTTGATTATTGCTAGCGCCAGAGATATCCAACTTGCCCAAAGTATAATTCGTATCCAATTTTTAGAAGTTGTCTTAACCGACCAATAAACAGCAAATAAAGAAATGGTGAGAAAAATTAAATCTAAAATACTCCACCACCATAAATTTGTTTTTCCTGCTATGTTAGAACCAGCATACCAAATAAAAAGAAATGGAGTGGTTAAACAATGAATTAAACATAATACACTGGCAAAAGCTCCTATAATATCCGATCTTGGAATCAGTCCGTTGAAATTCATAAAGTAAAATTATTATCACTATGTATTTCTTCGCTATAAAAGAAATTTGATTTACAAGTGCAAAAATAATTTAATTTTTCAAACGCAACTCTGTTGCGTTTATATTTGTTGCTATTTTTTAAAAAAATTTAAGATGATCAAAACAGCAGAAGTTAGAAAATACCATTGCTAACCTTGAAAACAACGAACCTCCTCAATTTTGAGGAGGTTCATCAGTTAAATTAAAAAATACTATTATTCTTTTAAGGTTATAGAACGTTCTACAATGTTAAAAGGCCCATCAATTGGATTATTCTGATTGTCTATAAGCTCTAGTTTAAGTTTTACTTCCCCTTTTGGAAGCCCTTTAAGAACGTAGGGAACCCATTCGGTTACTATAAATTCCTTGTCATTCACTGTAACTCGTACTTTATTACCATCTTCAGATAAGGTAGTATTCAGTACAAAGAAATCTAATAATACACTTTCTGTATCCTTTCCTGAATATTCACCTTTTGGACGGCTATAGATTAGTGTAGGCGTGTCTACATCTATTCCAAGAACATCTTCAGCTTCATCTCCTATAACTAATTTTCGTACGATAACAGAATTATCATTCTTTACTGATTCATGATATGAACGACTTAAAAAAGCTACTAAATGATGGACTCCTTTCGGAATTTCTTTTTTAAAACTTGCTTCGTAATGTGCAGAATAAGGTTGGTTGTCTAAGATGAAGTGAATATGTTGCCCTTTTCCGGAATTTGCAAGTATTTGAGGATTCGGTCCCGCTGTTTGCGCTCCTAACTCATAATTTTCAACGGTAAAATTGAAATCAATTTCTCCTTCTTCAGCAATTTCCATGACTTTGTCGGTATTCAATGATAATGATGCATCTTTATACTCAGGAGAATCTGTGAGTTTTTGTATTTCTATATCAGGAACTTCAACTACTACTTCTTCTTCTGTATTGGAAGTAGTATTATCTTCTTTATTCTGATTTTTACAACTAAACGTTAGAAGTGCTAACGTCAAAGCTCCGGTTGTAAGTATTCGTTTTTTAATTTTCATTAGTATTAAATTTAAGAGGTTATATAATTATTTTGATATTTCTTTAAAGTTCCAGACAGATTCAAGGCCCTCATTTAAAATAGTAAGATTTCCTATTTTGGAGACACTATGGTCCGGTTGATTTAATTCACATTGTATTTCTGTTATTAAGCTATGTTTTGCAGTATTAGATAGACGAATTTTTACCTGGATATCCCGACTGGAAATGGCAAGCAAATCTTCGTCTTTTTCTAAAAGTTTACATCCTGGAAGTCGTCGGGATAACATTTTAAATTACTTTAAAAAATGGTGTGTTGAAATGATATACTAAACAGTGATTTAATTGCATGGATTCAAGTCATGACAGTGCCTGAAAACCATTCGATTTTAGAAATATTTGACCTTGAGTCAATATATCTAAAACAACTCTTTTTAAAGAAAAGGAGGAGGTTTATTTAGTATAAAAGAGGGAGAAACAAAACAATGGATAGGCTCTTTGTAATCTGTTAGAGCGACTTTTTTTATGATAAAAGACTCTAAAGTAAAATCAAAATTTGTTAGATTATTATCTTCCAGAAAAGAAATTTCCTGGCTTAAATAAATCATTTTGCACGGTTCACAATGCTCAATTTCAATATCATCAGTAATATGTGAGAAAGAATGAAGATTACCTACCCTGAAAAATAAAAACAGAAGGATGCCAAAGAATATGAGTCTATTTTTAGCGCTTTGGTGCATGCTATAAAAGTAACCATAATTTTATTTAAAGCTTACGTAATTAAAAGAATTTTTATGTCATAAAAAAACCTGATGCTTGCATCAGGCTTTTCATTACTTTGCTAAAACTTAAGTGCTATTTTAAACTTAAATTATGCATATAAAAATTGAATGATTAAAATTTGATTTCTTCATTCAATAATTTCATAATCTCCTCATCATCTTCAAATTTTTTATGAAGATTATATATTACACGTTTGTATGGATTATATCCTAATTCTACCAGTTTCTGGTTCCGGTAGTTTTCTACAAATCTGTAGATCATAAATGGGCGTTCATTTTTAGTATCTTCCAGGTATTGTTGTAATTTTTCTGAAAGAGGTGGCCGCCATTGTAAGGAGGTCAAAAGATCTTCTCGTTTCAATTCATCCAGGCCCGGAGCTTTTTCTAACCGATCTGTTTTTTCTTTCGTATACCAATGCCTTTCTATTAAACTCATCCAGGCAGGAGGCGTATTTTCTTTAAAACTTTCTTCTAATGAACTTACAGACGATCCTGTTATAACTGATGACATTTTTAATATTGAGGCACCCTTCTCTATTTTTATAACAGCATAAGGTGGTTTTTTTAAATCGTTTCGTACGATTAAATGCTGAGTATTTAAACGTTTCTCAATATATGTAACAGATACACTTTTTTCACTTTCAGAAGTTATTGGAGATTTAAATACAATTTTGTCTTTATAAAATGTACAGCTTCCTAATTCACCTTCCGTATTATAAGAATACCAAACCTGAGGTGTTTCTTTATTTTCTATACTATTTTGTGCTTTACAGGATACAAATGTTAAAATAAAGAAGCTTATTATAATGTATTTTATTTTGTTCATTACTATAGTTTTATGTTAACGGGTAGGTCTTTTTCGTAATGCAAAATAGATCTCAAGCGGATTTATATTTCCCTCAAAACCTAAAGGAACAATATCTAAAACTATTGTATACTCTCCTGCGGGTAAAGTGCCCAGGTATTTTGAATTTCTCGTGTCATTACCATCAATACTTCCAAGTATAGATATAAAATCAAAAGACTCAGGGGCTAAGAACATATCCCCCGGAAAATAGGGGAGGGGTTCTTCTCGTTTTATCTCTTTGATGAGTTTTCCATCTTTTTTTATTTGCGTAATAAAATTGAAGAGTACAACGGTTTCTCCATAGATATTTTTTGGAACATTATAAGCTTTAAAATGAAATTGCATTGCATACTTTTTCATTTTGAAATCCCTAAAAAGAGATACTACCGAATTATTTTCAGGGCTTAGTTCTATTTTATTACTGTTATTTAGCGTTAGTGTACCTTTTACAGATTGAGCCCTGGTTTGTATTGAACCCAAGACAAAGACTACTAAAAGGATGATTTTTACAATTACTTTCATATCTGCTGTTTATTTACTATTTATCAGTTTGAGAATTTTTAATCTACGAGTTCTATAACATACCGTACTTCAAGACCTGACCTATCATCTCTATTAAGTCTTTTTTCTCCATGTTCATTGTTGTAGACATATCTTTTATTATTCCGCATTTGAATTTGTGTCCCTTTTAGACCCGAAGAACTAGGTGGTATAACCTCCATGAAATCTCTCCGATTTCCCGGATATAATTTCCCGGTTAAAAAATCAAGTATAGATTTTAAATCCAGTTTATAATTTTTGGTCATTATACGTTCAGTTTTAGAAGAAACTTCGTCTGCTACTATAGCTATATTGAAATCTGTTCCGGAATCTGTTATCCTGTAGTTTTTGGGGATTTCAAAAATTCCTGAATTCCCTATATTCATTTTATGTCCTTTGTAGAGGTGTACCTGCACGCTGGCATGATCTTTTTGCCCTTTTGTTCTTCTAATGTGCAAAGCACTTGATGGACCGTATGATTCTATTTGGTTTTTGATTCGACCATATTTCTTATACTTCATTTTTTGCGCTCTCCCATCTAATTTTAATGTAGGCAAAAAATGAAGCATATAATCATCTTTACCATCCCTGTCCCAAGTACCTGAAGACTTTACATAATCGAGCGTTATTTTGAGTTTATAAGATCCGGTATTAGTTCTGGTAACACGATTGGTTGTATTTCTACTAGCTCTTTTCCCAGACCAATCTCCTTTATTTAAAGCAGTACCCCATCCCCATTTACCTCTAAAATTTGAACAAGAGATCAATACAAACTCAAAACTACCTTTGCTGCCTTTATTCGTAAATGTACCTTTCAGTTTCCCGGTATATTTATTGTAGATAGCTTTAACTTCTCCCAGGTTACGATATCTCCCAGTTACACTTGAACCTCTTTGAATTAATACTAATTCTCCAAAAGAAGTATTCCATTTTCCAGTCCATTCTCTACCGGCATAAACATCGTCTTTGCATTTGGATTGTGCTGTTAATTGCACACTTCCTGCGGTGCATAAAAGAAATAGTAATATTCTTGTTATAGTTGTTTTCATTTCTTGAGTATTTATTGTGATATATTTTTATAGTTTGACCGATCCTCTGGTTATTCAACAAGCTCCAAACGATACGTAATGTCAGGTTGAGTAGTTTTTGTGCTTCCCCATACCGATTTTGATTTACTGCCCGATACCGTCACATTGGCAACCAAACGATTCCCTTCTTTGGTAAGATTGACACTTTCGTAACCACGTCCCATATCATAGTATATCGATCTGCCACTTACAAGGGTATTGCCCCTTGTAAAAGAGTAAGGAACGCTTTTTACTTCTTTGTATCTTCCTATAGGCTTTTTGCCTGACAAATAGCTAACGATTTCTTTTAAATTCAGCATATTCGTTTTATTTAAAACAGGTGTTATGCGTTCTGAAACTTCATCAGCACTAACAATCACTTCCAGAGAAACATTACCTTTATTTACATAGTACGTTGGGATTTCAAATACACCGGAATTATTAATGTTTACTGATCTTTTTTCAGGTACATGTAATTGTACTCTTGCGTGATCTCTGTTTCCTTTATTTCGTTTGATATACAAAGAATTAGGAGTGCCAAAACTTTTTACTATAGTAGAGATGCGATTAAGAGATCTGTTTTTCATATTAAAGCTTTTTGTGCCTTTTACATTAGCCTTAAAAGACACCATATAATCGTCTTTTTTATCATTGTCCCAGGCTTTTTTACATGATAGATGAAGAAGAGTAACCTTTATTTTATAATCTCTATTTCCAGTATTTTGTTGGTAATCATATACTGCACTATGAATAGCATTGCTGTAAATGTTTCCGTTTGTAGTCACAGCCCATATCACGGCATTATTAACAGATAGTTTCTTAAAATCATTTCGGGTATTTGAAATTAACTCCCATCGATTTTTAACCGTATTTCTAATAAAAATCCGATTGGATTTGCCTATGACATATAATTTGTTTTTTCTGTGGTCTAAACTGATATCCAATGCGGCTCCAGATAATTTTGTACCTCTGCCGTTTTTATACTCCCAAATAGAGTTGTCTCTTTTAACGGTATAGAATTTATTACCGTCTACAGCTGCTATACGCCTGTTATTAGCACCCCCTTTGTTAAGAGGCCGTAAACTACCGTTGTATCTGTAATAGATTTTTCCATCAGATTTGATAACCCACACAGCATCTTTTCCTGTTAAACAAACATCCAGGTATTTTTGACTTTTTAATAAATCCAGAACATCATCGTGTGGATAATAAAAAGCCCTTCTGCTTCTGCTACTGTTATTAGTATACCTGTTATAATTAGGGTTACGAAAAGTGGCTGTAGGTTGTGTAGCTTCTGGTTGAGTACCTTCAAAAGATACAAACCGTTTTTGCCTGGTATTGAAAGTAAGTTGATTATTACGCATTCCTATAATGAATACTCTTCCCTTTTTATCTAAAGAAATGTCCTTAGCTTGTCCTTGGGCTTTATTAAAACCCTGTGCATGTGTGAGACATGTGATGAATACACACCATATGGTGATAAATTGTCTTTTCATTTGATTTATACTTTAATGATTAGGTGCAGCTATTGATAGTTTTTATTGCCTGATAAATTCTACCCGTCTGTTTTTGGCTTTGCTTTCTAATGAACTTCCTGTATCAAGGAGTTCTGTCTCTCCTTTTCCGTTTGATGAAAGTTGTTCTGCGGAAACTCCGAATTGATTAATTAAAGCTTCTTCTACGGCTGAAGCCCGCATCATGGATAAATCCAAATTATAGTTTTCATCTCCATCAGCATCTGTATGTCCTACAATTTGCACCTGTATCTCCGGATTTTCATTAAGAATTGTGGCAATCTTTTTAAGGGTACCGTGAGATTCCGGTTTAAGTAATGCAGAGCTTGTATCAAAGGTAATACCGTAGGTTACTAATTTTCCTTCGGTAAGTAGCTTGTTGCGCATGTCGGGTTTTCCAACAGCATATCGGATGTTACTGATGTAGAAATATTCGTTTTCTTCAGAAATCTGACTCTGTAATCGTAATGTGTTAACATTTACGCCTTTTTCAAGAGCACGCGGGATATCAAATATTTTTTTCTCATCAATATATACGCGGACTCTGCTTTTTTGACGCCACACAGCTACATGAATTGGAATTCCTCTGTGTGTACTGTTTTTCGATAATTGTTCTATAGGTATACGAGCATCTGTATTGAGTTGATTATTCGAAGCTACTTTGAAGTATTCGGAACCGATATCTCCAGCCAAATTCATTCGGAAGAAATTATTTCCTGCCTGACGTTTGTCTAATTGATAATTAGGATTTTCCAAATCAGAAATGATAAAACCTATGCGACGACTATACGCCCATTTCAAAGGATCAAAATCAAAAATAATATCAAATTCTAAAGTGAAATTTTCAGGGATTTCAGAAATAAAATCAGCTACAAATGCACTTGTACCTTTACCAATTCGCATCCACTTTCCCTCAAGGGTATTTAAGCTTACAACTTCTGCAGAAGTGTTAGTGTTCCATCTTGCAGGTAAATCTCCAATCTCATCTTGTGAGAAATCTTCAAAACCTATAATGGTTTCTCCGGGGGTAAAATCAAATTTAGAATAGGCTTCAAAAGAAGTTTCTTCAATATACTCCTCCATTTCATTTTCCATTCCGTTATTTATTTCTTTGGTATTCTGTCCCTTTTTCTTCTTCTTTCTTTTTTTCTTTTTGCGGAGTTTGAATAAGCTATCTATAGCTTGTTCTGTTTTTTGTTCTGCTTTTTCTTCAACTTTACGTTCTAAAGTACGATTGACAGTTTCTTTAGCTCTTTTCTTTAATTTTTTTAGAATTTGCGCATTTGAATAATTTGTCATGCCTAAGAGTAAACCACATGATAAGAAGACCCTTATAATAAACTTTGTTTTCATTGTTATTTGTTTAATTCTGTTTACCTTTAGTCTTGGCAGAAAATAGATAGGTTAACATTTTATTTTATTTTTTTAGTGAACCCTGAACAGATAAAGCATTTAAAATCGGATGATAGACTTCAATTAAAAGCCCTATATAATATGTACCGGAGTGCTTTTCTGAATTTTGGGAAAAACTACGGACTGGATGAATCTTTACTGGCAGATATTTATCAGGAAGCCTTTCTGGCTATAAGAAAACATGCGATTAGCGGAAAACTGGATCAGGTGAAAAGTAGTTTCAAAACATATCTTTTTGGTATTGGAAAGTATATGATTTTTGATTTGCTAAAAAAAGAAGAAAAGAATGTTTCAATAGAAAATCACATGCATCTTATTCATGATAGTATTGAAGAAATTCAGGTTGATCTCAATAATGAATTGACTCAGGAACAGAAACTATTGCGAACTTTTTTTAAACAGTTGGGCAAAAAATGTCAGTTCGTGTTAACTTTATTCTATTACAGAGGACTAACTATTGAAGAGATAGTTGAAAGTACAGATTATGAAAATGCGAATACAGTAAAAGCTCAAAAATCCAGATGTTTGAAATCCCTAAAACAATTAATAAACAGATAGGTGATGGATAAAGATAAACTTATCGATAACTTCTTAAAGGGTACTCTTAGTGATAGTGAACGTACACTTTTTGATGAGCTAATAGCAAATGATGCTACTTTTAAAGAAGAAGTAAAATTGCGTCAAAACCTACAAAAAGTCGCAGCGTTTGAAGATGATGCTGCTACAAGAGCCATGTTGGTAGATTTTGAAGCAGAACATCATCAAAAGCAAAAAAGAGTGCCTGTAAAACTATGGTTGGTTGCAGCCTCCTTGGCGCTTATCATCAGTATTACTTATTTTACTACACAAAAAAGTACTGCCGATGCCCAGGTATTGTTCACAGAAAACTTTGAACCTTATCGAAATGTGGTACACCCTATTGTTCGATCTACAGAACAACAAGATTTAAGAACCGAAGCTTTTAATCATTATGAAAAAGGGGAGTATAAAGAGGCATTGGTATTGTTTGAAAAGTTATTTAAAGAAGAAAAAACACCACATTACCTTTTTTATAAAGCCAATGCATTATTACGATTAAACCGACCGGAAGAAGCCATTGTCGCTTTAAAAGCACATCTTAAAACTAAAGATACATTAACGCAAAAATCGAATTGGTACCTGGCCATGGCTTATTTGAAGCTTAATGATTTAGAAAATGCCAAAAAGAACCTTAAAATAGTGATTGCACAAAACAAGTATAATGTAAAAAAAGCTAAGATTCTTCTAACCAAGCTTGATTAGTTTTTTTCGAAATACGATCAGTAATAAAATTAACCCTGCAATTCCTAAAACCCAGGGCCAGTATAGGTTTTGAACAAGAGGGGAAGTATCTCCCGAGACTATAAATCCAGCCCAATAATAAGGATGTTTTAATAACTCATCTTCCGTATTAGCTAAATATTTTAATTTAGCATTTTGCAGTGCTTTGTTTTTGGATTGCCCTTCTTTAAGGCTTTTATAGAAATACTTCATCAATATACTGGTTGAATTATCATCTACCTGCCATAAGCTCATAACCACACTATCAGCTCCTGCATAAGAAAAACTGGAAGCCAAACTTTGTACACCATCTCCTTTTTTAATAGGACCAATTCCTGTATCACAAGCACTTAATACAACCATTTTGGAAGGTAGTTGCATATCTAAAATTTCATAAATATTAAGGGCGTCATTATTTTTTTGATCGGGATTGGGCGCAAAAAATATTTTAGTTTCCATTGGCGATTCTTCATTTAACCTAACGTGAGTTGCTAAATGCAGAATATTATGATCTTTATTCTGTATAAAATTCTGTTTAGTGGCTTTGTTAAAATCAAACCTGACAGTATTGAATATTTCATCGATATAATTTGCTTCATTCAGAGAATGGGTGAGTTCTGTAAATGTTCTTCTGTTATTATCCTTTTCTTTTTTAGCTTTAGGAAATACGGGAGTGAATAACAATATATTTTTACGATTCTTAGAAACATCAACCTTTGGAGTAATCCATTTTACAAGTGAAAACTCATAACTTATGGGGGTTTTCTCAAAGAGAAAGCCATCTTTTGTGGGTAGCGTCTCAAAAGGCAAAACATTTAGTACTCCATATGGAACCACAACCAACTCTGTATTTGTAATGGAGCTTTCAATGTTTTTAAAAATTTGCTCAAACAGAGTTTGACCTTTTATCCTATAGTCATTCGTCTTATAATCTTTTATTGCATTAATATATTTAGCAATATCCGATTCAAAAGAATCTTTGAGAGTTAATCTATCAAATACTGTACGCTGAGGAGTGACTAAAAAGCGGTACAAGTATTTATCATTATAGTAAAAAGAAAGAACCGATGTTTGATTTTTTTTCACCTTTTTGACTAGCTCAGTATAATCAAAATGATAATCAAATCGTTTTAATTTATCATATTCCGGATACTTCTCAGTAATATCCTTTCTTATGGAATCCAGGATATCGATTTGTTTATTTAAATTTTTGTTCAGCGTATCATTAAGCTCATCTTTTTGAAACTGTAATAATAACCTTCTTATTTTTTTCTTTTGAGCTTTCTCTAATGAATAGAGTGATTTAGGCAATCCGACCAAAACATCTGCCTGAGCCTTCTTTATATTGATATTCCTGGAAAATGACTTTTCAAATTCTATAATACTTAAGACATCACTGTAATAGATCTCTTTTTCATTGAATGTATCTGTAGCAATATAAAATGTCGCTAATGCGTGTTTATTGATTTCATCTAAAATCTCAATAAATTTAGGGTTAATGTTATCTCCTAATTTTTGTGACATTGTGCCTAGAAAACCGTAAGTAACTCTATACCATGCTATACTTTTTTTGAGGAATTCAGTATTTCCTTCTTTTTGATATTGTTTGTAATGATAAAGCCCCATGAGAGACAATAGTTCTGCATACATCCCGATATCACGGGAATAGTCCAGAAAAGATTCTTCTACATCTTGAATAGTGACCTTTCCCAGGCCTCTATCTAAGAATTTCTTCGCATTTTTAAGATCACCGTTGTCAAAATAGTTTTTCACTACAGGAGAAATTGCAAAATACAAGGCTTTCGGATTTGTCTTTAAACTATCCAGGTACACTTCTACATGGTCATACATTTGGCCTGATTTACCTGTATCTCCATATTTCTTTTCGAAATTTGCAATAGCTAATATTGCCTCAATGCGTTCTCTTATATTCTTTCTACTATCCTTTTCTATAATATCAAGACGCTTATAAAAGTTTAATTTTGCTTGTTCAACATTACCGTCTGCCATATAGGCTTCAGCCAAAACTTGAGCATTTCTCTGACTTAATGCTAATTCGACTTGTTTTAACTGACCCATTTTTTCTTCTGCTCTTTCAGCATATTCAATTGCTTTGATAATATTTTCATTAAGAAGATAAGTTTCCGATAAATTGTTGTTTACAATTGCTCTTCTAAAGTAAAAACGATCAACAGTTATTAAAGAGTCATTTAGAGCTTTATCCTGTTCCTTCAGAGCCAGTTGGTAATATGATACGGCTTGTTCATATTTCCCTAATTTCATATAGCTAATCCCCAAACTTGTATAGTAGAAATCTTTGTCTGCCGGAGATGCTCCGTTTTTTTCTTTTAGTGCAAACGATTTTTCATCATAAGATATCGCGGTTTGGATATCATCCTCTTCCTTTAAAAAAATACTTTTATAATTAAATATATTAGATTTAGCATCATCAGACATTGGAATTGTTTCTGTGAGTACCTCCAAAGAGTCCAATATTTTAAAAGTGGCGTTAAAGTCACCATTATAACTGATAAAACTTGCTTTATACAATTCACATTCTACCCAATAATCGTAAAGCTCAATGTTATAAGCGATGGCAGAAGCTTTTTCTAAAAACTCTACAGATTTGTCAATGTTGTTTTGGTAAAACCAGTTTTCTGCGATTTTAAAAAACTTTTGAAACTGTAAAGAGTCTTTTTTGAAATTATCAGTGTTTCTATTCTGTTGTGAGAAACAATAGGAAACAAAAAACAATAGGGAAATAATTGGTAGAAAGCGTTTTAAAAGCATGGGTTGTTTTTTTCAAAGATAAACAACGTAGTGTCTATTAAAAATTTGGAATGAAGAAACTTAATTCATGTAAGTGTATATTTATCTTAAAAATTGATCTATTATATCAAAATAGGTTTAATTTATTTATAAAATACAAATACTTCTTCAGGTAAAGAAGAACGTTTTTAATCGTAGCGCTGCTCACTCAAAATTTCATGGCACTAAATTCTGGTCTTAATAACATTAAATAGAGGTGATTGAACTTAAAGATATCAAAAGTATTTTGGAAGAACAACAGAATCTGGCTAAGCAGCTTCAAGACGAAGCTATTGATTTGTATTAAGAATTTAAGGTAATACTTTTTACTCCCCCTAAAAATAGATTTGTAAAAAACACAGAGAGCTTTTCTAAATCAATGGTTTCGCTCTCTATTTTAGCCTGAATTAATAATTCTATGGCTGTGGCGATCATTGCATAACTAGTCATTTTATATTGAGATGGAGACAAACCTTTAAAATAATCACTATTTATCAAATCGATCTCTAAACTTTTATAAATTGAATTTAATGATGATCCGGAGAAAACGGTTTCTCTAAACTTAGATTGATTTTTGATAATTAAATCCAAATAGAAAGATGTTGTTAATATGGTCGCATACTCATAAAAAGCGTTAAAAATAAAATCATAGGCATTTTTAGCTTGACTTCTTTCATAGACAAGGGTTTTGTTTATTTGAAGGATTAATGTATCGACTAATTTATTCCAAATAGCTTCTTTCGTATTGAAATAATTGTAAAAAGTTCCTCTTGCTAGACCACTACCATCAACAATATTACTAATTGAGGTTTCACTGAATCCATTAGTGGTAAATAGTCTAACTGCAGATTCTAATATTGCCTTTTCATTGTTAATCTTTTTGATTTCATTTTTTTTCATGTCACGAAATTACAATTAAAAAGTGACAGTATTGTCACTTTTGTTATATTTGTATTTATGAATAAAAGAATATGTATCATAGGTGCTGGTCCTTCGGGAATTACAGCGATAAAAAATATATTGGATGAACATCTTGAAGTGGTAGCTTATGACAGGAATAAGGATGTAGGAGGGAATTGGATTTATAATGAGAATGAAAGTCATTCGAGCGTTTTTGAAACTACTCATATAATCAGTTCTAAAACCTTATCACAATATGAGGATTTTACTTTTGACGATTTTGATAAAACCGTTTCCGATTACCCTTCTCATGATGAATTACGACGTTATTTTCAAGCGTATGCAAAAAAGTTTGACCTCTACAAAGTCATTCAGTTTGAAACTTTAGTTAAACATTGTGAACTCACAAATGAAAAAACCTGGGAAGTTACTATTGAACAAAACGGAACTACAAAAAAAGAACTATTTACAGATTTAATAGTTTGTAATGGTCATCATTGGGAACCTAGACATCCAAAATATCCCGGGGTATTTGAAGGAGAGTATCTGCATTCTCATCAATTTAAAAAAGCCGAACCTTTCAGAGATAAAAAAGTATTAGTTATTGGTGCTGGAAATTCGGCTTGCGATGTAGCCGTAGAAACAAGTCGGGTAAGTAAAAAAACAATGATAAGCTGGCGTAGAGGTTATCTTATTCTCCCCAAGTTTTTAATGGGAATCCCATCAGATGTTTTTGCTTCAAGGCTTCGTTTTTTGCCTGTATGGTTGCGCAATAAAATTTCAGACATTACTATTCGGTTTGTAACGGGATCTAATGAAATGTATGGCTTACCAAAAGCAAAAATGAAGTTTGGAGAAACTCATCCTACCATAAATAGCGAACTCTTGTATAAAATCCGCCATGGAAAAGTAAAACCGTTAAAAGATATTGAACGTTTTGACGGTCATACGGTTCACTTCAAAGACGGATATTCTGAAGCATTTGATACCGTTATTGCCTGTACGGGTTATATATTAAGGCATCCGTTTTTTGACAAAGACTTTTTAGACTACAGTACAGGAGATGTACCATTGTATTTGCGTATGTTTCATCACCAATACAAAAACCTGTACTTTATAGGGATGTTTCAACCATTAGGCTGTATTTGGCCGGGGGCAGAATTACAAAGTAAGATCGCTGCAAGAGCATTAGCAGGGAAATGGCAAAGGCCAAATAATATTGAAGCTTTATGTAAGAGAGAGATAACTCATCCACATATTAAACAAGTTAAATCTCCACGACATACGATTACAGTAGATTATCATAAATTTATGCGGGATCTAAAAAAACAATTAAAGAAAAAATATGTTTCAAAAACTGTTTAAATACTATCATAATTTAGACCTTTAATTATATCTATTTGCGTAAAACAGAAGTATTTTGGAAGTTAAGAAAAAAGCAGAAGAAATTTATGTGGAGAATATTAATATTCAAACAGATACTGCTGTATTAGCTGCTAAAATTTATCATAGTGTAATAAAAAAAGCTGTTGTAATTATTAATACGGCAACTGGTGTTCCTCAATATTTTTATTCAAATTTTGCCAAATTTTTAGCCCAAAAGGGCTACCTGGTTTATACTTATGATTACAGAGATGTTGGAGAATCATCATATAAAAAATTAAATACTAGTAAAGCCAGTTATTACGACTGGGGTAAACTAGATTTTAGTGCAGTTTTAAAATATGCTTTAGAAAAACATAGCAAACTGGATGTGTATGTAATAGGGCATAGTTTTGGAGGCAGTTGTGTTGGAATGTCTTCTCTTTCCACTCAAATAAAAAAAGTAGTAACCGTTGCCTCGCCTAATATGTACTGGAAAAATTTTCCCATTTCAAAAATACCTTTTGTTTATTTAGGCGCTAAATTTGGGATTCCGATATTCAATACTCTTTATGGTTATTTACCCACGGAAATAAAAGGGTTAGGTACAAATTTACCAAAAAATGTAGGGAAAGACTGGACACGAAGTATTTTAAACACAACTTCTATCCCCGGATTGATTCCAAAAACCGAATCGTATTATCACCTGATAAACTGTGAAATTTTGATGTTAGGTTTTACAGACGACTGGATGGCAAGTCCAAAGGCTGTAAAGAGTTTAAAAAATCAGTTTTCTAATGCAAGAACAAATATCAAAATAATTAAACCATCCGAATTTGGATTGAAAAAAATTGGACATCTTGATTTCTTTAGAAAACATAATGAACACTTACTTTGGGGAGTTATCCCCAACTGGTTGGATGAATAATACGTTTATTCAGACATCAGTAAAAAGGTAAAACTAACTTTTAAACTCAATGACAATTAATTTAACAAGACGATTATTAGTCTTTAATAAACTTAAAAGACTTTTGTTGTCCTTTATCATTGCTATACAGTAAAACATAAACACTGGGAAAATTCAAAATATTACTAATATCTATTTGCATAGTGTTTGTATGGTTTGGATTAGCATGTCTGCTATAGTATAATGTTGTCCCTAAAAAAGCATCCATAATTCTTATCTCACTGTAATTGGAGTCAGATTCGATTCCCTGGAGAAAAATTGTGTTCTTAACAGGATTTGGATAGAATTCTAACCCGTTTAATTCTTCTTCGGTAGCATCTTCATCAGTGTTGTCTCTTTCATTAATAAGAATATTTTCAAAAAGATCATTTGAAACACTGCTGGAATTAACCGTATTTTCTTGAATCAACTGACCATATAATAAAATTTCGTTTACACTGGCATAAGGGCTATCTAACATAGACAATCGCAGTTTACTTGTAGTAATATCAATGTTATGAATCTTCCAGGCGTTGAAAGCATCACATGATTCTACAACAAGACTTACCCAGCTGGAATTGTCTTCATACTCAACAATGAAATTATGTGTTGAATGCATATCATGCATAAAGATTTTTGATATTTTATATGTATTTTCCAGGTCTATTTCTACATAATATGGAGCACCGGTATTATCATGAAACGGTTTCCAGCTCTTGCTTATTGCATGTTCATCTGAAAGCGGATTAACCTGCTGCTCGTCAAATAAGTACAATGGACTATCTGCGCTTCCTCCACTTACTAAGTCGTTTACCATATGAGACTCAACGAGTATCTGTTGTTCTATTGTTTCTATTGTTTCTGTAGGAGTAGAAGTAGAAAACGACATTACAGCATAACCATGTACGATAATTTCATTCACATTTGCATGTGGGCTAATCGGCATTACCAATCTTAGATACCTGGTAACAACATTAGTATGATGACTTTTCCAAACATTATATGAATTGCAAGACTCGGTAACCAAATCTATCCAGTTTTCTCCATCTTTATATTGAATCACAAAATCTGCGACATCATTCATGTCGTGTAAATTGATTTTAGAAATATGATATTCTGTTCCTAAATCTATTTCTATGTAATAGGGAGCATTAGAATTATTATAAAATGGTTTCCACGACTGGCTTACAGGGTGTTCATCGTTTTGAACAGAAATACTTTGTTCGTCAAAAAGATAATTTGGAGTATTAGAACTACCTCCGGACACCAAATCTGTTACCATGCTACTATCTATCACAATTTGTTCTGATGGCCTGATAATTGGATAGCCATAAATAATGATTTCATTAACTGCTGCATTAGGACTATCATAGATCGAAAAACGTAAATAACGGGTTTCTATAGCTGTAGCATGTGTCTTCCAGGTGTTAAATGCATCGCACGGTTCAACAAATAAAGTATTCCAGGAACTACCGTTATAGTATTCAACCGTAAAATTATGAGTATCATGCATGTCATGTAAATTGATCTCAGAGATATAATGTTCATCACCTAAATCAACTACAGCATGATAAGAAGTTTCATTCATAAGATAATCTGGTTTCCATGACTGGCTAATAGGATGCTGATCAGATGAGATATCAACATTTTGCTCATCAAATAAGTATAAAGGTGAATTTACACTACCTCCGGTAACTGAATCGGCTACCATAGTAGGTGTAATGATAAGTTGCCTTGGAGTTGTTGCGGGATCGTCATAATCAAAAAATTCCGGACCTCCCGGCGCTCCCATCCCTAAATACTCGGAAGCAGTATTGCTAGCTAACGCGTAGTTATTATTTAAAACATCCTCAAATTGAATTTCTGAGATTGTAGTTAAAGTGTTATTAACGATAGATTCATTATTTGGAACAGTCCCGTCATTATAAAAATTCATAGGTACATCATATACATTATTACTGGCAGTTAAGAAATTATTTTCATTAAGGTTTTTAATGACTTCGGGGCCTGTTAAGGATTTAAAGTAGTTATCTGCTATTAATATGGGAGCTAAAGAATCGCTGAAAGATTGATTATCGCAAAAAATACCAGTACTGCTGGCTATATAATTAGAAGAAAAAGTACAGTTTCCTTTACCAAAATTTATAATTCCATATGCCGGTGCACCAATAATAATGTTATTATATACGTTTACAACAGAATTATTACCAATCTGTAGATTATTCGTATGATAAATCAAGCCTTCTAAACCGGCATTGATAAGCGTATTATTATAAATCTCGACATCTTCAGGCATATTGGCTATTTGTATGGATTCTCTTAGCGTGTTTCTTACAATATTATTGTAAATTTTTACATGTCTGAATTCCATCCCCGGAGATTTTGTTTCACCCAGATACATACCTTCAGAAACCCCTTCTATAAAGCAATCGTGAATCACCAGGTTATTAAATACAGGGTGAGGTACTGGCGGGTTTCCATCGTAGTCTTTTTTAGCCAGGATACCAAAAAAACCATCGTGACTAATTTTTATGAATTCTGCTTCACAATCTGAGCTTAATTCAACAAAAGCTAATCCTGTTTCATTTGCTGTTAACTGAAACCCATATTTAAAACCTGGATGACCTGCACCACTGACCTTTATATATTTTGTATTATAAAATACTAAAGCACCCCAATCTCCATTTGCGGTTGCATTTATTTTAACCTGCCCTCCCTTGTTAATAATCACAATGGGATGAGTTGAATTACCTTCCAATTGCTCAAACCTCAAAGGCCTTACTCGGGTTGAAGCTATAAAAATAGTATCCCCACCAATTGGTGTACGACCTAATACAGAAGGGTTAATTAGATAAGGCGAGTGTTCATCTATTGTAATATTCTGATTTTGTTGAGCAGAAACTTTACCAAATACTATTGAAAATAACAATAAGCAAAGCAAAGAATGTGAATTTTTAAAGATTACCATAATGTCATTATTTAGTGATTGAATAAGAAGCTGTTCTGGGGGAGAGTAAACGATTAAATCGTTGAATGTTGTATATAAAACTAATCAAATTTATTATTCAATTCTTTAAAACACATAGTTTTTCTACTAAATAGTTAAAAATCTGAATATCAGTATAATAAAACAGTTGTTGTGATAAGGTATAACCGTAATTTTTGACTGAATTCAGATATTATAGTTTTGCGTTACTATTGGTAAGAATTTAAAAATGAGAGGTAATTTGAAGATGAGATATGAAGTATGATAGAAGGACGAAGGATATCAATTTTATTATAATTATTAAAATCAATGTCTCAAGATCAAAAAGTAAAATGCCTTAGATCTTACTTACGATTTTTATACGTGATTAAAGGTCATAAACAAGTTGATATTTCTTATAAAATTAAAACCCACCATTTTGGTGGGTTTTTGTTGTCTTAGTCTGGTATCAATTCCATTTTTAAATTTAGGATTATTAATTCTTTAATTTTTCTGAGTTTCGATACCCTTGTCTATCTGTAAACCAATCTGTAAATTGTTGTCCGCCTGATTCTGCCCAAGTTTTAAAATTATTATAAGCTTCATCAACTCTAATATTTGGTCTTGGTACTCTAAACTCATGAGCGATACTTATAGCCCATGGGTAACCGGATTCACCAATATAATTACCATCGACATCTCGATTTTGACCATTAATTACTCTTAAGTTATTTCCTAAACTCGTTGAATTTTTAAGCGGTAGATGTATTTCATTTTCTCGCTCTCTATTCACAATGATAAATGGATTGAATGGTGCTGTACCAAGAGCTTGTGTTGTAATAGGTTGGGTAAATATTATTGAAATGGTGACTTCGTTTGTTAAATTAACTGCGTTATCTGTAAATATAATAACTGCCTTATCCTGATTGGCTTCGGTTCCATTTGCATTTAAACTGATATAACCTTCAGAATATACAGGTCCCTGAACGCTTTCTACCAAGTCACTTGTTATTCCTTCTATCTCAATTCCTACCCCATTTATAAAACCTGCATCATTAGAACTTATTCCACATTTCATATCAAGTTGTACTGCTAGATTGTCTGAGTTTAAAACAGCTATAGCTTGATAATTTAGAGCCAAATCGTTAAAATCATAGTCACCTTCAGAAGGCCATAGATCTTCAAAAGCTACTGTACCCGTACCAAACTGGCTTGGCGTAAACAATTCAAAGGCTTTATTTGCATCCTCAGGAAAAGTATCGTTGCGATCTATAATACCATCTCCATCTGTATCTACTGGATTGAGATCTTCTGTGAAAACTCTAAATGTGGTTAAATCATTAATAGTTCTTCCAAAATTTACACCACTATCAGAATTAGGCCCGTAAACATATTGAAAGCCGCCTGTTTGCGTATCCATGATAATTAAATCAGAACTGTTTGAATTATTGGCTAACCACAAATTTTGATCAGAATCGAAAGTCATGGAAGTTGGCTGAAATGGAAGGCTTTCGGCACTAATACGTGTGGCGTCGTACTCACCATTATTATTTAACTCTAACCTATACAACCCTGAAAATGTACACATGAATAAAGTACCATCTTCTGCAAATGCTAAATCCCCACCGGAAAGGTTGTCGAGCCCATTAATATTCCATGTATTTAACTGGTTTCCATTATTGGGATCAAAAGTGTATAGTATATTGTTTCTGGAAAAATAAAGTAATCCGTCTTCTGTATTAAAATCCAATCGAGGTCCGCCAATACCCAAATTCGCGACAATATCCCACGTGTTGGTATCTATAGAATACCTCATAAGTGGGTTAGGGCTACTTCGTCCAATAGAATACAATAGCCTGTTTTCTTGATCAATGGCACAAGTAAAACTTCCTTGTGGCATAGTTGATAAAAAAGTAAGATCGCCATTTAACGGATCTACCTGAAATAATTCGGCAGCACCATTAACACAATACAGGTAATCATTTACAATCAGATTATCAGTTGAGGTTTCCTGGATACTAAATGACCTTCCACTAGAAGCACTATTATGAGTGTAACTAACCTGATCATTTGATATGCTCTCTACAGATGCAGAATAATTCAAATTGTCATTTCTACGTATATATACTTCATCATAAAATTTAGGAATATTAACAGATTGTTCTAAAACACCATTTTTGGCGACTCCGGAAAATAGCAATCTGTTAAAAACATCATTTCTAAAAACATCTTCGGTAACTGTTTCTCCAGCTTCATTTTCAAAAGTTTCTGTACCAACAAATAAGGATTGAGAAGAATACGCGTAAACATCGTATTTAGAAGATGAATTATCATTTATTGTAATGCTAACGGTTCTGTGAGTACTAAAATCGAATCCATCCGGAATATTAATATTTTCAACGCTAGCAGAAGGGTTTTCAACAATTGTCTCATTGTTTAAGTTTGGCTTTGCACATGAATTAGATATTAATATTGTGAGGATACCTATGTATCTATAGAAGGCGTTTTTCATATGAGCTTACTTTTTTATTAAAGATATTTTGGGGTAAATCTAGTATTATATGTTGCGAAAAATTGAAATATTCTATCTGTCGCTATCCATGATAGATAGATCACCATTAAGTGTCGATGAACTGTAAAAACACTTAATTAAATGAATAAAGTAATCAGAGTAAAGGTTTTTGCATAGTATTCTTAAACGTCTGTTGGTTTTATTGAATTAATTTATTGTTTGTTGGGCATTCTCCTGAGATAACCTGAGGTTGTTTAGACAATCTGTAATAGAGAATAACCTTTGAAAAAAGGTTTGCCTGACCGTTTTACTGTTTTGATCCTTATTAATTTGAATTAATACTTCATTTTGATTTTTTGTTAATTCCTCTATGATATTTAGGATTTCCTGATCGTGTAAATCGGTTATAAATCCTATATGCTTCAAGTTGAAGTGACGAGACATGTATCGTGCCCCGGCACGTACAGCAGAGGTATTAGATTTGGATTTACTTATATTGATAACACTGGTGTTTTTACATTGTTCTGCTATCTCTGATAAAATCTCTAATGTCTCTTCATCGTTATTATTATTGACAAGACAAAATTGAACATGCTTAACTCTTTTCAGTTTTTTTATAAAAAAATCTATAAGGTTTGCCTTTTCAAAATAATTAAATACTATAATCATTCCCAGTTTCATTTTCATAAGATTTGATGTTTTTATTCCTTCTTTTTATACTTAAGAAGCTCTTTTGGCACGTTCCCAATTCACAGACTGATTGTTGTTTAAGAATCTGAAAAATCCCAGAACGACAGACAGATTCATAATGAAAAAGTAGTAGGGAACAAATAATACCTTAATGCGTGTTGAATTATTTTCCATTAGCCATCCTATAAAAGCTGTCACGTACATGAATAACTGCATCCAGAAAAAAGTAGCATAAAATCCAAAGCTCCATATCCCTTCATTTAATGCCAAGGCAGCCGAAACAGGAATTAAAAGGATTAAACACAATGGTGTTAAAGTCCACCTTAAAACACGATGTGAGATAAACTGAAATGATAAAAGGCCGTATTTGAATATGTTGAATAAAGCGCTAAGTCTTATTATTGACTGAATTCCTCCGGCCGATATTCGTATTTTTCTTTTTAATTCTTCACTAACATTCTTAGAAGCAGACTCGATGGCATATGCTTCGGGATTGTATTGAATGGTGTAGCCTTTTTTAGCTACTCTTAAAGAAATTACAAAATCATCTAAAATTGTATCATGTTCTACATGATTATACAATTTAGTCCTAATTGCAAACAGTTCTCCTGCTGCACCGACTACAGAATACAATTCGGCATCCCATTTTTTAAGTGTTGATTCATATTTCCAATACAAACCTTCGCCAGCTCCTGCTGCTTCATCGATATCTTTATTTATAATTCTTTTTTCTCCCGAAACGCAACCCACTTTAGGGTTTTTAAAACAATTCACGATATGCTTAATAGCATCTTTTCCTAACTGAGTATTAGCATCGCTAAAAATCACAATAGGAGTTTTCACAAAAGGCATTACCCTGTTCATGGCATTAATTTTCCCTTTCCTTTCGTTTTCATGAAATAACTGGATATTTTCATATGATTCCAGTACTTTATTGGTACCATCGTTAGAGCCATCTGTTACCCAGAAGATATTTAACTTGTCCTTTGGGTAATCTAAATTCATGGTATTGGTCATTTTTTGATCTACATAGTCTTTTTCATTATAAGCCGGAATGAACAGAGTGACTTCCGGTAAGTTATCAGCGTTATGATCTATACCTTCTTTTTTTGCTGATGAAAAAAGGCGTTTGATTAAAACCATCAAATAAAGCACTATACCATATCCTATGTAGGTATAAAAAACGATAAATAATAAAATCCAAAAAGTAATTTTTAAAAACTCCATAATAGCTCGTTATATTTTTTTCCATTGATTTGTTTCAAAGTCATACTGCTTCAATACCCTTGCAGGATTACCGACAGCAACAGAATAAGGGGGAACATTTTTGGTAACAACACTTCCAGCTGCAACAATTGAATGCCTGCCAATAGTTACTCCTGGTACAATAACAACGTTTGCACCTATCCATGATTCGTCTTCAATTTCTATTGGCTTAGTGGATACACCTTGTTCGTGAATCGGACTGTCAATTTCAGCGTAATTGTGATTCAATCCTGAAAGCACAACATTTTGTGCCAATCTGACGTCGTTCCCGACTTTTACAGGACCAATTATAGTATTGCTCAATCCAATACGCGTACGATCTCCGATAAAGACATCTCCAACTCCGTTATTTATGGCTGAGAAATCCTCAATAGTAGATTCTTCTCCGAGACTAAACTTATTCCACGGTACAACGTCTAAACGCGTACGTCTTCGAATACAGGATTTGGCTCCTCTTTTATGTACTAAGGGGTTTACAAACCACTTTATCCACCTTCTTGGCCTTGCCTGATTAGGAATTAAAATAGACCAATGTGCTAATCGTTTTAGACGATCATTCGATTTTATTTTTTCTACTAATACCATCATGCTAATTGTTTTAAAGTTTTTTCCATTGCCAGATAAATATCTTTCACACTATTTTCCCATGTGTGGGTATTGGCAAATTGTATTTGTTCACTCGCTTTAACACGAGTGTGTTCTTGTAATGCTTTTTCTACCAGGGTAACATAATCCTCTTTGGTATGAGCGAGGTAAACATGTTCTTTAAACATTTCCATAGCTTTTGTAACTGTAGCCACAATAGGTTTTCCCATAGCTAAATATTCATCAATCTTTCTAGGGTAATTTCCAATTGTAATTTCATTTACTACCTGGGGATTAATGGCCACATCAAAACCTTTAATGTAAGAAGGCAATTCTTCCATGGGTTTATTTCCTAAAAAATGTACGTTTGGAAGTTGATGTAAGTTTGATTGTTTAAAAGAATCATCTTCAGGACCCACCAGGACAATACTCCATTCTTTGCGTTGATTTGCTATGTGTTCTAAAAGCTCTATATCCAACCTTAGTGTAGTTAACGACCCTACGTAACCTATTACAGGAGAAGGGATGTTTTTAAATTCATCTGAAACTTCAATCTTGTTTTCAGCATCGTTAAACATTGATATATCACAACCCTGACCTACCATGATGCTGTTTTCATTGAATTCAGAACTGTAGTCAACATAATATTCTGAATTATTTACAACGACATCGGCCATTTTAATTAGATTCGGTTCTATTCGCTCCCCGTGTTTTTTCCAATACGGAACTTTAACCAGGTTATCTCGTATGTAGTATGTATATAAAACCGGTTCCAGCAACTTTTTTAAGTGAAGACCCAGAAACATCGAACTGTCATTAAACAAAATATAGTCTTTGAATCCCAGACGTTGAATAGCGCTTTTAATATTATTGGCTAACAATTTAGAATTTCGCTTGTTCATTGCTTTGTAGAAAGAATGAGAAGTAATCCAATTGATAGACTCTATCGTAGTCTTTGGATATAGATTCCATAGATTGTCTTCAATTTTTTTGATATCAGATAATTTACCTTTAGCAATCTTTATACGTTTTTGGATGCGTTCTTTGTTTTTTTGTTTTAATCTCGTTACCCTATCCATAGGAGGGTTTACATATAACACGCGATTATCCTTTGCAAATTCGAGAGCTATGTTTTTGCAATTACTCCCAATTTCTATATCCCATGGTTGAATACCAACTATTATGATGTCTTTACCTTTAATCATGATTTCTGGTTTTTTGCTCGTTATAAAGCTGTTTATACAATGCTAATACGTCATGTGCCGTATTTTTCCATGAAAATAATTTGTAATGCTCCAGCCCTTTATTTATCAGTTCATTTTTAAGATGAGTATCTGAAGTGATTTTGGTAATTCCGTTATAGATATCTTCAGTTTTATAGGGATCTACAAGTAGTGCTGCATCTCCGGCAACTTCGGGCATTGAAGATGTTTTAGAAGTAATAACAGGGGTGCCACATGCCATAGCTTCAATTATTGGAATACCAAAACCTTCTCTCAAAGAAGGAAACAGGAAGATTTGTGCCATATTAAAAATGACCGGCAAATCTTCATCAGCTACATATCCTGTTAATACAATTTTATTTTCTAATTCGTTTAATAAGTTTAATTCACTTAAAATTGAATGAAGTTTAGTCTGGTTAATTCCTATTAAAACAAGCTTACTACCATCTGGGTTTTTATTTGCATACAGGTGGAAGGCTTCGATAACACGTTGGGTGTTTTTTCGTGGATCTGTGTTTCCAATATGTAGTAGAAATTGCTCAGGTAATCCGTACTTCTTTTTAATTTCAGCCTTTTGCTGATCTGAAATGTTATTAGTAAAACGATCGGTTACACCGTTATGAATTGCTTTTAGATTTTCATCTTTAACTTTGAAAAAATTAGTAATATTCTTTTTTTCGAAGTTTGAAACTGTGATTAAGCGACTACTGCTTTTAATAACCTTTTCAACAATAAGCCTTCTGTAGAGGTTACCTATTTTTTGATACCATGATGCACTGCTTGTTAGCTGTTTGATGATACTACTTTCTTTAAAAATAATATCATGTAGGGTTGTTATTAAAGGGACTCTTAATTTTAATGGTGCAGTATTGCTGGTACAATGAAGAATATCACAATTATACTTTTGTACAAATTTGGGAAGTTTTAATTGTTCCCAAACAGGGTAGGGGCTTCCGGGTATTTCAACAATATTGAAATTATGAGAATTTGTAATTACATCATTGTCCTCATCAGGTTTAACAAATATAAAATACTCGTTTTCCTGATCAATTAATTGTAAGTTTCGGATTAATTCAAGAGCAACCCTATCCATGCCATGTTTATGGGGACGAAATAATCTTTGAGCTTCTATACCTATTCTCATCATTTCTAATTTTTAATTACTCCGTGTGAAGTGTGAATAAACTTCTTGTTTGCTCCCTTTAGTTTGAATAACAACAATAACATCCTTAAAAAGGCAGAGGGTATGGACAACATAGCCTTTAAAGTTTTTAAATTGTAGAATGACCCGGGAAGCGATAAGAAAAATGTACCTATCACGACGATGAGGTTTGCTAACCAAAAGTCTACAGCAACTACAGATGTATATCCAAATCCATATTCTAATATGGAATACAGCAAAGCAAACATGAATACTAATCCTAACAATAGTAATCTAGGAGGGATGACCATTTGCCAGACTTTATCGAATAAATTCATGTTTTGGTTGAACAAAAACTGTTTACAGCCAATAGCAAAGTATCTTCTTAAATAGATAAACTGGGTAGCTAACCATCTTTTACGTTGTGTTGAAAAATCTGAAGATTTTTGAATTTTCTCATCCAATACGATGGCGTCTTGCAAGTATTCAATTGAAATTTTCTTTTTTGCCAACTCAAATTCCAATTCTTTATCAAAACCTCCTACTGCTTTTATAGATTTCATCATTGTCTTAAAAAGAGAGTATTCAAAGGCCATTCCTGAACCAATTAAACCAGACGATAACCCTAGTGCTCTATGTCCTTTTCTAAAAATATGATTGTTTATTTCTTCACTGGCTGCATCTAAGATGGCAAAAGATGTATTTAAGTTTTTTGCTTTTCTATGTCCCTGAACAACCTGATAACCGTTTTGAAATGCATTATTGATTTTATTCAAGAATTCATCTTCCATGATATTATCAGCATCTAAAATTAAAGCATGATCGTAATTATCATCTAATCTGGCCATTGCAGTATTAAGAGCTTTTGCTTTGGTGCTGCTTTCAAATGCAACTTCTACTACCTTAATAGATAACCTTTCTAGTTTTTGCAGGGTTTGTTTCTTTAATGAATCTGCAATAACTATTACATCAAAGTATTTTGACGGATATTCCTGTTTTAAAGCTGTTTTTGCTACATCTACGATTACCGCATCTTCTTTGTACGCAGGAATGAAAACAGCGATTTTGCTATACTTTTGATTCGTTACATTTTGACGTTTTTTATAAAAATACCCTCCAAGAGCAAAGACCAAAATGTATAAACCTGACATAGTAAAATAGGCGAGAACTAATAGTTCTATCCCATTTAAAATGTATTGGAGTATCGATATCAAAGTTTCCATAGTTATGTAGTATTTGAGTGTGATGTAATAAGGTTAATTAGGACTGACGGATACTTTGCTTTTTGCAACCTTTTTTCCATTAAACCTTCTAATTACATTTCTTAATTTGAGCCCTGCTTTTCTAAGGAAGGGGAGATATTTACCACTTTTAATATTGTATGCAAAGGACTCCGACTCATAAATCATTTTAAAATTCGCGGTACAGAAAACAGGTTTTTTAGTGAGCCTGTTTATTTCTATTGCCTGCCCTAATTCACTTTCAACAAATAAGTTATATTTCTTAGATTTATATTCATTTGCTTTATGACTGCCATGGCAATTTGCTTTTTGCCTGGCTTTAGCATTTGGTAAATCAAGCATTATTAATTTGTCATACTTAACCCCGTTGGCATGCAGCCATGTTTCGGTTTCTTTTCTGTATTTTTCAAGCCTCGATGTGACTAAGGTTCCTATTTTACTTCCGGGAATATAAAGGGGTGCAGCATTGAGTAAAAATGAGGTGTACTTTTCTCCATCGTCATTTTCTTCTGCTGTAGGATCAACACAAAGCACTCCATCGATATCGAAACATGCTTTTTCTAGTGTAGTATGGTTAAAAATATTCCATTGAAAATAACGGGGAGTAGTTACTTTTTCTAAAGCATAATCTACTGCATCTGCATTCTCAGGAGTTGCATAAACAACAAAGTATTTGAAATCGAATTTAGAAGTTAAATGTTTCAAATTCTCTTTACATTCTCTTAAGGCAGAACCAGATGCGATACTGTCGTCTACTACTAATATTTTTTTATAATCTGATGAATCAAAGAATTGCCTTCTGGCTCCCGATTTATAGATATAACCCTTAATAAAAGAATGAATATCTGTATATGGTAAATTAAGGTACAAAGCCAATAGGTTTGCCGGCATCATTCCACTGCGTGGCACTCCCACAATAAGATCTATATCTCTGGGGATGAGGTACAGTTTTTTTAGAATGATATCATTTAAATCGCTTATACTTCTATAGTTCATGATTCAGTATTTTTAAGATTTTGGTTTAAGTTTTTTGTCTTATCTAATTGAGGGGCAATAAACATGAATACCATACCTACATACATTAATATTCCTGTAGGCATTTGTCCAAAAACCCCATTTCCATAAGATGCCATCATAATACCTGCCATGCCGCAGGTTAGAGCTGTGATTTGGATTTTTAGGTTGTGATCTTTAATCCTAAACATTACATTTCTTGATCCGGAAATAAGGATAAAAAACAACATGAATAAGTAGTAAACCAGTCCTATTATTCCAGTATCTGCCCAGATCATAACATACCAGCTATCAGTAGCAGTATTGGCTAAAAAGGTGTGTGGTGTAAAACGTTGTCCCCAGTTTCCTGTGGCACCAAGTCCGCCTCCTAAAGGCCTTGAAGCTAAATATCCTTTCAGTTTTCTTTGGTTGGCTAAACGTACTTGTAATGAGGCTTCATTTGGATCAAAAGCAGTTCGCATTCTTCTTATTTCTGCATTTCCTTGTCCTATTGTTGTATGCGCAAAAAATACATAGGTAGCCAAGCCAAAAATTCCTCCTAGAATAAGAATCTTGATATTCTTACGAAGAATTAAAAACATGAAACCTCCTATAGCTGGAACAGCGATAGCACCTCGGGTTCCTGAAATTAACATTCCGAAGAAACCAAATAAAGCTACACCTATAAAAAATGCTTTTAACTTAAGATTTGTTTTTTTAAACAATGCTAGAATTCCAAAAACAAGACCGGTATGTGCTTGTGATGCACCAAATTGCCCGGCATCAGAATAAAAAGAAAAGACTCTGAGTTTTCCAAAAAGAATATGCGTTTCTGCACCACCCATGTCTAACCAACGTTGCTCAAAAGGATCTACTCCGAATTTAAATTGCTGTATTCCTTTTAGAGTTCCTATAACAGAGAGAATTCCCCAAATGATAAAGAAATTGTCTAAATCTTTTTGCTTGTTAAAAAGCATGAATAATAGCGGAATTGCTAAAAATTGATACAGTCCGACACCTCTCATGGCATAGAACCAGGCAACCCTGCTTATTACTTCCGGATTTCCGATTTCTATAAATACATAAGCCATCCATATGCTTACCACCAGGGTTAAACTGGACTTTGCTTTGAACCACGGTAGTCTTTTCTCGAAACCCTTAAAAAACAATACGATATAAATTAATACAAGCATTGCATCTATACTTAAACCCCATGGAGCTTGTATGTATCTGGCGGCACCAATAGCAAAAAAACCTAAAATGATGAGGGTATAAATTCCAAGTTTAGGAGTTTTAAATATTGAATAAAGCAATCCGGTTATAAAAAACAACCCTATGCATAAGGCAAAACCTAAGATCTCAGTCTTAATAATTAAGAGACTAAAAATGCACAGAAGAGCACCTACAGTTACTATGACCTTAAGGTTGGTAACTCGCATAGAACCAGATTTGGTTTCAAAAGGGTTGATATGGTTTTTAAGCGTGTCCATTTATAGTGTTAGAAGCTTATTGACTCTTCATCTTTATATTACAAACTTATCATTCGAAGGGATAGACGATTGCAAGATTTCGTTGGATGAACGTTAAGTGTAGACGAATAGAATGCTAACATTGATAAAAGAATTTTGATTATTGAACTATATGATTGCTTTGATTTAAAAAAGAAAGGCCACAATCCGAGCACAACTTTTTTGAAATAAAAATTTATGATGTTATCTCTTGACGGCTTCAAATCCGTTTAAATGTTTTTTTGATTGAAGCCATAAACTTTTGTAGAATATGTTTCCGCTTTTAAAAATTTCAAGCATAGAAATACTGAATGTTTTATTTAAAAAGTATGCTCCAACGACTATACCTAAAGATGTGAATACAAGGGTTGACACTGCAACCATTTCAATCGATTTAAATACATAAATCGCTATAAAGTCACCAATAATATTGGCGATAAGCATAATGGATACTTTTAATGCATTTACGCTTGGCCTATTGATACTATCTAAACCAATTCCCGTCATCCTGTCAATAGGAAGTAATAAACCATATACAGATAGTATTTTAACAATGGTAACAATATTTATTCCTAATGCGGTATGATCTAAGTACTGGTATCCTGAGATAAGAATTACAAATTCTTTTGCAAAAACAAAAGTTACTATTGATACTGCAAAAAACAAGTATGTTAGTGCTCCAGAATAGCTATTAAAAAGTTCTTTAACACTATCTATTTTTCCTTCCAGGCTGGCTTTAGACATTTTTGGAAAAGCTGTCGCAGTGAAACTGCGTAATGGAATTTGTTGAATCTCAGTTAATTTTAAAGGAATACTGAATAGGGCAACGGCATCGCTTCCAAACGGACTTATACTGATGATTAAAATATCTGCATTTCGTAATAAATTTGTACCGATAAGTGTAAACGTACTGTATTTCCCAAAATTGAGTAATGTTTTTAAGGTGGTTTTATTTGACTGTCTAATGAGTTTTAAACCATCCCAGGATTTGATAATACAGATTAAAGATGTAAATGTGTTTACTATTAGAAACACAGTAATTATTTCTAAAATTGAACGTTTCAAAAAGAAGTAGTTTATTACTAAAAAACTAAAAAATAATCCGCTGTTTAAAGCTTTTATCAGCAATATTTTGTCATACTTCATTTTTGCTTGTTGAACTACAAGTGCATTGTTAAAAGGGAGGTTTACAAAGGCTAAAACCGGATACCAATTAAAGAAAAGTGAGTAGGGTGAATTGGTTATGGTATCATTAAAAATTAATCTGACAAAAATTAACAACAATGCAATGATAAGTGTAGCAACAAGGCTGATAAAAACATTTGCTCCTATCAATTGACCTTTATTTTCTTCTGTTGCTCCGGATAAAAACCGTACTAATCCGTTATTGGTAATTCCGTACCTGAGCATTTCAACCAGTGATCCGCCAGAGATAAACAATACCCACTGTGCAAACTCATTTGTATTGAGACTCCTTGCCAATAATGCAAACCCACCAAAACCTAATAACGCTATAATAAGGTTTCCCGATAGGGATAAAAAATTATCTTCTCTTATTATTTTGTTGAGTAGCTTTTTCATTTTTAAATGCGATTACTTGTATAAAATTGGAAGCGAAACATGTTCTTTATCCTAATTCTTACTTTAGATCGTTTTTTAGGCAGTTCACCTAATAGTGTTTCAATTTCTTTTATTTCAACACCATTGATAATGAACTTAAGTTTCTCGCCTGAAATTTCTTTTATCTTATCGAGTATATTGTCGTCTGCCTTAGACCATAATCTGTTAGAACGACAAACCAATAAGGATAGGTCTGAGTTGGCAATTAATTCTGAAGGATAGTCCAGATCCAGCAAGTTTGGCAATTCAATTAAAATATAATCCGGATTTTGATTCTTGTCTGCATTAAAATCTAATTCATTGTACGCTTTAACATGAGAATATTCATGATTGACATCATATGCTTTATATTCTGAAGCATCTAAATAACTTTTTGCCTCAGCTAAAAAAGGATTATTATAATCAATTCTTGGATCGCTATAACCAAGAAACTTATATAGCCATGCAGATCTGGAAGCAGAAAACTTTGACTTATCTTCATCTGAGTGATTTAATACTAAAACAGAATGCCCTGATGCTTTTAATTTTCGTGCAATATTAGTGGTAATGACGCTTTTACCTTCATTACTTCGCGTACTGAATACAGTAATAATTTTAGGTTTTTTTGAAATGTTATTTACCTTAAATGTTCTGTCAAAATCCTGCATTATAAAATCCATTAGCCGGTCTTGTATTTTGATCAGATTGATATGTGACCCCGCTTTAAAAATTTTAGGTATCATACCCATAGATGGCAATTCTAATTTTTCTGCTGCTTTTTTCTCATTCTTTAAAGTATTATCAAAAAATTCCATAAAAAGAATGGCTGCTAAAACTATCAGTCCGCTTACAAATGCTATTGCTATGATTACTATTTTTCTTTTATTTGGAATGGGATTCAAGGGGAAAAAAGGAGGGTCTACTTCTTTTAAATTACTCGATAATTGTGTATCCTGAAATTTTAGTTTTGCAAGATTAAGACCGTGTAAAATTTCTAAATATTCTTCTTCTGCTACCGCAATTTCCCTCTCAATTCGTTTTAAATTTGCCCCTGCCGGTGCATAAGTTGAAAATTGTTTTTCAATAGCTTTGTTTTGAGCATTCATGACATCAATTTTTGCCTGTAGATCTTCTGTTTCTACAACTTTATCTACCCAATCCGGTAATACTTTATCAATAGGAACTCCATCTGTTGTATTTTGAAAAGAATACAATTCATCTACATTTGATTTGATATCATTTTGAATATTTTTTGCTTGCTCTTTTAATTTAGATATGTTTGCATGTGCTTCGTCAGTATTTGCCTTGGCTTCTAACACGCTTATTTTATAGTTTAAATCTCCTAAGCTCTTTTTGCTTTCTACAATAGCATTATTTTTTTGTTGAATCAGCTCCTGCATGGCTAACTTCTCTTCAAGACGTTTAGTTGACGCTCGGGTACCTGCCAATTGCGCTAAACTCTTATTGAACTCAACCCCCATATCTTCTCTGACAATAGCTACGGCTTTACTCTGCTCGTAGTAATTGATAATATTATTATCTTGATTGAATTTTAATAGCTTCTGTTCTATAGATTTTAGTTTATTTTCAGATTGTGCCAATTGAGTTTCGAAATATTTCACTACAGCATCAGAACCACTTTCTTTTAAATCTTTATACTTCTTAATACATACATCTATATAAATTTTAAGTGTTTGCTGACAAATCCCGGGATCGTCTGTTTCATAACTTAACTTCACTAAATCACTGGAGGAAATTCGTAATACCTTAACCTTGGATATTGCTTCTATTGAATAATACGGATGATTAAAACTCAATAAAGAATACACAAAGTTTGAATTTTCCTGGTTCACTAATTCTGTTAAATGAGCAACGATAGTTTCATAATCGATGTTTCCGTTTTTATCCAGTTTCTCTGCTTTAGACAAGTAATCTTTAATGTCTTCGGGGAGTATTTCCTGTAACCCTTTATAGGCTTCTTTAGATAGAAACTTACTATCTGGTTGTTTTAATGATAAATGCTGACTTAATAATCGAATAGCAACTTCTTCTTGTGTATCTCTGGATTTGATAATGTTGATAAGATTATCAAATGCATTATTGGCTGCCAGGTAGTTAAATGTCTTGTCCTGAACTATTGAAGAACCGGAAGCTATACCTGTATACAGTATAGTTTGTGATTGATACGTTCTTTTTGGGTTATTGGTAAGTACAACAGCCAATAATCCAAAAATAATTGGTGTAACAATTAAAATAATTTTGTGCTTTAATATTAGTTTTATAAAATCAATCGGTTTCATAATCTTACATTAATTGAATTATTTGATCTGAACACCTGTGAAATTTTCGATAACCTTTTTCGCCAAAAACAAATTTGACTTTGCTTTTTCGAACTCTGTAGCAATACCTGCTGTGATATCTGAAATTCTTATATATTCATATAATGGTAATTTTCCATTAGTGAACTCCTTTTTTGCCATTTCTTTATTTACTCTTGCATCACTAAGGTTGGAAGCCTGGATTTCAAGTAAATTGTCTTTGAGGATTAAATCTTCATAATACCGGATGACTTTTTCTCTAATTTGATTTTCTTCGACACTTTGCAAATTTTTAGCTTGATTAATTTCAGCTCTAGCTTGTTTCATTTCAGATTTTCGATTGAAAATATCATAAAAAGGAATCTTTAAATACACACCAATGCTATAATTACTTTGTTGTGTGTTACTTGCCAGATTAACAGTGCTAACATCACTAATATTACTGGAGAAATTATTAAATGTACCATATCTTGCATCGCCCTGAACACCAAAATTCCTGGTCCAGTTTCTTTTCTTCTCTAATAAATTAGCTTCTTTTACTACGATATCATTTTTTCTAAACTCAAGCATTGCATTCTTTGCCAAAGCAGAATCTATAAATACCTGGATATCTGGTATCAACAGCTTAAATGATTCTTCTGTATTAACATTAGCTATTGTAGCCTGGGCATTACCTATACTGGAAAACAACACAAGTATTAAAAGGGGCATTAATGTTTTAGAAATAATTTCCATAGCTTGGGCGATTTGTGTATTACTCTTCTATTTCTTACACACAAACTTAACATGCTGTTAGAGAGAATTCCTTTATATTTCGATGGATGAACGGTAAGTGTAGATGAATCGATACTTTGTATTGGTAAAGTAATTAAACCGTGTTCTGCTATAATCTTCAAAAAAAGAGCAGTGATTTCAATATATAGAAATCACTGCCAGTGTGGAATGAGGGTATATTTCTTGTTTTTGTTAAACGGTGCTTTTTTGAAGTAATGCAGGAACTGTTCTCAACAAGATCTTTATATCGAACCAAAAAGAATAATTATTACCGGTAAAGTGATCGGCATATTTATTGTCAAGAGCAATGCGTTCTTCTTCAGACATATCACCTCCTTTTCCTCTTAATTCAACCTGCCAGAGCCCTGTTATACCTGCAGGTGCTAAAAATCGTTTTGACATTTGATCTTTAGTCAGTAATTCTGCTTCATATACCGGTAAAGGACGATTACCTACTAAAGACATATCTCCTTTAATTACATTTATTAATTGAGGTAATTCATCAATACTCGTATTTCTGATAATCTTCCCGATTCTGGTGATCCTGGGATCGTCTACTATTTTAATAAAACTTGAGTTGTTATTTTGAATTTGCTCTTTTTGATGATTGTACATGTAGTCGCAGATCTTCTCGGTCCCCTCATATTTTAATGGAGAGCAGTATACTCCTTTAGGAAGCATCTTGCACCTGGGGCAGGTTTCATCCATTTGTATGGTAGACTCAACTTCGGTGTTGTTGTACTGATTTTTTGTTTCTGCCAGTTCTTTTAATAGTTTATCTGCTCCAGATCGCATAGAGCGAAGTTTATAGAAATCAAAAGTTTTTCTTCCAACACGCTTTGCGATATAATATACTTTTCCTTTTGATTCCAGGCGAATGGCTAAGATTGTTATTAACAGTATAGGAGAGAGCAAAATAAGTATCATGGAAGCAGCAAAAATGTCAAAAACTCGTTTTGAAAAAGGAATTTTATACTTTATGGGTTCAACATTTAAATCGGCTATCGGTTCGACATTTAAATCGACATCTTTAGGAAGTTTAATTATTTCTTGATCACATAAAGATTTGGCTCTGTTTATTATTTGTGTTTTGGAAGTAGTGTTTAAAACAAAATAATCGTTAACTCCAACTGTGAATGCTTCCTTATAAATCAATTCGTTAAATTCTTCAACTAAAAGAATAAACGGAAGTGTAGGCAATGATTGATTTTCCCTGACTTTATCAAAGAAAAAAAGCCCATTATTACCCGGTAGATCGTATTCTGATATAATTACGTCTATATCTTTATCAGTTTGTAAAACTTTGATAGCTTCAAGGCCATTATTTTTTGTAATATACGAGACATTATGCTCTTCAATAGACTGATCTGTAAAAGCCGAATCTTTTCCTACGTAGAGTACCTTCATGACAAATAACTTTATTTATAATTACCAGTTTTTAGTGTAGTGAATCGGGGATAAATTTTTCTTAACTAATTCCTCTAATTCTTCAGGGTTGAATGGTTTTGTTAAATAATCCTGTGCCCCCAGTTGATAACATTTGACACGTTCTTTGCTTTCGGTTTTACTGGATAACATAATAATAGGTGTGTGTTTAGTATACCCTCTTAATCGAAATGCTTTTAGAAATTCAAATCCATCCATATCAGGCATTTGAATGTCACTTATTATTAAATCGGGGAGATTGCTGTCTAACCATTTTAAACCTTCTTTAGCAGAGTTTAAAACACTAACATTATACTTTTCACTTAAGAAGAACTCAAGTAATGTCGTCATCGTTAATTCATCATCTATTACGAGTATTTTTTTCTTCATAATCTGAGTATTGTTATTTATTTTATTAATTCTTTAAAAAATGCAATGGTTTTGTCCAGGCCTTCTTCAAGTTCTACTTTTGGTTTCCAATCTAATGTCTTTTTAGCCAGTGAAATATCTGGTTTTCTCATCATTGGATCATCAGATGGCAGAGGTTTAAAAACTATTTTTGACTTTGATTTTGTCATTGCTATAACCTTTTCAGCCAATTCAATAATTTTGAATTCATCCGGATTACCAATATTTACTGGCCCCGAAAAAGATCGGTCTGTAGCCATGGTTTTTATCATACCTTCCAACAAATCATCTACATATTGGAAACTACGGGTTTGTTCTCCTTTCCCATAAACTGTGATGTCCTGATTTTGTAATGCCTGAACAATAAAGTTTGATACCACTCTACCATCATTTGGATGCATACGCGGTCCGTAAGTGTTAAAGATTCTTACGATTTTAGTATGAACATTATTTTGGTGTTGATAATCCCTGAATAAGGTTTCCGCTGCTCGTTTGCCTTCATCATAACAAGAACGTTCCCCTATTGGATTTACATTACCCCAATAAGATTCCGGTTGAGGATGAACCATCGGATTTCCATACACTTCACTTGTAGAAGCCTGTAAGATTTTAGCATTCACACGTTTTGCTAATCCTAACATGTTGATTGCTCCCATGATAGAAGTTTTCACTGTTTTAATGGCATTGTATTGATAGTGAATTGGAGAAGCCGGACATGCCAGATTGTAAATTTCATCTACTTCTATTAAGTAAGGATTTGTAACATCGTGCCGGATCAGTTCAAAATAAGGATTCGAAATTAAATGAAGAATATTTCGTTTTTGCCCTGTAAAGAAATTATCCAGGCAATATACTTCGTTACCTTCATTTAATAATCGTTCACAAAGATGTGATCCTACAAAACCAGCACCACCGGTTATAAGTATTCTTTTTTTGATCATGATATTTTAGATTTTGGAACAAGTCATTAAACAGCTAACCGAATTTCATTGGTTTTTGCTTTTGTATTTATACCAATGCAGTGATAATAATAATCTAAAGCTTCCATTTCATCTTTGTCATAAATATTCCTTCCGTCAAAAATGATTGGTGTATTTAATAAACGTTTGATCATTTTGAAGTTGGGTACTCTAAACTCACTCCATTCTGTTAATACAGCTAAACAATCTGCTTCCAAAAGGGCCTCATATTGGTCTGTATAATAGTCGATTGCATCACCAAAATGATGCTTGGCTTCATCCAGGGCTACCGGATCGTAAGCCTTTACCTTAGCACCGGCACTTAAAAGTTTGTTTATTATTTCTAAAGAAGGAGCTTCACGCATATCGTCTGTTTGAGGTTTAAATGAAAGCCCCCAGATTGCGATTGTTTTACCTTTTAAATTACCCTCGAAATGAGTGTTTATTTTGTCAAACAAAATAGATTTTTGAGATTTATTAACGGCTTCAACAGCTTTTAACACTTTGAGATCATAGTCATTTTCATCAGCTGTCTTTATTAATGCCTGTACATCTTTAGGAAAACATGATCCTCCATAACCAATTCCGGGGTAGATGAATTTTTTACCTATACGGGAATCAGAACCAATCCCTTTTCTAACATTATTAATATCTGCGCCTACTATTTCACATAAGTTAGCAATATCATTAATGAAACTAATTTTAGTAGCCAGCATTGAATTAGCTGCGTATTTAGTCATTTCTGCAGATATGATATCCATAAAAATTACAGGATGACCATTAAGAGTGAAAGGTTTATATAATCTGTTAAGTAACTTTTCTGATCTTTTACTTTCGGTACCTATGACAATCCTATCTGGTTTTAAGAAGTCTTCGATAGCAGCACCTTCCTTTAAAAATTCCGGATTTGAAGCCACATCAAAATCGATATCTGAATTTCTTTTTTCCAGTTCTTCTTGGATAGCATTTTTTACCTTAATAGAAGTACCAACAGGAACCGTACTCTTTGTTACGATTAATTTGTAATCTTCCATGTGCTCTCCACATTCTCTGGCGACCGCTAAAACATGTTTGAGATCTGCACTCCCATCTTCATCAGGAGGAGTACCAACACTTATAAAGATAACTTCAGAATCTGTGATAGCTTCTGCCAGGCTTGTTGAAAAGTTTAAACGATTCTTATTCATATTTCGGGAAATCATTTCTTCTAAACCTGGTTCATAAATAGGGATGATCCCATTTTTTAGATTGTCTATTTTTTTCTTATCAACGTCCACACATACAACATCGATACCTACTTCAGAGAAACAGGCGCCTGTTACTAGTCCTACGTAACCACTTCCGACAATTGCTATTTTCATAAAATGTAATTTTTAAGATTCAATACAAACCTACAGTCATTAAAGGCCTTAATGCGTTATATTTCGATGGATGGACGATAGATGTAGATGAATTGAAGTCTATTGCCGATGAGATTATTTATTGGTTAAAACAAGTAGAACTATTAGGTAAGGTGTTGTTTAATAGGAATCTAGAATCAAAAGAATGAATTTTTCACCCTACTTGTTTTGGTTTTTTATCTCGTTTTCCGTGACCTGATCAGGAGTAGCTCATTTTATTCACCGAACCCAGCGATCCCGAGGTCAAAATTAATACAAATTCGTTTCACTCATAAAACACAAAATACTTGCAAAATAAAAAGCGAGCTTTAATTTTGCTCGCTTTTACGTTTAGTTGTTGTATTGATTCTCTAGTGACCTGGCTGGGGCTCGAACCCAGGACCCTCTCCTTAAAAGGGAGATGCTCTACCAACTGAGCTACCAGGTCAATTCAGTTTCCTGAATGCGGGTGCAAATATAATATCAATAATTTATTTTACAATGTTATTTTAGCATAAATTTGTTTTTTTTTAAATTAAATTGAAATTCATAATAATTGATATCGTAATATGATTGTTTTAATCGGTTACATGGGAAGCGGTAAAACCATGATAGGTAGTTTTTTAGCCAAAGATTTAGGAAAATCTTTTATTGATTTAGATGACTATATCCAGGAGAAAGAAAAAATGAGTATTCCGGATATTTTCAAAAATAAAGGAGAAGTTTATTTTAGAAAAAAGGAATATTTATATCTAAAAGAACTTCTTGAACAAAAAAGTGATGATGTAATTCTATCTGTAGGAGGAGGGACTCCTTGCTATGGAGTTAATATGGAATTAATAAAAGAAGCTACAAAACATACTTTTTATTTAAAGGCAACTATAGAAACGCTTTTAAACAGATTATTAAAAGAAAGAGACAAGAGACCGGTCATTAGCCATCTGAAAGAAGAAGATTTATCAGAGTTTATAAGAAAACATCTTTTTGAGCGCAACTTTTATTATTTGCAGGCTACTCACAAAATAGAAGTAGACACACGCTCTGTAGAAGAAGTAGCATTAAAAATAAAGAATCTATTGTAAATAAACAGCATCTCCTGTTTCGCTGAATACTACAGAAACATGTTCCATTAAAGAAGTTGAAAGAGAAATTCCTTTAAAATCAGCTTTAATAGGGAATCGTTTGTGATTTCGATCAACTAATACTACTGTTTTAAACTTTTTTAAGGGAACATCTAAAAAGTGTTTTACCGCATAAATTAATGTAGAGCCCGAATTTAAAACATCATCTACCAAAACAACAGATTTATTGGTATATGCTTCTTTTTCAATAGAGATAGTAATGGGTAAATGTGGATTTTTTTTATCCATTTCAATATCACATAATGTTATTTTTATATCTGAAATATCTTTTAATGACTGAGCTATTTTTGAAGCAAAAATTAAACCTTCAGATTTAATGCCAACAATAATAATTTCCTTTTCATCAACAAAAGTTTCATAAATCTGATAAGCAATTCTTTTAATTTTATGTTGTATTTCTTCGTGAGAAAGAATCTGATTCTGTATAGCTGTCATATTACTTTTTTTCAAAGATAGATTATTCTGTTAATTTTCGTCATCAATATCATTTTCTCCAAGATAATCACTTATGTCCCTACGATCCTTTTTTGTAGGCCTGCCCATACCTTTTTTACGATAATAATCTTTAGAATACTTTAATAGATCTGTATGTTCAAATAGTTCTTCGGGCGTAGTATCTTTTCTGTAAATGTCTACTAATTTAGCACCAACTCTGCTTTGAGGGATATCCAAAACAGTGAATTGATAATCGATTTGATTTTTTCTGAGGACAATTTTATCGAGTGGATAAACTTCTCTTGATGGTTTAACTATCTGATCGTTAATTCTCACATGTCCTTTTTTACATGCTTCTGTTCCCATATTCCTGGTTTTGAAATAGCGAGTGCACCATAGGTATTTATCAATGCGCATGAGTATAATCTAAAATCTTCGTTAACAGAATAAACAAAAATAATAGAAATTTGTATCTTGCCAGCTTTAAAATTTAGTAAATGATGAAAATAAATAAGTTAGCTATTTTATTGTTTTCTGTCATGTCAGTAATTCTGACTTCATGTGGGGGTAGTGATGATGATGGCAATAGTAGTGAAACAAGAGATGTTGCTCAACAAGCTATTGAAGATGATATCGCAATTCAAGCGTTCTTGAGAACACATTTTTACAATTATGATGAATTTCAAAACCCTCCAGCCGATTTTGATTTTAGAGTTACGGTTGATGTTATAGAAGGAGCTAATAGTGATAGAACTCCTTTAATAGATCAAGTTTCTTCAAGGACTATTGTAGTCACAGAACCTGATGGGAGTAATCCTGTACCGCACACTCTATATTATTTAGAAGCACGTGAAGGAGGAGGTCTTCAGCCTACTATTGGTGATTCAATAACTGCAAAGATTACTGGATTATTACTTAATAGAGAACGTTTTGAAACGGTTAATGTTCCTACTCAGTTTGATTTATTATCTCAAGTTCAGGGCTTTTCAGAAGGAGTAACAGAATTTAAAGCCTCGACTGGATTTACAGAAAATGGAGATGGCACGATTAATATTGAAGAATTTGGTTCCGGGTTAATGATTATGCCTTCCCGATTAGGCTTTTTTGGAAATATCACAGGTGGTGTACCACAATTCTCTCCATTGATTTTTACAATAAGACTTATTTCTGTGACCAGGGCAGATCATGATCAAGATGGGATACTATCAACTTTAGAAGATGTAGATGGAGATGGAGTCCCAGCTGATGACGATACAGATGGAGATGGAATACCTAATTTTTTAGATCCGGACGACGATGGAGACGGAACATTAACAATTAATGAATTTGATGAAAACAATGATGGAGTTCCAGATGATAGTGATGGAGATGGAATTCCGGATTATTTAGATAACGATAGATAATTTTAAATTTAAAATATCAATAAAAAAAGGTTCCTGTTTAACAGGAACCTTTTTTTATTAGATATGATTTATCTTATAGTTTTAACGTCAAACTAAAAATGATTTGCGAAACCCTTGAATCTACCCGACCTGCCAGGTTATCGCTAATGTTTCTTCCAACAAACTCGGCTTCGTTTTCACTTAATCCACGTTCATAACGAACATCTAAACCTACTCTTCCCAATTGAATAGCTGCGCCAATATTAAGGCCTAAAGTAATATCATTTTCTACATCACTTAATTCGATATCGTCTATGCCTAAATCATTATCCAGAGTATACTGAAAAGCAGGTCCGGCAAATACACTTAAAGGCCCAATAATTCTATACCCAAGCAAAACCGGGAGGTCAATTTTTTGAATATCATAATCGATATCATCATATTCACTGGTTGTTCTTGTATACACTAATTCAGGACGTATATAGATACTATTTGTTAAGTGAAGCTTCCCATAAAAACCTAAATGAAAACCTACTTTAGATTCAGATCCTTCTACAATATCTTCCCCTGCATCAATTACATCTTGTATTCTTAAATCTCCGTTCGAACTATAATTAACTCCGGCTCGAATCCCAATGGCATTTTTGCTTTTTTGTGAAAAAGCTATAGTACTCCCAAGTATACATATAGCTAATAAAATTTTTCTCATGGTTTTAATATTAATGTTGTTTATTAAAATTAAAACGCCCTCGAGAAAAAATTATTTCCTTTTTACAACCTTTTCAACTGCATTTATAATGGCTTTGTCATTTAAACCATATTTTTCCATAAGCTGTGCTGGTGTACCACTTTCTCCAAAGGTATCATTGGTGGCTATAAACTCTTGAGGTACAGGGTTGTTTTGAACCAATACTCTAGAAACACTCTCTCCTAAGCCTCCAAGGTAATTATGTTCTTCCGCAGTAACAATACAACCGGTTTTAGCAACCGAATTCAGTATAGCTTCGTCATCCAAAGGCTTAATCGTATGTATATTGATCACTTCTGCAGAAATTCCTTTATCTTCTAATGCTTCTGCTGCTTTTAAAGCTTCCCATACTAAATGGCCTGTTGCAACAATAGTAACATCTGTACCCTCGTTAAGCATAACAGCTTTTCCGATTTCAAAGTTTTGAGATTCCGGAGTGAAATTAGGAACTCCTGGTCTTCCAAAGCGTAAATATACAGGACCTTCATAATCTGCTATTGCTATGGTAGCGGCTTTAGTTTGATTATAATCGCAAGGATTGATGACTACCATTCCCGGAAGCATTTTCATTAACCCTATATCTTCCAAAATTTGATGAGTTGCCCCATCTTCTCCTAAAGTTAAACCGGCATGTGAAGCACAGATTTTAACGTTTTTTCCTGAATAAGCTATGGATTGACGTATTTGGTCATATACTCTTCCTGTAGAAAAGTTAGCAAAAGTCCCTGTAAATGGTATTTTACCACCAACAGTTAATCCGGCAGCAATACCCATCATGTTTGCTTCAGCAATTCCGATTTGAAAAAAACGATCAGGATTTTCATCAATGAAAGTGTTCATTTTTAATGAACCTATTAAATCTGCACAAAGTGCAACTACATTCGGATTAGTTCTTCCAAGTTCGGCCAAACCTGCTCCAAAACCACTTCGTGTATCTTTTTTACCGCTATCTATATATTTTTTCATTTGTGTCTTTTTTATAATCATGTTTTCTAAACATGATATTTTGATTTAATAATCTCCTAAAGTTTCCGGGTTTTGAGCTAAAGCAATTTCTAATTGTTCATCATTAGGTGCTTTTCCATGCCAGGCATGTGTGTGCATCATAAAATCGATACCATTCCCCATTTCGGTATATAATAAAACACAAACAGGTTTCCCTTTTCCGGTTCTGCTTTTAGCTTCATTCATCCCGTTAATAACAGCTTCAAGATTATTTCCATCTTTAATTTCAAGGACATCCCAATCAAAAGCCTCAAATTTAGCTTTTAGATCTCCCATTGGCAGTACATCATCTGTAGCGCCGTCAATTTGCTTCCCGTTTAAATCTACAGTAGCTATAAGATTGTCTACTTTTTTCCCCGAAGCATACATAATGGCCTCCCAGTTTTGACCTTCCTGTAATTCACCATCTCCGTGTAAACTAAATATAAGATGCTCGTCGTTATTTAATTTTTTTGCCAAAGCAGCTCCGATAGCAACAGACATTCCCTGGCCTAACGATCCGGATGCAATACGAACTCCAGGTAATTTTTCATGTGTTGTTGGATGACCTTGAAGACGAGAATTGATCAACCTGAAAGTATTGAGTTCATCTACCGGAAAATACCCTCTTCTGGCCAATACGCTGTAATATACGGGCGAAATATGTCCGTTAGACAAAAAGAATACATCTTCGTCTTTTCCGTCCATTTCAAATCCATCTTTCAAATCCATAATTTCATTGTACATAGCGACAAAAAATTCAGTACAACCTAAGGAACCTCCTGGATGTCCGGAATTTACTTTGTGAACCATTCGCAGAATATCTCTACGGACTTGTATTACTAAGTCATTTAACTCTTGTGTATTAGCCATTTTTGATAGTTAAAATTAATTTGCGCAAAATTAAGTTTTTATTGAGGGTAAACAAAGTAGCTTTTAGATCATTTTTTAACTAAAACGGAGAAGTAATGAACAATTTAGTTTTTTATTAGTAAGCATATTCTTGATAGTTAATTATCTTTGCCGACTGTTGAATGTATTTACCAATAAAAATAATATCATAAATCTAAGTACGTGAAATTTGAGTTAAAAGGAAAAGATTTAGAATCAAAAGCAAGGGCGGGTGTTATTACTACAGATCATGGCCAGATAGAAACTCCTATATTTATGCCTGTTGGTACTGTGGCATCTGTAAAAGGAGTACATCAACGTGAACTTAAAGAAGAAATAAATCCGGATATTATCCTGGGGAATACATATCATCTTTACTTAAGACCTCAGACAACTATTCTGGAGAAAGCAGGAGGACTGCATAAATTCATGGGATGGGACCGTAATATTCTAACCGATAGTGGCGGATATCAGGTGTATTCACTTTCTGCAAATCGAAAAATAAAAGAGGAAGGAGTAAAATTTAAATCGCACATAGATGGTTCATACCATGTTTTTACTCCGGAAAATGTAATGGAAATACAAAGGAGCATAGGCGCAGATATTATTATGGCTTTTGATGAATGCACTCCTTATCCTTGTGATTATAATTATGCTAAACGATCTATGCATATGACGCATAGATGGTTGGACAGATGTATAAATCATTTAGATAAATTACCGTTTAAATATAATTACAGCCAGACTTTCTTTCCTATTGTTCAAGGATCTACATATAAAGACCTTCGTTTACAATCTGCAGAATATATAGCAAATGCAAATGCAGAAGGTAATGCTATCGGAGGATTGTCAGTTGGAGAACCTGCAGAAGAAATGTATGCCATGACAGAAGTGGTGTGTGGTGTACTTCCTGAAGATAAACCAAGGTATTTAATGGGAGTGGGTACACCTATTAATATATTGGAGAATATTGCCCTGGGAATAGATATGTTTGATTGTGTAATGCCTACCCGAAATGCTAGAAACGGGATGTTGTTCACAGCACACGGAACCATTAATATCAAGAACAAAAAGTGGGAAGATGATTTTTCGCCTATAGATGAAATGGGAATTACTTTTGTCGATTTAGAATACTCAAAAGCATATTTAAGACATTTATTTACTGTTAATGAGTTATTAGGGAAACAAATTGCTACAATTCATAACTTAGGTTTCTATTTATGGTTGGTTCGTGAAGCGAGAAAACATATTTTAGCAGGCGATTTTTATGATTGGAAAAATAAGATGGTAAAACAAATGGATAAAAGACTGTAAATTGAAAATAATTGATTTTTACATATTAAAAAGATATATACTCACATTTTTTGTGATGTTGCTTCTTTTTATTCCGATTGGAATAATGATTGATCTCTCCGATAGGATAGATAAAATCATAGCAAAAGAAGTACCTTTAGGAGAAGTGATCGATTACTACATAGATTTTACATTTTATTTTGCTAATTTTCTTTTTCCTATTTTTTTATTTCTATCTGTAATTTGGTTTACATCAAAACTGGCTAATAATACAGAGATTATAGCTGTTCTGAGCTCTGGAGTATCTTTTACCCGGTTTTTGAAACCTTATTTCATGGGAGCTACCATAGTTGCAGCATTGGCGTTTGTTATGGGGATGTTTATTGTTCCCGCTGCGAGTAAGGGGTATAATGAGTTTAAATTTAAGTACCTTAAAAGTACCCGAAATAGAGACAGGACAACCACAAACCTGTTTAATCAATTAAACGATAATGATTTTATTTACGTGAGTAGCTTTAATCCATCAACTAAGATTGGTAGAGATTTCTCCCTGGAGCATTTTGAAAGTAATGAACTGAAATATAAAATCTCTGCAAAAAATATCAGGTGGGTAGAAAAAGATAGTATTTACAGATTGTCATCTTACACAAAAAGATATATAGGCGAAAGAGACGATAGTCTAATTGTTAAGCCAAGATTAGATACTTTATTCACATTTAATCTGGATGATTTAACTCCGGTATCATACATAGCAGAGACTAAAAACTTGTTTGAACTGAATGAATTTATTGAAAAAGAAAGAAAAAAAGGATCTTCTAATGTAAAAACGTACTTATTGGTTAAGTATAGAAGATGGAGCCTTCCGATATCTACATTTATACTCACTGTTATAGCTGTGGCTGTTTCTTCTATGAAACGAAGGGGAGGGATGGGGATTAACCTGGCATTTGGGATACTCATCGCTTTTATCTTTATTTTTATTGATAAAGTATTCGGAACTTTAGCAGAACGTTCAGGATTTTCACCTTTTTGGGCAGTAGCACTCCCGAATATTACTTTTGGGTGCCTGGCATTTTACCTTCTTCAAAATGCTAAACGATAAATTAAAAAATTACCTGCACCTTCATTTTATTATTTTTATATGGGGGTTCACTGCTGTTTTAGGTGCATTAATTAGCATAGAAGCTGTTCCTTTAGTTTGGTATCGTATGTTAATTGCTTCTATTTTTATTTTGGGGTTTCTTTTTTTTAAAAAAATATCCTTAAAAGTGTCCTGGAAATCTTTTTTTACATTTATACTCGTGGGGATTTTTATTGCCCTGCATTGGCTTACTTTTTTTGGAGCTATTAAAGCTGCAAATGTATCTATTACATTAGCAATGATGTCTACCGGCGCTTTTTTTACTGCCATCCTGGAACCGATATGGTATAAAAGAAGGATTATTTGGTATGAGGTGGTTTTTGGATTGATTGTAATTTTCGGACTTTACATCATCTTTAATGTAGAAACAACGTATTATCACGGAATAATTTTGGCCCTGATATCGGCTTTTTTAGGAGCTGTTTTTGCTTTATTAAATGGTAAACTGGTACAAAAACATCAACCCGCTGTAATATCATTTTATGAATTGTCTGCAGGAGCATTTTTTATAACCATCTATTTATTGATTGAAAATGATTTTTCGTCAGCTTTTTTTAACCTGAATGCTTCAGATTGGTTTTACTTATTGCTTTTAGGTATTGTGTGTACTGCATATGCGTTTATTGCATCTGTAAAAGTAATGAGATTCATTAGTCCATATACTGTCATGTTAAGCATTAACATGGAACCGGTTTATGGAATTATCCTTGCGTATTTTATTTTAGGAGATGCTGAAAAAATGAGTACAGAATTTTATATTGGAGGACTTATAATATTAGGAACCGTAATAGCTAACGGTATTTTGAAAAATACAGCTAAAAGAAAACAAACTTTATTTAAGTAAGTAAAACATTTTATGTTTTATATTTGTAAGCTAAAACTAATTGCGATTAGCGAATGGAATATTTAGATTTTGAGTTACCCATCAAAGAATTGGAAGAGCAACTGAGCAAATGTGTAGTGATTGGAGAAGAAAGTGATGTAGATGTCTCAGATACATGTAAGCAAATTGAAAAAAAGCTTGCACAGGCTAAAAAAGACATTTATAAAAACCTTACAGCATGGCAGCGTGTCCAACTTTCGAGACACCCATCCAGACCTTATACTTTAGATTATATCAATGCTTTAACCAAAGGAACATTTCTTGAACTTCACGGAGACAGAAGTGTAAAAGATGATAAGGCAATGATTGGTGGTCTTGGTAAGATTGGAGATCAAAGCTTTATGCTAATAGGGCAACAAAAAGGATATAATACCAAAACAAGGCAATACAGAAACTTTGGTATGGCCAACCCGGAAGGGTATAGAAAGGCTTTACGCCTGATGAAATCGGCAGAAAAATTCGGACTTCCTGTAGTCAGCTTTATAGATACTCCGGGAGCATACCCTGGTATCGAAGCAGAAGAAAGGGGACAAGGAGAAGCCATTGCCAGGAATATTTTAGAGATGACACGTTTAAAAGTTCCGGTAATTGTGATTATCGTTGGAGAAGGAGCTTCAGGAGGTGCATTGGGAATTGGTGTAGGAGATAAAGTGATGATGCTGGAGAATACATGGTACTCTGTGATTTCACCAGAATCTTGTTCTTCTATTTTATGGAGAAGCTGGGAGTACAAAGAACAAGCTGCAGAAGCATTGAAATTGACAGCTCCCGACATGAAAAAACTTCATTTGATAGACGGAATTATTAAAGAACCTGTAGGCGGAGCCCACTCAGATAGAGAAAAAACATATAAAGCTGTCGAAAAATCAATTTTGGAATCTTTTGAAGAACTAAAAAAGTTATCACCAAAAGAATTAGTAAATCAGCGTATGGATAAATATTCCAACATGGGAGTATTTAAAGGTTAAAATACCTGTATCGAGATATTTTAGTAAACCGAAGTTTATATGGCTTCGGTTTTTTTTACGTTATAAACAATAAAGGATCACTTATTAACAATGATTTTGTTGATGAATGGTTAAGATTCAAGAGTCATTAAAAACATATTTTAGCTTATAAATTTTCTACATTCGCAAACATGGAAAACACCAAGCCAATAGTAAATTTACCGGTAGACAGAAGTACTGTTATTAATTTAGAAAAAGGAAAAATTCCACCTCAGGCAATTGATTTAGAGGAAGTTGTGCTTGGAGCGATGATGAGAGATAAAAAAGGTGTTGATGAAGTAATTGATATACTTCACCCCGATGTTTTCTATAAAGAAGCTCACAAATACATTTATGAAGCTATTGTAAAGCTTTTTGAAAACTCCGAACCTATAGATTTATTAACCGTTTCGTCTCAATTAAGAAAAGACGGTAAACTAGAGTTGGTAGGGAATGATTTTTACCTGATTCAATTGACGCAAAAAGTATCATCTTCTGCTCATATTGAGTTTCATGCACGTATTGTTCTTCAAAAGTTCATACAAAGAAGTTTAATAAGAATTTCTAGTGAAATTATTGAAGAAGCTTATGACGAGACAACAGATGTATTCAGTCTTTTAGATAGTGCAGAAGCAAAACTTTATGAGGTTACGCAAGGTAATATCAAAAAGTCTTCAGAAACTGCGCAAAGTTTGGTAATTCAGGCGAAGAAAAAAATAGAAGAAATTTCTAATAAAGATGGTTTAAGTGGTATTACTTCTGGTTTTGATAAATTAGATAAATTAACTTCAGGATGGCAACCAAGTGATTTGGTTATTGTTGCTGCACGTCCGGGGATGGGGAAAACGGCTTTTACGTTATCTATGGCCAGAAATATGGCTGTAAATTCAAATACTCCCGTGGCTTTCTTTTCTTTGGAGATGTCATCTGTACAGTTGATTACCCGTCTTATTTCTTCAGAAACTGGACTTTCTTCAGAAAAATTAAGGACAGGTAAGTTAGAAAAACACGAATGGGAACAACTTAATGTAAAAGTTAAGGCTTTAGAGAAAGCACCGCTTTTTATTGACGATACTCCATCATTATCTATTTTTGATTTAAGAGCTAAAGCAAGACGTTTATCATCACAACACGGAATTAAACTAATTGTGATTGATTATTTGCAGTTAATGACAGCCGGAGGAAGTCAAAAAGGAGGAAACAGGGAGCAGGAAATTTCAACAATTTCAAGAAACTTAAAAGCGCTGGCTAAAGAATTAAATGTACCGGTAATTGCGCTGTCTCAGTTATCAAGAGCAGTAGAAACAAGAGGAGGAAGTAAGCGACCACTGCTTTCAGATCTTCGTGAATCTGGTGCCATAGAGCAGGATGCAGATATCGTTTCCTTTATTTATCGTCCGGAATATTACAAGATAGAAGAGTGGGATGATGAAGAAAGAAGCCCTACTCAAGGACAAGCAGAATTCATTGTCGCGAAACATCGTAACGGTGGATTAGATAATATTAGGTTAAAGTTTATTGGACAATTGGGTAAATTTGATAATTTAGATGACTTTGATTCTCCTTTTGAGTTTCAATCGAAGATGAATGAGAATGATGATAACCCGTTCAGTAATAATCTTCCTAGTGCAGATGATGCATTTGGAAGTTCAATGAACCAAGAATTTAATCCGGATGATGATAACGTGCCATTCTAGAAATGAAAAGATTTTTTCCAAAACAAAAAAGTTAATTAGAATAAGATTTTTAGCAATCTTATTTTTGATGTTTTTTTCTGTAAGTAGTTATGCTTCCTATATCTTGTTGCCTATGGATGCAGAGACACAGAGAGATCATCTGAAAGCTTACGGACTTACTTATTGGACGCTTAGTAAACAGTTAAAAGTAAAATGGCTGCTTAATTTTAGAGGCGGATCTTTTTTATTGCCGGACTCTGAAGAAATTAGAAAAGAATGCCAGATACGAGGAGTGTCTTTTGAAGTCCTCTCTGACGCTAAGGCAGAAAGTATCCTGGAAGATATTAGCAGCCCATCTAAAAATCAGGATGCAGTAGTCCTGGAAAAAGCGCCAAAAATAGCAGTGTATTCACCTAAAGGAAATCAGCCTTGGGATGATGCCGTAACGCTGGTGCTTACCTATGCAGAAATTCCATATGAGGTAGTTTATGATGAAGAAGTATTAAGTGATGGTTTATTGTTATATGATTGGTTGCATTTACATCACGAAGATTTTACAGGCCAATATGGTAAATTTTATGGGGCATACAGAGCAGCTCCCTGGTATATAGAAGAGAAAAAGAAAGCAGAAGCCTTGGCAGCTAAATTAGGGTATGATAAAGTTTCCGAAGAAAAAAGGGCAGTAGCATTAAAAATAAGGGATTATGTTGTTGGAGGTGGTTTTATGTTTGCGATGTGCTCTGCAACAGATAGCTTTGACATTGCATTGGCAGCAGAAAATGTAGATATATGCGAAGCTATGTTTGATGGAGATCCTTCAGAACCAAATTATCAGGCTAAAATTGACTATAATAAAACTTTTGCGTTTACCGATTTTAATTTGGAACGAAATCCAAACCGTTATGAGTTTTCGTCAATTGATATGACAGAAAAACGATATATCCCAAAGCAAACGGATTATTTTTCTTTAATGGACTTTTCAGCAAAATGGGATCCAATACCAACAATGTTATGTCAGAACCACACTGCTTTAGTGAAAGGTTTTATGGGGCAAACTACGAGCTTTGATAGAAATGAAATTAAAGCCAATGTCTTGGTGTTAGGTGAAAATAAAACGAATCGGGAAGCCAGGTATATTCACGGGATAAAAGGGCAGGGCTTTTTTACTTTTTATGGAGGTCATGACCCTGAAGATTACCGCCATAGGGTAGGAGATCCAAAAACAGAACTCGAATTACATCCGACATCTCCAGGATATCGTCTTATTTTGAATAATGTATTATTTCCGGCTGCAAAAAAGAAGAAGCAAAAAACCTGATTTTTAATAAGTTAAATTAAAAGATCTGAATAGCTTAAAATATTTGTTTGTACTATCATTTGTATTCTTAAATTAGCATTTTATATCATCAGGTAAATGTTAAGGAAAAAGCAATACGGAAAAATAACGATGTTAACGCTTAATGTATCTTATGCGTGCTCCATATTAGCTTTTTTAACTTCTTTATATTACTGTTTTTACCTGGATATAAATGGGGTCATTTTTAAATCTTTACTAGCGTATTCTTTCTTTAATCTAATCAATACCTTATTGTTTTATAAGCATGAACGTTTAGTGATTACTTATAATATAATGTCTCTTCTGGCTTTTATAATAAGTTATATGTTATGCCTTTACGGAGGAGGTATTAATAGTCCGTTTATTTCTTTTTTAGTGCTGATTATATTTTCAGGATACATGACGAATAAATTTTACGGGAATTTGTGGATGATTATTATTACCATTTCTGCATTTTCACTTTATTATATCAGCGTATCCGATATTGAAATTGTAGGGAATATAGCAGAAGAATCAATGGAAGAGTTTAATTTATCTTTTTTATTGTTTTTGATTATTTTGTTAGGTGGGGTTTTTGGTAGAATAATGAATAAGAATAATGAAAAGGTAAATCAGACCCGGAAAGAGTTAATTCAGAGAGAAGAAGAAAAAACTGTTATGCTGAGAGAGATTCATCATAGAGTTAAGAATAATTTACATGTGGTGAATAGTTTACTTAGGATTCAGTCAAGAGATATAGTAGACGATAAAGTGGAGATGATGTTTAAAGCTGCACAAAGTCGAATAGTTGCTATGGCCAGAATTCACGAGAAAATTTATAAGACCAATAACTTAAAAGATATAGAGGTGAACGATCATTTTAAATTATTGATTGATGATCTAATGATAAGTTATAATATTGAGACTCAAATTGTCCCAAATTTAAATATTGATCCGATAAAAATATCTATTGATAATTTACTGCCATTAAGTTTGATAATTAATGAATTGATATCTAATTCATTAAAACACGCATTTACAAATAAGAAAACGGGGGAAATCACAGTGAATTTGAAGAGAAAAAGTGATGATAATTACGAATTGTTAGTTAGTGATAACGGAGTAGGGATGTCACAAGAGGTATTTAAAGCAAAGAAATCTACAGGAATTAAACTGATACACAGTTTTGTAAAGCAACTGAATGGAGATATTGAAATGATAACTGATTGTAATGGAACTTGCTTTAAAATATGGTTTGAAGATAAAGGAAAATAATTCCCATAAAAAAATCCGCTTACAAAGCGGACTTTTACAAAGCGAGATAATATATTGTTAAACGTTTACTTTACTTTCTCAACAATTGCTTTGAAAGCTTCTGGGTGATTCATAGCTAAATCGGCTAAAACCTTACGATTTAATTCGATATTATTAGCTTTTACTTTCCCCATAAACTGAGAATAAGACAATCCGTGTAAACGAGCTCCAGCATTAATACGCTGAATCCATAATGCACGAAATGTTCTCTTTTTATTTCTACGGTCTCTATAAGCATATTGCATTGCTTTATCAACCGCATTCTTAGCAACTGTCCAAACGTTTTTACGTCTGCCAAAGTAACCTTTGGCTTGCTTCATTACTTTTTTTCTTCTAGCTCTTGAAGCTACTGAATTAACTGATCTTGGCATAATTTTAATTTTTTTGTAGTAGGCGGTCAAATGACACTTGCTTCTTAAATCTTAAATCAAAAATTGTTAATCTAAAATCTTATTGAGCCTAACTCCATGGTTATACAATAAATTGAACCGAGGTAACAATTATTTTAAACGTAATTGTTCCTTAATACTGTTAACATCATGATCGTGTACCAAAGTACTATGTGTTAACGCGAGCTTACGCTTTTTAGACTTTTTAGTCAAAATATGACTCTTAAAAGCGTGCTTTCTTTTAATTTTACCAGAACCTGTAAGCTTAAAACGCTTTTTAGCACTGGATTTAGTCTTCATTTTAGGCATTTTCTTCCTTCTTTTAATTATCTCGCTTGTAAACTTTTTATTTAGATTTTTTAGGTGCAATAAACATAGTCATACGCTTACCTTCTAATTTAGGCATTTGCTCAACTTTACCAATTTCTTCGAGCTCTTGAGCAAGACGTAGTAATAAAATTTCACCTTGATCTTTATATACTATAGAACGTCCTTTAAAAAATACATAAGCTTTTAATTTTGCTCCGTCTTTTAAAAATTTCTCAGCATGTTTCTTTTTAAATTCGTAGTCGTGGTCATCAGTCTGAGGTCCAAAACGAATCTCTTTAATAGTAACTTTACTGGCCTTAGATTTTAGTGCTTTTTCCCTCTTTTTCTGTTCGTATAAGAATTTTTTATAATCCATTATTTTACAAACAGGGGGAGATGCTTTTGGTGATATTTCAACTAAATCTAGTTCTAGTTCTTCTGCTTTTGCTAACGCAGCTCGAATAGGGTATATCCCTATCTCTACATTATCTCCTACCAAACGTACTTCAGGAGAACGTATGTCTCCGTTAATGTTGTGAGGATTTTTGATCTCCCTTCTTTGAGGGCGTTGTCTTCTTCTAATTGCTATGACCTAAAATTTTTAGCTTGCTTTTTAATTAAAACAAGCGGGTTAAACGTTTTTAAAATTGTTTTAATGTTTTATCTATTTCATTTTTAACTAGCACTGCAAACTCTTCTACAGTAATGCTACCTATGTCTCCTTCTCCATGTTTCCTTACAGAAATAGTATTATTGGCTGCTTCATTTTCACCGACTATAATCATATACGGGAATTTCTTCATTTCGGATTCCCTTATTTTCTTGCCAATAGTCTCATTTCTATTATCTACAAGGGCGCGAATTTCGTGATTTTCCAATAAATTTAAAACTTTTTCTGCATATTTTTCATATTTCTCGCTGATAGAGAGAATAATAACTTGCTCAGGCATAAGCCATAAAGGGAAATTTCCACCGGTATGTTCCAGTAAAAGCGCTATGAATCGTTCCATACTTCCAAAAGGAGCTCGGTGAATCATAACTGGTCTGTGAAGTTCATTATCACTTCCTTTATAAGTAAGATCAAATCTTTCCGGTAAATTATAATCAACCTGGATCGTACCTAGCTGCCATTTTCTCCCTAAAGCATCTTTAACCATGAAATCTAATTTTGGCCCGTAAAAAGCAGCTTCTCCGGTTTCCAAAATATAATTTAATCCTTTTTCTTTAGCAGCGTTGATAATCGCATTTTCTGCTTTATCCCAATTTTCCTGAGACCCGATATACTTATCCGGATTGTCCGGATCTCTTAGTGATACCTGGGCGGTATAATCATGAAAACCTAAAGAAGTCAGTACATATAATGATAAATCAATTACATTTTTAAACTCCTCATCTAATTGATCCGGAGTACAAAAAATATGAGCATCATCTTGAGTGAATCCACGTACCCTGGTTAAACCGTGTAATTCTCCACTTTGCTCATACCTATATACAGTACCAAATTCTGCATAGCGCTTAGGAAGTTCTCTATAACTCCACGGGCGAACATTGTATATTTCACAATGATGAGGACAATTCATGGGTTTCAAGAGAAACTCTTCCCCTTCATTGGGAGTGTTTATCGGCTGAAAACTATCTTCTCCATATTTTGCATAGTGCCCTGAGGTTTCATAAAGTTCCTTATGACCGATATGTGGAGAAACAACTTGCTCGTAACCAGCTTTCTTTTGAGCATTTTTTAAAAATTGCTCTAATCGTTCTCTTAAAGCAGCCCCTTTAGGAAGCCATAATGGTAAACCTTGCCCTACCTTTTGAGAAAAAGTAAATAGCTCTAGTTCTTTTCCAAGCTTTCTGTGATCTCTTTTTTTAGCTTCTTCAAGTAGGTGTAGATATTCGGTAAGCTCTTTTTGTTTAGGGAAAGAGATTCCGTATACCCGGGTTAATTGTTTGTTTTTTTCATCCCCTCTCCAATAAGCACCGGCAACACTTAATAATTTAACAGCTTTAATGATACTTGTATTAGGAATATGCCCGCCCCGGCATAAATCTGTAAAAGTAGAATGGTCACAAAAAGTGATCGTTCCATCTTCCAGGTTTTCAATAAGCTCTGTTTTATATTCGTTTCCCTGTTTCTTGTAGTAATCTAATGCTTCAGCTTTGCTTACTGATCGCATTTTATAATCAAATTTACCTCTGGCGATTTCTAACATCTTCTTTTCGATATTAGGAAAATCTTTTTCTGATATAGATTGATCTCCAAAATCAACATCATAGTAAAATCCATTTTCTATGGCTGGTCCAATAGTCAATTTAACCCCAGGATAAAGTTCTTCAATTGCTTGTGCTAAAACGTGAGAACTGGAATGCCAAAAAGCTTCTTTCCCTTCATCGTTCTTCCAGGTATAAAGTGTTAAGGTACCATCATTGGTCAATGGGGTCACCGTTTCTACTTTTTGGTTGTTGAAGCTTGCCGAAATTACATTCCTTGCTAGGCCTTCACTAATGCTTTTTGCAATATCCATAGGAGTGCTGCCACTGGCATACTCTCTGATTGATCCGTCTGGTAAAGTAATTTTAATCATTAAAATGAATTCGTTTAAGCATGCAAAGATAATATGTTGATGTAATCAATACAATAGTATACTAATATATATAGTATAGTATTTATATAATGATGGTTTTTTAGGAAGTCAATAAGAGTAATTTTTAGATTTCTGTTTTTTTTGTGGTTGTATTTTGTTTAGATAGAGGGGTTTGGGAGTTGAGGTAAAAAAAACTTAAAAAAAAGGTTGTAAAAAGTTTTGAAGTGGAGGAATAACTTTTATATATTTGCACCCGCTTTGAGAGAGATACTCGGGGTTATAAAAAGAGAATAAAGAGTTCATTGACATATTGTT
>WXYP01000007.1 GCA_009901575.1 Flavobacteriaceae bacterium R38 | reverse complement strand
TGGCATTAGCACTGTTGATTTGACCTGCTGTTGTGTTAAGTTGGTCGTAAGTTACTACTAAGTATCCTCCTGGCTGGATGGTGGTCCCTCCTGATACGATATTTAAATCCCCTACTCGTCTGTAGGTGCCTGGGCCTAAACATAAAAAGTAGTCTTCTACATTGGCTGCTGTACTACCTGCGTTTTGAAGCTCTACTCGATTTCCTAAATATTCTATTTCACTTAATACGATATTGGATTCTGCTACCGGCGGCTCCGGAGCAGGTGCCGTTGCATCATCATCACTAGAACATGATGCCAGAATTAATGCCGATAGCATCAATCCGCTAAATAAACCTTTTTTCTTTAAATTTTTCATTGAATTTTATTTTGAATTTTCTTATTCCCTCACACTTACGAGAAAAAAGAAATGCGGGTTTTAAATTCAAAACATTAATCTTCAATACAACATTAAAACTCAATTTCATTTTATGAATTATATTCATCAAAAAGTTGTTTTTATTAAATATTATTCAAAATAAACATTTATTCTATAAATTATATTCAATTTTCAAAGGTTATTATTTTAACACTTTTTAACAAAAAAGATCACTTTTAAGTCTTTTTTTAAAAATTTATAAGAAAAATATTTAAAAAACAGAGGGGATTAATTAGAAGAATAATAAATGTTATTATCAAAAGTTATTGATACATATATATAATAATCTTATTACCTTTGTTTTCTGGAAAATTTAATGAATGATATACAAATTCCGAATAATTTTAGATACTCAAGAAGATATTTTTAGAGATATCGAAATTGAAGCATCAAATACCTTAGAAGATTTTCATAATTCAATTAATCAGGCTTTTGGTTTTGACGGAATGGAAATGGCTTCTTTTTACTTAAGTAATGACGAATGGAATCAAGGTGAAGAAATTTCACTTTTTGATATGGGAGAAGGGGACTCAGGAGTACGTTTAATGAATGAGTCTTTTTTAGAAGATACGGTTACAGAGTCTGAAAATAAATTAATCTATGTCTATGATTTTTTTAATATGTGGACTTTCTTTGTAGAATTAGTAGAAATATCTCCAAAAGAAGACGGTAAGTCATATCCTAATCTTTTATTTGCTCATGGTGTTTTACCGGAAGAAGCTCCTGATAAACAGTTTGAATCTCAAGATCCTTTACCAGAGATTAATCCAGATATATCAGATATAGAAGATTATGATGACCTGGATTTCAATGAAAACTGGAACTAGCCGGTTTTAAAATCACTTCTTACTAAATTAACTTAGCTAAACCATTATAATACTACTCAAATTGATATGATTAATTTATATCCTACTCAAATAGAAAGCTTATCAATTCATACTGTTGGGAATAAAAGTAGAAATGAAAGTGTTTTTCTTTCTGAAGAACCTTATCAGCTTAACGACGAACTGACAGCTGTATTAAAAGAATATTTTTTCAAACCGTTTAGAGAAAAAGAAGAAAACTATTTTCGGTTTAGTCATGAAACCGATTTAGAATTCAATACGTTATATACCATCATTTCTGAAATATTTATCAACCCAGAGACTATTCATCAGCATTCTAAAAAAATTACCGCACATTTATTTGAACAATCTCAGCATCCGCATATAAAAAACGGAGAAGTTTATATTACTTATTTAAATGATGCTGTCCTGGATAATGAAAAGATAGATGCCATCGGAATTTTTAAAAGTGAACTGAAAAATGATTTTCTTCAGTTTAGAGAAAAAGAACAGAATATCGAAATTCTTTTAGAACAGGGAATCAATATCAACAAATTAGATAAAGGTTGCATCATATTCAATACCAACAAAGAAGAAGGATATAAAATTCTTTCTGTAGACAGTAACCGATATGATGCCAAATACTGGTTAGAAGATTTTCTTGCAGTTGAAGCATTAACCGATGAAATTTTCTTCACAAAAAAATACTTAAAGTTTTGCCAGAATTTTGCAAAAGATGTGGTTTTACCTGCCGAAGACAAAAAGGAAGAGGTTATGTTTATGAACAGAGCCGTAAATCACTTTGCAAAGAATGATAATTTTGAAGAGACTTCTTTTTTAAATGAGGTTATTGAAAATCCGGATTTAATCCCGGAATTTAAACATTATAAAGTAGAAAAAGGACCAAAATACAGTATTGAAGATGTATCGGAGTTTCCAATTGCCAACAAAGCAGTTTCTGATGCCAGGAAAAAAATAAAAAATACCATCCAACTAGATACCAATATTCAGATCAAAATGGATTTTATCAACCCGGAATCTGCAGATAAATTTGTAGAAAAAGGATGGGACGAAGAAAAACAAATGTATTATTACCTTGTGTATTTCAATAAAGAACAGAAAAGTTAAATTAATTCTATTTAGAAAACATTCAACCAAAACTATTGTAACCAACTGAAATACAGAATTTAAAATACTAAAGTCCTTTCTCTTAAAAATTACTTTTATTAAAATTTGTCTTCAAAAAATGTAACATTGTTTAAAAAGTAACGTCAAGTACTCACAACCAAACAATAAACATTTATCTTGGAAACAATTCTAACAATTAACAACCTAACCAAAAAATACGGATACCTTACTGCCGTAAAAGACTTGTCGTTTACCATAGAAAAGGGAAATGTGTATGGTATCCTGGGACCTAACGGAAGTGGGAAATCTACAACTTTAGGTATCGTTCTCAATGTGGTCAATAGAACCGCAGGAGATTTTAAATGGTTTGACGGAAGTATTTCTACTCATGAGGCTTTAAAAAAAGTAGGAGCTATTATTGAACGACCGAATTTCTACCCTTATATGACTGCCGAAAAAAATCTGAGATTGGTATGTAAAATTAAGGGAGTGTCTTACGATAAGGTTTTAGAGAAACTGGAACTCGTAGGATTAATTGATAGAAAAGACAGTAAGTTCAGGACGTTTTCACTCGGAATGAAACAAAGACTGGCTATAGCTTCTGCCCTACTCAATGATCCGGAAATATTAATTCTTGACGAGCCTACCAATGGTTTAGACCCTCAGGGAATACATCAGATAAGAGAGATTATTAAAAAAATTGCAGCCTCGGGGACAACCATATTACTGGCATCTCACCTATTGGATGAAGTAGAAAAAGTATGTAGTCATGTTGTCATCTTAAGAAAAGGAGAGAAATTATATTCGGGAAGAGTAGACGAAATGATTGCCAGTCATGGCTTTTTTGAATTAAAATCAGAAAACAATGAAAAACTAGTTGCACTTTTAGAAAAGAATGATCTTTTTAATCGTATTGCGACAGAAAATGGTATTGTTACTGCTTTTTTGAACAAACCTATGGAAGCAGGAGAATTTAATCAAATGATGTTTGAAAAAGGTATTGTTTTATCTCATTTAATCAAGAGAAAAGAAAGCCTTGAAGAGCAATTCCTTACTTTAACCAAGAATCAATCCAACTAATCAATCAAAAAATGTTACGACTTTTACAAATCGAATTTATAAAGCTCTGGAATAACAGAGCCAGTAAATTTCTAATCATATCATACTTTGTTCTTTTAACATCTATAGCATTAATCGCTGCTATAAAATTTGATATCGGACCTATACAATTTCATTTAGCCGAGCAAGGGATATTTAATTTTCCTTATATCTGGCATTTCAACACCTTCATCACTGCGATTTTTAAGTTATTCCTCGCTATTGTAATTGTGTCTATGATGGCAAATGAATACAGTAATAAAACTTTAAAACAGAATTTAATTGACGGACTCAGTAAAAAAGAATTTATCTGGTCTAAATTCTTAACTGTCATTAGTTTTTCTTTAATATCTACTGTTTTTGTTTTTATAATCTCTTTGATCTTAGGGCTAATATTTTCAGATTATAACGAACTCCCAATTATATTTTCCGATTTAGAATACTTATTTGCATTTTTTGTTAAACTGCTAGGTTTCTTTTCATTTTGTCTTTTCCTGGGAATATTTGTAAAACGTTCTGCCTTTGCCTTAGGTTTCTTAATCATCTGGCAGGCACTGGAAGGTATAGCTTTCGGACTTATGAAATGGAAAGCACCAGATGGTGTTGCAGAAAATGTATCTTTATTATTCCCTTTAAACGCAATGGCCAATTTAATTAAAGAGCCTTTCTCACGTCTGGGAGCTGTAAAATCTGTTGCAAATCAAATAGGAGAAGAATTCACAAAAAACTACGGGGTAGAATGGTATACTGTTCTTATCGTATTGGCATGGACAGCCCTGTTTATCTACTTGTCATATGTTTTATTAAAGAAGAGGGATTTATAACAGGCTTTCAATAGAAATTAATAATACCAATCTAAAATAAATTTTAAAAAGAAGAGCAAGATGATTTTTGTAATACTCCTGCTTTTTCTTTTTAGGTGATTATTAAATTCAGAACAAATTTAGAAAACACAATTTCACAAGGTGCTTTACCTAAAAACGCCAAGCTTTTTCGTAATTTTATATTTTAATAATTTTATATAAAAGTCAGGATGAAATTCCAAATAGAATCTGAGTTTAAACCTACAGGTGACCAACCTCAGGCTATCGGTCAACTAGTCTCTTCTATTGAGAAAAACGAAAAATTCCAAACCCTTTTAGGTGTTACAGGTTCAGGAAAGACTTTTACCGTTGCAAACGTCATCCAAAATGTTCAGCGTCCCACCCTGGTACTCGCTCATAATAAAACATTGGCTGCTCAGTTATATTCTGAGTTTAAACAGTTTTTTCCAAATAATGCTGTTGAATATTTTGTTTCTTACTATGATTATTACCAACCGGAAGCTTATATTCCTGTGACCGGAACTTATATAGAAAAAGACCTCTCTATTAATGAAGAGATCGAAAAGTTGCGTTTAAGTGCTACTTCTTCATTACTTTCCGGAAGAAGAGATGTCTTAGTCGTGGCTTCGGTTTCTTGTTTGTATGGTATTGGAAACCCGGTTGAGTTTAAGAAAAATGTAATTTCCATTAAAAGAGACCAGGTAATTTCCCGTACCAAGTTTTTACATCGCCTGGTACAAAGTTTATATTCAAGGACTACCGCAGATTTTAATCATGGAAATTTCAGGGTAAAAGGTGACGTTGTCGATATTTATCCCAGTTATGCTGATGATGCGTTTCGAATTCATTTCTTTGGAGATGAAATCGAAGAAATAGAAGCTTTTGATCCTCTTAAGAATAAAGTGATAGAAAAGTACGATCAGTTAAATATCTATCCTGCAAATATGTTTGTTACCTCTCCTGATATCTTACAAAATGCAATTCATCAAATCCAGGATGATTTGGTCAAGCAGGTGGATTATTACAAAGAAACAGGAAAGCATTTAGAAGCTAAAAGATTAGAAGAACGCACTAATTTTGACCTTGAAATGATACGAGAATTAGGTTATTGTTCTGGTATTGAAAATTATTCACGTTATCTGGACGGACGTGATCCGGGCACCAGGCCATTCTGTCTTTTAGATTATTTTCCTGATGATTATTTAATGGTTATTGATGAAAGCCATGTTACCATTCCGCAGGTTCATGCTATGTATGGAGGTGACAGAAGCAGAAAAGAAAATTTAGTTGAATATGGCTTTCGTCTTCCGGCTGCAATGGATAACCGACCTTTAAAATTTGAAGAATTTGAAGCGTTACAAAACCAGATTATCTATGTAAGTGCCACCCCTGCCGATTATGAGTTACAAAAAAGTGATGGTGTTTATGTAGAGCAAATTATAAGACCTACCGGTTTATTGGATCCTATTATTGAAATAAGGCCAAGTTTAAATCAAATAGACGATTTAGTAGAAGAAATCCAGTTAAGAGTAGAAAAAGATGAACGGGTTTTGGTCACCACACTAACCAAAAGAATGGCAGAAGAGCTAACCAAGTACCTCACCAGGATTTCTGTGCGTTGCCGTTATATACACAGTGATGTAGACACCCTGGAAAGAGTTGAGATAATGCAGGATTTACGCAAAGGTCTTTTTGACGTTCTTATTGGGGTCAACCTCTTAAGAGAAGGACTTGATCTTCCTGAAGTATCTCTTGTTGCTATTCTTGATGCTGATAAAGAAGGGTTCTTAAGAAGTGCCAGGTCTTTAACTCAAACAGTAGGAAGAGCAGCCAGAAACTTAAACGGAAAAGCTATTATGTATGCTGATAAGATTACTAACAGCATGCAAGTAACCATAGATGAAACAAATTACAGAAGAGAAAAACAGATTAATTACAATACCGAAAATAAAATTATTCCTAAAGCGCTTAATAAGAATTTAGATAGTGCACTTTCAAAAAACTCTTTATCAACTTTTCATTATGAAAAAGAAGCTATTAAAGCTGCAGAACCTGAGTTAGAGTACATGACTAAGCCTCAATTAGAGAAGAAGATAAGAGAAAAAAGAAAAGCTATGGAGAAAGCTGCTAAAGAGCTTGATTTTATGCAAGCTGCCCAGTTAAGGGATGAAATCAAAGTACTCCAGGAACAATTATCATAAGAAAAAAGCGAATTGCCCCTTAACCTGCAATCCGCTTTTTCAAACTAACTAACCAAACTTAATTATGAAATCTCAATTAATCTTTTAGGCTTTGGTAAAGCCTCTTTTCTTTTAGGGAGTTTCAGTGTGAGTACTCCGCTATCGTATGACCCGTTAATTTCTCCTTCTTCTATCGTTTGAGGTAATTTAAACGATCTTTTAAACGATTTAAACTCAAATTCTTTTCGGGTATAATTTCCTGTTATGTCTTTTTTCTCACTTTCTGTTTTTTGTTCTGAAGAAATCGTCAGTACTGCCTTATTCACTTCAATATTAAAATCTTCTTTAGTTCTACCCGGCGCTAACAATTCTAAAGTAAAATCTGTATCTGATTCTTTAATATTTACAGCAGGCCCGTTAAATTCATTATTCTGTACTCCTCCTAACCAATCCGGATTAAGAAATTCATCAAAAATTGATGGAAACCAAACGTTATTCTTTTTTACTAAACTCATCTTTATAATCTTAATAGTTAAACTTCATCATTTTAAATCGATATTAATCTTATAGTCAAAAGTTATTCCCTTATCAAAAACATGAAATTATGTCATAAAAAACCACTATAAAAATGACACAATGTCATTTTTATAGTGGTTCTATGGAAAGATTAGCAGATTTTATCTAAAATCTGACTAATACTCAAATTAGTTTTTAATTGTGTTGCGCTTTAAAGATATTGATCAAAACATCAGGAGGCACTATTCTATTAGGATAATCAAACATTATTTTAAAGACTGTACTGATAGCCCCTGGATTAAGCCCCATTTTTAGTCCGAACTTATAAATTATCTCCATTTCTTTAGCATCATTGTCTTCATCTATATTCATCAACAATACCAATCTGTGAAATTGTAAAATCCTTTCAGATTCTGGTTTTAAAGGCACATAAATAGTCTCTTGTTTAAATAATTCGTCAAGTATCGATTTATTAAATCCCATTTTTTCAGCAACAATTAATAAAAGTTCATATTCTGAATCTTCTATCTTATTGTCTGCTTTTGCTAAAGCTATCATTTGAGATAGAATGCCTAGTTTTTCTCTTTCAGTATTCATGCATTTTTTTAATAGGCGATGAATTTAAAAAGATTTATCAAATTAAAAAAGCTCCCGATCAGAATCGGAAGCTTAAAAAATAATTGTTCGTTTATTAATTTTAGATGAGTACTCAATAGACCAATAAACGAATTACATGTTACAGTATTTTTTATTTTTAACCCATATTTAACTTTTTAAGAATCAGTCAAAAACAAAAAAGCCCTTGATATCATCAAGAGCTTTTCTATTCAATGCTATGTTATTTTTACAATACTGATTGTACTTTATCCGCAGCTTCCTGAAATTCAATAACAGAATGTACTTCCAGACCGCTGTTATCAATAATTTCTTTAGCTAATTCTGCATTTGTTCCCTGTAAACGAACAATAATAGGCACCTGGATAGAATCTCCCATATTCTTATAGGCATCTACTATACCTTGAGCCACACGATCACATCGAACAATACCACCAAAAATATTAATAAGTATCGCTTTTACATTAGGATCTTTAAGTATAATTCTGAATGCTAATTCAACTCTTTTTGCATCTGCAGTTCCACCTACATCCAAAAAGTTAGCTGGCTCTCCTCCTGCTTGCTTGATTAAATCCATAGTCGCCATAGCTAGTCCGGCACCATTTACCATACACCCTACATTACCATCCAGGTCAACATAATTTAATCCAACAGCCTTAGCTTCTACTTCAATAGGATTTTCTTCTCTAAGATCTCGCATTTCTGCATAATCTTTACGACGATACAATGCATTATCATCTATGGTAACTTTAGCATCAACCGCCATGATTTTATCATCCGATGTTTTTAATACCGGATTAATCTCAAATAAAGATGAATCACTTTCTACATAAGCAGTATAAAGTGCCGTTACAAATTTTGTCATCTCTTTGAAAGCTGTTCCACTTAAACCTAAGTTAAAAGCTACTCTTCTTGCCTGGAAAGGCATTAATCCTATAGCCGGATCAATTTCTTCTGTAAAAATAAGATGTGGAGTTTTCTCTGCTACTTCTTCTATATCCATTCCACCTTCTGTAGAATACATAATCATATTTCTTCCTGTTCCTCTATTTAAAAGAACAGACATATAAAACTCTGAAGTTTCACTATCTCCAGGATAATATACATCTTCTGCTATTAACACCTGGTGTACTTTTTTCCCTTCTTTAGAGGTTTGCGGAGTTACCAAATTCATTCCGATGATGCTTTCTGCAATCTCTTCAACTTCCTGAAGATTTTTAGCAAGCTTAACACCTCCACCTTTTCCTCTTCCTCCTGCATGTACCTGAGCTTTGATAACATGCCAGCCTGTACCGGTTTCTGCAGTAAGTTCTTTTGCTGCAGCAACTGCTTCATTAGCATTATGTGCTACAATCCCACGCTGTATGCGCACTCCAAAACTAGCTAGTATTTCTTTTCCTTGATATTCGTGTAAATTCATAACAGATTATTCAATATTTAAGCGCCACAAAAGTAACAAACGCTAATTTATAAACCCAATTTAATTTTAACTATAAAAATCCTTAGTCGTACTATGCCTGTACTCCTGTCTCTTTTCTGGCATTATTCCCACTTTATATTTTTAAAATCCATTGGATCAAAGCTCTTAAAATGTCCGTTAAGCTTGATTGTATCTTTAGTATGATTGACTTGCTTTATAATAGGAATCACATTTTTAAGATGATTCAATATATAATTAAGACGTTCACTTTCATAACGTAATTGTAATAACTCGTATTCCTGCGAGAAAGAAAACCCTATTCTATGTGCTAAATCATAACTTGAAAAATGCTGTTCATTTAATTCCGGAACTTCTAAATCGAGGATATTATAAAACTCCTTAATTCGTTCTATTATTTTTAGTTTTAGGCTATCTACACTATCGTCTATGTCATCAAAAAATTGTACTTCTCCTCCGGCATATGATTTATTTTCTAATTGTTCATAAAACTTTTGAATTTTAAACACTTTTTGTCCGGAGCAAATAATATCTGATCTCCCATCATTATATCGTTTAACAACTTTAGTCAATTTGACTTCTGTACCAAAAGAAATCTTCCCGTCAATCACTACCGGAATCCCGAAACTCATCCCGGTTTCTTCGCAATCTGCAATTAATTCCTGATAGCGCTTTTCAAAAATGTGCAGAGGCACTTTATCATTAGGATAGACCACTATTTGTAGTGGAAACATAGGAAGAATATTCATATCGGATCAATTTATTCTGAATTCAGGCAATAAAATCGGTACTTTTCATAGTCATATTATCAAATGTTACAAATATAACATTTTGTTTTATTTATATATTTCTTTGTTGTTTTATTTTCTCCTTATCAGATTTACTTTAATTTTGTCTCCTATAAATATAAGAATTATGAATAACAGAGATTTATTGCAGGTAGCACAGGAATTTGGAAGTCCGGTATATGTTTATGATAGTGAGAAAATCATCTCTCAGTATCAAAGATTAACATCAGCATTTAAAAAGGTGCCTAAGCTACGATTGAATTATGCAGTAAAAGCTCTTTCCAATTTGAATATTTTAAAATTAATGAACTCATTAGGTAGTGGTCTTGATACTGTATCTATCCAGGAAGTAAAACTTGGAATTTTAGCTGGTTTTAAGCCTGAAGATATTATTTATACTCCCAACGGTGTTTCATTACAGGAAATAGAAGAAGTTGCTCAATTAGGGGTTCAAATCAATATTGACAACTTATCTGTATTAGAGCAATTTGGTGCTAAACACCCACATATTCCGGTTTGTATCCGTATCAATCCACATGTAATGGCCGGTGGAAATTCAAATATTTCTGTAGGTCATATTGATTCTAAATTCGGGATCAGTGTTCATCAGATGCCACATCTGTTAAGAATTGTGGAGAATACGAACATGCTTGTCAATGGTATTCACATGCATACAGGTAGTGATATCCTGGATATTGAAGTATTTTTATACGCTTCAGAAATTTTATTTAAAGCTGCAAAACAATTTAAATCTTTAGAATTCATTGATTTTGGTAGCGGATTCAAAGTACCTTACAAAGAAGGTGATATTGAAACTAATGTAGAAGAATTGGGTAAAAAATTATCCAAAAGATTCAATGAGTTTTGTGAAGAATATGGGAGAGAATTGACATTGGCATTCGAGCCTGGTAAATTCCTGGTTAGTGAGGCCGGACATTTTCTTGTCAATGTAAATGTTGTTAAACAAACAACTTCTACTGTTTTTGCAGGGGTAGATTCAGGTTTTAACCATCTTATACGTCCTATGCTATATGGTTCTAATCATGAAATTACGAATATTTCCAATCCTAAAGGAAGAGAACGTTTTTATTCTGTTGTAGGATACATCTGTGAAACAGACACTTTTGCAAGTAACCGAAGAATATCCGAAATTTCAGAAGGTGACATCTTATGTTTTAAAAATGCAGGAGCTTATTGTTTTACCATGTCCAGCAATTATAATTCCAGGTATCGTCCTGCAGAAGTACTTTGGCATGAAGGAAAAGCTCACCTGATTCAGAAAAGAGAAACTTTTGATGATCTGATCAAAAATCAAGTAGATGCACAGGTAAATTTCTCTTCAAAGGAGCTCGTATAAGTTAAAATTACAGGGAAAGACAAGTTTTTTAGTATCTTTACGTTATGTAGTAACCTATTTATCTATATAAGTCATGATTTTAAAACTAGCACGCCCCGTTATCCTTGTACTCACTTTTGTACTGAGTACATCTTTTATCAATTCAGATACTCGTGAAACAACTATTCAATGGATGAGTTGGGAAGAAGCAGTAGAAAAAGCTGCTACTGACAAAAATCCTAAAAAAGTTTTCATTGATATCTATACGGATTGGTGTCATTGGTGTAAAGTAATGGATAAAAATACTTTCAACGATCCAAAAGTAGCTGCTTATATGCAGGAACATTATTATATGGTGAAGCTGGACGGCGAGAGTAAAAGAGATATTACGCACAACGGAAAAACTTTTAAATATGTTCCATCCGGAAGAAGAGGTTATCATGAGTTGGCAGCAGCTTTGATGCAAGGCAGACTTAGTTATCCAACTACCATATTCATGAGTGAAAAATTTGAAATGCTTTCTCCTGTCCCAGGTTACCAAAAACCAGATGCATTTATGAAAATTGCTAAATATTTCGGAGAAAATATATACTTAGAAAAAAAATGGGCAGACTACGACAGAGAAAGTAGATAGTCTTTTTTTCTTGAAACAAATTAATACCTTTTTCATCTTTACATTAAAATTTAGAGAGATGTGAAAGGTATTTTTTATTGTATCCCTTTTGTTTTTCACAACTCAAACCCTGAGTATCCTTTTAAAAAAGAGATTCAATCACGATTCCACCTCCTTAAATACTATACTTTAAAGGGTAATTTTTCATTATACATAACACAAAGAGAAGAGCATGATACCTATTGATCATTACAAATATTGAAATGATGGAATAACAACCACTTTTATGTACTTATTTAAAAATTGACTTAATTTTTTATTCCGTATGTCATCAATGTCAATAAAACAAAATTTAAAATGACGATCTTTACGAAGGTATTGAAATCGGAATTCCGTTTTTAGCTGAATTTGGCAGACAAGTTCATTCCACATCAGTCATCAAATAATATTTAACAAAAAGTAAACAATAAAACCATGCAAAAACGATTTTTACTCTTCTTTTCTTTTGTATCAGTTTTCTGCAATTTATCAGTTGCACAAGAAACTTTTTTTCAGTTAGATCCTACCCTATCTCCGGATGGGTCAACAATTGTTTTTAGTTATGAAGGCGACTTATGGAAAGTACCTTCTGAAGGAGGAGAAGCGCTACGCCTTACAGCAATGCAAGGAGAGGAAACACTTCCCAGCATTTCTCCGGATGGGAAATGGATTGCATTTAGTGCCACACAATACGGGAATAAAGACATTTATTTAATGCCATTCAACGGAGGGGAAATAGTTCAGCTCACTTTTCACGATGCAGCAGACGATGTAGACAGTTGGTCATGGGATGCTAAAGAAATTTATTTCACATCTTCGAGATCAAATCGTTTTAGCGGATATAAAGTAGCTGTCAAAGGAGGAACGCCAAGTCGTTTATTCGAGCATTATTTTAATAATGTTCATAATGTAATTACTCATCCAACTACAGGAGAAATCTTCTTTAATGAAAGTTGGGAGAGTAAAAACTTTGCACACCGAAAGCGTTATAAAGGAGATTATAATCCGGATATAAAATCATATAACCCCAAAACAAAAGTGTATAAAGAATATACTTCGTACAGAGGTAAAGACTTTTGGGTAACCATTGATAAAAACGGGAAAGTTTTCTTTGCCTCAGATGAAGCCAATGATGAATACAATCTTTACACATTTGAGAATGAAAAGAAAAAAGCGTTAACTACTTTTAAAACCTCTATCGGCCGCCCTCATGTGAGTGCTAATGGTAAAAAAATAGTATTCACAAAAGATTATCAAATATTTCTATACGATGTTGCTACCCAAAAAACAAAAAAAGTAAACATCACGATCTTAAAAAATAATACGTTATCAAAATCACAGGATTTTCAGGTAAAAGATAATATCTCTTACTTTGACGTATCTCCCGATAACAAAAAAATAGCTTTTGTTTCCCGTGGTGAATTATTTGTTTCTGATATAAAAGGAAAATTTATAAAAAAACTAAATACAAGAGTAGATGAACGCGTCCTGGAGGTAAAATGGTTAAAAGATAATCGCACCCTTCTTTTTAATCAGACTGTCGGTGGTTATGCAAACTTATTTACCATTACCGCAGACGGAACAGGAAAAGAAAAACAGCATACCAAAGAAGCAAGAAATAATATCAATCTCGAACTTAGTAACCAATTAGAACAAGCAGTTTATGTTAGTGGCAGAGATGAGTTACGATTAATCAACCTTAACACTTTTAAAAGCACTGTAATTGTTAAAGATGAATTCTGGGCCTTACGCCCTACTACAGCTAGATTTTCACCAGACGACAATTATCTGGTGTACAATGCTTTTCGCAATTTTGAAAGAGACATTTTCACCTATCATATTCCTACTAAAAAAATAATCAACTTAACCAAGACCGGTGTTAATGAAGCCGATCCGATATGGTCGTCAGATGGAAAATACATCTATTTTGATTCTAATCTCACACAACCAAGTTTTCCATTCGGGGTTCCGGATTCTCAAATTTACAGAATGGCCTTAGACAAATATGAAGCTCCTTTTGCTTCAGATAAATTCAACGCTTTATTTGAAGCAGAAAAAGACAATAAAGATGAAGTTACTTCCACAAATATTGTTATTAATGAAAAAGGAACAATGGAGCGTTTAGAACGTATCAGTCCTTTCTTTGGCATACAAAGAAATGCTCATATCATCAGTAAAAATCAAACTACGTATGTTTATTATATTTCCAATCACGATGAAGGGAATTCTAAGTTATGGAAAACAACCATTAAACCATTTGAGCGTAATAAAACAGAAAAAGTAAGTGATCAACGTATTTTTGGTTACCAGATAAAAAGTGTAAAAGACAAGCACTATATTTTGATTAATGGAGCCATTCACACTTTAAATATAGAAGGAAACAAAACCGCAAAAATTAATATTGATACTAAATTTCGAAAAAATCTAAACGATGAGTTCCATCAAATGTTCTATGAAGCCTGGGCAGGTTTTGAATCTAATTTTTATGATGGAGATTTTCATGGGCAAAACTGGCAAAAATTAAGAGATAAATATGCTGCGTTTTTACCCTACATTAGCAAACGTTCGCATTTACGTCTTCTTTTTAACGATATGCTGGGTGAATTAAATACATCTCATTTCGGATTTCGTTCAACAGGAGAAGAAGAAGATGAATATTATGGAAGTCGTACCCTGGCTACAGGCATTATTTTCTCTAAACAGAATCCATATGTCGTAGAACGAATTGTAGCAAAAAGCCCTGCCGATGTTACAGGGAAAGACATTAGAGCTGGTGATAAACTCATAGCGGTAAATGGAAAAAAGGTAGATCCTTCCCGTAACCGTGAAATGTACTTTTCAGAACCTTCTTTAGACAGTGAAATACAACTTGTTTTTAGTCGAAATAACAAATCTGTTCCTATAAACATTCATCCTGTCTCTTCAGGAAACTTGCGTACATTATTATATGATGAATGGGTTGCCAATAATCAATCTTATACCGATGCTAAAAGCGGAAATAAAATTGCTTATGTACATATGAAAAACATGGGCGGTGCAGAGCTCAATAATTTTAAACGTGAAATGGTTTCTGAAGCCTATAACAAAGAAGCATTAATTTTAGACTTACGAAACAATACAGGTGGAAATGTACATGATGAAGTTTTACAGTTTCTTTCTCAAAAACCGTATTCAAAATGGAAATACAGAGATGGTAAATTATCTCCACAACCCAATTTCGGGCCTTCTGCAAAACCTATCATTATATTGGTTAATGAACAAACCCTTAGCGATGCAGAAGTTACCTCTGCCGGATTTAAAGAACTCGGACTCGGTAAAGTTATCGGAACAGAGACATATCGATGGATTATTTTCACTTCAGGCGCTGGTTTAGTAGATGGTTCTTTTTATCGTTTACCTTCATGGGGTTGCTATACATTAGACGGTAAAAATTTAGAAAAAACAGGAGTCACTCCGGATATTTATGTGAAAGAAACATTTGAAGATCGTCTGTTAAACAAACAACCTCAACTAGACAGAGCGATTGAGGAAATTACTAAACTATTGACAAACAAATAATAGTGTATAACTAAAAATAGCATAAAAAGATATTGTAGAATAATATAAAATATTAAATTTTATATTATTTAAAAACAGCTATCTTTATACGATTACAATTAATTTTAAAAACATCAAATGCGACAAATCACATCGCTGGTTATTTTACTACTGGCAACTATAGCACTTCAGGCTCAAACAGATAAAGAAAAAGTATTAGCTACCGTTAATGTCAACACAATTAAAGGTCATATTTATTTTCTGGCCGATGATGCACTCAAAGGTCGGGAAACAGGCACTCCGGAAAACAAAATTGCTGCAGCTTATTTAGCAAATACGCTAAGAAGTTATGGGGTAAAACCTAATCCTAAAACTGGAGATTATTATCAGGAAGCTACTTTACAAGTCCGTTACAGAGATGGAGAAGAGGTTAAAACCAAAACGGTAAAATCTCAAAATGTAATTGGTATTGTAGAAGGTACAGATCCTAAACTAAAAGATGAATATATTATCTATTCTGCTCATTACGATCATGTGGGAGTACACAAATCAAACAATCCTAACGATTCTATTTTTAACGGTGCCCGTGACAATGCAGTAGGAACTACTACAGTATTAAGTATGGCTGAAAACCTGGCAAAGTACCCTACAAAACGTTCTGCATTGTTTATATTATTTACAGGAGAAGAAAAAGGATTGTTAGGAAGTAAATACTATGTAGAGAACCCTGTATTACCTTTAAATCAGATGGTATATTGCTTTAATAGTGACAATGCCGGATATAATGACACTTCATTAGCAACTATTATCGGGTTACCACGTACAACTGCAGAAAAGAACATTAAAGAATCTGTTGCTGCGTTTGGACTTAAAGCAGTAGAAGATCCATCTCCGGAACAAGGGCTTTTTGACAGAAGTGATAATGTTAGTTTTGCCGCTAAAGGTATCCCTGCTCCAACATTCTCTTTAGGATTTGATTCTTTTGCAGGAGATGTTACAAAATATTATCATCAACCCGGGGATGAAGCTAATACTTTGGATTATGATTATTTATTAAAATTTTTCCAGGCTTATGTCTTATCGGGAAGATCTATAGCCAATGATTCAAAAACTCCGTTTTGGACAGCCGGAGACAAATATGAAGCCAGCGGAAAAGCATTATATAAAAATTAATAAACAGCTTATCTTTACTTAAAAAGAACTGCTAGGTAGCATCATACTACTTAGCAGTTCTTTTTATTTATAATTTTCAAAAATTGTATATTAGTTGTCTACTAAACTTTCCTTCATGAAAACTATTTACACCATCGTATTTATAATGTTCGTAGCATTGGTAAACGGACAATCTAAAACAAATCTGGAACTTACAGATATATTTGATATGGAGTTTGTTTCAGACCCTCAGATAGCTCCTGACGGTACTAGAATAATCTATGTCAGAAACTTCAAAGATATCATGACCGATAGAAATTTATCTAACTTATGGATTGTAAATTTTGACGGTTCAAATAATAGGCCGCTAACTACAGGAAATCAAAACGATTTTTACCCGAGGTGGTCTCATGACGGTAAAAAGATCATTTTTAAATCTAATAAAGAAGATAAAAAAACAAAATTATACATGATGTGGTTAGATTCGAAAGCCACAGTAGCACTTACAAATTCTTCTCAGGTACCTGGTGCGATCCAGTGGTCTCCGGATGATAAAATGCTAGCTTTTAATATGTTTGTTCCTAAACCTAATAAATCTATTATTAAATTACCCGCTAAGCCGGAAGGTGCCAAATGGAACACCCCTCCTATTTATATAGATCAAATGACCTACAGGGCAGACGGACAAGGCTATTTAAAAAACGGAAACACACAAATCTTTACACTTTCAACAGATGGAGGTACTCCCAAACAATTGACTTTTTCTGATTATGATCACGGTGCTCCGTTCTGGTCTAAAAATAATACATCACTGTACTTTTCAGCTAATCTTCGTGAAAATTATGAGTTTGAACCTGCCAATAGCGAAATTTATCAATTGAATTTAAAAAACGGCACTGTAAAAACATTAACTAATCGATTTGGTCCAGATGATATTATTGGGGTTTCACCAGATGGGTCTAAAATAGCATATACCGGAAATGATGATACCTTTCAAGGATACCAGGTAACTAAGCTATATGTAATGAATACAGATGGCAGTAATCCTAAATTAATCACTCAAAACTTCGACAGAGATACACAAAATGCAGTGTGGGCAGCTAATGGAAAAGGAATCTATTTCCAATATGACGATAAAGGAAATACTAAAATAGGGCATGCAACCCTTAACGGAAAAACAACCACAATCACTAAAAACCTGGGAGGACTTTCCTTAGGAAGGCCATATAATGCTGCTGCTTTTTCAGTATCTAATAATAATCGCTTTGCTTATACTTTAGGAACAACTGCACATCCAGCAGATTTAGCTACATTTTACAACAACAAAACAAATAGAATTACAAATTTAAACGAAGACCTCTTTGCTTTCAGAACTATTGGGAATGTAGAAGAACTATGGTGGGAATCTTCTTTTGATCAACGTAAAATACAAGGGTGGCTTGTAACTCCACCTAATTTTGATCCTTCTAAGAAATATCCTCTTATCTTAGAGATTCACGGTGGCCCGTTTGCAAGTTATGGAGCTGTATTTTCTGCAGAAGTTCAGGCATATGCGGCAGCAGGATATGTTGTTTTATATACTAATCCAAGAGGTAGTACCGGTTATGGGCAAGAATTTGGAAATTTAATCCACCACGACTATCCTAATCATGATTATGACGATTTAATGTCAGGAGTAGATGCAGCTATTAAAAAAGGAAATATTGATGAAAATAAACTCTTCGTTACAGGAGGCAGCGGTGGTGGTGTACTTACTGCGTGGATTGTAGGTAAAACAAATCGTTTTAAAGCAGCAGTTGTTGCCAAACCTGTAATTAACTGGTCTAGTTTTGTACTACATGCCGATAATCCTAGTTTTTTCTATAAATACTGGTTTGGAAGCAAACCCTGGGATAATCCGGAAGGTTATTTTAAACGCTCTCCTCTATCTTTAGTAGGGAATGTAAAAACACCAACCATGCTGCTTACAGGGGAACAGGATTTTAGAACTCCTATTTCTGAAACGGAACAATATTATGCGGCGCTTAAGATTCAAAAAGTAGAAACTGCTATGGTTAGAATACCAGGAGCAGGACATGGTATAGCAAATAGGCCTAGCAACTTAATCGCTAAAATTGCAAGTGTGTTAGCGTGGTTTGAAAAATATAATGAATAATTATGAGTGGACTAAATATTGTTTTAGTCATCGCTGTTATCTTATTCGCAAGATTAGGAGTCAGGTTATACTTCAGATACATGAAAAACAAAAAGGAGAAGAATAAAGATATTGAATATTAATCACTTATTCTCCTTTAGGTCATAATTAAAAAGCACATTAAAACTCAATATATTATTATGAAAAAAATCGTATCAATTCTATGTTCAGGATATATTTTAATTTTTTTAAGTTGTAAAAACAACACCAATACTACTGTTGAAGTGGTTGATAATATTGAGTCCATCCCAGAAATACAGTACACTTTAACCAAAGATCAAACACATAACAAATTCAGCAGTACGATTGAACCCATATTAACGGTAAAATCCGGAGCAGTCATTGAAGCTTTTACAGAAGATGCCAGTGACGAACAGTTTAGTTTGAATTCTACTTTTGAATCTTTGGATTCTTTAGATTTCGAACCCATTCACCCGTTAACAGGACCTGTATATGTTGAGGGTGCCGAACCGGGAGATGTGCTCAAAGTAACTTTACATAAAATTGAACTTGGAGACTGGGGTTGGAATGCTATTTTACCTGGTTTTGGTTTTCTTGCTGAAGATATTGATACGAAATATTTAAAATTATACGAACTAGGAAAAGAGCGAAAATCTGTTACTTTTAAAGAAGGAATAGAAATACCGTTAAACCCATTTCCGGGAGTTATGGGAGTAGCACCAGACACTACTGCTTTATTGAGCACCATCCCTCCTCGTGCTAATGGTGGTAATATGGACGATCCTAATATGAGCGAAGGCACAACATTATATTTTCCTGTATTTGTAGAAGGAGGGCTCTTCTCTATTGGAGACGGACACGCAGTTCAGGGATTAGGAGAGGTATGTGGAACTGCTATTGAATGTCCGTTAAGAATAGTCTACGAAATCGAGTTAATTAAAGGAAATTCTATAGAAGAACCTCAATATGAGACCGATGATTATTATGCTACTACCGGTTTCGCCCCTACTTTAGATGAAGCAGCTAAAAAAGCTACTTTATATATGGTTAATTATTTAAAATCTGAACACAGCATGACAACAGATGAAGCTTATGCACTTTGTTCATTAGCAGGCGATTTGCAAATAGCAGAAGTAGTTGACCTTCCCAACATGTTAGTGACTATGCATATGTCTAAATCGGTTTTAAACATAGAATAGAGAAACTATCAATCTGTTTATAAATCAGGAATAACTGCTATCAAATTTTTGCCTGGAGTCTAAATAATACTTTCCATTATTATTTTTAAATTTACATATGATTATAAACAATCATTTCTCATTTTCATTTTAATGCATTTAAAACCAGCTCAATGAAACAAACCACTTCATTCATTAGTATGGCAATGTTTTTATTTATAATGTTGCCTCTTGTTGCTCACTCCAGGGTACAAAACGAAACAAAATTAATGTCACAACCGGCATTAAGCGATTCTCATATTGCGTTTATTTATGCTGAAGACTTATGGATCGCCAATAGAGACGGATCCAATCCAAAACGATTAACCATAGATGAAGGTATAGAGTCCAGCCCTATATTTTCTCCTGATGGATCTATGATTGCATTTAATGCCCAATACGATGGAAATACTGATGTTTTTATAATATCTGTTCAAGGTGGTATCCCTAAACGTTTAACCTGGCATCCTTATAATGATTTTGTCAGGGATTTTTCTTCAGACGGAAAATCTGTTTTATTTCTTTCTCAAAGAAACACGCATACAAACAGGTATTCCCAATTATATACGATTTCAACTAATGGAGGAGCTGTAACTCAATTACCTATTCCTCACGCCTTTTGGGCTACTTATTCAGATGATAATAAATCTATAGCTTATACTCCCCTTCCTGAAGCTTTTACACAATGGAAACATTACCGTGGAGGACGTGTATCGCGCATCTGGGTATATGATACTAAAACTCACAAAGTAGTTGAGATTCCTAAACCTGCATCGGGGAGTAATGATTCAAAACCCCAATGGATGAATGATAATGTATATTTTAGAAGTGATAGAGATGGAGAATTCAATTTATACAGCTATAATGTTACTTCTAAAGCTGTCGAAAAGTTAACTAATTTTAAAGATTTCCCTGTTGAAGATCTGAATACTCACAATGGTTCTGTAATTTTTGAACAAGCAGGTGTACTACACATTTATAATACGCAATCTAAAAACACGCAACGTTTAACCATATCGATTAAAACTGATTTACTGGAATTACGTCCCCGTTTTGTTTCCGGTCAACGTTATGTAAGATCTGGTTCTATATCTCCTTCGGGGGCAAGAGCTGTAGTAGATTTTAGAGGAGATATTATAACTGTTCCTGCGCAAAAAGGAGATCCAAGAAATCTAACTGAAACCACAGGAACACATGAAAAATTTCCAAGCTGGTCGCCAGATGGAGCTTCTATCGCTTATTTTTCTGATGCTTCAGGAGAATATGCATTACACATACAAAACACAAACACCAATGCTATTAGTAAAATCTCTTTAAAAGGTGCTGGTTTCTATGCCAATATTCATTGGTCTCCAAATAGCAAAAAAGTAGCTTATGTAGACAATGGTCGTAATCTTTATGTTACGGATATTACTACCAAAAAAACAACTAAAATAGCACAGGATATTCTTTTTTCTCCAGGAGATATACGTGATCTCTTTGGAAGCTGGTCTCATGATTCTAACTGGATATCATATACTATTATCAAAGGTTCAAATTTTGAACAGGCCTATCTTTATTCGGTAAAAGAAAATAAATCTTATGAACTTTCTGACGGACTATCAAATGTGACAGAGCCTGTTTTTGATCCTAGCGGAAAGTATGTTTATATGCTGGCTTCCACAGATGCTGGTCCGTTGGTGAATTGGTTTGATCAATCCAATACAGATAAAGTTCAGACTTATTCTATCTATTTGGTAACCTTAAGAAAAGATATTCCTTCACCTTTGGCTAAAGAAAGTGATGAAGAAACTCCAAAGAATACAAATAAAAAAGAAGAAGAAAAAGGAGACTTAAGAATTGATTGGGACGGAATTCAAAACCGAATCATCAGCCTACCGGTTGGAGCGGGAAGTTACAGAGGTTTAAGCCTGGCTAACGAAGGTGAATTATATTATCTGTCTTCACCGTTACTTGCCCCTGGCTCTACACTTCAAAAGTTTAGTTTTAAAACGAGAAAATCTGATGAAATCATGCCCGCAGACGCTTTTGAAATAGCTGCAGGAGGTAAAAAAATGATGTATTTAAACAGAGGGTCCTGGTATATCTCTAATCTTGGTGCAAAATCTAAAGAAGGTCCGGTAAACCTGAACGCCATTAATGTAAAAATTGATCCTAAAGCAGAATGGGCCAATATTTTTGATGAAGCCTGGCGTGTTAATCGCGATTATTTTTATGACCCCGGAATGCATGGTGTGAACTGGGCAGCTATGAAAACCAAATACAAAGAGTTCTTACCTCATGTAGCCAGCAGAAGTGATTTATATCGTGTAATGCAATGGATGTTTAGTGAATTGGCTGTAGGTCATCATCGCTTCTCAAGCAGAGGAGATCGTTTAAATAATCCGCAACGCATAAGAGGCGGATTATTAGGTGCAAACTACAAGGTCAAAAATAATCGGTATCAAATAGAGAAAATTTTTGGCGGACTTAACTGGACTCCGGATTTACGATCTCCATTGACTGAGCCTGGAGTAAATGTAAATGAAGGAGATTATATCATTGCAGTTAATGGCAAAAATGTTACCGCCAAGGATAATATTTATAGTTTTTTCGAAAATACAGCTAATAAAATTACAGAATTAAAAGTAAGCGCAAATGCCAATGGATCTAATGCAAGAACAGTTAAAGTGACCCCTCTTTTTACAGAATGGAACATTCGTAACAGGGATTGGGTAGAAGGAAACATGAAAAAGGTACATGAAGCTACCAACGGGCAGGTTGCTTATGTATATGTACCCAATACCACAGTAGCCGGTTTTGAATATTTTAAGCGTTATTTCTATCCGCAAGCAGATAAAAAAGCAATTATTGTTGACGAACGTTATAATGGCGGAGGTTCTTTAGCAGATTATTATATTGATATTCTTAAACGCCCGGAACAATCTTATTGGAATTTCCGGTATGGTCAAGATTTAAAAGCTCCCAGTGCTTCCATACAAGGGCCTAAAGTATTACTCACAGACGAAATGGCCGGTTCTGGAGGGGATTATTTCCCTTACTTGTTCAGGAAGTTTAATGTGGGAACTATAGTTGGAAAACGTACCTGGGGTGGATTAGTCGGAGTTTTAGGATATCCTGAATTTATTGATGGAGGTATAGTTACTGCTCCAAATATTGCATTCTATGATGAAAGAGGATACAAAATAGAAAATGAAGGAGTAGCACCGGACATAGAAGTAGAACAATGGCCGGAATTAGTCATCAAAGGGCATGACCCACAATTGGAGAAAGCCATTGAATTAACACTAAAAGGATTAAAAGAGAATCCGCCTAAAAAAATAAAAAGGCCTTCATATCCTGATAAAACAAAAGGCAATTAATTAGTTGAACAATATTTCATTAAAAAATCCCGGGAGCTCCCGGGATTTTTTAATTAACACTATATTTCCTTCATAAAATATAATTTAATCAACTAATTTTCATATATTTAGCATAATATTTCATTTGAACATTTAATAGCTTAACAAACTAATTCAATACCACTCCCCATATTCAAATGTGAATCACTAAAAAAGTGCTCTGAATTTTTATTTAGATTTTAACCTTTCCCCTTATTACCATTCTTCTTATAAAACTCCATCTCTACCTTACGAATCAAACAAACTCATAATATAGGTTAATCAACAAAATCAATATTTATAAGACAAGATAAAATACGCCATCACCCAATAAATAAACAAATGGAGGGGATTCTTCATTGCCAACACTCGGAATGCAGCCCAACGTTCCGATTTAACAGGAATCGTTATCGTAGAAGTTACCCCTCCTCTTCCTTTTAAGCAAGCAAAAGTCATCAAATTAAAATCTGTATAAAGATTTTAGTATTTAGCAGCAATCACTTATTTAATTCATACAGAACCATTTAAACATGTCTGGTATTAATAAACCCAAAGGATTCTCGAAGGTTTCATTTAAAATGAATTTTTTCTTACTATTGCAACAGATATAATTTAATTACGATACACAATATACCATCATGAAATCAATACTTTTTACACTTTCTTTTTTCTTATTAGTCAGCAATTATACCCTCGCTCAAAATTTTGATAATGTTAAAATGAAATCCACTAAAATCACTGACAATATTTATATGTTAGAAGGTGCCGGTGGTAATATTGGCTTACTTATTGGGCCTGATGGTGTTTTTATGATAGATGATCAATATCGCGAATTAAGTGATAAGATTAAAAATGCAGTAGCAGAAATTACTCCTCTCCCTATTAAATATGTATTCAACACACATTGGCATTTTGACCATGCAGGAAGTAATGAAGCTTTTGGTGAAGGTGCTCAGATTATAGCACACGAAAACGTAAGAAAAAGGCTGAAAGAAGATCACGTGATCACACCTTTTGGATGGGATGTCAAAGCTTTAAAAAAATCAGGATGGCCTGTCATCACTTTTGACGAAGGTTTTAAAATGTATTTAAACGATGAAGAAATCAATATGATTCACGGTCCGGCTGCTCATACAGACGGAGATGCTTTTGTTTTCTTCAAAGAAGCTAATATTATCCATACGGGAGATACATTTGTTCGTTACGGATTTCCTTTTATTGATGCTTATTCTGGAGGCTCTATTGATGGTATGATAGCTATCCTGGGAAAAATCATCGAATTATCAGATGAGAATACAGTTATTATTCCGGGTCACGGAGCTTTATCTAAGCAAAAAGATGTAGAAGAAGTTCGCAATATGCTTATCGAAACCCGAAAAATTATCCTGGATGCAAAAAATACCGGAAAAACCAAAGAAGAATTAATGGCTTCAGATATTCTGTCAGCTTATGCAAAGCGTTGGAACGGTAATTTTATTACGACAGAGCTTTTCATCCAACTGGTTTATGAAGGTTTTGAAAACAGTAATAACTAACTTTAAATAAGAGAATATTAACGAATTGTCTTCATCGTTTTTGGTATACATTTAATATCTTTAGCATAAATAAATCTTTTATTGCTATGAAGACTACAAATAGATTTGAAAATGCTGTTAAAAAACTCTATATAGCTTTTCATAATGATCACTTATTTCCAGAATGTTCCAAACAATGTGCGGTAGGCAATATTTGTAATAATACAGATGCATGGAGTAACCTTTCTGATTCACACGGTTCTTTAAAACTGAATTATGTAGGTTTGGTTCATCAAAACCTGGGAAGAAAATTTTTTGGATATTCTCCTTTAGAGTTATTGCAAATTGAAGTTGCTTTTTTAAAGGGTTGTGGTTATATCTTACCACTTCACCATTCAAGACGCCCTGATCATCCGACAAGCAAAGAAACTTTATTTAAAGGCCTTTGTGCTGTAGTTGCTTTTCTTTGTAAACTCGATAATATAGATGATGTAATGGATTATTCTCAATTGTTCGCATTTGAACATAAAGAACACAAATTAGCTTTAGAAATATAAATTAATGAAAAAAATATCTTTCCTGGCAGTTCTTCTTTTTATTGGATTTACAGCTTACGCACAAGAGTTTACTCCTCAGGTACAACGATTTATTTCTGTCAATTCAGATCTTGTTGCCATTACCAACGTAACAGTTATTGATGGAACCGGAGCTCCTGCTAAGACAAATCAAACCGTTATTCTCAATAAAGACAGAATCCAGGAGATTGGAGAAGCTTCAAAAATAAAAACTCCGGCCAATGCTAAAATCATTGACGGATCTGGGAAAACGATAATTCCAGGTCTGGTAATGCTACACGAACATCTTTTCTATACAAAACCTTTTGAAAATTGGTTTAGTGTCGGGCAAATGACATTTACCTTTCCGCGCCTTTACCTTGCAGGGGGAGTGACTACAATGCGGACAGGAGGAAGTATTCAACCTCAAACAGATCTCAATGTAAAGAAATGGATTTTGGAAGGAAAAATGACAGGCCCTAAAATGGATGTTACAGGACCGTTTATTGAGCGTGAAGGTCCTCGTGTTCCTGAACTAGGGTTTCTGGGAAATACAGACGAAGTTGCCAAAATTGTAAATTACTGGGCAGATAAAGGAGTGACATCATTTAAAGTCTATAACAATATTACCCAAGAAGATTTAAAGGTATGCGTAGCCGAAGCTCATAAACGTGGTTTAAAGGTAACGGGGCATTTATGTTCACTTACTTATGAAGAAGCTTCAAATATTGGCATTGATAACCTGGAGCATGGTTTTATGGCATCCAGTGACTTTGCCGAAGATAAACAAGAAAATATATGTGACCCTTTTGCAGCAAGAACAGGTTTGGCCAAAGAAAACCTGAATGGGGATAACATTAATGCTTTAATTGAATTACTGATTAAAAATAAAACTGCAATCACTTCTACTCCGGTAGTTTTTGAACCTTATACGGGCCATGAAGTAGTTCCTGGTGGCGGATTGGACGCTTTAGCTCCACAAGTAAGAGAACGAATACAGAATGGCTATGACAGTAGAGTAAACAGGGACGAACAATCCATCAACTTATTTAACAAAAATCTGAAATGGCTAAAACGTTTTCATGAAAAAGGTGGTTTGTTAGTAGCTGGTACAGATCCAACAGGGGCAGGAAGAACTGTTGCCGGTTACGCTAATCAACGTACTGTAGAAATTTTTGTCGAAGCTGGATTTAGTGTGACAGAAGCTATTAAAATAAGTACGTATAACGGGGCTCTTTTTCTCAAGAAAGAAAAAGAAATAGGTACTGTTGAAAAAGGAAAAAAAGCAGACTTGATCTTGATTGATGGTAATTTAGAGCAAAATATAAAAAACATTCGTAAGATGGAGATTGTTTTTAAAGAGGGCGTCGGGTTTGATTCTCAAAAAATGTTCAAATCTGTTAAAGATCAGGTTGGCTTAAATTAAACTTCTAAAACTTTTGCATTTACATTGAACACATTTCAAATCTGATTACCCGAATTAGAATTTGTATATTGTAATTCGGAATCAGAGTTATGCTAAGAATTTTTAAAAGTAGCCGCCTTAAAATGTTTAAAAAAAACAGCCTGGTCAAATATCTTCTTTATGCCATCGGAGAGATTTTTTTAGTAGTTATTGGTATTTTACTGGCATTACAAATTAACAATTGGAATGAGAAAAGAAAATCAGATCAAGAGTTAAACAGTATTTTAAAAATAATATCATATGACTTAGCTACAGATACTATCATAGCTAATCAAATCATTACTTATTACGAACAACATCAAAAAGATAGTAAACGCATAGTTGACAGAGAGTTAAATAAAGATAATTTTCAAGAATGTCCAACATGCATGGCTTTAGCAACTCAATATCAACCTTTCACCATTCAAAAGAAAGGAGTTAAATTACTGGATAATTTTTCTAATCAACATATCAATCAAAGAGACAGTCTTGTTACTAATATCTCTCAATTCTATACTATTTTTGATAAAGCCATAGAGAACAATAATAAACTTTTAGACAATGATGCTATCAATAACCTGAACGATTTAAAACAATACCCCTGGTTTGTAGATTTAATCCAGGGCAAAATCAAGCCAGAAATGATTTCTTATTTTACAGACAGTAATGATTACAGGACAAAAGTAGCTGCACATGCCATATTAGCTCATAACAATCATTTACCATTTGTTAAGGCCTATAAAAGAAGTGCAAAGGAAATTCTCAGGTTAATTGAAGAGCGATTCAAAAACAATCCTTGATTCATCTCCTTAAAGATCATGATAAAAAGTAAGTCCGTTTTTATACGGATCATAAAAAGCAAATTCCCTGGTACCCCATGGCGTTTCTTTTAAAGAGGTTTGTTGATGAAAAACATCCTTGTCTTTATACTCTTCAAACAACGCTTCAATATTCTGTATCACAAAACGCAACATAGGCCTGTCAACAGCTACTTCCCATTCTTTTGCATCATGCCACTGCAAATGAATTTCAATATTATCTCGTTTTACACCTGCATAAAACGGATTGGCATCATCATCTGCAAACGCAACTTCAAATCCTAATTTTTCCACATAAAAATGAAGTGCTACAGTCACATCTTGTACTGGTAGCACAGGGTGAACTTCCTGAAAATATCCTTTTGCTTTCATTGACTAACTTTTTTATAATGATGAAATTATTATTTGAGTATTTTTGATATCTATTTTCAACAAAATGATACAATCCTTATTTATTGCTTTTATCGTTCTTCAATATATTTTAATTGAGCAAAGCTTAGTCTCTAAATTTAATCATTTTACCGCTTTAGTGAACGATTTAAAATACAAATCATGAATAACAATCGGATTAAAATCAAGAAGATAGATATTCTCTCTGACAATTGGTATGTTTTAAAAAAAGTAAATTTTGACTATCAATTAGAAGATAATACCTGGCAAAATCAAAATAGAGAAGTTTACGATCGTGGAGACGGAGCTGTAATTCTGCTCTATAATCAAGCAGAAAAAACAATCGTTCTTACCAGGCAGTTTCGAATGCCCACTTATGTCAACGGAAATGACAACGGGATGATGTTTGAACTCCCTGCTGGTGTATTGGATAACGATACTCCTGAAACTGCTATAAAAAGAGAAACAGAAGAAGAGACCGGATATCATATTTCACAAGTAGAAAAAATATTTGAAGTTTATATGTCTCCCGGAGCTGTGACAGAGAAACTTCATTTTTTTATAGCAGAATATCAAAAAGAAATGAAAATAGGAGAAGGTGGTGGTCACAAAGATGAACATGAAGATATCGAAGTTTTCGAAATTCCTTTTTCAAAAAGTTTAGAAATGATAAAAACGGGAGAAATCAAAGATGCTAAAAGTATTATGTTGTTACAATATGCGCAGATTAATAATTTATTAAACGACTAAGTATTTATGTATACTAAATCTAAACATATTCTACCTAGCATTATCCTGGCACAGTTTTTTTGTACTTCTACATGGTTTGCCGGTAATGCCGTTATATCGGGTTTAATTTCTGAATATCATTTAAGTGATAATGATTTGGGTCATATCATCTCGGCTGTTCAGTTTGGTTTTATAAGTGGGACGTTAAGTTATGCACTCCTTAACCTGGCCGACCGATTTTCTCCTTCCAAAGTTTTTTTCTTTAGTGCTCTTTTGGGCGCTATCGCAAATTTTGGAATTACATTTAATGGCCAGACCATAGAAACCATTCTTATACTTCGTTTCTTAACCGGATTCTTTCTTGCCGGAATTTACCCCGTGGGAATGAAAATTGCAGCCGACTATTATGAAAAAGGTCTTGGTAAGGCACTAGGGTTTCTGGTTGGAGCGTTAGTTTTAGGTACAGCCTTTCCTCATTTTTTAAGAAGTTTTGATAATAATTTCTCATGGAAGCTTGTGCTTATCTCAACCTCTATACTATGCGCAGCTGGAGGTTTAATTATATTTTTATTGGTTCCTAACGGGCCTTATAGAAAAATAAGTCAGAAATTAGATTTAAGAGCCATTTTCAGAGTATTCAGAAATAAAGATTTTAAACAAGCTGCTTTTGGATATTTTGGACACATGTGGGAGCTTTATGCATTCTGGGTTTTTGTTCCGGTAATACTTACTACCTATACTAATATTCATCATAAAACACATTTGAATGTTCCTTTATGGTCTTTTATCATTATTGCAGGTGGCGGATTAGCATGTATATTGGGAGGTTACATTTCTCAAAGAAAAGGAGTCAAAAAAACAGCTTTAGCAGCATTGACACTTTCCGGAATATGTTGTCTGATCTCTCCTTTATTTTTTATGATCTCTTCAGAAATAGTTTTTATTGCCTTTTTAATCTTTTGGGGAATGGTAGTCATTGCAGACTCTCCCCTATTTTCAACCCTGGTTGCACAAAACGCTGTGCCAGAGTTTAAGGGTACAGCATTAACTATTGTAAATTGTATTGGGTTTTCAATAACGATAGTCAGTATTGAAATCATCAATATATTGATCAATGATCGTATTGCTGTTTATATATTTTCAGGCCTGGCTATTGGCCCTCTTTTTGGTTTAATTGCTCTTTTAAGAAGAAGGCAAAATGGATAAAATCATCAATGAAATACCCTAAAACGTTTTGGCTTTTTCTTTAACCTGATTAAAATCGTTAATGATTTCTTCTACAATATCAGCCACAGGTTTAATATCATTAATAAGTCCGGAAATTTGTCCTATCTCCAATTCTCCTTCTACCAAATCGCCTTCAAACATTCCTTTTTTCGCTCTTGCTCTTCCAAGTAGTTCTTTTAATTCTTCGACAGATGGGCCTTTGGCGTACAATTCTTGTAAATCGTTATAGAATTTATTTTTAATTAAGCGAACCGGAGCCAGTTCTTTTAAAGTGAGTTGAGTTTCACCTTCATTAGCTTCAACTACTTTCTGTTTAAAATTAATATGAGATGAAGCTTCTTCAGATGCAACAAAGCGACTTCCTATCTGTACGCCGTCTGCTCCCAATACCATGGCTGCCAGCATTCCGCTTCCGGTTGCTATTCCACCAGCAGCAATTAAAGGAATGGACAACTTTTCTCTTACCATAGGGATTAAAGTAAATGTTGTGGTTTCTTCTCTTCCGTTATGTCCTCCAGCTTCAAAGCCTTCAGCTACTACAGCATCTACTCCCGCTTGTTCTGCTTTTAAAGCAAACTTTACACTACTCACTACATGAACAACCGTAATACCTCGTTCTTTCAACCAACTGGTCCAGGTTTTAGGATTCCCTGCAGATGTAAATACTATTTTCACCCCTTCTTCTACAATAATATCCATAATCTCCTCTATATTAGGATATAGCATAGGAACATTAACTCCAAAAGGTTTGGATGTTGCTTTTTTACATTTTTGTATGTGCTCTCTAAGCACTTCAGGATACATCGAACCTGCTCCAATGATTCCTAAAATCCCTGAATTTGAAGCAGCTGACGCCAAACGCCATCCACTTGCCCAGATCATTCCGGCTTGAACAATAGGGTATTCTATATCAAAAAGAGAGGTGATTTTATTTTGCATAAGTTTAGTTTATAATATTAGGAAATAACTCCGGAACCAATTAATTCATCTTCCTGGTACCAGGCTACAAATTGCCCTTCTGTGATAGCACTTTGAGGCGTTTCAAAATCAATGTAAGCACCGGCATCTACTTTATAGATAACAGCCGATTGTAAAGGCTGACGATAACGAATTCTGGCTTTTACTTTTAAAGATTCGTCTGTTTTTAATTGTAAATCTTCTCGTATCCAATGTAATTCGTCATTGGTTACAAAAAGAGTTCTTCTATACAATCCCGGATGTGATTTCCCCTGTCCGGTATAAATCACATTTTCATCTACATCGGTATCGATAACAAACAAAGGCTCTACGGTACCTCCTACATTTAATCCTTTTCGTTGCCCCTTAGTAAAATAATGAGCTCCCTGGTGCTTTCCTACTACTTTACCATCTTCTAAAGTGTAGGTATTTTTTTTAGCATAAAAAGCCAGTTCTTCTATTTTAGAATTGAATTCCGGGGCAGCGATTTTATAATTTGAATGCGCTGCAGGAACCTCAATTATATTTCCAGTTTTTGGTTTTAATTTTTGCTGAAGGAAATCTGGTAATCTCACTTTACCAATAAAACACAATCCCTGTGAATCTTTCTTATCTGCAGTAACCAAACCTTCTCTGGCTGCTATTTCACGAACTTCAGGCTTAGTAAGTTCTCCTATAGGAAATAATGTTTTACTTAGTTGTTCTTGTGAAAGCTGGCATAAAAAATAAGACTGATCTTTATTAGAGTCTTTCCCAGCCAGTAATTGATAGATCTCTTCTCCATCTTTTTCTATCGTACCCTTCCTGCAATAGTGACCAGTAGCTACATAATCTGCTCCCAGATTTAGTGCTATCTTCATAAAAACATCAAATTTGATCTCTCTGTTACACAATACATCAGGATTAGGAGTTCTGCCTTTCTCATATTCATTGAACATATAATCTACTATACGTTCTTTGTATTCTTCACTCAAATCGACTGTTTGAAAAGGAATTCCTAATTTCTCGGCTACAATCAGGGCGTCGTTACTATCTTCCAGCCATGGACATTCACTGGATATGGTAACGGAATCATCATGCCAATTCTTCATAAACAAACCAATAACTTCATACCCTTGCTCTTTGAGCAAATATGCAGTGACACTAGAATCTACTCCTCCCGATAGTCCAACTACTACTCGTTTCATCTGATAATTCTTCTTGTTTTCATCTCGCTTTTTCAGGCGCAAATTTACAAAATCCAAATTACAGAAGATAATCGTATATTGACTATGATCATTTTTACAATGAAAAATCTTTTAAATTCAAATAAATGTTAATTTTCACATAGTTATTAAAGAAAAGCAACCTTTTTATTTCTTTTGCATCTTTAATATGACGGGACATAAATAAACTCCAAAATCAAAATTAATTCACTATGAAAAATCGTATTCATTCATTTATTATTATTTGTCTGTTTACTATCGTTTCTTCATGTAGCTTAGGGGATAACGAAGGTGAGCTAGAACCTCAACAAGGGTTTACCATTACACAAATTGTTAATCTATCTAGTGGGCTTTCTACACTTGAACAGGCATTACAAATAACTGGATTAAATACCACTTTGGATGGAAACGGGGCATTTACATTATTTGCTCCTTCAGATATAGCTTTTCAGAATTTTTTAGATGGAAGGACTTTAAGTGATATTCCTGTTGATGATCTTAGACAATTATTATTAAATCATATCATTTCCCGAACCTTAACAACAGATCAGCTTTCAGGTATCGGTAGTGGTTATGTAAACACCATATCTTCTGCCGGACCTAATGGTTCTAATCTAAGTCTGTTTTTTAATACCTCCAGTGGCTTTGTTTTAAATGGAGGACCTACAAATGGAGGAGCTAATATAATTCCTGAGTTAACAAACAGTGTAGCCAGTAATGGTATAGTACATATTGTTGACACAGTAATGGAATTACCTAATATTGAAACGTTTTTAGTAGCTGATTCAGATCTTGATTCATTATCTGATGCTTTTAACACAAATGGTTTAACTACAGATTTTATAAGCTTTTTAAGTTCGCAAGGAAACTCTGCCCCTTTTACAGTTTTCATACCTAATAACAGTGCGTTTGAAAGTTTGTTAACTACATTATCTATTAATGAATTAGGAGACCTTGACCCTGATACTTTAGAGTCTATTTTAAATTACCACATCATAGAATCTTCAAATTTAAGAAGTGAAAATTTGAATAGCGGTCTGGCAATCACAACAAGAAATGGAGAAACAATTACTATTGATGCATTAAATACTGTAGTTGATACGGGAAATAGATCTGGTAATATTATTACCATTGACATACAAACAACTAATGGCGTAATGCATATTACAGACATCGTATTACTTCCTAACTTACCGTAAAAATTATTTAGTTTTTTATTATAAAATACCGTTTAAAGAAAAGTTTTGACATTTTGTCGAAGCTTTTTTGGTTTATAGTTACTAATCTGTAGTTTCACATTGCCTTTAAAATTTAACTAACCTACAACCTATGATATATAATTACTTCACTAATTATTACATAATTAAACATACACGAACAATTTTCAATCGTTTTTTAAGTTTTATTTTCTACAAAAGCTTAAAACCGAAAATGATTCCTATAAAAGTTACTGAAAAAAATACACCGCTTCCGGGTAGAAGATAGTTAATTTTATTTTCTCTCGGAAGTTGGTTACCGATTTATATACCCTTTTTGACATCGGTATTAACGTACTATTTAATAGTTACGCCCATACCACACATTTGAGACAATCGCTATATTTTATATAGCAAATAAAAAAGCACCAATATGGTGCTTTTTTTATCTATTATCTACTAATCTAAATTTAGTAGTGTCTTTATCGTTTTCCTTTGGCTTTTTGTTGAGCTTCTGCCTGTTCCATCATTTCCTGCATTCTCTTTTGGAAACGGTTTTGTTTCTTAGGCTTTTTCTTATTCTCCTCTATTCGTGCATGAATCTTATCTTCGTCTATTATATAATTCTTAATAGCCAACATGATAAAAATGGTAATCAGGTTTGATATAAAATAATACAAACTTAATCCACTCGCATAATTATTAAAGAAAATCAGCATCATAAGCGGAGACAAGTACATAATAAATTTCATATTAGGCATTCCAGGTTGTGGAGTTTGCATTGATTGCCCCGTAGTCATCATCATATAGAAAAAGATTGCTACAGATGCCAAAATCGGGAACAAACTTACATGATCTCCATAGAAAGGAATATTGAATGGTAAGTTAGCTACCACGTCATATGAAGATAAATCGTCTGCCCATAAAAAAGATTTTTGTCGTAATGCAAATGCTGTTGGAAAAAATGTAAACAATGCATAGAATACAGGTAATTGTAACAATGCAGGAACACAACCACTTAACGGATTAACTCCTGCTTTCCTGTTTAATTTCATTGTTTCTTGCTGCCTTTTCATTGGCTCGTCTTTAAACTTCTCATTGATCTCATTAATCTCCGGGCGAAGCACTTTCATTTTCGCCTGAGATAAATAGGATTTATAAGTAACCGGAGAAAGTACAAGACGTACCAGGATAGTCATCACAATAATGGCAATACCATAAGGCAGGAATCCGCTTAACCAACTATACAGTGGATTGAAGACATATTTATTAATCACTCCAAAAATTCCCCATCCAAACGGGATAGAATCTACCAGGCCTAAATCTTTGTATTTATTAAATGTTTTTAAATCGGTTGGCCCGTAATACCAATTCATATTATAATTAAGCTCTCCTCCTTTAAGCTCTAAAGGGATGTTAGAAGCATAATCTTTAGTCCATTTAGTCTCTTTTTCTTCTCCTTCTACCAAATTATCAGAAGTAAGTCTAACTGTCTTAAAAGGAGTGTCAGTCACCAGGATAGAGCTAAAGAAATGCTGCCTGTAAGAAATCCATTTTACATCTTCTTCGGTTTCCTCATCATTTCCACTTGCTCCTAATTTATCAATCTTTGTTCCATCATATTGATAGGTAAGGCGAGTATATCTATTTTCATATTGAACACTCTTATTATGCCTGATCCCTTTCAGCTTCCAATCCAGATTAATAGCATTTGAACTATTAATAACATTATTCAATCCTTGAGATCTGATTGTAAAGTCAATTAAATATTCGTCTGGTTTTAATTCGTATCTATATTCTAAAAACTTGCTATCAGAAACTTTCAACTTCATAGAAAGTACTTTAGAGCTTCCATTGTTTGTCAATGTTGGCTCAAAATACATATCTTTCGTATTTAGTATTCTATTATCTGTTGTTCCAAAATTTAAATTAAAAGAAGCGTTGTTATCCTTTATCAGGTAAACAGGGATAGAATCATGAGTCACAAATTTTTTCATTCTAGCCTCAGCAATCTCCCCTCCTTTATTATTAATTTTTAAATAAAGTACTTCGTTTTCAAAAACTGTAAATTCATCTTTTGCAGACGGCAGGCTTGCCGAATATCCAAAAGCTCCCAGCTTATTTTGATATTGAGATAAGGCCGTAGAATCTGTTAAATCTACTTTGGTTTCCGGTGTGTTGTTTACAAGTTTGTTTTGTTCTGAAGCGGTTTTTTCTCTTTCAACCTGCTCTTCCTGAGCTTTACGCTCTTCCAGTTCTTCCGGAGTTGGCTGATTGTTATAGAGATACCAGATTAAAATCAACCCGATCAATACAAAACCAACAATCGAATTAATATCAAAATTCTTTTTTTCCATATATTATTCACTACTTAACAGATAAGCAAATAGTACAGTTTCAATATTTACTTATCCAATATCTTTCAAATTAATTAGCAAAGATATTTCCAATTATCGTTTTTATGCCAAAGTGGCACTAGTTTTTTTCTTTTTTATATGATAATGCTGCTTTTACAAAGGCAACAAATAAAGGATGTGGATTAGCAACTGTACTCTTATATTCAGGATGATATTGCACACCCACAAACCAACGATGTGAAGGCAACTCTACAATTTCTACCAATTGAGTATCTGGATTAAATCCGGTAGTAACAAGTCCTGCAGCTTCTATTTGTTCTTTGTATTTATTATTGAACTCATACCTGTGACGATGGCGTTCTTCAATTATTTTTTCTGAATAAATTTCACTTACTACACTGCCTGGTTTAAGCTCACACTTCCAGGCTCCCAATCTCATGGTCCCTCCTTTATCGGTAATATCCTTCTGTTCTTCCATAAGATCAATGACAGGATGATCACATTTAGCATTCATTTCTGTAGAATTAGCATTTTCGAGTCCTAATACATTACGAGCAAACTCTATTACCGCCATTTGCATCCCCAGACAAATACCTAAAAAAGGAATATTGTGTTCTCTTGCATACTGGACAGTTGCTATTTTACCTTCTATCCCACGTTCTCCAAAACCTGGCGCAACAAGAATTCCATCTAAATGTGCTATTTTTTCCTTTATCGTACGATTATCTATATATTCTGAATGAACCGAGGTAATATTTACTTTTACTTCATTGGCAGCACCTGCATGAATAAATGCTTCTAAAATAGATTTATAAGAATCCTGAAGCTCTACATATTTCCCGATTAAGCCAATATTAACTTCATTTTTCGGATTCTTATGGCGTTGCAAAAACTGATTCCAACGTGTCAAATCCGGCTGATTATCTTCCGGAAGTCTTAATTTTTTAAGTGTGACTTTATCTAATCCTTCTTTCAACATTAAATTAGGAACATCATAGATTGTAGAAGCGTCAATAGATTGTATTACTGCTTCCCTTTTAACATTACAGAATAATGCTAATTTATCTCTAAGATCTGTAGATAATTCGTGTTCTGTTCTGCAGACTAAAATATCTGCCTGTATCCCACTCTCCATTAATGTTTTAACAGAATGTTGAGTAGGTTTTGTTTTTAACTCTCCAGCAGCCGATAAAAAAGGAATCAAAGTAAGGTGAATAACAATTGCATTGTCTTCTCCTAGCTCCCATAAAAGCTGACGTACTGCTTCTATATAAGGTAAAGATTCAATATCTCCTACCGTACCTCCAATCTCTGTGATCACTATATCGTAATCTCCGCTTTTTCCTAATACCTGTACACGTTCTTTAATCTCGTTGGTAATATGCGGAATCACCTGTACTGTTTTCCCAAGGAATTCCCCTCTTCTCTCCTTTTCAATAACACTTTGGTAGATACGCCCTGTGGTTACATTATTTGCCTGGGATGTACTTACATTTAGAAAACGCTCATAATGCCCTAAGTCCAAATCTGTTTCTGCTCCGTCATTGGTTACATAACATTCACCATGCTCATAAGGGTTCAATGTCCCGGGATCAACGTTAATATAAGGGTCTAATTTTTGAATAGTGGTTTTATAACCTCTGGCTTGCAGAAGTTTTGCAAGCGATGCAGCAATGATTCCTTTTCCTAAAGATGAAGTTACTCCTCCCGTAACAAAAATATACTTGGTCTGCGCCATATTAGCGTGAATTTTGATTTTGTTCTTACGGGGCGTAAAGGTACAAATTGATCACTTATAAACACCAATTATTCCAATAAAAAGAGAAAAACCATCCTATTCATTTATTTACAGGAAATTGTCTCTGAATATTTCTGATTAAAACTTCTAATCCGTTTATTTTAATTTCATAAATAGCTTGTAACATTGTTCCTAAAGTTCCTTTAGGAAATCCTTTTTGTTGAAACCAGGTAAGATATGCTTCTGGTAAATCTATTAAATACCTGTCTTTATATTTTCCAAATGGCATCTTATAATGTGCTAATTTTATAAGATACTCTTTATCATAGCCTACTTCCATTATACAAAGATGCTATTTTTTAAAGACTTTTAATATTTCTTACAGATTCATTAAAATCTCATCACGTTTAAAAGTAGAAAAAAGTCGTTATTAAGAATAGTGTAAACCTATGTAGTTATTATTCATCAATTGCTATATGAGCAGTATTTATAACTCTAAATGATGCATCTTCATCAAGAACATTATCAAATGCTTTATAATCTATCCATACAAAACCATCATCTCCCCAATCTGGGCCCCATGAATTTACTACTTTAAAAGCATTAAACTCATCTGAATAACCAACTACTAACATAGCATGACATCCTGCATTTTCATAATCCACTTCATGTTCTCTATACGCAGTTAAACCAAATTCATCTTCCACCCCGAATTGATTGTCTAAAGCTGCAGAAATTATAACTGATGTTTTTTCTAAGAGCAAAGCTTTCATTTCGAGTACCATATTTTCACCACTTAATGATTTGAAATCAGAAATTTTTGCATTTGCTGCTACTTCATCCTGAATAGAAGTTGGTTGTAAAGCACAACTATTCTGGTTATAAGGAAATGAACTCAAAGAGCAAATACCCTTTTCTTTCAAAATAAGTAATGTTGTTTCAATAGAAGTTCCTCTACAGTCTCCCGCAGCAATCTGATTATAAGTATATGCCGGACTCATTATAGTTTCAGGTCCATATTCATATCCGTTTTGAATCTTTTCCTGCATAGATTTCATATAATACCCTACTGCCCATGAAACACAAGAACCCTGAGATCCCTGACTTCTTACCGGTGGTAAAAATTCAGATAAATCATAAGATTCAGGTAAAACATCAGGAATCTCTAAACTTTCAACCACATTATCACTAACAGAATAAGATGGTCCTCCTTCACAATCTCCTACCCCTGTATAATAAGATTGTCCATCTGGAGCAACAAAAATATTTTCATCTGCATTAGTTCTTGAAAATGCTATCGGATCTGGTAGTTCTTCTTTACAAGAAGAGAAAAAAATTAATATTATTACAAAGAGTTTTGTGATTTTCATTTTGGAGCGGTTAAATTGATTTGATATAATTAATTGGTGTTATTTTCTTACCTTTAGCAAGTATATTATCTTATTTAGTTAATATAACTTTAGAGATTAAAAAATATTATACCAAAACCTATTTAATTAATAATCAAAACTTAAAAACAACAATATTTTTAGTAAGAACTAAGCTTCAAAATACATCACTACCCTATTTGTAAGCCATTTTCTACCTTAACATCAGGAGAAAGCAATATCACATCATCTCCATTAACAGCACCCATCACCAAACATTCACTCATAAAGTTTGCAATTTGCTTTTTAGGGAAATTAACAACTGCTATAATTTGTCGGCCTGCCAATTCTTGTTGTGTATAGCGTTTTGTTATTTGTGCAGATGATTTTCGTATTCCGATTTCAGAGCCAAAGTCAATGGTAAGCTGATACGCCGGCTTCCTTGCTTTCGGAAAATCATTTACTTCAATAATAGTTCCTACTCGCATATCTACTTTTATAAAGTCATTCCATGAAATTTCACTCATTTTTTAAATATGTTATCAAGCACCCATGCAGGACCAATGAGTAAGAATTGTAAATCTTTTAAAAAAGAAGGCTTAGCTCCTTCGATTTTATGTCCGTAAAATTGACCAATCCACGCTACTGCAAAAATAATAAGGGACACTAACCATAAAGGAGCAATCGAACCTATAAAATGATTTGCAATAACGCAAAAAACTGCAAAAAACAATACTTTAAATGCCATACTTACCGATAAACGTACATAAAAGAAAAGTAAAGGAATTAAGATCATTGTTGCCCAGTTTTCAATAAACGGATTTTCAAATGGAAGTAAATTTTCCAGAAATGAAGTCGGAATACTCATTAACAATCCTACAATTGAGAAAAAGATTGCAGGAACACAGAAGTAATGAATAGCTTTATTTGTTTTATTTTGATGACTTACTCCGTATTCATCAAACCATTGATCTAGTGTCTTCATATGTCTATAATTTTATTATTTTCATATCAGATGCAATTACTCATCTATTTTCTAATCAAAAAATTCACTGCATCAAGATTTTTCGGTAGTTCAATACCGGGTTAAAATATTTATAAGTACAATGTACAGTTTTTTTATGTTTCTTACTTTAGCAATTTACAAATTCTATATCATCTCAAAAGAAAATTAATGGCTAGAACCGAAAGCAATATGCTTCCTTTAGAAACTCAGGCACCTGATTTCAATTTAATTGATACCATATCTGAAAAAAAATTAAGCTTAAATGATTTAAAAGGTAACAAAGCTACAGTCATTATGTTCATTTGCAATCATTGCCCGTTTGTAATACACGTAAACAAAGAGATTGTACATTTAGCTAATGATTATAAAGATAAAGGAGTCGAATTCATAGCTATATCAAGCAACGATGTTGAAAATTATCCACAGGATGCTCCTCACTTAATGAAGCAAAATGCCATTGAACATCACTTTTCTTTTCCTTATCTCTATGACGAAACTCAGGAGGTTGCCAGGGATTATGATGCTGCATGCACTCCTGATTTTTATATTTTTGATACCGATTTATTACTAAAATACAGAGGACAATTAGATGATTCCCGTCCCGGAAATGGAATCCCGGTTACCGGAAAAGATATGCGTAATGCGTTGGACACTATCCTGCAAGGAAATACAATTTCCAGAGTTCAAAAGCCTAGTATTGGTTGTAACATCAAATGGAAGTCTTAAATTTAATTTCTTGTCAGCACTAATTTTTCATAGGTGTACCTCAAAAGATATTCCTGTTTTAATAACAGTAGGGCAACGTGCTTACAAACAAAACTACCTTCACATCTGGAATGATGATGGAAGTTTCTACATTCAAAAAAGTTTTTCTAAAAATACATTTGAAACAGATTTAGCCAATAAAAATGTGATCTATTTCATTATTTATGAGGATTCAATTGCCATTGGACTTATAAAAATTAACTTCAACACATCATTAGACGGTTTTTCGGATCATCAAACTGTAGAAATTGAAAAAATATACCTCGTAGCTGAAGCAGCCGGGAAAGGAGTTGGAACTACTGCTATGAACTTCATTAAAGAATATGCTTTAAAACTGGACAAAAAAGTGATCTGGTTAAATGTTATGACTACAAGTCCTGCTTTAAAATTTTATAAAAAGCTCGGATTTACAGGCATCAAAAACTACGATTTAGATTATCCGAAAATAAAAGATGGATTCAGAGGAATGTTACAGATGAAACTACATCTCTAGAAACTCCTTCGGAATAGCTACTTAACCAGCTGATGATGTTACAAAACCACCATTTTTATATAAAACAGGATATGTTTTTAGTTGATCTTTATCTACTTCTATAATTCTATATCCAAAATTTTTAGTAGTCACTTGTACTTCATCCGGAATCTTTATGATTTGATATGAAGCAGCCGGAGAAATAATTTGTTTAACATTTTTATCAACTATCTCATCGATCATATGATAATGTCCACAGAAAACATAAGCCTCGTTACCTTTATCCAATAATTCATTTTTAATCTTAGCTCTTTCCAATAAATAATATTTCTTATCGACTAATGTAGCTACCGGAATAATTGGGTGATGAATAAATACTATAATCTTCTTCTCGGTATTTAATTCTCCCTTAAACCATAAAAACTGAGTTTTACTAATCTCTCCTGAAGAAGAATCCAAAAAGATATGTTTGAAATAATCATCCTCAAAAGCATAGTACAATTCTTTATGTTCTCCCTGGAACTCATTTTTATAGTATTTAGAAGCTTCAGAAAACGTATCGTGATTCCCTAAAATTAATTTTAAATCGAAACCTTTTAATGTTTCAAAAAACCACTCACTTGCACTATTTTCCCCCATATCTCCTCCAAAAACGACATCATTGATTCCTCGAGAGGCAACATCTTTCATAATCAACTTCCAATTTTCTCTTGCATTTACACCTTGTTTAATGGGGTATTCTTCATCCAGATGAACATCCGTTATAAAAGCTATTCTTTTTTTCATTTTCTAATTAAGGTTGTAAAAATTGTTTTGTCCATTTATTCGTATCGTATTCAAACAGTGTTCTTTTATGTAACCTGCTCTCTTCAAATTCCATAAATTCTATTCTTTTGGGCTGAATAGAAAACCCTCCCCAATGCTTTGGGCATGCTACACTTTTATCGCCAACTATTGTTTTTTGTTTCAAAAACAATTCATTCAGTTCTTCAACACTTTTAATTTCTTTTCCTTGTTCAAAAGCAACAGATACGATTCTGGAATCTTTATTCCGTTCTTCAAAATAAGCAATCGCTTCTTCTCTGGAGATTAAACAAGCATCGCCTTGTATTCTCACTTGCCGTTCTGTAGCTGTCCACCAAAAAGTAAGCGCAACTTTAGGGGTTTTATGTACTTCTTCTCCTTTCCTGGAATTTAGAGGCCCTGTTACTATAAACTTTCCATTTTTAACCTCTTTTAAAGATACAAATCTGGAATTGGGATACCCATCTTTTCCAATAGTAGAGAAACAACATGCAGAAGGAATTTTCAGGTTACTTTTCTCCAACTCTTCATCAAACCACTTTTCAAACTGAATTACAGGGTTCATATCTTTATAAAATAACGCTATTATTTTAAATTTTTAATTGCATTCTCAATATGTGCATAATGATGACTTCCATGCCATGCATATCTCCCTACATTTTCTAAAAGCGAAGTTGCCTCATCAGCTACCGGATGAATAAACGTCCTCTTCAATTGTTCTTTTGAAAGTCCGCGCAAAAGAAATGTCAATTTATAATGCAATACTTTTAAATAATCTAATGATGGCTGGATAGGTGCCGATTTCGTATCGAATAATGCTGCCCATTTATCTTCCTGATAAACTTTAATCACAGGATTATCTTCTGTAAGTCCCCATTTAAAGCGTGTGTAACTATTATGATGACTATCGGCTACATGATGAACAACCTGTCTTATAGTCCAGCCTCCTGGGCGATACTGAGTTTCTAGCTGTTCTTCAGTCAAACCTGCTACCAGCTGCGAATATTTGCCTGGCAACTCTTCCAGGATTTTTATCCATGCTTCAAGCTGATCATCTGTAATAGTTTCAGGTTTTTTGAATTTTCCTATTGGGTAGCGTAATTTATCTAATGCATCCATTTAATAGTGAAGATTTTGATTTGCTCAAAGTTAGTAAAGTCAGAAATAATACTGTTGGAAATTTAACAAAAAACAGTGGAAAATACTTAGAAACACTAAGTTCTATCTGAATTTTAATAATTATTTTTATAACACTAAAATATATAAAACAATGGCAACTTTAAGATTAGGAGATGTAGCTCCCGATTTCACTGCTCAAAGCTCTGAAGGTGAAATCAATTTTCATGAATATTTAGGAGACGGATGGGGTATTTTATTTTCACATCCGGCAGATTATACACCGGTTTGTACAACTGAATTAGGAACTGTAGCAAAGTATAAAAATGAATTCAACAAACGTAACACAAAAGTTATTGCTTTAAGTGTTGACGGTGTGGATTCTCATCATGGATGGATTAATGACATCAATGAGACACAAAATACTACGGTAAACTTTCCTATTATTGCAGATGAAGATCGAAAAGTATCTGAATTATATGACATGATACATCCAAATGCAGATGCGACGCTAACTGTTCGTTCTGTGTATGTTATCGGACCTGATAAAACCGTAAAGCTTATCATTACTTATCCAGCTTCTACAGGAAGAAATTTTGACGAATTGTTACGTGTTATCGATTCGCTTCAATTAACTGCTTATCACAAAGTAGCTACACCTGCTAACTGGAATCACGGAGAAGATGTAGTCATTAGCCCGGCTGTTAACAATGAGCAGGCTAAAGAAATGTTTACTAAAGGATTCAAAGAGGTAAAACCTTATTTAAGAATGACTCCGCAACCCAACATTGACTAAGCTTTATCAAAAAATAAAAAAGCCTTTGCTAAATATATGCAAAGGCTTTTTTTATGTCAAGAATTCAATTCTTTTAATTCTTATTTCACAGACATCAACTCCACATCAAAAATAAGGGTAGCGTCTGGTGGAATTACACCTCCTGCTCCTGCTTTTCCATAAGCCAAATGAGATGGAATTACAAATCGGGCTTTATCACCTACACTTAATAAACCTATTCCTTCATCCCAACCTGGAATAACTTGTCCTACTCCTAAAGGAAATTCAATTGGCTGTTTTCTTTTATAAGAAGAGTCAAATACCATTCCGTTAGTCAACTGTCCTTCATAATGAACAGCAACCACCTGCCCTTTATTAGCTTTAGCTCCATTTCCTTTTTGGATCATTTTATATCGGAGTCCGCTTTCTGTCTTTTCGAAACCAGCAGCTATTTTTTCCATAGCTTCTTCTGCTTTACGTTTTTCTTCAGCTAAACGTTTTTCACGGCTTCCTTCAAATTGTCTGAAAGCCTCAATAGCATTCCAGTTTTCGGCTTCAGAACCTACTCTTACAATCTCCAGGCTATCAATAACATCTCCTTGTGCTATGGCATCAACCACCTCTTGTCCGCTTTCTACAAATCCAAAAACAGTATGTTTATCATCTAACCATGCAGTCTCTCCATGCGTGATGAAAAACTGACTTCCGTTTGTTCCTGGTCCTGCATTGGCCATAGATAATACTCCTGCCCTGTTGTGTCTAAGCTCCGGATGAAACTCGTCGTCAAACTGATACCCAGGTCCACCTACTCCAGAACCTTGAGGACACCCCCCCTGAATCATAAAGTCTGCGATAACACGGTGAAATTTTAATCCATTGTAATATCCCTGTCCTTGAGGTTTTACATCATTTTCCAGGTTCCCTTCTGCCAAACCAACAAAATTACCTACTGTTCCTGGTGTTTTATCGTGTGTTAATTTTACTAATATCTCCCCTTTAGAAGTATTAAATTTTGCATAAATACCTTCTTGCATGATTATTTTTTTAAAAATGAGGTGCAAAGATAATAATTACACTATCCAATAACGAACGTTAATTTACGTTCTATTAATAAATAGCCCTAAATTAAGAACTTATGGAGTCTTCAGATAGAGAATCTAAGTTAATCAGACTTAGTTATACACAACGCATTGCAAAAAAGTCAAATGAAACTGGTCAGCAGATTAGTAATTTACTTCAGCAATTGGCAGAAGAAAATCAGAAACACGAAGCTATTATCGATGATTTTCTGGATTTTGCCAATAATATCATTTCAAAGCTTTCACCAGAAGAACAAGTTGTTATCAATGAATTTGTAAAAAGGATAACCGATTTAAGAGTTACTGCCAATAACGGGGTAAGCTACATGCTAAAGCTTCTTAATGAGCAAAATAAATACACCAAAGAAAGCACTGCAGAATTAAAAAACCTGATAGAAGAAGGGCTTTAATTTTTTCTATCCGTTTATAAGTAAAAATTCTTTAGCTAAAAGCTACTTAAAGAAAACAATAAAGAGTTTATAATTTCTGAAACTTGGAAAAACTTATAGTCTTTAGTTTTTTATCCTAAAAACTATAAGTTTAACATCATTTATTTTAAAGTTCCGTATTTATCTACAAGATAAATTAAAGAAGCCATTGTAGCTGCTCCTAATTCTAATTCTCTCTTATTAATCGCATCAAAAGTATCGTTCTCTGCGTGGTGATAATCAAAATAACGCTGAGAATCTGGCCTTAATCCAGCTAAAACAATTTGATCATCTTTCAATGGACCAATATCGGCTCCACTGCCACCTTGTTCAAAAAGATGAATTAAATAAGGTTCAAATAATGATTTCCATCCTTCAATTCTTGCAAAATTCTCATCAGAACAATCAAATGAAAAACCACGAGGGGTAAATCCGCCTGAATCACTCTCAAGAGCAAAAACATGTCTTTCTCCTTTGGCTTTAGCTTCTGCTGCATATTTTCTACCTCCCCTTAAACCGTTTTCTTCATTCATAAAAAGAACTACTCTAATCGTACGCTTCGGTTGATATCCGGTTTCTTTAATCAACCTTAACACTTCCATACTTTGTACACATCCAGCACCATCATCATGTGATCCATCTCCTAAATCCCATGAATCCAGATGTCCGCCTACAACTAATACTTCATCCGGAAATTCGCTTCCTTTTATCTCTCCTATTACGTTATAAGATAATACATCGTCGAACTGTCTGCAGGTTTGTTTAAAATAAAACTGAAGATCAGGGTTTAAAGTCAACAGAGAGCTTAATAATTCTGCGCCATTGGTGCTAATTGCTGCTGCAGGAATTCTTTGATCAAGCTGAAGGTCACCATAATTTGTACCTCCGGTATGTGGAAAATCGTCTAAACGAAGATTCATCGATCTGACAATTACACCTGCTGCGCCAAATTTTGCAGCTTCTCTTGCACCCGAAGAACGTTGATCTACACACCCGCCATACGCTTGAAATGTATTGATTAAATCTGCCTGCATAGGTCTGTTAAAGAATACAATTTTACCTTCTATTTTTTCAGGCCCGATGGCTGCAAGTTCATCTAAACTTTTTACTTCTATTACATTTGCCTTTAATCCGCCGGAAGGCGTAGCTACAGAACCTCCTAACGCACAAATCGGAACATTTGTAGTTACACCCGGAGCAGTTTCTATATAGGCAAACTCGGCGGTTCCTCTAACCCATTTAGGCACCATAACAGGTTGTAACCATACCCGGTCTAATCCAAGAGAATCTAATTGTTTTTTGGTGTATTTAACTGCTTTTTCCGCATTAAGAGAACCCGATAACCTTCCTCCTATCTGATTCGATAAATATTTAAGCCATTCGTAACTTTGTCCTTTAGTTAACGATGCATCATAAATTTTCTTTAATTGTTTTTCATCTTCATTTTGTGAAAATACATTCACAGTAATCAACAATATGATAAAAAGAAGTTTTCTCATTTATTTGCTTTTTGAGTGTATATTATTTTATTATTCTGATTCTAATTGTTTTCTAAATTCGTTAAGACTTGCTTTTATTTCTGGTTCTAGTTCAGGTTCTTCGATGCTTTTATATTTTTTTAGTTCTTTCAGCAAAATACTTGCCACAATTACTCTTGCTGCATCTTTATTATCTGCCGGTATGATATACCAGGGAGCATATTTTTTAGATGTTTTATTTATTGCTTCCTCATAGCATTCCTGATAAGCATCCCATAATTTTCTTTCTTTAAGATCTCCGGGAGAAAATTTCCAATTTTTCTTCTTTAACTCAATTCTTCTTAACAACCTGTTTTTTTGTTCTTTTTTGGATAGGTTTAAAAAGAATTTGAAGATGATTGTACCATTTTCAGCGACATGCTTTTCGAAATTGTTTATTTGCTCAAAGCGCTTCTCCCAAAATGCCTGGTCTATTTTATCTACGCTATCAATACCCGGTATGTTTTCATTCATAATATACTCAGGGTGCACTCTAGTTACCAATACATTTTCATAATGTGTACGATTAAATATACTGAATTTGCCTCGGGCAGGAAGAGCAATATAATGCCTCCATAAATAATCGTGATCCAACTCTAGTTCTGTTGGGACTTTAAAACTATGCACAACAATACCTCGTGTATTAAAATCTTTAAAAACTTCACGAATCATACTGTCTTTTCCCGCAGTATCCATTCCCTGTATACAAATAAGTACTCCATATTTACCATGTGCATATACCGTATCTTGAAATTCTCCTAGTTCTTCCCGAATTTCTTCTAATTCGTTTTCTAATTTCTTTTTAGATACATCTAAATCTTCGTGAGTATTTCTGTCATTCAGTTGTATTGGCGAAGCCACCTTGTAATCATCAATGAATACTTTTTTCATAAGGTATTTTAAATATAGGTTTTAAAGATACTAAGAAAAGTATGAATAGTTACCAATTCTTCATTTTCTAAAAAATAAACCATTAATTTTTCCGTTTTGAAAGAAAATCGTATCATTGTAGTACCCAAAATGCTTAAAAATAAACTTAACTATCATGAAAACTTCATTCATTTTACTATGGATTCTCTTTGGATTTAATAGTATCGAAGCGTCTGGAATAGATTGTGCAGAAGCACATTCTCCGGCAACTTATGCGCTTTCCCACGCAAAAAAATCTTTAAAAGCAGATAATTTTGATCATCAAAAATATTATGCAGAACGTGCTTTAGAAGCTTTTGAAAAAACAAAAGCCTTGATTGAAAATTGCGGATGCCAGGAAGCATTAAACGCCATAACTCAAGGATCTGAAAATCTAAAAAAAGCTGCTGAACCAAATGATTGGGATAAAGGTAGATTTTATGTAAAAAAAGCATATGCAGATGCTCAAAATCTAATCAGTTCATTAGAAATGTGTACTTCAGGAAAAAAGCAAACTACTTTTCCTGATGATGAATACGTATCTGATAACGGAAGTGATGATGTTGAGAGATTAAATGAAAAAAAGATCTTGGATCAGCAAAAAAGACTTAAAGAACAACAACAAAAGCTGCTGGAAGAACAACGAAAGCTCGATTTAGAATTGGAGGAACAACGAAAGCTGGCAGAACAACGGGAAATAGCGCGTCAAAAAGAATTGCAACAGCAAATCCGGTTAAAAGTAAAGGCTGAGCAAGCCCTTCAAAATTTCGAGAAATCAATTACAGAATTAACCGAAATATTGGGTTGTGAAGAAGCTTATAGTATTATCCAGGATAGTTACCTGAGAGCAGAAAAAGCTCTGGAATCAGAATCGCTAAAAGGTACTAAGCGTTATTATACAGAGAAAGCTAAAGAAATAGCAAGACAAGCATTAAACGGACTAGAAGGTTGTGCTTATCAAAATTGATATACATACTCTTTTTTAAATTGAAATAAAAAAACCACCTTTCGGTGGTTTTTTCTATTTTTTCTTGGAGGCAAACAATTTTACATCGTCTTCGGTGACTTCTGTTCCGCTTAAAATGATTAACCGTTCTACAACATTTCTGAGCTCTCTTATATTCCCTGTCCAATCGTATTGTTTTAATAATTCAATTGCTTTATCAGAGAACTTCTTAGGCAAAGCTCCTTGCTCACTCCCAATTTTTTTAGAAAAATGCGCAATCAATAACGGAATATCTTCTCTCCTGTCATTTAATGCAGGTACCTGAATTAAAATAACTGCTAATCTGTGATATAAATCTTCCCTGAATTTTCCGTCTTTTATTTCTTTCTGTAAATTTTTATTTGTTGCGGCTATTACTCTGACATTAACTTTAATGTCTTTATCACTACCTACCCGGGAAATTTTATTTTCTTGTAGCGCTCTTAGCACCTTTGCCTGTGCCGAAAGGCTCATATCTCCTATTTCATCCAAAAATATTGTTCCTCCATTAGCTGCTTCAAACTTACCTGCCCTGTCTTTTACAGCTGATGTAAAAGCCCCTTTTACATGTCCGAACAACTCACTTTCAATCAACTCTGATGGAATTGCAGCACAATTGACCTCAATCATAGGGCCACCTGAGCGATCACTTTTTTGATGTAACCAATGCGAGACCAATTCTTTTCCTGTTCCGTTTGGTCCGGTGATCAGAACACGAGCATCTGTGGGTGCTACTTTTTCTATCATATCTTTAATATGATTTATTTCAGCACTTTCACCAATCATCTCATAATTCTTACTCACCTTCTTTTTAAGTTCTTTATTTTGAACAACTAATTCTTTCCTGTCTAATGCATTTCTAACCGTATTTAGCAGACGATTAAGATCTGGTGGTTTAGATATATAATCGTAAGCTCCTAATCGCATTGTATTTACAGCTGTATCTAAATCTCCATGCCCCGATATCATTACAAAAGGAGTTTCAGGTTTTATCTTTTTGGCTTCTTCCAATACTTCAACTCCGTCTTTTTTAGGCATTTTAATATCACATAAAACAAGATCGTAATCCTCTTTCTTTATCTTATCAAGGCCTGACTGCCCGTCTTCTGCTTCATCTACATGATACGTCTCACTTTCTTCTGATAATATTTTTACCAATACTCTACGTATTGCTGCCTCATCTTCTATTATTAATATTTTCGACATATTTTCTAAAAATTAAATTTAAATCCGGCTCTTAAGAAAAAAGCATTGGAAAGATCAAAATCAAAAACCTCATCACTTAAACCTTCATTAAGCCTTAACGAATTTCTCAATGTATAACCGGCTTTTGCAAATATATTTGCATGTTTTCCATAATATTTATCAAAACCTAAACCTACAATCACTTGGGAAAGTGATATGGACTCCGCAGTGTTTCCATCTATTACAATATCATTACTCAGATTTGCAAAATAACCGTCTATGCGGACAAAAGTTTCTAAACTACTTTTCTTCTGATCAAAGAAATATTTAACTTTCGTAATAGGAAAACCCAGGGTATATGTCAGGTTTTTATTTATTTCCCTCCAATAGGTTACAAACGGTATCGGAGCTGGTATCCCGATGGTCTGGCTATAGGTAAGCCCTAATGACAATCTTGATCTCTTCTCACCACTTAACGTTCTGATTAAAATAATACCTCCATTTATTATAAAATCATCAGCACTAATATTGTCGGTTAAATTTGACGTAAGTCTCGGAGCTATTTGAGCTGTAAATCTCCATTTCTCATTTAGCAGAAAAGTATACCCTAAAGTGTATTCCAGGGTATGAAATTCTTCGAGATCTGTAGTTGAAAAGCTCTCTATTCTATCGAAGTTAATTTTAGCATTGCTATATCTCAATCCGTTGACTAAAAAATGATCTTTCTTCTTAAGCTTAGTTGGAATATTAACCCATACTCTAATCCGATTAAAATCAGGATCGTCTCCATCACCGATAGTCGATGTATAATCAATACCTCCCAAATCGCTAATCTGGGCAGTAATCCCTAATGTTGATAAAAATGTAATGACTAAAAAAAATATTCGTACTGTTCTCAATGTCTTTATTTATTTTTTTGCAACTGATCCATTTTTAAGATGAACATCTCGCTGTGGAAAAGGAATTTCAATATTATTTTCTCTAAATTTTTTATCTATTCTGTATCGGATATCACTCTTAATTTTCGGATCTATGTAACTGTCTGAAACATAAAAGTGGATTCCAAATAATAGTGCCGAATCTCCAAAATCTTCAAAAAGCACTATCGGTTTTGGTTTTTTGAGAACTCCTCCCTGTTCTGCCACACATTCTAAAAGCAATTCTTCTACCAATTCTGTATTACTACCATAAGCAACTCCAACTTTAACCGATTCTCTTGTCATCTTATGATTCTGTGTATAATTGTATATACTATCAGTTAAAAACTTATGATTCGGAATAACTATCACTTTATCATCTCTTGTTAGTGCCCTGGTAGTCCGCAACCTGATATCAAAAACCTTACCAACTTTATTTTCCACTTCAATAATATCTCCAACATGCAACGATTGATCTAATATGATGAGTATTCCCGAAATAATATCTAAGAACAAGTGTTGAAGTGCAAATCCTAAACCTACAAACAGTGCAGCAGATGCTGTTAGTAAGACTGTCAAATTAACCCCGGAAGTACTTAGCACTACTACAATTACCAGTACATAAACAAGGTAATTAATAAATTTAAAGATGCTGACAAACTTATTTTTGTCTTCTTCAGGTAATTTAGAAGTAATAAGTTTTCTTATTAATTTCAAAAGATAAAAAGCCAGAATACAGCTTATGATAATGAGAAGGAATGTACCGATAGTAATTGATACTCCTTCTGTTTTATATATATCTAATGATAGAAAATCTTTAATTTCTTTCATCTGTTTTTATTTTTTTTGATGGACAGATGGGTTCCTGACGCTTAAAATAAGCATTATAAAACTATTAACAGATTTTTTTTAATTGCATCGGGTTTCATTCTAATATTTTAGCCATTTATACAATTCTTTATAGCTAGGTTTTTTTCCATACATCAATATTCCTACCCTGTAAATTTTTGAAGCCAGCCATACAATAAAAACAAATGTTCCAATAAGCAATATTACAGATGTTATTAATTGCCATAACGGAACTCCATCTGCTCCAATCCCTGAGGGTAACCGCATTAACATCACAATAGGAGAAGTTAACGGAAACAATGAAAAGCCAACAGCTATGGGGCCATGCGGATTCTCAAAAACTGAGAAAAAACCAACATATATCGCCAACATTAATGGCATTATTACCGGTATCATAAACTGTTGTGTATCTGTTTCATTATCTACTGCAGCTCCTATCGCAGCATAAATAGAACTATAAATAAGGTAACCTAGTATAAAATAAATAATAAAAGACACGATAAGCGTAATAATAGGAAGTTTACTAAGCTCTGTAACATACAATTGAATTTCACTTTGAGATTCAGAAATTTTAGTCATTGTATCTATTGCATCCGGAGGTAAATTTGCGGTTGAGTTAAGCTCTCCTATACTTATCCCCATCACCGAAAAAAGAATCATGGATAAGATTCCTGCAGAAATTATCCAGATAACAAATTGGGTCACTCCTGCCATAGCAGTACCTAAAATTTTCCCTAACATTAATTGAAAAGGCTTTACAGATGAAATTATGACTTCTATTATCCTGCTGGTTTTCTCTTCAATAACGCTTCGCATTACAAAAGCACCATAAATAATAATGAACATCATGATGAGATAACCAAAAGCACCTCCAATGATAGCTTTAATTTCATTCACTCCTTTTAAGTTACGTTCTCCTGTAAAGCTTTCGGTTTTGAGTTCAAAACTTTTACTTATTTCTTGTAAATCGCGTTCCCCAAGTCCGTATTTTGTTAATTTCTTCTCTCTGATTTTATTTTCTATAATAGTTTCCATAGACGATAAAATACTGATTGAAGGTGCTTTACCAGAATAAAAAGCAGTGTTTTCTGCAATAGCATCTATATTTTCTCTATTTGGGATATGTAACAATCCGTAATATCCCATAGCATTTACCGAGTCTTTAGCTTCTTTTAAACTTAACTCATGAAATAATAGAAACGATTCGGTACTTGTTGCTTTGAAAGATTCTGCAAATAAAAAACTTTCATCAAATACAGCTATAACCTTTTTTTGATCTGCATTAACTTTAGTCAAGAACACCACTAATGCAACCATTCCTACGATAAGAAGCGGACTCAAAATGGTCATAATTATAAAAGATTTATTTCTAACCTTTGCTAAATATTCTCTTTTTATAATTAGTTTTAATTTATCCATTTATATCGTTCTTATTTACGGTTTGTATAAAGATATCACTCGCGCTAGGTATCATTTCTATAAAATGAGAAACGGAGGCTTTGTCTGCGAGATAGGATAGTAAATCATTGGCAGTACCTCCATCATTTAATTGAATTTTTAATTTCAATTCGTCACCTACAGTTTTAAAATCTGCATCTTCTACTTTAAATTTTGAGCTCAGTTCTTTTTTTAATTCGTGTTTATCATTACTCTCCAACCCTACTTCATAAGTATTGTTCTTATAAGCTTTTTTAATATCGATTAAATTACCATCCAGGATTTTTCTCGATTTATGAATTAACGCGATATGATCACATAATTCTTCAACAGATTCCATTCTATGAGTAGAAAAAATCACAGTAGACCCTTGTTTTCTCAGTTCCAGAATTTCTTCTTTAATCAGATTTGCATTAATAGGATCAAAACCACTAAACGGTTCATCAAAAATGAGAAGCTTTGGTTGATGCAAAACTGTAACCACAAACTGTATCTTTTGGGCCATTCCCTTAGACAGTTCTTGTACTTTTTTACCCCACCAATCTCCTATCTCCAGGCGTTCAAACCAGTATTTTAAACGTTTTTTCGCTTCTTGTTTATGTAGTCCTTTAAGCTGTGCCAGGTATAAAGCTTGCTCCCCTACTTTCATACTTTTATACAAACCTCTCTCCTCCGGCAAATAACCAATCATTGCAATATGCTTTGGTTGAAGTGGTTCTCCTTCAAATAAAACATTACCCTGATCTGGATATGTAATTTGATTTATGATTCTGATTAGTGTTGTTTTTCCAGCTCCATTGGGACCCAACAGGCCAAAAATACTTTCTTTCGGGATTTCTAAAGAGACTTTATTTAAAGCAGTAAAAGCTCCAAATTTTTTGACTACGTCTTTTGCTTCCAGCAAATTATTCATAAAAGGCGGTTATTTTATGTATAAGAAAAATTCTATCTGAATGAATATTACGATAAAATTTTCTCAAAAATCCAAAGATATTGAAATACATTTTATAACAATAAAAATTATTCTTTTTAAAATTGATGTTAAAAAATAAGGGAGAAGATTACATGATCTTATAAAAAACAAAACCCATCCTTAATAAAAAATCAAGGATGGGAAAAAATTGCTATGAAAAAGAAAAAATTAACACTAGTATAAACTAGTGATGTGCCAAAGATACATATTTTTTTAATAATAAAAATGAATCAAGAAAACATGTCTTTGACCTTCTCAAAAAACGATTTATCGCTTTTTTCCGGTTTAGGAACAAAATTCTCATTTGTCTGCATTCTTTCAAAAAAGTCTTTTTGTTCTTTATTAATATTTTTTGGAGTCCATACATTAATATGTACTAATAAATCTCCCTTTCCGTAACCGTTAATACTAGGAATACCTTTACCCCTTAAACGCAAGATCTTACCAGATTGAATTCCCGGTTCCAGTTTTATTCTGACTTTACCTGTTACCGCATCTATTTCTTTGGAAGTTCCCAGAACAGCTTCAGAAAAACTCACATATAGATCAAAATGAAGGTTATCTCCTTCTCGTTTTAATGTAGGATGTGTTTCTTCTTCAATGGCTACCAATAAATCTCCCGCATATCCATTCCCAGGAGCTTCATTTCCTTTCCCGGTTACTTTTAATTGCATTCCGTCTACTACACCAGCAGGTATTTTAATAGAAACCGTTTCCTCTGCAACCACAAGACCGTGAGCATCTGCTCCTTGCGGACGGTGATCAATTTGTTGTCCGCTACCTCCACAAGCAGTACAAGTAGTCGCGGTTTGCATTCTTCCAAGAATAGTATTGGTTACTCTTGTTACTTGTCCGTGACCATTACAAGTACTACACGTCTTATAAGTAACTCCTTTTGCCTGGGTTTTTCTACGAACCTTTACTTTCTTCTCAACACCATTTGCAATTTCTTCTAAAGTCAATTTTAAACGAATACGAAGATTGCTTCCTTTTACCTGTCGCTGACCACCTCCACCGAAACCGCCAAAACCACTAAATCCGCCGCCGCCAAAAGCACTTCCGAAGATATCTCCAAACTGACTGAAGATATCGTCCATATTCATACCTCCTGCGCCTCCAAAACCTCCTGCGCCATCAAATGCAGCATGTCCGTATTGGTCATATTTTGCTTTCTTATCAGGATTTCCTAAAATCTCATAAGCTTCGGCTGCTTTTTTGAAATTTTCTTCAGCTTCTTTATCTCCCGGGTTTTTATCCGGATGAAATTTAATCGCTTTTTTACGATAGGCTTTTTTTATCTCTGCAGCAGAAGCACCTTTGTCAACTCCTAATATTTCGTAATAATCTTGTTTCACACGTTTAAATTTTAGTACTTATTTACACATAAGTAAATTACTGACCTACTACAACTTTAGGATACCTGATTATTTTTTCTCCAAGTTTATATCCTTTTTCAATTACATCTATTATCTTTCCTTTAAGATCATCGGATGGAGCAGGAATTTGTGTAATTGCTTCGTGAATATCTGCATCAAAAACATCACCTTGATTAACTTCTACATCTTCAAGGCCTTTGTTTTTAAGTGTTTCTTTAAATTTATTATTGATTAACTCGACTCCTTTAAAAAGCTCTCCACTTTCAGATTTTGAAATTTCATTAAGAGCACGGTCAAAATCATCTAATACAGGTAACATTGCCAAAACGACATCTTGATTAGCAGTTTTAAAAAGCTCTATACGTTCTTTAGAGGTACGTTTTTTGAAATTTTCAAACTCAGCGAAAAGTCTTAAAAATTTATCTTTTTCCTTCGCTAAATCTTCCTGAAGTTTTTCTTCTGCAGTTATTTCTTCCTGAACAGCAGTTTCTACATCGGCAGCATCAGTATTTATAGTTTCTTCTTTCGCTTTTGCTTTTATTTTCTCTTCTTTATTTTTCTTACTCATGTGTTATTCAGATTTAACATCTCAAAAATGATTGCAAAAGTACTGCCATTTCATTAAAAATGTCAAAATGTCATTAAGTTTTTTTAATAGAAAAAGTGTTTTATTTCGAGGATAGTTTCCCAACTCATTTTTTATCGACAAGCAAATCTTTCAGCGCTTTGGAAATACTTGGATATATAAAATGAAAGCCTAGGTTTTCGATTCTTTTACTACTTACCCGTTGACTGGAAAACAAGATATATGACATTTCTCCTAACACTAGTTTCATCACACGCTCCGGAATGTTTGGAAGTACAAGTGGTCTTCTTAAAACTGATGCAACTTCTTTGGTTAGTTTTGAATTTGTAACCGGATTTGGTGCCACGCCATTATAAACTCCGTTCATTTTATTTTCCAGAACATATAAAAACATAGCTGCCAGATCTTTTATATGAATCCAGGATTGCCATTGTAATCCATTACCAAATGCTGCTCCTAATCCGTATTTAACAGGTTTCATTATTTGAGGCAGTGCTCCTCCACCGGTTGCCAGAACAATACCAATTCTAATTTTAGCCAATGAAAGTTTTTCTGAATTTAATTCGTCAATCACTTCTTCCCACTCAGTAACAACATCTCCTATAAATGATGGATCTGCCTCAGAAGTTTCAACATCATAATAATTGGTCAATGAACTAGGATATATCCCGATTGCTGATGCAGAAACAAAAGATTCAACTGTATTTGAAGGGTCATCTCTTAACGAGTTATTTAATAATCGTGTAGATTTAATTCTGCTATTTATGATTTCTTCTTTATACTTTTTAGTCCATCTTTTGGCTATAGATGCACCAGCAAGGTTAATGATTCCTTTAACGCCTTTAAAGCAGTTTTTATCAATCTCTCCCGACTCCGGATTCCAATAAAATCCTTTGAAGTTTTCTCTATCTACGATCTTATTTTTATTTGTAGTCAAATAATGCACATCAAAACCCTTTTCATGACATAGTTTTACTATCTCTGAACCAATCAAACCTGTTGCTCCCGTAACTAAAATTCTCATCTATTTGATTTTCATTAAAATTACAGCTTTTAAAAGGTAATAAATTGGTATTTCATAAAGGTTTAACAAATTTCGGTTCTTATGTAAAGTTGTTCAAGGCTTGTAATAGTAATACTTAGTTGTGAAGAAACTTTAATGCTTCGTTGCTCTCAGCATGTGAGGGGACTCTAATGCTTCGTTGCTCTCAGCATGTGAGGGGACTCTAATGCTTCGTTGCTCTCAGCATTTCACGTTTTCCAGGTGGTCCAGGCAAGCGCTCTACTTCAAAACCAACGGTAAGTGACCAGTACTCCATTTTTTTTCAATGCCAGAAACATAATAGCAAAAATTTCTTCTGTCCATAATTCGGGTTGCACCCTGGCTCCAAAAGCATCAAAATAAATAAGATCGTACATTTCAGTATCTTTTATCTCATTAAAAAATTGCTGCTTTTTTTTCAATTGAAAAAATGGAGTTATTTCATGTTTTTCTTCCCAGCTAGTGTTATGAATTTTATCAAACAGAGCTGTTTTATCTTCTTTTACGTTTAACTGCTTTGTATAATTAAGTAACCGGAGTTCTTCTTGATTCACGGGAAAAGCTTCAACACCAACATAGTTAATATTACTATTTTGCTGATCTGTTTCAAGCATTGTGATAAAAGCGTTGAGGCCGGTACCAAAACCTATTTCCAAAATTGAAATATCTTTCTTGTTTCTGAATAAAGAGAATCCGTTTTTAATAAAAACATGATAAGCTTCGTTAATAGCCCCATGTTTGGAATGATAGTGTTCATTCCATTCTTCAATATATATAGTAGTCGATCCGTCTGCAGTATTTATGATTTGTCTTTTCAAATCATTTCATTATTAAAACTCCGTCTGCTAGAAAAGAATACGTTTTTTTAGCCGATTCTATTTTTGCAATTTCATCCGGATTTTCTCCAGCATCTTCAGCATAATGTTTTTGCTCTTCCACGCTCATTTCATTGACAAAGGCTTTACCATTGACAACTACTGTTTCTCCTTCAATATCTGTAGGTACAAAAAAGCCATAGTCTTTAAATTTCACCATAACCTCTTCTCCATTTTCTAAATCTAATTTCATCCAGCATCCCTTTGCTTTACAAACATCTTTTACCACTCCGGTAAATTTCATAGTTAAGCTATCATTCAAAGAAATTGTTTGGTAATTCTCGAATGCATCATTAGTGTTTAATGCTTTTTTATCATCTATTTTAAGGCCAAAAGAATTTTCAGCTATATTGTCAGACGGATGCTCTTCAATAGTTTTATTTGTTTTATTATTACAACTCAACAAACAAATGGCAGTTACTAATACAAATAATGGTTTCATAGTTAAAAAATTCTAAAATTGGACATAGAACTGTAAATTCATTACAAATTATAACAAAATAAAGGTTTTTTTATCAAAGTTTTAATTAGTAACCAACCTTTATTTAACTAATTTTGCAGCAAAATTCTTAGTTCAATGAAAAATAATACGCTCACAGGGATTCAAGTAACGCCTGTAGAAAAATCCAAAATTGATCAGGTTGACTTTGAAAACTTAATTTTTGGACAAGTTTTTACAGATCATATGCTTGTATGTGATTATGTAGACGGAGAATGGCAGCGTCCTGAGATAATTCCTTATCAATCTATTCAATTAGATCCTTCTGCCAGGGTATTCCATTACGGACAAGCCATTTTTGAAGGGATGAAAGCTTATAAAGATGATCAGGATGATATCTGGTTATTCAGACCGGATGAGAATTATATACGTTTCAATAAATCGTCAAAAAGACTTGCTATTCCGGAATTTCCTGAAGATTATTTTTTTGAAGGCCTAAAAAGCATTGTTCAGCTTGAAAAAGACTGGGCAAAAAAAGGAAGAGGTAATTCTCTATATTTACGTCCTTTTGTTATTGCTACAGAGTCAAGTCTGGTAGCAGCTCCATCTACTCATTATAAATTTATGATTATCTGTTCTCCTGCTAAATCTTATTACGCTGGTGAAGTACGGGTTAAAATTGCAGAAAGCTTTAGTAGAGCTGCAGATGGAGGTGTTGGTTATGCAAAAGCTGCAGGAAACTACGCTGCTCAATTCTACCCTACTAATTTAGCTAAAGAAAAAGGATTTCAGCAAATTATATGGACTGATGCTAATTCTCACGAATATCTGGAAGAAGCAGGGACTATGAACATATTTTTCAGAATTGAAGATACGCTCTTAACTGCTCCTAATAACGACCGTATCCTTGATGGAGTAACAAGAAAAAGTATTATCAAACTAGCTGAAGATAAAGGAATAAATGTAGAGGTACGTAAAATAGCCGTTAAAGAAATTGTTGAAGCCGCAGAGAATAATACATTAAAAGAAATTTTTGGTAGTGGAACTGCAGCTGTTATCAATCCGATTGCAGGATTCTCATACAAAGAAAAAGAATACAATCTACCTCATGTAGAAGATTCCTATGCCGGTCACCTTAAAAAAGCATTAATGGACATTCAATATAATATCTCTGAAGATAAATTTGGATGGAGGTATAAAATCTAATGATATTCAAGAAAAAAAGTGGCAGATGCCACTTTTTTTTATCGTTCTAAAATTTCTTTAATGTTGGGTTTAAAATAACTCGGGCCTTTCATTACTTTTCCATCTTCTCTGTAAATAGGTTTTCCATCTTCTCCTAATTTACTCATATTACTGCGTTGAATTTCTTCAAATACTTCTTCTATTTTGTATTGCATTCCATGTTCTAAAATTGTTCCGCATAAAATATAAAGCATATCACCTAAAGCATCTGCCACTTCCACCAAATCGTTATTTTTTGCAGCTTCTATGTATTCTTCATTCTCTTCTGCCATCAAATTGAAACGTAGCTTTAATTTATCTTCTCCTAAAAATGCTACCGGAGTTTCTTTTATTCCTAAACCAAAGGCGTTGTGAAATTCAGCTACTGCTTCTAATTTTCTTTTCATGATCAAATTTTAATTAATTTCGCATAAAAATAAAAATATGTTTAGTACCGGACAATGGGTCTTCGCCATTTTTTTCGTAGTAGTTTTTACAGTAGCTATTATTTTCAGTTACAAAAAAGACAAAAAGCTTCACATCAAACACTATAAAGGAGCTAAATGGGTACTTGCCGGATTTATTCTTTTTATAATATTACTATTTATAATAAAGCAACTTGTTAAAAGTTAGCAAGTTTAGTTCACAATAAAAAAAATAAAGCTTTTTCTCACAATTTTTTCAGAAAGATGACGTTTTATATTAAAAAAGTCCTAAATTTGCACCAGTGGTTTAAACAATAAATAAATGCTAACATTTTTTATCATTTTATTTAGTCTGCTCCTAATCAATGTGTTATTGTTAATTTTTAGTGTGAATAAGCACAACAAGCCTTCTCTTAAAGAACGCCAATTAAACATTGCTAAAAGAGCTACTATCGAGTCTAATGAAGAAATACAGTTAAATACTTACAAAAAAGCCGTATAGTATTCTCTGTTTATTTTAAATGCTTCATCTAGAAGGATCATTTTTTAATATGGTCGTTCAAAGATTTTGTTGCTTACATTAAAACTGTTAAAATTTGAAAAAATATTTCAGTTTGGTATTTTTTGTATCTTAGCTTGTAACAACCAACAAGGCACAAAAATGAAAATAATCAAGTATTTCTTATTCTTGATATTAATAGTAATCATAGCTGTTTCAATTTATGTTGCAATACAACCCAATGATTACGAAGTGACAAGAACACGAACTATAAATACATCTCTTCCAATAATTTACGATAATATCAATGATTATAAAAACTGGGAAAACTGGGGGCCCTGGCAAGAAGAAGATCCTTCTATGACTTTTAATTATCCTGAAAATACTGTAGGAGAAGGAGCTGGTTATTCTTGGGAAGGAAAAGACGGAAAAGGAAAAATGGAAACTGTTTCTGCCATAAAAAATAAATCGTTAGATCAAAAATTAACATTCGGAGATTTTGAACCATCTGATGTTTATTGGAGGCTAAAAGAAGTAGAAAATGGTACAGAAGTTACCTGGGGAATGAAAGGAAATAAAAATTTCTTCTTCAAGCTTTATACAACCTTTGCAGGCTCTATGGAAAAAAATGTGGGCCCTATGTATGAAAGAGGGCTTGAAAAATTAGACAGTGTCGTTATTGCCAGTACTAAAAAATACAGTGTAGAAGTGAATGGTATCACCCAACACAGCGGGGGTTTTTATATTTATAATACAGCTTCCAGCAAGATATCTGAATTAGAAAATAAAATACCGGAAATGCTTCCTAAAGTTGGAATGTATGCTGCAAAAAATAAAATAACAACAGCCGGAATGCCTTTTATTTATTATCATGAATGGGATGAAGAAAACAATGCTACTATCTTCTCTTCATGTATTCCAACTACAGAAAAAGTAATAACTAATAGAGAAAGTGATATCCTAACAGGTCAAATACAATCTTTTACAGCTGTAAAAGCAACTCTGAAAGGAGATTATTCCAATATGGAAAAAGTTTGGGAAGCTGCAATTAAATATATTCAAGATAATGGCCTTGAAGAAACAGATGGGCCTCGCTTAGAAGTTTTTGCTAATGATCCTGGTTTACTTCCTAATCCGGCAGATTGGATTACTGAAATTTATATCGCTGTTAAATCAGAATAAATTTTAATAAAATAATATATTTACGTCATCCTGATATTTTAGGGTGACGTTTTTAATAAATACTATAACAAAATAAATGAAACAGTTCTTACTTGTTTTTATAGGTGGCGGATTTGGAAGTGTTTTAAGATATTTTATAGGAAAGTTTCTTAATAACTCCGAAACAGGTATCCCTTATGGTACTTTTGCTGCAAATATTCTCGGGAGCTTTTTTATTGGTATCATACTCGGATTGGCTATAAAAAACAATGCATTAAACACTAATCAAACTCTTCTTTTGGCCACAGGTTTCTGTGGTGGATTTACCACTTTCTCTACTTTTGCATATGAAAACCATGCACTTCTAAAAAATGGAGATATGTTTTCTTTTTCTGTATATGCTATTGCTAGTTTTTCCCTGGCCATAATAGCGGTATGGATAGGAAGTTGGGTAGTCAAGTTTTTTTAATTCTAGAAATTCCTACATAAATCATTATTAAGGTAATTAATCAAAAAAACGGAGTACTCCGCCAAGTACTCCGTATATGTAATTTTTTCAAAAAGAAAAATTGATTGATTAAAAAACGAAACATAACAATTGATCTCTCAATCAACTAACTGCCAAACAATTAATTCTTTTTTTAATTATGAAAACAATCACATTTACAAATATCGTAAAAAAAGTGCTTTTTTTAGTATAATTTTTGTCAACTTCCCATTTTTACAGCCGATAAAATGAGAAAATGAAGAAATTTCTTTTTTGCAACGTATTTTATATTTTGTCACTATCAGGGGGCTCGGTGTAAACCTAATACTCTTCTTAACGCTTCTTTACTCTTTAAAAGCTTTTACCCCTGCCAGTATTTCTACAGCTAAACTGTTTTGTGAAGGAACTATTGGGCAAGAATAATTTTCATTATACGCACAGTACGGATTATAAGCTTTATTAAAATCGACTGTTATCGAATCTCCGGAAGGAATTTTTAAATTAATATAACGTCCACCTCCATACGTCTCTATCCCGTTAGTTAAATCTCTAAAAGGCAAGAAAAGATCATTTTTATGATCTCCACCAAACCTTAAATCCTGATCCTGGTATACATTCAGTTTATAATCTTCTTCATTGATCTTAAAATGAATTTCACCGTATTTAACTTCTTTAGATTTTCTTCCTGTAGTTGTAGGCATTAAAAAAGGAATTTCATTTGGTGTCCTGACAAATTTTGCAATCACCCTGAACGTAGTATTAATCGGAAAAAAGTCAAGTCCGGTAAACCTAACTTTATCTTTCTCGAGTAAGGGCGATATACTAGGATCTTTAAATTCTGTATTCATTTTTTTCTGAAAGGTTCTGACATCATTTAAAATATCTATCTGAATATCCTCCTGAATTGGCTCTATAGTTTGACTCTCTGAATCATGATAACGTTTCCCACGATTACAGGATAAGATTAAAACACTGAATATTATTAAACAAACTAACTTTTTCATCTACTTTAAAAATTTCCTGTATAAATCAACTGCTTTGCTCTTACCTACCACAGGCAGATTCACTTAAAAAAATTATTCTCGGTTGGTGCGCAAAAAAATAATTTTGCTCACACTTATTTCATCATTTTATAAAGTTCAAAAATACAACCTATTCTTTTTTTAATTAGTTTTGTACGCAACAAAAAAAGAAAATGACAACAATTATAAAACAATGGACAGTGTGTGTTCCTTATAAAAGGACCCGGGTCTCTTATGTTTTGTAATCATTTTAAATAAACAAATACAACAACATTGGCCCGGCAAAATTTGCCGGGCTTTTTTATTTTTAAAAATCATGTAATTCATGAGAAATTTAATTTTCAAATACGCAGAGTCGTTTAAAGGGCTTTCCAAAGAAGTATGGTTATTGGCTTTTGTTACTTTTATCAACAGAGCCGGTACCATGGTAATTCCTTTTTTATCTATCTATTTAAAAGATGATTTAGGGTTTAGCTTTAAAGATATTGGCTGGATTATGATGTTCTTTGGAATAGGTTCTTTACTTGGATCGTATTTAGGAGGGCGTTTTTCCGATAGAATCGGATTCTACCCTATTATGTTATGGAGTTTATTCTCTTCCGGTTTTATTTTTATCGGACTTCAATATTTTCACGCCTTCTGGACACTTTGTGCAGGAGTTTTTATATTGACATTAATAGCCGATATGTTCAGGCCTGCCATTTTTGTTGCTATTTCTGCATATAGTAAACCGGGTAACGAAACAAGATCTGTCACTCTAATACGATTGGCAATCAATTTAGGATTTTCTATAGGTCCTGCATTGGGAGGTTTAATTATTGAGCTTATAGGATACAATGGTTTATTTTGGGTTGACGGATTGACTTGTATTACCGGAGCTTTGCTTATCCCTATCCTTTTAGATAAAAAACAAGCGCGAAAATTAAAAGGTGATGAACGCCCTGATTCCAGTAAATCTCCATACAAAGACAAGAGGTATTTGTTGTTTTTTCTGGCTATTTTATTAATGTTTATAACTTTTATGCAGTATTTCAGTACCATTCCATTATACTATAAAGAGGTTATTCACTTTTCTCCTAAAGAGATTGGTTTAATCTTTTTTCTTAATGGGTTTGTTATTGTCGTATTTGAAATGCCACTAATTGCTAAGTTGGAAAAATCGGGAAAAAGTACAATTAAACTCATCAATTACGGAATTGCTTTAATCATTCTCAGTTTCTTATTTTTAAATATCGCAGACTGGGCCATTTTTGTTATTTTAGGAATGCTGGCTGTTTCTTTTGGAGAGATGATATCATTTCCGTTTTCTAATGCTTTTGCATTACAGAGAGCCAAAAACAAAAATAAAGGAGCCTACATGGCACTTTATACCATGAGTTTTTCTTTAGCACATATTTTTGCTCCGCTAATTGGAATGCAGGTTGTTGAAAAATTCGGATTTGACACCAATTGGTATCTAATGATGTTTTTTCTTTTGATGAGTATCTTGATTCTCTTCAGTTTAAAAAAATCTGAAGCAGTTACTAGTGCTTAAAAGTTTATATTTGACATTCATCTTAAATCTGTTGCAATGAAATACCGTTTATTGATTCTATTTTCTTCTTTTCTTGCTATTGCATGTGTTCAAAAAAATGAATCTCCAAAAGAAGAAGAAATTGTTAAGACACCTGAAAGAGTTTTTCCTAAACTGGAAGCCAATCGTTATAATGTAGCCTTTCTCATTATGGATGGTACTTACAACACAGAATTCACAGCTCCGTACGATATTTTTCAGCATACACAATACAGGGAGAATATAAAACAGATGAATGTTTTTTCTGTAGCTAATACTCTAGAACCGATTACTACTTTTGAAGGGGTTCGGGTGATTCCTGATTACGATTATACCAAAGATGATTTACCTAAAATCGATATTTTAGTAATTCCTAGTGCAGAACACCATCTGGATACCGATCTGGACGATGAAACTATGATCAATTTTGTAAAAGAAATCGATAAAAATGCACTCTTCATGACTTCACATTGTGATGGGGCTTTTGTCCTGGCTAAAGCAGGATTACTGGACAACTCTGTTTCTACTACATTTCCATCGGATATTGAAAAATACAAAGAAATGTTTCCAAATTTAGATGTCAGAGATGAAACGCTCTTTGTGCATGATGGAAAATACATTACCTCTGCCGGTGGGGCTAAAAGTTTTGAGGCCGCACTGTATCTATGTGAATATTTATATGGAGCGGAAATAGCCAGGTCACTTTCGGGCGGACTGGTAATTGACTGGAACCTGGAAGAGGTTCCGCACATTGTAATCAATAACTAGAGTCATTTTTTTAATTTATTTGTAAATTCATCCTCGAAAAAAATTATCCACTAACTACCATATGATGAAGTCTAAATTTCCTTTTTTACTTATTCTGTTTTTTTATTCATTCTCCCTTTTAGGTCGGCAATCTGGCCCCTATTTAGGTGACGGACCCCATTCTCAATTAATCATAAGAGGAGCTACGCTAGTTAATGGTGATGGAGCCCCGCCAAGAGGCCCTGTAGACATCGTAGTCGAAAAAAATAAGATTGTCGATATACAGGTAGTAGGGTATCCCGGGGTAAAGATTGATGAATCCAGTCGTCCGAAATTAAAATCCGGAGGAAAAGAAATTGATGCTACCGGTATGTATATACTTCCGGGGTTTATTGATATGCATGCACACATAGGCGGAGTAGGACAAGGAGCAGACTGGGAATACGTATTTAAATTATGGATGGCTCACGGAGTAACGACCATAAGAGAAGTAGGCGGGCGTGGTTTGGATTGGTCTGTAGATATGAAAAAGAAAAGTGATACTTATAAAATAGTAGCGCCACGTATATTTACAATGACAAGATTCGGGCAGTCCAGTCCAAATTTTAATCCGTTAAACGATGCACCAATTACTACACCGGAGATGGCAAGAGCATGGGTACGTGCAAATGCAAAAAGAGGTGCAGACGGAATTAAGTTTTTTGGAGCTGAGCCAGACATCATGAAAGCAGCTTTAGATGAAAACAAAAAGTTAGGGTTAAGATCTGCCAGTCATCATGCGCAATTAAGTGTAGCACGATGGAATGTATTACATTCGGCAAGAGCGGGATTAACTTCTATGGAGCATTGGTATGGATTACCGGAAGCTTTGTTTGAAGACAGAACTGTTCAGCATTATCCGTTAGATTACAATTATCAGAATGAACAACATCGTTTTGAAGAGGCCGGTAAATTATGGAAACAAGCTGCCAAGCCGTATTCTGATCACTGGAATAAGGTAATGAACGAATTAATCGCTTTAGATTTCACATTAGATCCAACTTTTAATATTTACGAAGCCAGCAGGGATTTACATAGAGCGCGTAGAGCAGAATGGCATGAAGATTATACATTGCCTTCGCTTTGGAAATTTTATGAACCTAGCAAAATCTCACACGGATCGTACTGGCATTATTGGGGTACAGAGCAAGAAGTAGAATGGAAACAGAATTTCCAGCTATGGATGACTTTTATCAACGAATATAAAAATCGTGGTGGGCGTGTTACTACAGGGTCAGATTCAGGATTTATTTATCAATTATACGGTTTCGCTTATATACGAGAACTGGAAATGTTACGTGAAGCCGGGTTCCATCCGTTAGAGGTTGTTCGGGCGGCAACGCTAAATGGTGCTGAGGCTTTAGGAATGGACGACAAAATAGGTTCTATACAAGTAGGTAAACTGGCAGATTTTGTTATTGTAGAAGAAAATCCATTAGTTAACTTAAAAGTATTGTACGGGACAGGAGCCATTAAACTCAACGAAAACAACGAGGTTGTACGTGTTGGAGGTGTAAAATACACCATTAAAGACGGAGTAGTTTATGATGCTAAACGTCTACTGGCAGATGTCAAAAAAATGGTAGATGAAGCAAAAGCTAAAGAAGGGTTTCAACTGAAACAGCCTGGGATTAAGAACTAAGGGTATTTCTATATAATGGAATAATAATGATTGTTATTATATTCTTATCACCTACAATCAAAAGTAATGTTCAAGAATTCAGCAGACATACAACTAAAACATAAAAGGTTTTTAAAAGAAGTAATAGAAACTCAAGAGGTTTGGACTTTAAGAAATGAAAATGGCTTTGTTTCATCTTCAAGTAATCATTTTGAAAATAAAGATGAAGAACCACTTCTACTTCAGATTTTTTGGTCTAACAAAAAAGAAGCTGGAGTGGTTTCAAGACATGTCTGGTATGATGAAAATTTTAAGTTAGAACTAATTCCCCTAAAGGACTTTCTGGAATTCTGGTGTGCAGGGATGTATCAAGATAATATAATTATAGGAACAAACTTTGATCACCAATTATTTGGTTATGAAGAAAACCCATTAGTGTTAGCTAAAAATCTTTTAAACCTGATAAAAACTAATGGAATTAAAATTGACTTAGAAAATTATGCATCTATTGAAGAATATTTGGAAATAATAGACAGCAATTTATAAAGAAAAAACTATGAGTAACAAGTCATAACACATACTCTTCAGGATACCTAACATATACACAACGAAAAATGACAACAGAAGAATTTGTAAAAGCATTTTATAAAGAGAAAGAAAACTTTCTAAAAGAATATTTAAGCAAGAATTCTGAGGCAGAAGTTAGACAGTTAATTAAATCACTTAATCTAACTGAACAACAGAATGAAATAATGAAAAAAGTCTTGAACTCATCATTTACAGATATTTTTTATAGTATTCTTCTAGGGTTAGATGGCTGTACACCAATAGGAGGTATTCAAGAACTATATGATCTGAAAGATGAAAAAGGAAATCAATTGAGTGGAGAAATTGAAAATTATGCATATGAATATTTCCAAGGATCAAATTAAAAATGGAATTTTTAGGTAGGGTCAATAAAAGAAAAGTTTACTACGTTCAGATTCGAAATAACTCTGATTGGAAGTCGGTTATTCCAAAAAATGATTGGGTCGCATTCACTATAGCGAATAAAGAAGATGAAGAATTAATCCCATCAGTTGTAAAAACATGTATGGACAATAATGTATCTTATACTTGTAGTGCGGGAAATTTAGGGCATATGACAGAACAGTATTTTGATGAAGAAATATCCTGGAGAGCTGTTGACTTTGAAATGCAAACTAAAAAAGAATTTGATTATGAATTTTCTCCAGTAACAACTGCTCATAAAAATTTTGGAGAAGGGTTTTGGTTTGCAACGACTTTAGCCCGTGATGATAATTTTGAAATTGATAAAGTAGTTTGTATTGACTTTACCAAAAGAAAAGTAAAGAAGTATTTAATTGAATTAATTGACAAAATAAATAATAGCTGGTTGCCAAGTGATGAGGAAATTGAATTTCCTGAATATGACAACTAAAAGTATGGTATCAAAACCTAATCCAAATACTTACTGGCCAGTTCCCTAAATTCCGGGGTAATTCGAAGCAATGAAATTCCTTCTTTAGCATAAAGCTTTTCACGGTTTTTAAATCCGTTTTTAAAAAGCTCTTCAGCATAGTACAATGCCATTTCGTAATTGACATCAATCATACTAATTTTCATGACCTCTAAATAGGCATCGTAGGCTCTCGGATTGGCCAGGGTCATAAAAATATTCAAGTACAGTAGCCTGTCTTTATTTTTTTCTACGTTAAATAAACCTGCTGTTTCATTTCCTAATGTAAACAACATGCCTCTCAGGCGTTTTCCCATTCGCTGCTTAGCAGCATCCGGATCATTAATATATCCTTTTATCACCTTAGATTGCTCATCCCACCATCCTAAATTATCCATTTCAAAATTCTCAAGATCTTCCTTAAAATATTCGAGGTAGTTAAACCGAATGGTCTTTTCTAAAGAAATAGCATTCCGGTCTGCAACAATAAATTTTCTTAAAACTTTATTTCTTTTTATGGCTTTTACTTTATCTTTTAAGCTATCCGTTTCAAAAAGGACTCTATAATTTTTTTGCATCCTTTCCAGTTCTTCAATGGCTCTTATAGGTTTTTCTTCTTTTAATAACACACTTGCATACTGATAATCTTCTTCATATTGTTTTCTGACCAGATCATTATTCTGTACATTGATATTTTTAATCTTTTGTTTCAATTCAATACTTTCTATAGCCCTGGTTAAGACCGAAGCAGGAGCCCATTCGTGCTCCCCTTCAAAAACAAAAAGTTCGGTATCAAATTTATTACGCTTTAAAAAAGAAGTGGTATTCAATAACTCTACATAATTAAAATCTGTATTTCCAACAACACCTACAAAAGCAAAAGTATTCTTTCTGGGAGGGAACGATGCGCTAAATCCACCACCAATAGCAATAACTCCTGCAATATCTTTAGACAATACTCCTATAGAAGAAGCCAGACGAGCTCCTCCGGAGAACCCAGCAGTATAAATTCTCGAATCGTCTATCGGAAACAAGTTTTGTATTTCATTAGACAGCCTGTTATAGACTTGTAAATTGGGTTCTAATTTTCCATCTTTAACACTATTAGACCCTACCAGAATATAGCCGTATTTCTCTGCGGCCTCAGAAAAAAAGTGAACTCCTCTCCTACCTATACCATCAGGTTCAAAAATAAAAATAACCGGCCATTTGCTTTCTAAACTAAAATTTGAAGGAAGATAAATGGAATAGGATTCTGAGATACTATCATTTGAAATGGTTATTGAATCTATTACTTTCTTTTTCTGAAGTCTTAAGTTTTGTGCTGTAGCAAAAGATACAGAGCATAAGAGAATAAATGAAAGGAGTGTTTTCATTTTCAAAATTTACAATTTTTTTAATTAATGGAAATCGCTAGATAATAAGTATTCACTACTTCAAAATACTTACATAATAAAATTTCACAATTACGAAATCATCAAAAATCTAGCCAAAAAAACAAGTTTTTAATCCAAAAGGGACTTTTTTCGTAGCCATTCGAAGATAATTTTATCTACCGGAGAAACCTTATCAAGATCACTGTAAGAGAGCCATACTATTTTTTCAATTTCTGAATCGGGTTTTAACTCACCTGTATAGTTTGCTGCATAGCAGGTCATTTTCACCTCAACTCCATTTGGGTGTCCATGGGCTTGCCCTTGAAAAGTACCGACATATTTTATAGAATCGGGAAGAAGTTGCACACTTAATTCTTCTTTGATTTCTCTGATTAAGGCAGTAGTATCACTCTCTCCTGTTTCTCTTTTCCCTCCGGGAATATAGTACGCATCTTTCCCTTTACTTAAAGTGCTTAATATTTTTTGATCTTTTAATTCTATCCAGGCAAGTTTATCTATAATCATTTTAGACATTTATTTATTGATTACAAATCTTACAATCTTTTTTATCCTTAAGCTCACCAACCAACTTTCCTTTATCATTTAGTTTATAATCACAACAGGCCATATACCCTTCTGTGATCATTTTTCTTGCTCTTTGTATCCTCGATTTGATTGTAGGTAACGGGAGTTGGAATTGTTTTGCAATTTCTGTTTGTTTAATTCCTCTTATATCTGATAAAAATAAAGGTTCTCTATATTTTTCAGGTAACGATTTGATAATACCATAAAGGCAATCTTTCTCTGTATGCTCTTCGGCCTCGAATGATGCTTCTTCAATCAATTCTTCCTGAATTTCACCTTTAAGACCGTTAGTTTTAAAAAAATCAAATACTGTATTTCTCGCAATCGTAAAAATCCAGGGTTTTATCCTGGAAGCATCTTTTAACTGATCATGTTTTGTATGAATTTTTAGAAAAACATCTTGTAAGATGTCATTAGCTACATCTTCGTCCTTTACTTTATTAAAAATAAAATTCCTAAGATCTTCTGAATACGCTTCCCATATTTCCGAAGTAACATCCATAAACACAATTATTAATAAGAAAACAATATCACTGTTTAAATGATATTGTTTTCCAATACTGTTTTAAAATAAACTAGCAATTACATCCTGAACATGTACATTCAACACAAGTACAATTTTGACACTGCCCTTGTACACAACTTGAACATTTGCACGTACAATTTTTATTTTTCATAATACTTGATTTAAGGTTTATATACATAAGACGTGACATGTACTAAAAAGATGCATTTTTTATGCTATAAATTTACAAAAACACGCTTATTCTTCATTGAAGCGACTCAAGCTTTTTCTAATGGATTAAAAAATTAGACTTCCTCATTATAAAAACAACTAACTTTGAGAAAATATTTATTTTCTATGAAGTTTATCATCACATTAAGCTTATCTGTTTTTTGTTGCTTTTGTACAATTGCCCAGGAAAAAGAAGCTCCGGAGAGATCCCTTCTTGAAGCTCCGGAAGACTGGAGAAAAGAATTGCTCCAGCTCCCTTTAGGTTTTGCTCCCGAATTAAATTATAAAGGCATTGAAGACGTACGATTTTCAAAAGGCTGGGGAAATAAGGATAGTGAAGAGTTTTTCACTTACACCTTTGCATGGTATTTGGATATTGATCCTGAATTATCATCAGAGAAATTAAATAAAGAACTGAAAATTTATTTTGATGGTTTGATGAATGCAATAGGACAAGGTAGAAATATTCCTAAAGAAAAAATTACGCCTACCCAGGCATCACTTATTGATGATTCAAAAAGCAATTCTTTTAAAGGAGAAGTGAAAATTTTTGATGTATTCTTTACTCAAGAGGTTATCACATTAAATGTAAAGGTGAGTACTTCATATTGTAAGCCTGCAAAAAAGCATATCGCTTATTTTGAATTTTCTCCACAGGGGTTTGATCATAAGTTATGGGATACCATGAATAAAATCAGAATTCCTTGTAATTAATAATTATAAAAAACTAAAAAATGTCATTGCGAGTTTCCTTTTTGATAGAAAATGAAGCAATCTTATCTTATCAAAATGAGATTACTTCGTTCATCCTTCACTCGTAATGACAGTAAATAAAAATTTATATCGGAATTAATCTATATCTCATAAATAATCAATATCGTAAAAAACGTCATTGCGAGTTTCCTTTTTTGAAAGGAAAATGAAGCAATCTTACCTTATTAAAACGAGATTACTTCGTTCATTCTTCACTCGTAATGACGATAATAGAATTAGCCAACTATTCTTTTTTTAATTGCTTTTTTATACCGTTTTAGCTCTTCAGCTACTTTCGGGCTCAAAATAAAAAGTCCGATCATATTAGGCACCATCATTGCAAAGATCATAGCATCAGAAAAATCGGTTACCGCATTCAAACTTGCAGCTCCTCCTACAATTACAAAACAGCAGAAGATCAGTTTATAGGTGTATTCTGTTTTCTTTCCTCTTCCAAAGAGGTAAGACCATGCCTGATACCCGTAATAAGACCAGGAAATCATTGAAGAAAAAGCAAATAAAATGACTGCTAATGTCAAAAGATAAGGAAACCATGAAATTCCGCTTGCCAAAGCATTAGAGGTAAGAATAACACCCTGTTCATTTGAAATTGCACTCCCTATTTCAATTTGTCCGGTTATGATGAGTACCAATGCAGTCATTGTACACACTACCACCGTATCTATAAAAGGTTCCAGCAAAGCAACTAAACCTTCACTTGCTGCATACTTAGTTTTAACTGCAGAATGCGCTATGGAAGACGATCCTATTCCGGCTTCATTAGAAAAAGCAGCTCTTTTAAAGCCTTGAATAAGCACACCAACAAATCCGCCTAAAACTCCCTGAGGGCTAAACGCGCCTTGAAGAATCGCATTAAAAGCATCTGGGATGCTTTCATAATTTACCACCAGAATAGTAATTACTGCCAATACATACATGACTACCATTGCAGGAACTACTTTATCGGTTACACTGGCTATTTTTTTAATCCCTCCGATAATCACAATTCCGACCAAAATGGCCATTATGAGTCCGAATAACCATCCTTTTCCATAAATAAAACTTTCTTCTGCTCCTGTTACATATTCAAAGAGTTTGAATGCCTGGTTAATCTGAAACATATTTCCTCCACCAAACGAACCCCCAATACACATCACAGCAAAAAAGATAGCCAGCAACTTTCCTAAACGCGTCCACCCTTTTTCATGAAGTCCTTTTTTCAGGTAGTACATAGGCCCGCCATAAACCACTCCGTTCTCGTCAATTTCCCGATATACGACTCCTAATGTACACTCCACAAATTTTGATGCCATTCCTAGCAGTCCGACTAAAATCATCCAAAAAGTGGCTCCGGGCCCACCAATAGAAAGCGCTATTGCTACTCCGGCAATATTTCCCAAACCTACCGTTGCAGATAATGCTGCCGTTAATGCCTGAAAATGGGTTACTTCTCCTTCATGACCTTCTATGCGGATGGTATCAGGACTATCTTCTGCATCTGTATACGTTGAAGTTTTTACAGTTTGATCTTCTTCTAAATCATCATATTTACCTCTGATGATATTAATTGAAGTCAAAAAGCTTCTTACGTTGATAAACTTAAAATAGGTAGTAAAATAAGATGCACCAATAATTAAAACCAATAAAACCCAGGGGATCCCTACATTATTAGTAATTGGAATTTCTGCTAAAATGATATCTACAAACCATTGTGTAGCGTTCCCAAATTGTTCATTAATTTTTTCGTCTAATGTTACTGTAGGAGAATCCTGAGAAAACAGCATTAAAGGAATCGTAGCAATAATTATCAAGCTTATAATTTTCTTCATCGTTATTGATTTTATTTCGGACGAAGATTTTAATTCCACTTGATAATCAAAAGCTTACACAATGGTGTTTTTACTAAGCCGACTAGTTAAGTATATACTTAACCAGGTGTTTTTTATTCTTTAAATGAGTTGTTTACATTTTATTGTCATTCCTTGCTTCCTGCCCGTCCGGCAGACGGGACAAAGAATCCATTAAGATGCTTCTTTCTTAGATTCCTGCCTACGCAGGAATGACATTTGTCTTAACTGAAAACAACCAATTAAATGATAATCAACAGGAATTATATTCAACTTACCTTAATAAAGGTTTATTCTTGAAGCTTTATAGTAGCAAATTTTAAAAGATCATTTGCTATTGCATAAGCAATTAGTTGTTCTTTCCCTCCTGCTCCACTTATATTAAGCAGTTTCTTTATTTGATGAATATGTGTTTGAAAACCATCAACCCCAATATTCATTTCTTCGGCAATTTCTGTATATGATTTTTTATTTCCGCAGAGACCTAAATTCCCCAATACTTCTTTTTGACGATCTGACAACTCAACTTTAGCAGTAATTTCTAACGTTTTTAATTGCTTTTTTAAAGATTTTATAGTGTCCAAATGACTTTCTATAGAAAGTTGATCCCTTTCTCTCTCTTTTAGTAATTGTATTTTTTCATGTTGAAGTTTTTCCAATTCACCTTGTTGCTGTTCTTTTTCTGCTAAAAATTTCCAACTGTATAACAGGATAATGAACAGTAATATCAAAAGAAATTTAAAAGAAATCGCTGTAGTCACTCCTGTTATATTCCAAATAGAAGCATCAATAATTCCGATAATTTCATCTTCAGGAACTATTCTGTGAGTCACAGCAATGACAATCAGTACAAATAATCCAAAAGAAGGCAAGTACATAAACTTCATTTGCCTGTTCTTAAATGCTTTATTAAGTTCTTGCAATAAGACAAAAGCTACTACCAGAGACACAGGAATATCAATTAACCAGATATAGGTATTACTTGTCGATTCTTTGGTATATGAAGCAGCAATAAAGACAAAAGCAATCATAAACAAGACGCCACCAAAAATCATAAACGTCTCACGTTCAGAAAAACGTTCTATGATACGTATAACAATGTTGCGTTTACTACTGTGTTCTATAGATGGGATAGCCAGTAATATAAATAAAGAGTTGAGCAGTGATACCATCACTCCTGTATAGATAATGAATTTATGATCTGATTCGATTTTAAAAAATAAGATCAGGATGATATTGAACAGCGCTCCTACTCCCCATATAAAAATAGCCAGGCCGAACCATTTAATACCATTTATTGCAATTGGCATACTTTTACGCTTTCTTTCTTTTAGAAAAATACGCTGAATTACAAATGCAGTAATTAAACAGACTAATGCAGTAACAATATATTCTATGGTATTTTGCATCTTGTTTTGGTTGGTCCGTTAAATTTAAACAAAATCACATATAGAAATGGTTATTCTTCTACCGGTTTTTTTATAGTATTGTTTTCCATGATGTCAGAAAGTACTATATGAGTTTTTGTTTCCCCATAATAAAGCAATTCATCAATAAATCGTTCCAAATGTTCCCTATCCTGTAAAATAACTTCCATAATGATATTCTCATTCCCTGTAACCCTATAGCAATTTATAACCTCATCAAACTCTTTTACTTTAACCAGGAAAGGCTTAAGCCTTCCCATAAAAGCACTTACAGTAATAATGGCTTTTAGTTGATATCCAACTTTCATAGGAGAAATTACAGCTTTGTATTCGCTTATTACTCCGCTGTCTTCCATCTTCTTGACACGCTCTGCAACAGCAGGTGAGGTAAGTCCAACTTTTCTTCCAATTTCGGAAAAAGATAAACGTGCATTTTCCTGCAAAGATTTCAATATCTCCCAATTTAAGTGATCCATACCTTTATTTTAAAGAGAATAACATTTATATATTTAATATTAAAGGTAAAAATACCATTTAACTTTAAAATCAAAATAAAATGATACATAAAACAGTGTTAAATTTGAATATTCAAAAAAATAAATGCTAGTTTCTAAAGAAAATAACGTCAGGCAAATGCCTTTATATTTAAAATCGATTGAGATTTTTAAGCTCTGTCGAAGCCTGGCTGCTTATACTTCAGAGCATAAAGAAACTCCGGCATATGATCAGCAAAGTTCGTTACGTGATTATTACGCTGATTATTTAATTTCTGATGCAGTTACTTTAACTTCTAATTTGGCTGCAGCTGCTACTACTAATATTTACAACCTTCGATTAAAAAGAAGTAATCGAATCAAAAAAGCATTATCTAATATTTTAGATAATTGCGATCGTTTGGAACATAGTAAAATGAAAGAAGTTGCTTTTTTAAACATTTTACGACAGGAAACCAAACAATTCAAAAAACAATTTACAGAATGGATGCAGGCTGCTGCTTCCAATAAATAACCTTAAGGTTATTTATTCTCAATACTATTTTTAACAAAAAATTAACATTTATAAATCTTCTTAAAAACCTTTAATTTATTGGTTTTTAATTAAGTCTGTAATTATTTTTTCTTTAATTGTTAAAAAATTGTTAAGTTTACTGCTTTGAAAAATAATTGCTTTGTGTCAAAGAAAAGCACAATTCAATTGGCAAATATTAAAAATCTAACCATCATAAATGCTTTTTAATTCAATTGATTTTGCATTTTTTTTACCTATAGTTTTTTTGCTGTATTGGTTTGTTACAAACAAAAACTTAAAGCTTCAAAACTTTTTAATCGTTATTTCCAGTTATTTATTTTATGGATGGTGGGACTGGAGGTTTTTATCGTTAATTATTTTCAGTACACTAATTGATTATTGGGTAGGGAGAAAATTACAACACGAAGAGAATCAAAGAAAAAGATGGTTTTTACTTTGGATTAGTATCTTCGTTAATCTTGGATTTCTCGGTTTCTTTAAGTATTACAATTTTTTCCTCGACAATTTTATTACCGCGTTTACATTTTTCGGAACAGAAATAAAAGCAAGTTCTCTAAATTTAATTTTACCCGTTGGGATTAGTTTTTATACATTTCAAACGTTAAGTTACACAATAGACGTGTACAAACGAAAGCTCAAGCCTACAAGAGACTTTATTGCTTTTTCTGCTTTTGTTAGTTTTTTTCCACAATTAGTAGCAGGACCAATCGAACGAGCAACTCATCTACTTCCTCAATTCTATAAAAAAAGGCGTTTTGATCATTTAAAAGCAATAGATGGAATGCGTCAGATACTATGGGGGCTTTTTAAAAAAATAGTAATTGCTGATAATTGTGCAGAGTACGCTAATCTGATTTTTAACAATTCTGCTGATTATTCGGGGAGCACTCTGGCTTTGGGCGCTTTGTTTTTTACTTTTCAAATTTACGGGGATTTTTCGGGCTACTCAGATATTGCCATAGGTACATCCCGTCTCTTTGGTTTTGATTTGATGAGAAACTTTAATTTTCCTTACTTCTCAAGAGACATTGCAGAATTCTGGAGGCGCTGGCATATTTCGTTATCAACCTGGTTTAGAGATTATCTTTACATTCCTTTGGGCGGTAGCAGGGGTGGTACCTGGATGAAAATCCGAAATACTTTTATCATTTTTATTATTAGCGGTTTTTGGCATGGTGCAAATTGGACATTTATTGCCTGGGGCACCTTAAATGCAATCTATTTTTTACCACTCTTACTCACTAAAAATAACCGCAATAACATGAATATTGTGGCCCAGGGAAGGAGCTTACCAAATATCAGAGAATTCTCTTCGATCTTACTCACTTTTAGTCTAACAGTTTTGGCCTGGATATTTTTTAGAGCAAATACTATCCAACATGCTATAAGCTATATTTCTGAAATTTTTTCTGCTTCGTTTTTTACTGTTCCGGAGTTTGATGACATCAAAAACGCATTAATTACAATTATACTTATTGGATTATTTATTCTCATAGAATGGAACGGAAGAGACGGACAATATGCAATTGATAATTTAGGATTAAAGTGGAAACGACCTATCAGGTATACAATGTATTACGCTATAATCCTTATCATTTTTTGGTTTAGCGGGAAAGAGCAACAATTCATTTATTTTCAATTCTAAAAGATGAAAAAGTTCTTATTTAAAATATTTCTTTTTCTTGTCCTTCCAGTTGTAATCTTGGTATTATTCATCGTACTACACTTTCAATTCCCTTTTATGTCTGATTATGACTACGATGGCGGAATGCGATTAAAGCATGAGTTATTAGTACAACATAAAGATGTAAAAAAGATAATACTTGTAGGTGGGAGTAATCTTTCCATGGGAATTAATTCTGAAATAATAGAAAAATCTTTTCCCGATTACCAAATCATTAATTACGGGCACAGATTTCAATACGGAATTAAAATCTATATGAAAGAAATTGAACCCTATTTAAATAAAGATGATATTGTTGTAGTTGTTCCTGAATATCAACTAATTTTAGATGATTATTTTGGTAACCAATCCCTGGCAAAAATACAGATCGAACAGTTAAACTATTCTGGCTTTCAAATTGATATATCGCCAAGAGATGTACTGGAATATATACGAAAAAGAATTAAGTTTTTAATTCGGTTAAGGAAAGGGAGGTTTTCAAAAACTGATCATCATAATAGGGTAAGTGCTTTTAACAAATTTGGAGATTGTAGTGCGCATTGGTTCTGGGAGTCTAAGAAATTTAAATTGTACGACAGCCCTGCTAATATAAAAACCGTAGAAAGCTCATATTACAGGTCATATGTAGAAAATTATTCAGCAAAAGGGGTACAGTTTATATTGATCCCACCTATGTATCAAGAAGATAACTTCAATTTAAATAAAGACTTGGTTGACGCCAATATTAAGTTTTGGAAAAATGTTGGATTAGATTACTCGTATTCACCGGATTTAATGGTTTTAAAAACAGAATATTTTTACGATTCCCCTTACCATCTTTTATACGAAGGAGTTCAAATAAAAACCAATATTATTGTTTCTATTCTAAAGAAAGAATTAAATTAGAACAGAAAATTCAAGAAAGTGAACTCTAATAAATATATTGCATTTCTACGAGGAATAAATGTAGGTGGCCATCATAAGGTGCCTATGGCAGATCTTCGTAAAACATTAGAAAGTCTGGGCTTCAAAAATGTAATTACCTTACTAAATTCAGGTAATATCATCTTCTATACCACTATAAATAATACAGGAGAACTCGAGAAGTTAATTTCAGAGCATTTGGAAAAAAATTTTGGTTTCTCTATTCCTACAATTATCAGATCAGCTAAAACAATCCTGGAATTGTTTAACAATGCTCCTTTTCAAGATATAGAACTTCACAAAGATATCCGGTTATACATTTCACTTTTAAGAAAAAACACGGTATCCGATTTGGAAATCCCCTGGACTAGTCCTGACAATTCATATCATATCATTGAAAAAAAAGACAAAGATATTCTTAGTGTTTTAGACATTTCTGTTACCAAAACACCAAAAGCTATGGAAGTTTTAGAAAAAGCTTTTGGGTCTGATATTACTACCAGGAATTGGAAAACCATAGAACGTATTATAAAGAAATTATAAGATGTTAAAACGTATTATACTCTTATTAATCGTTTTATGTACAGCTTGTAATACTAAAAATGATACTACGATTACAATAGCTACAGCCGCAAATATGCAATTTGCCATGAAAGCTTTGACTGAAGCTTTTACTTTACAAAGTGGAATAAAATGTGAGTTAGTGGTTAGTTCATCCGGAAAGTTAACCGCACAAATAAAAGAAGGAGCTCCTTATGATATTTTTGTAGCTGCTAATATGAAATATCCAAATGAAGTTTATAATAGCGGATTTGCAGAGGCACCGCCTGAAATTTATGCTTATGGTAAATTAGTGCTATGGACAAACATTGAAAATATCACTCCTCTCCCCGAATACCTAACAGATGCTTCTGTAAAACATATTGCCTTAGCCAATCATACAACAGCACCTTACGGAACAGCAGCTATAGAAGTATTAAAGTCAAAAAAACTATTAGATACAATAGAAGAAAAGTTAGTATATGGCGAAAGTGTTTCACAGGTGAATCAGTTTATAACTTCTAAATCTGCCGAAGTAGGATTCACTGCATTATCGGTAGTGCTCTCAAGAGAGTTAGAAAATAAAGGAAAATGGACTGAAATCGATCAGGGTTTATACAGACCTATAGCACAAGGAATCGTCTTATTAAAAAGTAAAGAAGAGAAAAAGATCAATTCAAAAGCATTTTATACCTTTTTATTTTCCGATGAAGCTAAGCTTATATTGAAAAATTTCGGATATTCGGTCAATGAATAATTAGCATACTTCAACGTAGGGCAAATGAATTGGGAACCTTTATTATTAACTTTTAAATTAGCAGCTGTCACAACTGCTATCCTTGCGTTAGTATCTATTCCCCTAGCCTACTGGCTGTCGCATTCAAAATCAAAATTAAAACCTGTCATTGAGACCTTGGTGAGTATGCCTCTTGTATTACCGCCAACTGTACTCGGATTCTATTTTTTAATCGCATTTAGTCCTAATAATGCTTTTGGAAACTGGTTAAACGAATGGCTGGGGATAAAATTAGTATTTTCATTTGGAGGTTTAGTCATCGCCTCTATTTTATACAGTTTACCGTTTATGGTACATCCCATACAATCTGGGTTTTCAAGCTTGCCAAAATCCTTGACAGAGGCGGCTTATGTGATGGGAAAATCAAAACTAGTTACTTTGCAAAAAGTATTATTACCCAACATCAAAACTTCATTGCTTACGGGTATTGTATTGGCATTTGCACATACCATAGGTGAGTTTGGAGTAGTATTGATGATTGGAGGCAGCATTCCGGGAAAAACCAAAGTAGCTTCTATAGCAATTTACGATGAAGTAGAAGCCTTAAATTACGATACTGCCAACTATTATTCATTAATATTATTCATCATTACATTCAGCATATTATTGATTGTGTATCTTATTAATGGAGGATATCTAAAACGTTTTTGGAAATGATACAGCTGGATATACATAAAACACTTAAAGCTGTAAATGGTAATATGGACCTTCAGTTAAATTTAGAGGTCCAAAAAGGCCAGTTGGTAACGTTATATGGTGATTCGGGAGCAGGAAAAACATCTACGTTAAGAATGCTATCAGGTTTGCTAAAACCAGATTCCGGATATATAAAAGTAAACGATACTGTCTGGTTTGATTCAGAAACTAAGATCAATTTAAGTCCGCAACAAAGAAATATAGGATATGTATTCCAGGATTATGCTTTGTTTCCTAATATGACAGTGCGTCAAAATTTAGAATTTGCATTACAATCAAATCAGGATAATACCATTATTCCTGATATCATAGATATTATTGAAATAGGAGAATTACAACACAGATCTCCCAATACGCTATCCGGAGGACAAAAACAACGGGTAGCACTTGCTAGAGCTTTGGTCCAGCAACCCAAATTATTACTATTAGACGAACCATTAGCTGCCCTGGATATCAATATTCGTTTAAAACTTCAGGATTATATTTTAAAAGTTCGTCGCGAATATGATTTGACAACTATCTTGATTAGTCATGATATCAGTGAAATTATAAAACTTTCAGATGTTGTTTTTGTGATTGAAGAAGGACGAATCATAAAAAGAGGAACTCCCGAAGAAGTATTTATTGGGACAAATATTTCTAACGATCTGAAATTGGTCGGCGAGGTTTTAAAAATTGAAAATAAAGGGTCTGAATATACTATCACTGCACTTGTGCAAGCAAACATTATTACAATACCAATAAATGCTTCGGAAGCAGAAAAATTAAAAACCGGAGATAAAATAGTGATTACTCCCAAAGAATTTCACTCAAAAATCCATAAAGTAAATTAAATCTATTTTCAACATCGGTTATTAAAATAAATGAAAATGAATAAATATCATCTTATACTGTTTTTCTTTTTTACACTATTAATTAATTTTTCCAACGCCCAGGTTAAAGCACTTCAATTCGAATCGTTAATAACCGGTGACGGAAAAGTCATAGATAATGCCATAGTTGTTATCAAAGGAGATCGTGTCATTAATGTTGGAAAAGAAAACGAGATCCAGATTCCGGAAAAAGCAGAAATTATCGATTTAAAATCATATACAGCCATACCAGGATTGATTGATGCGCATACTCATATTACTTACTACTGGGATCAAACCCCTGGAAGTCGTCCCTGGTCACAATTAGGCACTTTTAACCCGGCAGTTACTGTTTTTTTAGCCCAGGAAAATGCATATAAAGCATTGGAAACCGGAGTTACTACAGTACGTGATCTCGGATCTTTTGCCAATATGGATTTTTCTATGCGTGATTTGATCAACAGAGGAAAAATGAAAGGTCCGAGGTTATTTATAGCCGGTCGCGGACTAAGTAACAGACGTACAAAAGGAGTTGCTGAAGTTGAAAAGTTTGCCCAGGAACAAATTGATGCCGGAGCAGATTGGATAAAAGTATACGGTTCTACAGGAAGTGCAAATGATCTTACAGGTACTCAGACTTTTAATTATGACGAAATGAAAGCTGCTGTAAATATTGCTCATAAAGCAGGTAAAAGAATTTCTATTCATTCTTATGGACCCGATGGAGCCCGTGACGCAGTAAAAGCAGGTACAAATACATTAGAACATGCGATAAATATAGATGATGCAACTCTTAAAGCAATGTCTAAACAAGGGACTATTTATGTACCTACGGTAGATCATAACAGGTATTATGCTGCTCACAAAGATGAATATGGCTATACCGATGATGATGTTAAGAATCTTAATGAATTTATCCAAAAAAACTTTCAAACCGTTAAAAAGGCTATCGCTGCAAATGTAAAAATTGCCATGGGGTCTGATGCTGTATTTACTGGTTTTGGTGAAAACACCAAAGAATTAGAATGGTTTGTAAAAGCTGGAATGTCGCCAGCTCAAGCTCTTGAAACTGCTACTACTATAGGCGCAGAGATGTTGGGAATGGAAAACGACTTAGGAACTATCGCTCCCGGGTATTATGCAGATATTGTTGCTGTAAAAGGAAACCCTTTAAAAGATATTAATGTAATTATCAATAATGTGAAGTGGGTGATGAAAGGCGGTGAAGTTATGGTCGATAAAACCAGGGAATAAAGTTTTACTTTTAAAAATCCTTGTAGAAAATGGATAAATCAACACTTAACAATTATTTCCATTCTTTATTTCCCATAGAAGAGGATATTGTAAATAAAATCACCGAGACATTCACTTATTTTGAATTAAACAAGCATACTATTTTACTTGACAAGGATACCATAAGCACTAAAACCTTCTTTTTAGAGAAAGGATATATGCGTTCGTATATTCTTAATGAAGAAAATGAAGAGGTAACCACCAATATTTATGCAGCTCCTTGCTTTGTTAATGACTTTTTATCCTTTTTCAAGCAACAACCAACCAAAGAAATATACCAGTCCATAACCGATTGCACTTTTTGGGAAACCAGCTTAAAAAATGTACAATCCAACTTTCATAACATTCCTGAGTTCAGGGAATTCAGCAGGCTTTTATTTGTCATCAATTATTATAAATTAAACGACAGAGTCATAGAAATGGCTAGTCAAAAAGCAGAAACAAGATATCTGAATCTCTTAAAACAGAAACCACATATTTTTCAGAATGTTCCGCTTAAAATAATTGCTTCATATTTAGGCATCACAGATAGCTCTTTAAGCAGAATCAGAAAAGAAACTGTCAAAATTTAATTTCTTGCCATTTGTCAAGTGTTTCTTCAAGTTTCTATTTCCAAATTTGCAGAAAACATATCAAAAATGAATAAAAAGAATATTGTAGTTATTGGACTTGGAGGCGTAGGCGGTTATTTCGGATTTAAAATCAATAAAACCAATAAACAAAATCAGGTTTCGTTTGTAGCAAGAGGCAAAACGTATGAAATAGTTAAAGAGAAAGGACTTACTTTACTTTCGCCTGAACATCAAAATAATACCACTCATCCTGATAATATTTATGAACACCTAGCAGAAATTCAGAATCCTGATTTAATTTTTATATGCGTAAAAGAATACGATCTGGAAAATGTTTGTATTCAACTATCAAAAGTAATCACTAAAAACACCATTCTATTACCCATGATGAATGGGGTGGATATTTATGATAGAATTAGAACAAAACTTCCTGATAATATCATTTTACCTTCCTGTATATACGTCGCTTCTCATATTAAAGAAAAAGGAATCATAGAACATAAAGGAAAAGCAGGTAAACTCATTTTTGGCAGAGATCCTGAGCATTTTTCTGAAGATATCAACTGGGTAATCGACGTAATCAATAACAGTAAAATTGATTATTATTTTAAAGACAATTCACTTATTGACATTTGGACAAAATTCATTTTCATCGCCAGTTTTGGTCTTGTTACGGCAAAATATAATTCATCTATCGGAATAGTTTGCAGTGACAATACACAAAAAGAAGAAGCCACTGAAATCATGAAAGAAATCAAATTGATTGCCACGCATAAAGGAATACTTTTACAAGACAACATTATCGGGAAAACATTTGAAAAAGCTTCAATATTTCCTCCCGAAACGCCAACTTCTTTACAATTAGATATCAACTCGGGAAAAGAAAATAATGAATTGGAATTATTTGCCGGATCAATTATAAGGTATGGTAAAGAGTTAAAGATAGAACTTCCATTCACAAAAAAAATATATGGTGAATTAAAAAAGGAAACGCTTTAAAGCAACATGAATCCGATTTAAAATTTTTAAGATTTCATCTGTAAATGTTAATAACATATGATGACTGTCACTTCGAGCGTAGTCGAGAACTTATAAAAAATATTTTGGATAGGTTTCGACTGCGCTCAACCTGACACTAGGTTTTAAATTATTAAAAACAGGTATTATAGATTTATCATATATCGAATTCATACTAAACCAAAAATCTCCGATGTTTTTTCCAACATCGGAGATTTTTTATGATATCAATATTACTTTAAATATGCTTTAAAGACGCCTCATAGTCTGGCTCATTAACCACTTCTGAAACTAATTCTGAATGAACAACATTCAGGTTTTCATCGGTAACTAATACTCCTCTAGCATATAATCCCGCTAAAGGTCCGGATTCCATTAAAACTCCCATATTTTCAAGACTTTTATATTTAAAATCTGAAGTAGTAATTGCATTCTCAATCCCTTCTGCTGCACAAAATCTGCTAAAAGCAAAAGGTAAATCCAAGGAAGCAAAAACCAAAACCACATCTTCTCTATCTTTTAATTGATTGGAAAATTGTTTTAATTGTAATGCACATACCGAAGTATCTACACTTGGAAAAATATTAAATACTACTTTCTTTCCTTTTAAGTCTGAAGTATTTAATTCTGATAAATCTGATTTTATCAATCTTAATTCCGGTAATGTATCTCCTACTTGAGGAAAAGTTCCTTTTACCTCAATAGCCTGATCTTTAAATGTTATTGCAGACATTTATTTTTAATTTTAGTGTTAATTTTTCTTTTAAAAAAAACTCTTGACTCATCATAGCATTAAAAGTCAAAAGTATTATTGTTTTATAAAAAGATTCCCGCTTTCGCGGGAATGACATTTTTTTGTTTTACATATTTCTTCGGTACTGGCCTCCAACTTCAAATAACGCTGAAGTTATCTGTCCTAGTGAACACACTTTACATACTTCCATTAATGCCTCAAAAATATTTTCGTTGTTAATGGCTTTATGTTGTAAATCTTTTAATAAAGCTTTCGTGTCATTTGCTTTATGAAGATCTTGAAGGGTATCAATCTGGAATTGTTTTTCTTCTTCAGTAGCTCTAATGACTTCCTTTGGAACAACTGTTGGTGAACCTTTAGAACTCAAGAAAGTATTCACTCCAATAATCGGGAAATCTCCATTGTGTTTCAACGTTTCATAATACAAACTTTCTTCTTGTATTTTGCTACGCTGATACATGGTTTCCATTGCTCCAAGTACACCTCCACGCTCTGTAATACGATCAAATTCTGTTAATACAGCTTCTTCTACCAAATCTGTTAACTCTTCAATGATGAAAGATCCCTGAATCGGATTCTCATTTTTAGCTAACCCTAATTCTTTATTAATAATTAACTGAATAGCCATTGCACGACGTACAGATTCTTCCGTAGGAGTAGTAATTGCCTCATCATACGCATTGGTATGCAGCGAGTTACAGTTATCATAAATTGCATATAAAGCCTGTAATGTAGTACGGATGTCGTTAAAGTCGATTTCCTGTGCATGCAAACTACGTCCTGACGTCTGAATATGATATTTTAGCATCTGTGCCCTTGCATTTGCATTGTATTTATGTTTCAATGCTTTTGCCCAAATCTTACGAGCTACACGCCCAATAACTGCATATTCAGGGTCAATACCATTAGAAAAGAAGAATGATAAATTTGGACCAAACTTATTAATATCCATTCCTCTTGACAGGTAGTACTCTACATAGGTAAATCCGTTAGCTAAAGTTAATGCTAACTGCGTAATCGGATTTGCTCCGGCTTCAGCAATATGATATCCAGAAATAGATACCGAATAGAAGTTACGCACATTATTTTCAATAAAATACTCTTGAACATCTCCCATCAATCGCAACGCAAATTCAGTGGAGAAAATACAAGTATTTTGTGCCTGGTCTTCTTTTAAAATATCGGCTTGTACTGTTCCCCTTACCTGGGCAATAGTTTTTACTTTTATATCCTGGTAAACATCAGCAGGTAACACCTGATCTCCGGTAACTCCTAAGAGCATCAATCCTAAGCCGTCATTACCCTCCGGTAAGTCTCCATTATACCTAGGACGTTCGACTCCTTTATCTTTATATATTTTAGCAATTTTTGCTTCTATTTCTTTTTCGATGCCTTGCTCTTTGATATAGATCTCACATTGCTGATCTATAGCCGCATTCATAAAGAATCCTAATAGCATAGGTGCAGGACCATTGATTGTCATACTCACCGATGTCATTGCATGTGCCAGGTTAAATCCTGAATACAGTTTTTTGGCATCATCCAAACAGCAGATAGAAACTCCTGCATTTCCAATTTTACCGTAAATATCCGGACGGTGGTCAGGGTCATTTCCATATAAAGTTACACTATCAAAAGCCGTAGACAAACGCTTTGCAGGTAAGCCCATACTCACATAATGAAAACGCCTGTTGGTACGTTCTGGCCCACCTTCTCCGGCAAACATACGTGTCGGATCTTCTCCTGTACGTTTAAAAGGATACAATCCTGAGGTATACGGAAATTCACCAGGTACATTTTCCTGTAATGTCCATCTTAAAATATCGCCCCATGCCTGGTATTTTGGTAAAGCCACTTTAGGAATCTGTGTATGTGACAAAGACTCTGTATGTGTTTCAATTTTAATCTCTTTTTCTCTTACTTTAAAAGAGTAAATAGGGTTTTTGTATTTATTTACTTTTTCTTCCCATCCGGTAATTACTTCCCAGTTATACGGGTCAAGATTTAATTTGACACGGTCAAATTCTGCAATCAGGAGTTTTATAAAGTCTTTGTTCTCGACTGCGCTCGAACTGACAGACTCTAATGCAATTCCAGACTTATCTAATTTAGGGGTATTACCTATAACAGATTCTACCGTTTTATAAATCCCGTAGAGTTTTTGAGCTACTTCAACCTGAGCATTCCCGGTTTTATCATAAGAACGGTTATTTTCTGATATTTCAGACAGATAACGTACTCGTGATGGAGGAATTACAAAAATCTTCTCGCTCATCTCTTTAGAGATTTCAAAAGTAGATTTTAAATCTTCTGATTCCGTTTTCTCAACAATCTTATCCATAATCGCCTTATAAAGCGTATTCATTCCAGGATCATTGAACTGAGATGCAATCGTACCAAACACCGGTAACTCATCCTGAGGAATATCCCAAAGATTATTGTTACGCATGTATTGTTTTTTCACATCACGTAATGCATCTAAAGCACCACGTTTATCGAATTTGTTAATCGCCACCAAATCGGCAAAATCTAACATATCGATTTTTTCCAACTGCGTAGCTGCTCCAAATTCTGGTGTCATCACATATAATGACACATCACTATGTTCTATAATTTCAGTATCAGACTGCCCGATACCTGAAGTTTCTAATATAATTAAATCGTATTCTGCAGCCTTTAAAACCTCAACGGCTTCATTTACATATTTTGATAATGCCAGGTTAGACTGACGTGTTGCCAAACTACGCATATATACTCTTGGAGAATTGATGGCATTCATACGAATACGGTCTCCTAAAAGTGCACCTCCTGTTTTACGTTTTGAAGGGTCAACCGATACAATTCCGATGGTTTTTTCCGGAAAATCAATTAAAAAACGACGTACTAATTCATCTACTAAAGACGATTTTCCCGCACCTCCGGTTCCTGTGATTCCTAACACAGGAGTTTTAGAAGTTTTATTTTTATTGTGAATGGTTTCTAACGATGCTTTGGCAACTTCCGGAAAGTTTTCTGCAGACGAAATTACACGAGCAACTGCTTTAGGGTCTTTCTTTGCCAGTACTTTAGCTTCTCCGTTTAATGAATCTCCAATGGCAAAGTCGGATTGCTGTACTAAATCATTAATCATTCCCTGAAGTCCTAATTCTCTACCGTCATCCGGAGAGTAAATACGGGTAATTCCATAGTTCATCAACTCTTTAATCTCTTCAGGAAGGATCACTCCTCCTCCTCCTCCAAAGATTTTAATATGACCGGCTCCCTTTTCATTCAACAAGTCATACATATATTTAAAGTACTCATTATGACCACCTTGATATGATGTCATTGCTATTGCATTTGCATCTTCCTGAATAGCAGTATTCACAACTTCTTCCACACTTCTATCATGCCCTAAATGAATAACTTCAACACCGGTAGATTGTATAATCCGGCGCATGATATTAATAGCTGCATCGTGTCCATCAAAAAGTGATGCTGCCGTTACTATTCGAACTTTATGCTTAGGAGTATAAGGTTGTATTTGTTCCATATGTAAAAAAATCCTTTTTTTGGTGGTGCAATTTACGAAATTAGCAACGAAAACACCTTAATTTTAATAATCTTTTAAAGGTTCACATAGGGAAAATGGCGCCTTCTTCTGCAAAGTGAAATCCTTCTTTTTCCAGCAATTTTCTATCTGAATTATCTCTATTCATTGCCTGATTTGAATGATTAAAATGAATAAAGATAATTTTAGATTTTATGCTTTCTGATTCACTTTTAAATAACGCAATTGTTTCTTCTATGAAAGGATGTGGAACCTCACTCATATCTCTTGGAATTTCCCCATTTTTCAAAAAGGTAGCATCTAAAAAAGCATAGTCTACTTTTTTAACTTCTTCTACGATATCTTTTTCCCATAATTTCCATTTGTTTATGTCCGGAATAAATAAAGCCGATTTAGCAGGGCTATTAATTTTGTAACCCACAGTTTCTGAAAATTCATCCCGATGCGGTACTAGAAAAGGAGTAACATTAAGGTTTGGAGTTAACTCGACAAGGCTTTCGTTTTCTGTCGGGAATATTTCTATATTTTTTAATGATACCAATTGTGACCATGGTCCGTTTTGTTCCAAAAAGATTTTCATTTTTGGCATTGCAAATACAGGGATTTTCTTTGCTCCCATTGCTTCTCTTCCAAAATGCATCAATCCGGTATAATGGCCAATATGTGCATGTGTTAAAAAAACACCGTCAATTAATCTGTTTGTTTTTAAATGTTCGGATTCCAGGTTATGCAATTGCAGTGGCATATCTGGTGTAGCTTCAAAAAGATATTTTTGTTTTGATGCTAAATCTACTAAACCTAAAGATGTTGCTAACTCTTTTTTTGTAATTCCTTTTTTATAGTTTTCCCATTCATGAGGATTATCTATATGTGGGAATCCGGCGTCTTGTGCAATTCCCAATACCATCAAATATTGTTTTGATTTATTATCCTTCTCAACTTTCTGATTGGATTGACACCCGACCAGGTGTAAGCAAAAGCAAAATAGCATTAAAGAAAAAGTAATTCTCAACATAAAAAGTTTAACTTTGATTTTTAATTTCTTTTAAAGGTAAGTAATATGTTAAAAAGACTTTCTGCTCTTCTAATTATTTTATGTCTTTCTTCTTGTGATGAATTACAACAAGTAGTTAACCAATTACCACAAACAAGTGTTGGGAATGGAGAGATTGCTGCAGGTTTACGACAAGCATTGAATTTTGGTATTGAAAAGCAGGTAAGTAAGCTCACACAAAAAGATGGTTTTTTCAGAAATGAATTAGTAAAAGTCGTATTACCTTCTGAACTTCAAAAAGTAGACAAAACACTTCGGGACATAGGTTTGGGTAATCTTGCAGACGAGGGGTTAAAAGTATTGAATCGAGCTGCCGAAGATGCAGTTAAAGAGGCAACACCCATTTTTGTTGATGCTGTAAAAGGAATTACTTTCGCAGATGCCAGAAATATTCTATTGGGAGAAGATAGGGCAGCAACGCAATACTTAGAAGGAAGGACAAGTACAGCACTGTACGGGAAGTTCAATCCTGTTATAAAAAACTCTTTAGACAAAGTAGGAGCTACTCAAATTTGGAGTAATATCATTCAAAAATACAATACGATTCCGCTTACCAATAATGTGAATCCGGATCTGGCTGATTATGTCACACAAGAGGCCCTTAATGGTGTTTTTACAATGATAGCTGTTGAAGAAAAAGAAATCAGGAATAAAGTATCTTCCCGAACTACAGATCTATTACGAAAAGTTTTTGCATTACAGGATCAAAAACTATAATTAAAGATTTCGCCGAGATACGTTTTTTATCATATTTTTCATATACTCAAGCCTGCTTTTTAGTGTATTGCTATCGTTTTTTAATTTTCTAATGAGTTAATTTAACTTACATACGATAGAATCAAGTCATTACACACTCAAATCAATAAAGGCAAGTTATTACCAAATAGATTACTCGCTGTTCTTTTATTATTAATATATTCCTAATATTAAGTTAACACCTTGCTTAAAAAGTTGTTACATCTTCGCGGTGTTCAAAATTCTTGATCAATAAATAAATATTTGAGTTAGCTAGTCATAAACCGGTTCTTATCGAATCGGTTTTTTATTTTACCGATTGTAAAAAGTGAAGTGTTTCTTTATTAAAAGTTTCCGGTTGTTCTACGTTAACTACATGTCCGCATTTTTCAACCACTAATAAACTCGAAAAAGAGTGTTTTTTAACCACTTGACGTATAGAAGGTAAAAACATATAATCTTCTTCTCCCATAACATAAAATGTTGGAATTTGTACCTCCATACTTCTAAAAAAACGAAGTAAAGGGTTAATTTCTGATGTTAATTTGAACCAGCGTACAAATTCTTTTTGGTAAAGCTTTTTTGCTTCTCTGATGAATAACAATCGGGATTCTTTATGGTTTTTATTAGGCATTATAATAAAGGCAAAGAATTTATAAAGCCATAGATAAGGGATAATAGATTTAAAAATAACACCTATTCTCATCAAAATCTGAGAGCGTATATTTAATTTCATAATGGCTCCTCCCATGATCATACTGGCTACCCGTTCTGGCTTCATCTCTGCTAATTGCCTTATAATTATAGTTCCTAAAGAAATCCCTACGAAATGTGATTTTTCAATTTTTTCATGATCAATAACTTCTAAGATATCTTCGGCTATCGATTCAAATGTATATTTCTTATTAAAAGCATCTTTCAGGCTCCCGGAATCACCATGCCCTCTTAAATCCAGTAATATAATATTGTAGTGCTTTTTATATTCTCTAAGTTGTTTATACCAAATCGTAGAACTCCCTCCTGCCCCATGAACAAAAGTGACCCATTCCTGGGAAGAAGCATGTACGTATTTTGTATAATTAAGCACTATTCAAAAAATTTTTGCTAAAGTAATAAATCCCTTTTACAAGTGGTTATAAATTAAGACGGAGTTGTTTAAAATATTGAAAAGCATTGATTAATCTTGATCCGTACCAGCTAAAATACTCTCCATCCACAAGAATTACTTTTGAATCTGGCAAATATTTTTCTACCTCAGAGACATGTTTTTCTTTAAAAGGAAAAGGCTCTGATGATAATAAAACCAGCTCCGGATCACTTTCTTCTTTCATCTTTTTAATATTAACCTCAGGGTATCGTTTTTCATCAGAATATACATTTTCGAAGCCATTAAGTTTCAATAAGTGATTTATAAATGTAGTTCCGGCGGTTACCATCCATGGTTCTCTCCATATAAAATAAGCCGTTCTATAATTTGGTTGATTTTTTATAAAACCTTTAAAATCTGCTAAATTGACAGTGATTTTATTTATTATCTCAGAACTCTTATCAATACAATCAAAAATTTCTCCATAGCTTTTAATCAGTTCCAAACTATCATCTATAGTATAGATATCGGATACGTGAACAGGTACTATTTTTTCGAGTTCTTCAACAATCTCTTTTGTATTTTCTTCTTTATTACAAAGAACAATATCTGGCCGCAGTTCCTTTATCTTCTCGATTTTAATTTGTTTGGTTCCTCCAACTATGGTTTTAGCAGATTTTAAATGAGAAGGATGCACACAAAACTTAGTCACTCCCACTATAGCATCTTCCAAACCCATATCGCATAACAATTCGGTTTGAGAAGGCACTAAAGAAATAATTCGTTTAGGGGTTCTTGAAATTTCAAGTATTCTTTGTAGTTGATCTTTTATTACAATCATCTAAATTTTAAATAATTTAAGTTTTTCATAGCATAAAGGCCATTTGAATTTAAAAATAGATTCTTGCATTACTCATTAATTTATTACTATTTACTTTTCAGTATTTTTTCCATTTGTTGTTGTAACTGATAGGCTTTCTCTTTTGCACTTTCTGCAAAATCCTTATCACTTGAAGCATAGATGATTCCTCTTGAAGAATTGATTAAAAGTCCAACATCTTTTGTCATTCCGTATTTACATACCTCTTCCAGGCTTCCTCCTTGCGCTCCTACTCCTGGCACTAATAAAAAACTATCCGGAATAATTTTGCGAATCTCTGCCAAATAGGTAGCCTTAGTAGCTCCTACAACATACATGAGTTGTTTACTATTTTTCCATTCTTTAGAAGTTTCCAAAACATGTTTGTATAACTCTTTGCCTTCTATTTCTTTAGTTTGAAAGTCGAATGCCCCAATATTAGACGTCAACCCTAAAAGGATTGTAAGTTTATTTTCAAAAGCCAAAAAAGGCTCTACTGAGTCACTCCCCATATAAGGAGCAACAGTAACAGAATCAAAATTCATATCTTCAAAAAAGGCCTTTGCATACATCGTACTTGTATTCCCTATGTCTCCTCTTTTCGCATCAGCAATAGTAAAAATATCTGGATGGTTTTTATTCAGATAATCTATAGTTTTTTGCAAAGCCTTCCATCCTTTCAATCCATAAGCCTCATAAAATGCTGTATTGGGTTTATAAGCCACAGCCAAGTGGTGAGTTGCATCAATAATTGCTTTATTAAAAGAAAAAATAGGATCTTCTTCTTCCAATAAATGCTCTGGTACTTTATTAAGATCTACATCCAGGCCAATACACAAAAACGATTTTTTTAAATGGATTTGATGAAGGAGTTCTTCAATACTCATATCTGTTACTTTTGCTGCAAAGATATTAAAGCCGGGAATCTATTCGCTTTAGATTGAAAGATTTTTTAAATTGAGCCTGTTAAACATTTTTACCATGGGAATCATACGAAAATTAGATAAAGAAACTATAGAAACAGGCGGATTCAATGGGATCACACAAAAAAGATTGGTGGTTCACCCCTACTACGGCCCCGGTTCCGGAGTAAGAAAAGGCACGTGGGAAGGCATTGGGAATTTGGTATACCTGTCTGATTCTTATTTTGAACCCGGAATAGAAACCGGTTTACACCCACATCAACATATTGATGTTCTGACTTTTGTAGTAGATGGTCTTTTAGCACACCAGGGATCTTTGGAACACGGTGTTAACGTTAATGCCTTAGAATTCCAGGTACAAAAAGCGGGCATGGAAGGTTTTATGCACAATGAAAAAAATACAGGAGATGTTACTACACGTATGCTACAGATGTGGTTGCTCCCACAAGAAGAAAAACCCAAAGCTTCTTTTAGAATCTATAAAGCTGAAAAAGGCAAAAAAGTCAGAGTTTATGGAAAAGAAGATAATAACAATACACAACTTGAACTTGCTTCGTTAAAAGAAAACCAGGAATTATCATTACAACAAAGATCATTTGTTTATGTAATAAAAGGAAGTATCGCTATAAATAGCGAACATATCACTAATGGACATCTTATTGAAACAGAAAATGTCTCCATAAAAGCAACTACTGATAGTATATTATTAATTGTTTTTGAAGAAGCGTAAACTAAAAAAGGCTCATCAAAAAATGATAAGCCTTTACACTTATCTACTTTTATAATTTTAAATCACAAAATTCAGAAGCATTATCTGTAGTGGTTGCTGTATTACATGTTACTCCAGGGGAAGAACATGGATCACTAGGAGAAGGAGGACATACATTAGTGTTGCATGCAACAGTATTACATTCTGCAAATGTATCTGGAACACATGCTCCTGTGTCACCTGTACCTCCTTTAAGCGTATGGCTATTATTAATAGCTGCAATCGTAATTTTTCCAAGGGCCAACTTTCTATTTTTTTTCATTTCAATTTAGTTTTTATTATTCCCTTGTAATATACTGGCTGACTATATCATACAGCAAGAATCATCTCGCCCAATTCATAAATTACGATTCCTTTTCTAATTGTTTTATAAAATAAGAAGGGTAAATTCCTGTTTTTTGCTTAAAAACTCTATTAAACGTACTAATACTATTAAAACCTACTTCTGCCGCTATATATTCCATTTTATAAGCTCTAAATCTTTTTTCCTCTTTTAACTTCTTTATAACTGCAGCCATTTTTAAATCAATTAAATACTCGCTAAACGATTTCTTTTTATAAGTATTAACTACTTTAGATAAATAGGCGGTATTCGTATTTAATTTCCTGGAAACAGTTAGCAAATCCAAATTTTTATCAAGATACTCTTCATTGTCTTCAAAAAGTTGTAATTTTTTCAATAATTCTTTCACTCTTTTATCATCAATTTTAATAGCTCTTTTATTTTTTTTAAACTGAGTTTCTTTTTTAGGTTCATCTAAACTAATACTTGACATTAAACTTGAAAACTTCTTCTTATTCTCTCTTTGTATATAAAAATAAAAGCCTGAAGAACATATTAATGCAAGGATTAAGGTTATTTGGAAGGTTTTAATCCTATTTTTTTGACTCTTTATTTTTGATTTAACTTCAGCAATATCATTTTCTAAAGTTCCTAAATCATATTTCTCTAAAAGGTTATTACTTAAATTAGATTTACGCTCACTATTTTCTTTAATTATTTTTAGTCCTCTTTCATAATAATCATTTGCTTTCTCAATGTTTCCTGATTTATGGTAAGATTTTGCAAAAAGAATATTCATTTCCTCCAGATGAAAATGGTTAAACTTATTTTTATCAACCAAAACCTCTATCATTTTTAATTGAGAAATAGCTTCTTCATATTCCTCTAAGAAAAAAAAGGTTCTTGCTTTAAACAGATAAATAACAGCATCTAAATAATCTTTGTCAATTGTATTTTCTATTTTTTGTGCTTTCTCCAGGTAGTATAATGCTTTCTCATAAGGTTCGGTCAAAGAATAAATCCTTCCTAAACCAATATAAGCCTGTACTAGGCTTGTATTATTAGAAGTTTTATTATTTTCAATAATCTTCAAACAATAATCGAAGCCTTCTTTATAATTACCTAAATCTATATGAGCTTTTGCTATACCTGCTAAGCTTATTAATTTGTGTGTATTTTTATATGTTTCATTTTTTTCATTCTCAATAAGTTTTAAAGCTTCTAAGTATCCTTCTAAAGCTCCTTGAGAATTGTACAAACTAGATTTTAATGTGGCAATATTATTATAAAATGAAACTTTGATAGTATTATTCTCTTCTTTTATAAATTTCAGCCCTTCCAAATAACTCTCTAACGCTAGTTTATATTCTCCTAAATATTGATGAAGAAGGCCTTTACTTAGGTAAATCTGTTCTTTTTTCTCATATTCTAAAGCTTCTTTTAAATAGGATATTGCTTTATCAATATGCTTAAGGCTCTCGGTATACTTGCTTAATATTCTATCTGTTGCACTAAGAAGCTGATACCCTTTCACATAATAGGCCGGTTTATTTTCCTGTTTTCCTTTTTCTAAAATCAATTTTGCTATTGTATACATTTGAACTGTATCAACACTGCTAAATGCCTTTGAATAAAGTGATGTAAGTTCCTGATAGCTTTTATTTTTAAAGATAGTATCATTTTCCACCTCTCGAGAATAGCAGTCAAAGGCTATAAAAAAAGTAATAAAGGTAAGAGCGATTGAATAAAGGTAATTTTTCATCGCTCTAAATATAATTATTTTATACAATTTGTAGGACATTTACTTCATTAAACTCTCCTGTATCTTCTACAAATTTTAATCTTTCAATCCATTTATAAATATTTCTATTTACAATAATGGCCTGTCTCTATCAGACAAGCCATTATAATTAGTTACATCATAAAATTTATGATTTAATCATAAAAATTTATTTAAAGGCATATTCTTGACAGGCATGTTCTTGACGGTCCATCAGTAGTTGCACATGCATGCCCTGTGCTAGTACCTCCTCCACCTGTACCACCACCATCATCTACTGGTGCTGCTGGTTGACCATTACAAGTATGTTGATGTTCTGAGCATATCTGACCTGAAATAGGAATTATTGTAAACTCTTCTACTCCACCTTTAAGATTATAACTATAATTAATAGCTGCAATTTTAATTTTCTTAAGAGATAATTTTTTGATTTTTTTCATACTGTTATGGGTTTTAATATTCAGAACTCAATATACTTTGCAACACCCCATAAAACAAGCACAATAATCTATTATTTATAAATTACGATTACTTATTTAATCGCCTGATAAAGTAAGAAGGGTTTATTCCTGTTTTCTTTTTAAATGTTCTTGTAAATGTATTGACATTTTTAAATCCCATTTCTTCTGCAATAGATTCTATTTTATAAGCCCTGAATCTTTTTTCATTGTGCAGCCTCTCTAATACTGTTTCCAGTCTCAAATCCATTAAGTATGTATTAAATGATTTTTTTTTATACCTATTAATTATGTTCGACAAATAAGCAGTATTGGTATTTAATTTTTTTGATAATGTTAACAGGTTAGTTTCTTTATCAAGGTATTCTTTGTTTTTCTCAAAAAGTTGTAACCTCTCTAATATTTTTTGAACCTCTACATCGTCAATTTTCAATATTGATTCCCTTTGCCTGTTTTCATCTTCTTCTTTTGTTTTTAAAGCAGTATCTATTTCTGCAATTAAACTTTCAAATCTCTTTTTATTCCTTCGCTTATTATTTATATAAAACAGGGTGAGGCATATCAATACCATTACAAAAATTACCTGTAAGGCTACTGTCTTGCTTTTTTGATTTTCTAATTTTGTTTTGGTAGTAGTAAGCTCTTCTTCTAAAGTGTTTAAATCATACCTTTTTAAAAGATTCTTATTAAGCCGGGCTTTACGTTCATCATTTTCTTTTAACACACTTAAACTTTTATTAAAATAATTGGTTGCAACTTCTATATCCCCCAATTTTTGATGCGATTTGGCAAAAAGAATATTTTTTTCTTCTAAAAAAAAGTGATTAAAATTATAATTATCCTCTAAAGCTTCCAGGCTATTTAATTCAGTAATAGCTTTGTTGTATTCTCCCGAAAAGAAAAATACTCTTGCCTTAAAAAAATGAAGAAATGCATCTATATAATCTACATCTACAGTATTATTCATACTATCTGCAATCTCTAAAGAATGAAATGCTTTTTCATAATCTCCTGTAAACGTATATATACAGCCAAGACCCATATATACTTCTACAAGAATTATCTTATCTCTAAGATTATTACTTTTTTCTATAATCTCTTTAGCATCTATAACTTCCTGGCAATGATTAAGAGCTTCTTCATAATTACCTAAATCTATATATAATCGAGCAATTTGTTTTAAACATCTTAATCTTAAAATTTCTTTATTGTTGTAGACATCACTTTTATCTTCATTTAACAATCTCAAGATTTCCAGATATTCGTCTAATGCCCCCTGAACGTCGTATAAAAAAGATTTTAAACTTCCTATGGCATATATAAATCCAACCTTCATATTTTTACTTTCTTCAGCTACAAATGACAGTCCTTTTGTATAGCTGTCCAGGGCCAAATCATATTCACCCAAATATTGATGAATGTATCCTTTATTCAGATATACTCTGTCTTTTTTATCATATGCTTCGGTTTGTTCTAAATAATATATTGACTTGTTGATATGTTTAAGGCTCTCTTTGTATTTCCCTAAACGTTGATCTGTTAAACTAAGTAACTGATATCCATTTATATAGTAAGCATGATTATTTTCTTTTTTTCCTCTTTCCAGCATGTATCTGGCTATAGAATACATCTGCACAGTATCAAAACGGTTATTAGCTTTCATAAAAAGTGATTCTAATTGCTCATAGGTACTACTTTTCCATGCTTCATTTAATTTGATACTTTCAGAAGTTTCCTGAGAAAAACAACTGGTAACCTTAAAAATGAGTATAAAAAGAATTATACCAATACGTTGTACGTCACTCATTGTTTTTGAATGTAATTGTTGTTTGTACCAATTATTTAAAGAATATAAGATGTAAAAATTAATTAGCTTATTGGTCGCAAAACAGATCTTGCACCAAGGATAGAAAATATTATCCAAACTTAAGATAGTACTTAACAGACTTAAAGAATCTCGTTTGCTTCTTTCAGTTTTTCAGTATTCTCAGCTAGTTTTAATTCTTCAATCAATTTACTGATATCTCCATTGATAATATTGTCTAAATCATAAAGAGTAAGCCCGATTCTATGATCTGTTACCCTACTTTGCGGATAGTTATATGTTCTGATTTTAGCACTTCTATCCCCTGAAGAAACCATACTTTTTCTCTTTTCAGAATCTGCCGCCTGCTTTTTGGCCAATTCCAGCTCATATAACCTTGAACGTAATACTTTTAATGCTTTTTCCAGGTTTTTATGCGACGATTTCTGATCCTGACAACTTACAATCATCCCGGTAGGTTCATGATGTAATTTAATTGCCGAATAGGTAGTATTCACTGATTGTCCTCCCGGACCTGTAGAGGTAGTACGCTCAATACGTACTTCTGTCATATCTAATTCAATATCAAACTCTTCTGCTTCTGGCAATACCATAACTGTTGCCGCAGATGTATGTACCCTACCCTGAGTTTCTGTTTGCGGAACCCTTTGTACACGATGTACCCCGGCTTCAAACTTTAATGTCCCGTATACATTTTCACCAGATACTTCAAAGATAATTTCTTTAAAACCTCCCGAGGTCCCTTCACTAAAACTCATCGTTGATGTGCTCCAACCTTGTCCCTCACAGTATTTCGTATACATTCTATATAAATCTCCCGCAAAAATACTTGCTTCATCTCCTCCCGTCCCTGCTCTGATTTCCATTACCGCATTTTTACCATCTTCAGGATCTTTTGGGATTAATAAATATTTTATTTCTTCTTCTAATCCAGGAAGCTCTTCTTTGGCTTCTTCCAATTGCATTTTGGCCATCTCTACCATTTCTGCATCACTTCCATCTGCAATAATTTCTTCGGCTTCTGCAATATTATCTAACAATGTTTTATAAACATCCCGTTTATCGATCAGTTCTTTTAAATCTTTATACTCCCTGGTTAACTGAACATATCGCTTCTGATCTGATATAATATCCGGTTGAATAATCAAATCTGAAACCTCATCAAAACGCTGCTTTACAATGTTTAATTTATCTAGCATAATCTTTCTTTCTACTTATTTATATATATAAAGTTATAAGCCGGCTGCTAAGGTACTATTTTTATAGTTTTTATAGAAGTTGTTAGGTATACATATCGCATTCGTCTCTTAAATAGTGAAGAATACGTTAACAAAAATAGGATTAGGTGGTGGATGCCATTGGTGTACAGAAGCTGTTTTTTTATCATTAAAAGGCGTTAAAAACGTACAACAAGGGTGGATAGCTTCTAAGAAACCGCATGAAAGTTTTTCTGAAGCTGTTATTGTTGAATTTGATATTTCAGAAATTTCATTAAAAGATCTTATTGCTATTCATCTACATACTCATCAATCTACTTCTAATCATTCGATGCGTAAAAAGTATCGTTCTGCAGTTTATTATTTCTCTCTTGAAGATGAGAAATTAATAAAAATGATTTTAAATGATCTACAAAATGATTTTGATGTAGAACTCATTACTAAAGCACTTCCCTTCTCTGCGTTTAAATCTTCCCTGGAAGAACACCTAAATTACTATTATAAAAATCCTGAAAAACCCTTTTGCAAAACTTACATTAATCCTAAATTATCATTTCTTTTAAAGAATTACACCCATCATCTTAAGTAAGAAAAGTCAGAATTTATAAATTATAGAGTCGTAATTTATAAATAGTAGATAAACTCGAAAAAACAGTACTGCTTTAAGAATTATAGCATCTATATTTAGGTTAATATTAATTTATAAAACTTAATTCATTATGAAAAAAAAGAAGTTCAATTCTAAAAAGCTTTCCTTTAAGAAAAATACCGTTTCTAAATTAGATTCTGGAAAAGTTTCTGGAGGAAATGGTCAAATTTCAACTAATTTAGGTTGTATTATAACAGGAGATCCAAATGTATGTGATGTTACTGCATGTGAGTGTAATTCAATTGGATGTGCACCAACCAACGGATGTAATCCTACTAACGGATGTGGTACTTTTGATTTTGATTGTCCCACTCAGCAACCTTTTACCTGTTTGGCTTGTTAATCAATAACAAGAAATACAATTAGGTTAGAAAAGCCGGTTTTGAAAAATCGGCTTTTTTATTTAATACTGTCTTGTCCTGAAGTAAGTTGACACAAAAAACAGCTCATCTATAGCGTATTCAAAAATCTGGAGAAATTTTTATGCAAAACCAATTGTACTAAATTATATTTTTAACATAAAAAAATTACGTACAATCCATAATTATAAAAATGAATTTTAACATAATTATTAATATTTAACAAAAAAGAAGGTTTTTTTCTTAAATAAAGTTAAATAAACGACATTAAAAATATCAAAAAGTATCTTTATATGTAAGTATTAACCTATTAAATTTATTTTATTATGAAAAAAAAGAAGTTCAATTCTAAAAAGCTTTCCTTTAAGAAAAACACCGTTTCTAAATTGGATTCTGGAAAAGTTTCCGGAGGTCAATTTTCAACTAACCTAGGTTGTGTTGTAACGGGCGATCCAAACGTATGTGATGTTACCGCATGTGAATGTAATTCAATTGGATGTGAGCCAACCAACGGATGTAATCCTACTAACGGATGTGGTACTTTTGATTTTGATTGTCCAACTCAGCAACCTTTTACCTGTTTGGCTTGTTAATTAATAATGAAGAATACAATTAAATTAGAAAAGCTGGTTTTTTAAACCAGCTTTTTGTTTAACCTCTATAATTACAGAACTCATTTGACCAAATAAGTCGTGATTTATGAATTGAAAAACCGGAATTTATGAATTGAGCAAGAGCTCTTAAAACATTATAGTATTTAAAATACCCATCATCTACATTTAAATATTATTAATTTTAAAAACTTAAATATTATGAAAAAAAGAAGTTTAAAATCGTTAAAGCTTAAAAAAGAATCTATTTCAAGTCTTAGTAATGAAATTAAAGGAGGAACTAACGATACTGGTGGTTGTAATAGTGTACTTAACACTATTTGTTGTATCACTGAAGAAACTAATGCTTTTGAAACAAGATGTTGTGGGGCTACAAATCAAACTTTTTGTTGTACAACAGGTAACGGTGGTTTCTAAACATTAGGGATTAATATTCAAATTTTCCAAACTCACTAGTAATAGTGAGTTTTTTTGTTTTAGAAGCTTCTACCCTACCTACAATTTGAGCATCTACGTTAAATGATTTTGAAATAGCAATCAGATCTTCTGCAATTTCAGGATTTACATACAATTCCATTCGATGTCCGCAATTAAATACCTGGTACATTTCTTTCCAATCGGTTTTAGATTGTTCCTGGATCAATTTAAATAGTGGCGGAATTTCAAATAGGTTATCTTTAATAATATGTAAATTCTCTATAAAATGAAGAATTTTAGTTTGTGCTCCTCCACTACAATGAACCATTCCATGAATATCTTCCGAAGTGTATTTGGATAGTATCTCTTTAATAATTGGTGCGTACGTACGCGTAGGTGACAATACCAACTGCCCGGCATCTAATGGAGCATCTGTTGTATCTGTCAATTTAACATTGCCCGAATACACTAAATCTTCCGGTACTTCTGCATCAAAACTTTCAGGATATTTTTCTGCTAAATATTTAGAGAAAACGTCATGACGTGCCGATGTCAGTCCGTTACTCCCCATTCCTCCGTTATATTCTTTTTCGTAAGTTGCCTGTCCAAAAGACGCCAAACCAACAATCACATCTCCTTCTCTAATATTTGTATTATCAATTACCTGATCCCTTCGCATTCTGGCGGTTACCGTAGAATCTACTATAATAGTTCGTACTAAATCTCCAACATCTGCGGTCTCACCTCCTGTAGAATGAATTGTCACTCCAAAAGAAGCCAATTCTGCAATAAGTTCTTCGGTTCCGTTTATAATGGCTGAAATTACTTCTCCGGGTATTTTATTTTTATTCCTCCCAATGGTAGAAGATAACATAATGTTATCTGTAGCACCAACACAAAGAAGGTCATCTACATTCATAATTAACGCATCCTGAGCGATCCCTTTCCATACAGAAACATCACCTGTTTCTTTCCAATACATATACGCCAGGGAAGATTTAGTTCCTGCTCCATCTGCATGCATAATCAAGCAATAGTCATCGTCATTAGTAAGGTAATCGGGGACTATTTTACAAAATGCTTTTGGAAAAAGCCCTTTATCTACATTCTTTATAGCGTTGTGGACATCTTCTTTTGCAGCAGAAACGCCTCTTTGAGCGTATCGTTTAGAAACTTCCTTACTCATAATAATTGTATTGGTGCGCAAATTTAAAAGAATTCAATACGGTTTCCTATTTAATCTGTATTTAAAATCTTTTCAAAACAAATACTGGTTGCCACATTTTTATACGGATCATATTTAGGTATTTCTTCATACTTGTTCTTTAGGTATAATTGAACTGCATCCTGCATTTTTATACTGGTTTCCAGAATCGTTCTTGAATATCCTAACTCTTTAGCCCATTGCTCTAAAGCATTCAAAACGCTGCTTCCCAATCCTATTCCTCTACATTCAGGGAGTACATACATACGTTTTATTTCTACAGTAGCTTCATTGTACGCTTTGAAAGCTCCACAAGCCTGTACATTTCCACTCTTATCATAAAAAACGATTACATGCTGTAAAACTTCAATCGTATTAAATTGCCGGAAAAAATCATCATTTTCTCCATTTATTCCGGAAAGATATGTATCTAATTGATCTACCAACAGTTTAAAATCTTTGTCATTGGCATTTGTCCTTTTAATAGTCATCTCTTTATTCATAGTAAAAATCCCGCTTAAAACGGGATTCTCTTTTATTTTGTGAACAGTAGTTCTCTATACTTGGTCAGTGGCCATAAAGCATCATCTATTTGTAACTCCAACTTATCACAGTGATATCGTATTTCTTCAAAATAAGGTTTTACTTTATTGCAATACGCTTCCGCTTTTAATTGTTGTTTTTCTATTTGATTCGATTTTTTCCTTTCTTCTGTCATTGCAGTAATCTTCGAATTAATTTCGGCAATATGATTCGAGATTTGTGTTATCATTTCTATTTGTTCTGAAGCAAAACGCGTGTACTCCTTCCCAAAAACCTCTTTTATCCCTTTTACATTTTCGATTAATGTATTTTGATATTGAATAGCTGTAGGAATAACATGATTTCTGGCAATATCACCTAAAACTCTTCCTTCTATCTGAATACGTTTTGTGTATTCTTCTAATTCGATTTCATGACGAGCTTCCAATTCTATTTTACTCATCACCTTCATTTCTTCAAAAAGGGCAATGGCTTTTTTTGAAATCATAGCTTTTAATGCTTCAGGAGTGGTTTTATTATTACTCAAGCCTCTCTTAGCTGCTTCTTTCTCCCAGGATTCACTATAACCATCTCCCTCAAAACGAATCTTCTTTGAAGATTTTATATATTCTCTAAGTACATTAAAAATAGCTTCGTCTTTTTTTAATTTCTTTTTATCTACAAGAATATCTACCTCTTCCTTAAATTCTATTAACTGCTTGGCAACTATCGTATTTAAAATAGTCATAGGATGCGCACAATTTGTCTTTGACCCTACTGCACGTAGCTCAAACTTATTCCCCGTAAATGCAAAAGGAGAAGTCCTGTTGCGATCGGTATTATCTAAAAGCACATCCGGAATTTTACCAACCACATTTAATTTAAGGTCTGTTTTTTCTTGCGGAGAAAGTTTTCCAGTAGAAACTCCTTCTAATTCATCCAATACCTTTGTAAGTTGCTCCCCGATAAATACAGAAATGATGGCAGGCGGAGCTTCATTAGCCCCCAACCTATGATCATTACTCGCAGAAGCTACAGCACCTCGTATCAATGCTTCGTTTTCATGTACTGCCTTGATCGTGTTGATAAAGAATGTTAAAAACTGTAGATTTTTCATTGGTGTAGTTCCCGGACTTAATAAGTTCACACCCGTATTTGTGGCCAACGACCAATTATTGTGTTTCCCCGATCCATTAATTCCTGCAAAGGGTTTTTCATGAAATAACACTCTAAAGTAGTGACGATCTGCTACTTTCTCCATCACATCCATCAATAAAGCATTATGATCTACAGCCAGGTTGGCTTCTTCAAAAATAGGAGCTAATTCAAACTGATTGGGAGCCACCTCATTATGCCTGGTTTTTACAGGAACCCCTAAAAGCATACATTCCTGCTCTAAGTCACGCATAAAATTCATTACCCGTATTGGAATAGATCCGAAATAATGATCGTCTAACTGCTGTCCTTTTGCAGGAGAATGCCCCAACAATGTTCTTCCTGCCAAAACAATATCGGGTCTTGAATACGCTAAAGCTTTATCTACTAAGAAATACTCTTGTTCCCAACCTAAGGTAGCATTCACTTTACTTACTGTTTTATCAAAATACTTAGCTACTGCTGTTGCCGCATGATCTACGGCCTGCAAAGCTCTTAACAAAGGAGCTTTATAATCTAAAGCTTCTCCGGTGTAAGCAACAAATACTGTTGGAATACATAACGTAGTTCCATATATAAAAGCCGGAGAGGTTGGGTCCCAGGCAGTATATCCTCTTGCTTCAAAGGTATTTCGAATACCTCCGTTAGGAAAACTTGACGCATCCGGTTCTTGCTGTACCAGTTGGCTTCCGTCAAATTTTTCCATTGCCCTGCCATTTCCAATAGGCTCAAAAAAAGCATCGTGCTTTTCTGCAGTTGCCCCGGTTAAAGGTTGAAACCAATGTGTATAATGTGTTGCTCCTTTAGATAATGCCCAGTTTTTCATACCAGCTGCTATCTGATCTGCAATCTTTCTATCAATCTTAGTTCCGCATTCAATGGCATCCATAACACTATTAAAAGCAGCTTTAGACATCGATTCTCTCATAGAAAACTCATTAAAGACATTGTTTTCATACAAATCAGACCTCTTTTTCTTTTCTTTTACAAAAACCGGCTGCCTGTTAAAGGTTTCTTCAATTGCTTTAAATCTTATTGCTGACATAATCATTAAATATTTTTACAAATATATAGATTTTAACCTCCAAAAGTTAAATTATTATCATTACCCCCTATTTTTTTAGGGTATAAATGATCAATATCGATAAATTTTGCATTACACCCCCATTTTTTGATAGAGTAACTAAAAATATATTTATATTTGCTCCGAATTAAAATCAAATTTAATATCTCCGTTTTATGAGCAAGTCTAAATTAGAATACATTTGGTTGGATGGTCACAAGCCAACTCAAAACATGAGAAGTAAAACAAAAATTGAAAACAACTTTAGTGGAAAATTAGAAGATTGCCCAATCTGGTCTTTTGACGGTTCATCTACAGAACAAGCTTCTGGAGGATCTTCTGATTGTTTATTGAAGCCTGTAGCTATCTATCCTGATCCAGCAAGAAAAAATGGATGGTTGGTAATGTCGGAAGTTTTAAATGCAGACGGAACACCACACGCTTCTAACGCCAGGGCTACCATTGATGACAATGATAATGATTTCTGGTTTGGTTTTGAACAAGAATATTTCTTAATGGATACAAGCACAGATTTACCTTTAGGATTCCCACGTGGAGGATTCCCCGGACCACAAGGTAAGTACTATTGCTCTGTAGGAGGTAGATATACCTGGGGTAGAGATTTTGTTGAAGAACATGCAGACTTATGTATTGAGGCCGGATTAAATTTTGAAGGTATTAACCAGGAGGTAGCTCCGGGACAATGGGAGTTCCAGGTATTCGCAAAAGGGGCTAAAACAGCAGGTGATGAAATTTGGGTAGCTCGTTATCTATTAGACAGATTGACTGAAAAATATGGTTATTATATTGAATATCATCCAAAACCAATTAAAGGAGACTGGAACGGATCTGGGATGCATGCTAACTTCTCAAATAACACGTTAAGAACTTGTGGTTCTCAAGAAACTTACGAAAAGATATGTGAAGCTTTTAGACCTGTTACCGATGAACATATAGATGTATATGGTGAATTTAATGACGAGCGTTTAACAGGATTACATGAAACTGCACACGTATCTGATTTTTCTTATGGAGTTTCAGACAGAGGAGCTTCTATCAGGATTCCTATTATAACTGTAGAAAAAGGTTGGAAAGGTTGGCTGGAAGACAGACGTCCTGCTTCTAACGGAGATCCTTATAAAATTGCAGCAAGAATTATCAAAACTGTAAAATCGGTTGATGCATAATATCACATTGATTATACATAGTTAAAAGCCTGTTTGGAAAGAATCGTCATTGCGAAGTTTAAAAAACTGAAGCAATCTTTTAATCTTCAACTCAAAATTTGAAAGATTACTTCGAAATTAAAAATTTCTCGTAATGACGATTATTAATCATTTTTCAAACAGTTTTTTTTATTGTCTATTATTAAATGATAGTCAAATACACAAAGGCTATATAAGTCAAGAGCAAAACAATACCATCTCGCCAGCCCAGCCGCAATCCTCTTGGCAAAAAAACCAGGGGTAACACTATAAAAGATATTCCCAGCATCCAAAAAATATCATTAGTCAACAAACCTTCGTCTTTAACGGTAATAGGAGTAATCATAGATGTAATTCCTAAAACCACTAGAATATTAAACACATTAGAGCCTATAAGGTTCCCTAAAGAAATTGCTTTTTCTTTTTTCAAAACTGCTATGATAGAAGCGGCTAATTCCGGGATACTTGTACCTAATGAAACTACAGTTACTGCAATAATACGATCACTAACACCAAAAGAAGTTGCCATTCCTACCGCGCCTTTTATTAATAATTCTGATCCTCCCCACAATGCCACACCTCCAATTGCTAAATACATTACAATTTTATACAAAGGAAGTTCTTCATCGTCTTCACTAAAATCGTCTACAACTGCTGTTTTTTGAAAACGCAACAAATAGATGAGAAAAATAATCAGGAATGAAAAGAGAATTATTCCCTCATAAGACTCCAATACCCCATCAAAAGCAATAAAACCAAAAAGCAATACAGAAGCAATCATCATTACAGGCCAGTCGGTTTTATAAAAACTCCGCTCTACATTGATATTCGAGAGCACAATGGTAATTCCTAAAACCAGTCCCAGGTTTGTTATATTAGATCCTATCACATTACCCATTGCAATATCCGGAAAACCATCTAATGCAGATTTTATGCTTACAATAAGTTCTGGTGCAGAGGTAGCAAATGAAACAACAGTCATTCCAATGACTATTTTAGGTATTTCTAATTTTAGAGATAAAGCTACAGCCGCTTTAAGCAACCAATTTCCACCAAGAACTAAAAGCGTCAGGCCTAAAACAACCCATAAAAAATTCATATTCAGCAAATTTTTGCGAAGATACTGGAAGATTTGGGATTTACGAATTTCATTTATGCTTTATAGTACCGATTATTGATTTAACGATAAAAATAGTTAAATAACTATAAAAATAGTTGCGTAACTATTTTTATAGTTATACATTTGAAAACATTATCAACATAAGTTTTATTTAGAAAAGAAGTGAGATCATGCAAAAACTAACGAATAAAGAAGAAGAAATCATGAAAGTGCTTTGGAAACTGGAAAAAGCTTTCGTCAAAGAAGTACTCGCAGAATTCAAAGGTGATAAACCGCATTATAACACCTTATCTACTATGATTCGCAATCTCGAAGACAAAGGTTATGTTGCTCATAATGCTTTTGGCAATACACATCAATATTATCCTTTGGTTTCTAAAGAAGCGTATCGAAAAAAGTTTATGAACTCTGCTATTGAAGATTATTTTAATAATTCATACAAGAACCTGGTTTCATTTTTTGCCAACGAGAAAAAGATCAGTGTAGAAGAGCTTAAGGAAATTATTGAACTCATTGAAAAGAAAAAGTAATGGAATCATTTTTTATATATCTGATAAAGTGCAGTAGTTTTCTAGGTATCTTTTATATCTCTTATTTATTATTTCTAAAAAAAGAAACCTTTTTTCACGGAAACCGGTTTTTCTTAATCGGAGGTATCCTGGCCTCTCTCCTGCTCCCTCTTATAGTATTTACAAAAGTAATATGGATTGCTCCTCTTACTAAACCTGTTATTAATGAAACAGTACAATCTGCATCAGGTTTTGTTTATGAAACATTATCCAATACAGATAAAACAGCAGAAACCATTAATTGGTGGGCAATTGCCGGAACTATTTACTTCATTGGTTTGCTTTTTTTCTTTGGAAGGTTGACCATTCAATTAATTTCACTTTTACGACTCTTTAAAAGAAGTAGCATTATCAAAAAAGAGAGCTTTAAATTTGTGAAGACCTCAGATAACACTTCTCCTTTTTCTTTCTTTAATTATGTCGTATATAATCCGGAATTGCATCCACAAGAAGAATTAGACATCATTCTTGAGCATGAAAAAGTACACTCAAAGCAATTGCATTCTATTGATATTCTTTTAGGGCATCTTCTTGCTATCTTTCTATGGCTAAATCCGTTTTCATGGGCTTATAAAAAAAGTATAGCGCAAAACCTGGAATTCATCGCAGACAATTCCACAGCTTCAGAAACAGCTACGGTTAAAGATTATCAGTATATGTTACTCAAAGTAGCCATACATTCACAACAATATTCAATCACAAATAATTTTTTTAATTCATTAATCAAAAAACGAATCGTTATGTTAAATCAAGTTCAATCACAAAAACACCGAGCATGGAAATATGCACTAATTCTGCCTTTATTAGCAGCTTTCATTATGAGTTTCAATGTCAAAGAAGTTTACAAAATAAGACCGGTTGAAACTACCAATATTTCTTCTGACCACACTCTAGATGCATCAAAGACAGTAGAGTTTGTAATCTCAAAAGATACTTCTAATGAAGAATTGAAAGCTATGCTTGAAGATGCAAACTCAAAAGGCATTTCACTATATTTTGATAAAATTAAAAGAAACAAATCGGGAAAGATTATCAATATTGATGTTAAAATCAAAAATGAAAATGGTTACAGCAATTACACCGGTTATAATGCACTCCAAACCATTAAACCTTTTATTATTTATAAAGAATTAAACGACAGTAAATTTACTTATATAGGAAGAATATCTGGAGCAAGCATGTATGCTAATCCTGACCTAAATGCAAAAGAGCTACAAATTCTATTGGAAAAAATTAATAAAAGGATCTTTGAGCTTGGAGTTCAAAACAAACATGATGTACCATCACCTCTTTTTAATAATAATGGTAGTACACCAATCATTACTTTAGACGATGATATAATTTCTGAAGATGAGTTAAATCATCAGGATCGCAACAGTCTCTCTTCATGGAAAACACTTCAACCGGAAGAAGCTGAAAAAAAATACGGAGAAGCTGGTAAAAATGGAGCTATTGCCATCAAAAAGAAAAAAGTAATCGATCAAGAAATCGACAGAAAAAAAATCGAATTTAAAATCACAAAAAACACTTCTGATGAACAATTAGATGAAATGATCAAAAAAGCAAAACAAGAAGGTCATGTTTTAAAATTCGAACAAATAAAAAGAAACAACAACAATGAGATTACCGCTATTAATATTTCTTTAAAAGATAAAAACGGAGGTTCAAGTAACTATTCTGTAAATGGTGATGAAGCCATAAAAGCAATCACTATCTATAATGAGTCTGGAGAAAATAATAACTATAGTTATATTTCTTCAGGCAACAACAAAAAACTTAAAGGAAAAGCACTTATAAAAAAAATCAAATCAAAACCAGAAAAGTCCAAGAAAAAACAACTTAAAGGAAAGGCTTATAAAAACAAGAATAAAAACAAAAAAATAATACACGAAGAAGTTGAGATAGAAGAGAACGAAGAATTGCTGGAAGAGATTGAGGAAGTACTGGAAGAAGCTGAGGAAATTGAGGAAATTGAAGTAATCCACGAAACCGTTGAAGAGCAACACGAAACGCATGGTTTTCTTTCTGTTACAGCTGGAGACGACCCTAATTCCACACTCAGAATTATAAATGAAGGGAAAGATAAACCGCTTATTCTTCTAGATGGAAATGAAATCACCGAAAGAAAATTAAGAAAAATCAAATCGGGTACAGTAGCAACAATAGATATCTCAAAAGGAGAAGAAGCGATTAAAAAATATGGAGAAAAAGCAAAAGGAGGAGTGATTTCAATTTCGCTTAAAAAATAGCTTTAATTATTTAGTCAAAAACGTTGCTTTTTTGAAGCATAAAAAAACACCTGAAAACAATCCAGGTGTTTTTTTTATCGTTGTAGCTCCTATAAACACTAGACATTTGGAAGTAATCCATAAATGTTGTAGCTTAAAAAAACATACTTCAAAAAGTAGTACAGAATAGTTCTCTTTTTTATCGGCCGATAGAACTTTCTTACCCTTTAAAAAGTAGTAGTAAATTATTTAAAAACTAAAAACAAAACTTAAAAATGATCGCACTCGTAAAATTATTACTTACTATTATTTTAACTCTTATTTCTATAGCTTTATAGCATTCATTATATAAACAGGCCTTTACAATTGAGACCGGAAATCTCCGGTTTCAATTTCTTAAACTATTTTATAATCATGGTTTAATTCTATGAAAAAGTTGATTTTTAAAATCCTTTCAAAACTCAATAAGTTACTACTCCCCTCTTATTCCAGGCAAGGATTAGATTTAGCTAAAGCGAGTAAATTACAGCTGACTGTTATTGGATGGAGGTACTATGTAACGACTAATAGTCTGGATTGATTAATATGACAATAATGATTTTGTCTCAAAACCATCCAAGCGCGCTCTACCGTTTAAAAAAGTTAATTCTATAAGAAAATTACATTGTATTATTACTCCTCCTAAACGTTCTACCAGTTTACATACTGCTTCTGCAGTTCCCCCGGTAGCCAGTACATCATCATGAATGAGTACACGATCTCCTTTTTTAATAGCATCAGTATGTATCTCTAAGGTATCTGTCCCGTATTCTAAGCCATAAGCTTCAGAAATTTTATCTGAAGGTAATTTTCCTACCTTTCGCACAGGAACAAAACCTGCATTTAATTGGGTAGCTAATAAAGTTGCAAAAAAGAAGCCTCTGCTCTCCATACCAATTACCTTATCAACTTTTTGTTCTCCTATAAGTCCCAGTAATGATGTTGTGGCTTGTTTTAATGCACCTGCGTCGTTTAGTAATGGAGTGATGTCTTTAAAAATAATTCCCTTTTCAGGAAAATCTTTAACATCTCTAATGTAGTGTTCTAAATTCATACTGCAATCTACAATATAAGTTAGAAATCAATGCTAAAATAGGGTGAAGTTTCTTTAAAAAGTTAATCCTTATCTATATCTGCAGAATCGTCATTAAGAATCTCTTGTATCTTTTTTCTTATCAACGGTTGATCTAGATATTCCAACAATACTCCGGCAAACGCATCTGGTGTTTCATAAATTCCTTCAATGTCACTGATAATATCACTGGAAACAATCATTTTCCCAGTACCTTTTAGCAACCAAATTAAGTTAAGCTCCGGATAAGCGTCGATTATTCTCACCAGAACGTCGCTTCCAATAGATGCGTTGGTTTTTATCTGACGGCTCATATACCCTTTACTCATCCCGATAGATTCATCGAAACTTCTAAGACTGATGTTTTTGTAATCTATAAATAGCTTAATTCTTTCAACTACTTTCATAAAAATCTAAATTAATCGACGAAAATTCTATTTTTATAAACTATAATCATCGTTCTAATATCGCCATTATCTCGCAATTTAATAATTATTATATAACTTATAGATATCTTTTATCTAAAAAACAACAATGGTAAGTCTTAGGATCAAATTTGTAAAGTGAATAAGAGGAGCTTAGTCAAGGGTATAAAAGATAATTAAAGTCTAAAGGTAGATGAGTTTATTCGAAAGTCACAATAATACCAAGGAATTAGCTATTTAAATGTTCTTCAATAATATGTTGTATTTTCCTTTTAATATTAGGGTTGTCCAGGTATTTAAGTAGCATTCCTATAAAAGCATCCGGAGTTTCATAAACACTTTCATCATCTTTAACCAAGTCATTTCTTATAATCATCTCCCCTTCTCCTTTTAATAACCAATTAAGGTTCAGGTCTGGATAAACATCGACTATTTTCACCAGGACATTACTTCCAATAGATGCATTCGTTTTTATCTGACGACTCATGTAGCCTTTACTCATCCCTATAGATTCGTCAAATCGTCTAAGGCTAATACTTTTGTATTCTATAAATAGCTTAATTCTGTCAACTATTTTCATAAAAAATCTAAATTAATCGACGAAAAATTTGCTTTTATCGATTATAATCCATAAGTTTGTATCGTCATTATCTCGCAATTTAATAATTATAATATACTTATTTGATGTCATTACTAACAAAATGATAACAGCAAAACAAAAATTAGAGCTTAAGAAATTACTTAAAGGTGATTATATTTCAGATGTAAAAGAAAAACTAAGGTTAAATAAAGTAACCAGTAAAAAAGGAACGCCTTATAGCGATAAAATGATAAGTCACGTTTTTAATGGCAGATATCAAAACCCCCACATTGAATCTGCTATTATTGAAGTGTATTTGGAAAGAAAAAAAGCAATTGCTAAAGATCTAAATGACAAGAATAAAATTTTAGGAATTGATTTATAAAAACTACATGGAAAAGAAACCTACCAATCCAAGACGCTTTTTTAGTAATGTTTCTAATGATACCCTCCTTATTTCGGCAGCATTTATAGCCATTGCCATCATTTTTGGAGCCTTTCTATTGGCTTTACGATCATAGCCTGTTCTATTCTTACAGAGATTGTTTAAATTTTATTTTGTATAAGTCATTAAATGGAATATATTTGCACCCGCAATAAGGCCTCGTGGCGCAACTGAATAGCGCATCTGATTACGGCTCAGAAGGTTGCAGGTTTGAATCCTGCCGAGGTCACGAATAAGTCGAAAAGCAAGCTAAAACATAAAGCTTGCTTTTTTGTTTTTGCGACTTTTTGATTTTCAAAGCGGAGCTTTGTCAGGATGATGGAGCGAAGTGAAATCAATCCTGCTGAGGTCACGAATAAATCAAAAGCGAAGCTATATGATTTATTTCTCATAGAACCATAGTTATTATTTTTTGACGTTCACACGTTTGAATTCAGTGAAGGCTTATTAAAAAAAGAAGTTTGCGACTGGCATTATATAGTCTTATCAATTTCTGAGCATTAGTTGTTCTACTATGTAAAAAGTGTGTTAACAAGAGGTTTGCAGGTCAATTAAAAACTATTGGAAGCTCAAAAGTAGAAGTAACATTTCCCAAAAACACAAGTATTTAAATTTTGGTATTTTAGAAGCCTGTTTTTGACAATAATAATTTTAGATGAGTACAGTACAAATTCCAGAGCATTTTACAGTAAATGATAAGCATCAGGATGCCTACATCATTAACTATGCTCATCAAGAAAAATTGTTCAGACAAAAGATATCTTTTGAATACTACACATTCAGTCTCTTAGTAGAAGGCATAAAAGAAATACATACTTCATCAGCCAATGATAAAATTTATCCTTTTAACTTCTTAGTAGTAAAACGAGGGAATTGTTTGATGACAGAGAAATTGTCTAATAATTCAACTTATAGAAGTAAATTAGTTTTATTCTCTAAAGACTTTCTTCAAGAGTTCATTAGGAAATACCAAATCACAATTTCTAAAAATGAAAGTTCTTCTTCAAGCTTATATCAAATATTAGCTTTTGATGATTATATACGACTCTATGTACAATCTATTAGTAGTATTGAGATTTCTCCAAGAATGCAACGAGCCAAAGTTGAGGAACTTTTAATATACTGTTATGAGAAGTTTGGTAGTCAACTCTTCTCTTTTTTAACAACAGAATTGACCTATCCAAATCTTCAACAAGTTGTTGAAGAACATGTCAATGAAAATCTATCAGTTGAAGAGCTTGCCTTTCTATGTAATATGAGTATCTCTACTTTTAAAAGAGCCTTTTATCAAACATATGATGCTACGCCATCCAAATGGATTAAGAATAAACGCCTAGAGCTTTCTAAAAACGATTTACAAGATGTAAAGCTTAGGGCATCTGATATTTACTTAAAATATGGCTTTGGTAGCCTCTCTCGTTATATTAGCGCTTTTAAAGAAACGTATGGAATTACTCCTAAACAATTTCAGCAATCGTTAAAATGAACTTTTTTGTATACTTTTTGAACAAATCTGGCTAACAGAAAACTTGTCTTCATTCGGACATTTGCAATGTATAATTAAAAAAATAAAAGCAAATGAGACGAATACTTATTTTATCCGCATTTTTAATCCCAAGCATTTTTTGGGCACAAACATTTACATTATCCAGTAAAGATGTAGGTGGGCAGGCAACAAATGCAGAAGTCTTTAATGGGTTTGGTTGTACGGGAGATAACACCTCTCCTCAATTGAGTTGGAAAAATGCTCCGGAAGGCACAAAAAGTTTTGCAATTACTATGTACGATCCAGACGCACCTACTGGAAGTGGATGGTGGCATTGGGTAGTTTTTGATATACCTGTAAACACAAACCAAATAAAAACAGATGCTGGAGATACGTCTAAGCATCTAATGCCTAAAGGAGCAATACAAAGTCTTACAGATTTTGGTAAAGGTGGCTATGGTGGACCTTGTCCTCCCGAGAATCATGGAGAACATCAATACATTATTACTATACATGCTTTAAAAACTGATAAATTAGGGTTGGATGAAAATGCTAACCCAGCCTTAGTTGGATTTTATTTAAATAGTAATACGATTGCTAAATCTTCCATCGTAATGTATTATGGTAGATAAGAAAATTTTTATAAATAGATTAGATCATCTTGTATTAACGGTTAGAGATATTGAAAAAACTGTCGATTTTTATAAGATGCTGGGTTTTAAAGAAATCACTTTTGGAAACTTTAGGAAAGCATTAAAATTTGGAAATCAAAAAATCAATCTTCATCAGGTTGGCAAAGAGTTTGAGCCAAAAGCAAGTGCACCAACACCTGGAAGCGCAGACCTATGTTTTATAGTTTCTAATCCTATTGAAGAAATAAAACAAATCTTAATCGAAAAAAAAATACCAATAATTAAAGGTATAGTAAATAGAACGGGGGCATTTGGTGCTATCCGTTCTATTTATATAAGAGATTTAGATGAGAATTTGATTGAGTTAAGTTCATACCCAAAAGAGTACTAAAGCTTAGAACTATTCAATGAAAATTGCAATGTTTTTTTATTACAATGAAATTAAAAGTGCAAATTATTTTACTGATTCTATCTGCGAAAACAATTGGTGTTTTAGGTCAAAACTCAGATAATCAGAGTTGGTTATTTTTAAATTTTGACTACAAGGTCTCAGAAAACAATATTGTTGCATTTCAATTGTGGGATAGAAATTATTACAATGAATCTAACAATCGTCATCTTTATTTTGTAAATATCGCCCACAACTATATGTATAGTGAGAAAACTCATTATTTGTTTGGGATAATAAATCAATTTGACATAAGAAATAATAGTTTTGATACTTCAAAAGATGAATCTAGAGATCGATATACTATTAGTCCCTGGCAAGGTATTTCTTATGATTTTTTAAGGTTTGGCAAAATAAAATTGGGAACATTATCAAGAATTGAAGAACGTTTTACAATTAGTGGTTCTACTGATTTTGATTTAAGACTAAGAGAGCGATTACAAGTCCGCTCTTCTATTACGAAACATATAGGATTTAGAGCTACATCAGAAATCATATTTAATATAAACGACGATTCAACCAAACAAGGGATTTATGCTGACCAACTCAGGACAACTTTTAGCTTAAATTATAAGTTTTTTGACAAAGTCAAATTAGAGCTTGGTTATGGGCTATTTTGCCGTAGAGCTAGTAAATCCAATCTAAACTTTAGATTTTCCACAAACATATTTATGCTTTCTATGGATTATACTTTGACTAGTAAAGAAAGAAACCATAAATACCATAATAAGAGGCATTATTAAGAATTTTGCGACCTAAAAATTGAATTTTTCATCTTCATTCTGAAAATCAAATAGTAATATTTGCAATCAAATATATCATCAACAAATTGGTCTCCTATTACTGGTTAAATAAAAGTTTAAAAAATGATGCTTATAGAAATTTAACTTCTATTAGAGCCGTGTATTTGCTAAAAGTAATTTATTTGGAATAGTTTTCTATCACAAAATCTCCCCAATCTGCAATAGATTGAATTACCGGTATTAGAGTTTTACCAAAATCAGTAAGTGAATATTCTACTTTTAAAGGGGGTTTTGAGGTATAAACTTTCCTTTTAATTAAACCATCTTCCTCTAAAGCTTTTAGTTGTAAGCTCAATGTTCTTTCTGTAACTGTTGGCATTGACTTTCTCAGTTCATTATACCTCAAATTTTTATCCATTAAATAAAAAAGTATAACTGCTTTCCATTTACCTCCTATAATTCCCATTGTCAGGCTAGTACAACAGGGATATTCGCTATTTCTGAATTTAAGTGTTTTCGCTTCCTGTTTTTCCATAAAAAGTATACTATCATTTTTGACCGTTATTGCAAAGGTAAAATGCTATACTTAATTTTGCAACTATAAAATTTATAGTAAAAATATTTTTTCACAAAACACATAATCAGCTATGGATAAAATAAACATTAAAGAAATTTTAAATTGGAGATACACCACTAAAGCATTTGATTCTGATAAAAAAATTTCATCTGAAAATGAAGAAAATATTAAAGCTTTGTTGCAAATGAGTCCTTCGTCTATCAATTCACAACCCTGGCACTTTATCATTAGCAGCACAGAAAAAGGCAAAGAACGACTTGCAAAGGGAACTTCCGGTTTTTTTAGTTTTAATGAATCAAAAGTATTAAATGCTTCACACGTGGTATTGTTTTGCGCAAAAACTGATATCAATGAAAATTACCTAAAGCATGTAACCGAAAAAGAAGATCGAGATGGCAGGTTTGCAAAAGAAGAGTTCAAAACTCAAAATTTAGGTGCAAAAAATATTTTTACCAACATACACAGATTCGATTTAAAAGATGCCCAGCATTGGATGGATAAACAGGTTTATCTGAATATTGGGAATTTTCTTTTAGGTGTTGCGGCGTTAGGTATTGATGCAGTCCCTATGGAAGGCATAGATATAAAAGCTTTAGACGAAGAGTTTGGTCTTAGAGAAAAAGGATTTACGTCATTAGTAATGGTGGGGTTAGGATATCGGGCAGCAGATGATTTTAATGCAGGACTGCCTAAATCCCGATTATCGGAAGAAGAGATTTTTACAGAAATATAAGTAAACGAAAATATTAATTAGTTTCTTTTTTTCATCTTGGTTGACTTTTTATTTTTTAAAAGCATAGAATTAGATCATACACCAAAAAAAATTGTACTAACCAAGGTCATATCAATAAAGAACCCTTTGTACTATCTTAAAATAAAGGTACAAAGGGATTCTTTGTAATCAACCAAAAAAGAGAAACGCGTTAAACAAAGTTAATCCGTATACTTTATAATATATTAGTATTTAATTACTACTCCGTACAAGATTCTGAAATTTAAACTAATAAACCCTAAGAGCGGTATTTAGCGGGAGTACAGCCTTCGTACTTTTTGAATGCAGTATAAAATGTAGCTTTGGTGTTAAAACCTACTTCCATCCCGATACCTTCAACAGATAAATTTTTGTATTTCTCATTCACCAGTAGTTTTTTGGCTTTCTCAACTCTGAACTTGTTGATGAAACCATTAAAATTCATCTGCAATAGGTTATTTAAAGAATGGGAAATACGTTTAGGATGAATATTAGTTTCTTCTGCTATATCTATAATAGTAAGATTAGGGTTTAAGAAGCTTTCAGATTTTTTTATTTTACCCCTTACCATATCTATAATCTCCTGCATTTCCTCTGTTGTCATAAACGGAGACTTCACTTTTTCTTCCATTGGTAATTCTAAAGGTGTAACAGAAGTTTCTATAATTCTATTTTGATCTTCAACATTATAGTACGCTTCTATTGTATTCGGAAAAAATAAGTACAGTGATACTATATTCTCCTGAATTATTCCTTTAAAAGACACCCAATAAATGAGTATGACATTTACCAGGGTAACAAAAAAGTAAAGGGTATGATTATCATTAAAAAGATGAATCAGAAACAATACCTGAAAAAAGATACTTCCATAGATAAATAGCTTAGACCAATTCAGGTTTTTGTGTATGGTTTCTGAAAACTGGTTATCTACCTCTTTTTGATGCAACATTATCCATCGAATTGTCAAAATGCCAATAAAAATGGAGTAACATAGTCCTAACACAAAATATATTAATGCGAAATAAGATACTTTAAGTTGAAGTTTAATAGCAATCGGCAAAAAGAAAATAATCAACCCGACAATAGTCTCAATAATACCCGGGATCAATGTCCAATAGCTTAGTTTTTTTCCATTGAATACCGATATTTTTTGAATATAGATATAAAATAACGGGTAGGCTAAAAAATGAAAATGAATGGGAGGCAATTCCAACAACGGGTAATTTAGCAGTACTCCCATATCTTCTAAAATATTTGGAATAGGTTCTAAAGAAAACAACAATATAAACAGGCCTAAAAACAATGTAGGTTTGTTCTTTTTAGAGTGCATCAATAGCAACATTACCCCAAAGAGCAATCCTTGCACAACTCCCAGAATATCTATTATACTTATTATGTTATATGAAAACTTCATGAAAATACTGCAAATGATAATAAGATGAACATCTGTAGGCTACAAATTTACATTTATATAGGTCGTTTTTAACCATTGAGCATTTTTTTTAATTGTCTGATGTTTTCTTGTTTTATAGGTTCCAGTACGCTTTTTCCATATTTAGTTTGAAATCTGTGTTTTTGAAGAAATTCAATATTCATGGTCACCCAAACTTCATCAGGATAGCTCAATTGTAAAAACTCAGACCATTCTCGCCTCAACAATTCACATTTAGTAAAATATTGTTTACTTCCCAGGTGGAATAGGTCTGCATCACAAAGAATGTTCTCATAAACATTTCTTGGTTTTTGTGGAATTTGGGTGGCATAGATACAATTGCATACTATAGCGACCTTATCATTTGAGTAGCCTTGACTGGTTAAAAATGAGAGTGCTTCGTCTGCACTATAACTTTCATGACCTGTATATTCAATTGCATTCCCCACATCATGAAACAATGCTGCTAATAAAATGAGTTCAAGCTCATCTTTATTTAGTTTTTCATATAGTCCAATTTTGGCTACATTTTTATAGACTTCCATAGTATGCCCTAAATTGTGAAATTGTAATTTATCACAACGGCTACGGGTCAGTAGTTGGATACAATGTTTCTTTGCCGCCCCATGAATATTTTTCACTCTGCTAAAATTTTTACAAAAAGTGAATACTCTTCAAAGGAAATTTTCCCGCTAAATATTTTGATGGATGCGTTTATCAATTTATTTGCCATCTCTTTTTCAAAACCGATTCCTATGGCATACTTATGAATCAAATGCATCTCGGGCTCATCAATTTCATGATCTGCATAAATCATACAAAACAATTCGTAAATATATTCAAAACGTTCTTTTATGGTAAAAATATTCGGCAAAGGATAACTAGATACATTACTCATGATTTCTTCATATTGTTCTTTGCTAATAGCGAGTTTTCTGGAAAATCTATTTAGCATTTTTTCTTCATCTAGATTAAGTTCGCCATCTACTAAGGCCATATTAGCAATAGCAGCAAAATGCAATACATTTCGCTTTTGGGTTCCTGATTCATATAATTCTGAAAATGACATTTTATACGTTTTTAAAGTTTGTTTTTTCTTTTAAAGGATATTATTTCCATCCACCACCCAGAGCGCGGAATACAGCGACTCTGGCTTTTAATTGTTCTTTCCTGGTTTCTACCAATTCAATTTTTGATTCCAAAGCGTCTCGTTGCGTCAATAACACCTCCATATAATCTGCCCGAGCCGACTGGAATAACTTATTGGATATCGCTATGGATTTGGTCAATGCGTCAACCTGTTGATTTTTAAATTCATAGTTATTTTTAAGATTTTCGACCTTAGAGAGTCCGTTAACTACTTCCATATAGGCGTTTAAAACCGTTTTCTCGTAATCAAAAACTGCCTGAAGTTGTTTGGCGTTAGCACTGCTATATTCTGCTTTAATAGCATTTCTATTAATGAGAGGCCCAACCACATCGCCTACTATGCTATAGAGAATAGATTCCGGGATCGATGTCAGGAATTCAGGTTTAAAAGCTTCCAAACCTATACCTGCTTTAAGACTAAATGAAGGGTAAAAATTAGCTCTGGCTACTTTAACATCAAGTTTTGCAGCTTCCAATTCAAACTCTGCCTTCCTGATATCAGGACGATTACGGAGTAACTGGGCTGGAATACCTGCCAGAAGTGTATCTATAACACTATCCATAAAATTTTGTGAGATACGGTCAATTTTAGCAGGCTGTCTACCAATCAGGAAATTGATTCTGTTTTCTGTCTCCACAATCTGCTGTTTAATCTCATACTTTCCACTTCTATTTTTTAACACTTCTGCTTCAAACCTTTTCACTGCTAATTCTGTGGCTCTCGCTGCTTGTTTTTGAAGTTTTACTATATGTAATGCATTTTGCTGAATTTCCAGATTTTGTTCAATAATAGCTAACTGATTATCCAAAGCTACCAATTCGTAATATGCGTCTGCTATTTCGGCAACCAGGTTAGTGACCATAAAGTTCTTCCCTTCAACAGTAGCGAGATATTTCATGACCGCTGCCTTTTTAGAATTACGGAGCTTCTTCCAGACATCAAGCTCCCAGGAAGCTGTCAGTCCTAACGTGTAATTGGATAAAGGATCCGGGAATGTTTCATTTTTTCGAATAGGTAAATTTTCTTCAACTGCTCCTTTACGTGTAAATTCACCTACTTTCTCAACCTCTGCACCTACCCCATAGTTTAAAAATGGCAGGTATTCTCCTTTTCGTGCCTTTATTTCATTTTTCGCAATTGCTATTTGTTGCAAGAAAATATTCAGCTCCTGGTTATTGACCAAAGCAGTATCTATTAGTGCCGTTAGGTGTCTATCAGAAAAGAAATCTTTCCAGTTTACTGCAGCACTGTTCAACGTATCTGTTGTTTGTCCATCATACTGTTCAAGTGCTATTTTGTTTACTTCTCTCACTTTTTGTGTTGGTACACATGAAAACACTAATAAAGTCAAAAGCAAAAACAGTATGTTTTGTATTCTAAATTTAAACATGGCCTTTTTATTCATTTTTTGATTTGGAAGTTAATTTTGAAAACAATACTCTTAATTGTTTTAACTGCCTTCTGGCAGCACTCTCTTCTTCAGCTTTTCTTACAAATTCTTCGGAAACAGGTTCATTTGCTTCATTCTTAATGAGGTTCCGACCGTCTGCCATCATTCCAAAAATGTAGTAGAGCCCCGGGATGATTAACACACCTATTAAAGTTCCGATCAGCATTCCTCCCATAGCAGATCCACCAATCGTCCGATTGCCAATAGCTCCTGCTCCCGTAGCAATGACTAGTGGAATCAATCCTGCAATGAAAGCAAACGAAGTCATCAAAATAGGGCGAAAACGCATTTTCGCACCTTCTATAGCCGCATTGAATATACTAGCTCCTTCACGACGTTTTTGTACTGCAAATTCCACAATAAGTACTGCGTTTTTACCCAGGAGTCCCACAAGCATTATCAAGCCAATCTGTGCATATACATCATTAGCTAAGCCCATAATTTTAAGCAATAAGAAAGAACCAAATATCCCGACTGGTAATGATAAAATAACTGCAAGAGGTAATAGAAAACTCTCATACTGTGCAGCTAGCACCAAATACACAAATATTAGTACCACTACAAATATGTAAATGGATTCATTTCCCCGACCTGCTTCATCATATGACAAACCTTCCCAGGCAATATCATACCCTCGTGGTAAACTTTGTGTTGCTACTTCCCGAATCGCTTTAATGGCATCACCACTGGTATATCCTGGTGCCGGCAATCCTCTTATGGCTGCAGAGTTATATAGATTATACCTTGTAATCTCGTTGGGTCCTAATCGTTTTTCAAGAGTCATAAACGAAGAGTACGGCACCATTTCACCGGTTTCATTTTTCACAAAGAGTTTTTCCAGGTCAGATGGTAATCTTCTGTACTCCGGCGCCGCTTGCGTATACACTTTAAAAAAGCGCCCAAATCTAATAAACCCTTGTTCATAAGTACTTCCAATCAGAATATTCAGGTTCTCCATAGCTTTACCTATGGATACCCCTTTTTGCATGGCAGCTTTATTATTAATGACCAATTCATATTGCGGATAATTAGCAGCAAAAAAAGTAAAGAGCCCTGTGAGTTCTTTACGTTGCCGTAAGGCATCCATAAAAGCATTGTTTATCTTTTCAAACTCGTGATAATCTGTACCATCGGTTTTATCCAACAAGCGCATAGAAAATCCGCCAGAAGACCCAAAGCCAGGTACGGCGGGAGGCTCGAAGTATTCGATAACCGCACCCAGATCTTTGGTTTTCTCTTCCAGTTCTTCCATGATTTCATGAACCGATTTTTCTCGTTCTGACCATGGTTTCAGATTTATTAAACAGGTACCTGCATTGGAGCCACGTCCTTCTGTCATAATTTCATAACCTGCCAATGATGAAACCGAAGCAACATCTTCCATTTCTTCGCATAGACGTTGAAGATTTCTGGCTACTTCATTAGTACGCTCCAATGTGGCACCTGGAGGAGTTTGTATAATCGCGTAAATAGTTCCTTGATCTTCATTCGGGATAAATCCTGCGGGTAACGTTTTGTTAGTGAAAAATATCCCGGCGCAAAACGTTAAAAGGATTCCGAAGGTGAGTACTCTTCTGTTCACTATCAATTTTAAAAAATTCACATAGCTGCCGGTAAGTCTTTCAAATCTCGTATTGAACCCGTCAATAAACCGATTAATGATAGATTTCTTTCTGGGTTGTCCATGATTATTTTTCAATATCATGGCACACAATACCGGGGTAAGCGTTAATGCTACCACAGCAGAGATAATAATAGACCCGGCCATGGTGATAGAAAATTGTCTGTAGAATACTCCAACCGGTCCTGTCATAAAAGAAATAGGCACAAAAACAGAAACCATCACCAAAGTAATAGCGATAATAGCACCGCCAATTTCACTGATAACACTTTTTACAGCCTGATAAGGTGTAAGATGTTCTTCCTCCATTTTAGCATGTACAGCTTCGACAACCACAATCGCATCATCTACCACAATACCTATAGCCAATACCAGTGCAAATAGTGTAATCAGATTGATAGAAAGTCCAAATAACTGCATGACAAAAAAAGCGCCAATTAAAGAAACAGGGACAGCGATAATCGGAATAAGCGTTGACCTCCAATCACCTAAAAAGAGGAATACCACAATCGCTACAAGAATGAAAGCATCTCTAAGTGTATGCATTACCTGTTCTATGGATGCATCCAGGAAATTAGACACATCATAACTGATTTTATAATCTATTCCAGGCGGAAGGTATTCTTCAAGTTCTTTCAGTTTGTCTTTTACGGTATCTATGACATCACTGGCATTACTTCCAAAGGTTTGTTTTAAAACGATGGATGCTGATGGTTTCTCATCCAGATTCGAATAGATATCAAAAAATTCACTTCCCAATTCTACTTCGGCGATATCTTTTAGTTTCAGGATTTCACCTTCTTCATTGGCTTTAATAATGATATCTTTATACTGATCAGCCTCATTAAATCGACCTTCATAAGTCAATACATATTCCAGGGATTGTGCTTGTTTACCTGAACTTCTCCCAAGCCTTCCCGGTCTTGCAATAATACTTTGTTCTTCCATAGCTTCCAGTACCTCCTCAGCAGAAACACTATAAGCACGCATTCTATCAGGCTTAAGCCATACTCGCATTGCATACTTTCGGCTACCTAATATTTTGGCACTAGCTATTCCGTTAATACGCTGCAATTCAGGAACAATTTTGGTATAGGCGTAGTTATAGAGAAACTTCTCATCATTCTTTTTGGTATCACTATATAAGTTCACATACATTAACATACTGGGTTGTACGGGAGTGATGATAACCCCTTCTCGTTGTACCAAAGGCGGTAGCAAAGGCATTACCTGATCAACTCTGGTCTTTACACGAACTACAGCCTGATTAGGATCTGTACCAGGTTCAAAAATGATGCGAAGCGTCCCTTCACCCGCACTGGTAGCATCTGAAGCAATGTAACGCATGCCCTGTACGCCATTTATAGAAGTCTCCAACGGAATCAAAGTCGATTTTACCAATACATCTGCACTAGCTCCAGGGTAGGCAATAAAGATATTTACTGTTGTAGGTGCAATTTGAGGAAATTGCGATGTAGGTAATTTATTGATGGAAAGTAATCCTGTAAAAACAATGATAACAGAGATTACTATGGCCAATACCGGCCGTTTTATAAATTTACTGAACATTTCTTTTGGAATTTTTAGGTTGCACTATTCTGCGTAGAGTTCCAGGTTTGAAATGGCTTCTTCGGGAGCTAGATAGTCATAAGTGATATGCTCTCCTTCTTTTACCAGCCGAATACCTTCCAAAAGCACTTTATCTTTTTCAGAAAGTCCTTTCTCTACAACAAATAAATGCGGTAACTCTGCCGCTATTTGAATCTCTCTTTGACGAATGATATTGTCTTTATCCAACACAAAAACAAATTTCTTGTCCAGTACCTCAAAAGTGGCTTTTTGAGGTATAATCAAAGCACTTGTAAGCGGCACTTTCATAAGAATACTACCTGTTTCGCCATGCCTCAAAATACCATCAGGATTTGGAAACGTAGCCCTGAAAGCGATATTTCCCGTTTCATTATTGAACTCTCCTTCAATAGTTTCAACAACTCCTTTTTGATTGAACGTTCTGTTGTTGGCCAGCAGAAGACTTACTTCTTTTTTATCTTCTTTGCTACCACTCATAGTATAATCCAGGTATTCGGCTTCCGGAACATTAAAATATACCCACATTTTACTATTATCTGATAATGTGGTTAATAGCTCTCCTTCGTTCAATAGACTTCCTTCCCGTACATGTAAATGATCCATAATGCCATCAAAAGGAGCTTTTATATTGGTAAATCCAAGGTGAGTCTTAGCCATGATAACTTCTGCATTTGCTTTTTCATATTTGGCTTTAGACATTGCCAGTTCATTTGGTGACACTACTTTGCTTTCTGCTAATAATCTTGTGTTTTTAAGTTCTATGGATGCAACATCAGCTTCAGCTTCGGCTCTCTTCAATTCGGCTTGATATACATTTGGCATTATTTTGAACATCGACTGTCCTTTTTTAACAAATTGTCCTTCGTCTACAGATATTTTCTGTAGATATCCTTTCTCAAGGGCTCGTAACTCGATGTGCCTGATGGAATGGATTTGACAAACATAGTCTTTGGTAATAATAGTATCCATTTTTATTGGACTGGTCACCAGGTGTTTGACTTCTTCTTTATGTTCTTTTTTATGATTACTGCAACTACTGTAACTAACGAGTACAAGTAGTAGCAAAATACTAGAGATTCTCTTCATTATTTTGATTGTTTTTGACAAATTGAATTTTATACTGGAGTATTGAAAACTTAACTGTAGGTTGAAAACAGTAAGTCTTCTGGAATATCAAAAGAAAGTTGCTTTAAGAATGAAATTTATTGCATTCTCAAATCTTCTGTAACATAAGAATACAACAGCTTTGATATCCAAAAAAAGGAGATTAGCACGCTATTTTCAAACGACTATAGAAAATGTAACAAGGGATTTTAATTGTATTAACTACATCAGAAAAAACACCAATACTTAATCTTACAGGAATGTCTACATGTAATATTTTAGTGTACTGCTGAGTTAAAACTCCGTTTCCAAAATTTCCGCCGTCTTCAATAGTAACCTCATCGGTAATGGAGGTAACCAAATTAACATAAGTTTCTTCTTCGACCTCTGAAGTAATACACTCCAGAGGTTGCGTGCTAAATACTTCCCTTGAAGTTAGAGAAACTAAAAGCAAAGAGGAAATTAATATGAGAAACTTAAATTTCATTAAACGTTGCTGATCTTTTTTAAACGAGGGCAAAAGTATTTTAGAATCACTTTTATATACAAGAAGTTAGTGATTGGGAGAGTTTAAATTTCAGAAATTTAAACGCAATAACGTTTTTATAAACTCATTTTAGCTTTTGAATAATTTTATTATGAATAAAATAAAGTGTACTGCTTACGCCTATTCAAATGATTATATTTTTCAGTTTTACAGACAGTATTTACCGTTATTTCTTTTCAATTTTTTTGTAGTTCATAAAAAAGTTTATCCAAATATTTCTTGATAATCTTATAATAACCGGTAATAAAAGAACCATTTCAATAACAATAATGATATATGTAGTTGTTAAGCTTAAATCCAGAACAACATAGGCTAGCAAAAATGCAATTCCAGCAAAGATTAACCCAATAGGATAACTCACATACATAGCTCCGTAAAAAAAAGAAGGTTCGATCTTGTATTTAGTGCCACAGGAGCTACAACGCTCGTGCATTTTAAATAACCTGGAAATAATATAAGGATTGCTCTCTTTGTACATGCTTTCGTTTTGACAAACAGGACAATTTCCTGTCAAAATACTATATAGCTTAGTTCCTTTGAATAGTTTCATATATTTTAAATAACTCTCGATATATAATTTTTAAATCTGATTTTTATACTTATATCACAAGTACATAGATGTATTTTTAATATACATTTAAAACGGTACAAAGTTATTTATATACTGATTATTAACATTATAGAGATTTCTCCATAATTTGTACATTTAGGACATTATGAGATCAGAGAAAACATTACCAATTTTAAATATTGGACAATTCCGACAAAAATTAAATACAGATGAATTCTACAGTAATAGTTTTGTAAATCACACAAAGCAAAATAAAAATCTAATATTTAAACCTCATAGTCATAATTTTTTTCTTTGCGTGTTGTTTACCAACGGGCTTGGTACTCATGAAATTGATTTCAACACCTATCCTATCCAACCCGGAAGTGTATTTTTTCTTAAACCCGGCCAAACACATCACTGGAAGTTTACGGATACTCCAGAAGGTTATATCTTCTTTCACACTCAGGATTTTTACGAGCTTTGTTTTCTAAATAGTAATCTTTCTCAATTCCCATTTTATTTTACTCACGAAAATCCGCCTACCCTAAATTTAAATAAAAAGGAAGTATATAAATTAGAGTTACTTTTTAAGGAAATCAATATTGAATACCGAAATGATGCTATCTATAAGTACGAAAAGTTAAATAGCTTAATCAACCAAATATATATTGACCTGGCAAGATGTTATACAAGTCTGAATCCAAATAAATCCGTTATTTCCAAAACCTATTTGAACATTCTGGAACAATTTCAGAACACTTTAGAAGATTTTTTTAAGGTAGAAAAATCAGTAGCATTCTATGCAGATAAGCTTAATATTACTACCAAACATCTTAATAGAGTTACTAAAAGCACTTTAGATAAAACCAGTTCAACTATTATTAAAGAACGTTTATTATTGGAAGCTAAGCGCTTGCTTGTTCATTCTAAAAGCCCGCTTTCATCAATCGCAACTCAGTTAGGTTTTTATGAGTATTCATATTTCTCAAAAATCTTTAAAAATAACGTAGGAATTACACCTTATGATTTTAGAAAAAAATATTAAGTCTTTTTATATAATTAAATAATTAAGGAAAAGTCTTGGTTCTTATCTGTATTTTATTGTCAAATTAATTTACCTATTTTAGACACCTGATTAAATCTTTAACCCGACTCATCCTTTTATCTTAGATTTTAGTATTATGGAGTTTTTTTTTATTGCATCTATTCTGGTTTTACTAGCTGCTGTTTTTGGCTATATCAATGTTAAATATTTAAAACTTCCTAATACTATTGGTTTAATGCTTATAACCATAGTATTTACATTGATTGTCTTTGGGGTGAGTTATTTTGATGACACGCTTTTAAATGCCGAAAAATATATCATTTCACGTATAGATTTTAAATCATTACTATTGGATATCATGTTGAGTTTCTTATTGTTTGCAGGAGCCCTACATACCAATTTTGAACAACTTAAGGTTCAGCGGTGGCCTATATTGGCTTTTTCTACCCTTGGCGTATTAGCGTCTACCTTTTTGGTTGGAACGGCTCTTTACTTACTACTCCCTCTTTTGGGGTTAGATACAAATTATGTGTATTGTTTGTTATTTGGGGCTTTGATTTCTCCTACAGACCCTATAGCAGTTCTCGGGATCTTAAAAAAGGCCGGAGTTCCAAAAAAATTAGAAACAAAAATTGTAGGAGAGTCATTATTTAATGACGGAGTTGGTGTTGTCGTTTTTCTAACCATTTTTCAAATCGCAGATGTCGGATTAGAAACTATTGAACCTTCACATATCGTAATGCTATTTGTTGAGGAAGTAATTGGAGGTATTGCACTTGGGTTATTACTGGGGTGGATAGCCTATCGTAATATGAAACGAATAGACGATTATCAGATAGAAGTTATCATTACCCTTGCTGTGGTGATGTTTGGAACCTTTATCGCGCAACAGTTTCACCTTTCTGCTCCTTTGGCTATGGTTACAGCCGGATTGGTGATTGGAAATGATCGAGTGAGAAAAAATGCAATGTCTCATACTACTGAAGAATATGTAGACAGTTTTTGGGAACTGATAGATATGTTACTGAATACTATCTTATTTGTACTCATTGGCATGGAAATGCTCGTTCTGGTATACGACACAAAATATCTTGTAGCCGGATTAATTACTATTCCTGTAGTCCTTATAGCCAGGTATTTATCCCTCTTACTACCGATTAACTTTTTCAAGAAAAAACTCGATTTTGTTCCCAAAACAAACGTTGTAATGACATGGGGAGGGCTCAGAGGTGGAATATCGATTGCGCTTGCGCTAAGCCTGACACAAATTATGAATAGAGATCTTTTCTTATTTATCACTTATATAGTAGTCGTATTCTCAATCCTGATTCAAGGCATGTCAATCGAAAAACTAGTCAAAAAATTATACAAATAAAGAATTACTCCTCAAGTTTTCTTTATTAAATGTAAAATATATACAAACTAAAGTCTTTTCTCTTGGATAGTTTTGTAAGACCAGACAAAATCGCAATTACTTAAATTCGTATTTCGATAAATGAAAAAAAGTCTCAAAATCATAAAAAAAATGTTAGTAACCTTAGGAGTACTTATTGGTGTTATAATAATCACAGTAGTATTATTTATAAATTTAAGTCCGCAATTCGGAGGTAAAGCAACAAAAGAACAGCAAAAAGTATATGCCAAATCTCAAAACTACAAAGACGGACAGTTTATTAATATTGGAGGTGTAAAATCGGAAATGAGCAGTGGAGATATGCTCAAAGCCATTAGAGGAATATTTAAAAATGTTCCTGGCACCAGGCCAAAGTTATCCTTAAAAACGCAAAAAATAGATTCTTTAGACATTGCAAATTACGCTTCAAAAGCCCGATTTATCTGGTTTGGTCATTCTACTTTTTTATTACAGATGAAAAATAAAAGTATCTTAATCGATCCCATGTTTAGTAGTGTTCCTGCTCCTCACCCATTATTAGGTGCAAAACGCTTTAGTAAAGAATTACCTATTGAAATTGAAAAATTACCAAAAATTGATGCTGTCCTCATCTCACACGATCATTACGATCATTTAGACTATGCATCTATTAAGAAGTTAAAGCATAAAGTCAATATCTTTTTTACGCCTCTAGGTGTTGGAAATCATTTGAAAAAATGGGGAGTTCCAAAAGAAAAAATTGTTGAAATAGACTGGTGGCAAGAAACAAAATTTGACGATTTAACCTTTATCAGCACTCCTTCGCAACATTTTTCCGGAAGGGGATTATCAGACAGAGATAAAACTCTTTGGTGTTCATGGATCATTCAATCTGATATCGAAAATATCTTTTTTAGTGGAGACAGCGGTTATGCATCACACTTTAAGGAAATTGGTAACAAATATGGCCCTTTCGATTTTGCAATGATAGAATGTGGTCAATACAATAAATTATGGCCTGAAGTACATATGTTTCCCGAAGAAACTGCTCAGGCCGGTTTAGATGTAAAAGCAAAAAAAATAATGCCTATTCATTGGGGAGCTTTCAAATTGTCTCAACATTCCTGGACAGACCCCATTCAACGGGTAACTAAAAAGGCTAATGAGTTAAATATAAAATTAATCACACCAGAAATAGGCAAGCCTACACTTATTGATGATGAGCATTCACAATATAATCAATGGTGGAAAAGCTATTAAAAATATGTTATCATTTTAAAGAGACTTAAAATGATGAAAATGCCCAGTCTTCTTTTTGAATATTCGAAAAATATTCTCCCCTCTTTTTATTATAAATTTCCTGTAGTATTTTTTCTTCAATGATTCGATTTTCAAAGAAAAAAAGTCACAGGGTGATAGCAAACAATCCATTTAACTTTTAAAAAGTTTAGTTTAAAGGTTGTATTTTTTTTGTTTAATTTTATTAACTTATCTTTAAACAAAAATTCATTCACAACAAAACACTTTATGTTTAAATTATTTAGAAAAAAATCAGAAAAAGAAAAACTGCAGCTACAATATGAAAAACTGCTTAAAGAAGCGCATCGTCTTTCAGTTTCAAACAGAAAGCTTAGCGACCAAAAAACATTCGAGGCTGAGCAAGTAATGCAACAACTTGAAAAATTAAACTGATTCTTATTCAAATGCCTGACAAAAAGAAACCGGATAATGTAGTTTTCAATATCGATGATCAAAAATATGATGCATCGTTAAAATCTTATGCTACCAATGTAGGAGCTCCGGTAATTACAACTACCGATACACTTGCCTGGAAAAACAGAAGTATCAACAAAGTAAATCACAAGGTACAAACCAAATACCTGGAGTTAAAAGCTGAGTATGAAAAACTGATGCAAGAATTTGAATACAACCAGCTTATTTTTAATGCTAAATTTTCTTTTGAACCTGTAATTGGAGAAACCTATCATTTATACAAAAGAGAAAATGACGAAACTTTTCTTTCTCTGATAGCACCAGATCAATGTAATTTCACGGCTTTAGGTAGTTTTTACCTCAACACCGAACAAATTTGGCAAAAAGTAGATGAAGGCACCTCAAAATAAAATATTAACAGCAAGAGAACTCGACCGTATCATAGAGATGGCCTGGGAAGACAGGACACCTTTTGAAGCTATTCTCTTTCAGTTTGGGTTAGCAGAAAAAGAAGTCATTAAGTTAATGAGAGGGCAGCTTAAAACATCTAGTTTTAAACGTTGGCGTAAACGTATAAATAGCGGAGTGAGTCATAAACATCTTAAAAAAAGAAATCCGGATATCAATCGCTTTAAATGTTCCCGCCAAAGAGTCATTTCAGGAAATAGAATAAGTAAACGATATTGAAGAAAGAGGCTATCAATATTGTCTGGCTTAAACGTGATCTTCGTTTGCAAGATCACGAGCCTCTTTTTAAGGCCGAAAATGCTGGCATTCCCTATTTGATGGTCTACCTGTTTGAACCTTCATTGATCAAATACCCGGATACAAGCCTTCGTCATCTACAATTTATATATCATTCATTACTAGTAATGAATGAGAGACTTAAGCCTTTTCAACAAGAAGTACTGATTTTCTATGCAGAAGCTATTGATGTATTTACTTATTTAAAAGAGCATTTTGATATAAAAAACATATTCAGTTTTCGCGAAAGCGGAACAGCAACTACCTGGTTACGAGATAAAAAAGCTGCTCATTTTTTCAGGAAGCATAACATGTTGTGGCACGAATTTCAACGTGATGGGATCTTGAGAGGAATCAAAAACAGGGATACGTGGAATTCCGAATGGCATCACTATATGCATCAACTTGTAATACACAATACTTACTCTACTTCTAAAATTGACAAACCGGAACATCCGTTTCCTATTCCATCAGAATTCGTTGATCAGCTAAACACTTATCCAAAGCAATTCCAACCAGCGGGAGAAAAAAATGCCTGGAGATACCTAAGGTCTTTTGCTGAAAAAAGAGGAGGTAATTATCATAAACACATTTCAAAACCTAACGAGAGCAGAATAGCATGTAGCAGGTTATCTCCATATTTAGCCTGGGGAAACCTAAGTATCAGGCAAGCTTTTCAGTTTATATATCCATATTCTAAAAAAGCTGGGTACAAAAGAGCTTTTTCTGCAATGCTCACCAGGTTACACTGGCATTGTCATTTTATCCAAAAATTTGAAATGGAATGCAGTTATGAAACATTATGTATCAACAAAGGATACGAGTTACTACCTCATAAAAAAAATAAGGTATTTCTCGATGCATGGAAAAAAGGAAAAACAGGATACCCTCTAATAGATGCCTGTATGCGAGCTTTAATTCATACCGGGTGGATTAATTTTAGGATGCGAGCGATGCTGGTATCGTTTTTAACACTTAACCTGGATCAGGATTGGCGTGAAGGAGTGTATCACCTCGCACAGCAATTTCTGGATTATGAACCCGGTATCCACTATCCGCAATTTCAAATGCAGGCAGGCACTACCGGGATCAATACAATACGTTTGTACAATCCTGTAAAAAACTCTCAAGAGCATGACCCTGAAGGGGTTTTTATCAAAAAATGGATCCCCGAGCTTACAAGTGTCCCTGTAGCTTATATTCATGAGCCATGGAAAATGACCTCCATGGAACAAACTTTCTGTAATGTGAATATCGGGATTGATTATCCGTTTCCGATAGTAGATCTAAAAGAAAGTTCTCGTTCTGCCAGAGATAAAATATGGGGGCATAAAAAACATCCTTTAGTAAAAAAAGAAAAGCAACGTTTATTAAAAAAGCATGTCAACAAAAACAAATAGTATACATTATACGCAACAAGACATTTCAGGCCTGAACCGTATTACAAAACTTAAAATTATTAATGCTGTAACCGGCATCAAACCTGCAAACTTAATAGGAACTATAGCTAAAGATGGTACTACCAATCTCGCTATATTTAGTTCTGTGGTACATTTGGGAAGCAACCCGCCTCTATTAGGCTTTATTGCAAGGCCTTCAACCAAAGAAGCAGGGCACACGCTTCAGAATATCAAAGAGAATAATGTATATACCATCAATCATATTCATCCTGAATTTACCAAACAGGCTCATTACACCTCAGCTAAGTTTGATAGAGATATTTCTGAATTTGATCGTTGCAGATTAAGTGAAGAATACATCGAAAGTTGTAAAGCTCCTTTTGTAAAAGAAAGCCGATTTAAAATGGCAATGCGTTTTAAAGAGATGATCTCTATTCCTTTAAATGGGACTACTCTGGTCATTGGCGAACTGATTCATCTGATATTACCCGACACAGCGATCCATGATGGTGAGATGGATTTAGAGAAATCCAACAGCGTAGGTATTTCCGGATTGAATAGTTATTACGAGTTAAAAAAAATAGCGCAATATCCTTATGCAAGAGTGAATGAAGTACCTGAGTTTAATTAATGAAAAAGCAACACCTGCCTCAAAAAATATGTTTGGTATGTCAACGTCCTTTTTCCTGGCGAAAAAAATGGGAAAAGAACCGGGAAAGTGTAAAGTATTGTAGTGAACGTTGTAGAAAAAATAAATATCGCATAAGTGAATAGCGTACATCTTATATTTCCGCATCAACTTTTTAAAGATTCTCCTCTTTTTAAAGTGACATCTTCTATTTATTTAATAGAAGAGTTCTTATTTTTTAAACAATACAAATTTCACAAACAAAAAATAGCATTTCACAGAGCTACCATGAAAGCTTATGAAGCTTTTCTAAAAGCTAAAAACCTGGAAGTATATTACATAGAAGCGGCTGAAGATATTTCGGATGTGAGAACACTTATTCCTGAATTAAAAAAGCAAGGGATCACCCATATTAACTATATAGATCCGACTGATAATTGGTTACAAAAGCATATTCAAAATGCTTCTTCAGAGCATAAAATGACCTCTACTGTTTTTGACTCTCCTTTGTTTTTGAATTCGAAAGAGGATCTATCTTCTTTTTTCAGAAAGGACAAGAAAAAATACCATCAAACCTCTTTTTATACCGAACAGCGTAAGCAAAGAAATATTTTAATAGATTCTGACGGAAAGCCTACCGGTGGAAAATGGACTTTTGATACTGAAAACAGAAAAAAGTATCCTTCTAATAAAATACCACCAACTCTTCAATTTCCCGATGCAGATCCTTTTTATGTGGAAGCAAAATATTATGTTGAAACTCACTTTACTGAAAATTTGGGGAGTCTTACCGAGTATTGTTTGTTCCCTACTAATTTTGATACTACACAATCCTGGTTTCAACAATTTTTAGAACATCGACTCATGGAATTTGGTAGTTATGAGGATGCTATAGTTGCGGAATATTCGTTTCTTAATCATAGTGTGCTCACTCCTATGCTTAATGTGGGCTTAATTACTCCCGAAGAGGTAGTGCAAACAAGTCTAGCATATGTAAAAACACACAACATTCCTATTAATTCTATTGAAGGTTTTATTCGCCAAATCATTGGTTGGCGTGAATTTATAAGAGGTATATACGAGAGTCGCGGAAATGATGAACGCACTCGTAACTTCTGGGGTTTTACCAGGAAAATTCCATCGTCGTTTTACAACGGTACCACTGGCATACCTCCTATAGATTTGACTATTAAAAAAATATTGCAAACCGGTTACTGTCATCATATTGAACGATTAATGGTTTTGGGGAATTTTATGATGCTATGTGAATTTGATCCCGATGAAGTCTATCAATGGTTTATGGAGTTATTTATCGATGCTTACGATTGGGTAATGGTGCCCAACATATACGGAATGAGCCAGTTTGCCGATGGCGGATTAATGGCTACCAAGCCTTATATAAGCGGTAGTAATTATCTGATGAAAATGAGTAATTATAAAAAAGGGGAATGGCAAGAATTCTGGGACGGACTTTTCTGGCGATTTATGGATAAGCATCGCTCTTTTTTTCTGAAAAATCCAAGATTAGGAATGCTTGTCCGTATGTTCGATAAAATGCCGCAAGAGAAAAGAGATAAACACATTGATAATGGTGAACGATATCTAAACGATCTATAAAACTCTTAGCTATGTCGTCATTAAAAAATTAGCAAAGTTCAGTATAAATAATAGTGTCCATAAAATTGTTCGTGACCAGTTTTTATATACGAGTGACTTGAGTATATTGCCTCGTATTCTGCCTTTTGAAATGTTTTTATGAGCAGGAACAAACTGCAAAAAAGTAATTAACCAAATAATACCCACCATTGATAAACTTATTACATGTAAAAGCGTTATTGAATTGATAAGTTGATAGCTATAAAACCCTAACTGAGCCAACATTAAAGGACCTACAATATAACCTATTAAAGCAGTATATTTTCTATGCCAGATTATTAGCCATTTCCTGGAATAATATGAAAAGCCAGGATACACGACTAACTGAATCATCCAAATTAAAATCAATAATCCAAAATCAACAAGCAATCTGATTACTGTAACAGTCATTGACAATTTTCTTTACAATTTTTAAACGGTCATATCTTAAAAGACACAATCCCACAATCCATTTCAAATACCTGTCCTGAAAATGAAGCTGCTTTATCCGATAGTAAAAATTGAGCGGTTGATGCTACTTCTTCAGGATTTAAAAACTTTTTTAAAGGATGACGCTCGATCATATTTTCAATCATTTTTTCATTCCTTAATAATTTAGAGGCTAGTTGTGTATCGGTCACTGTCGGAGCAATGGCATTAACGCGTATGGTTGGTGCAAATTCTGCTCCTAATGATTTCACCAGGCCTTCAACAGCCGATTTTGAAGCAGCGACACTTGCATGAAAAGGCATTCCCAGTTTAGAAGCCACTGTACTAAAAAGCACAATAGAAGGATTTGTCCCTTTTTTTAATTGTGGTAAATATTTCTGTACCGTTTTCACAGCTCCTACCACATTAATTTCAAAATCGTTACGAAAATCATCCAGATGTAACCTGGAAACTGGTTTTAGGTTAATACTCCCCGGGCAATATACCAGGCCATCCAGTTCTTCAATTTCCGGCAAGTTATCAGTCAAAATATCACATGAATGATGGGTTACATTAGATGACGGTATATCTGGAGCTGTTCGGCTGATATTAAAAACATGATGGGTTTCTGATAATTCATTCAATATAGCATTCCCAATACCTTTGCTTCCTCCTATGATTGCTATTTTTCTCATTATGACAGGTTTTTTAATTTTTATACAACTACACTAATTTGATTAATTACTATAAAAATAGTATTTTTGTTTAACATTTTTATATAAAAAATAAACAAAATAAAATTTATGGATATTTTACATGAAGCAGAAGTTTTTGAAAAAGCGAAGATGAGTAATATGTCTACCAGCGACAGGGTCGTAGCATCTCGTGAAGCCAAGCGTTTGATATTAGCTATCAATGAAATCTATAAAAAAACTAAAGATTCACGCTTGATGGACATCATGAAACGTTTAACTGTAAAAAAGAAGAAAATAGAAGTTCGTTTAAAAGGGAGAAACGATTTGTAAATTTAAATCATCTTTCAAAATTTAAAACTTATCCAGGTATTCTCTTTGTAGGGAGAAGCTGCAACGATATTGCCTCAAAGTTAAATGGCGATTATAATATGGAATTGCGCTGTTATTAGCATCACCAAAAGAGTATCTTTTTCCTCTGTAGACAATTACTATCCTTAATGAAAAACTCAAAGTAACTACTGGTTATCTTGCAAAACTTAAGCAGGTCTTAAAAGAGTAATTTCTATTATTTTTTGGAGAGAAAACAGCGATTTAAACTTCTTCAAACCTAAATCGCTATCCAAATATCATTATTTTATTACATTTTCTGCTTAAACCATTTGGTTGCTTCAGTGATAGCTTCATTGACTTCTGCATCCTGGTCATAATAATTAAATTGGTAGTAAGGGGATTCCAACTCGGGACGATATCCCAGGACAACAACTGAAAAGGAGTATTGAAAAATAAGGAAGCTCCATCAGGAAAATTTGAGAACTCCCCGGAAATGACTTTTCCATCTCCATCAGATTTAATTGCAATGGCGTAGAATTCATGCCGGAATGCAGGCATCTGCGGATGCACAGTATCCATATTTTCTTCAAAACTACGAATATCAAAATGAGGATGCCTTGGAGAGTTGATATTAATCCCTTTGCAATATTCTGATATTGTTTTGAAGTGTTTCATTATTCACAATGCAAAATAAATTACTGTAAAAGTACTATTTAAAAAGTGGAATTGTTATCCTTTCCTCAATCGGTTAAAAATGAAATAATTTTATTTACTAATTTATTAATGAGCTACTCAATTTTATTGTTTTCTTTCAGGGTATTTTTTATTTAAAAAAAGAAGAAAGGCTTTCGCTAAGATAATTTTTAAAAATCTGGGTAAATGAAGAAGCATTTTTATACCCTGTAGAAGCGACTAATGCTTCTACCGAATAATTTCTCATGATGATATTTTCCCCTGGATTTTCCAGTAATATACTAATACGTTATTCTATAAGGTATTGTTTAAAGTTTTTTTGTTTATGGTCGTTTTTAATTATGACACATCTTGTCACATCAAAAATTTTCAATAGTCTTTATCAAAAAATCATCAAATGAAATATCTATTTACCAATCTTTTAATTATTTGCATACTATTTACTTCTTGTTCTATAAACTCTGACCAGAAACAAATTCAAAAAAACAATCCGGCTCAACAATTAGATTCTTTAATAACGTATAGTCATAACAACGGAATGTTTAACGGCTCAATTGCTATTCTAAAAAATGACACATTGGTTTTTAATCAATCTTATGGGTATGTCAACAAAAATTCTAAAAATAAAATCAACGCTGAAACCATTTTTTATATTGCTTCCATCTCAAAGCAGTTTACAGCAATGGGGATCATGATGTTGCAAGAAAAAGGACTATTAGATTATGACGATTCTATTGATAAATATTTACCAGAACTTACATCAATAAATAAGAATATCACCATAAGAAACCTTCTGCAGCACACATCGGGTATTTCAGATAGAATGTATTACCAAATAAAAGACCCAGACAACCAAGACGTTGTAGATAAATTAAAAACTCTTGAAGATTCAAGTATTGGTAACCCAAACAAACAATTTTCTTATAGTAATACCGGCTATGTTTTATTGGCACTTATTATAGAAAAGGTGTCAGGAACTACAATTGGAGATTTTTTTCAAAAAGAAATATTCAATCCTCTTGATATGAGAAGAACTACAACGTCAAAAGAAAAATTTGCCACAGATAATAACAGAGCTTATCCTTATAATATATTAGGATTAGCATCAACTTATAATTCTTCTGTAATAGGTCCGGCAGGAATTTATTCTTCTGTGAATGATTTAATAAAATGGAATTCGGGAATTCGTCATAATAAACTCATCTCTTCTAAAACAATGGAACTAGCTTTTACTAACGGAACAATCGAAGGGAAAGAAATCAGTTATAAACTTGGTAATGATGAATTTGGTTATGGTTTTGGCTGGAGTCCGTTCGTAAAAAACAACGACAATTATGTCAGGCATGACGGAAGCACGGAAGGCTATCGTTCTTTAATCCAAAAAAATCTTTCTAAAAATATTGATGTTATACTGCTTACCAATCACGGAGGAGCATTGGCTATGGATGAAATTACTTATGGTATAGATCAGATTTTAGAAAATCAGATTTATGTTAAACCTAATATTCCGCTTCCAAATAAAATAATAAACAAACTCCATCAAGAAGATATTCATACGGTTGTCAAAATGCTCAAAGAAACTTTAAATCAAGACAACAAACCTGATGAGCGTGTATTGGGCAGGCTTGGATATACTATGCAAAACAATGGTAAAATTCAGGAAGCAATTGAATTGTATAAGATAAACCTGGAATTATATCCTGAATCTACCAACTGCCTTTATGTATTGGGAGAAGTATATGTATCAGAAAAACAATATGAGCTTGCCAAAAACATATATGATCGATTTCTGAAAATCACTCCAAATAGTAAATATGTCATCGAAAAACTAAAATTAATAGATAACGAAATGGGAAAAAACAATTAATCTTAATAAACAATGAAAATCAAACTCTCCATTTTTCTTATCAGCATGTTTATCATTAGTTATAAAAATCCATCATATCAAAAGCAAACAGTTGAAGAAAATCTTATTGAGCTTTCAATGGATAAAAATGCCAAAACTTTACTTTCAAACATTACTATTAATGCGTTATCAATACACTTTGGGGTACTGGTTACGGAATGACTTCTACAATTCTTGATTTAATAGTTTATGGATAAGAATTTAATTTTAGAAAAGATGACAACAATTGCATTCTTCATTTCATTAATTCTGGCATTTTTTCTATTTACCATAAAAAGTAAAAGACATACTAAAATCAGTAACAGGTTAATGGGTTCCTTCTTATACTTTTATCTGTTAACATAAGCGTATTTTTTATGCCAATTATTTCAGTTTTTTCATCAATCGTCTAATACAACTTAAAGCAATCATGTCGGCATCCTTCATGAGTAAAAAATCGTCATCACTTTCATCTACGCCATTTGAACCGACTATACGCTGATAATGGATCGTTTCTCCTGTATTCAGGTTGTATATTTCTATAATTGCGTCAGCTACATTTTTTTGTTTTTGATAAATCTCTCCAGTACTCAAACTTCCTACTTCTTCCCTTATGCGTTGAGCTTTAATATTTATAAAATAATCAAATCCCGTTTGATTTTTGACTTGTTCAATTTTCCACTTCTCCGGTTTGATCGGAAGATACGTGAATGTCTTTTTTATTTCAGATGCATGTACAAGTCGGTTCCCCAATTGAGGCCTTAGCGTTTTTTCGACAATTTTAGTTGACCGTTCTTCTGATATTAATGGAGAGTCTATCTCGTTAAGGAGCCATTTCCCTTCTGAAAAGTCTACACCATACGGAGTTGAATCCGGATCAAGAGTATACTTCGTACCCTTACAGCTTAAAAGTGTGATAATCAAAACTAAAATCGGAACGAGATTCTTTTTCATAACCTGTAATTAAATAGTAATGCCAAATATATGAATCGAATTTCCACAAATTTAATGCCAGATCAAGGTTATATTCTGAATGAATTTTTAGGGTTCTTATTTGATATCCATTATCTTACGTTGAGATTTCTAATTAAAATCATTAAAATGGATGTAGAACAAAATAAAAGAAATGCAATTGCTTTTTATAAGATTACTTATGAAGGAAAACCTAAAGAGGCTATTAAACATTATGTTGGAAATGAATATATTCAGCATAATCCTGATGTAGCAGATGGTACAAAAGGGTTTATTGATTATTTTGAAAGAATGCAAGAAGAATATCCAGACAAATCCATTGAATTTGTCCGATGTATTGCCGAAGGAAATTTAGTAGCCTTGCATACACATCAAACGTGGCTGGGAAATGATGAATACGTTACCATGGATTTCTTCCGATTCAATGAAGCTGGGAAAATATGTGAGCACTGGGATTCAATTCAACAAATTCCTAAAAGTTCTCTAAATCCAAATAAAATGTATTAATGAAAAATTTTTGTATCAACAATTATAATCTGTAATTTATTTTTGAAATATTTTTCTTACTTTTAAAGTATCTTATTATATTAGATTTAAATTATTAAAGAGTTTTAGTCAATGATTATATCCAAATATTAGCAATAATTACAACTAAATGAAAAAATTATCCCTGTTAATTTTAGTTTCCACACTAGTATTAAATTCAAAAATAAATGCTCAAAAATTTTTCGAAGGAGAATTGCATTACAAAATAGAATATGAATTGATTAATCAAAATATCCCTATAGAGATATTAAAAAAAGAAATGGGAAATTCATTTAAAGCATATATTAAAGAGGATAAATATATTATGATTCATAATACTTATGGTGATTTAGGATGGACAAAATCCATAACCAGATTAGATGAAGGATATTCATATATTGAATATCAAAAATCTGATACTATTTATAAATACAGATTAGATGTCGAGGAAAACAAACTTCTAGAAATCAAGAGAATTTCCAATAAAAAGAAAAAAGTGTTAAAAGAAATGTGCGAATATGTAATTTTAGATTACGAATCAACCGATCCAAACTCATTTTATAAAACCAAAAGAGGGAAATATTATTTCAGCCCAAAATACAAGTTAAACCCAAAAAAGTATAAAGGCCATAACGAAGGATTTTGGAATTTATATGTAAAAGAATCTGGAGCTATTAGTATAAGAAATGAAAGTACTTATGAAGGTCTTTTTAAATCTGTCTCAGAAGTCACTAAAGTAATCAATAAAGAAATATCAAACGATTTGTTTAAACTAGATGATTCGAAAATAGTTAAGCTAGTGGATTGAAATAACTGATTTTAATAATATGAAAAACCTTTTTTTTCTACTATTTTTTGGACTTATTAGTTATAAATCACAGTATTCAAAATTGAATGAAAATTCAAATTGTTTAGATACCTATAGTTCACAAGTTTTAGCAGAAGGATTAATAAAATTTGAAAAAGAGCTTGAAAAAAAATATAGCGGGCTTAAAAAAGAAAAACAATATATCGTCTTTCTAAAAGATTTTATTGATAAAAAATTACCTCCAAGTTTCTTTCAAAATCCTGATCTTAAAAGTATAAACAAAAAAATAAAAAAGCTAAATATTTGGGTTTATAACAAAGATTCTGACGACTTTAAGATAGAAGAAATAAGGCTAGATGAATCAGAACCTGAAGAGTCTGGAGAGTTCTTGAGTTTAAATAAATCTTTTCAAAGTTGTTTGATACAAAAAATATCTAATAAAGGAATTAAAAACTTTCTTACTCTAAAGATAAAAGTTCCAGATATAAATCCATTTTTATCAGTCAAATTTATTCGCGATGGAATTAACGAAAAAGATTTAGAGAATAAACAAAACCGATTAGCTATTGCTTTAGGAGTTTATTATGAATTTGGAATCAACCTTTGAAAAAATATTATTGGTAAAAACATCTATAATTTAGCATAGCTTAATAGTAAAAATAAAATTACAGCTGAACCACTATATCAATCTAGATGAGCAAAATAATTGAAAAACCACATTTTATTTTTTTATTTACCATTCCAATAATAATACTGATTGGAATTTTAAATAGAGATACTACATTAGACATCAATGTTCATGATACTTATTTTGTGATTTTCTTTTTTCATTTAGCAATGCTAATTTCAATACTATTCGGAATAATTGGGCTTGGATACCGGATTATGAAGGAAACCAATAAAAGGTTATCAAAATGGTTGAATCTAATACATATTGGATTAACTTTTGGAGGAGTAATTATTACTTCAACCTCAATGCTGTTTTATCGAGATGAAGTAACAGAATATAAATTCAACAATAATATGAATTTAATCATAACACTAATTACATTATTTACGATTTTAGGACAAATAGTTTTCCCAATTAACATGATTTACGGATTGAGAAAAAAACAACATAAGAGTATAGATGAATAAATAATTTAATAAAGTTGAGAATTTAGAATTTTTATTATGTCAAAAATAAAATGTAAATGCGGGTATGTTATATCTGACAGTACTGATTTTATTGCCTATAAAGGACATTTGATCGCCGATCAGGATTATTATGATTTTTATACTGAGATTGAAAATAAAGATTGGCATGACGCAACAAGCATAGGTTCAAAATATTTCAATGAAATATTCCAATGTACAAATTGTCAAAACATAATTATTATAAGGAACAACAAACAATTTAACTTTAAATCAATAGACTCAGAGAGTAATTCTAAGGTTTTGAATTCTCACCAAAATGAAAAATGGACAGGTATAATTTCGGCAAACTTCTATAACGGACAAGGAGAACTATATTGGTATACAAATTTAGAAAGCGGATTTCTTCAGGAATTATCTTTAACTGAACTTAAAGAAACCTATTTCAGAAAGTATAATGAGTTTCAAGACTTAAAAATTTTGAGACATTCTTTTCTTAGAATAAATGGAGAAATTAAACACAATTTTGAATTATAAAATAGTACGCAACAAAAAATAATTAATTTCACTCTTCTATTAAGTTAAACTGGCCGCTTTATTAAAACCTACTGTTTTTCGATAGACAGAAGGGGAAATAGCTGTATGTTTCTTAAAAAAACGGCTAAAATAAAACTCATCTTCGTATCCTAATTCCAACCCTATTTCTTTTATCGATTTATTAGTTAAATACAATTCTCGCTTCGCTTCAATAATAATGCGTTCTGAAATAAGAGTCGTCAGGGTTTTATTAAAATAGTTCTTAGAAATTTTGGCAAGTGCTTTTGTTGAAATGTGTAAAGCTTCTGCATAATCTTTAGGAGAATGTTTGGTTTTATAATGCTCGTCTATAAGGTTTTTAAGCTTTTGAACAATAAAATGTTCTTCAATCCCGGGTTTTGGAATCTCCGGATTCTGACTCACTTTGATTCGAGATCCATTAATAAGGAATAATTTTAAATACGAAAGCACCGATTCATTCATTGCAATATCATTTTCTTTAATGTCTTTAAACATTTCCTGTAAAATCATATTTAAAGTATCCTCGGTAGTTTTGTCAATAACAATATAAGGCGGGTCATAAATATTGTTAAACAAGACACCATTACAAGCTATTTCATTATGATGCCTATGGATACAAAAGAAGTCCGGGTGAAAATGTATAATCACTCCTTCTGTTTGCGTCTCAGGAGCAAATAAAAAAGGTTGATAAGGCGTACATGCAAAGAGATAATTGTCTTTATATTCATAAGTATTAAAATCGACCGTAGCGGTCCCACTCCCTTTTTTTATCCATATCAAAGAGTAATAGTTAAGTCTTTGGATATGATCAAAATGACTAATCTTATCAAATTCATATAACTTAAAAGCCAATTCTTTTGTTTGCTTGTTGATGAGGGTATGCGTGTTGTTATCCATATAATATTTCATCAAAATTAACAGGTAGGATTATCTAAGGTTTACAGGTTCTAAAATTTCTATTTCATCACCTAAAGTAATCCACTTTCCTTTTTCTGTTTCCGGTAAATAGGTATTTACAGTTAAATGATACATACTGCCATAATGTGGCAAATCACTATCTTCCGGTAAACTATCTGCTCTGCTTTTCATCATTTTTTTTGCAAAAGACCTATCCGATTCTCCTGTAAAAGGATCTTGTGGAGGAACGTTACACCTGGCTCTCGGACTTACTCCTATCATTTCAACATCACCTATCTTAAAACGAATTCCGATTCCCGGAGTTCTAAATAGTTTTTCTTCCCAAAATGCAGGAACGCCAGCTATCTCTATATTTGACCTGAAACGTAGTCGTATGTTTTCCAGAGAATACTTATTGATATCTTTATGTATTGATGTTATAGATTCTTCACCAACTATGGTCGCACTACTTGCCCCCGGAATATCCATTAACTCTCCCTTATTACGATGTATCAATGCTATCTTAATTCCAAAAAAATCGGATAAATATGTGTTTAAAAGATCATTATCTTCTTTGAGCTCAAAAACATCTACAGTTTGGTTGCCTCTATGAGACAGATTTATAATTCCTTTTTGTAAATCGTATGACGCTTTTAATTCATTAACCTTTCCTGTACGCTTACCATTTACATAGCCTCCATCTTCTGTAATCATGGCAAAAGCTCTATCATTTTTAAGGGATCTTATCCCTATTTCCGCTTCAGAAACTTCAATAGGGTCCAGGGATTTTACAGGGTAAATACGAATTTTTGAGATATGAGGACGTTCCTTCATAATGTTTTATAATTTTCGATCTTCTTCTTCAATAGGCAAATCATTAATACTGGCATAGCGTTTTTCCATCAATCCGTTTTCATCAAATTGCCAGTTTTCATTTCCATAAGCCCTAAACCATTGTCCTTCTTTATTACGATATTCGTATTCAAACCTAACAGCTATTCTATTTTCTCTAAAGCCCCAAAGCTCTTTTTTGAGTTTATAATCCAGTTCATTATTCCATTTATTTGCTAAAAATGCCTGTACTTCTTCCCTTCCATTTATAAAATCAATTCGGTTTCTCCACTCTGTATCTTTAGTATAAGCCATAGATACTTTTATAGGATCTTTACTATTCCACGCATCTTCTGCCATTTGCACTTTTTGTTGTGCAGTTTCCTCATTAAACGGAGGAAACGGAGGTTTTTGTTCCATTATTTTTTACTTTAAAATTAATTAAAAACACTATAGTATGCATTGAAACATACCATAGTGTTCATCATCATATTACGATTTTTTAACCTTTGGCCAATTTTTTTTCCCTGCTGCAATTAAACTTGTTGTTTCTGCATTCCAGGGGATAGAAGTATCAAATATATTTCCCTTAAACGGTCCGTTAAAGAAAAGGTATAACTTCCCGTCTACAACATCAAAAGTTTCAGGATTAATAGGAAATTTAGTGTTTTGTGCGGCTACTCCCCATGCACAATATCCATCATATTGCGGCAGATATTTTTTGGGAGATTTTTTAAAAGCTTCTTTATTTTCTTCACTGGAGAAATAATAAGTAGCTCCGTTGTGTTTAGTTGAATAGCTTTCAAAGCCTCTTTTCGCAACTCCTGAAAAATAAGCTACTACGTCATATCCTCCTATGGCTAATCCATTGGCATCCACCGGCTCAATTTGTGCATCCACAGATGATCCTATCGATAATATTAATCCTAGTACTAAAAATTTAATTCTTTTCATTTTCTTTTTTTTATAATTATAAATTATAACAATGCTTTAAATAGCAGGAAAGTCAATATCGGTTTCCGCAGTATTATTAAAATAGTTCGTAAAAATATTCAAGGCCACATTAGCTACAATTTCACCTACTTCTCCATCTGTATATCCTGCGTTTTTCACTGCTGAAACATCATCAGAAGTCACCAGTCCGTTTTTATCTACAAGATTTTTTGCAAAAACTAAAGCTGCTTCTGTTTTAGTATCATTACTTTTTCCCTGGCGAGCTTGAGTAAGCGCTTCATTATCTATCTTCACTAAATTAGCTCCTATGTAGGTATGCGCAGAAAGGCAATATTTACAGCTATTTGCTTCTGCTACGGTCAATGCAATTAACTCTCCTAATTTAGCACCCAATGTACCTCCGTTAAGAGCTCCGCTCAAATTTAAATATGCTTCTAAAACTGCAGGAGAATTTCCCATAGTTCTCATCATATTTGGTACCATTCCTAATTTGCTTTGTATTCCATTAAATAGTTCTTTTGATTTTCCTGAAATTTCTTCAGGATTCAAAGCTTTTAATCTAGTCATTTTTATATTGTTTTAATTCTTTGTCAATATCGACAGTACAAATATTAGATCATATTCAAAAAAAAAGAATGGAGGATACACGCTTTAGCATGGACAATTTTCTTCAAGTCAAATACACATAATTATTTAACTATCAATATTTTAACAATAAATCCTGATTAAACTATTGATTATTTAATGTAAAATGCAAATCTGTATATATAATAATTCGGGATAAAATTATATATTTGTACCTACAAATATTGTATATGTAATGAATAATTATTTTGAAGCTGTATTTGAAATTATAAGAACCGGACATTGGATTACCGATTCTGTATCTAAAGAACTTAAAGAGTTTGATATCTATGAGCCACAATTTAATGTACTACGCATATTACGTGGAGCAAAAGGTAAACCTGTTTCTGTAAATACTATTTTAGAACATATGGTACAACGCTCCAGTAATGTTACACGTATTGTTGATAAACTGGCCCTAAAAGGTTTGGTTAAGCGTACATTATGTCCAGATGACAGAAGAAAAATGGATATCATTATTACCAATAAAGGGCTCGAATTATTAAAAAAACTGGATAAAAAAGTTGACAGTTTTCATAAACCAATGATGACTAATTTAAGTTCGGACGAGGCAGAAACGCTAAAACAATTAATACAAAAATTAAGAGGAAAATGAAAAAAGTAATAGCAATAGGCGGAAGCAATAGTAAAAAATCTATCAATAAAACACTGGCAACATATGCAGCGAATCAACTTAAGGATTCAGAAATTATGGTGGTAGATCTAAATGATTTTGATTTGCCTATATATGGTATAGATTTAGAAAACGAAAAAGGTATTCCGGAAGAAGCTATAAGGCTTGACAATTTGATTGACGCTGCAGACGGACTAGTAATTTCACTGGCTGAACATAACGGATCATATTCAGTAGCTTTTAAAAATGCATTTGATTGGTTATCCAGGATTAATCAAAAAGTGTGGAAAAACAAACCTATGCTATTAATGGCAACCTCTCCCGGAGGAAGAGGAGGTGCAACTGTTCTCCAAACCGCTAAAACGTCTTTCCCTCATTTGGGTGGGAATATCGTAGCCGATTTCTCTATGCCATCATTTCATAATAATTTTTCAGAAGGTAAGATTGTCAATGAAGAAATAAATACAGATTTAACTGAAAAAATTCATTTGTTGCAAGAAGCTATGTAAAAGGGAAATTATTAAAAAATTACAAAACGTTCTTCTGCTTATTTTTCATCTTGTTTAAAAATAAAGGCCATAAGTATAAAATAAAACCAATAAGTGAAATATAAGCAGCAACATCTTCATACGCTTCATTTGCATTATCAATCAGGTTTAAAATTCGCCCGATAGTAATGATACTTCCTGTAATAATAAAAACTGCAGCAATTTTTTGGAGAGGCAAAAGTTTTTTTGACGTTTTCATCTTTATTTAATTTTAATTCTGAATTCTTACAGGGCGTATTTAATAAGTTATATTTCAAACTCTAGAATTACAGTTTTTAATTAAATTTTCTTTTTTCTTTTAATAACTACAAAGGAGATTATTTACCAATACTTCAGGTAAAGTATAATCTGATACCTGAACCTTTAAATTCTAATAACCCGGTTAAAGTCTTTCTACATGGTATCTACAGGTTGTTTCACAAATTAAAAGAAACCAAAGGGTCTAAAAATAAAATACTAATATATATTAAGCCTCCGGATTGGAATCCGGAAGCTTAATTATATAATTAACTTATAAATTAAATCGTTCTTTTAAGGCTTCCTTTATTCTATCTAGCCCTGCCAAAATATATTCTTTTCGCTCCCCTATTCCTATTCTAAAATGATAATCCATGCCATAACAATCACCCGCAACTATAAATACACTTTTTTCAGTACGCAGCCATTCTGCCAATTCGGTGGAGTTAATATCCAGGTTGTATTTTATAAATAACATTCCTCCGCTTTGAGGTGGTGTATATTCAAATAAATCTCCGTATTGATCCAACCATTCTTTTACTGCGATCAGATTTTCGTTAAGCATATTTCTATTCCTGGTTAAAATTTCCAGGCGTTTTTTTGGTCTTAGTGCAATTTCACCAATATAATGACTCATAATCCCTGCAGTAATAGAGGTATAATCACGGTACGCCCAGGTATCTGAAACCAGTTCTTCCGGACCAATTAACCACCCTAAACGAAGTCCCGGTAATGCATATGCTTTGGATAGCCCTCCATTCACCATTACTTTATCATACATCCCGATGAAACTCTCAATAGTTTTTCCGTTTAACTCTGCGCCTCTGTATACCTCATCACTATAGATCCATGCATCTACACTTTTAGCAATCTCAACAATCTCCTGCATTTCTTCGATAGTAAGCGTATAACCTGTGGGGTTATTAGGATTACATATTGCAATCATTTTTGTTTTTGCAGTTACTAACGATTTTAATTCTGCCAAATCTGGCTTCCATCCGGTTTCTTCTTTTAGGTGAAATGCTTTAAGAGTACATCCCATTTCTTCTGCAATTCCCCATATTTGCATATAATTGGGAATCATCATAATCACTTCATCTCCCTTTTCCAATAAGGTATGACAGGCTACAAAATTAGCTTCAGAAGATCCGTTTGTCACTAGTATATTTTCTTCATTAATACCATTATACATGATACTAATTTGCTTTCGTAACGGAATAGATCCATTTGTTTGTCCGTAACCTAAAACGGTATTGGTGAGTGTATCTATTTGATCTTTTTCTAATAATTCGTTAAGCGTATACGGATGAAATCCGCTTTCTGTTAAATTATAGTCTACTGTATTTTCATATAACGACTGGACTCTTTCCAGTTCAAAAATCGGAATATTCATATGTTATTTATATAGGGATTTCAATTATTTCTCAGTTCTTATTTTATATTTTTCTATTTCATCTTTAGTCATATTATGCATTCCATTGGCTGGAGCTGCCTGTAAAGTATACCAATAGAAATCTGTAGGAATATTGACTATCTTATAATAATCAAGGTATTTTTCATGTGACGGATCATCCTTGGGCAAATCGGTAGCTGCAACTGCTCCACCTCCCCAGGAATGAACTCCAATTACAGCTCCCTCTTCTACAATACGTTGCTTTCCTGCAAGAAAAAAATCTGTTCCTCCGGATGCTATATGACTATAAGCATTCACTTTTGTGGTTAATCCGCTTTTATTGATGTACAAAGAAGCACGTAAGTTGGCCACATCATCAATAGAACCCGGAGCAATCATCATTTCAATGGTAGTTACTTCAGGATGCTCAAATAAAAGCTGAAGTACTGTAGCCGGAAATTCATTGGTTATAACTCCGTTCATCAAAGCAACTGTATCTTTAATTTCAAATCGTACCGGTGTATTATTTGCCGTTTCAAAATCTTTAATTTCCTGTTTTGTAATTATTTTATCGCGGTTTATATCCCAGGCACTAAATCTTTCTTGCTCTTCTTCCGGTATTTTTGTGAGTTCAATGGTATCTATTGCATCATGTTCTTCAAAAATATTTGCTATGTTCTCATCTATCTCTTCTTCACTGGCTAAAAAAGCACTAGCAAAATCAAATTTTGTCATTTCCGAAATAGTAACTTCTTTATTTTTATTTTCATCCATCATTGTTATGATATCTAACATTTCCTCATCTGCTTCAGAAAGTTCTATTTTACCATTTCCATTCTGATCAAACTCTTCAAAAAATGATTTAATTTCTTCCGCTTCTTCCTTTTTATACTCCTTTAAAATAGATGAGAAAGAGGCTACTTTAAGTTCTTTTTGGTTTTCTTCCTGCATAAGCAATAACACATCTAAAGCTTCATACGGATTAATAATTCCATCTCTATTTGCATCCAATATCTCAATATCAGAACCTATCGAAAGGGTTTCTTCTTGATCTGTCGTTTTGTTTTGATTACATCCCAAAACAAGCATTAAAAAAATACTATAAAATATTCCATGCTTTATTCTTCTTTCTTTTATCATACCTTTAAAAGTTTATTTATTTCACTGATTTTAAATACTCTAAGTAAACTGCTTTTGCAATCATAATATCCTGTACTGCTACCCCGGTAAGATCGGTAACCGTGATCTGATTATCGTTAGTTCTGTGTAAACTCCTATCTTGAATTGCAGTTCCTAACTCAATACTCTTTTTTTCGGAGATCGCTTTATCTTTTACAGCCCTGTAAATTTCTCCTCTGCTTTTACTTTGCGGAATACTATCGGCTATAACCAAATCGGCTTTCCGAAGAATTTCACTATCCAATTCCTGCTTGGCAGAAGTATCTGAACCTACAGCAGTAATGTGAGTACCAGGTTGAACATCTTCTGCTTTTAACAATGCTTTCTCCGAGGGTGTTGCAGTAATAATAAGGTTACAGTTTTTTGCTATTTCTGATGGATTCTCAGCAATATTGATATTAAAATCGGCTCCCAACTCATCTTTATAACGCTGAGCAGTTTCAAGATTTCTATTCCAAATCCAAACTTCTTTACAAGGGTTATCTTTTTGTAAGTATTGCAATTGGAGTCTTCCTTGAATCCCGGCACCAATAATTCCTACAGCCTTAATATTCTTTGGAGCAAAATATTTAGCTGCCAATGCTCCAGCTGCAGCAGTTCTCACATCGGTTAAATATCCTTCATCTAACAATACACTTTTGATCTCTCCCGTTTTCTGACTGAATAAAAGCATTAATCCCTGGCTCGATGAAATTCCAAGTTTTGTATTTTCATAAAATCCGGAAGCAATTTTAATTACATAAAAATCATCGTTTTTAATATATCCGTATTTTATATGAGCCTCTCCCTTAGGATTCTCAAAAAGTAATTCTGCTACAGGAGGCACTACTGTATTTTTATTACTGTAAGCAATAAAACCTTCTTCCATTGCAGCGATTACATCTACATTTTTTACAATAAACAGTATCTCTTCTTTTTTAATGATCGTTGCCATATTTATTTAATATTTCTGTGAGCAGTGATGTATTTATTTTCTTTCCGGTAAGTACTAAAACTACATTCTTACCTCTATATATATTTGTGTTTAATAATGCTGAAACCGGCATTGCAGCAGTGGGTTCTACCAGGATATGATGAGATTTTACCAAAAAGGCAACTGCTTTTTTAATCGCTTCTTCTTCAATTAATTCAAAATCGGAGATCAATTCTTTGCAGATTTCATAGGTAATAGCTCCCTCTTCAATTCCGCCGGCAGAAGCATCAGAAATAGTATCTAAAACACTAGGAGAAACAATACTTCCTTTTTGAACAGACTGATACATTTCAGCTGCATTTACAGGCTGGCATCCTATGACATCAACTTTTTCATCATCTTTAAAATAAGAAGCAATCCCTGAAATCAAGCCACCACCACCAATAGGCACTAAAACTGTATCTACTTCTGGGAGTTGTTCTTTTATTTCCAGAGCTACAGTTCCTTGACCTTTTATAATTTCTACATCGTTATACGGATGAATCAGTACTCCATCTACTTCCCTCGCATAAGCTGTAGCCTTTGCTTCGGTTTCCATACTGTTTTTACCATAAAAGATTTTTTTTATCTCATAATTTTTAAGAGCATTCACTTTAGCTTCACTCGTCTTTTCCGGTAAAAACAATGTTCCTTTAAAACCAAATTTTTCTGAAGCATATCCAAAAGCCGCTGCGTGATTCCCTGTAGAAGCAGCAACAAATGGCTTCTTAAACTCTTTTTTGTCAATGCTTTTCACTTTATTTAAAACACCACGTATTTTAAAAGATCCTGTATGCTGTAAGTTTTCCAGTTTTAGATACACCTTAGCATTCGAAATCTCACTTAGCTCGGGAGAAAAAATCAACGGTGTCTTATAAATATCATTTTTGATATTCTGATAAGCACTTTCTATGTCTTTAGCAGTAATCATAAGTTTATCGCATTAAAAAAGCCTCCGCATACCTAATCAATTCTTATTGATTTTTAAGGTATACGGAGGCTTTCCGTAGAGATACACTTGTTTTTCCAATGTTCTTCCTTAAAGTTAAAAAACAAGTGCGTAACGTATTGTTACTTATCTTTAATATTCAAATATAAAAAAAATAATAATACCTGATTAATTTTTAAGTAATGACTCTGCTTTTTCTATACTTTCATTGATTAGTTTTTTTAAAGCTTCTACTTTTACCTCTTCTTCATCCAACCATTGTTGTTTTTCTTCAGATAATGCTTTGCCTTTTATTATTTCATCAGAATCAAAACGAGAACTAAAACCTCGCATCCAATCCATCATGGATTCATGAGATGTTTCTAATTTTTTAATAGCAGCTGTATATTCTTCATTTTGTAATGAATCCGGCACTTTTTTTAATTGAACAACCAGGGAATTAATTGTACTCATTTTTGGCATTACCTCATCGTGTACTGCAATTACCTTTTGCATTTGAGTAGGTGCTGGTGCTATTGTCTTATTAGAAGTTTCTTTTTTACAGGAAACAATACTCAAAGCACCTATTAAAAGCAACAAACTGATTTTTTTTATCATGGTTTTCTTATTTTTCGGTATTTGTATCAAATAATACTTCATTATTTGATTTATGAAAAACAAAAATACAAGCTATTCATTTTATACGATCTTATTTATCAATTTAATTTTAAAATAATAAACTCAGATCGCCTGTTTAAATCATGTTTTGCATTCTGGCATTCCACACCATTAGCACAATCATTAATTAATTGTTTTTCACCATAACCAATAGCACTTTCTATACGATTGGCATTGATCCCTTGAGAGACAATATAATCACGTGTTGCTTTAGCTCTCCTGTCTGATAGCTTTTCATTATAATCGTCATTTCCTCTGGAATCGGTATGCGATTCAATTTTAATGACCATCTGCGGATATTCATTCATTAGCATTACTACTTTATTTAATTCGATAGCTGCCTGGTTACGAATATCCGATTTATCAAAATCAAAGTAAATAATTCCGATTTTTATCTTTAATACTCCGTCTTCTTTGACAATAAGTTTATTTCGTTTTTTAATCCCTAAGGGGATTCGGTTCAAGGCTTCATTAACCGATGTACTCACAAAAGATTTTTTTGAAGGGTCAAAACCATCTTTAGTAACTTCTACTGTATATTTTTCATCACAATCTACAGTCAAATCAAAGAAATATTCACCGTTTATATTTGTTGATGTTGTTGCTAATACAGAAGCATCTTTACTTATCAAATTCACAGTAACATTATCTTCAGGGATTCCGTTTTGCTCATTCACTACGGTTCCCACTACTCTTTGCGAGCAGCTTAACTGAATTCTTTGAAAAGAATAGATATCATCATCACCATTTCCTCCAATTCTGTTAGACGAAAAGTAACCACGTTGTGTTTCTTCATTTACGATATAAGCAAAGTCATCCCGATTACTGTTTAAAGGTTTTCCCAAATTAATTGGTTTACTATATGTATCTTTATAACTACTTTCAAACACATCCAGGCCACCTAATCCTAAATGCCCATCCGAAGAAAAGTATAATTTATCATCAGTAATAAAAGGAAACATTTCTCTACCGCTGGTATTTATTTTCGGACCTAAGTTTTTAGCATTTGAATAACTTCCATCATCATATATTTCAACCATAAAAATATCGGTTGCGCCTAATGTACCGGGCATATCAGATACAAAATACAAACGTTTTCCATCCGGACTAATGGTAGGATGTCCTACAGAATACGATTCACTATTAAAAGGTAGTGCCGTAATAGCAGTCCACTCATTATTTTTTAAAGTTGCTTTATACAATTTTAAGTGATTTGTACCTTCTCCGTCTCTGCTTAAGTTTTTATCCTGGAAATTATTCCGGGTAAAATACATTACATTTTTTTCTTTATTAAAAGCTACCATCGCCTCATGGTATTTAGTGTTAATGGCATCTGAGAATAGTTCCAGGTTTTTTAAATCTCTTCCATCCTGTATTGTATCTGCCAGGAATAAATTAAGATAGGGCTGATTGTTCCATTTATAAATCCTGGTATGTGTAATCGCTGTATCCCTAGTAGATGCAAATACTATTTTATCATCATAAAAAGCAGTTCCAAAATCTGAGAATTTAGTATTGATAGAAAGATGCGTGATATAAAATTCAGGTTGTCTTTCTAATAAAATATCAAGAGAATTATCATTTTCAGCTAAATGATCTACTCTAAATTGAGCATTATTTATCTTTTCTGAATAAATTTTCATTAGTCCTTTGGCAAGTCGATAATTACCCACTCCTTGCAAAGAATGAATATATCGGAACGCATATTCAGGCTCTAAAATATCTTCATATTTAGAAAATAAAAGACCATACCATTTACTCGCATTTTCCATATCTGTGTTAAAATAGTAGGCATCTGCTACTTTTTGTAAAACCTCTTTGGAATCATCGCCTCTTCTGATTGCAGTTTCATATTGTGCCGCAGCTTCTTTATACCACAACCGATCAAAGTTTTTATTAGCACTTTTGTATTTGCTTTGCCCGTATGTATAGAAGGATACGATTAACAGGCTTAAAAGAATTAATGTTTGTTTCATATGCTTCATAATTAAAAGAATCTGGGGGATTTAATTTTTTGTTCTAAGGATTTAAATTCAAAACGGAGGAAAATTTCATGAGTTCCCGAATTGAAATTTCTAAGATTGGTTGTCGTAAAGTCGTAAGCATATCCAATATTAATACTTGGACTTATCTGAATACCTACCAAACCACTAAAGGAGTCATCCCATCGGTACGAGGCACCAAGAGAAAATTTTTCATTGTACAGTACGCTGGCAGAGACATCTGCAATAGCCGGTGCTCCGGAAACTAACTGTACGAAGAAAGAAGGTTTGAGTTTCCAGTTGTAGCTCAGATCAAATACAGTTCCTCCTATAAAGAAGAAATGCAAACGTTCTACTGCTACAGATTCCTGAACATCACTGTATTGTTCCTGGGCAAGAAAGTTAGGTACCGCTGCACCCAGATAACTTTTATTGGTGTGATAATACAGTCCTGCTCCAATAGTAGGGAAAAATCTGGAATTGATATTCTCCTGGAATACTGCATCCGGGTTTTGAAAAGTACCTTTACTAAAATCTACGTTAAGAACACGTCCGCCACCTTTTACACCAAAAGACAAACGCTTTCCTAATTCATCAAGTTTCAACGTATACGATATATTTCCATCTACATAAAATTCATTAGACGGACCTAATCTGTCATTAATTAAAACTAACCCTGCTCCTAAGTTTTTACCTATAGGAGAATCTATTCCTAAAGTCTGTGTCGTGGGCGCTCCATCTAAGCCTACCCATTGCGACCTGTTTAATCCTACAATTGATAAATGTCCTCTGGATCCCGCATATCCCGGATTTACACTTATAGTATTATAGGTATAAAAAGTAAATTGCGGATCTTGCTGTGCATATGTAAATAAAGAACATAAAGGCAACAGAAACAGTAAGATATTTTTAATATATTTTTTCATTCTTAGCGTATTTAAATAAGGTGACTTCATGTTTTTTTATCGATTTATATATAACCAGCCTGCTCTTGGTTGAGAACCGTCGCCCAGGTCTAAGATGTAGTAATAGGTACCTACAGGTAATTGCCTGTCTGTATTTATAGTAGCTCTTCCGTTAGAAGTACCATCCCAGGTATTATCGTAATTTCTTTGTTCGAATACGATGTTACCCCATCGGTTATATACTTCCAGTTTATTATTCGGGAACCTGGAAATACAATCAATCTGGAAGAAATCGTTCACTCCGTCTCCATTTGGAGAGAATTCATTGTAAATAATGAGACACGTTGGTTCTACAGTTGCCTGTGCACTGTCATTGTCTGTATTTAAATCTATCTGATCCAGGAAGGAAAGAGAAACGATATTCAGATAATCGTTTGTTTCCAGTACAGTTACAGTAATATTCAGAGTAGCTGTTGCCTGTGACGCTAATGATGGAATAATCCATTCTCCATTAAGCTCATCATAAGTTCCTAAGGATGCTGTAGAAGAAACAAACTGGTATCCGCCAGGCAGTGCTTCATCTATGCTGATATTGGTAGCACCAATACTTCCACTATTACTAGCGGTTATTGTAAATATAACCTGATCTCCAATATTAGGATTTGGATTGTCTACTACTTTTTGTAAACCGATATCGACACTAGGAGAAACAATAGTTTCATTATCTTCATCATCTTCATCCTGATCTCCATCATCATTATCCGGGTTACTATTAGGGTCAAATTGATCACTGGCTACAATTTCGGCTATATTCAGGTATTCTCCGGCAGTTCCTGTTGGCATGTTTACAGTTACCTCATAACTTAAAGTCAAACCAGAAACTGGTACTGTCAAATTATTCCAGTCGATGATATTACTTGAAATATTTCCACTATCACTAACATTAGCGATGTTGCTATATCCTAGTGGTAATATATCTCGCACAGCGACTCCTGTTGCCGTATCCGGACCATTATTTTCAATAGCTATGGTAAACGTAATAACATCACCCACATTTGGGGTTTCATTACTCACCGTTTTATTAAGATTCAGATCGGCTACCTGAGGGATTACCAAAGCACTGGCTTCATCATCATCTGCAATTCCATCATTTAAATCATCTGAATTTTCATCACTATTCGCATCACTATCCGGATCGGCCTGATCACTAGCAGTAATTTGTGCTATGTTAAGGTATTCATTGGCACTACCTGTTGGAGCATTTACTTCTGCCAATATGATCAAGGTCTCTGTAGCTCCGTTTAAGATAGTACCATTGGTATTCCATAGTCCCGTTGTCGGGTTATAAATACCAGCTGTAGTAACATGAGACTGATAAGTGTATCCCTGTGGCAACTGATCTGTAATGATCACTCCTGTTGCATTACTATTCCCGCTATTGGTTACATTGATAGTGAATTCAACAATATCACCAACATTAGGAGTACTGATATTCACTTCTTTCGTAATAGAAAGGTCAGCCAATCCGGTTGGAACCGGTGTTACTGTATCCTGATCATCTTCAGAATTCAGGTTATTATCAGGTGACGAATCAGGGTCAAAAGTATCCAGGGCAATTAATTCTGCAATATTTGCATACTCACCATTTGGCAATACAGTAACTGTAACCTGTAATGTTTCTGAAACCCCATTTGTCAGGCTGCTTACATCCCAGGAACCAATAATTTCATCATACGTTCCTGCAGAAGGAGTTGCGCTTACAAACTGATATCCTGAAGCAATAACATCTTCAATTACCAGTCCTGTAGCATCACTTGGTCCGTCATTGGTTACTGTTACCGTAAAGGTAATTTGAGATCCTACAGACGGGCTCAGGTTATCTACTGTTTTGGTCACCGAAATATCTGTAATTACACGAGGCAGAGTATTTTGCTCATCTTGATCATCTTCATTAAGATCATTATTACCAGGTGTAGAATCAGGGTCCAGTTCATTAACAGCAGTTACTTCTGCTACATTATTATAGCTTCCGGTGGTATTAATACTTACTGTAATATCCAGACTAATAGAGGCACCGCTGGCAAGATTTCCAACTGACCAAAGTCCACTTACGCTATTGTAGGCGCCCCCACTTGTGTCTGAAATATAATTATATCCGCTTTCCAATATATCGGTCACTACAATGCCTGTAGCTTCACTTGGTCCGTCATTGGTAAGTGTTATTGTAAATGTTACATTATCTGAAACATCAGGAAACTGATTATCTACTGTTTTGACCAGAGATAAATCGGCTATCGGAATCGGATTTGTAATCGCGTCATCCTGATCATCTTCTAACGGATCATTATTTCCCGGAGTAGAATCCGGATCATTATTTCCTGAAGCCGTAATTTCTGCTGTATTGGTATAATCACCTGTTGGATTCACCAATACTGTAATTCTTAACGTTTCGGTCGTTCCATTTGGAAGTACTCCGTTAAGGTTCCAAATACCTGTTGTCGCATCATAATCTCCTGCAGTAGCTGTATTTGAAATAAATGTGTATCCGGATGGTAATTGATCGGTCACAACAACTCCGCTTACGTCACTCGGACCATCATTTGTTACATTGATTGTAAACTCAACCGTTTCTCCAACTTGAGGCGTTGTATTATTTACTGTTTTAACTAATGACAAGTCTGAAACTAAAACAGGAGTCGGATTAATAGTTTCCTGGTCATCTTCTGTATCGTCGTTATTTGCAGGTTCCGAATCGACATCAAATTCTGTTAAATCGGTAAGTTCTGCTGTATTGGTATAGATCCCATTAGCTAAAACATTTGCGGTAATTACAATATTTTGAGTCACACCATTGGCAAGGTTTCCTATTGTCCAGGAACCATTTAACGGTTCGTAAGTTCCTACAGAAGGTACTGCATTCACAAATGCATAACCCGAAGCCAAAAGATCTGTAACTACTACATTAGTAGCATCACTTGGTCCGTCATTGATTACTGTTACCGTAAATTGAATTTGTCCGCCAACATCGGGAGTTAATGTATTTGCAACTTTAGTTACAGAAAGATCCACTAATGCTCTCGGTATAGTTGTAGCTTCGTCCTGATCGTCTTCTGCAATAAGATTATTACCAGGGGTAGAATCGATATCTGTTTGATCTAAAGATGTTATTTCTGCTACATTAGTATAATCTCCTGTTGTATTCACCAGAGCAACAATATTGATAGTTATTGAAGCTCCGCTGGCCAGGTTTCCTATATTCCAGATTCCATTAGTTTCATTATAACCTCCTGCTGCATCATCTGAAACATAACTATAACCCGATGGTAACTGATCGGTTACTACAACACCCGTAGCATCACTTGGCCCGTCATTAGTCACAGTAATTGTAAAAGTAACATTGGTTGCCACATCAGGAGTTTGATTGTCAACTCCCTTAGTCAATGACAAGTCTGCCACATTAATCGGAGTTATTGTTACTTCATCCTGATCATCCTCTGCTAAAATATTATTATTAGGGGTGGAATCGATATCAAAAACATCGGAAGCAATCACTTCTGCTCCATTGGTATAATTTCCGGTAGGATTTACCAGGGCATCAATTATTAAGGTTTGAGTTCCTCCTGATGATACACTTCCTACATTCCATATTCCCGTTGTTTCATTATATGTTCCTGAAGTAGAACTAAAGAGTACAAAATCGAGTCCGGAAGGCAACTGATCTCTAACTACAACATTTGTTGCATCATTAGGTCCGTCATTCCTCACGGTAATTTCATATGATATTTCTGTCCCTACTAAAGGCGTAATATCATTATCTACTACAATTTTGGTAAGTGATAAATCTCCTTGTAAAGGTGTAATGACAAAAGTATCTTCATCATCATCATCTCCATTTCCGTTTCCATCTTCGTCTACTGTATTACCTGTATCAGGATCACTATCCGGGTCAAACTGATCTGAAGCAGTAATCTCTGCTACATTCAGGTATTCGTTAGCTGCTCCTGTTGGGGCATTCACCGTAGCCTGATAGGTAAGCGATACACTTCCATTGTTTGCCAACACACTTAACCCTGTCCAGTTAATTGTATTCCCTGTCTGGATCCCTCCATTACTGACTGATGTAATGTTACCTAATCCTGATGGTATGATATCTGATACATTCACTCCTGTAGCCACATCCGGGCCTGCATTGGTGATCGTGATTGTATAAGTAACCACATCTCCTACATTTGGTGTACTTGTACTGGCTGTCTTTTCTAAACTTAAATCGGATTGCTGTATTGTAGCTGTTACGTTATCTTCATCATCTTCACTCTGATCTCCATCATCGTTATTCGGACTACTATCAGGATCGGCCTGATCACTTGATGTAATCTCTGCTACATTGGTATGTTCTCCCGGTGTTCCTGTTGGAGCCAGTACCTCTGCATTAAACGTTAAACTGGTTGTATTGCTTCCAATAGCTACTGAAAGTCCGGTCCAGTTGATTCTATTTCCTACTTGAACACCTCCATTGCTAATTGCGGTAATGTTTCCAAATCCTGCAGGTAGTGCATCAGACACATTTACTCCTGTAGCCGGGTTTGCACCTCCATTACTCAAATTAATCGTAAAAGTTACAATGTCTCCTACATTAGGATTGGCATCACTAATGGTTTTCTCTAAAGATAAATCGGCTGTCTGAGGGGTAATCACAAAGAAATCTTCATCATCTTCACTTTGATCTCCATCATCATTATTCGGGGTACTGTCAGGATCAAACTGATCACTTGCTGTAATCTCTGCGATATTTACATATTCTTCGGCTACTCCGGTGGGAGCATTTACGGTTACCCCATAAGATAAGGTAGTACTTCCTACCGGAAGGGAAGCAATATCCCAACTGATAAAATCACCTATTACAACACCGCCATTGTTAACAGTACCAATTGTAAAACCTGGAGGTACCTCATCGGTGACAGATACATTGGTAGCTGTATCTCCACCTGAATTGGTTACCGTAATTTCAAAAGTGATGGTTTCACCCACATTTGGTGTTGCACTTGATCCGGCACTGATTCCTTTTACCAAACTTAAATCGGCTGCACGCGGAATAACAGTTGCATTATCTTCATCATCTTCACTTTGATCCCCATCATCGTTATTTGGAGTACTATCCGGATCAAATTGATCAGACGCTGTAATTTGTGCTGTATTGTTATATTCTCCAACAGTACCGGTAGGTGCATTTACTATCGCCTGATAGGTTAGTGTTACCCCTGCAAGTGGTACATTAGCTAAATTCCAAAGAACTTCAGAACCTCCTGCATTAAAAATACCTCCATTGGAAACACTTCCATTCACAATAGTATATCCAGAAGGAATAACATCTGCTATGGTTACATTAGTTGCAGCCACGGCTCCACTATTATTGATCTGAATGGTAAATGTGATTGTTTCACCAACTTCCGGATTCGTATTATTTACTGATTTTGTTAAGGAAAGATCGGTAGTTTGAGGAACTACTGTTAAGCTTGTTTCATCATCATCTGCAACTGTATCTCCTAAATCATCTGTTCCTATTCCTGTTGAAGGATCACTATCCGGGTCAAACTGATCTGAAGCAGTAATCTCTGCTGCATTCAAATATTCATTAGCGGCTCCGGTTGGGGCATTTACTGTAGCTTGATACGTTAGCGAAATACTTCCATTAACCGGAACAAATAATCCCGTCCATAACGCTGTATTTCCTGCCTGATTCCCACCACTGTTAACAGCTGTTAATGTTAGTCCAACTGGTAAAATGTCTCGTACCGATACGCCAGTTGCATTGTGAGTTCCTGCGTTGGCTATTGTTAATTCAAAGGTTAATACATCTCCTATATTCGGAGTAATAGAACCATTAATAATTGCTTTTGTAATACTTAAATCTGCAGATTCAGGAGTCAATTCAAAATTAGCTTCGTCATCTTCACTCTGATCTCCATCATCATTATTCGGATCACTATCCGGGTCAAACTGATCTGAGGCAGTAATCTCTGCTACATTCAGGTATTCGTTAGCTGCTCCTGTTGGGGCATTCACCGTAGCCTGATAGGTAAGCGATACACTTCCATTGTTTGCCAACACACTTAACCCTGTCCAGTTAATTGTATTCCCTGTCTGGATCCCTCCATTACTGACTGATGTAATGTTACCTAATCCTGATGGTATGATATCTGATACATTCACTCCTGTAGCCACATCCGGGCCTGCATTGGTGATCGTGATTGTATAAGTAACCACATCTCCTACATTTGGTGTACTTGTACTGGCTGTCTTTTCTAAACTTAAATCGGATTGCTGTATTGTAGCTGTTACGTTATCTTCATCATCTTCACTCTGATCTCCATCATCGTTATTCGGACTACTATCAGGATCGGCCTGATCACTTGATGTAATCTCTGCTACATTGGTATGTTCTCCCGGTGTTCCTGTTGGAGCCAGTACCTCTGCATTAAACGTTAAACTGGTTGTATTGCTTCCAATAGCTACTGAAAGTCCGGTCCAGTTGATTCTATTTCCTACTTGAACACCTCCATTGCTAATTGCGGTAATGTTTCCAAATCCTGCAGGTAGTGCATCAGACACATTTACTCCTGTAGCCGGGTTTGCACCTCCATTACTCAAATTAATCGTAAAAGTTACAATGTCTCCTACATTAGGATTGGCATCACTAATGGTTTTCTCTAAAGATAAATCGGCTGTCTGAGGGGTAATCACAAAGAAATCTTCATCATCTTCACTTTGATCTCCATCATCATTATTCGGGGTACTGTCAGGATCAAACTGATCACTTGCAGTTATCTCCGCGATATTTACATATTCTTCGGCTACTCCGGTGGGAACATTTACGGTGACTTCATAAGATAAGGTGGTGCTTCCTACCGGAAGGGAGGCAATATCCCAACTGATAAAATCACCTATTACAACACCGCCATTGTTAACAGTACCAATTGTAAAACCTGGAGGTACCTCATCGGTGACAGATACATTAGTAGCTGTATCTCCACCTGAATTGGTTACCGTAATTTCAAAAATAATGGTTTCACCCACATTTGGTGTTGCACTTGATCCCGTACTAATTCCTTTTACCAAACTTAAATCGGATGATTCAATAGTAAAAGTTGCATTATCTTCATCGTCTTCACTTTGATCCCCATCATCGTTATTTGGGGTACTATCAGGATCATTAAGATCTGATGCTGTAATTTGTGCATTGTTTGTATAAGTTCCTGTTGCATTTACTGTAGCGTCAAAAGTTAAATTCAATGTAGCTCCATTGGCTATAGATAAGTTTGACCAGTTAATTACATTACTTCCGCCGTTAAAAACACCGCCATTACTTACCGTTCCAGGTACCAATGTAAATCCGTTCGGAATCACATCCTGCACACTTACGCCAGTGGCATTACCTGTCTCTACTGCATCATTATTAAAGATACTAATGGTAAAAGTTACCACCTCTCCTGCATTTCCTGAAGTCGGATTTACAGACTTGCTCAGTTCCAAATCGGCTTGCTCTAACGTAATTGCAGCACTATCTTCATCATCTTCACTTTGATCTCCATCATCGTTATTGGGTGTACTATCCGGATCCGGCACATCACTTGCTGTAATTTGAGCTATATTCAAATATTCATTAGCTGCTCCTGTTGAAGCATTTACAATAGCCGTAAAACTTACTGAAGTAGCTGGCCCTGTTGGTATTGTTAAACCAGACCAGGTAATTGTATTTCCACTCTGAACTCCTCCATTATTTATAGCAACCACGGTATATCCGTCAGGAAGAACATCCTGAACACTCACTCCTGTAGCAGTCTCCGTTCCGGAATTTGCAATTGCCAGTGTAAAGGTTACCGTTTCTCCGATACTAACTGTTGTTGGGCTAACGGTTTTATTCAGGCTTAAATCGGCAGACTGAATAGTAACTTCTGCTGTATCCTGATCGTCTTCTACCGGATCGTTATTATTAACCGTAGAATCCGGGTCAAACTGATCTGAAGCAATAATTTCTGCGGTGTTTAAATAAGGTCCGCTTGCATTTACAGTTGCCTGAAAGCTTAAATCTAAGGTTGTTCCGTTAGTTATATTAAGGTTAGACCATGTAATTGATAAATCTCCTGCGTTAAAAACACCTCCGTTGTTAACACTTCCCGGCACCAAAGTATATCCGGCAGGAATAGCGTCAAAAACCGAGACACCTGATGCATCGGAAGCTCCATTAGCATCATTATTAAAAATTGAAATTGTAAAGGTTACTACGTCTCCGGGATTAGCTGAAACCGGGTTTACATTTTTAGAAAGTTCCAGATCTGCAATACCTACAACGGTAACGGCTACTGTATCAAAAACATCGTTACAAATACCATTAGAAACGGTCCATTGAAACACATAATCTCCTACTGTAGTACCAGTTATTGGAGTAGTAGCTAAATTTTCATCTATAAAATTTACTGAAGTTGGTCCGGATACCTGAGACCAGGTTCCTGTACCTACTGTTACCGGAGTTGCTCCTAATGTTATGGGAGAAAACTCCTCTACGGTTTGATTTGGTCCGGCTTCTGCAGTAAGAGGCTGTGACTGAATTACCACTTGCATGGTATCATTAAAAGAACAACCTCCATTTTCTGTAGTCCATGTAAATTCATATGTTCCCACAGTAAGTCCTAGTATTAAGGCTTGAGGGTTATTTGGTGCTGTAATTGTTGCTGCTGTTCCTGGATCTGTTATTCCCGGCCCTGCGGTTTGTGTCCAGGTTCCTGTACCTACTGTTAACGGAACAGCATTTAAATTTGTTTGTGTTGCATCGCAAAATAGTTGATCGGGACCTGCATCTGCAGTAGACGGCACATCATTTGTAAAAGTAATATCAACTGTATCTGTCGAAGGTGCACAAGCTGACGGATTTGAAAACGTAGTTCCGTTAGTTACTGTCCACGTTAAGGTATAAGTTCCTAAAGTTATAATATTCGATAAAGTAGTGGTTGGTGAATTCGGATTATCTATTACTACAGCTCCTCCTGATGGGTCATCAGCAGGATTAGCAAAAGACCAGGTTCCTATTCCCGCAGTAGGAACTACGGCATTCAATTGTGTGCTTAACTGACAGGCATTTGTTTGATCAACTCCTGCGTTAGCTATTGAAGGCGCTTCAAATACTTCTATACGTACCACATCTGCAGCATCTGTACAATTATCAACCTCAAAATTCCATTCCAGGATATAAATACCAGGTACAGAAAGGTTAGATAGTGTACTCGCCGGATTATTCGGGCTATCAATAACAGCAACACTTCCTGCAGGCTGACTGGCAAATCGCCAGATTGCCGTATCTACATCTACCGGGGGTGTATTACCATTAAGAGTTGTAGTATTAGCAGGTATAAGATCTCCAATACATAATATTTGATCTGTTCCCGCATTAGGATCAATAGAAGGGCCGTTACTTGTAGTTACCGTTACCTCATCAAAAGTATCAGAGCAGCCACTAACAGCAGAATAATCTGTTGTGAATCTGAAAACATAAGTATTTCCGGGAACAATGGTAACTTCTGCAACATTACTATTAGCTGGGGTTTGAGAAATTATCGCCGGCGTTCCTGGTTGTCCGCTTATCCCTGGCCCCGAAACTTGTATCCAGGTACCTGTTGATCCAAAAGCAGCTTCCAGAATAGTATTATCTGCTTCACATAATAGTTGATCTGCCCCTGCATTTGCAGGTTCAAAAACATCTATAGTTAAATCTGCAAAAGTAGATGGACAGGATGGTTCTCCGCTAATAGTCCAGCGAAAAGTATACGATCCGGTTGTTAATCCGCTTACTGTAGCTAACGGATCATTTACATCACTGATAGTTGGTGTATTAGGAGCTCCGGAAAGTAATGTCCAAACTCCATTTTCTGTATTGACATCAAAACTATTTCCCGATAACGTAACCGGAGTTGTCAAATCACAAATTTCCTGATCTGCTCCTACCGTTGCTGTTGTCGGAGGAAGTCCTGCATTTATAGTTATCTGATCTGAATCGGAAGAACAACTTCCGTTATTTACTGTCCATTGAAAAACATATTGTCCTGAAAAAGCAAATGTAAACTGAGCAGTAGGACTTGTATCATCATCAATTGTAAACCCACCAGGACCAGAAACCTGAGTCCATATTCCGTCTCCGTTTGTAGCTGTGGCAGCCATAGTAAAGACATTTACACAATCACTTTGATCTGGTCCTGCATCTGCAATAGCATCGTCTCCAACTGTGATTTCAACTTCATCTGAAGTAGATTGACATCCGGGAGTTATGTTACTAATGGTCCATGTTAAAATATAACTATCTTCTACAGCAATAGTAGCCTGGGTATCAAATTGAGTAGCATCGGCAAAACTGATTCCCGTATTTGGTACTGCGGTCCAGATACCTTGTTCACCTGCAATAGGAGCACTACCACTTAAATTAACAACGGTAGTCCCTGATGGTAAACATTGATCATTTCCTGCATTTGCAAGACTAGGCCCCTGAGTTCCATTAGTATTTATAGTTACTGAATCTGTTCCTGGGGTAGGACATGAATTATCATTCGGATTTGTAATGGTCCATTGAAATACATAGGATGAATTAGGAGTATCCAGGCCAGACACAAAAGTATTTGGATCATTTATATCATCAAAAACAATTGACGCTCCAACCGGAGCTGTAATTACCGACCAGGTTCCTATTAAATTATCACTTGGGGGGTCGTTTGCTGCCAGTCCAATCGGAGTACCAAAACACACCGTTTGATCTGGTCCCGCGTCTGTTACGACTGAGCTTGAAGAAGACACTACTACCTGCACATCAGATTCTTCCTGTGCACATTGTGTACTTCCTCCGGAAATAATATATCTAAACGTATAAATACCAGGAACCAAATTGCTGATATTAGTAGTTCTTGCAAACGGATCATCAATCGTAGCAGTATTAGGGCCACTTATTTGAGTCCATAAAGATGTTCCTGTGGTTATAATATTTCCTGTAAGTGAAGTAGATGTAACATCACAAGCCAGATTTTGTCCTGTTCCTGCATTGGCAGGAGTTGGCAATAAAGCAATGGTAACATTAATGGCATCTGTAGCCTCATCACAACCTGTTTGTATAGATCCTGAAACCCTTCTTCTCAGCAATACAGTATAAGTTCCTTCTACATCAAAATCTATTCTTAAGGGGTTATTTGTATTTCGAAAAGACCCCGGGTTTACTATGGCAGATCCTGGAGGTCCGCTTATAATACTAAATGTATTACTTCCACTTCCTGTAGTAGTAAAAGGAATGGTTACTTCTGTAACACCACATTGTGCTATAATATCATCCCCTCCATTGGCTATTATACTTATTGGGTCATTGGAATACCTGATAAGAACACTTGCAGAATCGTTACATCCTGTATTAGTATTTGTAATTGTATATAAAAACCTATAAGTACTTGAACCATTTAAGCCCGTAATTTGAGTGGTGCTGTTATTTGGATCTAATATAGTTACTGGTGGTCCCTGCGTTTGTGTCCACTGTACTGTTTCTCCGGCAAATTCCGGAACAGCTCCTACCAAAGTAGTTGTCGTGATGTTAGTATCACAAAAACGAATATTATTTTGAGCAACTGACGCTCTTGTTATATCTTGTGTAGCCGCCGGGACTGTTATACTCATAGTATCTTCCCCGTTTACACACGGGCCACTAACTGACCAACGAAATACATAAACACCTTCTGACAGGTTACTGACTCCGGTGGTATTATTATTTGGATTTCCGATAACAGGAGTACTTGGACCGCTGACAAACGACCATGTTCCTTGTTGACCATTAATTCCGCTACCCCCAAAACTACCGTTCAACGAAGTAGACTGTGTAACGGTATAACAATTATCTAAAACCTGGTTTGGGCCTGCATCTACCGGATCTTCTCCTCCAAAATTAGTTACCGTTATTTCTGAAAAGGATTCACAATTATTTCCCGGGGAAAATTCGGAGCCTGTAATTGTCCATCTTAGTGTAGACACTCCTCCATTTGATTCTGCCAGTCGGATTGTGGTTGTAGCAGAATTGGGGAAATCGATAGTTACCCCGGCTCTATTACTACCTTCTATACTCCACCGGCCTGTTTCTCCTGCATTTACAGGGGTATTTCCTGTAATTACTAAAGCTCCTGAACTATCCGGACAGGATTCAATATTATTCCCGGCATCTGCAATAGTTATAGATTCTATTGTTACCAGGACATCCTGAAACTGATTTGTTCCGTCTGTACAGGTTGCAGATAATCTAAAACCATAAACGTTTCCTCCGGTCATCCCTGTTATTGATGTATTAAGATCACTCGGATCATCAATAATTACAGATGGCCCTGAAATTTGTGACCATACCGGAGCGCTGGAAATAAGGCCAGTTGCAGAGCCAGACAAGGTAAAACCACTTGCGTTTTCACATACCGTCTGATTAATCCCTGCATTTACAGTACAATTCTGTGCTGAAATATCTTCTGAGTAAAAGAGAAGAAGGGATAATATTAACCCAATTATAAAATTATTGTACGATAAGTTAAAGGAAGAAGAACGTTCATTCTTCTTTTTCGAATTAAGAAATGAATTTCCCATAGTGTATTGAGGTCAGTTAAAATTCTCTTCACGCTGGGGGGCATTTCAATCGTAAACAAAAAACTAAATCAACTTTATTTTAATTTTTCTATGTGCTTTAAAATACTTCATAGCATTTCTCCTGCCTGGAGCAGGAAAAATGAATTGTATTAATATTAATTGAAAGGGGGGCTTTTTAAAATGAGGAGACTCGTTATTATGCCATAAAAGCAAGAGTCTTTTAATGAATCATTTAACGAGAGTGAAGATTGATTATTATGATTTCATTAACACTTTGATGTCAATGAATCTCATTATGTTGTGAAAGTTAAAAAAACTGATGCCTGGGTAATTTTAATTATTTGAAAAGTTTATTAAAATAAGGTGTTTCTTATATAAATGAATTTTCTCATTTTATAAACAATAACATAAGTTTTTTGGTTAAAAAGGTTCTGAAAAATAATTATTGTTCTATCCAGGCCCTAAATGTTTTGGTGGTTGAAGTACTGGTTGTAATAGGTTTTTCCATACCTCTTACTTTGATAGATAATCTGTTTTTACTGTAGGGTTCAATTTTTTCAAGATGATTGATATTTACAATATAGCTTCGATTTATCCGGAAAAATTGCCCCGGATCCAGTTCAGATAACAAACTCCCGATACTTTTCGAAATCGTATGTAAATTTCCATCAGCATCTTTTAACTTACAGAGGTTTCCATAGGCTTCTATAAAACAAATATCTTTTGTTTCAACAAGTTTTATGCCTCGTGTCTTTTTAATAGCAAAACGCTTTTTATAATGTAATTCCTGTTTTTCAAATAGCGCTTTAAACTCTTGAACAATTTTAAATTCTTTTACTTGTTGTCCAAAAAAAACTTGATACTTATTTAAAGCTTCATCTAACTCTTTTTGAGAATATGGTTTTAAAATATATGCAATACCATTGCCTTGAAAAGCTTCTAGTAAATGCTCATCGTATGCAGTACAAAAAATAATAGGGATGGTAACTTTAAGTTGTGAAAATATATCAAAACATGTTCCTCCCAATAATTTAATATCGGAAAGTATAAGATCATATTTTGGAGTCGCTGTTAAAAACTTTAGACTCTCTTTTACAGACCTGGCGTGATGGTATTCAAAATTATCATCAAAATAATTAGAAAGATACGTTACCAATTTTTTATATGCCGGAATTTCGTCTTCTAATATTAAAATATTCATAATATCACTAATCGATTATGGTTAGTAAAGGCATTGTTAAAACAAACTGGCCGTCAAAATTTTTTACCTCAATCTTTTCATCTGATAACAGCTCATATCTTTTTTTCAGGTTTTTCAAACCAGACCCAAAAGATTCAATTTTTGAATTCGATTTCGATATGTTATTTTTGATTTGCACAAAGCTTCTTGTGATCAAAATTTCAGTGATAACTGCCTTATTTTCTTCCATTTCGTTATGCTTAACCACATTTTCAAGAGCTGTTAGTAATGCACCGGTAGGGAGATACTTTTCATCTATTAAAGCCTTTTCTTTTATTAAAAATTTATAATCGTTTTCAAACCTTGTTTCAATGATATAAAAATACTTTTTTGCAAGTTCAATTTCTTCTTCTAATAAGACTACATCTTCGTCTTTCTTTTTAATTAGATAACGATATAAACCTGCAAGATTTGAAATATATTCTTTCACCTTTTCTTTCGGATAATTATCTACAAGTGCATCTACAGTATTTAGACTGTTATATAAAAAATGTGGATTAAATTGTGAACGTAAAACTTTTAGCTCAAGCTCTTTTTTTGAATTTGAAAGTTTTAAAGAATCTGTTAAATAATCATAGTATTTTTTTGTTGAAATTAAGAATAATGGGATTCCAATATTATCTATTGAATTTTCAATATTCCGTACTATTAAATCACCTACAGACATATTTCTGTAACTGTCCCAGGGGATATATCCCAAAGAAGTGTATTCTCCAATCAGATTCGTCATAGTGCCTATTACCCATAATCCGGAATAACCTATACAGATCACAAGAAATAAATTAATCCTTCTTTTTAAATAATTATCCAGAACCCATTTACATAATGCCATCATTAAAAAAAGCCCTAATATGATAACCGGGATATTAATATATAAGATAGGACTAAGGTCATCTATTTTAAATACAATTGATTCAAACACAATTACCAGCAAAAAATAATGAAAGATTAATCTATAATCTGTTTTATTTAATTTAAAGAAGTTTGCCTTGTGCTCAATAATATCCATGTTGTCTTCTTATTTACTTCATAAAGGTATCTTTTTATTTATTTCCATTGGATATCAGTATTCATATTTACACAAGAAAAATCCGGTTGTACCTCAGGATTGTCCAAAAACTCCAATGAGAATTCAAAAAAGCAAGGAGTAAAACTAACTCCATGTCCGTCTGCTTCAAACTCTATATAAAAAGAGTTTTCTAAATGCTTAGCTGCCAATAGCGCATTGCCCGGAGGTGTTATAGGATCTAACCTGCCATTTGCAATCAATGTAGGTATGTTAGAAATTACAGGTTTATTTTCATAAGGTTTAGCTCTAAACGAATGCCACTCTTCTAACAACCTTGCATCTGATCCAAAATAAGCAGGAGCCACAATAAGCTCTGAGTTATTTTTCAAATCTTTTACGGATTCTTTTACACCATTAAAAGCTAATTCATCATATGCATTTACAGACATATACATAGCAAAATTTATAAAGCTGATGGTTCCCATAGCTGGTCTTAAAGAATTTCTGATTACATCATCATTTTTTGTTTCGATCGCTTTTATAAAGGATGGGATTTGCTCAATAGTACTTCTTCTATACAACATTTGATGTAACATTAAAAGTACATCTTGTGTATTCAACACAAAATCTCCATTGTTAAATTTGAAGGTATATGGTTCTTTATTAAGAAGGTTAATTACATTTAAAAAATCGGTTTTTATGTCTGGGTATTTTGTATTACAATCAGCGTCATTATCACAAACTTTAAAAACTTCAAATAAGGATTGTTTAAAATTACCAACTAAGTTTTCGTAGAAATTAATTTCAGGAGGAAAAACACCGGTAAGTATGGCAGACCTTACACTTTTTGGAAAATCTCTCATAATAGTAAGGCCTAGTCTGGATCCATAAGATTCACCAAATAAATTGAATTGATCATATCCAAGATGTTTTCTGAGATCTTCAAAATCGGCAGCATTTTCACGACTATTGTAGGCTGATAAATCAATATTTTTAGAAGTAGCTTCCATTTTACAATGGACAAGAATTTTGCGCAATTCCCGGTATTCTTCTTCAGGAGACAAATCTTTAGCTAATACCTGAATTAAATTATTTCCATAATCAGCACAAATAGCATTAGATATACCAGTACCTCGCTGGTCCATTAAAATAATATCTCTGTCATTATGATAAGGCGTGTTTTTAAAAGCATTTTCCATGATAAGAGTAGGGCCTCCCGGACCTCCTTGTAAATAAACCAAAGGTGCTTTTTTTGAATTCTTGTTAAGTGCCTTTATAACAGTATAAGCAAGTTCAATTTTTTTACCATTTTTTTTGCTTCTATTTTCAGGGACCTCAATAAAATCTGTTAATACATCTTCGTTAGTGTTTATAATTTGATTTAAACTTAAATCTTTATGATTTTGCTCTAAAGTTTTATTGCAACTTACCAGAGTTAATAAAGCACTGATTATTAATGTGATTTTCATAGTTTATATTTTGATTGAATTTCAAAACTAAAAAGAGAAATTCAGGCACAGAAGTGTAATATGTTGAATAGGGATAAAAACAAAATGAATACGCTAAAAAAAAGTTTGAATTTACACCTGGAGCTTTAACAAAGTGTTCTAAAACAACTAAAAGTTAACCTGCTTTTTTCCTGTAACACTATTCAATTCTGTCTCTTAGTAAAAAACTACCACTTCTATTTTATAAGACTCCTTAATAAGAATTGTGTGTGCATTTATTCCCATAAATATACTTTCTTATTCTTAAAATCAATTGAAGTTTTAAATCGGGATAAATATGGAAAACCTATCAGACCATCTAATGAGATGTTATATCCGTCTGTGAGATTTGAAATATCCGAAGACACAAAATCCATTTTCTTATATTCTCTCCCTGAGAGAATGACATTTTTAATTAAGAGTTGAGATACTTTAGTTATATTTTTATCTGCTCCTCTTAAATCTGTTTCTCCTTTTATTCTATAACTCTTTTCCGGCAATCTTTTAAGTGCTTTCAGGCCTATTAAATTTGTTGCAGCACCAGTATCAATTCCCAATTTAAAATGTTCTTCTTTAATTATAACATCAAGAACAGGGATATGTGCCTGGTAATCAAAATTCATCGCTGCAATAGGCTTAATAGTATTGTGAAATTGGGTATTCCTTTCAGAAAACAAAGTGAGTTCTTTCTTGTCATAATCAAAATACAATTCATAATCTTTTAAGATGCTATGACCTATTAATCCTTTAAACTTTCTTCCTGTCTCCTCTTCCAGATGACTTAATTCCAATCCGATTAATTCAGTTTTTCCAGTTTTTATTCCGTTCCAGTTAAAACTATCTATTTTAATATTTCGAATAGCTGTCTTACCAGATACTCCTTCGGCTGATTTTCCAGAGTCTTCAGATTCAAAATAAGGGGTATTTAATACAATTGCAGGTGCTCCGCTATCTAAAATAAAATCTTCTTCTTTTCCATTTAATTTCACTTTGATAAAAATAAGTCCTTCAACCAATTCAAATTTTGTAGTGAACGTCTTTATTCTCGAAAAATCACCTCCTCCAGCTATTCGAGAAGTAGCTGCTGATGTTTTTAATATGTTATCAAAAAATTCAATTCCAGTAATTTCTCCTTCTTCATTAAATGTAATGGTCGATTCTTGCTTTCCTATACCATTAAATACATATTCAATATGGGCTATATTTTCATCAAATTGTAAAATTTTGAGAGCAACTAACTTAGGATACTGCTGTAATATTTGAGGAATAACATTTTGCACTGTAGGTTGATTGTAAATCCCTGCTTTAAAATCTTCAGCTAATGCATCTTTGAATACATCGTATTTTCCTTCTTTCAAGCCTGTTTCTAATGCGTTAATAGCATTTTTATATTTTTCTGGTATTTCCTGTCCACACACAAGAGTAGAAAAGAATAATACATAAAAGGTTCCGATTGTTCTGATAATTTTATTCATTGTTTATTTGTTTTAACAACAAAACAAATTAATTAATGATATATAGAAGTCCGAAAATGAGCATCCGGACTTATTTATTTTGTCCGACATTTTTTCTGTACTGTGTTGGAGTTACCCCTGTTACTTTTTTAAAAACTTCATTAAAGGTTGATTTAGAATTAAATCCGTTGTCATAAGCAATTTGAATTATTTGTTCGTCTGTATATTCCAATGCTTTTTTCACAGATTCGATACGATAGAAGTTTACAAATTCAAAAAAGTTTCCTTTAGATTGATTATTTATAATAAATGATAATTCATTAGCATTCATTTTAAGTTGTTCTGCTAATGAACCTAAAGTCAGGTTAGTCTCTAAATAAGGCTTTTTCTGTTGCATATAATTTTCTAAGTCCATAAATTTTTGCGCTACCTGATCCGGGTTCTTCAATGATTTATTTCGATGCCTGGAAATCGTTTTCTTAGCTACCGTAACATTCGCATAGCTTTGCATCAAAACATTAGATCCAAAAATCACAGCAGATATAAAAAGTGAAAAAACAAATATGTTTTGTATCAGACCTATTTCAAAAACAGGATAGATGTAATTGATAAAATAAATTAGTAACGGTAAGGTTAATAAGATTAACCATATTAATATGAATTTATTCAACCACTTAATATTAACCTTATTAAGATTAGAATAATGAAACAAAATAGCTTTATTATATTTTTTAACTTTTTTAAAACTTAATCCTAAATAAATAAGATTGTGAGTAATGATTCCCAGGATAAAAATCAATTCATAAATTGAATATGCCCGAGCTTGTTTTTCTAATTGTTCACTTATATTCTGAAATGTTCTAATTAAATTTTCTCCCGGAATCGAAAAATATGTCATAACTGCATACCCTACAGCTATCAGAAATGGTATAAGATGGAAACTCTCTTTTAATACTGATTTTGTTTCTTTATTAATGGCCTTAGTATACCAAAATAAAAAAACACCATCTAAAAAGAATAAATTCTGATCTACCAATACTATCCACGGAATATTGATCAGGTCGACTTTTACTTTTAAATATAGAAAAAAGAATCGAAAAAACCATAATGTTAAAACCATTACAGAGAACAAAACAGGAGTAGTAATCTTCTCTTTTCTCACTAATAAAAAAATAGAAAAACCAGTGATACACGTTCCGGCAATTAATATTTCGGTCATCAGTCTCTTATTATCTTTTAAATATTTAAAGTACTAACTCAAATCCAAAATACTAATTCTTTTTATGTAAAAACTAATATCCTTCAATATATAATTTTCTCTACATTATGATATAAATGTTATCTTTGATTCCTTTCGTATAAAAGATCTCCTTTTACTGTTTATTATTTTGCTATGGATGCAGAACTTATTCTTGGGTATATTGGTGCTTTATTTGTAGGTGGATTATTAGGAATGGCAGGGGGTGGCGGATCTATACTTACAGTACCATTATTAGTTTATTTATTGGGGTATAGCCCGGTTATTGCCACAGCATACTCTTTATTTGTTGTTGGGACTTCTGCCGTTGCAGGTGCTATTCAAAAATACAGAAAGGGAGTTGTTGATCTAAAAACCGGACTTTATTTTTGTTTTCCTTCTTTTTTGGCAGTTTATCTTTCAAGAAAATATTTGGTGCCTTCTATCCCGGATAGCTTATTTAACATTGGCGGTTTTGAGTTTACAAAGGATATTGCACTCATGTTGTTTTTTGCTGTTGTAATGTTTTTTGTAGCCGTTGCAATGATCAAACCTAAAAGAAAAAAAGAAGAAGTTGAATATAAAAAGCCTGCTTATGCCATTATTTTTATTCAAGGAATAGTCATTGGGACTATTACCGGGATTATAGGAGCTGGTGGAGGTTTTCTATATGTTCCTGCTTTGGTGTTATGGACCAATTTAGAAATGAAAAAAGCGGTAGGAACTTCACTCGTAATTGTATCTATAAATTCTTTAATGGGCTTTACAGGTGACTTACAGGAAATCGACGTGGAATGGCCTTTTCTTTTAACATTTACGGCTATTACCATTTTTGGAATCTTAATAGGCGGATATTTATCTAAATATGTATCCAACAAAAGGCTTAAATCCGGATTTGGATGGTTTATCCTGATCATGAGTATTTACATTCTTACAAAGGAAGTTTTTCAATTTTAAATCAAAAAAGAAAGGAAGCGAAAATATCACTTCCTTTCTCAATATATATAGTAAACCGATGTTTAGTATATTATGTAACTAAATTAGTATAAGAATTCCATTGCAGTGATATCATTTGCATTGAATTCTCCGTCTGTACCAAAGCTAAAGCACGCTAACATGATAGATGTTGGGTCAAATCCAGTTGGTGTTCCAGGAATATGAACTGCTCCTACTCCACCGTCACCTTCATTAACATTTTGTCCACAACTTTGTCTGCTGAAGAAATCTGTATGCCTGAACCCGATAGAATGTCCTATTTCATGACCAGTTACATGCTCATTTACATTAGGGTCTGCATTGTCTAAACCTGTAAAGATTTGTACAAATCTGTTAGGATCTCCACCACTTGGAAAACCTGCAGATCCACCAGCTCCACTATTATTAGGCTGCCTGAACACTACAATATCGGCATCAATATTTGTATTAAAACTCAACACAAAATTGATATTTAAGTTAAGCCTGTTGTAGTTGTTAATAGCAAACTGTAAACCAGTTCTCATATTTTGAGTTAATGCAAAACCACCACCTCCGGTCCAACCTGTTACTGTTAAAGTTCTAGGTTGACTAACAAGGTTATTGGTTCTGTATTGCTCTGTTGTGATATCATTTTCACGTACATCATCTAGACCTTCTACTTGAGTTTCAGACATAAAAATATCTCCTTCAATCATAAAACCTTCCTGAGTTTCTCCGTTAGGGAGTTCAAAGCTGGTTCTTTCTACAAAATTCGCATTCAAAACATGTCCGGAAATCTTATCCAAAACATCTTGAGAAATTGCAGCTTGTGGTTGTTGCTCGGTAAGTTCTGCGGTGTCTTCATTACTACATGAAGTAAAAATAAGCCCCAATCCTAATAAAGACAGGACAAATTTTGATTTAAGTTTTCTCATTTTAAATAAATTGATAGTTAGTGTTAATTGTTAAATTTTTTGATGGTAAAATTTACTATATATAATTTGAGATAAAATTATTAATGTTTTCTTAAAATGAGTTAATTCTTTAATTTTTTAACAAATAATAGAGTTTTTAAACGGTTTTTTTATCGATTTAACAATTATTAATCATTTCAAAAAATAGCTTCAAATCGCCGTAATGCATCATTTAATCGACGAAATGCACAAAAAATTAACAGGAAAAGTATTTCATATTATCGTATATCAAACAATGTAAAAACCGTAAATGATTTACTTTATAGCAACATATTGAATTTAAAAAAAGATAGAAAAGTGTAGTTTTTGACTTTTTTAGATTTTAAAAATGGTTTAATGATTCTTTTTTAAACCATTTTTTACATCACTAATCAAGAAAAATAACTATAAATGGCAATAACAACAATTACAATTAAGGCTCCTAATTGCTTTACATATTTATAGGGTGTAATATCTACTTGTTTAGTATATTCTTGTCTGTATGACTCTTTCTGAGGATAAAGTTTTCCTATTAATAGCATAATAGCTACATTAAGTAAAAATAAAATGGCCATTATATGTAAAAAGTGTGGATAAGCCTCTGCTTCTATTAAGGCTAGAGAAGCTTCATCTGTAATTCCTGAGACCTCAGCTTCGGCCAACGCTTTATTGACTAACCATGGGCGTACTATAAATTCACTGATAATATACAATACAGACCCAGATAACAGTCCTATTTTTGCTGCAATTGCAGGAACTCGTTTAGTGGTAAATCCAATAAAAATAATGGTTAGAATCGGTATACTATAAATTCCGTTCACCTGTTGCAGATAGCTAAAAATACTATCTAAGCTTTCTAAGAAGGGAGCTATAAACATAGCTGCAAAAGCTAAAGCTATACCAAATAATTTACCATATTTTACTACTGTTTTCTCATTAGCTCCTTTATTCAGGTGTTCTTTATAAATATCTACACCAAATAGTGTAACAGAACTATTTAACACACTATTAAAGGAGCTTAAAATAGCTCCAAATAATACAGCGGCAAAAAAACCAATAAATTCTTTTGGAAGTACCTGTTTCACTAATTCTCCATAAGCTTCATCTGCAGAAGATACATTAAGTGTTCCGCTTAAAGACATATAATATGCGATTATACCTGGTAATACCACAATTAACGGCCCTAATATTTTAATAAACGATCCTAATAATAACCCTTTTTGTCCTTCTTTTAGGTTTTTTGCTGCGAGTGCTCGCTGAATAATTTGCTGGTTGGTTCCCCAATAAAATAACTGTACTAACATCATCCCGGTAAAAATAGTGGTGAATGGTACCGAAGCAGTTTTATCTCCAATAGCATTAAACTTTTCAGGGATACGCTCCTGTAATATCAAAATTCCTTCGGTCATGCTACCACCAATGGCTACTAATCCAAAGATTGGGATCAATATTCCTCCTAAAAGCAGGCCTATGGCATTTACCGTATCTGATACAGCAACAGCTTTCAATCCTCCAAAAACCGCATATACAGAACCTATAATTCCAATCCCCCAAACACAAATCCACAAGGCTACAGATTTAGAAACACCTAACAATTGTGAGATATCAAACATACTGCTTATTGCCAAGGAACCCGTATAAAGGATAGTAGGCAATAACACCACTACATAACCTGTAAGAAACAATGCAGATGTTAGTGTTTTGGTACTCGTATCAAAACGATCTGCTAAAAACTGTGGTACCGTAGTCAATCCGCTTTTTAAATATTTAGGCAATAAATATATCGCAGTAACTACCATAGCTATAGCTGCCAATGTTTCCCAGGCCATTACTAAAATACCTTCTGTAAAGGCAGACCCGTTTAGTCCCACTATTTGTTCTGTTGAAAGGTTTGTGAGTAATAACGAACCGGCAATTACTCCTGCTGTTAGGCTTCTTCCTCCCAGGAAATAACCATCTGATGAGTTTTCATTTGTTTTCCTGGTTGCTAAATAAGCGATAATTGCTACTAATAAAGTAAAGCCTATAAAAGAAATGATAGCCATGTTAGTTCGTTTTTATAAAACGAATATAATGGTTTATTCTTTTTAGATGAATTACGGTAAAATATTGTTAAACGTAGAAATTTTAAAAACTATGCTTCTTAATCTCAAAAATTGATGTTAAACAATTTCTGCACTCAACCCTGCAGTTAAAAGTTTACTGCATCTTGGTTTTAAATCTTCATAAGTACCGGTTTTCACCGTACATTTTCCTTTATAATGCACAATGATAGAACATTGTTCTGCTTGCTCCGGAGTATGATCACAAGCGTCAATAAGAGTATCAATAACATGATCAAAAGTATTCACATCATCATTGAATAAAATGATTTCATTTTCTTTAATTACTTGCTCTTCTAAAAGCAGATCTTCAAGTATTTTCTCTTTAGTACTCATTATCAACTTTTAAGCTAATTTACATATTTTAATGCTACCCAAAAATTCTTTTCTATTTTTTCAACAAATTTTAACTTGTGATTTACACAAATTTCGTTTATTAATCCGATGTCATCGTTGTAAAAACCACTCAATAACAGTACTCCTTTTTCTTTTAAACAGGCCATATAAACAGGGATATCTCTTAAAAGTATATTCCTATTGATATTGGCAATAATCACATCATATTTTTTATTTTCCAATAAAGCAGCATCACCTTCATATACTTTTATATGCTTGCATTGATTTCTCTCTACATTTTCTAATGAATTCAAATAACACCAATTATCTATATCAATAGCATCTACATGAGCAGCTCCCATCATTTCTGCCAGAATGGCTAAAACTCCTGTTCCGCATCCCATATCCAGTACCTCTTTTCCTAACAGGTCTGTTTTTAAAAGATGTTGAATCATCATATGAGTTGTCTCATGATGACCAGTACCAAAACTCATTTTGGGTTCTATGACAATATCATACTTAGTTGTTGGCTTTTCGTGAAAAGGTGCTCTTACGGTACAAATTTCATCTACTTCAATAGCATGAAAATTATTTTCCCACTCTGCATTCCAATTTACTTGTTCAATTTCTTTAAAAGTATTGGTAATTGTAAATATATCGTTTTCTAATATCTCTACATCGTCAAGTATAGCATCATTCCAATCCTTTTGTTGTATATAAGCTACTACCCCTTCTTCAGTTTCGACAAAACTTTCGAATCCAACTATTCCTAACTCTGCAATTAGGATATCTGTACCTGGTTTTACAGGGGTTACATTAAATGTATATTCTATATATATTTGTGACATTATCTGATTATAATCTTCATTAAAATATCAGTTTGCTCATCTGTTCCTACCATAAAAGAATGACTGCTAAAAGCTTTAAATCCTACACGCTCATAAAACCTGATTGCATTAGGGTTATGCTCCCAAACTCCTAACCACAGGTAATCATATCCTTTTTCACTGGCGTTTGCTACAATTTTTTGCACCAGACGCTCTCCTATTTTTTTTCTTTGGAATTCTTTGTATACATAGATGCGTTGTAGTTCTATTGCATTTGGCTCTTGAATATCTGTTTGAGCAGTTTTTGTATTTAATTTAATATACGCTACTAATTTCTCTCCCAAATATGCAAAGTAAAAAGAGGAGTCCGGATTTTCCAATTCTTTTATCAAACTTGCTTTACTAAAAGCTTGTTTTACATAGGCTTCAAAATCTTCAGGGTTATTATCTTTTTCAAACTGATCTCTATAGGTTTGAATACTGATGTTAACTAAGTCTTCTATTTCATCAGCAGTTACTTTTTGGAGAACTAAATCACTTTCAGGAATCATTATGACCTGTTAAAAGCATCTATTATGGTCATAAAGTCGTCTGCATTTAATGAAGCTCCACCTATTAAACCACCATCTACATCGCTTTTTGAAAATATTTCTTTAGCATTGTCAGGCTTAACACTTCCTCCATAAAGGACAGAAGTATTATCGGCTACGTGTCCTCCTACACATTCATCAATCATTTTTCTAACAAAATAATGCATTTCCTGTGCCTGATCCGGGGTAGCAGTTACTCCCGTACCTATAGCCCAAACCGGTTCATATGCCAATATAATATTCTCCCAGTCTTTAGTTTCCAGATGAGATAATGCATTTTTCAATTGACTCTTTACTATTGCAAAATGATTTCCTGAGTTTCTATCTTCCAATTCTTCTCCGAAACAAAAAATAATTGTCATGTCATTTTGCAAAGCAGCATCTATTTTTTTTGCCAGTATTGCATCGTCTTCTCTAAACTGTGCCCGGCGTTCTGAATGTCCTAAAATAACTGTATTTACACCAATACTCTTCAACATTGATGCAGAGACTTCTCCAGTGTAAGCTCCGTTTTCTGCAAAGTGCATATTCTGCGCAGCAACTTCAATCGGACTCTGTTTTGTCAGTTCACATGCAATATGCAAATTTGTAAATGCGGGTGCTATCATCACCTTTGTCTCTGTACCGGATACCTTTGTCAGTAAATCGGATATCAACGATTTAGTCTGAGATAAATCGTTATTCATTTTCCAATTTCCAGCGACAATATTCTTTCTCATGTTAGTTTTTTTTCTTTTTTAATATAGCGATTGAATTTATTTTATCCTAATTTTTGGATCAAGCCACCTGTAAATAATGTCTACAAAAATATTAATTACAATAAACATTGTAGCAATAATCAATACAGCTCCCATAATAATGGGAAGGTCTAAAGTGTTTAGAGCATCGACTATCTCTTTCCCCAATCCGTTCCATCCAAAAATATATTCTACAAATACAGCTCCAGCCAGCATACTGGCAAACCACCCGGAAACTGCAGTTACTACTGGATTAAGAGCATTCTTTACAGCATGTTTTCTTATCACAGCAAAAGTACTTAATCCTTTTGCTCTGGCTGTTCTTATATAATCCTGATTCAAGACTTCCAATAAAGAATTACGCATCAGCTGAATTACTACTGCCAGGGGGCGGATTCCCAAAACAATTGCCGGAAGAATTAAGTTTTTCCATTGAATTTTTACAAACTCCCCGAAATCGTCTACTTCATACAAACTACCTGTCATATTAAGGTTTGTGTATTTATGAAGTACAAAACCAAAAAACCAGGCAAAAAGTATTGCACTAAAAAAAGAAGGAATACTCATTCCCAAAGTACTTATAATCTGAATACTTTTATCCAGCCATGTATCTTTAAAAAGTGCTGTTACAATACCAAGTATAACTCCTAAAATCATCGCTATGGTAATTGCTGACACCGCCAAAACAAATGTATTTGGGAGCGTTTCTGCTATTACCTCTGTAACTTTTTTTCCATTTTTCTGGAAAGATTCTCTCAGGTACGGGAACTTTATTACCAACTCAACATTTCCAATGCTAAAAAGAGAACGTCCGCTATATTTTTTTGTATCGAAAAAAGTATAAGCTTCTTTATCTTTAGCATGAAAAGATATGGGAGATAAATCATTTAGATAATATAGATATTGCTTTGAAACAGGCTGATCAAAACCGTATTTCTTCTTAATTATTGCCAATTGTTCACTATCTTCATTTTGATCAAGCATCATCCTGGCCGGGTCTCCTGGAAGGATAGTAAAAAGAACAAAAATGACAGTTACTACTCCAAATAAAGTCAGGATAGCATAAAAGATTTTATTTAGATAGTAACTCAGCATTTATTTTAATTCTGTTTACTCTTTTCAATGATTTCTAATGCTTCTTTTAGTGTAACAGGCTTATATTCAATATCTAAACGTTTGCTATATTCTTCTACATCTTCTGTAAATCCGGCTTCTTTTCTTTTTGCATTTACATTTTCATGATCTTTAATTGGCCAGATAAAGCTAATTGGTTTTCCATCGACAGTATACGTTACCCCTTGCGAACCATAAATTTGTTCTTCTTTTTTTCCCATCAGATAACGATCTTCCATTAAAGCAATATTAGTAAAGGGAAGGTCTCCTTTTTTACCTGCCTCCTTCATCAAATCCAAATATTCCGGAATCTTATCAGGAGCATGCTGAATCACATACCAGATTGCTGTATTTGTAGGCTCTCCTACTAAAGCTTTCCCTGGATATCCATATTCTTTTATAATTTTTTCTCCAAAAATTAAATTAGTAGAATCTATCGATCTCCAAAGTTTAAAATAATCGGATTCATTTTCCTGTACTGGAATTCCATAAATATTGGCAACAGAATCTTTTTCTTCTTTAGTTTTGGCATAATACACATACCTGATTCCCTGATCTAATCTTAAAATACTATCTAATTGTCTTTTTAAATCCAGGTTTAAATTCAAGTTTGCATTTGCCTGCTCTACTAGTTTTAAATCATCTGCATCATTGTAATGCAATTTTTGAAGAATAGTTCCTTTATCTAATTCAAGAAAGCCAGGATTAGACCTAACAATTGTTTTTAATGTTGTTTGATCTGTAAAGTAGAAGTCAAAATTAAGATTATATTTTTGTTTTAGAGGATTCACCTCATTCTTATTGGAAGCCGATAAACCAAGAACTTTATACCCATTTTTTAAAGCCTTATCGGTTACACTTTTAATCTTTTTAAAAGCTTCTTTATCAGATTTAGCCAAATCGTATGCAATTACAGCAATTAAATGCTCTTCTGCCAACATCGCTTCGGTAAAATCTTCTCCGTTCTTTTCTATGGTAAAATCATGTACCGGAGGTTCATATCCTTCCTGTATTAATTTTGTTTTTACATCTACATACTCTCCATCTACCGTAGGATAATCTCCTGTAGTTTTTATCACTTTTTCTTTTCCATCAATTTTAAATTTCCAGGCATACTCATAAATTGCCTGAGGAGCATCTTCGGGTATGGTCATTCCCTCCCTGATATTAGATCCTATTTTATACGCTCTAAAATCTATAGATGGTAAATGATTTAAAACATGATTTACAAAAACAATACAAGCAATAAGCACTATGATACAGCTGTAGATAGTAAATCTTTTTGAGATAAGAGGTTTAATGTATTTTCTTCCGAAGAACAAAATCAGAATTAATACCAGTAAAATAACATCTTTTGTAAACGATTCCCACGGAGTTAACTTAATGGCATCTCCAAAACAACCACAGTCAGTTACTTTATTAAAATAAGCAGAATAGAACGTTAAAAACGTGAAGAAAACTATCATCAACAACAAACTCCAGACAGTAAATTTAGTTTTAAACCCTACCAGCAACATCACCCCTAAAACAACTTCAAAAATAACCACAAAGATGGCCAGGGCTAGTGCATAAGGTTCCAGGAAGCCTAAATTTAAAACTGACGGACTAAAATATTCTTCTAATTTAAAAGAAAAACCGAGTGGATCATTCAATTTAATAAATCCGCTGATAATAAAAAGTATTCCAACAAATACCCTTGAAATTCCGACTATAATTTTCACGCGTTTAAGTTTTAAGTTTTTTATTTTGGTGTTGACATCAGGATCAATGCAAAAATCGAATAGTTGATCATATCCTGATAATTGGCATCAATCCCCTCACTAACTATTGTTTCTCCTTTATTATCTTCTATTTGTTTAACACGCAGAAGTTTTTGAAGAATTAAATCTGTTAACGAACTCACTCGCATCTCACGCCAGGCTTCACCATAATCGTGATTTTTACGCTCCATCAGGTCTTTAGTTGCGCCAGCAATTTTGTCATAAAGAACAGTGGCTTCTTTTGTAGAAAGATCCGGTTGTTCTACTACTCCTTTTTCTAACTGGATCAATGCCATGATAGAATAATTAATAATTCCTATAAACTCAGAAGATTCATCTTCATCTACCTTACGAACTTCATTTTGTTGAAGACTTCTAATTCGTTGTGCTTTGATAAAAATTTGATCGGTAAGTGACGGCAGACGTAAAATCCTCCAGGCACTCCCATAATCTTTCATTTTATTTACAAACAAATCGCGACAAATATTTATAATTTCGTCGTATTGTTTTGAAGTGTTTTGCATGCTGTTGAATCAATTTTGCGTAAATTTCGCTTAAAATTTTGAAATGTACTAATTTATAAAAGTGCATTGTAAAGCAAATTGTATCCAATAGGATTTTATATAATACTTTTTTCATGAAAAGCATTAATTGCAAAGGGAAACTTATAGATCTGACTTCTCCAAAAGTAATGGGTATTTTAAATATTACTCCCGATTCTTTTTACGACGGCGGATCTTATAAAAATGAAAAGGATATTCTTGAAAAAGTAGAAAAAATGCTTTTGGAAGAAGCTACTTTTATTGATATCGGAGCGTATAGTTCCAGACCGGGAGCTGATCATGTAAGCCTGGAAGATGAGCTCCAACGTATATTGCCTGTGATAGAACTGGTTTTGAAACATTTCCCTGATACTTTAATTTCTGTAGATACATTCAGAAATGAGGTTGCTTCACAATGTATAGCAACAGGAGCTGCCCTGATAAACGATATTTCTGCAGGTACTTTGGATGAAAAAATGATGCTGACTGTTGCTAAATTGCAAATCCCATATATTATGATGCATATGCAAGGGACTCCGCAAAACATGCAAAAACAACCGGAGTATACAGACATCAATAAAGAATTGTTATTTTATTTTTCAAAAAAAATAGCAGAAGCAAGGGCTTTGGGCATCAACGATCTTATTATTGATCCCGGATTCGGATTTGGAAAAACACTGGAACACAATTATGAAATTTTAAAAAAACTGGAACTTTTCCATAATTTAGAACTTCCGCTACTTATTGGTTTGAGCAGAAAATCTATGATTTATAAACTTCTTGACACTACACCCGACAACGCTTTGAATGGCACCACATCTCTACATACTATTGCCTTATCAAAAGGAGCGCATATTCTAAGAGTGCATGATGTAAAAGAAGCTGTAGAATGTGTCAAATTATTAAATCAGTTGCAATAACTTTATTTATCAATACATCTTCTTTACATAACCTCTTTTTTTATATTTTTACAAAAACCCAACCAATGTGGAACTTTTCGATTTTTTAGATTTTAAAATCATAGATATTGTCGATATTATCCTGGTTGCAGCACTCCTGTACTATATCTACAAATTAGTAAAAGGGACTGTAGCTATCAATATCTTTATTGGTATTGTTGTGGTCTATCTTCTTTGGAAACTTACCGTTGCTCTACAAATGAAAATGGTTAGTGGTATAATAGGCGGATTTATGAATATTGGATTGATAGCTCTTATTATTGTTTTCCAACAGGAAATCCGAAAATTTCTATTAATGGTGGGTTCTACTAATTTTACCAAGAAAGGGCGCTTTATAAAAAGCTTTAGGTTTCTAAGGCAAGACTCACTTGATACAGATATTAATGTGGATGCTATTATTGCTGCATGTGAAAAAATGGGAACTTCAAGAACAGGAGCTCTTATTGTTATTGAGCGAAATAACAAACTTGATTTTGTTAAATATTCGGGAGATAAAATGAATATCGAGATTACGCAACCTATACTGGAAAGTATCTTTTATAAAAATAGTCCACTACATGACGGAGCTGCTATTATTGAAGGGAATTATATTGTAGCTACAAGGGTTGTTTTACCGGTTTCTAATGAACGGACTATACCTCAGCGTTTTGGGCTTAGACATAGAGCAGCTATTGGAATTTCTGAAAAAACAGATGCATTAGTATTGGTTGTTAGTGAAGAAACCGGACAAATATCTTACATAAAAAACGGAGAGTTTGTACTTTATAAAAATACAAATGAACTTATTACCATGATTAAAAAAGCATTGGTTTAAAATATGAATTGTAAAAATTGTGAAATCGAATTAGCTCAAACCAATGGGTATTGTCATAAATGTGGGGCTCGAATTATTAAAAACCGTCTCACTTTTAAGAATTTAATGACTCAACTTGGGGAAGAGTTTCTCAACTATGACAATAAAATTTTAAAAACCATTAAACACCTTTTTACAAAACCTGAAGCAGTAATTGATGGTTACGTAAAAGGGATTCGAAAAAAATATGTGAATCCAGTTAGTTTTTTTACTATTTCCCTTACGTTAAGTGGATTTATTGGATTTTTAATTTCCAGTTACTTTAGAGAGGCTATTACTCTTCCTACTTTTGGTGAGGTTAATCAGAATGAAGATGTCATAGCGGTTCAGAATAGTACATTTGACTTTATATCTAACTACACATCATTATTTGCATCGTTATCTATACCATTTACTGCTTTACTATCTTTTCTTATTTTTTTTAATAAGAAATACAATTTAACCGAACACGTTATACTCAATCTATATGCCTATTCTCTAGTATCTATTATAACATTTTTTATTTCATTCCCCGTTTTATTAATTGCGCCTGGTTATTATACTTTAACCGGGTTTATCTCTCTCCCTTTATATCTTATTTACTATAGTTATGTATTAATTGAAGTTTTTAATCTAAGTTTCTCACAATTTATATTAAAATCATTATTGTTTGGAGGAATCGTTCTTTTTTTTATGATTTTATCAGGTTTTATAACATTTTTACTAATAAAAAGTGGTGTTATAGATCCAGCTCAACTCGTACCGCCACCTGAAGTTATTAATAATAATTAAAATTAGAGTAAACTTTAAAGGAATATTCTAAACAGCCGCTTCCTTAGCCATAAACCGAGCTTTATATTAGTAGGAATAATTTTCAAAAAACAAAATTTAAGTATTCATCAAGAAAAATTTAGAACAACAGTTAAGAATATGAATATAATATAGATTTTTTATTCAATCATTAGCATCTTGGTCTATCTAATTTTCTTAAAGTCTCTCGATAAACAATAAGAATATTTAATAATAAGATCATCATAAAAAAAACTTATTTTTAAATAAGTAAGAAAAAATGAAGATATTAAGCTTTTTTATTTATAATAAAAATAATCGTATATTATAATTTATTACATTGGATTGTTATTTAACACCTAAATTTAAAATTATGAAGCAATCATTGAAAGAATTAGAGAAAAGCAACAGGTTTAGTAAAATTGATTCTCATAGGATAAGAGGAGGTTTTGGGGCTGTTTGTGCCTCTGTTGTAGCTGCAACAGTTGTAGATATTGCAACAGAAATTTATCATACATTATCATATGATAAAGGTTACGAAGATATTCCCTAGGAATAATTGAGTTGTGATTATTAAAGAACTACAATGGATTAAATCTAAAACCAGGTAATTATAAATTATAAAAAATAATTATATTGATGAGCTCGATATTATATTGAGTTCATTCTATTTAAAAATTAAAGATATTTTTCTTAGTTATAGATTAACATAAAATTTTATAAATCATATATTAAAAACAATTACAAAATAATATTTTTCAATTAATTATAACTAAATTAATTCTTCTTCCATAAATTGAGCTTCGTAGAGATTTTTGTAGTACCCGTCTTCTTTCTTAAGAAGTTGTTTATGTGTTCCTTCTTCTACAATACAGCCAGCATCCATTACCAGGATTTTAGAGGCCTTTTTAATGGTGGCTAATCTATGTGCAATTACGATAGAAGTTCTGCCCTCTGTAATCTTATCTGTAGCTTGCTGAATTAATTGCTCAGAGTACGAATCTACAGAAGAAGTCGCCTCATCCAGGACTAAAATACTAGGATTACTCACATATGCTCTTAAAAAAGCTATAAGTTGACGTTGTCCGCTTGAAAGCATAGCACCCCGTTCTTTTACATTATAATGATACCCATCCGGAAGGCTCATAAAGAAGTCGTGAATACCAATTTGTTTAGCTGCATTAACAACTTCCTCTTCTGTAATATCCGGATTTTTTAAAGTAATATTATTAAAAATTGTATCTGCAAACAAAAACACATCCTGTAACACTACAGCAGTAGAACTACGAAGAGATGCTAATGTAAACCCTTCAATATTCTGACCATCTATTTTAATCTCTCCTCCGTCAATCTCATAGAAGCGATTCAATAGATTAATAATTGTCGATTTCCCTGCTCCGGTAGCTCCAACGATAGCTATAGTTTCTCCTGCTTTTACATCAAATGAAATACCATGTAAAACTTCTTCTCCCGGCACATAGCTAAATCTAACTTTCTCAAACGCGATTGTTCCTTTTAAGTTTTCGGCAATAATTGTCCCTTTATTTTCTATGGTACTCTCTGTATCAAGAATCTGAAATACACGATTAGCAGCAACCATCCCCATTTGTAACACATTGAATTTATCTGCTATCTGCCGTAATGGTCTAAATAACATTTGAGACATCTGGATAAACATTATAATAGTCCCTACTTCCAGTTTACTTCCGGGGTTTAATGCTATTAAACCACCATACCATACCAACAATCCTATTGCTATAGAAGAAGTAAGTTCTGCTATCGGAAAGAAGATCGAATTGTACCAAACCGTTTTTAACCAGGCTACTTTATGTTTTTCATTAATAGCCTTGAATTTCTCATATTCAATATCCTCTCTATTGAATATTTGAACAATTTTCATTCCTGTTACACGCTCTTGTACAAAAGAATTCAAGTTAGAGACCTGTGCTCTTACTTCTACAAAAGCTACTTTCATCGCTCTTTGAAATAAGCGTGTTGCATAAATAATAATAGGGAGGACAGCAAAAGTTATTAATGATAATTTCCAATTTATAGCCAACATAATGATAGCTACAACTGTCATTTTAAGCAAGTCACTTACTATCATAAAAAAGCCCTGGCTAAAAATCTCTGCTATACGCTGCATATCACTCACCGCCCTGGTTACCAAAAGACCAACAGATGAATCATCAAAATATTTCATCTTAAAATTCATGATACGTTCAAAAAGCTGAACGCGGACATCTCTAATAACACTTTCTCCCAGCCAATTGGCAAAATAAATAAACAGCAGCTGACTGATAACTTCAAAGATAAGAGCAAGCCCCATAAGACCAATAAACAAAAGAAGTCCGTCATTGTCTTTAAATAAAATGTAATCGTCAATGGTTTTTTGTAGTAATAACGGACGAATTACTGCAAAGGCGGTTAATAAAATAGCCGTTAAAGCAACTCCATAAAACACCCATTTATAAGGTTTGGTATGCCGCATTAAACGTCTAAAAAGTCTATAATCGAAAGCTTTTCCGCTATCTTCGCTCATTTATTCTTTGAAAAGGTTTTTTGGATATATTACTTGGGTCAAATATAATGCATGTGCCGGAACTGAAGCCCCTGCCTTACTTCTATTTTTACTTTCAATGATTTTTTTAACATCTTCTTTAGAAATTTGTCCGCTACCCACTTGCAGAAGAGTCCCTACAATTGCCCGGACCATATTCCTGAGAAAACGATCTGCTTTAATGGTAAATATCAGTTTCTCATCATCTTGTTTCCAATTTGCTTCCATAATATCACAACGGTATGTTTTTACGTCTGTATTACTTTTTGAAAAGCATTGAAAATCTTCATATTCAAATAGTAATTGAGATACTTCATTCATTTTTTCAAGATCCAGGTTTTGGCGGGATAGATACGCATAATCTGTCAAAAACGGATCTTTTTTATACACAATCCAATATTCATAGGTTCTCGAAACAGCGTCAAAACGAGCATGAGCAGTATCTACAACTTTATAAAGCTGATGAATTCCTATATCCCTTGGCAAAAAAGAATTTAAACGATGTGTTAAATTATCTGTATCTATGTTTTCATCTATATCAAAATGTGCAAACATTTGCTTTGCATGCACCCCCGCATCTGTCCTTCCGGCACCAACAATCATGATTGGAGTGCGCATTAGAGTTGATAACGCTTTTTCAATACATTCCTGAACAGAAATAGCATTAGGTTGCTTCTGCCACCCATGGTATTGTTTCCCGTTGTATGAAAATTCTAAAAAATACCTCAAAGGAATATCTTAATTTTGTTATTAAGCAAAGATACGATTGAATGTTGAATGTTGAATGTTGAAACTAAAAAGCAATACATTCTCAAATAAATAAACTTCTCTATTTTTAATTAATTATGACTAGAATCCTCCTCTTATCTGATACACATAGCCATATTGATGAACGTATTTTAAAATATGCATTACAAGCTGATGAAGTTTGGCATGCAGGAGACATAGGAGATCTCGTAGTCACAGACACCATCAAGGAATTAAAACCTCTCAGAGCTGTTTATGGTAATATTGATGATGATAAAGCACGAATGGAGTTTCCTTTAAACAACAGGTTTTTATGCGAGGGGGTAGATGTATGGATTACTCATATTGGCGGATATCCAGGAAAATACAACATTAATGTACGAGAGGAAATTCAAAGAAATCCTCCAAAATTATTCATCTGCGGACATTCCCATATTTTAAAAGTTCAATTCGATAAAAAACTAAACCTTTTACATATGAATCCGGGTGCAGCAGGGAAACACGGATTTCATAAAGTACGTACAATGCTTCGTTTTACCATTGACGGCGACCAGATAAAAGATTTAGAGATTATAGAACTGGAAGGGAGATGAATGGATGATGGATGATGGATGATGGATGATGGATGATGGATGATGGATGATGGATGATGGATGATGGATGATGGAAAATTAAAAAAAGATAAACTTTTATCAATTTTATAGTTTTACGATTCAACTAGTTAAACAAATATGAAAACAAAATTAACTGAACTATTAGGCATTAAATATCCGATAATACAGGCACCTATAGGTAGTGCAACCAATCCTGTTTTAGCAAGTGAGGTATCTAATGCAGGCGGATTAGGGATGCTGGCACTTTCGTGGAAAAGCAATGAAGATTGTATCAGGATTATCAGGGAAACCAAAAAGTTAACAACACAACCATTTGGAGTTAACCTGGTACTCGACTGGGATCAGGAAGAACGCGTTGATATTTGCATCTCTGAAAATGTTCCGGTAGTTTCTTTCTTTTGGGGAGATTCTTCAAAACATATTGAAAAGTTAAAAACTCATAACATAAAGGTATGTCAGACAGTAGCCGATTCTAAAGAAGCAGAAAAATATGCTGCTTTGGGAGTAGATTTTCTAATCGCTCAGGGATGGGAAGCAGGAGGTCATGTCCAGGGAACAGTAGCAAATTCAGTATTAATTCCTTCCATTGCCTGGAAAGTTGGTATTCCAGTGGTTGCAGCGGGCGGATTTACAAATGGTCAGGGATTAATAGCTTCATTAGTACTAGGAGGTTCCGGTATAAGTATTGGCTCTCGTTTTTTAATGAGTACAGAAGCCCATATTGAACAAGGTTATGCAGATTTAATTGCAGATGCCAATGAAAATGATACTTTTTACACGCAAGATCTATTCCATTTAGGTTGGGAAAATGCACCTCACAGAGTTTTGAAAAACAGCACTATCAAAGAGTGGGAAAAAGCAGGAAAACCGCCTATCGGAAAACGTCCGAATCAAGGAGAAGTAATAGCTCAAGATGCAAATGGCAAATCAATATATCGATATTCAGATAATAATCCAATAAAAGGAGTAACAGGAAATATAGAAGCTATGGCATTATATGCCGGACAATCTGTCGGGTTACTTAACAAAAGAATTCCATCAAAAGAAATTATAGAAAACATTATTGAAGAAGCTAAGCAAAGCATTAAATTTATAGGCTCACTTAAATAATATAAAAAAGCCCGGGTCTTCACCCGGGCTTACGCACTAATAAATATTACTAAGATTTTAGGTTCATCGTAACCGATCTACAGATTTTACAAGATCTTCGTCCTTTTTGATGGCTTTATTTGCCAAAACTAAAAACACGATAGAAATAATAGGGAGAAGCATCCCAATACCTTTCTCAGAAATGTTACTTTCTCCAGATATGCTTAGTGATCGCACTACAAATATTCCTAGTAAAATAAAGTTTAATATGATATTCAATCTGTTTAACACAAATTGTAGTTTTCTGTTTTTAAATAAAAAAATCGTAATCATTGCTAATAAAGCCGAACTCTCAAACAATCCTAAAAACAGTATTTCGTTTTTAGCGTATATAATTTCTCCATCTACCGTAACCCATAAATTCAATAGAAATATGAGTCCGCCTGCTATAATAGCAGTTATCAAAAGATATAGTGTCTGAATACGTTGTAACATTATTTTCTCTAAAAGCACGACAAAAATAAGCGTTCTTTTTAAAATTTATGCTTGTTTGTAAAAATAAATTTGTAATATTGCCTTATCAATTCGTTACCAACTCATTACCCCGGTTCGTTTGTACTTCAATTAAAATTTTCAATTTATACAGAAAGTAAGCTTTACTTCACACTTAATTAATTTATTGCATATAAATGTTTGACATTTCAAATTTAAAAGAAAAGAAACTTGTTGAGTTACAGGAAATAGCAAAGAGCTTAAGCATTCCTAAATTCAAATCGCTTAAAAAAATGGACTTGGTTTATCAAATTCTTGATGTCCAAGCCGCAAACCCAAAGAAAACTACACCGCCTCCTACTAAAAAAGACAATGACAGTCCTAAAGAAAATGCAGAAAGCAAAGTAGTTAAAAGAGTAAGAAAGCGCATCACTGATAATAAAAAATCAGTTCAGGAAAAAACAACCGCCAACACTCCATCTCCTGCCGTCAATGATAAAAAAGAAGAAAACACCAAGAATTCTTCACCTACTCAGGAAAAAACCACTAACACTTCTTCTCCATCTAAGAGAGAAGATAAATCTCCTGAAGACAAAAAGCAACACAAGCAGAAAAGAGATAACAATACTGACGATAGAAAAGATAACAGGTCTAAAGAAGGACACAAACGATCTGATCATTCTCAAAAAAGACAACATTCCAAAGGGAATCAAAACGGGAATAACAAGAATCAAAAAGATAATGTAGACCGCGAAAATTTCGATAAAGAAAAAAAGAACAGGTATAGAGATCCCGATTTTGAATTTGAAGGCATTGTAGAAAGTGAGGGAGTATTAGATATTATGCAGGACGGTTACGGTTTTTTAAGATCGTCTGATTATAACTACTTATCATCTCCTGATGATATCTATGTTTCCCAATCTCAAATACGTTTATTCGGATTAAAAACCGGAGATACTGTTTTAGGAAATGTTCGCCCTCCTAAAGAAGGAGAAAAATATTTTCCCTTAATCAAAGTAAGTAAGATTAACGGACTGGATCCGCAAGTGGTAAGAGATCGTGTTTCTTTTGAACATTTAACTCCGCTTTTCCCGGAAGAGCGTTTTAAATTGGCCGATAAACAGTCTTCTATATCTACCCGAATTATTGATTTGTTCTCCCCAATCGGAAAAGGACAAAGAGGGATGATTGTAGCACAGCCAAAAACGGGTAAGACAATGTTGCTTAAAGATATCGCAAATGGTATCGCAGCAAATCATCCGGAAGTATATTTATTGGTTTTGCTAATCGATGAGCGTCCGGAAGAAGTTACCGATATGCAACGTAACGTTCGTGGAGAAGTGGTTGCTTCAACTTTTGATAAAGAAGCTACCGAACACGTACGTATAGCTAATATTGTACTAGAAAAAGGTAAACGTTTGGTAGAATGCGGACATGATGTAGTTATTTTATTAGATTCCATTACACGTTTAGCACGTGCATACAATACTGTTCAGCCTGCCAGTGGTAAGGTATTAAGTGGTGGTGTAGACGCAAATGCACTACACAAACCAAAACGTTTCTTTGGAGCTGCACGTAATATTGAAGGTGGCGGATCTCTTTCTATTATTGCTACTGCATTGACAGAAACAGGTTCTAAAATGGATGAAGTTATCTTTGAAGAATTTAAAGGAACCGGTAACATGGAACTTCAGCTAGACAGACGTATTTCTAATCGTAGAATCTTCCCTGCTATCGATCTTGTATCTTCAAGTACACGTAGAGATGATCTTTTATTAGACGAAAATACCGTACAACGCATGTGGATTATGCGTAAATATTTAGCAGATATGAACCCTGTAGAAGCTATGGAGTTTATCGAGCAACGCATTAAACGTACCGGCAATAATGAAGAATTTTTATTGACTATGAATCAGTAAGAATAAAAAATATACTATTAAAAAATCCCGCAAAAGCGGGATTTTTTTATGCTATGTACTTTATTATTTATACCTCCAGCTTGTTAAATCAGCTCCCTTAGGTGCACTCTCTTCTATACGTTTTATAATTTTAGGCACATACATGCTATTATATCTTAAACGTGTAATACTATTCGGATTTTCGGGATCTCCATTCCAACAATGCTCTGCACGATCTCCATAAGCTACTTCTCCTTCATAATAAGGATCAGTTGTACTTTCTAAAAAATCTTCCATGAGATATACTGCATTATTAAGGTAATAATTATCCATATCTCCACAATAAATATGAATTTTCCCTCTTAGTTTCTCCCCTACTTTATCCCAATCCCGCTCCATAATATAACGCAGATCATAATTCTCTTTCCAATAATTCGCGATATCCCTATTAATTTCACCTGTATATTTATCCCATATACGTTCTGGATACCCGTCTTCCCCTTGCGGTGAATACGTAGCTTCCCAAATATCCCATTGCTGCCCCGATCTGGATTTATCCCCCAATACCAATTCCAAATGATTTACAGATCGAAGCGTATTGGAAACATTTCCTAAGTAATCACGACGCGCAGGCACTTCCATTTTTCTATGTTCACTATTATAATAATAAGCATTCTTATCTTCATAAAGATTGGTCAGACAGTACGCTCTGAAGTCAATCGGATCCGGGCAAGCAGCAAAACAACCATTATAAAAATCAGGATACATTACCTGCACTGCTAATGCTTCCCAACCTCCGGTTGACCCTCCATATAAAAAACGTGACCAGCTCTCTCCTTGTCCTCTGAATTGTTCTTCAATAGCAGGAATCAATTCATAGGTAATTGCATCTCCGTATGGCCCCTGATTTGCAGAGTTCACCGCATATGAATCATCATAATATGGTGTCGGATGCTGGATTTCAATAATCAAAAAACGAGGAAACTCTTCACTAATCCATCGCTGATAAAAATCATAAGCCTCTTGTTGCTGAATGATATTATATCCCTTCATTTTAAAACGTTCGGAATAATCAGGTTCCAGTTCCGGATCTGGAGGAGTAGTTCTAAAGCCACTAAAATCTGCAGGAAAATGCCCATGAAATATCATTAAAGGATATTTTGCTTCAGGATGTTCATCAAATCCTTTAGGCAACAACACATTAGCTCCTAAATAAATATCTCTTCCCCAAAATTCTGATAATTTCTCTGACTTAACTTTTACATGCTTTATCCACTCTGTGTCTTCTGCTGGTTTGATTTCAGGAATTTTTTGATCCATTACAATATCAATCTCTGAGTTTTTCTTTGGATCGATCATTACCTTCACAGGTACGCTATATAAATTTCCAGGCGACCGATTCCATTGTTGACCTTCTCCATTATCCATTGGTAACTTTACCTTATGACCTGTAGACAAATTAAACGTTTCATAAGTATGCAATAATGCTTGCACATAATATTCTCCTGGCGGTAAACCTGATAAACTCTCAGTCGGATAACCAAAAATACTTTCATCAAAAGTTGCTGATGTTCCTGCAGCCAATTCATCGACATTCATCCCATAAACATGTTGCGTATTTAATCCGGAATTGATTTGAAAACGCGGTTCATTTTTATCATTTGTTGATAGCATGAGTAAAAGTCGCCCGTCTAAACTTTCTTCACTTACAGATTCTGAAAAAGACACATTGATTTTTATTGATGCTGTTTCCTGTGTACAGCTCATAAAAAGAAAAGCTGTCATCACTAAAAAAAATACTGATTTCATTTTGGTTAGGTTTTAGTTAAAGATACGGATTTAACACAAATACCTCATTCCTCAAACCTTTACGTATTTTATTTTTGAAGCGGAAAGTGTATCTTACCAAAAAAATATTCATTTGTCTACCACAATACAACAATGGGAAACTACCGGAGAATACATCAAAGTAGGCCCGTTTCAACATCGCGTATTTGTCAAACAAGTTGGCAAAAAAAACGCAAGCCCTGAGCAAACATTACTATTATTACACGGTTTTCCGGAATCTTCTTTTTCTTACCATGCTATTATCGAAGGAGTCAAACAACAATTTGAACAAGTTATTCTTTTTGATATGATAGGATATGGATGGAGCGATAAACCTGCCAAAAATTTCTCTTATTCTTTAATAGAACAGGCAGATATTGCACTTATGGTATGGAAGTATTTTAATATTAAAGGAGGACACCTTTTGGCCCATGATATGGGAGATAGCGTAGCTACAGAATTAGTATCTAGACAAGTAAACGATAACTTGCCTGCATGGTTTAATACAGGTTTTCAAAGCTTCACTTTTACTAATGGCAGCATGATCCTGGATATGGCCAGTTTAAGAATTACACAGAAAATATTACTATCCAGGTTTGGTCATTTGATGAAACATCTTCTCTCATTCAAAATTTTCAATCATCAAATTGTAAGTGCTCATGGCAATGATAAATTATCTGATGCCGACATTCAAAATTTATGGGAAAGTAACCGATTACAAGATGGACATCTCAAAACCCATTTGACAATTAAATATCTAAACGATCGCAAAAAGTTTGAAAAAACAAGGTGGCTCCCTGCATTACGTCAAACTCAAACACCTGTGCATATTTGCTGGGGAAACCAGGATGCTGTAGCCAGGGTAGAAATAGCTCATTATTTAAAAAAACATATTTGTCCGTCTGCATCACTAACCATAATGGAAGGAGCAGGGCACTTTTGCCAATTAGGAAGTCCGGAACTTTGGGTGAAATCTGTATGTAAATTTTATCATACATTATTATCTGATTAATGGTTGCAAAAGTTCTCATACGGAATTTTTGATGATGATGTAATAAATAAAAATAACCTATAATATTAATGATTGAAATAATAGACTTAAGCCAGGAGATATATTCCGGAATGCCAGTTTACAAGAGTCTTCCTCAAGTCAAAATGAGCGTTCACAATACACATGAAGAATGGGATGGAATAAAGAATCCTAAAACTTCTACCCCAAGTGTGTATAAAATAGAAATGGGAGAACATACCGGAACTCATGTCGATGCTATAAACCATATGGCAAAAGAATATAGAGAACAATCTATAGATACCATGCCACTTTCTATGTTTTACACAGAAGGAATTTGTCTTGATTTTTCTCATAAAGGCTTAAAAGAATTGATCACGCATACGGAAATTGAAGAAACTTGTAAAAAAGTAAATCTTGAAATAAAAAAAGGAGATACAGTTTTATTCTACACCAACCATTACAGAAAACACTTTAATGCCGAAAATTGGGGAAACGGACCAGGAATTACCGTTGAAGCCGCAAGATGGTTAGGTGAAAAAAATATTTCAGCTTTTGGAGTTGAAACCATGTCTCCCGGAGTACCGGGAATTTCCAATAAAGAAGTTCATCGAATTTGTGGAGAACTTGGATTTACGCACTACGAAAATATGATCAATCTACATCTTTTGATTAACAGGGGGCGTTTTAGATTTATCGGTTTGCCATTAAAAATAAGAGGAGGAACAGGTTCACCGGTAAGAGCTGTTGCTATATTCGAAAAAGAAAAGGATACATTATAATAGAAAAAGCTTCACAAATGTGAAGCTTTTATAATATTTTAATAATTACCTTCTTCTTAGGAAGCTAATTTAGTAACGTGCTTAGTTAAACTACTCTTTAAGTTAGCTGCTTTATTATTATGAATAATATTTCTTTTAGCTAATTTATCAAGCATAGAAACTACTGTTGGAAGTAACGTTGCTGCTTCTTTTGCATCTTGAGTTTCACGTAACTTCTTAATCGCATTACGAGTCGTTTTGTGTTGGTATTTATTTCTTAAACGCTTCGTTTCGTTGCTTCTGATTCTCTTTAACGCCGACTTATGATTTGCCATCTTTCCTTTAAATTATACCTTGTAACGGTAATTAAGAACTATAGTGTTCTTTTAATTAATAATTCTTGTAGTCCGTAGGGGAATCGAACCCCTGTTACCAGGATGAAAACCTGGCGTCCTAACCCCTAGACGAACGGACCATT
>WXYP01000006.1 GCA_009901575.1 Flavobacteriaceae bacterium R38 | reverse complement strand
ACCTTGTAACGGTAATTAAGAACTATAGTGTTCTTTTAATTAATAATTCTTGTAGTCCGTAGGGGAATCGAACCCCTGTTACCAGGATGAAAACCTGGCGTCCTAACCCCTAGACGAACGGACCATTTTTATTTTTCAATTAACTCAACAAGTTTAGATTATATCTAAAACTCATTCTTGTAGTCCGTAGGGGAATCGAACCCCTGTTACCAGGATGAAAACCTGGCGTCCTAACCCCTAGACGAACGGACCATTCTTTTCACAATTGCGGACGCAAAAATACAACTATTTTTCACTAATCCAATAGTTGTAAAATATTTTTTAAAAAAAATTAATATGCTTTAGCAAATAACACTCGTTTTCCTGATGGTTTTCCGCTATAAACACAAACTCCTTCCTCTTTCTTAGCATCTATCGGAATGCATCTAATTGTTGCCTTTGTCAACTCTTTTATAGTATCTTCAGTTTCAATTGTCCCGTCCCAATGAGCAGATATAAATCCGCCTTTTGTTTCTAAAACTTCTTTAAATTCATCAAAATTATCAACTTCAGTAATGTGAGAAGCCCTGTAATCTATTGCTTTTTTATGAATATTCTTTTGAATATCATCTAATAAAAATTCTATTTTATTCACTACTTCTGAAGCCGGAACGGTTTCTTTTTCCAGAGTATCTCTCCTGGCAACTTCAAAAGTTCCATTTTCCACATCCCGTTGTCCTATAGCCAATCGTACAGGCACTCCTTTTAATTCATATTCATTGAATTTCCATCCTGGTTTATGTGTATCTCTATTGTCAAACTTCACCGAAATCCCTTTAGACCTTAATTCTTTCACTAAAGGATTTACTTTTTCAGAAATAAGATCTAATTGCTCTTCTCCTTTATAAATAGGAACAATAACCACTTCTATAGGAGCAAGTTTTGGAGGGAGTACTAATCCGTTGTCATCACTATGCGTCATAATAAGTGCCCCCATTAAACGCGTAGAAACTCCCCATGAAGTAGCCCACACATAATCTTGCTTCCCTTCTTTATTAGCGAATTTCACATCAAAAGCCTTTGCAAAATTTTGTCCCAGAAAATGCGAAGTTCCAGCTTGTAATGCTTTTCCATCTTGCATTAAAGCTTCAATACAATATGTTTCTTCTGCTCCTGCAAAACGCTCACTCTCACTTTTCAGGCCTTTTATCACCGGTACAGCCATAAAATTCTCAACGAATTCTGCATACACATGCATCATTTGTTCTGCTTCTTCCAATGCTTCATTTTTAGTTGCATGAGCAGTATGTCCTTCCTGCCATAAAAATTCTGCTGTACGTAAAAATAAACGGGTACGCATTTCCCAACGCACTACATTAGCCCATTGGTTGATTAATATAGGGAGATCTCTGTAGGATTGAATCCAGTTTTTATAAGTATTCCAGATTATAGCTTCACTAGTTGGGCGAACTACAAGTTCTTCTTCTAATTTTGCTTCAGGATCTACCATCAGCTTCCCACTATTATCCGGATCATTTTTTAATCTATAATGCGTTACTACAGCACACTCTTTTGCAAAACCTTCGGCATTTTTTTCTTCAGCCTCAAACAAACTTTTGGGTACAAAAAGAGGGAAATAGGCGTTTTCATGTCCTGTTTCTTTAAACATCCTATCCAATTCTGCCTGCATTTTTTCCCAAATCGCAAAACCATACGGCTTAATAACCATACAACCTCTAACTCCCGAATTCTCAGCTAAATCGGCTTTTACGACAAGTTCGTTATACCATTTTGAATAATCTTCCTCTCTTTTGGTTAATTTCTTTCCCATTTTCAGCAATTTGGCACAAATATTGTGACACTGTTAAATTAGTAAATAGTTCGACAAAACTAACTATTTTTGTAATGCACAACAATAAAAACTTGCAATGATGAAAATATATAATTACCTCTCGAAAAAAACATCTTTATTAATTTTACTGGTTGCGTTTTTAGTAACTTCTTGTGGCTCATATCAACAAGCATCTTATTATGACGATGATGGTATATATAATGATACCAGCTCTCCATATGCCAAGAAAAAAGAAAAGAAAATCAATGCAACGAAGGACGATGCTGTAGATTACGAAAATTATTTTGCACAAAAAGCACAGGAATACGAATATCTTCTAAATGAAGATGGAACAGTTTTTATTGATATTGAAGATTATTCAAGTACATCTGAACAGGATTCTCTGGATATTGTTTCAGAATATGTAAATGAATACAACAGTGGTAATCCGGGATGGGGTGAAAATCCTCAGGGAGTTACCTTAAATGTATATGGTGGTGGGTTCCCTTATTATGGAGGATTTGCTTTTAATAGGTTTGGAAGATTTGGGCGCTTTGGACGTTTTGGGTTTGGATTCAATAATTTCGGATTTGGGTTTGGTGGTTTTGGAAACCCTTACTACGGTGGTTTTTATGATCCGTTTTTCTATGGAGGTTTTTATGATCCTTTCTTTTATGGTGGGTTTGGTGGTTTTTACCCATATTACGGAGGAGGTTTCGCCTTTAATAGATTTAACCGATTTAACAGGTTTGGAAGAGCAAGATTTTTTGATAACCGATCTGTTGCCTTTGCTAACAGCAGAAGAGGATTAAGTAATAGAAATGTAACAGTTGCAAACGGCAGATTAAGAACCAGAAGCGGAAATGCAGTCTCTTCCAGAAGAGGTTTTAGAGGAAGAAGTAATGCTACTGCTGTAAGAACACGTGGTAACAGCGTAAGTTCCAGAAGAGGATACAACAATAGCGCAAGAATAAACAGCAATAGAAATGCTACAAGCCGTGCAAACACTTATAGAGGCCGTACCAGCAATCAATCTGGATTTAGAACCGGAAATAATTCCGGAGTTAGGTCACGCAGCAATTCAAGCTTTAGAGGAAGAAGTAGCGGATCTTCTATCAGAAGTAGTTCAGGAAGAAGCAGAAGCTCTTTCAGATCATCCGGTAGTATCAGATCATCCAGAGGTTCTATAAGGTCGTCTTCCCGAGGTTCTGCCAGAGGAAGAGGAAGGCAATAACCAATTAATTCAACAATCTAATAATTTAGGAGTTCATGAAAAAAGTATTTTTAATGATTGCAGTTTTTGCAACTGCAATAGGAATTAACGCTCAAAATATTAATGATGTGGTTAGGTTTGGCCTGGAAGATATTCAAGGTACCGCCCGTTTTCAAGGACTTAGCGGAGCATTTGGAGCATTAGGAGGAGATCTCTCTGCACTAAATGTAAACCCTGCAGGATCTGCCATATTTAAGAACAATTATCTGACTTTTTCAGCAGCTAATTATCACTCCAATAATGAAACCCAATATTTCAACGGGTTTAATGAATCTGATTCGGATAATATTCAATTCAATCAAGCCGGAGGTGTTTTGGTTTTTATTAATGATAATGAAAATGATGGTTGGAAAAAATTCACTTTGGCTTTCAATTATGATATTGTGAATAATTACGATAATGAATTTGTAGCCTCAGGAACCGGTAATCAATCTATAGCTCAATACTTTTTAAATTTTGCTCAAGGTCAAGCATTAGGTCCGATACTTATCCAGGATGGTGAATTGATTGAAGAAGCTTATCTGGACATTGGAGCTAATCTAGGTTTTGGACCGCAACAGGCTTTTTTAGGTTTCTTTGGAGGAGTTATAGATCCGGTTGATTTAAATGATGATAATAATATTGATTATGTTTCCAATGCTGTATTTTCCAGTTTAAATCAAGAGTTTATAGAAATCACTAACGGACAAAACAGTAAGTTTACGGCTAATTTTGCCACAAGTTATAACGACCGTATTTATTTGGGTGCAAACCTTAATTTTCATGATGTAGCTTTTGAAAAGTTAACCTTATTTACTGAAAATGGATTTGATGCTGCTTCTCCCCTGCAATTTGTTACTTTTGATAATTTACAACGTACATTTGGAGACGGATTTTCTTTTAGCTTAGGAGCTATTGCCAAATTAAATAACACTGTTAGAGTTGGAGCTAGTTATCAATCGCCTACCTGGTACCGTTTTGAAGATCAACTATCTCAACGTATTAATTCAAATTTAGCAGATTCTGAAATTGATTTTATCAATTTTTCACAAACAACTGTTTTTCCTACTTATAGGATACAGATCCCTTCAAAATTAAACGGTAGCTTAGCATTTGTTTTTGGTAAAGAAGGATTACTTAGTTTTGATTATGGATACCAGGATTTTTCTAATGCCGAACTAAGACCCACATCTGATCCTCAATTTGCTGATGAAAATACATTTATCAGTAATCAATTGAAAGCAGTTTCTACTTTTAGAGTAGGAGGAGAATATAAAATCAAACAATTAAGTCTTAGAGGAGGTTACAGATATGAAGAAAGTCCTTATGAAAATGAAACTACTGTTGGTGATTTAACTGGTTTTTCAGTAGGCCTGGGATACAATTTCGGACCTACAAAACTAGATCTTACATACAGTCGGTCACAAAGAGACAGTAGTCAATCCCTATTTGATACTGGCTTAACCAGTGTAGCCAATATAGACAATATACGTTCTAACGTAATCTTATCCTTAAGTTTTAATTTATAATAAAAAAGAATAAATCGGTAGAACCGGGCAATAGTTGTCCGGTTTTTTGCTTTTATAACAAACACTTAAGATCATGTTAAATAGCCACTCTTGTACATTATTTAACTATCTTTGTCGCTTTATAATTACATTTTTAATTTGTAATAGTTAGTTGCATATACAGACTAACCACAAAAGAGAACAAATGAAAATAGATAAGATATTAGAAGAACAGTTTGAAGAATTAGGAGATAACCATGCTTCTTCTGCAGCAGATACTCCTTTACGTGAAGATGCATTCGAAATGTCTGACGATAAAAAAATAGAAGATATTCAAGAGCATGTTTACCATATCATGGAAACTCTTGGGCTTGACCTGACAGATGATAGCCTCAGAGGTACACCTAGAAGAGTAGCTAAAATGTTTGTCAAGGAAATTTTCGGAGGATTAAGACCAGACAAAAAGCCTAAGGCTTCTACTTTTGAAAATAAATACAAATATGGTGAAATGCTTGTCGAAAAAAACATCACCGTATATTCCACTTGTGAGCATCATCTTTTACCTATTGTAGGTAGAGCTCATATCGCATATATTTCTACCGGAAAAGTAGTAGGTTTATCCAAAATGAATCGAATAGTCGATTATTATGCAAAACGCCCTCAGGTTCAGGAAAGAATGACGATGCAGGTTGTACAAGAACTTCAAAAAGTTTTAAATACCAAAGATGTAGCATGTGTTATTGATGCCAAACATTTGTGTGTGAATTCAAGAGGAATCAGGGATATTGAAAGTAGTACGGTTACTGCAGAGTTTGGAGGAAAGTTTAAAGAAGCCGCTACCAAAAGAGAATTCCTGGATTACATCAAACTTGACACCGAATTCTAATCCTTATTAATCAACTTCACAATTTATCAAATAACCCAATAAACGGTCGTTAAAAAATGCAACTTTACCAGAGTCAGGAATTAAAAATATATAACTCACTAACAGGAAAAAAAGAAATTTTCAAATCTATAAATGAAGGCTATGTAGGAATGTATGTATGTGGGCCAACTGTTTATAGCTATGTACACCTTGGTAATGTACGCACATTTATGTCTTTTGATGTTATTTTCAGATATCTAAAGCATTTAGGGTATAAAGTACGATATGTGAGAAATATTACAGATGCCGGACATTTGGAAAATGATGCTGATGAAGGTGAAGACAGGATTGCGAAGAAAGCACGTTTAGAACAAATCGAACCTATGGAAGTTGTACAAAGGTACACTGTAGATTTCCATACGATTCTTCAAAAGTTCAATTTCTTACCTCCAAGCATAGAGCCAACTGCTACCGGGCATATTATTGAACAAATTGAAATTATAAAAGATATAGTTGATAAAGGATTAGCTTATGAAATTAACGGATCTGTTTATTTTGATGTTTTAAAGTTTAATGAAACCAATAATTACGGTATCCTAAGCGGAAGAAATATCGAAGATCTTATCCATAACACAAGAGTACTCTCAGGACAATCTGAAAAGAAAAACCCTCAGGATTTTGCACTTTGGAAAAAAGCTGAACCTCAACACATCATGAGATGGCCTTCTCCCTGGGGAGATGGTTTCCCGGGATGGCATTTAGAGTGTACTGCTATGAGTACAAAATACCTGGGAGAACAATTTGATATTCACGGAGGAGGAATGGACTTAAAATTTCCTCACCATGAATGTGAAATTGCACAGGCAGAAGCTTGCAATGGACATTCTCCTGTAAATTACTGGATGCATGCTAATATGCTTACGCTAAACGGAAAAAAAATGGCCAAATCTACAGGGAATAATATCCTTCCTGGTGAAATTTTTTCAGGTAATAATGCTATTTTAAGCAAAGCATTTGCTCCAAGTGTAGTTCGCTTCTTTATTTTACAGGCGCATTACAGAAGTATTTTTGATTTTAGCAATGATGCCTTATTAGCTTCCGAAAAAGGGTTTAACAAATTAATGGATGCTCTTCATTGCCTGGACGGATTAAACATCAGTGATTCATCAAGTTTTGATATTAATGCATGGAAAGATAATTGCTATGCTGCAATGAATGATGATTTTAATACCCCTATTCTAATTTCTCATCTTTTTGAAGCCGTTAAGCATATCAATCAGATTAAAGACAATAAAGCCACTATAAACTCTGACGATCTTGAAGTGTTAAAAAGCACCATGCATGCTTTTATTTTTGATGTTCTCGGACTTGTAGATACAGTAACAACAGATAATAACGATTCTAATACATTATCTAATGTAATCGAATTGCTTATCAATTTAAGAGCAGAAGCAAGAGCAAATAAAGATTTTGCTACTTCAGATAAGATTAGAGATGAACTTCTTGCTATGGGAGTTCAATTAAAAGACGGAAAAGAAGGTACTACTTTTTCCCTAAGCTAATTGATGGCTTTTTTTGATTTTACGATAAAACAGAATGATAAAAAAAATTCTAATAGCACCTTTTATTTTTATAGTCAGGTTATATCAGCTTTTGATATCTCCTCTGACTCCAGCTACCTGTCGGTACTCCCCTACTTGTTCTCATTACACGTTAGAAGCTTTGAGAAAACACGGGTTATTCAAGGGAGGATGGATGGCTATAAAAAGGATTTTTAGTTGTCATCCATGGGGAGGTAGTGGTTACGATCCTGTTCCGTGAAGGATGACAACTTGCCAATGCGCCATCTCGCCCGTTCGTTAAAAATGTACACCGTACATTTTCTCTTCGCTCCGACGCCATGGGGAGGTAGTGGTTACGATTTTGATCCTTAGTCAGAAGGTAAATTTCAAGCCTCAAAGCACAAAACGCAAATTGCTTATCTAGAAAAGATTTTTACTTCCAAACAAACACTTATTACTTCTTATTTTACACTTCCTACTTCAATCTCAAATCCCTATCTTTACACCTGCAACCTTTAAAAAACACATATGTATTTCTTAGGCATTACCTGGAATCCTGATAAAGCATTATTAGAAATAGGTAATTTTCAACTGCGATATTACAGCCTTATGTTTGTAATCGCTTTTTCATTAGGATGGTACCTCACTAAAAAGATTTTCAATAGAGAAAACCAGCCTTTGGAAAAATTAGATTCTCTTTTTATATACATGGCTGTCTCTATTTTAATTGGAGCAAGATTAGGGCATGTGTTTTTTTATGACTGGAGTTATTTTAGTCAGCATCCTGAAGAGATACTACTTCCTTTCAGGTTCTCTCCAAAATTTGAGTTTACTGGTTTTAGCGGACTTGCCAGTCACGGAGCTGCTATCGGGGTAATCATAGCTATGTATTTGTACAGGAGAAAGTATCCGGATTTAAAATTATCATGGATTCTGGACAGGGTTGTAATTGCAGTATCTTCTGGTGCTATTTTTGTCCGATTAGGAAACTTTATGAATTCTGAAATCAATGGTAAGGTTGTAGACGAGTCTTTCCCGCTAGGAGTTCGGTTTGTACAGGATCAGATTAGTGAATCTCAGGCCATGAGATTGACAAATACCAATAAAGCATCAGAAGCTTATGACCTTATCGTAAATGATCCAAGATTTGTAGACACGCTTAACTCGGTTCCATTCAGGCATCCGGCACAATTATACGAATCGTTCAGTTATATCTTTGTTTTCCTAATTTTATGGTTTGTGTATTGGAAAACAGAAAAGAGAAAGCAGCCTTTTTATTTGTTCGGATTATTCCTGGTATTGCTTTGGACTGTTCGATTTATTGTTGAGTTTGTCAAACAAAGCCAGGGAGGTTTTGGAGGAGATACGCTCTCTACCGGTCAGCTACTCAGCATTCCATTCATCATTGCCGGTTTATATTTTATGTTTAAACCTCAAAATAAAACCGCTTAATGTTCAGATTTAATATAAGCATTACCCTGTCCCTGTTAGCAATCTTTGCTGTATTCTTATTTTCATCTTGTGGAAATGAAACCAAAAAACCCCCGGTGAAAGTAACTCAAGAGATCAGTTTTAAGAAAGAGGGAACACTAGAATTATTTAATACAGACGAAGTTCTTATTAAAGCTTTAGACATTGAGATTGCTGACAACGATTATGAAACAGAAACCGGGCTAATGCATCGAAAGTCAATGCTGGAAAACAGAGGGATGTTATTTATTTTTAAAGATGAGGAGCCTCGTTTTTTCTACATGAAAAACACTGAAATATCTTTAGATATTATCTACATCAACAGTGAATTAAAAATAGTAAGCTTTGTTGAAAATGCCGAAACGCTAAATGAAGCTTCTTTACCTTCTAATTTCCCTGCTAAATATGTTTTAGAAATTAATGCCGGATTAGTTGAAAAATGGGGAATCAAGGTTGGAGATTCTATTTCTTTTACCCGAAATTAAATTTTATCGATAAGAAAAGAAGGTTAAAAAACCACTATTCTCTCTTATTGAGATATTTAATCGCTTATTTTTAATAAAATATTCCAGGAACGATGTATCAAGAGATAAAACCATCGAAAAGAATAGACAATTTAGTTGACACGTTTTGGACTTTTTCGAAAAATGAGGTAAATGAAAAATTCAAAGTATTACCTGACACCTGTTCAGACTTGGTTTTTGACTTTAGTCAAAATAGGGGATTTCTTTCAGGAGTTATGACAACTTACCAATTTAAGGAGTTATCACCTGAAACAGATTTAATTGGAGTCCGTTTCAAAAGCGAAAAAATTGGTTTATTATTTGACATTCCTCTTTACGAAACTAAAAACTTACGAGTTGAATTATCCGAATTATTTCCTACAAAAACCTTTCAATCATTAAACCAAGTAAATGATTTAGAAACAACAATTGACAAAATAGCTTTTCTTGAAAATTTTATAGAAATGTTATTTAACCAAAATCACCAGAAAAGAGATCAAATTGTTTTATCAACTGTACAAAATATTAGAACGTCACATGGAATTATAAATATTAATGATATTGCAAAATCACATAATATAAGTTTAAGGCAATTGGAAAGGCGTTTCAAGAATTGTGTCGGTTTGACGGCTAAAGAATTTTCAAATGTTGTACGTTTTAATAATGCAAGAGAATCAATTTCAAAGCTCTCTAAGACAAGCCTTTTAGAAATTGCATTTGATATGGGATTTTTTGATCATTCTCATATGACTCATGAATTCAAACGCATTTCAGGAGAAAATCCGAGTTTTTTTTAGATAATGTCGTTTTTTTACAAAGTAGGGCTTCCAGGACTGAATAACTTTGTATTAAAATGATAATGTGAAATTTTGGTTTTTATCAATCGGATTATTTTTAATCACCTCTTGTGAAAGTAAGACTCATACTTCAAAGAAAAATACAGCTAACAATTATAAACCTAAAATGAAAAAAATGGACATCCTATATTCATACACAATTCTCTACGTGAAAAACGTACCAAGAACAATGGAATTTTATAAAAAAGCATTTGGGTTTCAACAAAAGCTTCTAACCCCTGAAAATGATTATGGAGAAATACTATCGGGAAGTACTACAATTGCATTTGCAGGCTTTGAACTCGGTAATTCAAACTTTAAAAAAGGCTTCACAGAAAGCAAATTAAATGATAAACCATTTGGAATAGAATTGGCTTTTACAACCTCAGAAGTTGAAAAAATGATGAAAAATGCAATTAAAAACGGAGCAGTGCTTTTGGAAAAAACAGTGACAAAGCCTTGGGGACAGGAAGTTGGTTACTTGAGAGACTTGAACGGGTTTATTATTGAAATCTGCACCCCGATTCATAGTCAATAATAGAAAACAGTGTATATATAAGTAATAATAGTTTGAATGATTAAAAATATAAAACAAACGTCAATGCAAAACTAAAAGGTATATTAGCAAAAATTTACTACTACCCATGCACTAGTAAGCATCAAAATGAAAAAGTTAGAATACAAAGACAAAAGACTGAAATTTGAAAATAATTGGCTTACTAAGTCATTAGAGGGCTTAGAAATAGATTTGGAGGTCGAATTTGACAACATAAAAGCAGAAGCATTTGTTACCGTGTATTTTAGATTAGAATAAAAATAACCTGCATTATCTATATATCTTTTAAAGCACCATAACTCTATAGAAAAACTATCGAGTCTTAAAAACAGGAATCCCGGGTATTAAATACAGATTCCTGCTTTCGCAGGAATGACTATTAAAACTATAATACATTTAATCATAAAAAAGCGCCTTAACAGGCGCTTTTTTAGTTTTATATTGAAAGTTGGTTTTATTTATCTTTCTTTTTTCCTTTACTTTTTAAGGTATCAAACATTACAGGTGTTGCAATAAATAATGATGAATATGTACCTACCAAGATACCTATAATCATTGCAAACATAAATCCTCTTAATGATTCACCACCAAAAATAAATATAGCCATTAACACCACGAAAGTAGTTAAAGATGTATTCAATGTTCTTCCTAAAGTACTGTTTAGTGCAAGGTTGATATTTTCTCCTGCTTTCCAGCCTTTTTCTCCAACGATCTCTCTAATCCTGTCAAATACTACCACCGTATCATTTAATGAGTATCCAATCACCGTTAGGATCGCTGCTATAAACGCTTGATCAATTTCCATGTTAAAAGGCATAATCTTCCAGGTTAATGAAAAGATTCCCAATACCACAAGGACATCATGGAATACCGCAGCTACAGCACCTAATGAGAACTGCCATCTACGGAAACGCAATAAGATATATAAGAATACCACCAATAGCGAACCTAATACAGCCCAAACTGCACTTTTCTTGATATCATCTGCTATTGTTGGTCCTACTTTTACCGATCTTAATACTCCGATTTTTTCTTCACTACTTCCTCCATTTACGAAACCTTCGTAATCCATATCGGATGGTAAATGTTTTTGAAGACTGGTAAATAATATTCTTTGAATCTCATCATCTACTTCAATTCCTTCTACATCAACTTTATACTTAGTTGTTACTTTTATTTGATTATCAGGTCCAAAAGTTTTTACCTGAGCACTACCAAATTGCTGATTCAATTCTGTTGAAATCTCAGTAATGTCTACAGAGTTTTCAAAACGTACCTGGTATTGTCTACCTCCTACAAAATCAACTCCCTGATTCAGTTGATTTCCGAAGAAAAGCGAACTCAATCCTATAACAATAATGATAGCAGATATAATATATGCTACTTTACGTTTCTTAAGAAAATCTACATTTAGGTTTCTAAACCAATTTTTAGTGATTGCTGTAGTAAAGCTTAAAGTTCTTCCTTTATCAATATACCAGTCAATTAATAACCTGGTGATAAAAATAGCAGTAAAAAGCGAAGTACCAATACCAATTAATAAGGTAGTAGCAAAACCTTTAATAGGTCCTGAACCAAAAACTAATAATATTAATGCTGTTAAACCAGTAGTAACGTTAGCATCCAGAATAGAAGACAATGCATTACCAAAACCATCGGCAACTGCTTGCTTCATTCCTTTACCTTTTCCTAGCTCTTCTTTAATACGTTCAAAAATAAGTACGTTGGCATCTACAGACATACCTATTGTCAATACTATACCTGCGATTCCAGGTAATGTTAACACAGCTCCTATACTTGCTAATACACCAAAAATCAACATGATGTTTAATGATAAAGCAACATCTGCGAATCCACCGGCTTTACCATAATAGAAAACCATCCATATTAAAACCAATACCATTGCAATAATGAATGACATAAAACCACTATTAATTGCTTCCTGCCCTAAAGAAGGTCCAACGACATCAGAATCAATAATCTCTGCAGAAGCAGGTAACTTACCTGCTCTTAATACGTTAGCTAAATCATCAGCTTCATTTAATGTAAATTCTCCTGAAATTTCTGTATTACCACCGGTAATAGCTCCCCTGGAAACACCTGGTGCAGAATATACGATATCATCTAAAACAATAGCTATATTATTTTGTTCTCTAAATACTTTTCCTGTAAGATCTTCCCAAGCTTTAGCTCCTTTACCATTCATCTGCATAGAAACGGCAGGCTTATTAAATTGATCGTATGTCTGACTTGCATCTACAACAACACTACCACTTAACGGAGCTTCTTGCTCTCTATTTGCTTTAATAGCATATAAATCTGCTATCTCTGAATCGGCAGAAACTTTCCCCCATAAAAATTTAGCATATTGTAATTCTGCAGGCAATACTCTTTTTGCCTCAGGCATTTTTAGATACGCATTTATTTGAGCTGTATCTCTAACTGAAAAACTAGCTACAACTGCCGGATTACCCGGAATTCCTTGAAGTAAATCCAAAATAGGATTTACCTGACGTGCAGTATTTAAAGAATCTTTATTAATATCTGATAATAATGAATCTATTTCAGAAACCTCTTCTTCTTGTGCTTCTTCTTTTGGAGCTACAACATCTTTTAAAGCTTCATTAGCAGCATATAAATAAGGAGTGACTTCATTTGATTTAAAGGTTTCCCAAAACTCTAACTGAGCCGTACTCTGTAATAATTTTTTTACCCTGTTTATATCTTTTGCTCCTGGTAATTCTACTAAGATACGACCAGAATTTCCTAAACGCTGGATGTTAGGTTGTGTAACACCAAACTTATCGATACGCTTACGTAATACTTCAAAAGCAGAGACAACAGATTCATCAATTTTTCTTCTGATTATAGGTTTTACCTGATCGTCAGTCATTTGAAAATTAATCTCATCGCTTAAAGATTTATTAGCGAATATATCAGGAGAAGCTAGTTTTGTATCTCCTTTGATAGCATCAAAAGCATCAAAAAACAAGTTTAAGTATGTATCGTCACTTCGTTTTGAAGCTTCATCTGCATCTGCTAAAGCCTGATTAAAAACAGGATCTTTAGATTTATTTGCTAATCCACTTAATATATCTTTTACAGAAATCTGAAGTGTTGCATCTATACCTCCTTTAAGGTCTAATCCCTTATTTAACTCTTTATCTTTTGCTTCATTATAAGTAAAACTTGTAATACCTATATTAAAAACCGTTTCATTACCGATAGAGTCTAAATATCTTACTTCTTCAGCATCGCTTTTATCTACATCATTTGGAAATTTGTTAGTTGCAAAAGCTGCTGCTTCTTTCTCTACTTTTGAAGTAACGAAAGTAAATGACAGCTGATAAATACTAACAATTCCAAAAAGAATTGCAAAAAGCCTAATAAGTCCCTTGTTTTGCATTATTATTCTTGTTTATTGAATCAATTTTAAAAAACGAGCAAATATATAATTTACAACAGGATTAACCAATTAATTTGTAGGTTTTATACGTATAGGATTTTAATCTTAAACACAAAAAAGCAGCCCGAGAGCTGCTTTCTTATTTTTAATCTTGTTTTATCTACTATAAATCCAAAAGACCGTTAGTTTTTCTAACACCTTCTGCACTCTCCTGAATTTTAGCTTTCTCAGCATCATTCAATTCGATTTCTACAATTTTTTCAATTCCGTTTCTACCTAAAACTACAGGTACTCCAATTGAAATATCATTTAGCCCGTATTCTCCTTCTAATAGTGCTGAGCAAGGGAAAATTTTCTTTTGGTCACAAGCAATAGCTTGTACTAAACCAGAAACTGCAGCTCCGGGAGCATACCATGCACTGGTTCCTAAAAGTTTAGTTAATGTTGCTCCACCAACTTTAGTATCTTCTTTTACCTGATCTAATCTTTCTTCAGAAATAAACTCTGAAACAGGCACACTATTTCTGGTAGCCAATCGTGTTAAAGGTACCATTCCTTTATCACTATGTCCTCCAATTACCATTCCGTCTACATCAGATATAGGAGCACCTAATGCTTCAGCTAATCTATATTTAAAACGAGCACTATCTAATGCACCCCCCATTCCAATGATTCTCTCTTTTGGAAGGTTTGTTGCCTTATGTACAAGATATGTCATAGTATCCATTGGGTTACTTACAACAATCATAATCGTATTCGGAGAATGTTCAATCAGGTTTGCTGCAACAGTTTTTACAATTCCGGCATTAATACCAATAAGCTCTTCACGAGTCATCCCTGGTTTACGCGGAATTCCAGAAGTGATCACTACTACATCACTGTTAGCTGTTTTAGTATAATCATTTGTAGTTCCGGTAATTTTTGTATCAAAACCATTTAAAGAAGCTGTTTGCATCAAATCCATTGCCTTTCCCTCTGCATAACCTTCTTTAATGTCTAACAATACAACTTCTGAAGCAAAATCTTTTATTGCTATATATTCTGCACAACTTGCCCCTACGGCTCCTGCACCTACGACTGTAACTTTCATGTACTTTTTATTTTTTTAGATATAAATTTTCGCAAAATTACAGAATTAGTCGTAAAGGTTTTTGGTTACTTAACTAAAATTTTAACAATTATCTGAATCCAAAACCAAGCCCGATAGAAAGATTGTCATATTCAGCCAGCGTATAATCTGCATTAAACCTGAAAAAACCTAGTTTAAGTTTAAACCCTAAAGTTCCTCTTACCCCGGAAACTCTATTTTCAACAGAAAGGGGATCAATCAATGTATCTCCTGCCAAAATACCAGAAGTCACATTATAAGTACCTCTAAGGTCTGTTTCTGACTTTCCGGTAATATAACCAATACCTCCATAAAAGTTAATTACAGGGAGTCTGGTAGACCCTATTACCTGGAAAAGAAATGTATTTGTAGAATTTTCCAGGCGTTGATCGCTACCACTTACTATACTCGATTCTGAAAAATCGTAAGTAGCATCCAGATTTGTATACGCTATTAATCCTGAAATAGCTACCGGTATCAATTTATCTGCCGGAAGCCAGGATGTAAAATCATGCTGAATTCCAACACCAAACAATCCTGCTTCTACGTCATCTGCTTCAACTTTAGGAAAAAAACGTGCTTTGAGTTCGGTTCCTTTAATCAAACCTATACTGGCTTGTAAAAAAGCACTTGGAACAAAATTAATATCTGCTGATCCCAGTCCGGTAGGCAATTCAAACACTGCATCATCAACATTTCCCGGCAATGGTCCCTCTACCACAACAGTGACACCTTCTACATCACCAAAAGCAGTAGATACCTCTCTTGAAGTACTTCCATCCTGAAAACGAAGATTTTCAAAATCGGCAGTATTTAATGTGAATGTTTTGTTTTCATCTTTTACAAAAGAAGCATTCGCAACCAATGCAATTTCAAATCCGAATAATTTTTTAGCTTTTCCACTATTAAACCATCCATTATTTAAATTATGAACTAATCCTTCTGATGCCGGATCTAAATACGATTGCAAAAAGCGTTGAGCATCATTAACTCCTGAAGTTAAAAGGTCTTCAATATTTTCCTGGGCATAAGTGCTTCCCATAAGAAAACAACCTATAATAACGCATAGTTTTTTCATTGGTTATATTGATTTGAGGTTCAATTAAAAGTTCACAGTATTCCTGTGAGTATATAAAACGTCAATGCCGGCCTTATATTATTTAAATAAAGCTGAAAAACAGAAAAATTTAATTCATAAAAAAACCTGTCATTTCTGACAGGTTTAAATCAATTATATGTTTAAAAACGACTATTTACGCATCGATATTTGCATAAATTGCATTCTTTTCAATAAATTCTCTACGCGGCGGTACTTCGTCTCCCATTAGCATAGAAAATACTCTATCTGCTTCCAATCCGTTTTCAATGCTAATTTGACGTAATGTTCTAAATTCAGGATTCATTGTTGTATCCCAAAGTTGCTCTGCATTCATTTCTCCAAGACCTTTGTAACGCTGTATTTTACTACCATCACCAAAATCTTTAACTATTTCTGATCGTTCATCATCATTCCATGCATATTTCTTTTTGCTTCCTTTTTTGATTAAATATAAAGGAGGTGTAGCAATATACACATGACCATTTTCTATCAATTCTTTCATGTATCTAAAGAAGAATGTCAGAATCAATGTTTCAATATGACTACCATCAATATCTGCATCACACATGATCACAATTTTATGATAACGTAATTTTGATAGATTTAGAGCCTTACTATCTTCTTCAGTTCCGATAGTTACTCCTAAAGCCGTAAAAATATTTTTTATCTCTTCATTTTCAAACACCTTATGCTGCATTGCTTTTTCAACATTCAAAATCTTACCTCTTAATGGCAAAATAGCTTGAAAATTACGATCACGTCCTTGTTTTGCAGTTCCTCCCGCCGAATCTCCCTCTACAAGAAATACTTCACATTTTTCAGGATCTTGTTCAGAGCAGTCTGATAATTTCCCAGGCAACCCTCCTACACTCATTACTGTCTTTCTTTGCACCATTTCACGTGCTTTTTGAGCAGCATGACGTGCCTGAGCAGCAAGGATTACTTTTTGAACTATTGTTTTGGCATCATCCGGATGTTCTTCCAGGTAATCTGTCAACATCTCTGAAACCGCCTGACTTACAGAAGCCGAAACCTCTCTGTTTCCTAATTTAGTTTTTGTTTGCCCTTCAAACTGAGGTTCAGCTACTTTTACAGAAATAATAGCCGTTAAACCTTCCCTGAAATCGTCTCCGGAAATATCAAACTTAAGTTTGTCTAACATTCCGGAGCCGTCTGCAAACTTCTTGAGTGTATGCGTTAATCCTCGTCTAAAACCAGACAAGTGAGTTCCTCCTTCGTGTGTATTAATATTATTCACATAAGAGTGTAAATTCTCATTAAAAGAAGTATTATAAATCATTGCTACTTCTACAGGAACTCCATTTTTTTCTCCTTCAAATGCAATTACATCTTTCATTAATGGTTCTCGATTCCCGTCTAAAAACTGAACAAATTCCGGTAATCCATTTTCAGAATGAAATGTTTCACCTTCAAATTCTCCTTTTTCATTTTTATTTCGACGATCTACTAAATGAATGGTAATTCCTTTATTCAAATATGCAAGCTCTCGCATTCTACTTGCCAAAGTATCATAACTATATTCTAAAGTTTGGGTAAAAATAGTAGGGTCCGGTTTAAAAGTAACCACTGTACCTGTTCTATCCGAATCACCAACTGTTTTAACAGGATAGAGTGTTTTACCACGTTCATATTCCTGTTCCCAGATTTTCCCTTCACGATGAACAGTTGCTTTTAAATGTTCTGATAATGCATTTACACAACTTACCCCAACTCCATGAAGTCCTCCTGATACTTTATACGAATCTTTATCGAACTTACCTCCTGCACCAATTTTAGTCATTACAACTTCCAATGCAGAAACGCCTTCTTTTTTATGTAGACCTACCGGAATTCCACGACCATCATCTTCTGTCGTAATAGAATTATCTTCGTTTATAGTTACTGTAATATTATCACAATGACCAGCTAATGCTTCATCTATAGAATTATCTACAACTTCATATACTAAATGGTGTAATCCACGCACTCCAACATCTCCAATATACATTGACGGACGCATGCGCACATGCTCCATTCCTTCTAATGCCTGAATACTATCTGCTGAATATTGTTTTTTATTCTCTTCGCTCATAAATTGTAGGTTGAATTTATATTTTATTGTAAACAAACAAATATAACAAACCCACAATAAAATAAGGGCTTCAGCCTACTCTTAAACCCCTAAGTTATCAACAATTTTTGTTAAGAAAACCCAGAGGTAAATTTCAATGTAAAATCTGTAATTCTATTTTAAATCGGCTTTACCCAACATAGGCATCTTCATGCACTTTGGCTACAGCTCTGCCACTCGGATCATTCATATTTTTAAATGCCTCGTCCCATTCTAATGCAATTTTAGTACTACATGCTACACTTGGTTCCTGGGGCACGCTTAAAGCGGCTGCATCACTCGGAAAATGAGATTCAAAAATAGTACGGTAATAATACTCTTCTTTATTTTGAGGTGTTTGAATCGGGAATCTGAAATGAGCATTTGCCATTTGTTCATCACTAACTTCCAGTTCAACAACTTCTTTTAGTGTATCTATCCAGTTATATCCAACTCCATCCGAAAATTGTTCCTTCTGTCTCCATGCAACACTTTCAGGTAAATAGTCTTCGAATGCTTTACGAATTACCCATTTTTCCATTCGTTCTCCATTAATCATTTTATCTTCCGGGTTTATACGCATTGCAACGTCTATGAATTCTTTATCCAGAAAAGGAACACGTCCTTCTATTCCCCATGCCGCTAACGACTTATTCGCTCTCAAACAATCGTACATATGAAGTTTATCTAATTTACGAACTGTTTCGTCATGAAAATCTTTCGCAGAGGGTGCCTTGTGAAAATAAAGGTAGCCTCCAAAAAGTTCATCAGCACCTTCTCCTGAAAGTACCATCTTTACGCCCATAGATTTAATTACTCTTGCCATTAAATACATAGGTGTAGATGCCCTGATGGTGGTAACATCATACGTTTCCAAATGATAAACAACATCTCTCAATGCGTCTAACCCTTCCTGAATTGTAAACTTAATTTCATGATGCACAGTTCCTATATGATCTGCAACTTTTTGAGCTGCAGCCAAATCCGGAGAACCTTCCAGTCCCACAGAAAATGAATGCAGTCTTGGCCACCATGCTTCTGTCTGATCATCAGATTCTATACGTTTTTCTGCATAACGCTTCGCTATCGCAGATGTGATAGAAGAATCCAGTCCGCCAGACAACAATACCCCATAAGGTACATCTGACATCAATTGCCTGTGAACAGCTGCTTCTAAAGCTTCTCTTAAAGCTTTTATACTTGTTTCATTTTCTTTTACTGCTTCATATTCTTTCCAGTCCCGATCATACCACTTTTTCAATATTCCGTCTGAGCTAGATAAATAATGTCCCGGAGGAAATAGCTCAATTTTTGCACACACTCCTTCTAAGGCTTTCAACTCTGATGCCACATAAAAAGTTCCGTTTTTATCCCATCCCATATAGAGCGGAATAATTCCCATGTGATCACGAGCTATTAAATAAGAATCGTTTTCAACATCGTAGAGTACAAAAGCAAAAATCCCATTCAGTTCATCTAAAAAATCAGCTCCTTTCTCTTTGTAAAGTGCTAAAATGACTTCACAATCTGATGCTGTTTGAAAATTATATACCTCTTTGAGTTCTGTACGTAATTGCTTATGATTATAAATCTCGCCGTTTGCTGCTAATACCAGTTTTTTATCTTCACTCAATAAAGGCTGCCTTCCGGATGCCGGATCTACTATAGCCAAACGCTCATGTGCCAGCACAGCATTTTCATGACTAAACACGCCGCTCCAATCGGGGCCTCGATGACGAATTTTCTTTGACATCTCTAATAAACGTGACCTCATCAACTCACTACTCTCCTTTAACTCAAATGCGCATACTATTCCACACATATCATTTTTAATTTTAAATTATAAGCCAAATATCATTTTAAAGTTACATTTTAAAAACATTAATGATTATTTTAATTTCATTTTAAAATTAAATTTAAATTAATAGTTATCATTTGTAGTCTTATATAGTTTTAATATTAAAAAATTTATCGATTTGTAAGTTCTTCCTTCTTTTTAACAATATTTTGTTATTTTTAACAAAAGCATAAGAATATCATTTCATAGTTTTACAGATCAAAAAAATATCAAATAATGAAAAAATTTATCACACTATTTACACTCGCACTAGTATTCACTTTTGCTAATGAAATTTCGGCTCAGGAAGTAAAATTCCCAGGACTTGACAAAAGCCCTGCAGACATTGCTTTATACAGAGGAGGAGATAGAAGATCACCTGTATTAATTAAGACTACTTATGGAAGACCAATGTTAAAAGGGCGTAAAATAGGAACTGAATTAGCTCCTTATGGAAAAATCTGGAGAACTGGAGCTAATGAAGCTACAGAAGTGACTTTTTACAAAGATGCTACTGTTGGAGGTAAAAAAGTAAAAGCAGGTACTTATGTACTTCACACTATTCCTGGTGAGAAAGAATGGACTGTTATCTTAAACACTAACTTAAATGTTTGGGGAGCATATCAACATGATGCCTCTAAAGATGTTGCTAAATTCACAGTTCCTGCTAGCACAGGAGGTCAATCTTTAGAAGCTTTCTCTATTGCATACCAAAAAGAAGATACTGGTGTGAATATTGTACTTGGATGGGACACTACAAGAGTAGCTATTCCAGTAAAAATGTAATTAACTCCATTTAACAATAATAGAAAACCGGCTGTATTGCCGGTTTTTTTATTTCTTTAATCTTTTTAAAATCATTTTTATTTGACCTTGATGATTTATTTCATCATCAATTACATGGCTTAACAAAAAAACAGCTTCTATATAAACTTGATAGTTTTATATGTCAATATTTTAAATGGGAAAAGAGTATACAATAATATATTAATAAAGTATCTCAATAGTATCGCCAGGGCCAGTTGTTGGACATTGGTTAGAACAACCAGCTGTTTCATCAGTATAAGGGTCACTACATGGCTCACTTCCATTACAATCAAAGGCATAAGTTACTATCTCTGTCGCTATGATAGTACATATTGTACTAGTACCTCCACTTAATTCATTTGACTTCAATTTAGAAATAGATTGTTTGTTGAGTTTCAAACTTTTTAAATTCTTTTTTTTCATTTTAATAATATTTAAGATTATACATTAGCCGCCTAATATTTCTATGTCACTAAGCAATGCTAAACTATATTATTAAGCAGCTTGAAACAATTAACTACAGTCTTCATTCATAAACTAAGACTACAATTATATATTAATAAACCATTTTATATTTGTGATAACTACTAAAAAAAGAAAAGCTTAGTTTTTCAACTAAGCTTTTGTATAAATAATTAAAAAGTGACTAACTAAATTTATTTCACTTTATTCCCTCCTAAGTAAGTGTGTTTCACTTTAATATGAGGGATTTCATTTTCGGGTACCGTCATGATATCTTTTTCCAGGATAATAAAATCGGCAAACTTTCCTATTTCTATACTTCCTTTTTCATTTTCTTCAAAATTAGAATGTGCCGCCCAAATCGTCATTCCTTTAAGCGTTTCTTCTCTACTCAATTTCTCTTGTGGCTGGAATCCATCTTCAGGAAAATTCTCTAAATCTTTCCTTGCTACAGAAGCATAAAAAGTATAAAACGGACTCACATTTTCAACAGGAAAATCAGTACCCAATACTACTGTTCCTGATTTTTCTAAAAGTGTTTTATAGGCATATGCTCCTTTGATACGTTCTGCTCCTACTCTATCTTCTGCCCAATACATATCACTGGTAGCGTGAGTTGGCTGAATAGAAGGAATAATTCCGTTTTTAAAATAGTCAAAATCTGTTGGAGCTACTACTTGTGCATGTTCAATCTTCCAACGTCTGTCTGTTTCGCCTCCAATTGCATTCTCATAGGCTCTTAACACCACTATATTAGCTGAGTCTCCTATGGCATGTGTATTCATTTGATAATTAGATGCGGCTATACGTTCTGCTAAAGCCTGGATATCTGATGCAGGTGTAATTAAAGCACCAAAATGATCTGGTTTATCTGAATACTCTTCTTTCATAGCAGCACCTCTAGAACCTAATGCTCCATCTCCATAAACTTTTACAGATCTGACATTTAGTTTTTCAGTTTTAATAATCCCTTCGTTAAGGTAATAATCAAGATTCTCTTTTGAATTACTGATCATAGCATAAATACGCATATCAAGATCTCCTGTACGTTGTAGACTGTCGATTAATTCTATAGTAGATCTATCTAACCCTGCATCATTTACAGTTGTCAATCCGTAATCAAAGCATGCTTTTTGAGCATCCAACAATGCCCTTATCCTTGTTCCCTCACTCAAAGCAGGCATTACCGCATCTACCATACGCATAGGATTATCCACTAAAATACCTGTTAGTTTCCCATCAATAACTTCTACCTCTCCTCCTTCAACTTTAGTCTCTGCAGTAATTCCTGCCATATCTAAAGCTTTTTGGTTGACAAGGTAGGCATGACCATCTACTCTTCTAAGAGCAACAGGGGTATCCGGAAATAATTCATCTAACTTATCTTTTGTCGGAAACTCTTTAACCTCCCAATCATTTTGATCCCAACCACTTCCTGTAATAAAAGGCGCATTTTTTTCTTTTTGAAAAGCTGCTACTTTTTCCAATACTTCATCATAACTTTTGGTACCTACTAAATCTACATTTTGCATTGTTAATCCGAGCCTGTAAAAATGACAATGCGCATCTATTAAACCAGGAACTATTGTTTTACCCTCTGCATCTATAGTTTCTTTTGTATTGTACATTCTTTGAATATCTTTAGAATCTCCAATAGCAACAAAAGCCCCGTCTTTAACCGCAAAAGCTTCTGCTTTACTAAAAGTATCATCTACAGTATAGACATTAGCATTTACAACAATAAGATCTGCTTCTTGTTTAGTGGAACAAGACAATACAAGCACAAGAGCAGAAAGCAATAGAATATATTTTTTCATTATTTTGATAGTTTTTTATTTTTGAATGGATTCTGTAAGATTTTCTAAAATATCCATCCCATGAATTTGATTTGAAAGCATTAATAATTGGATGTATTAATTATCGGTTTAGTCATTCCTACAATTTATACAACACGTAAAAGTACAGTATTTATACGTTTAGGATTTTACTTATAAAAGCTGAATATTTTTAAACAGAAAAGAAGCTCTTTAGCTGTAAGTCTATAACAGTTTTAACTTTAGAAAAGCCAATTTCCATCATATACATCTGTTAAAAATCGAATTTATAGGTTACCCCAGCCAATACCTGGAAACCTTGCACTCTATAATTAGCCCAGCGTGCGTATTCGTTTCCTCCAATGTTATTAAGTTTTAAAAAAGCTGTTAACTGATTATCGAAGCGATAGCCTAAATGTGCATTGACATCAAAATAACTATCTAAAGTCAATATTTGCAGAGGATCTGTAGGCGTTGGATTCCCTAAGGCATCTGGTGTAAAAAGATCATTACGTTCGCCTACATAGAAAATATTTGCTCCTGCAAACCAATGCTCACTAATTTGATAATCTCCGAACAATGATCCTTTTAGATTTGGCAAGTTCCATGCTTCCTGTTCAACATCTGTATCGTAATCAAAAACCTCTGCATTTATTCCCAAAGTAAAATTTCTGTTCACATTAATGTTTAGTTCCCCGAATACGGAAATGGTTTTCACATCGTCATAAACAACATTAAAAGAATTTCCAAAAGCAAAACCGCTATTCGGATTACTAAACGAGTTTACAGCGTTCAAGCGGTATAAAGGTTTATTATTTGCAGCAATGTAAGACCCTTTAAGATCGTATCCGATATTAGAAGTTAATTTTCCTTTTACCCCAACATAAGCATCATATTGCTGATCTGTAGGAGTAACATTTAAAGTAGGAGACACAAATTGATTCTCCTGGACAAAATCGTAATATGAATTTTGAATTAACCTTCCCTCTATCCCTCCATAAGCTATCACATATTCATCTACCAGGCGATAAGAAGCCGTTACTTGCGGATAAATAAAGAAATCGTTGTCGTTATTTTCAGCATCAATAGCATAAAAAATAGAAGCCCCTAAATTTACCGTCAAATCATCACGAAGCACCACTAAGCTTGGGGTTACCCCTAAAAGCAACGAACTGTATTTAAGTTCTTCGTCTACAAAAAAACTTCTATCAAAAGTTCCTCCCAAATAATCTACTGTAAAAGCTGTTGTAATTAATTCATCAGAAATCGGGAGCTCAAAAGTTGGCTGTAAATAAGCTCGTGCTTCTGTTGAGCTCTCTCCGTCGAAAAAGCCTCTTAATAACACTTCTCCCTCTTTAAAATAAGAATCTTCCAGGCTCAATTTTGCCTTAACAGCTCCAGTGAAATACGATTGCCCTTCATCTATACTATTTATAGTAGCATCATCAAAGGTAATTTGCTCCGGAAGCCCATACCAGTTATAAGCCTGGTGTTGAAGCAATGCATCTGCTTCCCAGCTTAAGTCTCTTGTTTTTTTCTTATAATAACCTGCCAATTTAGTATCAAAAAACTGATCGTCTAATACCACCCCGTCTATCCCTCCTTGTGAGGAATGATGATTAAAAGAAATATCAAAAGTTTCATTCCTGTTAATTGACCTACTGGTGTAAAAATCGACTAAAGCATTTGTAAAATTACCTAACCCCACTGATACATAACTATTTTTTAGCACCTCTTTTTTGGCCTTTCTCACCCCGGAAGCTTTCCCTTTTGCCGGTACGAACGTAGAAGCTACCGGCACAGAAAAAATACTGTATTTTACTTGTTTTTTTCTTGTTGTTACAGAATCGTTGAGCTTAGGTACTTGCCTGACTTTAAATGCATCTGAAATTGTAGGAGTATACGCTTTCACTACATTAACCACTTCTGTCCCTATATTTTTGTCTTCTTTTTTATCTTGTGAAAAAACAGAAGTATAAAATAATACCATAAAAAATAGTACCCATGCAGCATTTTTTGGCATGATCGTATTATTAAATTTATCCATTGTTATAAATCTTTCGTTAGGTGTTTTTTAATTTTTGTTTTCTGGATTTACAGATGAATTACGTTTTGCTTCCTCTGTTTTGATGGTATTTAGTTCTGTTCGTGCTTCTTCAACTATGTCCGGGTAATCCGTGAAATTCTGGATTACATTTTCAAGAATATATGTTGCCTGAAAAGCATCGTCTAAGGCATAGAAATTTTTTGCCAGCAGGATAAGGCCTCTGGCTCCAAATTCTTTATACCCGGAGTAGTCTTTTGCCAGTTTTTGAGCTGCAGCATTTGATCCCTCATAATCCCCTTCTTTATTTTTAAAATATGCATCATAATAAAGAGCTTCTGCCGCTAACGAACCTGTAGCAATCTTTTGTACTTCTGCATAAGCCGATTTTGCCCTGTCTTCATTTCCGGTTCTTATAGCAGAACGTGCAATCATTACCTGGGCATCACTTTTTATACGATTATCTATTTTTGCAGCGCTTAAAACCTTCTCAGCATAAGCAACAGTTTCTTCATAATTTTTAAGTTCAAAGCTAGCTTTCATGATATTCGATTGCGCAAATGTGATATTCTGCGGAAAATCAGCTTCAACTTCTAATCTTTTCAGCATCGGAATCGCTTCTCTGTAATTTTTTTGTTCCAGATAAATTTCACTTAGACGAACCAAAGCTTGCTCAGTAAATTCATTCCTTTCTTTGGAAGCTACATAAGTATATGGTGCTATCGCCCTCGCTTTCTCATCTTTTCCGTAATAACTCTGGGCCAGGTAAAAATTGGCTTTTAACGCATGTAATCCGCCAGGGAATTGCTTTAAATAACTCTCAAAAGCTTTAATAGCAGCATCCGTTTTATTTTGTGCAAACTGTCGTTCTGCCGCTTCAAAAGAGGCGTTGTCTAATTCTGCATCAGACACCTCAACAAAATCTAAATCTTTTACCCAAGCAGCATATTCATCAACCCTCCCTGTATCCACATAAATTAACTTAGCTGTAGACACCGCCTGTAATGATTCCTGGGTATTCGGAAAATCACGAACTACTGTTTTAAATTTAGCTAGTGCATTATTATTATTTCCTGCATTATAATGAATCAATCCTTGTTTCAGAAGGCCTTTTGGCACATACGAACTCTTTCTGTAATTGCTGATAAGCTGATCATAAGCATCTAGTGCTTCTGCAGTTCTGTTTGCATTTACATAAGAATCTCCCAACTCATACATAGCATCATCTCTTAGGGTAGATTTTGTGTATTTATTAATGAATTTATTCAGTTCTTCGATCTTACGTTCGTTTCTGTCTACAAATCCGTAACTAATCGCTTTTTGGAAATTTGCGTAATCTGCATCCACCCCGTTTATCGCAATCGATTTATTGTAAGACTCTATAGCCGGCCAGTACTTCCCGGATACAAAATAACTATCTCCCAGTCTTAAATAACTATCATTTAATTGAGTTTCATCTGCATTTTTATTTTTCCCGTACTTATCAAAATAATCAATTGCCTGTGCATAATCTTTTTGTTTAAAATAAGCATATGCCAAATTGTAATCGAGGTTTTCAAATTCTTCTGTTCCTTTGGCCGCATCATTTTGTGCAAATAGTTTATATCCGATTAGAGCTTCTTCAAAATCGTTTAGCAAGTAATCTGATTCTGCTTTCCAATAAATAGCTTTTGCGGTATAAATTGGTACTTGCGGTTCTTTTAACGACTTATCCAAAAACTCAGAAGCTTGCTTATAATCACCTTCTGTATATAATTCAACTCCTCTATAAAAAGCCACCTTTTGATAAGCTTCTTTACTTGCAAAACTTTTGTTTTTATCTAAAACTTCTAAAGCGCCTTCATAATTTTTTGAGGTGATATAAGAATCGACCAACAATTCTTCGATTTCGGCTTGATAACCAGAATCCGGATATTCTTTTAAATAAGAAGTAAGTACTTGCGGAACACTTTCATACGGATTCCCGATATCATAACTCAATCTGGCATAGTTGAGCCATGCATCTTTTTTAATTTGTGCTTCAAAATCCATTTGAGATGCATTTCGAAAAGCATTGAGCGCCTGTTGTTTTTTATCCGTTTTTAAGTAACATTCTGCCAAATGATAATATGCGTTTTGTGCTACGCTATTTTTTCCATCTACAATCTTATTAAACTGATTAATGGCATTCTCGTAATCTTCCTGTTTGTAATATGCATATCCAAGCTGATAGAGATCTGTATTGTTTAAACGTCCTCTTCTCCCTCTATATCCTTTTAAATACGGAATAGCTTCTTCATATTGTTTTAAATTGAAGTAACTTTCTCCTATAATTTTATTTAATTCTGATATTTCTTTCCTATCAGATTTTGGCAATTGTTCTTTTGCCAATGCAATTGCTTTTTCAAAATTCCCAAGTTTAAAATTCAAGTCTGCCTGATAATACGATAGCTTTTCATTGAATTCTGCCTCACTTGAAATCTGATCAAAATACTGACTTGCCTGATCGTAATTATCTCTCTGATAAGCCATATACCCAATGTAATATTTGGCTTGAGAACCGTATTCTTTAGAAGTTTCTACTCTTGTTAAATAAGATTCGGCATCTTTATATTTCTTAGCAGTAAAAAGCGCATATCCCTTTTTAAAGTTAAAACCTTCCCGCTCTTTATTACTCATATTTTGATCTTCTACCTTATCATACCATTTTAAGGCATATGCATATCTTCCGTTATCAAAATAATAGTCGGCTACATCGATAAAAGCAGAATTTCTCTTAGTGCTTGTCGGATAATATTCTACAAAATCTTCCATAAGCTTGTCTGCTCCCAACTGGTTAAGACGAATAGCCGCATTCGCTATGTAATATGAGCAGTTTGCTTCTGTTTCGTAATCGTCGGTTTTTCCTTTTACTTCAGAAAAAATACTCTGAGCTGCCTGGTACTGTTTATTATTGTACAAATTCAGTGCTTCCTGGTACGATTTATTTGAATGAGTGTAAATTTTGGATTGCTGCGCGATTGCTGGGGATGAGGACAACAATATCGCACTGATAAAAATCAGGTAATAGGTACGCATGTTTTTAGATTGTTTGAATGTCAAAATTATTTTTGTCCCGTAATAGTACTATTATAACGAAGGTTTTTAATCTTAATTATATAGGGAAACATATTTAAACCTTTTCTTTTCCTAACAAATATCACATTTTGCACCTTGTTATTTTATCATTTTAGATAATCTTAACTATGGTTTCCTCTAAAAAATAACCTTGTCAACCTCATCTAAATCATAAACAACTGACGCTCTGAATAATGAGCTAATACGCTACTAAAATGAATTCAGCATATTTAAAAATATTTTATAACTTAAAATGTTATATATTTAAATTCCTGCTTATTGTTGGTATCTTTATGATTATTTTTTACACATGAATACTACTATTTTAGAACTTAGAGATGTTGCTATTTACCAGAAGGAAAACCTTGTACTCAGCGGAATCAATTTAAAAGTCAGACGAGGAGAATTTGTTTATCTTATTGGTAAAACAGGAAGTGGTAAGAGTAGTTTTATGAAAACACTTTACGGAGATCTCCCTCTCACACAAGGCTCCGGAAACATAGTAGACTTTGACTTAAAGACGCTCAAGGAAAAAGAAATTCCTTTTTTAAGAAGAAAACTTGGGATTGTTTTCCAGGACTTTAAACTTCTCCCCGACAGGACTATAAACGACAATATGCTTTTTATTTTAAAAGCTACAGGATGGACTGAAACTGAGAAGATGAATATGAAAATTGAGGAAGTTCTTGATAAAGTAGGGATGAAAACCAAAGGGTTTAAGTTTCCGCATCAACTCTCGGGAGGAGAACAACAACGTGTAGCTATTGCAAGAGCGCTTTTAAATGACCCGGAACTTATTCTTGCAGATGAACCTACAGGAAACCTGGATCCGCAAACCAGTGTAGAAGTCATGAATGTTTTACGAGAAATAAACAAAGCCGGAAGAACGATTTTAATGGCTACACATGACTATGCACTACTTTTAAAGTTCCCATCTAAAACATTAAAATGTGACGGCAGCAAGGTATTTGAAGTTGTTCAAAAAAGTGTTTAAACTAAGCCAAACTGATATTCCAAAGTGATCAATCATTAATTCTTCTTTATAAAAAGATAATAAAAGTTAACCAGGGCAATTGCTACATTAGTTATTATAATAGGAATGGAATTCAACAGTATTCCGTAGATGATAAAAAAAATACATCCTATTGAATTTATAAGTCGAAGCGTTCTGATATTACGCATAAAAAAAGATATCAGCACTCCTGCTGATGCCATATAACCTATCCATTCCGTCAGAGTAATTCCCAAAAAATCCATAGCGAGGTAATTTAAAGCAATGATACACCTAAAATATGAATACAACAGTATTCTCATATCAACTTATTGTAAAAGATTCCGATTCATCGGCAATGATTTTACTATCTTAGCGTTGATTAAACTAGCTGTTAAATCCTTATTCTTTTATGATTCAAAAAGAGGTAACTAATAAAAAAGCAACAAACGAAAAAAAGAACAATTCAAATTGGTTTTCTAAGATCAAAAAGGAAGTGATAATTATCGGATTCCTGATTATCATCATAATTGCAGGTGCCATTATATCTTTTCAGACTATTTCAGAAAAAAATGAAATCATCAGGGTCGCTCAGGAAGAAAAACAAATCATTGAGGATGAACGTGCCCGAATAGCTTTTATTAAAGATGCAATTGCCCAGCTTGTAGAAAAAGAACAAGAACACCTTCATTTAATAGCAAGTACTACAGCAGATCAGGTAACAAAACAAAATGCCAATTTACTTTACAAAACAAACTCGGCCAATCTAATTGATCAAGTTAATGAAAAACTGACTCCTGAAGATTATCATAAATTTGATGGAAACTCATTAATGAATTATGCTCGTCATCTGGAAATGAATGGAGATTCTGATAAAGCCAAAACTTTGTTGGAATATGTTATAAAAGAAACTGAAGACGATCTTACCCTATCTTATGCTTATCGTTCTTTGGCTACTTTATATGCACAAAATAATTCTTCATTTTTTAGTGCAGAACGTAGCCGGGATTACCGAAAAAGAGAGATCGCTATTGCAAAAGATGCACCGCAAGGGGATTTACGTTATTTGAAACTAATCGATTTGTATGAAACCTGGGCCATTGACGAATATACTCATTTGAAAAACATAGAGAACGGAAACAAGCTTATGGACACTGCCTTTTATTGCATCAATCGTTTGCCAGATTATAGTCCGCTTAAAGCAGACGTAGACAAGAGAGTTCGTTCTACTTATAATTTTTACAACAATATTTTAATTCCGGAAAACATTACCGGTAACTACAGATACTATGTCAATAACCAGGGAATCGGAGATGCGTTTATCACCATAAATGAATCACAAGGATCTATCCGTATTGATTACAATTCTGAAGGTAAGCTGGTAGGTCAATTAAATGGAACAGGAGGATTTGTAGACTTTGAAACTCTCAAATTTGAAGTTCAAACCGAAAGCTACAGTAGTGTATTTAAAACTCAAAAAAATACAACCGGAACCCTCGAGCTTAAAACTCAAAAAGGAAAACTCCTTGATGGTATTCTCAATGAGTATGGTAAAAAGCCTGTTGCTGTAAAGCTAGCGAAGCAGGAGGACTAGTTGTTGAGTTGTTGAAAGATAAAATAACTGACATATTCTTAACAGCTTAACAAGTAAACCTATCAACAAAACTTAAATAATAACCTATTTATCGATTTTAATTTTCATTTAAATATTCTTAAGGTCAAGATAATCACATTAAAGTAACAAGAGTGCAGCATAAGATTCTTTAGTTACCCATTTATTGTTTTGTAAATCAATTATTAATTTTTTCTTGTCATTCCTTGCTTGACAAGGAATCCATTAAGTTACTTACACTTAGATTTCTATCAAATAAAAAAAAATGCGAAGCATAATAATTATTACTTCGCACTTCTAATTTCTTATTTCGTATTTAAAAAACTATCCTATCTGTTTTTCCTGACGCTTACGTTCGTTTTCATCTAAGAAAATTTTACGCAATCTCAATGATTTAGGAGTAACTTCTACATATTCGTCTTTCTGAATGTATTCTAAAGCTTCTTCTAAAGAAAATTTAATAGGAGGTGCAAGTTTCACTTTATCATCTGCTCCGGCAGAACGTACATTCGATAATTTTTTGGTTTTGGTGACATTCACCACCATATCATCTCCCCTACTATTCTCACCAATTACCTGCCCTGTATAAATTTCTTCTCCCGGGAAGATAAAGAACTTTCCTCTTTCCTGTAATTTATCAAGTGAATACGGAATTGCAGTACCTTTTTCCATTGATATCAATGATCCGGAATTACGTCCGGCAATTTCCCCTTTGAAAGGCTGGAATTCAATAAAACGGTGATTCATAATTGCTTCTCCGGCCGTTGCAGTTAAAAGCTGATTTCTCAAACCTATAATCCCTCGTGAAGGAATATGAAATTTCATCAACATACGTTCACCTTTAGGTTCCATGCTTAGCATCTCTCCTTTGCGTTGGGTGACCATCTCTACCGCTCTTCCACTCACATCTTCAGGTAGATCAATAGTTAATTCTTCAATTGGTTCACATTTAACTCCGTCAACTTCTTTAATAATTACTTGTGGCTGACCAATCTGTAACTCATAACCTTCTCTTCTCATCGTTTCAATCAATACTGATAAATGCAATACTCCACGACCAAAAACCATAAATTTATCTGCACTTCCGGTATCTTCTACCCTAAGAGCAAGGTTTCTTTCCAATTCTCGGGTTAAACGATCTTTAATATGTCGAGAAGTAACAAACTTTCCATCCTTTCCGAAAAAAGGAGAATCGTTAATGGTAAACAACATGCTCATGGTAGGTTCATCGATAGCAATTGTTGGTAATCCTTCAGGAGCTTCGAAATCGGCTACAGTATCTCCTATTTCAAATCCTTCCAGACCTACAATTGCACAAAGATCTCCTGCCTGAACTTCTTCTACTTTCTTTCTGCCTAGTCCGTCAAACAGGTTAAGTTCTTTTATTTTCGATTTTATAACACTTCCGTCCCTTTTTACCAAAGAAACGTTCATTCCTACCTTCAACACCCCTCTTTGCAATCTTCCGATTGCTATTCTACCTGTAAAAGAAGAGAAATCTAAAGAAGTAATTAACATTTGTGTACTTCCTTCTTCTATTTTTGGAGATGGCACATGTTCTATAACCATATCTAATAACGGTTCAATAGAATCTGTTTGATTTTTCCAATCGTCCGACATCCAGTTTTGCTTGGCAGAACCGTATACCGTCGGGAAATCCAACTGCCATTCTTCTGCACCCAGTTCAAACATTAAATCAAATACTGCTTCATGAACCTCATCCGGAGTACAGTTTTCTTTATCTACTTTATTAACCACTACTAATGGTTTTAATCCCATAGTAACTGCTTTTTCTAAAACGAAACGGGTTTGCGGCATTGGGCCTTCAAAAGCATCCACTAATAATAATACACCATCTGCCATGTTAAGAACACGCTCTACTTCCCCACCAAAATCGGCGTGGCCAGGAGTATCAATAATATTAATTTTTGTGCCTTTATAATTTACAGAAACATTCTTAGAAAGAATTGTGATCCCGCGTTCACGTTCTAAGTCATTGTTGTCAAGAATCAAATCTCCTGTCGCCTGATTATCTCTAAACAGCTCACAATGATGTAAGATCTTATCAACCAAAGTAGTTTTTCCGTGGTCTACGTGTGCAATAATGGCAATATTCTTAATAGCGTTCATGCGTTTTCGTTTTAAGCGTGCAAAGGTACGTCTATTTTATCAAAACAAGCCTCAAAATCGTTCTTTTTAATCTTTTGTCAATCAGGCAGTAACGATATGTTTTTTATAAATAACAAAATCAATCGCAAAACTTATATCTTTGCATTTCTAAAAAAACAACTATGCAGCTTGATAAAATTCCGCAATTAAAACATTTAAAAAGCAATAACTTTTTTCTACTCGCCGGGCCTTGTGCTATTGAAGGAGAAGAAATGGCTCTGCGTATTGCAGAAAAGGTAGTTACCATTACAGATAAATTGGAAATACCTTATGTTTTTAAAGGGAGTTTTAAAAAGGCTAACCGAAGTAGAATCGATTCTTTTACGGGTATAGGTGATGAAAAAGCATTAAAGATTTTACGCAAAGTCTCTGAAACTTTTGGAGTTCCTACAGTGACCGATATTCACGAAGTTGAAGATGCTCAAAAAGCTGCTGAATATGTTGATGTATTACAGATACCAGCTTTTTTAGTACGTCAAACCGACTTGGTAGTTGCTGCAGCTAAAACCGGGAAAGTAGTAAATCTAAAGAAAGGGCAATTTATGAGTCCGGAAAGCATGCAACATGCTGTAAAAAAGGTTACTGATTCCGGAAATGAGCAGGCTATGATTACCGACAGAGGTACGATGTTTGGTTACCAGGATATGATAGTTGATTTTAGAGGAATTCCAACCATGAGACAATTTGCACCTACAGTTTTAGATGTTACTCATTCTTTACAACAACCTAATCAGTCAAGCGGAGTTACAGGAGGTCGTCCTGATATGATTGAAACGATTTCCCGAGCAGGAATCGCTACTGGCGTTGACGGACTCTTTATGGAAACACATTTTGACCCCGCCAATGCTAAAAGTGACGGAGCCAATATGTTACATTTAGATCATTTGGAAAAGCTACTTGGTAATTTGGTAGCTATTCGGAAAACTATAGTAAATCTATAATTTAAATCTTTTTCTTATTTAACTCCTTAATATAATACGAAGGGTTAATCCCTGTTTTTGACTTAAAAGCTTTGGTAAAAGTACTTACGTTATTAAAGCCTATTTCTTGAACTGTAGCTACTATATAAGTTGAGTATTATTTTTAGCTTAATAATTAAATCTGCAATTACATATTTTTTGGTATTCTCTAACTTATTAGACACCTCATTGTTTCATTTTCTTTTTTCACTTCCTATTTATTTTTAAAGTCTTCTTACAAAAAGAAAATTACTTACAAATCGATGATTTTCACACAAAAAACACTCGACAAAAAATTGTAGGAAAAATATTCACTAAATTCTTATAGGTTTTTAAATGTTTTAAAATTAAAAAGCCGACTCATTTTCTATGAACCGGCTTTTTTTTTGACTAACTGTACTTTAATAAATCTAAACTTGATTGATTCAACAATTCATACAAGTAATAATAACTGTATTCAGGCAGAATTCAGTCTTTCCATCTAACCCGCCTTTAATCTCATTTCTTTTTTTAATAGTTACAATCGTCATTTTCTTAAGCTGTAGCTTTTTGTCGTTTTTCTTCATAAGAATTATAATTATAGTTTATTCCAAAATTACAATTTTGAAATAATTATATAAGATAATTCTTACATTAATTTATAAATTAAGACTACATTTTATAGTATATTATACTTTCATTTTAGATTTTTTATAAAATACGACGGATTTATCCCTGTTTTTGCTTTAAAAGCTTTGGTAAAGGGGATTGTACTTTTAAATCCTGCCTCTCTTGCAACAGTATCTATCGTATATAATTTAAACTTTTCATTATTTTTTATCTGGTCAATCGCATAATCTAACCGGAGATCTGTTATATATTTTACAAAACTCTTTCCTTTATATTGATTAATAACCTTAGACAAATAAGTAGTATTCGTATTAAATTGTTTGGCTACAGAATGTAACGTTACTTTTTGATCTATATATCCATATTTTTTTTCAAACTTCTCTAACTTATTCAGTAATTCTTCAATCTTTTCTTTATCAATCCTATCTTCAGGAATTTCCAGTGCATTTCTTTCTTCAACTATAACTCCTTTTGATTTCTGTTCAAGTTGAGTTATCAAAAGCTCAAATTTTCTTTTATTATTCCGATGTATGTTAAGATAATAGGTTGTAAAAAAAAGTATCCCTAATACTAATATTCCAAGACCCAGGGAGAAAATAGTTTTTTGACGCTTTGTTTTATTTGTAAGTACATTTACTCTCTCATCAAAAGAAGCCATATTATACCTTTCGATAATATCTTTACTCAATTTACTTTTACGTTCATCATTACTTTTAAAGACCTCCTCCCCTTGTTTAAAATACGCTATTGCTTTTTCAGTATTATTTAATTTTAAGTGTGTTCTTGCATAAATCGCATAAACCTCCTGTAATACAAAAAAATCAAACTTATATTTATCTTTAAGTTTTTCAATCGTTTGAAGTTCTGCCAACGTTTCTTGGTAATATTCTAAATAAAAAAAACATCTGACCATAGCTAAATGAATAAAAACATTTAAATGATCTCCTTCATTGTTATTTTTTGATGCTTGTTCTAAGAAATAAATTGCTTTATCATATTCACCTGTTAGAGAATAAATATTTCCCAATTCATATAAAACCTTAGCTCTATTAATTTCATCATCATGCTTTTCACAAAGCTTTAAAACTTTATTACTATAAAATATTCCTTTATCAAAATCTTTTATATATGTATATGCTTTAACTATATTAATGTAAATTTCTATTAAATAATCATCATACTCTTCTTTTATATATTGAGCATCAGGATTTTCTTCTAATATCTTTAAACTTTCAAAATGCATCTCTAAAGCTTCTTTGGTATCGTATATAATACCCTTTGTAAATGCTATGTTACTCATTAAACTAATTTGATACGCTATATTCCCTTCTTCTTTTGCAACTTCTAATGCTTCAATTTTATTTTTTATACTTTCTTCATAATTCCCTAAACTTTCATACAAAGATCCTCTAATATCATAGATAGCTGCCTTATTATAATATTCCGGGTATTCTTTGAGGTAAGGAATCGCTTTATTCATATAATCAATTCCTTTTTGATATTCGCCATTTCTTTCACATAGCAGTGCAGCTGAACGATATGCAGTTAAATAATCCTCTTTATTATCTCCTTTTTTAGCTTTATTTAGCATTACTTCTACTGCTAATCTAGTCGCCAATGTATCTATTTCATGAAATTTTTTATCAAAAACACGAAACAAATCAATAACCTTCATATCTTTCCATTCTTCTTTGAGCTTCATTTCCCTATCTGTAATATCCTGTGAACATACAGATAAAGAGATCATTAATAAAGAAATAAAAAGTAAAGTGCTATTTATTAATCTCCTGTTCATGTAGTCAAAAGCTTTTTTGCAAATTAGGGTATTAATCTTAAAAAACGTAATAGGATACGTATTTAGAAGAAAATTGCTTTATTTTCCAGCTTTTCTTTAACAAACTGTTATTAATTATATTTCACATGAAAGTCATTCGTAATATGAAGAATTCTTTTTAATTCAACCTTCTATAGAAGATTATACCAATTCCTTTTCTAACTCTTTAATAAAATAAGAAGGATAAATTCCGGTTTTTGCCTTAAAAGCTTTAGCAAAAGGCTCTCCACTATTAAAACCAACTTCCTGAGCAATAGACTTTATAGTATACGATCTGAATTTAGGATCGTTTTTGAGTCGGTTAAGGGCATAATTTATACGTAATTCGGTTAAATATTTTGTAAAGGTCAATCCCTTATGATGATTTACGATTTTAGATAAGTAGCTGGTATTGGTGTTTAATTTTTTGGCAACCTCTGCTAAAGTTGAATTTCTATCAAGGTATTTTTCTCCTTTCTCAAAAATTTCTAGTTTGAATAATAATTCTCGAACTTTATCGTCTTCAATTTTAGTTTCTCTTTTCTTTTTAGAAGATTCAGGTGCAATTGGTTTTTTATTTTCTTTTTTCTCGTTTAATTGCTCCATAAGAGCTTTAAACTTCTTCTTGTTTTTATTTTGTGAAACCTTATAAAAGATAAAAAATGAAATCAGTAATACCCCTAAGCAAATCATAACAAGGTATAATTTACTTTGTTGTTTTTTAGAAACATTAGTCAGTTTATCTATATCTTCTTGTAAGAGCAGTGTATCATACGCTTTCATTATTTTAGGATCAAGTTTCATCCTAAGCTGATCATTCTCATCAAAAACCTTCAATTCTTCTTCAAAATAAAATGTAGCTTTTTCCTGATTTCCTAATCCTTGATAAGATCCTGCAAATAAATTATTAATCTCTTGCCTGTTTAATGAACTGTACATTTTCCTTGAAATTGGCATTTCAATTTTTTCTAATTCAAATATCGATTGCTGATATTTTTGTTGGTTATAAAAAACTCTTGCCTTGTATAATATTAAAAATGCACTAGCCTGCTCCCGATTTTTATACTCTTCTAATTGTGATGCTTTTTCAAGATAAAAAAGAGCGTCTGGGTATCTTTCTGTTAGGGAATACACATTTGCTAAACTGATTAGACTAAACAATTCTCCTTTTTCATAATTAAATTGTTTACTGAGTTCAATCGCTTTATTAACATATTTTTCTGCTTCATGATAGTTTTTTAAATCAACATATTCATTTACCGTGCTGACTAAAATATCTATATAAAACTGTTGTTCTTTTTCATTTAAGTTTTTAAGTTTTCTCTTCTCAAATATTTTTAATTTCTGTAAGTGTATTTTAAGAGCTCCTTCAATATCGTTGGTGCGACTTTTAATTAAAGCGACTTGATGATGCGCTACTAATTCTGAAAATTCATCTTTATTTTCTTTAGCTATTTTTAATGCCGACAAGTTATGGGTTATAGCTCCTTCAAAATCATGAATTTCATATAACTCCCGGGCTTTTTTTAAATAAGAAGTAACTGTTTCCTGGGAGAAAGAAGAGCCCACACCCGCAATAAATACCAAAAAAAGAATACTAATGAATGTACTGACATTATTCTTTAATTGATACATCATCTTAATCTTACTAGGTTTTAAGATTATAATCATTATTTGGAGGGCTATTCCTGCAATCTAATAAAAAAAGAGTAGCTAACTACTCAAATCGATGTATTTTAACAATTATAAAAATTAAAGAGAAAATTCTATGTATTACGTATTCCTAATTTAGAATGTTTGTATACCTTATTTAAAGATAAGAATATTGAGCATTTACCAGGCAAAAATTGTTAAAAAGCAATTTTTGCCTGGTAAATTATTTTTAGTTACTTGCATACATCGCCTGTGGTCCCGTCCAGAGCACAAAGGATTATTTCTGATCCGGCATTTCCGGTATCTGAAGGAATTGAATCACTAGGAGATTTACAATTTCCATCAGGGTTAGTAGCATCTCTTACGCCTCCCATAACCTTGATTCTATTAGGGTTATCAATTTTGGCAATCATTACTTTTTTCAAATCTAATTTTCTTCTTTTCTTCATACTATTAATATTTTTTAAGGTTAATTCGATATTGATAAATATAACCATTAGAGTACATGAAGAGCAATGAAAGCAACACGAAATTTATATATTTCGACATACATCAAAGAGACCTAACATTCTGCTTATCAATATTTTTAATAAAATAAGAAGGATAGATTCCTGTATTATTTTTAAACGCTTTAGAAAACGACTCTGCTCTATTAAATCCGGTCTCTTCTGCTATCGATTTAATAGAATATGAACGAAACTTTTTATCGTTAGTTAATCTGTCAACTGCATTATTTATGCGTAATTCACTTAGATATACAGAAAATGATTTTCCTTTGTATTTATTAATCACCATAGATAAATACGAAGTATTTGTTTTCAGTTTTTTAGCAACTTCATTCAATGTACAATTCTGATTTAGATAATTTTTTTGCTCCTCAAACTTTATGAGTTTATCTAAAATTTCTTTTGCTTTTTCATCTGAAACCAAATCTGTTTTGAAAGCTACTTCTTTTTTATTTGACTTTGTTAACAATGCTTCAAACTGCTGTTTATAAATACGTTGATTCTTCCTGAAAATCATAACGATCATTAAAGTAGTTAACAACAATAAAGTTAATACCCCTATTATCCATTTATAATTATATTCTTTTTTTATTTTTTCAGATTCTAATGTTTTTAATTCTTTTTTTAATCCTTCTAAATCATATTTTTCAGAGACATGATTGATAAGGTTTAATCTTTTTTGATCATTAACCTTATCTAAATCTTCATACTTTGAAAAGTATTCATATGATTTTTCATAATCTCCTAATGCTTGATATGATCTTGCTAATAAGGGGTATCGTTCCTGGAGGTCTAAATTATCAATACCTGTTGCATTAATATTTTCTTCAGATTGCAATAGATTATCTATGGCTTTTTCATACATTTTCATTTTAAAAAAATTAGTCCCTTTAAGTAAATAGATAAAGGAAAAAACCTCCTTATACTTCTCCGATTCATCCAATCTTTTTATGGCTTTATCTAATGTTTCTATAGCTTTTTCATATTCTCCTTTTTCTCCATATATTCTACCTATCCCTCCTAAAAGCAAAATTTCAACCTTGGTATTCTTAAATTCAATGCTTTTTTCTAAACCAAGTTTATGATAATGCATAGCAGCATCATAATTCTTCAATTCTAAATATACTTTACTTATAGCTACCAGTGTTTTAATATAGAAATCTTTATTCTCTGCAGAAAAATTTGATTCTCCTATTTCATCTAAAACCGATAGTATTTTAAGAAACATATTTAACCCTTCCTCTAATCCACTTTCATTTATTTGTAGCTTTACTAATCCTATATTCATATCAACTATTAAGCTATAATAATCATCATTAATTTTTTGAGCTATTTCTTTAGCGTTTACAAAACTTAATAAAGCTTTTTCATATTTTGCCTGTTCAAATAAAACAGCTCCTTTTGTACGCCAAATTTTCATTTTTAATGAATCATTATCAGATCGATTAAAAAAAGAAATTGCAAGTTCAGCATACGATTCTCCTTCTTCATAATTTCCTTTAATTCTTTCCAGAGCAATTAGTTTTAGATAACTTAAAAGAAGTTCTTCGTAGTTTTTTTCTTCTAATGCTTTTTCCACTATCATTTTTTGATAAAGTGTTCTTAGAGATAGACTGTCTTTATCTATATTTTCGACTTCTTTCTTTAAGGAAACAATTGACTTTTCGGATAAAACTCTTTCCAGAACATCTCTTTTTTGTGCAGAAACAGGATTGGTAAATAGCAGAGAAAAAAAATAAAAAATGAAAAATATTTTAAAAAAGTCTATTTTATTTTCACACAATCTCATCTATTCTTTTTTGAGTTATTCTGTATAAAAATATAGAATTTTATGATTTTTTTAGCATTTTAATTTCGCTCTAATTCTCTTATGAAATAAGAAGGATAAATACCGGTTTTCTTTTTAAAGGCTTTAGCAAAAGGTTCTGAGCTATTAAACCCAACTTCTTTAGCAATAGATTTAATAGTGTATGATCTGAATTTAGTATCATTTTTAAGACGAGTCATTGCATAATTCAGGCGAAGCTCTGTAAGGTATTTGGTAAACGACTGCTTCTTATATTGATTAATTACTTTAGATAAATAACTTGTATTTGTTCTTAATTTTTTAGCAACTTCATTTAAAGAAGAATTATTATCTAAAAACCATTCTTCGGATTCAAAGATTTTTAATTTCTTTAAAAGCTCTCTTACCTTCCTGTTTTCAATACTTTGAATCTCATTTTTACTTGTTTCATGGTGGTTATCAGGAATAACAGAATTAGCTTCTTTGTTTAAATTAATTATTGCACTTTCATACTTTAGTTTATTTTTCTTTTGCTGTTTTCTATAAAAAGCTAAAAAAGAAAGTAATAACAATACAGCTGTAATTATAGATATCTGAAATTTCTTTTTATGTTTTCTTGCAGAAGAAGACCATGTTTTTATTTCTTCTTGTAAGCCTTCAGTATCATATTGGATTAAACTGGTATTGACAGCACTCAATCTTTTTTTATTATCCTGAAAAAGTTCAAAAGCCCTATTTGAATAAAGCGAGGCTCGTTCTAAATCATATAATTTCTGATAAGATCTGGCATAAAGCACATTAATTTCATGAGCGTTTAAAGAACTAAATGTCGGATCGCTCAGGTAATCTCCTATTTCATCTAACTCTGTTATAGATTTTAAGTAGTTTCTCTGGTAAAAAAAAGTTCTGGCTCTGTATAAATGAACTAATGAATGAAAGGTATTGTCTGAATTATATTCATCGTATTTCTTTGCTTCTTGTAAACTCAATAATGCTTTTTGATCCCTGCATGTCAGGGAATATACATCGCTTAAACCTAAATAACCATAAGCTTTATAATTATAATGCCCGAATATTTCACTAAACTTGATCACATCATTACAATATGAAAGCGCCTTATCATATTCTTCTAAACCTGTATACGCTTCAGAAATAGCTATAAGGGTACGAATAAAAAGGATCTGATCTTCTTTGTTTGATTTAATTAATTTATCCGTTTTAAGAAGGATGGCATTTTTATGATAAATATCTAGTGCTCTTTTTACATTATTCATTTGATAATGAATTGATGCTATATTATGATTTGCAGTAATTTGAAGCTGTTTGTTTTTTTCTTTTTTAGCTAACTTTAATGCTTTGAGATTATTATTCATTGCGCCTCCGTAATCATCTACTTTTAATGATAAAGAAGCTTTAGTCAAATAAACTGATGCTTTACACGAGTTAGAGGTTTTCCTGGTAAAAAAGCGAATGGATTTATTAATATTATCAATTCCATTACGATAATTTCCAGATCGTCTACATTCTTCAGCTAATAATTGATAGGTTTTTATATAGTATTCAGATTTTTTCTCATCAGCAGCTATTTTCAACATGAGGCTTGATATTTCGTTAACTGCGGTCTGATCTTTTACTTCAGTAGTGTCTTCAAAAAATATGGCTAATTCTTCAAAAGAATGATGTCTCCATTTTTTGGCATTTTCAGAACTTAAACTACTTTGTTGAGAAACCGATGGAGATGCGAATAATAAAAAGGCAAAACAAATTACTCTTAAGACAATAGAAAATAATCGAAATATAGAATTAGCCATTTTAAATTTTATTTTGATCACTCTTTAACAGTTAAAAAACTAACTGTATTCTTACCTATCTCTAACAAATAAAAATCATTTAATATTCAATTACTACGCATTTAACTCTTCATTATAAGATTTTTCTTATTTTATTAGTATTTATTTAAGATACCTTTAATAATAATACTTCAAAATATTCTCAAAAATCGTTCCATTTAGTTTTTCCCTCTTCTTTTATACAGAAATCATTCTCTCCCTATCCTATGCATTTGTTCACACCTCATCTTGATTATAGTTTTCAAAAAAAGGGGGCAGCAATAATCTATTGCAACAGAAATCAACCATTTGTATTCTTTGCTCGCAATATAATCCGATCTAAAACCTTAGTAAATGTTAATTGAGTATACCCGGGTATTCATCCAGTAAACATATATTACTAACGAGTTTCAATTTTTATAAATTCTTTAAAAACAGTTGCGTAGTACAAAGATAAAACATAACTTTGTATTTCAAAGTACTTTTAATATGGATTCGAAAGATTATCTAAAAGACATCACAGAAATTAAAAATATAATGAATCGTTCTTCACGATTTATATCGCTAAGTGGTTTATCAGGTATATTAGCAGGTATTTATGCTTTGATTGGTGCTGCTGTTGCATATTACCTCGTTTTAAATAATGATCGGGAGCAACTCATCTTAGGGAGTACAATTTTCAATTATATCTTGATTGATTTATTTTTTGTTGCCTTTTTTAGTATCGTTACAGCAATCATTATTACTACCAGAAAAGCAAAGAAAAATGGAGAAAACTTCTGGGATACTTCATCTAAAAGGCTTCTTATTAATTTTTTGATTCCGTTAGTTACAGGCGCAGTTTACATTCTTATAAAGTTAAGTAGTCACCATCATGGTCTTACAGGATCTTTAATGCTTATTTTTTACGGCCTGGCATTAGTCAATGCTTCTAAGTATACTATTGGCTATATTAGATACCTTGGAATCACTGAGATCATTTTAGGATTAATTTGTGCAATGCTTCCTGGTTATGGTTTTTGGTTTTGGGTTGCAGGTTTTGGTTTTTTACATATTATTTACGGAGCTTTGATGTTTTACAAATATGAACGTTAAGTTTTTTAATTGATTGATAAGATTTACCATTAATACGTGAAGAATATTATAGATAATATCAACAAGGCTTTTGATCATCGAATACGATTAGGTATTATGTCGATTCTGATGGTTAATGAGTATGCCGATTTCAAAATGCTAAAGGAAATGCTAGGTGTTACAGATGGAAATCTTGCCAGCCATGTTAAAGCATTAGAAAAAGAAGAATATATACGTATAGAGAAACAATTTATTGAAAGAAAACCCAATACACGATACTCTGTGACTAAGAATGGGAAAGTCGCTTTTGAAAAACATATTGAAGCTTTAGAAAAACTGATCAAAAAATAATATTTTTTTAATTATAAACTTTGAAATTCAAAGTACTTTTAAATCATTCAAAAAATGAATAGAAAAACACAAAAAACAACTTTTTTTAAAACTACAACGGTTAAAATGTTAATTGTAGGGGTATTAATTCTGGTCTTACTCATTCCGTTATCATACATTAAAGGATTGATCAGTGAACGATCTTTTAGACAACTAAATGTTGTTCATGAAATCAATGAAAAGTGGGGGAAAGAGGTATCACTTTACGGGCCTATTCTAAAAATTCCCTATAAAACTTATGATGAAACTATCATTTACAACGAAAAAACTAAAACTTCACATAAAGAGCAAAAAGTAGTTATCGAGTATGCTTACTTTTTTCCAGAACGTCTAAATAATAATATTCACGTAGATTCTGAATCTCTGCATCGCAATAATTACGAAACAGTTGTTTATACCGCAAACATGAATATAAAAGGTAGTTTTTCCATGCCCGATTTCAGTACTAAAGGGATTAAGGACGATGCCATTATGTGGGATAAGGCTCGAGTCATTATTAACACTTCTAATCTAAAAGGAATAAAAAACGAAGTCATATTGAATTTTGGAGCAAATGATTATTCTTTTGAGCCTGTTTTTAAAAATACTCCTATTAATTCTAAATTATTAAAATTAGATACTCTCGAAAGTAATCACCTGGATCAAAATGACCTTCCTATAGATAAAGAAATCAACTTTACATTACAAATTTCATATAATGGTAGTGAACGTCTTAGTTTTATTCCTATCGGAAAAATTACAGATATTGCTATGACATCAGATTGGCATACTCCAAGTTTTTCCGGAGCTTACCTGCCGGATGACAAGAGTAAAGAAATTACGCCTAATGGTTTTAAAGCCAATTGGAAAGTCTTACATATTAACCGTTCTTTTTCGCAAAATGCTTTTAAATGGTTGCCCAATCTGCAAGAATATGCTTTTGGAGTAAACTTTATTTTACCTATTGATGAATATCAAAAAAGCGAACGATCTGCCAAATACGGATACCTGGTTATTGCATTGACATTTCTTATTTTCTTTTTGATACAAACAATGAGTAAAATTCATATTCATCCGTTTCAATATTTAATGATCGGATTGGCATTGACAATGTTCTATACTTTACTCATTTCCATATCTGAACACAGTAGCTTTTTGAAGGCTTATTTTATTGCTACAACTTCTGTAGTTCTTTTAATAACAGCATATGCTAAAACGATTCTTAAAAAGATAAAATTTCCTTTGTTTATAGGAGTCTCTTTAACAGGTCTATACATTTTTATTTTTATAATCATTCAACTAGAAAATTATGCATTATTGGTGGGGAGCATTGGCTTATTTCTCATTCTTGCTGCTATTATGTTTGCTTCAAGAAAAATTGACTGGAATCATGACTAAACTGAGAACCATGTACATTTTGGCTAATTATATAAAGAAAGTCGGGAAAACAACAGCAGTTCTTTCCTTTTTATCGGCTACAGTATTGTTTTTATCACTGCCGTCTTATACAAACGAATTTAGTGTTAGGGTTAGTTTTTATATGGTAATTGCTGTTGTCCTGATCAATTTATTGGTCGGGATGATGGTGATTATTTGTTGCTTCTTTTATCCGTTTATTAGAAAACAGCTTATAAAAGTTATTGGATTAATGCTGATAAATATCCCTATTACGGTATTTTATCTAAAGTTACTACCGTATACCATGAGTTGAATTAGATAAATATAATACCTGAAAGTGAAAAAACTTAACCTACTTTTAAATCTCCAAGGCCATCATCATAAATTAAAGGATGCATTTTTAGCACTCTTTTAATCTTTGTATAGTAAGGTTCCGGCGTTTTTTTTGAAACAGTAATCTTACCTGTTTCCAGATGAAAATTAAAAGAAAAAGAATCTAAGTCGTCACAATTTCCAAGGTAAGGATCGTTTAAAATAAGTTTGGAAAGCATCGTCCTTATTGAAAATTCTCTGTCAATAAGCCCTTTTGTAGCAGCTTCAGATTCGGAATTATTAAAAATCCAATTAATTTCCATGTACTCCTTGTGTTAGGTTTTTGGGACAACGAAGATAGCGATAAATTTTCAATTAATTAACATATTGTTAAAAACGCATGGCTGTTAGCTACTATTTCACATAATCTTCAAGGTATGAATATCGCTTAGTTAACTCTCCGTTATACGTCATGCGTGCACGATCCAGAATACCATCTTTGTCATTATTAAAAAAAGAAGGGATTACATGCCTGATAAAGTTTTCTCCAAAGCCATTACTTGCATCTTTTGGTAATTCGCATGGTAAATTATCTACAGCCATTACTGCAATTGCACTTTCATTTTCGAAATTGACTTCACTTTCTGTCACAGGGTCATATCCATAAATAGGATCTGCTATGGTAGATGCACGAATAGTTGTGGCTACCGGTCCGTCAATATCACAGCTTATATCTGCAACTACTTTAATATTGAAATCAGATGATTTTACATCTTCTCTTGTATACAAATACGGAGCCCCGTCACCATAAAAATGCCCTGCAATATAAAAATCGGATACTCGGGCAAAACGCATAAAATCTGATTCATAATCTTCAGCATTGTTGAAGAAATCTTTTTTCCCCAGTAAATTTCCGTCCTTTCTTTTGTTATAATCCAATACATCTATCTGGCAATAAACAGATTCATTAAAAGATGTATTCAAATAATCATCTACACTAACCTCTTTAACATTGGCTCCATCTAGTATTTCTTTGGCTCCGTTCCCTACTCTTCCTTTACCACTTAAAAGAATTTTAATATTAGGAAGTTGCACAGCATTTAATGCATCTATTAAAGCTTGTTGATCTGTTAATGTTTCTGCTTTTGGTAAACTGAATGCATTAAGTTTTAATCCGACAGCCCTGAATCCGTTGTAAGCTCCAACTATTCCGGCATATCTTCCAAAAGCTACCAGGCGTTGTCCGTTTACATTAGTTATCACTTCATGATCATATAATTCTATGTTCTTCTCTAAAATTGCCTGCAGCAGTTTCTTATTATATGGTTGTTTTTTTATGGTATGAGAAAAAAAGAAATATTTTTTATTTGGAACCAGATGTTCAATCGGTACTTCTTTTACTCCTAAGAATACATCACAATCTGACAAGTCGTTGGTTACTTCAAATCCTTCATCCAGATATTCTTCATCTTTAAATGCTCTAATATCTGAAGATGCTATTTTAATCTCAGCCTGTGGAAATGATTTGACAACTTCCAGACATGCAGCAGGAGAAAGCACAACTCTTCTATCTGGCGGATTCTTAAGTTCTTTAATAATACCGAATTTCATATCTCTTTGTTAATTTGATTCTACGATTAAAAAATATTGTTTTTTAATCGGCATAAATTTTGCTCTAAAGTAAACGGATTTGTAGTTGTGAGCAAACTTTTTGTTAACTTCGCATCCCATTTCTTAGATCAAAGACTTGATTTAAGAAATTAATTAAGTTCTTTAACATGGGGTCGACTGGATTTGACAGCGAGTCTAATTGAGATGTAAGCATGTCGAGCGCTGAGATACAGCTCGTAAATATCATATTTCAAACTTTTTAAATGGCGAAAATAATTACGCTCTTGCCGCTTAATCTGAATTATAGTAAGATTAGCCTCGTCTCTACAAGGTAGAGAAGCGAGATGTCCCTGAATAGCCCTTGTTGACGGCGATTCATTCTGGGGCACCATAAAAGTCAACATAGAAACGAGGTAGCTTCGGCCAAGTTTTAAAATTTAAGAAGCTAAGTGAGTAATGGGCGGTTTTCGGTCAGCTACTCATCGAAAATTAAACGGGAACTAAACATGTAGAAAGCATTTTAATTGCTTGTTTGGACGGGAGTTCGATTCTCCCCGACTCCACTAATAAGCCCAGTAATGTCTTATTTTACTGGGTTTTATTTTTAAGGTGTCAAAATAGGTGTAAGTACAATCAATTTTAAGCACATTTTATTAGTCGTTTTTGAATACAACTTTTAATTATTTCTTTTGCTTTGACTATAAAATTATCTACTGAAGTATTTTTAAATCTTAAATCGCAATAAGCTTCTCCATAATATTCGTGAAGCTTCTCTTTTTCTCTTTCATTTAAATTATCATATTCATCATGTGTTAATCCTAATATGATGAATTCAGCTTCATAAGGGATATAAATATCAACCTCTTTGAATTTATTTATAGCCTGATAAAAATCTTCAAGATTAACCATCATATTATAATAAGCTTTCAATTCTTTATCAGTAAAAGATCTATCAGTTAAATTGGCTTCAATTACTTTGTATAGTATATCAGTTTCAATTTTATTTTTAGAACCAGATTTCTCATAAAATCTATTCGCCCAATTTACTGTATTAACTAAGTTTAATACTTCAATAGAATATCTAAATCTTTTTTCATCACCTCCATACTGAATATTCTCAATATCAAGTATCATGTAACTAAACCAATTTTCTTTAATGTCTGACATTCTTTTCTTTACTTGTTCTCTACTGAGTACCATAATTTTAAAATTTAAAAGATTTATTAATTTTCTAAGGTAAGCGACTTATCAATAAGGATAATGTCTTTAGATGGTAATCTTCAGATCTATCTTTTGACTGTTCAAATTGTTTTAATCGTTCAAATAAATCATTATTTAGAATAAAGAAATATAATGAGTTCTTTATGTTCTTTTCTACTTCAAAATCTTTCTTATACTTTATAAGTTCTGCCTTGTGCTGTTTTAATTCTTCTAATAATTTTTTGTTTAGTTCTTTTTGTGTTTTCATAATTAACGTATCTTGTAAATAATAACATCACAAATATACGTATTAATATAATTAAATTGACACAAAGGGTAAATTATTTTTATTTTATTTACATCAAACGTTAATTTTATATCTTTGCAATTAATAAATCTTTAGAAGATGAGTGTTTTACGATTAAAAGAAGTATTAAAAGAAAAAGAAGTTTCAGGAAAGACCTTAGCAGAAACGGTCGGGATAACTGAAACAAGTTTATCAAGAATAATAAAAGGAGATCAGCAACCACGATTTGATCTATTATTACAAATAGCAGAAACTTTGGATGTAGATATACGAGATTTATTTAACCCTACCAAAGAAGATAAAACACCAAAAGAAGCCCTACAAGAGATAATTAATAAACTTGAGAGTATTAAAGATAGCTTATAAGGCTTATGGAATATCTCTCTGAATATTGGTCACAAATAACAGTTGTGTTAGGGGCTTTAGGCTATCTTGCTAAAATCATTTTAGAACATCGTTTAAAAATACAAGAGTCCAAAAGATTATCTGAATTAAAAAAAATTGAACTTAGTCATAATTCATATTACAAAGAAAAAATTGATTTTATTAAACGCCTTTATCAATCTCTTTCAAAATTAGATTCTTTTATAAGTATGAGTCAATATACCGATGAAACACAAAAAGACTTTTTAGATAAACATTTTAATATACTTTACTCCCTAGCTATCGAATCAAAATTGTATTTAAATAATAAAAAAACAAGTCAATTAAAATGGGTTTGCGCTTCTACTTCTTTACTTCAACATCTTTCTAAAGAAAATGCTGCTAAAATAAAGTCATGGAATTTCAGTAATACAGAAGATGTTTCTAAAGTCTTTGATAAAGAAATTAAAATTGAACATGCATTGAAAGAATTACTCGATGATTTAGCTTATGAATACAAAAGCTATTTTGAAGTTAATAATTTTGAGTAGTGTTAATTTATTATCGAATCTAGTTTTTGGACTTTAACATTTATTTTTTTTATTTCATCTAATATTTCTCTTTGATACTTAACATTTAATTCGTTTTTCACTTCTATCCTCTCCAGTGGTTCCGGTGTAGGATAAATTTGTACGATCAAAAATGATACAACTATTGATGCTACAGAAAAAAATACACTTAACCAAAGTGCCCATTGTGCAATTCTTATAGATTTATTAGATTTTTCCATTGCTTCTTTTGAAGACACACGAGCTTCCTGAAGTTCTAAATAATCAATATATTGTTTAAATGTTTCTCCATTTAAGAACCATAATTGAGAAGCAAAATCTTCATAAACCATTCTGTATGTATGATCTACACGATCTCCTCTAGTTAAATATGCTTTAGAAGAGTTAATAATCCGGTCATGCCCACCTTGAATTTGAGTATCGCTATTAAAACTTTCCAAAAACCATTTTATAAAAGCTAGTTCTGCTCTACCATTAAAGTCTATACCTAACTCTTTTTTTATTTTGCTTTTGAGATCAGAGTATTTTATTCCAGTGTTTACCTTCTCAGCACCAATTCTCATTGCTTCTACATAAATATTTCTGTTTTCCATTAATTAAAATTATTATATCTAACAATTAAAGATAAATAATAACACGAAAAAAGGGAAGGTATCTCCTTTTTATAGATTCAAAATCCAAAGTATTTACTTTCTGCGCACGCGTAATGACTACCAGAAAATCTTTCAATGTGTTACTCTAATTTAAAATATTCTTGAATATTAGTAATTCTATACTCGTGGTATTTGGAGGTTTTAACCTCAACATCAAAACCTAACTGTACCATTAAATTTAAATACCTGTTAACGCTTTTTTCATGAATGTTGAGGTGTTTTGCGATTCCTTTAATAGTCCTATACTCTTTAAGCCAAATAATAAGTTTTAAGACACGTTCTACTCTCCTGGTGCTTCTTATAGGTTTTCCATTAAAAACTCTTTTCCTTGTAATTTTTATTCTATTTCTTGGCATTCCATCTATTGATTTCATAATACTTTTTTATAGGTAAGTAATAATATCCATTTGGTTACTCTTCGCGCGCGCGTATTGTTTTACTTTTCATTCATTAATCATACAACGTTAAGTTTTGTTAGGTTGATCTTTTTACTAAAGGCAGTGATAAAACCTTATCAGGATTATACATGGTAATTATCAAAAAGACCTCTCTTTCATAGATCACTGCTTCAGGTTTTCTCAGGTTCAGTTCTTCTTTTTATAGAGTGGAAAAAAATTTCTTTTTCCTGCTACCATTATAGTTTTTATTAAAAAAATAACGCTTTACTTTTTAATTTACCTTTACTAGAAATTAAAATGGTTAATTATGTTAGAATTAAAATTTGACATCCAAACTACTGGAAATGTAGATTTAAATGAAAAAATTAGATTATCAAGAGAAGCATTCGAAACACAGTTACGAGACAATAAACTATTTATGGAGCAAGAAGGAACCGTAACTCTAACAAATAAAAACGAATATGACATGACGAAATTCATAATAAAAGATGATGAAACTACTGTTCCTAATGAAGCCTTAAGGAGTTTCCTGGTAAGAAACTTTTCGGGTTTTATGGGTGGATAATTTTTCATTTTACCCTTGTAGTAACCTTGCAAAATTGATGGCTTTTTAAACGTTGTTTTTTAATGCTTTTTTAAAAGGTATAATGTGTAATATTTAACCCTATACTTGAACTGTTAATTATTACACATTTTGGGTTTTCAGAAAGGCGGTTAATTATTACACACTTTTTCATTATTTCTTCTCTCAATTTTAGATGTAAATTTTTAGAATATTTAGCTGTTATTTTTTGCAGCCTTTTTTTATGTCTGTCTCGATATTTTGGATTAAGATCATTTATCCAATATCTAGGATTAGAATAATTTTTTATAGCATTTTTTTCAAGATAAGTCAATTTCTTTCTCGAAATAGTATAATCATAATGTACAACCTCATCAAAGCGTTTTAAAAGCATTTCTTTTGCTTTACTTAAAGTTGACTCATTAACATCTGAAAAAGTTTTTAAACCAATTGTTTTCAACTCTTCTGTTTTTATTATTTTAAGCTCTATCCGTAATACGTTCATACTCATATTATACTGTCTTGATTTATTATAAATCTTAAGGAAATATCGTTGATGAGGTGCTTGTGCAAGATTATTTTCATAGCGGTATTCAAACTGCTTATTTCTGTGATATAACAATCCTTTTAAATAAAGTTTAGGTGTAAAAGACGGTGTTGTATTAATTCCTAATTCAATATTTTGGAAAAGCATTTGGTTTGCAGTACAATCGAAAAGTTCTTCCAGGTGGTCACGAACTTGAAATATTTGATCTATTGTAAACTGGTTTCCATTAAATCCACTGTAAATTTTAGATTTATCATAATTAGGAGCTTTAATATCATGTAATGAATTATACATTTTATGAATACTTCCTGTAAATAAAACTATACCACTATCATAAATTATTATTTTACAATAATTATAATCTGCTATTCTTTTTCTTGATAGTTCTCCGGTACTTTCCGATACAACTATTTTAAAATCCAATACAGATAAATTTAAAAGGTAATCAATATCCACATCCTTGACCAATATTTTCACATAATCAATCAACTGTAATTAAAAAAGGCTTGTTTGATTAACTTTAGATTTACTTAATTTTTCAAACTCATCAGGATTGGTACTTATTAAATGCGCCATGTGTTTAGTGTATGGGCAAATAACCTCATCGATTGATTGAACTAACAAACCTTCTTTTTCGAGTGCTCTCTTATATCTACATCCTGCTTCTACTGGTATTTGTATAGCAGTGCATAAAGCCTTTTTAGTGGTGGTAACATACTTTAATGCAATGTGGAATAATTGATCTTCGCTGTACTTTTCTTTTAGCTCGGTTAAAATTAAACCAGTTCCTTTTTCTACTTCAGCTCTAATAAAGTTTAATACTAAAGTCTTATCTTTACTCTCTCTTTGTGACTGCCTTGTTTTGTTTAGCGACTGCAAGGCTTTTTCTTTTCCCTGCATTATCTTTTGTATTTAAGTGATTTTACTTCATTTAAGGCATCAAACAATTCTGAGTGCAAAATATAATATTTGCGACCAAATCTTTCAGCTTTGATGTTTCCATTTTTGATGTGATTTCGGATAGTTAAAGGGATAACATTCAAAATCTCTGCTGCTTCTTTTATCGAATAGCGTTTCTTCGATAAATCCTTTTTATTAGTATCTAAATTGATCTTTTTTACGACCTCATTTGCAACATCTAAAATAAAGTCGTCAATGTTTCGAGTGCTTAATACTACATTGTTCATCTATATTGAATTTTAAATTTCAACAAAGATTGAACTGTAATTAAGCAGATAATTTAAAGGTAATTACCCAGGAAATACCTAACTAATAATCAATTAGTTATATTTTCATTTAGGTATTTAATTAGGGAATGATTTTAAAAGTGTTATCACTTTAGCATTATTATTTGATATAGCAATAACTTTATCTTTATAACCTTTACCAAAGCTTTTTGCTATTATAATGGGATTAGTGATGTCTATATCTATGAAGCTCCTATAAAACATTTGTGAACTAACTTCATTATAACGTTCTTTTGCAAAGTTTTCTATCTCAGTTTTTGAATATTTATCATTTTCATTGCGTTCAAAATGTTTTTCAATCCCTAAACTAATTAGCAACCAATGATAAAGAGCATAATATTTTGCAGGTATCTTTACTGTTTTTTTTATACTTGAATTAAACCCTAAAGAATTGTTTGATAAATTAATACGTTCTAAATAAGTAATTATAGGCTCAATAATAATTGTGTTTTGCTCAGAGCTAAACGTTCCTTTCATATCTAACAATATATCTCTTCCCTGAGTATAAGTTAACTTATGCTTTTTTAATACGTCCTTTATGTGATGATAAACGATACTGGTAAAAGAGATTTTATTATCTCCAATTAATTCATAAGCTATTTTCGCTTTTTCTACATTACTTAAATTATCTAATTTATTGGTATCTCGAGGCTTTTTCTTTTCTTCTATTTTTTTTAACCTAATATTTATAAGTTGTTTATCAATCCAATTTATCAAGTCATTAGTTACGTCCGGAGTTTCATTAGGAAGGTAATCGTAAATAGTAATTTTGTCAGAAATAATCTTTTCTCTTAAAGAAGTCAAATAGTATTTAACAAAATCTATGCTATAATTCCCGTCATTAAGGAACATTTCTAGTTTTTTACTTTCGAAAGATACTCTTGTAACTTGTTTTGCTTCTCCATTAACATCAAGAGCATATCTAACTTTATGAAAAGTATTTAATTCTCTGACTTTAATTTCAATTAAGCTTTCAATAACCTTTTTTTCTTCTTCATTAAGGTTATAGACATCCTCAAGCTTCTCTTTTTTTGAAATCTTTATATTATCAAGATTCTTTAAGTGATTAAAAAGAGCTTCATTTAGCATGCTTTCTTTAACCGACTCTTCAAATTTTTCTATAAACTTTAACCTCTCTTTGAAACTGAGTAAATTTTTATTTAAATGATTTATTATTTGATCAATAATGATCTCTAGTCTTTCCTCTCTACTTTTTTTTAATCCAATGACTTTCTTAACAGCATTTCTATAAACACTATTATCATTTCGGTAAGAGTTACTAATATCGTTTTCGAATTTCGCTTGTACTTGACTCCATTCAGAACTTAAATAATTTTCTTTTAAATCATTACGATGATTTCTCCAAATGGTATTAGCATAATCTTTACTATTATCAAGGCAATCTATAATTATTGCTTTTAGAAAGTTTTTATGATCTATTTGTTCAAAATCTAATTTTGCAGCTTCTTCCTCTTGAATACTTACCACTGGTGTTTTTAAATCCATTTGTGTATCTATATTAGAATTAGTTTTATTAGAAGTTACAATAAGATCATTTTTAGTCTTTATTTTTTTATCAGGGTAATTCTTATTTAACAAAGATTCTAATTTAAAAATATTGTCTTTGAATGGCGAGTATCCCCATTGAAACCCTTGTTTTGAAATATCACTGATTATCAATGAAATCTCTCTTGTAATAAAATCTCTAATTTGTAAAAAAGTAACAGGTTTTTCAGAAATAAATAAATCTGACATTGCATACAAAACATCGTTCCAGGCATTAATCTTTTGTTCCTGTATCTCATGAAACCAACTCCGCATCTTATGCTTAGTTTCTAAAATTATTTCTCTAGAATTTGCACCTTCATAAGTTGGATTAAAATATTCCGGAGCATGGAATCTAATACAAGAATTAAATAACTCTTCAATTGATGTAGCCAATGGCTCAATTTTCTGTAATCTTAATTGAGCTGCTTTATTTAAAATCCTAGCTTTGATGTCTACATCAATTTTAAATTTATAATTCCCTAATAATTGGTCATGCCTTATTAACCACTTATTGATAAATTGAAAGTTATAAACTGAAATACCTTGAGAATCTCCTGTAATTATGTATTCGACATCTTTAATCTTGTACACATAAAAACTTAACAAGAAATTATATTCCTGAACTCTTACATTTTCTTTTTGAAAAAAGGGAATATTCTCATTTGCAGCTTGAATTATTTGGTTGTTAACTTTCTCATCTCTTGTAAGGTCATCTTTAGTTAATTGAACTGCGCTTGCATTAAAATGAATCGATTGTTCAGTTATCACAAAATCATTAAAATTATCTCTTTCTTCCTCCATTAATTACTCAACTTTTTTAAGTGGTATATCAATTGCGAAAGTATCTTTGATAGCTTCTTTTATTTCATCATCACTAACCTGGTAATATTGATTAAGTGTCTTCATATCACTATGTCCTGTTATTTCAGCAATTAACTTATCACTCTTACCCTTTCTTTTCATCATAGTAATAAATGTTCTTCTAGCTGTATGGGAACTTACGCGTTCATAAAAAGGCATTATTTCTCTTATGACTTCTTTTCCTTTTGTAGTTGTTTTTTCTACATCATCTGTATAACCAGCAATTTTAAATACTTCTTTTATGTAATCATTATGCTTTTGATTAGCTATGAGTGGTAACTTATAATCATACTTTCTTAAAAGAAACAAAGCAATTTCATTTAACGGGATTACTCTAGTTGTTTTTCCTGCTCCTTTTTCTTCTTTTAGCAATAAACTATCATCAGTAATATTACTTCTTGATATTAGTTTTAATTCTCCAAATCTTAACCCAGTAACACAAGAAAAAACAAATACATCGCGTATCCGTTCCAACCTATCTGTTTTAAATTCCTGTTGCATTAAATTTTCCAGATCTTCTTTTTTTAATGCTATCTGGTTAGTTACTACTCTTGGCTTCTTTTTAAAATTAATGAAGTCTGTTTTATAAGTATATCCATTTTTTAAACTCCAAAACATAAACGTTTTAAGCAAACCTACATTTCGAGAAAATGTATTATTAATATGCCTTTTATCATTCATACAGAAATCTGTGAATTCTGTATAAAACTTATTTGTTATTGAGTTAAAAGTCAGTTTATATTTTTTCTCTTTTTCAAACTCTTTAAGTATATTTTTAATGTTGTTGTATCTCTTAATTGTTGAGGTTGTCCATTCTTTATTTTTCATTTTATAAACCATGAATTCATTGTATGCTTCATAAAATTTATTTTTCCCTGTCGATACTTTTTTGAAATTAACATCAAACTCATTTCGTATAGCATCAATAGTCAGTTCTTGTCCTGTATTAATGTATAAGTCAGTAATTGAACTAAAGAAATTAGAATACCTATCTAATTGGGATTTAATAACTCTTTGCCTATGAGCTTTAGCAGTTCTACCTGTTAAATTATTAGGTTGTCTATTCTTAAAATCCCATTCGTTTGGATTTATAGTTTCTCCTGTTGAATAAACAAACTTTTTTCCTTCATCCTTAAAATAAGCTTTAAGATAGATCAAAGTTTCTCCATCTTTATTTTTCTCTTTTAAGTTAAAAGTACTTCTCATTTTTACCAGGTGTCAGTTTAGGTGTCAATAAAGGTATAATTTAATAGTATTTCTACTTTATATTTAGATATAAAGTTTTAAACATTTCCCTCATTTACAGCAAGTAATACAATACTTAGAAGATCTTTGAATATAAAAATCATAATACTCCCCGACTCCACATCACTCCAAAATTGCGAAATTTTGAATAATGAAAATCTGAATATTAATATTCAAGATTGAAATGAAGCAAAATAATTTGCATAGCAAATTTTGATTTGCAATTTTGGACAGGGGTGAAATGCTCTGCATAATCTCCCCGACTCCACATTATACATTTTTAAGCATTGATTTTACTGATAGTAAATTTTGACTGCGAACAAAAATACGACTTACTAACCCGGCTTTTGGTCGGGTTTTCTTTTTTCTGTATTCAAAAAAAACAGGAAATATCCCCTTGTAAGAAAGTTCTTTTAAAAATAGTTTTGTCCCTGGTTTAAACTAAGTTAGTTTTTTAAGTCTTATACAACCAAATAACCAATAAAAAGAGCCATCCTGTTATTAAGGGTGGTTCTTTATTATTTCATACCTCTTTTAATTTGTTTAATCGCCCAGTCATAATGGCTTGAAGTACTAGAAATAAAATAAGCGCCAAGAGAAGTCGTTCCTGTCCATTTATATCTTTTCTTTTCAAATAACTCTTCATTAGAATGCCTATTTATGAGTTCTTGAACATTTCTAAACGAACCTTTCAATAACGCTTTTGCCTTATTAATATCTACATTTTGATAATCACTCCAAATTTTTCTATTCAAATCCGGGAGTGTTTTCCAGGTATAACCTTTGGCTGGCATCATTGGTTTTTCTCCTGCCATTCCTATGGTATACCACTCTATCATCATCAAATGCCAATGGTGTAAATGAGATAAAATATCTCTAATATTACGATTCATCGTACCTTCGGGAAATTCTTTTTTTAATTCTTCATCAGAATAGGATATTATCATCTTATTCAATTTTTCAAAATTACTTTGACTTAATGCGATTAACTCTTCTTTTGATTTCGGTCTTGGCATATCTTATTTTGAACATATTTTAACTCATTACACATACTTAAGTATTTTATTTGTCTCTATTAAATTTAAGTAGTAAAATACATTTTACAAAAGATATTTTTTCAAAGCATATCATATCAGATTTAAGATCGTAATGAAGAGGCTTGACAAAACACTTATTATTAAAATATTAAAGCTCACCTTAGGTTTTTGTTGTGCAAGAATTGCCCCATTGTAGAACATGCATACAATGGTTACTATAAACAATTCTGTCATTTGAAGCATGGAATTTCCATTCATTAATATAAACATCGCAGCTACAGCCCCTAAACAACTTTGACCGATTATTGCCATGGGAGAATATCCCATAATTCCTTTTTCATATTGTATTAACCAACTCTGATATAGTTTTTTCATCGATTTTCTTTTTTATTTGTGATACTCTTGTCTGTGCTTCCAAATGTTCAAATACTGGCTGGTAGCCATTTTTCTGGCTGCATCTTTGGCTCTTTGAGCTAATTCTCCTTCATATAAAGCATCTATTGTATTGAACCATAGTTGTAACCATTTTCCAAAATGAATTTGATCTATAGTGTGGTTTAGATTTTTATCTACCAACCTATGTGCTTCTGTAGGGTTGCCTTTAAAACAAGCAGTTCCAAACAACGCTGTAACCCAAAAATCTGTAAGCTTTTCTAAATGTCCGGGCCATTGTTCTTCAGATATATGATGATTAAAGATGTTACCTAATAAATCATCTTTTCGTATTTTAGCATAAAATGTTTTTACGAGAATATTTATATCTTCTCTTGTTTTTATTATTCTCATTTTGAGGAAGTTTTTATTACATTTTCAACACGTTCTACCTTATCTGATTTTGATAGTGTCAAACGTACTATACTATCTTCTTTAGCTTTTAAATCATGTGGTATGCTTCCTTCTAAAGTTAGAAGCTCTCCTTCTTTTAAGTGATAAACAGTTTCACTGATACCAAAATCTATTTCTCCTTTTAGAACATGTACAACAATTGGAAATGGTGTTTTATGCTCTTTCATGAATTGTCCTTTTTTCAATACTATTCTTATCTCTTTGGTAAAAGAAGATTCTAATAATACTTTCGTTTTGATATTCTTATCATCAAAAACAACTTCTTCATTAAATGACCTGATTTTCATTATGTTTTATTTATTATTCTGATTTATATTTATCTTATTCCTGTTATTTAACAGTTTAAATCCGTATACAAAAAGGCTTATCACTTTAAGCACTTCCAGTAATACATACCATAAATGCAATCTGCTTTTTGGCACATCTATTCCATTAATTATGAATGTCGCACGATGATTAAGTGCCGGCAACAACCATACAGTTTGCATGCTGATTATAATTAAAGCGATGATTAAAGGAAGTAGTAGAATATTGATTTTAACTTTTGTAAATTTTAAATACAGTACACTCACCGTTATCAATAATGCGCAAGTAATTTCAACTTTATTGAGAGCAGTAAATACTAATTGTCCTATTCCTAAACCTAATTTGATTGTGATTCCTGGAGCCTGAAATTTTAACCAGGCCTCCATAAAACTTATAGCGCAAACAAAGCCTATCCAAATAAAAGTAAAGGCAATAGCATAGTTATAGCATTGGTATTTATTTTTCATAATAGATTAAAAGATCTTTTTATCCTTTTTAATATCAAATTTTTTATCTTTTCAATATTGCTAAATCTGCATTCAAATCTTCTGCTAACGATTGCAATGAAGTATGATCAAGCATATTTTTTAAATTATCCCTTATTTCAACAAACTTATAGTGTAACGGGCATGGAGAATTTGCATCACATTGTTTTAATCCTAATCCGCATCCTGTAAAAATAGCATCTCCATCCAATACCCTTACTACCTCGCTTAATTTTGTATTCATTTTTCCTTCTTCTATTATGAAGCCTCCGTAAGGGCCTTTTATCGATTTTACAATTGCATTGCGTGTTAACTGTTGTAAAATTTTTGCAGTAAAAGCCTGTGGAGAGTCTATTTTTTCTGAAATGGTACTCAAACTCACTTTATTATTTTGAGTGGTTTGCTGAGCAATGAAAATCACTGCTCTGAGTCCGTATTCACAAGATTTTGAAAACATTTACTGAGATTTGAGGGTAAAATTAGTGCATTTTTTTATAACGGACAAAAATATCCTTTAATAAATTATACACATAGATTCTCTAAAATCATATTTTGTTTGTATGACATCTGGAAGTTACTTCAAGAAAAGCAGTCCAACTATTTATAAAATAATATTCAATTTAGGGTGTAAATATTTGTGCACCCAAATAATGACTGCTTTGACTCAATACTAAAAAAATTTTGAAAGTAGTTTTTTAACCTATAAGCCCTACCAATTTAAGTAATCCCATAATTACCACCATTCCAATTACAGAAATTAGCAGAAAAACTAAAACTCTCATAAATAAAGAGAAAAACGTACTGTTTGTTACATCATACCCCATTGTTATATAATTTAAAAATATTTATTCAACTGTTTTTGGGGCATATTTAAAAAACAGATCGGGGCATCTTATTGTGCAGGTATTGTAAAATTACAAAAAAATCATTTGACAATCAGATAGTTCTGTTGTTTTTATAAAATAAATCGACAAATTGAAAATCTATAGGGTTCTACTGTCATTTCACCTGGAAATGTTTGATAAGATTTAGAATATTTATTTTAGGATATTAATCTTATTCAAGACATAATGACTTGGTTTAACTCCATTTATAAACCTGTTCTATGAACTAAAATTCTAAAACAAAAAAGGAGTTTTTTTTAAGCTAATAAAAACCGATATTTATAAAATGAATAAAATTAAAATATTTCAAGTCGATGCATTTGCCGAAAAGCGTTTTGAAGGAAATCCGGCTGCTGTATGCCCTCTTCATAAGTGGTTAGATGATGATATTATGCAATCTATAGCTGCAGAAAATAATTTAGCCGAAACTGCATTTATAGTACCTGAAAAAGATTATTATGAAATACGCTGGTTCACTCCTACTGTAGAAGTAAACCTGTGTGGTCACGCAACATTAGCATCAGCCTTTGTAATTTTCAATCAGTTGAATTATACAGGAGATACCATAAAATTTCATTCTCTCAGGAGTGGACAACTAAAAGTTAGCAGAGAAGGTGAAATTCTTTACCTGGACTTCCCTACGGATACGTTGTCTCCTAATAATGATAAAACTGCTGTAGAAAAAGGAATAGGTATATTGCCCGAAGAATTATATCGCGGGAAAACTGATTATATAGCGGTATTAAAATCTGAAGAAGAGGTACAAAATGTTCAACCTGTTTTTTCATCTATAGCCAAACTAGACTGCAGAGGACTCATTGTAACTGCCCCAGGTAATAAAGTAGATTTTGTCTCTCGCTTTTTTGGACCACAATCTGGTATTAATGAAGATCCGGTAACCGGGTCTGCGCACACATCTTTGATTCCCTATTGGTCAAAAAGGTTTCATAAAAAAGAAATGAAAGCTAAACAAATTTCGCAAAGAGGAGGGGTTCTATTGTGTAAACAAAATCAGGAACGGGTAATTATAGGCGGAAAAGCAAAATTATACCTGGCAGGAGAAATTTATATTTAAAAAAAATTCCGGAACCTTTTAAATCAAAGTCCCGGAATTACAATATCCTTTTTTAAATCTGTATCTTAATTAATGGCACTAATAATATCGTGTTTTGTTATAATGTGATATTTATTATTTCCCAGATCTACCAGTACTGCCTGGTTATCTTTATTGATCAATTTGGAAACTTTATCAATAGATGCATCTTTATCTACTATAGGAAAAGCTTCTCCCATTACCTCTTTAATTGGTTTATCTGCCAGATCTTTATCTTCAACAAATGCTCTAAATAATGCAGTTTCATCTACAGAACCAATAAAACCACTGCTGTCTTTTACAGGAATTTGAGAAATCTTGTATTTTTTCATCCTGTCTATAGCATGCGATACCAATTCTTCTGTCATCACAGTAACTAGAGGCTTATCAACATGATCTTTAATTAAATCTGTTGCTTTAGTCATTTCTTCATCTAAAAATCCGCGATCACGCATCCAGTCGTCATTAAACATCTTCCCTACGTATCTACTTCCAGAATCGTGAAAAAGAACCACAACTACATCATCCGGACCAAAATGTTCTTTTAATTGTAACAATCCTTTGATTGCAGATCCTGCAGAATTTCCAACAAAAATTCCTTCTTCTTTAGCTATTTTTCGGGTATAGATAGCAGCATCTTTATCAGTTACTTTTGTGAATCCGTCTATAATATCAAAATCAACATTGGCAGGTAAAATATCTTCTCCAATTCCTTCTGTTATGTACGGATATACTTCATTTTCATCAAAGATACCTGTCTCGTGATATTTTTTAAACACAGAACCATAAGTATCTATTCCCCATATTTTGATATTCGGATTTTGTTCTTTTAGATACTTTCCAATCCCGGAAATAGTTCCTCCGGTTCCCACACCAACAACAAAATGAGTTATCTTTCCTTCTGTTTGTTTCCAGATTTCCGGTCCGGTTTGCTCATAATGCGCTAATGCATTTGATGGGTTATCATACTGATTAACATACCAGGAATTTGGAGTTTCTGTAGCTAAACGTTTGGAAACAGAATAATACGATCTGGGATCTTCTGGCTCTACATTCGTAGGGCATACAACTACTTCTGCACCTACAGCTCTCAGGATATCCATTTTCTCTTTGGATTGCTTATCACTGATTACACAAATAAGCTTATATCCTTTTATAATAGCACCTAAGGCTAATCCCATTCCAGTGTTCCCGGAAGTTCCTTCGATTATGGTTCCACCTGGTTTTAAACGGCCATCTGCTTCTGCATCTTCAATCATTTTAATGGCCATTCTGTCTTTAACTGAATTTCCCGGGTTAAAGGTTTCTACTTTAGCTAATACTAAAGCATCTATATCTTCAGTTAATTTATTTATCTTAACTAAAGGCGTATTCCCTATAGTTTCTAATATATTTTTAGCGTAATTCATTTTTACATTTTAAAGCCCCAAAGGTACTGCAAATTTGAAGAAATACGAATCGGAAAAACAACTTCTTATATTTTCAATCTATTCAAACCTGATTGCCTTAACCGGAGAAATTTTTGTAATAATATAAGATGGTATTAATAACATAATCAGGCAAAGTATTAGTGTACCTATGTTTAACAAGAATATATAATCAAAAGAAATATTAACAGGAGCCTCTTTCACATAATAAGAAGCTGGTTCTAATTTAATTAATCCTAAGTATTTTTGAGTCAATAACAAGCCTAATCCTATAAGATTTCCCCAGAATAGACCAATTGTAATCAAATACGCGGCATTGTATAAAAATACTTTACGAATGCTCCAATTACTACTTCCCAGGGCTTTTAAAATCCCAATCATCTGTGTTCGTTCTAAAATAAGAACCAACAAAGCAGTAATCATATTTATCCCACCAACTAAAATCATAATTCCAATAATTATTGCAATATTAAAATCAAATAGTGCCAGCCAATCAAATATATTGGCATAATCATCGGCTATGGTCTTAGAGTCTAATGTAGATAATGTTTTCCCGTAAACTTCATTTCCCTTTTCTCTCAATTGCGAAAAATCATCAATAAATACTTCAAAACTCCCAATTTCGTCTTCTTTCCATTTATTGATTCTCTGAATATGACGGATATCCGTAAAAATATAAGTCGCATCAAACTCTTCAAATCCGCTATCGTAAATTCCAACTATTTTAAAAAGGCGATTATTGGGTATCTGGCTGTTTCCATCTTTTAAAAAAGAAGTAAAAAAAGTATCTCCTAATTTTAGCTGCAAGCGTTTGGCCAGGTAATCTGACATTAAAATTTCTTCATTGAGTTTTCCGGAGTAATCGGGTAAACGTCCTTCTTTTAGAAACTCTTCTAAATAGTTCCATTTGTAATCTGTTCCTACCCCTTTTGCAATTACGCCTTCAAAAGTTACATCATTTCTTATAATACCTGCTTTGGTTGCTATGGCCTGGATATGATTAATCCCTTCTACAGAAGTAAACTTCGGATAAAATTCTTGTTTTTTGGATATCGGATTTAAAGAGGCATCAGAATTGTTTGTATCGTACTTATAAATCTGGATATGCCCGTTAAAAGCAGCTACTTTCTCTCTTATTTTAAGCTGTAATCCAGTACCGGTAGCAATAGCAATCATCATCATAATAATACTTATGGCAATTGCAGAAATTGCTATTTTTATTATTGGTGCCGATACACTACTTTTATACTGTTTGTCTTTAACAATTCGTTTAGCTATAAAATATTCTAGATTCAATTTATGACTTCGTTTATGTCCTTCAAAAATACAGTTTTATTCCTTCTTTTTTTAATTATATCCTGCGGAAGTAAAACTTCTGAAAATTCAAAAAAAAGAATTGAGGAAAAAGACATAAAAACTAATGAGAAAGCTATCATAACCGGGGCAAATCAAACACATTTATACCTACCGCTATTAAAAGGGAAAAATATAGGTATTGTAGCCAATCAAACTTCAGTTATTTTTAAAAAGGAAGATCAATACACTCATCTTGTAGACTCTTTACTCAGTCTCAAACTTAATATTAAAAAAGTATTTTCTCCTGAACATGGTTTTAGGGGTACTGCAGATGCAGGTGAAAAAGTAAAAGATGGAAATGATTTAAAAACCGGATTACCTATTATTTCACTCTATGGTAAAAACAGAAAACCAACTCCTGATCAACTTGATGGTTTAGACATCATTGTTTTCGATATCCAGGATGTCGGAGTTCGCTTTTATACTTATATTTCTACGATGCATTTGGTAATGGAAGCCTGTGCAGAAAAAAACATTCCGATTATAGTAATGGATCGCCCAAATCCAAACGGATCTTATATTGATGGTCCTGTTTTAGAATCTCAGCATCAAAGCTTTTTAGGAATGCATACCGTCCCCTTGGTTTATGGGATGACCATAGGAGAATACGCCAAAATGATTAATGGGGAAAAATGGTTAGCTAATGGTATTCAGAGTAGTCTCAATGTTATTGAACTAAAAAATTACACTCATAACAGTACGTACAGCTTACCTATTAAACCTTCCCCTAACTTACCAAACGACCATGCTATTAATTTATATCCAAGCCTCGGGCTTTTTGAAGGGACTTTCGTTAATGCCGGAAGAGGAACAAATTATCAATTTCAAATGTATGGGGCTCCTTTTCTCGATAAAGAAAAATATAACTATCAATATACTCCTGTATCCAATGAAGGTGCAAAATATCCTAAACACAAAGATGAGGTTTGTTATGGTCTCGACCTAAGAGATGAGACGAGAATAAACAAAGTTGATCTTAAATGGATAATCGACGCTTATAATAATACTACCGATAAAACAAAATTTTTCAATAAAGCTTCATTTACAAAACATGCAGGAACCGAAAAATTGCAAAAACAAATTGAAAGTGGGATTAGCGCCAAGGAAATTAAAAAAAGTTGGGAGGCCGATTTGAAGGATTTTAATCGAAAAAGAAAGAAATATTTATTGTATGAATAATAATATTTCTTTCTGGGCTGGTATCTATAGTTTTGGATAATTAAAAAGTCAGAGGGCCAGATCTCAAAAGATTAAACAAAACAAAAACACTTAACTTATTTCGTTAAGTATTGATCTGTATTAATGAAAATTGCTTTGGCAAATATTACCAATACATTGGCAAAAACCACCACAATCTTCATCACCTAAGCAAAGTGCAACCTGGCATCCACCAAAGAAACCACCATTTACATTAGTTTGTTCTTTCTTTTCTAATTTAGCTACTCCTTTTAATTTTAAAATGTCTTTTAACATAACAATAAAGTTTAATATTTAAAATTCTCAAACATTTAAGGACACTTGAGCATATGTCCGTTCTTACAAAATCTTAAAAATTGGTTATTATTATTAGGCTCATTAAAGGTAAATCGTTTTGCATTAAACATTAAGAATATTAACATTATACAAACACTATCAATGTTTTTATTTTACACTAATAAAAAACTATATATCAATATTTTACAATTAAAAACTCAAAATAAACTGCTTATTTTTTTAAGAGAATATTAATATTTAGAGAGATAAAACACATACTATTCGTATGGTTTTATCAGCTTAATAAATGTGGTAAATACGCAATTACCTCCAAAAAATATAAAACGACACCAATAAACGTCAAAAAACTAAAGGAAATAATCAGGAAAAGATTCAATAATGTATTGCATTCATACTTTTATTGCTTTCATCATTGTTTCAACAATATTATATGCAGCAGGGCAAATGGATGTATTTTTTAAAGTAAGATTATTGATTTGATAGAATTTTTTGCGATCTGTATGCGGGTATTCTCTACAAGCTTTTGGCCTCACATCATAAATAGAACAATAATTATCTGCACCTAAAAATATACAAGGTACTTCTTTTAGTATATGATCGTTATCTTCATCTACTTTAAGGTATTGATCTATAAACTTTTGAGGTTTCAGTTTAAAATGCTTTGCTATTCGTTCAATATCTGCATTAGTAAAAAGCGGTCCGGTAGTTTTGCAGCAATTAGCACATTTTAAGCAATCTGTTTTTTCAAATTCTTCTTCGTGTAATTCCTGCATCACATAATCCAGGTTTTTTGGAGGTTTCTTTTTTAGCTTTGCCAAAAACTTTTTATGTGAGTTATGTTTATCTTTGGCCAATTGAGGAAGTTGTTTCAAAATATCATCCATGAGCAAATCTAATAAGGCCGTAAAGTTAACTCTTAAGATACAATTATCAATATGAAAGATCTTTTTGGTCAGGCAATTTTAGATTATCAATCGGGTAATTACACAGAAGATATTTTTACGGAAACTTCTATTTCTGAAGAAGATGTACTACCCATTCCATATTTATTCAGAAGCTATGAAGAAATGCCTCAAATTGAACAAAAGGCATTAGAGCTGGCATATGGAAATGTTCTTGATGTTGGATGTGGAACGGGAAGTCACTCGCTTTATCTACAAAACAAAAGACATTTAAATGTAACTGCATTAGACATATCAAAAGGAGCTGTGGATGTATGTAAAAAGAGAGGAGTTCACAAGGTTCTTCATGATGATATTATGAATTTAAAAACAGGTTCTTATGATACCATTCTTTTGCTGATGAATGGTACGGGAATTTTTGGACAATTGAAAAATGTATCCAGTGCACTTCAACATCTGAAATCTTTATTAAATAAAGGCGGACAAATTCTTATCGATTCTTCCGATATTATTTACATGTTCGATCAAGATGAAGATGGAGGCAGGTGGATACCAACAGAAACAGATTATTATGGAGAGGTAAAATACACTTTGCGATATAAGGGAGAAGAAAACCCTCCTTTCAATTGGCTCTATCTCGATTTTAATACCTTAAAAAATGCTGCTTTAGCAAATGACCTTAATTGTGAGTTAATTCTTGAAGGAGATCATTATGATTTTCTTGCCAAATTATCAGTTTTGGAATAATTTACTTTCAATTCTCTTAAATTATTCCCAATTTATACTTCCTGCCTAGGGTTTTTCGTTTTTCTCTTGTTATATAATCAGTAAAACACCGTCTAAAAAATGACAGTTTACATTTTTAAATATTGCATATGAAAAAGATTCTTTTTGTTGTTGGTTTATTTTCTTTAATCTTAGCGAGTTGTTCAAGTGATGATACTACAGATGAAACCCCATCACCAGTTACACCTCCAGCTAATATCACAGCTAATTTACAACCTGTAGGTACTTCTGCCAGAGATTTTTTAACCGCTGAAAACTTTAACAGCATTGCCATAGATATAGTTCATGTTGAAGGATTCAGACCAACAAACGAATCTATTAATAACTTAGTTTCCTTTATTGAAGAACGTACTTTCAAACCAGATGGTATACGTGTACAATTTACTTCAATTCCCAGTAATGGCGATAATGAATTTAGTATCCAGGAGATTGCTGAAATAGAATCTGAAAGAAGGACGCTATATAATGATGGTGATGAATTGACCCTATTTATTTTCTTTGCTGATGCAGATTCTGAAAACTCTGAAGGGAATTCTGTAGTTGTTGGAGCTGCTTATAGAAATACCTCTATGGTCATATATGAAAGTACATTACTTAGAGTACTAAGCAATTCCAATTCTGGTTTAACAAGAACAACTGTTGAATCTGGTGTTTTAAATCATGAGATGTCTCATCTATTTGGATTAGTAGATTTAGGAACTCCGCTACAATCTGATCATTTGGATACCGAAAATGGAAATCACTGTAATGTCCCTAGCTGTTTAATGGAATTTCAAATTGACTTTGGTGCAGGTATGGCTATGATGGCTGGAAACGTTATTCCGCAATTAGACCCCCAATGTATAGCAGATCTTCAGGCCAATGGAGGGAGGTAATAATTTGAGGATTTGAGGATTTGAGGATTTGAGGATTTGAGGATTTGAGGATTTGAGGATTTGAGGATAAAAAGTAGTAAAATCTACATGCCTTAAAACTATTTAAGCAATAAACATATCAACAAAGTTTAATCAAATCAACTTCATCAACTCAACAATTATACGATTCAACAAAATAGACTGTAGATTTTAGATTTTAGAAAACTAAATTATCTGAATTCTTATACAAAGAAATATATCATCAGGTTTAAACAAACCAACTTGTCAATTTAACGACTTTACGATTTAACAATTCAACAAATAAAATAACTCAGTTAAGGAATATTAAGGTACTTATGTGTTTGGAGAGATACTTTCCACTTAGGGTTTTTCATTACATAATCTACTATTTCAGGAATCATTTTTTCTCTTTTGCTCCATTCGGGTTGGAGGTATAGAATACATGAATCACTTACTTTAGATGCCTGTTCTTCTGCAAACTTAAAATCATTCTGATTGTAAATGATCATTTTTAATTCGTTTGCTTTCTCATAAACCTCAGCTAAAGGGAGTTTCATTTTTTTAGGAGAAAGACAAATCCAATCCCATTCTCCGGTTAAAGGATAAGCCCCTGAAGTTTCTATATGAATATCTAATCCTTTATTTTTTAAACCATTAGTCAAAGGATTCATATTCCAGGTAAGTGGTTCTCCGCCCGTAACTACTATAGTATTAGAATATTTTGCAGCGTTTTCTACAATAGATGCTACAGCTGTAGGAGGATGGAGATTAGCATTCCAGCTTTCCTTAACATCACACCAATGACATCCCACGTCACAGCCCCCTATTCTAACAAAATAAGCTGCAGTTCCTTTGTGAAACCCTTCCCCTTGAATAGTATAAAACTCTTCCATAAGCGGAAGCATTTCACCTTTATCAACTAATGACAATAACTCATCTTTAACCATTCGGCAAAGATACTGAGATATTTTTCATCTGTTTCCATTAATTATTTTTAATCTATCGAGAAAATAATTTTAGTTAGCACTCTTTTTATTTTATAGAAAAACATCAAAAAACAGCTAATTTTATTTTATTAATCTTAAAAAAAATGCATTTTGTCGATTTTTAATGCAAAAATTTGTATGTTTGAGAATCGTTTATGTTTTTTGTGATCAAGAATTTAATAGACGTTAAATAAGATAAAATATTATGGCCCCCCATATATATTTTATTGAAAGCCTTCTCTTTACGGGAAGGTTTTCTTTTTTTTAAGAATTCTTAAAAAACAAGGGCTTTATTTCTAGAAATAAAGCCCTTGTTTTTAGTTTATGGTAAAACCTCAGAAATTGTGTTTCAAAAATACTATTTTCTTACTGCCATTACCTCAATTTCTATTTTAGAGTTTCTTGCCAAACCTGCAGCTGCAAAAGTTGTCCTGGCCGGTTTTTTGGTAAAGTATTGCGTGTATATCTCATTAAAAGCAGAAAAATTGTTGATATCACTCAAAATGACTGTGCATTTTACTACATCATCCAAAGATTGACCATGATGAGCTAAAACTGCCTTTATATTTTCTATAGCTTGTTTCGTTTCAGCCTGTATTCCGCCTTCTGCCAATTCATTTTTAGTGTAATCAAAACCTATTTGCCCAGCCAGTATTAAAAATCCGTTTGCTTCTACAGCATCACTAAAAGGAGCATTTTTCTTTTGTTCTAAATGAGATGGGTGAAATGTAATTTCTTTATTTGAAGTATTACACGATAAAATTGTAAATGCTATTAAAAATGTAACTATAAATTTCATATACAGCTTTTTTATGGTTGATTAAAATTAACTTATTTTTATCCAAATTTAATACAGATGAATCAAAAAGAAGCTTTTTTTAACCACATTAATGAAGGTTATACCATGAAAGGTGATTTTATCACCATGGGTGCTGCTATTTTAGATGATGAAACTATCACTAATGCCTTTATAAAAGTGCCTTTAAAAACACTTAACAGGCACGGCCTTATAGCCGGAGCTACCGGAACCGGGAAAACTAAAACACTCCAGGTTATAGCTGAAAATCTGTCTGATAAAGGTATTCCTGTTTTATTAATGGATTTAAAAGGAGACTTGAGCGGACTAGCAAAAGCGAGTCCGGGACATCCAAAAATTGATGAGCGTCATACAAAAATCGGACTCCCTTTTGAAGCTAAAAACTTTCCTGTAGATGTTTTAACTATCTCAGAACAAGATGGTGTGAGAATGAGAGCTACAGTTTCTGAATTCGGACCTGTATTATTATCAAGAATATTAGATTTAAGTGAAACACAGGAAGGCGTTGTTGCTGTAGTATTTAAATATTGTGACGATAATAAAATGCCTTTACTGGATTTAAAGGATTTTAAAAAGGTTTTGCAATATGCTACCAATGAAGGTAAAAAAGAGTTTGAAGAATCTTATGGAAGAATCTCAACTTCATCTACCGGGGCTATCTTAAGAAAAATCATTGAACTTGAGCAGCAAGGTGCCGATCTTTTCTTTGGAGAAAAATCATTTGAAGTAGACGATCTTGTTCGTATAGATGAAAATGGAAGGGGGTACATCAATATTATTCGTCTAACAGACATACAAGACAAGCCTAAGTTATTCTCTACATTTATGTTGAGTTTACTCGCCGAAATATATTCAACTTTTCCAGAACAAGGAGATAGTGATCGGCCTGAGCTTATTTTGTTTATAGATGAGGCACATTTAATTTTTAAAGAAGCTTCCAAAGCTTTATTAAATCAAATAGAAAGCATTGTCAAATTAATTCGTTCTAAAGGAATCGGTTTATATTTTGTAACTCAAAACCCTACAGATGTTCCTGATGCTGTATTATCGCAATTAGGGTTAAAAGTTCAACATGCGTTACGGGCATTTACAGCTAAAGACAGAAAGGCAATTAAATTAACTGCAGAAAATTATCCGCTTTCCGATTACTATGATACCACAGAGGTTTTAACTTCTTTGGGAATAGGAGAAGCTTTAATTTCTGCTTTAGATGAAAAAGGCCGTCCTACTCCGCTTGCAGCTACTATGTTAAGAGCTCCGATGAGCAGGATGGATATTTTAAGCGAAGACGAATTAAAAGAGGTTATCAGCAGTTCCAAATTACACAAAAAATACAATGAGACCATTGACCGGGAAAGCGCTTATGAGATGCTCAATGAGAAAATCAAAAAAGCAGAAACCGAAGAACTAAAAGAAAAAGCCAGGTTAGAAAAAGAAAAGCTAGAAAAACAATCTAAAAGCACTACCGGAAGACGTAGTTCAAGAAGCAGAAGCACCAGGCAAAACCCAATTGTAAAGGTACTTACCAGTGCTACTTTTATAAGAGGCGTTTTAGGAATTCTAACCAAGGCAATGAGAAAATAAACCTATTATTTTATTTAAACCCAATATGAAAAAATATTTTTTAATCTCTGTTTTAACAACAATTATTTTAACTAGCTGTGCAAAAAAGCAAGATCCGTTTGCCATCTCTAAAGGGCAAGTAGGAAAGCTAAGCAGGGATACTGCAATAGAACAACTGGATTCTATCTACAAAGAAGATTCTTTGGTAATTATTAAAGGAAATTCAAATTTCAGATACAGCAGAACTGATCAATATGCAGTTTATGAAAAAGGTGGGGAACATCTTTTAACAATTGATTCGTCAACAGACAGTATTCCACTGGTTGAAAATATTCAGGTTTTTGACAATCGTTTTAAAACTGCTAAAGGCATCTCGCTCGCAAGTACGTTTAAAGATATAAGCAGTCAATACAAAATATCAAAAATTGAACGGGTTTTAGGGAATGTTGTAGTCTTTATAAATGAAATAGATGTTTACGTCACTATAGATAAAGGAGAACTTCCACCTGATTTACGTTTCAACAATAACAAAATAGAAGCTGTTAATATTCCAGATGATGCAAAAATCAAATATTTTATGATTGGCTGGGATTAGTTTATTAATTTAAACAATGAAAAAGAAATATCATATTCAAAAATCTCCTTTTGTCGTTCCTACAACAGACGGAAAACTTATAGAAGAACATTTTGGCAGGGCTTCCGATGGAAATTCACAAATAAGCATAGCACATATGATTGCTCCTCCTAAATGGAGCGAGCCTTTTCAGACTCCTGAATTTGATGAGTTTACTATCATTATAAAAGGTAAAAAACAATTTATTATTGATGATGAGGTTATCATTCTGGAAGCCGGGCAATCTATAAAGATTGAAAAGAACACCCGCGTCCAGTATTCTAATCCTTTTGAATCTGAATGCGAATATATTGCCATTTGTTTACCCGCATTTTCTATAGATCATGTAAATAGAGAAGGTTAATGAAAAAAGTAATCAGTCGCTATCTCCCGATTATTATTGGAAAATATATCAATACGCTCTCCATTATAGCTCCTAAAAAAGCTATGTTGAAAGCTGCACATATCTTTTCAACCCCAAGAAAAGGTAATGTTCAGGAACATCAATATGAGTTTTTAGAAAAGGCAAAAGCGACTTCTTTTACCTACGAAAATTATACAATCCAGACCTATCAATGGCATGGAAATGGCAAAACTATTTTACTTGCTCACGGATGGGAAAGCAATAGTTTCAGGTGGCGAAAACTCATCAAGGAACTCCAAAAAAAAGATTTTAATATCATTGCAATAGATGCCCCGGCTCACGGTAATTCTTCCGGGACATCTTTTAATGTTCCACTGTACACAGAATGTGTTGAAAAAACTTTTGAAAAGTTTTCTCCGGAAATCATTATCGGGCATTCTCTTGGTGGTATGACAGCGATCTATCATCAATACAAATATTCAAATCCGTTAGTTAAAAAAATAGTTGTTTTAGCACCTCCTTCAGAATTATCCAGGATCATGAAAGATTATCAAAAGATTCTGAATCTGGATACAAAAATTTTAAAGAACCTTGAAAGACACTATAAAAACCGCTTTGGCTTCAATTTTGACGAATTCTCTGTAGCTGAGTTCTCAAAAACATTAAAACAACCCGGATTGATTATTCATGACGAAACCGATAATATTACCCCTATGATAGAATCGGAAACCATTCATAAAAACTGGAAAGCATCTGCTATGATCAAAACCAATGGCTTTGATCATTCTTTACAAGACAAAAACGTATACAATTATATTTTAGATTTTCTCGACAAATAACTATCATGGGATACAATATTGTTCTTATAGAACCTGAAATTCCAACAAATACCGGAAATATTGGCCGACTGAGTCTGGCTTCGGGTTCGAATTTACATTTAGTAAAACCTTTTGGTTTTGAATTGAACGATAAGAGGGTAAAACGAGCCGGACTTGATTACTGGAAGTATGTTAATTTAAATATTTACGACAGTATAGAAGAGTTCTTGTCTGTACATAAGGATAAAAAAATGGCTTTTTTTTCAAGCCATGGAGAAAAGGATCATTGGTCTATTGATTATACAGATGATATGTTTCTTATTTTTGGAAAAGAATCTGTCGGATTACCGTCAAATATTGTAGAAGCTAACCAGGACCGATTGTATAAAATTCCTATTTACAGTTCTCATATCAGAAGCCTAAACCTAGCTAATGCCGTGAGTATTGTAGTATATGAGGGACTTAAAAGTAACAGGTAAATATCTTAAATATTAAAAATAAAAAACTATGAAAAAGATCACATTAATCATTTTAATATTATCCTTTGTCGGTGTAAAAGCACAAGAATCGCTTAATGTTCAGCAACAGATTAACCAAGAAGTATGGAGGTCTTTCAAAAAAGCTTTTGAAACTCTTAATGCAGAAGATTTAAATGCATTATATGCTGATGAGGTTTTAAGAGTTACCCCTCAGGGAATCGACACAAAAAACAAGTTCAAAGAACAAAATCTGGAACGATTTAATATCAATAAAGCTAATGGTAACCGAATACTCTTAGATTTTTGGTTTGACAGCAGGCATACTAATAATGACACCTCTTATGAAGTTGGTTTTTATAGAATTAAGTTTTTAAATAAGTCTGAAGAGAGCATTGTATACGGTCAATTCCATATTGTCTTAAAGAAAATACAAGGGAAGTGGAAAATCACGCAGGATTGGGATACTACGATTATTAATGGAGAAGAAATTACAGCAAAGGATTTCTCTAAACAACCTCCTCTAAAATTTAATTAACACTATTTATTCGGCTTTTTATCCCCTATTGTTTTTAATTGTTTAATAGGATATAATTTATCTTTAGAAAACGTATTCATTACAAATTTTTCTATTTGCATTTTATGGATATAATGATTTAAATTTTTCTTAGGGTCGTTAAGTTGCGCTGTTTGTTGAAACGGAAAAAGTACCCCGTCAATATTTCGATAATCACTCAAGATAAGGGTAGCGTAGATATTTTTAGGAGAAGGTAAAAAATTATCTCTAACAGTATAACTAACCAATTCGATTACCCCTTTTTCCTTTTCTATCCACACTACATATTGATCGTATTTTTTGTCGGGTTTAACACCCCATGATACAAATACTTTATCGTATTTTTTATTATTATACGATCCTTCTCCTGCATATCTTATCACAGGAGCTTTACTTAACCTGGTTGGGCCTTCAAAAAGATAATGAAAAGCAGCTAACCCGAATGCAATACGTTTTTTCTTTTTTAGAACAACTTCTTTTCCTGGTCTCAATTTATATACTTGCCAGGACTGCATTCCCCAAACCGTTCCTTTTTTTCTTCCTTCCAGGATTTCCAATTGCCCGTCAAAAGTATTGGGAGTAAATCGCAACGCTATCTTTTTATTATTTACAGGCCAAACGTTACCTATTTTTCCGGCAACTCCCTTCCATCTATCTTTTAAAATGATTTCATATGTTTCAGCTTCAACCAGTTTATCAAACCCTTGATGTTGTATTGCCCTGTTTAATAACTCCCTCCCTTTTTGCTCGTTTGATCTATAATTATCATCAAGTTGTTTTACCTCAGGAGTTCTCAAGTCTGCCAGCTTACAGGAAATCATCAAAAAGACTACAGAAACTAAAACACTATTTCTTATCCATTTTACTTTCATGTTAAAAAACTATATATCAAAAAGATAGTCCTTTTACCAATCCAATCCTTACGATTCTGATCTTTGACTTTTATAATAAATCCATCTCTTTTTGTTAGAGAGATTTTATTATTTTTACGTTTTAAAAAATAACATTTACCATGAGCACTATTACTCCATTTCATATCGCTATTCCTGTTCACAATCTTGACGAATGCAGAACTTTTTACAGAGATGTATTGGAATGTGAAGAAGGGAGAAGTAGTGATGAATGGGTTGACTTTAATTTGTTTGGTCACCAATTAGTTATACACTACAAAGAAAAAACAGCTGCCGATGAATTACATCACAATGCTGTAGACGGTAAACATGTACCGGTACCTCATTATGGGGTAGTTTTACCCTGGGAAACTTTTCAAAGTTTCTCTAAAGAGCTTATCTCAAAAGGAATTGAATTTATCATAGCTCCTTATATCCGTTTTGAGGGACAGGTTGGAGAACAAGCCACTATGTTTTTTAAAGATCCTGCAGGAAATGCACTGGAATTCAAAGCTTTTAAAGATATAAATCAGCTTTTTGCTAAATAATAAGCTAAGCGTAAGAATTAGATTCTTTAAACACAACACTCAACAAATATGTGCAATGTCGCTTAGACTATGCTAAGTACAGACCCTATTGGGAAATCTTCAAAATTCAGTTTTTTATAGAGGTCTCGACTGCGCTCGACCTGACAAGTATTTTTAAAGATCCTAACAGTCAAAAAAACTCAGAAAATTATATATCGAATCCTTCTTGAATAAAAAATTGGATTATTTATTATTAGCTCTGTGCCTTTCTCTTGCTAATAATGTGTTTTTTAATAACATTGCAATAGTCATAGGCCCTACACCTCCAGGCACAGGAGTAATATAACTTGCTTTTTTGCTTACGTTTTCAAAATCTACATCACCACAAATACAGTATCCTTTTTCTTTGGTATCATCCGGTACTCTTGAGATTCCAACATCAATAATTACCGCATCATCTTTAACCATTTCTGCTTTTAAGAAATTGGGTACTCCTAATGCAGAGATAATTATATCTGCCTGAGAAGTAATTTGAGTGATATTTTTAGTGTGACTGTGAGTAAGCGTTACCGTAGAATTACCAGGAAATCCTTTTCTCCCCATCAAAATACTCATTGGCCTTCCAACAATATGACTTCTTCCGATAACAACAGTATGCTTCCCTTTTGTTTCTACACTATAACGATCTAAAAGTTCTAATATTCCAAAAGGTGTCGCCGGAATAAAAGTACTCATATCTAATGCCATTTTACCAAAATTGGTAGGATGGAAACCATCTACATCTTTATCAGCGTCAATAGCCATTAATACTTGTTGTGTATCTATTTGCGGAGGTAATGGCAGCTGAACTATAAAACCATCAATATCATCATTTTCATTTAAATCTTTGATCGTTTTAAGTAATTCTACTTCAGAAGTGGTATTAGGTAAACGTATAAGCGTCGATTCAAACCCTACACGTTCGCAAGCTCTTACCTTACTTCCTACATAAGTTAGACTTGCTCCATCATTACCAACAATAACAGCAGCCAGATGCGGAACCTTCTCTCCTCTTTCTTTCATTCTAGAAACCTCTGTTGCGATTTCATCTTTTATTTGATTGGATATCTTTTTTCCGTCTAAAATAGTCATCTGTTATAGTGTTGTTTCTTTTGGTAATTTTATTTTATGAATTTGCCAAGTTTATTCTATGATTTAATAAAATTGCAAACTGTTTTTAACGCATTCCCTTCATCATCTGCATCATCTTTCTGCCTCCGCCACCTTGCATCATTTTCATCATCTTACTCATTTGATTAAACTGTTTGAGTAACTGATTCACCTCCTGGATACTTGTTCCGCTTCCTTTGGCAATTCTCTTTTTTCTTGTAGCATTTAAAATTGCCGGAGTACTGCGCTCTTCAGGGGTCATTGAATAGATAATTGCTTCTATCCCTTTAAATGCATCATCGTCAATATCAATATTCTTCATTGCTTTAGAAGCACCCGGAATCATTCCCATGAGATCCTTCATATTTCCCATTTTTTTCACCTGCTGAATCTGGCTAAGAAAATCGTCAAACCCAAACTGGTTTTTAGCGATCTTCTTCTGGATTTTACGAGCTTCTTCTTCATCAAACTGCTCTTGTGCTCTTTCAACAAGCGAAACCACATCTCCCATTCCAAGAATACGGTCTGCCATACGGGATGGATAGAAGACATCAATGGCTTCCATTTTTTCTCCCGTACCAATAAATTTGATAGGTTTATCGACTACAGATTTAATAGATAGTGCCGCACCACCACGAGTATCACCATCTAATTTGGTAAGGATAACTCCGTCAAAATTCAAGATATCATTAAACGCCTTTGCAGTATTAACAGCATCTTGCCCGGTCATTGCATCTACTACAAAAAGAGTTTCATGAGGTGTAATTGCTTTGTGGATATTAGCAATTTCTGTCATCATCTCTTCATCAACTGCTAAACGTCCTGCGGTATCTATGATGACTACATTATGACCATTTTTCTTTGCATGAGCTATTGCATTTTTAGAAATCTCTACAGGATTCTTATTTCCTTCTTCTGCATATACCTCTACTCCTATTTGCTCTCCAACAACATGTAACTGATTAATCGCAGCAGGACGGTATATATCACACGCAACCAATAAAGGTTTTTTTGTTTTTTTAGTTTTAAGATAATTGGCTAGTTTACCCGAAAAAGTAGTTTTACCAGAACCTTGTAAACCTGACATTAAAATTACAGAAGGATTCCCTGATAAATTGACTCCGGCTACATCACCTCCCATTAAAGATGCCAATTCATCTTTAACCAGTTTTACCATTAATTGCCCGGGTTGTAATGTAGTTAATACATTTTGCCCCAGTGCTTTTTCTTTTACTGTATTAGTAAATGTCTTTGCTATTTTAAAGTTAACATCGGCATCTAAAAGTGCTCTTCTAACTTCTTTTAGCGTTTCAGCAACATTAATTTCTGTAATTTGGCCATGCCCTTTTAGTACATGTAACGCCTTATCGAGTTTTTCGCTTAAATTATCAAACATATTCCTTCGTCTTTTTCAGAGAGTCCCATTTTAAACAGGAAGTGCAAATTTAAGAATTTGATACGGATTGGCGAAGATAATTTTTAATCTCCTGGATAAGCCGAAAAAGAAATTATTATTGTAGTTATTTTACTTGAAATCCACTAAAAGAAACTGAGTAATCTCCGGGGTTAACCACTTGTGGTTTGTTGGTCAAAAATATACTTACCTGAATTACATCTCCTTTTTTATAAGTGTTGAAAGCAGATACTGTTCCTACGCCTTCTGTATCATTAATAACGACAGGAGATCTTGATATTTCCTTCCCATTTCTCATGATACTGATAAAATTATTGTCAACAGATTTCTGCATAGCTCCCATCTGACAATTAAATTGAATAAAATAAGTACCATCTACAGGAATTTGATATCCGTTATCATTTAATGAATAACCTGTCCTGGTATCGAATTCAATATTCTTAAAGCTTATTATATTTTTTTCTTCAGATAACACACTGGTTTTTTCTGAAGAATGAACAGAAAATTTTGGAAGTACGTCAGATACGTTGAGGTCAATATTTTCATTATTTACAGCTGTTGCTGCTGTTGCTTCCAATGACATCACTGCATTTTCCAGTATTTGCAATGCTTCTTTAATAGATATATTATCTGCCAGAACAGTTCCGGTAAAGTTCCCTAAATGACTTCCTGAAATACCGATCATCTCAGAAACATCAACTCGATCTACCGTTGCGTTATTTACCATCAGGATATTTCCAGTTGTATTTACTCTTCCGTCTCCTAAAATTCCAAAAACAGGGCTTCCATTTGCAGTAACTCGCAATTGATCATTCGTAGTACTGGCTCCGTCAAAACGATTAAAGCTAAAAGTAGTAGCATTTGTACTCATCAAACTCATCGTAGCAATATTATTTATGCTGTGATTTGCCATATCAAATGCTTCTGTAGCCGTATGGTTTCCTAAATTATCTCCTGATGCAGAGGTTGAAAGTGGCATCCATGAACTTCCATTGTAAAAATAGAAACCTGGAGTATTATCTGTTTGATATACCATTAGTCCATTTGCCGGTGCAGAGATATCATCTTTTTGTACTTGTGTCATCCTGGGAATTAGAATTCCTTTATCACTGGAAGAAATATCCAATACAGATGAACTATGTGGGGTTATAGTTCCTATTCCTACCTGGCAATATAAAATACCCGAAAAGAAATACAAAAGTATAAAAAGAAGCCTTTTGACATTCATAGCTGTATGATTTGGTTTTCATGCGGGGGGCTACGAATTGTATGGAGGGCTTAACAAAAGAGTATATTTTAAAATATAAAAAAATGATACTCTCTAAACTAAACGTATTCAAATAAGATATTATTTTATTGTACTCAAAAAAAGAAAAGACTGTCAATAAAATTGACAGCCTTTCCCGAAGTTAAATTTAACTTAACTCAATCTAAAATTCACCATTGCATTATATCTTCTCGAAAACCAAAACACTTTCACTATTATTATCTTCATTGATATCTCGTAGCTCAATCCTACTTCCATCAACTTCAACGATCTTCCAGACATTATTCAACTCGTCAAATGGTGGTTCCAGGCCAAAATTTAATCCTAACTTTAAAATTCCGTCATCTCTGCGTACCAACCAGGAACCATCTATAAGTTGTCCGTTACCTTCGGCTAAGACACCTCCATTTTCCAGAAAATCTATCACAAAACCATTAAATTCACTTGTTACATCTTCTCCAGAATCTGAATACAGTGCTACTGTCCATTCTCCATCATTAAGAATACTTCTAATTTCAACAACATCTCCATCTTGTTGGTCCAGGCACACTCTTCTCAATACCAGTTCACTATTCTCATTAACTAAAGCTATCCTGTCTTCTTCAAGAACGATTACTAGCCAGAACAAGTTTAATTCAGGTCTATTGTCAAATGTAATTTGCAAGACAAATCCTAATTGTGTATCTAAAACATCCCATGTTCCCTGAACAAATTGTCCATTGACACGAAGTCTAACAACATTATCGTCTTCAAACTTAAGAGGTGTTCCGATGTACTGATCTTCCATATCCGACCCGTCAATCTGTAACCTCGCTACTCTCCAGAAGCACTCTTGCAGAAAAGCTCTTGCTCTTTCTTCACTAATATCATCTTCACAGTTTTGCCTTAATATTATCCTGTTTCCTCCTTCTGTAAAGAGTTTAATTCTACCATTGGAAATATCATATATAAACCATTCTAAATTAAAATCTACAAAAGTTTCAAATTCCATACGTAGAAGAGCTCCATTATCGGTTACACGGGTAGCCCAGGTTCCGGTTACCTGATCACCATTTCTTGTCCTAACTACTACAGAACCATCTTCTGAGAAGTTTAATCTAAAATCTCTGTATTGATCTGTATTATCAACATCATTTCTTCTAAAATCTCTGATTAGCCAAGGACATTCTACTAATAATGCATCCAGGCGTTCTTTGGTGAAATCATCATCATTAAAATCGTCATCATCATCTTCATCACATAAATCTCTCGCACTTTCCAAAGCAGCAGCAAGTTCTTGATTGCTGTTTACCACAATTTCATTTCCGTCAAATAAAATCAAAGTAACAGGGTATTGCACACTTACAATATCGTTCTCTCCTAATGATCTGAAAAATCTGTGTAACTGACGATCATTTTCAACAACCACAGTTCCGGTTCTTTCATTTTCGGCATCAAAAGTGAAAAAAGTTAAGGGGTACTGAAAATCGATACACTCTATATCTTCATCTCCTCCCCCTTCTACACATTCATCAACAAAGGTTTGCAGTTCTTCTTTGTTATTAATAGTTACTTCTGTAAAATCTCCTGAAACGATTGTAATCGGAAAGATAATTTCAAGAATATCTTCATCGTCTTCAAATCGATCAAAAATTTCTTCTATTACTTCTAAATCCATTTCAGAATCTATTGTAATTTCCAATCCATTAACATTTACAGTAACAGGAAATACCACATTAATACAGCTTGCACCATCAATGATATTATCAGAAGATCCATCATTGGCAGATGTCTGCGTGATTAATTGTGCTGTAACTGAACTTGCTTCAATAACTTCTTCTGAAGGGTTATCTGAACTTACTACATCTATTTCTTCCTGGCATGATGTAAAAGTAAATAGTACTAAAAGGGCTGGTAATACTATGTTTTTTATTAAACTTTTCATAATCTGCTATATTTGGTTCAACATTGCTTTGTTAATAAAACAGCTTACACAAAAAACACCCTACCTAAAAAATTAACTTTTTTTTAAATAAATTTGTTTTTACTAGTTATAGAAGCCGTATATGCAAAATAAAAAAGAGCATGTTTGTGAAGAAAAAGTATTTCAATCTGTTTTTATGACTTATGCTACGACTATACGCAATTATATCTATTATAAGTGTGGGGATGAATATAAAGCTGCAGATTTAGTACAGGATGCATTTGCAAAATTATGGCAAAAATGTGATGACGTACCTTTTAAAAAAGCAAAGTCATTTTTATATACGGTAGCTAACAATCTTTTTTTAAATGATGTAGCTCATCAAAAAGTAGTTTTAAACTATCAATCGGGTACCCATAAATCTCATACTAATGAAAATCCGGAATTCCTTTTAGAGGAAAAACAATACAATGAAAAGCTACAAAACGCCTTAAACAAATTAACTGACGGACAACGGGAAGCCTTCCTATTGAATAGAATAGACGGTAAAAAATATGCAGAGATTGCCGAAATTTTAAATATTTCAATCAAAGCTGTAGAGAAAAGAATACATGGGGCATTGGTTTCATTGCGAAAAGAAATTGGAAAAATTTAAAAAAACAATGTAGGGTTTATTAAATGTCAACTGTTATATTAATATTAAGTATCGAATAATGGATCAGGAAAATTTTTTAGCAAAATGGCTGGAAGGCACGCTAAGTGACCAGGAACTTCAGGAGTTTGAGAACACTGAAGAATACCAGTCTTATGCTAAAATTGTTGAGCAAACAGATAAATTACACGCCCCTGATTACAATACATTTAATGAATTTATAGCTTTAAAGAGAAAATTACCCGAACGTAAAGAAGCTAAAGTTGTGAAGTTAGATCCGGTTATGATCTTTTTTAGAATTGCAGCAATTCTCATTTTAGCTTTCGGGGTTTATTACTTCTTCGATCAGCAAGATACTAACATAACAACAGATTTTGCCGAAAACAGAACTTTTAACTTACCCGATAACTCAGAAGTCTCTTTAAATACCAATTCTTCTGTTACTTACAATAAAAATTCCTGGGCAAACAGGAGAGCTTTAATGCTGGAAGGAGAAGCTTATTTTAAAGTTGCTAAAGGAGAAACTTTTGATGTCATCACTACCAACGGAGTTATAACAGTAGTTGGCACTCAATTTAATGTTAAAGCTCGTGAAAATTATTTTGAAGTCATTTGCTACGAAGGTGTTGTTAAAGTAACTCATAAGAATATTGAAAAAACATTAACTTACGGAGACAGCTTTAAAATATTTAACAATACAATGGTAGAAGAAAGTAATCTTTCTGAAAGTTTACCATCCTGGATAAAAGATGAAAGTGCTTTTAGAAGTATTCCACTGGAATTTGTATTGAATGAATTAGAGCGGCAATATGAAATAACTATTCAAGGAAACAACATAGATGAATCTGTTCTTTTTACCGGAGGATTCACTCATGAGGATTTAGATGCAGCCTTGCAATCAATATGTATTCCGCTGCAGATAGAATACACGATCGAAAATGATAAAACTGTAAAACTTAATGTCAAATAGCCTACGTCTAAAAATAATTTTACTTTTTTTTACATGGCTTATCTCTTCCTCTCTTAACGCTCAGAACCTCCAGGAAAAAATAGCTTTGAGAGACGTTCTACTTAAAATCGAAACCCTTTTTAATGTAAAATTCTCTTATCAGGATTCTGATATTAATCATGTTTCGATATCAAATAAAGACCGATTTAATTCTTTAAAACTAGCCCTTGAGTTTCTTAGAAAAGAAACTGCTAACCTGGATTTTAGAATAGTTAACGATCGGTTTATTACCATTAGCAGAATTACTACTTTAAAAAACATTTGTGGTGTTTTAAGAGACATCACTACCAATAACCCTCTTATAGGAGCTACAATTCAAGTAAAAGGAACTTCCAAAAGAGTAATCTCTAAAGGAGATGCTTCATTTGTAATAGATGAGATTCCCTTGGGTACTCAGATAGAAATTCGATTCTTAGGATACAAAACACTACTAATTCCGGCTCAAAGGTTTTCTCAAATACATAAATGCCCTGTCATTTTTTTACAGGCTCAGGCGCAAGAATTGGACGAAGTTGTTTTGGTCAATTATTTAACTAAAGGGATCAACAAAGAAATTGACGGATTAATTGCTTTCCAATCTCAAGGTTTTGGTATTCTTCCGGGGCTATCCGATCCTGACATACTACAAACTATACAGGCTTTACCCGGTGTAGAAAGTATTGATGAAACCATATCCAATATCAATATCAGGGGAGGGACACATGATCAAAATTTAATTTTATGGGATGGCATAAAAATGTATCAAACCGGACATTTTTTCGGACTCATTTCTGCTTTTAATCCATATCTGACTGAAAAAGTAGCTATCATTAAAAATGGTACAAATGCTCAATATAATGACGGAGTTTCAAGTACTATTAATATCAATACAAGAAATGAAGTTGTCGACTCTTTTTCAGGAGGTGCCGGATTTAATCTTATCAGTGCCGATTTTTTTAGTGAAATTCCTATTGCTAAAAAATGGTCGTTACAATTGGCCGGAAGACGTTCTGTAACCGATTTCTTCAACACTCCAACTTTTGATCGTTATTTTGAAAGAACTTTTCAGGATACAGAGATTACAGAAGTCGGAACCAATGTAGATAGAGAAATTACCGGTAACGAAGATTTCTTTTTCTATGATATCGCAGCAAAACTCCTTTTTGATCCCAGCGATAAAGATCAATTAAGAATAAGTTTTATCAATACAGAAAACAGGCTTTCGTATGATGAATTCGGACTCACAGCAGATGATAACAGAACCAGTAGATTAGATCAAAAAAACATTGGAATCGGAGGGCACTGGACTCGGAATTGGAATTCTAATTTTAGTACTTCTGTTTCCGGGTATTATACGCAATACAATATTGATGCTGTTAATTTTGATATCATCAATAATCAGCGTTTAGAGCAGAATAACGAGGTATTAGATTGGGGGCTTAAGGTTTTAACCACGTTAAAATTTAATGATGCATTATCTTTAGAAAACGGATATCAACTGTATGAGGTGGGTATCACAAACGCTGTAGACATCAACCTTCCTCTTTTCTTTCAAATTAATAAAGATGTCTTATTAAATCACGCATTATTTAGTGAAGTAAGCTGGAAAAAGAACAGAACATATATAAGAGCTGGCATCAGGGCTAATTATCCTGAAAAATTCAATCAAATTATTGTAGAACCTCGTCTTAATATCAACCAGAAACTCACAAATGCATTATCCGTTAATTTACAAGGAGAATTTAAGAGTCAGTATACTTCACAGATTATAGACTTACAGGAAGATTTTCTTGGTATTGACAACAGGAGATGGGTTTTAGCTAATGATAATAATATTCCAATTATTAAAAGCAGGCATGCAGGTATCGGATTTGATTACAGCAACAAAGGATGGTTAATCAGCACCAGTGCTTATTACAAAGAAGTTGAAGGAATTACAACCAGGAGTCAAGGTTTTTTAGATCAGAATCAATTTGCGAATACCATTGGGGAATACAATGTCAGAGGCCTGGAATTTCTTATCAATAAAAGAAGTAGACAATTTAGTACCTGGTTGAGCTATACTTATGGTAAAAACGATTATAACTTTGAGACCTTATCCCCTTCAGAATTTCCTAATAATGCAGATATCAGACATTCTGTAGTCTTGGCAGGAACTTATACTATGAATAATCTCAAGTTGGCTTTAGGGGTGAACTGGAGAAGCGGAAGACCATTTACATTACCTTCTGAAGAGAATCCCGTTAATACCGATGTAGTACCAGCAACTATTAATTATCAGAATCCGAACGCAGAAAACCTGGATGACTTTTTAAGAACCGATATTTCTGCTATTTACGATTTTAAGCTTAATAATAAAATAGCGTCTACACTAAGTGTTTCTGTTTTAAATCTTTTAAATACTGAAAATACTATTAATACTTATTTCAGGCTGGGAGATAATACCGACAGAGTACAAAGAGTAGATAGCAGGTCTTTAGGCATTACACCTAATTTGAGTTTTAGAATTAAATTTTAAGGATTTTTTATCAGACATCAGCATATTGAATATCATATAGTTAAGTAATATTTCTATTCTATTATGATGTATACTCTTTTTAATGACATCCAAAGGTCATTATTTCCCGTAAATAAAACAGAATTAAAAATTTTTAAAGAGTTTAGTTAGTTTGGTTTAATCAAAGGAAGCCACTCATCATCATTTGAAGAGTGGTTTTTTTACATTCTTTCCGGAACCTCAACTCCCAATAACTTAAAAGCGGATTGAATTACTTCTCCAACTTTCTTAGCCAATTGTACTCTGAATATTTTCTCTTTATCATCCTCCGCTCCCAGGATAGAAACATTTTGATAAAAGGAATTAAATTCTTTTACCAAATCATAAAGATAATTTGCTACTAGAGCCGGACTGTAATTGGCAGCTGCCTGCTGAACAATTTCCGGGAATAACTGTAATTCTTTTAATAGTTCTTTTTCTTTTGGATGTAATGCTACTGATGAGATATCAACAGAAACATCGAAATCTGCTTTCCTTAAAATAGATTGTATCCTTGCATAAGTATATTGAATAAATGGCCCGGTATTCCCTTGAAAATCTACTGATTCTTCAGGGTTAAAAAGTATTCTTTTCTTAGGGTCTACTTTTAAGATATAATATTTCAAAGCCCCTAACCCAATAGTTTTATAAAGTGCTTCTTTATCTTCTTCAGAATACCCATCTAATTTTCCTAATTCTTCAGAAATACTTCTGGCTGTATCTGCCATATTAACAATAAGATCGTCTGCATCTACTACCGTACCTTCCCTACTCTTCATTTTTCCTGATGGTAAGTCTACCATCCCATAACTTAAATGATGAAGATTTTCTGCCCATTGAAATCCGAGTTTTTTAAGAATAAGAAACAATACTTTAAAATGATAATCTTGTTCGTTCCCTACAGTATATACCATTCCATTGATATCTGAATGATCTTTCACTCGTTGGATGGCTGTTCCAATATCTTGTGTCATATATACCGCAGTTCCATCAGACCTAAGTACTATTTTTTCATCCAATCCTTCATCTGTAAGATCTATCCAGACACTATTATCTTCTTTTCTGTAGAATACTCCCTTTTTTAATCCGTCAGCTACAACATCTTTTCCCAGTAAATAAGTATCACTTTCGTAGTAATAAGAATCAAAATCTACCCCCAGGTTTTTATAGGTAATATCAAAACCATCATATACCCATTGATTCATTTTTTTCCAAAGCCCAACTACTTCTTCATCTCCTGCTTCCCATTTACGCAGCATCTCCTGAGCTTCCAACAAAACAGGAGCTTCTTTCTCAGCTTGTTTCTTTTCTAATCCTTTTTCTACCAGAGTTGCAATTTCTTCTTTATATGCTTTATCAAAAGCTACATAATACTTCCCAACCAGGTGATCCCCTTTCAATCCGGAAGATTCCGGAGTTTCTTCATTTCCAAATTTTTTCCATGCCAGCATAGATTTACAAATATGAATTCCACGGTCATTAATAATTTGTGTTTTATATACTTTTTTACCGCTGGCTTTTAATATTTCGGCTACAGAATATCCTAATAAGTTATTTCGGATATGCCCTAAATGCAATGGTTTATTGGTATTTGGTGAAGAATATTCAACCAGAAAAGCTTGTGCATCAGCATTTGCTTCTACATATCCATAATTTTTTTCATTCCTGATCTCTCTAAAAAAGTTCAAATAAAAATTATTATCTATCACCAGGTTTAAAAACCCTTTTACTACATTAAATCGCGTTACTATATCTACATTTTCTACTAATTGTTCTCCAATTTTCTGAGCAATTTCCTGCGGATTCCCTTTTACAACTCTCAACATTGGAAATACAACTAAAGTAATATCTCCTTCAAAATCTTTACGTGTAGGCTGGAACTCTACTGTTTCCAATTCTGCGTTAAATAATGTTGAAAAAGCTTCTTTAACCTTAGTGCTAAGTAACTGTTGAATATTCATGGATTTTATTTTGAAGGTGCAAAGATACAGATTATCACAAAATTTTTAGAAGCGTTATAAGGCTAAAAAAGTGTAAAACATTATTTTAGTAATTATTAAATGAGCGTATGAAACATTTACAAAGCGGAATTCCTGTATTAGCTTCTTTAAATATTGCCAGAACGGTAGATTTTTACCAAAACAAGCTCGGTTTTGATAAACAGGGATATATGGATGAGAATTATGCTGTAATTGCCAGAGACAAGGTAGAAATACATTTTTGGAAATGTAATGACAAAATTCATCCGGAAAATACAAGCTGTTATGTAAAAGTAAGAGCTATTGACACTTTATATGAAGAGATGAAAAAAGCACAAGTTATTCATCCTAATGGTCATATAGAAGACAAACCTTACGGGATACGTGAATTTGCCATCTTAGATCTGGATGGCAACCTGATAAAATTTGGGGAATATTTACAATAATAAATTTATGTTGTTAAATGTATCATATAACAATCCGGAGGTAACAAACAGTATTAATAATTTGGTAGGGAAGCCTTTTACGTTAAGAGAAAGGATTCAAATGAATGGAATTGGTTCTCCTAAATTATCAATTAACAGTTCCAGTATAGGAATTCACAATCTTCTCATTCTTGATAACAATAGGAATGTTTGTAATATTGAAATGCGACCCAAAGGTATCATTATAGGATTCAGATCGTTATTGGAAAGTTACGCATTAGTAATTCCTTTTTATAAATTATCTGTTTATAAAGGTAAATCTGATGAATATTCTATTTACAAAGATCATCATTTCATCAAAGTTAAAGCAGACAAAAAGGTACATGAATTCATGAAAAAAGTACTGAAGTTTAGGGCTACTACATGAATCTTCCCATTTCTTTGTACCTTTCCATAGAAACTTATTGTTATGAAAATCTTACTTACTGGTGCAAACGGATATATTGGTATGCGGCTATTACCACAATTGCTTGCACTGGGCCATGAAGTAATTTGTGTAGTAAGAGATAAAATGAGGCTTTCTGTTTCTGAAGAGGTCAAAAGACAAATCACTATCGCAGAAATAGATTTTCTTGAATACGATGCATCAAAAAAAATAGAAGAAGCTATTGATATTGCCTTTTATTTAATTCATTCTATGACCTCATCTACAGTAGATTTTGATGCAAAAGAGGCCATAGCAGCAAAGAATTTCAATTCTTTTATTTCTTCAACCGGAGTGCAGCAAGTGATTTATTTAAGTGGTATTGTAAACAATGATGTACTCTCCAGGCATTTGTCTTCCAGAAAAAATGTAGAAGATATTTTATATCAGGGCGGTTATAATTTAACCGTATTGAGAGCTGGAATAATTGTAGGTTCCGGTAGCTCTTCTTTTGAAATTATACGGGATTTATCAGAAAAACTACCTGTAATGGTCACTCCAAAATGGGTGTTGACCAAAACGCAACCTATAGCCATCAGAGATGTTGTTAATTTTTTGACAGGTGTTATCAATCATAAGCAATGTTATAATCAGTCTTTCGACATTGGTGGCCCAAATATCCTTACCTATAAAGAGATGTTACAGGAATACGCCCGGATACGAGGTTTTAAAAACTGGATTTTTACAGTTCCTGTGATGACTCCTAAACTCTCTTCTTACTGGCTTTATTTTGTTACTTCAACATCATATAAATTAGCAGTCAACCTGGTAGACAGCATGAAAATGGAAGTAATTGCTAAAGATCAAAAACTTCAGGGTATTTTGGGGCTTGAGACGCATTCTTATGAAGAAGCTATAAGAATGGCTTTTAAAAAGATAGAGCAAAATATGGTTATTAGCAGCTGGAAGGATAGTATTGTTAGCGGAAGAGTGAAGAAAAATTTAAATAACTACATAAGAGTTCCAACATTTGGATGCTTAAAAGACAAGAAAAGTATTTCAATAGAACATTCAGAAAAAGTATTAACCAATATCTGGAAAATTGGAGGAGAAACCGGTTGGTATTATGGTAATTGGTTATGGAAAATCAGAGGTTTCATAGATAAACTGGTAGGCGGCGTCGGACTGAGAAGAGGGCGTACTAATACTGATAGAATACACACCGGAGATGTTATTGATTTTTGGCGGGTATTATTGGCCGATAAAAAAAAGAAACGATTATTATTATTTGCAGAGATGAAACTCCCGGGAGAAGCCTGGCTGGAGTTTGAGATTGATACTCATAATGTACTGCATCAAACAGCCACGTTTAGACCCAAAGGAGTATTAGGGCGTTTATATTGGTACTCATTAGTGCCTTTTCACTATTTTATTTTTAGTGGAATGATTAAGAATATTGCTAAAACTTCATCGTAAAATCTATTAAACATTAATCCAGGTTTGAAAAAAAATTTACTACTATACCTCTCAACAGGAATTCTGCTTATCTTCTCTTTGGCAGTTTTTTTCTTCACTAAAGAGTTTTATGAACTCATAGAAACTACTTCTATTTGGGTACGAGAATGGTTTGGTCGTTTTTATTTATGGTTGGGATTATTTTGTGTCTTATTCATAATTGTCATAGCGCTTTCTCCATTAGGAAAACGTCGTTTGGGAAATACAAAAGATCGGCCCGAACACAGTATTTGGGCATGGGTAGCTATGCTATATAGTGCCGGGATGGGAGCAGGAATCTTACTTCGTGCTGTACAGGAACCTGTATATATGCAGCAAAATCCTCCATTACAAACCAGGATTTCTCCTGATATAATGGCTCTTGAATACACTTTTTATCAATGGGGATTCACTGCTTGGGCATTTTATGGATTATTTGCCATGATTATTGGTTATTATTTATTCGTGAAACAGAAAAAAGTATTGGTCAGTTCTGCCATAGAAGATACTTTTTCTTTTAAACCTGTACTATGGATCATTGATATCCTGGCGATTCTTACTACGGTTTTTGGACTTATCGGAGCTGTAGGTTTAGGTACTACTCAGATTAATGGCGGATTGAATCATTTACTGGAAGGTGACTTCGGAATCAATACAACAATCTTTCTCACACTGCTTATTTCTTTAATGGCTTTTATCTCTGTTTGGAAAGGAGTTAATAAAGGCATTAAGGTCATTTCAAAATTAAATATTAACATTACGATTCTTCTTCTGATCTATATCTTTATACAAAGCGACATCTTAACTATTTTTAGTTCTTTTTTCACAGCTTTGTATCATTATATCCTTGATTTTATTCCTATGAGTCTGGCCATAGGTAATTACAATCCGGGAGAACCTTTTTTAACCGACTGGACCTATTATTATTGGGCTTTCTGGCTGGCATGGGCGCCTTTTACAGGTATTTTTATAGCCCGAATATCTAAAGGGAGAACGTTACGGGAATTATTGTTAGGCGTTATGATTATTCCGTCTTTAGGAACCTTCTTTTGGTTTTCGGTATTTGGAGAATCTGCTTTCCAGCTTATTGATTCCTGGGGAAATTACAACAATGAATTCGGAGATGTTTTCAGTTCTATTTTTATCTTTTTTGAGAACTATCCTTTACAAGGATTCATTAATGGGATTACTATATTTTTACTGATTAGTTTTTTAGTGACTTCTGTAGATTCTGCTGTTTTTGTTCTTAGCATGTTTACAGATAACGGTAAGAAAATCCCAAGTAAAAAACATCGTCTTATCTGGTCTGTGTTTATCGCTGTTTTTGCAGTCGCAATTGTAATACTGGGAAGTGCTAAACCTGAGATAAATGTGCTTACGGCACTTCAAAAACTTTTGATCATCACTTCACTTCCTTTTTCTTTGTTTATGGTAATCATGACTGGTATTTTTCTAAAAGATTTCTTTAAAAAAGCTCTATAATCTGATTCTTTATTTAAAAAGACGAGATATCATCGGATTATTAATCCATTTTTAAAAGTATTAAAACCGGTAACAAGATCGATAACAGCTCCATTAATTATTGCATATCTGATTCTGTTATTTTGAGTTAAAAAGAAGGGAATATTTTTCCCAGGTTGTAATTTATCAGAAGTTTTAAATGATGTACTGATTACCTGTATTGGATATGGTATATTTTTTAGATGTTTAAGAATATCCTTGACTCTTACATATCCGTATCCTTGCCTTAACAGTTCTTCAAAATTCAATGCCCCCAGAGCATCAAGGTTTTCAATGACCTTCGGATAAATAGCTGCTTTTTTATAGGTATATCCTTCAAGATCCAATTCAAGATATCCATAGTACGTTGATAAATCTCCCTGATCTTCAATACTACTGCGATAATAAAAATCATTATTGTTAGCAATATCTTCCTCATAATTGTTAATTCCCAGATCCAGCGTATATGTTTTTCCTAAAAGAGAATATTTAAATCCGCTTAATTTAAGATCAAAAAGTTTTTTATCGTTATTAGGTATTTCTCTGTACTTTTTTAAACTGATGGTTTTAAATTTTTCATTTGCAATAGCTTCAAAAGCAGATAAAATAGCTATAAAATTTAGTTTTCTGATAAATTGTTTCTCTTCATCTTCTATGAATCCGCCAGATTCTATAAGAATAGTACTGGTTCCCCATTTCTGAATATTATCACCAAAAGCTCTGGGTTCAAAATCATCATTGTATTTTCCAATATGACCGGGAGCATACTCCTTAAGTACATCATTCATATGCGCAATGAGTTTCATAGCATTACTCCTGATATCGTTAATAGATTTCTGATAATTATAAGCGGGTGCCAAAAAAGAAATTGTTGCTGCTTCTGCATTTTGAAAAGTATTGTAATACTTACTTTGGTCATGAAGATTAAATCCGTAATTAGCTTCCAGGCTATCCCGTACCCTTTTCAGAGTTTGTGCTTCAGGAGATTGTAATCGTAATGCATCTCTGTTAATATCTATTCCCAGGCTGTTTCTGCGTTGAAAACGTTCTGCCCCATCCGGATTAAGCATGGGTAAAAAATGAATCTTCAGTTTTTCTAATATCGGTTCTTTTATTTCAGAATAAGAAACACTCTTAAAGAAGTTAAGCAAGTCAAATATTGCCATTGTAGCCGTAGATTCATCCCCATGCATTTGCGACCATAAAAAAACATTTGTATCTCCGCTACCCAAACTTATCAAAGACAGTTTTCTCCCCTCTATAGATTTACCCACAGTAGTGATTGTAAATTTAGAAGAAGATTTATAGTCATTAATTAAAGGTTGAAGTTCATGATGTTTTACTCTTCTGTTTTTAATACTTTTTTCTTTAAAATCCTGATAAGAATCGATGACATTTTCTAAAGTAACTTGTGCATAAGAAAATGATATAAAGAACAAGTATATCAACAAAAAATTAGCAGATAATGGTCTTCTCATAAATCGAATTGTAGCTATTGAATCTTCAATTTATGAATTAAAATTTATACAAAGAAAAGCAATAGGTTAAGTTTAACCTATTCCTGATAAATGGTTTAGGTTAAGCTTTCTTTAAAAATTGAGTTTTAAGGACAATATGATTTTTTCCAATACGGCACTCTACTTCTTGTGAATTTGATGTCAATCGGATATTTTTTATAACATTTCCTCTCTTAAGAGTTTTTGACATTCCTTTTATTTTTAAATCTTTGATTACATGGACTGAGTCTCCATCACTTAAGACATTACCATTACTGTCTGTTACATTCATAAGTCTTCTAAAAATAATATATTAAACAAATTTATGAATTATCTTCATTTTACCTCCATCTAAATATATTTTGAAATTTCATTTTTATTGCAGACACTCATAATACGTCAAAACCGTAAACAATCTGTAATTTAATTAGTTACAATAACATCAATGTTGTATGTTTTTTTAATATAAATTATCGTATCATCAATAAAAACATTATTTTATTGAGACTTTTTCATCAAAACAGAACTTTTTGAATCATTATGTCAGTTTTATCACGCAGAAATTGTGTTAGATAGTATCTTTGAATATGTCTTTTATTCACAAAATTTAAACTTATGAAAAATAGAAAAAGTACTTTCAAGTTAAATAAACAGAAAATAGCTTCTTTAGATAAAGAATTGAAAAATAATATTAAAGGGGGAAGGAATACCTTAGCACCTACTACTACACTTACAGACCCTACTGCGGCTACATTATGTTATATTTGTCCTGATCCTAATCTTACTACCATTACCAATCCAGATACAATACTCAACCAAGAAATAAATTAACCTATTAATTTTCAATAAAACCCACCATGCAGATTATACCTGGTGGGTTTTTAATATTTATTTTTTGTCAATTTTTATCCCGAATATTACTTTCCTGATAAAGTTAAAGCTATTTGCTCCACTTCTTCCATTAGTGTTTGAATATGGACTGGTTTGGTGAGTTTGTTCATTACAGACAAACGAAGATACCTCACTCCGTTAACCACAGCTGTAGTTGTATAAAAGTTTCCTTTTTTAATCAATTCGTTACGAATAGCCAGTTGGAATCCGTTATCATTGCCAAATTTAGTATATCTAAAGCATAAAATATTGGATTCCGGTGCATTGGAGCATTCAAAATACGGATGCTCATTAAACATTTTATAAAACTCTTTTGTAACCTGATATTGATTTTCAATAAAGTTCTTAAATCCTTCCTCTCCTTCTGCAGCCAATGCCCAAAACAGTTTGGTTCCTAATCCCGATTTAGTACATTCAATTGCGTTAGAAATAGCATCATAACCTATTTGTTCTTTTTCAAAGAAAATATAACTTCCTTTTTGACGGAATGTCTGATCTAAGTTTTTATGATCTTTTACTAAAACAGCTGCACAAAGTGCAGAAGTTTGCATCATTTTATGTGCATCCCAGGTTAAGGAATCGGCCAACTCTACTCCCTTTAGTAAATGTTTTTCTTTTGGAGTCAATAAAGCTACAGCTCCATGAGCGCCATCTACATGATACCACAAACCGTTTTCTTTACAAAATTCCCCAACTTCAGCAATCGGATCGTACAAGCCTGTTGATGTAGCACATGCATTTGCAATAACAGCCATTATTCTTTTTCCTTCGCTTTTAAGTTTTTGAAAAACAGGATACAAATTATCAGGATCCAGTACCTCCTGATCGTTTACTTTTACAGGAATCATGGCATTAGATCCCATACCCATAATTGAGATTGCCCTGGAAATAGAATAGTGAGAAACTTCCGGGCCCATTACCACCAAATCTTTTGAAGTACCATCGGTCCAGGCATCCGGATCTATTTTAGCACGGGCAGCCAACATTGCTGTAAGATTTGCCATAGAACCACCATGAGTAAGGATTCCTCCTCCTCCAACTTTAGCCGGATCTATATCGCTTAACCTGTCTCCTTTAAACCATCCTACTTTTTCCAGCATCCAGTTTATTACCACTTTTTCCATGGTTGCTGCAGCCGGGCCCATTTCATAAATAGCCATCGGATTATTGACAACTCCATGTATAAAATCTGAAATACTGGATGCCACATGAGGAGAAGCTGCCTGGTGACCTATAAATTGAGGGTGATGTAAATGCTGTGTATTATCTAAATATTTATCAAGCAGATTTCCTACGTTATCAATATTCAGACATCCTTTTCGAATATAATTCTCTAGTTCAAGAGTATCTGAGATTTCTTCCGGGGAACGCTGAATAAGTACTTTAGGTTTTCCAGATTGACTCTCAGAAAGATAGTTTTCCAGTTTTTCTAAAACTATTTCTCCCATCTTTCTTAATTCCGAAGCTGTACTTTCCATATATAAGTATTATATCATGTAAAGATATCTAATCATTGAGAAAATATGCAACTTAAAACCTAGTATAGATTCTCTACATATTTATAAGCTGAACCTGTATTAATCAACACAACAGATTCATTATTCTTAATCCAGTTTTCTGCTTTTAATTTTTTATATCCCATCCACACTGCAGCTCCTTCAGGTGATAGAAAAACTCCTTCATTTTTTGCAAACTCAGACAATCCTTCTTTCATTTCATCATCAGTAACAGAAACTGCTGTTCCATTACTTTCATACAATGTTTTCATGATCAGTTTATCTCCAAAAGCTTTTGGCACTCTTAATCCGTTTGCTATAGTCTCTACAGGATTCTCATATTTAGGAGTATGATCTATTCTTTTCTCAAATGATTGCACTACAGGATCACAACCAGCTACTTGTACAGCGACCATTCTGGTTGGTATATTGTTTATCCACCCCATTTCTTTCATTTCCTGAAATGCTTTCCAGATACCAATCAAACCAGTTCCTCCACCTGTTGGATATATAATAACATCGGGAAGTGTCCAGTTTAACTGTTCTGCTATTTCGTATCCCATTGTTTTTTTACCTTCTAATCTAAAAGGCTCTTTTAAAGTAGTAATATCAAACCAAGAACCATCATTTTTCTTTTGCATTAGTGCAGCTGCATCAGAAATATCACCATCTACTTTAGTTACTTTAGCTCCCATGATTTCACAATCCAGTTGAAATACCTGGGGTGTAGTTTCCGGCATAAAAATATGTGCTTCTATTCCTGCTTTTGCGCAATATGCACTTAATGCACTTCCTGCGTTACCTGCTGTTGGAATACACATAGCCTTAACTCCTAACTCTTTGGCTTTACTTAATGCCATTCCTATTCCTCTTGCTTTGAAAGATCCTGTTGGATTTCCGGATTCATCTTTTAAAAGCAATTGTGCCTGTTCATTCTTATCTTTTAGTCTGTCTAAAGCTATCATAGGAGTCATTCCTTCTCCCAAACACACCTTATTTTCATCTTTTAGTACCGGTAGCACTTCCTGATATCTCCACATGTTATTTGGCCTACCTTTAAGGCTATCTTTAGACCAGGAGTTATTCAAATTATATCGTGCAACTAAAGGTTGGTTATCTTTTGTGCAAAATGTGTTTTTGCTATTTTTATCATATACAGCCCCACATTCGTGGCACTCCAGATGTGTATAGTAATTTTCAGACATTCTTTTTTATTTTATGCGCCTTATTCTGTTGGCAAAAATACTTTAATACTTTAGATAAAGTCGGCAGAATCTACACTACATTTCCTTTTATAGCTTCCTGACACATTTTTGTTAAAAGTTGTTTTATTTTTTAATCTATAGTCATAAAAAAAGCTATCGAATGATAGCTTTTTTCTCTTTTTCATAACAATTTTAGCGTGTTGTTAACACTATAAATTTATGATTCAACAAAACCTACAGCACAAGTATTATTTGTTTGCGGATCAATAAGTATAAATGCTCCGTTGGCTTTATTTTTCTCATAGCTATCTAAGAATAATGGTTGTGCTAAGCGTAATTCTACTTTAGCAATATCATTCAAACTTAGTTTAGCGCTTTCTAATTTTAATTGCGGATTCTCTGGCGGAATCAAATAATCAATCTGTTGTAATTTAGCTTGATTTTGCCTGCTTCCTGCCTGGATCAAATACCTTCCTCCTATATTTGCTACATCTTCATTAAGCCATACCAAAGTAGCATTTAAGCTTTTAGCTCCAACAGGTTCTTCTCCCGTTTTAGCAAATAATGATCCTCTGCTGGCATCTACCTCATCACTTAAGCTAACAATAACAGAATCTCCTGCATTAGCTTCTTCCAAAACAGTTTCGTATTGTCTTATTTCTTTTACCGTAGAAACTTTACCTGAAGGTAAAACTGTTAACTCGTCTCCTATTTTTAAGGTACCGCTGGATATTCTTCCTGAAAAACCTCTAAAATCAACAAAATTGTCATTCTGAACATGTAATACCTGTTGAATATCCATTCTAAAATCTCCATCTTCAGAAGCATCAGGAGTAATTTCATGTAAAATTTCATTCAATGCCGGCCCTTGATACCATGGAGTATTTCCAAATTCATGAACTACATTATCGCCTTTCAAAGAGCTAATGGGTACAATTTCTACATTAGGCTGATAATTGGTATACGAATCTACCATTTGCTTTACATCTGCCGCTATTTTAAGAAAAGTATCTTCACTATAATCAACCAGATCCATTTTGTTAATACAGAAAACTACTGTGTTTAATCTTAGCAACTGGCTTATGTAAAAATGTCGGTAACTCTGTTCCAGCAATCCTTTTCTTGCATCAATAAGAATAATAGATACCTCAGCATTAGAGGCTCCGGTAACCATATTTCTTGTATATTCCACATGACCCGGACTATCTGCTATGATAAATTTTCTATTTTTTGTAGAAAAATAAATATGTGCTACGTCTATTGTAATTCCTTGTTCACGCTCAGCAATTAAACCATCCGTAATTACAGAAAAATCCAAATCTTTCAATCCTTTTTCTGCAGTCTTTTTTTCAATTAATTGTTCTTGTTCTTTAGTAAGCGCATTGGTATCGTATAACAATCTTCCTATAAGTGTACTCTTTCCGTCATCTACACTTCCTGCTGTACTTATTCTTAGTAAATCCATTTTATAATTTTCGATTTTTACAAAATCTCAACTTCTACTTTATCTCTTAAATTTTATACTTTTAAAAGTATCCTCCTTTTTTTCGTTGTTCAAGAGCAGATTCACTTCTTTGATCATCTATTCTTGCTCCTCTCTCCGAATGTTTTGATGCTTTATTTTCATTGAGTACTTTCTCTACGGTATCTGCATCAGAAACCAAAGCAGCAGTACACGTCATATCCCCTACTGTACGGAAACGCACTTTACTCTCAACAATCTCATCTGTTGGTACAAGATTCAAATAATCTGAATATGCCAGGTATGCTCCGTCACGTTTTACCAACTTTCTTTCATGTGCAAAATAAATACTAGGCAACTTTAAGTTTTCCTGTAAGATATATGTCCAGACATCTTCTTCTGTCCAGTTACTAATTGGAAAAGCCCTAACGTTTTCTCCAAAATTTATTTTCCCATTTAATATCTGAAATAATTCCGGGCGTTGTTTTTTAGCATCCCACTGTCCAAAATCATCTCGCACAGAAAAAATACGTTCTTTAGCTCTACTCTTTTCTTCGTCTCTTCGCGCTCCCCCTAAACAAGCATCAAATCCAAACTCTTCAATAGCATCCAGTAAGGTTACTGTTTGAAGCGAGTTTCTACTTGCATATTTTCCGGTTTCTTCTTTTACTTTATTCTGATCTATAGAATCCTGAACATACCTCACAATTAAATCTACTCCCAATTCTGCGATTAATTCATCTCTAAAATCAATTGTTTCCTGAAAGTTGTGTCCTGTATCTATATGCATAAACGTAAAAGGAATTTTAGCCGGATAAAACGCTTTTTTAGCCAAATGGGCTAGCGTTATAGAATCTTTACCCCCAGAAAATAATAAAACAGGTTTATTAAATTGGGCAGCTACTTCTCTCATGATGAATATACTTTCATCTTCGAGTGTTTTTATGTGATCTTTTACTGTCATTTTCAATCATTTTTGAGGATCCGCTACAATATGCAATCCACATTCTCTATTTTCTAATACTTTGGTTGGATCAAAATATCTAAATTCATTTTCAAGTTCATATTTTTCCAAATACACATCCAGCTCTTCATCTGTCCAGTAATAAAACGGAGCTATTTTAAGCACTCCATCATTACCCATTGATACAATATCCAATGAATCTCTCAATGCTGTCTGCCCTTTTCTTAAATTGGTAAACCATACATCAGGCTGGTGTTCTTTCATGGCTCTTCTAAAAGGTTCCAGTTTCACTTGTTCTGTAAACTCTTTATGGAGAGGTGAATCTACATCTGGAATTACAGAAGAAGGATCTCTGTACTTAGCCGTTTCCTGTGGTGTATATAAAAATATATTAATTCCCAGATCTTTAATCAACTTTTCACCGTGCTTATAGGTATAAGAAGTATTATAACCTGTATCACACCAAATTACCGGAATGTCTTTTTCAACAGACACACAAGCATGAAGAATATTAACTTCATATGGCCTGAAGTTCGTAGTAACAACTGGTTTTTTTGCATTTTTAATACCCCATTCAATAATTTCACGAGGGGTACTACTTCTAAGCTGTTTATTTATCTCTTGAATATTCATCGTTTTTAGTCATTTTAGTCCATGCTCTCTCGTGTAAGTAATACAAAACCATCTTAGAAACCACTTCTATACTACCTATACCAAAAGCTACTTTAAGATCTCCCGTCAATAAATAAGAGATAATCATAGTATCTAAAGTACCTATAATACGCCATGATATTGCTTTAAAAACAGATGTTTTACGGCTATCTGACTTTAGTTTTGTGTTCTCAGACCGAAATAAATCAATAATCATTGCTTAATATTTTTAATTTTAAAATTCAAATATACTATTAGTCTATAGAATAAGTAGAATATTTTAGAAAATTTTTTAATTTTTTTTATATTAGGTCGATTAAAGTACTGTTTTCATACACTTTTAATGTATTATCTCTGACTTCAATCATCACTTTATGGAGTGTACATTCTTCTTCGCTCTTACAATCGTCACATTTTTCATAATAATTGAGGCTAACACACGGAAGCATGGCTATCGGGCCTTCCAGAATTCTGTATACTGATGCTATGGTAACTTCTTCTGGGTCTTTAATCAGGTAATACCCTCCTCCTTTTCCCATTTTGGAAGCAAGAAACCCATTTCTTTTCAATTGGAGTAAAATGGCTTCCAGGAACTTTTTTGATATATTTTCTTCTGTGGCTATCTCAGAGATAAGCACAGGAGTATTCTTTCCTTTTTTTGCTAAGTAAGTCAGTGCTTTAAGTCCGTATTTTGTCCTCTTTGAAAGCATTATTCTTTAGGTAAAAATATTTCTGCCATCATACAACGAGTACTTCCCCCTCCACAAGTTTCAATAAGATTTATATCACTGTAAAGAAGTGTTCCGTGTTGTTCCAGGTTGAAAATTTGTTCTGAGGTCAAACTTTTATGTGCCGCAGAACTCATGACAATATACTTCTTCTTTTCATTATTTACAACTTGCAACATATTTCCGGCAAATTGAGTCACTTGTTCTTCTGTTATAGCTATAATTTCTTTCCCGTCTTCTTTCAGATGATTTAAAACGTTTTTTCGTTCTTTTTTATCATCTATACTATCAAGGCAAATTACCACAAAATCCTCACCAAGACACATCATCACATTAGTGTGATAAATAGGTACTCGTTTTCCGTCCAGTGTTTGATTTGCTGTAAAAATAACCGGGGTATATTCAAAATCTTCGCAAAACTCTATAAACAGTTCTTCATCTGCTCTTGGTGATAATGCGCAGTATGCTTTTTTATGTACACGATCTAATAAAAGACTTCCCGTCCCTTCTAAAAAAAAGTTTTCTTTTTCTGCCGATGAGTAATCAACAATATTCTCGATATTAAACCCTTTTTCTTCTAATATGTCCAGAACATCTTCTCTTCTTTCCAATCGTCTGTTTTCTGCAAACATAGGATACAAAGCAACAGTGCCGTCCTGATGAAATGAAACCCAGTTATTCGGGAAATGTGCATCTGGTGTATCTGTCTCTTTGACTCCTTCTATAACAACAACATTAATTCCTTCTGCTCTTAGTTTTTCAACAAAAGCATCAAACTCTTTCTGAGCAGCATCCAGCAACAATTCTTCCGACATATCTTGCGGAGACTTTTGGTAATAATTATTAACTGCTGTTTGCTCATTCGCCCTAAAGTTTGCCGGGCGAACCATCATTATAGTATCGGTTATCTGATTCATTTGCTCTGAACTATTTTAAGAACGCTAAAGTAATAATTTTATAGGATGTTGCTTCTTTAAAATGCGGAATTAAAATTAAAAAAATAATACATAAAATTTTGATACATCAAATAATGATGTATATTTGTATCATGTATTCAAGAGAACTATTAAAAGGCATATTAAAACCTATCATTTTAAAGCTTTTATCAGAAAACGATAAAATGTATGGTTATGAAATTGTTCAAAAGGTTAAAAAAATATCTAATGATAAAATTTTAATCAAAGAAGGCTCGCTATATCCTGCCTTACATACACTCACTAAAGAGGGATATCTGACTGTAGAATCTACCATGATAGGCAATCGTGTTAGAAAATATTACAGCTTAACTAATGACGGGAAAACACAGGTAATTCCGGCATCACATGAATTGTTGGAATTCTCTGAAACTTTACAAGTTTTATTTAAATCTAAAACTTCTTTGACATGATGATATCTAATCTACAACTAGCGTTTATAAAGAATTATTTGTCACAGGAAGGTATTACTAAAATTCATCTTCAGGATGATCTTGTTGATCATTTTAGTTGTGTTATTGAAGAATACCTGGAAGAAGGAATTCATTTTGACGAAGCCTTCAAAAAAGCAAAAGGAAGAATCACTCCGGATGGAGCAAAAAAAATAGAAGACGATCTAAATTATTTATTAACTATAAACAATCAAATTATGATACGAAAAATTGTATTTCTGATGGGGTATTTCAGTGTTTTTCTCATTATAACTGCTTTTGCTCTTTATTTACCTGGTATATTGGATAAAGAGACTTCCGGGCTTATTGCCATGGGAGGAATATTTTCTTTTTCAACATTTGTGCTCCCTTTTTATTTCTATCAGCTTTATAAAAAATCACTCCATAAACTGCAAAACTCTTAATTATCATAAAGTTTTAAGAGATTAAAATCTGTATTTAAAGGTTTTGAATAACTAATTAAATTAAATATCTTTAGCTTAATTAGTTATTTTTTTGCTATGAAAGTAAAAGTATTCTTTCTTTTTTTATTGGTTAATTACGGATATTCTCAAGACTATAAACGCGTAGATAGCTTAGTTAAAAAATACCCAAAGTCATTAAATACTATCAGGGATATAAGCAAACAAATTCTTAATGATTTCACTACAGACAAAGATAAAGTAAGAGCTGCTTTCACATGGACGGCATTGAATATTAGATACGACATCTATAAAACTTCACCTTTTGGCAGTCATTCTGAAATGATTTCATACACTTCTGAATATGAATTGAAGAGAATGAAGCGGTTAAAGGTTGTAAAAAAAATTGAAAAAACCTTAAAAACCAGAAAAGGTATTTGTCAGGATTATTCATTAATTTTTAATAAACTGTGTAAAAAAATTGGGATTCCTGTTCACTCAATAGTTGGTTTTTCTAAAACAGGGATCAATGATATCGGAAATAACAAATCTTTTAAAAACCATATGTGGAATGCCGTATATGTAGATAACGAATGGAAATTAATTGATGTCACATGGGCTTCCGGTTACTACAATTTAAAAACCCGAAGATTTACCCCTTCATTTAACGACAGTTACTTTTTTCCTTCTCCGGAAGAATTTATTACTCATCATTTTCCGGGAAATCAAAACTGGCAACTATTAAATCATAAAGTTAGTAAAGAGTACTTTTTCTCCAGTCCATTTTTTTATCGTGATTATTTTGCAAATAATTTTAAGCTATCAGATACGATTAAAGGAACGATTACGGCAACTCAAAAACAAAAAAATATTACTATTTCTTTTGACAAAATTCCAAAGAAAGGAAAAACAATTCGCTATACTTTTTTAAATGATAAAAGTTATAGTTTTTTACGTTTGACCAGAACTAAAGACAATAAATACAGTGGCAAAATACGTGTCAGAGAGAAATCGGATTCTCAACTTGTCTTATTTTTAAAAGAAAAACCAATTATAGGTTTTAAAATCATTCAAGATTACAGATCAATTAATCCCTGATCAATGGCATTGTAGAGCATCTTAATAAACCTTCCTGTTTAGCTATTTCTGCATAAGGAATTTCTTCTACAATAAAATCATTTTCACGAAGCCAGTTGTTTAACCTGGTAAAATTTTGTTCTGAAACCACAATATTTTCATCTATAGAAAATACATTAGAACACATTTGATACATTTCGTCTTTTGTAATTTCAAAAATATTTTCCTTTCCAAAGAAATCTCGTAACCATAGGTATTCTTCTTCTATTAAAAATCCGTTTTTATGAAGAATTGCTCTCCCTTTCCCTAAAGGCTGAAAACAACAATCCAAGTGCAAAGCATTTTCTTTAGCATTTGTATTTGATTTTCTCAATTCAAAAGCTTTTACTTTTTTTTCAGGAAATTGTTTTTGCAAAAAGTCTATTGCGTGATTATTGGTTCTGGCAGTAATATAATCGGGATAATCATCTGCGGTATAAGTGCCAACAAAGATATAATCATTCCAAGGCATTACATCACCTCCTTCTACGTGAACTTCTTCTGGTGGTTTAATTACTTTTGCGGGGTCAATTTGATCAATCACATAGTGAAGCGCATCTAATTCTTTTTCTCTATCAGGTAGAATATTCGATTTTATAAAAGTATCATCAATAACAAAAGCTATGTCCCTGGCAAAAATCTGGTTGTAATTCTCAATAATTTCAGGTCGAAAAACTTTGACATCATATTTTTCAAAAACAGCATTAAAAGCGTCCATTTCCTTAATCATATCACTTTCTTTAGGATAAGTTCCGGCCTTAATATGTTCTAAAGATTTAGGATCATATGCATCTTCTTCCTTTGGTATCGGACCATTATTAACAGCTGTGCCTAAAACAACTGCTCTTAACCTGGAAATTTCATTTTTAACCTGAAGTTGTATCATAGAAATTATTTGCAGCAAATATAAAAAAAGCAGTCATATAAGGATCTTCAGATGCTCTAAAATTAGCTGTGAATTACACTTAAAAAAATGTATTTTAAGGATCAAATTATCAACCTATTAAAAAAAATGTTGCTCCTTTTTGTGATTTTTTTTTGAAATGAATACTAATAGATAAAACAAAATAGCTCTTTAATGCGCAAAGAAGAAGCATTTACTTTATTGATCAAAGAGAATGAAGGTGTTATTTTTAAAATCACTCGAGTGTACACTAATACTCTCGAAGATCAAAAAGATTTGTATCAGGAAATCGTATTTCAACTCTGGAAAGGGTTTGATAGTTTCAGGGGAGATGCTAAAGCCAGTACCTGGATGTATCGTGTAGCACTAAACACCGCATTTACACATATAAAAAAGGAAAAGCGAAAAGGACATAACGTAGCATTAGATCATATAAATTTAAAATATGAACATGACGATCCTGTTCTTGAAGAACGGCTTAAAGAGATGTACTCCCAGATTAAATTGTTAAACGATTTAGAGAAAGGTTTGATTTTACTTTTACTGGAAGGTAAGAAATACGAAGAAATTGCACAGATCACTGGTTTATCAAGCAGTAATGTAGGGACACGAATATCAAGGATCAAGCAAAAATTAAAAAAACAACTTGTAAAAAAATAATAATTATGGAATTAGAAGAAATGCAAGCTGTATGGTCTGAAATGAGTGACCAGTTAGAGAAACAAAAAAAATTAACGAACGAAATTATACTTAAAATGACACAACAACAATATAAAAAAAAGATCAATAAAATAGTATATTCAGAACTTATAGGTTTTATTATATGCCTAATCTCCGCAATATATATTCTTATAAATTTTCACAAATTGGATCATTGGTTTACCATTAGTTGTGGTATTATAACCTTAGCATTATTTATTGTAGGACCTATTATATCTTTTAATTGGTTAAAAAGAATGAAGAAAATCAATGTTATAGATAACAATTACAAACAAACTTTAACAGATTTTGCAAAGATTCAAGAAAAGGCATTTAAATATAAAAATTACAGCTATGTTCTCGGTATTGGAGCTATGCTGATTACTGTTCCTGTTTTTGCAAAAATAATGGGTGGTAAAGATCTCGAATTTGATCCTGGTTTATTATTCGACCTGTTTGTAGGTGTTATAATAACATCTGTTTTTATTTATTTTATTACAAAATTCTATGGTAGAACTATGAAAAGTGCCGCAGATACCTTAGCAGAACTGGGTATCGAAGACGAATAAACTTTATCAGGTCTAAATAGGCTTTTCATTTTAATCAAACGTATTACTCAATTTTTTAATCGCTGAATATTTCAGCATGGGATTCTCATGCCTATTATTCACAAAACATACAATCATGCGAATATTATTTTTTATACTCACTTTTATTTTTTCAGGAGCACTTTTTGCTCAAGACATTACAGGCACATGGAATGGAGAAATCCAAGCCAGAAATAGAAAAATTGATATCATTTTTACCGTCAAAAAAGAAAATTCTAACTACAATACCACTATTGACATCCCTTCTCAAAGAATACAAGGAATTACTGCAAAGGAAACAAGTTTTGACCGTAAATTATTTACAGTAGATATGTCTAATGTCGGAATGCTCTACAAAGGGGAATTTAATTCTGAAAACGGTCAGATTAAAGGAACTATCACCGAAGGCACAAATTCCTTTCCTTTATTATTAAAAAAAGGAAAAGCAATAGTTAAAAAAGTAAAAAAAAGGCCGCAAGAACCTGTAAAACCCTATCCTTATCTTGAAAAAGAAGTCATTTTTGACAATAAAAAAGCAGGAGTAACGCTTTCAGGAACATTAACATTACCAAAAACAGAAGGATTACACCCTGTAGTTATCTTAATAAGCGGTAGCGGCCCTCAGGACAGAGATGAAACAATTTCGGGGCATAAACCATTTTTAGTTCTGGCAGATCATTTAACCCGAAATGGTATTGCAGTATTGCGTTATGATGATAGAGGATTTGGAAAATCAACAGGAAATTATAGTGAAGCAACTACACATGACTTTGCAAAAGATGTATTAAGTGGTGTCACATATTTAAAATCAAGAACTGATATTGATATTAATAATATAGGATTAATCGGGCATAGTGAAGGAGGTATTATAGCCCCATTGGTCATTAACCAATCTAAAGATATTGCGTTTATGGTATCATTGGCAGGTACAGGAATCTCAGGAACAGAACTATCGGTTATGCAATCTAAAAAATTGCGCTCTTTTCCTGTGCCAGATGAAGAAGCTTATGAAAAAGCAGTACGAAAAGCTATTGAAATTGCAGGTTCAGATAAAGACATTGAAGTAATAAAAAAAGAACTAAAAACACATCTCAATAATACAACAGTTCCTATTATCAGAAATCTTGGAGTATCGGAAGCACAGATAACTCAAATAGTTAGTGGAACTATTGATTCGCAAACTTCAAAATGGGTACGTAATTTTTACCATTACAATCCTGCTGATGAATATGAAAAAGTAACTTGTCCCGTATTATCATTAAATGGAAGTAAAGACACCCAGGTAGAAGCTAAAATCAACCAGGAAGGTATTAAAAATGCTTTAATTAAAGGCGGTAATCAGGACTTTAAGATTCTTGAATTACCAAATCTTAACCATCTTTTCCAGGAGTGTGAGACCGGTGCAATGAGTGAGTATAGAGACATAGAGCAAACTTTTTCGCCTGTGGCATTAAACGAGATATCGAGCTGGGTATTAGATCATATTCAATAAGTAGCACACATACCATTATATTAAAAAACCCGCTTTGTGATTTTAAATTACAAAGCGGGTTGTACTTATATTCTACTTAAAGATTCTTATTCTTTGACACCTGGCAAATTAGCTGGTTTTGCTTGTTGCCACCAGAAGCCTTCGGCTTTCTTTTTTCTAGGATATACCTCATCTAACGTATTTCCGTCGTATAATCTACCATTTTTCATCACTTGTAAGATAGTATTGGTATTTCTGATATTATCTAACGGATTTTTTTCTAAAATAATTAAATCTGCCAGTTTACCAGTTTCTATTGAACCAATATCTCCGTCCAATCCAATAGACTGAGCACCAATTATAGTCGCAATTTTTAAAGCGTTCCAGGTTGAAGTACCTGAAGCCGTTGCCCAAAGTTCCCAGTGAAAACCTAACCCTTGTAATTGTCCGTGACTTCCAATTCCTGCCAATCCGCCTGCATTTACCAAATCTTCTACAAACTCAGCATGTTTTGTAAAAACATGTTCTTCATCTCTGAACCAACCTGGTCTTCTTCTGGATTTACTGGCTAAATCTGTATATGGTGTAAAATATGCCAGTTTTTTATCATCATAAGGATTCTCTCTTGAATAAAAATAATTCTCTGCCCAAGGCCCTCCATATGATACTAATAAGGTTGGAGTGTATGCAATTTTAGACTTTGCAGCTGCTTGTATGATATCTTTATAAAGTGGTGTAACCGGATAAGAATGCTCATGTCCCGGATAACCATCTAAAATTTCTGTAATATTTCTTTTAAAATCCAGGCTCCCTTCTGTTGTAGGCATTAATTTTTGCTCTTTAGATGCCTGAATAACCCATTGTCTATGTTGCCTGTTACCAACATTATACATTTTAATAGTATTCGTATTGTAATATTTACTATACTTTTTCAATGCATCACGAGTATGATCTAAACTTTTTAAATAATATGCCCAGGATCCTAATCCGGGCCCTGTTGAATAAGCTCTTGGCCCTAGCATTTCTCCGGTTTTAACCAAATCAAAATAAGTAAGTACATCTGTTGTTCCTGTTTGTGGATCACGAGATGCAGTGACTCCATATGCTAAATTTGCTGCGTATGACCACACTTGTTTCTTATGAATTCCGTCATAAACCCTTAAATGCGAGTGTGTATCTACCATTCCGGGGATAATAGTTTTTCCTGAGGCTTCAATAATTTCAGCTCCTTTAGGTACAGTCAGGCTTCCTGAAGGTCCCACCCCCTTAATCCTGTTATTTACCACTAAAATATCTCCATTTTCAATCACTTCACTACCTTTCATAGTAATGATTCTGGCTCCTTTTATCAAAGCAGTTCCTTTAGGGATATCTCTGTTTATTCTTACTTTTATATCTAATTCTGTTGCTTCATAACCTTTCTCCTTCTTTGCCTTCTCTTTATCTTTCTTCTCTTCTTCTTTACGCTTTTCTTCAGATAATTTAGAAAGCGCTTCTTTTCTTGCTTTCTTCTCAGCTTTTAATTTTTCTTCTTCAGTTTTAGCTTGAACCAGATCATAAATAAAATGTGCATTTCCCAGAGACCAATGCACTTTTTTTCCATCTGCAGACCAGGCTGGAAATTCACCTCCTAATTGAGTGAGTTTAATAGACGGGAATTGTGAAGATTTAGGATTGGCAACCGATATTCTTGGCGTATGCCCTAGTTTTGGCACAGTAATCACATATACATCATTGTTAATTAACGCCATTGCCTTATCTCCTGTTGGCTGCATATACATTTCTACCGGACGTGCACCTTGTGCGTTTTCTTCAGGGATACCATCACTAAGATGTGAATGATCATGGTCGTCTGTAGCATTTCCAAAAGTAACTATCCCTGTAACACTTAAGATTTCTTTTTCGTCTGTTCCATCCCATCTAATTGAACTTAACCCTCTTCCACTACTTAGATAAATACGGTCATCACTATTTACAAAATGCGGATTATTACGTCCTCTTGTTTTTACAATAAATGTAGCATCTCCACCTGTAGAAGGTATCCAGGCTAAATCTTCAGTACCTGAAAAAGCTCTTCTCAAATAGGCATTTCTAAAACTTTGAGCACTTCCTTTTGTAAAAACTATTCTATTGTTTTTTGGAGACCATACCGGTTTTCCATATAAAGCAGACTCATTAGTCAACTTCACCGGAGTCGAATTAGATCGTACCCCTACTTTATATAAATGTCCGCCATCTTCTTCAGACCATGTAGTATATACCACTTCTTTTCCATCCGGAGACCAACTAGGCTGCGTTTCTATAATATCCATTTTGGTCAACCTTCTTGGCTTACCATCAGGAAGTTTCATCACATATATTTTATTCAATGCATTAAACACCAATTGCTTTCCATCCGGAGAGGGTTTTGCATCTCTAATCTGGTTTGCAAATAGTTCTTTTTCATCAGAGATTGGGTATTTAAATTCTAATTTTGGTCCTATTGCCAGTTCTACATTAACTTTAAAAGGAATTTCTACAGCATCTCCTCCTGCTATTGGAATACGATAAATTTTACCTCCATAAGATGCAATAACTTCTTTATCATCCGGAGTAAATGTCATTGCAGGTAACACCCCTAAAGGAGCTACAGATTCCTGTTCATCCCTTTGTACAGGATAAGCTAACCATTTTTCGTCTCCCGATTTCAGGTTTCTCAAAACCAAACCTGTTTTCTCTTCATATCTACTTCCATAAACCATCCAGTTACCATCATTTGATAAGGTGGTTGAAAAAGCAGAACCATATCTTGATGTAACTGTATTTCTGGTACCATCTTCAAGATCATATGTTCCAATCTGGTATTGCGGTAATTGTGCATTATAATTCCAGGCACCTCTACGTACCGAATAGTAAATATACTTGCCATCGGGACTAAAAGCAGGTTCAATCACTTTCAAATTTGCAGGTTCTTTAATTAACTGAGAACCTCCTCCTCCATCTTTGTGATACATAAAAAGCTTTAGACTTCTTTTCCCTTTAGACACTGCTATGTAATCTCCATCTGGTGACCAATCTGCAGATTGTACTTCTCCTTTTTTATCTTTTGTAATCTGTTTAGTCTCTTTAGATTTTAAGTTCATCGTCCAGACATTATCATTTCCACTTCTATCTGAAGTAAAGACAATATCCTTACCATCCGGACTAAATCTAGGATTAGTATCTAACGCTAATCCATCTGTAATACGAGTGGCGGTTCCACCTCCTATTGGGAGTGTATATAAATCTCCCAACATATCAAATACTAACGTTTTTCCGTCCGGGCTGATATCTAATGATAACCAGCTGCCTTCGTCTGTATCAAACTTTAGAATTCGTCCACTTTCTAGCGGAAGGTCTTTATACTTTGATTGGTTACTTAAGGAATCTTTTTTCTGAGAATAAACCGTTCCGATAAAAAAATTCGTTACTAGAAAGATTATAAGAGCAGAAAATTTATTGCATCTCAAACCTCTCATTTTATTGAGTATTCGCATATTAACATATTATTTTTGTGATTGGTATATTTAAGCTTATCAAATATATTTAAATATTGATAATAAGTCTGGAAAGTGTTAAAGATTAACAAAATAAGGTTTAAAGTTATGTTTATTTAAATCAAGCTATTATTTTATATTCCATAAACAACAGACAATTAAAACACTATAAATCAAAGTTTTAAAATTTAAAACTTCATATTTCCTATCAAAAAACTCTTAATTACAGTCCTTTTTTAAAAAGAATATTGTATTATTGCATATATACAGTATATACAGTAGTAACAAAATAAGCGATTGATCGTCTAATAATAAATTGCAATCACTGATAATATGAAAATCATTATCTCAAATGCATCGCCTGAACCTATCTATGAGCAGATATGCAAACAAATAAAGAGTCAGATTATATCTGGAGAACTCGTAGAAGGAGATGCTTTACCTTCTATACGAAAACTATCTGTAGAGCTTCAAATTAGTGTAATAACCACGAAAAGAGCCTACGAAGAGTTGGAAAAAGAAGGTTTTATAGATACGGTTGGAGGAAAAGGTTCTTTTGTAGCCATGCAAAACAAAGAATTGTTACGTGAAAAAAAAATGAAATCTATTGAAGATATGATGTCTGAGACGGTAAATAAAGCTCATAAACTAGGGGTTAGCCTGGATGAATTAAAACAAATACTGACTATTTTATATAACGAAGACCTCTAATTATGGAAAATGTATTAGACATACAAAATCTGAATAAGGACTATGGAGGTTTCAAATTAGATAATATTTCTGTTTCCTTGCCTCCCGGTCATATTATGGGACTTGTAGGCCCTAATGGATCCGGGAAAACATCTCTAATAAAGATCATTCTTAATTTGATACTGAAAGATACAGGAGATATCAAGGTTTTTGGTTTAGATCAGCAGAAGTATATTCTGGAGATTAAACAACGTATTGCATTTATACATGACGATCATAAATATTTTAATCATCTTAATCTTAAACAGGTAAAAAATATCATAGCACCGTTCTACCAAAATTGGGATGAAGCAATTTTTAATGATTTTATTAAGAAATTCAACCTCCCTCTAAACAAAGTGATAGGAGAAATGTCCAGAGGAATGGTCACAAAAGGAGCTTTGGCTATTGCCTTTTCTCATCATGCCGATTTTATTATTATGGATGAACCTACAGCTTCACTTGATCCGTCATCAAGGAGAGAATTATTAGATCTTTTGCGCGAATTAATGCAACATGAAAAACGATCGATCTTGTTTTCAAGTCATATTACAACAGATATAGAACAAATTGCAGACTATGTCACTTTTCTAAAAGAAGGAAAATTGGTTTTTACTAAAACCAAAGATGAACTTTCAGAAAGCTATGCTTTAATTAAAGGAGGGAATGATCTGTTAAATACAGGAATAGAGAATCATTTTATCGGAATTCGGAAAAACGAATTTGGATTTGAGGCACTCACTAATGAAATTGACCCGATTAGAAAAAAGTATAATAATTCTGTAGTTATTGATCCGGCTAATTTAGAAGACATTATTTATTTCAGCACCCTAAAAGATTTAAAATAGATGAGTAGTAGTAGTAAAGTAATACAGAAGTTAATCATAACAAATTTAGATCTTTATAAATGGAAGATCTTAATGTTATATTCTTTTAGTGTATTTACAGCTGTAATACGAACTTCTATCTCTCAAAAACACGGAGGGGCTAGTTCTGTATTCATAGGAGCCATTATACTCTTAGCATGTATTCCGGTTTTTACCGGATTTAATAAGAACAACAGAGACTTATTGTTTAATAGTTTACCCATCTCCAAAACATCTATTGTTATATCAAAATACTTCACAACGATAATTATAGGAATCATAGGTCTGATCATATCGTTAATAGTACACAGCATTAAAATTTATTTTTCAGATAGCCTGGTATGGAATATAAATGAAGAATTGGCATTTAAAACCTTTGCCATTCCATTCACCAGTATTCTTATCTTAACAAGTTTATCTCTTCCTGTGTTTTTTAAGTTTAAGAAAATCAATATTTGGTTGGTGAGTTTCTTAATTTCTATTTTTTTAACAGAAGTATTTGCTATACGCTTTTGGGGAATAAAATCTGAAACATTTACTATACATCTAACTGAAAAAGAAGTTGTTCCATTTATTATTCTGCTACTTTCAACAATAGCCCTCTTTCTTATTTCACTATATATTTCTATTCATTTCTATAAAAAGAAAGACTTATAAGAATTCAATCATTATAAACATATTTAAATTTAAAAATCATGAAAAAAACAAATTTCACAGCCCTTACTATGCTCATTTTTTTGTGCATGTGCTTGTTCATTAACACCTCAAATGCCCAGGATTATACCAAACAAATTGAAGCTTTAAAACTGGCTTTTAAAGATAAAAGTCCTGAAAAACTTTTACCATACATAAGTTCAGAACTGGCATTTGAGGGTATACCTCCGGCAATGAAAAGTCAAATCTTAAATCAAATATTTTCGCAAATCCCTTTAAAAACATTATCTATTAAAGAAACAAAAAAAGGACAAGCCTTAATTAATTATGATATTCAGGGTTTAGGAAACAGAGCATCTGCAATTCATTTTGATAATGAAGGAAAAATAACCAAAATAGAGCTGGTAGATAATCTTATCAAACAAGGACAAGAACGTCAAAGGCAACAACAACAAGTAGAACAAAGTGCTAATGCTGTGCAACCTGTTCCTGATGAATTAGCTAAAAAATATCCTGCTCAAAAAGTAACATTTGCAGCTTCAGACGAAGTAATTGTAACCGGAAATTTATATGAAATAGATAAAAATAAACCTGTAATTCTTCTTTGCCATCAAGCGGGCTATAACAAATACGAATATGCAGATATAGCACCAAAATTAAATGAATTAGGGTATAATGCTTTAGCTGTAGATTTAAGAGGAGGAGGAACTTTCGCAGCTCATACTAATGAAACTATAGAAACCGCAACTAAAAAAGGACAGGATGTTAATGGCCTAAATGCAGAAAAAGATATCGCAGCTGCAATCGATTATTTAAATAAAAGGTACCATCAAAAAGTAATTGTTTGGGGAAGTTCTTATTCTTCAAGTTTTGCACTGTTTGCCGCTGCTGAAAATAAAAAAGTAAAAGCTTCTATCTCATTTAGTCCGGGAGATTATTTTGGCGATAACAAACCTTCTTTAGCAAAGATTTTACCTGCGCTAAATAAACCTTTCTTCATTACTTCTTCTAAACGTGAAGCAGCCGGCATAAAGGATTTACTTAAAAATACTAAGTTAAGGAAAGGCCAGGTGCATTTTATTCCTAAAGATGTAGACGGAGCACATGGAGCCAGGGTGCTTTGGAATGGTCAGGACGATAATGATGCAGCAGAATACTGGCCAGCTATAAAACAGTTTTTAAACACGCTATAATGTTATTCTCATTTTTCAAGTATACATTTTAAGATAAAATATTTAGTATGGAAAGTAAAAAAAGAATATTACGAAAAACCATTTTTAAATTTGGTTTAATATTGACAGCTATGTGTTTGGTTTCCTTCATTTTTTCTTATCTGGAAAAAGAACATTTGAATCTTCCTCCATTCAAAAAAGCAATGAGGTTTATAGTAATAGCTATTCCGGTTGTATTCGGGATCAGGGCTTTTAAAAAAGATAACGAAGGTTTTACATCTTTTAAAGAAGCGCTAAAAGCAGGTTTTGGAATTTCTGCACTAGCCGGTGTACTTATGACCATTTCATATTACCTTTTTTTAACAGTCATCGAACCGGATACCATACAGCAAATTATTGAATTATATCAGGCTCAAAGTATAGACATTTCTTTTATAAAACCATGGTTGTTGTCTCTGGTCATAGGGTTTCAAATAATATTTACCGGTATGATTTTCACTTTAATTAGCGGATTATTATTAAAAAAGTCACTTCCGGCAACAGTTTAAAATAAGACAAGTAATGTAGTTTACAATATCATAATACAGAAATTGAATTATAGAAATAAGCATATTTCTCAATTTATTAAATGCGTTTGTTGTAATAAATAAGCAAATCCTTAAACCTATAAAAAAACAAAACACATATAGGATTATTATGAGAAGTATTTATATCGTTATTGGATTATTAATGATCGGAACATTTTATTCTTGCCAACCAAAAAGCAACATCCAAAAACCCAGAGAAGTTACAGAAAATGAACAGACATATCTGATTCAGGATAGTATTTTAATAGAAACCCGGGATGGAGCCAAGATTGCTGCTATTATAGTTCGGAATAAAGCAATAACTCAACCTAACGCGAGTATCTTATTTCATACCATATATGCTCGTCCTACTGACATAGACCGGGCAAAAATAGCTGCAAATAAAGACTATGTAGGAATTATAAGTTATACAAGAGGTAAAGGGTTAAGTCCTGATGAAATAGTACCTTATCAACATGAAGCAAATGACACCTACGATATTATCGACTGGATAAGTAAACAATTCTGGAGTGACGGAAGAGTTGGGATGTATGGAGGGAGTTATGTCGGATTTACGCAGTGGGCAGCTACCAAGAACTTGCATCCTGCATTAAAAACCATAGTGCCCTCTGTCTCTGCTGCTCCCGGAATTGCAGAGCCGATGGAAAATGGTATAGTCGCCAATTTTCATTATCCGTGGTATCATTATGTTATGAATAATAAATACCTGGACGATAGTTTGTATAGTGATTTTCAAAGATGGAATAATCTATACCAATCCTGGTATGAGAAAGGAACTTCATATCGTTCATTAGATAGCCTGGACGGTTTAGCAAATAACGGATTCAAAAAGCAATTAAATCATCCGGATTATGATAAGTACTGGACCGATATGATGCCTTTTGAAGATGATTTCGCTAAAATCAATATTCCGGTATTAAGTACTACCGGATATTATGATGGCGGACAAATAGGGGCTTTATATTATTTAAAACAGCATTATAAATACAATCCTAAAGCAGAGCATTATCTATTAATAGGGCCTTACTCTCATTTTGGAGCTCAAGGTTCTCCAGAAGCAAATGTTATGGGATATCCAATTGACGAAGTCGCTCAAATAAATATTACAGAGATTATTTTCAACTGGTTTGATTATATCTTTAAAAGCGGTACAAAACCATCGTTACTTAAAGACAAAATTAATTACCAGGTAATGGGAGCTAACACCTGGGGACATGCATCAACTTTAAAAAATATGAGTAATGATACTTTGACTTTTTATCTAAGTGATCAACCTTCTGAAGTAACTTTTAAATCCACATTCAATTCTGGCAATAACGGAAGTACAGAACATTTCACACTTACAGAATCAAAACCTGAAAAAGAAGGGTTTATTAAGCAAGAAGTCGATTTCTCAGATAGAGCTCCCGAAGCCCAAAACAATTATTTTGCTCCGTCTATTGTCAATGAGACACTTACACTTGGAAATGGTTATTCGTTTATTACAGAGCCTTTTGAAGAAGATATCGAATTAAACGGTTCTTATTTTGGAGAATTAAAAGCTTCAATAAATAAAAAAGATATGGATAATTCCATATTATTATACGAACAAACACCGGAAGGAACTTATTTTAAACTAACTATAGCTTATGTTGGCAGAGCCAGTTATACAAAGGATATCAGCAAACGACAATTATTGATTCCGGGGGAAAAAAGCGTTATTCCATTTACCAATGTTAGGATGACCAGTAAAAAAATTAGTAAAGGGAGTAGAATTGTATTAGTTTTGAACGTAAATAAACACCCATATCAACAACTTAATTATGGGACGGGTAAAGATGTCAGTAATGAAACGATAAAAGATGCTGATACTCCGTTGGACATTAAATGGTTTAATGACAGCTTTATTAAAATCCCTATCAAAAAATAAAACACCATGAAAAAAAATATTGTCTTACTCGTACTAGGAGTTGGATTAATAATTCAATCTTGTCAAAATAAAACAGAAGATTTAACAGCATCTCAAAAAGAGAACATTATAAACTCAGCTAAAAAAGTTGTTCAAAAAGTATTTGACGCTTCTAATAATCTTGATTTTAAATCAGGATTAGATTTTTATTCTGATGCTTCAGATGCTTATTATGTTAATAATGGAACAATATTATCTTTAGACGAATTGAAAACATCATATGATCAAATTGGTCCGTTTGTTGAAGTATTAAACAATTCAATTGGCAGTTGGAATTCAACTTTTTTAAATGAAAACACAGTTGCTTTTACATTACCTATTCAACTTAAGATTAAGTTAAAAGATAAACCTGAATACAATGGACAACTAGTTTGGTCTGGAATAGTTCAAAAAAAAGATGGTGAATGGAAAATTGTACAGAGCCATGAATCCTGGTTAAATTGTGCAGAAGTATCGGCAGCATTGAATTAACAAATAATGAACTTTACAAAATATTTATTCCTACTTATACTTTTTATTCAAATAGGGTGTAGAACAGATACTTCTAAAAAAGACCAAAATATGTTTTTAACTGATCGATTTCCTGGTACTAACCCTATAGCATTTCTACCGGAATTAGCTCCAGAAGATAAATTAGTTCACAAAGGCACATTTTCTCCTGATTTAAACGAATATTACTATACCATTTCCAATAAAGATTTTTCACAATTTACGGTTAAGGTTATTACAAAAGTAAACGGACAATGGTCAGCGTCAACTGATGCTTTTTTTAACAGTAAATATGATGATCACGGGATGAGTTTTTCCCCAAATGGGAATACATTGTTTTTTAGTTCTACCCGACCTGTTCCTGTTGAAGGAGTTCCTGATACCTGGCATATCTGGAAATCTGAGAAAATAAAAGGCAAATGGTCTGATCCGGAATTTATTGATATCCCTAATCTAAAAAATAAACTCATCTCTCATCCTTCAGTTACTAATTCAGGAACACTTTATTTTCACGCAAGTAATTTGGATTATAGTGACATGGATATCTATTCATCCAAATTAATAAATGGTAAATACGAAAATGCTGAAAAGCTTTCTATTCCAGATTATTCAGAGGTCAACAAATGTACTCCTCACGTTTCTCCAAAAGAAGATTATTTAATTTTTGCTTCAATTGGAAATCAATTAGATCTCATGATCAGTTTTAATGACGGAAGCGGAGCATGGAAAGAGACAAAGGCTTTTGACGCTAAAATTAATACTAACGGACAAGGGAATCCGTATATCACTCCCGATGAAAAGTTTTTATTTTTTACTACCGGAAAAGATTCAGAAAACTGGTCCGTTAAATGGGTAGATATAAGTCCTGAGTTAAAAAAATAAAGCGCCTCTTTGTAAAGAGGCGCTTTATTTTTACTTCACCAAAGTAACCTGGTACCCTTCAGCTTCCAGGAGATCTTTTAAATTATCTTTAAAAGGAAGCATATGGGTTAAACCTATTGCTATAAAAGAAGATTTATCTTTCATTAAACCTATTAATTGCGGTAACCATTTATGATTTCGTGCTTCCAGCATGATCTTGCTCGTTTCAGAATTTCCAAAATCTTTTATTTCTTCATAAACTCCGTTTACATTCTGGTTTGCATAGTAATCTAAAACTCTTTTTAATGTTTCTTTCCCCTTATCAGTATCCTGAATAAGCTTTGATATGGAAGAAACTTGCTCTGAAACCGGGATTTTATCAAACTCTTTTATTTGCTCTTCAATAGTTTCTAACCCAACAATGGTTTGATTATTATTTTTTGAAAACTCAGTAAATTTCCCGGTGATATCAAACGGAGTAATAAATTTAGTAGCTATTAAATTCTGAATCATAAAAGGTTTATAGACACTTAACCTTTTAAAATCTGCTCCATAATTTGCCATAAAAAACTCATCCATTTTTTTTAATGATGCTGCATCAAATTGATTATAAAAACTGGTTGCTCCCTCTGTATCTATTACCAATTGTTGAATTTTGGCAGCTTCTTCCGGAGTATTCTCTTTTTTAGCATCTAAGACTAATTGCTCTGTAGTCGCTAAAACTTTATTTAAATCTGCTACTATATCTGTGTTTTTATAAGCGCTATTCACCCCAAAAATATAAGAAGGCTTAGCTAAATCATTTCCGCTTATTTTCCACAGCAAATATGGCTTTGAAACTGTCTGTTGTGAGTATCCTTTAAAAGGAATTAATAAAACGATTGTAATTACTAAAATATAAGTAAATGCTTTTAATGTGTTTAAATAGTTTTTCATTATTAAATTTTTATATTTTCTTTATAGGTGACTGATTATCAGGTTTTATTACATCAAAAAAAAATATTTTTTTTATTGTAATAAATCTTCAAAACGATAAACCTATATAAGGAACAAACTGTGTAAAATACTCATGACTAAGAGTCAAAATTTCAATGTTTTTATAAAAGAATACAATGATGTTATCTACAAAGTATGCCATAGTTACACTAATAACCGGGAAGATTTTGAAGATTATTACCAGGAAATTTGCTATCAGTTATGGCGATCGTTAGATTCATTTAAAGGAAAATCCAAACTTTCAACCTGGGTATACAGAGTTGCCTTAAACGTTTGTTTTCTTCAGCTTAAAAAAAAGAAAAGAACTATCGAAACATCAGATTTTGGATCGGTAGATTTCGTGGAAAATGATATTGATGAAAAAGAAGAAAATATTCAACTTCTATACACAGCTATCAGGAGGCTCTCTCCTACCGAAAGAGCTTTAATCATTTTATTTCTGGAAGGTAAAAGTTATAAAGAAATGTCTGAGATATTAGGAATTACAGTATCCAATATTGGAGTTAAAGTTAACCGGACAAAGAGCAAGCTAAAAAAAATAATGAAATCTAAGATAGATTAATTATGGATTTACAAGAATTATGGAACGAAAGTAAAACTCCAAAGGTAATTTCTAATTATAAAGAGCCTTTTGAAGTTGTAAAAAATCATCAGAGCATTGATGTATTAGTTTCTTTTGAAAAAAGGTTGAAATATATGTTTATGATAAATATTATATTAAGTATTGTCATATTGACCATTTACGCCTACATAAACTTATATGAATTAGCTTCTATCTTATTAATTATCTTTATAATCACTAATTACATAGGGTTCAATTTCCTTAAAAGAATTAAAAAGAATCGATTTGTATTAAGTCTAAAAGAATATCTTGAAGAGACAGCAACCATTTTAAAAAGTCATATAAAATTCAATTTATACGCTCTTATGTTTGTGCTTCTTTTTGTACTTCCCTGCTTATATGTAATTAGTATTAATTCTTTATTAAAAACTACAAACTTATTTTCAATAGATGTTTTTAAGGAAGATCCCGGATTGTTAGTTGGTTTAGGAATATCTATAATATTTTCTGCTATTTTTTCTTTATCTGTTTTATACCGGGTTTATTACCATACCTTGAAAAAAGTAAATGAAGAATTAAAAGAATTAAATATAGAATGAACTTATCGTATTCATTATTTATTGCTGTACACTCCTAGATCATGAAACTTTAATTGTTACACCCGGTATAGCTTGATACAAATAGTTTTCATGATTGATAGTCTTTTTATTTTTTAATTATCAAATATAGATTCAGAGATCATATAAATAAATATTTGCTAATTTTGCAGCAGATTTACCACGATAAAGTGAATCTCATCTAATGGTAGAAAAAATCAATGCAGAGATAAATAAAGTATATTTTATTGATAAATATACATTAGTGCTTATTCTTGAAGGAACCGGGAATATTCAGGTAGATTTCAAGAATTATCACGATTGGCAGGATAAAGCTATCTATCTGGAGAAGGGACAGTATATCAAATTTTTATCAGATGATTTTGTGGTCAGATTTATTAGTTTTCCTGATGAGATCTTTTTTAAATCAAAAGATGTTCGCATTTTATTTAAGCATCTTATTTCTTTGGGGTATATCAACTTTAATGAATGTAAAGAATGTCAGCTTTTTCTAGACAATACTGTTTTTAATGATAAATTAAACAATCTTATTGATATCTCTACAGAGCAGTGGTATTGGCAAAATCCATTTCAAGCCAATAAAGACGAATACCAAATCATATTTGATATAAAAGATGTAATAGATGCCGAATTTACCAATAAGATTAATACAAAGTCTTTAATAAATCATATCGTCAATACAGACTTAAGTCAAAAAACAGCATATAATGTTCAGCACCTGGTAAAAGATAAATTAGGCATTTCTATTAATAAGTTGATTCACAATAAGCAGCTTACCGAAAGTCAAAAAGAAGTCGCTTTCACAGATAAAAGCATACAGGAAATAGCCTATGACCAGGGGTATAAAGATCCGGCCTATTTTAACAGGGTTTTTAAAGATAAAGTCGGACAAACTCCTAAGCAATTCAGAGATAATTTTGATTATCAGAATCGGGATATATTCACTCAAGATTTAATAGAGCTTATCCAGTTATTCCATAAAGAAGAGCATTCTTTAGGTTTTTATGCTGATAAAATGAATGTTAGTGTAAAAACATTATCTAAAAAAGTAAAGCAGAAAATGAATACTTCTTTAGGCCAATTAATCCGGTCACAAATTATAGTATCTGCAATGGATATGTTGGCAGCAGATGAAAATGTTAAAGACGTAGCTTACTCTTTAGGCTTCCAGGAAGCCAATCATTTTTCGTCATTCTTTTCAAATTATGTAGGTGTTTCTCCTTCTGCCTACAAAAAATAAAAAATACAATTTTTAGCGTGTTTTTTGTAGCTTTTTCTAAGCTATCCGTTTTGATATTTGCAGTGTAATTACAAAATAAAAATTTGTTTAATCACTAAAAAATATAAAAATGAATATTAAAGAACAAGCCACTCAAATGGACAGTATAGTTTCTAAAGGAGCTATCGTAGATGCAGTAAAACAATTTTTTGCTGACAATGCAACAACTTCAGATTATAACGGTTCGACTACTGGTAATAAACAACAAATGGTCGAAAAAATGGAAGGGTTTGCAGGAGCTATTGCAGCAGTAAACGGAATTACTCATCATCACACTATTGTTGACGGTAATGTATCTGCTTCTGAGTTTACTTTCGATTTTAATATGAAAGATGACAGTAAAATTTACTGGCATGAAATCATCCGTCGTGTATGGAATGATGACGGACAAGTAATTCAAGAAGAATACTTTAACGCACAGTAATTTAATATCAGAATAAAATTTAAAAACACAAAATGAAAAATTTAATAAAAACAACAGTTTTAGCACTAGCATTAATCGTAAGTGCATCAACATACGCTCAAGACAATAAAGCAAATAATATTGATAACAGTAATATCGCTTTACAAGGATATAGCCCAGTATCTTATTTAGATTTAGGGATAGCTCAAAAAGGAGTTAAAGAACACAAGTCTGAATACAAAAAGGTAGTTTATTACTTTACTTCAGCTGAGCAAAAAGCAACTTTTGATAAGAATCCTGGTAAATATCTTCCTCAGTATGGTGGTTTCTGCGCTTTTGGAGTATATGCAGGTGCTAAGTTCAGACCAGATCCTAATAAATTTATTGTAAAGGATGGTAAGTATTTCTTATACCTATATAACTTAGAGTTAGATGCTCAACAATTATGGCTAGCAGAAAAAAACCATAACAAACTTGTTGCAACAGCAAATAAAAACTGGGGGAAACTGAGCAAAACGTACAATTAAACAATAGTATTTTTTAAAAGTTAGTTTAGATTATTTAGCTTGCTAAAGCATATTAATATTAATGTATTGATGTGCTTTGGCTTTTTTGTTATTAGTTTAAACTTTCTTAGAATAAAAAAGTACAATTTTTATCGTGTTTTTTATATCCGAATCAATTTTATTAATCCTGATATTTGAAGTGCTAATTCTAAAATATCACAAGGATATTTTTTACCGATTTTCTTTTTTAATTAATTAGAGCATATCATTTATTTTATTGATATGCTCTTTTTTTAATTTATAATAAGCTAAAATTATATGTTTGCAATAATTGGAGGAGGTATTGGAGGGTTAACCACAGCTCTGGCTTTTGAAAAATTAGGGATAGATTATCAGGTATTTGAAAAAACTCCTGAGATCACAGATGTTGGAGCCGGAATTTTACTAGCCCCTAACGCGTTACAAGTATTTGAATGGTTAAATATTTTAGAGGAGGTAAAAGCAAGTGGAAGTCTGATCAAGAGAATCACTCTAGGCAAATCTGATTTTTCTCCTTTATTTGATGATGTCCAAGATCATGTAAAAGAAAAATTTGGCTATCACACGGTCTCAATTCATAGAGCTGAATTACAAAAGTTACTGGTTAAAAAAATCCCTCAGCAAAAACTTCATTTAGGAAAATCGTTTGATACGTTTGAAGAAATTAACGATAAGGTTAAGATTTTGTTTAATGATGATTCTGAATTTGAAGCCGATTTTTTAATTGGGGCAGACGGAATTAATTCGAAAATCCGAAAACAATTATTCCCTGGAAGTAAAATACGTTATTCGGGTCAAACGTGTTGGAGAGGGATAGCAAATTATAAATTAGATGATGATTTTGAACATAGAGGTATAGAAGTTTGGAGTGATCAAGTCAGGTTTGGAATTGCAAAAGTTGCAAAAGACAAAATCTATTGGTTTGCAGTTTTTCTGAGCAAACCCAATCAAAAAGATTACATCGGAGATACCAAGAAAACATTATTGAAAAAATACCAAGATTTTCATCCATTGATAAACAAGTTAATTTCTTGTACCCAAGAGAGTGATATTATCAGAAATGATATCATTGATTTAAAACCTTTAAAACAATGGTATAAAAATAATGTTTGTTTAATTGGTGATGCGGGTCATGCTACAACTCCTAATATGGGACAAGGAGGTGCGCAGGCTATTGAAGATGCCTATTACCTGGCAAATCTTATAAACGAAAACCCAAATAAAAATGTTTTTCAATTGTTTCAGCAAAAAAGAGTAAGAAGGGTACAATCAATCGTAAAACAATCCTGGGTAACAGGAAAAATAGCGCATTGGAAATACTTAGGCGGATTTCGAAATTATCTTATCAAATGTATTCCTCATTCCATTCTCAGAGAGAAAATAATTAAAGTATATGAATTGGAAGAATCTTTCAATTCTTAAAGTTAATACGCCATCTTAATGATTTAATTGAAAAAACCCTCTTTAAGTTGATCTCAAAGAGGGTTTTATTGTATAAATTTGTATACTATCTTATCTATTTCCTAAATCTACAAAAGGTCTTAAATTTGCTCCTGTATATACTTGTCTTGGACGTCCTATAGGTTCATTATTAAGACGCATCTCTCTCCATTGAGCAATCCATCCCGGTAAACGTCCTAAAGCAAACATCACGGTAAACATTTCTGTTGGAATTCCCATTGCTCTATAAATGATTCCCGAATAAAAATCTACGTTAGGATATAGTTTTCTATCAACAAAGTATTGATCTTCTAATGCTTCTTTTTCCAATCCTTTTGCTATATCTAAAATTGGATCTACAACACCTAAATCATTTAAAACTTCATCTGCCGCTTTCTTAATTATACGTGCTCTAGGATCAAAATTCTTATATACTCTATGTCCAAAGCCCATTAAACGGAAAGGATCGTTTTTATCTTTAGCTTTAGCCATATATTTTTTAGTATCGCCTCCGTCTGCTTCAATAGCTTCCAACATTTCCAATACTGCCTGGTTAGCCCCTCCGTGAAGTGGCCCCCAAAGTGCTGATATACCAGCAGATAATGAAGCAAATAAACCTGCATGAGAAGATCCTACGATTCTAACTGTTGAAGTTGAACAATTCTGCTCATGATCTGCATGTAAGATTAATAATTTATCTAATGCATCTATTACTATCTGGTTTTTTTGATATTCCTGATTAGGCCTTCTAAACATCATTTTCACGATATTTTCTACATACCCTAATGAATTATCACCGTAATCTAAAGGTAGTCCTTTATTTTTACGAAGTGCCCAGGAAACTAATACCGGAAATTTAGCCAGAATACGAACAATAGCATTGTACATCTCCTCTTCAGAAGAAACATTAACAAAAGCCGGGTTAAAAGCAATAAGTGCACTGGTTAATGAAGAAAGCACTCCCATTGGGTGAGCAGACTTAGGAAAACCATCTAATATTTTCTTTACATCTTCATCTACATGAGATTGTTCTTTTATATCCTGATCAAATTTTGATAATTGTTCTTCTGTTGGTAATTCTCCAAAAATTAGCAAATAAGCTGTTTCAAGAAAATCTGCTTTTTCAGCAAGATCTTCTATAGAATAACCTCTATATCTTAAAATTCCTTTTTCACCATCAAGAAAAGTAATTCCGCTTTCGCAAGAACCTGTATTTTTATATCCAGGATCTATAGTTATCATACCTGTTGAAGCACGTAGCTTCTTGATATCTATTGCTAATTCGTTTTCTGTTCCTTTGATGACAGGGAAGTCATACGAATTCCCATTATATTGTAATGTAGCTTTATCTGACATAGTTTTATTATTGGATTTCAATTCGAGAGTTCAGTCTCAGTAGATGTCGCGAAATTACGAAAAAAAGTGTTAAAAATTCATTAAATCACTCTATTTTAAAGGGTTTAAAAGGTTCTTTTTTTCCTAAATGAAGTTACTTCTCAAAATTGTATTTTAACAAAAAATCTGTTTTCAAAATTCTTATAATAAAAAATAACCCTTTCTTAGTTAAGAAAGGGTTACAATTGTGTTTTATTTACACTACTTAAGATCTGACTTTAAATGCTTTCTCCTGTGGAAAATAAGCAACTTCTCCCAATTCTTCTTCTATACGAAGTAATTGATTATATTTTGCCATTCTATCTGATCTGGAAGCAGAACCCGTTTTTATTTGTCCGGTATTTAATGCTACAGCCAAATCTGCAATAGTATTGTCTTCTGTCTCTCCTGAGCGGTGAGACATTACAGAAGTATACCCTGCATTATGTGCCATATTCACGGCTGCTATAGTTTCTGTAAGTGTTCCTATCTGATTTACTTTTATCAAAATAGAGTTAGCAGTTTTGTTCTCTATTCCTTTAGACAACCTTTCTACATTGGTTACAAACAAATCGTCACCTACCAATTGTACCTTATCACCAACTTTATCTGTTAAAGCTTTCCATCCATCCCAGTCATTCTCATCCATTCCGTCTTCTATGGAAATAATCGGATACTTTTCGGTTAAATCTGCCAGATATTGTGCCTGCTCTTCTGAAGTTCTCACTGCACCTTGTTCTCCTTCAAATTTAGTATAGTCATATTTTCCATCTACATAGAATTCTGCAGCTGCACAATCCAGAGCAATCATAATTTCATCTCCGGCTTTATAGCCTGCATTTCCTATTGCTTTAATGATCGTATCTAAAGCATCTTCTGTCCCCTCTAAAGCAGGAGCAAAACCTCCCTCGTCTCCAACAGCCGTACTTAAATTACGATCGTGCAATACCTTTTTAAGGTGATGAAAAATTTCTGTTCCCATTTGCATTGCCTGAGTAAAACTATTTGCCTTAACGGGCATTATCATAAACTCCTGGAATGCAATTGGAGCATCAGAATGTGATCCTCCGTTTATAATATTCATCATTGGCACCGGTAGTGTATTAGCACTAACACCTCCAACATATCTATACAAAGGCATCATTTGTTCATTGGCAGCTGCTTTTGCTGCTGCTAATGAAACCCCCAGAATAGCATTGGCTCCTAATTTTGATTTATTCGCTGTTCCGTCTAAATCAATCATCAATTGATCCAGGTAATTTTGCTCAAAGACAGAGATTCCAATAATTTCTTCTGCTATAATGTTATTTACATTATCAATAGCTTTAGAAACTCCTTTTCCCATATAAGAGCTTCCTCCATCTCTTAATTCTACGGCTTCATGCTCTCCTGTTGATGCTCCTGAAGGAACTGCAGCGCGACCCAATGTTCCTGTTTCAGTAATTACATCAACCTCTACGGTTGGATTCCCTCTTGAATCTAAAATCTGTCTGGCATGTACGTTTACAATAATACTCATACAGTTTGTTGTTTATGTTTCGTTATGTTTTCTAAAAATTGATCAAATAAATATGATGCATCATTAGGCCCCGGACTTGCTTCCGGATGATATTGTACAGAAAAACAGTTTTTATGCTTCATTCGAATCCCAGCTACTGTATCATCGTTAAGGTGTAGGTGAGTAATCTCTACTTCCTGATGTGATTCTGTTTCTTCCCTGTTGATTGCGAACCCGTGATTCTGAGATGTGATCTCTCCTTTACCAGTAAGTAAGTTTTTTACCGGGTGGTTAATCCCCCTGTGCCCGTTGTGCATCTTATAAGTAGAGATTCCATTTGCTAATGCAATTACCTGATGTCCCAGGCAAATTCCAAACAAAGGCTCATCCCTTTCTATAATTTCTTTAGCTAACTCTTGTGCTTCTTTTAAAGGCTCCGGATCTCCTGGTCCATTAGAAAGAAAGTACCCATCAGGATTCCATGCACTCATTTCTTCATAAGTAGTATTATAAGGAAATACCTTGATGTACATGTCTCTCTTAGCCAGGTTTCTCAGAATATTTTTCTTGATTCCTATATCTAAAGCAGCAACTTTATAAGCAGCATTTTCATCTCCATAGTAGTATGGTTCTCTAGTAGACACTTTAGATGCCAATTCTAATCCGTTCATATCCGGAATAGCTGCCAGTTCTTTTTTCAATTCGTCTATTGCATCAACTCTTGTAGAAATAACGGCATTCATTGCACCATTATCTCTAATATAACTAACCAAAGCTCTTGTATCTACATCTGATATCGCAAAAAGATCATTTTCTTCAAGAAAAGTTTCTAATGAATTGTTTGCTGAAACCCTGGAGTAATTAAAACTGAAATTTTTACAAACCAACCCGGCAATTTTAACATTAGAAGATTCCATTTCTTCATCACTAACTCCATAATTACCTATATGAGCATTTGTAGTTACCATGATTTGCCCAAAGTAAGAAGGGTCTGTAAATATTTCCTGGTAACCTGTCATTCCGGTATTAAAACAAACTTCCCCAAATGCAGTTCCTTCTCTCCCTACGGCTTTACCATAAAATATGGTTCCGTCTGCCAATAAAATTAAAGCTTTTTTACGTGTTTGGTACTTCATATTTAAGTATATAGATTCTCGCTGATGCGCGAAAAAAAGTTTCACAAAATAACATAAAAAAAAGGATAAACTAAAACGTTTATCCTTTTGTTATGTAATGAAAAATTAATCATTAATTATCTTCTTTCGGTGTTTCTTGCTCTTCTACTTCAGGAGCTTTAGCTTCTGTTGCTTCCGGAGCTGTTTCAACAACCGTTTCTGCTGCTTTTTTAGATCTACTTCTTCTTGTAGATTTCTTCTTAACAGGTTTTCCAGCGTTATAAATCTCGTTGTAATCTACTAACTCAATCATTGCCATATCTGCATTATCTCCTAATCGGTTACCAAGTTTTATAACTCTTGTGTAACCTCCCGGGCGATCTCCTATTTTAGTAGCAACATCTCTAAAAAGTTCTGTCACAGCATATTTATTTCTCAAATAACTAAAAACAATTCTTCTATTGTGAGTAGTATCTTGTTTTGATTTAGTTATTAACGGCTCAACAAACTGTTTCAATGCTTTCGCTTTGGCAACTGTTGTATTTATACGCTTGTGTTCAATTAGGGAGCATGCCATATTAGCTAACATTGCCTTACGGTGTGCTGTTTTTCTACCTAAGTGATTAAATTTCTTTCCGTGTCTCATACTTTTGTTTTAAACCTTTATCTTGCTACTAAACTCTTTTGAGGAGCAAATTATAAAGGAATTAATATTTGATTTACGATTTCAGATTACTGAAATCTAAAATTACTAGTCTTTATCTAATTTATATTTTGAAAGGTCCATTCCGAAATTCAATCCTTTTACATTTACTAATTCTTCTAGTTCTGTTAAAGATTTCTTTCCGAAGTTACGGAACTTCATCAAGTCATTTTTATTAAAAGATACTAAATCTCCTAATGTGTCTACTTCTGCCGCTTTTAAGCAATTTAATGCACGAACTGATAAATCCATATCAACAAGCTTAGTTTTAAGCAACTGTCTCATATGAAGTGATTCTTCATCATAAGTTTCAGTTTGTGCAATTTCATCTGCCTCAAGAGTAATTCTCTCATCAGAGAATAACATAAAGTGATGTATAAGTGTTTTAGCAGCTTCTGTTAATGCATCTTTAGGATGTATAGAACCATCTGTAACAATTTCAAAAACTAATTTTTCGTAATCTGTTTTTTGTTCTACACGAAAGTTTTCAATACTATATTTTACATTCTTAATTGGTGTAAAAATAGCATCTGTAGCTATAGTTCCTAGCGGTGCACTTGCTTTTTTATTTTCTTCTGCCGGAACATAACCTCTACCTTTTTCGATAGTGATTTCCATGTTAATGTTCACATTAGATTCCATATTACAAATCACTAAATCCGGATTTAAAACCTGGAATCCTGAAATAAACTTCTGAAAATCTCCTGCAGTTAATTGCTCTTTACCGGTTACAGATATTGAAACAGTTTCATTATCTATATCGTCTATTTGTCTTTTAAAACATACCTGTTTTAAGTTAAGAATGATCTCGGTAACATCTTCTACTACACCAGGGATTGTAGAAAACTCATGCTCTACTTTATCCATTCTTACTGATGTAATAGCAAAACCTTCTAATGAAGAAAGAAGGACTCTTCTTAAAGCGTTACCAACGGTTAATCCGTATCCAGGTTCTAAAGGGCGAAATTCGAATTTCCCTTCAAAATCTGAAGAATCAATCATTATAACTTTATCGGGTCTTTGAAAATTAAATATTGCCATAGTATGACTGCTGTCTGGTTTATTATTTAGAGTATAACTCGACGATTAACTGTTCTTTAATATTTTCTGGAATTTGAATTCTCTCAGGAACAGAAACGAATGTACCTTCTTTTTTATCAGAATTCCAACTAATCCACTCATAAACAGTGCTATTTGCTGCTAATGAGTTTTCAACAACCTCTAAAGATTTTGATTTTTCTCTAACTCCAACAACATCTCCTGCTTTAAGAGTATAAGATGGAATATTTACAATTTCACCGTTTACAGTAACATGACGATGTGAAACTAATTGACGAGCTCCTCTTCTGGTTGGAGAGATTCCCATTCTGTAAACCACGTTATCTAATCTTGATTCACATAATTGTAATAGCACCTCACCGGTAACTCCTTTACTTCTATTAGCTTTCTCAAAAATGTTTCTAAATTGTCTTTCTAAAATACCGTAAGTGTATTTAGCTTTTTGCTTCTCCATTAACTGGACAGCATATTCAGATTTTTTACCTCTTCTTCGGTTATTACCGTGTTGTCCCGGAGGATAATTTCTTTTCTCAAAAGATTTGTCATCTCCAAAAATAGCTTCTCCGAATTTACGAGCTATCTTAGTTTTTGGACCTGTGTATCTTGCCATACTTTTTAAATTGATTAGGGTGGATTATGAATTAAGGCTATCCTTCGATAATCTTTATCACCCGTTTAAACTATTATTTTAATTAAACTCTTCTTCTTTTTGGTGGTCTACATCCATTATGTGGTAATGGAGTAACATCTATAATCTCAGTAACTTCAATTCCTGCGTTGTGTAATGTTCTAATAGCAGATTCTCTTCCGTTACCTGGTCCTTTAACATAAACCTTTACCTTTCTTAATCCTGCTTCCTGTGCTACTTTTGCTGCATCTTCTGCTGCTGTTTGAGCTGCATAAGGAGTATTCTTTTTAGAACCTCTGAATCCCATTTTACCTGCAGACGACCAAGATATCACATCACCTTTTTTATTGGTTAATGATATTATGATATTATTGAAAGTTGCAGAAACATGAGCTTCCCCAACAGATTCTACTATAACTTTACGTTTTTTTGAAGTTTTTGTACTTGACTTTGCCATATTTTCTAGTTTCTAGTTGTTAGTTTTTAGTTGTTAGAATCCTAAACTTTTACATTTCAAACAGATTCGTCTAACTCCTAATACTAATGACCAACGTCTAATTATTATTTAGTTGCTTTTTTCTTATTAGCAACAGTTTTTCTTTTTCCTTTTCTCGTTCTGGAATTATTCTTGGTTTTTTGTCCTCTAAGAGGTAAACCTGTTCTGTGACGAATTCCTCTGTAACATCCTATATCCATTAAGCGTTTGATACTTAATTGAACTTCAGAACGTAATTCCCCTTCTATTGTGTATGAAGAAACGGTATCACGAATACGACCAATTTCGTCGTCATTCCAATCAGATACTTTTTTATCTTCACTTACTTGAGCCTTTGCTAAAATTTCTTGTGCTCTACTTTTACCTATACCAAAAATATAAGTTAACGCTATAACTCCTCTTTTTTGTTTTGGTATATCTACTCCTGCAATTCTTGCCATATTTTTTAGTTTCTAGTGTTAGCTTTAGTTGTTAGAATCCTAAACTTTTACATTTCAGACAGATTCATCTAACTACTAATGACTAATGACTTTTTATTACCCTTGTCTTTGTTTAAACCTAGGATTCTTTTTATTGATTACGTACAATCTTCCCTTACGACGCACAATCTTGCACTCGGGACTTCTTTTCTTTAGTGATGCTCTAACTTTCATCTTACTATATCTTTAATATCTATATGTAATTCTTGCTTTTGTCAAGTCGTATGGGCTCATTTCTAATTTTACCTTATCACCAGGTAATAATTTGATATAATGCATACGCATTTTTCCAGAAATGTGTGCCGTCACAACATGTCCATTTTCCAATTCAACTCTAAACATTGCATTAGATAATGCTTCTATGATGGTTCCGTCTTGTTGTATTGCTGCTTGCTTTGCCATATATTATGCAACTACTTTTCTATTTTTTCCTGTTTTCATCAAACCATCATAATGCCTGTTTAACAAGTACGAATTTACTTGTTGCATAGTATCTATAGCAACACCTACCATAATTAATAATGATGTTCCTCCATAGAATAATGCCCACCCTTGTTGTATTCCAACGATTTTAACTACAATTGCCGGTAACACAGCAATCAGCGCCAAGAAAACAGAACCAGGGAAGGTTATTAAAGACATGATTTTATCTAAATAATCTGATGTTTCTTTTCCAGGTCTGATACCAGGTATAAAACCTCCACTTCTTTTTAGATCATCAGACATTTTATTTGTAGGTACTGTAATTGCAGTATAGAAATATGTAAATATGATAATTAATAATGCAAATACTATGTTGTACCAAAGTCCGAATATATCACTAAAGTTGGTTTGTAACCATTGACCTGTAGCTGTATCTTTTAAAGCTCCGATTCCTCCAATTGCTGCAGGTGCAAACATAATTGCCTGAGCAAATATAATTGGCATTACTCCTGAAGCATTTAATTTTAAAGGAATGTATTGTCTGGATCCGAATATATTTTTCTCGTAACCTCCGGTTGCTGTTCTTCTGGCATATTGAACTGGTATTTGACGAGTTGCCATTACCAACATAACACAAGCCAGAATTACTACGAACCAAATAATAACTTCAATTAAAATTAACATCAATCCACCATTATTTTCAGATACTCTTGAAACGAATTCCTGAACAAATGACAATGGCATTGTAGCTATTATTCCTACCATAATTAACAAAGAGATACCATTACCAATACCTTTATCGGTAATTTTTTCTCCCAGCCACATGGCAAAAATAGTTCCGGTTACAAGTATAATTACAGAAGGGATGATGAAATCCAGTCCTTTTCCTAAAAGGAAAGCACTATCTGGTACCCCTAAAGCTCCAAGCCCGTAAAGGTAAGCTGGTGCCTGAACAATACAAATACCGATAGTTAACCATCTTGTAATCTGGTTGATTGTTCTTCTACCACTCTCTCCTTCTTTTTGTAACTTTTGAAGATACGGAATTGCAATTCCCATAAGCTGAACTACAATAGATGCAGAAATATAAGGCATGATCCCTAAAGCAAAAACAGAAGCGTTAGCAAAAGCTCCTCCTGTAAATGCATTTAATATTCCTAACAATCCACCTCCATCTGCTTTAGATGTCAGTTCACTTAATTGAACCGAGTCAATACCAGGAAGAACAACATGAGCTCCAAAACGATAGACTAATAACAGACCTAAGGTCATGAGAATTCTACCTTTTAGCTCTTCTATTTTCCAAATATTACTTAACGTTTCAAAAAATTTCTTCATGGTATTTTTTAATTATAAAGTTACTGCTTCTCCACCTGCTGCTTCAATTGCTGCTTTAGCACTTGCAGTAAATTTATGAACAGATATTTTTAATTTAGCTTTTAGCTCTCCACCTCCTAGAATTTTAACTAATTCTGTTCTCTTGGCAATTCTATTACTAATTAAAATATCCATATCAACAGTATCTTTTATAGTACCGTTGTCTACCATCTCTTGTAACTTGCTAAGATTTATTCCTACGTATTCTTTACGGTTGATATTAGTAAAACCAAATTTAGGAACACGTCTTTGAAGTGGCATCTGACCTCCTTCAAAACCAATCTTTTTAGAATATCCAGAACGTGATTTAGCTCCTTTGTGACCTCTTGCAGCAGTGCCACCTTTACCAGAACCTTGTCCGCGTCCTATTCTTTTTCCTTCTTTATGAACTGAACCTTCAGCAGGTTGTAAATTACTTAAATTCATAATATCGTTATTAAGCTTCTTTTACAGAAACTAGATGTTTAACTTTGTTTACCATCCCTAAGATTGCCGGTGTAGCATCGTGTTCAACAACCTGGCCTATTCTTTTAAGACCTAATGCTTCTAAGGTTCTCTTTTGATTTTGAGGACGTTTTATATTGCTTCTTACTTGTGTAACTTTAATCTTTCCCATTTTTCTATCCTTTAAAAACTTTTTCTAAAGAAACACCTCTTTGAGCTGCTACTGTTCTTGCATCTCTCAATTGTAATAATGCATCAAAAGTTGCTTTTACTACATTATGAGGATTTGAAGATCCTTGAGATTTTGATAATACATCATGTACTCCAACTGCTTCTAATACCGCTCTTACTGCACCACCTGCAATAACACCCGTACCATGAGATGCTGGTTGGATATATACTCTTGCTCCACCAAACTTACCTTTTTGTTCGTGAGGTAATGTTGCTTTATTAAGAGGTATACGAACTAAATTTTTCTTAGCATCTTCTACTGCTTTTGCAATAGCGTCTGCTACTTCTTTAGATTTTCCTAAGCCATGACCTACAACACCATTTTCATCTCCAACAACTACAATAGCAGAAAACCCGAATGCTCTACCTCCTTTAGTTACTTTAGTAACTCTTTGAACACCAACTAACCTGTCTTTTAATTCAAGTCCGCTTGGCTTCACTAATTCTACGTTTTTATAATTTTGATACATAATAATTCTTAGAATTTAAGTCCGCCTTCTCTGGCTCCTTCTGCTAATGATTTTACTCTTCCGTGATATAAGTATCCTCCTCGGTCAAAGGAAATTGTTTCTAATCCGGCTTTTAAAGCTTTCTCAGCTACAGCTTTCCCTACTAAAGATGCTATTTCAGATTTTGTTCCTTTAGCATTACTTATCTCTTTATCTCTAGATGAAGCAGCTACCAAAGTAACGCCTGTTGTATCATCTACTATTTGAGCATAAATTTCTTTATTACTTCTGTAAACCGCTAAACGTGGTCTTTCTGAAGTACCAGAAACAATCTTTCTGATTCTGCTCTTTATACGTTGTCTTCTTTCAGTCTTTGATAATCCCATTTTGCTAATTATTAAGCTGATTTACCTGCTTTTCTTCTTAATTGTTCACCTACAAACTTAACTCCTTTTCCTTTGTAAGGCTCAGGTTTACGGAAAGAACGGATTTTAGCAGCTACGTGACCTACTAATTGCTTATCGTGTGATGTTAACTTAACGATTGGATTCTTTCCTTTCTCAGATATAGTTTCCACTTTTATTTCTGGTGCTAGTTCAAAAACGATATTATGCGAGAATCCAAGTGCTAAATCTAATTTTTGCCCTTGATTGCTTGCTCTATATCCTACACCAACCAATTCTAATTCTTTTGTGAAACCAGCAGATACACCAATAATCATATTATTGATTAGAGATCTATATAAACCGTGTTTTGCACGCTCTTCTTTAGAATCTCCTGCTCTTTCAACTACTACTTGTCCTTCTTCTTGCTTTACAGTAATATTACTTGTAATCTCTTGAGATAATTCTCCTAGTTTACCTTTAACCGTAATAACATTATTGTCTACAGTTACTGTAACGCCTTCCGGAACACTTATTGGACTTTTACCTATTCTTGACATTTCTTCTTGTCTTTAATATTTTAGTAAACGTAACATAAAACTTCGCCACCCACATTTTCTTGCTTCGCTTGCTTACTGGTCATTACTCCATGCGAAGTAGACACAATAGCGATACCCAAGCCATTTAATACTCTTGGAAGCTCATCTCTACCTGCATATTTACGCAGACCTGGCTTACTGATACGCTGAATTTTTTTAATTACAGGATCTTTGGTTAATTTATCGTATTTCAAAGCGATCTTAATAGAACCTTGAACCGTATTATCTTCAAATTTATAACTTAAGATATACCCTTGATCAAATAAAATCTTAGTAATTTCTTTTTTTAATTTTGAAGCAGGTATTTCAACCACTCTATGTCCAGCGCTGTTAGCGTTTCTAATTCTTGTTAAATAATCTGCTATAGGATCTGTATACATATGTATTAATTTGTGGACTTGGTTTTCAATTTCAATATTATCAAAACCGAACCTTAGCCCAATTTATAATTTTACCAACTTGCTTTTTTCACCCCTGGGATTAGCCCTTGATTAGCCATTTCTCTAAAAGTAACACGAGAGATCCCAAATGTACGCATGTACCCTTTTGGTCTTCCTGTTAACTTACAACGGTTATGCAAACGCACAGGTGAAGAGTTTTTTGGGAGTTTTTGTAATGCTTCATAATCTCCAGCTTCTTTTAAAGCTTTTCTTTTAGCAGCATACTTTTCTACCAATTTTTGTCGCTTCACCTCACGGGCTTTCATTGATTCTTTAGCCATCTCTAATTCTTTTTAAAAGGTAATCCTAATTCACTCAATAATGATTTTGCTTCTTTGTCGGTATTAGCCGAAGTCACAAATGTAATATCCATTCCAGAAATCTTATTCACTTTGTCAATATCAATTTCAGGAAAGATAATTTGTTCAGTAACTCCTAGGTTATAATTACCTCTACCATCAAAACCATTTGCTTTGATTCCCTGGAAATCTCTTACCCTTGGCAATGCTGATGTAATTAATCTGTCTAAGAACTCATACATTCTTTCCCCTCTCAACGTAACCTTTGCCCCAATTGGCATTCCTTTACGTAACTTAAAACTAGCAACATCCTTTTTAGATATTGTAGGGATAGATTTCTGACCTGTAATCTTAGTTAACTCATCAACTGCATGGTCAATCAATTTCTTATCTGCAACAGCTGCACCAACTCCTCGGCTAACAACTATTTTATTCAATTTAGGAACTTGCATTACATTAGCGTAACCAAATTCTTCTGTAAGAGCTTTGATTATTCGATCTCTATACTCTTCTTTTAATCTTGGAATATAAGCCATAACTATATTACTTCTTTAGACTCCTTAGAGATTCTCACTTTTTTTCCATCTCTTATTTCAAAACCAACTCTTGTAGCTTCTTTCGATTTTGGATCGATTAAAGACAAGTTGGAAATATGAATAGGAGCTTCCTTCTTAACGATTCCTCCTTGAGGGTTCTTAGCACTTGGTTTCTCATGTTTAGAAATCATGTTAAGTCCTTCAACAATCGCTTTATTTTTTTGACGAAGTACAGTAAGCACTTTACCTTCTGATCCTTTGTGATCTCCGGCAATTACTTTTACTGTATCTCCTGATTTTATCTTTAGCTTTATCATCGTAATAGTGTTTAAAGCACTTCTGGTGCTAATGATACAATCTTCATAAATTGTTTATCTCGAAGTTCTCTGGCTACTGGTCCGAAAACACGTGTTCCTCTCATTTCCCCTGTTGGGTTTAATAAAACACATGCATTATCATCAAAACGGATATAAGAACCATCTGGCCTTCTTACTTCTTTTTTAGTACGAACAACAACCGCAGTTGATACTTGTCCTTTTTTAACGCTTCCGTTAGGAGTTGCATCCTTAACAGTTACCACTATTTTATCACCTACAGATGCATATCTACGTTTTGTACCTCCTAAAACACGGATGGTTAAAACTTCTTTAGCTCCTGTATTATCAGCTACTTTTAATCTAGATTCTTGTTGTAACATAATTACTTCGCTCTATCAATGATTTCAACTAATCTCCAACATTTAGATTTACTTAACGGACGTGTCTCCATTATTTTCACAGTATCTCCAATATTGCAATCGTTCTTTTCGTCGTGCGCAACATATTTTTTTGTTTTTAACACGAACTTACCGTACATAGGGTGTTTAACTCGTTTAACTTCAGAAACCACGATTGATTTCTGCATTTTGTTACTAGTAACAACTCCTATCCTTTCTTTTCTTAAATTTCTTTTTTCCATCTTAAGCAGAATCGAATTATTGTAATTCTCTTTTTGTCAGTTCTGTTGCAACTCTCGCTACCGTTCTTCTAACTTTTCTAAGATGAAGAGGGTTTTCTAAAGGTGTAACGGAATGTGCCATTTTTAAATCTGCATAACTCTTTTTGAGTTCACCAAGCTTTTCTTGTAGCTCAGCAGTAGATAATTCTTTAATTTCTGATTGTCTCATAATATTATACAATTAAGCTGCAAAATCTCTTGCTACAATGAATTTAGTTTTTACAGGAAGCTTTTGAGCTGCTAAACGCAATGCTTCTTTTGCTATATCGATTGGCACACCACCAACTTCAAACATTATTCTTCCTGGTTTTACAACAGCTGCCCAATATTCTGGAGCACCTTTACCTTTTCCCATACGTACTTCTAAAGGCTTCTTTGTGATTGGCTTATCCGGGAAAATCTTAATCCATAATTGCCCTTCCCTTTTCATGTAACGGGTAGCAGCAATACGAGCTGCCTCAATTTGACGAGCAGTTATAAATGAAGAATCCAAAGATTTTATACCAAACATACCATTTGAAAGTTGGTGACCCCTTCCGGAGTTCCCTTTCATACGGCCTTTTTGCATTTTACGATATTTGGTTCTTTTTGGCTGTAACATTTTCTTTTCTCTTTAAAAAATTACTTTCTTCGACGAGCTTTTTTTGCACCAGCTGATGCACCAGAATTAGATTTACCTCCCTGTTTTTTGGACATTCCAACTAAAGGAGACAATTCTCTTTTTCCATAAACCTCGCCTTTCATGATCCATACCTTTACTCCTAATCTACCATAAGTAGTATGAGCTTCTACAAGAGCATAGTCGATATCGGCTCTAAAAGTCGATAATGGAATTCGACCATCTTTATAAGATTCTGAACGTGCCATTTCTGCACCATTCAAACGACCTGAAATTTGAATTTTAATTCCCTCAGCATTCATTCTCATAGCAGCAGCAATAGCCATTTTAATTGCACGTCTGTACGAAATTCTACTTTCGATTTGACGAGCAACACTTGCAGCAACTAAATTCGCATCTAATTCTGGTCTTTTGATCTCAAAAATATTGATCTGAACTTCCTTTTCAGTGATCTTCTTAAGCTCTTCTTTTAGCTTGTCTACCTCCTGACCACCTTTCCCGATAATAATACCAGGGCGGGCAGTGGTGATAGTAACGGTTACAAGCTTCAAAGTTCTCTCAATGATCACTCTTGAAACACTCGCTTTAGATAGACGAGCGTGAACATATTTTCTTATCTTATCGTCTTCGGCAAGTTTATCACCGTAGTCATTACCTCCGTACCAGTTGGATTCCCATCCTCTAATGATACCAAGGCGATTTCCGATTGGATTCGTTTTTTGTCCCATTATCTATCTTAGCTTTGTGTGTTATTATTAGCCCCAACTACTATTGTTACATGGTTGGAACGTTTTCTTATTCTATGTGCTCTACCTTGAGGTGCCGGACGAAGTCTTTTTAACATTGTACCTCCGTCAACTCTGATCTCTTTTACAAAAAGATCTGCTTCCTCGATATCTGCATCTTCGTTTTTAGCTTGCCAGTTTGCAATAGCTGACAATAATAATTTCTCTAAACGTCTAGATGCTTCTTTCTGATTAAATTTCAAAACAGCAAGCGCTTTTTCTACTTTCTCACCTCTAACCAAATCTGCAACTAAGCGCATTTTTCTAGGTGAAGTAGGGCAGTTATTCAACTTTGCAAATGCTATAGTCTTCTTAGCTTCTTTTATTTGCGTTGCTCTTTCCTTTTTACGAACTCCCATTGCTTACTTATTTTTTTCCTTTATTTTTTGCACCTGCATGACCTCTGTAAGATCTTGTTGGTGAAAATTCTCCTAACTTATGACCTACCATGTTTTCTGTAACATATACTGGTACAAATTGACGGCCATTATGTACAGCTATTGTCTGACCTACAAAGTCTGGAGTAATCATTGATGCTCTTGACCAGGTTTTAATAACTGTTTTCTTTCCAGATTCAACATTTTGTTGAACTTTCTTATCTAAACTATAGTGAACGTAAGGTCCTTTTTTTAGTGAACGTGCCATTTCTAATTTCTTTTATTTCTTTCTACGTTCTATGATATACTTATTACTTGCTTTAGTTTTAGAACGAGTTCTAAATCCTTTTGCAGGTACTCCGTTTTTATTTCGAGGATGTCCTCCGGAAGCTCTACCTTCTCCACCACCCATTGGATGATCAACAGGGTTCATTACTACCGGCCTAGTTCTCGGTCTTCTTCCTAACCATCTGCTTCTACCAGCTTTACCTGAAACAATCAACTGATGATCTGAATTAGAAACAGCACCTACAGTAGCAAGGCAGTTTGTCAATACCAATCTGGTTTCACCAGATGGAAGTTTTATAGTTGCATACTTACCATCTCTTGCCATTAACTGAGCAAAAGCTCCAGCACTACGAGCCATAACAGCTCCTTGTCCGGGACGTAATTCTATACAAGAAATAATAGTTCCTAATGGAATTTCACTTAAAGGCATTGCATTACCTATTTCCGGCGCAATGTTAGTACCAGAAACTACTGTTTGCCCAACCTGTAAACCATTTTGAGCAATAATATATCTCTTTTCATCATCACTGTACTTCAACAATGCAATGAAAGCAGTTCTGTTAGGGTCGTATTGTATTGATTCTACAGTTGCAGAAACTCCTGCTCTGTCTCTTTTAAAATCAATAATACGATACTTTCTCTTATGACCACCACCTCTATGGCTCATGGTCATTTTCCCTTGACTGTTTCTACCTCCCGACTTTTTTAACGGAGCAAGCAAGCTTTTCTCCGGCTTATCAGTAGTAATCGCGTCAAATCCGTTTACTACTCTAAAACGCTGTCCAGGAGTGATTGGTTTTAATTTTCTAACTGACATTTTTTGTCTTTACTTATATATTATTGTAAAAATCAATAGCATCTCCTTCAGAAACCTGAACGATTGCTTTTTTTACCGCATTTGTCTTCCCGTGCTGAATACCCGTTTTCGTGTAACGTGTTCTTCTTTCCGGCCCATAATTCATTGTTCGAACTTTAGCAACAGAAACTCCATAAGTAGCTTCAACAGCATCCTTAATCTGCAGCTTGTTAGCCCTAGAATCAACGATAAAACCATAGCGGTTATTCAACTCGCTATCGTTTGTCATTTTTTCTGTAATAATAGGTTTTATTAACACACTCATCTCGTCTCTTATTTACTTAAGTTCGCTTCAATTCCTTCTATAGAACCCTCAACAAGGATTACATTGTTTGCGTTTAATATTTTATAAGTGCTTAATTCTGAGTTAGTTACAACTTCAGAGCTCTTTAAATTACGTGACGACAAATATACATTATTATTTGAATCACCCAACACAAACAAAGATTTTTTATTCTCTAACCCTAAGGCTTTCAGCACATCAGTGAAATTTTTAGTCTTTGGAGCCTCAAAATTGAAATCTTCTAAAACCAAAATAGATTGCTCTTTTGCCTTTATTGTTAAAGCTGATTTTCTAGCCAAACGCTTAAGGTTTTTATTTAATTTTTGAGTGTAATCTTTTGGTCTCGGACCAAAAACTCTACCTCCACCTTTAAATAAAGGACTCTTTATACTACCCGCACGCGCTGTACCAGTACCCTTTTGTTTTTTAATCTTACGAGTACTTCCCGCAATTTCTGCTCTTTCTTTAGACTTGTGAGTACCTTGTCTCTGATTAGCCAGGTATTGTTTCACGTCTAAATAAACAGCATGATTATTTGGCTCTATAGCAAAAACATCATCAGAAAGATTCACCTTTCTACCTGTTTCTTTTCCTTTTATATCTAATACTGCTACTTCCATTACTTCTGAACTATTACATAAGCATTTTTATGACCAGGAACACAACCCTTTACCACTAAAAGGTTTTTTTCCTGCACCACTTTCAATACTCTTAAGTTTTGAACTGTTACTCTTTCTGCTCCTGTTCTTCCAGCCATTCTCATCCCTTTAAATACTCTAGACGGGTATGATGAAGCCCCAATAGAACCTGGTGCTCTTAAACGGTTATGCTGACCATGAGTCGCCTGACCCACTCCCGCAAAGCCGTGTCTTTTTACTACACCTTGAAACCCCTTACCTTTAGAAGTTCCAGATATATCAACAAATTCTCCTTCTTCAAAGTGATCTACTGATATAGTATCACCTAGTTTGTAATCACCTTCAAAATCCTGAAATTCAACAACTTTTTTCTTAGGAGAAGTACCTGCTTTCTTAAAATGCCCTAATTCGGCTTTTATCGCACGTTTTTCTGCCTTGTCATCGAAACCAAGTTGAAGGGCATTGTACCCGTCTACCTCTTCGGTTCTGACTTGGGTAACCACGCATGGACCTACTTCAATAACAGTACATGGAATATTTTTTCCATTCTCGTCAAAGATGCTGGTCATACCAATTTTCTTTCCTATTAACCCAGACATAATTATTTATTATTTATTATTCAATTAAAAAAATTCAGGGTCAAAAATACCTCAACCCTGAATGTATTTTTTTCCGTTTTTCCTTTGCGAAACGCTCCGGACATGTTATCGGGAACTATATCCCCGACATTTAAATCATTATACTTTTATTTCTACCTCTACTCCACTAGGCAATTCAAGCTTCATTAAAGCATCAATTGTCTTAGATGAAGAACTGTAAATATCAAGTAATCTTTTGTATGAGCTCAATTGAAATTGCTCTCTCGATTTCTTATTTACGTGAGGAGAACGTAAAACAGTAAATATTTTCTTATGCGTTGGCAAAGGAATAGGTCCTGTAACAACTGCACCTGTCGTCTTCACAGTCTTAACAATCTTTTCAGCAGATTTATCTACTAAATTATGATCGTATGATTTTAATTTTATTCTAATTTTTTGACTCATTTTCCTAAATTTAAGCGGTTACCCCTTTTGCTGCCTTAATAACTTCTTCTGAAATATTAGATGGTGTCTCTGCATAGTGAGAGAATTCCATTGTAGAAGTTGCTCTACCAGAAGATAATGTTCTTAATGAAGTAACATATCCAAACATTTCTGATAATGGCACTTCAGCCTTTACTACTTTAGATCCTGCTCTGTCACTCATGTCATTTACCTGACCACGACGACGGTTAAGATCTCCAACTATATCTCCCATATTCTCTTCAGGAGTTAACACTTCTAATTTCATAATCGGCTCCATAATTACAGCTCCAGCAGCCTTACCAGCAGCTTTATAACCTAATTTAGCAGCTAATTCAAAAGATAACGCGTCAGAATCCACCGGGTGGAAAGATCCATCCGTAAGCACTACTTTCATACGATCCATTTCATAACCTGCCAATGGACCATTTTTCATAGCTGCACTAAATCCTTTTTCAACAGCCGGGATAAATTCTTTAGGAATACGCCCTCCTTTAATCTCATCAACGAACTGCAATCCTGTTCCTTCAAAATCATCATCAGCCGGCCCCATTGTAAATACTACATCACCAAACTTACCACGACCACCAGACTGTTTCTTATAAGTCTCTCTATGATCTGTATTTCTAGTCAATGCTTCTTTGTATTCTACTTGTGGCTCACCTTGATTTACCTCAACCTTGAATTCACGCTTTAAACGATCTACAATAATATCTAAGTGAAGCTCTCCCATCCCAGAAATAATAGTCTGACCTGAGGCTTCATCTGTTTTTACCTGGAAAGTAGGATCTTCTTCAGCTAATTTAGCTAAAGCCATACCCAACTTATCAACATCTACTTTTGTTTTAGGCTCTACTGCAATACCAATTACAGGATCAGGAAAATCCATACTTTCTAAAACAATAGGATGTTTTTCCGAAGACATAGTATCTCCTGTTTTGATATCCTTAAATCCAACAGCAGCACCTATATCTCCTGCCTCTATATAATCAATAGCATTTTGTTTATTAGAATGCATTTGATAGATACGAGAAATACGTTCTTTTTTACCTGATCTGTTGTTCAAAATGTATGAACCAGCATCTAAACGTCCTGAATACGCTCTAAAGAAAGCCAAACGACCTACGAAAGGATCTGTAGCAATTTTAAAAGCTAAAGCAGAGAAAGGCTCTTTTGCATCTGGCTTACGTGTCTCTTCTGCTCCTGTATCAGGATTTGTACCTACAATATCGTCTTTATCTAATGGTGAAGGCAAGTATCTACAAACAGCATCTAATAAAAACTGAACCCCTTTATTTTTAAAAGAAGAACCACAAACCATAGGAATGATAGCTCTATCCATAACAGCAGCTCTTAATGCAGCATGCACTTCTTCTTCTGTTATAGAATTTTCATCCTCGAAGAATTTCTCTAATAAATTTTCATCATATTCAGCAACTGCTTCAATTAAAGCTCCTCTGTATTCTTTAACTTCATCAACCATATCCGCAGGGATATCCACAACATCAAACGTAGAACCAAAGTTAGCATCATGCCAAACTATAGCTCTATTCTTAGCTAAATCTACAATTCCTTTAAAATCTGCCTCATCTCCAATTGGCAATACGATTGGCACCGCATTAGAACCTAACATTTCTTTAACCTGCTTACACACGTTTAAGAAATTAGATCCCTGACGGTCCATTTTATTCACAAAACCAATACGTGGCACTTTATAGTTATCTGCTAATCTCCAGTTAGTTTCTGATTGAGGCTCCACCCCATCAACAGCACTAAACAAAAAAACCAATCCATCAAGAACTCTTAATGATCGGTTTACCTCTACTGTAAAATCAACGTGACCCGGAGTATCAATAATATTAAAGTGATATCCTTTAGCTTCTGCTGTAGGCTGACCATTTTCTGTTGGAAATTGCCACGTACATGTTGTAGCTGCAGATGTGATTGTAATACCACGCTCCTGCTCTTGTTCCATCCAGTCCATAGTAGCAGCACCGTCATGCACTTCACCTATTTTATGACTAACTCCAGTATAGAATAGTATACGCTCAGTTGTTGTTGTCTTACCAGCATCAATATGAGCAGCAATACCTATATTTCTTGTATATTTTAAATCTCTTCCCATTGCTATATTACCAAATTAAAATCTAAAGTGAGAGAATGCTTTATTTGCTTCAGCCATTTTATGAGTATCAACTCTTTTCTTAACCGCAGCTCCTTCTTCTTTTGCTGCAGCTAAAACTTCACCAGCTAATTTCTGAGCCATTGATTTTTCGTTTCTTTTACGAGCATAACCAATAAGCCACTTCATTGCTGTTGATACTTTTCTATCTGGTCTTATTTGCATTGGAATCTGAAATGTAGCACCTCCAACACGACGACTTCTCACTTCTACGTGAGGCATCACATTAGATAATGCATCTTTCCAAAGCTCTAAAGCTGTTTTTTCTTCGTCTGTCTTTTTTTCTTCTACAATATCCATTGCATCGTAGAATACTTTAAATGCTATCGACTTCTTACCATCCCACATTAAGTTATTCACAAAACGAGTTACCAATTGATCGTTAAATCTTGGATCTGGTAAAAGAGGTCTTTTTTTCGCCTGTCTTTTTCTCATGTCTTTACGTTACAAAGTTTACTGTTACTTTTTGTCTTTTGGTCGTTTTGCACCATATTTAGATCTACGTTGTGTTCTTCCTGCAACTCCTGCAGTATCAAGAGCACCACGTACAATATGATACCTAACTCCTGGTAAATCTTTTACTCTTCCGCCTCTTACTAATACTATCGAGTGCTCTTGGAGGTTATGTCCTTCACCTGGGATGTATGCATTTACTTCATTACCATTAGTCAACCTAACACGCGCTACTTTTCTCATAGCCGAGTTTGGTTTTTTAGGCGTAGTAGTATAAACACGCGTACACACCCCTCTTCTTTGAGGACACGAATCCAAAGCAGCCGATTTACTCTTCTTAGTAATTGTCGATCTTCCTTTTCGTACTAATTGTGATATTGTTGGCATAATTTACTATTACAATATTTTCTATAAATTAAAAATCCCTCTTTTTAGAGGGTGGCAAAGGTAGAGTTTTTTTTATATTAATCAAACCTTAATAGATTAATTTTCAACCAACTCCTGTTTTTTATCTAAAATCAGATTATATCATCTATTTATTATCACAAATTCTCGGCTAAAAAACACACAATTTATATATAATTACACCATATATATTATAGTGTAGCTTCTTATTTTCTTATTTCTCAATGCAAAAGTAATTTTAATCGATTAAAAATTCAGGCTTCTAAAATATAAGGCTGCATATTTTACATACCTTTGCCCGCATGGAGCAAAATAATCAGATTTTCGGTATTCGAGCCATTATAGAAGCCATTAACGCAGGAAAAACAATTGATAAAGTTTTTATTCAAAAAGGACTTAGAGGAAGTTTATTTAATGAGCTTGACATTCTCTTGAAAAAAAATCACATCAGTGTTTCTTTTGTCCCAATTGAAAAATTAAATCGTCTGACTAAAAAAAATCATCAGGGGGTAATTGCAAATATTGCTCCTATTAATTTTTACGATTTAGAAAATCTGGTAGCAAAAACTCTTGAATCTGAAGAAACCCCTCTCTTCTTACTGTTAGATCAATTATCTGATGTTCGAAATTTCGGAGCCATTATAAGAACAGCTGAGTGCACAGGAGTAAGCGGAATCATTATTCAGAAAAAAGGAGGGGCTCCGGTAACTGCAGACACCGTAAAAACATCTGCCGGTGCTATTTTTAATGTTCCGATCTGCAAAGTAGATCACATTAAAGACGCCATTTACTATTTACAGGCATCTGACATTAAAGTTATTGCTGCTTCAGAAAAAACAGACACCCTTATTTATAATATCGAATTAAACGAACCTGTAGCTATCGTAATGGGAGCCGAAGATGTTGGAATTTCACCTTCTGTTCTTAAAATTGTAGATGAAACAGCAAAACTCCCCATGAAAGGAAGCATTAAATCTTTAAATGTATCTGTCGCATGCGGTACACTCCTTTATGAAGTTGTCAGGCAACGTATACATATTTAATTCTCCTCGTCTTCTTTTTTTTCTAATTCACTTGTTGGGATAAAATTACCATTTTCATCAAAATGTTTTAGAAAAGGATCTTCGTCTTCTATAAAATGGTCTTGCTCCCATTTATATTGATGTTTTATTATCATTTTTTCTTTAAATAAGAATGAAAAAATAAAACCCACGACAAATCCGGACAGGTGACCTTCCCATGAAATTTTCTCATCAATTGGAAATAAATACCACACAAGACTTCCATATAAAAACACGACAATTAACGATACCGCCACCAATCTGTAATACTTTGTAATGACTCCTCTAAAAAAAATGAAGCTACTCAACATATAAATGATTCCACTTGCTCCAATATGATAAGAATTACGCGCAAAAACCCAGGTTAAAATCCCGGAAAGCAATCCGCCCCAAAAAAGAACTCTCCAGCTCACATCACTATAAAAATAAAATAATGCGGCAGAAAGAATCATTAAAGGAAATGTATTATTGTAAAGATGCTCTAAAGAACCATGAATAAAAGGACTAAATATTACCCCTCTCAATCCTTGTAAAGTTCTGGGGTATACCCCATAATCATTAAAATTATATCCAAAACGAAGTTCAAACCAATAAACACCCCAGATTATTAATCCAAATAACATTGGAAATAAAACTACATCTGAACGAAATTTAAATGGCTCTTTACTGCTCATATTATAAATTTACAAAACCTTTTATCAAATAAATTGCCAAAAAAGAATCAGTGCTATTTTGTCATATAATATATTAGTATTTTTATATCATGAATGAACCTTTAGCAGAACGGATACGCCCTAAAACACTAGACGAATACATTAGTCAAAGCCATCTTGTCGGAGAAACAGGATCACTCACTCATCAGATAAAACAAGGCGTTATTCCTTCTTTAATTCTATGGGGCCCTCCGGGTACAGGAAAGACAACATTAGCTACTATTATTTCTAACGAATCTAAACGTCCTTTCTATACACTTAGCGCTATAAATTCGGGAGTTAAAGATATTAGAGAAGTTATCGATAAAGCCAAACAAAGCGGCGGACTATTCACCACCAAAAACCCTATTCTATTTATCGATGAAATTCATAGGTTCAGTAAATCACAGCAAGATTCATTACTGGCAGCTGTTGAAAAAGGATGGGTTACATTAATAGGGGCCACTACAGAGAATCCCAGTTTTGAAGTAATTCCTGCACTTCTTTCCCGGTGCCAGGTTTATATTTTAAATTCTTTTGATAAAAAAGACCTGGAAAAGCTTTTAACTCGCGCCATGGAGCAAGATGAAATCATTTCCAAAAAGAAAATCAATCTTAAAGAATCTGAAGCACTTCTTAGGTTGTCTGGCGGAGATGGCAGAAAACTCCTGAATATTTTCGAGTTACTAATCAACTCTGAAAATAAAGATGAAATCACCATTACCAATGATATGGTATTACAAAAAGTACAAAAGAACACTGTACTTTACGATAAAACAGGAGAGCAACATTACGATATTATCTCAGCTTTTATAAAATCTATAAGAGGGAGTGATCCCAATGCTGCTGTTTATTGGCTAGCCAGAATGATAGAGGGAGGAGAAGATGTTAAATTTATTGCTCGTAGAATGTTAATCGCTGCTTCAGAAGATATTGGTAATGCAAATCCTACTGCCTTGGTGATAGCCAATAACACTTTCCAGGCAGTTACCACTATTGGATACCCAGAAGCGCAGATTATTTTAAGCCAGTGTGCTGTATATTTAGCCACTTCAGCCAAGAGCAATGCTTCGTACATGGCGATTAAAAAAGCTGTACAAACCGTGAGAGAGACCGGAGATTTATCTGTGCCTTTACATTTAAGAAATGCTCCAACTAAATTAATGAAAGATATAGGATATGGTAAAGAATATAAATACTCTCACGATTACAATCAAAACTTTGTTTCTCAAGAATTTTTACCTGAAGAATTGAGCAATACTTCTTTTTATCAGCCCGGAGATAATCAAAGAGAACATGCGCTTAGAGATTTTCTCAAAAAGCGATGGAAAGAAAAATACGATTATTAAAATTTAACTTGTATTTCTTTTTGTATTAATCGATCATTTTCATCATAATATTCAATCACCCATCGATCTCCTTTCTTGAGAAAGAGTCCTTTTATATTTTTTAAAAGAAAGACATTATCTAAACTTGTTTTTTGAAGCGTATAAACAATTTTTGGTGATCTGTCTATTAGTTGAAATCCATTTGAAATAGGTTGTGCAAATAATACATTTTGATCTACCTCTGCTTCTTCAATGTTAACAACAGCAACTTTTGCTTGTTTTTCTTCTAAAACGACTTCTGTTTTTTCCGCTTTTACTTTTGCTACCTCAGCAACTTTTGACACCTCTACAGGCTCAGTTTCAACATTAGCTAATAGATTTTCTTCCGGATTGTATACGTAGTTAACATTTTTAAATGACTCAAAAGCTTTACGTAATGCACTATGATACCCCTTTTTAAAATCTTTCTCTCTACTTTTACCAACTTCTGAAATAAAAACAACATTATTCCTACAATCTCTGAGTTCTACTGCTAAACGGGTAGAAAATATATTTGAATCATTTTTAATATTTGCCTTTAATCCCAAACAGTTATTTTTTGTGTAATCCAGAGGTGTATTTTCATCATAGACAGCTGTAAAATTATTTTTTTCAAAAAAGAACTTTGTCAAAGCATTTAATTGATATTGATTCTCTTCTTTTAAGAAACTATATTTTTTTGGCACTATAATATACTTGTAGCCATTTAAACTTTGTTGACCAAAAACCGATATACTCAATCCTAAAAAAAGAGTAAGTAATAATATTTTTTTTATCATCTTTCTAATTTTAATACGGCTTTTCAGTCTCAGGTAATTTAATATTGAATCCCATCTGAAATGAAAAACTATTTATCTTTGCTACATTTGATATATCTAACAAATTATCTGCCAATATATAAAAATTTAAATTACCAATATCCGTTGACACCCCTAATCCTATATTCTTTGCCGAAAATTTATCTACAGTATAGGTAGTCTTTAAATCTAAAAAATTGGTTAACGAAGTCTGGTAAAACAAAGTTAGTGCAAATAATGGGGTTCTTGATCTGCCAATGGCAAAAAGCTGAGCTCCTACAGCATTTTTATATTCTTTATCTTTTGCTTTACAATCACATTCTTCGCCTTTAATTTTTGTCTTTTTTTCCCCAAAGGAGTACTTAACTGAACTATTGAGTTTTAATGGTCTCAATCTAATGTATTGATTAGATATAGTATCTAAAGGAACCTGTTCCTGTATATTATCAAATGTTCCGTCTATATTTTCTTCTAAACCATCATTGCCATCTATTAAATCGGGAAAAGGCAACTCTACTCCTTCTAATTCAAATTGCCCTTCTATTGTATAAGTTTCTACATCATTGGCATGCCATATAAAACCAAGATCTTGTAAACTCCCGGTAACTGTCCATTGTTCTTTTGGTTCGTAAGTAAATCCTAAGTCAAAACCCAAACCTAAATTTCCTCCTAAAAAAGCCCTTTTCCTGAAATTTCCCAGAAACCCTTCACTACCTGCTTCTCTAAATGAATTATATCCAGAAGTCCTTAACTTCAAATCTGCATCAATTTGATGCCTTAAAAAATTGTCTTGCCCGTCTACTGTTATAAAACTCCCTCTATTTCCTGTAGTATTAAAATCTAATATACTTGAGTATATCTTTGCCCTTAACCCGTAAGTAAGTTTTTCATTCACCTTTTTATTAATACCAAAGTGAAACACCGTTAAAGCCTCCCCTTTTACATTAAGATCTGCCAGGTTAAAAGGCCTGTTAATCGCGTTACCGTTACCTTCAAAAGCTAATATTGCCAGGTCTTTCGGAAAATAAGCAAAAAAGTCTATCTCTTCATAAATTCCAAAAGAATAATAAGCACGACCTCTCCAACCATCTTTTCTAAATCCTATGTTGAAAATTTCTAATTGCTGATTAAGACTGATTACATCATTTCTTGATATTCCTGATAATATGTTTCTGATCTTATCATTAAAATTAACACCATTATCTGCAAAAAGATCATTAAGATCAAAACCACTAACTCCTGCATTGACATAGATTCCAGATAAAAACGGAATACCGGCATGCCATCTGTTATTAATTTTTGCTCCCGGATTTGTTAATAAAGATTGCGGGATTTCATTGAAATCATAGAGAAGCTGTTTATTTTGAGCTTGATTCAAAACAACTCCCCCTAAAAAAAAGATGATAACCAGATGTTTTTTACTCATTCTATCAATAAGTAAAAAGTTCCTTTAGACCTTAATTTCAATATCCCTTCTGTATCTCTGGTTACAGGGTCTCCTCCGGGCAAGAGAAAAAAGTTAACTACTAATTGAACAGTAGCTGTGATATCTGCAATATCTTCTTCCGGAAAATCTTCTATATGAGTCGTTACTTCTCCCTCATTATTTTGAGGAACATCTAAGTCTATAACCCTGACAGGCTCTTGATCAGCATTCAAAAAAACTACTTCTGCTCTAAAATTCCTTGGGATCGTATTTGTAAATTCAAATTCCAGCTCTGCACGCATCAGGCTTTCTATTACGAAACTATCTTCAGAAATCACCAGGTCTGTTGTATCGGAAATAAAATTTCCTATTATTTCCATATCATCAGGTATGAAACGATCTGGGGTTTCTTCAAAAAAGAGCAGACTTACATCAAAAACAGGAGTTAATTGAAATTCTTCTGTTTGGCTAAAATCTAAATCTTTAGCACAAGAAATCAAGAGTATTGCTATCCCTAAAACTAAATATAATTTTCTCATTATTTTACCACAACCATTAATATGCAACTATTTTTCTCAAATTAAAGTTGCCATACTAATAATGATAACGGTAATTAATGGAGTCTATTTTAGAGATACTCTTTAATTTCGATCAAATTGTTTATAATGATTGAATGCTCGTGAAGTTCATCATCATTTGAATTGAAATGTAACGCATGCATTCCTACCCCTTTTGCCCCCATGATATCTGCTTCCAGATTATCGCCTATCATAATTGCATGATCAGCTTTTACTTTTGCTTTATTTAAAGCATATTCAAAAATCAAAGGATTAGGTTTTTTAACTCCTACCATTTCTGAGTTAATCACATGCGTAAAATACTTATGGATGTTTGCATTCATCATTTTCTTTTCCTGTACTTCTTCAAAACCATTAGTAATGATATGCAACCGATATTTTTGCCTGAGGTATTCAAGAATTGTGTTCGTATTTTCAAATACGAAACTTTGATCTGATAATTGTTCTATATACTTACTTGATAAATCATTAATCTGATCATCATTTATAGTGTAAGACAATGCATCAAAAGTTTTTCTTAATCGCATATAGCGCAATTCTTTTTTTGAAATCTTCTCTTCTCTGAATAATTTCCAATAACTAAAATTTAAAGGAACATAAACTGCTAAAAAAGCATTTAAAGCAATATCAATTTTACATTCCTTTAAAATATTTTGAAATGTAATAGCTGAATTCTTTTCAAAATCCCAAAGCGTGTGATCCAGGTCAAAAAATACATCTGTTATTTGTTCTTTCAAGCTTTATTCTTTTATTAATTCTAAATACAATTGTTTAATAAAATCATTTTTATACCCGCCTATCATTTCATTAGAAAACACGGTGATAAAGGTTCCATTAACCTTTGCAACCTCTTCTTTCAACTTATTTAAAACACTCTTAGCTTGCTCTAAATTTTTATATTTAACAAGACTGTAGTCTTCTACACAAAAAGGGTTAACTTTTAATGGCAATTGCATTTCAAAACTAATATCGTAAAATGAAAAGGGCGTGCAAGTTCCTGCTCGAAAACCTTCTTGTAATCTATACCCCATGGAATAATCTCTTGAAAATTCTGCATTAACCAGGTTCCTGTAGCTCTCCGGAATATCTACTCTATTATATCTAAGGCGGATTTCTTTAACAGGCCTTTTAATAAGGTCTATAAATCTTGTACGGTCTCTTTTGAGAACATTTACATTTTTAAACGAGTCATAAGAAGCCATTAATGAAACAGTATCATAATCTGCTATCGATTTAATCAAATAACGAAATCTATTATTATTAACCGATATATTTTTATCGTAATTTGAATAATCTGCAAATAAAAAAAAGAAAATAGCATTTATCTTATGCTTTTGATGCTCCTTAACCAGTTCCTGAAAATTGTCATACGGATCTTTCCTTATTCCTAATAAAACAACCAACCTGGAAAATGTTCTTTTTATTCTAAATGAAAAAAGGTCAATTAACACCCCGCCAAAAGAACGTATGATTCCTCTTTCTTTATAACAATGCGATACAGATACATCAATTAAAGAAATGTGTTTAAACTCTTTTTTAGGCAATACCAAATACGGAAAACGCTTTAATAATGCTTGCTTGAGCTTTGCAACCCATATATCTACTATAGGCTTATCTAAAAACCCATTCTGATAAGCAATGCTATCGTTAACAGAATATCTTCCATGCATATCTTTTACATGTGGCAAATACTCTTCATACCGACTTATCAGATAAAAACTGGCTGCAAAAACATCAAATGGAATTGCGCTTTTTTCATTGGTTTGAAAAAAACAAGGAATATCTCCCCATTGCTGTACTTTAATATCTATATCCCGGATACCTTGTTCATACAACAAATCATGACTCTTAATAAAAAATTCATTTTGAAGCGGCTGCTTAGTATAAGTTATTTTGGCTCCCGCATGCTTTATAAAATCCTCTATTTTAGTAGTTAAGCTTACCTCTATACGAAGCATATTAGTAAAAACATGTTTCATGATATAGGTAAATCTAGGAGTAATTTTATGAGTATAAACTAAAAGCATATTTTGCTTCATATTTAAATGCTTATAAAAGCTGCTGATCTGCAAAGCTAAAATAAGCTTTTTCTGTAATAATGAGATGATCTAATACTTTTATATCCAAACTTTCACATGCTATCTTAAGTTTTGTTGTTAGCTGCTTGTCCGGCGTACTGGGTTTTAGAATTCCGGAAGGGTGATTATGTGCTAAAATCAAGGCAGTAGAACCCAATTCTAAAGCTTGTTTTAAAATTAGTCTTATATCTACCAAGGTTCCTGTAATCCCTCCTTTACTTATCTGCGTAGATTGAATTATTTTATGTGCGTTATTCAGGTAAACGATCCAGAATTCTTCATGAGGTAATTCTCCTATTATAGGCTGTAGTATATGAAAAACTGATTTACTGGACGTAATTTTCAATTTCTCCGAAAATTTCTCTGATTTTCGCCTCCTCCCTAATTCTAAAGAAGCTGAAATTGTAATCGCTTTTGCCTCACCTATCCCTTTAAATTTCATTAATTGCTGTATTGATAATTTCCCGAGATCGTTCAGATTATTTTGAGTTGACATCAATATCTTTTTAGCCAATGCTACCGCACTTTCATTTTTACTTCCACTCCCAATCAATATAGCCAAAAGCTCTGCGTCACTCAGTGCATTTTTACCCTTGTTCAATAATTTTTCCCTGGGCCTATCATTTTCATGCCAGTTTTTTATCGATAAATAATAAGATTTTTCTTTCATTTTTTAAAAATATAAAAACTTTAAATAAAACAAAATCTATTATTCATTTATAATAAAAAACGAACCTTAGTAAGCCAAGGTTCGTTTTTATATAAATATCTCTTTCTTGTTTGAGTTCTCTAAGTGAAAAGCGTTCTTAAAGCATCAAAATCCAAGCCTCCATAATTACCGCTACTCATCAATAATAAAGTAACGTTGTTTAAATGTTGCGAAAACAGAAATTCCTTAAAATCATCCGGATTTGTATAAATAATCAGATCATCTCTATCAAATGCTTCGTTAATTTGACTCTTGGTAATTTGCTCCAATTTTTTAATTTCTACGGCTTCAGGAGAATAGAAAACTACAGCAGTATCTGCAGCAGTCAGCGCTCCTTTGTATTCTTTTAAAAACTCAGTATTTAAACTACTATAGGTATGTAACTCCAGGCAAGCAATAAGTGGCCTGTTTTCATATTGTTTTTTAACAGCACTAGTAGTCGCTTTTACTTTACTGGGGGAGTGAGCAAAATCTTTAAATACAGCTGTATTTTTGGTTTCTGCAATTTTTTCTAATCGTTTAGAAGCTCCTTTAAATGATGCTATAGCTTCATAAAAATCTGCTTCATCTACTCCCATATGCTGGCATACCCATTTTGCTCCGGAAAGATTATTTAAATTATGTTCGCCAAACACTTCTACAGGCATAGCACCTTCCGGTGTATCTAAAAGTGTTTTTCCATTTTCTATTTCATAAGCAGGAGTATTATAAGCGTGTTTTCTTATTGGATTTTGAGAAGCTTCTACTACTTCTTTCACATATTGATCTTCTTCATTATACACTATAATACCTCCATTTATAATAGTATCAATAAAAACCTGAAATTGCTCTTTATAGTTTTCAAAAGTTGGGAAGACATTAATATGATCCCAGGCAATACCACTCAACAAAGCTATGTTAGGCTGATAAAGATGAAACTTAGGTCTTCTATCTATAGGTGAAGATAAATATTCGTCTCCCTCCAACACTATAAATTCATTTTCTTCTGTAAGATGAACCATGGTATCAAAACCCTCTAATTGAGCCCCTACCATATAATCAACCTCAATATCATGATAATTCATGACATGTAATATCATTGAAGTAATCGTGGTTTTACCATGACTTCCACCAATAACTACTCGTGTCTTATATTTGGATTGTTCAAATAAAAATTCCGGATACGAATAAATTTTAAGTTCTAATTCTTGTGCTTTTAAAAGCTCCGGATTATCAGGTTTAGCATGCATTCCTAAAATAACTGCATCTAAATCTGCAGTAATTTTTTCCGGATACCAACCAAAAGATTCCGGTAACAAGTTTTTATTTTTTAACCTGGATTTAGAGGGTTCGAAGATTACATCGTCACTTCCTGATATCTCATACCCTTTATTTTGTAATGCCATAGCAAGATTGTGCATAGCACTTCCTCCAATAGCTATAAAATGAATTCGCATTAAACTTATTTTAGATTGTAAAGATAAAAAATGGTAGACGAATAAATTTAACGCATTAAGAATTTCTGCAATTAAAGTCCGATACTCAAGATACGTTGCTTTTCATCTATGGCTTGCTTAAATTCCATCTTAGTCATTATAGCCTTATCTATCCACTTTATGGCTTCATTTTTATCATTTTTACGCCTGTAAATTTGCGCCAAACGATAATAAGCCCATTCTAATGGAACCCCATCTTCTACAGTATAGTTAGAGATATATCTTTCTAAGCAATAAATCCCTTTATCCAGTTCGACATTATAATCTGCACAAACTTTTCCTATTTGATAATGAAGTGCATTGCGTTGATGCTTGGCATCTGCTGCTTCTATATTTTTAATAGCTTTTAATGGCTGATTTTTACTCTCATAAAAATCTGTCAGTTTTTGATAACACTTTAATGAACCTCCAACTTTAATAGCCTTTCTGTAGTTTTCTTCAGCCAGTTCGGGGTCTCCTTTATATTCATAAATATATCCTTTGGCCAGGTGTCCATCAACAGCAGAAATTTCCTGGAGATGATTTGCCCATTCAATTGCTTTTTGCTTACTACCTCCTGCGACTCCCGGGATTTGTACATAAGATTCTATAAGCGCCCAATGCGCATCAATATGATCTGGCTCTAATTCTATAGCCCTTATAAATGAATTTTTAATTTCATTTATACTAAATAATGCTCTTATCTTACTTATCGTAAGGGCCCTCATCCCCAGAGCTCCTCCATACTTATAATGATAATTAGCAACGTTAGGGTAGGTGTTTTTTAATTTTTTATAATAAACTAAGGCTTCGTTCCATCGTTTCTGATGAGAATAAACATCGCCTAATTTTTCCAGTAATTCAGCATCGTCTTTATTATCTTTTAATGCCGCTTTTAATGTTTGTTCAGATTCAGAAAATTGCTTTTTATCTATTAGAGATTGTACCTCATCAATGACTCTGGATTGACTAATTAATACAAATGGAAATATGATAATAAGTAAAAATATTTTTTTCATAATTCTTCTAAAAGATGCTCAATTACTGTATTCATAAATAATTTATAAAATAGCATTCATAGACCGTACCAAACTATTCTTCAATAAAAAATTTATTTACGCTTAGGTCGCATTAATAACGTTTTTATTTCAATGATTACTAAAAATAAAACGTTAAAATTAAAGAATTAATATATTCTTATGTATAGAAAAATCACTTTTTCTCAGGAGGGAATTTTTTAAAAACTTTTTTTATCATATTTCTAAAATAAGCTTCCTTTTGGATTGGGGTTGTTTTTTCACGTACAACACTGATAGCGCTAGCTTGCCACATCAATTCATTTCTTTCTACATCTATCAAATCAAAAACAATTTCGCGATTTGTTTGCGGATTACCTATCGGAATTCCTCCCGAAACACCAACTCCCACACTTCTTCCTGTTCCTCCCAGGCCAATTCCTATACTACTTCTATTATCATTAAGAAATTCTTCTGATACCATATTAATATAGAAACTAGGAGTTTCAGATTTAGTAAATCCTTTTGATTGCAATACCGAATCTACCTGGAAGAAAAGACGTTTATCATCTAATTGACTCAATCCCGTTTTCATTTCCGGATAAAAATTATAAGTTTTAAAATCATCAAAACTCACTTTTTTATCATAATCGTAAACAACTCTGGGTCCAGAACAGGATACTACCAATACCAGTATTAACAATATAAGTTTTTTCATCTCATCATTTTAACTCCAATTTACTTAAAAAAGAGATACTGAAAAAGCACTTTATCTTAAATAATCACCTGTGTTAACTATTTAACATCTTCCACAATTTATCCTTTAGTTCCTGGATTCCTTGTTGAGCTACAGACGAGATAAACATGTATGAATCTTTAAAATCTCTATCTAATTCTACTTTCATTTCCAATTTTAATTCATCATCCAACATATCGCTTTTAGAAACTACTATGAATCGTTCTTTATCCAATAATTCAGGGTTATATTTCTTAAGCTCATTTAATAATATTTCATATTCTTCCAGAATATCTTTACTATCAGCAGGTATCAAAAATAGTAATGCCGAATTTCTTTCAATATGTCTTAAAAAATAATGCCCTAATCCTTTTCCTTCAGCTGCTCCTTCAATAATTCCCGGAATATCTGCCATCACAAAGGTTTGGAAATCTCTGTGCTGTACTATTCCGAGATTAGGTTTTAGTGTAGTAAACTCGTAATCTGCTATTTTAGGTTTAGCAGATGTGATTACAGAAAGCAAAGTAGATTTTCCGGCATTAGGAAACCCTACTAATCCTATATCTGCCAGTAATTTTAATTCGAGAGTGATACTTCGCTCGGTCCCTTCAATTCCCGGTTGTGCATACCTTGGGGTTTGATTTGTAGGTGATTTGAAATGCCAGTTTCCTCTTCCTCCAAGGCCCCCTTCTACAATTATCTTTTCTTCCTGATCTTCTGTTATTTCAAAAATTACCTCTCCCGTATCTGTATCTCTAATAACTGTCCCTAAAGGCACTTCCATGTAGATGTCTTCTCCATCTGCCCCAGTACTTCTATTTTTACTCCCATGTTCTCCATGGCCAGCTCTAAAATGACGTTTAAATTTAAAATGAAATAATGTCCAAAGGTTTTTGTTTCCTCTTGCTATAATGTGACCTCCACGCCCTCCGTCTCCTCCATCAGGACCACCTTTGGCTACATATTTTTCCCTGTGTAAATGAGTGGATCCCTTCCCTCCATTTCCAGAGCTGACATGAACCTTCACATAATCTGCAAAATTCCCTTCAGTCATTTATAATTTATTTAGAAGATATCATTAAGCCATCAATAACATCACTTAAACGTTCTGTTATTTCTTCTATAGAGCCAATTCCGTCAACACTAAAAAACTTCTCTTCATTTTTATAGTAATCAATTAACGGAGCTGTTTTTTGATTGTATTCATCAAAGCGGTTTCTAATTTTCCCTTCATCCTGATCATCAGACCTCCCACTACTCTTTCCTCGCTCCAATAAACGTTCTATCAATACTTCATCATTAGCCTCTAAAGCAATAGTTGCATTTACTGCTATATTTTTTGATGCTAATAAATCGTCCAGTGCTTTAGCTTGTTTTGTTGTTCTTGGAAATCCGTCAAAAATAAATCCGTTGGCATCCGGGTTTTTCTCTACTTCGGCATTAAGCATGTTAATGGTGATTTCATCAGGCACCAAATCTCCCTTATCCATGTAAGATTTTGCAAGATTCCCTAACTCTGTTTCATTTTTTATATTAAATCGGAATACATCACCTGTAGAAATATGTACTAACTGATATTTTTCTTTTAAAAAATTTGCTTGTGTTCCTTTTCCTGCTCCTGGTTTTCCAAAGAGTACTAAATTGATCATTCTATTATTATTTAATTCGTAAACTTGCGAAAAATTCCTCCCCAGTCCATTATAATCAAGCCCATAGCCTACTATAAACTTGTTTGGAATTTTCAGGCCTATATAATCTATTTTTATTTCTTTTTTAAATACTTCCGGTTTAAAAAACAAAGTTGCTATATACAGCTGTTTTATTTTTTCTTTTGAAAATATCTCTGTGATTTCTTCAAGTGTATTTCCGGTATCTATAATATCCTCCAATACAACTACAGTTCGTTCTTCTAAGCTTTTATTAAGCCCTAATAATTGCTTAACTTCTCCGGAAGAATTTGTTCCTTCATAAGAAGCCAGCCTTACAAACTCAAACTCACAATTTCCAGGATAATTTTTCGCAAAATCTGAAGCAAATACAAACGCACCATTTAATACAACAACAAAAACAGGATTTTCATCTTTTAGTGATGAATATATTTCTGAAGCCATTCTATGAACAATGATTTCAATTTCTGATTTTGAAATAAAGGGGCGAAAATATTTATCATGGAGTCGAACCAATATACCTGAAAATTTCTAACTAATCGGCAAAGATAGCAATTAGAAATGAGATAATTCGTCATTACAATTTCCAGTTATTACAGATTACACTTTTTCAATTTCAAATTTTAAATTTCTTTTCTTTAAAAAAACTATTTTTGTACAAATTTCTAGCATGAATTACTTTTCTTCCGATTTCAGACTCGGTATTTTAGGTGGAGGCCAATTAGGCAAAATGTTACTGTATGAAACCAGAAAATACGACATACAAACTCTGGTTTTAGATCCCAATGACGAAGCACCGTGTAAAATTGCATGTAATCAGTTTTTTAAAGGGGATTTAATGGATTTTGATACTGTTTATAATTTCGGTAAAAAAGTAGATCTTCTTACTTTTGAAATTGAACATGTTAATGTGGACGCACTTGAAAAACTGGAACAAGAAAACATAAAAGTATTTCCTTCTTCAAAAACACTAAGAGTAATACAAAATAAAGCCAGGCAAAAACTATTTTATTCTGATAATAATATTCCAACAGCTCCTTTCTTACGTTTTTCTTTCACAGATGAGATTTCACATTCTATTCAAAACGGAAACTTATCACTCCCTTTTGTATGGAAAAGTGCTCAATTTGGATATGACGGACAAGGTGTTAAGATCATTAAAACACTTAGTGACCTGGAAAGTTTACCAAACATAGAATGTATTGCAGAGGAATTGGTTCCTTTTAAAAATGAATTGGCAGTAATTGTGGCCCGAAATCCAGATGGAAATGTCATTACTTATCCTGTAATTGAAATGGAGTTTCATCCTACTGCAAACCAGGTAGAATATGTGATCTGCCCTGCAAGAATTGATCGAGAAGTTGCAAAAAAAGCACAATCTACAGCTTTAAAGGTTTCAGATGCTTTAGGCCATGTAGGCTTACTGGCTGTAGAAATGTTTCAAACTAAAGATGATGAGATCATCGTTAATGAAGTAGCACCAAGGCCACATAATAGCGGACACTATAGTATAGAAGCCAGTTATACCAATCAATTTGAACAACATATAAGAGCCATTTTAAATTTACCTCTTGGTAGTACAGCTAGTAAAGTTGGAGGAATTATGGTTAATTTGGTAGGGAGTGAAGGTTACTCCGGTGATGTTGTTTATGAAAACATAGAAGAAATAATGAGAATAGATGGTGTAACTCCACATATCTACGGAAAAAGAGAAACTCGTCCGTTTAGAAAAATGGGACACGTAACTATTGTAAATGAAGAGCTGGCAGAAGCTAGAAAAATAGCTCAAGAAGTTAAAAACCTTATTAAAGTTATAAGCAAATAATATGTCTAAAGTAGCAGTAATTATGGGAAGTACAAGTGATCTTCCCGTTATGCAGGAAGCCATTGATATTTTAAAGGGATTTGATATAGAAGTAGAGGTAGATATTGTGTCTGCTCACAGAACTCCCGATAAAATGTTTGAATATGGTAAAGAAGCACATAAAAAAGGGATTTCTGTAATTATAGCAGGTGCCGGAGGTGCCGCACATTTGCCCGGAATGATAGCCTCTTTATCTCCTTTACCGGTTATAGGGGTTCCTGTAAAAAGTAGCAATTCTATAGATGGATGGGATTCTGTTCTTTCTATCTTACAAATGCCAGGAGGGGTTCCTGTAGCTACCGTAGCCTTAAATGGAGCAAAAAATGCAGGTATTCTCGCTGCTCAAATTATTGGAGTAAGCGATAAATGTGTTCTGGACAAAGTATTGGTTTATAAAGAAGGATTAAAAGAAAAAGTAATCCAGGGAGCTAAAAGTGTAAAAAAATAAAGACCCCTAGGGCAGAGGTCTTTATTTGAGCTATTAAACAAATAAATTACTAAATTATAGTTACTATTTAGATAATTGACTCAAGTAGGTTACATATATTTTTACGAAACCAAACTATCACAATTAAGAAAATAATAGTTTCTGATTGATGTACGGTTCAAAAGAATTATTTGGCTCACACATATCGATTAAATGCAGATTTATTCGATAAAAAGCAAAAAATTAAAAATCTAACGAAATAACATCATTATTAAATAAAAGAATACATGGAAAATCTTATCCAAAAATTTTCAACTCCATATAACACTGCTCCTTTTTCTGTGATTAAGAATGAAGATTTTCTTCCTGCTATAAAACACGAAATAGAAAAAGCAAAAGAAGCCATTGATAACATAGTTAACAATCAAGAGAAAAGTACATATCAAAATGTTATTGAAGCCTTAGAATTTTCAGGAGAGCAATTGGATAGAATTACCAGTATTTTTTTCAATCTGAACAGTGCAGAGACCAATGATGAAATTCAAAAAATAGCACAACAGGTTTCCCCTCTATTGTCTGAGTTTTCAAATGACATAAGATTAAATACCGCTCTTTTTGAGAAGGTAAAAAGTGTTTACAATCAGAAAAACTCAATAGAATTAACAAAAGAACAATTAACATTATTAAATAAAAACTATAAAAGTTTTTCAAGAAACGGAGCTAATTTAAACGATGCAGATAAAAGTATTTTAAGAGAAATCGATAAAGAACTTTCTATGCTGAGTCTAAAGTTTGGTGAAAATGTCCTGGCAGAAACAAATGCATTTGAATTACATATAACAGAGAAAGAAAAGCTTAAAGGACTTCCCGAAACAGCTCTTGAAGCGGCAAAAGATTTAGCCAAAAGCAAAGAAAAAGAAGGTTGGGTTTTCACTTTAGATTATCCAAGTTATATCCCTTTTATGAAGTATGCCGAAAACAGAGCACTAAGAAAAGAAATGGCAATTGCCTTTTCCAGCAAAGGGTTTCACAATGACAAGTTTGACAACCAGGAAATTGTTTTAAAAATTGCCCGATTAAGGCATAAAAGGGCAAATCTGCTTGGCTATTCTACACATGCAAATTTTGTACTTGAAGAACGTATGGCAGAAACCCCGGAAAAAGTAACTACCTTTTTAGATGAGTTATTAGAAAAAGCGAAGCCTGCAGCATCTAAAGAATTTGATCAATTACAAGATTTTGCAAAACGATTAGACAATCTAGATGAATTACAAAAATGGGATAGTGCTTATTATTCTGAAAAATTGAAGCAAAAGCTTTTTAATCTGGATGATGAGAAACTGAAACCATATTTTCAGTTAGAGAATGTCATTAATGGTGTCTTTAAGATTACCAATAATCTTTTTGGATTAAAATTTCAGGAGATCTCAGATGTAGATAAATATCATCCCGATGTAAAAACATATAAGGTTATTGATGAAAAAGATGAGTTGGTTTCCATTTTTTATGCAGATTTTCATCCTAGACCAGGTAAGAGAAATGGAGCGTGGATGACATCTTACAAACCTCAGTATATTAAAAACGACATTAACGAGAGGCCACATGTTTCCATTGTATGTAATTTCACCAAACCTACAGAAACAAAGCCATCATTACTCACTTTTAACGAAGTTACTACACTATTTCATGAATTCGGACATGCACTTCATGGCATGTTAGCGAATACTACTTATCCCAGCTTAAGTGGTACAAGTGTTTATTGGGATTTTGTAGAGTTACCAAGTCAACTTATGGAAAACTGGTGTTATGAAAAAGAAGCCTTAGAACTTTTTGCACATCATTATCAAACCGGGGAAACAATTCCAATGGAGTTTATTCAGAAAATAAAAGAATCGTCAACCTTCATGGAGGGCATCCAGACATTACGTCAATTGAGTTTCGGGATGTTAGATATGAAATGGCACGGACAAAACCCTGAGACGATTAAAGATGTTAAATCAGCAGAACAAGAGGTATTCGCTTTAACAGATTTATATCCAGATACTCCGGAAACCTGTATGAGTACTTCTTTTTCTCATATTTTCCAAGGAGGGTATTCTTCCGGATACTACAGTTACAAGTGGGCAGAAGTACTAGATGCAGATGCATTTGAACTGTTTAAAGAAAAAGGAATCTTCAATAAAGAGACCGCAAAGAGTCTACAAGAAAATATTCTCTCTAAAGGTGGTATCGAACCCCCAATGGATTTATACAAAAGATTTAGAGGCAAGTCGCCAGAACCAGATGCATTATTAAGAAGAGCCGGATTGATTAAATAATAAATAATTTAAAGTAATATTCATCAAAGAAAATATCTTTGGTGTAAAATTAATTTTCAATAATTTTTGAAAGTTTAAAAATTAAATTATATTTGCATCATGGAATTCAATGAAGCTAAAGAAAAGTTTGTTAGTACATGGGGGGCACTCGGAACCTTATGGGGAATTAATAAAGCAATGGCTCAAATACATGCCATATTATTTATCTCTCCAGACCCTCTTACTATGGAAGATATTATGGAAGAACTCGGTATTTCAAGAGGTAACGCAAGTATGAATTTGCGGCATTTAATGGAATGGGGGATCGTATATAAGATAAATAAAACAGGAGAAAGAAAAGAATATTTTAAGAGTGAAAAAGACGTTACTGAGCTAGCACGTCAAATAGCCAAAGAACGTAGTCGAAGAGAAATACAACCTACTATTAAAGTGCTAAAAGAAGTTTCTGGCATTAGTAGTAACGGCTCACTAAAGGAGGAAGAATTTATAAAAAAAACAAAAGAATTATACGACCTAGCAGATACTGCAGACACTATGCTTAACAAAGTTATTGCTCAAGAACAAAACTGGATTACTAAAACCTTAGTCAAAATTCTAAAATAGAATAGTTCAATAATAATGAAAATTAATCACATTATAATATTTCAATATTTTTTGAAAGTTTAAAAAATTAAAAATGAAAATAAATATTCCAAATTGGTTAATTATAACTGGTGGTGTTGGCCAAATTTTCACTGCTTTTATTTATCCATACATCAGACATAAAGTTTTCGATTGGTATAATGATGTAAAAAAGTTAAAACCACTAAACCAGGAAATTGCTAAAACATATGGAAAATATATACAAGGATTAAATTTCACTTTTGGTTTAATCACAATTTCAATTCCTGATGATTTAAAAAATCAGTCTTCATTAGCTGTTGCTTTAACAGGATTAATATCTCTTTATTGGGTTGGAAAGGTATTAACACAAATTGCTTACTACCCTATGTATGAAATTCCAGATAAACTCATATTCAAATGGGGAAGTCACTTTATGAATTTCCTATTTCTACTCTTTGCTGCCGTTTTCACATCATTATTCATTTTTAATATCGCTAAATATGAAACGTCTATTTTCAATTAATCTCTTTGCAATTGTTGTAACTGTACTTTTATATAGTACTTTCTGGTACGGTATCTTGGCCCAAGTAGCTTTAGGCCTTCTCCAATTGATTTGTTTTTTAATTATTCTAATTAGATTTAATCTACTTCCTAAAGTTTTAAAGGTACATAGTCTTATCTACGGAATATTAACTTCTTCAATTATAACCATAACTATCTTAATGCCAGAGCCTTTTTTATTCATTCTCTGGACATTTTCAGCAATATTGGTTTTCTACTTCTTATTTATAGTCTATAAAATTAAAATCCATTTATTATGAATAAACTAATTATTGCAGGAGGCACCGGTTTTTTAGGAAAAATTCTTCTTAAGCACTTTAAGAATAAATTTAATCATATTATAATTCTAAGTAGGACAAAATCATGTCAAACTAGCAATGTCAATTACATAAAATGGAACGGTAAAACTACTGGAAATTGGGTAAATCATATTGAGGGAGCAGAAATATTAATCAATTTATCCGGGAAATCAGTTGACTGTAGATATAATAAAAAAAATAAAGAGCAAATATTATCTTCAAGATTAGATTCTACTAACATATTAAACAAAGTAATCTCTAAAATGAACAAACCTCCTAAGCTCTGGATAAACGCATCAACTGCTACTATTTATAGGCATTCAATCAATAAGCAGATGGATGAGTATTCTGGTGAAATTGGCTCAGATTTCTCAATGGATGTTGCTAAGTTTTGGGAACATGCTTTTTTTACACCTTCTATCGCAAAAACAAGAAAAGTAGCTATTAGAACTGCCATTGTTTTAGGAAAAAAGGGAGGAGCATTAATTCCTATTAAAAAAATTGCACAATTTGGCTTAGGGGGTAGACAAGGAAAAGGAGAGCAATTCATAAGTTGGATCCATGAAGAGGATTTTGTCAATGCAGTTGAATTCATTATCACAAATAGCAAAATAAATGGTGTTATAAATATAGTTTCTCCAGAACCTGTAAAAAATTATATTTTCATGAAACAGATAAGAAAACAATTAAATATTCCCTTTGGTGTCCCCTTAAGTAAGTTTTTCTTAAAAATAGGTGCTTTTATTATAAAAACAGAAACCGAACTTATTTTAAAAAGTAGAAATGTTATTCCGGGAAAACTAGAAGAAGAAGGGTTTAATTATAAGTATTCCTCTATTGACAGGGCTTTAGAACATCTTCTTAAAAAAGATTAACCTTTTTAATTGATAATTAATGAAGTCAATTTAATAGCAGAATTAAAAAACCCTAATCCTTAATTTTTTGTTATAAAAAAAGTATATAATCAAGTTTAATCTCATCTTCTATTTTTGTTAACATATTTTATTTTATTTTTGAAAATTGAAAAAAGAATGCTATGTCATCAAATACTTTAGACCCTACTCAATGGATAGATAAATATGCTGATTATCTGTATAATTATTCTGTTTCAAGAGTAAGTGATAATGAAATTGCACAGGATTTAGTACAGGAAACGTTTTTGGCTGCTCTTAAATCTTCTGAAAATTATAAAGGTGATGCTTCAGAACGTACCTGGCTAATATCTATATTGAAAAGAAAAATCATAGATTATTATCGCAAAATAAATTCCAAAAAAGGAAAAGCAGAAGTCAGAATGAGTTATAATTCTGATGGAGATGGAGATGGAGATTGGATGGAAGAACGTATTTCTGATCCTCATGGTAATAATGCTGAAGAAAAAATACAAAATACCGAATTAGGGTTGGCTATTCATGAATGTATAAGTAAATTGCCTCCCAAACAAGCCAAGATTTTTTCAATGAAAACAATCGAGGGCTATGAAACAGAAACTATTTGTAATGAATTAGACATTACCCCGTCTAATTTATGGGTAATAATACACAGGGCAAGAACAGCACTAACCGCTTGCCTGGAAGAAAATTGGTTTTAAATAAATAAAAGAATTAATAACGAAATGAAAACCAAAAAGAGTTTGCTATTTATTTCTTATGAAGAAGCTCGCCATATTTGTGACAAGATACAATATGGAGAAGCTACCAGAATGGAGCAAATAAAACTGTTTATTCGTATATCGTGGTGCAATATATCACGTAAATATACTCAAAAAAACACTCAATTAACGACACTATGTCAAAGTGCAAATCTAAAAAGCTTAGATAAAGACAAAAAAGATTCATTAAAGAAAATGTTAGAAAGTAAAATGTCTGAATCTAAAGATTAGTCATTAATATTACTTTCACCCCATACCAAATTAATGGTATACTTTCAACATAAAAGCTGCTGTAATACTTAGATTGTTCTCTTTTAGAAAAGAATAAAGAAATAATTACAGCAGCTTTTACTATTAACAATAAGATAAGGTTTTTTATCGTATAGTCATCCTTAAACAATTCCAGTAATAAGAAAACATCAATTAATATTACCCCCAGAAGTTTTGTTTTTTGAACTCCTATCTGCTGCGGAATAGTATTCAAACTCTTTTCATCGATTTGCAAATCTCTTATTTCAAATGGTAGCGTGATTACCAAAACAAAGAGAAAACGCTGAATTCCTTCAATGAGAACATCATGGGTAATCTTCATTTCGGCATTTAATATTGGTAAGTATACAGTAACTCCGCTCCAAACTAATGCCACTATGTAAATTTTTAATCCGTTTAGACTTCTGAAATTCTTTTTTGAAGCGTGAAACGGAATCACATAAAATATTGAAATCAATCCTAAAATTAAAAAACCAATCCAGGTAGCGTTCTTTAATTGAAAAACAAAAAATAACATCGTAAAACCTGCCAGAAAACTAAATACCTGGATAATTTTATCTTGTTCTTTTTCTACTATAAAATATTTTTTTGCCCGACTCCCATATTTTATAAAATTATATATAACAATAGTTCCAAAAAAAGTGACAAAACTCAAATTTAAATCATAGTCAATATCAAAGTTTAATAAAGTAATTTGAACCAGTATATATACTGCTAAAGCTACATGAATACTGGCATTTAGATAGAAATCAAAAATATTTTTAAAGAATCGCATGAAGCAAAAATAGAGAAACTGTTCACAAATACATCTCTTAGTTAAAAACTTTAGTGACAGCCTATACTCAAAACACTATTATTAACAAATTTAATCCTTAATTTTGCATTTTTTAATCCATTTATTATCAATATTCCAGAATGAAAACAGATGTTTTTGCTACACGACATATAGGTCCAAGAGAGAATGACATCCCTCAAATGCTCAAAGTTATTGGGGTAGATAGTTTAGATCAACTTATCTATGAAACTATTCCTGACGATATTCGTTTAAAATCAGATTTAGATTTGCCCAAAGCTTTAAGTGAAAACGAATTTCTTAACGAGATTCAAAAACTAGCTTCTAAAAATCAGCTTTTCAAATCTTACATTGGTTTAGGATATCATGAAAGTTTTACACCATCTGTTATTAAAAGAAATATTCTGGAAAATCCAGGATGGTATACAGCATATACTCCTTACCAGGCAGAGATTGCTCAGGGAAGACTGGAAGCACTGCTTAACTTTCAAACTATGGTTTGTGATCTTACCGGTATGGAAATAGCAAATGCTTCTCTTTTAGATGAGAGTACTGCTGCTGCAGAAGCTATGACCATGCTCTTTGAAGTCAGAAGCAGGGAACAAAAGAAAAATAAGGTTTGTAAGTTTTTTGTTTCAGATGAAATATTACCTCAAACTCTTTCCTTACTTCAAACAAGAGCACTTCCTTTAAATATAGAGTTGGTTGTTGGCAAGCATGAAGAATTTGATTTTAGCGATGATTTTTATGGAGCTATTCTTCAATATCCAGGTAAATACGGACAAGTTTTTGACTACGGGAATTTTATTTCAAAGGCTCGGGAATCGGGTATTAAAGTTGCAGTTGCTGCAGATATTTTAAGCCTGGTTTTACTAACTTCTCCCGGAGAATTAGGTGCAGATGTAGTAGTTGGTACTACACAGCGTTTTGGAATCCCTCTGGGTTATGGAGGACCACATGCAGCTTATTTTGCCACTAAAGAAGCATACAAAAGAAACATCCCGGGTAGAATTATCGGAGTAACTAAAGATATGGATGGAAATGCCGCTTTAAGAATGGCACTCCAGACCAGGGAACAGCATATTAAAAGAGATAAAGCTACTTCCAATATTTGTACAGCTCAGGTTTTATTGGCCGTTATGGCAGGAATGTACGCCGTTTATCACGGACCGGAAGGGCTTAAATACATAGCAAACAAAGTACATCATTCTACAGTAAGCTTAACAGATGCTATAGAAAAATTAGGGTTTTATCAGTTAAACTCTTCTTATTTTGACACTATTGTTGTAAAAGCTGATGCTCAACACGTAAAGTCAATAACAGAGAAAAAGGAAGTTAATTTTCTTTATATTGATGACGAAACTGTTTCAATAGCATTAAATGAAGCTACTTCTTTAGATGATATCAATACTATTATTTCAATTTTTGCCGAAGTCGCAGGAAAAGAAACAATAAAAATCAATGAACTACAAGCATTAACAACTATAACGTCTAATACTAGCCGGACATCTCCTTTCCTTGAAAACAAGGTATTCAACACCTATCATTCTGAAACAGAATTGATGCGTTACATAAAAAGACTGGAACGTAAAGATCTTGCATTAAATCATTCTATGATTTCTTTAGGTTCCTGTACAATGAAACTAAATGCTGCTTCAGAGATGCTGCCACTTAGCTGGGCACATTGGGGAAATATACATCCTTTTGTACCAATTAACCAGGCGCAAGGCTATCAGGAAGTACTTAAAAAACTTGAAGAACAACTTAATGTAATCACTGGTTTCTCCGGAACTTCGTTACAACCAAATTCTGGTGCTCAAGGTGAATTTGCAGGTTTGATGGTTATCAGAGCTTATCATCAATCCAGAGGCGATTCAGATCGAAACATCTGCTTAATTCCTGCATCTGCGCATGGAACCAATCCGGCATCAGCAGTAATGGCAGGTATGAAAGTTGTGGTTACCAAAACAGATGAGAACGGAAATATCGATGTAAACGATGTTAGAGAGAAAGCATTAAAATACAGTGATAATTTAGCCGCATTGATGGTTACTTACCCATCTACACATGGTGTATTTGAATCATCAATAAGAGAAATTACGCAAATTATACATGATAATGGCGGACAAGTTTATATGGATGGAGCAAATATGAATGCCCAGGTAGGACTTACAAATCCAGCCACAATTGGAGCAGACGTTTGTCATTTAAATTTACACAAAACTTTTGCCATTCCACATGGCGGTGGCGGACCTGGAGTAGGACCTATTTGTGTAGCTTCTCACCTGGTTCCTTTTTTACCATCCAATCCTATTATAGAAACGGGAGGAGATAACGCAATTAGTGCTATTTCTGCAGCCCCATGGGGAAGTGCTTTAGCCTGTTTGATTTCGTATAGCTATATCACAATGTTAGGAGCCAAAGGCTTAACAGATTCTACTATTATTGCAATACTCAATGCAAATTATATCAAGAATCGACTTGAAGGACATTATGAAGTATTATATACAGGAGAAAGAGGAAGAGCTGCTCATGAAATGATCATAGATTGCAGGCCATATAAAAAGAATGGAATTGAAGTTGTAGACATAGCAAAACGATTAATGGATTATGGCTTCCATGCTCCTACGGTTTCATTCCCGGTAGCAGGTACAATTATGATTGAACCTACAGAAAGTGAAAGTGTACAGGAGTTAGACAGGTTCTGTGATGCATTAATTTCCATCAGAAAAGAAATAGAGGAAGCTTCTGCAGAAGATCCAAACAACGTTTTAAAGAATGCACCGCATACTATGACCATGCTAACTGCAGACCAATGGGATTTTCCATATTCCAGGCAAAAAGCTGCATATCCGTTGAGTTATGTTGCCGAAAATAAATTTTGGCCAACAATAAGAAGAGCAGATGATGCACATGGAGATCGTAATTTGATTTGTACATGCGCTCCTATCGAAGCATACATAGAAGAGGTTTAAAATAAAATAACTACCTAATACAGAAGCCTTTCAGAATTACTGAAAGGCTTTTTTTGTGTCGTTTTTTTTCTTCAAAAGACCTTTGGGCATCGTAAAATTTTATATGCGCGCATAACAAATAGAAAACATGCTTATTATATTCGTCACCCAATAAACCATCGCTATATTTTATGAGCATAAAAATTACAGGAACAGGAAGTTACATACCTTCTGTTATCGAGCAAAATCAGGATTTCATTAATCATTCATTCTTAAACAACGACGGTATTAGTTTTGAACACAGTAATGATGTCATTATTAAAAAGTTTCAGGCAATTACTGGAATTGGAGAAAGACGGTATGCTAAAAATCATCTGAATTCATCAGACCTGGCTTTTTTTGCTGCTGAAAAAGCAATTCAAGATGCCAAAATCGACCCCGAAAAACTTGATTATATAATTATTGCCCATAATTTTGGTGATGTGAAACACGGAACTGTTCAATCTGATTTAGTTCCTAGTTTAGCTGCAAGAGTTAAACATCAACTGCGAATTAAAAACCCTAATTGCGTTGCTTACGATATTTTATTCGGATGCCCTGGTTGGATAGAAGCTTTAATTCAGGCTAAGGCATTTATCGAATCGGGTATGGCAAAAAAATGTCTGGTTGTAGGTACCGAAACTTTATCCAGGGTAGTAGATAAACACGATAGAGATTCTATGATTTATTCGGATGGAGCTGGAGCAGCCGTTGTAGAAGCATCTGAAGAAGAAGGCGGAATTATTGCTACAAAAACAGCTTCTTTTACTTATGATGAAGCTTATTTTTTATACTTCGGAAGTTCTTTCAATAAAGAATCATGCAGGAACACTGCTTATATAAAAATGCACGGAAGAAAAATTTATGAATTTGCCGTAACCCAGGTACCGCAAGCTATAAAAGACTGTTTGGTAAAAAGCGGAGAACCTATTGAAAATCTCAAAAAGATATTTATCCATCAGGCAAATGAAAAAATGGACGAAGCCATTATTAAACGTTTCTACAAACTCTACAATATGGATGCTCCTGAAGGTATTATGCCTATGAATATTCATAAATTAGGAAATAGTTCTGTTGCAACTGTCCCAACCTTATTTGATATGGTAAGAAAAGGTAATATGAACGATCATGAATTAAATAAGGGAGATGTTATTATATTTGCAAGTGTAGGAGCAGGAATGAACATAAATGCTGTTGTCTACAAATGCTAATATGTACGAGAAAAGCTTTCCGAATAAACGTTATAAAGAAACTATACAATTTTTAAATCATCACATTCAACCATCAGAAAAAATTCTGGATTTAGGAGTTAGAAATCCGTTTTCAAAAGTGATGGAAGATCATGGTTATACAGTAGTAAACACCTCTGGTGAAGATCTGGATATAGAGACAGGCATCGTAAAAAGTGACGATCATGATGTAGTTACTGCTTTCGAGATTTTCGAGCATTTAATAGCGCCTTTTAATATTTTAAAAGATATAAAAGCAACTAAACTAGTAGCTTCTGTCCCTCTTCGATTATGGTTTTCACCTGCATATCGAAGTAAAACAGATATGTGGGATCGTCATTATCACGAGTTTGAAGACTGGCAATTTGATTGGCTGCTTGAAAAAGCCGGTTGGGAAATAAAATCGAGGAAAAAATGGACCAATCCTGTACATAAAATTGGTATTCGTCCTCTACTCCGGAGCTTCACCCCCAGGTATTACGCTGTTTATGCCGAAAGAAAGAATTAAGTTCTATCTTTATTTATTTGAAAGATTCCAAAGGTTAATAAGTTTCGTAGTTTTTGAGTCTCCGGTTCTTAATTTCTAATTTAAAATCCGTATTCCTTATCTCTTCCATCAAAAAGATTGCTTCTCCCGATACGCAATGACAGTCTGTTAATGTCATCACGAGTACAGCGAAATGATCTCTCACTAATGGAAACAACCAACTTCGAATTCTAATTCAAAAATCGTGAATCGTAAATCGTAATTCTATTAGTTGATTAGGGAAGTAGAAAAATAAAATAATCCACTAAAGGCAACATCAAATACCTGGCAAAACAATTGAAATGTATACATAAGTCGCAGGTAAGTCTTTTATGAAAATTAAAGGTTTGTTATCTTCGAACTATAATAGATATATAGCTATTAGTAATCATATATAATTATTGTAAGCAATTTGAGAGATGGAAATAATAATCACAAAAGGTAAAAATAGAAACACTCTAACATGTAAAAGAAAAGATGGAACACTAACAAGTGTAAATCTTGGGCCAGATATTCCAAATCACGATATTGCTCACTATGTTGTTGAAAAAGAATTCAAATTGGAAAATGGTTTTTACGGGAAGATTAAATCAGGAATGACCATAGAGGAATTATCTGATAAAGAAATAATCCGAAATTTAGGTTCCGAAACCTGGTTGTCAGAAATTATGACGAGAAATCTTCAATCTATTGGCTCTGGAGCAGCGAAAACTGAACAATTCATTGAATTAATAAATTGGGAAGCTCAAAATTTCAGCGGAATTAGAGTTCCAAATATGAGTTTAACTGATATTGAAAACATGAAATCAGAATTTGATAAACTGTGCGAAAAATGGAATTTGATTCCTGAAAATGGAGAATTGAAACTAATTTTCTAAAAGCATGTATATAATTGCAGCTGAATTGCTAATTTCAAAATTCATCATTCATCATTCATTATTCATAAATCGTCAATCAATAATCAACAATCATAAATTAATCTATTGTATCTTTATTCTTAAAAATTATTCTTTTTGAATTACTACATTATCATTCCGGCTCATAACGAAGAAAGGTTTATTGCCCTTACTCTGGAGTCAGTAATAAATCAGACACTCTTACCTAAAAAAATGGTAATCGTAAATGACAATTCTTCCGATGCTACCGAAAATATCATTGATCGCTATATTGCTAAGCATCCATGGATAGAAAAGGTAAACAAATCCTCTTCTAACGAACACTTGCCAGGCAGTAAAGTAATTGAAGCCTTCAATGAAGGGTTAAAAAAACTGGATGATGATTACGATTTTATAGTAAAACTGGATGCCGATTTAGTTTTACCGGAAAATTATTTTCAAAGTATTGGCAATACTTTTGCTAATAATACCAAGGTAGGTATTGCAGGTGGTTTTGCTTATGAACAGCAAAACGAAGGAGGAGAATGGAAACTGAATCATCCTATGAATAAAGATCATGTTAGAGGTGCTTTTAAAGCGTATAGCAATACTTGTTTTAAAAAAATCGGAGGGTTAAGAAATTCGATGGGCTGGGACACAGTTGACGAATTACTAGCACAATTTCATGATTTTATCATCCATACTGATGAATCTCTTAAAGTAAAACACCTCCGTCCTACGGGAAAATCATACAATAAAAAAGCAAAATACATGCAAGGAGAAGCTATGTATAAAATGCGCTATGGCTCAGCCATTACATATATCGCCGCTTTAAAAATGGCAATTAAAAATAAAAAAATTGCTATTTTATTCGATTGTTTAAAAGGTTATCGCTTTTCAAAGAAGAAAAAAATACAATTCATAGTTTCTGAAAAAGAAGGTGCTTTTATCAGGAAACTCAGATGGAATGGTATTTTAAGCAAATTAAAATAATTAATCTTCTATAGCCTGATACACCGGTTCTCCTGTCGCTCCATTTGGAAAAGAAATCCCCAGTAATGTTGCAATAGTAGGTGCAATATCATCTACTGTTGTTTTTTCTGCTGTGCTTCCTTTACTAATTCCGTTTCCATAAAATAATAAAGGTACATGTGTATCATACAAAAATCCTGATCCATGTGTAGAACCTGTTTTCGAATAAGCAATCGTAGACGGAGCCAATACAAACAGAACATCTCCGGAACGTTTTTGATGATATCCGTTCTGTAGCAAATAAGGGATTCCCTGATCATAATTTACAGTTCGCATAGCATGTCCGGTATACACTCTTTCTATATCTTTATAATTTATAATTTCGTCTGCGATAACCTGCTGGATTTCTATTTTTGAAATCTTCTGCGTTTTTAAAATATTATGATCTAAAAATACTTGTCCGTTTGATATGTTTTTAATCAACCCTTCTCTTTTATATTTCTCTTTTAAAAAAGATTTTAATTGACCTTCAAATGCTTCTTCATCAAAATATCCGGCTGGGATTCTAACCGATTGCAAGTAGGAAGGAACTTCAACAGCTCCATGATCTGAAGTTAAAAACAAGGTATACTCCCCTTTTCCTACTTTTTCATCCAACGCATTAAAAAAGCGTTCTAAATCTTTATCTAGTCTCAAATAGGTGTCTTGTATTTCTTTGGAATTTACTCCGTATTTGTGCCCTACATAATCTGTACTGGAAAAGCTCAACGTTAAAAAGTCTGTAATTTCATCTGTTCCCAAAGATTCTCCATCTATTGCAGCTAAGGCAAAATCTGCTGTAAGGCTGTTTCCATAAGGTGTTGATTTAATAATGTCAAACTCTTTATTTTTCTTCCACAACTTTGGTAATTTATGAGGAAAAGTTGGTGCTTTTTCTCCTGTAAACAAACCTTCAAAGGCATTATTATCACTTCCACTTTCAACATAGGTGTTGATATCTTCTATTGTGTTCCAGTCTTTCTTATATTTTTCTGCTGCATCCGAAGCGTTAAAATCTTGTACCCACTTTGGCAATTCATTCATATAAAAAGTACTGGAAATCCATGAACCTTCGTCCATCCCATGAAACCAATATGCCGCACTGGCAGCATGACCAGCGGGTAAAATTGCCCCTCTGTCTTTTAAAGCTATACCTATGACCTTACCTTTCATTTGTGTTTTTAACCTTAACTCATCCGTTATTGTAGTTGTCTTCATGTTAATCGGAGACATTTTTCCTGCGTCTGAGCTGGTCCCAACAGAATTATAATTATCGTCTGCAACACAGTAAATAGACTTATCGTTCGCCTTATCATACCAATAGTTCGATATAATCCCATGTGAAGAAGGAGTTGCTCCTGTAAAAACAGATGCATGTCCGGGTCCCGTAAAAGTTGGGATGTAATTATAATGATTGTTTTTACAGTTAAACCCTTCGTTTATTAATCTTTTAAATCCGCCTTCTCCATACCTGTCCCAAAAACGAGTCAAATAATCATATCTCATTTGATCTACTATAATCCCAACTACCAATTTCGGATTCCTGGATGGTTCAACAGATAAATTACTATTAATTTTAATTACATGTTGATTTACACCTTTAACACTCAAAACATCTTTTTCCTGACTAGTTCCGACAGAAAAAATTCCCAGGCAAAAAAGAGTAATAATATATTTTTTCATCGCTTTACTTTTATCTATTAATTTGATTAGGTATAATTTATCTGGGTCGCAGCTAATCATCATTGACTTTATGATGCACACCCTCTCAGTTATATAAATTTTGGCAAATGTAATCGTTTAAAAAGTACAAAACTTTAAGCTAAGGTTAAAAGAGCACTCCAATATTTTTTTATACTTTAGTGGCTTCTATTTTATTGCATGAATTACCTCGAAGATATTGGACGTTATTTTTTAATGATTGGTATGGTTTTCAAAAAACCTACCAAATGGACTATCTTAAAAGATTTAATCCTAAAAGAAGTTGAAGAATTGATATTTAGCTCTTTAGGGATCGTTATTTTTATTTCTTTTTTCATAGGAGGAGTTGTTACTATTCAAACCGCATTAAATATTTCAAACCCTTTAATTCCAAAATATCTGGTTGGATTTGCTACCAGGCAATCAATAATCCTGGAATTTGCACCAACATTTATATCTATTATCATGGCAGGTAAAGTAGGATCTTATATCACTTCCAGCATAGGAACTATGAGAGTAACCGAACAAATTGATGCCTTAGAGGTAATGGGAGTCAATTCTATTAATTATTTAGTATTTCCAAAGCTTATTGCGTTAGCCACCTATCCCTTTTTAATTTCTATTGGTATGTTCTTTGGTATTTTAGGAGGATATGTAGCCGGTGCCTTTGGAGGCTACAGCACAAGTGCTGAGTTCATACAAGGACTGCAATATGATTTTCTAACTTTTCATGTAATATATGCATTTACAAAAACATTTGTTTTTGCCTTTGTTTTAGCAACTATTCCTTCTTTTCATGGTTATTATATGAAAGGCGGGGCTTTAGAGGTAGGTAAGGCCAGTACCACAGCCTTTGTATGGACAAGTATCGTTATTATTATATTAAATTTCACTTTAACTCAAATGCTTTTAGGTTAATGATATTGGTTGAAAATTTACATAAGTCATTTGGAAGTGCCCATATTTTAAAAGGCATCTCTACTTGTTTTGATCAAGGAAAAACTAACCTGATCATTGGGCAAAGCGGATCGGGGAAAACGGTTTTCTTAAAATCATTACTAGGTTTATTCACTCCGGAAGAAGGAAAAATATGTTACAATGACAGAACGTACTCAAAACTAAGCAATGATGAAAAAATGATGCTGCGCCAGGAAATGGGAATGGTCTTCCAGGGAAGTGCTTTATTTGATTCCATGACTATTGAGCAAAACGTAATGTTTCCTTTAAAAATGTTCAGTTCAATGTCTAAAAGTGAAATGAAAGATCGAGCTGATATTGTATTGAAAAGAGTAAACCTTCCTAACGCGCATAAAAAGTTTCCGGCTGAAGCTTCAGGAGGTATGCAAAAAAGGGTAGCCATTGCACGAGCTATTGTAAATAACCCCAGGTATCTTTTTTGTGATGAACCTAATTCAGGATTAGACCCTAAAACTGCAATTTTAATTGATAACCTCATCCAGGAAATCACAAGAGAATATAATATAACTACCGTAATCAATACTCACGATATGAATTCTGTCATGGAAATTGGTGAGAAAATTGTATTTCTAAAAGATGGTTATAAAGCTTGGGAAGGAAGCAATAAAGAAGTTTTTAAAACCGATAACAAAGCTGTTACCGATTTTGTGTATTCTTCAGAACTTTTCAAAAAAGTGCGTAAAATGTACCTGGAAAACGACCAGTAAACCTTTACTGAATAGCGTTTATTTGAACATTGTCACTCCCTAACTTTATTTTCAGCCAATTTGTTAAGCGTTGTTGATCTTTCGAAATAACGTCACTTGCAATACTATCTGACCACTTTACTAAAAATGTAGCAATAGTATCAGTTGTTTTAAAATTTGTTTTTACAACCGAAGAAAAGCCTATCTCCTGTAGATTTTCATAATTCACTTTTGCTTCATCTACAATAGATTGAAACGGAATTTTATTAATTGGAGATTTACTAAGTTTAGCAACTTCTTCTTCCAATACACGAATTTGAGCTTCTTTTGTAACTAATTCTTCCTTTTTATTCTGATATAACTCGCTCACAAAATTAAATTTCTCTTCTGAATCATCTCTCCCTCCCTGAACAATTTTCAATTCTGTATTTTTTAATTTACTGTATTTACTATCGGATAGTTTTTGAGCATTCCAGGTGTCAATTACATTATCCGGAATGGCTTCGTCTCCCATAAAAACAAGTTCAATAGAAGATTTTTGAGTGCTCAGATAATCCATGCTCGTAAAGTTTTCCAGGAAACGTCCGCTTCCGGAAAATTGATATGTTTTGATATTATCTTTAATAAACATATTGGCCTGATTTTTAAACAATGATTCCTGAAAAACCTGATAAAAAGTATATCCGGTCGGGATCATAACAATGAGAGCTGTCAAAGAAGCTATACGAGCAATAAAACGTCTTCTTGCCGAATTCGCATAACGTACCATTGGAAACCGAAGTAATTTAAGCACCAGAAATGTAGCCAATGCTATAAAAAGCGTATTAATCGTGAATAAATACATGGCTCCACCAGCATACTTAAGATTACCTATAGCCAAACCAAATCCAACTGTACATAACGGAGGCATCAAGGCTGTGGCAATAGCAACTCCAAAAATCACACTAGCTATAGTTCCTTTCTTTGTCCTGGCAATAACCAATGCAAGCCCTCCAAAAAAAGCAATTAAAACATCTCTGATATCAAAAGCTGTACGGGCTAATAATTCTGAGGACTCATCCCTGAGCGGGAAAAATTTAAAAAATAAAAAAGCCGTTAATACACTTAAACCTACCATTACTCCAAAATTTTTGATAGATCTTCTGAGCGTATCTATATCATTTATTGCTAGTGACATTCCCATTCCTAATATAGGTCCCATTAAAGGAGAAATCAACATAGCCCCAATTACAACAGCTGTTGAGTTTGCATTTAATCCAATAGAAGCGATGAAAATAGAACATATCAGAATCCAGGACGTATGCCCCTTAAAAGGAATGTCTGCTTTTATGGTTTCAATAGTCGCTTGTTGATCTGTATCTTTTCTGATGTCTAAAAGTTCTGCCAAGAACTTTTTCATACTTCCTAATAGTCCCGAAAAGTCTTTTTTGACTTCTTCCCCTGTATTTGAATCAATTGGCTTGTTTTCTTCCATGGTTGTTGTTATGCGTAATGGTCTCCAAATTTATCTTTCACTTTTTGCAGCACTTTTTTAATATCTTGTTCTTTTGATTTAGGATAGATAAGTAGTACTTCTTCTTTGTCAACTATGATATAGTTTTCAATTCCGTCTACCACCACAATTTTATCCTTAGCAGTTCGAATCATGTTTCCTGATGCATCTTCATTAACTATTCTTGCATTTACTACAGCATTTTGAGATTTGTCTTTATCCAGTTTTTCATAAAGAGACCCCCAGGTTCCCAAATCATTCCAATCAAATGCAGCAGGAAGTACATATATAGATTTGGAGTACTCTAAAATAGCATAATCTATAGAGATATTTTCGGCTTTTGGATAATTTTCTTCAATAAACAGATTCTCTTCGGAAGTATTATAAACTTCTAAACCATTATTCAGTAACGAAAAAAGTGTTGGCTGATATTCTTTAAATGCATTGATAATAGTAGTTACACTCCACATAAAAATTCCGGCATTCCATAAATAGTTTCCTTGAGCTATATATTCTTTTGCCTTATCATATGTTGGTTTCTCTTTAAACTGATGTACTTTTTTAACCTTATCTACAGAAGTCTTATCATATTCTATATACCCATAGCCCGTATTTGGAAAAGTAGGTTGAATTCCTAAAGTTGCCAAAATTGAATCTTCCTGACAAGCTTTAAAACAAGTTTCTACATTTCGCATAAACTCGTCCTCATTTTCAATCCAGTGGTCACTTGGTGCAACTATCATAACCGCATCCGGATTTTCTTTTTGAATTTTCAATGATGCATATAAAATACACGGAGCCGTATTTCGCATGGCTGGTTCAAGAACAACCTGACGTTGTTCTATTTCCGGTAATTGTTCTAATACCAGGTCATTGTATTTTTCATTGGTCAATATAAAAATATTCTCTTTTGGAATTAGTTTGTTCAAACGAAAAAATGTTTTTTGAATCAATGTATCTCCGGTTCCTAACATATCGTGAAATTGTTTTGGAAAACCTGAAGTACTCACCGGCCAAAACCTTGAGCCAACCCCGCCAGCCATTAAAACGGCATAATAATTTTTATTCATATGCATTAAAAAATAAAGGTGTTAATTTGATTATAGTTGATAGTCTGATTTTAAAAATTCTACTTCAGCATTAGGATTAAACAAATAAATTTTTCCCGTTGCTACTTCAAGGCATTCATAACGCTTAACTCTTCTCTTTCCTTTTTTAAAGATTTTTCCATTATACAACCTAAACAAACTATTGGGGGGTAATTCAAAAATATAGTTTTTATCATTTTGAGGATCATATTTTTTTAACGCCAAAGCTAAATTTACATCAGTATCACTACTGGCTCTGGGGTTTTTAAAATGATGAGCAACAAATGTTATTAAATTAGAAGGAAATATTTCGGGGCGTATAAAAGGGAGCATCAACCGTTGAAAACTGTGTTTCCATTCTATTCCATGTGGTTTGATTAAACGCCCATATTTTTCAAATGCTACTAAATGAGCGATCTCGTGTACAAGGGTAATTAAGAACTTATACTTATTTAAGGAAGCATTTACAGTGATTTGATGTTTTCCATCTGGCATTCTTCTATAGTCTCCATGACGAGTCAATCGTTCATTCACAATTTTTAAATGAACATCATGAGTTTTGATCAATTCAAAACAAGGCTTCACAGCCATCTCAGGAAGGTATTTCTGAAGAATTTGCTCCATCTTATACAAAAATACTTTTTTGGTGTATAGAAAATATCTTTAAATGAGGAACTTATTAACGAACTAGTTAAGGGGTAGAATTAGAAACCTGCAAAATTTTTCCATTATAAAATTTATTCCCTGTTAATGCAAAATCATGTATATATTCGGCCATTTCCAGAGCACTTAATGGCGCTTTATAACCAGGGAAAGCTTCTTCTAACATTTCTGTCTGTACAGCTCCTATAGCTAATACATTAAATGACGGCCCTGTTTCTTTATATTCTTCTGCCAACAATTCGGTTAAAGTAATTAATGCTCCTTTTGAAGAACTATATGCTGATAATCCGGCAAATTTAACACTCCCTTGTACACCTCCCATACTACTTACACTTACCACATGTCCTTCTTTTGACATAAAAGGCAACACTAATTTTATAGTTTCGGCTACTCCAAAGACATTGACACGATATGCACTTTCAAATTCGTCTGATGTAATCTCTGTAAAAGGCTTATGTACAAGTTTACCTGCATTATTGATTAAAACATCTACTGTTTTCCATTCAGAGGATATATAATCTGAAAGTTTCTGAAAATCTCCTTTCTCACATAAATCAAAAGAAAAACCGGAAACATTCTCATGTTTTAGTGCGGCAATTGGTTCGAAATTTCTTGATAGTGCTAAAACTTTATGCCCTGCATTTGCAAATAGCTTAACCAATTCAAAACCTATCCCTCTGCTTGCTCCTGTGATAATAACTTTTTTCATTTACTTGTAAAAATGATCCTATTTCAAAATTTAAAGATAATACGAAAAGAATTATTAATAGGTTAAAATAACTTTTTGTTTGTGCCCTTCCCCTTCTATAATATATGTTCCTTTTCTATCACGATAAAGATAGATTTTAACCTCATTAAATCTAATCTTATTTTTGTATAAAAAATCAATAGTAATCTTCTTTATAACATTGCATTCTATATCAGAAAATTTAATTTCAATATATTTTTCACTACCTAAATAGTCTTCAAAAGCATCTTCAATTTGATAATTATCGGATAATGTCTGACTCCTTTTATTTTTAAGATAAAAAAGAAGTTTATGCCATTTTTTATTGATTTTCTTATCTCTTAAGTATTTTAAAACTCCATATTTTGCAGCAACTCCTGTTTTAATTAATTTAGATATACTGGAATCAGAATCATAGAAAATATGCATCTCAAAATCATAAACTACTTCACACCATCGTTTCTTATATTCAAACTCTACTTTTGAAAAATCATAAAATCTAATTTTATTTTTTATCCCCCATTCTACAATTTTCATGAAAGAAATATGTCCTAAGCTAAATTTAGAATAATTCGTATCGAAAACCGTAAGATATCCATGAATGAACTCTTTATTACAATAATTAAAAGAAATACTGATAGGTGTTCCATCATTATAGATAACCGTCAAAAAAGCTTCTTTATTTAGTATCATTTCAAAACCAAGCTCCAAAAAGTATTTCCATTTATCTGGCCTTAGAATCGCTACATCTTCTTTTTTATTTTGATACCGCTGCTTTAAAAGTCTATAAAAACAATCGTAAATAAATTGGTATTCTTCCTTAGATATATTTCCAAAATAAACCTCATAAGTAATATTAAAACTATATTCCAATCGCTTTTTATAGCTCCTGAACTTACCCCTGGTCTTAGCATTAAACCTGCTTTTCAGAAAAGCATCAAGACTAGGATTTCCCTCTAATTTAGTTAGGTATCCCTTATGTTGCTTTAATTTTTTTACTTTAATATTACTTTTACTTTGGAGTTGATCAGAATGATCAGGATCAAGTTTAAAATAAGATGGCACATCTATTACCTTGCATACCTTCTTTTTACATTGCTTTGATTGTAAATTGTGCAATGTGTACAAAACTCCTTTTGTTAAATGTCCTCCTACATTGGTATAAACCATAGGTAAGTTTCTATTTTTAACAAATTTGATATTCCTAACAAAGTCAAATTCTGTAGCAGGTTTGGAATTATTATTATGCTTTAGCCATATTTTAGTATAGATATCGGAAATAAATAAATCTGAATTCATAAAAATCTTCGAAATAAGATAAAGATTAGCCTATAAAAGACTTGGTTAAAATCTATTACTTTTCAATAAACACTTACGAAGTAATTATAATAAAGGATTTAAAAAAAGCATCCTTTATTGTGGGATGCTTTTTTTAATATTCCTGGTAAATCTATTTTTAAGCCAACATGGTTACCGGGTTCTCCAAGTAAGCTTTTAAAGTTTGTAAAAACTGAGCCCCTGTAGCTCCGTCAACTGTTCTATGATCGCATGCTAATGTTACTTTCATGGTATTACCAACTACAATTTCTCCATTTCTAACCACAGGTTTTTGAACTATAGTACCTACCGATAAAATTGAAGAGTTTGGCTGATTTATAATAGAAGTAAACTCTACGATTCCGAACATTCCCAAATTAGAAACAGTAAAGGTACTGCCTTCCATTTCTTGCGGGGTTAGCTTTCTATTTCTGGCTTTACCTGCAAGGTCACGAACCCTGATATCAATTTCATTAATATTCATTTGGTCTGCAAACTTCAATACCGGAACTACTAAACCATCTTCAACCGCTACAGCTACACCAACATGTATATGTTTATTGTATCGTGTAGTATCTCCATTCCAGGTTGTATTTACCTGAGGATGTCTACGTAAAGCCATCGCACAAGCCTTTACAACCATGTCATTAAAAGATACTTTTACGTCTGGTAATTCATTAATTATTTTTCTTGAAGCAATAGCATTATCCATATCCACTTCAATGGTAAGATAATAATGAGGTGCGCTAAACTTAGATTCTCCTAAACGCTTAGCGATCACTTTTCGCATTTGAGAATTCTTAACATCTTCAAAGCTCTCTTCTCCTGCAGGAACAAAAGGCGCCACATAAGCAGGAGTTTTGTCTGCTTTAGCTTTTTCTTCTGCAACCGGAGCACTTTCAGGTTTAGATGACGGAGTAAAATTCTCAACATCCTTCTTCACTATCCTTCCATTTTCTCCTGTCCCTGTAACCTGAGACAGTTCAATTCCTTTTTCACTGGCTATTTTCTTAGCCAATGGAGAAGCAAATATTCTTTCTCCATTATTAACAACCGGTGCTTCCGAGGTTACGGTTACAGTCTCATGACTTACATTTTCTGTTGTTTCAGAAGAAATTGTTGTTGCTGCACCTCCAGATTGAAATGCTTTTAAAACACTATCTACGTCGGTTCCTTTTGGACCAATTACTGCTAACACCTCATCTACAGGAGCTGTACCTCCTTCTTCAATCCCAATATGCAATAATACTCCTGAGTAGAACGATTCAAATTCCATCGTAGCCTTATCTGTTTCAATCTCGGCCAAAATATCTCCCTCTTCTACTTCTTCACCTACTTTCTTAAGCCAGGTAGCTACCGTACCTTCTTCCATAGTATCGCTCAGGCGAGGCATTTTTACAACCTCTACTCCTTCCGGAATTGCCATTGAAACTTCAGCTACAGGAGCTTCTGCTTTAACTTCTGCAACAGGTGTTTCTTTTTCTTCTTGAACTGATGCTGATGCAGGAGCTGCATTTAAAAGTGATGAAACATCTTCTCCCTGATTTCCGATAATAGCCAAAAGCGTATCTACCGGTGCACCATCACCTTCTTCTACCCCAATATAAAGAAGAGTTCCTTCATGAAACGATTCAAATTCCATAGTAGCCTTATCTGTTTCAATCTCAGCTAAGATATCTCCTTCTTCTACTTTGTCTCCTACTTTTTTTAACCACTTTGCTACAACACCTTCTTCCATGGTATCACTTAGCCTAGGCATATTAATTATTTCTGCCATGATCTTTATAATTTATGAGGTAAAAACGGATAATCTTTTTGTTCGTACACAACATCATACATAACATTTTTTTCCGGATATGGTGACTCTTCAGCAAATTTCTCGCATTCTTTCACCAAATCTTTCACTCTTTTATTAATCACTTCTATCTCTTCTGAAGTTGCGTATTTTTTCTCCTTAATCACATCAAGTACCTGTGTTATCGGATCTATTTTTTTATATTCTTCTACTTCTTCTTTTGTTCTGTAATGTTGTGCATCAGACATAGAATGACCTCTGTATCGGTATGTCTTCATTTCTAAAAATGTTGGTCCGCCACCGCTACGAGCTCTTTCTACAGCTTCACTTACTGCTTCTGCTACTTTAACAGGATTCATTCCATCTACCGGTCCGCAAGGCATTTCATATCCTAATCCCAGTTTCCATATTTCCGTATGATTAGCAGTACGTTCTACAGAAGTCCCCATAGCATATCCATTATTTTCTACAATAAATACCACCGGTAACTTCCACAACATAGCCAGGTTAAATGTTTCATGTAATGACCCCTGTCTTGTCGCTCCATCTCCCATGTACGTTAGAGTAACTCCTCCCTTATTAAAATACTTATCGGCAAATGCCAGTCCTGCACCTAATGGGATTTGACCTCCAACGATTCCATGCCCGCCATAAAAACCTTTTTCCGGAGAGAAAATATGCATTGACCCTCCTAAACCTTGAGAAGTCCCTGTACCTTTCCCAAATAATTCGGCCATTACCCTTTTTGGATCTTCTCCCATACCAATAGGTTGTACATGATTTCTATAAGCAGTAATCATTTTATCTTTTGAAAGGTCCATTGCATGTAAAGAACCTGCTAGTACGGCTTCTTGTCCATTATATAAATGTAAAAAACCTCTAACTTTTTGTTGTATATAAACAGCAGCTAGTTTATCTTCAAACTTTCTCCAGAAAAGCATATCTTCATACCATTTAAGATATACTTCTTTTGTAATTTTCTTCATTTACATTTTTTAATTTAAGCAGTAGTTTTAAGATTTTCAGGAGGATTTAAAACGCCTCCATTTTTATTTTAAAATCTACTTTGTAATTCTCTATTAATGTTTCGTCTTTAATCTTTAATAACAAAAATAGTATTTTAAATAAAAGTGATAAAACGAAAACAGATAATAATAATCCATTTCAATTAATCTCTTTACTTAAAATAAGTTAAATAGTTCTGTGGGATTAATTTTGTCGGGAAAAGTAATGATTTTAGGGAGAAGTTTTTCTTTTTTTACAAAAAAGATTGATCAAAGAGGAATGGCAATAAATTTTTCACAGAATCAGACTTGATTATTTTCCCGGTCTCCCCCATAAAGTATATTGCTATGGGAGTATTTTGCTTCACTTCATATTCGGCTATTGCCTGTCTGCAAGCTCCACACGGAGGTGCAGGATCTTCTACTTTATAGTTACTTGAAGCGACTGTAATGGCTATTGTTTTTATGTTAACGTCAGGATAAACAGCTCCTGCATGGTAGATAGCTACTCGTTCTGCACATAATCCGGATGGATAACAGGCATTTTCCTGATTATTTCCAACTACAACCTCTTCATTTTCTAACAATATTGCTGTCCCAACTTTGAATGCTGAATACGGAGCATAAGCTTTCTCTCTTGAAAGAATAGCCTGATCCATGACATAACGAACCTCTTCGGGAAGCTCCTTCAATCCATCATAAACAATAAAAGAAGTAGTTAGTTTTAATTCTTTCATGTGCTTATTTTTTATTATTTTTCAAAGGTTACATGCTGTTTGCAATTCATCATTCTGTTAAGTGATACAACTTTTAGCATGCTCGTTTCATCTGTTAAAAATTTTATCGTCATGAATGGACTCTATACAAAACTCTTATATTGATACCTATATTCTATCTTTTGATATAGTTTTAAGAATCTCCTTTTAAATTAGAAATTAGAGTTCAATAAAATCATTACCTAAATTAAAGGTCAATGAAAATCTCAATGTATTTTCCAGTGGATTTCTCACACTTGAAGATGAAAATAAATAAGAAACATCTATGGTTGCTGCTCTAAATTGAAAACCAGCACCTAGTGTAAAGAATTTTCTTGCTCCTTTATTTTCATTCTCATTAAAATATCCTGCTCTAAGTGCAAAAGAATCCTGATACCAGTACTCTGCTCCTAATGCCCATGTAACTTCCTGAAGTTCTTCACTAAGTCCATCCGGAGCATCTCCAAATGATTCAAAAACACCACTTAAAAAACCTATCTCCTGGTATTGTGCATTATCTTCTGAATCTATATCTCCATCTCCATCAAAATCTCTTGGAGTAGGTACTAATAATTTATTAAACTCTGTAGAAACGTTTAACCTGTTAGATCCATCAAAAATAAAATCAAAACCTCCTCCGATTTTAAGATTTGTTGGAATAAAGTTTTCTTGTCCTCCTTCATCAAAGCTTATTTTTGGCCCCAGATTAGATATATTAAATCCAAATTTCCATCTACCGTCAAATTTATTATAAGCAATCTCTTCAGATTGATAATATCCTGCAATATCAACTGCAAAAGTATTTCCTGCCTGAGCATTGGCGTCTACAGATTGCAATCTTAAATTCGATCGGATGTAACGTCCTGCTACTGCCATAGAAAAACGTTCACTCAATTTTAATGAATAAGAACCATCTACAGAAAGTTCATTTGGCCTTACAATTTCACCCGGATCGTTTGCATTTTGTCTCAATTCAATCTCTCCAAGTCCAAAATACCTTAAACTAAAGGCAAATGCACTTCGCTCATTTCTTTTAAAGAAATTCCCTTGAAGCAAAGAAATATCATTAACTAATTCAGCCAGAAACGGAGTATAACTTAAACCTATTCCTATTTGTTTTTCGGCAAAGGCATATTTAGCAGGGTTCCACTGTTGAGAATACGCATCTGGAGAAGTTGCCACTCCAATATCACCCAATCCGGAAGCCCTGGCATCTGCAGCAATTAAAAGAAAGGGGACAGCTGTTGAAATAACTCTTGATTGATCATCTTGAGCACTCACCTGATTTACTATTAGTACTAGTAAAAGAAAGGGCAATATTATTTTTTTCATGTATAGCATTACGTTATGTCAAATAAATCTAGATTGTGTTTATTTTCATAAAACACATTACTAATTATAAATTAACGAGTTTTTAACTTTTTTCTTATACAAACATACCTCTTTTCTCTTTAAACATTAAAATAGGAGGCGTTATTTCAGGCATCTTTTAAAAAGAGATACGAACTTTACATTTTTCAATTATTTAAATGTGGTTTTTAATCACTTTTTATATTTAAAAACCATAATCATTAAAATAATTCTCAATTTATAAATCTACTTGCTTCTTATTATTCATTACGCACAATTTGTAGATTTGGTTTTATTCTCTAAGCTAGTAAAAAAACTTATTTTAATTAGTCTTTGGTGGCTAAATACTGTACATCAGTTAATTCTAAAGCAGATTTAACATTTTATCACTTTATTTTTTTAAAAAAGAATAATAAAACCATTAAAAAATCGTTTTTAGCATGTTATTCGTCCCGATAATATCTGAAATAATCATTCTATTTTTTGGGAAGGAAATTAAAAATATGATGTTAATGGCTATATTGCGGCTCAAATTCAGACACTCAAATCTTAATTCTATGAAAGTTAATTCTATTAGAACGCTACTGCTATTATTAATGATAGTAGTGAGCGTAGTAGGATGTAAAAAATCTACTTCTAAAAACACATCCAGAGCAACTGGTTGGAAAATCAACGACAAAGACGGTGGATTCCAGTATAATACTAGTTTTAAAGAGCAGGAGACTGCACCAGGGCTAGTATTTATTGAAGGAGGTACTTTTACCAAAGGAAAAGTACAGGACGATGTTATGCACGATTGGAACAATACACCTACACAACAACACGTGCAATCCTTTTACATGGATGAAACAGAAGTTACTAATGTAATGTACCTTGAATATTTAGATTATTTAAAGAAGGTATATCCGCCGGAAGATCCAAAATATGCAAACATCTACAAAGGTGCTTTGCCTGATACTTTGGTTTGGAGAAATCGTTTAGGATATAATGAAGTGATGACCAACAATTATTTACGTCATCCCGCATATGCAGAATATCCTGTCGTAGGAGTAAACTGGGTACAGGCTGTTCAATTTAGTGAATGGCGTACAGATCGTGTTAATGAAGCCGTACTGGAAAGAGAAGGATTTGTAGAAAGAGGTACAAAATATGCTGTACTAGATAATGGAACCAGCAGTACTTTTAGTACAAAAGCTTATTTACAAAACCCTAGTGCTACTTATGGAGGACAAATAGACTCTCTACAGGGAAGTGCAAAATCTAAAAAAGATTCTGTTAACGTCTACGCTAAACAAACCAGCGGTATTATTTTACCTGAGTACAGGTTACCAACTGAAGCAGAATGGGAATATGCAGCACAAGCACAGGTAGGACAAAGAGAATACAATAATTACAGAGGTAGAAAAAAATACCCTTGGGAGGGAGACTATACTCGTTCCGGGAAGAGAGTATCCAGAGGAGATCAGTTAGCTAACTTCAAACAAGGTAAAGGAGATTACGGTGGAATAGCCGGATGGTCTGATGACGGTGCCGATATTACTGCACAGGTAAAGTCTTATCCTCCAAACGAACTTGGATTATATGATATGGCTGGTAATGTAGCAGAATGGGTAGCCGATGTTTACAGACCTATAGTAGACGATGAAGCTAATGATTTCAACTACTTCCGTGGTAATGTTTATACCAAAACTACTATTGGTAAAGACGGTAAAGTTGCAATAGTAGGTGCAGACAATATTGTATACGATACATTGAGTAATGGTAGAATAGTAGCCAGAGATTTACCTGGAGAATTAGCTACTGTAGCAATTACTAAAGACGACGCTTATTTAAGATCTAACTTCTCAGAAAGTGATAACAGAGGATATAGAGATGGAGATTATAGTTCTACCAGGTATTTTGATAGATTCCAGGATGAAGATGAAGAAGTAGATACTAAACGTATGTACAATTCTCCAAAACATAAAGTAAGTAAAGATTCTACCGGAAACCTTATTAGAGAATACGACAAAACAGCTCGTACTACTTTGGTTGATGATGAAGTAAGGGTTTATAAAGGAGGATCCTGGAGAGATCGTGCTTATTGGCTGGATCCTGCACAAAGAAGATACCTTCCACAATATATGGCAACCGACTACATCGGATTTAGATGTGCGATGTCCAGAGTTGGTTCTAAATCGAAAAAGAAAAAAACGCCTAGAGGATAAAATCCTGAGTAATATTTAAAAAAAGCGCTGATTATACAGCGCTTTTTTTATACTTTTATTTTTATGAGTATTAATGAACTACACGACCTGTTTTTAAACTGTAAAACAATTTCTACAGACTCCCGTAAAATTGAAAAAGACTGTATTTTCTTTGCCTTAAAAGGAGAGAATTTTAATGGTAATAAGTTTGCAGAAAAAGCATTAGCTGAAGGAGCCTCTTATGCAGTTATAGATGAAATAAACTATAACACATCAAAAAATATGATTTTGGTTGATGATGTTTTATCATCGCTTCAACAATTAGCTAATTTTCATAGAAAACATCTCAATGTTCCTATAATAAGCCTGACAGGAAGTAATGGTAAGACTACTACTAAAGAACTCATTAATGCGGTACTTTCTAAAGAATTTAAAACTACTGCTACTCAAGGAAATTTAAATAATCACATTGGTGTTCCTCTTACATTATTAACTATGGATCAACATACCCAGTTGGGCATAGTCGAGATGGGGGCCAATCATTTAAAAGAAATTGATTTTTTGTGTAGTATCGCTGAACCCGATTATGGTTTGATTACTAACTTTGGAAAAGCGCATCTGGAAGGTTTTGGTGGTGTTGAAGGGGTTATAAAGGGAAAAAGCGAACTCTATGATCATTTAAAAAATAATAAGAAACACATTTTTTATAATGAAGACGATAGTATTCAAAAAAATAAACTTAATACGTATTCGCATAAATACGGGTTTGGTATTCAATCTTCTTCAGATGTAAATATCGAAAGTGTAACCACAAATCCGTTTGTTTCATTAAAAGTTAATGGTACTAAAATAAACTCTCAACTTATAGGGAGCTACAATGCCAACAACATCGCTTTAGCTGTTACTATTGGTACTTATTTTAAAATACCTTTAGATAAGATCAAAGATGCTATTGAAAACTATATTCCGTCTAACAACAGATCTCAACTCATTCAAAAAGGTTCAAATAAAATTATCTTAGATGCTTATAACGCAAACCCTACCAGTATGATGGCTGCTCTTGATAACTTCTCCGGCCTAACCAACGTTAAGAAAGTTGCGTTTCTGGGAGATATGTTTGAACTGGGAGCAACAGCCATGGAAGAGCACCAAAAAATTGCCGAAAAAGCGGAAATCTTAGAAAATACGATTACGTACTTAATCGGTGAAAACTTTTTTGAAACCAAAACTCAGTTAAAAAAATTTAAATCTTTTGAAGATCTAAAACTTCATATACAAAATGAGCTTCCTGAAAACGCCACATTATTAATTAAAGGCTCCCGGGGCATGGCACTGGAACGTATCTTAACTATTTTATAAGATTGTTTCTTTAAAAAATATATCGTAAAAATCAGTTAGCAGTTATCTTTTTATCTTGTCGTTTTTTGTTTTCCTTTCCGCTTGTCCAATTGCTTCTTTAAGTCGTTTATCGTCTCAACTATTGCAGCTTCAAAACTTTCTTCATTAGAAGAAGCAAAAATGAATGGCCCGGGAATACTCAATCGAATATCACATATATTTCCTTTCAGAGACGGATCATTTTCTTCTTTCAAAAAGACATCTGCCTTGATAATATCATGATATTTCTCTGAAAGTTTTTCCACTCTTTTAAGAACAAATTGTTGTAATTCCAAACTGGCAGTCGTATGTACAAATTGAATATCTATTTTCATAGTTTTTTGTTTAAATGGGGTATTTTGTAAAAAGCTTAGCTATTTTTTCCTGAATCGTACGCTTTAATTTTTCAGGAGAAGATGTTAAATTTTTAGATATAATAGCATGCCAGATTACTTGATTAGTTTTTAAATCTGATACGTAAACCATTAATGTTTCTTCTTTGTAATAATAATTATCTAATTTATAGATAGACCCATATCCAAATTCTGATTCATCATAACAGTTAATTAAAGAAACTACTTCATCTGAAATCACAAACTTGAATCCAGCCTGGAGCTCTGGGTTGCTTTCATCTCTCTTATAACCTTTCATATTCATCCCAGATTCAACTGCCTCTTTTATTAAGTTCCTGTTAAATTGATTATCGTATTCAGGGTACTGAGAATTTTTCACTACTAAATCTTCAGGACAAATTTGATATGTGGTATATTTTCGAAAATCAGTTTTGGTGTCAAAATCAGAAGAAATATTAAGACCAGCACATCCACCCATCAGAAGTCCGATTATTAAAATCAGACCAATCGTTAAGAAGTTTTTCATTTTGCTATTTTTAGGTTGAATAATTTCACAATACTAAAGTAGCAATCATGAACAATCAAAAAAATGATAAAAATCATACATTAATCGCTTCTTTTCTAAATCAGTCAATATTTTTTTGATTTAAACCACCCAATTTCTAAAATTCCTTAAACAGTAGAAGTAATAAATATCTGAAGTTGTTTGCCTTGTTAAAAATACATTAATTCTTTTTCCATATAGTACATTTTTTCTCTACATTTAAGTATTCTCAAAATACACTTTAAAATAATCAATTTAAGATCTCATAAAAATATTATTTTCCATGGAAAAATTTGATGCTATTATTATAGGAACCGGACAAGCAGGGCCGTCTATGGCAGCAAAATGTGCTTCAGAAGGATTAAAAACCGCCGTTATAGAAAAAGGTAAATTTGGAGGGACGTGTGTAAACAACGGATGTACTCCTACCAAAACCATGGTAGCCAGTGCAAGAGCAGCACACGTTGCCCGAAGAGGAGCAGAATTCGGAGTCATCATTAATGGTGATATTTCTGTGGATATGAAACTGGTAAAAGCACGTAAAGATGCTATTGTAAGTAAATCAAATAAGGGAGTAGAAAACTGGATGAAATCTACAAAGAATATAACTGTTTTTGAAGGACATGCCCGTTTTGAAAATAATAATACCATAAATGTTAATGGTAAATTGCTGACTGCCGATAAAATCTTTATCAACGTAGGAGGTAAAGCAAGGATTCCGAAAGACTATGAGGGGATAGATGTACTGACCAATGCAAATATCATGGATTTAGATTATGTTCCTGAGCATTTAATTGTCGTAGGAGGAAGTTATATCGGCCTGGAATTTGGGCAAATGTTTAGAAGATTCGGAAGTAAGGTTACCATTATTGAAAGAGGAGATAGATTAGTTAAACGAGAAGACAGCGATGTTTCTGAAGGCATAAAAGATATTTTAGAACAGGAAGATATTCAATTTCGTTTAGGAGCTACGTGTCTTAAAGGAAAAATGGAAAATGGAAAAGTAGTTGTAGATGTAGATTGTGATAAAGGAGATAGACGTGTAGAGGGGTCTCATTTATTATTGGCAATAGGTAGAGTACCCAATACAGGAGACCTCGGATTAGAAAATACTGATATCAAAGTAAATGATCGCGGATTTATTGAAGTTAATGACGAATTAAAAACGAATGTTGAAGGCATATGGGCGTTAGGAGATTGTAACGGACAAGGCGCTTTTACTCATACTGCTTATAACGATTTTGAAATAGTAGCAGCCAACTTATTTGATAATGATCCGAGAAGGGTAAGTGATCGTATTCCGTGTTACGGATTATATATTGATCCGGCACTGGGAAGAATAGGAATGACCGAAGAGCAGGTGCGTGCTTCCGGCAAAAAAGCACTCATTACTACGCGTACTATGCAGCGTATTTCCAGGGCAAGAGAAAAAGGCGAAGCAAACGGATTTATGAAAATCCTGGTTGATGCCGAAACAAAAAGAATATTAGGAGCATCAATATTAGGTATCGAAGGAGATGAGATTATTCACTCTTTATTAGATATTATGTACGCAGATATGCCGTATACTGTCATTTCTCGTGCTGTCCATATTCATCCAACCGTTTCAGAACTCATTCCAACTGCATTACATGATTTAAAACCGTTAGAATAATGTCAGGGAAATTAAAACCGAAAGATTTTTTCCCGGATTTTAAACTTCAGGATCACACCGGAAAATTCAGAATTCTATCATCGTTTACTAAACAAAGTGAAGCTGATAAAAGATACGGATTTAAAGATGGTTATCCATTAATAGTAGTTTTTTATCGCGGCTTCTTCTGTCCAAGAGATCAACAACAGTTTCGGATGCTCGTTGAGTTTCAAAAGGAGTTAAACGTAAACTTTTGTAACCTTATATCTATTAGCACTGATGAATCAAAAGTTTCTGCTGCATTTCGCTCAGGACTTGGGGCTAACTGGACATTTTTTTCTGATACGCAACGGAAACTGATCAAACAACTGGATATTTTAGATGAAACAGAAGGAGAATATGCTTATACAGCATTACCGATTACTTATGTTTTAAAGCCTGACCTGGAAATTTATAACGTGTATAACGGATGGTATTTTGTGGGGCGTCCAACTCTGGAAGAATTAAGACAGGATTTAAGAGCTATTATGAGTAAAATGGATTATTATTCTTATGAAGCATATAACACTGAACACGTAAAAAAGATAAGAATACCTCAACAAGTATGGAGCCAGAATAACTCCGAAGATTCAGAACCAGCCACTCATAAAGGAATAATTGAATCTTTTGATATAAAAACAGGTAATGGATATATTAATGCTACAGATATTCCTGAATTAATTTTTTTCAACTTTACTGCTATTCCGGGAGAGGGGTATCGAACTATCAAACAAGGAATACGGGTAACATTTGAATTGATTAAAACACATACAGGAGTATCGGCCAGAAACATTACAGAGCTTTAAAAAAGGGATTTGGAGTTGCTGTTCCAGCATTGAACACAACCTGATTTAAATTTCCGAATCATTATTATCTAACGCGTGTTGCAGACTACTTCCAAAATCTTCAACAGCAGGAGGGAAAAACATTTCGGAATGATTTCCCGGGATCATGTGTTTTCTGATTCCTCCTAAAGCTATTTTTCTCCACCCTAAATATTTATAATCATGCGCGTAAAAAATATTTTTAGTCGCTCTAAACAAATCAACTTTTATGTCTTGCGGAATTAAATTATAACGATCAAATGCCAGTTGATGCATTTCATCTATTTTTGACGTACGGTTAAATTGCATTTGTTTTTGTTCTTCACGTCCATATTTCAACCTTAAATACACCCCATAAATTTTGATCTTAAGCAAATCTCTTCTTCGTTTAAAGTTTTTTACACTACTAAACATATTAAACATCATAAAAATTAACTGAGCTATATTATAACAGGTTGAAACTGTTTTTTTAACTAAAGGATTAGAATAATAATAAGAAGGATAAACATAACTATCGAGTAAAGCCAGAATCTTTACTTTTTTTCCTTTATTCTTCAATTGTTTTGCCATTTCATAAGCAATTATCCCTCCAAAAGAAAATCCAGCCAATGCATAAGGCCCATTCGGATTTACAGATTCGATTTCCGATATATAATGAGACGCCATCGCTTCAACAGAATCGTGAGGCTCTATATCTCCACTAAGTCCTTTGGCTTGTAAAGCATAAACAGGTTGATCATCAGCCAAATGATCTGCCAAATTTTTATAAATTAAAACATTATAATCTGCTCCGTGCACAATAAAAAGAGGAGGTTTATTTCCTTTAGGTTTCAGAGGGACCAACGAATCCCATGAAATACACTTTCTATCCAAATACGCCGCTAGCTTATGAATAGTAGGATGTTCCAGCAAGGCAGCCAGTGGCAGTCTGTTTCCCGTTTGTTTCTCTATCAGCGACATTACCTTTACTGCAATAAGAGAATGTCCTCCTAACTCAAAGAAATCGCTGTGAATGTCTATTTTCTCAATTCTTAAACATTCTTGCCAAATAGTAGTAATAATTTGTTCTGAATTGGTATAAGCTTCATTAAATTTTTCTTCTACATTAGTAGTTGATGATAAATTAGTTAAAGCTTTGCGATCTATCTTTCCATTTAATGTGGTAGGAAATTCATCAAGCAAATTAAATCGCTTAGGCACCATATGAGCGGGTAATATATCAATCAAGGTGTTTTTCCAATTATTTATTGTAGCCTCCGACAGGGTATCTAACTGTGTTGAGATTATATTGGCAACCAATACATCATTTTTCATAACTACAACAGAAGTATGTATGTGATCAAGCGTATCCAGAACTTTTTCTATTTCTCCTAATTCAATACGGTGTCCTCTAATTTTAACCTGATGATCTATACGTCCAAGACATTGTACTTCTCCTGTAGGAAGTAATTTCCCCACATCTCCTGTGCGGTATAAAGTTGAATTATCTTCATTTTCAAATGGATTCTTTATAAATTTTTCATCAGTTAAGTCTGTACGTTTCCAATACCCTTTAGAAACTCCGTCTCCTGCAATACATATTTCTCCAACTGTATTGGGAACTGCCAAATGATTTTGTTCATTTAAAATATACAGTTGTGTATTTGCTATAGGCTTACCTATAGTAATGATATCATCATCTTTTAAAATTCTTTTAATTGCAGACCATATTGTTGTTTCTGTAGGCCCATATACATTCCATAACTCATTTACCCGTTCCAATATCTTTTTTGCCAATCCTATGGGTAATGCTTCTCCTCCACAAAGTGCCTTAACAGGCAACTTTTCTTCCCATCCTGCGTCTATCAACATTTGCCAAGTTGTAGGCGTAGCCTGTAGCATGGTGATATTTTCATCTTTTAAAAGTTCGAGCATAAGACGGCTATCTTTAGCTACCTCATCATTAGCTATTACCAATGCAGCTCTTTTTAATAGCGGAAGAAACAACTCTAACCCGGCAATATCAAATGATACCGTAGTTATTGAGAGTAATGTGTCATTTTCATCAATTCCCGGTTCCTCCATCATACTACATAAAAAATTAACCAGGTTTTTATGTGTTACCAATACTCCTTTAGGCTTTCCTGTAGAGCCCGAAGTATACATTATATATGCAGTATCATTTATATCAACCGATATATTAGCAGGTGATGATGAATATCGTGATAAGCCTGAAAATATATCTTCGGATAACAATATGTTGACATTCGCTTTAAATGATGACAAAAATTCTTTTGTCGTAATTAAATATTTTGCTCCCGAATCTTCCAACATAAACTCCAATCGTGTCTCCGGGAAATTAGGATCCAGAGGAAGATAAGCAGCTCCACTTTTCATTATAGCAATCAAGGCGATCACTAATTCAATTGAACGTGGTAAAGAAACGGCTACGTAATCGCCATTTCCTACGCCTTGTTCCAGCAAATAATGCGTTAATTGATTCGTCTGTTTTTCTAAATCTTCATATGAAATTGCAGAACCTTCAAATGTTATAGCCTTTTTTAAAGCAGTTTCTTGAATTTGATTTGTCAATAACTCATGTAAAGGCAATTGCGGATAAGAAAATGATGTATCATTCAGTTTTCTATAGACAGAATCATCTACCTTTATAAGGTCATTTATTTTTGTTTCCGGATTAACAACTATCTCTTCTAAAACTTCTTTAAAAGAAGTCATCATTTGCTTTATTGTTTCAGGTTTAAAAAGAGAACTATTAAATGACCATTCCAAAATAAGTTCATCTTCTGTCCCCGTAGCATTTAAAAAAAGTTCAAAAGCTTCATGTGTTCTTGGATTACTCCTTAATCTATAATCCAATCCCTCAAAAGCAACAGCGCTGGTCATTCCCATATCAATATTAAACATGACTGGCACCAGCGGCACTCTGGATGGATCTCTTGTTATTGCCAGTTTCTGTAATAATTGACCAAAACTAAACTGTTGATGTTCATAGGCATCAAAAATTGCTGTTTTTCTTTTTTTCAAATATTGATTAAATGACATATTTGAATCAAGCTTACTTCTCAGGGGAAGTAAATTAACACAATGCCCTATTAATTGTGTTTTACCGCTTAAAGACTGCCCAGAAGCCGGTAATCCTAAAACCAAATCATCCTGGCCTGTCTGACCATATAAAAAAACTTCAAAAGCAGCCAATAGTGTTACTACAAAACTAGCTCCCGATTGGATTCCGACTTTTTTCAAATCGGTTACCAGGTCACCATCAATTTCAAAATCTAAACGATTTCCTTTAAAAGTTCTCAATTCCGGGCGTGGAAAATCTGTCGGTAATGTAACCATTGGAACAGATGCCTCATATTGTTTTAGCCAATATCCTTCCGTTTTGATATAATCCTGACTACCAACAAATCTTAATTCATCTTCTGCATACGAACTAAAGGTTTCAGGCTCCGGAACATTATGTCTTGTACCTTGAATATTTGCAGAGTAAAATCCTCCTAATTCTTCAAGCATAATCCCAAGAGACCACCCATCGCATATAATATGATGAGCTGTAAGTATCAATTGATGTTCTTGTTCTGAAAGTTTTAACAAGCCTACTTTAAACAAAGGCCCCTTAATCAAGTCAAAAATATGATTGGCCTCTCCCGATAAGTAGTTTTTTACAGCTCCTTCTTTTTGATTCACATCTAACGAAGAAACATCTTGATAAAAAATCTCAATAGGGAGTTTCTTAAAAACAATCATAAAACGTCCGTCAGGACTAAAAGTCGCCTGCAAAGCTTCATGCCTTCCAATTAATTCCTGTATGGCATCCTCTAAAGCATTTTTATCCAAATCACCTGTCAAGATGAGTGAAATAGATTCATTATAAGCTCTGTTTGCATCTTCTCTATCCAACATACAAGCAGTCCATATTTCAGATTGAGATGGTGTAACAGGTATAACCGTTTCTATTTTTGGGCCAGCAAATGGATTATGCAAAGTTATGGTCTGTGTTTTTAAAGTTGGTTGTTCCATTTAGATCAGATGCTAGCTTTTCAAAACATTAATATTAGTTTTCACTTTATAAATCAATTTTAAGATATCCTCCATTTTTCTGTTTATCTCCCACAAACCAGGCAGGATTTCCTTCTTCATCTACCCCGAGCCTTGCTCCTTGTACAGGAGGGGTATTTAATTCTGCAATAGAAACTTTGGTTTTTAAAGGGTGTCCTTTAGCTTCTGTTGAAGCCTTTAAAAAACCTACAGCAACCATTTGATCAATACAGGCAAGTATTACTGTTTTAATCCGTTCAATATCTTCTTCGACATAAGCATTGGTAACAAAGCATGGGAATCCGTCCCAAATATGAATCCCTTGCTCTCTCATTAATACAAACAATAATTCTGAATAAGGAATCTCTTCTGTAAATTTAATCCTCCATAACGAACCAAAATACGTCACTTTCATAGGAAGTCCATGTTCTATAAATGCTGCATTAAGATCAAAAGCAAGATTTTCGGTCATTGCAGACAACTTGTTTTGGAGGTCTGCCCCCTGCTCTTTCATAAATAGCAATGATGCCTTAGCTGATGCAAGTGCTAACGGATGACGAACAAAAGTACCTGCAAAATAGGTAACCCCTACTTCAGGAATAGAATTATCTCCATATTCCCAAAATCCACCATCAAGTGCATCCATATACTGTTTATATCCAAGGATAGCGCCAATAGAGACTCCCCCTCCAATAACTTTTCCATAAGTAGCAATATCTGCTTTCACATCAAATAATGCTTGTACACCCCCCGGATGCATCCTAAATCCTGTGATGATTTCATCAAAAATCAATAAGCTTTCTGATGTTTTTGTAATCTCACGAACTTCTTTAAGAAAATCTATAGGCTGAAATTCTGGCCTACGGCTTTGTACTGGTTCTACAAGAACTGCAGCTACTTCATGTGCACGCTCTCGTATGATCGCTAAGCTTTCATCTGTACCATAATCAAGCAGCAATATATTTTGAACTGCTCCGGGTAATATTCCTGCTGCTGCCGGGAAGGTTTTCAATGCTTTTGATCCTCTTACCAGGGCTTCATCATTTATTCCGTGATAAGATCCTGTAAATGCAATAATAAGCGATCTTCCGGTAACTGTTCTCGCAATTCGCATTGCACCCAATACCGCTTCTGATCCTGTATTACATAATGCTGCACGTTCATGGCCTGTAAACTCACAAAGTAATTCACAAACTTCACCTGCCAGAGGATGTTGCGGTCCTACCTCAAAACCAAGATCAACTTGTTTGTGTAAAGCTTCTTTGATAAAATCTGGTTGATGTCCAAACAAACAGGAACCAAACCCATTTAAAGTATCGATGTATTCATTTCCGTCCAAATCCCAAAGACGATTCCCTGATGATGTTTTTACAACAATTGGATATACCAGCTCTTTTGTTAATGGCTTAAATCCTGAAACTACTCTCGGATCTGCCATATATGCTCTATGTTTTTGCGTATAAGCCTTACTTTCTCCTGTTTTTTTATTGTAACTGGAGATTAATTTTTCTAAAAAAGTTTGTTGTTCATCATCAAGTTCCGATGCTTGTCTTTCAATTCTAGGTGAAGCTCCAAAAGGTTTTTTATGTTCTTTAATCTCTTTTGTAGTACGCAGTTCTTTATTATGTGTTTCTACATATGGATGAGGAGGAGTCACCGTTTTTGGTTTTTCTTCCTTGTTAAGCAATGGGTTAATCGCTCCGGGAGGTGGTGCAGAATTACCGTTTCTGAGTAATTCTAACTGCTTCCCTAACAATTGAAGTTGCTGAGCAATGAGATCTATTGCAGAACCATTATTTGTATATGAACCTGTATTTAAAGCATTTGTTTGAACTTGCATTCCGGGCACTTCATTAGATGTCGGAATGTTGGTGACAGCTACTTGTGGCTCCGGAGCAAAACGCTCAGGAGGTAAGTTTTCATCTAAATAACCGGCCAGAAGATCAGGTGTCCCAAATTCATCATTTAACTGACGAAAAGTAATTGGTGTTTTAAACTCATTTTTACAAGTAATCGCCATTTGAGTTAAAACCAGGGAATCCAGGCCTAGTTCTAAAAAACTATAGTCATATTCTGAAGGTGTTAACTCGACTCCCGAGGTATTCAGAATTATTTCTGAAACTTTTTCCAGAATGATTCCTTTTCTATTTGGTTTTTGAACTGTATTCATTTGAGGTTGTATAGATTGTTTTGGTTGATTAATATTGAGTTCAATTGATGGATTTGTATTTTCAGTAGCTGCCTGATTAAGTGGCGGATCTACCCAACAAAGTTTCCTGTCAAATGCATATGCTGGTAATACAACTTTCTTCCTGGACTCCTTTTTATAAAAAGCTTTCCAATCTGGCTCTATTCCGTTCAACCAGAGTTGTCCTAAAGCTTTTAAAACTGTATGATAAGAATTTTGATTTTCTCCAGGCATTACCAAACTCGAAATAGAAGTAGCCGATTTTGCATTCTTTTTTTGTTGTGATAACGTTGTTAATGCACGACCAGGCCCCACTTCTAAAAACAGTATATCTTCTAATTCAAGTGCAGTATCCATCGCATCTGAAAAACGGACGGTTGCTCTAAGGTGATTTGTCCAATATCCCGGGTCTGTGGCTTCAGCATTGCTAAGTATTTTGCCTGTTACTGTAGAAATAATAGGTAACTGAGGAAGATTTAATGTTGCTTTTTTGACTTCTGCTTCAAATTCTTTCAAAACAGGATCCATCATTGTAGAATGAAAAGCATGACTCGTCAAAAGTAACCTGTTAGGAATTTCTTTCTCCTCTAAAACTTTAGAAAACGCGTCAACGACATTATCCTCTCCTGAAACTACACATAACTGATCTGAATTTACAGCTGCTACAGAAAGTGTTTCAGGCAATATTTGAGATAAATCATTTAGAGTCATCCGTACTGATAACATACTACCTCCCGGCAGCTGACTTACCAGTTTACCACGAATAGCAACGAGCAATAATGCATCTTTTAAAGTAAATACACCTGCCAGATGAGCAGCAACAAATTCTCCGATACTATGCCCGCAAAGCACTGTAGGTTGAATTCCCCAGTCCAGCCATAATTGAGCAAGTGCATATTCTACAACAAACAAGGCAGGTTGCGTGTATTGTGTATCTTTTAAAACCATTTCTGCATCCGGAGTATTATGTTCCGGATAAATAATTTTCCTGATATCAAAATGAAACTCTTCCAGTAAAATCTCTGCACAACGATCAATAGCATCTTTAAAAACCTCTTCATGTTCATAAAGTGCTTTTCCCATTTGTAAATATTGCGCTCCCTGCCCGGGAAACAGGAAAGCAACTTCATTAGGAACTACATTTAATGTAGCAAAATTTAAATTGTTTTTTTCTTTATTAAGCAGCGTTTGAATAGCTTCATTTCCAGTTTCTGCCATAACAAATTGACGCTGTTTAAAACTATCTCTGGTAGTTTTAAGGGAATATGCAACATCAGCTAAGGATAGCGAATCATTCTTACTTAAATAATCTGCTAACACATTTCCATATTTATCTAAACTGGTTTCCGATTTTGCAGACCAAGGTAATAGTTGTACAGGTCTGCTAGAACCAGAGGGTTCAGGTTTCATATTATATTCTTCTACAACAACATGAACATTAGTCCCTCCAACCCCAAATGAACTTATTCCGGCTCTGCGAGTTTCTAAAGATTTCCAATCACTCAATTGTGCATTGACATAAAAAGGACTATTTTCAAAATCGATTGCCGGGTTAGGTTTTGAAAACCCTAAAGAGGCTGGAATTTGACGATGGTTCATCGCCAAAACAGTTTTAATCAAACCTGCAACCCCTGCTGCTGCGGTAAGATGTCCCATATTACTTTTTATAGAACCTATGGCACAATAGTTTTTTTGATCTTGTTCTCCAAAAGCCGTATGAAGTCCTTCCATTTCAATAGGATCCCCTAAAGGAGTAGCTGTGCCATGTGCTTCCAGATAACTTATAGACGAAGGAGAAACCTGGGCGTCATAAAGTGCTCTGCTAATGGCATCGGCTTGTCCTTCTACACTAGGTGCTGTAAAACTGCCTTTACCACCACCATCGTTATTAATACCTACACCTTTTATGAGTCCGTAAATAAAATCTCCATCTCGTTTTGCATTTTCCAGGCTTTTTAGAAGAACAACTCCTGCTCCGTCACTAAATACTGTTCCTTTGGCATCAGCATCAAAAGTACGGCAATGCCCATCAGAACTAAGCATTGAACCCTCCTGATACAGGTGTCCGCTATAAATTGGAGCAGTTATACTTGAGCCTCCTGCTAAAGCAACATCACACTGACTGTTTCTTATCGCCTCAACTGCTTCGGCAATAGCCAGTAACGAAGTAGAACAAGCAGATTGTACGCTCACCGCAGGTCCTTTTAAATTTAAGTGATAAGCTGTACGGGAAGAAATATAATCTTTTTCATTAACTGTATTTGCAGGAAGGACACCTACCTGATTTAGTAATTCTTTATTAGGCAGGACATTATTTTTATAATACGTATTGGTTCCGGTTCCCGCATAAACACCTATGCTTCCCTTATAATGCTTGGGGAGATATCCTGACTGTTCAAGGGTTTCCCAGGCTATTTCCAGGAATAAACGTTGTTGCGGATCCATTGCCTCTGCAAGCTTGGGGTTTATCCCAAAAAACCTGGCATCAAAGTTTTTAGCCGAGGGCACAATGCCTCTAGCTTTTACATAAAGAGGATCATTCCTTAGCGTTTCAGGAATATGCTTATCTAATTCTTCCGAAGTGAAAAACGAAATCGTTTCTTTACCTTCTTTTAATACTTCCCATAATTCTTCAATGGATGTTGCGCCTGGAAATCTTCCTGCCATTCCAATGATAGCTACATCTCCGGATATTTTATCTTTTCTTTGTGTAGTATAATCTGTAAAAGAATCTTCTTTAGAACTTTCTTCCAGGTAATCAGATAATAGTGCTATGGTCGGATACTGATAAATTTTTGTTACCGGAACTTTTAGCTTTAGACGTCGTCTCATCAATGTAGCTACTTTTTGAGTAAGCAATGAGGTTCCTCCCATTTCAAAAAAGTTATCATCAATACCAATACCAGGTATTTGCAGATGTTCACTCCATATCGATGCTATATCTTTTTCTAATTTTGTTCGTGGTTTTTTAAATAAAGGTGCAGAATCCGGCCTGACATATTCTGGAGCAGGCAGCTTTTCTTTATCAATTTTTCCATTAGTAGTAATAGGAAACTCATCAACCCACATGAAAATTGAAGGAATCATATAATCAGGTAAGATTTCTTCAAGCTGATTTCGAATAGCATTAGTATCTTGCTCTAATGTAGCCGATTGCAAGTAAGCAACTAATTTTGGTTCTCCTCCAATCAAATTACTGACTACTACTGTATTTTTTTTAATATCCAAAAAAGTATCAAGTACCGCTTCAATTTCTCCTAATTCGATACGATGCCCTCTTACTTTAACCTGATGATCTCGACGTCCCAAACATTGTACCTGACCATTAGGCAATAGTTTTCCCAAATCACCCGATAAATACATTCTACCTTCTTTCTCAGAAAGAAAAGAATCCTCCACAAAACGTTCTTCGGTCAACTCAGGCCGATTTAAATACCCTAAAGATACTCCGTCTCCACCTATGGCAATCTCTCCTACTTCTCCTTCTTTTATCGGACTTCCATTTTCGTCCAATAAATAAGCATGTGCATTAGCAACTGGCCTACCTATAGTTATCGGATCATCATTCTTAGTAATCTTTGTCAGAAACGCACATACAGTGGTCTCCGTTGGTCCGTAAATATTCCACAATTCACTACAAAGGCCTATAAGTTTTCGAGCCAGGTTCAAAGGAACAGGCTCGCCTCCGATTAATGCTTTAATATGCAGTGGCTTTTCCCAACCAGAATCTAAAAGTATTTGCCATATGCTGGGAGTACCCCACATCATTGTGATATCATCTTCAAAAGCCTTTTTTAAAAGCACCTCTCCATCAAGCCTTGTTTCTTCATCTACCAGCACTACGCATGCCCCATGTATTAAAGGGAGAAATGTTTCCATTACCATGGCATCAAATGAAATTGTAGTAACAGCAAAAATTTTATCATCTTTATTAATTCCAGGTGCTTTGCCCATAGAATAAATAAGATTAATAGTATTTAAGTGAGAAACCTGAACTCCTTTAGGTTTCCCTGTAGAACCTGAAGTGTAAATGATATAGGCAACAGATTGCGGTGATACGTCTAAATCAAGGGGGTTTTTCGGAAAATTATCCCGTTCTTTTATAATATCTTCAAGAAAAATATTTTTTGATGTATCTAAAATATGATTTTCGAAAGATTTACTGATCATAAAACTTGCTTTCGAATCGGCAATGATCATTTCAACCCTCTTTTTAGGATAAGCAGTATCAATAGGTACATATGCAGCTCCGCATTGTAAAATTGCAAAAATCGAAATAATCAATTCTGGAGATCTATCTAAAGAAAGTGCAATAATTTGGTGAGGACGAATACCTCTGTCTCGTAAATAACGAGCAGTCTTATTTATTCTCTTTATTAATTCGTCGTAATAAATCTTCTCATCCCCAAATTGAAGAGCAACAGCTTCAGGGTTAGCTACTCCTTGCTTCTCAAGAAGTTCATGCAATGTCAATTTCGGATATTCTAACGTTGGTCCTTGTATGATATAAGTAGATTTCATCTCTTATATTTTTTTAATCATTTTTTAATCAAAACCATTAAATAAAAACAATTGATTCAGCACTTCGAATAATTAAAACGTTTCATAGCCGCAATCAAAAAATATCTAATGAACTTAATTATGCATCTATTAATTTTACTATATATGCTATTAACAATCTGACTTTAACTTATATGGGAGAAGTATAATTTTCTATCACAAGAATAATAAATATCCAGTCAAAACTGACAATTTTTCCTTACTTTGCTATAAAAATCGTTGAATTACAACACATTAAAATTAATCAATTTATTTAATAAACTATATTTATTAATTTTCAAGCACAAACAGCCAATATTATCACCTATAAATTAAACAAAAGTCATGAGGAATTTTATAAAAAAATATGAGATTTGGATATTTTTAGTACTAGCCCCAATAATTAACACTTTAATTACTATTGCTAACAGCAAAGGAATAATTACTGGTTTTGTTTACACTCATGGTCGTTTTTACGCACTATTATTCTTATTAATTTGCATTGTAAAATTCACCAGGGGAAATAAGGGTATAAAAGATGTCTTTAGACCTATGCTAAAATGGAAAATCAACCCTAAATGGTATTTATTTGGCTTACTATTCTCATTAACAATAGCGGCTTTTACATTATTCTTGAAATCTTTTTATAATGAAACCGATTTTTTATCCTCATTAAAATTCAGCATTCCTCCTTTCAAAACTAGTTTTTTCTTATTGACCTGGGCATTTATGGGTGAAGTTGTATGGGTCAGTTATTCCATTCGCACGTTATCTAAAATCATGAAACCTTTTTACGCAAGTCAGATTATAGGTTTCTTTTGGGCTTTGTGGTGGGTTCCCTCCGTAACCATTAACACAGGTGTTATCTTAGACCTTCCTTTATGGCCGTTATTTTTAAACATGATGGGAGCAGCAGGAATGTGTACTGTTATTTATGCGCAAACCAAAAGCGGAATTTGTGTATGGATATTACAATATATGTTAAATATGTCTTTATTAATACTTCCGGTTTCTCCAACCACAGGAGGAATTCCAACATATTCGTTATTTGCTACTATCTATTTTCTGGCAATGCTAGGCTTTATGTATTTTATGAATCCGATAAAGAAAAGAGAAACCATAAAAATGGCATAAGTTTACCTGTAAACCTTAATTCTTTGCTCCTACAAAACTCTGTATAGAAGATTCGTCGAAAGGTTTATAAGATAAATGCCATAAACTAAAACCTGCATTTTTAAATAGTTTAGGGTAATTATGTGAAAATGAGCGTTCAGGCCCATAAAGTTGAGAACCAGGATTAGTTTTTAAATCATGATCTGTACCATTAGGCTCAATGGCTATAAAAATAGTTTTCCCCAAATTATCCACTTCTTTTAAAAATGTTTGTAATCTGTCTTCTGTAAAATATTCCAGTACACCTCTCGAGGTTACAAAAATAGTATTGGCTTTACCGTGTTTCTTAACCCATTCAAAACCATCTGAAGCTACAAATTCAAGCCTTTGGTCTTCATGGAATTTCTTATTATTCATATCAATCTGAACCGGGCTAAGATCTATCCCTATAAAATGGTCAATTTCCGGAAATTCTGAGCTTAAATATTCTAAAACATTACCATTTCCTGTTCCAATTTCTACCAACGTATTAAACACTTTTGGTTGATTTGACAATTCTTTTTTTAGAAGTTCAAAAATAAATGAACAATCTGGCAGGAAGTTTTTTTCAAAAGTATCATTCATAGCTTCAAAAAAATCAGATCCCTGATTCGTCCAATAATTTTGGTGCAACTCTGCCAATGTTTCAAAATCTTCTTTCTTTTCAACTTTCTTTAGTATAGCTCTACGCATTAAGCGTTCTGTTAAACTTAAATTATTTAATACTAAAGTAACCCCTTCTTTTGATAACTGACGTGCTTTTTCAGGCCTCAGCAAGACCATCATATTACCAAAAGTACTGGCAAGTATTTCAACAAAGAAAGCTCTGATTTTACGCATCACTATAACTATTTTGGAAAAAGTTAAACATATCTTCTACCTTTTCATAAGGATATAGAAAATCACCTATTAATTTGAAATCTAAGATATATAAAAATCAAGAGCTTGCTTAAATACGGAAGTAAAGCGTCAGATTTTATCGATTAGTGGATCATAAACCTATCCAAACTCATGTTTACAAACAGAAAATCACAAAGTATCTTTTTCATTTCACACTTCTTATTTCTTTCTAAATCTCCAAATATTAATTTTGAGTTTTTCGTAAATAAAAAGATCCACACTAAAGTGTGGATCTTTTATCGATGTGGGCGATGTAGGATTCGAACCTACGACCCCCTGCTTGTAAGGCAGGTGCTCTAAACCAACTGAGCTAATCGCCCTCTTGCCTGAATGCGGATGCAAATATAGAACAGTTTTTCAATCTTCCAAAATAATAAAGGTAAAAAATTAAAGAATTTCTGCTACCACAAAAGTACTTCCTCCAATATAGATGAGATCTTCTTTTTTAGCTTTATCCTTTGCATCCATATAAGCTTCTGTAACTGTATTAAATACATCACCTCTCAAATCATATTCGGCTGCTTTTTCCATAAGCTCTTTAGCCGCTTTTGCCCTATTAATATTTGGGGTACAAAAATAATATTTAGCATCTTTTGGAAAAAGAGGTAATATCTTTTCCAGGTTTTTATCTTTAACAACACCCAAAACAATATGTAAATTATCAAAAACTTCTTTATTTAATTGCTCGGCTATTAATTCTAAACCTTCCTTATTATGAGCCGTATCACATATAATTTTAGGAGACTCTTGTAATAGTTGCCATCTCCCCTTAAGTCCTGTATTTTTTATTACATTTTGCAATCCGTTATTAATATAGAATTCCGAAATATTAAAACCAGGAAGTTTACGAATAGCCGCAACGGCTGTTTTACTATTCTTCGATTGATAATTTCCTTTTAAATCTAGTTTATACGATTCCTCTACTAACTCTTCTGCCAAAATTAGTGAAGCAGCTTTATCTTTTGCAATTTGTTCAAACACAGGAAAAGTTTCTTCATTGTATTCTCCTACTACCACCGGAACAAAAGGTTTTATTATTCCTGCTTTTTCTCCAGCTATCTTCTCCAGGGTATCGCCCAGCATGTCTGTATGATCCAGTCCAATATTAGTGATCACAGATATTTCCGGGTTTATAATATTTGTAGAATCTAACCTTCCTCCCAAACCTACTTCAATAACAGCTATATCAATCTCTTCTCTAGAAAAATAATCAAAGGCCATTCCTACTGTCATTTCAAAAAATGACAAATCATGTTCTTCCAGGAACAATTTGTTTTCTGCTATAAACTGTGTAACAAAGTTTTCAGAAACTTCTTTACCGTTGATCTTAATACGTTCTCTGAAATCTTTTAAATGAGGAGATGTATACAACCCGACCTTATATCCTGCTTCCTGTAATATAGAAGAAATCATGTGACTTGTAGATCCCTTGCCATTTGTCCCTGCTACATGAATAGATTTAAATGTTTTTTCCGGATGTTTTAAATGATCTGAAAAGGATAGAATTCCGTTTAATTTATCTTTAAAAGCCGTTTTTCCTTGTTGTTGATACATGGGCAATCTCCCAAACATCCAACTAATAGTCTCATGATAATTCATGCTACAGTTTATTCTCCTAGCTTAAAGTTGACAACTACAAATCCAATTTGACGTGAAGGAGCTTTAGAATCTAAATTCCATTTGTGTAAGAAAGCTGTTTTCTTAGCTGGTTCCAGAAGACATGGATGATTATTGGTAGTACCGCGAACTCCAGGAACAGCACTTATCACTTTTCCTGAACGATCTACTTCAATTTTAACTACAACAGTTCCCGCTTCATTACAGTTTTGCTGTTGCTTTCCTTGATTTACCAAAGACCTCCCTCTTAATCCATAACCTACTCCTCCTCCGCTTCCGTTACCCGGGCTACCGTAATAACTACTCGCATAAGGATCTCCATTAGGTTGTCCTTTATCTCCGGGCCTGTTATCATCTCCTTCACTTCCTGACGCAGAACCATCAGATTTACTAACTCCGCCTATAAGCTGATCTAATTTTTTCTTCTTAGCCTCTTGTTCTCTTCTTATTTTCTCTTCTGCTTCTCTTTTTTCTCTTTCAATTCTTTCGGCTTCAGCAATGCGTTCACGTTCTTTTCTTTCTGCTTCCGCTTTAGCTTTTGCCGTTTCAGCCTCTGCTTTCTTTTTAGCCTCTTCTATTTTCTTTATCTTAATAGATTCTTCATTATCTTGAGTGACCACATCTTCAGCCTCCTCTGCAGGCGCTTGTTCAGCCTCTTCAGGCTTAGCAGGAGGTTCTACCTCCTGAATTTCTTCTTGCTTAGTTTCTTCCTGAATTGGTTTTTGTACAGGCCTGGATTTAATTTTCTGTTTTGGTTGTATTTTTCCACTACCAAAATTGGTTGTTCCAAAATTAACTGATATTCCGCTCTCAGGAGGAGGATCCAGGTAAGTAAGACCTACATAAAACAATAAAAGAATAAGCACACTGAGTAACACACTGGTTAATGTAAATGATTTCTTTTTATGCTTTGTATCCAGAAAAGACATATTTGTTCTTATTATTTAGGCCGGACAGCAAGGATAACTTTAAAGTTATTCTGATTTGCTATATCCATGATATTAACAGCTTTTTCTATTGGGACACTTTCTTCTGCCCTTAGAATAATAGTTGGTTTGTCAACCCCTTTTAATCTTCGTTTTAACTCTATTTCTAAAAACTCCGGATTAACCTTCTGACTGTCTATATAGTAATCCAGGTTTTTATTAATACTCACAGCTACATTCTGTGTATTTGTCGATTTCCCTTTCGCTTTAGGCAACAATAAATCTAAAGCGTTTGGTGAATTGGCTGTTAGCATGAAAAAAACAAGCAACAAGAATACAATATCTGTCATTGAAGACATGCTAAACTCTGGCGAAACTTTATTTCTACCTTTTAATTTCATAAACTGATAAATTAAATAGGTTCGTTAAGCAAATCTAAAAAGTCAACTGCATTAGCCTCCATTTGGTGAACTACTTTATCTGTTCTAACTACCAAATGATTATATCCAATATATGCTATAATACCAACTATTAATCCTGCTACTGTAGTTGTCATTGCCGTATAAATACCGGAAGCCAATGATCCCATTTCTGCCTGACCACCACTACTTGCCATTTGATGAAAAGCTAAAATCATACCAATAACAGTCCCTAAGAATCCTATCATTGGAGCAGCTCCTGCTATTGTTGCTACAATACTCACATTGCGTTCCAGCTTATAAACTTCCAGAGTTCCGGCATTCTCAATAGCTTTATTGATATCATCTAGTGGTTTTCCAATACGGGAAATACCTTTTTCGGTAAGTCTTGCTACTGGAGAATCTGTTTGAGCACATAATATTTTAGCAGCTTCTAATTTTCCTCCCGAAACATGATCTCTAATCTGATTCATGAAATTTTTATCCATTTTTGATGCCGCTTTAATTGCAAAAGAGCGCTCAAAATAAATATACAGTGCTATAAAAAGCATTACAAAAAGTACAGCAATAATTACCATACTCCCTGTTCCTCCATTTACGATCAGATCTGCAACAGATAATGTTTTTTCTTCAGAAAGTGCCTCATCCAGCACTTCTTGTGTTCCGTCTTGAAATAATAACATAGTCGTCAAAAAAATAAGTTCCTAAGTATAACGACAGATATGGAATTAAATTATAAGTTATGCTAAAACATAATCTCTCAGCAACATTAAAGCAACTGCTCCTGCTCCAAAACCTAAGAATGCTAGCCATGAAATTTTCTTCATGTACCAGAAGAAATCTATTTTTTCCATCCCCATTGCAACAACTCCTGCTGCAGAACCAATGATTAACATACTTCCTCCGGTTCCAGCAGAATATGCTATAAAATGCCATAAAGGATCGTCAAGGCCCTCAGAAAACATTCCCATACTTGCAGCAACTAAAGGCACGTTATCAATAATAGCAGAACCTATTCCTAAAAGCATGACCACTATATCTGTATTTGGAATGGCGCTGTTTAAGCCTTCTGCAAAATGAAATAATTGACCTAAAGATTCTAAAGCAGCTACAGCCATCAATATCCCTAAGAAGAAAAGTATACTTGGTAATTCTATTTTAGAAAGCGAACTATGTACCGGACTATGATGTGATGCTGCATCACTTTCTTCATCTACATGAGAAACACTAAATTTTGTACCACTATAGATTTCTGCAAAAGTTGCAACAATAGCTAAAGACAACATCATACCCACATAAGGAGGCAAATGTGTAACCGTTTTAAAAATCGGAACAAAAACAATAGCTCCCAAACCTAGATAAAGCATTGTAGCGCTGAACTTAGATTTAGATTCAGTTTCTTCTTCAATAGATGTTGTTAAATCTCCTTTAAAGGCTTTTAATCTTGAACCTATGAAAGTAGGAACCACAAAACAAACCAATGAAGGCAACAAAACTCTTGAAATTAATTCTACTGTTGTTACCCTGTCACCAATCCAAAGCATTGTTGTTGTCACATCTCCAATAGGCGACCAGGCTCCTCCGGCATTAGCTGCTATAATAATTAAACCGGCATACCAAAGCCTAACTTCTTTATCACTAATTACCTTCTGTAGAATAGTAATAAGTACAATAGTTGCGGTGAGGTTATCAATAATTGCAGAAAGAATAAATCCTAGACTGGTAAAAATCCATAATAATTTTTTCTTACTCCTGGTTCTTATAAATCCTTTTATAGTTGCAAAACCATTAAAATAATCGATAATTTCAACAATCGTCATTGCCCCTAATAAAAACACCAGAATTTCTGCTGTTTTTCCTAAATGATGAAGGAGTATTTCATCTATATGCGTGGGTTCTAATTCTTTTAATTCTGCATTCACCTCAAACACCGGCATATGATTTAGCGCTATAACAGCCCACAATAATGCCATCATTGCTAATGCAGGAATCAATTTATCTATTTTTAAATTGTGTTCTAAAGTAATTGCTAAATAACCTAGAACAAATATTATAATTACAAGAGTCTCCATATGCTTGGGTAATTTTATTTAATTATCAATATTAATCATTAAAATTTATGTGCTATTAAAAAAGGACCGAAATTTAAGTATATTTTTATTTTCTTTTACTTCTCCTTTATATTTATGACAACAAATATAAAAATAGTTATGGCTTTTTATTTTAAATAAACGTTCTTTTTCACATTCATAAAAAGACAATATATTCATTGAAAATATCGCATTAAAAGCCTATCTTTGCCCATCTTTTTTAGAAAAAATGTAAATTTTACTATTTTATGGATTTTAATCTTACAGAAGAGCAATTAATGATTCGCCAAGCTGCGAGAGATTTTGCTCAAAACGAATTACTACCAGGAGTTATAGAAAGGGATGAAAAGCAAGAATTCCCTGCAAAGCAAATTAAAATGATGGGAGAACTTGGTTTCATGGGAATGATGGTTTCTCCTGAGTACGGTGGAAGCGGACTTGATACTATTTCTTATGCTATAGCTATGGAAGAAATATCCAAAGTTGATGCTTCTGCTTCTGTTGTTATGAGTGTTAATAATTCTTTGGTTTGCTGGGGATTAGAAAATTTTGGTTCTGAGGAACAAAAACAAAAGTACCTGAAAAAGCTTGCTACAGGTGAGATTATCGGGGCTTTTTGTCTTTCTGAACCAGAAGCCGGTAGTGATGCTACATCTCAAAAAACAACTGCTATTGATAATGGAGACCATTATATTTTAAATGGAACTAAAAACTGGATCACAAATGGTAATTCAGCTGATGTTTATTTAGTAATAGCGCAAACATATCCTGAAAAAGGACATAAGGGAATCAATGCACTTATCGTTGAAAAAGGTATGCCTGGTTTTGAAATAGGGCCAAAAGAGCAAAAATTAGGGATTAGAGGGTCCGATACTCATTCTTTATTATTTACTGATGTAAAAGTACCTAAAGAAAATAGAATTGGGGAAGATGGTTTTGGTTTTAAGTTTGCAATGAAAACATTGTCCGGAGGACGTATAGGTATTGCATCTCAAGCGTTAGGAATTGCAGCCGGAGCTTATGAAACAGCCAAAGAATATTCTAAAGTCAGAAAAGCATTTGGTACAGAAATCTGCAACCATCAGGCCATAGCATTTAAGCTAGCTGATATGCATACCCAAATTGAAGCAGCTCGTCATTTAGTTATGAAAGCAGCATGGGATAAGGACAACGGAGAAAACTACGATCTTTCTGGGGCAATTGCCAAATTATATGCTTCTCAGGTAGCTATGGATACCACTGTTGAGGCAGTTCAAATTCACGGAGGTAATGGTTATGTAAAAGAATACCATGTAGAACGTATGATGAGAGATGCAAAAATTACTCAGATTTACGAAGGGACTTCGGAAATTCAAAAAATAGTTATTTCCAGAAGTATATTAAGAGATTAAAATTTATCACTTATAAATAAAAAAGGGTCAAAATATTTTGACCCTTTTTTATTTACCCAAAGATTCATTTTTCAGAATGAACAACATCAAAATCTCCAGTTAAAATCCGGATAATGGATTTCAATATATTCTTTCATTTTCTGAATATCTTCCTTAGATGTCAAATCAGGTACATGTTCTGAAGCTGGAATACCCACTACAGATCCGGGATAATCTTTAATCATATTTAATAATGCTGTAGGCAATTCTTTTTCATCTCTCTTTCTACTAACTGGACAATTCAATACATAATCGTTAAACATCAATCCATTAAATTTAAAGATATTCATACTCACTCTCAATTTTCCTGATGCATCCTTATACAATTCGCTTTCTTCAAATGTTGGTTTTTCAATAATATCTATCAATACATTATTTTCATCCAAAGCCACTAAAGCAAACTGCATTACTCTTTCTTTACTAAAAAGTAATGCATCAATATCATAACTTATAAAAGCGTTTGGAGATTCTGTTGTTCGTAATGCACATAATACTTGTATAGAATACAGATTATCACTATTACATACAGTATACGTTTGTTCTGATAACCCAGGATACTGCTCAAGTGTTTGCTTTACGGCGTCTGCAGTACCAAAAGGTTTCTTTCTATTTTCTGGAATGGTTTGTACTGCATAATTTATAGTTAGCCCATTAAATTTATTCCCTTGTTTTTCAATTCCATAAAACTGCTGAATAACGTCTTCTGTTTCACCTATAACAATATAGATACTTTTATATCCTGCTTCTTTAGCATTGTACAACAAATAATCCATTAAAGGCCTCCCTTTCCCATCTATACAAATTAATCCTTTACTTCTGGTATTCGCCTGATTCAAAAGATCATTATTTAAATTTAATGACGTTGCCTTTTTCATCCTGGATGAAGCACCTCCCGCTAATATTATAAGATTTTTATGCATTTTTTATTCTTTCAAAGCTCGTACCCCACTATCCACACAAACACTAAACGCACCTTTTGCATTTGCTCTTTTAATAGCTTTAATCACATTATTTATCTTTTGATCCGGTGCTATGGCTACAATACTACCTCCTCCTCCCGAACCTACTATTTTCGCTCCATATGCTCCTGCATTTAAAGCATTTTCTATCATATTATCTATTCTTGGTACCGTTATTTTTAATACATCTCTCAATATAACATGGTGTTCATTCATTAAATAACCGATATATTCTATATCTGGGTCATTTTTTTCAAATTCTAACAATGCTTTCTTTGTAATGGAATGATTCTTTAAGGCAGCATAAAAGTATGGTTTCAACTCTGACGGAACATATTTTTCATACACTTCATATTCTTCTAACTGAACCTGATCCAACTTAAAATTTAAGATTTCTCTTTTTATAAAATCTACTGCTTCTAATGCCTTAGCTTTTAAATTACCTAAAGTATCAATAGTTTCTTTTTTTATTCCTGAATCGCCAACAATTAAACCGTTTAATTTGGTACCCAAAATTTTAAATGAAACATCTTCTTTAGTTTCAATAAAAACAATATTTCCAATACCTATTGCATATTGATCCATCAACCCTCCAGGCTCTCCATGCTCTAATACTTCTGCCTCATAAGCAATTCTGGATACTTGTTCATCTGTAATAATTTCATCAGGTCCAAAAGCTTCCAGCAGAAATCGAATCCAGGCTATTATTACCGCAGAAGAACTCGAAACACCAGCATTTACAGGTAAACTTCCAGTTATTTTAACAGTATATCCTTCATCTGGAATACAAGCGTAACGTCTTAAAACTTTTAAAGACGATGCAAAATAATCTCGTTCTTCTAAAACGTCATATTTTTCCTGTATATCTATTGTCCTTTCCAAATGAATATCTGGTAGTTTAATTTGAAAAAAAGAAGTATTGTTTTTAGTAGCTTCTAGGCGTATAAATCTATCTATAGCACATGCTATTACTGGTAATTTCAAATAATCCTGATGATCTCCAAATAAACATATTCTCCCTGGTGATAATATATGTATTTGTTGTTTTCTACCCATCAATTACAAGTTTCCAACATTATTAATAGGTATCTTTCATCCAGTTATATGGCTTACGTTTTATCCATAAACCTCTGGTAAAATCCGGAAAATTTTGAGGTTCTCCATTATTTTCGATAGAAAGTTCCGATAAAGGAGTAATTGCACTCCATGCAGCAGCATCGTAAACATCTAACGGAGGAGCTATATTTTGTTTAGCTGATTCTACAAAGGCATTAATCACAAAAAAGTCCATCCCTCCATGTCCGGCTCCCGTAGCGTGTTCTCCATACTTTTGCCATAAAGGATGATCATATTTTTTCAACCATTCTTCTGCAGAATCCCATCTGTGAGGTTCTGATTGCCCTTCTATATATATTCTACTCCCGTCAACTTCCCAAAGCCCGTTACTGCCTTGCACTCTAAATCCAAGCGAATATGGTCTCGGAAGATTACAATCATGAGTTACAATAATGGTTTCTCCTAATGCTGTTTCAATAGTTGACGTAATCACATCTCCCTGTTTGAATTTTACTTTTGCATTGGGATGATCTTTCCCTCCATGTTTCACAATATAATTATGCAATCCAATACTTTTTGTTGCATTAGAAGTAAGCGACAAAAAACGATTTCCTCTATTAATATCACACATTGTAGCTATTGGTCCTACTCCATGCGTTGGATAAACATCTGCATTTCTAACCACAGAGTGTTGTGTTCTCCATTTGGATTCTGAAATTCCCTTTTTCCCAAATTCAACCCCTTTGCCATAAGCAGTTTTACCATCATTTAATTTGACAAATCTTAAATCGTGCTGATATCCACATCTAAAGTGGACCAATTCTCCAAAAACATCTTGCCTTACCATATTAAGAATTGCCAGGATATCTCTACGATAATTAACATTTTCTAAGATCATTAAGTGGGTCCCTGTTTTTTCATGAGTATTTACCAAATCCCAGCATTCTTCCATGGTATTTGCTGCAGACACTTCAATTCCAGTATATTTTCCAGCCAGCATAGCATTTTTAGCCATACGAGCATGCCATAGCCAGGGAGTTGAGATAATAACTGCATCAACGTCTTTTAAATCTAATAAATTCTTATAGTCATAATCATTTTTTCCAAATACTTTTGGCTTCGGAAACCCTTTATCTTCTATAGCTTTCAATGAAATTGCTATCCTACCTTCATCTATATCACAAATAGCAGTCACAGTCACATCATCTCTCAAGAGCACATTATTTAAATGGTTGGTTCCTCTCAAACCAACACCTATCAATCCTAGTTTAAGTTTTTCCTTCTTTTCTTGCTTTTTATTTGCAAAAGCAAGTCCGGGAGCTATAGAAATACCTGCTCCTATTAATGCAGATTTTTTGATAAAATCTCTTCTTGACTTCTTAACGTCCATATCGATGTTTTAGTTTTTATAAAAATACTATCTTAAACATAAAGATCAAGAGTATACAGAAAAAATAGTAATGTTTGAGTATTAGAACTGTGTTTGTTGATATGTAAAGAAGGTATTATCTATTCATTATTTGGAAAGAAGCGTCAGGTTTAAACTTTAAACAATAGACATAAAGCTAATATCACATTCTTTCATTTTATATTATAAAACATACATAAAACAAAAAACCCTTCATGATTATGAAGGGTTTTTAAAAAAGAAGGCGGCGACATACTCTCCCGGTTTCCCAGTACCATCTGCGCTGATGGGCTTAACTTCTCTGTTCGGAATGGTAAGAGGTGAGCCCCATCGCTATAACCACCTTAAATCTTAGTGTACTA
>WXYP01000005.1 GCA_009901575.1 Flavobacteriaceae bacterium R38 | reverse complement strand
CTGACTCCTGACTCCTGACTCCTGACTCCTGACTCCTGACTCCTGACTCCTGACTCCTGACTTACAAATACAAATCAATCAACCCCTCGGGAGTAGTTACGATTACTTTTTTATTTTCCCGATCAATTTTTTTGATAAATTCATCGTTCATCGGAATTAAGATTTCTTTACCGTCTTTTTCTACTTCGAACAGTGCTTGAGCAGTACTATCATTAACCCCTTTTATCACTCCGATACTTCCGTGTTGAGAATCTTCAATATTAAAGCCAATCACTTCATGAAAATAAAATTGGTTTCCGCTTAGTTTAGGAAGTAAATCGAGAGGAAGATAAAGGTCGCGTTTAAGAAGTGTATCTGCATCTTCTTCTGTAATTACATCTTCAAATTTTAGACGTAATAAATCTGATTTATGCAGGGAAGATTTTATAATGAAAAATGGAACCAGATTATTGCCTAAGTCAATAAATACTGATTCCATTTCTTTATAAATTTCAGGGTCGTCGGTATCTAATTTAGCTAATACCTCTCCTTTAAAGCTATACTTTTTAACTATTTTACCGAGATAGAAGCAATCTTCTTTCTTCATCTCTAGGTAATTTACTCAGCAGCTTCTTCTTTGTTTTCTGCTTCCGGTGCCGGAGCTTCTTCGTTTGCTTCTTCAGCAGCAGCCTCTTCAGCTTTTTGTGCTTCTTCAGCGGCAGCTTTTGCTTCAGCTTCAGCCTCTGCAGCAGCAGCTTTACGACTTTCGTTTATTTCTTTTTCAGCTTCTAAGATTTTTGCTTTAGCATCAGCTTTTGCTTTAGCTAAATCTCCTTCTTTAGCAACTACTTTAGCATTTTTCTCATCTAACCAAGCTTGGAATTTCTTTTCAGCTTGCTCTTCTGTTAAAGCACCTTTTGCAACACCACCTAATAAGTGATGCTTCATTAAAGCACCTTTGTAAGATAAAATTCTTCTGGCAGTATCTGTTGGCTGTGCCCCATTTTGTAACCACTGTACAGAATTATCTACATTTAGATCTATTTGAGCAGGGTTAGTGTTTGGATTGTAAGTTCCTAATTTTTCTAAGAATTTACCATCTCTCTTTGCGCGTGCATCTGCAGCTACGATCCAGTAAAAAGGTTTACCTTTTTTACCGTGTCTTTGTAATCTAATTTTAACTGGCATAAAACATTAATTAGCGAGGTTCTCGACCTCTATTATTAATTTAAAATCGTTAACCTTTCTGGTTAAGCGGGCCTGCCTGACGGAAGGCGGGTGCAAATATACACTTATTTTAAAAGACTATATATAAATAAACTGTTTATTTACTTATTTTTCAGTGTATTTCTTTGTTTAACTATTTATATATGATATAATTGACTTTATCTACGCCTGTATTCCCACTATTTCGATTATAGGCATAAATAGTTAATTCGTAATTACCAGGAGTATTTATATCTATTTCGCCTTCAAATAAGTTTACGGAGGTTAAAGACATTGTAATTTCTTTATATTGCTCTCCATTTCTTTTTAAAATACCTTTTACTTCCATCTCATCAGAGTTCCAGGTTCCGTTTTTGTTAATTACACAACCGCACATCATTACGATATTAGCTTTAATTTTAAATGGTTTGCCTAAGACAGATTCCAGGGAGATATAATGATGCGTTCTTGGCTTTAAAATATCAATAATAAATCCTGGGATTTCTACAACAACTCCATCTCCTAAGATGTCTTTTCCCGGGATTAACCACAGTTCTGTACTCGCTTTAATTTGTGCTTGTTTGTTGTTGAACGGAGATATTACTTCTATGGTGACAAAAGTAGGTTCGTCAATATCAATAGTTGCTAAAAATTTTGCGGTTTGATCATCGGAAATTAAAGCCCCTCTTTTTCTTGGGACTTTCATGATTAAATCTGTATTGCCAGTGCTACCGCTTGTTTTACCTTCGGCCAGTATTTGATGATTTACTTTATTTCTGATAATCACATGAGCCCCTCCTAATGAACTGCCTATAAATTTTGCATCTTTGGCTTTTGCCCTGACAATTAATTTAGTTTCAGTGGCCATAGCGTTTAAACTGCATAGGATAAAGGCGATAAGAACAAGTTTTTTCTTCATGATAATTTGCTTACTGTTTTAATTTATTGTTTTTAAATATTCTTGTTTAAACCTGTTATGGAAAGACGATTCTTTGAGAACTTCATCTATTTTGTCCAGATAAGACAGGATACTTAAATCTTCCTCCAGAACACTTAAGATGGCATTTTCACAACTATTCCAGAGTTTTTGGAGTTCTGGTAATAGTTTTAGTGCTTTTTTAGTTAAAGAGATGATTTGTTTTCTTTTGTCTTTATTGTCTTGTTTAGAATTTAAGTACCCTTTATCGGTCATCTTTTTTACAATAATTACAACAGATGGATGTGAATAACCCAGACGTTCTGCAATTTCGGCAATAGAGATTTTGTCATTCTTTTGTAATAACATAAATACCAGATACCAATTGGGTTCGACATCAATATTAAATTCTTTATAAAGCTTTCTGACATCATGTGCCATTCTATCACTAATACGTTTTAAACGACTGTCAAATGCCTTATAGCCTAATTCTTTAATAAAATCATTATCCATTATTTTCAGGTTTTGATGCAAATATAATATAAATAGTCAACTATATAGTTAACTACATAAATAAAATTAATCTATTTAAAATATACAATCAATGATTTCTGAAAAAACGGAATCCATAGTACATAGCTATTGGCATCAATAGCTATTAATTAGATCTCTTTTGAATATCTAAATTATTTTTACTTAATATTGTTATTAAAAATTTATAAATCTACTCAATGGTATATAAACCTACTTCTGATCAATTGAGAAAACATATAGATCATTATTGGGTTATTGCCGATTCCGATAAAATTTTTAATGAACAAAAATCTCTATATGCATATCCTGGCATCACTCCGGATATGTTGATTGTTCTTGATGGACATTATACGTTTCACTATTTAGGGAAGGAATATCAAAGTAATAAAAGCTTGTTGTTTAGCTTTATTCACGATAAAGTTTTTTTGGATATCACTCAGCTGAAAGCTTTTATAGTTGTTAGGTTTAAACCCAGAGGGTTGGCGTCACTACTTCCGTTTTTAGAAGTGACATCAGGAGAACTGATGAAAAATCCAGTTAATTTCATAACATCATTATTTGGGGATTTTACGATCAATTTTGAAACTTATTTGAAAAATTTGGATAAAAATGAGATTGTTGCGCATTTAGACGATTGGTTTACTAAAGCTTTTCGAAAGGAAAGAGAAGGATTTGTAGTAGATATGGCTGCGCATATAGATTCGGGCTATAATTTGAAGGAAATCATGAAAGTTACCAATTATTCATATGCTACTTTAGAGCGATATTTTAAAAGAGAAGCGGGAATGACACCAAAAAAATACCAATCTCTGAAGCGATTTAAGCAAACGATAGAAGAATTGTATACAACTCAAAATACCGAATGGATGCATTATGTTGCTAAATTTGGCTATTTTGATCAAAGTCATTTTATCAAAGAAATTAAAAAACATACTTCTTTTACACCGGCACAGTTATTAGGAGTTCCAAGTATTAGTTCTTACCGTCCGGTAAAATTGTGACGAATTTTTACAATGGCTTTTTTTACGGATATTACATTTTTGTGAAAAATATTATATATGAATCGCAAAACACTTTATACCTTAGTTTTTTTATTGGCACTGGCATTTACAAGTTGCTCGCAATCTACTAAAGAAAGCGTTACAAAATCATTTCAAACTATTTTAGATGATGCTGTTAAAAAAAAGAAAATTAACCTTTCGGGGGTTTCAATGACAGTAGTGTCTCCAGACCTTGATATACATTGGACAGGAGTTTCGGGTTTTGATAGTAATGAAAAAGACAATGTGTTATTGCCAGAACAACCCTTTAGGATCGCCAGCCTCACCAAAACTTTTATTGCGGCTTCAATTTTACGATTACAGGAAAATGGAAAACTAAGTATAGAAGACCCAATTTCAAATTATATTTCTGAAGAACATCGGGAAATTTTAGAAGAAGATGGATATGATCCTTTTTCGATTACAATTAAACATTGTTTGCGACATCAAAGTGGTTTGTTTGATTATGCAGAAGGGAGTTCCGATTATATTGAAGCTTGTGCTAAAGATCCGAATAAGCGATGGACTCGTACAGAACAACTTCAATTTGCAATGCGTGTAGGAGATCCCTTAGGTAAACCGGGAGAGATATATGAGTACAGTGATACGGGATACATTTTATTAGGTGAAATCATTGAAAACGTAAGCGATTTGCCTTTGGAAGAAGCAATGCGAATATTATTGAAGTACAAATCCCTTCAATTAAATTCAACCTGGTTAGAGAGCTTGGAAAAACGCCCCGAAGGATTGCCGGATCCTGTACACAGGTATTTGGAAGATACAGATGCCACTTTATTTGATAATTCTATCGATTTATATGGAGGTGGCGGAATTTCTTCTACGGCTAAAGACTTAGGAACCTTTTTTAATGCATTGTTTAATGGAGGTGTTTTTGAAAAAGAAAATACAATAAAGCTAATGACAACCAAGGCAGATTTATCTGAAGAAGAGAGTGATGAGGCATCATATGGTTTAGGTATGGGGATAACTCCTTTTAAGGATACTGTTTTGTATACACATTCCGGTTTTTGGGGAACAGTTTGGATTCATGCACCTAAATACAACACTACTATTGTGATCAATTACACTAACGATACTGAAGGAGCGGGGATCTTTGGAAAAACGATCGCAAAAATTATTGAATTGACTGAAAAATAATAATTAGAATACGTATGATTATTTAGAATTTATTATTCAAGTTTTGTGCCTGTAGTTACATAATGAATGCCTGATTGATTCAGGCTTTCGGTTTCGTTAATAACTCCTGATAAGTTCATCATTGTTACCTTAAAAATATCCTTATTTTTATTCCTTTGGCGGCGTAACTTATGATTTATGATCGCTTGTGATAAAAACGGATTGAACTAATCAACATATAAACGAAAATATGTACCTGATTTTTGATACTGAAACTACAGGATTACCAAAACGTTGGGATGCACCTGTTTCTGATTCTGATAATTGGCCACGTTGTATCCAGATTGCCTGGCAATTACATGATAAAAATGGAAAATTAATAGAACATCAGGATTATTTAGTAAAACCTGAAGGATTTAATATTCCGTATGATGCCGAGAAAATACACGGTATTTCTACAGAATTGGCAGAGCAGGGAGGTATTTCTTTACAAGAAGTCTTGGAGAAATTTCAGGAGACATTATCACAGACAAAATATGTTGTGGGTCAGAATGTAGGTTTTGATGTCAACATTATGGGAGCAGAATTCTACAGGGAAGGTATTGAGAATGAATTGGCTGATCTTCCTGTGTTGGATACCTGTACAGAGGTAACCGCTTCATTATGCCAGATTCCCGGTGGACGAGGAGGTAAATTTAAATTGCCGACACTTACGGAACTGCATCATTTTTTATTTGACAGTAAATTTGAAGAAGCGCATAATGCAACAGCTGATGTTGAAGCGACTACACGTTGTTTCTTCGAATTGATCCGAAAGGAAGTTTTTACAAAAGAAGAGTTAGATGTTCCGCAGGAATATTTTAAAGAATTCTCTCGTGAAAATCCGGAACCTATTGCTTTAATTGGATTAAAACACATTAATCTTAAAGAAGCTTCAAGAAAGATTCGGGAGCAATTAGAGAAAACCCAGGAAACAGATGATGTTTCTCAGGAAACTATAGAACAAAATATACAAGATCTTAAAGAGGTAGATTTTGTTCACCTTCATAATCATTCACAATTCTCAGTACTTCAGGCAACTTCCAGTATTCCGGATTTGGTTAAGGCAGCAGCAGACAATAAAATGCCTGCAGTAGCATTGACAGATGTGGCCAATATGATGGGAGCTTTTCACTTCGTAAAAGAAGTTGGCAATCATAACAAAGGAGTAAAAAAGCGGAATGAAGAAGCTATTGAGAAGGGAGAAGAAGTTGTAGAGGCTTTAATTAAACCTATTGTTGGTTGTGAATTCTTTGTTTGCGAAGACCATTTGGATAAAAGCAGGAAAGACAATGGTTATATGGTGGTGCTGTTAGCAAAAAACAAAAACGGATACCACAACCTGGCTAAAATGTCTTCTATTGGTTATACCGAAGGATTTTATTACGTGCCTCGTATAGATAGAGAGGTCATTAAAAAACACAAAGAAGATATTATCGTACTTACCGGGAATCTTTATGGAGAAGTGCCCAGTAAGATTTTAAATATAGGTGAAAATCAGGCAGAAGAGGCGCTGTTATGGTGGAAAGAAGAGTTTGGTGACGATTTATATATCGAACTAATGCGTCATAAACAAGAAGATGAAGACAGGGTAAATCCGATTCTGATGAAGTTTGCTAAGAAGCATAATATAAAGTTAGTTGCGACGAACAATACGTATTATGTTTCTAAAGAAGATGCCAATGCCCATGACATTTTATTATGTGTAAAAGATGGGGAAAAACAAGCTACTCCAATAGGAAGAGGGAGAGGGTACCGCTATGGTTTACCTAATCAGGAATACTATTTCAAATCTTCTGACGAGATGAAAACCTTGTTTCAGAATACATCGGAAGCTATTTTAAATATACAGGAGATTGTAGACAAGATCGAGCCTTTTGAATTAGCTCGTGATGTCTTGCTACCTGCTTTTGATATTCCTGAAGAATTCCAGGTTGCAGAAGATAAAGAGGATGGAGGAAAACGTGGGGAAAATAAATACCTGAGACACATTACTTACGAAGGTGCTAAAAAAAGATATGGAGAGCTTACAGAGGATATAACAGATCGTCTTGATTTCGAATTGGAAGTAATTGAAAATACAGGGTATCCGGGGTACTTCCTTATTGTTGAAGATTTTATTCGGGAAGCGAGAAATATGGATGTGTCTGTTGGGCCGGGAAGAGGTTCTGCAGCGGGATCTGTTGTGGCGTATTGTTTGTGGATTACCAATATTGATCCTATTAAATATGATTTGCTTTTTGAGCGATTCCTGAATCCGGATCGTGTGAGTATGCCCGATATTGATATTGATTTTGATGATGAAGGTAGAGGACGTGTAATGGATTATGTAATCGATAAATATGGAGCGAATCAGGTTGCCCAGATTGTAACTTATGGTACAATGGCGGCAAAGTCCTCCATACGTGATACTGCGAGGGTATTGGACTTGCCTCTAGGTGATGCCGATAGGATTGCGAAGCTGATTCCCAATATGATGAAGCTCGGTAAAATCTTCAAGTTAGAGGAGAAAGAATTGAAATCAAAACTCCGCTCTGAAGAGATGGAGAAAGTCAATGAGCTTAAAAACCTAGCCGATGGGGAAGACCTGGAAGCAGAAACTATAAGTCAGGCAAGAATTTTAGAGGGTTCAGTTAGGAATACTGGGATTCATGCCTGTGGTGTGATTATTACCCCGGATGATATCACGAATTTCGTTCCGGTAGCTACTGCAAAAGATTCCGATTTATATGTGACTCAGTTTGATAACTCGGTGGTGGAGAGTGCCGGATTATTAAAAATGGATTTCCTCGGATTAAAAACACTGACGCTCATTAAAGATACTGTGAAAATCGTAAAGGCGAAGCACGGAATAAAACTGGATCCGGAGAGTTTTCCTTTAGATGATGAAAAAACATACGAACTTTTCCAACGTGGAGAAACCGTAGGGATATTTCAATATGAATCTGCCGGGATGCAGAAGTATATGAAAGAGTTGAAACCGACAGTTTTTGCAGATCTTATCGCCATGAATGCACTATATCGTCCGGGACCTTTGGAATATATTCCGAAATTCATCCGCAGAAAACACGGAGAAGAAGAAATTGCATACGACCTTCCTGCAATGGAAGAATATCTGAAAGAAACCTACGGAATCACAGTTTATCAGGAGCAGGTGATGTTACTTTCTCAAAAACTGGCAGGGTTTTCTAAAGGTGAAGCAGATGTCCTTCGTAAAGCCATGGGGAAAAAGATTTTTGCATTACTGGCACAGCTAAAACCTAAATTTTTAGATGGAGGAGAGGCCAACGGACACCCAAGAGATGTATTGGAAAAAGTGTGGAAAGACTGGGAAGCGTTTGCAGCTTATGCTTTTAATAAATCGCATTCAACTTGTTATGCATGGATTGCTTATCAGACGGCATATTTAAAAGCGCATTATCCTGCAGAATATATGGCGGCGGTATTATCTAATAACATGAACGATATTAAACAAGTTACTTTCTTCATGGAAGAATGTAAACGCATGAAGCTGGATGTACTTGGGCCGGATGTCAATGAATCGTATTATAAATTCTCTGTAAATAAAGATAATGCGGTCCGATTCGGGATGGGAGCGATAAAAGGAGTAGGAAGAGGTGCGGTAGATACGATTGTACAACATAGAAAAGAAGAAGGAAAATACAAATCAATTTTCGATTTGGTAAAACGTATAGACCTTAGAGCAGCTAATAAAAAAGCATTTGAAAATCTTGCACTGGCCGGAGGATTCGACTCATTTGGAGATACGCACAGAGCGCAGTATTTTCACGATGATGGAGACGGAGCTTCATTTATAGAAAAGACAGTTCGATACGGAGCTAAATACCAGGAAAATAAGAACTCAGCACAGGTAAGTTTATTCGGAGAAGCCAGTGAGGTACAATTTCCTGAGCCTGAAGTACCACCTTGTGAAACCTGGGGAACCATGGAGAAACTACGACGAGAAAAAGAAGTGGTAGGAATCTATATTTCGGGACATCCTTTAGATGATTTTAAAATAGAAATGCAGTATTTCTGTAACGGGAATGTTTCCTTATTTAATGAAATGGAGAATTATGTAAACCGGGAGCTTTCCTTTGGAGGAGTGATCTCTGATGTACAACATAAGATTTCAAAAAACGGAAAAGGTTGGGCTGCATTTACTGTAGAGGACTATACAGATTCTTATGAGTTCCGGATTTTTGGGGAAGAATATTTAAAGTTCAGACACTTTTTGATGGTGAATTCTTTTGCATATATCCGTGCATTTATAAGAGAAGGTTGGGTAAACCGGGAAACCGGGAAAAAAGGAGATCCGAGAATCCAGTTTAACAATATTCAGATGCTCCAGGATATTATGGAAGCACAGGCTAAAAAATTGACGATTCAATTAGATGTCAGTAAACTTCAACAAGACAGGATTCAAAAACTAAAATCTGTGATTAGTGACCATAAAGGAGATCATTCATTACATTTTGTAGTATATGAAATGCAAGAGGAGATTAAACTAACCATGCCAAGCAGGAAACAGAAAGTAAAAATCTCTAATGAATTATTGGAAGAGTTGGATAAACAAGAGGTGTATTATAAGTTGAATTAAGATTTTAATGATGAGATAAGGCTTATATAATCAATAATTTGGTTGAGTAAAAAGGATTAAAAGTTATGTATACATAAATAAATTAGACAACATACGACCAAAAACAGAAGATTAATGACAAACCGAATTTTGACTGCTTTAACTGTAAGAATAGCTGGAATATATTTATTTACTAAAATTTTTGATCATTTTGGCTATTATTTCTTATCAATTTTCAGCTTTTCGGCTTTTTCAAGTTTTGAAGAAGTCTTAAATGAACCAATAGATAAACTCTATTTCACAGGAACATTTCTGACTATAGCCAATATTATTGTTTCTTTATTTTTGTTTGTGAAAGCAGAATGGATTTCTAAAAAATTGATCAAATCGGAAAAAGAAATTATTACAGAACTAAATCCAAAATCGCTATCAAAAGTAATTTTGTTGACAGTTGGAATTATTTGGCTGGCAACTTCAATTTATTTAATTCCAAACTTCATAAAATATTGTGTTGAGTTGATTTCTGTGCTGAATGGAAATGAAAATGCTGATCTGCCTGATTTTGCTATAATTAATTATATATTAAAAACAATTTTAGCATTAATTATAATTTTTCGAATTAAAAAGATATCCGATTGGATTACAAAACGGATATAAATACGTTGCATAACAATAACTATAATCCATTGTGGTTTTTTCTTGCCAAATAAAAATATTCAATAAATCACCTTAGATGTTGGAATCATTCATAATTATATTATCAATAGCAATAGTTGTTTTTGTAGTTTATAAGGTGTTCGAATTAATTAGAAACAGGCATTTTAGATTATATAATAATCGAATTGAAAGCTATTTATTGGATAATGGTTTAAAACTTATAAAAACTATACAACCTGCTAAAGAAGATTGGATAAAATCTCCTTTTGAAAAACCTCCGGCTATAAAAGTCAGCTTAGTTCAAATTAGAGTTCTGGGTATAATGATTGATCCAAGTGACACAGAATTTAAAATAATTATTGCCTCAGATAAGAATGATGATAAGATTAAAATATGGATGAAAATTGAGACTATAATTATGGCTAGGACAAAAATTGAATTTAAAAAAGAGTTGTAATTGCTTAATTAAAAGAAAAATCTTACATTTAAGTAGGTGTAAAATTAAAGCGGAATGAATTATAATTCATTTTTCACATTTTTCGTGTAGACTTGAAAGAGTGTATTGCCGTTTTATAATAATCATTGCAGTAATACTAAATGAATATAGAATACGAAAATCTTCAATCTACTATAAAAAGGAAATACAGTTTTAAATACAAGCCTGAATTTTCTGAATCTTTCAAAACAGATATTAAAGACAGTCAAATAATTCCTTTAACTATTGAAGTATTTGAAAAATTGGAATGGCCAATTGTCTTTACAGATGAAAATTCTGTTGAAGCAAAAAGAAAAGGAGATTGGAATAAACTAACTGAAAAGATTACAATAACAAGAAAAGCTTCTAGTAGAATTGAAGTACACAGTAAGACAATCGAAGGTAATTTTATTGATTTTGGTAAAAACTCTCTAAGAACAGGATTGTTTATTGCTCTTTTTCAAAAGTTGGCAATAGAGTATAAAGAAACCGGTAAACTTGCTGAATTAGAAACCGAATATGAAAAACAAAGTAATTGGGCAGATTATGAAGTTCCATCAGAGTTGCCAAAACCTAAAGAGTTTGGACAACCAAATTTAACACTGTCAATAGCAGGAGGGTTAGTTATTGCAATTGTTTTTGGTTTTTTGATTGGATTTTTAACTGTCAATTTCATTTATTTAATTGGAGTTTACGAATTAGCAATTGGAATCGGAACGGGTTACTTCTTTGGTCAAATTTTAAAGAAAACTAATTATATAGAGTTTAAATCTATCAAACTTATAATTGGTGGAATAATGCTAGTAATGTTTATTACTAGCCTATTTACAGAATATCAATTAATAATAGTAGATAACAATATTTCTGAACTTGGTTTTTTTGAATTTGTAAAATTGCGTTTTGAAAGTGGGCTAATTATTAAAAACTTAAATACAGGTTGGATTGGGCTAACCTTGAGTTGGATTTTTCAAATTGTTTTTCCTTTCTTCTTAGCTCAAGCTAAAGTCGCTGGAATTATAATGAATTATATGATTGAAAAAATCCCGGATAAAGTACTGGAATACGCAATTTATCTTATAGAAATGGGTAAATCTGAAAGTGAAATTAGAGCCGAATTAGCGCTAAGAGGATGGAATAAAAAATCTGATCAAGATGATGTTATTCAAACTATTGTAGAGATAATAGGCTTTAATCAAGCTAATCGAGAATAAAGAAATGCAACTAGCAGCTTGGTGTATATACATAAGTTAACAGCTTAAAAAACAGAATGACCGAACAATCAATAATAAAACAGATTGGAAAACCAGTTAAAATCGATTTAAGAAAACTGAAAGCAATTGGTAGCACAGGATTTTATTTAAAGTCGATTAAAACTAAAAATTCGGAAACTGAATCTCTAAAATTAAACTCAAAATGCAACTTTGAAAGGCGAACAGGTGGAGTTTTATTACGCGCGAATTATTCTAATAAATTAACTGCAATTCCTATTCCAAATGAAAATATTATCAGAGTTACTTTAAAACGTGGGAAGGAAAATATTAATCCATTTTTCCTGACACCAATGTGGATTTTATTAAAACTTGGAGTTTCTAAATTATATGCTCGTTATTTTAGAATTAGATCTCAAGAATATTCAATTGACCAAATGAAATTATATATAGAAACAACTGATTATGAAATGTATTTTATTGCAAATGGATATTTGTTTGAGCAACAATTAAGTTTCTTTGAAAATTTGAATTATGGAAATAAACTAGTTTCAATACAAGAATAACAAATGAAAAGCATTTTTGAAATGGTTATGTCTAAATTAGATTATAATCCAAAGATTACAGCGATTTTAATTATTGGATTTTGTTTATTCGGAATTTTAATTGGTAATTATGTAGAGAGGTATCGAATCTCTAATTATAGATTGGTTTATGAATACGGAAATCATATTAGTTTTGTTACAGTTTATGGCTCGTTAATATGGTCTTTTTTTCACCCGATAATAATTTGGTCAAGAGGGAGAGTTAGATGGAGAAAAACTCAATTTGGATTTTTATTGGATTAATGCCAATTCTATACTTTTTAATAATGATGATTCGGGTAATTTTGATAGTAAATAATATAGACTAGTAATGCTTCATTTTTTTAAAAATACATTTACTCATTTTTTAAACAGTAATACCTTTCAAAAAGGAGCTTCTCTGGCGTATTATGCTGTTTTTTCATTATTCCCGATGATTATAATCGTCACTTCTTTATTAGGAATTCTTTTTGGTAAAGAGGCTGTTTCAGGGGAAATTTACACACAGTTAAAAGATGTTTTAGGAAGTGATGCTGCTCAGCAAATTCAGGAACTTATTAAGAATCAGCATAAGCAACACAATAGCATCTTTACATCTATTATTGGATTTGTCACTTTAGTGTTAGGGGCTTCCGGTATGTTTAATCAGATTCACAGTTCTTTTAATAGTATTTGGGGTATAAAAGCAAAGCCAAAGAATAGTATCGTTAGGTATTTTACAAAACATATTACCTCTTTCTCTATCTTGATTTTACTTTTTTTAATCATTTTAGTGAGTACAACAATGACGAGCTTTCTGATTAAATATGCAGATACATTACATAGCGATTACAGGTTTGTATATGTATACGAACATTTTATTTCATTTTTAGCTGTTGGACTAGTGTTTACTTTAATGTTTAAATTCCTTAGTGATGCAAAAGTGTACTGGAAAGCTGCATTGGCAGGAGGTTTATTTACTTCCTTTTTATTTATGATTGGGAAAATAGGCATCGGAATGTATATTGGACACAGTCATATTTCTTCAACTTTTGGTTCGGCGAGTGTCCTGGCCCTGATTATGCTCTGGGTCTATTATACTTCTCAAATCATTTATTTAGGAGCCTCTTTTGTAAAGGTAATTAGTGATAAGCTCAATCTGGAAATAGTACCGGGAGATCAAGCTGTAAAAATTGAAGAAAGAGAAATGTAAATCATTAAAACAAAAAGCTTTTTTAATACTTTTATACTACAGATTTCTTACTTTTTTTATATAAAGTATAATGAAGAAGCTAACATTAATTTTTATTCTAGGTTTAATATTTGGATGTCAAATAGGTAATGATATGAAAAATAATCAAAAACAAATGATTGAAAACTATGTCAATTCATACAATGATTTTGACATCAATGGAATGCTAAAAGATTTGAGTGATAATATTGTTTTTGAGAATATTTCTAATGGTGAGGTAGATTTAAAAACCGAAGGGATACAAGAATTTAAAAAACAAGCAGAAGCTGCAAAACAATATTTCCAAACACGAAAACAAACCATAGCATCCTGGGAATTTAATAATCAAAAAGTGATCATTGATATTGATTATAAAGCTGTCTTGGCTATAGATTTGCCAAACGGAATGAAAAGCGGAGATACTTTGGAATTAAAAGGAAAATCAGAATTTGAATTTAGAGACAGAAAAATTATAATTATTAGAGATAAAAGTTAAATGAATTTAAATCAGGTAACAGTTCCTTCATTAAACCTAAGCAGGTCGATTCCGTTTTATGAAAAATTAGGATTGAAATTAATAGTAAAATCATTACCACATTATGCCAGGTTTGAATGCCCAGAAGGAGAGGCAACTTTTTCCATACATCAAGTGGAATCTTTACCAGAAGGAGATGGGATTTATGTCTATTTTGAGCATAATAATTTAGATAGTTATGTGAATGAATTAATTGAAAAAGGTATCGAATTTGATGAATTACCAAATGATAAAAGCTGGTTGTGGAGAGAAGCGAGGCTAAGAGACCTGGATGGAAACCGGATCATTATATTTTTTGGTGGAGAGAACAGGTTGAATCCGCCCTGGAGATTAGACAAAGAATATGAAGAATAAAATTGCTTTAATTACTGGAGCCAGCAGAGGGATTGGAAAAGCTATATCTATACATTTAGCTGCTCAGGGGGTGTTTGTCATTATGCACTATGCTTCAAATGATAAAGCCGCGCATCAAACATTAGATGAGGTTAATGCTGTCGGTGGAAAAGGAATACTCATAAAATCTGATTTCTCTTCAATGAAAGGAATTGATTGCTTGTTTGAAGAACTGGATAAAGTTTTAGAAGGAAACAAAATCGACATCCTTGTAAACAATGCAGGCATACTAAATAGGTTCAATCTCGAAAATATAACAGAAGCACAATTTGACTCGCAATTTTCTATAAATGTAAAGTCTCCATTCTTTGTAACTCAACAAGCACTTCCAAGGTTAAATGATGGAGGACGTATCATTAATATTTCTTCTTACCTGTCTAAAAAACCAAAATATGAATATGGTGCTTATGCCATGACTAAAGCTGCGATAGATAATTTTACAATATCATTAGCCATTGCTTTGGGGCCGCGAAAAATAACAGTGAATGCAATTGCTCCAGGATCTGTAGATACAGATATGAATAAAGACAGATTCCAGGATTTAAAAGTAAAAGAAACTGTAGGTAAAATGACTGCTTTTCAACGTGTGGGAACTCCTGATGATATCGCCAAAGCAATAACATTACTGACATCTGATGCCGGCAGTTGGATAACAGGACAATATATTGAAGTTAGTGGTGGATTAGGTTTGGTAAAATAATACCCTATTTAAATTGAAGAAGTGTTAGAAGATATAAAAAGACTTTTCTATTGTTTGAGTTATATCGTTCACAATAGATGATAACTCTTAATTTATAAATCAGGAAACACTGAAATGTGATTGAATATTCTTATTTAAATAAGTTGTATATTGTAGAAAATCAATTAAATAGCTATGAAAAAAAATACATTTAAATATCTGCTTTTTTGTGCTTTCCTAACTTTGTTAACTGCCTGTGGATCTAGTGATGGTGACGATGAGATATCACCATTAAGTAGTCAAAAATTGATTACTAATTTTATGATCTCAGACGTAAGTGGAGTTGTAAATAATACAAGTAATGAAGTTATGGCTACTATTCTGGGGCCTGATCAAGATATAACATCTGTAACTCCTATAATCACTGTTTCACCTGGAGCTACTATTAGCCCGGCTTCTGGAGTTGTACAAGATTTTACTAATCCGGTAACTTATACAGTTACAGCAGAAGATGGTAGTACTGTTGATTATACAATAACAGTCATCGGTACTATTTTTTCATTTACTTTTGACGGAAAATCATATGAAATTATTAGTGAGCAATTGAATTGGAGAGATGCGGCTGATTTTGCAATAGAGAGAGGAGGAATTTTGGCCGAAATAAATAGTGTTGAAGAAAATAATGCAATTTTTTTAGTACTAAATAATACTCCGGGAATGGATTTCAGTCCGAGTGGACGCCAAGCTGTATGGTTGGGGGGAAATGATTTTGATAATGAAGGAACCTGGGTATTAGATGGAAATAACGATGGAAATGGAATTCAATTTTGGAATGGAGAAGCAGATGGAATGTCTGTAGGAGGACTTTATAATAATTGGAATGATACTGAACCGGATAATCTTGCATTAAGCGGAGGACAAAATGCATTGTCAATGGCTCTTGCAGATCCTGCGTTACCTGAAATTATTCCTGGTAGATGGTGCGATGTAGGAGAAGATTCGGAGTTGTTTTTTGTCATCGAGTTTAATTAGAAATCTTTTATGCTAAGCCAGATATCTTGTTGTTTTATACTCTTGATTTATAAATGAGAACTATAGTTACTTGCAATGTTGATTAAACTTAAGTTACTTTTATTAAAAAAAAATTAAATTATAACGTTATGAAGAAAAAACTGCCTGAAAAACTACTTTTTAGTATGCTTTTAATTTTAGCTTTTGCCTGTGGATCTGGAGGAGATGATGCCCCCCAAATATTAAGCAGTCAAAAAGTAATTAATAGTTTTATAATATCTGGTGTAAATGGAACTATAAATAATGAGAGTAATCTTATTACAGGAACTTTGGAAGAAGGAATCTCGTTAACCTCTTTAACTCCAACTATCTCTATTTCACCTGGAGCGACTATTAGTCCGGCATCAGGAGTTTCTCAAGATTTTACTAATCCGGTAACTTATACAGTTACAGCAGAAGATGGCAGTACTGTTGATTATACAGTAATATATACAGGTACAATTCTTCCATTTACTTTTAATGGAGTCTCCTATGAAATTGTAAAAGATCCGATGAATTGGAGAGATGCAGCTGCTTTTGCTGTATCCAGAGGTGGGTTTTTAGCAGAAATTAATAATATTAACGAGAATAATGCTATTGCTTCAGAATTAATAAATAATGCAGGAATAGATATTGAAACCATCCAGTTTCCATTTGTTTGGTTAGGAGGAAATGATTTTGAAACTGAAGGAACCTGGATTTTAGATGGGGATAATGATGGAAACGGACCTGAATTCTGGATTGGTGAAATGGATGGAATGCCTGTAAATGACCTTTTTAATAATTGGGGGACTAATGCACCATCTAATCCAATTACTAATGAAGAAGGAACGGATGGTTTAGGAATGGTTTTAAGAGAAAATGCCTTTTTTCTTGCTGGTCAATGGGAAGATTTGATTATAGAGGCACAATTGTTTTTTGTTATTGAGTTTAATTAAAACGGGCGATACAAAAAATAAAATAATTAAGAAGAGAAACGATATTTTTAATTTGTAATGGCAAATAAAATACTTATTTTGAGTATTTTGTTTGCCATATTTTTTAAACCTGAATTTCTTAATTAGAGTGTATATGAAAATTCAATCTTTTTTTATGACAGCCTTTGCAGGATTAACTTTGCTAGCTTGTGAAAGTAAATCAAATCAATCGGGAAAAACTACTGAGGTAGCAGAAGAGAAAACCTATAAGGAGGCCATCGTTGACTTAACCCATGAATTCTCTGATGAAACAATTTATTGGGTGAATGCAAAAGAATTTGAATTGGACGAAGTAGCCAAAGGTCAAACAGATAAAGGATATTTTTATTCTGCAAATAACTTTGCTACAGCAGAACATGGTGGAACTCATATAGACGCTCCTATCCATTTTGCAGAAAAAGGACAAGCTGTAGATCAAATACCGCTTGAAAAACTTATAGGTAGTGCAATAAAAATAGACGTTTCTACCAGGGCATTAAAAGATCGGGATTATTTGATAAGTGTAGAAGATTTTCAAGAATGGGAAGAAAGGGAAGGATTAGAAATTCCGGAAGGAAGCATTGTCTTATTAGAAACAGGATACTCAAGGTTTTATCCGGATAAAATAAAATACCTGGGAACAGAAGAACGTGGAGATGATGCAATTCAATACCTGCATTTTCCGGGTTTATCTCCAGAAGCTGCCGAATGGCTGGTTAATAATCGTAAAATAAATGCAATAGGGATAGATACTCCTAGTATTGATTACGGGCAATCTGAATATTTTAAAAGCCATGTGATATTAATGACTCAGGATATACCAGCCTTTGAAAACCTGACAAACCTGGATAAAATACCCGTAAGAGATTTTCAAATCATAGCTTTACCAATGAAGATAAAAGGAGGAAGTGGAGGGCCTCTGCGTATTGTTGCAATTGTTAAAAACTAAAAGAAATACAATAGCTGAAATCAATAATATTAGCCTATAATAAGCTAATTTTACAGGTAGCTTTTCAATTTTTTTGATCTCATAAAAAATGAAATTTATATACCTGCTTTACTTGATAAGAAAAACAAAGCTTAAAAAGCTTTTTGCTTTCATTCATCATGTAAAAAAGCTTAAGAAGACAAATAGTTTTTCAATATTTTTTAGGATGCTGTATTGTTTTATAAAGTATAATACTGCTTTTCTAGACTATTTTTTCCTGGAATTTTATAATAAAGAAAAAGAAGAAATTGCTACATACTCAGATACTTTATTTATGTATAGGTTTCAGAGTAAGTTAAATGATGGTGATTCGATTTCGTTTTTTAGTGATAAAAAAAAATTCTACAAGAAATTTGAAAATTATATTAACCATGAGATTTTCTTACCAAATCAAAATAATATAGATGATTTTAAAACCTGGCTGGGTATTCAAACCCCTAAAAGCATTATTGTTAAATATAGTGAAGGCCAGGTAGGTAGCGGACTTCAGAAATTTCAAATAAAAGAAGAAAATGGAATATATCTCTTTAATGATAATACATTAGATGATTTCTATAAGAAGTTAATCGAACAAAAGCTGGATATTATTGAGGTAAATATTGAACAACATCCTGTGCTAAAATCTTTTCACCTGGATTCTTTAAATACTATTAGAGTTATTACGGTTCTGAATCAGCATGAAAGAGTAAATATTTTAGGTACGATTTTAAGAATGGGAGTCCAGGGTAATTTTATCGATAATTTTGATGCCGGAGGAGTTTCTGCAGTAGTTAATACAGAAACAGGAGTAGTTGAAGGTCCTATTTTATATAAAGATCCCAGAAAAAAGATAGAAAGAGCTTTATTACACCCAACCACCAATGCTCAAGTCTTAGGAGTAGCGCTTCCTTTTTGGAATGAATTGATTAACCTGGTTAAGGAGTTAGCAATGGTAATGCCACAGGTGAAAACTGTAGGCTGGGATATAGCAATTACAGAAAAAGGCCCGGTATTACTAGAAGGAAATCATAATTGGGATAAAACACATTGGCAAAAATCATATGGTAAAGGAATGAAATCAGTATTAAAAAGTTATCAATAATTGTGAGCAAACTAAGAAATATAAAAATACGAATCCTGGTTTTTTTAAATGATAAAAACAAGAAGAGCTACCTGCGTATTTTTAAAGAAGTATGTTCTTTAATTCTGTTAAAAAAAGAGTTTCCGTTATACTATTTTGCGAAGTTTTTATACAGAAAAGAGATTGTCGATTATAAAAGCTATTTAAGTCAAAAAGAAATCAGGAAAATTATTAATCATATACAACCTGAGGATAACATAATTAAAAACCTGGTCAGAAATAAACTTGATTTCGGATATTTCTTAGAGGAACATAATATTGACAGCCCGAAGATTATAGGATATAATCAAAAAGATAAGTTTCAAGTTAAAGAACAAGTATTTGAAATCAACTCTGAAGATGATTTTAGCGATTTTTTTGAAAATATGCTTAATGATGTTGATGAAAATAAACTGTTTGTAAAACCATTTTCTGAACAAGGAGGAAAAGACTGCTTTATTCTGAATAATGAAACCCTTAAGACATCAGCAAAAGAATACATGAATAAAATAATCTTGGGAAATTTCTTGTTTCAGGAGTGTATCAAACAGCATTCAGAGATTAATGTAATAAATCCGGATACCGTTAACTCTATTCGTTTTAATTCTTATATGGACGAATCAGGTAACTCCGAGATTATATCGGCTTTTATGCGCTTTGGCCGTAATGGAAATGTGGTAGATAACGGGAGTTCAGGTGGGTTTTATGTACCGGTTGATTTAAAAAAAGGAACGTTAGAGCATGAAGGCAAACAATTAATGAAATTTGGAGGGAAAGTATTCTATGAACATCCCGATACTAAATTTAATTTTAGTAACTTTAGAATACCATTTTTTAATGAAGCTTGCTCATTAATTTATAAAACTGCCCCTTTAATCCCCTTTAAAATGCTAGGGTGGGATATAGCAATTACTCATGAAGGACCTATTTTGATAGAGGTTAATGACAATTTTAGCCTTTTTGTAGCAGACATTGCCTATGGAGGATATTTAAAGCATCCTGTGATTAAAGAAATGATTGAAAAACAAAACCATGTGTAAAAAAGCACTGATAATAGGGGCTGGAAGTTATGGGGAAGTAATGCTTACCTACCTGGAAGAAGCAGGCTATCACATTGTTGGTTTTATTGATGATGATGTATTGAAAACAGGGACAAAAATTCAGAATATCCCAATCTTAGGATCATTTGACGATCTTATAAAGCATAAATTTTTTATTGATTTTGAAGTTGCTTTTTGCCCAATTGGCAATAATAAAGCCCGGGTTAATTACCTAACAGGATTACAGATGTTGGGTTATGAAACTCCTAATTTTGTGCATCATTCGGTACAAATCACTAAAAATACTCATTTGGGAAAAGGATGCTACATTTTTCCAAATAGCACTTTAATGCCACATACCACAATAGAAGATTTTACTATTATAAGTACAGGAAGTTCTATTGCGCATCATACCATTATAGGTGAAGGTGTTTTAGTTTCTTCGGGTGTTAGTATAGGCGCCTATGTTACCGTAGGGAAAAAAGCAATCGTTGGAATTGGAGCTACTGTAAAAAGCGGACCTCTTAAGGTTGGTGATAATGCTTTAATAGGAGCAGGAAGTGTTATTATCAACGACGTACAGGAAAACTGTGTTATTGTAGGAAACCCTGGAAAAATCCTTAGAAATAGAGAAGACACGGAAATCTTTGATGAAGAAACTTCATTTATGGCCTAGTCCCGGATGTCAAATTATATAAATTTTTATTAGCAGAAATACTTTGAAGTATAGATTTTTCTGTTGTTTTGTACTCTAAAAAGAAGTATTGAGGTAAAATAGTAGATGACCTCTTTATTTTCCAAAGGAAGGTTTAAATAAGATGGATGAAATCAGGATTAATAAATATCTAAGTGAAGTAGGGTATTGTTCTCGTCGGGCGGCTGACAAGTTAATTGAGGAAGAAAGAGTCACTGTTAACGGAATGATCCCGGAAAAAGGAACTAAAGTTACTTCAAAAGACGAGATAAGAGTAGATGGGGAACTTATTACCAAAGTAGAAGAAAAACCAGTTTATATAGCTTTCAATAAACCCATAGGTATTGTGTGTACAACAGATACCAGGGTAGAAAAAAATAATATCATTGACTATATTAATTATCCTAAACGTATTTTCCCTATAGGACGCTTAGATAAACCCAGTGAAGGCCTTATCTTTTTAACTAATGATGGTGATATTGTTAATAAAATTTTACGGGCGAGAAATCATCATGAGAAAGAGTATTTAGTAAGGATAGATAAACCTATTACAGAGAAATTTATTAAAAAAATGAGTAATGGTGTACCAATTTTAGATACCATAACGCGAAAATGCCAGGTGACTCAGATTGACAAATACAATTTTAAAATCGTTCTTACACAAGGGTTGAATAGACAAATTCGAAGAATGTGTGAATACCTTGGATACGAAGTTTTAAAACTGAGACGTATAAGAATAATGAATATATCGCTGGATGTTCCTGTCGGGAAATGGAGGTATTTCACAGCTAAAGAATTAAAAGAACTTCATAAATTGGTTTCATCTTCATCCAAAACCAATTAAAACTAAAAAACATATTCTTTAAGACAATAGATCTGCAATTAATCAGTTTTAAGCTTATGCTTTTCTTGTTTTAAAGAAAGTATTAGATTTATCAATTAGCCTATAACTAAAAGTAATAGAGCGTTTTGTAAGGTTTGAAAAAATAAATGACTAATTTTGCAGATCAAATTGACAGAACAATTAAATAAAAAAATAAATTTTAATAGAATAGAATGGCTTTAGAAATAACAGATGCTACATTTGAAGAAGTAGTTTTAAAAAGTGAAAAACCGGTATTAGTTGATTTTTGGGCAGCTTGGTGTGGTCCATGTAGAATGGTAGGTCCGGTTATAGAAGAGATCAGTAATGAATACGATGGAAAAGCAGTTGTTGGAAAAGTAGATGTTGATGCCAATCAAGAATTTGCTGCTAAATACGGAGTGAGAAATATTCCAACTGTATTAGTATTCCAAAATGGTGAAATCGTAGGAAGGCAGGTAGGAGTTGCTCCTAAAAATACATATACTGAAGCTTTAGATTCATTATTGAACTAAGAAAGTATAGTAATAAAATAAAAAGTTAAAGGTTTGGCTAATGGTCAAGCCTTTTTTATTTTTAGAAACTATTTGAAATTTTTCAATGGGTTGAAAAATAATATTTTGCTTTTATTTCCATGACTGGCTATGAAATTAAAAAAAAGACTTGCAATTGAACATAAGCTCATATTTTCCTCAAACCCGAAAAGTTTTAAACTCTTAATTAAAATGAAATAAACCATCAATGCGCAAATTTTCTCTTCTTTCGATACTAGTATTATTTATAATAAGCTCTTGTAAACAGGATGTAAAAACAGCAACCTTAGCAGTAGAAAAAGGGATACCAATAGAAATAGCAACTTACAGAAAACAGCATTATTCTCAGATAAATTATAATCTGACTTTTGATATTCCTGAGCGTAAAGATGAGAAAATTAAATCCCGGGAAATCATCACCCTGCAGATAGATGAAATTTCTCAACCCCTGATCATAGATTTTAATGAAAAAGCATCGTACTTAAAAGCGATTAAAGTAAACGATAAACCTATTGCTGTAACTCATGAGAAAGAGCATATTATTATAGAAGAACAGCATTTAAGAACGGGAGAGAATATTGTTGAAATTGAATTTGATGCCGGAGAACTGTCTTTAAACAGAAATGATGACTATCTGTATACGTTATTAGTGCCGGATAGAGCAAGTACAGTTTTTCCTTGTTTTGACCAACCCGATATTAAAAGTACATATCAGTTGAGTTTAAAAGTTCCCAGCTCCTGGAGTACGCTGGCCAATGGTGTTTTGAAAGAAAAGACAGAAGAAGGAGATAAAACCATTTATAATTTTGAAACATCAGATAAGATAAGTACCTATTTATTTTCTTTTGTCGCCGGAGTTTTTGAAGAAGTTACCCAGAATCCGGGGCATTTTGATATGACATTATTGCATAGGGAGGATAATGAAGAAAGGCTTGAAGAGAGTACAGATGAAATTTTTAATGTTCACCAAAGATCAGTGACTTTTCTTGAAGATTATACCGCTTATAAATTCCCTTTTCAAAAATTAGATTTTGCTACTATCCCCGGATTCCAATATGGGGGAATGGAGCATGTAGGTGCGATTCAATACCGTCAATCCTCTTTATTTCTGGATAAAAATGCTACAGAGAGTAGAAAACTAGGGCGTGCTCGCCTGATAGCTCACGAAACTGCTCATATGTGGTTTGGAGACCTGGTTACCATGAAGTGGTTTAATGATGTCTGGATGAAAGAGGTTTTTGCAAATTTTATGGCCGATAAAATTGTAAACCCTACATTTCCTGAAATCAATCATAAACTACAATTTCTTACTGCACATTATCCCAGTGCATATAGTGAAGACAGAACGCAAGGAGCTACCCCTATCCGTCAATATTTGGATAACCTTAAAAATGCAGGAACGCTTTATGGACGTATCATTTATAATAAAGCACCTATAATGATGCGACAATTGGAAACACTCATAGGGGAAGATGCTTTTAAAGAAGGAATACAGGAATACATTAAGAAATATGCTTATCAAAACGCAGATTGGCCAGAACTGATAGCTATTTTAGATACTAAAACAGAAGTGTCACTAGCAGAATGGAGCGAAGTATGGGTGAATAAGCCCGGAAGGCCTGTGTTTGACTATTCATTGGATACTGATGAAAATAACCTGATTAATTCTTTTACTATAGTTCAACAAGCAGAAGATGGTACCAATAAATTATGGACACAGCTTTTTGATGTTGCTTTTGTTTACGATAATGAAGTCAAAGTAATAACAGCCAATATTCAGGGAAAACAAAATCAAATAGAAGAAGTAAAGGGGTGGAAAGTACCAAAAGATATTATTTTTAATTATGATGGAATAGGCTATGGCGTTTTTCCATTACAGCAAGAAAATATTACAGCAATTCCGGTGATTAAAGATCCGGTTGCAAGAGCTCAGAGTTACCTGAATTTGTACGAGAATATGTTAAACGGAACGGTAGCGCCTACAGAAGTAATAAATGTACTCAGAGATGGAATTGCAAAAGAAAAAGAAGAACTCATTTTATCATTGATTACCGGGCAGCTCCAGAGCATTTTTTGGACATTTACTTCCGATGAGACTCGTAATCAACTTTTACCGGATTTGGAAAAAGACTTGCGAAAAGAGTTGTATAAAGAAGCTGCTCCTAATATCAAGAGAACTATTTTTAATTTATACCGAAGCCTGGCTTATAATCAAAGTGGAAAGGAATTATTATATGCGCTTTGGAATAAAAAAGAAACCATAAAGAATTTAAATTTCTCTAGTAATGATTATACGCAATTAGCAGCTGCTCTGGCAATTTTTGGACACGAGAAATCGGATGCTATTTTAACAAAAGCGGTTAATGATATTACAAATGCCGACAGGAAGAAGCGTTTTGAATTTATGCAAGCTTCTTTATCTGGAGATGAAAGCATCAGAGATACCTTTTTTGAGTCTTTAAAAGCACCAGAGAACAGAGAAAAAGAGGCATGGGTATTAACAGCATTAGGATATTTAAATCATCCGTTAAGAGCATCGTCATCAGAAAAATATATAACCCCAAGTCTGGAATTGCTAGAAGAGATACAATTAACCGGAGATATATTCTTTCCTAAACAGTGGTTAAATAATACTGTAGGGAGGTTTAATACTGAAAATGCATATAATGCTGTACAAACGTTTTTAGATGCAACTCCTGATCTTAATCCGGTTTTAAAAGCGAAATTATTACAGGCGGCAGATCCGCTTTTCCGAGCTCAAAAAATAAAGCACTAAATTTAAAAGAAAAAGAAAGTATCTGTATGAGTTTGCTAAGAGAAGAAAATATAATCAAGTTTAAAAACTTAGAACTACTGGCCAATCAGGCTGTAGAAGGATTTATAAGCGGAATGCACAAGAGTCCTTTTCACGGTTTTTCTTCAGAATTTGCAGAACACAAAATATACAATCAGGGTGAAAGTACAAAACATATAGATTGGAAGCTTTACGCAAAGACAGATCGTCTTTATACCAAAACCTATGAAGAAGAAACTAATCTTAGATGCCATCTTATTTTGGATAATTCTTCATCGATGCATTTCCCGGTCATCAAAGAACAAACCATAGATAATCTCAATAAAATGGGTTTTTCTGTATTGGCAGCTGCTGCTATGATGAATCTATTAAAAAGACAAAGAGATGCAGTAGGGCTTAGTATCTATTCAGATAATTATGATTTTTACGCTCCTGAAAAAGGTAGTGAACGTCATCATAGAATGTTATTGAGTGTTCTTGGAGAGACTATATCAAAAAACAAAAAAGAAAAGCAGACCAAAACCTATACGTATTTACATCAGATTGCAGAAAAAATTCATAGGAGAAGTATGATTTTTTTGTTTACAGATATGTTTCAGACAGAAACAGATACAGATAAGCTATTTGATGCACTTAGGCATTTAAAATATAATAAACATGAAGTGGTTTTATTTCATGTAATGGATAAGCAAAAAGAATTTCATTTTGATTTTGATAATAAGCCTAAACGTTTTATTGATGTAGAAACGGGAGAATACATTAACCTTTATGCTCATAATATTAAAGAAAACTATGAAAAGGCAGTGAGTGAATATTTTGAAAAGATAAAACTAAAATGTGCTCAATATAGAATTAAATACGTTGAAGCAGATGTAGCAAACGATCTTAATAAAATATTACTTACTTACCTTATAGAACGTCAAAGCTTTCTATAAGCTATTTATCACCCCTTCAGGAAGTTCTTTTTGGTTTCGGAAACATCTATCAAAGCTTCATAAAGTTTCCCGTTTCTGATATATTTTATTTTTACTTCATCGGCATTTTTGATATCTTCGTGTTTTCCGACGATGCATCCCAGATGACAAACTTCTTGTGTAGCAAATTCTAAAATAAGATCTCCGCCTAACAATACATCCTGTCCGGCAATTTTGGCTGGAATAGAGCCCCCTTTTACCCCGGCCTTGTCAGCTGGGCTACCTTTTGCCACCGACTGAACGATAAGTCCGCCCTGAGCGTTTATATTAAAAATACGGGACAGCATATCCTTATTTAAAAATACACCATCAATACCAATCCACGGACGACCTTCAAAAGCTAGTAATTGTTTAGCAGTGTTAATAGAAACTGCTAAACCTATTCCCTGGAATCCACCCGAAACACTCAAAATACGGGAAGCAATCCCTACAACTTCTCCATTGGAATTAAATAAGGGTCCGCCACTGTTCCCTGAGTTGATAGCAGCATCAGTCTGAATAAATTCAACATTTATAGTTCCGTCCTGAACACGGTTAAAATTTCTAAAAGAAGAGACAATTCCGGAAGAGAAAGAATTTTCTAGGCCATACGGACTTCCAATTGCGTAAACATTTTGCCCGATAGCCAATTCATCCGAATCTCCTAATTTGGCATGTGCCAATGTGTGATCTGGCTCTATGAGTTTGAGTAAGGCAATATCTGCACTTTTTTCACTAAAAAGCAATTGAGCTTCTCTTAATTTCCCATCCTGTGTTTTTACCATAACAGTAGAAGAACCACTAACTACATGTGCGGCAGTTAGAATATGGCATTCTCCCGAAATAAGGACTCCAGAACCTAATCCTTGCTTAGCAGCTGGCCCTTTTTGAGTAAAGACTTCTGTAGATGTGTATATGGTAACTACAGTTGGAATTGCTTTTTCATAAAGAGCAGTGACCATTTTTTCTTCATTAGAAATGTTAATGGGTTTTTTTCTGATCTTTTGAACGATATGCGATTCTTGCGCATCAACTATAAAATGGATGAGAAAGAAGCTTATAATGGATAATATTTTGATACTTTTTTTCATTAATTAGGAATTTATCTGTTAAAAGATAGTCGAAAAAGAAATTTTATAACAACAAAAATGCTGTTAAAAAATATATAAACACTGATTTTTAATAAGTTATAAATCTCTTTCAAAAAAAGGAGGTAAAATATTTGTATAAATAAAAATGCAATGTATATTTGCATCCGCATTACAGCTGAGGTCTGGTAGTTCAGTTGGTTAGAATACCTGCCTGTCACGCAGGGGGTCGCGGGTTCGAGTCCCGTCCAGACCGCAAAAAAAGCCTTTCACATTGTGAAAGGCTTTTTTAGTTTCTGTAATGGAGGAAACTTGTTTTTAAAATTAAAGAAACTAAAAAAGAATTAACCAACGGAGTTGGTTAAAGGCGTATGATTTGTAGGGCCACCCTATAGGTCGCTTTCGAGCGATGCGAGAAAACAATCTCGTCCAGACCGCAAAAGCCTTCGAGAAATCGAAGGCTTTTTTTATTGTATTTACTTCTCATTACGCTTTTATTGATTGTGAATATTAGCCAGATAAAAAGACTTTAATATTTCTGTTTTTTAACATAAGATTAAAATTCTAAGAAAAGTATGGAAAAAATGTTTGAATCTAGCTTTGATGTATACTCTTATTGGTTTTCAATTAAATAGTCTATATCATGAAAAAACCATTGAGCATTATGACAGAGATAGAAGGTATAGAAGTTATTTGACTATGGTTCCAGAGAAAAGAATTGATTTGTATTACAACAAATTACTTGTCCGTTTTTAGCTTTACACGGCGATATAGATCCTTTTGTAATGACAGATAAAAACCTTGAAGCTATTGCTTCTCATTTACAAACAGCAAAGAATAGACATTACGCTACAATAAAATTAAAAGATATTAATCATATTTTCCAGGATGCAACATCAGGATTGCCGGCAGATTATAATGCAAATGAAACATCGTTTTCACTCAGAGCATTAGAGTTAATCGTAAACTGGCTGAAGATTACTTTATGAGAATTATAATATTTAACAAGCCTTGTAGAAATACAAGGCTTGTGTTGAACAAAGAATTAGATGTAATCTGATTGAAGTATTAACCGATACATTATTTTTCCTTATCAAAATAATACTCCTGGAGTATTTGAACTTAGATACATTCGATTGTCCTAACCATTTTTTAACGATTATTAAAAGGACGTTCGCTAATCCAGTTAAAACCTCTGCCTGTCAATAAAAAATCATCTTTGCCTAACCGTTTAGTTTGCCCTGAAATAGTATCGTTCTTATAGATGTAATCAAAAACTAAAGTGCTATCTGTTTTGGTATAGTTAAAATTAAAATAATCATTAGCATTATTTCTAGAAGGATAAAACTTGATTTTTTGAGCTTTAGAGTCAACTTCCACACTATAAAAACGCCTGGATTTATTCATTTTATCTACTCTTATTACTCCTTCATCTTCAAATATTATATACTTCCATAAACGATCGCTTTTATAATTGGTTATAGTATCGTTATTAATAACCAGATTAGTTACTTCATAGACCCCATATAAATCTGGTTTAGGAGCATCGGCCCCATATATTTTTTTAGCTGATAAACTATCAAAAAAGCCATATCCAAAGGCATAAAAAACTATCAGACCTTTAATAACTTTTAATGAAATATTGAGCCCTTTTTTAAATTTTGGTTGTTCAATGATTGATAGTTGTTCAACAGGCTTATTGGTTACTAAAAATAATAAAACTCTTTTGAGATCTCTTGATAGCAAAAATAATGTCATGATCACCAAATGCGTTGACAATATTTTAACCGGGACATCATAGAAATAATTAATGGCCATGACATTCATTGCTACCATTAAAGTAATAATAGCACCTAAAGTCTGAGTTCTTCTAAACAACAATAACCCTGCTAATACTTCGGCAATCCCCATAAATAAATTATAACCTTCGGAGAACCCTAAAAAGGTCCACGCCAATGCCATGGGAGAGGAATCGCCATAAGGTTGTATAAGTCTGTAAAGATCTGGTGAAGAAAACTGAAGTTGAATCACTTTTGCCATCCCATAATTGATAAGTATCAACCCAACATAATATCGTATGGCTGTGGTTAACCAGTAATATAATTTTATATAATGTGTTCTTTTTTTATCAATTACAGACCATATTACTGTCCCTAGAACTGCTAATAGAAACCCCATAAAAACCAATATATAATGATACGTAGTGTCTCCGCTGCCATTTGGACCTATTGCAATTTTATAAGGGATTTGTAATATGTTTTTTCCAAACCATAACGCAAACTCATGTAACAAAGCAGATGGTTTTTGGATGATGAAATTAAAAAATGGATAAGCTCCATTGTTATTAACGATAATAAAGAATAAAAAATAGATAAATGAAAACCTAAACCCAATTAAACCTGGATTCGACCAAGTCGGACCTGATGGAGAAGTATGATTAGTTATTAAAGAAAATAACAGTATTAAAATGAATACAATAGAAATATAAATCCCTAAATTAGGAAATGCTTGTTTGATTACATCTAATTTTACGACATCATTAGTAATACCGGTACCTGTTACTAGAATAGAATGACTCCCGTCTATGTGATCTGAATTTGAAGTAAATGTAAAACCTTCTATATTGGTAATTTGGTTTTTTGAAACTCCCTGATTCCAGCCAGGAATGACGTTATTAACTATATTGGATTCAAAACTTGAATTTGGTAAATCTATAAGTTCATAAATACCTTTGTCATTTTCTAAATAAAGTTCAAATTTGTCAAAATAAAACTTTCCGTTAAAATAACATAGTCCGCCAATATTAATTCGTTTGGCTTGTGAATCTATAAATCCCTCAATGGTATACGATTCCCATGTATTCGATGTTATAGGGCGATTTTCCATGTTTTCAAAGAAACCCATGCCTTTATGATTATCGACTCTGACCCAAATTCCTGCTCGCGCTTGTGGATCGTTAGTTTCTACTTTAACAGATGCTATAACTTTAAATTTCTTTTTTGAATTGGATTCAATATCTACTGACTGTGTAAATGAAGTCCAAAATCTGGAAATTTTTCTATTAGTTTGACAGCTACTGAATACTATAATTAGAATAACGGTAACTACAAGTTGTAATTTTTTCATGTTGATTTAGATGACGATTTTTAATTTTTGAAGCTATCTTGATATTCTTAAAAGAAAGGCAGCAAAATTTTTTGGAAGTAATTTAAATTTAGTGCTCTTCATAAGATAAATATGACTAGCCCTAAAAAATATTATAACTCCTCAGGACTAGTCACGTTTTAAATCATCTTAAGTTGAGTTTATTATGAATAAAAGTTCATTGTTTTCTCTTAATCACAAAATTCATTTAGATGATTATACTTCACATCTGGGATCTCCATCTATGCAGCTTATTTGTCCACGTGTTAACTCGCACAAGCAATCAGATTCTTGAGTTCCTGTACCAAAAAAAGTACCTCCACCTCCATTAACGCTTTTTAGTTTTAAACTAGAGATTGTACTTTTTGATAAATTTAATTTTTGATTTAAATTTCTTTTTTTCATAATATGATATTTCTGTAGTTTATAAATTAAGCAGGTACGCAAAAGCAAAGACCAGTTAGTGGATTGATTTGTACAACCTGTCCTGCCGGACAATTACTGCATTCTGGAAGTGTTGGTGGACAACCATGACCGCCGCTAATTTCATTTTGAGCAGCTTTATCTAATTGTTTTGAACCTTCTAATTTTAAAATGCTTTTTAACATAATAATAAATTTTGATAATTATAACCCCTGAACATTTAAAGACACTCAGGTTTATGTCTATTCTCTGCAGGAATGTTTTGATCAATTGATTTTGTCAATTGCTTATGTATGAATTGACGTCTATTATTATTGTTTGTAGAAGAAAAGATTCTTACCTGGTCTTTTAGAAAAAAAAGTGAAGAAAGATAAAAAAGGGATTAAAATACTTTTTTAAAGCAGCGTTGTGTAGTTAAGAGAAATGAATTGAAAAATAAAAAGCATCAGAAAGTTTTTGATTTTCTGATGCAATGAATTAATTACATTCTGGAGCGGTACTATGTTTCCTGGCGCAAAGCCTAGAATCTCCATCAGATGCTTTCTCTACAGCAGTTTTGGCATCAACCCCATCTGTTGAGCCACCAATGATTAGATAACGATTTTTAATTTCAAATTTTTTAAATTGTTTCAACATAATTTCAGAAGTTAGAATTATTAATATTCTGAAATATATGAAAAAATATCAATGTAGTTTTTTTCTTACTGTTAAAAAATATAAAATAATACAGAGAAAAACTAGAATTGCGATAGTCAAACCAATAGTATTGATGTTAAGCCATGAAGAATACAATACATCATTCTCACCTAATAAGATAAGCGGAGCCCAATAATAAGGTGACGTATCAGGAGAGGTATGTGTTTTTAAATAAGAACGTTTAGCATTGTGTAATGCCTGTGACTTTGTTTGTCCTTTTTTAAGGTTTTTATAAAATTCATTTGTTATGATTGCTGTTGATTTATCATTGATATTCCATAATGAAGAAACCACACTTTGTGATCCTGAATAGAAAAAACCTCTGGCGAGACTCATAATACCTTCCCCTATTTCCTGTTTCCCTAAAGTTGTGTTGCAGCCACTTAAAACGACAAGGGAAGCACTGTTTTGAGTCAGATATAGCTCATCTAATGTGATTTTTTCATCATTAAAAGCAATCCATGGAGCTGAGATGTCCTGTGCATCTGCATGAGTAGCCAGGTGAACAATTTCATGATGAGGTAATTTTTCTAAAAATATCTTTTTTGATGCATCTTTATTTAAGAACATTTCTCCCGAATAATAATCTGCTAGCTGTGCTATCTCTGTTTTGCTATAGCTCAGAGTTGATAGTTCTTGATCTTTAAATTGAACCGGAGCCATTCCGAGGAATGTATGTTTTGAAGTTTTTTTCTTTTTTATATTCTTTAAAAATGAATTTGAATAGATATAATGAATCTCACTATCATGGATAAGATATGAAATTGTATTACCAGAAGTAGATAAAGCTTCAAAAGGAATTAATGATAAATAGCTATCTGGTATAATTGTAACTTTTTTATTTTTTATAAACTCCTGAATTTCTCTTGAAGGGAATAATTGGTTGTATATGACATTAGAGAGTTCTGCGTATTTAGCAACATCATCTTTCGTGTTAAAGGGAGATTTAATACTATAAAGCAATTCTTCAACCTGGCTTTTTAAAGTAGAAAGTTTAGGAATCTCAAAGAGATAAGAATTGTTCTTTGTAATAAATAAGGCATACCCGTTTTCTTTATTCGAGTAAATGTCATAATCATCATCTATAGAAATATGATATTCTATTCTTACTTCATCTGCTTTAATTTCTTCCTGAATTTTCTGTAATGAACGAATTTGAGGCTCAAAATTAAAACGCGTACTAACTCCCAAGCTGTCTCTCAAATCACTAAGCAATAAATTAACATCAACTTGTCGTTTTTCTATAGAATCAATAGTGTTTTTGGGTAGTCTCTCACTACTATCAATAGTAATTTTAAGCCTAACAAGTTCTTCTTTTAATTGGGTTTCTCTTTGTGTTATACTTGGTGGTAATTGTACTGCACGTTTAAATTTTTCTTCGGCAATATCTTCCATTAATAAAAGCGCCTTATTTTTTTCCATAAAATAAAAAGCATCTTCGATATTATTTTGAAGATAGGCCGCACGAATTGCTTTTCCATAAACATTAGTACTGAGTTCTCGCCAAAATAAACGTGATTTAAAATCTCTGGAATTAATCTTTAACTGATCAATTAAAAAATCAGTCATTTTAAAAAAGGCTAAGCTCTTTTCCAGGTATTGAGGTTGATTTTCTTCTTCATAAAAATCTAAGTAAGTCTCTGCTAATTGTTGTAGAAAGAATCGGAGTGTGGATTTATTTTCAAAACCTATCAAAAATTTTTTATTGATTGAGTTTATTAGTGAAAAATCATTTTTTGTAAGAAGGTTAAGAGCTTTAAAACGGTGTTTTATACTTTTTTTGTATTCTTTACTAATGTTATATGTGTAACCTAAGCCGTTATATAAATGAGCCAGTTTTGTACTATTCTTCTCTTCGGTTAAAGCGATTGCTTTCTTATAAAATTGAATAGATTTATCAGGGTCAACAGTATCGTAAAAATCTCCTAAGGCTTGATACGATCGTACAATTTTAGTAGTGTCTTTTATTGATAATGCTGTAGTCAAGGCTTCATTAAAATACTTTAAAGCTGCTGCTTCGTCCCTTGAATCTTTTTTATTATCGTATAAAAGGCCTAGATTTAGTTTAATCCCGAATGAATTTCCCTCAGAAGTAGAGGTAAAATTAGCAAGAGAATCTGCAGTTTTTCCATATTGAATGCCTTCTTTTAAACTATGTTCAGTTTCTATGATGAAACAAGTAGAAGCCAAATCATGAAGTATATCTCTTAGAAAACCTTCTCTACCTCCATTTCTTTTTAACAAACTTACAGCCTGTTTATAGTAATCATAGGCTTTATAATAATCATCAAGATCAAAATAAAGTTCTCCTAATTTAAGATATGCTAATTCTGCTACTCCATTTGTATTATCAACTTGTAATACTTCTTTAAGAGCATTGATACTTTTAAGTAAGTTACCAGAATCACGATAGTAATCACCTAAATCAAAAGCAAAATACTGAATGAATTCAGGATCGTTTATAGGGATTTCTTTAGCTAAGAACAATGCTTTTTCTTTATACTTTATAGCTTTCGTTTTTGCATTAATGTTATATAGCCATGTAGCATATTCATCATAAACATAGGGTAATGAATCGTAATTTTTTTGCTCTAATATGTTGATTAATGAATCTAAACTTTTAATAACGTATTGCTCTTTTTTTTTAGAATAAAGAATCTTTTCTGCAATTCTATACCCTTGAGAAAAACAAGCAAAGGGAAAAAGAAACAAAACTATCAATAAGTATCTAATATGGAATTTAAATTGATGATTTTGCTTCTTTTCTAATTTCATTTATAAAAATATTATTGGCAGCCAGAAGAATTACGAGGCTTTCTAACGCAAAGACTTGCTCTTTCGTCTGATTCTTTCTCTACAGCAGTTTTTCCATCGACACCATCTGTAGATGTAGGAGGAACCCGGTTCTGAAGAGGGAAATTATCAATTCTGGTATTGGGTCTGAAGCATCCGGTTAAATTTTCTACTTCAATCCAGATATCATGATAAGGATCTCCAGGATCGTAAGCAAACATACGTAAATAACAAAACTGTTCAAAGAAACTTTTTCGTATACAATTAATTTCATCTAATGGAGTAGAAGGGTCATAACGTACATCTAATAACTGCCCTGTTTGTTGGCTTGGATTATCTCTAAAAGGAGCCATAAATTCTGGGCAATTTCCATAATTAATTCCGCCCAAACCTATTAAAATGAAACCATCTTCATCTTCACTGGAGAATTGAGTAGTTTGAGGTATTTGAAATGAAGCATTGGAAGTATTTAAAATATTTTGTTCCAATTGTATTTCAGAATTTACATCTTGTAAATTGTTAGTTAAATCATCTGAACTACAGGCAAAAAGGGCCAATACAATAAGCGTTAATAAAACATTTTTGACTTTCATAATTGTTAAATGTTTGGTTAAAATAATAATTAATAATGTATTTTAGTACTTTGTTTATCTAATTTTAGATTCTTACCCCCTCAACAATTATAATACTTTATGAATTCCTTTTTGAACGATCATCATATAGAGAAACTTATAGAGGGTGACGAGACTATTATTAGATTACTTTATGACAAACTTTTCCCCAGAATTGCTTCTTACATCAGAAAAAATAAAGGAAATGATGAGGATGCTAAAGAGATTTTTCAAGAAGCATTATTTCAACTTATAGTAAGAGCAAAAGCAAACGGGATTCAAATAAAATCATCTTTTGAAAATTATGTGTTTACCGTATGCGTTAACTTGTGGCTTAAAGAATTAAATTTAAGGAAAAAAGAGGTAAGAGATGATGTTGTTTTTGAACTAATGAGAAATGATAACCAAATTGTAAAGTATATCATCGAACAAGAACAAATGGACCTTTTTGAAGAAAAATTTCAATTGCTTTCTGATAATTGCAGAGCTTTATTAAAAGATTTTTTTAATAAAATACCATATAATATTATCGTGAAAAAGTTTAGCTATTCTAATGAAAATGTAGCTTTTCAGCGTGTGTTTAAATGTAAAAAAAGATTGGCAGATTTAATAAAGGCAGATGCAAAGTATAAAGATTTAATCTAGTGATGAATCAAGAAGTATATAAGAAAATAGAGGCTTATTTGGGAGGTAGCATGTCACCCGAAGAAATAATTCTTTTTGAGAACGAGCTAAAAGAAAATCAGTCACTAAGAGAAGAGGTAAAGCTTTATGGTCAATTAAATAGATACCTGGGAGATAAAGGCCTGGAATCAGAAGTTTCGAATTCCAGGTATGTTGAAAATATTAAACAGGTATTAGCCCATGAAGAAACAGCTCAAATAAAAGATAAATTAAAGAGTATTGGAGATGAGTATCATCAAAGTAAAGCATCTGTAAAAAGAAAGAAGTATTTATTGATAGCTGCTGCAGCTATTATATTGATTGCAATGAGTATAGGAGTACAGTTTTTTAGTAATAATAAAACCCTATATGACGAATATTACAATGCTAACGATTTGCCTTCATTGGTAAATCGAGGGAATACGCAAGACCTTTTGATTAAAGGGAGTAATCTTTTTGAAGAAAAAAAGTACAGAGAAGCTTTAGACGCTTTTAGCTCTTATCAGAAAAATAATAACGAAATAAATAATCAGGTAACGCTTTATATGGGAATGTTGTATTTGGAATTAAACGAAAGTGATAAAGCCCTGGATATGTTCGATTTAGTTATAACTTCAAATAAACTTAACAGCTCAAAAGGATTATGGTTTAAAGCTTTGACTTATCTTAGAATAGAAGATACTAGAAATGCAGAACTAATACTTAAAGAGATTGTAAAAAAACCATCAAACTTTAAATTTAAAGAAGCGAAAGAATTGTTGGATAGATTTTAATGAAAATACTATAAAAAGTATTTTTAATAGGCTTGTCTTTTTTTATTACATTTGTGCCATTATAAAAAAAATATATTACTATAAGTTAACAACTTGTAGTTTTGATATAAAGACAGTTGTGTTGTGTGAGTAGACGATGAGTTTACTCCGGTTTAGTAGTTAAACCAGTGAAAGGCTTTCCGATTCTGAGTTATTTAGAATAAAGGAAGGCTTTTTTATTGCCATCTTAATATATAATCTACTAACTTGGTATGTTATTCGTCGATGATTTTATGCATTTAAAACTAACACATGTTAGTTTAGCCAAAATAACTGTCTTATAACTAATTTTTTTCACCTCATTCAATACTGTATCTACATTTGCATTGCTATTAATCATTGAAAAAATTGTTATGAATAAATTATTACTTTTTAAAGACCTTTATTTAAATGCTTTTAGGGACATAAAGCATCATTTAATTACAAACTGGTTAAAAGTTTTAGCATGGTCAAGTATAGCCTTGATAGGAGTAGTTACATATGCTTTTATTTACAGGCTGGCAACAGGATTTTCTTTTTAAGAAAGTTTAAATATTTATAGTAGGTTAAAAAGTGCTCTTTATGGGCACTTTTTTTATATAGGAAGTCCCGGAAGCCTATACATTATGGCTTCGTCTGATTTCAAAATTCTTCAAACTGATGTCTCAGTTTCTACAAAAAGGAGAAATGAATATAGAAAATAATAAAATATATGATTGATGAAAAATCATTAATCAACATTAACTTAAAGATGTCAATTTCGTTAAAATAAAAGTATCGGTAATGAGGAAAGAAATCATTGATTACTTTTTTCATGGTTCTGTTCTGATTTGGTTGCAGTCTAAACTTATAAAGAACCTGTTTTCTGATAAAAATAAATCGATGAAAGGAGTAAAAAAATCTTCATAGTGTTCAAGGTATGGCCTAACTTTCTTATAATATGGAAACTACAATTTTAGAGTTAGGAGAACAAAAGAAGACTTATTTTAAAAACCACTCCTTTACAGTTGCTTCAGCTTTTTTATTATTAGGAGTAAATGCATCGTTTTTGATTCCCCTGTATTCCAGGAAACTTGGAAACTTCCACCAAAGTATTCCTTTACACCACGATACATCCTGTAGGCCTTCAAAAATAATCCTATAGCAACGTTCCTGATGTTCTTCATTGAAACTGTTATCGCCATCTTCGTACGGATTTTTCCATGGCATATTCATACTTCGGAATCCGATTTCTGTAAAAACTATAGGTTTTTTGAATTTTTTGTAAACCTTTTCTATTTTCGATTTGACAACTTCAAAGCTAGCTTTTAATTCTTCATCTGTAGGGTTATCTTTTTTGCTTAGCGGATAATAAGAGTTTAATCCTATAAAATCTAATTCGTCCCAAAATCCGACGCTTTCAAACTCTTCTCCCCAATTAGCAGCATAAGTAACCAGACCCTGGTAAAAACCTTTAATTTTTCGAAACATCTCCTTCCATTTGTGTTCATGGGTTAAAGTAGCAACAGAAAACTCAACTCCCATACATAACATATCTATTTGATGTATTTCGGCAAGAAATGCATAGTGTCTTATCCACCTGTAATAATGATCAAAAAAGATATTCCAATCATCTTCACTTTTCATCTCAATTTCGCCTGGCCAGCTATTTCCAACAAATACCTGGGGTTTTAACATAGTGGTCATTCCGAGATGTTTAGCCTCTAATGCAGAATGTATAATCCCTTGATCGTTTTCAGAGCCAGGCCAGTTACTGATAGGGAAATAATCCGGAGTATTATTATTGCTTAAATAGCTATAAGGAACAATAGCTATTGCATTTCCCCCCATTTCTTTCTGTTTTTCTAAAGCTTGAGTAGCTTTTCTGGAGAGATATCCATTATAAATACTATAACCTTCATGAGCAAAATTGAACCCTTTTAAATTGGATAATTGCGGTTTAATCCTAGTTTTCTTTTTTATTTTAATAGCTAATTGAGAGAGATAACTTTTCCATTTTGGTTCCAGTTTTCTTATCTCCACATCAGAAGGTTTCCATGCTTTGTATTTTTTAAGAAATAATGCTCTTCCCCATTCTTTTAGTAAAAAGGTTACTACAGTAGCAGACATACAATCACCGATTAGCGGGGATTCTTTTTGTATTAATTCATTATCTAACACTTCTTTTAGAGAAAGTGAATTTCCCGATTCAAAAAGACGAGCAGCCCAATATAAATATCCTTCTCTTTGCCATTTTTTAGTGAAATAAACAGGAAGTCCTTTTTCCAGAGCAATGGTTTTTGAACTGTCTAGTAGGTGATGTAATAATAAAGCATTCTCTTTTTCAATATAATTGCCTTTATATTTTTTATTAATTACGGTATGTATCGAGTTGTCCTGAACACTAAAATTTGCCTGGTTAGTATTATTAATCATTAGACCTTTATCTTCTGCAGTTTTATAGATATGATATGAAAACCGGGGAAGATCTTTTCGAGATCCGGTAAAATCTGTTATTTGTTTTGTCGTATATTCAATTTTAGAAGCAAGATCAGATATTTCAGTTTGTGAAATAGTATTTTGATGCGTAATAAAATCAAAATGTTCAGATTTGTAAATGGTGTCGTTACCAGAAGTGTAATCGAAGTAAACAGTTTTGTCAATTTTCCACTGAGAATCAAAATTCCCCATTAAAACTCTGTTGTTATGATGATAGATTTCATAATCCATATTTTGCCCAAGCAGTGAACGGCTTCCTTCTTTAATTTTAGTAGAGAAGAAATTAAAAACTGTATTTTCATCATTACCAATTAAAAAGCTAACGGGAAGCTTGTAATTTTCAGGATTCGGATAGTAAAGAATCGATAGTAACTTCTCATTATTTATATATGTATTTTGATTAAATGTAATTTGATCTTCAGAAAATGAAATAGGTAAATCAACAGATAACCTTTTAATCATTGAATTACTAGCCGGAGTTCCTATTAATAAAAGAACATTATTTTTTAAGTCGTTTTCATTAACCGCTGATGCTGCTTTATATCTGATAGTAATGTTTCTCCTACCGAATGTAGTAGATTGGGAGATTTGATCAAGTAACGATTTATATTTCTGTTTAAGTTTTTGGTCTTTAGCTTCGTAAACTATTAAAAGCTCTCTTTTTTCAAAAAAAGCCCTTCTCAATTGCCGTTGTGTAGGAATTGAATCTTTTTCTAATGTAAACAAGTTTTGTTTTGACTGCGCATTATTGGTGTTACAACTAATAAATACAAAAAATAAGATCAAGGAAATAAGACTTGAAAAGAACTTCATTTTAACTATAACAGGTCATTGGTTTACAGCGGTCAAATTACATTTTCTTGAGAGAATGTATATGTGTTTTATGTTTTTTTTAAGGAAATATCTATAGTCTAAAGACAATTAAAACTCCTAATCAATAGTCTCTATTTCAAGAATAAACCCTTTTCCATGGACATTTTTAATATGTATTGAAGGATCTTTTTTTAAATATTTTCTCAATTTGTAAATGAAAACATCCATACTTCTTCTGCTAAAATAGTCGTTTTCTCCCCAATAGGTCTTTAATGTTTTTTTACGATCTAAAATCTGCCCTTTTTTTAAACATAACTCTCTTAAAATATCTGCTTCTTTAGAAGTAAGCTGTTGTTTTTCATTCTTAAAAGATAATAGTTGATTTTGATGATCAAAAGTATAACCTCCTATTTGAAAGTGAATAGATTGTTTGCTATTATTTGAACTATCTCCAGACCTTCTTAAGATGGCATTAATACGGGCAATTAATTCTTCTTCGTCTACAGGTTTTAAAATATAATCGTCTGCTCCAATTTTAAAGCCTTTTAGTTTATCTATTTTAAGTGCTTTGGCAGTAAGAAAAATCAATGGCATTTCCGGCTGTTGTTTTTTTATTTCTTCAGCTACAGAAAAACCGTCTAAAATCGGCATCATAATATCCAGGATACACAAGTCAAAATCATTTTTATGAAACTGTTCTATAGCTGATTTTCCATTAACCGCTAGTGTGACATCAAAATGATGCATAGCTAAATACTCCTTAAGGATATAACCTAGATTTTCATCATCTTCGGCAAGTAATATTTTTGCAATGGATTTCATGATATTGGTAGGTTAACGGTAAAAATACTTCCTTCTCCAAGCTTACTTTCTATTGTTATTTTTCCTTGATGAGCTTCTATAATTTCTTTTACATAACTCAACCCTATTCCAAATCCTTTTACATTATGAATATTTCCTGTAGAAACCCTGTAAAATTTATCGAAAACTGATTTATGCTTGTCTTTTTTGATTCCGATTCCGTTGTCTTTAAAAGAGATTGATATATGGTTAGGGACATAACCTATAGCTATTTGAATTTCCGGAGGTTTTTCTGTGTATTTAATAGCATTATCAATAAGATTATAAAAAGCATTAGTAAGATGTACTTCATCTCCGTTTATGTAGATGTTTTTTGCTATAGGTTTGAACTTAATCATTCCCTTTTTCTGCTTTATCAGCATTTCAAAACTTTCAATTACATTTTCTATAATGTACTGTACGTTTACCTTATTCTTATCTAAGGTAAATTTTTCAGAATTCAATAAAGACAGTTGTAGAATTTTATCCACTTGATTTTTTAATCGTTCCCCCTCGTGATCTATAACATCTATATAGCTTAACACCTTATCAGTTTCTTTAGTAGTCACTCCTTTTCTCAGAGCACCGGAAGCCAAACTGATACTAAAGATAGGAGTTTTGAATTCATGAGTAAGATTATTTATAAAATCGTTTTTAACTTCTGAAAGACGTTTTTGCTTTCTGATTGTGATAATAGTATAATAGAAACTGGCAAGAATAAGGAGGATGAATACAACAGAGGCGAATAAAGAACTTTTTACCTCATTGAAAATATAAGAATTAAAAGAGGGGAAAATAGCCAGGTGGTAACTGTTTTCTTCACCATAGCCTTCACTACAGGTTAACCTGGTCCACCCAAATTCCTGGTTTTTACTATCGACACAAGTAGAGTTTTTGAGTAAACCTTCAGTAGTATTTCCTGCCATACGGATATTATCTTCATTATCACCGTGTTTGTAAATCCCATAGGTGTAGATTAAAGGAAGTTTACATTTTATAAAAGAAGAATCAATTACCTTTAGTATAAGCTCGTCTATACGTTTTTCATCTTGAATTTCAGAAATAATAGCATTGTGAATTTCCCATGGAGCATTTCCATCTTTTCTGAATAATTCACCCGCCATATCTGTAGCCAAATCCATTTTTTGCTTAAAGATTTGCCGATTGGTTTCTATAGATTTATTTAACCAGTTCACCTGAATAGTAACCAAACCTATCAAAGATATGAGAGTAATGGTAATAACTACAGTAATGGATGTTTTGCTTAATTGCATATAAATAACTGATTTTAAGTATGCAATATACTATAGATTGCGAATAATCTAAACCGCTTAACTTTTCGATAACTCTTTTAACTTTTTAGTAGGGATCATTGAGTTATCAATAACCCATCTTATTTAAGTTCTTCTCTTTATTTGTTGTAAAACAAACAAGATGCAAACAAAATTTACCCTGGTATTATGTTTTAGCTACTTACTTTCTTATGCTCAATATACCGTTTCAGGAACCATCACAGATATTGAAACCAATGAATTCATTAGTTGGGCAGATGTACTTCTTTTAAGAGAAGGTAAAGTAATTTATAATGTTATTAGTAATGATAACGGACAGTATGAAATTAATGAAATAGAAAAAGGAGATTATGTTTTAAAGGTGAATTACCTGGGATATCAGGATTTTGAAATTCCGGTTCAATTCAATTCTGATTCAAAGAAAATCTTAAATATAAAGTTAAAAAGCAATATTGAATCTTTAGATGAGGTCGTAATTACAGCCGAAAGAACGACTATTGAATTTAAAGGAGATAAAAGAATTATTAATGTTGGGCAAGACTTGTTAGCAGCAGGAGCATCTACAGAAAATATTTTACAGCAAATCCCTTCGGTTGATGTTGATGTTTCAGGGAATGTTAGCTTAAGAAATGATGCGAATGTTATTATCATGATCGATGGAAAACGATCTACTTTATCTTCGGCAGATATTATTGCACAAGTACCGGCAAATCTCATTCATAAAATAGAAGTAATCACCAACCCCTCTGCAAAATATGATGCAGAAGGCGTGTCAGGATTAATAAACATAATTACCAAAAAACTCAGAAGAAACGGAGGGAATTTAAATCTTAATACAGGAATAGGAGAGCAAGGAAGGTATCATATTACCTTAAACGGGAATTACCGTTTTAAGAAGTTTAACTTTTATTCAAATTATAATTACAGAGAGCCTTACTTTGGTGCTGTAATAAATATTTTAAGACAAACAGGAAATGAAATCATCAGCCAACAAACAAGAAATGATTTTGATAATGCAACCGTAAATTATTTTAAAAGCGGAGTTGATTTCTTTATAGATAGCACTAATACGTTATCTCTATCTGCTATTTATGCAAGAAATACTCATACTATTAGAAATAGAACCAATACAAATATTTTAAACTTGATAGACAATAGTGAACAAGCAATTTTATTTGATTCGGGAAATTCACATAAGCATGTGTCTAAAGAGTTAAATGTAAACTATAGGAAAGAATTTAATGGCAGGGATCAATACCTGGAGGTTGATGCTAATCTTGCAAATTTTCCTAATAGATTTATAATCCTCCAGGATGAATTTACAGAGGGAGAAGACGATTTTTTTATAGATGACCAACAGATAAGAGAGAATACGATTACTACGTTTAGTGCAGATTATTTTTGGAATAATAAGAATAAAAAAATATTAGAAATAGGTGTTAAAACAGAATTTAAGAAATTAGATAACTTTCAAAACAGGGTAGAATCGTCAGATGTGCAGGTGATTAGTACTATTGAAGATGATTTTCTCTATGAAGACAGAATACTGGCAGCTTATGTAGTTTATGAAAAAGCGTTTGAAAATTTTAGCTTAAAAGGCGGATTGCGTTTGGAAGACTATCATATCGATCTTAATAGTAATGATATCGAAACTTTTGATAATCAATATACCAACCTTTTCCCATCATTTAGCGCATCTTATAAACTTAAGAAGAATGAGTTTAGTGCTAATTATACAAGAAGAATATCCAGGCCGGGAATTTTTGCACTCAACCCGTTTGTAGTAGAAACAGGAAATTTAACCAGGAGAAGAGGGAATCCTTTTTTACAACCTTCTTTTGCAGATAAAATAGAGTTGAACTATAACCGGAAATTTAAAAAGTTTACTATTAATCTTTCCACATTTTACTCCGAGATAAACGATGTGATTCAATTTATTTTTGTTCAGGAAGGGGATTTTATTGTAAACACTTTTGATAATGTGGGAACGTCAAAGCAATATGGAATAGAATTATTTTCTAAAATCAATTGGTTTAAATGGTGGGATACAAACCTGACAATGAATTATTATTTTGCAGATTTTGAAACCAATCAATTTGCAAATACCAGCACTTTTTCACAACAATACAGAATGCAAAACAGCTTTCGATTTGCAAAAACCTGGAGTATACAATTAAATGGAAATTTAAATCCGAGAAGGGAAAATCTTCAACAAGTCATTCAGTCAAATTATTGGGCAGATATTGCCATTAGCAAACGGTTTGCTAAAAATAAAGGACAAGTCATTTTAAGAGTAAACGATGTTTTTAGAACCACTGAATTTGAATCTGAACGAATACTGACCAATCTAACTGAACGGACAGTTAATAATCCTTTTTCCCGATATGCATACTTAACATTTCGATATAATTTATCTATTGGTAAAGATAAATTAAAGAATCGTCAGCGTAAAAACAGGGAATACATTAGAGGTAACGTGGATTAATGTGTCTATTAACCTTTGATTAACTATTTTAACTTTTGGATGCAATTCATTGGCATTTCAATAGTCCATTGACATTAGTATGTAAGCTTACTTTGAGTAAACTTTAAAAATCTAATATTATGAAAACGTATGTGAATTTTTTGATTTTATTCATTGCCCTAGGAACTGCAAACAACTATGCACAATCTTGCCCTATACCCGAACCTTTGGATATTGAAGAAGCGGTAGGAGAGTGGAAAGGTAATGTCACCTTAGATGGAGAGTTAAAGGTACTTAGTATTACTATTTCTGAAAGTAAAGGGGAATTGACTTCTAAAATTTCTATAGATGGAATCATAAACCGAAAACAAGAAGCAAAAACTAAAATTTGTTCCGGAGAAGAACTTCATATGGAACTAGTAATTAACAATATTGAATATGATTTTAGAGGGGTTCCCAAGAATGGAAAGCTTTCAGGGAGAATGTTTAAAAGAGAAAAAGGAGAGTCATCCAGTGAGGTATATTCATTAAAAAAAGCTTAGTGTAATTTAAAAAATATCATGATGAGAACATTAATTTTAATACTTGCTTTTTGCAGTACAATAATCTCTAACGCTTCGATACTTACCACAGGAGAATTAAAAGGAGAATGGAAAGGTGCTTATATAATGAATGCTCATGTCGTTAATTTCAATATGTATGTCAAGAAGGAAAATAATCAGTATAAAGTGACAGTTGACATTCCTTCACAAAACAAGTACAATGAGGTGTACAACATTAAAGTTGATGGGAATGAATTTTATTTAAGTCAGCTTAATAAGCAAAACATTCTCATTGAATATAAAGGAAGAATTGAGGGAAAAAATATTACGGGTAGTTTCCATTTCAATACAGAGTACATGAAAGACAAACCGGGAATATTTCAATTGATGAAAAGTAATGCAAAATTTATAAAAGGAGAAAAGTTACCTGATTTTGAACTTGTCACATTAAATCAGTCTGGCAGGATAACAAATGCCGATTATAAAGGGAAGTATCTGTTTTTAGATTTCTGGGCTACCTGGTGCCCTCCATGTGTAGCCAAAAGGCCGAAATTAGAAGCTATTAATGAAAAACTTGGAGATAAAATAGAGATTGTAAGCGTTTCATTAGACAGAGATATCGCAGTAGTAGAAAAGTTTCGTAAAGAAAAATTTCCTATGCAATGGACGCATGTTTTGAAAGCTGAGAAAATGAGAGATCCTTTTATAAAAGCTGTAGTACCAAACGGATTGCCTTATGGCTATCTAATTGATAAAGAAGGAAGAATTGTGGCCTTTGGAAACGAATTGGATGCGGGTAAACTGGAAAGTACAGTAAAAAGAGTTTTAAGTTCAGATTATTAAATGCCTTTATTGGTATTTCAAAAACAATAGTAGAAACCGAAGCCAATCTTTAATATCAGGTGTTGTGCAAATTCTTTACAGGATTAAACACAATACCTGAACTACGTTTATCTAAAGACATTTTAAAATACGGATAAAACATAAAAAGAATCTCAATATTATTTAAATAATGGAAAGCTTACCTAATAAATTATTAGTTACATCAAGCTAAACTTTTGTTAAACAAGAAGTAAATGAGAAAGCTCATATGAAAAATAACGACATACATAAAAGAAAAATTTGGGGAATGTTTGATGTGTTAAGCACTATTTATATAGCTATTGGGATAACAGCATTAATTACGATTATTTTCTTTATCGGCTTGGTGAATGACTATAGCTGGTATAGAAAAATGGCTCGTAAGAATATGGAATTTCGTCATAGAAATAAGGCAGTAAAAGGTTTGCTAACAGATTATAGATTGAAGGCTGATAAGAATATTAAGTTAAACAGATCTATACATTTAAGTAACGGCAGGAAGGTTCTTCTGCCTAAATAGAACTTAATTTAATCTCAAAACATTACCGATTAACACTGAAAAAAACAGTTTAGAAGATCTAACTTAAGATTGAATTCCCGAAAATATCTATTTACATATTTAAATTCTCAAATAATTAACTTACCAATTAAAGGTAAATAGAGGTTCTTTATGCTCCCATATTTTTACAATGAAGAGTCCAAAATAAATAACAGCTACTATGAATTTAAGAAATGTACCGGTTATAAACCCTAAAAAAGAACCAAAAGCTGCTTTAAAAGCTTTTTTAGAATCGTTTTGATTACTCAGTTCACCTATTAATGCTCCGACAAAAGGTCCGATAATAATCCCAAACGGCATGAAAAATAAGATACCGATAATCAATCCAATAGTCGTTCCTATTACTCCGGCTCTACTCCCTCCAAATTTTTTAGTACCTATCATAGGGATAATATAATCCAGGACAAAAACTAACAATGCAATCACTAATGTGATTCCTAAAAACCACCAATTCATTGGTATCGATTTGGTAAAATGAATAACTAACAGCCCCAACCAGCTTACAGGGGGACCAGGTAGTACAGGGAGAAAACTACCAAGAATTCCCAGGCACATTAAAATAAATCCTAAACCCAATAAAAATATATCCATTGTTTTTTCTTAATGAGACGAGGTTAAACAAACTTTGTTACATTTTTTAACTAAAAAATTAGTTTTAACTAAAAATTTAGTTATATTTACAACATTAAACTAAAAAAATAGTTGAACAATGAAGCAATTGACCAAAGCAGAAGAAGAAGTAATGCAATTATTATGGAAATTAGAGAAAGCAAATGTGGCTGCTTTAATTAATGAACTGCCAGAACCTAAGCCGGCTTATAATACGATATCTACTATTGTTCGAATTTTGGAAAGCAAAGGATTTGTTGGTCATGAAAAGGAGGGAAAAGGATATTTGTATTTTCCGCTGGTTAAAAAAGCCGAATACAGCAATCAATCGATCAATAAACTAATAGACGGATATTTTCAAGGTTCATTTAAAAGTATGGTTTCATTTTTTATGAAGAAAAACGATTTAAGTATTTCTGAACTCCAGGATATTTTAAAAGATATTAATGATAAAGAAAATAAAGCATGATACACTATATTATACAAGTTATAGCCTTTCAACTATTGTTTATAGTTGTCTATGATTTTTTCTTAAAAAAAGAAACGTTCTTTAATTGGAATAGGGTTTATTTGTTGATGACGTCTGTACTTTCTTTTGTTATTCCGCTTATTAAATTAGAACAATTTAAAGAAGTAATTCCTCAAACTTATGTAATAGCATTACCGGAAATCATTGTAGGTGCTAATGTTCAGGATAATGTAGCGGACCCCGGTTTTAAGTTAACAGCATTGCAATTATTATTTATTATCGGGAGTATCATAAGTTTATTGATTTTTATATACAAACTATATAGAATTTACAGCTTAAAAAGCAATAATAATAAAGTCAGGTATAGCGATTATACAACAGTTATTATCAAAGACAGTACCTCTGCTTTTTCTTTTTTTAAAAATATCTTTCTGGGAGATAGGGTGTTAGAAAAAGAACATCAGCATATTATAGATCACGAGTTAGTTCATGTAAAGCAAAATCATTCTTTGGATTTAGTTTTTTTCGAACTGTTAAAAGTAGTGATGTGGTTTAATCCGCTTATTTATATCTATCAAAATAGAATTTCTGAGCTCCATGAGTTTATAGCCGATGCCAAGATTATAAAAAAGAATAAACAAAAGCATTATCAACACTTATTATCAGAAGTTTTTAAAACAGAAAATATATCATTTATAAATCAATTTTTTAATTCATCATTAATCAAAAAAAGAATAATTATGTTACAAAAATCAAAATCGAAGAATATCTGGCAATTAAAGTATTTATTATTAATTCCCTTGGTTTTAACAATGTTGGTTTACAGTTCTTGTGAAAATGAGAGTCAGGAATTAAGATTTGAAGAAGCATCTCAGGAACAGGAATCAGAAGAAAATCTTCAGGCGATCCAATTAGCAAAAGAACTCCAATCGATAAAAGACCTAACGCCCAGAGAAAAAGAAGAACTCTATGCAAAGATGTTAAAGTTTATAGAATCGGGGAAAATAGTGGGTACAAAAACTGAAATTACTACTAATAAAAATGGTGATTTCATAGAAGGTGTAGATATCCCTTTTGCGGTAGTAGATAAAGTTCCTGTTTTTCCAGGTTGTGAAGATGCGGCAGATCCAAGAGCTTGCTTTAATCAAAAAATGCAAGAGCATATTCGTGAGAATTTCCAATACCCCGAAGAAGCTATGCAGAAAGGAATCCAAGGCCGTGTAGCAGTATTATTTACCATTGATGAAAATGGAAACATTACCAAAATTAAAAAGAGAGGAACAGATAAATCCTTAGAAGCTGAAGCGGTTAGAATCATAGAAAAACTGCCTAAAATGGAACCGGGAGAACATAAAGGACAGGGGGTTAGGGTACCATTTTCAATACCGATAAACTTTAGATTACAATGATAAAAAAAGTATTACTAATTATATTGCTATTCATCTCTTACAAAGCCGAATCTCAGGATTCGGCTTTGACTGTTGCAGATAGTCTATTTAAACTAGCTAATTATACTAAGGCGATAAATGCCTATGCTAAAGTGCCAACATCTTATGCCAGTTGGCAGATCGCCAGAGCATATAATTCAATTGGAAATTACGATAAAGCTATTTTGCAATATGAGAGTTTATTAGAAAAAGACACTAACCTGTTTTTAGCCAAATACGAATTAGGAATACTTTATTACAAAACAAGATCATTTCAAAAAGCAAAAGATGTCTTTACTACCTTGATTGAGAACGATGATCAAAATCCGCAATACCACTATTATCTTGGACTAATTTCAAAACAAGAAAAAGGTACCTCCGAAGAAAGCCTTTTGGCATTTAAAAAAGCCTATAATATAGATAACACACACTTGAAAAGCATAAATGAAATCGGTAAATATTATGTTTTATTTAAAGAAGTTGATTCTGTGATTTTGTATGTAGATAAAGGCTTGGCATTTTACCCTAACTCTACTGAATTAATTAATCTAAAAGCACTTTCCCTGTTTAATGACCGGGATTACCATGAGGCAAGACCTCTATTTGAAAGGTTAATCGAATTAAAACAAGAAAAACAATACATCTATGAAAAGCTAGGTGTTTGTTATGTTAATACTAAGGATTATGAAAAAGCAATAGAAGCCTATAATAAAGTTTTGGAATTTGATGATGAAGATGCGGAGGCCTATAATGCTTTGGGGCATATCTTTTGGAAGTTAAAAGACTATGAAAAGGCAATAGATCTTGTAGAAAAATCTATTGAAGTACAAGAGGTGAAATTTGATAAAGAATATACAACGCTTGCCCATATTTATATGGACCAGCGAGATAAGAAAAAAGCATTAGATTATTATAATCTGGCTTTTGAAGAAAATCCGAATAATCAATTTATCTATTATCGGATTTGTTTTTTAGCCGATACTTATTATAAAAACCCTAAGGACAAACTTCGATATTTTGAAAACTATATTGAAAAGTTTGGCGGACGTTTAAAACAATTTGATGAATATATAGAAAAACGTATTTCAGAATTAAAAACAGAAATTCATTTATCAAGAGAATAGATTAGCTGAAAAAAATCGTATTTTTCCGTATCTATTTTTTGATTTTGATGAGGTATGTTTTTCTTAGTATAGGGCTTGTTGCTCTGCTCTTAAGTAGTGGGAGTTGTTCCTATTTTATAGATCAGGATAAAAAAGCAAATGAGTTAGTAATACAGAGGGTAGATACCATAAACTGGAATGAGGTAGATAGTTATCCTTTATTTGAAAGTTGTAGTGAATTAGCCCCTAAACCCGAGCAAAATGATTGCTTTAAAAATACATTTACAGATCATTTGATGGAGTCTTTACAAGAGTATCATTTTACAGTTAAAAAACCGATATCCGATACCATTTATCTGGACCTTAAAATAGATAATCAAGGAGTGGTATCGATCTTAAAAATTGATGCAGATTTGGAAACCAGAAAACAACTTCCCGGATTGCGAAAAGCTATAGAAGAATCAATTGGTGTATTACCTAAAATCTATGCGGCTCAGAAAAAAGCAAAATCAGAACTGGAAATACAATTAATACCTGTAGCTACCCGATTTACGCTACCTATTATATTGAATGTGAGTAAGTGATTAAAAACTTTGTTAAATACAAGAAGAGATATTGTTTAATCATTAATATTTAGTAATTTTACATAACGTTATAAGTAAATTTACCTATTATGGAAGCCATATCATTAACAGAGTTCGTAGATAAGAGTAACAACTCGCCAAGGACAAAGCTAAAAATTATACATGCCAGCAGAAATGGAGTATCTCGTTCAGATTTGAAAAAATTCAGTATGAGGGTAGCTTTACCATTGACAAAGATTTCTGAGATAGTACCGGCTTCTTATTCTACTTTGGCCAAAAAATCAAATTACGATAAAGAAGTAAGTGAACGTCTTTTTGAAATTGCAGAAGTATATTCAAAAGGGTTTGAGGTTTTTGGAGATGAAAAGAAATTTACAAGATGGTTAAACAAACCCAATGTGGCTTTGGGGGGAGAAGTACCATTTTCACTCTTAGATACAAGCTATGGCGTGCAATTAGTACTTAACGAAATAACCCGCATTGATTACGGGATCTTTGTTTAATGATTGTTTACAGGATAGATCGGGCAAAGCGTAAAAACGATCTACTTTCTGGGATAGGTGCAGAAAAAGTAGGTGGGCGTTGGAATAAAGTAGGAACAAGGGCTGTGTATACCTCACAAAATTTATCGCTTGCTTATTTAGAAGTGGTAATGCATCTTGATATTTCTGAAGATTTACCCGATGATCGGATTTTAATTCATATAGATATTCCTGATGATATAGAAATAATTGAAGAGAAAAAACTACCTAAAGGCTGGAACAGTTTTCCCTACAATAGTGCAACCCAAAATGTTTTTACCAAATTTTGTAATGATAAAAAAGGTGTTGTATTGAGAGTACCATCGGCTATAGTAAAGTCAGAGTATAATTATATTATTAATCCGTTACATCCCGATGCTCATAAGATTAAAGTAGTAAAGACAGAGAAGTTTTTGTTTGATCATCGCCTGAAAAAATAAAAAAATATTACTGAATGAATTTCCTGTCTTTCCATTTATAACCGAAAAAGAAACTTCTTATAGCTACATAAAAGCTAAAAAAAGGATATAGTAAGCTGCTCTGCAAATAATATTTCAACTGATTTTTCTGCTTAAAAAAAGAAGCTGTTTTATAGAGTATGGGGAAATCAATAATCAATTTGAAGCCCATTAAAAACACAAAAAAGCTAAAAGGAATTAAAAGTGTAATGGCCCCGATGAATGATACAACAAGATATAAATTTATTAATAACACTATTAAAGCTGTAGTTTTTCCAATTGAATTGTTATAAGCTGAGGCTTTGGCAGCCCAACGTATGCGTTGATGAATAAGGCTATTCCAGTCAGGCTGTGAGTTTGTGTAAACAATGGCTTCCTGGCTTTTTAGATAATCAACTTTTTCAGGATATAATTTTACAATTTTCTCCATGAGAAAAATGTCATCTCCGCTGGCTATAGTATCATTTTCAGAAAATCCGTTGGCATCATAAAAAGCTTCTTTTTTATAGGCAAGGTTTGCACCATTACACAAAAAAGGACGTTTCCATCCAAAAGCTCCGATCGTTATTCCTTGTAGACTATGCAGGTCTAATAATTGAAATTGATTGAGGAATTTATGCTCACTTAAATAGGTAACTGGCCCGGCAATTAATTCTGGTTGTTTGCTTTGAATACGTTCATCTAATAGGTGGAGCCATTTAGGAGGAAGAATGCAATCGGCATCGGTAGTGATAATCCAGTCGTTTTTTGTACGATCGATAGCAGTAGTTATGGCGTCTTTTTTAGGGGAATTCGATTGCCTCTGATTCGGGAGAATAAAAAGATTCAAATTTGTATTTGCATTGATAAAATGCTCAATTATAGTTACAGAATTGTCATTAGAGTCATCATCAATAAAGAGAACTTCAAACATACTTTCCGGATAGTCAATAGTATTGATAGCATCTAAAAGAGCAGGTAAATGCTCAGCTTCATTTCTAAAAGGAACGATGATAGAAAATTTGGTAATTGCCTTTAACCCTTTGGATTCAAATAGTTCTATTTTTTTCATTCCCAAGAGAAACCAAAAAATAAGACTGCCATATAAAAAGCCTATAGTTAAGATTACGAACATCATGATTTATTGATAACTTTAGGAGGATGATTAAAGCTAAAATTAAGTACAAAATAACTTCCCAAAATACCAGGAATCATAAAATTGAGCATCCACATTAATGTAATCGTAGTGATAACAGCAAATTCATTTATATTCAAATATCCAAATACCCAAACGGCAATACTGCTTTTTAAGATCACATCAAAAATAAACAGCATAGGAACTACAGAGCTGATTAAATAGATGGTAGTAATTCCCATCATTATTTCGAGATAGGAAATTTGCGGATTAAAAAGAGAAATAAGAAAATAAAACTGATGAGAAAAAATTAAGTATCGTAAAAAAGCCAGAGCTATATTTATAGTAATCACTTTCCTGGGAATAGTTTTTAAAAATGTTTTAATACGCTGCAAAGAGACGCCACCTATTTTAATTCTTTTTTGTTTTAAAATGAAAATTATAATAGCCGAAATGAATGTTAGTAATCCGATTAAAATATATAAACGGGAATAAATAATAGTCAACTGGAATGATTTTATGAAGAAGGAAATCCCTAACAATCCGAAAAAGAGCGTAACCAGCATTTGTCCCATATTATTTATCAATGTAATTAGGACAATTTTTTTACGATCTTTTTTTTCAAAATAAATAGGCTTAGCTCCGTATTCTCCAATCCTGTTTGGAGTGAATAATGAAGCAGTTAATGAACCCAGGCTCTGCTCTAATGACATTTTCAGGCTTATCTCTTTAACCGGACTGGTAATGACTTTCCATTTCAAAACTTCAAAAAACCAGTTGAGTGCGCTTAATCCCAATAGAATACAACTGTTTTTAAAACTTAAAATTTGATTCAATTGTAATGCTTCCCAAAAAGTTCCAATGTTTAATTGATGTAATCGATTATAAATAAAATAACAAGCTCCAAATACAATAGAAAGTTTTATGAGTAGGGTTAGGAATTGCTTAGATTTGTATGGAATGGCATTTTGCATGATTACAAAGTAAACGAATAATCAGGAGTTTTTATAGTATCTTATCAGAAGAGACCTAGTGATATGGTGATTTTAGAAACAGACAGGCTTGTATTAAAAGAAGCAGATTTAGATGACGAACACTTCTTTTTTGAATTGTTGAACAGCCCGGGTTGGATTAAATATATTGGAGATAGAGGAATTGAGTCAATTGATGATGCAAGAAAATATATCCGTGAATCCCTGATCAATAGCTATAAAGAAAATGGTTTTGGGTTGTATAAGATGGTGTCAAAAAAAGAAAACTCATCCATAGGAATTTGTGGTTTGTTAAAACGACCAGGGTTGAGTAATCCGGATATAGGTTTTGCAATTTTACCTGCATACGAACGCAAAGGATATACTTATGAAGCTGCAAAAGCAATATTAGAATATGGAATATCAACACTTGGATTAAAAACGATTCTGGCAATAACAACTAAAAAAAATACAGGCTCAAGGAAATTGTTGGAAAAAATTGGGTTGAGGTTTGTAGATAAGATAAAATTAGAAGTTGATGGAGAAGAATTATTACGCTATTCCAATTAAATAATCAAAATAAATTCATTACTGATTGAAAACAGAAAAAATCATATTAGGAATTGATCCCGGAACTACAATTATGGGATTTGGTTTAATAAAAGTAGTTAATAAAAAAATGCAACTCGTTCAGTTGAATGAATTACAATTAAAGAAATACGATGATCACTATCTGAAGTTAAAAATTATATTTGAACGAACAGTAGAACTTATAGACACTCATCACCCAGATGAAATAGCTATAGAAGCTCCTTTTTTTGGGAAGAATGTACAATCAATGTTAAAACTTGGTCGTGCACAAGGAGTCGCTATGGCAGCCGGATTGTCAAGGGAAGTTCCTATTACGGAATACTCTCCAAAAAAAATAAAAATGGCTATCACCGGGAATGGTAATGCTACAAAGGAACAAGTGGCTAAAATGTTACAGAGTTTGCTAAATATTAAAGAATTACCTAAAAATCTCGATTCTACAGATGGCCTTGCTGCCGCTGTTTGTCATTTTTATAATGAAGGTAGAGTAGAAGTAGGGAAAAGTTATACGGGTTGGGCAGCTTTTGTGAAAAACAATGAAAAAAGAATTAAAAAATAATTACAGTTATTAAAGTTTGATAAGTTTTCTTAATTAAGAATTTAACGATATTTAGATTCAAGATTCAAGATTCAAGATTCAAGATTCAAAAACCAAAACTAATTAATGTCCGGAATTTATATCCATTTTCCTTTTTGTAAACAAGCTTGTCATTATTGTGATTTTCACTTTTCGACTTCTTTACATAAAAAAGAAGCGATGTTAAATGCGCTAAAAAAAGAGATAAAGCTCAGAAAGAGTGAATTTAAAGATGAGGTAGTTGAAACAATTTACTTTGGGGGCGGTACACCATCTTTATTGTCGATGGACGAGCTGCGATTTTTGCTTGATGAAGTTTATGAAAATTATAACATTGTTCCTTCTCCGGAGATAACATTAGAAGCTAATCCGGATGATCTTTCATCGATTAAAATAAACGATTTATACAAGTCTCCTGTAAACAGATTAAGTATTGGAATCCAATCTTTTTTTGAAGAAGATTTAAAATTGATGAACAGAGCACATAATGCAGAAGAAGCAAGTCGTTGTATTAAGGAAGCTCAAGATGCCGGGTTTGAAAATATATCTATTGATCTTATTTATGGGATTCCGGGAATGAGTAATGAACGTTGGATACAAAACATAGAAAAAACATTAGCATTTCAGATTCCGCATATTTCGAGTTATGCGCTAACGGTTGAACCCAGAACAGCATTAGAAAAACTTATAGAAAAAGGTAGAATAGCTCCGGTTGATGATGAATTAGCACATCAACATTTTTTAAGCCTCGTTACCATATTAAAGGAAAACAATTTTGTGCATTATGAACTTTCAAATTTTGGGAAACCCGGTTTTTTCTCTAAAAATAATACAGCATACTGGCTGGGGAAAAAATATATAGGAATAGGTCCTTCAGCACATAGTTACGATGGAAATCACAGAGGGTGGAATATTGCAAACAATCCGAAATATATAAAAGCACTTTCAAATAACGAATTGCCTTTAGAAATAGAAACATTAAGTAAAAAAGACCGGTATAATGAATATATAATGACCGGTTTAAGAACCATTTGGGGAGTGTCTACAGAAAGAGTAGTATGTGATTTTGGAATGCTTTCAAAGCAACATTTATTAAAACAAGCTGAAAAATATATAAAAGAAGGTCTTCTGGAAATTGTAACTGATAAAGCTACTGAAGTACTAAGGACAACCCGAAAAGGGAAGTTTTTATGTGACGGAATTGCTTCTGATCTTTTTTTACTTAATTTAGAAAAGTAATTAAAATAAATTTAGGCGTAAATGCTGGCAAATATAAAAAGTAATCATAAAGAATATCAAATAGACCTAACTCAACCTTTGGACATTTCGATGTCACTAAAAGGTGGAGAAAAAAATATAACCTCCTGGTATTTACCCAGGCCTACAATAGCACCAGCAGAAGTAGATGGGTTTATAGTGAGTATAGCAGATGGAGCAGCAGTAAATTCAAATACAATTTCTTTTAATCCGCATGCGCACGGTACCCATACAGAATGTGCAGGGCATATTACCGAAGCTTTTTATTCTGTAAATGATCAATTAAATCAATATTTTTTTGTTGCAGAATTAATCACGGTAGCTCCGGGAAAATTGAATGACGATTTTGTAATTAGTAAAAAGCAAATACAAAACCTTTTGGGAAGTAATCGCCCGGAAGCATTAGTCATTAGAACACTTCCAAACTACAAAGACAAATGCTATAAAGATTATTCACATACAAATCCGCCTTACCTGTTAGAAGATGCCGCTGTATTTTTAAGAGATTTAGGCGTTAAGCATTTACTAATTGATCTGCCATCGGTCGATAAAGAAAAGGATGGAGGAACATTGCTTGCACATAAGGCATTTTGGAATTTTGGGAGCAAATTACGACTAGATGCCACTATTACCGAATTTATTTTTGTATCAAATAAAATAAAAGACGGGGCTTATATACTTAATCTTCAAATCGCCCCTTTTCATAATGACGCGAGCCCTAGCAAACCTATCTTGTATAGGGTGTTATAGATTTGAATTTTAATAGATAAGGATAATCAATGTAGATAAAAATGAATATCGAAGAATTACACCAGTATTGTATCAATAAAAAAGGAACTACAGAAGGATTCCCTTTTGATGAAGATACCCTTGTTTTTAAAGTGATGGGGAAAATGTTTGCATTGACTTCATTAAAAAAATGGGAGGCTGGAGAACGTTCGGTTAATCTTAAATGTGACCCTGAATGGGCATTAGAATTAAGAGAACAATACGAGAGTGTACGAAGCGGATTCCATATGAATAATAAACATTGGAATACAGTTGATGTTGGCAATAATGAATTGCCTAAATCATTTGTTTATGAATTGATAGATCATTCGTATGATATGGTAGTAAAAGGAATGACCAAAAAGTTAAGAGAAGCGCTTAATAATCTATAATTTTGTTGTTATTTTGAAGGCAATTTAATTATGAAGAGAATGCAGTCGCCGAGAGAATTCTACACACAGCAAAAAGAAACTTTTACCAATACTTTACATAGCACAAAAAAAAGACTTTATACCTTAAGCAGTATCCGATTGCTTGTTTTTATCGCTATGATAACGGGGATTTACTTTTCAATCGGAATTACATACCTGCCAGTCGTTATTGGAGTATTAGGATTTTCATTATTTCTTTTCTTAGTATCTAAGTATACCGATATAAAATATAAAAAGGAAAAACTGGAAGCTCTGATTGAAATTAATCAAAAAGAGTTAGAAGCAATAAATGGCGATTATACTTTTTTTGACGCAGGAGAAGCTTTTTCAGATGCAGATCATGCATTTTGTAACGATATTGATCTTTTTGGAAAAGGTTCTTTTTTTCAGGCGATAAACAGAACTGTAACAGATGCAGGCAGAAAGACCTTAGCTCAAAGATTAAAAGCAAATGATATTACTTCAATTGAGCAGAAACAAGAGGGGATAAAAGAGTTGCAAAGCATGCCGGAATGGCAACAGGATTTTAGAGCGACAGCTTCTTTAGTGAAAACCGAGACAGATGCAGAAACAATTATTCATTGGCTAAAAAATTATCGTTCTTTTACTCCTAAATATGCAAAGCTTTTGGTAATTGGTTTTTCTATGATTTCTGTTCTTATCATTTCATTGGCCATATTAGGAGTACTGAGAGAAAATATGATATGGGTGTTGTTAGCTTTAGGGTTTGGAATATTGTCACCTTATTCAAAGCGTATTATAAACCTGTCTCAAAACACCAGTAAGATTCAGGACATTTTCCAACAGTATTACAAGCTTTTGATGCAAATAGAGGCTACAGATTTTTCCTCTGATGTACTCAAAGAGAAACATGAAACTATTCATTCTGAAGCCAAAAAAGCCTCACAGATTGTTCGTGCTTTTTCAAAGGCATTAGATGCGTTAGATCAACAGAATAACATCTTCTTTATGATTCCTGCAAATGGTTTTTTTCTATGGAGTTTATGGCAGGCACAACGTATTGAGAAATGGATAGCATCACACAAAGATCAGGTAGAAAATTGGTTTGATGTCATTTCTTTCTTTGATGCTGAAATCTCATTAGCAAATTTTGCATTTAATCACCCTCATTACATCTATCCCGAAATCAATGAAGATGGAAATCAAACAAAAGTTACCAGTTTAGGGCATCCGTTAGTGAATGAAGAAAAACTGGTAAGAAACGATTTTAATGTTGATAAAGGACAGTTTTTTGTAATTACCGGGGCAAATATGGCTGGGAAAAGTACGTTCTTAAGAACAGTTTCTTTGCATCATGTAATGGCAAATACAGGTTTACCGGTTTGTGCGGCTAGTAGTACGTATATGCCCATTAAATTGATTAGCAGTATGCGTACTTCAGATTCGCTTTCTGATGATGAATCGTATTTCTTTTCGGAATTAAAAAGACTCAAACATATCATAGACCATATAGAGGGTGATACTTATTTTATAGTTCTTGATGAGATCTTAAAAGGTACAAATAGTAAAGACAAAGCAGAAGGTTCTAAGAAGTTTTTAGAGAAACTTACCAATTCGAAATCGACAGGAATTATAGCAACCCATGATTTGAGTTTATGTAAGGTTGCAGAAGAATATGCGATGGTGAAAAACTATTATTTTGATGCTTATATAGAAAATGACGAGCTCTCTTTTGATTATAAGTTTAAAGAAGGAATCTGTCAGAATATGAATGCTTCTTTTCTATTACAAAAAATGGGAATTGTTTAGACTTTAATTTTGATCAACCATAGGTCCAAGTTTTTTTCCTCCCAATAGATGCATATGAAGGTGAAAAACAGATTGGCCTGCATCTTCATTAATATTCATTGAAAGCCTATAGCCACTTTCTGAAATTCCATATTCTTTAGCTAATTTTTTTGCTATTAGAAACATTTTTCCAAGAAGTAAAGCATCCTTTTCTTCTATATCATTAATAGTCGGAATCGGTTTTTTGGGGACAATTAGAAGATGAACAGGAGCTTGCTCTCTGTTTGGTATAAAAGAAATGATGTCAGCATCTTCATAAACAATCTCAGCTGGAAGTTCTCTATTAATTATTTTGGTGAAAACTGAACCTTCTTTAAGTTTTTTTTCTTTGTTTTTCTGATAATCATTACTTTGACTATAGATTGAAACACAAGTTAAAAGAGTGCTAAAACACAATAGAGTTACTTTTTTCATTATTGACGATCATATTTTGCGTAAAACCAAAGTTTAGGGCTTTTTTCAGGATCATCACCTTCATAATACCCCCAACCAACTATTTCATAGGTATTTGTAGACACCGTTTCTTTAAAATACTCAATCCGTTGTGGCGCTTTTTCATTTCTACTCCAGATTATAGTGTCATCACCATCTGTAATCCCGTCGTGAATAACAGTTTCATTAGGCTTTCTAACTACACACCACATATGCCCATCCTGTATTTTATTTACTCCGTTACTAACTTCTTGTTTTTTAGTATCCGGATAATAGTCGGTAATAGTCACTTTTTGAAAATACGGACTTTCAGAAGTATAAACCTGGGTGACATCAATACTGTTTATCAGTTTAAATCCGTTCTTTTTGATGCTTTCTTCAGAAATGTCTTTAAGTTCAATACTATTCTTTGCCCCTAATTGTTGATCCTGGTAAATTAAAAACTTTCCTTTCCAGGTACCGTCGAGTACTTTAAAAACATTTTTATATTGAGTATCAGCTTCATTAAATACAGGTTGATTTGTTATATCATCAACTGGAATCTGTTTCTGACATGAAACAGAGAAGGATATAAATATGGCGATATAGAATAATTTTAAAGTTCTCATTTTATGAATTTCTAAAGTACTTTGAAGTTTTAATTTTAAAGAAAATAATACCCAATACACCAAAATTAGAAAAATATAATAGGATGAGAATTCATTTAGGATAATTTTAAAAATTAAAATATGGAAAAACCACATCATAATTATTGTTTTAACATATTGTAACTGTAGTTTTTCATCAAAAAAACCATTCGTCTACACTAAACTACTATTCGTCTAAGGAGGATATGGGATTATCGAAACTTTATGAATTCATCAAATGAATAACCGAATTTTATACATTAGATGACACTTTAAAAAATATTAAAATGGGGTTGAGGATTCTTTTTGTTGAGGATGACGCAATTGAAGCGATGAAATTCAGGCGGGTAGTTTCAAGATTTGACTTAAAATTTTCAATTACTGAAGCCAAAGATGGAGAAGAAGCTTTGAAGATTTTGGAAGTAAAAGATAATTTACCCGATATCGTTTTATTAGATTTGAATATGCCTAAAATCAATGGTATAGAATTTTTAAAAATTCTAAAAAAAGATGAAGTATTAAAATATATCCCAACTATAATTCTAACTACTTCAAATAATAGAAGAGATATTTTAGAGTGTTACAAAATAGGAATTGCAGGGTATGTATTGAAGCCTCTTAAGTATGAAGAGTATATGTATAAACTAAAATCTGTACTTGATTATTGGAATATAAATGAACTATCCAGAATATAACCGATATCTAAATAAAAAATAAACACAAATGAAAGGAATCGTTTTTACAGGATTTTTAGAAATGGTTGAAGATACATTTGGTTTAGAAACAGTAGACCATATTATAGAGCATTCTAACCTGGAATCTAATGGGGTTTATACTGCAGTCGGGACATACGATTTTGGAGAAATGCTTCAGTTGGTTACTAATTTAAGCGAAAAAGTAAACACTCCTGTTAATGATCTTTTATATGTCTACGGAGTTTATTTTTTTGATACATTGGTCAGGAATCATCCTGAAATATTTAAAAAATTTAGCCACCCCATATCCTTATTGTCTTCTATAGAAGATCATATTCATGTTCACGTCAGGAAAATTTACCCGGGAGCCGAACTACCTACTTTTGAAGTACTTCATGAAGATGATAAAAGTATTACTATGGTTTATACTTCAAGTCGAGGTTTATATCGTTTTGCACATGGATTAATGCAAAAAACCTTTGAGTATTATAAAAGAGAAGCAACAATCCAGGTAGAAAAATTAGAAGAAGATGGTACCAGGGTAAAGTTTATAGCTTCTTATAATGAGTAAATCTGAAATTGAAATATTAAAAAGAGCTTTAAAAAGAGAGCGTGAAGCAAGAAAACAAGCAGAAAAAATTCTTGAAGACAAATCTTTGGAACTCTATGAACTCACCGAAGAGCTTCAAAAAGCCAATACTAAACTAGAAGAGAATATTAGTTTAAAAACTTCTGAATTAAAAGGAGTTTTTGAAAACATAGTAGATGCTTATGTGATGATAGACCTGAAAGGGAATGTTGTTAAAATGAATGATGCTGCTGTAGAACTACTGGGGTATGATATAACTAAAGCACCTTTTAATTTAATGAATCTTTTACATAAAGATGATTTAAAATACACGATAAGGGCTTTTAAAATACTACATAAAAAAGGTGCATTCACAGACTATCAGGCAAGAATAATAGCCAAAAATAAAGAAGTAAAGCTGGTTCATGTCAATTCCAGTATTATCTATGATAAAAGCGGAAAGGCAATAGCAGCTCAAGGTATTGTTAGGGATATTACAACAGAAACTATAAACAAAGAGATTTTTGAGGAGCAAAAAAAACAACTTGACATTATTGTAGATAACTCTTCTTTAGGGATAGTATTAACGGCAAACGGAGCGATCATTAAAACTAATAAAACGTTTGAAAAGCTCCTTGGGTATTCAGGAGAAGAATTATTAGGAAAGAGCGTTAAAGAACTCACATTTGAAGACGATAAAGAAGAAACTTCAGAAAAAATGAATGTCGTAGATTCCGGAAACAAAGACGATTTTATTATTAAAAAAAGATATGTAAAAAAAGATACCTCTCTTATAGATGCTAAAACTATTGTAAATGCAATTAGAGATAATCAAGGAAAAATAAAATACCAGGTGGCCATGATTGAAGATATTACTTCTCAATTGGCTATAGAGCGGCAAAAAGAACAATTAATGGAAAACCTGGCAAAAAGTAATGAAGAATTACAGCAATATGCTCATGTTGTATCTCATGATTTAAAATCTCCTTTAAGTAGCATAAATGCAATGGTTTCCTGGATAAAAGAAGATTATAAAGATTTATTTGATGATCAAGGGTTAAATTACCTGAAGATGCTGGAAGATAAATTGGAAAGCATGGAACGTTTGATAGATGGAATTTTAAAATACTCCAGTGTTAATCATGACATCTTAATCAAGAAAAAGGTAGATGTAAATGAAATTGTTTCAGAAGTAATTGAAACCATACATATACCTGATCATATCACAGTTTCTGCTTTAAAAAAACTACCGGTTATAAAAGCAGACAGAACCCGGGTGCTTCAATTATTTCAGAATATTGTCACTAATGCAGTAAATTATATTGATAAAACCAAAGGCGTCGTAGAAATCGATTGTGAATCGGAGCATGATTACTGGATTTTTTCGATTAAAGATAACGGACAAGGGATTCCTGAAAAGTACCATACAAAGATTTTTAAGATCTTTCAATCTTTGGGGAATGAAAAAAGTTCAACTGGAATAGGATTGTCCATAGTTAAAAAAATTGTAGATCTATACCAGGGCAAAATATGGCTGGAATCAGAAATTGGTGTTGGAACTACATTTTATTTTACAATTAAAAAGAATTGATTATGAAGGATACACCAAATATTGAATACATTGAAAATCTTGCAAGAGGGAATGAAGATTTTAAAAGGAAGCTTATTGGCGTAATTCAAAAAGAGCTACCTGTTGAAAGAAATGTATATATAAAAAACTTTAATGCAGGAGATTTTGAAGAAGCTTCGCAAAATGTTCATAAACTTAAACATAAAATTAGTATTTTAGGACTCAACAAAGGCTATAGTTTGGCCGAAGAGCTTGAAAGAAGCTTAAAGAATAATACCCCCCTAAACAATTCACATACTGAGTTTATTAATTTGCTGCAAATAATGGAAGATTTTGTAGCTGCATTGTAAAAAAAGAACATTTATGAATTGTATCATTATTGATGATGAAATCTTAGCCAGAACCATAATAGGAGGATTTTGTTCTAATGTACAGGAAATTAATGTAGTAGGAGAATTTCCTAATGCAATCGAGGCCATTAAGTTTTTAAACCACCACGAAGTGGATCTGATTTTTTTGGATATTCATATGCCGGATTTTACGGGTTTTGACTTTATTCAAACCTTAAAAGATCCGCCTAAAATTATATTAACCACATCCGATAAAAATTTTGCTATTGAAGCTTTTGAATATGAATGTATAGTAGATTACATTGTAAAACCAATTACAGAAGAACGTTTTTTTAAAGCAATTCAAAAAGCTAAGGTAGTAGAACTACCTCAGATAAATGGAACAGCCAAGCGTTCAACTATGGTAAATGAAGATACAGAAAACCATTTGTATGTTAATATAGACAGGCGACTTATAAAAATTAATATTCCGGATATCTACCTGATAGAAGCTAAAGGAGATTATATCTGTGTTAAAACAGATGCAAAAAATCATATAGTACATTCAACGATGAAGAAAATTCAGGAAAAACTTCCGCAGGAATTATTCTTAAAAATACATCGCTCTTATATTATTAATCTGAGAAGGATTATAGATATAGAAGATAATAGCGTCTTGATAGCTAAAGACGTAATACCAGTAAGCCGCTCCAACAAACCTGAGTTGATGAAACGGCTTAATCTTTTATAAAAATTATTTGATCTAATCGTCTAATCCCCCTCGACGATTGGGACTTCTTTGAGTTGGCCATTCTCTTTTTACCCCCGTCCTGGGATTTATAGGCAACACACTTTTAACGTTAGACGTTCTTTCAGGATCTTCACTAGCCATATAAGCCAAAATTGCAGCCAGAATTACATTATTACGAACATCGTCAAAAACAATTTTATCGTAAGTATCTCTATTGGTATGCCAGGTATAATTCCAATATGCCCAATTTAGAGAGCTTAATGAGAATGCAGGAGCTCCGGCAGCAACAAAAGATGCATAATCAGATCCTCCACCTCCGGGAACTCCTGGAAAAGTAGTTTCTATGTGTTCTGTAATACTACTTGGTACTTTTTCTAACCAACGCCCTAAATAATCATAAGCATGTAAGAAACCTTGTCCGGATAAGTTTACGACTCTACCGGTACCGTTATCCTGGTTAAAAAGTGCCTGTACATTTTTTACAATTTCCGGATGATCTTCGACAAAAGATCTGGAACCGTTAAGCCCTTGTTCTTCACTGCCCCAATGCCCTACTAGAATAGTACGTTTTGGATTAGGATAAATCTTCTTTAAGATACGCATTACTTCCATCATCATAATGGTTCCTGTACCATTATCGGTTGCTCCTGTACCTCCGTCCCAGGAATCAAAATGAGCAGATAGAATAACATATTCATCTGGTTTTTCAGAGCCTTTTATTTCTGCAATAGTATTAAAAGTAGGAACGGCACCTAAGTCTTTAGATTGAGAAACTACTCTTATTTTAGGCTGATCTCCATATTCTGCCATTCTGTATAAAAGACCATAATCTTCAAGAGCAATATCTATGGTTGGTATTTTTTCTGTTCTTGCGCTAAACACCTTATTTACTCCAAATCCTTGAGACCACCTGGATTGAAGAATTCCAACAGCACCGGCTTCTTCCAAAGCTGTAATAATCGTGCGTGTGTTGTATCCTGTTTTATTAATTTTTTCTCTCCAGGCTCTGGTTTGTTCCTGCCTGTCTTTTTTCATTTTTTCAAATGACTCTTCTGTAGCAAATTCTTCCCAATTATAATCAGGCCTCCCTGTAGGTTGATTCATGGAAGTCATCACAAATTTACCTTTAACATTTGGGAGCCATTTTTTAAAAGCTTCAGCATCTGCAACATCTGGAAGGGTTACAATTTCGGCCTCGACCGGTTTTTTACCTGTACTGGGACTCCAGGCTAATTGCCTGGCTTCAAGACTAACAACTCTTGGATATACAAGATCAACATGAGTAATGCCCCTTTGCCATCCTTTCCATTCTCCCCATTGTTCATTTTTAGCCGGGATTCCCCAACTGCTATATTTATTAACAGCCCAATCATGCGCTTGTTTCATTTGAGGAGTTCCTACTAACCTGGGGCCTATAACATCCAGTAATTCATGTCCTAGTTTTTCTAGTTGTGAATTTTCATTAGCTTCTTTGATGATACTTTCTATTACCGTATTCTTATCCTGAGCTAGTAGAACAGAAGAAAACAAGAATAGGATAATGAAAGAAAATTGATGTAAGTTTTTCATTATAATATTAATTTTTGATGGATTAATTTGAAATATGATGGAAGTATAAAGGTATTTAAAAGTTTGTTTATGACAATCAATTATTTCTCAACTTCTTCACCCTGGACATTTATAAAGATCCATTGGTCACTGGATTGCATAGTATGCTCTCCGTTTTTCTTCAACTCACAATTAACTGCCACCCTGGCTTTTCCATTAGAAAAAGGGAAAGCACATTTGTAAATGGGTTCAATAACTATTTTACCTTCACTATTTGCATATCCTATTTTTCCGTTTTTAATAATTCGAAAACGATCTTCTTTAATAGTATCAGGACCATTATCAAAGTTATAAACTTCAAAGAGAATATTTTCATTTGGATCTATGGCAATAAGTTTCCCGTTTTTTTCTTGTACTATACCATAATTTATTATAGTATCTGTATAACAATAATAATATTTTCCAAATGGAATTACAGTGTCTTTTTTACTATTAATATACCCTGTTTTTACACTTATTTCATCAAATCTGCCTTCAAAAACTTTAACGAGATAATCGTTTTTCTTTTTTTGGTTTGTACATGCAATTAATAAGACTGCAAGGAGAAATATTATTTTTTTCATTTATATCTAATGTGATTTTAATAATTGTAAATATACTTTGAAATAGGCTATAGTGCAATAACACTAAGGTTTATAACTAAAACCATTTACCAGAAGAAATGTACACTTAAACTTTATTAAATTTAGATTGAGCGAATTTCAAAATACAAACAGGAAAGCGATAGTAAATTGCCATTAAATAAATAAAACAAGGGTCTATACTGACAAAGATGTAAAATTTAACATTTTTAATATGATCTAAAATGTTCATAAATACGTATTTATAAAAATAGTGCAATTGCAAAGGTAGTTCAGTTACCTTTTAAGACACGGAAACCCTGTTTATAACATTTCGCTCAAACCTTTTAATTATGACAACTTATATTATAGCACTCATCGGTTACTTTTTAATCTTTTCAATAACCTCATATTATAAGCAAATAACCACTTATAAAAAGTAGTTCTTTGTCTGTTATACTTTAATTCAAAAGAACGTATCGAAATAATAGAACAAAAAGAGGTTTTCGTGTTTTTTAGATCAATTGTTAGTGTTCTATAAAAACCAATCATAGAATTTTATATTTTAAACTTACCTTATCCCTACGAGTAGATTGGTCAACATCATCTTTAATAAATTTTAATCTGATCACTGTATTGATTACATAAAAAGCAATGCTTTCAACACATACCTTTAAAGTATTTGTAATCCTAATTGAGCTGGTAGCCCAAAAAAATCATATTTGAAAAAAATAAACTTAATAGAAGTAAAATAAATAGGTGTACCAAGTTTCATAATATTTATATGAGATAAGACAAATTAACTCTCTAATGATGATTATTCGTCTACAGTAACACGTCATTCTTCGAAAAATAACAATATTATTGGCTTAATACGTTGATATTTGAGTAACCAAATCCTAAACCTTATGAGACCAATAATCTTAAACAATTCAGGTATTTTTGAAATTATAGGGAATATCGTTACAGAAAATGCTTCTTCAGTAAAAGAGTATTTTGAAAACCTATTCGAAAACTCTGATGAAATTATTATTAGTTTAGACAGAGTTAATTCAATAGATTTTACAGGAGTAAATGCATTGGCCATACTTTACAGAAAAGCTATGGAAGATAATAAAGCACTTTATATTATCGGCAGAGGAAATAAAAATATAGAGAAAGTATTCAATACCACTAAAATGGATTTTATTTTAAGTAGAGACGTTGTATAACTTTTTAAAATATCATTACTATGAATTTAGAAAATATAGAGACAAAATACGATAAAGGAGTTTTTGAAGTTAAGGGCGATTTTATTGACCAAAATCTATATGATATTGAAAAGCAATTTAATTTACTGATAGATACTTGTGAAGAAATAATGATCTCTTTATGGGAAGTAGATTATATTGATTCTGAAGGGCTTTCACTAATGACCAGGGTTTATGAAAGAGCTATGGAGCAAGGGAAAGTACTCTTCTTTAGTGGCTGTAAAAGAATTAAAGTGAATACGCTTTTTAAGAAAGGAAAACTGCATTTTGTTTTCAAAGATGATATTAATTAATTGCATCAAAGAGAAAATATTTCCTGAACAACTTCTTGTGATAAATGTTCTTCTTAGTAAACAGAAGGAAAAAAAGAAAAAATACCAGGCCGGAAGAAGTAAATTACTTCCAGAAAATTATCTCTGGATCCGAGAGGGATTGGAGCCTGAATAATTGAGTTATTCCTGGTATTGATTCAATTAGTATACAAAATATGATAACAGCAAATGAGTAGCCTCTAAAAATATGCAAGGCTGCTATTAATAATGATGATAAAAGCGTTATTAAAGAAGTATAACCTCTTACTTTTCTACCTGAAATCATTAATGAAATAAACCGATAAATTTCGGTGATAAACAAACCAGTAGAAATAATTGCAAAAGTTAATACCCCGAATTTTATTCCATATATAAAAGTCAATAATATGATAAATTGATAAAATAATTGCGGATAAACCGTAGTTATATAACTGTTATGCCATTGGAAGCTCCAGAATTCAAACCAGTTTCTTATATAATTATTGGCAAAAAACGAATGAATTGATGTATTGCAAGTAAAATCTAAGACGAAAAAAATAGCTAAACCACAGAAAATTGCACTAGTTAAAAGAGCAAGGATGATGTGGTTTTTTGTATTTTTTTTACCCATTATCGAAATAAATATTGAACTTTAACGTTTTTTAACTATGTTTGTAATGCTTTAGTTACCAAGCATTTTTATTGAAAGCCCCTCGCAATTATTAAGTTAACCCAAAGCTTACTAATTATGAATTTGCAATTACTCAAACGTTTCTACGAGGGAAGCCAGCTTTCTCTAATTCCATTAAAAACATCTTTTTTCTCTAATTTTTATGATACCATTCATTTAATTAGTGACTATAGTAAAGATAACATCCAAAAGCTTTTCGAACAATTAAAAGAAGAATTACCTACATTAAAAATGTAGTAAGTCTTACTTTTAAACGAATTAAAAGCGCTTTTTTCTATCCGTTAAAACATTTTATTAACACTTAAATTTCAATCGTAATCATGTATTGAATTATCAAATTTACAGGACCCCTCAACATGACTTTGTAATTACTAATTTGAATGTAATCAAGTAAAAGCCATGAAAAAAATCTTAGCCATTGACGATCAGGAACTCATTTTAATGTCCTTAGAATATCATTTAATAGATTTAGGATATGATGTTAAATCAGCAAACAACGGCTCTGCCGGAATAAAGCTTTTTAATAGTTATAAACCAGACCTGGTCATAGTAGATATTAATATGCCTGAAATAAAAGGGACAGAAGTTATTAAGTATATAAGAGAAGAAAAAAAGTCTCAGATTCCTATTATGGTTTTATCCGGAAGTATAGATGAAGATATCATTATGAATAACTTTAACATTAATATTGAAGACTATATGGAAAAACCAGTGTGTCTGGACGAAGTATATAGCAGAGTAAAATACTTAATTGGAGATGTAAACGAAACAATTATACCTGCTTCAAAAGAAAATACAAATCTTACAGGAAAAATGTATTGGGGAAGAAATCCCTTATTACATTGAATAGAAAAGACTGTTTAGTGTAGAATGTATTGACTTTTTTTATAATAACCCAGAATATTGTTATTTGTAATATATTACAGGTTCTGGAACAAAAGAGAGAATGATTAATATTTAAACTTACTACCATTTCAGACACTTTTATATTAAAAATCCATCCTATTTTACTATAGTTTAGGGTGGATTTTACGTTTAACTTTACTTAATGGTTATTCAGCTACACTTGAATATTGAAGTGATTAAATAAAAAGAAAATACATGAGTTGATTCGTTTTAAGATATGATCCTCCCTCTCATCATGTTGTGCGCACAACAAACTTACATCATGGAGAATCGTCTGATTTCTGATACAAGTTTTATTAGAGAAACAATAAATTTTTAGAATTTTTCAACCGACTAAACAGATTTTACGTAAAACTTAGCTACATGGTTATGATGATTCATCCATTGAAATTACTATTCATCGAGGAATTGCGATGATATTGAAAAATTTAACTCATATTTGATTAACCAAGCCTTAAAAAACAGATTAACATGGAATCAAAAATCATAAATAACTCCGGTATTTTTGAAATAACAGGAAGTATTGTTACTGATAATGCGACTACGATTAAAAATCATTTTGAGCGTCTTTTGGATAAGTCTGAAGAACTTATCATGAACCTGGATAGGGTAAATACAATAGATGCTACGGGTGTAAATGTGTTATCCAACTTATACAAAAAGGCAATTCAGAAAAATAAGGCATTATATATTATTGGTAAAGAGAATTCAAATTTAAAAGAAGCCTTTAGTGCCACTAAGATGGATTATATCTTGAGCAGAGATTTTGTGTAAATTTATTTTCAGAAAATTAATTATAAACTCTTCTTTTGATGCTCATAAAATGCATCTGCCTGTAATTGCATAATTTCACGTGCTTTTTTACGCTTGTAGTTATAAAGCTCTTCTTCTTCTGCTATATCCTGATAAATTTTATCATTGATGATTACATCTGTAGATAATAATTGTTTTCTCTGATCCTCTTTTTGAGCAGTCCAGTTTTTAACTGTACTTTCAAGATCTTCCAGTTTATAATCGTATTCTCCTTTTGGTGCTAAAAGCTTAGCTATTATTGGAGAAGTTTCAATAGCCAAAAACAATAAAAATATAAAGAAAGAAGGCAACCAGGGAAGTTTCCCTAATGCATTTATCCTTGCCATTAATCCGTCAAAACCATCAATTATAGGCTGTGTGTCAACTATTTTTTTAGTAAAATCACCAGACAATGCAGCTATTTGAGCTTCTTTATCCTTTATTTTTTGCGTATTTGTTTCTCTTAAATCTTGTAATTCTAGGAGGGAAGCATCATGTTTTTCTCTTTTTTCTTTATAAACTGGTCCTTTTCCTAATTTAAAGGTTCCGCTTGTGCCTTCTGCTTCAGTAATGTAAGTATTGTATAATTCGTTAACTTCTGTTTCTTTATTAGTAATTTCATTTTTTAAGACAGTTATCTCGTCATTGAGTTTTTCAATAGCAGGATTGTATTGTAAAGCTATTTGCTCCTGATTATTTAATGTCATTTGATTTTTCTCCTCGAGTAATACCCTGTCTATTTCTTTTTCGAAAATTTTAAGTTCCAAAGGTTTTGAGATAACAACGGCTATTATAACTGCTAAAATAATTCTTGGAGCAGCTTGTAATAATTCATACTTAAAAGAATCTCTTTTTTTTATAGTAGAGACAATATACCTGTCTAAGTTGAAAATAAGCAATCCCCATACGAGTCCGAAGAAAATAGCAGTAAATACATTATCAAATACGGTATACAATGCATAAGCCGAAGCTATAAATGCCATCACAGCAGTAAAAAAAACAGTGGCGCCAATACCTGTATATTTATTTTGTTCTCCCTTAGAACAATTGTCAAGAATATCTGTGTCTGCACCAGAACACATAATAAAAAAGCGTTTAAGCATGATAACGTATTTTGATAGATGAATTAATATAACGCTGATTTATAACAAAATGTTGTGTAAAAAAGCCCCGTATTCACGAGGCTTTTTTTGATAGTTCTAATTTTATAAATACTCAGATTGATTTTGAATATTGTTTCATCTGGAGTTCTTAAACTTAAGTATCACTTTTTATTTTCATTAAACTCACTTACAATTTTATCATCTTGATAAACAGCAACTATATATTGTCCCGGAATTACATCAGTAGCATTTGTTTGTTTGCCATTATTCAGGATTTTTCCATTTTTAGTGACTTCAACTCCCTGACGATTATAATATTTTGACTTCCCATTATTTGTAACGCGATAATGCTTTTCCCCATTTATAATTACAAACCCTGTTTTGATTTGCTCATGTTTTACCGGAGGCGGTGGAGGTGGAATTCCAGGCCCTTGTTTTTTGTCTGCTTTTGGAGCTTCAGGGAATGCAGGAGGCGGTGGAGGAATAACTTCTTTAAAATTCACTACTTTTTTTCTTTGTTCCGGAGTCATTAAATTATAGATGTATGCAATACGTTCCAATTCTTTTAATTTGACAACTCGTTTGTTTTTAGGAAGTCTCTGTATCTTTTTGATGTAATCATTGTATTCTTTGATCATCTTGGCTGTTGCGATTTCCTGATAGATTTTTTTACTTTTCACCGGAGGTGGAGGCGGAATGCTATTATTTGGAAAGGTACTGGCCTCTTCTAAAAAAATGTTTTTAAAGCCCATTTCAGATAACCTTGAAACTATCTTTTCTGTGAACGCTAAACTAGCTTTGATGTCTGAGATTACCAGAATTTTTCTATGGTTTAAATCTTTTTCTGAAAAATCCCCTCTGTTAAATTTCTTTAACCCTTTTTCTAAATATGAAGCTTTAATTACCTGATCATTGTTTTGTAATAATATTTGATTTTTTGAATCGATAAAGATGATAATATCTTTTGATACGGCTTTTGAATCTGAGTCAGCACGATCTGATATAGGGGTATTTCCCTTTGAACGTACAATTTCTTCTTGAGGAGTTACTATTCTAAAATATCCATATTCTGTAGCAACTTTTTGTATGAATACCAGATCTTGATAAGAAATATTTCCTTGAGAAGAAACATGAATATTAATAACCTTTTCACGTTGTTCTTTAGTAAGATCTGTATGAATAGACGCTAAGGTTTTCTGTAGATTTTTTCTTGAGGTTTTAATGTCATCTACCTGAAAACTACCATCATTTTTTATTTTAAGGTCTATACTTCTGGCATACAAAGCTTTTTCCTCTAATCTATTTTGAGAAGCAGTAGTTTTTTGATTATCATCAGGATGAGCTGGCATAGTCACATTAAATGACTTTCGCTCGTTTGGAGGGATACTTTGGTAATCTGCTAATAAATCATTCCATAAACTGGCTAAATAATTAAATTCTTTCCGACTCTTTGCTGTTTCTTCTTTGTATTGGTTTAATCTTTTTTTGTACTGACTCTTGTGCCTTCTAAAAGAAGAGATAACGAGGCTCCAGCTGCTTCGACTCAATCTTAAATACTCTTTGATATAATCTTTGGTAAAGCGTGCTTCGTTTTCATTTTTTGAATCTAAAGTAGCACCATATTGAACATAGAATTGAATAGAATCAAAACCACTTTCTTTGCAAATATTTTTAATATCACGTGTTAATTGTGAATTTGTTTCACCTATTATCAATTCATAAGCAATAACAACAGTGCTGGATGTTTTATAATCTTTTAATACCTCTTTTAATGAGGTTTTTTTGAATTTCCTGGAATTTAACTCAATAGTTTCGTCTTTATGCACCAATAAAATTAGTTCATTGCCTGTTTTTAAACTTTCTGCGGTATCGTTTAATGCTTCTTTTTCGATTTCGATACGATTGCTAAAACCAAATAATAAAACTGCTAGTAGAGGAAGAAGCAGTAAATTCCTGACCCATATTTTTTGTGATGGAGTTTGTGTTTTCATAATTGTAAATCGTTTTTTGATTGATGAATAATTGATTGCATTTGCTAATTCAGAAGGATTATTTGAAGAAGAAAATGTTAAAAGAATTTCTTGATATATTGTCGTAGAAGCTCCTTTGTTGAGAACAGCTTGATCTGCTAAAAATTCATGATTTAACCTGATCGCTTTTTTTGCCAGATAAATAAGAGGATTAAACCATAAAATAACCTGCAAGATTTCAATACATAGAATGTCAATACTGTGCTTTTGTTTTGCGTGAGCTTCTTCATGCCAGAAAACTTCCTGGGGAATTTCACGGGCTTCGAACTTCTGTTTGTTTAAAAAGATATATTTAAAGAAGGTATGCGGAGACACAGCATTTTGAAGCAATACATTGATGATATTGTTTTTTTTGTACTTGGGATTATTTTTTATACGATACATTATTTTTGATAAGTTTCGAATAAACCGAACTCCAAAAATGATTACCCCCAAACTGTATAAACTCCATAAAAAAATCGATAAATAGTTTGGTGTTACCTCTTCAACAGGTACTTCAATAGGTATGTTTATCTCCTGAGAAAACTGAGGCGCCAGAATAACTGTAGTAGAAGGCTCAATGTACGTTGTAAAAGTAATTAAAGGAATACCTAAAGCTATAGCTATTGCAGATAATAGATAGTACCGCTTAAAATGATGAATATTTTCTTTTTCTAGGCATAGTTTATAAAATGCCAAGAAGGCTGCCAAACAAATACTGGATTTCAAAATATAAACTAACATCACTTATTTCTTTTTAAGTTCTTGATCTATTATAGCTTTTAAATCTTCTAACTCTTCTTTACTCAAGTTGGTTTCAGAAGTGAAAAAAGATGCAAATTGAGCAGTAGAATCATTAAAAAAGTTTTTGATAAGACCATTTAAATGATTTGAGAAATAATCTGTTTTTTTTATCAATGCAAAATATTCTCTGGACTTTCCATACTCCTTGTAATTGATAAAGCCTTTACCCGTCATTCGTTTTAAAAGCGTGGCAACTGTAGTAGTTGCAGGTTTAGGATCAGGGTATTCTTCTAATAGATCTTTCATGAAAGCTTTTTCAAGTTTCCAGATGTACTTCATGAGTTGTTCTTCTGCTTTTGATAATTTCATGTTCTACTTAATTAGAATTAACTCTACAAATATAGAATAAAAATGAATATATTCGACATTTGTAGAGCATTAAAATAAAAGAAATAAAAAAACACCCAATAAAATCGGGTGTTTCCAAGTAAAAAAAATATTTTTTATTTTTTTAATTCAGTAAAATATTTGAAAAATAAAGGAATGGTTTCGATTCCTTTTAAGTAATTGAAGACACCAAAGTGTTCATTAGGAGAATGAATCGCGTCACTATCCAATCCGAAGCCCATTAAAATAGTTTTACTCTTAAGCTCTTTCTCAAATAAAGATACAATAGGGATACTTCCGCCACTGCGCTGAGGAATAGGAGTAACCCCAAAAGTGTCATTATAGGCTTTAGATGCTGCCCTGTACCCAATACTATCGATTGGTGTGACGTACCCCTGACCACCGTGATGCGGAGTAACTTTTACAGTAACTCCTTTTGGGGCAATACTTTCAAAGTGTTTGGTGAATAATTCGGTAATCTCTTTCCAATCCTGGTTAGGAACCAGTCGCATAGAGATTTTGGCATAAGCTTTACTTGCAATTACCGTTTTTGCACCTTCTCCTGTATATCCACCCCAAATACCATTAACATCAAGAGTAGGTCTTATAGAATTTCTTTCGTTTGTTGTATATCCGTTTTCTCCATGAACAGCATCAATGTCTAATGCTTTTTTATAAGCTTCCAAAGAAAACGGAGCTTTAGCCATTTCTTCCCGTTCTTCTTTGCTCAACTCTTCTACTTTATCGTAGAATCCTGGAATAGTTATATGATTGTTTTCATCGTGAAGAGATGCAATCATTTTAGATAAAATATTGATTGGATTAGCAACTGCGCCTCCGTAAAGTCCGGAATGTAAATCTCTGTTGGGTCCGGTAACTTCAACTTCTACATAGCTAAGTCCGCGAAGGCCTGTAGTGATAGATGGTTGTGTATTACTAATCATTCCGGTATCAGAAATCAGGATCACATCATTAGATAGTTTTTCCTGGTTGCGTTCTACAAACCAGCTTAAACTTTCTGAGCCAACTTCTTCTTCTCCTTCAATCATAAATTTAACATTGCAGGGAAGTTGATCTGTAGCTATCATAAATTCCAGGGCTTTTACATGCATGTAAAACTGTCCTTTATCATCACAGGCACCTCTGGCAAAAATTGCGCCTTCAGGATGTAATTCTGTTTTTTTAACAATAGGCTCAAAAGGTCCGCTTTCCCATAAATCTAAAGGATCTGGTGGTTGCACATCGTAATGACCGTATACCAGTACTGTAGGTAAATCAGGATTTATTATTTTTTCTGCATATACAATAGGGTATCCCGGAGTTTCACATATTTCTACATGATCACATCCAACTTTCTCTAAAGCTTCTTTTACAGTATTTGCGGTATTAAGTACATCTTGAGAAAAAGCCGGATCTGCGCTAACAGATGGTATTTTTAAAAGATCGATAAGTTCATTAATAAAACGCTCTTTATTTTCCTGAACGTAGGAGGATATATTTTCCATGAAATTTTAATTTGTAGTGTATAAAATTACAAAAAAGAAGTTTTTAATGGGAGAAGATTTGTAATTTGAAATGATTGTTTATATTTGCACCCACAAATCACGATTTTTGCGGGCGTGGTGAAATTGGTAGACACGCTAGACTTAGGATCTAGTGCCGTGAGGTGTGAAGGTTCGAGTCCTTTCGCCCGCACAAAAAGCTCTTCGGAAACGGAGAGCTTTTTTATTTTAATATTAGAAGAAGAAATCTAAGATGACTACTCTTTTACGAATCAATCCTTTAAATTCTTGTAGTATTGTTTGATAGCTAGTTTGTCAGACAGGTCCATTTTTTTAATAGCCTTTTTCCAGGATAGCCAGAGTACAGCAGAAAATTTATCCAATTCTAAGACTACAGGGGTGTCTTGTATTGGTTTTTTTAGACTGTAATAGCTTTTAATAGTTGTTATTCCTTCTTTGACAAATACTCCCGAACTAATATATTTTAAATCAATACGAGCAATTTTAACGCCTATTTCTTCTTCGACTTCTCTTACCAATGCTTTTTTTGAAGATTCTGTTTTCTTTTTAATGCCTCCGGGAAGTGTGTATTTAATTTTGTCTCCAACCTTTTGTAATACCAGAATTTTATTTTCTCTGGTAGCTAAAAGGCGTGATTTCAATATCTTTTTTCTGAGAATTTTCATTTTTTTATTGCCTTAAGATTTTTTGAATCTTTTTTAGTTGAACAATGAAAAAACCAGGATATAGAAATATTTTTCATAAGGTTTGGTTAAAGGCTAAAACAAATGAATACAAAAAAAATGAGAAAACAAATACTTCAAAAATTATTTTTTGTAAATAACTCAATAGAGTTTTATACTAAAGGAATTCAAATAATGTCAATGCAAGCAAAATTAAAAGTCTGATGCTTTCCTATTTTTACTAAATTGGCTCTGTTTTTATTGTAAAAACAATTGCTTTGAGAAAAATTATATTCATAATTATTGCCAGTCTTTTTTTTAAGATTTCACAAGCACAACAAAATGATGCACAAGCACTGTTTTATAATGTTGGTATTCATTCTGTTTTTAGCGGTATAGGAGCAGTTATTAATAAGAAACCAAATGATAAATTTGGAAAAACTTTCTTGAAAGGATTTGCACAGGGAGCGTTAGGCGGATATCTGGTTTTTGAAAGTAAACGATTGATACGTACTTTCTACAGGGAAGATGATTTTGTATATGTATGGCCCTCTAAAGTTTTAAATGCAGCCGGGACTTCTATTACAGAAAATGCAGTGTCAAACATTAATTTTTGGGAGAAGTGGCATTTAAATATAGGGTTTAATCGATTTGAAATTAATACCAAAGAAAAATTTAAATTAAAATACAGGATTATGCCTTTTGCTTTGGCTGGAACTATAGTAACTGCATCTCAAGGAAAGTTTGATTTTGAAAGAAGTTTAAAAACAGGAACTTTTGTTTTTACAACCGATTTTATTAGCCCAAATAGAGTTGAAAATGCTCGTGTTAATGGTAGGGTTCCGTTATTTACAAATTCTGTATTGATATTAAATAATCAAGCCGGTGATGATGCTTTAGCTCATGAACTTATTCATACTTATCAATATGAAAGTTTTTCTTTTGTAAATTCTTATTTGGATAAACCTTTAAATGATCTCTTTGCAAATACTGAATCAGGCTTCTTGAAAACGTATAATAAAATTTTTTATACAGACTTTAATTTTTTAGTAGTTAACGCTTTATTTGGAATAGAAGATTTAAACTCAAACACAGCTTTCGATAATTTCTTTGAAAGGGAAGCCGATTATTATTCCAATCGTTTTAGATTTGACTAAATTTTAAATTATAATGCATAACATCAACATCCAGGGAATAAAATTTGATAAAAATTTTTAGGGATGATTCACAGGTTGTTTTAAAACATACAAAAGGTGTACTTGTTGTGAATTGCTTTCAGTTCTCTATCTTTAGGGATGATTCACAGGAACCCATAAACTTACCTCTACGACTCATATGTTGTGAATTGCTTTCAGTTCTCTATCTTTAGGGATGATTCACAGGTCCCCTTCTTCGAAAGTTATAGAAGATATAGTTGTGAATTGCTTTCAGTTCTCTATCTTTAGGGATGATTCACAGGTATTTTTAAAATCGATATCAAGCTGTCTATGTTGTGAATTGCTTTCAGTTCTCTATCTTTAGGGATGATTCACAGGTTTGAAAGCACTTAATAATTCTAACTATATGTTGTGAATTGCTTTCAGTTCTCTATCTTTAGGGATGATTCACAGGTAGATCAAGACTATGATTACATCGAAAGTTGTTGTGAATTGCTTTCAGTTCTCTATCTTTAGGGATGATTCACAGGAGTTTGCATCTAAAGTATCTATAAAAGTAAGTTGTGAATTGCTTTCAGTTCTCTATCTTTAGGGATGATTCACAGGCTTGTTATGAAGCTTAACACCATACTGATTGTTGTGAATTGCTTTCAGTTCTCTATCTTTAGGGATGATTCACAGGATAACTAAAGAAATTAATCGTCTTAATTTAGTTGTGAATTGCTTTCAGTTCTCTATCTTTAGGGATGATTCACAGGTAGATGGTAATAAACCACTTTTGTAGATGTGTTGTGAATTGCTTTCAGTTCTCTATCTTTAGGGATGATTCACAGGTCCCCTTCTTCGAAAGTTATAGAAGATATAGTTGTGAATTGCTTTCAGTTCTCTATCTTTAGGGATGATTCACAGGTATTTTTAAAATCGATATCAAGCTGTCTATGTTGTGAATTGCTTTCAGTTCTCTATCTTTAGGGATGATTCACAGGCGTTGCATTTCAGACATCATTTTCTTCATTGTTGTGAATTGCTTTCAGTTCTCTATCTTTAGGGATGATTCACAGGTGTTACAGATGCTAAGTGGTGGTATTTCTAGTTGTGAATTGCTTTCAGTTCTCTATCTTTAGGGATGATTCACAGGTTTGAAAGCACTTAATAATTCTAACTATATGTTGTGAATTGCTTTCAGTTCTCTATCTTTAGGGATGATTCACAGGTAGATCAAGACTATGATTACATCGAAAGTTGTTGTGAATTGCTTTCAGTTCTCTATCTTTAGGGATGATTCACAGGAGAATTGCACCAGATGAAATAGTACGATTTGTTGTGAATTGCTTTCAGTTCTCTATCTTTAGGGATGATTCACAGGCTTTAGAGCGATGGGTGTATGATAAGAATTGTTGTGAATTGCTTTCAGTTCTCTATCTTTAGGGATGATTCACAGGTTTAAACCTGACATGGCTCAGGCATTTTTAGTTGTGAATTGCTTTCAGTTCTCTATCTTTAGGGATGATTCACAGGGGGCCATTATAGAGAGTCCTTTAGGTGATAGTTGTGAATTGCTTTCAGTTCTCTATCTTTAGGGATGATTCACAGGAAATATAGCTAATTCTTGATAAAGAGTTCTGTTGTGAATTGCTTTCAGTTCTCTATCTTTAGGGATGATTCACAGGGTATTTCTGGCAAAGGAATCCCAGAGCGTAGTTGTGAATTGCTTTCAGTTCTCTATCTTTAGGGATGATTCACAGGAATAAAAAAATTTATTAACCCTTCATCTAAGTTGTGAATTGCTTTCAGTTCTCTATCTTTAGGGATGATTCACAGGATACTTGCTGTAATGAGTTGGTATCCTGTTTTTTATGTGTTGTTCTGAAATCAAAAAATAAAAAGATTTTCTTGTTAAATTTAGAAGGAAGAATGCGATTTTTTATTTCTAAAAAAGCTCTAATTGCTGACTGGGAGGTTCTGGTGGTATTTCTTTTTGTCCGTGAAACAATTCGATCATTCCAAATTGCTTATCGGTAATCTGCATGATCCCTACTTTTCCTTTTTTTGGAAGTGCATTTTTAGTACGTCTTATATGGACTGCTGCATTTTCTCTACTGGGGCAAAATCGCATGTAAATACTAAACTGAAACATATTAAAGCCATCGTCTATTAAATTTTTCCTGAACCGATTAGCAGCTTTGCGTTCCAAGCGAGTTTCGGTTGGTAAATCAAAAAATACTAATACCCACATAGATTTGTACTGATTTAAACGTGAAAAATTACTTTCGTTCATAGTATTAAAAAAGCCCCGATTACGCTCAATATAACTTTAGTTAAACTCCGGATATAAAATTTTACGACTAATCCCTGCAAAACATTCATATAAACTATTAGTAGTTCTACTCATCGCATTCATCAAAGGACTTAATTTTCCATCAATTATTACATCTATAGCCGGAATACGTAATAATTCAGACTTTATTTGAACCGTTAACTCTTCTATGGAGTTGCTGGTTTCAACAATATCATAAACCAATGAATCTACGAAAGGACGGTAAGGTTCCATAATATCATCAGCTAAGCAAAAAGCATTGTATTTATTGTGGTGGTAAATTCCTACGCTAGGTAACATCCCACTACTTATTAATGCTCTGGCGGTAATGGCCCGTAAAATCGCATACCCGTAATTCAATAAATTATTAGGCGAGATACCTTTTTGATTTCGACTAAATCCTTCGATCTTAAAAAGATGTTGAAAATAATAAGCTGCAGCTATAGCTTCATGGTTTTGAGTGTCTCCGCTTTTTACTTCTTTGACCCAACGTTTTAACTTCAAAGCGTTTCTGCCTTGTTTTAATAAATGATTGGCCTGATTCTCAATTTTAGTTATTACGGTTTGCTGCCATAATTGTTTTTTTAATGGAATACTGGCGTTAAGTTGGTGTTGTATTCGCTCAGTTTGTTCACTATGCCCGACCAAAGGCTGTAAAAAACTACAAGGGAGGTGTTGTTTATCACAAGTAACTATTGCGGTTTTATTTTGCACTAGTTTCATTAAGAGCCCATTAGTAACTGTAATTTGTGGGTTTTCTAATATCACATACCCCAGATCTTCTATAGGAATGGTAGTTTCATTTTTATCTTCACCAGGAAAATTAATCACCAATTGTTCATTACGGGTGCTTAAATACGCCGGATTGCTAAAAAAGAGAGTGCGTTTGATCATAGCTAGTATTCTCCGATTTGAACAATTTTACCAATGTGATTAATCCTGACTTTAACAATTCCTTCAATAGCATTAAGTCCTAATTGGGGTTTGTAAGTCATTCCTTTTAGCTCTTTCTGTGTTTCAACAGTTGTTTCTAAATGATGTCTGAAGAAATAGTTTTTAGTAGCAATTTTCTGTACTCTAAATAAGTGAGGACTTATTAAAGCATAGTTGTTTTCATTTAGTAAATCGATTTCATTTGGATTAAAATTATCATCTGGAAACACAAACATTTCATTTTGTTTCATAGTAAAAAGAAATTCCCAGCCTAAATTTTTATTAAATTCTTTATCAACGATTGGTAATTTTGAATTTACACTAATGACAGCTTCATAGAATGATACTATTTTTTCCTGTAATTTTCCGTTTTTATCTCTATAAATAGCTACATGATGATTATTTCCAGTACTTACAAAATCTACAGCTTGAGGCCTGCCATTTATATCTAAAATTTCTTTACCCAAATGATCTTTTTTGTGATGTAAAGCTTCAGCATTATTTATACCCGAAATGGTGACTCGTTTTATTTGAATACCTTTAGTTTTGTCTAACCAAATAGGATTTTTATTTAAATCAGAAAAAGCTTCTTTAGAATTTCCATTATATGCCGCTAATCTGTTCAATAATAGTTGTTTGATTTTTCCGTCTATAACTTTACTAATGTTTTTTTTATCTTTAAAATTATCAGGATTAATATCTTTTCTTATTGTGTGGATTTCTTCAAAACAATGTACTTCTTTTAGGGAGATACCTTTGTATAAAAGAGGTTCTTTTTTTAGTGTCTTAGTATCAAAAGCTACTTCTGGGTTATTATCATACTTTGCTAGATGATTAAGAATACAATTCTTAATCTCTTTATTGATTATAAATTCTACTTGTTCAGAAGTAAAGTGTTTATTGATTTTTATTGATTTTTCCATTGGACGTTTAGATTTACCATAAATAGTTTCTTTATGTAATTGCCCTCTGGGAGTCAACTGTATTTTTGAATAATAATTATCTTTATTTTTTAGCTTTATTTTGTTGATGTTTTTGGTAGCAACTTTATTTTTGTTTTTGAAAGAGATTAAAATGGATTCTATATGCTTTTTGGCTTCTGAGCGAAAGTTGTCTATTGGAGGAATGAATTTTCGTTTGTCCTTTCCATTATCTTCTTTATAAATTCTGGTAATACTATTTTTTAAGGCAAAGAGCTTGCTCTTTTCTAAATCGGTTTCGTTTCCTCTTAGATTGTAATAAGTATTTAAATTATTGAGATACTGAATGTGATTTTGACTTGTGAATGCTATAGTAAGCGCGTCCATAGCATGGTGTCGGTGATCGTTACGCTTAGACCAGTTTTTTATCACTTCGGCAGATTTAATTTTTTCTTGCCCTATATCCCAACGTTCTTCAATTTTTGTTAAACCTAATTCTCTGTATTTTTGTAAATTAAGCTCTTTCATTACATTGATTAAACCCCAATCTTCTCTTAATTTATTAGTAATACTTCCAGAGGTCACTGTAACTTTTTCAAAAACTTCAAATAGCATTTGTTTTGCTTTTTTAGCGATATATTGACTATTTCTTAGATCACGTTCAATGAAACCTTCGGGTAATTTTGCTTGAGATAATAACAATTTGTTTCGTTTGGCTTTAGTAATAACTCCTTTGCCGTTGTCGTACAGACTTTCTACACGTTCTTTATAACTTTCTATATTCGATTGATATTCCTGAGAGATAAAATCAAAAGCAGTTCTATCTCTTTTTTTAAGGTTGATATCTCTGTAGGCTAAGGTTTTATTTGAAAAAGAATCATCAAATAACAAAGCTTTTGGAACAATATGCTCAATATCAATTTCTTTTGAAAATAATTTTTCTTTTGGAATATATTGATTTGTGAATAGTGATTTAAATCCTCTTGATTCCAATTCTAACCATAAACGATACCTAACTACATCTGTTTTAGTAGGATTTGGGATACCAAATTCTTTGGAGATGGTTTTCTTAATATCTTCATTACGCCTGGTGGCATCAGCAATATTTTTAGTCATTTCACTACGTTCTTTTGCCGATTTTTTTAACTCCCTGGCTAATTCTATACGTATTTCATCTGGGCTACCATAAGCGTCAACTACCTGATTAATTACATTTACCATTTGATTCAGGATTTTCTCGACTACCGGATTGCGTAAGCTATTCTTTTTTAATAATTCTAGTTTAGATTTTCGCTTTCTGTTTTCAAGTTCTTTTGTAGTTAAGCTGTTAGCGTGATTATACCCTGCTAATTTACAAGCATCGGAATATGCATTACCAGATTTTAAATAAGGATAAATTTTACGAATAGCTTTAGAAGATAAATTTCCATAGTCTGACTGCAAGGCTATATTAGCTAACATGGCTGCATATTCAGGTTTAAAGCCATATTTGAGGTGTAATTTCTTTTTTAAGGCTACATTAGAGTTTCCGTAGATTAGCTTATCTTCTTCATTAATTTTAGAGTCATCTTCTGCTGAATATAGCAAATGCCATAGTTGATAACTTGGCTGTTTATCAAAATCTTTGCCATTTATTTCAGCATTAAAATCCAATATGCTAGGATTAATATTTATTTCTGTAAAGATTGCTTTTAGTTCTTCATTGATCTCTTTAGCTGTTTTTTTTGCCCAATCAAATCCATAACCCTCGTTATCTGCTATTTGTTGATAACTATTATAGAGTGTTTTATTGGTAAGATTACCTTCTATTTTTTCAAAATTACATTTCCATTCAGATACTTTTCCAACTTCTAGAAACCTAGACAAAAGCTTTAAGATATTATTGGGCTTCAAGTCGCCTCTTAAATTTAATTCTTCAAATAAAATATTACGCACATCGTCATCCAGTTTTGTGACTTCAATAACTTCATTATTTATTGAGTTTTTAAAAATTAAATTGTTTAGATTCTGCCAAATTTTGAATTCTTGAAATAGGGGAGATGATTTTGAAATTACCTGATTACCAATAGTTCTTGTTTTTGATTTTCCAGTTTCTTTTTCAATATACTCCTGTTGCCAATTTTCAAATTGGCAAAAACTCAATAATCCTTTTTGCGATTTTAATTTACGTTGATAAAAAATGATAGTATCTCTTATCTCTTTTTTTAGGTCTAATGTTAGCTTTGAATGATATTTAGCCTGAGTTTCCCATATCTGCTCAAATTCATCTAAATAATCTTGCCTGTAGAATACCTGATTTTTTAAAGATATATGTGGATTTTTTTGAAGTTGCTTATATAGGTTTTCTCCAACAGTTTCCTTATTAAAATAAAGCTCTTTACTTCTGTCTGAAATAGCACCTAGATATCCACTAGAGTTATTGAGGTTATTATTAATTTCTTGTAGAACTATGGCTAAATGTTCCAGTTCTAATGATTGGGTGAGTGCATTTACTCTAAATTGATAACGCTGTAGTTTTTGCTCATTAGCAGTTCCTTTTAATTTAATACCTTCAATATTAAATGGTTTTTGGCAGATTGCCCAGGTTTGCGATTTGTTTTTACCCTGTAGATTGTTATACAATTCATCGTTTAATATAGTAGGATAGAAAGTTTTCTGAACATTCCAAATTGCATCAAATTCTGTTTGAAGATCAGAACGATAAAAATCCGGAATGTATTTTTTATTATTTTTTAGCAGATAATGTACATATTGTCCCGGAGTTTTATGAGTTTCATATAGTTTTTTTGCTACTGCCATCCCATCTATAAGTTGCCCGTCTTCTTCATTTTGAGCTTTACGACTACTCTTATATCCACGTTTTTTGTTTATGGTTAAAAGTACACGAGCCAGGTCTTCAAGACTTACCTTTTCCCTGGCTGAAGCAGCTCTTAATTTTAAAGTTTGAAAAGTAGTATCTTTTCCTATTTCTGTTAATGGGGAATCTTTTGTAATAAATCCATTTTTAATTAAAATATTTACAAGGTGTTTTCTACGTTGTTTATAGCGCTGTAAATTACGCCTTGCACCTCTTTTTAACGTTCTGTCTGCATTGGTTGAAAGCGGACGGCCCTTTTCGAAATTAGTTTTTTCATCTGCAGTTAGTGGGTTTACACGAACTCCTAATTTGATGATTGTTGATTTTTCATTATCATCTTCTGCTTCATTTACTAACGCCCAGCCAATACTATTAGTACCGAGATCTAATCCTAAGATTTTTTTCATTTAAAAAAAATTGTAGTCATATACAAATATATCTAAAAAAATGATACTTTTGTATTTAAAATAGGTTGGCAATTAAATTAAACATTTAAAAAGAATGAATTCCAACCTCATTCTTTTGTTTTTTCTTTCATTGTTTTGAGTAATTGTCCAAATTTTACTCTAAATCAAATTTGATTATCTATTTTTCCTTAATTAGTTGTATATAATGTATATGACTAGTTGTGAATTGCTTTTTTAAGCCGTCTTCTGCAGAAGACGGCTTATTTAGATATATTTTTTGTTGATTTTTGCAATGTTTCTATAATTTTTAATTAAAAGTAATTAATAATAACCTCGTTTTATTACGGGAAACCATATTAGTTACTTCAGATACTTTTTGTACATTTAAACCTTGAAAGCAATTCACAATAAGGATTATTCCGTTGTGAAAACATTTAAAGCGGCATGAGTTAATTCTTGTGTCGTTTTCTTTTTTGCTTTAAATGTTTCACGAATACCACTTTATTAAAATAACATAACCATGAGCTAAAGCATTTAAAGTGGTATGAGTTTATCTTATATCTATCACCAGATTATTTAATTTCAATTAATTATTAACTCCTTATTTTATCTAAATTAGCTTTGAACATTTAATTTAAGTATTTACAAAAAGTTTTCTTAAGGGGAAATTCCCCCTTTTTGATTGAAAAGATATTTTCTGATGCATCATTTCATGATTAAATTTGCTTTGATCTAAAAACTGTAAATTACAATGCACAACATCAACGTCCAGGGAATAAAATTTGACAAAAAGTCTTCGTATCAACAAGGCCCGGGTCTTGCACCTCCACTAATAAGAGAAGCATTACATTGTGGATCTATGAATCTTTTTGCTGAAAATGGGATTACCATAGAAACAGGTCAAATAACGGACAAAGGAGATTTTGAAATTTCTGAATATTTTGATATTGAAAAGATTACCGGAGGTCATTTAGAAGAAGATGCAAAAATTTTCACACTTGGAGGCGATCATTCCATTACTTACCCTATTATTAAAGCACTACATTCAAAACACCCTGTAATTGATATTTTGCATATAGATGCTCATGCAGATCTTTATGATAATTATGAAGGAGATAAATATTCTCATGCCTGTCCGTTTGCCAGGATTATGGAAACCGGCGGCGTAGAGCGATTAGTACAAGTGGGGATCAGGACATTGAATACGCACCAAATAGAGCAAGCAGAAAAATTTAATGTTGAAATCCACCCCATGAAAGATTTGAAATTGGATGCCATTTCAAAATTTAAAAATCCGTTGTACATATCTTTAGATATAGATGCATTTGATCCTGCTTATGCTCCGGGTGTTTCGCATCATGAGCCTGGCGGATTGACATCCAGAGAAGTGATTCGATTAATTCAGAATGTTGATGCTGAAGTTATCGGGGCTGATATTGTAGAATATAACCCGAATAGAGATTTTCAAAATATGACCGCTTTTTTGGCAGCTAAAATGATGAAAGAAATCTTAGCTAAGATGTTTGAAAAATAAAAATAGTATCTTCATCAAATTACTTTTAAAATTATCTGTAAAATGAAAATAAACAATCTGAATAAAACATGGGCAGCTGTCTTTTGTCTCTCTTTTTTATTTTTTAGCGGAAAGGCTCAAAAACATTATGACCGATATGAAACTATAGATGTTCTTCATTATACATTTGATTTAAAATTATCGGATGCAAGTGATGTCATTGAAAGCGTTGCTGATGTTAAAATCCGTTTTAAAAAAGGAATTACAAAATTTAACCTGGATTTAGTTAAAAAAGATACAAACGGCAAAGGAATGGAGGTTTTGTCTGTTACAGAAAGTGAAAATCAGGTTCCTTTTACACATAATGATACGCAATTGGTGTTGAATATAAATACAACGCAACCCGATGAGGTCAGAACATATAAGATAGCATATAAAGGGGTGCCTGGAGATGGTTTAATCATTTCAAAAAACAAATATGACGAACGAACTTTCTTTGGGGATAATTGGCCGGATAGAGGGAAAAACTGGCTGCCTGTAGTTGATCACCCATCAGACAAAGCAACTGTAGAGTGGGTGATTACTGCGCCATCTCACTATCAGACTATTGGAAATGGGGTTTTAACAGAGAAAACAAATGTTTCTGGTGATTTAACCTTGTCCAGATGGAAAATGACAGATCCGGTGCCCACAAAAGTAATGGTTATTGGTGCTTCCCGTTTTGCAGTAGAAAATCAGGGAGATGTATATGGAACTCCGGTGTCTTCATGGGTGTACCCCCAAGATAGGGATAACGGTTTTAGCGATTATGCTTTGGCAACTCCAATTATGGATTATTTTATCAATCATATTGGCCCATATCCTTTTAAAAAACTTGCAAATGTTCAATCTAAAACCCGTTTTGGGGGGATGGAAAATGCAGGTAATATTTTCTATGCAGAAAATAGTGTTACTGGTGATGGCAGGAGCGAAGCATTAATTGCACATGAAATAGCGCATCAATGGTTTGGAAATTCGGCTTCAGAGAAAAACTGGCATCACATCTGGCTTAGTGAAGGTTTTGCAACCTATTTCACTAACCTATACCTTGAAAGTAAATATGGACGAGATGAATTAGTTGAAAAAGTTAAAGAACAACGTGAAAGAATTATTGATTACGCCAAACGTAATTTTGTACCTATAGTAAATCCGCAAATAGACAACTATATGCAATTATTAAATCCTAACTCTTACCAAAAAGGAGGATGGGTATTGCATATGTTACGAAGAGAATTAGGAGATCAGCTTTTCTGGAAAGGGATTCGTGAATACTACAAAAAATATAAATATAACAATGCGTTATCAGGTGATTTGCAAAAAGTGATGGAAGATGTTTCTGGGAAAAATTTATCCGTTTTCTTTGAACAATGGTTAATGAAAGCAGGACAGCCAAAGTTAGCTGTAAAATGGAATTCTTCCAGAAAATCATTAAAACTAGAAGTAAATCAGAAGCAAGAAAATGTAAATTATACTTTTCCTCTTGATATTCAAATCAATTATAAAGATGGGAGTACAGTAGTGAAAACTGTTCAGGTTTCAGATCGTTATCAAAAGTTTGACCTCCCGGTAGAAAAACAAGTAAATACTATTGTTTTGGATCCTGATGCCTGGTTGCTTTATGAATTAGAAGCCATTAATAAAAAATAGACTTGTTAAAAGCTTAACAAATTTCACCGTTTTACTTTAGAGGAAAGCAATTATATTAGCCAAAAAATAACGATGTATAAAAAAATAGCTTTTAGTTTCTTTTTTTTCTTAGCGATAACATTATCAGCATTTTCACAGTGTGATGCATGTAATGAAAATAAAAATGACAATACTTTTTGTTATCAAAATGAGAATTTTGAAGGGTATTGTGCTGTATTTACTGATGGAGAAGAAATGATTCGGTTATCAACGGGAAAGAAAAAAAATAAAAGTATTCCTTTATCGGCTTCAGCAACTCTGGCAGATTTAATCAGTATAAGTCAGAATAAAAAATTAAAGATATCGGCTACAGACATTTTATTTATACAGGAAGGTTTAAAAGAATGGGCTGTAGAAAGCCGTAAACTAGGACATGAATATACAGATTCAGGATTAGGAATTAAAGTAATCAAAGAAAGCGATGGTGAATTTCCAGAAAAAGGGAAAAGAGTAAGAGTTCATTACATTGGTTATCTTGAAGATGGAACAAAATTCGATAGTTCTGTAGATAGAAATGAACCTTTTTCATTTCCATTAGGACAAGAAAGAGTTATTAAAGGCTGGGACGAAGGAGTTTCAAAACTGAGGATAGGCAGCAAAGCTATTTTAAAAATACCTGCAGATTTGGGTTACGGAGCTCGTGGAGCAGGCGGAGTAATTCCTCCAAATGCAACATTATATTTTGAGATAGAGGTACTAGGGGTTGAATAAAACTATAAAGAAACTATCTTGCTATAGCTTTTTAAGAATAATTTGTATTATTTAGATTCCTGACTTCACAGGAATAACATTCAAAATTTATTTTTTGCAACATTATATTTGGTAGCCTTATCTAATGTATTACGATGATCTGTATTCTCTGTCAATTAAAAAGACAGCAATTGTAAAAACTGTAATGATAAGTGTATAGATGAAAAACCTCCCGTTTTTATTAATTTATAGTAGAATTGTTATCGCTTTACTGATTGGAAGTATTGCGTATTTAAAAGTTGAAAACTTTCGGGTTTTAATTGTTGTCTTAATGATTGTCGGTTTACTTACTGATATATTTGATGGAATTATTGCCAGAAAACTAGAAGTGTCTTCAGAGAAATTAAGGATTTGGGACTCTAACGTAGATCAGTTTTTTTGGATAGTGGTAATAGCATCGGTTTTTTACTTAAACAGCATCTTTATAAAAGAAAACTATTTGCCAATTTTAATAATTGTTGCATTAGAGGTCTTAGCGTATATTATCAGTTATCTGAAATTCAAAAGAACAATCGCTACACATTCTATTTTAGCTAAGTTCTGGACCATTACATTGCTAATATTTTTAATTGATTTAGTTTTGAATTCAAATAGCAACCTTCTCTTTTTAATATGTATAATTCTGGGTGTTGTATCAAGAATCGAAATTATAATGATCATTTTAAGCCTGAAAAAATGGGCTACAGACATTCCTTCCATATTTTTAGTCCGCAAGATTAACAGGGGAGAAGTAATCAAGAAGAATAAATTATTTAATGGTTGATGCTCATTAAATGATTTGTAATTCGTGCAAGAATTTAAAGAGATTCTTTAAGAAGGATTTGTTGCTAATAATAATGTAATATGATTTAGTATTTCTTCGCTGGCTCCTCTGTTTTTAGAGACATAATCTCCTGCTATTCTTCCGGTTTCTTTACGATAAGTACTATCATTAATAAAATGATTAAATGTTAGATCAAAAGATTCCTGATTATTAATGGAAATAATACCTCCAATACTAACAAGATCAACAGCTTCTTTAAAAGTATTATAATTTTTCCCAATAATTACAGGAATGCCAAATACAGCAGGTTCTAATGTGTTGTGAAGCCCTGTAGTTCCCATTCCTCCACCAACATAAGCGATATCTGCATAGTTGTACACTTTGGTGAGAATACCAATAGTATCAAGAATAAAAATATCGTATTCAGCTAAACTCTTACCTTCCCTCTTTGAGTATAATACTGTTTTTTTTGAAATTGAAGTTTTTAGCTGTTGTATCTGTGTTGGTTTAATATTATGTGGAGCAATAATATATTTTACATCCTTGTGTTTGGAATTGTTGATGAATTCAATAAGTAAATTTTCATCCTCTTTCCAGGTGCTTCCTAAAACAATACACAACTTATCTTGTTTAAACTCTTTTATAAAAGGGAGGGAGTTATCGTTTTTTAGAATCTCATTAACCCTGTCAAAACGTGTGTCTCCAGATACACTTACATTGTCAAAATTGATAGACTTTAGTAATTCTTTAGAAACATCATCTTGCACAAAAAAATGGTTGAATGTTTTTAAAGAAGACCTCATAAAGCCACCATAAGGTTTAAAAAAAGCTTGTTTCTTTTTAAATATTGCCGATATGATGAGTGTATTTATTTTTCTTTTCTTAAGCTGATTCAAATAGTTAGGCCAGAATTCATATTTAATAAATATGGCTAGTTTGGGATTTACAATATTCAGAAATTTTCTAACATTACTCCTGGCATCCATAGGCAAATAAGTAATGATATCTGCAACGGGATGGTTCTTTTTTACTTCATAACCAGAAGGAGAGAAAAAAGTGACTAATATTTTATATTCAGGATATTTAACTTTTACATGCTCTATAACCGGAAGCCCTTGTTCAAATTCTCCTAAAGACGCAGCATGGAACCATATAACATGATCATTGGAGTGAATATTATCTTTTAAGGTTTTAAACACAACTCTCCTTCCCTTAACAAAAAGGGAAAGCTTTTTATTAAAAAATGAAGCCAGTTTTAAAAAAAAACTAACGATGGTAATTAAGATATTATAGATGTAAATCACTTAGTGAAATTAGTTTCCTGCTAAAATACATTCTTTGCTGAAAATTCATTGGGTATCGTTGCTTTATTTCGTAATATTGTTTAATTATAACGCATATAGTATTACATGAGAAAGATACAAATGGTAGACCTTCAAGGTCAATACGAATCTATAAAAGAACGTGTGGATTCATCAATAAGTGAAGTAATTAAATCTGCAGCATTTATAAATGGCCCGGAAGTTCATGCTTTTCAAAAAGAACTGGAAGAATATTTAGATGTTAAGCACGTGATCCCATGTGCAAATGGTACAGATGCCTTGCAAATAGCAATGATGGGATTGGGATTGAAACCTGGAGATGAGGTAATTACAGCTGATTTTACTTTTGCTGCTACGGTTGAAGTCATAGCATTGCTTCAATTAACTCCGGTTCTTGTAGATGTAGAAAAAGACACTTTTAATATAGACCCTGAAGCTGTTAGAAAAGCTATTACACCCAAAACAAAAGCAATAGTTCCTGTACACTTATTTGGCCAAAGTGCCAATATGGATGCAATTATGGAAATAGCAGCAGAACATAATTTATATGTGATAGAAGATAATGCTCAGGCAATAGGGGGGACTTATACATCTGTAGATGGTACAAGTATGAAAACGGGAGCGATAGGACATGTAGCTTCTACCTCATTTTTCCCTTCTAAGAATTTAGGGTGTTATGGAGACGGAGGAGCCATTTTTACAAATGATGATGACTTGGCGCATACGATAAGAGGAGTTGTAAACCACGGAATGTATCAACGTTATCATCACGATGTAGTTGGTGTGAATTCAAGATTAGATTCTATTCAGGCGACAGTTTTAAGGGCAAAACTTCCTTTGCTGGATACTTATAACAAAAAAAGAAGGGAAGCAGCAGAAAAATACACAAAAGCTTTTGAAAATATTGACACTATTATAGTACCGCAAATAGCAAAAACATGCACGTCGGTTTGTGAAAAATGTACTTGTCATGTATTTCATCAGTATACACTAAGAGTTTTGGATACAGACAGGGATGCTTTAGTGAAGTTTTTAAATGAAAATGGAATTCCGTGTGGTGTGTATTATCCGATTCCGTTACATCGACAAAAGGCATATGTAGATGAACGTTATAATGAAGCAGATTTTAAAGTAACCAATCAATTGGTTAAAGAGGTGATTTCATTACCTATGCATACAGAATTAGATGATGAACAAATCAATTTTATTACTTCTAAGGTTATAGAGTTTGTAAATCGATAAAAAAATGAAAATACTTGTTACGGGTGGTTTAGGCTTTATTGGTTCTCATACGGTTGTAGAACTGCAAAACGTAGGATATGATGTGGTTATTATAGATGATCTTTCCAATGCGTCAGAAAAAGTACTGGACGGGATTACTGCAATCACCGGAAAAAAACCATTATTTGAAAAATTAAATCTTCGGGAACGAAATAAAGTTGAAGATTTTTTTCATCGGCATAATGATATAGAAGGAGTAATTCATTTTGCAGCTTCTAAAGCAGTAGGGGAGAGTGTAGAAAATCCATTATTGTATTATGAAAATAACCTAAGCTCTCTTGTTTATCTGTTAAAAGAGTTAGTTAAGAAGAAAGGAGCAAGTTTTATTTTTAGTTCTTCTTGTACGGTATACGGGCAGGCAGATGCTATGCCTATTACAGAAAATGCGCCAGTGAAAAATGCTGAATCTCCATATGGTAATACGAAACAAATTGGAGAAGAAATTATTTCAGATACTTGCAAAGCTCATGAAGAATTACAAGCAATAGCATTACGCTACTTTAATCCTGTAGGAGCACATGAAAGTGCAGAGATAGGAGAATTACCGATTGGTATTCCGCAAAACCTGGTGCCTTTTATTACACAAACTGCAATTGGATTAAGAGACCAGCTTTCTGTTTTTGGAGACGATTATCCAACGCCGGATGGCACTTGTATAAGAGATTATATTCATGTAGTAGACTTAGCTAAAGCTCATGTGATAGCATTACAACGCTTATTGAATAAAAAAAATAAACAACGTTACGAGGTTTTTAACCTGGGGACAGGTAGAGGAAGCTCAGTATTAGAAGTGATTAAAAGTTTTGAACATGTTTCAGGAGAAAAATTAAATTATAAAATAACCGGTAGGAGACCCGGAGATGTTATCAGTGCATATGCAGATACTGTAAAGGCAAATGAAGAACTGGGGTGGAAAGCAGAACTTGACCTAGATGAAGCAATGTTATCGGCCTGGAAATGGGAACAAAAAATAAGAAGCTAATTTTGAATACACATCTTCATCTATCTTGTAATGGTTATATGAGATGAGGATTTATACTTTACATTAAAATAAAAAATCGCAAATGAAAAAAATACTCTTTCTATTAATCGTTATTTCTTTTTCTCAACTAAAAGCACAGGATACTTACCTGCATTGCGGTAAAATAGTTGATACTAAAAACGGAACCGTTCTATTGAATAAAACAATTGTAGTATCAGGAAATAAAATTAAAAGTATTTCAGACGGCTTTTTAAAAGCAGGAAGAAAAGATGTTACAGTAGATTTAAAAGACAAAACTGTTTTGCCGGGATTGATTGATTTACATGTTCACATTGAGAGTGAGACTAACCCGAGAAGCTTTGTTGCAAAATACACAGATAATGAAGCAGATATCGCTTTTCAATCAACAGTATATGCAAAGAGAACTTTGATGGCTGGTTTTACAACTGTGAGAGATTTAGGAGGAACAGGTGTTAATATAGCGCTTAGAAAAGCTATTGATGCCGGTAAAGTAGATGGACCACGTATTTTTACAGCGGGTAAAATTATTTCTTCAACCGGAGGACATGGAGATCCGACTAATGGAGGTAAGGCAGAATTGCTCGGAGACCCGGGGCCAAAGGACGGAGTTGTTAATTCTCCGGAAGATGGTAGGAAAGCTGTACGTCAGCGTTATAAAGATGGGGCAGATGTAATTAAAATTACTGCTACAGGTGGGGTTTTAAGTGTTGCTAAAAACGGAAGTAATTCTCAATTTACAATAGAAGAAATACAATCGATAGTTTCAACAGCAAATGATTACGGAATGTTAACTGCAGCTCATGCGCATGGAGACGAAGGAATGAAAAGAGCTGTTAAGGCCGGAATTAAAACTATTGAACATGGTACATTTATGAGTGATGAAACCATGGAGTTAATGAAAAAGCATAAATCGTATATGGTACCTACGATTAGTGCAGGAAAATATGTGGCAGAAAAAGCTAAGATAGACGGATTCTACCCGGATATTATCGTGCCTAAAGCATTAGAAGTTGGTCCGCAATTGCAAGGAACTTTTGCAAGGGCATATAAAAAAGGAGTGCCTATTGCTTTTGGTACAGATGCGGGTGTTTTTCCTCATGGTATCAATGGAAGAGAATTTGGATATATGGTAGAAGCAGGTATGCCGGCTATAGAAGCCATTCAATCTGCAACTGTAACAAATGCAGAATTGTTAAGTAGTGCAGATGAACTCGGGCAATTAAAAGAAGGGTTCTTTGCAGATATAGTTGCTGTTAACGATGATCCTACAAAAAATGTGAAAACCCTGGAAAATGTGGTTTTTGTAATGAAGAATGGAAAAGTTTATAAAAACGAATAAAACATCGTTTGTATTTTCTGATTTTAAGAAAAACAGATGGAATCAGAATTGAATATAATTTCTTTATTAGAAGAAGCCGAGAAGTTGAAGCTTTATCAGAATTTGATAAATCAGCTAAACAAAGACTTTAACTATGCCAATGTACAGCTGGATCTTGTTCCTGAAATAACCCCTATTGCGTTAAAAAAAGAACTGGAAGCAACTGTATATTGGTTAATTCAGGAAAAATTTACAGATTACCTGAATTTGCTTTATATCATTGATGTCCCGGAAAAAGAAGTGAAAAAACTAAAAGGAGATGACATTGCTACACTGTCCGGACAAATTTGTTTTCTCATCCTGAAACGTGAATGGCAGAAAGTATGGTATAGAAATCAATACCAATAGCTGCCAGCATCAAAAACATAGAGTGTCTCTGAAAACAAATAATTTAATTCTTGTTTTTAAAACATATTCCTTGTTAATAATTCTAATTAATTACGACAAACGTTAAAGTTTATTTTGTTAATTATTGTATTTTTGACCCAATCATTTATAAAGACTCTTTAGGAAAGAAAACATGGATAGGTATTCCTTTTTAAATGCTGCGCACACAGCTTTTTTTGCTGATTTATACGACCAATATATTGAGAACCCTGATAGTGTGGAACCAAGCTGGAGAGCTTTTTTTCAGGGCTTCGATTTTGGAATGGAGAACGGTACGGTTTCTTTAAACGGAGAAGCAATAACAACAGGAACTGAGATAGAAGTCCCTGATAATCTTCAAAAAGAATTCCAGGTTGTTAAATTAATAGATGAATATAGAAATAGAGGTCACCTGTTTACAAAAACAAATCCGGTTAGAGATCGAAGAAAGTATACACCAACATTAGCCTTGGAGAATTTTGACCTTTCAGAATCAGATCTTGATACAAGATTTAGTGCAGGAGAGATCCTTGGAATTGGAGTTGCTTCTTTACGAGAAATAATAAAGCATCTTGAAAATATCTATTGTGATGCTATAGGGGTGGAATATATGTACATCCGTAAGCCTGAAGAAATCAAATGGATTCAGAACAAATTAAATATAAACGATAATCATTCAAATTTTACACCAGATAAAAAGAAACACATCTTACGTAAGCTTAATGAAGCTGTTTCTTTTGAAAACTTTTTACATACTAAATATGTAGGCCAAAAACGCTTTTCTCTGGAAGGAGGAGAATCATTAATTCCTGCCATTGATGCTGTCATAGAAAAAGCTGCAGACATGGGAGTGAAAGAGTTTGTTATGGGAATGGCACACAGAGGGCGTTTGAATGTACTGACTAATATTTTTGGAAAATCTGCTAAAGATATTTTTAGCGAGTTCGATGGAAAAGATTATGAAGAAGATATTTTTGACGGAGATGTGAAATATCACCTGGGTTGGACGAGTGATCGTGTAACCGATGGAGGTAAAAAAATTAATATGAATATTGCTCCCAATCCTTCACACCTGGAAACAGTAGGATCTGTTGTTGAAGGAATAACAAGAGCAAAACAGGATAGATGTTATCCGGATGATTTTTCTCAGGTGCTGCCAATTGTAGTACATGGAGATGCGGCTATAGCCGGGCAAGGAATTGTTTATGAAGTTATCCAAATGGCCCAGTTAGACGGGTATCGAACTAATGGAACCATTCATATAGTAGTGAATAACCAAATCGGATTTACTACAAATTATTTAGATGCACGTTCTTCTACCTATTGTACAGATGTAGGTAAAGTGACACTATCTCCGGTTTTACATGTAAATGCAGATGATGCTGAAGCAGTAGTACACGCTTCATTATTTGCTCTGGATTTCAGAATGACTTTTAAAAGAGATGTTTTTATAGATTTATTAGGATATCGTAAATACGGGCATAATGAAGGAGATGAGCCTAGGTTTACGCAACCAAAATTATATAAGGCAATTGCTAAACATAAAAATCCGCGAGATATCTATGCTGAAAAATTAAAAGCAGAAGGTGTTATAGATGATTCTTATGTGAAAAAACTGGAAACTGATTATAAATCGTCTCTGGAAGAAGAATTAGAAGATTCCCGAAAAGAAGATAAAACTATAATTACTCCGTTTATGCAAGATGAATGGAAAGGTTTTGTTTCTGTTCAGGAAGACAAAATGTTATCACCTGTCGATACAACTTTTGATAAAAAAGAGTTGACAAAAATAGCAGGAGTGCTTACTGAATTGCCTGAAGGGAAAAAATTTCTTCGTAAGATAGAAAAACTGATTAGAGATCGTAAAGCATTTTTTGAAAATGATAAGCTCGATTGGGCAATGGGAGAATTGCTTGCTTATGGAACTCTACTGAGCGAAGGATTTGATGTTCGTATCAGTGGTCAGGATGTAGAACGTGGTACTTTTTCTCACAGGCATGCAGTTTTAAAAGTAGAAGAGAGTGAAGAAGAAGTTTTATTGCTTAATGAGCTAAATGATGAGCAAGGGAAGTTTCATATCTACAATTCACTATTGTCAGAATACGGAGTTGTAGGATTTGATTATGGTTACGCCATGGCAAGTCCGAATACGCTAACGATCTGGGAGGCTCAGTTTGGTGATTTTAGCAATGGAGCACAAATCATGATAGATCAGTATATATCTGCTGCAGAAGATAAATGGAAACTGCAAAACGGGTTAGTGATTTTGTTGCCTCACGGGTACGAAGCTCAGGGAGCAGAACATTCATCTGCAAGAATGGAAAGATATTTACAACTTTGTGCAAAAGATAATATGTATGTAGCAGATTGTAGTACACCTGCAAACATGTTCCATTTGTTAAGAAGACAGATGAAGAGTAATTTCAGAAAACCTTTAATTGTTTTTACGCCAAAAAGTTTATTGAGACATCCTAAAGCAGTTTCATCTGTAGATGAATTGGTGAATGGATCTTTCCAGCCAGTTATTGATGATACTGTAGTTGCAAAAAATGTAAAAACATTGGTGTTCTGTACCGGTAAGTTCTATTATGATCTTTTGAGTGCAAGAGAAGAAAAAGGAAGAGATAAAGATGTTGCATTGGTTAGATTGGAACAATTATTCCCGCTGCCATCTGAAGAAATGAAGAAAATCATCTCAAAATATAAAAATGCAGATGATATAGTATGGGCTCAGGAAGAACCAAGAAATATGGGGGCATGGAGTCATTTGTTAATGCATTTTGATGAAGCACATAAATTGAGGGTAGCGTCAAGACGTTTTTATGCGTCTCCTGCTGCAGGAAGTTCGGTAAGATCAAAAAGACGTCATCAGCAAGTCATTGAATACGTTTTTGATAAAACAAAAGATAACACAATACGAAGAAAAGATAAAGAAGCATAATTAAAATTATAATACAATGATTTTAGAAATGAAAGTCCCTTCACCGGGAGAATCTATTACAGAAGTAGAAATCGCACAATGGTTGGTAGCAGATGGAGACTATGTTGAGAAAGATCAAGCCATTGCAGAAGTAGATTCAGATAAAGCAACTTTAGAACTTCCGGCAGAAGTAAGTGGTACAATTACTTTAAAAGCAGAAGAAGGAGATGCAGTTGCTGTTGGTGAAGTAGTGTGCTTAATCGATACATCTGCAGCAAAACCAGAAGGAGGAGATGCTCCTGCTGCTGAAGTTAAAACTGAAGAGCCCAAGAAAGAAGAAGCTCCCAAGGTAACGGAAGCTGCTCCTGCTAAAACATATGCTACCGGTACTGCAAGCCCGGCAGCAAAGAAAATATTAGATGAGAAAGGTATTTCATCTTCTGAGGTTAAAGGAAGTGGAAGAGACGGACGTATTACTAAAGATGATGCCGTAAAAGCAACTCCTTCTATGGGAACTCCGGGAACCGGAAGCAGATCTAGTGAGCGTAAAAAATTATCGATGCTTCGAAGAAAAGTTGCAGAGCGTTTAGTATCTGCTAAAAATGAAACAGCCATGTTAACTACCTTTAATGAAGTTGATATGAGTCCGATTTTTGCTTTACGAAGTGAGTATAAAGAAGCATTCAAGGCTAAGCATGGAGTGAGTCTAGGTTTTATGTCATTTTTTACATTGGCAGTGGTAAGAGCTCTTGAATTATACCCGGATGTTAATTCTATGTTGGATGGCGATTATAAAATTACATACGATTTTAAAGATATCAGTATAGCGGTATCCGGTCCTAAAGGGTTAATGGTTCCTGTAATTAGAAATGCTGAAAACTTAAGTTTTAGAGGAGTTGAAGCTGAGGTAAAACGTTTGGCATTACGAGCCAGAGACGGGCAAATAACTGTAGATGAAATGACAGGAGGGACCTTTACTATTACCAATGGGGGTGTATTCGGGTCTATGTTGTCTACACCAATTATAAATCCGCCACAATCCGGTATTTTAGGAATGCACAATATTGTTGAACGTCCTGTAGCTGTTAATGGGAAAGTAGAAATACGTCCTGTTATGTATGTTGCATTATCATACGATCATAGAATCATAGACGGTAGAGAATCTGTAGGATTCCTTGTAGCAGTTAAAGAAGCTTTAGAGAATCCGGTAGAATTATTAATGAATGGAGATGTTAAAAGAGCTCTTGAATTATAGTTTAGAGGTCAAATAGATAAAAAGAAAGCCCTGGATAAATTTCCAGGGCTTTCTTTTTAAATATATAGATCGATTAATAGCCGTTTGTCATATTGATTAATAGGTAATCAGGAAATAGATGTTATAAATAATCACTGCAAGTGATAATACTAAAACCAATAATAGTATAATAGCATCTTTTCTATTTGTCCAGGAAGCTTTTTTTGCATTCATAATATTGGTTTTAATAACCGGGGAAGTTTACGTTTTCCCCGGATTGTTTTTTACAGGTAACTTGAGTAATGAAACTATCATTAGTTGTTAAGTCAAATTTCATAAATAAGCAGTACGTATACAATACGTACTTACACGTAGATTTAGAATAATGTATTATTGTCATTCCTGCGAAAGCAGGAATCTGAGGTATGAAATAATTATTTAGCTCTTATTTTTTGTATGAACACCTTCTTGTAGGATAACTATAATATCTGCTCTAAATTGAAAGTAAATCCCGATGTTCTTTAGCCCATATTAAAAGACTGTTAGTTCTGGGATTAAGGTCTAGTTTAGAAATAATATTGCTTCGATGTTTTTCTACTGTTCTTACAGATATGAATAATAAATCTGCTATCTCCTTATTGGTTTTGTCATTTGAAATTAACTTTAAAATCTTTTTTTCAGAAGGCGTTAGTAAAGACATGTAGGAACTATCGTCTTTTTCAATTTTTAATAACTCTGTGATTTTCGGACTGAAATACGACTTGTCTTTTATAACAGCTTCCAGGCAAATTTCAATTTCTTCTATAGCGAACTCTTTTAATACATAACCAGAGACATTTAAATTTTTAGCTTCTAAAAAAAGATCTTTTTCTTTATGTAGCGTGATGAGAATAATTTTAGTTTTTAAATTATTCTTTTGACATTTTTTTGCTACCTCTATTCCAGACATTCCTGGCATCTGGATATCTAAAACTGCTATAGATGGTTGGTGTTGTTCAATAAGTTCGTAAGCTGTAGTTCCATTATTAGCGCTATCGATTACATTGTAATTTTTTTCTATTAAAAAATCATGTAACCCCTTTAGTAAAAGTGGATGATCATCGGCTATTATAATACTTGAATTGTTCATTTGAACGGAATTATAAATTCTATTTTAGTTCCTTTATTTTTTTCAGAATCTACTTTCATAGTGCCTTCTAAAAACTTAGTACGCTCTTTTAATGTTTTTAGCCCCAGGCTTGAAAAGTCATTGTATTTTTTAGAAAAGTCAAATCCTTTACCATTATCCTTTATAATAAGATGGATTTGCTTTTTTGTTTTTTGAATTTCAATCTTTGCTGCTTTAGCATCAGCATGTTTTATGATATTGTTCAGGCTTTCCTGGACAATTCTGAAGATGTTGACTTCTTGTTCAGGAGAAAACAAACCTTCTACAGACTCAATTTCCGAAGAAATAAAAATATCGGTATGCTCATCTAATTGGTTTATGATATTTTCAATAGCTTTTGTCAGGCCTAATTCTTCTAATTGAAAAGGGTGTAAAGCCTTAGATATAGAACGTACTTCTTCTATAACGTTATTTACCATGCTTTTTGTGTTTTCATCTTCAGATAAAACAATTTTGTTTTTAATTAACAGTAAACTTTGCCCCAATCCGTCATGTAAATCTTTAGAAATGCGTTTACGTTCATCTTCCTGGTGTGCTAAAAGTTGTTGACTAAACCCTTCTTGTAATTGTTTGGACCTGATTAGGTATAATTTATTTCTATATAAATAAATGATGGTAAACAGAAGACTTAAGCCTACTATAGTTAAAAGTAAAACTCTATTTTTGATTTCACTATCTTTTTTTAATAATTGTATGGAAGCTTCTTTAGTTACCAACTCTTTTTCTTTTCTTTCTGTTTCATAAAGCGTTTCATAATACAATAAAGTGTTGGTTTTACTAATGTTGAAAACAGAATCTTTTAATCTGGTATACTCCTTATAGGTCTCATATGATTTTTTGGGAAGATTGTTTAATTCATATAATTCTGCGAGCTCCCTTTTTATTTCAACTTCCAGGTCTTTGTTTTTCATTTTGACAATCATATCATTTACTTTAATCATATTGGATAAAGCCAGGTTGTGCATGTCCATCAATTTTTGATAACTTGAAAGTGCCTGGTAATAATGATGCTGAAATTCCGGATTATTGTTAAACTCAGGTATTCTTTTTTCTAAATTGTCCAGGTGTTTTTTGGTGGCAATTCGATCTCCTTTTTTTGAATAAAACTTTACTAATGAAGTATTAATGTTTACATCTCTAAATAATTCTGATTGATTTTTATCTGTGTTTATTGTTAAGGCTTCAAGAAGTGTAGCTTCTTGTTCGTTAAACATGCCTTGTTTTTTATAATCAGTAGCCTGATTTACAAGAGAGGCTACTATAGCTCCATATGCTTCGTTTTTTAAAGAGAAATCTTTAATATCATCTCTCACTTGTTTTGCGTTTTCATAAAAACCATTCATGCTGTAAATAATGCTTATGCCAATCTTTGCGTTGATTGTAAAACTTATATCATTTAAAGCTTCATAATAAACAGAAGCAGTTTCATAATCATTGATGGCATTTACAAAATCACCTGTAAAACTTTTAGCCTGTCCGTTAAACAAATAAGCATCTGCTACATAAATAGAATCTTTTTGTCCGAATTTTTCAATAGCTTTTGTGTAGTTTTCAATAGCTAAATCGTAGTCAACACCATAATAAGCTCCACCTTTTTTTAAATAGAGGTTCCCTATTAAAAAGGAATCTTTTACTTGATTTTCGTATTGTTGTAAATGTTCTATTAAACGAAGAGCTTCTTTTCTTCTGTTTTGTAAATTATTAATAGAATAAAAAATTCTGTTGCCTTTTCTGATAGCTTTGTCGTAATAGCCCAGTTTTTCTGCTAATTGGATATACCTTTTAGAATATGCTACAAAGGCATTTGTGTTGTCAGAATTAATTTTTGCCAGGGAATCGAGGTACTGAAGTTTTAAATCTTGATTCTTGGTGGTATCAATAATATTTTTCAAGGTAATACTATCAGACTGTGCAAGAAAGGTAGTGGTAGAAAGTATAAATAATAGAAGTAAAAATACTTTTTTCAATTGGTTGTAATTTAATGTGTTTACAAAATAAAACCAATATATAAATAATTTGATAGTATTGATTTGGATAAAGGTAAATTTCCAAACGTTAGTAAATGAGGCACCCTAAAACAAGTGTTTTAGGGTGCTCTGGTTATCGGCTTACTATAGTTTATATAGAAATAACCAAAAGCGTATTTATTAGAATAGTAATAATAGTAAGGGTGACAATGCTACATAATAAAAATGTATCATTGGATAGAATATTCTTTACTGGTTGCATTGATTAGTTTTGTAGAATCTCCCGCGAAGTTCAGTAATTATCTAGCAATAAACACGGGGAAAAATCCCCTTTCTTTTTTCAATTATTTTAAGTAAACACATTTTTTATCGTAATCGATGATGGCTTTTGATTTTTTAAGGATATCTGCTCCTATAATACCATTGACTGGTAAACTATCGTGATCTGTTAAAGCAGTATTAACGTGTGTCATATTAAATAATACGATTACAACCTTGCTTTTTTGCCATTCACCAATAGATAAATGATTTTTTTTAGCAATCTGGGTGTCCATTCCGCTACCTCCGGCACCGGCAGCTTTTACATCAGAATCTTCTGGGGCTAGATTAAAAAGACTGACATTATCAATATCTACACAAGTACTTGATGCACCGGTATCTAAAATAAATCTGCCTTCTATGCCATTAATCCTGGCTGTGATTTCAAAATGATTTGTTTTTGTGATGTTTAAAGGGACTTTAATGTATCCTTTTTCTAATAAAAACTTTTTCAGAGAAGCCATTTGTTTTTTTACAAAGATAATCAAGCAAAACTATTAATTTTGCGCAATGATTTTGACAGATACCCATACCCATTTATACAGTGAAGCTTTTGATGAAGATAGAGACGAAATGATAGCGCGAGCTTTGAAAGCTGATGTAAAACGTTTTTTTATTCCTGCAATAGATTCAACGTATACACAATCGATGTTGGATTTAGAAAAAAAATACCCAGATCATATCTATTTAATGAGTGGACTCCACCCGACACATGTAAAAGAAAACTACAGAGAAGAGTTAGATCACGTAAAACAAATGCTGGCTCAGCGGAAATTTTATGCTGTAGGAGAGATAGGGATTGACCTGTATTGGGATAAAACATTTTTAAAACAACAACAAGAAGCATTTAGAACACAAATTCAGTTAGCTAAACAATATCAATTGCCTATTGTTATTCATTGTAGAGAAGCTTTTGAAGAGATTTTTGAAATTCTTGAAGAAGAAAACGATGAAAAGTTATTTGGTATTTTTCATTGTTTTACGGGGACAAAAGAGCAAGCAGAAAAAGCAATCTCTTTTAATATGAAATTAGGTATAGGAGGCGTAGCTACTTTTAAAAATGGAAAGATAGATCAGTTTTTGCATGAAATTGATTTGAAACACATAGTTCTGGAAACAGACGCTCCTTATTTGTCTCCTGTGCCTTACAGGGGGAAGCGTAATGAAAGTGCGTACATTATTGAGGTGCTGAATAAGCTTGCCGCGATATATAATATGGTACCGGAAGAAATAGCAAATACAACTACAGAAAATTCTAGAGATGTTTTTGGAGTTTAACAAATTAGAAATGTTAAATTCGATTAAATTTTGTTCATTTGTGCTCAATAAAAATAAATCGTTTTGACAAAATTTGAAGAGATAAGACCTTATCATGATAGTGAAGTAAATGATGCTTTAAAACAGTTTACAGATCATCCTATGATTAAGGCGCTTTTAATTTTTGCTTTTCCGGAAAAAACCAAGGAAAAAATAAATGAGATTGTAGCTAATTGTCATTCTATAGAAGATTTTCAGTCTAAAGTGATTTACTATGCTGTTAGGAATATCATTGATAAAAGTTCAGAAGGTTTTTCTACCAGCGGTTTTGAAAAATTAGAACCAAATACTCCATATCTTTTTATATCAAATCATCGCGATATCATCCTGGATACCTCATTACTGAATTATATTCTGATTAATCATAATTTAACTACCACGGCTTCTGCTATAGGAGATAACCTGGTTAAAAAACCTTTTTTATTGGCATTGTCTAAGTTGAACAGGAACTTTTTGATTCGAAGGAAACTGTCGCCAAGAGAAATGCTTAAAAGCTCTAAGAATGTATCAGAGTATATCCAAAAATTGCTTCAGGAAGAAAATAGATCGGTTTGGATAGCACAAAGAGAAGGGAGAACGAAAGATGGAGATGATAAAACACAGCAAGGAGTTTTAAAAATGCTGGCACTTGCCAATACGGAAAAAGAATTATTAGACTATTTTAAAAAACTAAAAATTGTAACAGTTTCTATTTCCTATGAATTTGATCCGACAGATGTATTGAAAATGCCGGAATTGATGGCAAAACATAATGATGAAGAATATATCAAAACAAGCAATGAAGATTTTAATTCAATACTAAAAGGAGCTATAGGACAAAAAAAGAGAATACATGTTGCTCTGGGAAGAGTTTTAGATGAAGAACTGAATGCAATTAAAGCAAAAAAATACCCTGTTAATAAACAAATTCAGTTGTTGACTGAGCTTATAGATGAGCATATTTATAAGGAATACAAATTATGGCCTTCAAATTATGTAGCCTACGATTTATTAAACGGTTCTGATGGATTTAAGAGTAAATATACAGAACGAGAGAAAAGACAATTTGAAAGAAGGATAGAAAGAAGAGTAAAGACCGGAAATAAAATTGCTTTAGAAAATTTCTTGGCAATGTATGCTAATCCTGTAAAAAACAGTATGAATCTTGGAAAATAAGCCTAATATATTACTAATTTATACCGGTGGTACTATTGGTATGATTAAAGATTACGAGACAGGTGTTTTAAAAGCATTTGATTTTGATAAATTGGAAGAAAGGATTCCGGAATTAAGACAGTTAGATTGTGATGTAGAAGCAATTTCATTTTCTATACCTATAGATTCGTCTAATATGAATCCGAAATATTGGGTTCAAATTGCAGAGATGATAGAGGAAAATTACGAAAAATTTGATGGTTTTGTGGTTCTGCATGGAAGTGACACAATGAGTTATTCTGCATCGGCTTTGAGTTTTATGTTGGAAAACCTTTCCAAACCGGTAATTTTTACCGGTTCTCAATTGCCTATCGGAGATTTGCGTACAGATGCAAAAGAAAATTTAATTACATCAATTCAGATAGCATCTCTTGATAAAAAAAATCCTGGAATAAAAGAAGTGTGCCTCTATTTTGAGTATAAATTATATAGAGCGAATAGGACAACTAAAATAAATGCAGAGCATTTTAACGCATTTGCTTCTTTAAATTATCCGGAATTAGGAGAAAGTGGTGTCCATCTTACTATACATGAAGAACGTCTTTTTCGTCCGTCAAAAGGGAAGAAATTAGTAATTCGTAAAAAACTCGATGACCGTATTGCGGTTATTAAATTGTTTCCCGGATTACATGAAGAAGCCGTACAATGTATTTTTAAAAATGAAAATATTAAAGCTGTTGTACTCGAAACTTATGGTTCTGGGAATACTTTTACATCCCCCTGGTTTTATAAAATTCTGGAAGAAGCAATTCAAAGAGGTGTTTTTATAGTTAATGTAACACAGTGTTCGGGAGGGAGTGTTATTATGGGGCAATACGAAACCAGTGTGCATTTAAAAAAGATAGGAGTAATAGATGGAAAAGATATTACTACAGAAGCAGCTTTGGCAAAATTAATGTATTTACTAGGCAATCAAATAGGCAGAAAAACCTTTAAAACAATTTTTGAAACCCCTTTGAGAGGCGAGTTGAGTTAAAATTAACGATATAAATTTTAACAACTAGTTTTTTTTTTGTTATTTGTGGCGCTTTAATTAAGCTGATTACTAAAAGAGAGGTGGCCGAGTGGTCGAAGGCGCACGCCTGGAAAGTGTGTATACGGCAAAACCGTATCGAGGGTTCGAATCCCTTCCTCTCTGCTGGATGATTATGTTTATAAAAACAGTTTAATTATAAAATTTTTTTATCTTTAACCCTTATTAACTAACAAAATTTAAGTTTAAACGAAATGAAAAGATTATTCTCTATTCTGGCTTTAGCTGGATTAATGGTTTTAAATGCAACAACTGCAAATGCGGCTACGATGGACGCAGTTACTAATACAACAGAATTTGTTGCTACTACTGATGATACAACGGCAGTATTTTTGCAAGATGATTCTGCAGCGGAAGCCGATAAGTCCTTTCATCAAGTATTGAAAGAGCGTTTTATAGAAGGTGGTGCAGGATTTATGGGAATTGTATTGTTGTGTTTAATCCTAGGATTAGCTGTAGCTATTGAAAGAATTATTTTCTTAAACCTTGCTACAACCAATACACAAAAATTATCAAGTAGTGTTGAAGATGCATTGGCATCTGGAGGTGTAGAGGCTGCTAAAGAAGTTTGTAGAAATACAAAAGGACCAGTTGCTTCTATCTTCTATCAAGGATTAGACAGAGTAGATGAAGGAATCGAATCTGCAGAAAAAGCTGTTGTTGCTTACGGAGGTGTTCAAATGGGACAACTAGAGAAAAATATTTCTTGGTTATCATTATTTATCGCCATTGCACCAATGCTTGGGTTCATGGGTACGGTAATCGGGATGATTCAGGCCTTTGATAAAATTAGTGCGGCTGGTGGATTAGATGCATCTTTAATTGCAGGTGATATTAAAGTGGCATTATTAACAACAGTATTCGGTCTTGTTGTGGCTATTATACTTCAAATATTCTACAATTACATTATCGCTAAAATGGATAGTATAGTAAACGATATGGAAGATGCTTCTATTACGTTAGTAGATTTATTAGTAGACCACAAGAAATAATTTTAAGACGATATTATTATGCAAAAGATTATTAAGATTTTTCTAATCATATTGGGTGTCGTAGGGATCATCCTATGGTTATTATTGCCTGGCCGTGATGTGCCTGCAGATATAGCAATAAATAATTCAAATGTGAATCTAATGTTTGTAGTTTCCTATATTTTATTGGCTATTCCTGTATTAGCATTAGTATTATATACAATAAAGAATTTAATTTCTTCTCCAGCTAAATTAAAGAGAGCGTTAATAGCAATTGCAGGACTTGTAGTTGTTCTTATAATAAGTTATGCTTTATCTAGCGGTACAAATGTAGATTTACAAACTTATGCAAATCGTGGTATAGATGTTGATGAGTCTAGTTCTAAATGGATTGGTACTGGCTTATATTCATTTTATGTATTAACAATTATTGCTGTAGGAGCAATGTTGTTTGGTGGAATAAAGAAAATATTAAGTAAGTAATTATGGCTAAAAGAAACATTCCTGAAGTAAATGCGGGTTCGATGGCAGATATTGCCTTCTTGCTTCTCATTTTCTTCCTGGTAACTACGACTATTGAAACCGATGCAGGTCTTGATCGTAAGTTGCCTCCAATTGAACCGCCAGATCAAGATGTGGTGATCAAGCAAAAGAATATTTTTACGGTAGTAGTTAGTAAAGACAATCAATTGCTTGTAGAAGATGAATTAATGGAGTTAAAGAACTTAAGAGAAGCTGCTGTTACTTTTTTAGATAACGGAGGTGGAGCAGGTGAAGATGCTTGTAATTATTGCCAGGGAGCAAAAGATCCTGCGTCTTCAGATAATCCGACAAAAGCTATTATCTCATTACAGAACGATAGAGAAACTTCATATAAAACATATATAGCTGTTCAGAATGAATTAGTAGCAGCATATAATGAATTGAGAGATCGTGAGTCTAATAGATTATACGGAATTCCTTTTACAACAATGGATAAGCTGTATAAAGATCCGAAGACTCCTAAAGAGGACAGAGATGAATTGAAACCTAGAATTACAAGGATTCAAGAATTATTTCCTCAGAAGTTATCAGAAGCAGAACCAAAAAGCAACTAATAATTCACAGTATTATGGCTAAATTTAATAAGAAAAAAAGTGGAGAGTTACCACCGGTATCAACAGCTTCGTTGCCAGATATTGTATTCATGTTGTTATTTTTCTTCATGACGGTAACTGTGATGAAAGACAGTTCATTATTAGTGCAAAATGAATTGCCTTTTGCAGATCAGATTCAAAAATTAGATAAGAAGAACCGTATTATTTATATCTATGCTGGAAAACCTAGTGAGCGATACCAATCGACTTACGGTACAGCTTCCAAGATTCAATTAAATGATAAATTGGTAGATGTAGATGCTGTAGCACCTTATATTTTACAAGAGCGTTCTAATAAACCTCAGGATATTCAGGATTTATTAACGACGGCTTTAAAGGTAGATTCAGAGACTAATATGGGACTCATTTCTGATATTAAACAAGAACTTAGAAAAGTAAATGCACTTAAGATCAATTACACTACCAAAGCTGGTGATGCATTTAGAAACTTACAGTAAATTTACTTTTGATTTCAAAATAAAAAAAGCTTCAAATTAATTTGAAGCTTTTTTTATGAATATAAATGAGAAATTATTTTTAGCATTGTATTTAAAACGATTCGAATTTATGAGGTATTTGTTATGTGCATTTTGCTTATTGCTTCCTTTATTAGGAATGTCTCAGAATGAAAATGATGAAGATATAGATACTCGATATCTGGAAGATCAATTTTATGTAGGGGTTACTTATAATGTTCTTCTCAATCGACCATCTGGAGTTACCCAGAATAATCTTCCTTTTGGTATTCAAGTTGGTTATATAAAAGATATACCCATGAATAGTAGAAGGAATATAGGTTTGGGTATAGGGCTTGGATATAATTTTAATTCTTATTTTAATAATTTACAAGCCATAGAACAGGGAGGGGATATTGTGTATCAACTTATTGATGATGATACACAGTTTAATCGTAATAAAATTAGTACTCATGTGCTAGAACTTCCGATAGAGTTCAGATGGCGAACATCTAAGCCTGATTCTTATAGATTTTGGCGTATTTATAGTGGTGTTCGTTTAGGATACGTATTCGCAAATGTATCTAAGTTTGTATCCGATACAGAACGCATCCGTTTTACAAACGATGATGTAGAAAGGTTTCAGTATGACTTGTATTTAAGTTTTGGATATAATACATGGAACTTCTACGCTTCTTATGCATTAAATAACCTTCTAAAAGACAATACTCTTACTGTAGACGGAGAACGAATTGATATAAGTACATTAAAAATCGGACTTATTTTTTACTTATTATAATCTTGGGTAATTAGTTGATAAGTTTATGTGGTAATTGATAGGTTTATTGATAGATTTTAGAACTTTCATTCACTCACTACACCCAATAATTAAATGCAAGAAACTGTGGGACTCCTCCAATAATACTACCTAATAGCAATTCTTTAGCGTCATGAGCTTTTAAATACAATCTGGAAGAGGCTACCAGGCCTGTAAAAAGAACCATTATCGATAATGCAAAAGTAATATTTACTTCATAGTGAAAGCTAAGTCCGATTAAAAATAAAGTAAGTCCGGTAACACTCATCATATGCATGCTTGCTTTAAATTTAAAAAAGACAAGCATAAGACAAGCTATTAAAGAACCTATAATGCCTACAAAATAATAGTAAAGTTCTATTGAAAAAACGGGAGATACCACTCCGTATACCACCATAAACGTTAGAAAAACATAAAGATACAGGGGAACTTTACGTTGGGATACATCTTTTAGGTAAATTGAATCAATCCATCCAATATTTTTTAAGAGAAAGAAAAAAATTATCGGAATAAATAATGTTAAAATGGCTACACGAATTATTACAGATTGCAGTTCTTCGGGAGGATGGAATTTTGGAGAAAGGTTGTAATAAATAACAGCACCTACCAACGGGAAGAAAAGCGGATGAAAAATATAACTTATAAATTTAAAAAATTGAGTCATTAAATTTGTTTTCTTAAACGTGCAACCGGGATACCTAATTGTTCTCTGTATTTTGCCACTGTTCTTCTTGCAATAGGATAACCTTTATCTTTTAATAGAGAAGCTAATTTATCGTCAGTGAGTGGTTTTTTCTTGTCTTCTTCTTCTATGACAGTTTCTAATATTTTTTTAATTTCCCTGGTCGAAACATCCTCTCCCTGTTCATTTTTCATAGCTTCAGAGAAAAATTCTTTGATTAGTTTAGTTCCATATGGGGTATCTACGTATTTACTGTTGGCTACTCGTGAAACTGTAGAAACGTCCATGTCTATCTTATCGGCAATATCTTTTAATATCATCGGTTTTAACTTTCGTTCATCACCTGTAAGGAAATAAGCCTCTTGGTAATGCATAATGGCATTCATCGTGATAAATAAAGTTTGCTGACGTTGTTTAATAGCGTCTATAAACCACTTGGCAGCATCTAATTTTTGTTTGATAAATAAGATGGCGTCTTTTTGTGACTTCGATTTATCTTTAGACTCTTTATAGCCGCTGAGCATATTGTTGTATTCTCTGGAAACATGGAGTTCCGGAGCATTTCGGCCGTTAAGAGTGAGTTCTAATTTTCCATCACTTATTCTTATAGTGAAATCCGGAACTATATGTTCTACAATTTTGTTATTTCCTGCATAAGACCCACCTGGTTTGGGGTTTAGTTTCTCAATCTCATGAATCGCATCTTTTAGCTCAGTTTCAGAAACATTGTGTTTTTGAGAAAGTTTTTGATAATGCTTTTTAGTGAAATGTTCAAATGATTTTTCGGTAATCTCAATGGCAAGGTCAATTGCAGGATTTTCTTTTTTACGTTCGAGCTGAATAAGTAAGCATTCCTGTAAATTTCTGGCACCTACACCAGCAGGGTCTAATTCATGAACAGATTTTAGTATTTTTTCGATATTTCCCTCGTCTGTATAGATGTTTTGTGTAAAAGCGAGGTCATCCATTATATCAGACAGAGATCGTCTTATATAGCCACTTTCATCAATGCTTCCGACGAGAAACTCTGCAATATCTCTTTCTTCGTCATTTAAGCGAAAAGTATTTAATTGATTTAATAAATGCTGATGAAAAGACATGCCTGAGGCATACGGAATGGTTTTGTCATCGTCATCAACACTGTAATTATTGGATTGTAGGCGGTAGTCCGGGACTTCATCATCACTTAAATACTCATCGACGTTAATATCATCAGTTTTTATCGATTCATTTCCCAAATCATCTTCATATTCATTTTCGAAGGAGTCACTATTATCTTGAGGTTCGTCTTTACCACTTTCAAGTGCCGGATTTTCTTCTAACTCTTGTTTTAGACGTTGCTCAAAAGCTTGTGTAGGCAACTGTATCAATTTCATTAATTGAATTTGCTGCGGAGATAGCTTTTGCGATAATTTGAATTGTAATTGTTGTTTAAGCATAAATGCCTAGCTGAATTATATATTTATATAAACAAAAATAAACAAAATCAGCTTAGGCATTAATTCTAATTTGATGATTTATTTAAGGACTATATCAAATCTTAAATGTGATTTTTAGTAGCTTCTTATTTTTTGATTTAGCTTGATGGATTTTGGAATTTAATAACGTATAAATTTTACTGCTTTAAGGTTGTTTTAGATCTTGATTGTAAACTTTCAAGATTGATAAGTTTATTGTTATGGAGGGCACTTTAGATGTATGTAATTATTATCAGTTCATAAACTCCATAACCATTTTAGATAAAATATCTCCATAAGCAACTTTGGTATACATTTCTACTGCTTCATTGATTTCAAGATGTTGCAATGTTCTCCAGGCATCCTCATCTTTTTTAAGCATTTTATATAATTGTTCTGTATATTTCAGTGAGAGGCAGTTAAAAGGAAAAATCTCATCATTTTTTTTATACCATAATTCATTGGTAATGGTATCCATAAGGATGATAACAGACTCTCCTGTAATATAAAAGTCAGGTGCAGTTATAAAACAAATCGCATTCAAGGTGGAAGAGTGGGAGATGTTGATGGGTAATACAGCCATATTAATTTGTTTTTTTAGTTAATTAAAGATTGATGTTCTAATTATTAATTACAATGCCTATTGTTTTGTTACCCTAAATGTACTAGGAAGTAGAGGAAATAAGCAAACTATTGCAGTCTGGATTTATGAATTTATAGCAATTTCCTATTTTGCTACTAACAATTTTCAATTAAAAAATAAATGAGTTGCGAATTGTGAGAATTCGAAGTTTTTTTAACAAGTTTTATTTAAAACTAAAATTGTATTAAAATATTGATAATCAATAAAATAAATTTAATATATTATCAATTTCATAGTAACAATGAGAAGCAAAGAATTTATGAATTAAGACTCTTTATTTCTTAAGAATTTAAGCTTTATTTTAATCAAAAAAATGAAAGATTAATTATTAGTACTTATGAAAGAAAAATAATACTTATTCATTTTGTGTTGATTGTAAATCACTTTTTCAATAAGATGTTAATTAAGTATAATGAATAGAGTTTTTGGTTAAAAAAACATCTTTAATAATACAGAAAAATACTATATTCAATAGACGAAAAAATAATAATGAAAAAGCTTTCTATGAAAATATTGATTTGATACTTTTTTCTTTTATATACTCAATTTGGGTTTTCTCAATGTTTAATTACTTAAAGAGATTTCCGATTCTTTAAAAGAGAACTTTAGTTGATATCGATAATTATAAGAGTTGAGTATGCGATAAATCAATTGAAAACGAACCCTAAATTTTGTTTGTATTCAGTAAAAGGAATAGCAAAAGAAGCAGGATTTAATAGTCAGGAATCTTTCTCTAAAGCTTTTTACAAAAATACTGGGATTTACCCTTCTTAGTTTGTTAAGCAATTAGAAGAAAGTTTCTAAATAGAAAAAAATAACAATTAGAAATGATTTACTTTCTTTAAAACTCTGCATTTTGAGGAGTTCTAGGAAATGGAATAACGTCTCGTATATTAGTCATACCTGTACTAAATTGTACGAGGCGTTCAAATCCTAACCCGAAACCACTATGAACAGCTGTTCCAAATTTTCTAAGGTCTAGATACCACCACAATTCTTTTTCATCGATATCTAACTCCCTCATTTTTTGTAACAAGACATCATAGCGTTCCTCACGTTGTGATCCACCTACAATCTCTCCAATTCCAGGGAATAAAACATCCATAGCACGTACCGTTTTTTGATCGTCGTTTAAACGCATATAGAAGGCTTTAATCTTAGCCGGATAATCAAATAGTATTACCGGGCATTTAAAGTGTTTTTCTACCAAATAGCGTTCGTGTTCACTTTGTAGATCTGCTCCCCATTCTTCAATGATATACTGGAATTTTTTCTTCTTATTAGGTTTAGAACGTTTTAAAATATCAATAGCTTCAGTATAGCTCACTCTTTTAAATTGGTTATCTACAACAAAATGTAACTTCTCCAGAAGTGATAACTCGCTACGTTCGTTTTGAGGTTTTGTTTTCTCTTCATCCAATAAACGTTTATTTAAAAATTCGAGATCATCTTTACAGTTTTCTAAGATGTATTTTAATACCGATTTGATAAAGTCTTCGGCTAAATCCATATTACCAACAAGATCAAGAAAAGCAACTTCAGGTTCAATCATCCAGAATTCAGCTAAGTGCCTTGAAGTATTTGAATTTTCTGCCCTAAATGTAGGTCCGAAAGTGTATATCTTCTTTAATGCTAATGCAAAAGCTTCTCCTTCTAATTGTCCGGACACCGTTAAGTTAGTTTCCTTTCCAAAGAAATCCTGGGAGTAATCAACTTCTCCATTTTCATTTAATTCCGGATTTTTAGCATCAAGGGTGGTTATCCTAAACATTTCACCTGCACCTTCTGCGTCAGAACCGGTGATAATAGGAGTGTGTGTGTATACAAAGCCATTTTCTCTAAAATAACTATGAATTGCAAAAGATAAAGCAGAACGTACCCGCATCACAGCTCCAAAAGTATTGGTGCGTACACGTAAGTGTGCTTTTTCTCTTAAAAATTCCATTGAATGCTTTTTAGGTTGAATAGGATATTCATCCGGATCTGCATCACCTAAAACTTCGAGGTCACTAACCTGAACTTCTATTTTTTGTCCTTTTCCCTGGCTCTCTACTAATGTTCCTTTTATCTCAAGAGTAGCTCCTGTAGTAATTCTTTTTAAAAGCGTTTCGTCAAAATTCTCAAAATCAACAACACATTGGATATTGTTAATAGTGGATCCATCATTTAAAGCAATAAAACGATTGCTTCTAAAAGTACGTACCCAACCTTTTATAACTACTTCCTGTAAAACTTTCCCTTCCAAAAGAAGTTCTTTAATACTGAATTCTGACATTTTGATGTTACTTTTTTAAAATAAGCTGCAAAGATAGTTTTTTGTCTTTAATTATTATATAAAGACTACAAAGCTTTTGATGAGTTATTGAATGTAGTAACCATTTAGGATAATATGAATTACGTTCAATTATAAATCTATATTTTATGAGATGTTAAAGTTTTTCTTTTTTGTTAAATACGTTATTATTGAGAGTAACATAAGATGGATGGGTAAAGAATGACGCATTTAATTTTTTTATTCTTTTTGCTTGTCCAAAAAGAATGGTAAAAAAGACACTTTATTTTAGGAATTTCACTCCGTGAATCGTTTACTAAAATGTCGCGTTTACTTCGTTCTCTGGATTTCGACATTCTTATTAAACTATTCTGAAAATAAAGGAATATCAGTTGGACTAAAATACTTACAAAGTATAACTCACAGAAAATAGGGGAAAATCCCCCTTATTTGGCATGCTCTCTTTTTCTAGCTTTGGGATGCTATTAATCAATATTTAAAATATACTTGGATCTATATGATTCCGAGTAGGTTTGGGGGAACCGTTAAAGGCCTGTTTAGGATGTATCCGGCAGGCTTTTCTTTTGAATATAACATTGGGAAAAATTGATAAATGGTTACAAGTTTATTGGTGTAGAAGTTTAAGATAATTTAGTTTTCCTGACTCCTGACTCCTGACTCCTGACTCCTGACTCCTGACTCCTGACTCCTACTCTTTCTCCAGGATATTTATATTAGGCTTTTTCAGTACAGCTTTATTGGCGATACTTTTTTCCAGCGATAATAGAAGAGAAGGAAGTAGTATCAAATTTGCCAGCATTGCAAAAAGTAATGTAGCAGAAACAAGTCCTCCTAATGCCACTGTTCCTCCAAAACTGGAAATCATAAATACTGAGAATCCGAAGAAAAGAACAATAGAAGTGTAAAACATACTTACTCCGGTTTCTCTTAAAGCAGCATATACTGATCTTTTTATTTTCCAGTTGCTTTCTGTAAGTTCTTGCCTGTATTTTGCCAGAAAATGAATGGTATCATCTACAGATATTCCAAAAGCAATACTAAAAACCAGAATGGTGGAAGGTTTAATCGGAATTCCGATAAAGCCCATCATACCAGCAGTTATTAATAGTGGCAGTAAGTTTGGAATCAAAGAAATAATAATCATTTTAAAAGATCTGAACATATAAGCCATAAACAGAGAAATTAGTAAAATGGCCAATGCCAGCGAGATAACCAGATTTCGTACCAGGTATTTAGTTCCTTTGGTAAACAGAAAAGCTTTCCCTGTCATGGTGACATCGTAACGATCCGGAGGCAATACTTTATTGATCTTATTCCATAAAGATTCTTCAATACGCTCCATTTTTTCAGTACCAATGTCTTTCATGAATGTAGTAATTCTGGCAGTTTGCCCTGTAGAATCTACAAATGAACTTAAAAGATTTGCATTGCTGGAAGATTTTCTGGCATAGGATAAGATAAAATTATTTTCCTGATTGTTTGGAAGCTGAAAATAATTTGGATTACCATTATAGTATGCTTGCTTAGAATATTTGACCAGATTTACCACAGAAATAGGGTCTGAAAGCTCAGGAGTTTCCCTGATCAAGTCTTCTACATCTTGCATACGTCTTAATGTAGGCAATCTCATTACCCCGTTTCTTCGTTTGGTGTCTACCATAATTTCCAGAGGCATGATTCCGTCAAATTCTTCTTCAAAAAACCTGATATCTTCAAAAAAAGCTGCTTTTTTTGGCATATCTTCAATAAGGCTTCCCGAAATTTTTATCTGGTAAATACCAATAATACAGGCGATCAATAAAACAATGGAAACTACATAGACAGAAATTCTATAGTTTTTTACTGTTTTTTCCATCCAGTTTACAAAAGCTTCAATCCATCGTTTATTTAAATGTTTTAAATGTTTTCTTTTTGGCAAGGCCATGAAGCTGTAAACGATAGGGATAATAAGAAGTGATAGAATAAATATCACTAAAATATTTATGGATGCAACTATTCCAAATTCTTTCAATAACTTACTTTCTGTTACAATAAAAGTAGCAAATCCGGCAGCTGTAGTAACATTGGTCATTAAAGTAGCATTTCCTATTTTGGAAATTACACGTTGTAAAGATTTAGCCTGATTTCCATGTTTTCTAATTTCTTGCTGATACTTGTTGATAAAGAAAATACAATTTGGTATTCCGATAACTATAATTAGTGGAGGAATAAGAGCGGTAAGTACAGTAATTTCATAATGCAAAAGCCCAAGAATTCCAAAAGCCCACATTACCCCAATGATTACAACTACCATAGAAATAAAAGTAGCTCTGAACGATCTGAAAAAGAAAAAGAAAATTAGGGAGGTAATGAGTAGTGCTGCAGTAATAAAAACACCGATTTCATCGACTATATTTTGTGAATTTAAAGTTCGGATGTATGGCATTCCGGAAACCCGGAGATCTAATCCGCTTTCTTCTTCAAATTCCTTTACTAATGGTTCAAAGTCATTAAAAATAAAATCTTTTCTAACAGAAGTATTTACAATGTCTTTGTCTAAATAAACGGCAATTCGTATAGTTTGAGTTTCTTTATTGAATAACAGGCCTTCGTAAAAAGGTAATTTTTCAAAAAGCTTGGTTTTAAGAGCTTCAATTTCTTTGGAAGAAGTAGGAGGTTCCAGAAAGAAAGGTTCTAATTTGAACTCTTCTTTTTCTGTATCTTTTGCAAGAGTCTGAAGATTATCGGTAGAGATCACCAAATCTACTTCAGGAAATGCATTTAATTGTTTACTGAGTTTATTCCAAAGGTTGAATTTTTTAGTGGTAAACAAACTACTGTCTTTAACAGCAAGTACAATAAGGTTGCCTTCTTCTCCAAAAATTTCTAAAAACTTATTGTATTCAATATTGACAGGATGTTTATCTGGGAGTAGATTGGCTTCTGTAAAAGTAAATCGCATATTTTTCCATTGCATTGCAAGGAAAACAGTAGCAGCAGCAAGGATGATTAAGATTAAAATTCTATTTCTTAAGATGATTCGGGAAACGTTTGCCCAAAAGCCTGTACTGAAAGAGTTTGCCATTTATAAAAATTTCATGGCAAAGGTAAAAAATGCCAATGAGGGAACCTAAAAACCGAAATCAAAATTAAAAGTAAATTTGAAGGAGATATTATCGTCAAACCGCGGGAGGTGATTTGGTCCGTATCTATAGAATAAACTGATCCCAAAACCTGCAAAAAGACGATCTAACTCTATCCCGCTCTCATAGAATCCATCTTCCAGGGTATCAAATTCAAAAGTAACCTGTCTTTCCGGGTTTGATAAATCTCCGATAGCAAATCTTGAAACTAAACTTAATTGCGGCCTGAATTTAGGAGCGATCTTAAACGGATTTAATTTATGGCGTACCTGAAAAGTAGCATAACGATCTGAGAAAAACTCATTAAAAAACATAGTTTCAAAACTATTGATGTCTGCTACTGCAAATCGTTCTAAAATATTGTCTCTAACAGGGTTGTTAGGGGAGGTATGGTACAAATGAGTAAGAGGAATATCTCCAAATCCTATTCCTGCTTTCACAAGGAAACTGGTTACAGCTTTATCTATTGGCCTTATTTCATGAATAAGTCTCAGGTTGAGTTTGGTGAAATTAAAATCACTGTCCAGAACGTTTTCAAAGCTTTGAGTTGCCTGAAATGTAACTTGAGGGAATCCTTGTTTTGTTATTTTTTTGCCAACAGGAGTTAAAATGTATTCATTAAACGGGCTCCATTGAAATGATAATTGCGCAGATGCAATATTAAAATTGGTTATAGAAACTCCGTTATTCACAAAGGTATATTCAAACTGAGGGTCATTTCGACTTCTGTTTAATTGTAACTTACCCTGTAGTTTTGCTGTCAAATCATGTTCTATGTAAGCGCTTATTTTTTTGTTTTTATAGAAAGAAATAAGATTAAAAAGACGAGGTTCAAATACATAAAAGGCTCTGCCGTCTGTATTGAATAGGTCGCTTCCTGTTTCTGTGAGGTCATCTGTATAAGAAATTCCAGCCCATGTACTGGTAAAACGATTTAAACGCGCAGCAGCAGTCAGGCCAAATTTAAAATCTTCATCTTTAAATCCGTAGATTCCATATCCGGATAATCGGTATTTTTTAGAGAACTTGTCGTTAGTTATGGCTCCAACTCCTGGTTTGAAACCTTCAAAATTATTGTATTTGAGTAAGTATCGTAAATCAAAATCTAAGTACCTGGTTGGAAAATACCCGTCGATTAACTTTTTAAAGAACCCTATTTTCTTTTCGATTTTTTCTTCTTCAATAATACTATCAAGGACTACATAAGTTTCTTTACCTCTATCTGTGATGTTTTCTGTTCTGTATTGATTCCAAAAATCTTCATCACGATTACCCGCTTCTTCCAATAAATCTACTGCGAGTCCGCTTCCACGTATTTTTATTGGCTGATTTAGTTGAATATCAAAGTTTTTGTCTTTGGAGATAAGATAAATTAAATCGGTTTCATCTTGTTCATTTGTACGAACGAGTGTAGAATCTCTTATGCCGCTTTTAAAAGAAACAATTCCGCCAAATAATGAGATGTTTTCATCGTTCATCCCTTTTTCAATTTTTACTTCTTTTTCTACAGGAAACCAGGTTTTTTCATTTTCAAAATATTTAAAGGTCTGTGTCGCTTTAATATCGATAACTGCTTTCAATTGTGCAATGGCTTTTTGTAAAGCATAAGTTTCAGTATCTACATAAAGAACTCCTTCTAAACCTGCAAAATCGCCTTTCTTTTTAGGAAAATAATAAATCATGTAAGCAGGTCGATTGCCTTTATTTATGGTATCGAGTATTTTGTAATCATACTTTCGAAGCGCATTATTGGCTAGTGGATTTACATAATCGGTACCGAATAGTGTATACGTATTTTCATAAAATGAAAAAGATTGAATTTGTAGTGCTAATATTTCATAAACCGGTTCCTGGAATCCGGCCATATGGTTTGCGAGAATAGTTTCTCGTTTTCCTTTAGCTTTAGTAAAAGCAAATTCAGAAACTTTTTCACTAATGTATAGATGAGACCTGTCTAATTGTTTTTTTAATTCATAATTAGAAGAATCGACGCGCAGTAGTTCAAGTTTTCCGTTTTTCTTCTTGTAAACACTGTCAATTGTATTATTAATTGAATCCGGATTGGCTGTAATCAGTAATTTGTTATAAGTATTAAACTTAAAACTGTTTAATGCTTTTTCAGGATTGTTTATTCTACGGTTTTTAATGGCATTCCGTATAATTTGTATAGCAGGATTTTCGCCCCCTGTTAAAGTCACTTCATTGAGTTGTTCTACATTTTCTTCTAATTGTATGCTGTAGAAACTTTTTGAAGGTGTTATTATAATTTCTTTAGAACGATAACCGATATAGCTAATGGTTATTGATTGAACTCCATTTGCATTCTGAATTTCGAATTTACCGTCAATATCGGTAATCGTACCTTTGTTAGTGTTGGTAACAATATTTGCAAAAGCTAGAGGAGCATTGGTTTTACTGTCTTTAATAACGCCTGAAATCGATTTTTGTGCAAAAGACACAAATGGTATTAAAAAAAGAAGTAAAAGGTATTTTTTCATTTAATTTTTTATACTAAAAACATAATGGTACAAAAAAATAAAGCGACTCTTTTTAAGTCGCTTTATTTTTATAAAATTTTTAACTAAACAGTCATGATTTCTTTTTCTTTAACTGTAAGTACTTCATCTACTTTTTTAATATAGCTATCCGTAAGCTCCTGTACATCTACTTCTGTATTCTTAGTAAGATCTTCAGAGATTTCAAGTTTTTTAATTTCTTTATTAGCATCCTGACGCGCATTTCTGATACTTACTTTAGCATCTTCAGCTTCAGTTTTTGCTTGTTTTACCAGGTCTTTTCTGCGTTCTTCGGTTAAAGGAGGAACATTTATAATGACACTTTCACCATTATTCATAGGATTGAATCCTAAATTGGCAACCATGATTGCTTTTTCAATTTCTTGTAACATTGTCTTTTCCCAGGGCTGAACAGATATTGTTCTGGCATCAGGAGTGTTTATATTGGCTACCTGACTCAAAGGTGTTTGAGAGCCATAATAATCTACAAAAACATTGTTGAGCATTACCGGACTTGCTTTACCGGCTCTGATATTAACTAATGCTTTTTCCAAATGACTTATAGCACCACCCATGGCTTCTTTGGTGCTATCCATAATAAAATCAATTTCTTCGTTCATGATTATATTTTTATATAAAAGTAACTTTTCAAAAATCACACCAAAGGTGATTTCCGTTTTGGTTTTATAGATTTACTTTAGTTCCGATTTTATCTCCTGAAACTACTTTCAGCAGATTTCCGCCTTTGTTCATGTCAAAAACAATGATCGGAAGATTGTTTTCCTGGCTTAATGTAAAAGCTGTGGTGTCCATTACTTTTAACCCTTTTTTCAAAACATCATCAAAAGTAATAAAATCAAATTTTGTAGCATCTTTATTTTTTTCAGGGTCTGATGAATAAATACCATCAACACGGGTACCTTTTAAAATAACATCTGCATCAATTTCTATAGCTCTCAATACAGCGGCAGAATCTGTTGTGAAATACGGGTTTCCTGTTCCTCCTCCAAAAATAACAACTCTCTTTTTTTCTAAATGCCTGATAGCTCTTCTTCTTATAAAAGGTTCTGATACTTCATTGATTTTGATGGCAGATTGTAAACGAGTTTCTATTTTTTCATCTTCCAGGGCGCTTTGTAAAGCTAAACCGTTAATAATAGTAGCAAGCATACCCATATGGTCTCCTTGTACACGATCCATTCCGTTACTTGCTCCTGCAAGTCCTCTAAAGATATTTCCGCCTCCAATAACAATAGCAACTTCGACACCCAGGTCGACTACTTCTTTTATTTCTTTTGCGTATTCTGCTAACCTTTTAGGATCTATACCATATTGACGCTCTCCCATAAGAGCTTCTCCGCTTAATTTTAAAAGTATTCTTTTGTAATGCATGTTTTTGTTAAGATGAATAATGCAAAAATGATTAAATTAGGTTAAAACGGTGTAAAAATAATGAAATGCATATAAACAGGATTAAAAATATTTAATTTATCCTGATTATTATACCTAAACTTATTTAGAAAATATATAGATATAAAAAAACCGTTCCAATAAGGAACGGTTTTTAGATTTTCTATAACTCAAAAAGTTATTTTAATAACTATTATCCAAGAGCAGCTCTTTCGAAATTTGTAACTGTTAAATCTGAACCGGCAGATTGAACATATTGAGCTACACTTTGTTTGTTATCTTTAATAAAAGCCTGGTTTAATAAAGTGTTGTCTTTGAAGAAACGCTTTAATTTCCCTTTTGCGATATTTTCTAACATTGCTTCTGGCTTACCTTCTGCACGAAGTTGATCTTTAGCAATTTCAATTTCTTTATCGATAATAGATTGATCTACTCCATCTTCGTTTAAAGCAACAGGATTCATTGCAGCAGCTTGCATAGCAACATCTTTTGCAATAGTTTCAGCACCGTCTACACTTGCAGATAAACCTACTAAAGTTGCTATTTTGTTACCTGCGTGAATGTATGATCCTACAAAAGGAGCGTTTAAAGCTCTGAAATCACCGATTTCTATTTTCTCACCGATAACTCCAGTTTGCTCAGTTAATTTGTCTGCTACAGTCATACCATTAAAAGAAGCATTTAATAATTCTTCTTTAGTGTTGTATTCTAAAGCGATAGCAGCTAATTCTGTAGCAAGGTTTATAAAAGATTCATTTTTAGCAACAAAATCAGTTTCGCAGTTTAATGAAACTATAACACCATTGGTTTTAGTATCATTAACTTTTGCGATAACAGCACCTTCAGAAGATTCTCTGTCGGCTCTTTTAGCAGCTACTTTTTGACCTTTTTTACGAAGTACTTCAATTGCTTTATCGAAATCTCCTTCTGCTTCTACTAGTGCTTTTTTGCAATCCATCATACCGGCACCGGTAGTTTTTCTTAATTTATTTACGTCTGCGGCTGTAATCTTTGCCATTTTATTGTCTTTTAAATTTTAATTTATTGACTCTTATTGTTTGTTGCTCTTGAGAGCATATCGAATTTTAGAGCCTCAATATTAAATCAGTATTATTTTTCTTCTTTTGCTTCAGTTTCTTTAGCTTCAGCAACTGCTTCTTCAGCTACAGGAGCAGCTTCGGCTTTAGGAGCTTCAGCAACTGCTTTTTCTTCAGCTTTAGCAGCGTTGGCAGCATCTTTGTCAGCTTTTCTCTCGCTTAACCCTTCAGTAATAGCTGCAGTTACGTGAGTTAAAATGTTTTCAATAGATTTAGAAGCATCATCGTTAGATGGTATTACATAATCAACATCTCTTGGATCTGAATTTGTATCAACCATTGCGAAAATCGGAATGTTTAATTTTTGAGCTTCTTTTACAGCAATGTGCTCACGCATGGTGTCTACTACAAACAATGCTCCTGGTAAACGTGTCATATCAGCTATAGAACCTAAGTTTTTCTCTAACTTAGCTCTTAAACGATCTACCTGAAGACGTTCTTTTTTAGATAATGTATTGAAAGTACCATCTTTTTTCATCTTATCGATAGCAGTCATTTTTTTAACCGCTTTTCTGATGGTAACAAAGTTAGTAAGCATACCTCCAGGCCATCTTTCAGTGATGTAAGGCATATTTGCACCCCCTGCTTTTTCTGCTACGATATCTTTTGCTTGTTTTTTGGTAGCTACAAATAAGATCTTTCTACCAGAAGCCGCTATTTTTTTAAGAGCTTCATTAGCTTCTTGAATTTTAGCAGCAGTTTTGTATAAATTAATAACGTGAATCCCGTTACGCTCCATGTAGATATAAGGAGCCATATTTGGATTCCATTTTCTTGTGAGGTGTCCAAAGTGTACACCTGCCTCAAGTAAATCTTTTACTTCTATTTTTGCCATTTTCTAATAGTTTACGTTCCGTTGAAGTTAGCAATGCTGAAGTGGTCCTAATTTCTAGTCGCCTTCATCATTTGGATGCTAAACTAACCATGTTCTAAATCTGATAATTATCAATATTTAGAATCTCTGGGTAATAACAATATTTCAATTGAACTTTTTAAAATAATTTTTTCAGCTTTCTAATGATGCTCATTTTATAGAGTACATCATTAAAAAATGCTTGAATATTAACGTTTCGAGAACTGGAATTTTTTACGCGCTTTCTTCTGACCGAATTTTTTACGCTCTACCATTCTTGGATCTCTGGTTAATAAACCTTCAGGTTTTAAAGTAGATCTGTGCTCTGCATCTACTTCGCATAATGCTCTTGAGATTGCTAAGCGAACAGCTTCTGCCTGCCCTGTAATACCACCACCGTATACATTTACTTTTACATCAAAGTTCTCAACATTATCAGTTAATGATAAAGGTTGTTTTACTTTGTACTGCAATGTAGCTGTAGGGAAGTAAGTATTTAAATCTTTTTTGTTGATGGTAATGTTTCCTTTTCCTTCTGAAACATATACTCTCGCAACAGCAGTTTTTCTTCTGCCAATTTTGTGAATAACCTCCATTTACTTAAGATCGTTTAAGTTAATCGCAGTAGGTTTTTGAGCCTCTTGTTTATGCTCAGCGCCTACATACACTTTTAAATTGCGAAATAAATCTGCACCTAATTTGTTTTTAGGAAGCATTCCTTTCACTGACTTTTCTACGATACGAGCAGGGTCTTTTTCATAAAGTTCTTTGACCTTTCGTATTCTTTGACCACCAGGATATCCGGTATGACGAACGTATTGTTTCGAATCCCATTTGTTTCCTGTTAAGTTGATTTTTTCTGCGTTGATAATTACTACATTATCTCCACAATCAACGTGCGGTGTGAAATTAGGTTTGTACTTACCTCTTAATAGCTTTGCTACTTTAGAAGAAAGACGTCCCAGCGTTTGACCATCTGCGTCAACAAGAACCCACTGCTTGTTTACAGTTGCCTTGTTAGCCGAGATTGTTTTGTAGCTTAATGTGTCCACACTAACTCTTTTTATAAAATTAAACATTCCTTTCCCATCCCAATTCTACTGAATATTGGGATTAAGGGGTGCAAATGTACAACTATTAATGGGAATAACAAATATCGAATATGAATATTTTTACTGCCGTAAATCTTTGATTCTTAAAGGACTTATTCATGAGATAATAAAGTGTAAATATAGTTTAAACTCAAGAAAGTTTTATTGTACAATATAGAATTGTGTGAACATTAAATAATATCTTTATAAATAAATATGGTAATTTTTGAATTTGGAACTCGATATTTGCATGATAATAAACGATGGAATGGGTGGGAATAAAAAATATAAGGTCCCCTCAGCCAGAAGATAATAGTTTTCACCCATAAACCGTCGTGTAAAAGATAAACTTCACTGTTTAAAAGGGCTCGCTGCTGAGTTTTTGTTCTTAATTTCATGCAATTTTACCTTAAAAAAAGCGTTAGTTATTATATTTTAAAGCCCTAAATCATGAAAACGAGATTACTTTTTGTACTTATCGCAGTTTCTGCATTCGTATTTTCCTGCACTTTTGATGATTCAGAAGATGTATTATCTGAAGAAACAACAGCATCGTCACTTATTGGTACATGGGATTTGACTTCTTTTCGTTATTCTGAAGCTGTTGATGCCAATTTCGATGGTGATGCTTCAGAAGAGTTTTTAGAAGAATTGCCCTGTTTTAATATCATTCTTATTTTTAATGAAGATGGTACTTTTAACTCTACAGCAATTGATATAGAACTTATTGTAGATATAGGAGGTGCAACCCTTGATTGCCTTGAGACTACAACCCTAACTGCCGGAACCTGGTCTTTAGATGGAACCACTTTGATAACAATATCTGATGGAATGATTACTGAGACTCCTTTAGATTTAGATGGCGATACTTTAACTCTTATGGGAGGTGTGTTTGGAGTAGGTGAAGTAGAAGTAGATGAGGATATCACTGTAACACTTGTTTTTGATCGTCAATAATTGTGTTCTAAGCTTGTTTATGATGAGTTACGGTTAATGTTTTGTTAAAAATAATATATAGCGTAACAAGTGTATTGGTTTGGTGTCTTTCTTTTTAACAAACACCTCTAACCAATTATTAAATGAGCTTTCAAATAAAGAGCCTTTTAATAGGAGTATTGCTTGGTTTTAACTGTATAACTGCACAGGAAACTAATACTCCTATTGAAAAGAAAGTATATACTACAAAGGCAATTGGAGACATCGCTGCTCCAAAAATAGATGGCCTTATAAATGAAGAAGCCTGGAATATAGTAGAGTGGGCATCAGATTATGTAGAGTTCGAACCGGATAACGGAACACCTCCTACAGAACAGACTAAAATGAAAATCGTCTATGACGATAAAAACTTATACGTAGCCTTTAGGTGTTATCAGAAAGATCCGGAAACCATTGAAAAACGCCTGGGGAGGCGTGATGATTTTCCCGGAGATTGGGTAGAAATTAATATTGATAGTTATAATGATGACCGGTCTGGCTTTTCATTCACCATTTCTGCATCAGGAGTAAAAGGAGATGAATTTATTTCAAATAATGGAAATTTTGATAGTAGCTGGAATCCCATTTGGTATGTGAAAACCAATATAGATGAAGAAGGTTGGACAGCAGAGTTGCGCATTCCATTGAGTCAGTTGCGATTTGGAAATGAAGAAGAGCAGGTTTGGGGATTACAATCTACACGTAGGTATTTTAAAAATGAGGAACGCTCACTTTGGCAACCTTTACCTGCCAATCCGCCGGGATGGGTAAGTGAATTTGGAGAGTTAAGAGGAATCAAAGGGTTGAAACCGCAAAAACAACTGGAAATCCAACCTTATACTGTAGGGCAGTTAGATACTTTTAAAGAAGAAGAAGGGAATCCTTTTCGTGATGGGAGAGATTCAAAACTTACAGTTGGCCTGGATGCTAAAATCGGAATCACAAACGATCTTACTTTAGATTTAACTGTGAATCCGGATTTTGGACAGGTAGATGCAGATCCGGGAGCGATTGCTTTAGACGGATTTGAAATCTTTTTCCAGGAACGCCGGCCATTCTTCGTAGAAAACAAAAATATTTTTGACTTTCGTTTTGGAGGCGGACAAGACAATTTATTCTTTTCAAGGCGAATAGGAAGAACCCCACAAGGGTTTACTACATCAGATGCTAGTAGAGGTGAATTTGAAAATATACCTACTAATAGTACCATTTTAGGAGCGGCTAAGTTTAGCGGGAAAACAAAAAATGGCTGGTCTATTGGTGTTTTAGAAAGTATAACAGATAAAGAATTTGCAGAAATAGGATTGAATACAAATCCGGATGTTTTAAATGAATTGCCGGAAGTAGGACAAAATAGAGAAGAATTAGTAGAACCTCTTACCAACTACCTGGTAGGGAGGGTACAAAAGGATTTTAATGACCGAAATTCTTTTATAGGCGGAATTTTTACGGCCACCAATCGTAAATTAGAAGATAACCTTTCTTTTCTCAGGGAGAGTGCATATAGTGCAGGAATTGATTTTAGGCATAATTGGAGGGATAGAAAGTATTATGTAGAAGGGAATGCAGTGTTGAGTAATGTGAGAGGGAGTGCAGAAGCTATTGAAATTACTCAACGATCGCTTACGCATTTATTTCAACGCGAGGATGCCAGTCATGTGGAAGTAGATCCCACAAGAACTTCATTAACCGGAACAGGAGGTAGATTGGAAATAGGAAAGAGTGGAGGAGGAAACTGGCGTTACAATATTGGAGGGAACTGGCGTTCTCCCGAATTGGAATTAAACGATATAGGATTTTTACGCCAGGCAGATGATATTCGGCAATATTTTAATATCCGACGCTTGTTCAACAAACCTACAAGCTGGTATCGAAGAGCGAGAATTGGTTTTGAACAGTTTACTACCTACGATTTTGAAGGGAATTATAATCGTATTGAATATGAACTGAATGGAAATGTTAATTTAAAAAACAATTGGTTTGTAGATTTTGGCGCAATTCACAAACCCAGAATTTTCACAAACACGATTTTAAGGGGAGGACCTCGCTGGCGTTTTAATGAAGAAAATATCGGATTCTTATTTGTAGGGACAGATCGAAGAAAAAGATTTAGTGTTGTAGCGGGGCATGTAAACTCCCAGGCAAAGCAAAATAATTTTGCGTTTAGAAGGTATGAATTGAGATTTAGATATCAGCCCATGAATGCTTTGAGTTTGTCATTAGCCACAGAGTTTTCAGAAAACCCTAGTAAAACACAGTATGTGACGCAAACCGATTTTAATGGGACTACACGATATATTACAGGAGAGATTGACCAGGAAACACTTAGTACGACTTTAAGGATGAATTATAATATCAATCCGAATCTCACTATTCAGTATTATGGGCAGCCTTTTATATTCAGAGCCAGGTATTCCAATTTCAATTATGTAAATAATGCAACTGCCAAAAATTTAAGCGAACGAGTAACTTTGTATAACGATAATCAGATTTCTTTTAATGATAATGTGTTTTCTGTTGATGAAAATACAGATGGAAATACAGATTATACCTTTGGAAATCCGGATTTTGCCTTTGTGCAGTTCCGTTCTAACCTGGTGTTACGCTGGGAATACATTCCGGGTTCAGAAATCTTTTTGGTATGGTCACAAGGTATTACAGGCTCCGGAAACCCGAATAATAGTTTTACAGATATTATAGATAATCAGCTTTTAAGCCAGCAACCTCAAAATACATTTCTGATTAAAGCGACGTATCGGTTTAATTTGTGATATAATTAAGTTCCCTCTCTTTGGGGAGCAGGTTGGACTGCCTGCCTTCAAGCAGGGATAAAGTGGAGTAAGGAAGTTATATTTTTACCCTCACCTTACTCCTCTCTCTTAGGGAGAGGAAATTTTTTCCAACTGCTTCAAAAAATAAGAAGGATAAATACCTGTACGCTTATGAAAAGCCTTTGAAAATGACTCTGGACTATTGAATCCAACCTCTTTTGCCATTCCCTTTACAGAATACAAACGAAACTGTTTATTGGTTTTGAGTTGTTCTATGGCATATTCAACCCGTAGATCATTAAGATAGTTACTAAAGTTTTTCTGTTCATAAGAATTAATCACTTTGGATAAATAATTAGAATTCGTATCGAGTTTTTTAGACAAACTATTTAAAGTCGTTGAATGATCTAAAAAATCTTTTTCTCGTTCAAATTCTTTTAACCCTTTGGTTATTTTTTCTACTACATCTTTAGAAAGATCATGGACTTTTTTGGATTCCTGCCTCCGCAGGAATGACACTTTGGTAGGTTCTGTATTTAGAATCTCTTCAAAACGTTTTTTATAGAATCGTTGTTTTTTGTAATAATAGAAGAGAAACCCACCCAAGAGTAATGAAACTCCAGCCAAAATACCAAGTCCTGTATTGGATTGGTTTTTCTCTTTTTCTAATTGAGAAATTAAATTCTCTTTTTCAGAAACCAATAGCGGAATATCGTATTCTTTGGTAATATTGGTGCTTAAATAATTAAAATTGGCATCGAGAACACTGTCAACAGTAATAAATTTATCAATGTATTTAAGTTGATTTTCGATATCTCCCTTTTCTTTGTAATAGTCAATAAAGGTTTGATAAACCTCAGGCAATTCTAGGACAGGATCTTGATGAATTTCATAAATAGAATCAAGTTTTTCAAAATTAAGAATGGCTTCTTCTGTATTATTTAAATCTTTAGCAATTCTACCTTTATAGAGATAATGATTGATTCTAGAGTTTTGATCGGTTTCATGTGGAAAAGCTTTATCTAAACTATCTATAGCAGCTTTATAATTTCCTTTAAAATACTCATTGTAAGCACTAGCAGAGACAAAACCATAATAATAAATAGAATCATTATGAATGGAATCATTAAATTTTAAACTTTCATTGATCCCTTTTTTGATATAGATATCTGCTAGATCTATTTTTTTTAATCTTATATATGTTAATGAAATATTTGATAATGTAATTATATAGTCATCTAAATAATCAATTTGATTAACTTTATCTATGTCACTAGATTTAAAGTTTCTGATTTCTTTAAGTTGTTCTTGATATATTTTTAATGCTTCTTCTTCTAAACCTATTTTACTTTTTAAAGCTGCTATTGCTTGCTTTACGCTGAAAAATAAGGGTGTGTTATTGTTTTTTTCTACATGATTTTTTGCAATCAAAAAATTATTTAAAGCTTCTTCTAGATCCCCTTTATTATAAAGAAAAATTCCTTTGTAATGATAAGCTATCGCTGGATAAACATTGTGGTTTTTAATGTTTTTTGTAATAGAAATAATGCTATCATTATAAATAGAGTAATAATCTAGGTCGTCATATTTAGAAGAAATAAATTTAAACCATTGATAACCTCTAGCTATTTTGATAGTATCATGATCTTTCTTCGCCTTAAAAAGGTATGTTTTTACATATTCGCTTCCTTTTAAAGAATCTGGATATACTTCCCAATAACTATTTCTAAGTTCTTCATAGCTTTTACTTAATAAAGAGTCAGGGATTTTCTGTGAAGCACCACTAACCGTAACAAAAAGAAATATTATAAAAATAGACTTGCGAAGCATCATTTGCATAAGTAAGAATAATAGAGGGTGAAGATACTGTTTTTCTCTTTTTTTAACGTCATTACGAGAAGCAAATGGAATGCGCGACGAAGTCTTTTCTAAATTGTATTAAAGGTGAAAAGATTGCCACGCTACGCTTGCAATGACGTTTTATATTCGTCATCGCGAACAAAGTGAAGCGATCTTTTAAATAAGGGAGGGATTGCTTCGATTTTTTCAAAACCTCGCAATGACGGTTTTAATCAAAATAGAATATCCAATCATCAGATAAATCTTCCCAATTAACATTTGTGCTTTTTATGAGCTGTTCCTTTTTCTCTCTACTTCCAGCTTTAATTTGCTTCTCTCTTGAAATAGCATTATTTATTGAAGTAAATTCTTCAAAGTAAACTAGTTTAGTGCAGTTGTATTTAGCTGCAAACCCATTATACTTTTTGATTTTATGATCATGAATTCTTTTAATTAGGTTTGAAGTAACTCCCGTATATAAAACAGAATTATTTTTATTAGTGATAATATAGACATAAGACTTTTGCACATCTTAAATTATAAAAAATAATTAAATCGTCATTACGAGAAATGAATAAAGTGAATGACGAAGTAATCTTTTTAAGTGGATTTATTATTGCATAAGAAAAAGATTGTCACGCTATGCTAGTAATGACGTTTTATATTCGTCATCGCGATCCCGATAGTTATCGGGAGAAGCGATCTTTTAAATAAGAGAGAGATTGCTTTGATTTTTTCAAAACTTAACAATGACGATTAAAGGTTAGTTTTTTGTCATTCCGGAATTCGTAAAACGAATATCCGGAATCTATTTAAAGAGTTAAGATATTATCATAGACTCCATATCATGAACTGGATGTCAAGGAAATTTTTAAATAAAAGAAAAGTTATTTCAGTTTTTCCATTAAAAAACCCCGTAATACTACGGGGTTAGTGCACCAAAAAAATGTTAAAATCATTTTTGAATAACAGCCTTAAGATCGTGTGTAACTAACGTTCTTCGCAAATAGTTAAACAAAGAGATTTGCAAGCTGTCCGTATAAAAAGCCCTTTAAGTTGCCTTGCTTTATTAAAACCTAACTTTAGTAACAGGCATTATAGAAAATTGTAATGATTTTACTTTTCATGATTATATATAGTTTTAGAAAATGAATATTAACGCTCCTTGCAATCTAAATGAGGACATACAGATATACAATCTGTATTTGTATAAAAACTCCCCCCTTTAAGTTGACCTGCTTTATTAGCATCTAACTTGGCAACAGACGTTTTAGAAAATTGTAGTGATTTGATGTTTTTAGTTTTCATAATTTAATAGTTTTAAATAATTAATAATTAAGATTTGAAACATTTAATAGTGTTTCTTTTACACTCTAAAACTATTGTGGTCATTTTGATTTAAAAAGAAAGTTCACCTCAATACAACTAAATTTTAGTTGTATTGAGGTGAGTATTATTGATGCTCTTGTCAGATATATTTAAAAACAATCTCTCCCATTACAGCCTGTTAATTCGGCAGAGTCTACTTTATCTTCAAAGCCGGTTCTTGTCCCACCCTTTAAATTTGATAAAAGCTTGTGATTTAATTTAGTGATAGTTCTTTTGTTAATCGTTAATTTTAGAAGTGATTCTCTTTTCATTTTGATAAATTTTTAAAGTTTAAAACCAAAATGAAATTGCACAAAATATGAGATTATACACAATAACTTAACCTCAAATTAGCTAATTTGATACTATTTTTTTTCTTCTTCAAGAAGGCGCTTAATGTAGTAAGAAGGGTATAAATCTGTATGTGCTTTAAAGTATTTAGTAAATGAATTTGTGCTTTTATAACCTAATTCTTCTCCGATGTGTTTTATAGAATATTTCCTGAATTTAGGATCTTCCTGCAACCGTTTAATGGCATATTGAATACGCAATTCGTTAATATACTCGTAAAAACTTTTATTTTTATAAGTACTTATTACCTGGGATAAGTAATTAACATTTGTTTTTACTTTTTTCGCCAAACTTTGCAGGTTACAGTTATGATCGAGGAAGAATTGTGAGGCTTCTAATTTTTCTAACCTCTTCAGGATATCGTCAACTTTTTTATCTTGAATCTGAAATTCTTTTGGACTTTTGGACTGCTTTTTTTCAGTTGTTGTTTTAACTATTAATTGGTTGAAAGCTTTTTTTTGTGCTTTCCTCACACGTAGAAATTGTATGAGTAATAAAACGGAAATGATAAAAACCCCAATGAAAATTATAGTTAACAAATAAAACCTGGTCTTTTGTTTTGAGTTTAAATCAGATAATTGCTGTACGTCATTGTCTTTATTTTCAAAGAGGGCCTTGACTACAGCATCTTTATGATTGTCATAATCTTTATCTAAGGCAATATATTTTTCGGTATATGCCAATGATTTTGACTTGTCATTTTTTTTCTTGTAGGCATCTGCTAATAACTGATAAGTAGGTAATAGCTCTGGCGGGTTGAATTGATGTAAAGCATTTTTATTTTGTTGTTCAATAATACGTTCAATTTCATTTAAAAAATAAATAGCTTTGTCATAATTATTTAATTGATAGTACGAGCTCCCCAAAAAAAAGTAGGTTTCTGTTAAGCGTGTTTTATTCTTAAGACTAAGAATGTTTTTTTCGGCTTTTTTTAGGTATTGAATAGCATTTTCATATTCCTTTTTTTTGAAGTATGCCATTCCAAGATCATTATAAAAATAACCAACGCCTTCCAAGTCGTTAATTTCAAGGCTTTTTTCTAGGCCTATACTGCTGTAATATATTGTAGAATCAGGATTGTTTAATCTCAGATGTGTTCCGCCAACTCCCATGTATGAATTGATGATTGCAATTTTATCATTAACCTTATTTTTAAGTGCTAAATCTAAATTGCGTTTATACATTTTAAGTGCTTCTTCAGCTTGCCCGATTCTTCGTTTTACTTTGGCTACACTTGCTGAAGATCTGATTTCGTAAATAGGATCTTTATAACGCTTTGCAATGGTCAGTGCTTTTAAATAGTGATTAAGCGCTTCTTCATTTCTGCCTAAATAAACCAAGGCATTTCCTTTTGTTAGTAGTCCTTCGAATTCGAGTAAATTCTTTTTTAAAATTTTTCCAATCAGAATTGCTTTTTCACTATGCAGAATTGCATTTTTATAATCTCCTTTAATATTTGCAATCCTCCCTAATTGATGATAAGCATGAAATTCCCATTCAGGAATGTTATTTGTTTGCGATTTTTCTAAAAGTTGTGTAGCATACGTCTCTGCCAATTGCGGATTTGCGTATTTGGTATCGGTAATTTTTTGTAGAAGAATTGTTAATTCATCATTTTTTAAATCTTGACCTTTTACAGTAAAAACAAAAAAAACGAATAAAAAAAAATTAAAAAGTAGTGATGATTGTATTTTGTAAAATTTAAGGCTCATAAAACTTTTTCAAGATAAAAAAGAAGTTAAACTTAAGAGACCATAAGCTATACTTCTATAAATGATGATTTCATAGCAAAAGTTAATGATTTATATCCTTAAGCCCATCTTTTATTGAAAAGAATTAATGTGCTTCCAGCCAATTATCACCTAAACCAATTTCAACGTCTAATGGGACACTTAATTGATAAGCGTTTTCCATTTCACTTTTAATGAGTTGCTTAACTTCTTCTAATTCTTCTTTGTAGGCATCAAAAACCAATTCATCATGAACCTGTAAAAGCATTTTAGTTTTAAAATTTCCTTCTTTGAGCTTTTCGTGAATATTAATCATTGCAATTTTAATCACATCTGCGGCACTTCCCTGGATAGGAGCATTTACTGCATTTCGTTCTGCAGCTCCACGAACGATTGCATTCCTGGAATTGATATCTTTTAAATAACGACGCCTTTCCAGGATGGTTTCTACATAACCATTTTCTCTTGCAAAAGCTATTTGATCATCAATATAATCACGAAGCCTGGGATACGTCTTGTAATATGTTTCTATAAGCTCTTTAGATTCGCTTCGGGTAAGATTAGTTTGGTTGCTTAACCCAAAAGCAGATACCCCATAAATAATTCCGAAGTTAACTGTTTTTGCATTACTTCTTTGTTCTCTTGTGACTTCTTCTAACGGAACATTAAAGACTTTTGCAGCTGTAGAAGCGTGAATATCTTCTCCATTTTTAAAGGCATTGATCATGTTTTCTTCTTCACTTAAAGCCGCGATGATCCGAAGCTCTATCTGAGAATAATCGGCAGCCAGTAATATATAATCTTCGCTTCTTGGAATGAATGCCTTTCGCACTTCACGTCCGCGTTCTGTTCGAATCGGAATATTTTGAAGATTCGGATTATTAGAACTTAGACGCCCTGTAGCAGCTACTGCCTGAGCATAGACAGTATGAACCCTTTGAGTTTTTGGGTTGATCTCGTTAGGAAGTGCATCTACATAAGTACTTTGTAATTTTTTATACGAGCGCCATTCCAAAATATCGGCAACAATCTGATGATCTTTTGCCAAATAAGATAACACATCTTCTGCTGTAGAATACTGTCCGGTTTTGGTTTTCTTAGGTTTATCTACCAACTTTAGTTTGTCAAAAAGAATAGGCCCCAATTGTTTAGGAGATGCCAGGTTAAATTCTTCACCTGCCTGTTCATAGATTCCTGCTTCCAGACGATCGATATCTTTTGATAATTCTATAGAAAGTTCTTTAAGGAATTCGGTATTAAGTTTGATGCCTTCGATCTCCATAGAAGTCAATACATTTACTAAAGGAAGTTCAACTTCATTAAAGAGTTTGGTCACATTTCCTGTTTCCAGTTCTTTTTGAAAATGATTTTTTAGTTGAAAAGTAATATCGGCATCTTCGACAGCATATTCTGTTTGTTTGGAAAGGGCGACATCTCTCATTGATCCCTGGTTCTTTCCTTTTTTACCAATAAGATCGGAGATAGGAATGGTCTGGTAGTTTAAATACGTTTCTGCCAAAATATCCATATTATGACGCATATCAGGATTGATCAGGTAATGCGCGATCATAGTATCAAAAAGTTTTCCTTTTACAGGAATACCATAATTAGATAAAACTTTGATGTCGTATTTTAAATTCTGACCGACTTTTTCAACATGTTCAGCTTCGAAAAAGGGACGAAGTTCTTCCAGGATTTGTTGTGCCTCTTCTCTGTCTTCCGGGATGGCAACATAATACCCTTTTTTTTCTGCCCATGAAAAAGCAATTCCAACTAAATCGGCCTCCAGCGCCTTTAAACTCGTTGTTTCTGTATCAAAACAAACACTTGGTTGTTGCAAAAGCTTTCCTAAAAGTATTTTCCTGGCTAAAGAGGTATCTATATACTGATAGAAATGTTTTGTATTGGCAGCAGTGTTATACCCTGAAATAGAAATTTCTGCAGTGTCAACTGTCCCGCTCCCCGGCGTACTAAATAAATCAAATTGGGTATTGTTCTGTGGAATATTTTTGTTTTGCTGAGGTATTTCCGGAGAAGCAGGAATCTCTGCTTTTTGCTCCCCATAAGTTTTTAAGAAGTTTTCGGTTAATCTTCTAAATTCTAATTCTGTAAAAAGTTCTTTAACAGCTTCTACATTAGGTTTAGAAAACTCAAAGTCTTTTTCATCGAATTCTACAGGGACATCCAACAAGATTTTTGCCAATTCTTTAGAAAGTAACCCAAGTTCTTTACTGGCTTCTACCTTCTCTTTCATTTTTCCTTTTAACTCATGTGTATTTGCCAAAAGGTTTTCCATACTACCGTATTGAGCTAAGAATTTTTTTGCAGTCTTTTCACCAACCCCGGGTAGTCCGGGAATATTATCGACAGAATCTCCCATCATCCCTAAAAAGTCAATGACTTGTTCCGGGCGTTCAACTTCAAATTTTGCTTGTACTTCCGGGATTCCCCAGGTTTCATATCCACCTCCAAAAACTGGACGATACATAAAAATATTTTCAGAAACCAATTGTGCAAAATCCTTGTCAGGAGTTACCATAAATGTCTGATACCCTTCTTTTTCTGCTTTTTTAGCTAGTGTTCCGATAATATCATCAGCTTCATATCCTTCTTTAACCATTACAGGAATATTCATGGCTTCGAGGATTTTTTCAATATAAGGTATTGCTATTTTAATGGCTTCCGGTGTCTCTTGTCGGTTAGCCTTGTATTCTTCAAACATTTCAGTCCTGACAACACTTCCTCCCCTGTCAAAACACACCGCTAAATGATCGGGTCTTTCACGTTTAATAACATCAAATAAAGAATTGGTAAACCCCATAATTGCTGAAGTATCTAATCCTTTTGAGTTGATACGCGGATTTTTAATAAAAGCATAGTATCCACGAAAAATTAATGCGAAAGCATCCAGGAGAAATAAGCGTTTTTGTGCAGACATTCGATTTGAAATTTAGATTGGTAAAGATAAATATTTAGATGATAGATTATAGAATTGAAAGTTTTTAAATGTCAAATTCTGAATATAAAATCCAAAGTCAATTGGAATGTTGATACAAGATTTTAAAGAATTTTTAATTTCATTGACTTAGGTTAAGAAAAACTAAACGTTTTTCAGTCTAATGATGATTAGGGTATTCCCATCAGAAGTTAAAGGTTCTTCATAAAATTAGCCAGTAAATTATCTGCAGCAGTTTTATAGATTTCATGAGTTCCTTTTTCCCGGATTTCTTTTCCGGCTTGTTCATTCATTCCGTTAGGAGTAGCTGCATGATTTGCTAACTCATCAAAATCTATAGTTTCGGCTTTTTGAGCAGTATAAGCTAGTGATTGAAACAAATCGGAAACATATTGATTGGCTACTTCTTTGGCAACTCCATTAGAATTTGTCCAATCACTGAGACTCCCCATTAATTCATAAAATGGAGTAATAAGTCCGGTTAATGTCCAGATGCTATGCAATTCGTTTTCATTTTTGACAGAAAGTGGTTGCCCAATGTGATTAAATATTTGCAGCACCAATGCAGTAGCATTAAAAACAGGAATTGGACAGTTATGATTAACTACTGTAGGTAGGGGGATAGCCCGACTTATTTGATGAGCTGGCTGGACTAATTTTTTTAAATCAGTATAAGTAAGATAAGGAATAAATGAAATTACAGTATGATGTTCATTAAATTGAAGTGTCGCTAATTCTTGCTCAGCATCAGTCGGCCTTAAGGCAATGAAAATAACATCCGAAGCATCCAATACTTCCTGATTGGACTGCATTTTTTGAGTATTAGAAAATCGATTAGTTAATTTAGCTACATTATCTTTATTTCTTGGAGAAAGATAAATATTGATATTTTCAATTGTAGAAGTACACAATCCTTCGATAACGGCACTGGCAATTTTACCGACACCTATAAAACCTAATTTCATTTGCTGCTATGTATTAATTTGATCAAAGACGATCTATCGCAATTAATTACCCTTTATGGTAAAAATCTGAAGGAATATTTTTGTTTTCTCCGTTTTGATATTTCATATAAGTAAATCCTTCATGAATACAATAAGAACCGGTTTCTCCTTTTTTGTTCATAGCGATATAAGCGATTTGAAAATCTTTATAACGGTCATTTTTAGTAACTATTCTTCGTACCGCTTCTTCACAGGCTTCTTGAGGGTTCATCCCGTTTCTCATCAATTCAACTATTAAAAAACTACCTACAGTTTTCATTACTTCTTCTCCCATTCCTGTGGCTACAGCCCCTCCAATTTCGTTGTCGATGAAAAGCCCCGAACCAATAATCGGAGAATCTCCTATTCTGCCTTTCATTTTATAGGATAATCCGGAGGTAGTACAGGCTCCTGCTATGTCACCATCTTTATCTATGGCCAACATTCCTATGGTATCGTGATTTTCAATATTGATGATAGGTTTATACTCAGGAGATTTTTTCCATTCTTCCCAGGCAAGCCGGGATTCTTCAGTGAGTAAATTCTCTTTTTCAAATCCCTGTGAGTATCCGAACTCTTCTGCTCCTTCTCCGGCCAGCATCACATGCGGAGTTTCTTCCATCACTTTTCTGGCCAAAGCAGCTACATTAGTAATGGTATTCACATATACTACTGCTCCGCAATCTCCTTCAGGATTCATAACACAGGCATCCAGGGTAACGTTTCCTTCGCGATCTGGTGCTCCTCCTTTTCCAACAGTTGTATTTTTAAGATTTTCTTCTTCAACTTCAACACCAGAAATTACAGCATCTAATGCTGGTTTACCTTTAGATAATTCTTCTCCGGCTTTTGCATTTGCTGCAGTAAAAGCCCAGGTACATATCGCGATTGGGAATTGTGTGTTGTCTGTAGCCATAATTTTTTCTTCTGAGTTTTTTTGATCGGTATTATTGCAACCCAACAGGGAAGTGCCAAAGGTAACGCCTATACTTGATAAGGCTGTATTTTTTATAAATTTTCTTCGCTTCATTTTAAGTTGAATTTGTGAAATTTATTGCATTTGGTTTTTGAAATTATAGTCTGATATTAAGTGTAAACAATGTGGGGTTGTTTTTTATTAAAAAAACAGATCATTACTTTTAAGGTTTCTAAGATAATAAAATGATGAGTAACAGATTCTTGATTGCTTTAATAGTTCTTGTGTGTTTCGAATGTATCTACTCTGATATATAAAGCTTATTATGGAAAATCTAAAAGCAATTCCGGAAAGGAAACAAGGAGCCGGGAATCCTGTTTGGACGTTTATAGACGAGATAATAATTGAATAATTTGAATCATGATTATTGAAATCTGTGCAAACTCTTATGAATCTGCAATGAATGCTCAAAATGCGGGTGCAGACCGTATAGAACTGTGTTCAGAATTAACTTTGGGAGGGATTACTCCTTCATACGGACTTCTTAAAAAGGTAATGAAAGATATTTCTATCCCCGTACATGTATTGATCAGGCCAAGGCGTGGTGATTTTACCTATAATGAAGATGAATTCGAAATTATGAAAGAGAATATTATGCTCTGTAAAGAATTGAACTGTAACGGAATAGTTTCCGGAATACTCAAAAAAGACCATAGTTTGGATATTGAACGTACTACTGAACTAATTAAATTAACAAAACCACTCTCTTTTACCTTTCACAGAGCTTTTGACTGGGTTCCAAAACCCATAGAAACCCTTGATAAACTTATCAGCCTAAAAGCAAACCGGATACTGAGTTCCGGGCAGGCAAAAAATGCATTTCAAGGATTAGAATTGTTGAAAACACTTTTGAAAAACGCTGAAAATAAGATTGAAATTATGCCGGGGAGCGGAGTCAATGCTAAAAACATAGTAATGTTTAAAAGAGAAGGTTTCAGGGAAATTCATTTTTCTGCTACAAGCTTATATAAAAATACAGAAACTCCGGGATTATCCATGTCTGGTTCTGAAGCTTTAGATGAAGGTAGTCAATTGATCTCCGATATTCAGAAAATAAGATCAATTAAACGTATCTTAGAAAAATAATAGTCATTAATCTATGAAAATAAGCAGTTTATCTGATTTTTTATTCTTGTTGTAAGGGGAAATAACTAAGCTCGACTTTTTTAAAAAAATTGCTTTAGCCTCAAGTTATTTTACTAATAACAGATTTATTGTAGTGCCCCCCTTCATTAAATCTATAAATTGCTATGAAAATTAAAAAATTATGCCTGCCAAATGCTATTTTTTTGGCATTAATCTTCTCCTTTAATCTCAACTCAAAATTAACAGCTCAAGTAGGAATAGGAACAACAACTCCAGATGCATCGTCTACATTAGACATTGTATCTACAGGTAATAATACAGGAGTTTTATTTCCCAGGTTAACCACTGTCCAACGAAATAATATCCTTTCTCCTGCCAAAGGCCTATTAATTTTTAACATTACTACAGATACTTTTGATTATAATGTAGGTACTCCGGAATTACCAGAGTGGGTAAGCTTAAGCACTTCAGGTAATGCTACTACAACTCCTTCTTCTGCAAAATTCTCAAACATTGATACAAATACAGATTTAAATTTTCCGACAACAAGTAATCTTTCTGCTCCTATTTTTGGAACAGAAGTATGGAATGACAACCCTGGCCTTTTTGTTTTAGTGAATGACGAAACATTAAGAGTAACAGAATCCGGAAGGTATAAAATTCAATATAATATTAGTATTGAAAACCAGGATGGCGGGAATGTTAATGCAGGTTTGAGTGCGGTTCTTAGAGTAAATGGAATTAACGTTAGTAATGGAAGTTTATCTTTAACAGGATTGATGACTAATAATAATCGTCATGATTTTGCTTCATTGCACCTGGCCGATGTTTTTGAATTAGCAGAGAATGATGAAATAAGTATTCATATTTTTGATGCCAACTCAAACATTAATGTAATCACTTTAGAAGGACAAGGCACTTCGACTATTTATATAGAAAAAATCAATTAAAGATTATAAAATTTGTACATAGTCAAGATTGAATGGCTAACTATAGGTTTAAACTTCTTTTTAAGTAAAATAACTTCGATAAATATCTGTTTATCAGTATTATAATTGGGTGCTTGTCAGATTTTTTTTGTTTTTTTTAATAAAAACGATTATTTTGCGTTATAAATGCTCCACACCCCATTGTGGAAATTATATTTCGTTAGCCCCTTTTTCAATTAAAACTTTGTGTTTATTTAATGCAAGGAGATTTATTTTTATTGTGAAGCCCCCCGCACTAAATCTTTAAATCTACTTAATCATGAAAAAAATGAAATTGTGGTTAACCTACGCTATTTTCTCAGTAATTATTCTATGTTTTAATTTTAAGCTTTCTGCTCAGGTAGGTATAGGTACAACGACTCCTCATGCCTCAGCAATCTTAGACCTTACCTCTACAGAGCAAGGTTTATTAGCCCCTCGAATGACGACAACAGATCGAAATGCGATCACGTCTCCTGCTATCGGTCTTTTGGTTTATGATACCGATGAGGAAGCTTTTTATCATTCTAATGGAACAGATTGGGTTAAAATTGCAAGTAATGATGAAATAAGAGATAATTATAAAATTGTAAAAAGTGCAGCCGATTTAGCAGATGAATTAACTGCTGGCGGCGGAACCAAATACCTTTTAGATGAAAATACACTTTATGAGATTAATGGATTTATATCGTTAGCATTCCCGATTGATTCTAACAATTCTTATCTACGTGGTAATGATGTAGGAGAAGATATTTTATTTAGAGTTGGAGGCCCCATATTCCAGGGAACTACAGGATTGTCTATTCGAAGCCTTACTATGGTTTCCCCTGGCGGAAGTATTTTTGACTTAAACCTAGCTAGTACAGAGCGTGTAGTTATACAAGGTTCTGTTTTTTCAGGTTCAGGTTCAGGAACTGTAGGAACAATTAGTGGGGCAACATTAGTGTTCATGTCTATTGTCCAGTATGCAGGCTTTACAAATGGAATTACATTTACAGATATAGGTGATTTACTATTAAATAACATGGGATGGCTGGATTCTAATTCAGGAACTATGGAAACCTTTACAGGCAGTTTTGATTTGATTACTCAGATTGGAGGGTTTATAAAAGTTCCTACTGGTGGAATAGGAATAGATGTAAGTAGTAATCCAACGGTAGCCTTAGGGAATTTAAGTACGGTAACTTTTGCAGGCGCAGGAGATTTTGTAAATCCGTATACAACAGCACCAGCCGGGTTTAATTTTACAACAGAATGGGATGTAAACTGTAATGGAATCCCTATAGAAAATGATTTTGCTTCTGCTGGAGATTTATATTACGATGGAGATATTACCACAGGTTTTGTACAAGATGTCCCTGTAGCCGCAGGCGCTTTTAACCTTTCTGGTAATACAGGAGCAAATACAACAACATCAGTGAACTTATTTAGAGTGAGCTCTCCTCAAGATAATAGATTGCAATATACGGGAAGAGAACGAAGAACTTTCCAGGTGAATGCTTCACTGGCCGTAAGAGGAAATGACACCGGTAATTTTTACGCTTTTTTAATTGTAAAAAATGGAACAGATGAACTGGTTGAAACCAATACTCTAATGCGTGTTAATAATGTAGCAGATATCAACAGTTTGGCAATTAACGGTACAGTAGAACTTGACCCTAACGACTATATAGAAATATGGGCGCAACGCCTTACAGGGGCAGGAGCTGGATCTCAATTAGTTGTTTTTTCACTCAACTTGAGTATGCAATAAGAAATTAAAAATATTTTTCTAGAGATAGAAAATTGTTAGTTTAGGTATGATAAAAAAGAATAGGAGTTATTTTACTCCTATTCTTTTTTCATATATAGGCTGGTTGGGGAATATGTGTTCAACTCCATTCGTAATACAGAGAAGCGAGATAATACCCTGCACCGAAACCTACCAGGAGTCCTTTAGATCCAATAGTAGAATTTGTTTTAGCTTTAAAAAAATCTTCTAAGACAAATAAACAACTGGAAGCACTGGTGTTTCCGTATTTATAAAACTGCTCTATGGATGGTGCTAATTTTTTTTCATCGAGGCCAATATGATCTTCTCTTGCGAATTGTTTGATAACTTTTGTCCCCCCTTGATGGATAGACCATTCATCGATGTCTTCTATTTCGACATTATTCCTTTCCAGAATAGGTTTGATTAATTTATCTGAAACTAGTTTTGGAACTACATTTTTTAATTGACTATCCATTATGAATTTTCCATCTATCATTTTTATCAACCCTCCTGGAGTATGATATTTATAAATATCTTTTACTTTCATAACCGGGTGATTAAATTTTTCTTTCAGTCGTTCAGGGATAACCAGTAAACCTATTCCTCCGTCATTAAAAAGAAGGTTAGAAACAAGAATTTTGTTAAAGTCTTTATCATCAGATTCTAATTGTTTCATTTTGATTGTACATTGATCAAAAACAAAAACTATAGCAGGACGGTCGTGAGTTTCGCAGTAATCAACAGCTTGATTTAAAGAATACACTCCGGCAGCACAACCATAATATGGTAGCTCTTCTGTTTCATCTAAATTTTCCAGCTCAGAGTTTATGGCAATCTGGCATGCCAGATTAGGTAAAATATCGGTGTGATAAGAAGCATTATAACTAAGGCAGAACATCCCAATTTCTTCTTTGTCAATAACCTCAGTCAATTGGTTAACAATAGTAGTCCCCCATATTTTTGGATGGTCATTTTCATCTTTTAATTTAATTTCGGGGTAAGCATCAAAATCTAATACGCTGGGACGATTATCTACTCCAAACGTACCTGCTAATCGGGTGGCAAGTGTATTTGTTCGCTCCCCATACCGATCTGTAGGATATACTTTGTCTGCAAAATAGGTAGCATCATATGTTTGCGGGAAAATTGATTGAATTTTGGCGATGTACACATTTCTCTGTTTCATGATTTAGCATTATTTGATTATGTCATGTAGTTAAGGGGCTCAACAGAAAATTATGAACTTTAGAGGGATTTTTAAACCGAAAGCATAATACTTGAAAATACAAAAAATATAGAAGAGGTTTATGCTACGAAATGAAAACGTGTCATTATTAAAATGTAAAATTGAGGATAAAACTGAAAATCTAAAATGATTAAGTGAAATTTTAGTGTAATTATATTACTGATAATCAGTAAATTAAGTATATTTCATTAAAAAAAATATCACTTAATCAAACAGAAAAGCACGAAAAAATATAGAAATGAATTTTAATTTTTTTTAAAAAAACATCCATTTTGTTATGGAATATCCGTATTTTATTTAAGGTATTTCACCGTATTTATCTGTGTTTCATCGGTATAGTTCGCATAAAAAAACTAAAAATGCGTTATATTTGAATAAAATATTGTTAAGCCCTCCAGATAATGAATATAAATAACCTATTTCGTAAAGGTGTAACTGTATGTGCATTTTTACTTTTTATTAGTTCGCAATTAGTAGCTCAGGTAGGAATTGGTAATACAAATCCTCAAGCAACTTTAGACGTAACCTCTACAACTTCTGGTGTTTTATTCCCTAGAATGACCACTATTCAAAGAGATGCTATAATAACGCCTGCTACAGGAATGTTAATTTTTAATAGTGATACAAATACCTTTAATTATAACTCGGGTACTGGTGTGGCTCCAAACTGGGTAAGTTTGAGTACAGGTTCCAGTGCAGAAACCAGAGCCGTAAAATATAGTAGTGCAGATACAACAACAGATATACTTACGGCAGGAGTAGTGTCTATTCCTATATTTGGAAATTTGGAATTTAATGATGATACCAGTTTGTTTGCTTTACAAAACAATACAACACTTCAAGTTAATGAAGCCGGAAGGTATAGAGTTACAGTAAATTTATATACAGATGGTACAAACCAGAGAGATCAACTTCAATTAGGTATTTTTGTGAATGGTGTTATGCAAAGCGCTCCTTTTTCTACTAATGAACTAATATTTGGGGTTTTACATTCTTCAGCAAATTTCATAGATATACTTAATCTAAATGCTAATGATCAAATATCAATACGTGCAGAAGATTTTTTTGCGACAGGCGGTAATGTGAATATGAGAACATTAAATGGCCAGGCTTCTAATGTAATAATAGAAAAAATAAACTAAAACCGCTAAAATCAGTAGTTAAGCGGATTATTTGTCTTTTTTTAGTACATTTGGAATATTAAACGATTCATTAATATTGAATTATGTCAAAATTTGGCGAATTAATAGATGTTTCCAGTCCTGTACTTCTTGATTTCTATACAGACTGGAATGAAGCTGCTAAAGGAATGCATGCAGTCTTAAGAGATGTTGCTGCAGCTTTAGGAGATAAAGCTAAGGTGATTAAGATAGATGTTGATAAGAACACAGAGTTAGCCCAGGCATTACGCGTAAAAGGTTTACCGACTCTCATGATATATAAAAATGGAGAGATGGTATGGCGTCAGAGCGGGGAACAAGATGCAAATACTCTTATCGGCTTACTTCAGGAATATATTTAAACGATTGCTAGTTGATTTGGTGAATTGATAATTCGTTAAATTGATTATTTTTAACTAATTGCGAAGAACATTAATGTTGAATTAGTTGTGGTAGTCTGTAGACTTTAGTCGATAGTTTGTTGATTTGCCAATTCGATAAGTTGAAAAAACTGTAAACTAATAATTTATTGATAATTACCTTGTTGTATTTACTAGTTGCATTGATAAGTTGATTAGTTTTACTATCCAACTATCCAACTATCCAACTATCCAACTATCCAACTATCCAACTATCCAACTATCCAACTATCCAACTATCCAACTATCCAACTATCCAACTATCCAACTATCCAACTATCCAACTATCCAACGACTCAAACGAGTACCCTTTTTTACTAAAATGATCTAAAGTAGTAGTTAGGGCGTATTTCATATTGTGTTCAGCTTTTAAACTATCATGAAAAACAACAATACTACCTTCTTTGGAATTTTTCAAGACATTATCGGCACATTTCTCTTTTGGAATATTTGCATCCCAATCCATAGCCAAAACATCCCACATAATTATTTTATATCCCATTTTACGTAGTTCTTTGGCTTGGGAAGATGTTATTCTTCCGTAGGGTGGTCGAAATAGTTTAGAATCAATATGTATCGCTGCTTCTTTAATGTTTTGAAGATACTTTTCTTTTGTCGTATTCCAGCCTTTTAGATGGTTGTATGTATGATTACCAACGGCATGCCCTTCTTTTAAAATTCGCTGATAAATTTCAGGATTAGAAGTCACATTATTCCCAATACAAAAAAAAGTGGCTTTAGCATTGTATTTGGAAAGTGTATCCAATATCCATTCGGTAACCCCTGGAATAGGTCCATCGTCAAAGGTTAAGTAAATAGTTTTTTTGCGAGTACGAATATTCCAGGTATATCCGGAGAATATCTTTTTAATTATTCCGGGTGTTTTTGCCCGTACTATTTTCATATTGATCAATAATTATTCATTTTTAAAAAGATGCTGAAATTTTTCGATATAACTATTAAAAACTTCAAATTCATTTCTGGCAAATGCATCTTCATCATTTCTGATGGTAATCTGTAATATGTTCTCATAATACTGGAGATTCGTTGCAATTTCTGATGCGTACTTGTATTGCATATTAAAATTCATTGCATGATAATAATCCAGGTACTCCTGATATTTTTTAGCAATGTTTTTATACAAATCTCTTGCTTTTCCTTTTGAGCTTACTTTATAATATCCTTCAATAAAAGGTTCAAGAAAAACATAATACCCAAATTTATCAGCAGGCATTTTTTCCATGGCAAGATCAATAACTTTTTCTGCTTTTTTAAACTGGTCTTCTTCGATGAGCTTTTCAACCAGGCGGGCCATATTTGTTCTATATGTAATCCCGTTAACCCTGGTCCTGGGATCGTGATAAATATCCGTATCAGAATTCCCCCATTTCCATTTCATGATGGTGTCATACATAAGATCACTGTCTATTCTTCCTATTTCAAACGGATTTTCTTTTTTAACCGGAGTTTTTATAGGAACCAATTTATAAACTAAACCGTCCAATTGCAGGTAATCTTTCATCCAGATATATTCTGCAGGATCAGAAACACCAGCTATAAAATAAATAGGGCGTTCCCAATTGTTATTAGCCAGTATATCGAGCATCATTAACCTGTTTTTTGGAATATAGTTTTCCGGTAAATCAATATCGATATAATCTACAATTAAATGCGCATCTTCTTCTTTTACAACTCCGCTTTTTAAAACATTTTCTTTATCAACAGGAACACGTATTTTATTGGTTGGATAATAGATCATCTCTCTGGTACTCTCCGGTAATTCCAGAGGATTTCCTCCAAATTGTTTAACAAGGTGACCGTATTGAGTTTTAGGATCGTCGCTAGCTACCCAATCCATAAAGTCCTGAATAGACCACACAGAGTCTGTAAGCTTTTCATATCGGATAATATCCCGCACTCCCCAAGCGTATTGCTTATGAGTAAGCTGAGATGGTACAGCATCGCTTTCGTAAGACTTTCTTTTTACTTGATCAATATGCCAATCTGCAGATAATAAACTGCTTGAATTTACTGTTTTTACATCCCTTCGATAACCTTCAATTTCTTGTGCATACCATAAAGAATAGGTATCGTTGTCTCCCATAGTGAACAAAATAGCATTTTTATCTTCCTGTATAGAATCCAGGTAAGCTTTTGCCATAGCTTGAGCGGTATATCGGTTAGATCTGTCATGATCATCCCAGTTTTGATATGCCATTAAAACAGGAACAGATAATAAACACAATCCGGCCAGGGCTGGAGAGGCTAACCGATTAAAAGATAGTAGTGCTCTGAATTTTGTAATTAGCGCGTAACCTCCTATTCCAATCCATATGGCAAATACATAAAATGATCCTACTAAAACATAATCTCGTTCACGAGGTTCAAATGGCCTTTCATTTAAGTAAACTTTTAATGCAATACCTGTAAACAGAAAAAGTAAACCAAGAATCCAAAACTGTTTAGGGTTTTTTCTTAACTGAAAAATAAGTCCGATTAAACCAAGAAGTAACGGAAGCAGGTAGTATGTATTCCTGGCTTTGTTGTTTTTGATATCAGAAGGCAGGTTTTTTTGAGATCCTAAGCGTTGCTGATCAATAACATTAATACCACTTAACCAATTACCGTGGTTGTTGTATTCTCCCTGGATATCGTCTTGCCGCCCGGAAAAGTTCCACATGAAATACCTCCAGTACATGTATCCAACCTGATATTCAAAAAAGTAATTGAGATTATCCCACAAGGAAGGTTTTTCTACATCCAGATATCCTCTAAAATCCTGTAGAAAACCAATGTATTGATTTTTTGATACAGCACCCCGATTTAAGTTGGATTTAAAATTTGCAACAGCATTTTTTAGCTCTGTTTCGCCAGAGAATTCAGGTTTAATTTTAAAATCCAGAAGCCCTGTGAACATCATATAGTTTTCTGCATGTTCATTGCTCCACATTCTCGGAAATAAGCCTACGTGATTTGAATTGGGAGATTGAGCAGCGTTTTTATATTTATTTACAATGATGTATTTCCCTGTTTCCCTGTCTTGCTCATATTTTGGTTTATCGTCTTTATATGGGTTATCAGGGTCTTGTTCGGCAAACATATCAGAAAACATAGGACCGTGAAACAAATGAGTTTCGGGGTATTGTTCGAGATTGTAATACGCCAGAAGCTGACGAGCATCAGATGGGTTAAAAAGATTAATATTTACATTGGCATTAGCTCTTATCGGAATCATTAGCCAGGAGGAAAAACCAATAAGGATAAACAGTGTGCATAAAACAAGCGTATTTGCTTTTATATACCCTTTTATACGAGTGTATTTTAATCCGAAATAAAAAAGAGTAATAATTACTATTCCGGCAATGATAGTTCCTGAGTTAAATGGAAGCCCAAATGTATTCACAAAAAATACCTCAGAATAGCCAAAAAACTTTAAGGTATAAGGAAGAAGTAGTTTAAAAATGAATAATAAAACAGCAACAGCAGTAATATTTGCAACGATAAAAGATTTAATGGTTGTTTTTTTAGTGCTTTTAAAATAATATATCATTACTACTGCTGGAATGGCTAACAATGCCATAAAATGAACCCCAAAAGATAAACCAATAACCAGGGAAATAAGTAATAGCCATTTATTGCCTCCGGGAGAATCAATACGATCTATCCATTTTAGAGCCAGCCAGAATATAAGTGCCATAAAAAGGATGGCCATGGCGTATACTTCTGCCTCTACAGCGCTAAACCAAAACGTATCGGAAAAAGTAAAAGCAAGAGCCCCAATGAGTCCGCTTGAAAGAATAGCAATTCCTTTATCTCTTGTTAATGCTGAATCTTCTTTTGCTACTAATTTTTTTAAGAGGTTAGTAATGATCCAGAATAGAAGTAAGATGGTAAAAGCACTAGAGCTAACAGAAACATAATTTACCATTTTTGCTACCTGTTCTGCATCTGAAGCAAAAGAAGAAAAGAAAGCTCCCATCATTTGAAAAAGAGGAGCACCGGGTGGATGTCCAACCTGTAATTTAGCAGATGTAGTTATAAATTCACTACAGTCCCAAAAACTAGCCGTAGGTTCAACGGTCAATCCGTAAGTAATAAGAGCAATAAAGAAAGTAAACCACCCCAGAAGGGTATTCCATTTTTTAAATTGTAAAATCCACATTGTTTTGATGTTCTGTTGAGAAACTAAATTTAATAATAAATAAACTTATATACTTTAGCTTTTAACAGAAAAACAACATAGTGTTTGATCAATGATTACTACTCGTCTTCGTAGAAATGACGGAATTTTTTCAGGTAATTATTAAAAGTTTCTACTTCACTTTTTCCAAAAGTTTCATCGTCATTAGCTATAACAATATCAAGTAAGCCTCTGTAGCGTTCAATATCTGTAACTATATCTGAAGCAGATTCATATTGCTTATCAAGCTCAAAATTACTGTAATAATCAAGACTTTCCTGGTATTTTACAACTACCTGTTTAAATAAATCTCTTGCTTTGTCTTTTTTATCAATCTTATAATATCCTTCTACATAAGGTTCTAGAAAAACATAGAAGCCAAAATAATCAACCGGCATTTTTTCAATAGCTAAATCCAGGATTTCTTCGGCTCTTTCATAATCTTCAATAGCCAGAAGCTCTTCTACTAATCGAGCCAGATTTCCTCTGTAAGAAATGCTATTTTTACGAGTTTCAGGATCGTGGTAAATATCGGGACTTTCAGAATTCCCCCATTTCCATTTTTTCACGATGTTATACATAAGATCAGGATCAATTCTGCCTAATTCATATGGATTACTTCTGTCAATAGGTGTTTTTATAGGAACCAGTTTATAAACAAAACCATCTAACTGAAGGTATTCTTTCATCCAGATATACTCTGCTTTGTCAAAACTTCCTCCTGTAAAATAAATAGGACGTTTCCAATCGTTATTGGCAATAATATCCAGCATTAAAAGCCTGTTTTTGGTGATGTATCCTTTTGGTAATTCGATATCTATATAATCTACAATTAATGCTGTATCTTTTTCTTTTACCAAACCGCTTTTAAGTACATTTTCTTTATTGACAGGAATACGAACTTTATTGGTAGGGTAATAGATCATTTCCCTATCTCCTTCCGGAATCTGACTAGGATCGTTTCCGAATTGCCTGTAAATATGTCCGTATTGAGTTTTAGGATCGTCACTAGACACCCAATTCATAAAGTCTTTTATATCCCATGTAGTTTCTACAAGAGGTTCATATTTAATAGCATCTCTGACTCCCCATGCATATTGACTGTGTTTTAACTGAGATGGGATAGGGTTACTCTCATATGCTTTTCTTTTCATCTGGTCGATGTACCAGTCCGTTGCAAAAAGGCTGGTATTGATCGTTCGTACATCGGTACGGTACCCTTCGATTTCTTGTGCATACCACAAAGCAAAAGTATCGTTATCACCAATAGAAAATATAATGGCATCTGCATCTTCCTGGACGGAATCCAGATATACTTTGGCCATTGACTGCGCGGTGTATTTGCCAGAACGATCATGATCGTCCCAATTCTGATAAGCTAAAACCGAAGGAACAGCCAGGAAACAAACTGCTGTAATTGCCGGGGCTAAAATCTTGGGTTGTACAAATCTTTTAAATTCATCAAAAAGAGCATATACTCCAATTCCTATCCATAGCGAGAATACGTAAAAAGATCCTACTAAAGAATAGTCTCGTTCTCTGGGTTCAAACGGTCTAACGTTGGTGTAAAACTGAATTGCTAACCCGGTAAAAAGGAAAAATACAAGTAATGTCCAAAATTGCTTAGGGTCTTTTCTGATTTGAAATATGAGCCCGATAATCCCCAGGATTAACGGTAAAAAGAAATATGTGTTTCTGGCTTTGTTGTTTTTAACATCAGATGGAAGATTGTCCTGAGAACCCAAGAACATACTATCAACAAAGTTAATACCGCTTAACCAGTTACCATGATTATCATATCTTCCCTGGATATCATCTTGCCTTCCTGTAAAGTTCCACATAAAATAGCGCCAGTACATGTATCCAAACTGGTAATTGATCATAAACTTAATGTTATCCCAGACAGAAGGAGGAGATACTTCTATGTATTCACTAAACTGACGTAAAAAAGAAATGTAATCTTGTGCATCTCTACGTCCGCTGGCAAAATCTGCTTTAAACTCGTTAACCGCAGATCTTAATTCGTTGTTTGATAAGTATTCCGATTTAACTTTAAAATCAAGAGGTTTGGAGTAAATCATGTAGTTTTCTGCATGTTCAGAACTCCACATTCTAGGGAATAACCCGGTATGTTTTTTGTCAAAATTAGGTAAGGCGTCTTTGTATTTGTTTACAATAATGTATTTACCTGATTTCTCATCACGTTCATATTTTGGCTTATCGTCTTTGTATGGGTCATTGATGTCCTGACCGGCAAAAATTTCAGAATACATTCCGCCATAAATAGGACTATCTACTCCAGGATACTGCTCTCTGTTATAATAAGCAAGAAGTGCACGGGCATCTTCCGGATTGTTTTCATTAATAACAACATTTGCATTTGCTCTTATGGGAAGCATTACCCATGAAGAGAATCCAATAAACATAAATAACAGGCAAAGTATAATGGTATTTGCCAAAGTAAAATGTTTTTTCCTGGTATACCTTAATCCGTAATAAAAAGCTGCGATAAAAGAAATTAAAACGATAATGGTTCCTGAATTGAATGGCAGGCCAATTGAATTTACAAAGAATAACTCTCCCCAGCTGAATATTTTTAAAACATAAGTCAAAGAAAATTTATATACGAACATAAGAAGTGCAATCACAGCAATATTTGCAATCAGAAAGTTTTTGGTAGTAACTGTTTTGTATTTTTTGAAGTAATACAGCAAACCAATAGATGGGATAGCTAAGAATCCCATGAATTGGATTCCGAAAGTAAGCCCTATAACAAAAGCAATTAAAATCAACCATCTGTTTCCTCTGGGGGAATCAATGTCATCTACCCATTTTAAGCCTAGCCATAACTGTAAAGCCATTATAAAACTAGCCATTGCATATACTTCTGTTTCTACGGCATTAAACCAAAAACTATCTGTAAAAGAAAAAGCAAGGGCACCTACAAAACCACTTCCCAGAACAGCTATAGCTTTGTTATTGTCAAATTCTCCATCTTTGTGGATTAATTTTTTTACTAAATTGGTGATGGTCCAAAATACAAAAAGAACGGTAAAAGCACTGGAAAAGACAGAAAGATGATTTACCATTCTGGCAACCAATTCGGGCTCTGGTGCAAACATGGCAAAGAAGGCTCCTAACATCTGAAAAAACGGAGCTCCCGGTGGGTGTCCTACTTGTAATTTGGCAGAAGTAGAAATGTACTCCCCTGCGTCCCAGAAACTTGCTGTAGGTTCTACGGTTAAACTATAAGTTATTAGTGCGATAAAGAAAACTACCCATCCAAGAATGGTATCCCATTTTTTAAATTGCTGTGCTAACATCTATTCTTTTTTCTTGTATTTGGCGAATTTAGTAATAAAAATAGTAGGAAATTCTCTTTTTGAAAAAAGGTTAACAACTGATGTTTATTTTTCTGATTAAATTAAAACAAAAAATGTTTGTGCAAATGAAAGTTTGTTTTAAATTTGCACTCGCATTTGCTAAAAAGCATTTGTTTTATGTGCTGGCCTATGGTGTAATTGGCAACACAGCTGGTTTTGGTCCAGTCGTTCTAGGTTCGAGTCCTAGTAGGCCAACAGAATTTAATTAGAATCCCAATGCTTGAAAATAGTGTTGGGGTTTTTGTTTGAAAGAAATTTTGGAAGAGAAGCCTGTCCTGGGAGTGGTAGAAGAGATTCCCGGTAGATCAATAGAATTTGATTAGAGTTTCAGTGCTTGGAAATAGATTCCGGATATTCGTTTTACGAATTCCGGAATGACAAAACAAGCTAACCTCTGATCGTTATTGCGAGGTTTTTTAAAACCGAAGCAATCTCTCTCCTGTTCCCTGTTCAAAAGATAGCTTTACTCCGTTCACGATGACGAATATAAAACGTCATTGCGAGCGTAGCGTGGCAATCTTTTTTTATAATGAGCTTCGTTTCAAAAGATTACTTCGTCATTCACCTCGTTCATTTCTCGTAATGACGTTTTAATTGTTTTCTAATAATTTAAAGCAAAGGATCGAATTGAATAAAATTAAGATGAGGGTAGTTTATAGTCATCATAAAAGCTTGAGAATACAAATAACTTTGGAATAGCGTAAGATTTCTCTTTGTTGAAATAAGCTTTTAAATTTCATAAAAATAATTGTATATTTGCATCGCAGAAAGATGTTTAACAATACCTGAGGGGACTAAAAGTCCCCTCTTTTCATACTTAAAATGACGTTTAAAGCAAAAGTTGATACGCTCTTAGAAGAAGTTTTTGAAGCAAATGAATCGCTTTTTTTGATTGATTTTACTATGACGCCTGATTCGAAAATGAGAATTATCATAGACGGAGACGAAGGAGTTACTTTAAACGATTGTATGAAGGTGAGTAGGTATGTGGAGCATAATTTAGATAGAGAAGAACATGATTTTTCTCTTGAAGTAATGTCACCGGGAGCGACGGAGCCAATTCAGCATCAAAGACAATATCGTAAGAATATTGGTAGAAAAATGGAGATAAAGACCGAAAATGGTGAGTCTTTTGAAGGAACTTTGGTAAATGTAACTCAAGAAGGTGTTAAAATTGAATGGAAAACACGTGAGCCTAAGCCGATAGGAAAAGGAAAGGTGACTGTGATAAAGGAAAAAGAGTTTCTTTTTTCAGATATTTTAGAAGCTAGAGTGAAGGTAATATTTTAATTTAAAATTTGACATGGAAAATCTTGCATTGATCGAATCTTTCTCGGAATTTAAGGATGATAAACTTATTGACCGTGTTACGCTAATGGCGATTCTGGAAGATGTTTTTAGAAATGCATTAAAGAAGAAGTTTGGATCTGATGATAATTTTGATATTATTATTAATCCGGATAAAGGAGATTTGGAAATATGGAGAAACCGGGTAGTGGTAGCAGATGATGAGATTGAAGATCCTAACGAGGAAATTTCACTTTCTGAAGCGCAAAAGATAGAGCCCGATTTTGAAGTAGGGGAAGATGTTTCTGAAGAGGTGAAGCTGATAGATTTAGGAAGAAGATCTATTTTGGCACTACGTCAAAATTTAATTTCTAAAATCCATGAGCATGATAATACAACTATATACAAGCAATTTAAGGATCTCATAGGGGAAATTTATACTGCAGAAGTACATCATATTCGTCATAAAGCAGTTATTTTGCTGGATGATGAAGGGAATGAAATTATCCTTCCAAAAGATAAACAGATTCCTTCAGACTTTTTTAGAAAAGGAGAAAACATAAGAGGGATTCTTGAAAGTGTTGAATTGAAAGGAAATAAGCCTGTTATTATCATGTCAAGGACGGCACCCGAGTTCCTGGAAAAATTATTTGAACAGGAAATTCCGGAAGTTTTTGACGGATTGATTACGGTAAAGAAAGTAGTTAGAATTCCGGGAGAAAAAGCAAAAGTAGCTGTTGATTCTTATGATGACAGAATAGATCCGGTTGGGGCTTGTGTAGGAATGAAAGGTTCCAGAATTCATGGCATAGTTCGAGAATTAGGGAATGAGAATATTGATGTAATCAACTATACTAATAATTTACAGTTGTTTATAAGTAGGGCATTAAGTCCTGCCAGAGTAACCTCCATTGCTATAAATGAAGAGAAGAAACGTGCTGAGGTGATATTGAAACCAGAAGAAGTTTCTAAGGCAATTGGTAAAGGAGGGTTTAATATAAGATTAGCGGGTCAGTTGACAGGTTATGAAATAGATGTATTTAGAGAAGGAGTTGAAGAAGATGTAGAATTGACAGAGTTCTCTGACGAAATAGAAGCATGGATTATAGATGAATTTAAGAAAATTGGTCTTGATACTGCAAGAAGCATCCTGGATCAGGATGTAGCTTATTTGATTAAGCGAACAGATTTAGAAGAAGAAACAATTTTAGAAGTCAGATCAATCCTTAAAAAGGAATTTGAAGATTAATCTGATGTAATATTTTTTTAGGTTTTAATAGGTAATTATGTCTGAAAACGCAACAAGGAGACTTAATAAAGTGCTTAGAGAATTTAATATTTCTCTGGATAGAGCTGTGGAATATCTTGCTAGCAAAGGATTTGAAGTAGAAGCGAGGCCAACCACTAAAATCACAGATGAAGTATACAATGTGCTTTTGGACGAATTCCAAACAGATAAGAGCAAAAAAGTAGCTTCTAAAGAGGTAAGTGAAGAAAAGCGCAAAGAAAAAGAAGCGATTCGTCAAGAGTTGGAGAAAGAACTCGAACAAAAAAGAATTGCGCAAGAGCGTAGAGAGGTTATAAAAGCTAAAGCTGTCCTGTCTGGACCTAAAACAGTTGGTAAAATATCATTAGATGGTGATAAAAAACCTGAAAAACCAGCAGCTGTTGCAGAAGAAAAGAAACCTGAAATTGTAAAAGAAGAAAAGCCAGTAGTAGAGACTAAGCCAGAGAAGGTGGCTGAAGAGAAAAAACCAGAAGTTAAAACTGAAGCTAAGGTAGAGGAGAAGAAGCAAGAGAAGCCGGTTGAAACTGCTCCTGTTAAAGTAAAAGAAACTGAAAAAGTAAAAGAAGAAAAAGCGCCTGTAAGAGAGAAACAATCTATTATTATAGGTGATGAAAGTGTTGAAACCGAAAAATTAACAACACAATATAAAAAGCTAAGCGGACCTAAAGTTACTGGTGAGAAAATTGATTTAGCTAAGTTTAGTAAGCCTAAAAAGAAAAAAGAAGAGCCTAAAGACAAAAAAGAAGCCGATAAAAAAGGTCCTGTAACGGATGCAAGAAAGAAACGTAGAAGGATAGGTGGTGGAGCACCAGGCGGAAATAGACAATCTTCTGGAGGTGCAGGTAATGGACGATTTGATAAGAATAAAAGAGGAGGGAAACGTCCGGCACCAGCAGTAGCTAAAGTTGAGCCTACAGAAGAGGAAGTGCAAAAGCAGGTAAGAGAAACGCTTGAGAAGCTTCAAGGGAAATCGTCTAAAGGAAAAGGAGCAAAATACAGAAGAGATAAACGTGACCAGCACCGTCAAAAGACAGAAGAGAACCTGGCACAGCAAGAGTTAGAAAGTAAAGTGTTAAAAGTAACAGAATTTGTTACTGTTGCAGAAGTCGCTACCATGATGAATGAGCCAACAACAAGTATTATATCAGCTTGTATGTCTTTAGGTATTATGGTAACTATGAATCAGCGATTAGATGCAGAAACTTTATCTATAGTTGCAGATGAATTTGGTTATGAAGTAGATTTTATAACTGCAGATATTGAAGAAGCAATTCAGGAAGAAGAGGATAAGCCGGAAGATTTAGAATCAAGAGCTCCGATTGTAACTGTGATGGGGCATGTAGATCATGGTAAAACTTCATTATTAGATTATATTCGTAAAGAGAATGTTATCGCGGGAGAGAGTGGAGGAATTACACAGCATATAGGGGCTTACAGTGTTACTTTGGAAAGCGGACAAAAAATAGCTTTTCTGGATACACCGGGTCACGAGGCTTTTACAGCGATGCGTGCCAGAGGAGCACAGGTAACCGATTTAGCGATTATTGTAATTGCGGCGGATGATGATGTGATGCCACAAACAAAAGAAGCGATCAGTCATGCACAGGCTGCCGGAGTGCCTATTGTTTTTGCTATAAACAAAATAGATAGAGAAAATGCTAATCCTGATAAAATAAAGGAGAAATTAGCAGCTATGAACTTGTTGGTAGAAGATTGGGGAGGTAAAATTCAGTCTCAGGATATTTCTGCTAAGACTGGTTTAGGAGTAAATGAATTATTGGAAAAAGTATTGCTGGAAGCTGAAATCTTAGAGTTAAAAGCAAATCCGAATAAATCAGCTCAGGGAACTGTGGTTGAAGCTTTCTTAGATAAAGGAAGAGGATATGTGGCTACTATTTTAGTACAAACAGGTACGCTAAGGGTAGGAGATTATGTTCTTGCCGGTAAAAATAGTGGTAAGGTAAAAGCAATGCATGATGAACGTGGTAATGTTATCAAAGAAGCAGGTCCTTCTACGCCAATATCTATTTTAGGTTTAGATGGGGCTCCGCAAGCAGGAGATAAGTTTCATATCTTTGAAGATGAAAAAGAAGCGAAGCAAATTGCTACTAAACGTACACAATTGCAACGTGAGCAATCTGTTCGTACACAGCGTCATATTACGTTAGATGAAATTGGAAGACGTATTGCACTTGGAGACTTTAAAGAATTGAATATAGTTCTTAAGGGTGATGTTGACGGATCTGTAGAAGCGTTAACAGATTCGTTCCAGAAACTATCGACAGACGAAATTCATATTAATATTATTCATAAGGCTGTAGGTCCAATAACAGAATCTGATGTCTTGTTGGCTTCTGCTTCTGATGCGATAATTATTGGATTTAATGTAAGACCAATGGGTAATGCCCGCCAGATAGCAGATAAAGAAGAAATTGATATCAGGGCTTATTCCATTATCTATGATGCAATAAATGACCTGAAAGATGCGATGGAAGGGATGTTGTCTCCGGAAATGAAAGAAGAGATTACAGGTACTGCAGAGATAAGAGAAACTTTCAAAATTTCTAAAATCGGAACCATTGCAGGATGTATGGTTACAGACGGAAAGATATTTAGAAGCTCTAGTATAAGATTAATTCGTGACGGAGTTGTAATTTACACTGGTGAATTGGCTTCGTTGAAACGATTTAAAGATGATGTGAAAGAAGTTTCAAAAGGATATGACTGTGGAACGCAAATAAAGAATTACAACGACATTAAAGAAGGTGATGTTATAGAGGCATTCCAGGAAATTGCAGTTAAGAAAAAATTGAAATAATTATAAAAAAGTAATAAAAAAAGCAGCTGAAGAGCTGCTTTTTTTATGCTTTATATTAAGGTTTATGGTGTTATGATAAATGCATTAGGATATTTCTTTTTGATTTCCATTAGGCTTTTGTCGGCTTCCAGGCGGGTTGCAAATTTTCCAACTCTTACTTTGTAATTAGGGATTTCAAATGAAATTTCAGAAGGCCATCCGTAAAATTCGGTTTCAAATTTAGTTTTGGCTTCTCTGGATCCTGGGAAGCCTCCGCTGTTTCCGGGTTCGCTATAAATCTGAATTGTATAATAAGTCTTCTTAAGGCTTCTTTTTAGTTGAAATAAACGTTCAATTCTTGAATCTTGATCAATAGTCACCACGCCTTCTTTTTTAACAGTCTCAATTTCGATATTTGTGCTGTCTTGACCTAACGCAAAATTGCTAACGAATAATGTTGCGGAAGCAATAAAAATATTTTTTTTCAATGCTAAAAATCTCATAATGAATACTATTTAATGCAAAGGTAATTTTTTCATTTAATAACTTAACGGGAAAAGTTATTTAGAATTGTTATAAATTATAAATTAACGCTTCGCTAACATTTCCCAAATCGAGTCTATATCGTATTTTTGCTGTCGAAATTTACGGGAATGGTTTAAAAAGCTTTGACAATAAGTGAAGTAGATAAAACCGTGCCAATTTAAGTAGATAATACATATTTTAATATGAAAAAGGTGATACACCGCAATTCAACTTCAAGAATTTTAGGTATAAGTTTAGCATTTCTGCTAGCATTTTCGACCACTCTTTTTGCGCAAGGCACAGAAGCTCCTGCTGAAGGTGCAACTGTAGAAGCAACAGTAGACCCTGTTAAAGGAAAGGCGTTGTTTAAAACCAATTGTGCTGTTTGTCATGATTTAAAAAAGAAGAGAACTGGTCCGCCATTAGGAGGTGTAGGTGCTAAATATGAAAGAGAATGGCTGTACAAGTGGATTAACAACAGTCAGAAAATGATTAAAGAAGGCGATGCTCAGGCAGTTGCGCTTTGGAATGAATGGCAGCCTGCTGTGATGAATGCTTTTCCACAGTTAACTACAGAAGATATTGATAATATCTTAGCGTATACGGATGCGCCACCGCCACCACCTGTTGATGATACTGCTGGGAATGGAGGTTCTGGAAATGGAGGTTCTGGAAGTGGAGGTTCTGGAATATCAAGTGAAATCATCCTTGGTGCTTTAGTTTTAGTTTTTGGGATTTTAGTAGTGATGTTGTTCTTGGTGAACAAGACGTTAAAACGTATTGCTGCTGCTAATGGAGTTGAAATTGAAGAGGAAAAAGAAAAAACAATTCCGATTTGGAAAGCTTTTGTTCAGAATCAGTTCCTGGTATTAGTGACTACAGTATTCTTGTTGTTAACAGGTGCGTATTTTGCTTACGGTTACTTAATGCAAGTAGGTGTGGATCAAGGATATACTCCAATACAGCCTATTCATTATTCGCACAAGATTCATGCTGGAGATAATGAGATTGATTGTAAGTACTGTCATTCTTCAGCAAGAGTTTCTAAGACTTCAGGAATTCCTTCGTTGAATGTTTGTATGAACTGTCACAAAAGTATTTCGGACTATAATGGAGAAGAAGATCTTGCAAATGGATATACCAAAGAATTCTATACAAAAGAAATCAAGAAGCTATATGAAGCTGTAGGTTGGGATGAAGAAAACCAGGAATATACAGGAGAGACAAAACCGGTAAAATGGGTGCGTGTTCATAACCTTCCTGATTTTGTATACTTTAATCACTCTCAGCACGTAACAGTAGCAGGGATTGAGTGTCAGACATGTCATGGTCCGGTAGAAGAAATGGAGATTATGGGACAACATGCTCCATTAACTATGGGGTGGTGTGTGAATTGTCACAGAGAAACCAATGTGAAGATTGAAGGTAATGAGTATTACGAAAAGATTCACGAAGAATTATCAAAGAAATATGGTGTCGATAAACTCACAGCCGCTCAAATGGGAGGCTTAGAATGTGGTAAGTGTCACTATTAATCGAATTATAAAGCGTTAATTATATATATAAGATGGCATCAAACAAAAAATACTGGAAAAGTGTTGAAGAACTGAATCCAAACAGTTCTATTGTTGAGACGCTAAAACAGAATGAGTTTGTCGAAGAAATTCCTGTAGATGATTTTTTAGGAGATAAAGAAACTTTAGAATCATCATCAACTACAAGAAGAGACTTTCTCAAGTATGTTGGCTTTAGTACTGCGGCTGCTACCTTGGCAGCTTGTGAAGGACCAGTAGTTAAATCTATCCCTTATGTGGTGCAGCCAGAGCAAATTCGTCCGGGAGTGGCAGATTACTATGCGACTACTATTGCAGATGGATATGACTTTGCTAGCATTCTTGTTAAAACAAGAGAAGGGCGTCCTATTAAAATTGAAAACAATACTGATGCGAAATTTAAAGGCGGAGCAAATGCTCGTGTTCAGGCATCGGTTTTATCATTATATGATAGTCTAAGAGTTCAAGGACCAAAGCAAGGTGGGGAATATGTTTCCTGGTCTGCATTGGATAATGCAGTAAAGAGTAAATTGAATGCGCTTAGAGGTTCTTCTAAGAAAATTGTTCTATTAACTCAGACTTTTGCGAGTCCGTCAACTTCTAGATTGATTGCAGAATTTACAGAAAAGTATGGTAATGTTGAACACGTTCAATATGATGCGATTTCTGAAAACGCTGCTTTAGAAGCTTTTGAAGTTCAATATGGAACAAGAGCGCTGGCAGATTATGATTTTTCTAAGGCTGAAGTGATTGTTTCTTTTGGTGCGGATTTCTTAGGAGATTGGCAAGGAGGAGGATATGATGGAGGTTATGCAAAAGGGCGTATCCCATCACATGGAAAAATGTCAAGACATGTTCAGTTTGAATCAAACATGAGCTTGTCAGGTGCAAATGCAGATAAACGTGTGCCATTAACGCCATCTCAACAAAAAGTAGCATTAGCTAAGTTGTATGGTTACTTAAACGGAACATCTGTTTCTGGTGATTTGCCAGCTAATATCGATGAAGCTGTTAAAAGTGCTGCAAATCAACTTAGAAAAGCAGGAAGCAAAGGAGTTGTGATTACTGGTATTCAGGATGTAAATGCTCAAGGTTTGGCATTGACAATCAATAAAAATCTTGGAAGTGATGCATTTGATACGGTTTCTCCTAGAATGATACGTCAGGGAGATACTAAAAAAGTAGCTCAATTAGTTGCTGATATGAAGGGTGGAAGAGTAGGTGCTTTGATTACATCTGGTGTAAATCCGGCATATACATTACCGAATGCTTCTGAGTTTGTTGAAGGTTTAAAGAATGTTGAGTTATCTGTTGCATTTTCAATGAAAGAAGATGAAACATCAACACAAACAAATTATATAGCTGCAGCGCCACATTATTTAGAAGCGTGGGGGGATACCGAAATGAAAAAAGGGTATTTAAGTTTAATGCAGCCAGCTATTCGTCCGTTATTTGATACGCGTCAGTTTCAGGATGCTTTATTAGAGTGGATTGATAGTGATAAAACATATTACGATTATATTAAAGAAACCTGGACGAGTTCTGTAATTGAAGCATCTGGTTGGAATCAAGTACTTCATGATGGTGTTTTTATAGCAACTTTACCAGAGGTTGAAGCTGATGAGGTTGCTCCTGCTGAAGATAGTGAAGAAAGAGCTCCTGCTTTTGCGGTAGCTAGTGCGGTAAGAAGTTTAAGTAATGCTTCTTCTCAGGGAATGGAACTTGTTTTATATCCTAAAATAGGATTGGGAGATGGTCAGCAGGCTAATAACCCTTGGTTACAAGAATTCCCGGATCCTATTACACGGGTTTCCTGGGATAACTATATAGTTGTTTCTAAAGCTGATGCTGAAACATTAGGATTAAAGAACTGGAATGTAGCTAACGGTGGTTTAAATGGTAGTTATGCTAAAGTAACTGTTAATGGCGTTTCTGCAACGTTGCCAGTGATTATTCAGCCAGGACAAGCAAAAGGCTCTGTAGGTATTGCATTTGGATACGGTAAAAAAGCCGGTATGAAATCTGAAATGCAAACCGGAGTAAATGCTTATCCGTTATATCAGGATTTTAATACTACACAAAGTGTAACTGTAGAAAGAGCTTCAGGAGAACATGAGTTTGCCTGCGTACAATTACACAATACCTTAATGGGTAGAGGAGATATTATTAAAGAAACGACACTGGAGATTTTTAATACAAAAGATCACCATGAATGGAACCCTGTTCCTGAAGTTTCTTTAAACCATCAAGAGGTTCCTGCTACTTCTGTAGACCTTTGGGATTCTTTTGATCGCTCCATAGGACATCATTTTAATCTTTCTATAGATTTAAATGCATGTACAGGATGTGGGGCGTGTGTGATCGCTTGTCATGCAGAAAATAACGTTCCGGTTGTAGGAAAAGCTGAAGTTAGAAAATCAAGAGATATGCACTGGTTGCGTATTGACAGATATTACTCTTCTGAAGCATCATTTGAATTGGATGATGAAAAGAAAGAAGGATTAAGCGGATTATTTGGAGATAATGGTTCATTGGGAGGATTTGGAGAAATGGAAAGTCCGTCAGAGAATCCACAGGTAGCTTTCCAACCGGTAATGTGTCAACACTGTAATCACGCACCATGTGAAACGGTATGTCCGGTAGCAGCGACTTCACACGGTCGTCAAGGACAAAACCAAATGGCGTATAACAGATGTGTAGGTACACGTTATTGTGCGAATAACTGCCCATATAAAGTTCGTCGATTCAACTGGTTCTTGTATAATAACAATGATGAGTTTGATTATCATATGAATGACGATCTTGGAAAAATGGTAATCAATCCGGATGTTAACGTTCGTTCTCGTGGAGTTATGGAGAAATGTTCTATGTGTATCCAAAAAACACAAAAAACAATTCTTGATGCAAAACGTGACGGAAGACCAGTTAAAGATGGAGAATTCCAGACTGCTTGTTCAGCAGCTTGTGATAGTGGAGCGATGATATTTGGAGATGTTAACGATTCGCACAGTAAAGTTGCAGAACTTAAAGAAGATAAACGTATGTATCACTTATTAGAGCATGTTGGTACTAAGCCAAATGTATTCTACCATGTTAAAGTGAGAAATACTGAAGAAGCATAATAAATAATTAAGAAACAACTATAAAGGATTATGGCGTCGCATTACGAAGCACCTATACGTAGACCCTTAGTTACCGGAGATAAAGGTTATCACGATGTAACAGTAGATATTGCAGCACCTGTAGAAGGTAGAGCTAATAAACATTGGTGGATTGTATTTTCTATCGCATTAGTAGCTTTTCTTTGGGGAATTGGATGTATTATCTATACAATTTCAACAGGGATCGGTACATGGGGATTAAATAAAACAATAGGTTGGGCCTGGGATATTACCAATTTCGTTTGGTGGGTAGGTATTGGTCATGCAGGAACACTTATTTCTGCGGTACTACTTTTATTCCGTCAGAAATGGAGAATGGCGATTAACCGTTCTGCAGAAGCAATGACAATTTTCTCTGTAGTTCAGGCAGGTTTATTCCCGATTATTCACATGGGTCGTCCTTGGTTGGCGTATTGGGTATTACCTATTCCAAACCAATTCGGATCATTGTGGGTAAACTTTAACTCTCCGCTATTATGGGATGTATTTGCAATTTCTACATATTTATCAGTTTCATTAGTATTCTGGTGGACAGGTCTTTTACCTGATTTTGCAATGATCCGTGATAGAGCAGTTAAGCCTTTTCAAAAGAAAATATATAGTATAATAAGTTTTGGATGGACAGGTAGAGCAAAAGACTGGCAGCGTTTTGAAGAAGTTTCTTTGGTACTGGCAGGTTTAGCAACACCACTTGTCCTTTCTGTACATACCATTGTATCGTTTGACTTTGCTACCTCAGTAATACCAGGATGGCATACAACGATCTTTCCTCCATACTTTGTTGCCGGGGCGATTTTCTCTGGTTTCGCGATGGTAAATACACTACTTATCATCATGCGTAAAGTGTGTCACTTAGAAGATTATATTACTGTTCAGCATATAGAATTGATGAATATTGTCATCATGATTACAGGATCTATTGTTGGATGTGCATATATCACAGAGTTAGTAATTGCATGGTATTCTGGAGTAGAATATGAGCAATATGCATTCTTAAACAGAGCTACAGGACCTTACTGGTGGGCATACTGGTCAATGATGACTTGTAATGTATTCTCTCCTCAGTTCATGTGGTCTAAAAAATTAAGAACGAGCATCATGTTCTCATTCATAATCTCTATAGTAGTAAACATAGGAATGTGGTTCGAGCGTTTTGTGATTATTGTGACTTCTCTTCACAGAGATTATTTACCATCTTCATGGACAATGTTCTCACCTACTTTTGTAGATATAGGGATCTTCATAGGAACAATCGGATTCTTCTTTGTATTATTCTTGTTGTACTCAAGAACATTCCCTGTAATTGCTCAGGCAGAGGTGAAAACAATCTTGAAATCCTCTGGAGATAGGTATAAGAAATTAAGAGAAGCGGGTAAGCCTTTATATGAGAAAGCTGGCGGTGCTAAAGCTAAGGTTGAAAAAACGGAAACTGTTTCTTCTGCAGACAATGAAGCCAAGACTAGCGAATTGCTAAGTAGCTTAGGAACTTTTGATGCAGAAACGCAAACAGCAGATAAGCTTCAAAAGATTAACGGGATTGGACCTGTTATGGAAAAAACATTGAATCAAATTGGAATTTTTACATACGATCAGGTAAGTAAAATGACAAGTAAAGAATACGATCTTTTAGACGAAATTACAGGATCATTCCCTGGTAGAGCACAACGAGATGATTGGGCTGGACAGGCTGAAAAACTTAAAAACAGTTAATGTATGAGCACTAAAGTTGTACAAGCATTATATAATGATGATGATGTATTAATGGATGCAGTAAAAACAGTAAAAGCTGCACATCATCATATAGAAGAGGTATACTGTCCGTTTCCTGTTCATGGACTGGACAAAGCTATGGGGTTAGCGCCTACAAGAATAGCGATTACGGCATTCATGTATGGTTTATTAGGATTGTCTGTAGCAATTACTATGATGAATTATATCATGATAGAAGACTGGCCACAGGATATTGGAGGTAAGCCTAGTTTTAGTTACATTGAAAATATGCCTGCATTTGTACCTATCATGTTCGAATTAACAGTGTTTTTTGCAGCTCACTTAATGGTAATTACTTTTTATATGAGAAGTAAATTATGGCCATTTAAAAAAGCAGAAAACCCGGATGTGAGAACAACAGATGATCACTTCTTAATGGAAGTAGCTGTGCATGATAATGAAGATGAAGTGAAAGCTTTGTTAGAGCAAACAGGAGCCTTGGAAATTAATATTTCAGAAAAGCATTAATAATAGATATGAAGAGCTTTAGTAACATAGGAGTAGTACTAGGAATAGCATTATTGTTAACATCATGTTTTAACAAATCTAAACCTAACTATCAGTATTTTCCAAATATGTATGAATCGGTAGGTTATGAGACTTATTCAGAGTCAAATGCATTTGCCAATGGAGTAGAAGCACAGCTTCCTCCAGAGAATACCGTAAAAAGAGGGTGGTTGCCTTTTGGGTATGAAAACTCAGTAGATGGGAAAGCACTGGCATATGAGAATTTAAAGAGCCCTTTAGATTCTTTACAGAAAGAAGAAAGTTTAGGAGAAGGTAAAGCATTATATGATATTTATTGTGCAGTTTGCCATGGTACGAAAGGAGATGGAAATGGAATCCTGAACCAAAGAGAAAAAATAGTAGGAGTACCAAATTATAAAGACAGAGATATTACAGAAGGTAGTATTTATCATGTAATATACTACGGACTTAACTCAATGGGTTCTTATGCTGCTCAGCTTAACGAAGAAGAGCGTTGGCAAGTAACAGCATATGTAGAAAAGCTTAGAGAAGATTTATTAAAATAATTAGAGATAGAATCAGGATATGTATACGTTTTCAAATAGATTAAGAATGGCCTCTTTCATTTTGATGATTGTTGGTGTTCTTGGAATAGGATACGGATTTTTAGCAGCACCTTCAACAGTTGAAGAAGCAAAAGCAATGGTTGCCGATGCACATCATGGTGGAGGTCACGGAGAAGAAGCAGGGCATGATGCTCCAGCTCATGGAAATGAAAATGCTGAAGAATCTCATGGAGAAAAGAAATCTCATGGTGAAGATGATGCTCATGGAGGAGCAGAGTCTCATGGAGATGAACATGGGGAACATTTATTAACTCAATTAAAAAACAAACCATGGGCTGCTGTTTATGTAGCTGCATTCTTCTTTATGATGCTATCACTTGGAGTTTTAGCATTCTACGCAATACAAAGAGCAGCACAAGCAGGATGGTCTCCACTTTTATTTAGAGTAATGGAAGGAATTACTGCCTATTTATTACCTGGTGCAGTTATTGTGTTTATTCTCTTATTATTATCTGGATTCCATTTAAACCACCTTTTTGTATGGATGGATCCGGAAGTAGTAGCTCACGATAAATTATTACAAGGAAAAGCTTCTTATTTAAATGTGCCTTTCTTTTTAATAAGAGCTGCAATTTATATTGCAGGTTGGGTGACTTACAGACATTTTTCAAGAAAATTCTCTATAGCTCAGGACAGTGCTTCAGATAATAGTAACTTTAAAAAGAACTTCAGAATATCTGCCGGATTCCTGGTATTTTACCTGGTGAGTGAATCTATGATGTCATGGGATTGGATTATGAGTGTAGAGCCACACTGGTTCAGTACATTATTTGGATGGTATGTATTTGCAAGTATGTTTGTATCTGGTATCACCGTAATTGCTATGATTACTATCTATCTTAAATCTAAAGGGTATTTAGAGCAGGTGAATGATAGTCATATCCATGATTTAGCAAAATTCATGTTTGCAATTAGTATCTTCTGGACATACTTATGGTTCTCGCAATTTATGTTAATCTGGTATGCTAATATCCCGGAAGAGGTTACGTATTTCGTTGCGAGGTTCCAGGATTATAAACTACCATTCTTAGGAATGTTGGTAATGAACTTTGCTTTCCCAATATTAATATTGATGAATAGTGATTATAAACGAATGAATTGGTTTGTAGTAATGGCTGGTATAGTTATTTTACTAGGACATTATATAGATGTGTTTAATATGATCATGCCGGGTACTGTAGGAGACCAATGGTTTATTGGAGTTCCGGAAATAGGAAGTATTTTATTCTTCTTAGGATTATTTATTTACGTTGTATTTAATGCACTTACTAAAGCACCATTAATTGCCAAGCGTAATCCATTTATAGAAGAAAGTAAACACTTTCATTATTAATTAAAAATTTTAAAAAGTAAACAGGATAAATAATGACTGCTTTTTTAACGATAATAGTTCTCGTACTTGTTGGAATAGCCATCTGGCAAATGACAAAAATCTTTGAATTATCACAGGCTAAGAGTGAAAACCCCGAGGTAGCTAATGATGGTGATAACAAATTGAATGGGTATCTGATGTTTGCCTTTTTGATATTCATCTACTTACTTACTATTTATTCATTTTGGAAATGGGGACATGTAGTTCTTGGAACTCCGGCATCTGAACATGGTAAAGATGTAGATCAATTGATGTTTATTTCAATGGTATTGATCTTCACTGTACAGATCATAACACAATTTTTATTACACTACTTTGCTTTTAAATATAAAGGTGAAAAAGGTAAAAAAGCATTGTTCTTTGCAGATAATGATAAGTTAGAGTTTATATGGACAATTATTCCTGTAATTGTTTTAGCAGGATTAATTCTTTACGGATTATTTACATGGTCTGATATCATGGATATCAATGATGAAGACGATCCGTTAGTAATAGAATTATATGCACAGCAGTTTAACTGGAAAGCCAGATATGCAGGAGAAGATAATGTACTAGGAGCAGCTAATGTCCGTTTCCTTCAGGATTTTGACGGTCAAAATGTCACTGGTATTGATGCTTCAGATCCTAATGGATTAGATGATGTTGTAAGTACTACAGAAATACATATTCCTGTGGGTAGAAAAGTGAACCTGCAAATGCGTTCACAAGATGTACTTCACTCGATGTACATGCCTCACTTTAGAGTACAAATGAACTGTGTTCCGGGTATGATTACTCAATTCTCTTTTACCCCGACGATCACTACAAAAGAAATGAGGTTAGATCCTAGAATAGCAGATAAAGTATTAAGAACAAATAAGCTCAGAGCAGAAAAAAGTAAAGAGCTAGTGGCAAAAGGTGAAGAGGCTTTAGATCCATGGGAGTTTGACTATGTACTTTTATGTAACAAGATTTGTGGAAAATCTCATTACAACATGCAAATGAAAATTATTGTTGAGACAGAAGAAGAATACAATAAGTGGATGGCAGAACAAAAAACATTTAGCCAAACAATCGCTTCAGAATAAATAATAAAGAAAACTAAAGAAATTAATTATATATAGATTATGTCAGCAACAGCAGCACATGTAGATGATCACGCACACGACGATCACGGACATCATCATAAAGAAACATTTATAACAAAATATATCTTTAGCCAGGATCATAAAATGATCTCTAAGCAGTATTTAATTACTGGTTTGGTTATGGGCTTCATAGGTATTGCAATGTCTCTGCTTTTCAGAATGCAAATAGCATGGCCTGGTGAGTCTTTTCCAATATTTGAAGCAGTATTAGGAAAATGGGCTCCAGATGGAGTAATGGATGCAGATATTTACCTGGCATTAGTAACTATACATGGTACTATCATGGTATTCTTTGTGTTAACTGCTGGTTTAAGTGGTACCTTTAGTAATTTATTAATTCCGTTACAGATTGGAGCAAGAGATATGGCTTCCGGTTTCTTGAATATGGTTTCTTACTGGCTATTCTTTTTGTCGAGTTTAGTTATGGTAATTTCCTTATTTGTAGAGGCAGGACCGGCATCTGCAGGTTGGACAATCTACCCACCGTTAAGTGCATTACCACAGGCTCAGGCAGGTTCTGGAATGGGAATGACACTATGGTTGGTTTCAATGGCTATCTTTATTGCATCTTCATTACTTGGATCATTAAATTATATTGTTACTGTTCTTAATTTAAGAACAAAAGGAATGTCTATGGTTAGATTACCATTAACAATCTGGGCGTTCTTCATTACAGCTATAATTGGAGTGGTTTCTTTCCCTGTATTATTCTCTGCAGCTTTATTGTTGATCATGGATAGAAGTTTTGGTACATCGTTCTTCTTGTCAGATATATTTATCCAGGGAGAAGTACTGCATTATCAAGGCGGTTCTCCGGTATTATTTGAACATTTATTCTGGTTCTTAGGTCACCCGGAAGTATATATTGTACTACTACCGGCATTGGGAATTACATCTGAAGTAATAGCAACTAATTCACGTAAACCTATCTTTGGATACAGAGCAATGGTATTTTCAATTTTGGCTATTGCATTTTTATCAACAATAGTATGGGGTCACCATATGTTTATATCTGGTATGAATCCATTCTTAGGATCTGTATTTACATTTACAACATTATTAATTGCGATTCCATCTGCTGTAAAGGCATTCAACTATATCACAACACTCTGGAAAGGAAACCTGCAATTTAACCCCGCAATGTTATTCTCGATAGGTTTAGTATCTACTTTTATAACAGGAGGATTAACAGGAATTATTCTTGGAGACAGTACGTTAGATATCAATGTTCACGATACTTATTTTGTAGTGGCTCACTTCCACTTGGTAATGGGTATCTCTGCCCTTTACGGATTATTCGCAGGAGTCTATCACTGGTTCCCAAAAATGTTCCAGGGAAGAATGATGAATAAAAACTTAGGATATATACATTTTTGGATTACTGCAGTTTGTGCTTATGGAGTTTTCTTTCCGATGCACTTTATAGGAATGGCAGGTTTACCTAGACGTTACTATGAAAATACAGCATTCCCGATGTTTGACGAGTTAAATGACGTTAACGTTGTGATGACAGTCTTTGCAATAATTGCAGGAGTAGCTCAATTGATCTTTGTATTTAACTTCATCAATAGTATCTTTTACGGAAAGAGAGGGTCTAAAAACCCATGGAAATCGAATACACTTGAATGGACTGCAGAAATGGAACATATTCACGGAAACTGGGACGGACCAATACCGCATGTTCATCGTTGGGCATACGATTACAGTAAAGTAAACGAAGACGGAGAATATGTTATTCCTGGACAAGATTATGTGCCTCAGCATATTCCGTTACAAGACGGAGAAGAAGAAGTAAACCATTAGATGAAAATCTAATAATTCATAAAAAAAGCCTTTCTTTTTGATGATTATCATAAGAAAGGCTTTTTGTTTTATCATTATCTATAAAACTACTGGTAGGTTTCTAATACAGAAATTGATAAAATCTCAATCTTATTAGCAACCATCACCGTATTGTTCAGGATCTCCATCAACCGGACAAGTAATAGAGCATGATTGTGTAAGAATTATTTGATAAGGTAAGCCTGCAGGTCTGTATATACAAACACAACAATCTGATACTGGTAAAAGAACCCCTCCATTAATTTCTTTTTGCTCTTTTTTACTTAGAATTTTTCCGAATTTTAATAGATTTTTCATCGTTAAACGTTTTAATGTTTGGTTTGTTTGTTGCGAACATTTAGAGACACTCACAATTTGTGTCTGTTTTTTTGTTAAAGAATGCTTTTGTGATATTAGAAATGAATGAAATGATGCAGAAGATATATTATATGCAATAATTAATACTTGTGTCAAAGCAATTGTTTTTAGTTTATGATTTCAGTAATCTTGGACGTTTAAATAAAAGACCTGTATAATCCCTTAAAACTAAATTACTTATAAAATTCAATTTTATGTTGTGGAAAAATCACAATAAATATGAGAGGAAACAGTAGTTTTCAAAGCTTCTGAAGAAATATAAATTAAAAAGGAGAACGATATAAGAAAGGCTTTTTATTTTATCTTTGTTAAAAGTGAAGTATTATGAAATACTTAATAAAAGTTTCGTAATATTAGATACTGAATTATGAACGAGAATTTAAACCCTGATAAAGCAAATTATTCTTCTGAAGAACTTGATATAGAAAGGGCACTTCGCCCACTAAATTTTGAAGATTTTACAGGCCAGGAATCCGTGTTGGAGAACCTTAAAGTTTTTGTAGAAGCAGCAAATCAGAGAGAAGAAGCTTTAGATCATACCTTGTTTCACGGGCCTCCCGGTTTAGGGAAAACTACATTGGCACATATCCTGTCTAATGAACTGGGAGTAGGTATAAAAATAACCTCAGGCCCGGTTCTGGACAAACCTGGTGATTTAGCAGGTTTGCTTACCAATTTAGATGATCGTGATGTTTTATTTATTGATGAAATACACAGATTAAGCCCTATTGTAGAAGAATATTTGTATTCTGCAATGGAAGATTATAAGATTGATATCATGATCGAAAGTGGTCCTAATGCGCGTACGGTTCAAATCAATTTGAATCCGTTTACATTGGTGGGAGCAACTACAAGATCAGGGTTGTTGACAGCTCCAATGCGAGCGCGTTTTGGAATAAGCAGCAGATTACAGTATTACAGTACAGAATTATTATCAACCATAGTTCAGAGAAGTGCTTACATTCTAAAAGTTCCAATTACCATGGAAGCTGCTATTGAAATAGCAGGAAGAAGTAGAGGTACCCCAAGAATAGCGAATGCCTTATTGAGAAGGGTGAGAGACTTTGCTCAGATCAAAGGAAACGGAACTATTGATATAGAAATTGCAAAATACAGTCTTAAAGCCTTGAATGTGGATGCTTATGGATTGGATGAAATGGATAATAAAATTTTGACCACTATTATCGATAAATTTAAAGGAGGTCCGGTAGGGATATCAACTTTGGCTACTGCAGTTTCCGAAAGTGCAGAAACTATAGAAGAAGTTTATGAACCATTTTTAATACAACAAGGTTTTATTATCAGAACGCCTCGCGGAAGAGAGGTTACAGAGATGGCTTATAAACACTTAGGGAGAATAAAAGGTGGGACTCAAGGAGGATTGTTTTAAGTGACGGTATCATGAGTGAAAAGATTCCTGTAATTTCTTTCTTGAAAATATATGCTAATGCCAGGCGTATATTAAAAAATCCGTTACCATTTCATCGTGAAAATTTTGAAAAACTGGGAGATACTTTCCTTATTAAAGTAGGTTTTGGAAGAAGTTCTCTTCTTACTCGTGACCGGGGACTGACTACTCATATCCTTCAGAAACAACAAAAGAAATATTATAAATCCAGATTGCAAACAGAAGATGTTGCAAAGTATATGGGAAATGGTATTTTGACCTCCAATGGAGAATATTGGTTAAAACAAAGAAGACTTATTCAACCTGCCTTCCATAAAAAGAAACTGAATGCATTAATAGCGACGATTGAAAAGACTATAGATGTAGAGTTGAAAAAGACACCTACAAATGAGTTTGTTGATATTTACCCTCAGATGAGTAATATGGCTTTCCAGGTAGTTGCAAAATCGTTATTTAGTGTGAGTATGTATAGTGAAATGTCGAGGCTACAACATATTACTGAAGTTGCTCAAAAAATGCTGATCAAAGAATTAAGACAACCATATAAAAAATGGTGGTTTTATTTTAGCGGGCAAATTCAAAAAAATATTGAGCTTACCAATGAAGCAAGAACTATACTTAATACCATTATTCAGGATAGAAAATCTTCACAAGAATCTTATGATGATTTGCTGGATATGCTTCTTAATGCCCGTTATGACGATGGAAACCCAATGTCTAACAAGCAACTAATAGATGAAATATTAATTCTTTTTACCGCAGGCCACGAAACTACGGCAAATGCTTTAACCTTTACTTTAGCTTTGTTGGCTCTTCATCCGGAAATTCAGGAAAAAGTTTTTCAAGAAGTAAAGGATACTGAAGAACAACAATTAGAAGCGTTAGAAAAATTAAGTGCCTTGTCATATACACGGCAATGTATAGAAGAAGCAATGCGATTATATCCTCCGGCGTATATCACAGATAGGGTGAGTATAGAAGACGATGAATACAACGGAATAAAACTAGATAAAGGAACTCTGGTACTCATTTCTTTTTATGAATTACATCGTAATGGAGATTTTTGGGAATCCCCTGATAAATTTAATCCTGATCGATTTTCAGCAGATAAAAAGAAAACATATTCAGATTGGTATTTTCCTTTTGGAGCAGGGCCAAGGATGTGCATCGGAAATAATTTTGCCATGTACGAGATGATATTGGCAATAAGCGAGACAATCAGGCGGTACAAGGTAAGTACAAATCAAAGTAGCATCGAGATCAAACCATTAATCACATTGAGACCAGATAATGCACAGTTAAAGTTTGAACCAAGAACGGTGAAATAAAATAACTATTTCTCTACACTGTCATTTCTGCGTAGGCAGGAATAAATCTAATTAAAAACTAAAATCCCAATCACTAGATATTGCAATCTGTAATTGGGATTTAGAATATATTAACTAAAATTTAAATTTTTATTTTAAGATAGCATTCTCATCAGAGAATTTTTTGTAGCTAAAGAAAATAGCCCCAACAGCTATTGCAATCATAGAGACTAATATAGTAGCATATTGTGCCATATCTATTGTACCTGCCATTACATCTTTAATTCCTAATCCTATATTTAACACCGGAATAAAAACGGTAGCCCAGCTTAACTCCATAGTAGGTAACATTGCTAAAACCAAAGGAATGATAATAAACATAATTACCGGAGTAACTTTACTCTGTGCTTCTTTAAAAGATGTAGCACCTGTAATTAAAGCAATGAGTAGAGCCGATATGAAGATAGCAAACGGAATTAGTAATAATAAAATAAGAGTTAAATTCTGTACACTTAAGAATTCATCGATTAAAGTCTGAATTGCCGGAGGAATATTGTCCAGAAGTTTAACTCCAATAATAATACCAACGATATTAAAGAGTGCCGGTAGAAACCCTAATAAAGAAGAAACAGCAGCTTTTCCTAATAATATTTTAAACTTAGAAATAGGTAAAGATAAAGTCGTTTCAATAGTCTTACGTTCTTTTTCTCCTGTAACCAAGTCAATAGCAGATAATACACATCCTCCCCATAATGATAAAATAAAGATATAAGGGATAAATCCGCCGATACGCTTACCAATAAGTTCTTTTCGTTCCCCTACTTCTACATAAGTTTCTTTAAAAGGGGTCATTTTTTGAACCGGAATATCCAAAGCTTTAATACGATATTCTTTGATGGTATTATTATAAGATGTAATAAGTGCACTCACACGATCATTTACGTTATCCTTGGTTCCATTCCTGTAAACCTTAATTTCGCTTGTGTTTAAATTGCTCATTTGTGAATCCCAGTCAGAAGGGAATACAATGGCCGTTTGTATGGTTTCTTCATCAATGAGGTTTTTAAAATCGTCTGTAGCCTGATAATTTGTCGTCTTATTAAGCGTATCATTGGCTATTAATCTTAAAAAATCATCCGGCGCATTTACTAAGCCAATTTCTATAGCTTTTCTACTTTCTTTTTTATTAATAAAAGAAGTAACCTTACTTATACCTATGATGAGAATAGGAGTAATTAACGTTGGTAGAATGATTGAGTTAAAAATAGTTTTTTTATCTCTGAGTAACTCTTTGAGTTCTTTTTTTATGATTATTAATATTTCTCTCATGGCTTAAGCTTCTTTTACACGGTTAATAAATTCCTGGGTCAAAGTATCTGCTTTCATATCTTTTTTGAAGTTGGAGAAGCTGTCATTATAAATGATGTTTCCTTTATTTATAATGGCAAGGTCATCGCAAAGTAAATCAACTTCACTCATGATATGAGATGAGAAAATTACAGTTTTATTATTAGCCTTGGATTCGCGAATTAAATCGATAATACTATCGGCAGTAATAACATCTAAACCAGAAGTTGGTTCGTCAAAAATTAACACTTCCGGATCGTGGATTAATGTGCGGGCAATAGAAACTTTTTGCTTCATCCCTGTAGACATTTGTCCAATACGCTTTTTTCTGAAATCGTTGATGGATAGTTTGTCGAATAGGTATTCTTTACGCTCGTTCAATTCCTTTTCAGGAATCCTGTGTACTTTTCCGAAAAATTCAATGGTTTCATCTGCATTTAAACGCTCATAGAGTCCGGTTGAACCTGTTAGAAATCCAATTCGTTTTTTTACTTCATCTCCTGTTGAAGCAATGTCAACATTATCTACTATAGCAGTTCCCGAAGTTGGATTAATAATCCCGGCTATCATACGTAAAGTGGTAGTTTTTCCTGCCCCGTTAGGGCCTAATAATGAGAAAATACGTCCTGGTTTACACTCAAATGATATATCATTTACAGCATTAACAACCGAACGCTCTTGTTTAAATCCTTTTTTTATAACTGTAGTAAAAGATTTAGTTAAGTGTTCTACTTGTATCATAAAATTTTAGTTAGTTGTATACCTTTAGTTAATTATTTTATCAAATTGTTACACTTTTCGGGAAGTATTTTAATAATTTTATTTTTTTAACCCAAAGAAAAGACATCTTTACAGATGGGAAATTTAAATTCAGGAAAAATAATTCTATCGGCTAAAAGAGCAGAGTATACAAAGCTGATCAAAGAAGAGGCTAAGCGATTAGGCTTTTTGTCATGCGGAGTCTCTAAAGCAGATTTCCTGGAAGAAGAAGCGCCAAGATTAGAGAAATGGTTAAATAAAAATATGCATGGAGAGATGCGTTATATGGAAAATCATTTTGATAAACGATTAGACCCCAGGCTTCTGGTAGATGACGCTAAATCTGTAGTGTCTCTTTTGCTGAATTACTACCCGTCAGAAACTCAAAAAGATCCTGATACTTTTAAAATTTCTAAATATGCTTATGGTACAGATTATCATTTTGTCATAAAAGATAAATTGAAAGCATTGCTTCATTTTATCCAGGAAGAAATAGGAGAAGTAAACGGACGGGCTTTTGTAGATTCTGCTCCGGTATTAGATAAAGCCTGGGCTGTAAAAAGCGGATTGGGATGGATCGGAAAACACTCAAACGTGCTTTCGAAACAGGTGGGTTCTTTTTTCTTTATTGCAGAACTTATAATTGACCTCGATTTGGAATACGATACGCCGGTTACAGATCATTGCGGGAGTTGCACCGCTTGTATTGATGCATGTCCAACAGAGGCAATTACAGAACCATATGTGGTAGATGGCAGTAAATGTATTTCGTATTTTACTATAGAACTCAAAGAACAAATTCCGAATGAGTATAAGGGGAAGTTTGATGATTGGATATTTGGTTGTGATGTTTGCCAGGACGTTTGCCCCTGGAATCGTTTTTCTAAAGCGCATAGTGAACCCCTATTTAATCCGCATCCCGATTTATTATCCATGACCAAAAAAGATTGGGAAGAAATAACAGAAGATGTGTTTAGAGAGCTGTTTCGAAAATCTGCAGTAAAGCGAACAAAGTTTTCAGGATTAAAGCGAAATATAACTTTCTCGTAAATAATTGATTGCTTTTATAATTATAAACATGCCTATCGTTGGGTAAAAACTTTGAAAATGAAAAAAACTTTATATGATTTGACGCGAGATGAATGGAATACACTTTTTCCAATTTATTTAGTCGAACATAATACAGAATGGAAAAATATTTATAAAAGAGAGAAAGAACGAATATTAGAAAAAGTAGGAACAGACTCTATTCTAAGAATCGAACATTTTGGAAGTTCTTCAATCCCGGGTATTAGATCAAAACCCTATATCGATATGATGATTGGTATTCCCAAAGAATTGCTATTTGACGAGGGACTTATTGAAAAATTTACTGCTCTAAGGTATTCTCATTTCAAAGTTCCGGCACGGGAAAACATAGAAGAATACTCTTCATTTGGCAAAGGATATAATCTTGATGGGAAAAAAGAACAGATTTTTCATATTCATATGTGTCCAAAGAATAATGTGATGTGGAAGCAAATTGATTTTCGCGACTATCTGAACTCGAATACTAAAAGAGCAAAAGAATATGAGAATTTAAAGCTGGAGTTAGCGTCCAAATTTAAGAATGACCGAGGGGCATATGTTTTAGGGAAAACCGAATTTGTAAACGAAACGCTAAAGTTGATAGAGCAAAAAAAGAATATGTAGTTAGGTATATATAGTCGATAAATACCAAACCAAAAATCAGCTTTTTTAAAAATTAACATACTATTTTATAAAGATCATTAATAATTCGTTAATACTTTTAACTTTGCTAATTCTAAAAAAAGGATTCATGAGTAAAGAAAGTAAGCGTAGGGAAGCATTAGTTTATCATGCCAAACCTAAACCGGGGAAAATTAAAATAGTACCAACCAAACGTTATTCTACACAACGTGATTTGGCTTTGGCCTATTCTCCGGGAGTTGCAGAACCTTGCCTGGAAATTAAAAAAGATAAAAGCAATGTTTATAAATATACCACCAAAGGAAATCTGGTAGCTGTCATTTCAAATGGTACGGCTGTATTAGGATTAGGAAACATTGGTCCGGAAGCATCAAAACCTGTAATGGAAGGTAAAAGCCTTTTGTTTAAGATTTTTTCTGATATCGATGGAATGGATATTGAATTAGATACTACAGATGTAGATAAATTTATTGAAACGGTAAAAATTATAGCGCCTACTTTTGGAGGAATCAATCTTGAAGATATTAAAGCACCGGAAGCTTTTGAGATTGAAAGAAGATTAAAAGAGGAGCTGGATATTCCAGTGATGCATGACGATCAGCATGGGACAGCCATTATTTCTGCTGCTGCATTATTAAATGCGATAGAGTTAACAGATCGAAAAATAGAAGAAGCAAGGATTGTGATTAGCGGAGCAGGAGCTGCAGCAATTTCATGTACCAGGTTGTACAAAGCTTTTGGAGCTCAAGCAGAAAATATAGTCATGTTAGACAGCAAAGGGGTCATTCGTAAAGATAGAGAAGGGCTTACTAAAGAGAAAAGTGAATTTGCTACCGGTAGAAAAATAGATACTTTGGAAGAAGCAATGATAGATGCAGATGTGTTTATCGGCCTTTCAATTGCAGATATACTTACCGTTGAAATGCTAAGGTCAATGGCCAAAAGACCAATAGTTTTTGCAATGGCTAATCCTGATCCTGAGATAGCATACGATTTGGCAGTAGCAACAAGAGATGATATTATTATGGCTACAGGGAGGTCAGATCATCCTAACCAGGTGAATAATGTGCTTGGTTTTCCATTTATTTTCAGAGGGGCACTAGATGTACGGGCGACAAAAATTAATGAAGCTATGAAAATGGCAGCAGTTAAAGCTTTGGCAAAACTTGCTAAAGAACCGGTGCCGGAACAAGTAAATATTGCTTACGATGAGACAAGACTAACTTTTGGGAAAGATTATATTATTCCTAAACCTTTTGATCCTCGTTTAATAGCCGAAGTTCCTCCTGCAGTTGCTAAAGCGGCAATGGAAAGTGGAGTGGCTACAGCACCAATAGATAACTGGGATTTATATAAAGAAGAATTGTTACAACGTCTAGGAAACGATAATAAAATCGTAAGATTACTCCATAACAGGGCTAAAGTAAATCCGAAACGTATAGTTTTTGCAGAAGCAGATCACCTAGATGTTTTGAAAGCTGCACAAATAATTCATGATGAAGGGATAGGCTTTCCTATCTTATTAGGAAGAGAAGATGTAATTAGAGAGCTAAAAGAAGAAATAGAATTTGACGCAGATGTTCCAATAATTGATCCGAAGACAGATGAGTATAATGATAAGAAATATCATTATGCCAAAAAATATTGGGAATCAAGAAAACGAAAAGGAGTTACATTATATGATGCTGAGAAAAAAATGAGAGAGCGTAACTATTTTGCTGCGATGATGGTTAACGAAGGAGATGCAGATGCAGTTATCTCCGGACATTCAAGAAGTTATCCAACAGTACTAAAACCTATGCTCGAAACTATAGGGAAAGCTCCGGGAGTTTCTAAAGTCGCTACGATGAATTTAATGATGACTCAGAGAGGGCCTATGTTTTTGGCAGATACATCAATTAATATAGACCCTACGGCTAAAGAATTGGCCAAGATTGCTCAAATGACATCATCAGTAACTAAAATATTTGGTTTTGAACCTGTAATTGCAATGCTGTCATATGCTAATTTTGGATCGTCTACACATGAAAAAGCATCTAAAGTGAGAGATGCTATAGCATACTTGCATCGTTATTATCCTGATATTATCGTAGATGGTGAATTGCAATCAGATTTTGCATTGAATGAAGAATTACTTCAAAAGAAATTCCCATTTTCAAAATTAGCAGGAAAAAAAGTAAATACGTTAATCTTCCCTAACCTGGATGCTGCAAATATTACCAATAAGCTGATGAGAGAACTTAGTGGAATAGATTCTATTGGTCCTATCATGCTGGGAATGGACAAAGCAGTTCATATTCTTCAGCTTGGAGCTGGTGTAGAAGAAATAGTAAATATGGCAGCAGTAGCGGTTCTGGATGTGCAAGAAAGAGAGAAAAAACAGAGGCAAGAAAAATAGTAAACGTTAAGAGTAGGATTTGAGCTTTTTTTTGTGAATTATTTTGTTACATTTGGAGAATTAACGTTTTATTAAGATATGATTACACATTTAAAGGGGAGGCTCGTCGAAAAAAATCCGACGGATGTAGTCATTGAAGCCAACGGAGTAGGATATTTTGTCAATATTTCATTGCATACATACTCTAAAATTACAAGTGAAGAAAACCTTCAATTATTTACTCATCTTCAGGTAAGAGAAGATTCACATACTTTATTTGGGTTTTTTGAAAAATCTGAACGTGAAATATTCAGGTTGTTAATTTCTGTCTCGGGTATAGGTGCAAGTACAGCAAGAACGATGCTTTCTTCTATGGATCCTATTCAAATACGTGATGCAATAGCTGCGAATGACGTTCCGGCTATTCAGGCAATAAAAGGTATCGGAGCTAAAACTGCACAACGGGTTATTCTTGATTTAAAGGATAAAATTCTTAAAATTTACGACATAGACGAAGTTTCTACACAACAAGGCAATACAAATAAAGATGAAGCGTTATCAGCATTAGAAGTCCTTGGATTTACCAAAAAACAATCGGAAAGAGTAATCGATAAGATTTTAAAGGACAGTCCCGGTTTAAGTGTTGAGGAGATAATTAAACAAGCGCTTAAAAACTTATAGATAGATTGAAAAAGAAGATATCAGGTTTTACATACTTTGCTAAGGTATTCTGCTTTGTAATACTATTCTTTTTTTCCTTTGCGTCTAATGCGCAACAGGAAGAAGAAAAACAAGATAGTACAAAGACAGGAGTTTCGTTGGGTAAGATAACGTTAAAGAATCCTATTAGCATTATCTCAAAATACAGATACGATCCTGTTTTAGATTTATATTTCTATACGGAGACTATTGGAGATTTTGATGTAAGATATCCGTTAATTTTAACCCCGGAAAAATATAGAGACTTAATTCAAAAAGAAAGCATCAAACTCTATTTCAAAGAAAAATCTGATGCTATTTCAGGAAAAAAGGAAGGAAGTGAAGAAGCGCAAAAGAATTTATTACCTAATTTTTATGTCAATTCTAACTTCTTTGAATCCATTTTTGGAGGAAATACTATAGAAGTAATTCCGCAAGGATCTGTAGCAACTGATTTAGGTGTGCGTTTTCAAAAAAATGATAACCCTGCGCTTTCTCCGCGAAACAGAACTAATATTACTTTTGATTTTGATCAAAGAATCAGTGTTAGTTTACTGGGAAAAGTTGGAACCCGGCTTTCAATTGCCGCCAATTTTGATACGGAAGCTACTTTCGATTTTCAAAACCTGATTAAATTAGAATATACACCTACAGAAGATGATATCCTCCGAAAAATAGAAATAGGTAATGTTAGTTTACCATTAAATAGTTCTCTTATTACGGGAGCGCAAAGCCTTTTTGGGGTAAAAACAGAATTACAGTTTGGAAGAACTACTGTGACCGGTGTTTTTTCAGAACAACGATCGCAAAGCAGAACGGTAATCGCTCAAGGTGGAGGCACGCTTACTGAATTTGAGATCTTAGCATTGGATTATGATGAAGATCGTCACTTCTTTTTATCTCAATTTTTTAGAGATCAATACGATCAGGCATTAGAAAGTTATCCGTATATAAGAAGCCAGGTACAGATTACACGTATAGAAGTTTGGGTGACAAACAGAGGACAACAAACCAATAATGTTAGGAATATTGTTTCTATCCAGGATTTAGGAGAAGCAAATCCTGATAATACGAGAATAGAAAGACAAGGTTTTGCTCCGGCAGGTTTTTTTAATGGTGGTTCGCAGTTGCCCAGAAACGATGCTAACGATTATAACCCATTAGAAATAGGAAATCCTGCAGCTTCAGTTTTGACCGAAGATATCAGAGAGATAGCTACAGTACAGTCAGGATTTGGGAGCTTAAGCGGAACGGTAAGGCAAGGATTTGATTACGCTATTTTAGAAAATGCAAGAAAACTAGATCAAGGACGTGATTTTGAGCTTAATACACAGTTAGGATATATATCGTTAAGACAACGTTTAAGTAATGATGAGGTGTTGGCAGTTTCTTACCAGTATACATTTGCAGGAGAAGTTTTTCAGGTAGGAGAATTTGCAAATGATGGAGTTGGAGCAACAGAAGTAGATCCTAACAACCCTGGGGTGATTGTTAATAACACCCTGGTAACAAAACTTTTAAAAAGTAATATTACAAATGTTACAGATCCGATCTGGGACTTGATGATGAAAAATATTTATTCTACCGGAGCTTTTCAGCTAAGTGCGGAAGATTTTAGAATGAATATTCTTTATACAGACCCATCGCCGTTAAACTACCTTACCCCGGTAGATGAAGCTACATTTCCTACAGGTTTAGATGAACGTATATTGCTGGATGTATTCAATTTTGATAGACTAAATATATATAATGATCCGCAGAATGGAGGAGATGGTTTTTTTGATTTTATTCCGGGAATAACAGTAGATCCTGTATTAGGGAATATCGTTTTTACCAAAGTAGAACCTTTTGGAGAATTTTTATTTGAAGTTTTAGGAGGGGGTAATTTTGAAGATCCGGGAAGTTTTAATGCAAACCAGGAACGGTATGTCTTCAGAAACTTATACCGGTTAACCAAAGCAGCAGCTTTAGAAGATAGTGATCAGAATAAATTTCAATTAAAAGGACGTTATAAATCAGAAGGGGCAAACGGAATTCCTATCGGTGCATTTAATGTGCCAAGAGGATCTGTAAAAGTGACTGCTGCGGGACGAGTTTTACAAGAAGGAATAGATTTTACAGTTAATTACCAGGCAGGAACGGTACAAATCTTAGATCCCGGGCTTCGTGATTCGAATACACCTATCGAGGTTTCAGTAGAAAACAATGCGATTTTTGGCCAGCAAACAAGAAGGTTCACCGGAGTTAATGTAGAACATAAGTTTAGTGATAAGTTTGTTTTGGGGGGGACGTTTTTAAATTTAAATGAACGACCTCTTACACAAAAAGCAAATTTTGGAGTAGAGCCTGTTAATAATACTATTTTTGGATTAAATGGAAACTTTTCTACAGAACTTCCGTTCTTGACACGTTGGGTGAATAAGTTACCTAACATAGATACAGATGTTCCTTCAAATTTATCGGTTAGAGGTGAATTTGCATATTTACTTCCCGGATCTCCAAAAAATTCAGATTTTGAAGGAGAAACTACTGCATTTTTAGATGATTTTGAAGGCGCACAATCTTCTGTAGACGTCAGGGGACCATTGGCATGGTCTTTAGCGAGTCCGCCGTTAGAATTCATAGATATTAATGAAACGGGATTAAGTACAGGTATAGAAAGAGCTAAGTTGGCATGGTATACGATAGATCCTATATTTTTTACCAATCAGCGTCCGGGAGGCATTTCAGATGACGATGTTTCAACCAACCAGACGCGTAGGGTATTTATAGATGAAATTTTCCCTCAGGTAGATATTCCTCAAGGACAAACTACGGTTCAGAATACTCTGGATTTGGCTTATTATCCTACAGACAGAGGACCTTATAATACTAATACAAACTTTGGCGGATTACAACCAAACGAACGTTGGGCAGGGATAATGCGTCCTTTAAACAGTACAAACTTTGAGCAATCTAATGTAGAGTTTATTCAGTTTTGGGTGTTAGATCCGTTTGTAGATGGTGTAGGTCCAGACCAGGGAGAATTAGTATTTAACCTGGGAAATATCTCTGAAGATATCTTAACAGACGGACGTAAGCAGTATGAAAACGGACTCCCAATTGCAAATCAAACAGGAGGAGCTTTAACTATAGATGTCCCTTGGGGTAGAGTACCGTCAACACAATCTTTAGTATATGCCTTTGATGCTGATGAAGGAAACAGAGCAGTTCAGGATGTTGGATTAGATGGGTTAAATGATATCGAAGAAGCTTCAATTTATAACGGAGGAGGAGGAGATCCGGCTTTGGATAATTATGAATTTTATCTAAGTAGAGATGGAGGAATTCTAAATCGATATTTTAATTTTAACAATACAGATGGTAACTCTCCTGTAGCTGTTGGAAATACCAATAGAGGTTCTACAACTCTACCGGATGTAGAAGATATTGATCGTGATTTAACAACAAATACTGTAAATAGTTATTTCGAATATAGAATTCCTATTAGGCCAGGTCTGAATAGAGGAGACAGATTTGTGAATGATATACGTGAAGTTAGTGTTCCTACTCCAAATAACCAGGTAGTTAATGCCAGATGGATTCAATTTAAAATACCTGTTAATCCAAATAGTTTTGATGATGCTAATGATGATCAGTTTGCAGCGGTTGGAGGAATTACAGATTTACGTTCTATTAGTTTTATGAGAATGTATATGACTGGTTTTGAACGTGACGTTGTAATGCGTTTTGCTACTTTAGATTTAATCAGAGGAGATTACCGTTCATATACAAGAACATTACAAATCAATGGTAGTAACCCAAATGATGATCCGTCTGATGATAATAATACATTTGTTGATGTTAACACAGTAAATATCCAGGAAAACGAACAAAGACGACCTATTCCATATGTACTGCCTCCGGGAGTTAGACGTGAGCAACTGAATAATAATAATACCATTATTCAGCAAAATGAGCAATCATTATCGTTTACGGTTTGTAATTTGGAAGCAGAAGATTCAAGAGGTGTTTTCAAAAATGTAAATATAGATTTAAGGCAATACAGAAGGTTGCAAATGTTTTTGCATGCTGAAGAATTTCAGGGAACCCGTTTGGTTGATGGCCAATTGGTGGCATTTATGCGATTAGGAACCGACTTTAACGATAACTTCTACCAGGTAGAAATACCGCTACAAGTAACCCCTGAAGGATCAACTACAGCAGAAACTATCTGGCCAACTGAGAATAATTTAGATTTAGCATTAGAATTATTATCAAGAATTAAAGCCAGGGGTATATCAGACGGTACGCTTTCTGAATTGACTTTTTATGAGTTAGATGAAAATGGAGAGCTGATAGTGATTAATGGTGAAAATGAGTTTACAACGCCAAGAGGAAATTTAAGATTGGCGATTAAAGGAAACCCAGCTTTAGGAAATATAAGAGCATTAATGTTAGGATTAAAAAATCCATCGAGTAGTCAAACAGTTTGTGGAGAGGTTTGGTTTAATGAACTTCGTTTATCCGAATTAGATAATAAAGGAGGATGGGCAGCTGTAGGAGCTCTGGATGCAAATATTGCAGATTTTGCTAACATCTCTGTAACAAGCCAGATAAGTACTATTGGTTTTGGTACCTTAGAACAAATACCAAATGAAAGAAGCCGAGAAGATGCAAGACAATTTGGCATCAATACTAATATTAACTTAGGACAACTACTGCCAAAAAAATGGGGAGTTCAAATACCTTTTAATTATAGTTTTTCGGAAGAGTTAATAACCCCGGAATTTGATCCTGTTTTCCAGGATATTACTTTAGAAGATAGGATTGATGCTGCCAATACTCAAGAAGAAAGAGAAGTTACAAGAAAGCAAGCAGAAGATTATACAAAAAGAAGAAGTATTAATGTAATAGGATTGCGTAAGAATCGGGCTCCGGAACAAAAAGCAAGAGTATACGATATTGAAAATTTTACATTTAATTACTCATATAATGAAGTAAACCACAGGGATTTCGAGATTGAAGAATTACGAGATCAAAATGTACGTACAGGTGTTGCTTATAATCATACTTTTCAGCCTGCAGAGTTTGCACCTTTTAAAAAGAACGACTCTTTGTTTACAGGACGCTACTGGAAATGGGTAAAAGACTTGAATTTGAACCTTTTACCGACGAGCCTGGCTTTTAATTCAAATTATACCAGGGCATTTAACCAACAACGTTTTAGAGAAGTCTTTGCGCCAGGTATTAATGCAGGTGACCAATTGGGGCTTCCAACATTGCAGCAGCGTAATTTCTTGTTTGACTGGCAGTATACTATTAACTACAATTTGACAAAATCACTTCAATTTAATTTTACGGCATCTAACTTCAATATCGTACGTAATTATTTTGGAGAAGATGAGAATGGAGACACTTTTATTAGAGAAGATGTTGGAATTTATGATGATTTCTTTAATACGGGAGAAGCCAACAGGCATACCCAGCGTTTGGAGTTAAATTATGAATTGCCGCTTAATAAAATCCCGGCATTTAGCTTTTTAAATGCTAACTATCAATACACAGGCGATTTTGATTGGCAACGTGGGGGAGATGCACTTAATGAGATAGCCGGAGAAAATTTAAATACAATTCAAAATGCGAACACGCATACACTGACAGGAACACTGACAATGGATAAGCTGTATAAGTATTTTGGATTGACAAAAAGAACAACAGCAGATGCCAACAGAGCAAATGCATCCAGAACCAATTTATCTGCAGTGGGAGGTAATGATCAGGCCAAAAAGCCAGTTAAGAAAACCTCTAAACTCTTTAACACTTTTGTAGATGCTGTTACCAGCGTAAAAAGAATCACGGTAAATTATTCTGAGAATAATGGAAAAGTACTTCCGGGGTATACAGAATCTGTTGGTTTTATAGGAACATTACGACCTTCAGCAGGATTTGTTTTTGGAAGCCAGGCAGATATACGTTTTGAAGCAGCCAGAAGAGGGTTTTTGACCACTTTTCCAGAATTTAATGAGCAATATATAGAACGTAGCAGTACTAATCTGAATATTACAGCTAATGTAAATCCGATACCAGATCTAACTATCGACTTGGTAGCTAATAGGCAATTTTCAAGCTCTACAGCAGAAAACTTTAGAGTAAACGAAGTAGGGAACGGAGAATTCGAATTTGAATCTTTATTGAGAAACAGCTTTGGGGATTTTTCAATATCAACGGTGCTGCTAGGAACATCTTTTTCGAGAAGTGATGAATTTTCATCTGTTACATTTGATAATTTTAGAGCCAACAGATTGGAAATAGCTAATAGACTTGCTTTACAAAATGGAATCAATATAAACGATCCTGCCAATATCGATGAAAATGGTTTTCCAAGAGGGTTTGGAAGAAATAATCAGGCAGTGCTGTTACCTGCATTTTTATCGGCTTACACAGGACAAAGCGCAGATAATGTTAGTTTGGGAGCGTTTAGGGATATACCAATCCCTAACTGGAATGTAAAGTATACCGGATTAACAAAACTGAAATGGTTTAAAAAACGTTTTAAACGCCTTTCTTTAAGTCATGGATATCGTTCTAGTTATAGTATTAATTCTTTTAGAACAAATTTAGAATTTGATGCCAATTTACCTGCATTGACTCAAATAGATCAGGCCGGAAACTTTTTGAATGAAAACTTGTTTACCAATGTAACTTTAGTTGAGCAGTTTAATCCGTTGATACGAGTAGATTTTGAATTGAAAAATTCTTTTAGTTTACAGGGAGAAGTTAAAAGAGGAAGGGCCTTGTCACTAAGTTTTGATAATGATTTACTTACTGAAGTAACAGATAAAGAATATATTTTTGGACTCGGATATAGAATTAAAGATTTAAGGTTTAAAACAAATATCGGAGGAAAGAAAACTACTTTAAAAGGAGATCTGAACCTTAAAGCAGATTTTTCATTGAGAGATAATATAACGGTGATAAGAAATCTTGATATTGAGAATAATCAAGTAACTGCAGGGCAGAATATCTTTAGTCTAAAGTTTACAGCAGATTATGCTTTGAGTAAAAACTTTACAGCTTTATTCTTTTATGATCATACATTTTCAAAATTTGCAATTTCAACAGCCTTTCCGCAAACAACAATTCGATCCGGATTTACTTTGAGGTATAATTTTGGGAATTAATAAAAGTATTTCTTTCTGGTTTTTGGTCACAGATTCACGGATTATTTGTTGTAGTTAAAAAGAAGAACTTTCCTTAAGCTTGTTTCTTCGAAGCTATTCACAAGAGATAATAAGGTTTAGCTAATATCTGTTTATCAGTGTCATTTATCGAGATTGTTAAATAGTTAGTGTTTTTCTGATTTTTAGCCACAGATTCACGGATTATTTGTTGTAGTTAAAAAGAAGAACTTTCCTGAAGCTTGTTTCTTTAAAGCTGTTCATAAGAGATAATAAGGTTTAGCTAATATCTGTGTATTGGTGTCCATTTACAATGATTGGTAAACAGTACTTTTTTAATTTAAGCCACGAATTCACGGATTTATTATGGTGGTTTAAAAAAGAACTTTTCTTAGGCTTGTTTTTTCAAAGCTATTCACAAGAGATATAGGATTTAGCTGATACTTATGAACCAGTGTTAATTTATTGAAGCTTAGTAAGCTATTATGTAGTAATTTAAGAGGTTATTGTGATTTGTAAAAATGTATTTATGTTGGTTGTTTTGAAATGTTTTAGCATTAGTATATTTTTTTTGTTTACTGTCCCTTAAAAAAGTAAATTTGCTCGTCTAATAATTAATTCTGGAAATAAATGAATTTACCATCAGATTTAAAGTATACCAAAGATCACGAGTGGATAAGAATAGAAGATAATATCGCTGTAGTAGGAATTACAGATTTTGCTCAAAGTGAATTAGGTGATATCGTTTATGTTGAAGTAGAAACAGTTGATGAAACCTTAGATAAAGATGAGGTTTTTGGAACCGTAGAAGCAGTAAAAACTGTTTCAGATCTTTTTTTACCGCTTAGTGGTGAAATCATTGAGTTTAATACTTTGCTAGAAGATGAGCCGGAAAAAGTGAATGCAGATCCTTATGGAGAAGGATGGATGATAAAAATTAAAATTTCTGATACTTCAGAAATAGATACTCTCCTAAGTGATGCCGGTTATAAAGAACTTATTGAAGCATAAAAAGCAAATTTTATTAATACTAGCAATAGGCTGGACATTATTATTAACAGTGCTCAGCCTGTTTTCTATATCAGATTTGCCTAAAATAAAGTTTAATGCCTCAGATAAACTTATCCATACACTCTTTTATTTGGTTTTAGCTGTAGTTTGGCTTTTTTATTTTGATCAGAAAAAAGAATCGGCATTGAAAAATAAATTCATTATTGCTATTGGAGTTTTCCTCTTTATTTATGGTATAGTTATTGAGGTTTTACAAGATGTATTACCATACCGCAGAACGGCAGATATAAAAGATATGATAGCTAATGCGGTAGGAATATTGATCGGGATCTTTGTTTTTAAGATAATTTTAAGAAAACTCAAGTCGTTAAAAACAGAGAATTAATTGCTTTTAATATAAATAAATAATTAAATTAGCATTCTTATAAACTTTTGAATTATGGAACTTAAGAAAAATCCAAAAGCAGACCTAACAGCAAATAGCGGACTTTACTTTGCTATAGGGCTTGCTTTAGTATTGTTTTTAACCTGGCAGGGTATAGAATGGAAACAATATGAAAAAACAGAGTACGATATCCAGGCTCTTAATCTAGACGATGATTTAGATGAAGAAGTGCCTATTACAGAGCAGTTGAAAACACCTCCACCTCCACCTCCACCAGCAGCGCCAGAAATTATAGATGTTGTGGAAGATGAAGAAGAGATTGAAGAAACTGTTATTGAATCTACAGAAACAGATCAGGATGAAGAAATTATAGAAGTAGAGGAAGTAGAAGTAGAAGAAGAAGAAGTAGATGTAGATGTTCCTTTTGCTGTAATTGAAGATGTTCCTGTTTTTCCTGGATGTGAAAATGCAAGTGATAAACGTGCATGCTTTAACCAGCAAATGCAAAAACATATTCGTAAAAACTTCCGTTATCCGGAAATTGCTCAAGAATTAGGAATTCAAGGTCGTGTTGCGGTATTATTTACTATCGATAAAGATGGAAGTATTACTAACGTACGAATGAGAGGACCAGATAAAAACCTGGAGAAAGAAGCAGCCAGAATTATTGGTAAACTTCCTAAAATGACTCCTGGAAAGCAAAGAGGAAGAGCGGTAAGAGTTCCATTTAGTATTCCGATCAATTTCAGACTACAATAAAAGATCTGATTTTATAAATACAGAGTAAAAAATCCCACCATACGGTGGGATTTTTCTTTTGTGGTATGTTTCTTGTACTTAACGTAACATTAACATTAAAACCATATTAATTATGAAAGGTTACACTAAAAAACGCACAGTAACTCACGGCAATGAGTTACAAAGGCACTGTACAAAGAAGCATGATGCTAATTTACGAAAAAACGGATTGCTGCATTTTCAAATCGGGTTAATATTAAGCTTGTTGATAGTCTATTTAGGATTTGAAACAGTGTTCCCGTTTATTAAACAAGATGTGAGTGTAAACAAGGCGTTTGATTATACTATAGAAGAGGAAGAAGTGTATGATTTTAAAATTTACCAGGAAGAAGTTGTTAAAACCGAAGAGCCTGTTAAAGAGGAAAAAGCGCCCCCAATTGAAGCAATAGATCAATTAGAAATTATTAAAAATGAAATTTTTACCAGGAAAGAAACAGATATTACCAGCTCAGATAATATAAAAACAGATGGAGATCTGGATTTTGGAGCTATTGATTATGACGAACCAGTTGATGAACCGGTAAACATTTTAGCTGTTGAATTTGCTCCTGTATTTAAAGGATGCGAAAATTTAAAGTCGAATCAGGATAGGCGAATGTGTTTGTCTGAGGGAATTAATAAAATTGTCTTGAGAAATTTTAGAACTTCTTTGAGTGAAGCTTATGGTTTATCAGGAAAGCAAAGGATAGATGTTCAATTTACTATAGATAAAGAGGGTGTGGTAACCAATATTAAAGTCAGAGCCCCACATCCGGTTTTGGAAAAAGAAGCGAGAAGGGTGATGAAATTAATCCCTGATATGCAACCTGGAAAGCAGAAAGATAAAAATGTACCGGTTGTCTTTTCCAAACCCATTATTTTTAAAACCCAATAACAAAAAAATCCCACTTCGGTGGGAATTTTTATTTAAAACTTGCGTTTACTTAATAATTGATAAAAACAGTATATTGCTACTCCTTTCAAATTATAGTAAATGAAGATTAAATTATTGCAAATAATATTTATTCCTTTTTTGTTTATTTCTATTTCGAATACAGCTATTCACGCACAGGAATCTACTAAAACTTATGAAAAATACCCGGTTTTTGATGCTTGTAAAGAGGTTGCTGTTGATCGATTAAGAACTTGTTTCGATACTACTTTGAAAGATTTTTTAATTACTAATTTTAAAGTGCCTTCAATAGTAGAAGCAGAAAATTACAAAGGAAATGTTTCATTTTTATTTGAAGTAAATGAAGAAGGTAGTTTTAAATTAATATATGCAGATGCGGTATATGAAGAACTTAAAAAAGAAGTAAAGCGTGTTTTTGAATTATTGCCAAAAATAACTCCGCCAACATATAGTGGTAAGCCTACCTATATGCAGTTTTCTATGACTTTGAAAATACCTTTAACGGATAATGAAACAGAATTACAAATAAAATCTTCAAAAAAGGTAAATCAATTTACCAGAGATAATTCTGATGAGTTTAAAGAGATTATTTCAAAAAAATACGAAGATGAAGAGTATGAGAGTCATTTGAATATTCCTTTTTCTCATCAGCGCTATGCAATATTTGATCAGGCATTAAATCAGTCAGGGAGTAATAGTCATACAGCTTCAAAACCGTATTCTTTTGCCTATGTAAATAATTACTTTGACCTTAAAGGGTATAATCAATCCTTATTTAAAAATAAAAAAGGATGGTGGGGTAGAAAATGGTGGAATGAACATTTTACAACAATAAAAGGAAAAAACTATTGGATTACTTTTGATCCGATAGCAGATTTACAGTTAGGAAGAGATGATAGTGATGATGTTGATTTTACTTATAATAACACCAGGGGGGCTTTAATACAGGGAGGAATAGGAAAAAAATTCTTTTTTTCAACTTCATTGTATGAAAGCCAGGGAAGATTTGCAGATTATTTTAATGATTTTGCACGAAATATTCGTCCGGCTGGAGGTAATCCTGCTATCATTCCGGGAAGAGGAATCGCAAAAGAATTTAATAGTGATGCATTTGATTACCCGGTGGCCGAAGGATATATTGCATATAGGCCAAATGAGCATTTTAGTTTCCAATTTGGAAATGGAAAAAACTTTATAGGAGATGGATATCGTTCCCTGTTTTTAAGTGATATAGCTTCTCCATATCCTTATTTTAAAATTGATACAGAATTCGGGAAGTTTAAATACACCAACTTGTTTTTATCTGTTAGAGATGTTAGACCTGAAGCAACAAGAGACGATGGTTCTTTTTTGGCAAAATATATAGCGACACATTATTTAAGCTGGAATGTGACTAAAAAGCTAAATCTGGGTTTCTATGAAGCTGTTATTACGGATGATTCTGCAGATAGAGGATTAGATGTGAATTTCTTAAACCCTATAATTTTTTACAGATTTATTGAATTTTCTACGGGTTCAAGGGCAGGAAATGCACTTATTGGGTTAAGTGGAAAATACAAATGGAATGACCGTATTAATTTATATGGGCAGTTTATTCTGGATGAACTTTCTGTTGATGACTTTTTTGGCGGAGAGCAAAATTTTCGAAATAAATTTGGAGTACAATTAGGTGTTAAATATTACAACGCATTTAAAGTAAATGGATTATTACTTCAAGGTGAGTTTAACCAAGTACGTCCTTATACTTTTTCTCATAATACAATACGGCTAAACTTTGGACATAATAACCAGCCATTAGCTCACCCTAAAGGGGCTAATTTTAGAGAAGTAATAGGTATAGCAAATTACAATCACAAAAGATGGTTTGGAACAGCAAAACTTATTTACGGTCAGCAAGGAAGAGATCTTGAAGGGAATGCTACTGCTTTTGGAGGAGATATATTTACCAGTGAAAATAATCGTCCGTCAGACGACGGGATAGAATTGTTTCAAGGGAATAAAGTGTCTACTTTTTATGCAGACCTTCAGGTTGGTTATTTGATTAACCCTACAACTAACCTTAAGGTTTTTGGGAATTTTATTTTCAGGGATTTTAATCCGGATGCAGTTACTGCCAATACGTTTAGTAATAGTACAACCTGGTTTAATATTGGTTTTAGAACAGATTTGTTTAATTGGTATAACGACTATCAATAAAAAACCTGCCTACTCACTACCTAAATTAAATTGGGCTGGTATATAGTGCGTAGACAGGAATTAATCTTAAGAGTATTAAACTCTTTATTAATTATCTTGTTTTAAACTTCTGTAAATTGTTCGGCGTATTACATCAGACTTTATGAACCAATCTCCGTAGTTAAGATCGTCGTATTTTTTAGTAATTGAAGAATCTGCTGTTACTTCTTCTTCTGTTTTACCTTTTTCAATTTCAGCTTTAACGCGATCTCTTAAATATTCCAGCATCGCTAAATACTCTTTAAGTTCTGCTTTATTTGACTGATCTCTGTGTCCCGGAATAATTTTAGTATCATCATTAATTAATAATAATGCTTTTTTTGAAGCATCAATGTACCCGTTAATTCCGCCGCCGCTATTCAAATCAATAAAAGGGTATTTTTGTCTGAAATATGTATCTCCCATATGCAATACATTATTGTTTACAAAATAAACAATAGCATCACCATCTGTATGAGCATTGTGAACATGAAATAGCATTACAGTTTCATCACCTTCATAGAAAGTGATATCTTCTGTAAAAGTTACTTCTGGTAATGCACCGGCAGGAGAAGCAGGGGTTTTTCTATTGAAATCTTTATTAAACTGTTCTGTACTCATGCGTTCTCTTACGTTTTTATGAGCTACAATAACAACTTCATCTTTATTGAAGTTTTCATTACCTCCGGAATGATCTCCATGCCAATGTGTATTAATTAAATATTTAAGAGGTTTGTCAGAGATTTTAGCTATAGCTTCTTTTAATTTAACGGTCATGTGTGGAAATTGATCGTCAATCATAAAGAGCTCATTTTTACCAACAAAAATACCAATATTACCTCCTTGTCCGACCAACATATAGAGTTGATCAGTTAATTTAATGGTTTCTACTTTGATTTCTTGTTGGTTTTGAGCGTTAAGTTGAAATGCTGTGCTTAACAGGATAATAAGCACCAGTCTGAATATTTTCATTGTAGTTGATTTTTCCGCTTAGACGTATAATAAGTGAAAAACTAACATTAAAAGGAGAGAAATGAAGAAAACATGAGCTTAAAAAGCGTAAAACTATTTGAAAATCATTGCATAAAAAATTGATGTAACATATCTTTGCACTCGATTTAGAAGAGATTGATGAAAACCGCATTTAGCACGATATCAAAAACACAATCATTAGCCTTAATTATAGACGACTTTAAGCAAATAACGAAAGTAGGTTTAGCAATAAGTGTAGTCTTTTCTTCCGTAGCAGGATATTTGCTGGGTGCAGAGGTTGTGGATTTTAAAATATTGATACTTCTCTCTTTAGGTGGATATTTTATGGTAGGGGCATCCAATGCTTATAATCAGATCATAGAGAAAGATTTAGATGCCTTGATGAACCGGACTAAAAACAGGCCTATTCCATCTGGTAGAATGTCTGTTAGTACAGCGTTTACTATAGCTAGTATTTTCACCATATTAGGAATAATCACATTGTATATTGTGAACCCAAAGACTGCAATGTTTGGGGCGATATCAATATTCCTGTATGTATGTCTTTATACACCATTAAAAACTAAAACCCCGCTTTCAGTTTTTGTAGGGGCTTTTCCTGGAGCAATTCCTTTTATGTTAGGATGGGTAGCAGCTACCAATAATTTTGGTATCGAACCCGGAACATTATTCATGATACAGTTTTTTTGGCAATTCCCTCATTTTTGGGCTATTGGCTGGGTGTTGTATGATGATTATAAGAAAGGCGGATTTAATATGCTTCCGACAGGAAAGAAAGATAAAGCCACGGCATTACAAATTATTATGTACACGATCTGGATGATATTAATTTCTGTTTTTCCTGTAACAGGTTTAACCGGGAAATTACAATTGTCTGTTGTTTCGGCTGTTATCATTCTTCTGTTAGGAATAGGGATGCTGTTGTTCGCTTTCACGTTGTATCATAAAAAAGATAACAAATCGGCAAGAAACTTAATGTTAGCTAGTGTAAGTTACATAAGCCTGATTCAAATAGTATATGTAATTGATAAATTTTTAAGCTAAATGGATTTAACAGAAGGAACCTATATAGAGAAAGATGCAAGGGCAAAGAAAATGATGCTATGGGTAGGGATTATTAGTTTATTAATGATGTTTGCCGGATTAACCAGTGCTTATGTGGTAAGTAAGAGCAGGCCAGACTGGTTAAAAGATTTTGAGCTTCCAATTGCATTTTTATGGAGCACAATTGCAATTGTTTTGAGTAGCGTAACTATGCATCTGGCAAAGAAATCTATTAAGGAAAATAAAAATAATATAGGAATGCAATTTTTGCTGATCACTTTAATACTAGGGATCACATTTGTTGCGTTGCAATTTGTAGGTTACTCTCAAATCATAGAAGCAGGATATTATTTTACAGGAAGTCAAAGTACAATAACTACTTCTTTCCTGTATGCTATAACGATTGTTCATATAGCACACGTTGCAGCAGGTATTATCGTTCTATTTGTAGTAATTTATAATCATTTTAAACAAAAATATAAAGATGGTAAAACTCTTGGTTTAGAGCTAGGTGCAACCTTTTGGCATTTTCTGGATTTTCTATGGGTTTACCTCATTTTATTTTTCTATTTCTTTAGATAAGAAAAAAGCGTAAATTTGGGCAATTTTTAAAAACAGATCTACTTTTTATGGAAGCTACTGTTAATAGTACAGAAAACAAAAACAAAATATGGAACGGAGGGAACAAACCTCTGGATGCTAGTTATGGAAAAATGATGATGTGGTTCTTCATTATTTCAGATGCATTAACATTTTCAGGATTCTTAGTAGCTTATGGCTTCTCAAGATATAAATTTATAGAATCATGGCCGATAGCCGATGAGGTGTTTACTCACTTTCCATTTGCTCATGGTAAAGAGCTTCCGATGATATATGTGGCTTTGATGACTTTTATCTTAATTATGTCATCTGTTACTATGGTATTGGCAGTAGATGCTGGTCATAAAATGCAAAAAACAAAAGTAGCCTGGTATATGCTTCTTACTATTATCGGTGGGGCAATGTTCGTAGGTTCTCAGGCATGGGAATGGAATACTTTTATTAAAGGAGAATATGGAGCATTGGAAACCAGAGGAGGAAGGATACTTCAGTTTTTAGATAAAGATACAGGTAAAAGAGTAGCAATTTCTGAGTTTGCTAAAGATTTACACGGTGAAAGAACTACGCATGCCAGAAAAGACGGAATATGGTTTACTTCAGAAAAAGCACTACCGGCTTATACAGTGCAAGAAGTAGTTGCAGGTTTTGAAGCACATCATAATATTGTTGTTAGAACAGAGTTTTTAGATGAAGAAGGCAAAAAAACAGTGCTTTCCAGAGCAGCGTCTGCAGAAAAATTAAAAGATGCAGTATTAGTAGTTGAAGGTGCTAATTTGGTTCGTAATGAATATGGAAACCGATTATTTGCAGATTTCTTTTTCTTTATTACCGGATTCCACGGATTCCACGTTTTCTCAGGGGTATTAATTAATCTTATTATTTTCTTTAACGTGATCATTGGGACTTATGAGAAAAGAGGACATTATGAAATGGTTGAGAAAGTAGGGCTTTATTGGCACTTTGTAGATTTAGTTTGGGTATTTGTATTTACCTTTTTCTATCTCGTTTAATTATTACAAAAAAGAAATTCTTAAAGAATGGCACACGATACACATAAATTAGAAATATTCAGAGGGTTATTAAAGTTTAAATCCAACGAACAAAAAATCTGGGGAGTATTAATTTTTCTTTCTATTGTAACAACAGTAGAAGTCGTATTAGGGATTTACAAGCCTGAATTTTTAAATGCTAAAATTATAGGAATGAAAGCTCTTAACTGGATTTTCATTATCCTAACCTTAGTAAAGGCTTATTATATAGCATGGGACTTTATGCATCTAAGAGATGAGAAAAGTAGTTTTAGATGGTCAATAGTACTTCCGTTGTTAATACTAATACCTTACTTAACATTTATTCTTTTAGTAGAAGGAAGCTATATATACGATGTAATGAAAACCGGCCTTTTAAGTTGGGACTTCTAATTATAAAATAATTTAAAGGCGGTTTTTTAACCGTCTTTTTTTATAGAAATACTTTAGAAGAATTTTAACTTCTTCTTTGAAGTAAAAAATAAACTGACTCCGTCTGAAAAGATAAAGAAATAATAAAGTAAGCATTCAAATGAAAAAAGCTCTTGTACTAGGCGTTCTCTTCATTCTCCCTATAGTAGCATACCTTTTTTTTGCATCAGGAGTAAATAACTTTGCAAAACTTCCAACCTTAACTGTTGGAGTAGATGATGTAAATGAATTTAAATCTTTATCAGGAGAAAAAATTACTCTTCAGAATAAGATTACGATTCTGGGCTTTTTGGGAGATAATGTTGAAGTTAAAAAAGGGAGTGCTTTCAATTTAAATCAAAAAATTTATAAAAGGTTTTACGAGTTTAATGATTTTCAATTTGTAATGATCCTTCCGGAACATCAAGAAGATAAAGTACATGAGCTTAAAAGAGAATTGAATACTTTGGCGGATACCAAAAACTGGAAGTTTCTCTTTGGGAAAGAAGAACAAATAACCACATTATTTAATAGCTTAAAATCTAATTTGGCATTAGATGATCATCTAAGCCTGCCGGAAGTTTTTATTATAGATAAAGAAAGAAACCTAAGAGGCAGGAAAGGAGATGAACTTTTATACGGGTTTGATACAACACGTGTTTCAGAATTAAATAATAAAATGGAAGATGATGTAAAGATTATTTTAGCAGAATATAGACTGGCTTTAAAAAAGAATAATGCTTACAGAGAAAAATAGAAAATGAAGAAGAGTAATTATACTTATGTTTGGGTTTCATTAATCGTTTTGATTTTTGGGATCATTTTTATTCCTAGAATTATTAATAGATTAAAAGAAGGTACAACAACAGAATTAGATCATAAGATTGAAACAGCAGGATCACTTTCTTATGTGGTTTTAAATGATATCAAACGTACTGTTCCTGAGTTTTCTTTTGTAAATCAGGATAGTTTGCTAATTACGAATAAAGATTATTTGGGTAAAGTCTTTGTTGTAGAGTTTTTCTTTACTACTTGTCCTTCGATCTGCCCGATAATGAATACCAATTTAGTTAAAGTTCAAAATGAATTAGAATCTTTTGACGATTTTGGAATTGCTTCATTTACAATTAATCCGGAATACGATACTCCCAGGGTATTAAAAGAATATGCAGAACTTTATGGGATTAAAAACCTGGATTGGCATTTGTTGACAGGAAGTAAAGAAGCGATTTATGATCTTGCAAATAGAGGGTTCAATATTTTTGCAGCAGAAGATTATAGAGCAGACGGTGGTTTTGAGCATTCAGGAAATGTGGCACTCATAGACAGAGAAGGCTTTTTAAGATCGAGAAAAGATCAATATGGAAATGTGATAGCATATTATGATATCCTGGAAGAAGAAGGATTAACCATGTTGAAAGAAGATATAGCCAAATTGCTTAAGGAAGAATAGAAAATGGATTTGGAAGAAAAAAAATATAAACGTTGGATAGTTATACTCTCTATAGCTATCCCTTTGGTTGTAGCTGTTTTATTTGGAATTAAAATACCAAATGTCAAACCATTGTCTTTTTTGCCACCAATTTATGCAACTATAAATGGTATAACAGCTGTAATTCTGATATTGGCTGTTATAGCAATTAAAAATAAAAAACGTTTGCTGCATGAACGTTTGATGAAAGTGTGTATTGTATTATCTGTTTCTTTTCTGGTGATGTATGTTGCTTATCATATGACTTCAGATTCAACACCATATGGAGGAGAAGGGGTTATACGATCTGTTTATTTTGTAATTTTGATTTCACATATCCTATTGTCAATAGGAATTATTCCTTTGGTATTGATTACTTATGTTCGTGCGTTATCAAAACGTTTTGACAAACATAAAAAAATAGCAAAAATTACATTTCCTATATGGTTGTATGTGGCAGTAACGGGAGTAATAGTATATTTAATGATAGCTCCTTATTATGTTAATTAATAAAACTATGCTTTTGAAAAAGACAGCTTTTATCATTTTAATAATTTTTTTCTTCTCTACAGAAATTATAGAAGCACAATGTGCAATGTGTAGAGCAGTTTTAGAAAGCGGGGAACAACAAACTGCCGCAAAAGGAATTAATAATGGTATTATCTATTTAATGGCTATTCCTTATATATTGGTAGGAGGACTAGGTTATTTTATTTTCAGAAGTTATAAGAAAAAGACTTCTTAACATATTTTTAACATTTTTTAAACTTGCCCCACTGTAACAAAATTATGGACTGTTAGTCTATTAATTGACGATATTGAGTTTATTTTAATAACCAGGCATTGTCAAAAAGCTAATTGCATTAATCAGAGCCATTATATTATGTTTGATATTGAACGTTGGCAAGAAATTTTCGATACAATTCGTAAAAACAAATTGCGAACCTTTTTGACAGGGTTATCTGTTGCATCAGGGATTTTTATATTGGTTATCTTATTAGGTTTCGGGCAAGGAATGCAAAATGGGGTTGCTAAAGAATTTGAACAAGATGCAACCAATAGAATATGGGTATCCTCAAGAAGAACTACAAAAGAATATAAAGGGTTAAATCCGGGCCGCATTATTCGCATGAATGATAATAATTTTGATTATGCTACTTCAGAATTAGGGAAAGATAAATTAGAATATAAATCGGGAGTTTACAGGGTAAATGGAGGACTTATAAACTATAAAAACGAATCCGGTAATTATGGAGTACAAGGTGTAGGTCCGGACTATCAATTTATAGAAAATGCCCAAATGCTTTCGGGAAGATTTTTGAATTATGATGACCTCGAAGGAGTAAATAAGGTAGTTGTCATCAGTGAGAGAGTTCAAAGAGAATTATTCAAAACCGTTGACCCTATTGACAAAAGTTTACAGATATCAGGACTTAACTTTCAGGTTATAGGAGTCTATTCGGATGCAGGTGGAGAACGAGAAGAAAATAGAATCTATGTTCCTATAACTACTGCAAAAAGAGTTTTTAACGGAGGGGATAGAGTTAACAACCTTTCATTTACATTTAAGCCTCAGGAAAATTTTGAAGAAACACTAAAAGAGTCTAATAATTTTACTGCAGAACTTGAAGAATATCTTAAGCAGTCTCATACTGTAGCTCCGGATGATGAAAATGCAGTTCGGGTTTTTAATGTATTAAACGAAGCAAAAAGATATTTTGGCCTGCTGGACAATATTAACTTGTTCTTTTGGTTTGTCGGAATCTGTACAATAGTAGCCGGAGTGGTTGGAGTTAGTAATATTATGCTAATTATTGTAAAAGACAGAACCAGGGAAATCGGAATTCGTAAAGCTTTAGGCGCTAAACCCTGGTCTATTATCGGAATGATTTTACATGAAGCCGTTTTTGTTACCGCTGTTTCTGGTTTTGCCGGATTTATAGTCAGTATGGGGTTGTTAGAACTTCTGGGCCCCAATATAGAAGTTGATTATATCCTGAATCCTTCAGTAGATTTTAATATTGCCATTACCACTGTATTTATTTTGATTTTTGTAGGCGCAGTAGCTGGATTTATTCCGGCATGGAGAGCCGCTAGTATTAAGCCTATTGTCGCATTAAGAGATGAATGATTTTCTTAAAAAATAAAGATGTTTAATAGAGATCGTTGGAGAGAAATTTTAGAAGTGTTAACCACTAACTGGTTCAGAACTTTATTAACTGCATTCGGAGTTTTTTGGGGGATATTTATCCTCATACTTCTATTGGCAGTTGGAAAAGGCTTAGAAACCGGAGTTAAACTTGATTTTGGAAACTCTGCTACAAATACGGTAGTAGTATGGACACAAACGGTTTCTAAACCTTATAAAGGCTTGCCTAAAGGAAGACGTTATAATTTTAAAATAGATGATGTTGAATCTATTCGTGAAAATGTAGATCACCTGCGTTTTATCTCTCCTAGAAACCAGTTAGGAGGATTTAGAGGAACAGATAATGTGGTGCGTGGAATTAACACAGGAGCTTTTAATGTATATGGTGATTACCCGGAAATTATTCAGCAAGATCCAATGAATATTACTGCCGGACGATTTCTAAATTATTCTGATATCAATGAAAAACGAAAAGTGGCAGTAATTGGAGAAGGAGTAAGAGCCACTCTTTATGATAAAACTGAAGACCCAATCGGGACATTTATAAAAATAAGGGGAGTCAGTTTCATGGTGGTTGGAACTTATGATAAAGAATTTGGAGGGGGAGATCAAGAAGAGGAAGAAAATGAAATTTATGTTCCGTTTTCTGCTTTTTCTCAAGCTTTCAATATGGGAGATAATGTGGGTTGGATGTCTATTACAGCAAATGACGGTTATTCAATCTCAGATATTAAAGAATCTATTTTTGGTATCCTCAAACAAAATCATAAAATTCACCCTGATGATGTTCGCGCTGTGGGGCATTTTGATAGATATGCAGAATACAGTCGTGTAGAGCGTTTATTTACTGCGCTTAACCTGATCGCTTATTTTGTTGGGATTTTGGTATTACTATCAGGGGTGATAGGAGTTAGTAACATTATGCTTATCGTTGTTAAAGAACGTACAAAAGAAATAGGTATCCGTAGAGCATTAGGTGAAAAACCCTGGTCTATTCGTATACAAATTTTAATGGAATCTGTTTTTCTGACTATAATATCCGGAATGTGTGGTATTATATTATCGACACTACTTATTTATGTGATCAATTATATACTGGAAGCCAATGGGCCGGTAGATCTTTTCTCGAATCCTAATATTAATATAGGGGTAGTGATAATAGCTCTGACTATTCTTATTGTTTCAGGTTTGTTAGCAGGGTTAATACCTGCGCAAAATGCCATAAGAGTACGTCCGGTAGAGGCCATTAGAACAGACTAATTTAATTTTAATTAAAAATCAACTATAACAAACACAATCAAAAAATGAAACGAACATGTTAAAAGCTTTATCAGGTAAGATAACGATTAAGGGCGAACAGCATGTGACTTTTGAAAAACAATAAACTAAACACATGAAAAAATCAATCACTATAATCATCCTTTTTATAATAGTAGTTTCTTTTGGAGGAGCATTGTATTATTTATATCAAAAGAATAATGAATCTCCAATTACTTATGAGACAGAACAACTTTCAAAAAAGACTATAGTTAAAAAAACAGTAGCAGTTGGAAGTATTTTACCTTTGGAAGAAGTACTTATAAAACCAAATATATCCGGAGTAATTGAAGAAGTATATGTAGAAGGAGGAGATATATTAAAAGCAGGAGATTTGATAGCAAAAATTAGAGTGGTTCCAAATTTATCATCTTTAAATAATGCACGAAATGCTATCCAGACAGCAAAGATTAGTTTAGACGATCAAAAGAGAAATTACGATCGTCAGAAAAGTTTAAATGATAAAGGAGTAGTATCAACAGCAGATCTGGAAAGAGCAGAAGTAAGTTACCAGCAGGCACTTCAAACCTATAATTCGGCAAAACAGAATTACGATATTGTAAAAACAGGTTCGACCAAAGGTTTTGGGAACTCGGCAAATACATTAATAAAATCGACTGTAAGCGGTATGGTATTAGAGGTTCCTGTAGAAAAAGGAAACCAGGTTATTGAAAGTAATACATTTAATGATGGAACTACTATTGCAGTTTTAGCAGATGTGGGGCAAATGATTTTTGAAGGAAAAGTAGATGAGTCTGAAGTGGGGAGGATAGAAGAAGGACTACCTCTTGAAATTACAGTTGGAGCAATAGAAAATAAAGTGTTTGATGCAGTTCTGGATTACATAGCTCCGAAAGGTAATGCAGAAAACGGAGCTATACAGTTTGAAATTAAAGGAACACTAGAGAAACAAGATTCTACTTTTATTAGGGCTGGTTTGAGCGCTAATGCTTCTATTATATTAGCAAAGGCTTCAGATGTTTTTGCCATTAAAGAAGCGTTGATACAATATGATCCTGAAACCAAAAAACCTTTTGTAGAAATAGAAACAGGCTTGCAGGAATTTGAACGAAAAGATATAGAATTAGGAATAAGCGATGGGATTTATGTAGAAGTGAAAAATGGGATTTCTGATGGCCAAAATATAAAAGTATGGAATAAAATTAAAGCACGAGGAAATAGATAAGTATTTTATCTACAGTAGATTAACCTTGTTTTTTTAATTGTATTTCCTATTTTTAATTTATTTAACATTTTCTTCACAATTAAGATTGTAACATTTTTCTTCAGTTATAGTCTTATGTAAACAAGAAAGAGATCAATAGAACTTTATTACAATACTGAATTTCAATATAGTGAATTGATTTTTCAAATTGTATGATAATTAACCAACCATGATAGAAATTAAAAATCTTCACAAATCTTATAAGATGGGAAGTAATTCCCTGCATGTCCTAAAAGGAATAGATTTTTCAGTAAAAGAAGGAGAATTGGTAGCGATAATGGGATCCTCTGGTTCTGGAAAATCGACATTGCTCAATATCTTAGGAATGTTGGATGAAGCAGATTCAGGTACGTATAACTTAGATAATGTACCTATTAAAAATTTAAATGAAACCAAAGCTGCTAATTATAGAAATAAATTTCTAGGGTTTGTTTTCCAGTCTTTTAATTTGATAAACTACAAAAGTGCATTAGAGAATGTGGCGCTTCCATTGTATTATCAAAAAGTAAATAGAAAAAAACGCCTTCAAAAATCATTAGATTACTTAGAACAAGTAGGCTTAAAAGAATGGGCGAATCATTTACCAAATGAACTTTCCGGAGGTCAAAAACAAAGGGTGGCGATAGCAAGAGCAATGGCAGCAGAACCTAAAGTATTATTGGCCGATGAACCTACAGGAGCTTTAGATAGTAAAACTTCTTATGAAGTAATGGATTTGATTCAACAAATCAATGATAAAGGAAATACTATTCTTATCGTGACTCACGAACCCGATATTGCCCAAATGTGTAAGCGAATTGTACATCTTAGAGATGGTGTCATAGAAAAAGATGAAATGGTAGAACAAGTAAGAGCTTCACAATATGTTTAATAGAGATCTTTGGAGTGAAATATGGCATAGTATTAAAAACAATAAGTTAAGAACATTCTTAACTGGGTTTTCAGTAGCTTGGGGGATCTTTATTCTTGTACTTTTATTAGCCTCTGTAAAAGGATTGGAAAACGGAGTTACAAGACAATTGAATGATGATGCTTCTAATGCAATTTTTATTTATCCTAATGAAACCTCTAAACCTTATGGAGGGTTTGAAGCAGGAAGGAGAATTGTTTTTAAAAATGAAGATATTGAATTTATCAAGAATAGCTTTCCTGGATATTATGAATATATTTCTCCGCGTTTCAGACGTAGTGTCAATGCAAAATATAAGAAAGAAACAGGCTCTTACACCGTAGTTGCGGTAAAACCTTCTTACAGGATTGTTGAACGGACCGTGATTAACATGGGAAGGTATTTAAATGATAATGATATAGAAAACAAAGCTAAGGTAGCTGTGATAGGAAGAAAAGTAGTAGAAGAACTCTTTAAAAAAGAAGATCCTATCGGTAAATATGTAACCTTTAATAGTTTTGTTTTTAAAGTGATTGGTGTTTTTTCTGATGAAGGAAATGAAAGAGAAGAAAGCAATATCTACGCACCTATTACTACTATGCAATTGCTCTATGGGAATACAGATGAGATCAATGATATTGCAATGACTTATAATCCTGATTTCAATTTAGCCAAGGCGATAAGTTTTTCAGATAATATAGAGTCAAATCTAAAGAGAAAATTATCTATAGATCCTGATGATCAGAGTGCGTTTTTTATGAATAACTCTGCTGAAGCTTTCTCAGATATTTCCAACTTCACCAATGTGTTACGAGTGATGAGTATTTTTATCGGATTTATGATTTTAATAGCCGGAATTGTGGGTATTGGTAATATCCTGGTATTTATTATCAAAGAAAGAACAAAAGAAATTGGAGTGAGAAAAGCATTAGGAGCCAGACCTTTTGAAGTTGTTAAGCTGGTATTACTGGAGTCTGTTTTTATTACTTCTTTATCTGGATTAGGAGGACTAATATTTGCAATGGGCTTGGTAGGTTTAATTTCACCCCTGGTAGATGCCCCTGCATTTTCTAATCCTTCTGTAGACACTATTACGGTTGTTACTGCTACTGTTATCTTAATAATTTCAGGAGTATTAGCCGGATTAATACCTGCTTTGCAGGCAGCAAGAGTAAAACCTATTGTAGCATTAAGAGCCGATTAATTATGGGAATATTTGATAGAGACCTTTGGACAGAGGTGTTTGGAACACTCACCAAAAATTTAGTTCGTACATTTTTAACTACGCTGGGAGTAATATTTGCTATTATTATTCTTGTTTTACTATTAGGATCTACAAATGGAATGTCTAATGGTTTTAATAAAGTTTTTGCAGGAACCGCTACTAATAGTATGTTTTTGTGGACACAAACTACTTCAATGCCCTATAAAGGATTTGAAAGAGGGAGAAGGGTGCAATTTACTTTAGAAGATGCAGATCTGATACAAAAACAAGTAAAAGAAATTGATTTGATAGCCCCTAGAATACAGTTAGGGAATTTTGAAGGGACCGTTACGGTAAACAGGTTAGGGAAAACAAGTGGATCTAGTGTTTATGGAGATTATCCATCCATAGATAATGTGTCGAAGAAGCGTATGGTAGAGGGAAGGTTTCTGAACCAGAATGATATGGATGAAGCAAAAAAAGTTTGTGTCATCGGTTTAGATACGTATAAATTATTATTTGATAAGGGAGAGAATGCCATAGGTAAAACAATTAATATAAACGGAATTTATTTTTCTGTAGTCGGAGTATTTAAACGTAACGGGAATATTAATTTTGATGGAGAAAATACGGTGCACTTACCTTTTTCTACCTTTCAAAAAGCTTTTAATACCGGTAATAGAATAGGATGGATGTCTATTTTGATTGAACCAGGTAAAAAAGTATCAGTAGCTGAGAAAAAAATTAAAGATATACTTAAACGTAAATACGATATACATCCTGAAGACCCAAGAGCTTTTGGTTCTTTCGATTTTTCGCAGATTTTCACAGGAATAAATGCAGTTACTTTAGGACTTAAAGGATTTTCGATTTTTATTGGTGCATTGACTTTACTGGCAGGTATTATAGCAGTAAGTAATATTCTGTTAATTACTGTAAAAGAGCGAACCAATGAGATAGGAGTTAGAAGAGCGCTTGGAGCTACTCCTGGAGTGATTAGACGACAAATAATTTTAGAATCAATAGTACTGACACTTTTTGCGGGCTTAATCGGATTGATAATATCAGTAGGAGTACTACACATTTTCGATATTTTATGGGGAGATGGTGATGGATTCCCATTTTCAAACCCGTCTGTAAGTATACCACAATTGATATTTTCATTCTCACTCATGATTTTACTGAGTACACTTATAGGAATGATACCGGCAAACAGAGCAGTAAAAATTAAACCAATAGAAGCATTAAGAGAAGAATAAATTTAATTAACCATGAAAAAAATTTTAAAATACTTATTTATAGGAGTCATAATTATAGGTCTATTTTATGTAGTCGTCAGAGTATTTAAGACTAATAGTAAGCCAGCCATTACATTTGAAACGATGACTCTTAAAAAAGAAACCATTATAAATAAAGTTGTGGCTACAGGAAAAGTGGTGCCAGAAGATGAAGTAAATATTAAGCCACAAATCTCAGGAATTATAGAGAAAATATATTTAGAAGAAGGAGCTAAGGTAAGAGCAGGAGATCTTATTGCGAGAGTAAAAGTTGTGCCTAATGAACAATCTTTAAATACTGCAAGAGGTAGGGTGAGAAATGCTCAGATTGGATTAGATAATTCTAAAATTGAGTACGATAGGAATAAAACTTTATTTGACAGAGGAGTAGTTTCAAGTCAGGATTTTAATGCTATCAAACTTACCTATGATAGAGCAATCCAGGAATTGGAAAACGCAAAGAATGATTTAAAAATTATAAGAGAAGGTTCTGCTGGCGGGTCGTCTATAGCAAACACTAATATCAGGGCAACGGTTTCTGGTACTGTTTTGGAAATTCCGGTAAAAGAAGGAGATCAGGTTATCCAAAGTAATAACTTTAATGATGGTACTACCATAGCTACGATAGCAGATTTAAGTAAAATGATTTTTGAAGGAAAAGTTGATGAAGCTGAGGTTGGAAAACTTCATATAGATATGCCTTTAAAGATTAGTTTAGGTGCTATTCAAGATAAAGAGTTTGATGCCAAATTAAGATTTGTAGCTCCTAAAGGGGTAGAAGAACAAGGAGCTGTTCAGTTTAAAATTGAAGGTGATGTAAACTTGGACGAAGCTTATTTTATCAGAGCAGGATATAGTGCAAATGCATCTATAGTCATCGAAAAAAAGGATAGTATATTGTCAATAAGAGAGGCTTTGCTTATGTTTGATAAAAAAACAGAAAAGCCTTACGTTGAAGTAGAAGTTGGAGAGCAAAAATTTGAAAGAAGAGATATCGAAATTGGTATTTCTGATGGAATTAATGCTGAAATTATTTCCGGATTGACTGAAGAAGACAAAATTAAAGTTTGGAATAAACTAGAACCAATTGAAGAGGATGATGAGGACGATAACGATAACAACTAATTAAATAAAAGAAATTAACAATAACCTTATGAAGCTAAGAATAGCAATAGTTGTTGTGTTAATGGGAATCTGTTTTACCAATGCACAACAAAAGAAATGGACACTAAAAGAATGCGTAGAATATGCAATAGAGAATAATATTACTATAAAGCAATCTGAACTTGATCTGGAAAATTCTAAAATTAATAAATCAGACGCTGTAGGTAGTTTTCTTCCAACATTAAACGGAAATGCTTCGCACTCATTTAATATTGGTTTATCTCAAGATGTAACTACTGGAACTTTACAAAACTTAACATCGCAAAATACATCTGGAGGACTTTCTTTGGGGGTAGATATTTTTAGAGGGCTTCAGAATATAAATCAATTAAGAAGATCAAAATTGGCTTTAATAGCAAGTCAATATAGACTGGATAATATTAAAGACGATATTTCTTTGGCGGTAGCAAATAACTATCTTCAGGTTTTATTTAACAGAGAGAGTTTGATAGTAGCACAAGCACAATATGCAGTAACAGAACAAGATCTAAAGAGAACAAAAGAATTGGTTGAATCTGGAGTTGTGCCTAAAGGAGATTTATTGGAAATAGAAGCTACTGCAGCAACACAAGAACAACAGATTATTAATGCAGATAATGCTTTACGCTTATCTAAAATTGCATTAGCACAATTATTACTGATTACCGATTATGAGAATTTTGATGTTGCAAATGAAGATTTTTTAGTGCCTACATCTACTGTAATGCAAAACTCTCCCAGAACTATTTTTGATAAAGCATTAACGTTTAGAAATGATATTAAACTCTCTAAAACAAATGTAGAACTGGCAGAGATTGATTTGAAGTTAGCAAAAGGAGCAAGATTACCCACAATATCAGGTTTTTATAATTATGATACAAGGGCTTCAGATCAAGATCGTGCTGTTTTTCTTGGAACAGAACCTGGTAATCCTATAGGGACGGTAGCTTCAACAGGGGAAACTGTAATAGGGATAAGCCCAATTCTGGGCTCCAGAGGACCAGATCCGTTTACAAGACAGTTGGCTAGAAATGATGGACATCGTTTTGGAGTTTCATTGAACGTTCCAATATTAAATGGTTTTTCAGCCAGGAATAATGTAAAAAGAAGAAGAATAGATATAGAGCGTTCTAAAAATCAATATGAACAAGATAAATTAGATTTAGAAAATGTAGTGAATCAAGCTTGGAATGATACACAAGCTGCGCTTAAAACTTACGAAGCTGCTCAAAAAACATATGTAGCTAGGAACGAGGCATATAATTATGCAAGAGAGCGTTTTAATGTAGGATTAATGAATTCGTTTGATTTTAGCCAGGCACAATCACGATTAGAAAACGCAGAGGCAGAACAGATAAGAACTAAATTTGATTATATATTTAAATTAAAAATATTAGAATTTTATTTTGGAATACCAATATATGATCTAAACTAAATATCTTTACGGCCATTATGGCTATTATATTAAGCATAGAAACATCGACAACTAATTGCTCTGTTAGCATTGCAGAAAAAGGACAGTTAAAAGCACTTGTTGAAGAAAATAATGTGAATTATTCACATTCTGAAAACTTACATAGATTTATTAAAGAAGCATTGAAAGATGCTTCTTTTTCATTAAATGACCTGGATGCAATTGCAGTGAGTAAAGGGCCGGGTTCTTATACAGGACTTCGAATAGGAGTTTCTGCTGCTAAAGGCCTGTGTTTTTCATTAGATAAACCGTTAATATCGGTTTCAACTTTAGAGGCTTTATCACATCAGGTTGAAGCAACTTCAGGGTTTATAGCTCCTCTGTTAGATGCTAGGAGAATGGAAGTGTATTCCGCTGTTTTTGATTTTGATCATCAGGAAATCAGAGAAACAAGAGCAGAAATTATAGATGAACATTCATTTTCAGACTTTTTAGATCAAGACAAAGTGTATTTTGTAGGGCCAGGTGCAGAGAAGTGCAAATCGATATTGCTACACTCTAATGCAAGGTTTTCAGAAAATATAGCAATGCCTTCTGCAAAAGAAATGACAAGACTGGCATACGAAAAGTTCAAAATAAGCAACTTTGAAGATGTCGCCTATTTTGAACCGTATTATCTTAAAGATTTTATTTCGGGAGGAAAGAAGAAATAACCGTTACCCTTTTTTCTTTATCTCAACCTGATGTGGATAAGGGATTTCAATTCCTGCCTTGTCTAATGCTTCTTTTCCGTTTTCAATCGTTTCGAAATAAACATCCCAGTAATCTGCTGCATTAGCCCAAGGCCTAACAGCAAAATTAACAGAACTATCTGCCAGTTCTGATACTGCAACTACCGGTGCCGGATCTTTTAAAACCTTGGAGTTATTTGTCATTACTTCCATAAGGACTTTTTTCACAGTTTTAATATCAGAATTGTAATCTACTCCAAAAGTTAAATCCACTCGAAGTTTACCTTCGGCAGTATAATTTATTATGTTACCGTTAGATAATGTTCCGTTAGGGATAATAATCAGTTTATTAGTAGGAGAAGTCAATTTTGTAGTGAATATCTCTATTTCTTTTACAACTCCCAATTCTCCCTGAGCCTCAATAAGGTCTCCTATTTTAAATGGTTTAAAAATTAAAATTAAAACCCCACCTGCGAAGTTTGCCAAAGAACCTTGTAAAGCTAAACCTATAGCTAACCCGGCAGCTGCAATTATAGCAGCAAAAGATGTAGTGTTGATGCCAACTGTACCCAAGATGGCTAAAATTAGAACTACTTTTAAAGCCCATGAAGTAAGATTCAATAAAAACTTCTTCAAGCTTTCGTCATAACTGTTTTTACTCATGGCATAATTAATGCCTTTCATGAGTTTTTTAATGAGCCATGAACCAACAATCCATATTAAAATTGCGGCAATGAGTTTAGGTCCAAAATCGATAATGATTTCAATTCCTTTATCTAACCATTTTTGTAAATCCATTGTTTTGTTTTATAAAGTGTTAATTGATAATGATTGTCAAAATTAATGCAATAATAGCTGGGATTGACTGGATATAAAATAATTTTATCTTTTTTGTTGAATATGCTCCATATATCCCGGCTATAACAATACAACTTAGAAAGAATAATGCCAGGTGATTGGCCAGAGAAGTATTGAAAGTGATTAAAGACCAAATAAGTCCTGCAGCTAAAAAGCCATTATAAAGTCCCTGGTTGGCAGCTAGAACTTTGGTTTTTTCGGCAAATTCTTTTGATTCCAATCCGAAAGTGCGAATACCTTTTGGTTTTGTCCATAAGAACATTTCTAAAACTAAAAAGTAAATGTGTTCTAAAGTAACAAAGATTATGAAAATAAAAAGTATAGTTCTCATATGATTTAATTTGTTTAAAACAAAGAGTTAATAATTGTTTTCCAACTGGGATAGTACTTCTTTTACTGTTTTTACAGGCAATTTACAACTATTGTTTTTGCATAAATAAATAAAAGTTTCTTCTTCTACATAACGATTTTTCAATAAGTATAAATTAGATGCATCGGTACTGCCAACTATTAATTTATTCGGAATATAATGTTTATTAAGTTCTTTAATCAACGTTTTTACTTTTTTACCAGCAATAGCTATTTCATAGTAATTTCCGGTCATATTCAGCATTAAATCTAACCAGTTAGAGTGCCCGGAACCATATTCTATGATATCACTTTTCATAGTATTGAGCATTTGAACAGAAGCCTCCATATACTTTTTATTACCGTAGTAATGCGATAATTTAAAAAGGTTTTTAGCTAAAATAGAATTAGAAGCAGGGATAACATTATCTGTTTTTTCAATACTTCTGCTTATCAATGAAGCATCACTATTTGAAGTGAAAAAAAACATTTTACTTTTTTCGTCAAAGAAGTTATCAAAACAATAATTTGTTAAATCCCGAGAGGTGGTTAACCATGCTGTGTCTAGCGTAGCTTCATATAATGTTATGAACGCATCAATTACGGTTGCATAATCTTCGAGATAACCATTTATGGTGCTTTTACCATCTTTATAGCTGTGATTTAGTCCGCCATCACCACGAATTTGCTGGTTCAGTATAAAATTGGCATTCTTCAAAGCAATCGCTAAAAAACGATCTTCATCAAATGCTTGGTAAGCGTTTATGTAACCTTTTAACATTAATGCATTCCAGGAGGTAAGAGTTTTGTCATCTAGCCTTGGTCGAGATCGTTTATCGCGTTCATTAAGTAGAATCTTTTTCCATGCTATGACTTTTTCCTGTAAAGCTTCAACAGTGATATTGTGTTTTTCTGCAAAATCAATATCAGCTTCTTTTCTGATTAATACATAATTGTCGTGTTCCCAGTATCCGTAATCATTAATATTATAATATGCTTCAAAGAGCAGATAATCATTTTTAAGCAGAGTCTGGAGTTCTTCTTTTTTCCAGACATAATATGCGCCTTCTATCAATTTACCTTCTTCATCATTACTATCTGCATCCAGGGAAGAATAAAAAGCGCCATTTTCATGAGTCATTTCTCTTTTTACGAAATCGAGTGTTTCATAAACAATTTCTTTGTACAAATCATCTTTTGAAATCGTATAAGCATCAGTATATAAACTAACGAGTTGTCCATTATCGTACAACATTTTTTCAAAATGAGGGATATGCCATTTTGTATCTACAGCGTATCGGGAAAATCCACCACCTATCTGATCATAGACTCCGCCATATGCCATTTTTCTGAGAGTTAAGTTTACAAAGTTCATTAACTCCTGATCATTTTTTTGATAAGCATATCTCAGGAGAAAGTGATAATTATTAGGCATCATAAATTTTGGAGCACGATTTAATCCACCTGCTGTAGTATCAAAATATTTGGCCCACTCAAAAACGGTAGTATCAATGTCTTCTTGAGAAAAGATAGCTTCTTCATAATTAGGAATTACCTGGTCTATTCCTTTTATTCCTTTTTCCAGGTTTTCTGCATACGCTATGATTTGATCTGGCGCTTCCTGGTATAATTTCGAAATCTGCTCTAATGATTTGATCCAGTCTTCTTTTCTAAAATAAGTGCCCCCCCAAAACGGCCTGCCATCAGGCAAAGCTATAACATTCATGGGCCAGCCACCACTGCCAGTCATTAATTGAACAGCATTCATGTATACTTGATCTACATCTGGTCGTTCTTCCCGGTCTACTTTTATATTGATAAAGTTTTTATTCATGATATCAGCAGCAAGAGCATCTTCAAAAGTCTCTTTTTCCATGACGTGGCACCAGTGACATGAAGAATACCCAACACTAATAAGAATAGGTTTATTTTTATCTTTAGCTTCCTGCAATACCTCTTCTTTCCACGCTTTCCAATTTACCGGGTTGTGTGCGTGTTGTAGTAAATACGGACTTGTTTCTTTTACAAGGTCATTAGTGTATTTGTGAGTCATATCTTTCTGATTTTGATTTTCACAGGCTATGAATAATGAAGAATAAAATTGACATAAAAACAAAATTTCGAAACATGCCTTAAATACATTATTATGGATGATAAAAAAACGCCCGGTTTCAGGACGTTTTTATAAATAATCTTGAATGGAGATCCTTAATTTACTTCGAATGTGATTTTTAAATTCACTCTGTATTCGCTTACCTTGTCTCCATCAACGATAGCACTTTGTTCCTGTACATAGACAGAACGGATATTTTTAACTGATTTAGAAGCTTGTGTTACTGCTTTTTGTGTTGCATCTTCCCAACTTTCTTTAGAATTTGATAAAACTTCTATTACTTTTAGAACTGCCATAATTTTTTGTTTTTTAAAGAGTTATTGTATCTCTTATAAAATTAAGGGAATTTTACCAGTTATAAAAGTGATCAAAAAAGCAGATCGCGGTTATCCGTTTATTGCAACTACTTCACTAACCTTATCATTAAGCATATTTTTGAGCATAGTTTCAATACCATTCTTTAATGTAAAAGTAGAAGATGGGCAACCACTGCAAGCTCCCTGTAAAATGAGTTTTACTATTTTGCTGTCCTTATCATAAGACTCAAAAGCGATATTTCCTCCGTCGCTCGCAACAGCGGGCTTAACATACTCTTCTAAGATATCTATAATTTGTTTTGAAGTATCGTCTAAACCATTTGCAGTGGTACTATAGAGCTGTTCATTTTTTTGCTGTGCTATTTCATTAGCTTTTTGGATAGCTTCTTTTGATACTATTTCTCCGCCATCAGCAATATAATCCCTTATAAATTCTCTGAGTTCCATCGTGATTTCTTCCCACTCTGCAATATCATATTTTGTTACCGACAGATAATTATCATCTAGAAAAACCTCTTTAACAAAAGGTAAATTGAATAAAGATTTTGCAATTGGAGCATGTATAGCTTCATCTATACTCTTGAATTCATAAGGAGCTGCAACTAGTTTTTTATTCGAAACAAATTTCATTACAGACGGATTTGGAGTGCTTTCTGCATAAATAGTAACAGGAACCTTCTTTTTATTGGTAACATCTGCTTCGATAACAGCTTTTTGACCACTATTCAGGTAGTTTTCAATTTGTTCTGCTACTTCGTCTTGAACATCAGACCATTCTACTATACTATAGCGTTCAATACCAATAAAATTCCCTGAAACAAATACTGTTTTTACAAAAGGAAGGTAAAATAATTGCTGTGCCAGGGGAGAGTTTTTAGCGTCATCAATATTTTTAAATTCATAACTTTTATGTTCTGTGAGAAAGACATTAGCTTCAAATTTTAATATCGTAGAATTGTTAGTAGGCTGTATTTTTATAGCGATTTTTTGCATTTTTAATGAAAATTTTTACAAAATTACGAAAAGATATAGATACATTTTAATATATTTGAGTCCCATTACCCAAATCTATCATGAAAAAACTGTGCATTATATTCACTTTTTTCACGGCTAATCTGTATTGTCAAATCACTGTTGACGATACTTCGCGTACATCACAACAACTGGTTGAAGATGTGCTTATTAATAGCTCATGCGCTACTACTTCCAATTATAAAAGTAGTACGGGAACTTCTGTTGGGATTAACGGGATAGGTTATTTTGAAAGAAATGGAAGTAATTTTCCTTTTGAGAATGGAATTGTTTTAAGTACAGGAAGGGCAACAAATGTAGTTGGGCCCAACGAGAATAACTTTTCTGGAGATGGAGTAGGGTTAGCATGGTTTGGAGATTCAGATCTTGAAAATATTACACAGACTGCAACTACACAGAATGCATCTTATCTTGAATTTGATTTTGTGCCTTCTTCAAATTCCATGAGTTTTAATTTTCTCTTTGCTTCAGAAGAATATTATTTGAACTACCCGTGTCAGTTTTCAGATGTCTTTGCTTTTATTCTGACCGATTCTAATGGTGTGTCAAGGAATCTTGCAGTAATCCCCGGAACGAATATCCCGGTTAAAGTTACCGAGATTCATGAAGCAATCTCCGGAAATGGTGGATGCGAAGCAAAAAATGAACAATTTTTTGATACCTACAACGATCCTATTGTTTCTGCAATTAGTATGAATGGTCAAACTGTTCCTATGACAGCCTCGGCAGATGTAGTACCAGGAGAACGTTATACAATAAAATTGGTTATAGCCGATTTTCAAGATGGTAATTTAGATTCATCGGTTTTTATAGAAGGAGGAAGTTTTACTGTGGGGGCATCCCTGGGGGAAGATAGAACCATAGCAAATGGAAATCCGGTATGTGAAGGCAACTATTTAGATCTGAATACTAACATTACTGGTGCCGCTACTTACGTATGGAGAAAAGACGGAGTTGTGATTAGTGGTGAAAACAATGCAGTCCTACGAATTACAGAAACAGGAACTTACAGTGTAGATTTTGATATAAATGGAGGTTGTATCGGGACAGATGAAATTTTTGTGGAGTTTGTGCCGCCGGTAGCATTAATTACCCCTAGCCCAATTGAAGTTTGTAGTGCAGATGGAGATTTAATTGAAACTTTTGATTTAACATTACGAAATGAAGAAATGAGAGGGAATAATGTGAATACGACTTTTAATTTTTATGAAACCCAGGCCGATGTTACAGCGGCTACCCCAATTATTAATTTTAAAAATTATAGAAATACTACCAATCCTCAACAAATTGTTGTAGAAGGAGTTTCAGAATTTGGATGCAAATCATATACAACATTGACGTTGTCAATAAACCAGTTTCCAACGATTGATATTAATCCTGAATCAATAAATCTTTGTGATACAGATAATGACGGTATTGCTGTTTTTGATTTGAGAGTCAGAGAAAATGATATTTTAAACGGAGCATCTAATGTAGAATTGTATTATTACAGAAATAGAGGTGAAGCAGCAACTGGTGACCCTAATAGACGTATAACAGTACCTGCTGTATATGAGAATGAAGAAATCAATCAACAAATAATTTATGTAAGGGCAGAAGCTTTTAGCAATAGTTGTTCTGTTATTTTTCCTTTAGAATTAAATGTGATTCAATTTCCAGCTTTAACCTTAGAAAATGAATATTCATTATGCCTGGATGCAAATGAAAATCCTATACTTCCTTTAAATGCTATTGAGACAGGCTTGAACTCGACTGATTTTTCTTTTACCTGGTATACAGGAACAGAAGCAATAGAGGCGAACAGAATTCCAGGAGAAAGCAATTCATCTTTAGTGTATCAGCAAGAAGGAAATTATACAGTAAAAATAATAAATACTCAAGCGGGTTGTGAATTAATCCAAACCGTTGGAGTGCGTGCATCTTATGCTCCTGTAGCTTTAGATGCTGAAGTAATTTCCAGACCTTTTTCTGGAAATAATGAAATAGTGGCAACTGTTACGGGGAATGGAAATTATTTATTCTCTTTAGATGGCAGTGAACCTCAAAGCACAGGTAATTTTGTAAATGTTCCTGCAGGAAATCATATCATTACCGTATTTGACGAATTTAATTGTGGTTCGCTTTTTCAAGAGTTACTTATTGTCGATTATCCAAGATTCTTTACTCCTAATGGAGATAATATGAATGATATTTGGGATACTTCTGCTTTCTCTACATTATCCAATCTTGAAATTCACATATTTGATAGATACGGGAAACTATTAAAAGTTATAGATCACAGAGAAAATGGGTGGGACGGAACTTTTAATGGGAGTCCAATGCCTTCTGATGATTACTGGTTTAATGCAATTTTTTCTGAAGATAACGTTATAAAACAAGTAAAAGGCCATTTTGCCTTAAAACGCTGAGAATGAAGAAAAACCTTTTAGTTCTTATTCTATTCTTTTTAGGGTATTCTGGCTATGCTCAAGAAGGCCTTCCAGTGTATTTTGATTATTTATCCGATAATTATTATTTGATTCATCCGGCTATGGCTGGAGTTGGGCAAGGAGCAAAAATCAGGTTAACTGCCCGTCAGCAATGGTTTGATGTAGATGGAGCACCTAATTTACAAACGTTAAACGGACATATGAGGGTGGGAGAAAAAAGCGGAGCTGGAGTTATCTTGTTTAACGATCAAAACGGATTTCATTCTCAAACAGGTATAAAACTTACTTATGCACATCATCTTTTGTTTTCAAGAAATGTTGTAGATATTAATCAATTGTCTTTTGGATTAAGTGTTGGAGTTTTACAAAGTAACCTGGATGAAACCGATTTTTCTTCTTTTTTCCCCGATCCTATTATAACCGGAACTAATAATAGTGTTAGTTATTTCAATGTCGATGTAGGAGCATCGTATAATTTTTTAGAGTTTTATGCTCATTTAACCATACAAAATGTACTGGGAAGTGGCAGGGACTTGTATACTGCTCAGGAATTCGATAATTTAAGAAGATATTTATTATCAGCTGGTTATGTCTTTGGGAAAGGAGAGTGGCAATTTGAACCTTCTTTTTTATTCCAGGCAACCGAGTTTACAGAAGAAAAAACAATAGACATTAATGCTAAAGTGTATAAAGATGTTGAGTTTGGAAAAGTATGGGGAGGATTATCATACAGAAGAAGTTTTGACGGAGTACAGTTTAATGCCAATGGAACTCTTGACGATCAGCAATTACAATTAATAACTCCTATCCTGGGAGTAGATTATAAGAACTTTGTATTTGCTTATACTTATTCTTATCAAACAGGAGATATTAGGATTTCGAGTGGCGGATTTCATCAGTTTACCCTTGGACTTAATCTGTTTGGAGCAAATGAAAAGCCTTATCATTGTAATTGTCCTGCTGTAAATTATTGATTTTAATTAATGAAAAATGATTAGAGCTTACCGGAAAAGTAACCACACCTTATCCTTCAAGAGTTTCCGGCAAGCTCATTTTAAAACCAACCAACTGACTTTAATCCCACCTGTAATTCTTTTTCTCAGCTTGTCTTTTGATGGCCTTAATCATCACGCTTTCTAAGTTGTTTGCTTTAGGGGTCTTTTTTTCTTTTAAGATATATTGATTCCTTTTTTTGTTTAATTCCTGAATTTGATTTTTAATAGAAGACCTTTCCAAAGCTTTTTTCTGAACATAATTTTTAATTTGCTCAGTAGATTTACCCTGTAGTTCTTTAGGGAGTTCTTCTCTTTTTAAAGCATCGTAATTGAACTTTTTATCTTTGGAAGCATCTACCAGATCCCATGATGAATTTTTATACAAGCCAGAACTTTTACTTACAGCTCTTTTTACAATAACTACTTCATCTAATTTTTCAGCTTCAACATCTTGAGCTGCTTGTAGACTTTTTTTGTTGTTCCCTAAATAACCATAAGGAACATAAGTATCGTTTAACTGATTATTTAATCGTAAAATAGTTTTGTCGTAAGGAGTCACGATCTGAACAATCTCTTTATTATGATCAATAGACATATAGTCACCGTTAGTTAGTAAAGCCCCATCTTTCCACATGCCATTAATTCCTTGTTCATAATTTCCGCAGAAAATAGTATTTACAACGACATCTTTTTCTTTAGCATTGGTCGTTGCATCTTTGTAATTAACTTTACCTTGAGTAAAAGGCTCATTACCCGCAATAAATATGAGTTTTAAATCGTCTGGGTTTTTACCCCATTCCAATTGATTTAAAGAAGCTTCAATAACTTGTCCGCAAAACTCATTACCGCCATTTGTAGTTAGAGAAAATAATTTTTCGGAAATATCGTCCAGATCACCGGTAAAACCAATTACCTGTCTTATATACCCTTCTTTAGATGGTAAATTATCATTACCATATTCATACAAAGCGATCTCCAGGTTTGGTGACTCATGCTGACATCTTGCATAAGATAATTCATTTACAATATCCCAGAGTTGTGCTTTGGCTTGATTGATAAGTCCATCCATGCTATTACTGGTGTCAAGTAAAAGAGCAACTTTGATGAATTTTTTGTCAGGTTTCTTAATAGCTTTAGTAATTAGAGATACTTCTCCTTTTTTTGCATCTCCTTCTGTTACACAGGCATAGAGATTTACTGTTAGTAGCATCATAAGGGATGCAGATAAAATTGTTTTCATTGCTTTCGTTTTATGATTTGTGAATGCCTAAAAATAGAATCAAACTTTTTTTGAAAAAATAGAGAAAGAGTCTACAATCCAGAAAAATATGTGAAATGCTCTTTTGAATGAGTGAATGGGAAAAATGATAGGAGATTTGCTAAGCTTTGATAGAGAATACGTTTTAAAATATCATTTAAAGTGTGTAAGTTTAACCAATTGATAATTTTAAATGTTGAAACAGTACTTTATTTACATATCATTTTTTTTATTCTTTTTAACTGGGTTTTCACAAATTGATAAATCGAATGCTTTTACTATTAAGGGGACAGTGAAGGGAGAAGAATTTAGTGTTCCGGTATCTGATGTTGATGTTTATGTAATAGGTGGTGCAGCTACAAAAACAGATTATTTGGGCAGGTTTGAATTAGATGTAAGAATAGGAGATAGGTTGGTGTTTAGTAGTATTGAATTAGAAACAATTATACATACTATTACGAATGATGAAGATATTGATGTTTTAGTGAGAGGATATCAGGAATCAAAGATTTCGAAAATACGGATAGCAAAAAGAATACAAGAAGGTCATAGAAAATTTATTGATTCTGCAAATTATTATAAAAAAAGTGATATAGAATCAAGTATCGATTTGATTGAGAAATCGTTGATTATTATTGGGGGAGATAAAAGAGAAAATAAAAAAAGAGCGTTGTCTTTTTCAACCTTAGGAGATATCTACCTTTACTGGAAACAATACGATTTAGCAATAGATAACTATCAAAACGCCATTAAAACCAATTCTACTATCCCCGTGAGGATTCAATTGGGAAAAACGTATTTCTTAAATAAACAATACGAAGAAAGTAAAACAGTTTTTGAAGCTCTTAATAAACAGCGCAAGTTGTCTTCTTTTCAACAGATCACCATATTATCGGGATTAGGAGATGCTTTTAAAGAACTGAAAGATTTTTACAATTCGATTCTAAACTATAACGAGGCTTTGAAAATTGCCCAGGACAATCTGGTAACTCCAAAAATTACAGATCTTAATTCTAAGTTGGCTGAGGTTTATGCAAAAACAGATAGTGTTGACAAAGCGCAAGGGTTTTATAGTAATTCATTAAACCTGGCCGAAAAAGAGAATCCGAAACGCGCAATACAGGAAAGATCTAAAGTAGCAGATTTTCTCAATAAAAAAAACTTATATGATAAAGAAATAGAGCTTAGAAAATCAACCTTAGAAGAAGTAAAGAAATTTAAAGCAGAGAATGATGAAAATGTAGAAGATGTTGTTGGAGTTTTGACAGATACTATTACATCGCAAAAAATCAATTATAAAATAGGAGATGCATTTGTAGCTCAGGATAAATTTGAAGAAGCGATTCCATATTTGGAAGAGAGTATAGCAGAAGCAGATAAAGAAGAAGATCTGGTAGTCCAGAAAGATGCCACTCGAAAACTCTCTGAAGTCTACAGATCTGTTGGAGATTATACAAAAGCCCTGGAGACTTATCAGGATTATGTAGAATTGGTAGATCAATTATACATAAAAAAAGAGCAGGAGATTTCTCAACTTACCCGTTTTAGCCGTGATATTGCTCTTAAACAAAGCAGGATAACCAGTTTGGAAAAAGACAGAGAGCTCACCGAAACTTTGGCGTTAAAAGATCAGGAATTAATTAAAGAAAGTAACAAGAGGCAGCGAATTATTATTTACTCACTTATTTTCGGGATATTAATGATCACCCTGGTTGCATTTTTATTTTATCGTACAAATAAACAGCAACATTTAGCAAACAATTTGCTGGCGTTAAAATCATTACGATCACAAATGAATCCGCATTTCATTTTTAATGCTTTAAACTCAGTAAATAATTTTATAGCTAAAAGTGATGAGCGTAGTGCAAATGAATATCTAAGTAAATTCTCTACATTAATGCGTTCGGTATTAGAAAATTCTGAAGAAAATTTTATTCCGCTTCAAAAAGAAATTGAACTCCTGGAGTTGTATACAAAACTAGAGCATTCGAGATTTAAAGAGAAGTTTGATTATGAAATTAAAGTAGATGAAAACTTGGAGATGGACGCTTTTGGAATTCCTCCGATGTTATTACAGCCTTATGTGGAAAATGCTATCTGGCATGGGTTGAGATATAAAGAGGATAAAGGGTGGTTAAAAATATATTTTTATCAGCCGAATAATGAATACGTTAAAATTACGATAGAAGATAATGGAGTAGGAAGAAAACAATCCGGACTTCTCAAAACAGAGAATCAACGTAAACAGAAATCCAAAGGGATGGGAAATATTAAAAAACGTGTAGCGATTCTTAATGATATGTATAAAGATAGGATTGATATTTATATACAAGATATGTTTGAAGATGAAACAGGAACAAGAGTGGTACTAACCTTAAAGAGAGATTGATTATGGAATTAAAAGCAATTATAGTTGAAGACGAATCCGTAAGTAGAGAAATTCTTCGTAATTACCTCCATAAATATTGTCCGAAAGTAAAGCTTATAGGGGAAGCATCTAATATAGACGAAGCGTATTCCCTCATTAAAAAGAATGAATTGGATCTTGTATTTTTAGATGTGGAAATGCCATTTGGAAATGCATTTGATTTATTGGATAAAGTAGGAGAACATACTTTTGAAACCATATTTGTAACCGCTTATAATCATTATGCTATAGATGCTCTTAATAGTCATGCTTCTTATTATTTAATGAAGCCTATCTCTATTAACGAACTTATTAAAGCTGTAGATCATGTTCATGAGATCAAAGAAAAAGAAATTGAACTCCAGGATAAAATATTGACCCCAAAACTGAATAATGTTTCAGGTAAAATTACGATTCCTCAATTGGATGGTTTTGAAATATTACAGGTAACAGATATTATTTATTGTAAAGCAGACGATAATTACACAGAAATATACCTTGAAAATAAAAAGCTGGTGGCTAGTAAAACACTAAAATATTTTGAAGGAATTCTTTCTGATTTTTCTTTTGCAAGAATTCATAAATCATACCTGGTCAATGTAAATACAATAGTTAAGTACAAAAAAGGTAAAGGAGGTAGTGTAGTTTTAAATACCGGAAAAGAATTGGTTGTTTCATCTTCTAAGAAAAAAGAATTGCTCTCGTATTTTGAATAAAACATAACTTCTATCTTTACGATCTTAATTCTAAAGATTGTTTTCATGATTATTAAAAAAGTAAACGGGAAAGAACCGCAAATAGGGAACGATTGTTATATTTCAGAAAATGCAACTATTGTGGGAGATGTAGTTATGGGAGATCAATGTAGTGTGTGGTTTAATGCAGTTTTGAGAGGAGATGTACACTATATAAAAATGGGAAATAAAGTAAATGTACAAGACGGAGCGGTAATACATTGTACTTATGAAAAATCACCAACAAATATTGGTAATAATGTATCTATAGGGCATAATGCTATTGTACATGGCTGCACAATTCACGATCATGTTTTGATTGGGATGGGGAGCATAGTCATGGACGATTGTGTTGTAGAGAGTAATTCGATAATTGCAGCCGGTGCAGTAGTGACAAAAAACACCAGGGTGGAAGCCGGTAGCATTTATGCCGGGACTCCTGCTAAAAAAATAAAAGATATTAGTGAAGAGATGATTTCAGGAGAAATAGGAAGAATTGCTAATAATTATATTGAATACGCAAGCTGGTTTAAAGAAGAAGAGTAAATGAACTTTTAATACTCGTCTTTTACATTCATTTGTATAATACAAAGGTTAATCCGTACTTTTGTACCCACTAAATTAACTAACTATTAGACACATGAATGCATATGTTTTTCCGGGGCAGGGAGCCCAATTTGTTGGGATGGGCTTAGACCTTTATGAGAAATCACCTTTAGCACAGGAATTATTTGAAACGGCTAATGATATTTTAGGTTTTTCTATTACAGATATTATGTTTGAAGGGACTAAAGAAGACCTTCAACAAACCAAAGTAACGCAACCAGCAATCTTTTTACATTCAGTAATCTTAAGTAAAGTCTTGGGAGATACTTTTAAGCCAGATATGGTGGCCGGGCATTCTTTAGGAGAATTTTCGGCATTAGTAGCTAATGGAACTTTAACTTTTGAAGATGGGCTGCAATTGGTTTTTAAGCGTGCTATGGCAATGCAAAAAGCCTGCGAATTACAGCCAGGTACAATGGCTGCAGTATTGGGACTGGAAGATGCAACAGTAGAAAAGGTATGTGCAGATACTTCGGGAATTGTAGTAGCAGCAAATTATAATTGTCCGGGACAATTGGTAATTTCCGGAGAAATAGATGCTATTAATACAGCATGTGAAACGCTAAAAGAAGCCGGAGCCAGAAGGGCTTTGGTATTACCTGTAGGAGGAGCTTTTCACTCTCCGTTAATGGAACCGGCAAGAGAAGAATTGGCAACAGCCATAGAAAACACAACGTTTAATACTCCTGCATGTCCGATTTACCAAAATGTAAGCACTGTAGCGATTACAGATCAGGGAGAAATTAAGCAAAATTTAATTTCTCAATTAACAGCTCCGGTAAAATGGACACAAAGTGTTCAGCAAATGATTAAAGACGGAGCACAATTATTTACTGAAGTAGGACCTGGAAAAGTTTTGCAAGGATTAGCAAAAAAAATAGACAGAAGTACTGAAGTAGCTTCAGCTGTAGTTTAGCATTAAGAATTTTAGCTACTTGTTTACAGAGGTATATTCCTTTGTTTAAAAACAAGCAATGATCACAAATTGCTATAGATATGGCAATTAAAAAGAATTAGATGGAAGAATTAGTACTTAGGTTTCAGCAAAAAGATATGAAAGCCTTCGAGCAGTTATACGATATGTATTCTGATCAAATGAAAGCTGTAGTATATAATATTGTTCGTAACCGGGAAGACGTAGAAGAAATTATTCAGGATGTTTTTGTAAAAGCATGGAATAATGCAGGAAGTTATTCTGCTGAAAAAGGCCGATTTTACACGTGGATTCTCAATATTTCGAGAAATGCGGCGATTGATAAAACCCGTTCTAAAGATTTTAAAAAGGGAAAGCAAAACTCCGATGCAACTTTTTTCGTAGATATATTTGAGTCTCATGACAATCTCGATAAGAAAGTAGATGCCATTGGAATAAAAAAATACTTAAACAATATAAAAGAAAAGTGTAAGGTTCTAATTGAGTTAATCTATTTTGAAGGATATACACAAAAAGAAGCATCTGAAGAAACAGATACTCCTTTGGGTACGATAAAAACGAATTTGAGAAAATGTATTTCTGATCTTAGAGAAATTGTATTGAATAGATGATTATGAATGTAAAAGAATATATAGAATCAGGTATTTTAGAACTTTACGTAGCTGGTGCTCTTTCTCCTAAAGAGAATGAAGAGGTATACGAAGCTACTCAAAAGTATCCTGAGATAAAAAATGAAGTTGAAGAGATAGAAAAAGCATTAGGTGTTTTAAGTACTTCTATAATGCCGGTTGATATCCCTATTCCTTTTGATGTAATTAAGAAGAAGATTGAAGAACAAGGAGAAACCGCTAAAGTAATTCCGTTAGAGGCTAAGAAAACCAACTGGATTGCTTATACAGGATGGGCAGCTTCTATAATTTTGGCTGCCGGACTATTCTGGATGGTGAATCAGAATAACGAGTTAAGTTCAGATATCAAATCGCAAACGCTTAAAAATGCAGTTTTAGAACAACAAATTGTTGATGCTAATGCAAATTTAGATGAAGCGACAGCGCTTATTAATTTATTAAGAGAGAAAGACATTACTCCGGTAGGATTAGGGGGACAAGCAGTTGCTCCAGATGCTTATGCCAAAGTTTATGTGAAGAAAGGAGATACTAAAGTTTATATTGATGCTTTAGGATTACCCGAGCCTCCAGAAGGAAAAGTATACCAGGTATGGTCTTTAAAGCTTAATCCTTTAACCCCAACGAGTATTGGGTTGTTAGAAGATTTTGCAGAAGGGAATAAAGTTTTTGAATTGGAAAATGATAATGAATCTGAAGCATTTGGAATTACTTTAGAACCTGCAGGTGGAAGTGAGAGTCCTACCTTAGAACAATTATATACATTAGGTGTGATTTCTGCAACACCTTAAAAATATACCATTATTGACACATCTGTTAAAGAGTACCTGTTTTTTACAGGTGCTCTTTACTTTTTTTAGACTATAGGGTTTTATTTGTGTAAATGAATTCGGGTTTTCTGAAAGATTGCTTGATACTTCCTGTGTTTTATTTAAAAAAAGTTCAATTACAGATGATTAGGTACTTACTAATTTATTAAGTTTTGTAATTCATCAATTAAAGGTAAGATTTCTTTCTTATTTTTTTTATTTCGTTTTTTTATTCCTGAATACATAAAAAGAAGAATGGTAAGAGTAACTCCTGAATGAATTAAAATTCTAACCAGCAAGTCCAAGCTTTTCAATATTTCGATATACCCTATATTCAGGCCTAATAAAAATAATGCAGTATAGATCCACATGTATTTTGATGTAGTAATTACACTTTCTTTTAAGCTTTTGATATTCGATTTGATAAACTCTTGATTGTTAAAATCTTTTTCATCACTATATTTTTTGATCTTGCTTTTATAGAGCTGTACTAATATTATTAACATACCAATGCAAATACAAGCAATAGAAAAAAGATAATAATAGCTTTTAAATAGTGGTAGTATTGTAGCTAGGACAATTAAAGTAAATGGGAAAGTAATCAAAATTAGTATTCTATCCCTTTTGTTTTTCTTTTCTATTTTAACCAATTGCTTAGTTAGGTTATCCAGGTTTATAGGGCTGGATTTTTCTTCTTCCCATAAATTTTTCCAATCTGCGATATCCTGTTCCATTATGCCTTTAATTTTTTATTTAATGCTTTTTTGATTCGATTAATTCTGACTCCAACATTTGATATTTTTAATCCGGTTATATTGGCAATTTCGTTGTAACTGTTTCCTTCCAACAATAGACCAATTACTATCCTGTCAATTTCTTTTAATGATGATATGGCTATATAGAGTTTATTAATTTCTCTTTCGGGTTTGGAAGAATCAACTTCACTGGATGCTATAATCTCATTATGAGAGGTCAAACGGGTATGTTTGTTGTCTAATTTGTTTCTTCGTTTAGAATATAGAATTGCGGTATTTGTAGCAATTCTGTAAATCCAGGTAGATATACTACTATTCCCTTTAAAAGAGCTTAAATTGCTCCAGATTTTGATTAATATTTCTTGTAACAAATCATCAGCATCAAATGTATTTCCCATAAAACCGAGGCAAAGACGATAGATTTTATCCTTGTTTTGTTCATATACTTCTGCAAAGTACTCTTCCTTATTCATTGGTTATAAAAGTTTTTACTTTCTCAAAAAACCAATTTGGTTCATCCCACATAATAAAATGTTTTGCTGTATCTGCTATTTGAACGTTAGAAAAACGAGCGTTTTGAAACTGATTTTCAAAATTCTTCTTTACCATTTCTTTGGTAACTCCGTAGTCTTTTGCACCATACCAACTACCTAATACCAATGTAGGGATTTTAATCGTAGTCACTTCTTCTCTGAGGTCTGTTGTCATCAATTCATACATAGCCTGAGCTATAGTCTCTTTAGACGATTCTAAAGACCACCTGGTCGCCAATTCAATATTCTCAGAATCGTTCATCATAGTACCCATTGTTATTTTTTGCTGTTTTGCATAAATGCTATCAGGGATAGAAAATACCATTTCTTTCATCATTTTTGCCTGAGGTACAATATTTTCTTCTGTAGCATTAGAATTATAAGCTGCAGGCATAAAAGGATAAGAATCAACTATAACTATTTTATCAAGCAGGTCAGAATGATGACTTGCTAAAGACATAGCGAGAAACCCACCCAGGCTGTGTCCGATTACTATAGGCTTATCATTTAATTCGTTTTGAATATATTTTTGAATGTCTTTTTCAATAATTGGTAAGTAACCATTATCCAGATTAATCGGTTCCTGATTACTAAAACCTGCTAATGTAAATATATGACACTGATAGTTATTTTGGAGTGAACGAACGGTTTCTTCCCATACTTCACCATTACAGGCCAGACCCGGAATAAGAATTATAGGCTTTCCTTGCCCTTTAATTTTTACTTCAAAAGGATATGTAGCCTCTTTGTTTTGGCTAAAAATATTGTTTTGGATACATAAGATAAGTAATAAAGCTGCTAATTTTTTCATTGTAAATAATTTTAAGATTTACCCTTTAGATTAGCAGACGACAAATTTATTACACTTTATTTATTTTTTGATGAGCTAAGTACGTTATCAATTTCTTGTAAGGGTCAGTTTATAGTTGGATTTTTTGAGTAAGATGATGAGTAAAAAACCAAGTAGAAATTTATTAAATAGCTTAAAAAGGGAAAGCGCCTGTTATAAACAGACGCTCACTTCTAAAAAACTAAAAAATAACCAACCAACTATGAACTTTTAATTTTATGAGAGAGGATATATTTAAGAGTATATGCTCTCCTTATAATGCGTTTATTTTTTCTGAGAAATTTGGACCTAATTCAAATAAACTATTCTTTAATTCTCTTTTGATGCTTTTAACTCTTTTGTTTTTAGCATTTGCTTTTAAAATTTTAGCTTGATGGTAAAGCGTTTCCGGTTTAAATGTTTTACCATGAATGAATTCTTTTGTAATCTGAAATGCTTTATTGTAATCTCCTTGATTATAATATGCCCATGCTAACAAATCATAAGATTGAGGAGTGGGTCTGTTTTTAATTTCTCTTTTTGCAATAGTAATGGCTTTTTGAAAATCTTTTTGTTTATCGATGTACAATAATGCATTGTGTGCATTATACATTTCTCCGTAACTTTTTCTATTTAAAAGCTTATAATACGCTTCAGTACTTTTAGCTTTTTTATCAAAATCTTTTTCATAAGCAGCAATTTCTGCTTCCATTAAATAGATGTCAGGAGATTCGTATTTTTCTTTGATACGATTCAATATCATGTATGCGATCTCTGCATTTTTTTCATATGAAAAAACCATCCATGCAATTTTCTTTAAAGCATAATTGTCGTTAGGATTAACCTCCAGAGCTTTTAAATAATAATGATATGCTTTTTCTATTTTACCGGCATCGCTGTAATAATCTGCTAAATTTGAATAAGACCAATTCATTTCATGTTTTAATGCTCCGGCTTCAGCTAATTTTACAGCTCTTCTTAAATATTTGAATGTATTATTATTTACGTATCCTTTATGTTTCATCCATTTAGCCAATCGCACCAGGTAATTAAAATCAGATAGATCTTTTACCTTAAATAATGCATCTTTGGCTGCTTCATAATTCCCAAGTTCCATATGAACATCAAAAAACATGAATACGGTTTCTCTTTCTTTTGAAATTAAAAATGCTTTGTTGAGAATTTGTTTGGCTTTTTTAAATTCATGCTGTACAATGTAATTGTGTGCTAAAGATCGAAGTAGGCTTGTTTTTTCAATAGTTGCGTGTTCTATTCCTTCTTTCCATAATTGTTCTGCAATCTTTAAATATTCTATTTTTCCTGAAACATTAAATAGCGTAGTATTAGCAGATGCAAGTTCACTCAAAGCGTTAATATCTGTTGAATCATTGTCTAGTCGATCTGACCAGAAACGAACCTCAGTCATTACTTTTTTTATTTGATTACTATCACTTTTTAAAAACTTTTCATAATCATTTAAATCAGTAACCTTTAGGCTGTCTTGTTTTTTATGACAAGAAGCTAAGGTGAGCAAGGTGATAATGACTATAACTAAATTTTTCATTTTTTGAAGATGCCAGGAACAACTTTTAAGATTGTTCCCGGCTATTAAAAAGTGGTTTAAAAAAGGATTTTTCCTTTGTATGCTAATAGATACGAGGTTTTTAGAAACTCGGTTTTATTTTTTTTAAACCGGATAGCTAAAGAGTGCCTAGATTTTTATTAAAATACTGATTACTAGATTGTTATTTTTTTGGAAGCAATAAGAATATATTTTATAAAAGTATATTTTTTATCCTCCAATGGTAATCATACTTCTGTTTTTAGAATGTAGAGTAGGATCTTTTAGTTTTTCAAGTGTGTCCATTCCACCTCTGGATTTAAACTTGGCTTGAACTGTTTTTTGTATGATAGGAGTAATTGATTTGCCTTGACGAAGCGGAGTCAATAAATCTGATTCTGTAGATGAAAATAAACAATTCTTTATTTGTCCGTTTGCAGTAAGTCGGATTCTGTTACAAGAATCACAAAACGGATTAGTTACAGAACTAATAATTGCAAATGTGCCCTTGTAACCTTTCACCTGGTAATTTTTGGAAGTATCATTAGGTTGATCTGCTATGCGCAGTACCTGTTCTTTAGAAAATTCATGATAAACCCTTTCCATTAGAGCATCGTAGGACACTAATTTATCTAAATTCCATTTATTGCCATCAAAAGGCATAAATTCAATAAACTGCGTGTGAATCAGATGATTTTCAGATAAACGGATGAAATCAATGATTTCATCTTCATTAAAGTCTTTCATTAACACACAGTTCAACTTCACATGAAAACCATGATCAATTAATTTGAAGATATTCTCATGAACTTTTTTAAAATAATTTCTACGAGTAATATGCCTGAACTTTTCTTCATTCAGAGAATCCAGGCTTACATTTATATTTTGAATCCCTAAATCTTTAAAGGTATTGATAAAACGATCTACGTTTACACCATTTGTAGTAATTGCCAGTTCTACAGGTAACGATGCCAGTTTTTCTAAAATTAGAGCAGCATCTTTCCTGATAAGAGGTTCTCCTCCCGTTAAGCGTATTTTGGTAACCCCATGATGAACAAACTCTTTTGCTATGGTATACACTTCTTCGTAACTCATAATACTTTCTTTAGGAGAAAGCTGAATTCCTTCTGCAGGCATACAATAGGTACAACGTAAATTACAACGTTCTGTTAAGGAGATACGCAGGTAATTGTGTTTTCTGCCAAAAGTGTCTGTTAATATGTTTTTACTACTCATTATTGTTAATTGCTCATTATTAATTGACCATTAGTGTTTTGATCAATCATGTCGTTGCCCTTTTAAAACCCCAAAAATATGTAAGAGAGAAGGAAATACAGCTTCCACAGATTCTTCTGCTCCTTTTGTAGAACCAGGTAATGCTAAAACTAATGTGTTTTTTATAGTTCCGGCTACACTGCGTGATAACATTGCATAAGGAGTACGATCTTGTCCGTAATCACGAATAGCCTCTTCTACCCCGGGAATTCTTCTGTCCAGTAATGGAAGTATAGCTTCCGGAGTAACATCTCTGGGAGATAATCCGGTTCCTCCTGTAAAAATGATAAGATCAACTCCCTTAGATTGATATGCTGTTATTTTTTGCTGAATATCTTCTACTTCATCCGGAATAACCGTATAGTCAGAAATAGCTACTTCATAAGATTCCAATTTATTTACAATAGCTTTTCCGGCTCTATCTTCTTTTTCTCCTTTAGAAATAGTATCAGAACAAACTACTACTGAAGCTGTAATATTTTTTGTGAACCTATTCTTGAAATCAGATTTGCCTCCTTTTTTCTTTATTAATTTAATATGATGAATTTCTACCCCTTTATCAATAGGTTTAAGCATGTCATACATATTTAATGCAACAATACTTGCTCCGTGCATGGCTTCTACTTCTACGCCTGTTTTATATATCGTTTTAACAGTCATCGTGATAACGATTTCCAAACCGTTGATTTGATATTCAATACCTGTATATTCTATAGGTAACGGATGACAATCGGGGAGGAGGTCTGCCGTTTTTTTGACTCCTAATAGACCTGCAGCTTTGCTCATGGCAAAAACATCACCTTTTGGTACTGTATTATTCTTAATAGCAGTTATAGTTTCCTGTTTGCTTACCTTGACAATAGCTTGAGCTACGGCTACTCTTAGTGTATTGTTTTTATGAGTGATATCAACCATGCTAATTGTTTACTTTCCATTGATGTGTCTCGTCCTCAAATAATTCTTTCCCAAATACCGGAACTTTAATTTTAATCTCTTCTACAACATATTCCAGGGCTTTTATAGCTTCTTTTCTATGTGCAGAAGAAACAAATACAAACAAGCATATTTCTCCGGCTTTTACTGTCCCCAGGCTGTGATAAATATGCATGCAAGTCAGGTTAAACTTGCTAAAGGTAGCTTCTCTGACTTCATGAAACTTTTGATTGGCCATTTCTTCGTAAGCACTATATTCTATAGCGGTTACTGTTTTCTCGTTAATAACATCTGCTCTGACTTGACCTAAGAAAATATCATGAGCTCCTATATTAGTCTTTGATTGATGTTTTGCAATAGAATTAGCAATAAAATCGGGAGCAATAGCTCCTTTTACAAAGACGTTTTTTATTGTTGTCGTATTTTTCATAAATTATCTTTTTGATTATAAAATGGCATTAATTATGAAATTTTAATCATCCTCCGGCAAAAGGAGGAAGTAAAGCAATTTCATCTTTACTTGTGATTAAGATATCTTCGTCTACCAACGATTGGTTTACAGCAACTTTAAAATTCTTACTTTTTAGGTCAGGATGATATTCCAGGAGTTTACTGGTAAGCTCTTTTATAGTGCATTCATTGACTTCTATAAGTTCTTCGTTACATTTTGTGACCTCTGCCAACATTCCAAAATATTTTATAGTTAATGACATTTAAAATCTATTTTTTTTAATTCTTCTTCTAAAAACAATTTGCATTTTTGGTCAATTTTTTCATAAATGCTAATAATTTCTTTTCCGTATTCGGTCAGCACCGTACCCCCGCCATCTTTCCCTCCTGTAGAAGTACGAACCGCAGGTAATGCTCCTGATTTATTGACACTATCAATCAATTCCCATGCTTTTTTGTATGACATTTTCATAGAAACAGCAGCTTTACTTAATGAACCCGTTTTATCTATAGCTTTTAATAATTCAACACGTCCTATTCCTAATAACATATTGTCATCAGCTTTGATCCAAATCCTACTATTGATTTCATAATTCATTTAATTCAATTTTATATAAAACTGCTTAATCATCAGGGCAATCTAATGACTTCTACTTTTTCCCCTTTTTGAACTTTTTTACAATCTCCGGGGAGGTATACCAAAGCGTTGGCCAAGGCGAATGAATGTATCATTGATGATGCTTGTCCGTTTAATATGGTAACTGAGTTATTTTTTATTAAAGCCTTTAATAGGTGTACTCTGTCTTCATTTTTTTCATAAGAAGAGTCCGAAGGAATCAATTCTTTTTCTAAAAAGTAATCAGCATATCCAATAAACTTTCTAAGAGCAGGAACAACATATACATATAAACAACTTAATGCTGAAGCGGGATTACCAGGTAGTGCAAAAATTGTAGTAGCATTTTTTTTACCAAAGAAAAGAGGCTTTCCGGGTTTCTGTTTTACCTTATAAAACACCTCTTCAACATCTAAAGCAGCCAATGCTTTTCCGACAAAGTCATAATCTCCAACAGAAATACCTCCCGAAATAATAACGGTATCATTATTTTCAATACATGTTTTAAGCTGATCACGAGTTTTATTGTAATCATCTTTAACGCGATGCAATGTGATATTATTGAAGCCCAGAGATTCTAGAGTGCTCTTGAGTGTAATGGCGTTACTTTCATAAATTTCTCCGTATTCTAAATCTTTTCCCGGATCTACAAGTTCATTACCTGTAACCACTATAGCTATGGAGGGCTTCTTGTAAACATCAATTTTAGTAATCCCTAATGTCGATAAAAAACCGATAGCTGCTGAGGTAATTAGAGTGCCTTCAGAAAGTGCTAATTCTCCTTCTTTAATTTGCTCCCCGGCTGCTCTTATGTTACTTCCTTTTTTAGTTTCAGTTTCAATGGTGATAGAATCATTGTTGTTGATTTTTACCTTTTCCTGCATGATAACTGCATTCGCAGTATCCGGGACAGGAGCTCCGGTAAAAATCCGGGCAGCTTCCCCAGGCTTAAGAGAAGGATTGGAATTATCGCCAGCCTTAACTTCACTTATTAAAGAGTATGTGTCTGATTTTCCCAAATGTAGTGCATAACCATCCATTGCAGATTGGCGGAAGGGAGGCATGTTTATAGGAGAATAAATATCTGTAGCCAAAATATACCCGTACGAATTGATAACATCAATAACTTCTGTTTCAGAAGTTTTTACAATTGTATTGTCAATTAATCTTAGGGCGTTTTCTACAGTAATCATAAATAACCGTTATTTTCAATCAAATATAACGATTATGTTAGTTGCTAACTATATTTTTAACGTGCTAATAACTTTTTATAGCAAATCTATACAGGGATAGAAAAATTATTTTCATACCGGTCAAGAAATTGATGTATTTCTAAATCTCCTTTATACGTTTTTTGACCCTCTTTTAAAATAATTTCTTTTTGCTCTGGATTTATACTTAGATGATAGTTGTCAAATAAATCTTTTAACCTGAAGAAAGAAGTTTTCTCTTTGATGTTTGTTCCGGTGGTGATGTAAATCATTTTAATTGAATTTAGGGTTGAAAGGAGAATTGTCAATAAATTCCCATTCAACAGAGTTATGGTGTTGAGTTTCTATAATTTTTTCAATGGTGAATATCCAATACCTGCCAGTTCCACCTGTTCTTGTGATATCATTTTCTTCTTTTTGATCGAAGAGCAGAGATGCTTTTCCACTTAACTGTAAAATATTATTTTGATTAAAGTCGATGAACAATAAACCAGCGTTCGGATTTGCTTTAAAATTCCCTAAAGTGTTAAATAAGCTATTTCCTTGATAATCGGGAATTTTTAAAGAATGATCATCAAGAATTTCTATAAAACCAGGTAGTCCTCCACGGTGTGAAGTGTCAAAGTTGTTTTTATAAGCACTTCCAACAAAGAAAGTATCGGCATTCTGAATCCAATTTTTCATTTCTGAAGTGAGCCCAGATAAATTAAAAGCTACAGAATTTGATTTTTTTAATGTAGTTTCTTGTGGTTTTCTCCGCTGAATGTATTTTGGACAATTTGAGTATGACTGTTCTACATGAATAGACAAAATATTACCTGAAATTGAAACAATTCCATTAACTCGTACCCTTTTACGGGTAGATAAATCAATACATATTAACCCTATTTCTTTATTGGTAATAATGTTTTCAAATAAGATATCCTTTTGAGAGGTATGTAGTTTATGGAGATGTATATTTAGTAATTGCGAATCTTTTATACTAAAAATTCCAGCCTCTCCTGAAACCATTGAAACCCATAAAGCATTATTTTCATCTTTACTGGTAACAAATACCAAGGTCTGACTCTCAATGAAATCCTGATACCCTGTTGGAATATACGATTTCATCATTCCACCTTGAGCAATCATTGTGGCAATATGACCTTCTCCTGTCAATTTTTGCACTTCCAATTCTCCCTGGTGAAATATAGTTTCCATTTTTTAAATTAAAATGATATTTAGACAGCTTTTTTTAATAATTCATTGCATTGTTTTTCTAGCACCCCGGAAACAATTTTTAGTGGATTCTTCCATTTAGCAACTTTTTTAGTCAACATCGTTTTGATATTGGATGAAAGCTGATTTGTATGAGAGTTAGATCCGTAAACGAGAGCATCAAAATTACAATGTCTGATCGCGTAAGAACATTTAATAGCGGGCTCATGCGTAGTATATAGTGTACAACCTTTAAGAGTTTTGGATTTTGTGTTTTTTAAAGCATCTTGAACCGCCTTAATTTCTGCAGATAATACAGTATCTTTTGGAGATAATACATGGCCTAATCCTTTTCCAATAACCTGGTTATCTTTTACGATTAAAGCACCAACCGGAAAATGTTTGGAAGTATTGGCTGTTTTTCCTAATGCAATACATTCTTGCATATAGGTAATGTGGTTATTCATAATCTTAAAAGTTTTCAAGGTTTTAGACGATTGAAGACTGAAAAATTACAAGATGAATGATCCCTTTTATCTATTAAAGTATAATGAATATCAATAATGAGATATTAAATATAGTTTTTAACTATTCTATATACTTATTTAGAAGCTTAAATAAGTACATTTGAATCTTAATTTTTTAAATTATGAAGCTACTCGCAGTTAATATTTCCTTACCCAGGGAAGTTTTATATAAAGATAAGATGGTGTCGACAGGTATTTTTAAAACGCCTGTTAAAACCCCCGTTACTGTAAATACTTTAAATATAGAAGGAGATGGACAGGCAGATTTAAGAGTTCACGGCGGAGAAAGTAAAGCCGTAATGGTATATTCTTATGATAATTATACGTACTGGGAAAATGAGTTGAATAGAGATGATTTTGAAACCGGACAGTTTGGTGAAAACTTTACAGTTAGCGGAATGCTGGAAACTGAGGTGTGCATTGGAGATCAGTTTCAAATAGGCTCGTGTCTTTTCGAAGTGACTCAGCCCAGAATTCCTTGTTTTAAACTGGAAATGAAAATGAAAGAAGAAGGGTTTGCAGAAAAATATTTAAAAAATGATCGGACAGGCTTTTATTTTCGAGTGTTAAAAGAAGGGGTAGTGAATACAGGGGATAAAATTGAAAAGGTATTTCAGGAACCTTCAGGAATCACTGTAGCAATGGCAAAAAATATACTGTATTTTGATAAATCGAATAAAGAGGCAATTCAAACCATATTAGGAATAAATGCACTATCTCCAAGTTGGAGAAAAAGTTTTGAGAAGCTCATTTAAAAATCGATCACCTGATTACTTCCCATAAGATATATTAAATAATTAATTTAGTTACCAGGAAAATAAGAACTGAAAGATGACGCACGAATTAAAAAAAATAGTAGCAGCAACACAAGAGGCCAAACAAAACGGACTTAAAACGGTATTGGTTTCTGTAGTGGATTTAGACGGATCTTCTTATAGAAAACCGGGAGTTCGTATGTTAATACGTGAAGATGATAAGATGATTGGTGCTGTGAGTGGTGGATGCGTAGAAAAAGAAGTATTGCGACAATCACAAAGTGTCTTTAAAAACGGAAAACCTAAGCTAATGGTTTATGATGGAAGATACCGTTTAGGTTGTGAAGGTATTTTATATATGATTATTGAACCTTTTGATGCTGAGGTGTCTTTTTTTGAGAGTTTTGAAAAAGGCATCATAGAACGAAAACCTTTTGAAGTGATTACTTATTTTTCAAAGAATGAAGATGATAGTGTTAGAAGCGGGTCGGTTTTTGTTTTTTCTGATGGAACCCATTTTCCTGTTAATAAAGAATTTGATCAGGATCTGGCTAAAAAAGATGAAACTTTATCTGTTTTTAAGCAGACGATGAAACCATGTTTTCGTTTACTGATTATTGGTGCAGAACACGATGCAGTTCAACTTTGTCAATATGCTTCGTTAACAGGCTGGGAAGTAAATGTAATTACACCTCCTGATGATCCAAAAACAATTGATGACTTTCCCGGTGCCGATGAGCTTTTTAGTATTTCAGAATCAGAAGTAGAACATATGTCAATCGACAGTCAAACGGCCGTTGTTTTAATGACTCATGGTTTTGTAAAAGACCTGAAATACTTATCAGCATTAAGAGAGAAGGAGCTTGTTTATATTGGATTATTAGGACCCAAAAATCGCAGAGAGAAATTATTGTCGCAATTATTGGAATATTATCCTGAAACCCCCGATACTTTTTTTGATATGCTATTCGGACCTTGTGGAATTAATATTGGAGCAGAAACACCACAAGAAATTGCAATTTCTATTATGGCAGAAATTCTTTCGGTAGTTCGTAACCAGGAACCGATACCTCTTAAGGAGAAGAAAAGCGGAATTCACGATTAATTTATGAATCCGGAGAGAAAAATAGCGCTATTGATTTTAGCAGCCGGAGCGTCCAAAAGGATGAAAGCTGTTAAACAGTTGTTACCCTGGAAAAATACCACACTTTTAGGAAATGCTATTGAAAAAGGTATAGCATCAGATGTTGATCAGGTATTTGTTGTTTTAGGAGCAAATTATGAGAACATTAAAGAAAGTATTACTCATTTTCCTGTTGAGATTATTAGAAATGACGATTGGAAATCAGGAATGAGTACTTCAATTGTAAACGGAATAACCCATATTATGAATCAACCGGATGATTATGATGCAATTATGGTTGGATTGGCAGATACTCCTTTATTAGATGTTGATCATTTTAATGCATTAATTGAAACGTCTGCCAATTCTTTAAAAAATATCATAGCAACGAAATGTGACGATGTAATAGGTGTACCCGCAATTTTTCCTGACAATTATTTCAAAGTACTTAAAGAGCTAAAAGGAGATCAAGGGGCAAGAAAAATTATCAAACTGAATAAAGAACAGGTTACTTCGATAAATGCAGGAGAGAAATGTAAAGACATAGATACTCCCGAAGCCTATAAAAAGATAATAAAAACTATAAATCGTTAGGGAAAGTATAGCTACCTAACGATTTATTGATCTATAGCTCACAACCACACTGTGAATTACGCGTGATTTTTGTATTACAAAAAGGAGTATCACAATGAGGTGTGTTACAATGTGGTGTATTGCAGTGTGGCGTATCCGGAGTATCCGGAATTTCTCCGGGGCCTGCGGTCCCTCCTTTGATCTTATTTAAACGCTGAAGTTTTGAGATGGTGCTTTTTTGAAATAATAACTTTTTGGTTATTAAGTAGGTATATTGAATTCTGAAATAAAAAAAGCGAAGGATTACCACATAATAATTACCGTTTTTTAGTAAGATTACCATGGAAAAGAAGATATGAATTATACCTTTTTGGTAATACATCAAAATAAAAAGTAAATTTCATGTCATATAAAGCTTCTTTTTCTAAGACTAATAGATAGATATGGATAAAAGCAGGTTTGAGCATTTATTAAGAAAGCACCATAAAAATGCTTTTATGTGGGCTCGCCAATGCTGTGGATATCGTGATGAGGAAGCTAAAGAAGTGTTACAAATCGTATATCTTAAAATTGTTGAAGGCAAAGCGGTTTACAATCAAAAGGGAGCATTTAAAACCTGGTTGTTTTCAGTAATTAGATTTACGGCAATTGATCATCTGAAAAAAGAAAGAAAATATGAAGAACTAGATGTAGTTAATGAAGTTGTAGAACGAGAGTCAGATGCAGATCCTGTTAATTATAAGAAACTGTTAGCACAATTGTCAGAGAGACAACAACAAGTTCTGTTATTGGCATTTTATCATGAAATGACGCTCACAGAAATAGCCGAGGTGACCAAATTGCACATTGGTACAATACGAACACATTATGAGAGAGGTAAAGAAGGTTTAAGGACCCTTATTTTAAAAGAAAAAGTATAAGTATGGATAATGATATTAAAAATTTCTTTAAAGAAATACGTAAGCTTGATGACAATATTGATATACCAGCTTTTGAAGAGATAAACATAAAAAGAAATAGCCCCAGGAAGGAATACTATGCCCTGGTGGGGATAGCTGCTTCTTTTTTGATCGTGTTTAGTTTATTTTTTACTGATGAAAAAGTACAAACTGAAACTAATGATACAGATTATGTGATTACACTATCTGATGAAAATACAACAAATACTGAATCATTGATTTTAGAAGAATCTTCTATTTATTCCTGGGAAGCGCCTTCAGAATCTTTGATTAATAATTTTAATGATTAAAAAAGTAAGATGATATGAAAAAATGTGTAATAACCTTATTATTTATAATCTATGGAACTTGCTTGTTGGCACAAGATGTTTTTCAAAAAGAGCTTTTTTCTACCAATTTGGTATTGAAAAATAGAAATGAAATTAACTTGTCAAATCAACAGGTAGACAATATTAAAAAAATTTATGACAATCATATTTCTGATTTTAATTCTATTAAATGGGATTTAAATACAGAATTTGTTGACTTAGGAAAGCTTCTGGCGGTATCAAAAATTGATGAGAAAAGGTCTTTAGCTAAAATGGAAAAGATTATAACGTTAGAGAATAAATTAAAACTAATAAGGTTGGAAATGCTTATTAAAATTAAAAATGAATTGAATGCTTCTCAGCAAAAAAAACTTAAAACGTTGAGAACAGATGAAGATATAGAAAACCTGGATTTAATAATACCGATAGATATTAGTCAAAGAGTGATATTAAGAGGAAGTAAAAACGATTCTAAAGAAAATGCCCCTTTGTTTATCTTAATAGATAGAAAAGGAGAGCGTACAGTCTCCCGTGATATTTTTAAAAACCTGGATCAATCTAAAATAGAAAGCGTTTCAGTATTAAAGAAACCCTCAGCGACAAAAAAGTATGGAGAAAAAGGGAGAAATGGAGTGGTGATTATTCGCATTAAATAACATCATAACAACTGTATCTTAATATTAGAAGATAACGTTGAGGAATTTGATAAATTTAAAATAAAAATGATTGTTAATATGTTCATCTAACCCTTTCTGAACAAGAAATATAAATAAATGAAAAGAATTATTTTTTTTCTCTTTCTTTTTAACTCTTTTTCTTTATTCGCTCAAACAATAAATGGTTATGTGTTTGATAACGTGTCTAAAGAACCTCTAATAGGTGCCTCAGTGTATTTTGATGGTACAACTATTGGAGTAATTACAGATGAAAATGGAAGGTTTTCTATAACGATAGAAAAAAAAATTACTACGCCTTTAATTATCAGTTATATCGGATTTCACGATGTGTTAATAGCATCTCCGTGGGAGTTAAGAGAAATCAAAGCTTCCTTAGTTCCAAAAGCAGTAACTCTTAATGAAGTGGTTTTAACTGCAGATCCATATACAAGAGAAAGGAAGTTACAGGTGTTCCGACGGCAATTTTTGGGAAATACTAAAGCCGGGAGATCTTGTAAAATACTAAATGAAGAGGTCATTAATTTATATTACAATGTGAGTACTTTTGAATTAACTGCAACTGCAGACGAGGCTATTATTATTGAAAATCCTTATCTAGGTTATACTATTCGTTTTCGATTAAACGATTATGTTGTTTCTTATTATAAAAAAAGTTTATCCCTCTTTGATATGAAAAGGGCTTACTATGCCGGAACTAGTTTTTTTACTGATAAAAAAAAGGGAGTGGCAAAGTATAGAAAACGAAGAGCAGAAGTATATAAAGGTTCTTCACGTCATTTAATGAATATTATAGCTAAAGAAGAATGGTCTTTTAAAGATTTTTCCTTTTTTAAAGGAAGCTATCAGACTCATCCGGAAAATTATTTCAAAATAACAGATTCTCTGGGGTTAAAAAAAGTAAGCTTGTCTAACAAACTAAACATTCTTTATAAGAAGAAACAACAATCTGCGATGTTTCCTAATTATGAATATTATTTTGTTGACGAACTGGGGAATTTTTTTCCTCCTGATGCTATTTCTTTCTCAGGTGTTATGGGAACGCAACGTGCAGGAGATTTACTTCCTTTGGATTATGTTTTAAAGTAGTTGAGATACACTTTTTTTGAAACCTTTAAAAATTAAAAATGGAAAAAGCCGGAGAATAATCCGGCTTTTTCGCTTTCAACCAATTCTATTAAAAATAATAGAACACAGAACAAAAATTAAATTTTTCAATATTTTTATTGAGGTTGGATATCGATACGAATCAAATTGTATCCACCTCTTGGGTCTTCAAGATAAATTACACCAGGAGCACTGATGATTTCTCCTTTTCCAAACTGTACATCATTGATAGAAGCTTGTCTTCTAATATCTGTACGATCATCAGCAGGTCCTT
>WXYP01000004.1 GCA_009901575.1 Flavobacteriaceae bacterium R38 | reverse complement strand
AGTCAGGAGTCAGGAGTCAGGAGTCAGGAGTCAGGAGTCAGGAAAACTAAATTGCCCTAAACTCCCAAACAAATAAACTTATAACCATTTATCAACTTTACTGTTCTTCAATTCCTCAACTCAATACTAAACAAAGGTTTCAATATTAAATCAGAAAATATTTATTATTCCGATGTTCGGAATTCAATATTCCGGATTCTATATCCAAAAAATAGTAAGCTTGGTTACTAAAAACTAAATCCAATCAAAACTCATAAACAATCATCAATTCTCAGATTCCTCAATTTTACAATTCAACAATTCTTTAGAATATTAAATAGAGAATAAGGAAGTCTTTTATTTTAAATTTACTATTTATAAATTCAGATTTATATCTTTGTTTTACATTAAATTTACATTTACTTAACATTAAGTGACAAAACCATTTAAATTCAAACAATTTACCGTAGAACAAGATCAGTGTGCTATGAAAGTTGGTACTGATGGCGTTTTATTAGGTGCCTGGACCGATATTTCTTTTAAACCCTCATCCTTTTTGGATATTGGTGCCGGAACCGGTTTGCTTTCTCTAATGATAGCACAACGAAGCAATATTGAACTTATCGATGCTATTGAAATAGACGATAAAGCGTATGAGCAATGTGTTCAAAATTTTGAAGAAAGTCCCTGGGGGGATCGACTGTTTTGTTATCATGCAGGGCTGGATGAATTTGTAGCTGAAATTGATGAACCTTACGATCTTATTATTTCCAATCCGCCATTCTACAGTGAAATAGTTTCAAGTGGTGACGAAGCAAGAGATAAAGCGCGCCAAAATATCTCGCTTCCTTTTGACGAATTAATAGAGAGTGTAGCTCAGTTGCTTTCTCCATCAGGAAGTTTCAGCGTCGTTATTCCTTTTAAAGAAGAAATCTCTTTTAAAAACCTCGCCAGAGATAAAGGTTTATTTCCTAAAAGAATTACCAGGGTGAAAGGCACTCCCGAAAGTGAAATCAAAAGAAGTTTAATAGAATTTACTTTTCATCAATATATTTATCCGACCCAAGAGCTAACTATCGAAAAAAGTCGACATCAATATACATCTGAGTATATTCAACTTACACGAAATTTTTATTTAAAAATGTAGCTCGCAATCGTTGTAGAGTTACACTACATTAATTATTTTTGCTTATCAAAATTAATTACGCTATGAAATGGGCATATCCGATATCTAAAAGTTCTGATATGCAAATTCCATCTGACATTTAAAAATTAAAAAAAACTAACAGATGAAACCGGACTTATTCGAGGCTCCTGATTATTACAACCTAGACGAATTATTAACTGACGAACACAAATTGGTAAGAGATGCGGCTCGCCAGTGGGTAAAACGTGAAGTATCTCCTATAATTGAAGACTATGCACAGCGTGCAGAATTTCCAGAGCAAATTATCGGAGGGTTGGCAGAGATAGGTGCTTTCGGACCTTACATTCCTGAAGAATATGGAGGTGCAGGGCTTGATCAAATAAGTTACGGATTGATCATGCAGGAAATTGAAAGGGGAGATAGCGGAGTTCGTTCTACTGCATCGGTACAATCGTCTTTAGTGATGTATCCTATCTGGAAATATGGGAACGAGGAGCAACGCAAGAAGTACTTACCAAAATTAGCCAGTGGAGAATGGATGGGATGTTTCGGATTAACCGAACCTGATCATGGATCTAATCCTGGTGGAATGATTACCAACTTTAAAGATATGGGTGATCATTACCTTTTAAATGGTGCTAAAATGTGGATCTCTAATGCGCCATTTGCACAGGTAGCTGTAGTTTGGGCAAAAAATGAAGAAGGAAGAATTCACGGATTAATTGTTGAACGCGGGATGGAAGGTTTTTCTACTCCTGAAACACATAACAAATGGTCACTTCGTGCTTCTGCAACCGGGGAATTAATTTTTGATAATGTAAAAGTTCCTAAAGAAAATTTATTACCTAATAAAAGCGGACTAGGCGCACCACTTGGATGCTTAGATTCTGCTCGTTTCGGAATTGCATGGGGAGCTATCGGAGCTGCAATGGATTGCTACGATACAGCACTCAGATATAGTAAAGAACGTCTTCAATTTGGGAAACCAATCGGTTCTTTTCAATTACAACAAAAGAAATTAGCAGAAATGATTACCGAGATTACCAAGGCTCAATTATTAGCCTGGAAACTTGGGGTAATGCGTAATAACGGAACGGCTACTTCTGCACAAATTTCTATGGCAAAACGTAATAATGTAGAAATGGCTATTAAAATTGCCAGAGAAGCAAGACAAATGCTTGGAGGAATGGGAATTTCGGGAGAATATTCTATTATGCGCCACTCTATGAATTTAGAAAGTGTAATTACTTACGAAGGAACTCATGATATTCATTTATTAATTACCGGACTGGATGTAACCGGGTTAAATGCTTTTAAATAATATTCTTTTTTAATTAATATTAGTATTCATTCCTTTTTGCTTGCCCAAAAAGGAATATAAAAAGGGCACTTTCTCTTAGGTATTTTTATCCTCTTTTTCAAGAGTTTAAAACCTTATTTATTTTTCTAAATTATTTCCAGGGCTTCAATAATTTTTAACGAAAAATAAATACTATACTCACAGAGAAAGAATTGTCTTTTAACAAACATTCAGTAACTAACCTATCTAATGTTTTAGGAACCTTTTATCATACATTAATACAAAGTATTCTTCGAACGAAGTTTGTCATTCCTGCGAAGGCAGGAATCTATTTAATTAAAATTTATTTGTGTGAATTCAAATTCCTGCTTTCGCAGGAATGACATTGGAAGTCTTTAGGCTACTTTCTTAAGGAGATCAAACATAGGGCAACGTTTACAACGGTTGCCTTTTTTATATTTATTGCAGCACTTGCTTTTGCATTTCTTAGGGATTTCGATAACCGTAGCAACAAGCTCTTGCTTTGCTTTCAGTTTCTTTTCTTTTTTAGCTTTCTTCTTTGCTTTTTCCTTCTTCTTCCCCACCTGTTTAGAATTAATCTTAATAAATGCAAATATATGTTCTATTTTAATTCAATCTAAATAAATCAGTTATTTTTTTAATCACATTTTTCAATCAAAAATATCATAGCTATTAAGTATCTTTATAGCTATGTTTGCCTTAGTAGATTGTAATAACTTTTATGCCTCCTGCGAGCGGGTTTTTCAACCTCAACTCAATAATAAACCTATTGCCATCCTTTCTAATAATGATGGTTGTTTTATCTCTCGTAGTGATGAAGCTAAAGCCTTAGGTTTACCTATGGCTGCTGCTGCATTTAAGTATAAAAATTTCTGTAAACAACACGGAATTCACGTCTTTTCTTCCAATTATCCGCTATATGGTGATATGAGTACCCGGGTTATGAATGTATTGCAACAATTTACTCCGGATATGGAAATTTATAGTGTAGACGAAGCTTTTTTAAAATTCGAAGGTTTTGACTATTATGATTTTAACAGTTACGGACTTGAAATAAAAAACAGGGTATATCAATGGACAGGAATGCCTATTAGTATTGGAATTGCTCCCACCAAAGGTTTATCTAAAGTCGCTAACAAAATTGCCAAGAAGTTTAAAGATAAAACTGATGGAGTTTATGTGATTGATTCTGATGAAAAACGGTTAAAAGCTTTGAAATGGACTCTAATAGAATCGGTTTGGGGGATCGGGCTTGGAAATCTTGAACGTTTAAGGAAACGACAAGTAAAAACAGCCTACGATTTCACGCAGCTTTCTGATGAATGGGTACGAAAACAAATGGCTATTACCGGGTTAAAATTGAAGAAGGACCTGGAAGGAAAACCTTCTTTAGATCTTGACGATCATACCAGGGATAAAAAAGCTATTGCTACTACCCGAAGTTTTGAATATACGTATTCTGATTTCGAAAATATCAAAGAACGAATTACCACTTTTGCTTCAAGTTGTGCGGAGAAATTAAGAAAGCAACATAGCAGTTGTAATATGGTTATTGTGATACTTCGAAGTAACCGGCATAAAAAAGGAGATAGACAACATCGTGCCAGTACCATCATTACACTTCCCTATGCTACCGATTCTACTCTGGTCATTGCGAATCATGCCGTTAAAGCCTTAAAAAGTATTTATAAAAGCGGAATCAAATATAAGAGAGCCGGAGTTATTGTTTCCGGATTAGTTCCTACTAACAACAGGCAATTAGACATGTTTAATACCCAAGATCCTAAACATAAACCTTTAATGGATGTCATTGACGGACTCAATGAGAAGATAGGAGATTATAAAGTAAAATTAGGCAGTCAGGATTTAGATCGAACCTGGAAAATGCGCCAGGAACATCTTACGCCTCGTTACACTACTAATATCAATGATATTATTGAAGTAAAATGACAGAGAAAAGCAAACATCTTATTTTCTATACTCCTGATCAAAACAACGCATCTGAACTCATCGTTGTAGATGAAGGCATTTCGGCAGGATTCCCCTCTCCTGCAGATGATTTTAAAGAAACTCGTATCAGCCTGGATAAAACATTAATCAAAAATGAAGAAGCTACTTTTTATGCACGTGTCCGTGGAGAATCTATGATTGGCGCCGGACTTAATGATGGCGATCTCCTGGTTATCGATCGTAGTCTACCAGCAGAAAATAAGAAAATTGCAGTTTGTTTTATTGATGGGGAATTTACCGTTAAACGTTTAAAAATAGAAAAGGATACTATTTCTTTACTTCCTGAAAATCCGAAATACAAACCCATTAAAGTAACCGATAAAAACAACTTCATGATTTGGGGAATAGTTACTTATGTGGTGAAAGAAGTATGATATTTAAAATCCTAAAAAATGTCATTCCTGCGAAAGCAGGAATATATTTTTATAAGAAAATAACATTCAAAAAGGATTACCGACTCATTTTATTTAATTTAATAGCAAATAAAGTAACCTTATGAATGATTCTGAAAGGCAAAGTCTGGAAAGTAGAATTTCTAAACTGGAAACAGGGTATTCTAAAGTGCAGTATCAAGACAAAACTTATGGAGTTTCTAAACGTATCTTCAACAAAGGTAAAAGCGTTAAAGTATTCGCTGAAGAATTAGGAGGCACGGATTTTATCAGCTTTAATTATTATAGTACTCTATCTAAAAACCCGTTAAAGCCTTGTGAAATGCCTGAGATTAAAGTATTGCATTTTTTAGAGAATTATTTGTATGAAGAATAGAAAATGTTAAAATAAACTAGCTATACAAAAGCACGTTAGTTGGATGAATAAAAGAAATTAAATATAACCTCTCATTTATTCTTTTTATATCCTATTGGTGTTCGATCGCTCTTATTCTCTTTCTTTTCTATAAGTTCGTCCAAATAACTGAACACTAATTCAATATTTTTACTGTGATTTGATAATTTCTTTTTAATCTCTTCTATTTCTAATTTTACATTTAAATTATCAATTAACATTTCTCTAATTCTAGCAAAAACTCTAATAATTTTAATATTTACGGCAATTGCTCTTTCACTTTTTAATACACTTGATAACATTGCAACTCCCTGTTCTGTAAAACAAAAAGGAGCATAACGTAAACCTTTTTTATCAACATTGGAGGTCACAAATTGTGACCTCCAATTTTCAAATTCCTTTTTTGTCATCTCAAACATAAAGTCTCCTGGAAAACGAGCTATATTTCTTCTAACTGCTTGTTTTAAAACTTTAGTTTCTACTTGATAAAGCTCTGCTAAATCTCTATCCAGCATCACTTTTTGATCCCTAATCAGGTATATCTTATTAGTAATAAGTTCATCAGGAATGACAATTTCTTTATTCATTTCAACTTTTAATTATAATTCACAATCATAATCTCCGCCTGTAGGTATTCTTTTCGGCTACGCGGACGTCTATTTTTTTCCATGTTGACATTCATCACTTCTCCAAACTTTGTTTTTTGTTCTAATTGATGAATCATTTTTAAAATACTTTCAAAACTTCCTTCTATGGTAAAAGTATAAGAGTTCCTTCTGGTATCATTTTCAATAAAGACATGAGGTTCTTTAAAATCAATAACCTTTACTTTTAGACCCCTAGCTGCTTTATTGATGGTTTTTAAAAGATTATTTTGGATGGAAGTTTCTGTAATCTGAAATTTGGTCAATAAAGAATCGTAATATTTATTTTTCTCATTAAGAAGGCCAAATTGCTTAGGCAAATCATTAAAAAGTGTTTCCTGGTTTTTAAGCAACTGATATTCTATCTTATAATCAATTGTTTTCTTGATTGCATATTTATAACAAATGAACAGTATCAGGATACTGAAAACCACTAAAACAATATTTTTCCTTTTACTGTTCATTCTCTATACTTATTACTACTTTAAATGAAGATGTTGAACTATTTTCATAGCCATAACCTTCTACACTTAACTCCGAAACCCATTTCAGTTTTTCAATTGTTTCTATCCATTCTGAGAAATCTCCACTATCTCTAGCATGTCCTTCGATTTCTAGTACATCTGTTTCAAACAAAATAGGTTTGTCTTTCTTAATCTTTTTTTGGATAGGCTGATAATTCATTCCGGTAAGTAACAAGGTTTCTGGTAAAAGAGAAGCCGTTTGATCAAGATACATTGAACTTCTTGATGAAGACGAACTGATAATATCGTTTACTAGTTTCTCTTTTTTACTTACTACTTCATCCAGTTTTAATAGTTTCTCTTTATTTGATGAATTAATCGCTATTGTCTGCTTAAGCTCCTCTACCTTTTGAAAATAATGATTGAAGAAAAAGAAATTGATTAAAAGGACTCCTAAGAGAATCATTCCAAACGATTTTGAAAATAAATGAAAGAATCGTTTTTGATAAAATTCGTTTTTTAAAGTAATTATTCTTTCTCTAAAATTAGATCCAAGTACAGGTCCGTTTAAAAAATGGGTTAATGCAGCACTAAAACTTAATATGAAATCACTCTGGACTTCAATCCCATTTATATTATAAACAGCATCAGCATTTTTAGCATCTGTAAAAACTGTATCTTCATTTTTTACAAGTACTTTATTAGAAAATATAATATCGTCATCAATAAATTTCTCTACCTGGTATATCTGATGGAAAGCTAACGAGAATCCTATAATTTCCATTTTTTTAGCTATGAAAGCAGCTAAAACAGTATCCACTTGTTCCTTTCTACAAATGGATATCAGGCTATTATTTTTTATCGAAGAAATCTCGTAATAGAAATCATCTAAATCAATATTGGGAAAAGCTTTATGTACTATTGCCAGTTCATTATCGGTTTTTGCAGCAACAAATTTCGAGATCACCTGGCTGGTATTTATAGTTATAAACAGAGGATGATTTTTTTTTAGTTGCAAAGAAAGTTCTTCAACCGTTTCTGTTTTACAGGTGTTGATTAAGTGTAATTCATTTTTTTTCTTTGACAGTTGAACACAAAACAGCTTGTGAATATCATGTTCTGATAAATATTCCACCCCAGTAAATACATTACCGTCTTTTATATGTTTTCGTATTGTATTAAACATTAATAGATCACTGTAGGTTTTATAAGCACGGTCAATTTTCGTTTTGAGTCTTCTCTCCTACGCTGACTAAAAAGCCATTTGATAACCGGAACTCTGGCCAATAACGGTACTCCGTTCCCCGTATCGTTTTTCACTTTCTCTTCCAATCCACCCAAAACAGCAATATCCTGATCTTGTATTCTTATGATGGAACTAAATTCTCTTGAGTTTAATCCCGGAGGAGCTTCTTCATCAATTTGCACTCCGTTAAAATCAGATTGAATAACATGCAAGTCGAGAGTAACCTGTCCATCTCCAGATACTAATGGTTTTATACTTACTGCCAATTCTGCATCGATAGGAACAAAGTTCCTGGTTTGAACAGACTGAGGAACCTGAGACCCAAAAAGACTCTGATTTGTTACTACATAATACGTGGTTTCTCCAATGGAAAGTGTCGCTTTATGTCCGTTCAAAGTCGATAATTTTGGTGTTGAGCGTATTTTTACCAGCCCATTAGCCTCCATCGCCCTGATATTAGCAAAGAAATTAGGAACTACTTTACCAACATTTGTAAAACCGTCAAAACCACCTATAATACGATTTACAGTCTCTGCACCTAATGTAATATCTGTGTTTGGAAAAATCCCTCCACGAGTTTCAACAGGCTCATCTCCAATACCCCAGTTAATACCAGTTTCGATTGTTGCAGATTTACTAACCTCCAATATAATTACCTCAATCAAGATTAAAGGAATAGGTTGATCAATTTGTCCTAAAAATGATTTAAACCGACTCACATTTGCTGCAGGGCCGCTTACTAAAAAACTGTTACGTTCCACATCCATTTTAACATCTAAACCAACAACAAGATCATCTGGTAAAATATCTATTAAAGCCTCTCCCCGGGTACTTGAGGAGGTATTAGAATTTTGATTAAAACTTGTATTCCTTTGATTCTGATTATTAAAACCGGTATTTCTTCCTAATCCGTTATTTTGTAACCCTCCTTGTAATCCGTTTTGGAGTCCTCCACCTCCTATAAAGTTCAGACTACTGGATTGCGTTCTTCCTGCACTTCTATTCGAAAATCCACCAACTGTAGGATCTCCTAACAACTCTACAGAACGGTGTTTTAACTGTACAACTTCCACTACCCTGACACTTAATTGATCTGAAGTCCCGAAATAATAGGTATCTCCTTCTTTTTTATAAGTAAAAACACCCGAAGTAACCGAAGGTTGATTGCTTATTTGCAGGTTTCCTCCTGCATTTTGCCCTGTTCTTGCTACCTGAGAGGTTGATACTCCAGTATTTTGTTGACTTTCGAATAACTTATCCAATAAATCGTCAAAAGCAATATATTTTGTTTTAAAAGTTGCCGTACCTGCATCGTCCATCGGTTTAGCTGTAAATATATTCAGGTTAAGGTCGTTCCCTATATCATTTATCACATCTTTAATCGGGATATTCTCAAAATCAACTTCTAAGACACGATTTACAGTATCTAACACCTTGTAATAAAAACTGGAGTTTCTTCTCCTTACCGGTTTAACACGTTGTTGTTGAGTTCTTCCTGTAGCAGTATTTTTTATCGGTTCTTCTCCTTTTTCAAAAAGATAAAATCCGTCTTTATTTTTAGTAACAATTAGGTTATTAGCAAAAGCAAGATTATTCATCGCACTCTCAAAAGAAGTTGTATTTATAAAAGCAGTTATCGGATTTTCTGCTATATCCGGAGACCAGGTTAATTTCTTACCCGTCTTATTCATAATAGCGACAAAAGCATCATATAATTTATCGTTCTTAAGATCCAGAGAAATGAGATCCTGTACTGCATCATACCCAACAGCTATAATTCTTTCTTCCGGAATTTCTGGTGGGGCTTTATATTTTTTTATAGATAGAATATTTCCTGTAAAATCGATATCAAGATCGTATTCTTTACATAAATAAGTCAATAAATCGGCTACAGTAACATCCGGAAAATTATTGACCAATGTAATTGTACTCAATTCAGGAGCTACAGTTAGGTTAAGCTGATGAATTTTACCCACAGCCAAAATAAAATTGGAAAGGGTAATATTTGTAACATCTATATTTACCTTTAATGATTCAGACAAGCCTTTATTATCTATAGACAGTACTTCAAGCTTATTTTTTATAGACGCTATTCGTTGCGTATCTTGAGCATTCAAACCAAGATTCAGCAAAAAGAAAAGGATAATAAATATCTTTTTAATCATAATTAATTGGTTAATAATGCATACACTTCATCTACCGAAGTGACTCCGGTTTTTATCAATTGCAATGCATTATTTTTTAGGGTGTTTATATTATTCTCTGTCAGATAATCTTCTATTTCCAATTCATTATTCTTTATATGTCCAATCAATGAATTAGTGATTGGTATAATCTCATAAATTGCTTTCCTTCCCCTATAGCCGGTATGATGACATTCATTACATCCGACAGCTATAGTATGCTTTTTAAGGTCTTCAGGAACAGGGAAGTTTTTTGGAAAAAGAGTATTTGTTATGGTTGTTTCTTGTTTACAATGATTACACAGCTTGCGTACTAATCGCTGAGCTACACTTACATTTAAAGTGCTGGCTATTAAAAATGGCGGGATTCCCATATCAATTAAACGCGATATCGTAGCCCAGGCAGAATTTGTATGAATTGTAGATAACACCAAATGCCCTGTAAGCGCTGCTCGTATAGCCATATTAGCAGTTTTCACATCACGAATTTCTCCTACCATAATAACATCCGGATCTTGCCGTAGAAAAGTTCGTAAAGCCGATGCAAAATCAAGACCTATATTTTCTTTTAATTGTACCTGATTGATTCCTTCTAACGTGTATTCAATCGGATCTTCAATGGTTAGAACATTGGTTTTACTATCGTTTAATAACTTTAAAGTGGCATATAAAGTAGTCGTTTTACCAGAACCCGTAGGGCCGGATATCAATACGATTCCGTTTGGTTTGCGAATGGTCTCTTTATAATCTTTTAATTCATCTTCTGTGAATCCCAGATCTTCCAAAACAACATTACTGCTATCTTTACTTAAGATACGAAGCACCATCTTTTCACCATGTAACGTAGGAAGTGAGGAAACTCTGATATCAAATTCTTCAAGATCATTTTTTACACTAATTCTCCCATCCTGAGGCAAGCGTTTTTCTGAAATATCAAGCCCTGCTTTTATTTTTATTTTATTGATGATTACCGGGTATTCCTTTATAGGAATTGTAAACTGTTCTGTAAGTTTACCATCCAGCCTAAAACGAATCCTGCATTTAAATTCATAGGGTTCAAAATGAATATCACTACTTCCTATCTCCTTAGCTGTTTGTAATATCTTATCCAGAAAATCTGAAGTGTAATGAATTGCCGATGATGTTTTCTTTTGTTTCTGACGAAAATTAGCGGTTAAATATTTCTGTAACTGTTCTGTTTCTTCTTCTATTAATTGAATTTGCTTTCCTAAAATTACCTGTAGTTCTGTTTGTAAGGCCAATTTATTTTGAACATCTGTCTTAAACACCATATGTCCATTAATCGCTTCTACAGGAACAATCCGATAATGAAAAGCTTGTTCAGATGAAATGAGCTGTTGCAATTCTGTAGCTATATGATAAGAATTAGTTTCCATCTATTTAAAATTGATATAGGTTAGGCTGATTGCTAATCATATGTATTCCAAAAATCACTACGAAAAAAAGTGCCATATACCCGGCCAGTGGAACAGAACGTTCTACATCTTTTCGTTTCCTAACCTGATGAAGGCACAGGCTAAAAATGAGAGCAAAAACAAATAATACGATAAAGGTTACCGTTGGAAATGCTACACTAAGCGCATAAAAGAAAAGTAAATCTCCTGAGCCAAAACTTGTATTTAAAAAAGGTTGTTTTATAATCAATTTAGCATAAAGAAATAATATCAATGTAATTCCGGAAACCAATAAAATATTCATCCCTACAGTTGTAAGAAAAAAAACAGGATTTGATTGCTCGAAAAAACTATACCCCAGGAAAAAAGTTGCTAAAGGAAATAGTATCCAATGCACCATTCTGGAAGTGACATCCTCATAAACAATAATCCCCAGGATAATTAATAATATTATTTTAAAAATCAGTATCAATCTTTTACAATTTGTTTAGGAGTACCATTTTCATCAATCTCCCATACATTAAATACTCCGTCTCCGTCAAAATCGGTAACAGCAGTTGCTTTTGCTTTAAAAGTATTATTGGTAGCAGCAATTAATTCGTAACTATAATTTGCAGTTCCGTTTTCGTTCACTGTTTTTGGCATTTCATAATCAATAGAAACAATATCTGTACTATATTTAGAATGTAAGTATCTGTACGTAGTTTGTGCATTGTAAATCGCTTTTAACTGTGTCTGAGCTTCCACAGATCGAGCTTTTGCTATTAGTGGCATTAGGTTTGGCAGAGCAATGAGAAGGAGAATCCCTATAATAACTAATACTATCAGCATTTCCTGTAAATTCAGCGCTGGTATTTTCTTTTTTAGCAGCTTTCTTGTCTTTCTTTTTAAATTCAAAAAACTCATTGATCAGTATTTAAATTAGTGAATTGTTCTTATGTCAAAAGCAGATTATAAATATATACAAAATATTACAATTCTTTATATTTTGTAAGAAAATATTATATATAATTAATAATCAATTCTACCATTTAATTAAAGAAGTTATAATATATAAATATAGGTATCACGATTACACCTTATAGATCTCATTTGTCCATTTTCATAAATCTAGACAAACAACGTTTCTATTTTCTTGATTATAAAATGATTACTTGGTAGCTTGGCTTTAGTTAGTATCAAAAGCTATTTATTTATTCTAATCAAAACTATATTTAAGTTAAAAACATAATTTTTATATAGTTTTTTTCTTACTTTTATTACATAAAAAACATAACAATATTTTGAAAAAACCAATATTTATAGTAATTATTCTCGTTATTTTTAGTTGTAGCACGATTAAAAACAATGAACAAAAACAACAGTTAAGTACTGTTTCTGCAGAACTTGGAGCAATTGGGATTAACAACTCCGGTTTATTAGGTAATCAGTTTCAACAAATTGGTGTTCCTGAACTTTCCAAAAAAATACGTATTCAGGCAACACATGTTCCATTCGACAAAGCTTCTTATAAAAAATATTCCGGCCTCATAAAAAAGAGTGGCCAGATTAATACTGTGATGCCCCAAGACTCTGTTATTCAGGATAGGCCTAAATACCTCAAATTTGTCATTGCAGATCTTATCACTTTGACAGAAGCTATGAACGCACCTGAAAATAAGGCAATACAAGCCTATTTAGATAACGATAGTAACTATAAAATCATAAGCGCTGTTGATGTAGTTACGTCTAAACTTGTATACAACGATATTCTGGAAGCAGAAGAAATTTATTTATCGCAACACAATGCTAATAAATTAGGCTTAGAATTAATGAAAGATGGAAAGCTTTATAAAAAAATCAATTTATCGTCTTTCACGCCTTTTAAATATAATCTATCTTCTTTTTGCTGGGGAAATGATGAACGTAGACGACCATGCATCAGGGCTATAGTTGCAGGGAATATTTCTTGCCCAAAAGACACCTATAAACAAGCTTCAAAACTGGATAAGAAAAACGATTTTAAATTTTAAAGATGAAGAAATCAATTCTAAAAATAGTACTTGTTTTCATTATTGTTGGATGTGACGATATCCTGGAGGTTCCGGATATCTCAAATGAAACTGTGAGTTTGATTGCTCCTTCAGAAGGAGCAATTGTACAGGGAAATACTACTACATTTAGCTGGCAACCTGTGGCTGATGCAGAAGAATATAGTATACAAGTAGCAACTCCTAATTTTAATGAGGCTAATCAGGTAATAATTGACAGTATTGTACGTATTACCAGCTTTACCAGAAGTCTTTTACCTAATACTTATGAATGGCGGATAAAAGCTCTAAATAGCGGATTTGAAACTTCATATACTGCTAATAATTTTACAGTATTGCGAAGTGAAGGTTTATCGGGGAATACATTAATTTTAGAATCTCCAAGAAATAACTTCGCTACAAATGAAACTGATATTACGCTAAGCTGGCAGGCCATTGAGGGGGCAACAGAGTATAGAGTGCAGATCTTAGAAAATAATGGCACTATTGTTTTTGATGAAGCATTTACAGAGACTACTGCAGATCTTACTTTTTCTGAAGGTAGTTTTAACTGGCAAGTAAGGGCCGAAAATGCTACTGAAAATACGCTCTTTAGTTCACGTAACATCATTGTAGATATTACAGATCCTAATGCCCCTGTTTTGGATAGTCCTGCCAATAATGGATCCATCAACACTAATGATGTTGACTTTAACTGGATTCGTGAAGATATTCCCGGGAGCAGGGAACTCGACAGTATATTTATTTACAGTGATATGTCTTTACAAAACTTAGTTGCAAGAGGGCAAAGTTTAGACAGAAGTTTTACCACTAACCTGGAGAGCGATACTTATTTCTGGATAGTACAGGCTTTTGATGATGCTGGTAATGAAAGTCGTGTCTCAGCAACAAGAACATTTACAGTTAATTGAATTTAAATTCGGATTCCACATCGGGTAAGGAATGACAAAATAATTGTCAATGAAAAACAAACGAAATACATACATTTTATTAGTCCTGGTTCTTGTAGTCTGGGGAATGATTGGATATCGTATATTTTCTTCTCTGGGATCAGATAATAATGCAGTACAAACTAAAAATGTTACCGTCAATTTCAAGCCTAAAGCTATTAAAGATCAAGACACTTTTAGTATCGGTAATTACAGTAGAGATCCTTTTTTGGGAACTTTTAAAATCAAACCAAAACCGGTAAAAAAAAGACAGATATCTGCAGTTAAAAAAGAAATTCAATGGCCTGCAGTTCGTTATTCAGGGTTGATTGGAGCTGTAAATTCTGATCAGCAAATCTATTTTGTGTTTGTTGATAATGTACAATATCTGATGAAACTTAAAGACGAAATGAATGGAGTAAAACTTTTAAAGGCTTCAAAAGAGCGTATTACTGTGAGTTTTCAAAAACAACAAAAAACAATTACTATAGATCAATGAAGTTGATGCAGACTAAAAATATCGCTTCCATAAAATTAAAAGGAGGTGCTTTACAATTCGTTGTATTTACAGGCCTGGTTATAGCCATTCTTCTGGCTGCTTTTGTTTCACTTACTCATGTTCATTCCCTATTTAAAAAACAAACCGGATTAACCATAGCAACCATAAAAAATACAGATTTTGGTATTTATACTTCTATTAATAGTAACATTAATCTGTTAAACACAGCTGCAGAGGACAGCAACATTATTGAAACTAAAAAAGAATTCTGGGGTATATATGAAAAAGTAATAACAACTTCTGTAATTAAAAAAAATCGGTTTACTAAAGTTGCACTTGTAGGTGGAATAACCAATAACAGAACTGCACTTTATCTCAAGGAAAGCAATCAACCACTTATTGTTGTAGGAGACACAAAAATTGAAGGCACTTCTTTTATTCCCAAACAAGGGATAAAAGCTGGAAATATCTCCGGAAATTCATATTACGGAACTAATCTGGTATATGGAAACACAAAAGAAAGTAGCAGAGAACTTCCCAAGCCTATTAATTTAAAACAGTTTGAACATGAGAAATTCGATTTGAGTACTTTCAAAAATGAACAGTTAATTTCTTTTAAACTCAATACTTCATATTCAAATTCATTTTTAGAACCTACAAAATTACTGTATGAACCTACTTCTATTCTTTTATCAGAAATACAACTCATCGGTAATATTATAATACAATCAGAAAGTACTATTACAGTTGATGCTTCGGCAAAACTAAAGGATATAATTCTCATCGCCCCTAAAATTGAAATTCTGGATAATGTGAAAGGTAATTTTCAGGCAATTGCCAGTGAATCTATTACAGTTGGAAAAAATTGCATCCTGGAATATCCGTCAGCTTTATTACTAAAATCAACTCCCAATAATGATTCTAAAAATGACAGTCATCACCTTTATTTTGGTTCTTCTTCAACGTGCAAAGGAATTATAGCTTACCTGGGAGAAAGCACGCAAAAACGTTTTAAACCTCAGCTTATCATAGAAGAAAATGCAACTGTTTATGGGGAAGTTTTTTGTGAAGCCAACACCGAACTAAAAGGCACTGTTTATGGAAGTCTTTACACTTCAAGGTTTATTTCAAGTACCTTAGGTTCTATTTATTTAAATCACATTTTTAATGGAAAAATTATAGCTCCTTCCCTACCTGACCAATATGCAGGTCTCTCTTTTAATAATGACAAAAAAGATATCGCAAAATGGTTATACTAAAAAAAATAAAAGGCTCGAGTCTTATTGAAACTATGATAGCTACTGTACTTATCGTGATTATTTTTATGGTAGCCAGTTTAACTTTAAACAATTTATTTAATAACACCATTAAATATAATACTATCGATATTGAAACCTATGTAAACAAACTCGAATATCAATATCAGCATCAATCATTGAAACTTCCTTATAAGGAAACTTATGGAGGTTGGGAATTAAGTATTTCACAAAAAACACAAGCAGAATTGCCTGTCATTTTAATAGAAGCGAATCATCCGGAAAATAATAGAACGCTAAAACGAATAATTCCATTTTGAAAAGGATAACAAAAATAAAGGCATTCACTCTAAATGAAATGATGGTAGTTTTAGTGATTACTGCAATCGTAGTAGGTTTAGCTTTTTCTATTCTGAGTTTAACACAAAGGCAAATGCTGGGAATGCAACAAAATTATATTAAAAACGATGAAATGAGGAGGTTTGAAGAAGCATTATGGGTCGATTTTAATAAGTATCGGGAAGTAAGCTATAATGCTAATCTTGATCTTTTGACATTTAAAAATGAGGTAGATTCTACCTATTATCAATTTGAAGAGACGTTTGTTTTAAAATACCAGGATACTTTAAATATCTTTTTTGAAGAAAAAAACTTTTATCTCGATGGAGCCTTAGTTAATGAAGGATATCTTGATGCTTTAGAATTTACACGTTCTGATGCAGCTTTAAACTCAACTATTTTTGTTTTTAAAAAGAAAGACGCAACACATTATATGAAATGAGTCATAACAACTGGTTGGTACCAATTGAAATGATTATTGGTGAAATCAAAGATTCATGAATTCTTTAATCTAAAAATAAAAATTAGATGAGTAATTCTATCTGATAAATTTAAAAACAATAAAATATAAACAGATGAAATAATGGCATTCAACCTTGATAACATATCATCAACCGCAACTACGGTTAAACCTTCTAAAAAAACTGATCAACCCAGTTTTTTACAAAAAGAAATTACTGTATTCGGATCTTTCTTTTCAAGTAAAAAGAAGGAAGATTTTTATACTGAATTAAGTGTATTACTAAAGGCCGGAGTTAACTTAAAAGATGCTATAAGTCTTATCGAAGAAGGAATTCGAAAAAAACAATATAAAGAATTCTTAAATATTATTATTACAGAAATTGTTGCCGGAAAAAGCTTTTCAGAAACTATGAAATCCCGAAAAGAATTTACCGAATACGAATATCATTCTATTAAAATTGGAGAAGAAACAGGGTCTTTAACTCGCATTACTAAAGAACTAGGAAGTTTTTATGCAAGGAAAAACGAACAACGCAGAAACCTGGTTGGTGCACTTACTTATCCTATTATCATTTTTTCAACGGCAGTTTTGGTTTTAATTTTTATGCTTCGATTCGTAGTTCCTATGTTCCAGGATATTTTTAAACTAAACAATGTAGAATTACCATGGATTACAAAATTTGTAGTAGCATTATCAGAATTTTTAAAGTCATACGGATGGGTATTCTTAATTTCTATATTGCTATTTTTTATCTGCAGAGGCATCCTCAATAAAAAGAAATGGTACCTTCAAAGAAAAGATAAGCTACTATCCCGAATTCCATTTTTGGGCCCTTTTATTAAAACTATTTACCTGGCCCAATTTACACAAGCAGTTTCACTATTAAGTGCTTCTAAGATTCCAATCATTGAAAGTATTCAGCTGGTAAAAAAAATGATTTCATTTTATCCGTTACAGGCAGCTTTAACTACAGCAGAGAGAAAAATACTAACCGGATTGCCATTAAGCGACAGTTTAAAAGGGAACAAAGTATTTGACAATAAAGTGATTTCTCTAATCAAAGTCGCAGAAGAAACCAATCAAATGGAATTTATTTTTGAACGGCTTAACAATCAATACAATATTGAATTACAGCAACGTTCTAAGTTATTATCTACAGTTATGGAACCTTTAATTATCGTTTTTGTAGGCATCCTGGTAGGCGTTATTCTTATCGCTATGTATTTACCAATGTTTAAACTAAGTAGTGTACTTGGTTAAATATTTCAGTTTTCAAATAGCTTTATTATCTAATATCCCGTTAAAACGATTCACTTATTTTGTGCATCTCGCTTTTTTAAATAGTTTTGAATTAAACCTGTTAGTAATGACCGAAGAACAAAAAATAGAACGTGCTTTTGAGCTTTTTGATGCAGCAAACAAACAAGACCCTAATGTTGAAGTTTATAATGGAATTTCTTACCCAAAAGAATTACTCTATGCACAGCGTCTAAGTAATCAGTTAACAGCATTTAAACCTAACGCTTCGACTGCGTTAAAACTAACAGCCAGATGTCAGCATATTTGCAGATGGGAAATTCCAAGAGATGCTTACGAAAAAAATAAAGTAGGCTACTTAAAATGGAGAGAAGATCTTAAAAAGTTTCATGCTGAAAAAGCAGCGACTATACTCAATGAAGTTGGTTTTAATGATGAAATAGTTGAAGAGGTAAAATTCTTGCTTCAAAAAAAACAGTTAAAGAAAAATGCAGATACTCAAACCCTGGAAGACGTTATTTGCCTTGTGTTTTTACAATTCTATTTTGAAGATTTTGCCAAGAAAAATAATGAAGAGAAACTAATTGATATTCTTCAAAAGACCTGGCGAAAAATGTCTGAAAAAGGGCAAAAAAATGCTTTAAAGCTTGATTTATCTGAAAATACTGCAATTCACATACATAAAGCGTTAAATTAATTATCATAACAATTGCCCCTTTTTAAACTGGTTTTTTATTTATTTTCAACTTAACTATATCTTTATAAAATGATCAGGAAATTTTATAAAAATCGCTTTGAGATTTTTTTCTTTAGTATGCTGACCATTCTGTTTGGATCGTTAATCATCCCTGTAGAATTATTTGAAAAGGTCTTTGTTCCTGTTTTATTTATCATAAATATTGCTGCAGGTATCTTATTGATCTCCAAAAAGAAAAAACTGGTCTGGTTCTTTTTAATAATACTACTCATAAGTGCTTCTTTTGTTTTTGGAGCCGATATGATTAATCGGGAAGTTAACAATAACAGCAGTACTTTATTAATTAGAATGGGAATTTATTTCTTGTTTTATTCTACTGTAACCATTGAAATAATCAAACAGGTATGGCATGCCAAATTTGTCAATAAAAATGTGATTATTGGGCTTATGAGTGGGTATATTTCTCTTGGACTCATTGCATTTTTAATCTTCACTAGTATCGATATTAGTACTCCCGGGTCTTTTGAAGGTGTTTAGTTATCCGATCTTGATATCAATGAGAGAATGGATTCTCTGATTTATTATAGTTATATCACTCTGCTGACTATTGGTTATGGTGAAATAGTCCCGGTAACTCCTGTAGCTCAAAAAGCTGCCATTCTGGTTGGGTTAATAGGACAATTTTATATTGTTATTATTACAGCTGTAGTAGTTGAGAAGTATATTAAACATTCGAAGAAATAATTTTTCTTTTCAAGGAAAAGAGACATACTTCCTATTCATTTTTTCTTGATAAAAAACGAATCAACCCGCCCGAACGTGCCTTTCGGTACGGACGGGAAAATCAAGAAGGGTTTTCCGCTCTCTTTTTAACTTTGTAGCAAATCAAGATATTTTAATGATGGCTTATGAAAGCCATCCATAAAGCATTTTGCAAAGCAAAAGCGACCTGGATGGTGCGGCTTTAAAATAGTGTAGATTTCAAAAAGTGAAAAAGCAAGCTAGATTTTTTTGATTCTTTTTTCATCAATGGAAAAAAGGATGAAAGTAAACAATAAAAACTTATAGATTCCTGCCTTCGCAGGAATGACATTTTCTATTTATTGCAATATTTTACCTCTCCACCCTTTAGGCACCCCTTCTTGACAAGGAGAGGAGTTATTTAGTTGTTTATTTCATCAAATTAATATCAGCAATATTTTTTATTCTATTCCGCTCCAAAAAGGCATCAATAGTTTCAAAATGCTCGATAACACGTTGATCCTTAAATTCAAATACTTTCTGAGAAAGGCCTTGAAGAAAATCTCTGTCGTGTGATACTAATATTAAAGTTCCGTCAAATGACAACAAAGCTTCTTTAAGTACATCTTTCGATTTTAAATCTAAATGATTGGTAGGTTCATCCAGGATAAGCAGGTTTACCGGCTCTAATAAAAGTTTTACCATTGCCAACCTGGTTTTTTCTCCTCCCGACAATACACTAACTTTCTTATCGATATCGTCACCACTAAACATAAAACGTCCCAGGATGTTCTTTATCTGTGTACGTATTTCTCCTTCTGCCACTTCATCAACTGTCTGAAAAATAGTAAGTTCCGGATCTAACAACGATGCCTGATTTTGAGCAAAATACCCAACCTTAACATTGTGCCCAAGCTGACAAGTGCCATCTACTTCAATCTCTCCCATAATAGCTTTAATCATTGTCGACTTTCCTTCTCCGTTTCTCCCGACAAAAGATACTTTTTCTCCTCTTGAAACAGACATATCAGCATTTTTAAAAACTATCTGTTCTCCATAAGATTTTGATACATCTTTAATCGTTACAGGATAATCTCCTGAACGAGGAGCCGGAGGAAAACGTAATTTTAATGAAGAAGTATCGATTTCATCGATTTCTATAATCTCTAACTTTTCTAGCATCCGTTCCCGGGAAGCTACCTGGTTTGTTTTCGAATATGTGCCTTTAAAACGTTCAATAAAAGCCATATTATCTGCAATAAATTTTTGCTGTTCCTGGTAGGCTTTTATCTGATGCGCTCTTCGTTCTTCACGTAATTGTAAGTAATGTGAATAATTAGCTTTATAATCATAAATACGCCCCATAGTTACTTCTATGGTACGATTTGTAATATTATCAATGAATGCTTTGTCGTGAGAAATTACCATTACAGCATTAGCCTTGTTTACTAAAAAGTCTTCTAGCCAGATTACAGATTCAATATCAATGTGATTAGTTGGCTCATCTAACAAGATTAAATCAGGTTTTTGCAATAAGATTTTAGCTAATTCAATACGCATGCGCCATCCACCACTAAATTCCTTAGTTTGCCTCGTAAAATCTTCTTGCTTGAATCCTAATCCTTTTAATGCCTTTTCAACCTCAGCATCATAATTCACTTCTTCTAAAGCATAAAATTTTTCGCCTAAATCTGAGACTTTTTCAATAATAGCCATATACTCATCACTCTCATAATCGGTTCTGGTTTCCAACGCTTTGTTGAGTTTATCCATCTCATCACGCATTGCAAAAACTTGTTTAAAAGCTTTGGCTGCTTCTTCAAAAACCGTACAATTATCTTCAGTTAACAAGTGTTGTGGCAGGTACGCAATTACTGCTTCTTTTGGAGCTCTGACATGACCTCGCGTTGCTTTTTGTACCCCGGCAACGATTTTCATCATAGTTGATTTTCCTGCACCATTTTTCCCCATCAAGGCAATTTTATCGGTCGGATTTATAACAAAAGATACATCCTTGAACAAGGTTGTTCCGCTAAACTCTACTGCTAAATTATCAACTGAAATCATCGTTTATTTTTTAAAGCTGCAAAACTACTAAAATGAGTTAGAGTGTAAATTGTTTACAGGTATTTTTATTTGTACTGACTTTATCAAATAAGAGTAAAAGTCTCCTCTCTCTTTTCTTCTTCCGCATTTCGAGCCATTTCATTCGCGAAATGCTCCTCTTATCCCCTACAAAAAGTATTTTTGATTTCTTGCAAAACTCAAAAGTAGGTCGGTCTTCTTAACGATACTATATAGTAGTTCTTTATTCACAGAATAGAAAGGCAAGAATGATGAAACTCAGTGAGAGAAGCGAACGCATCATTTTGACTTTGGTTTCAGCAACTCTTGCTGAAAATTCCTTGAATAAAGAAAAAATGCCCTTTCTTTTGGTTCGTTTTCTTTGGACTAGCAAAGAAAATGAACATTATAATCAAGTTAATACCACTAGATTCCTGCCTTCGCAGGAATGACAATATAGTATTAAACCCCTCCGCATTTTCGTGCGAATAACATTTTCTATTTAGAATCATCATTGCGAAGAAGGTACGACTGTGGCAATCTATTAATAAAATAAAATTGCTTTTCCGGTTTTATCAGGATCTGGCAAGGATATTTCCCCTTTTTTCAACTGATAAAGAGTTTCAATAAATAGTAGGTTCTTATTTTTTTTTAATTTAGAGTTATAATTAACTCAATTACGTTTCATCCATAAATAGCCTATCGCAACGCCAAAAAAATGAAGCAATTTACTTATCTATTAAAACCCTTTATTGTTGAAGGACTCAATAACTTTTATGGCCCTTCTATCCCTAAAGATATAGGAGAACTATCTGTAAAAATTGATATTCATCTAATAAATCAGGTTGAGTTTATCCTTTATCGGTTTACCAGTCAGTTTATTCGTAATTCGACTTACAATGGTTCCGATGTTACTCCATTAATCAAATCAGGAAATCGATTTTACTCTATTAAAGTACAAGAGCCTAATGATAAGAATACAACTATAGTAGTAAGTTTCATGGAGGTCTTGCAAACCAGTAACACTATTGACAAAACCATTGAAGATGCTATTACTATAGATAGTATAGGACGGTATGATGAAATATTTATTATTCACCCTTCTTCTCTTAAAATTGATATCGAATTATTAAAATCATCTATTCAATATATCTTTGAAACAGGATATACCTGGCTTCTCATTAAAATGAAGAAAGTCGTTAAAAACAATTATATCCTATCTGATGATTTATATGAACATATAAAAGTAGCACTTACTAATCACCACGATGCTAAACATTCTTTATGGTTTGTTGTTAAACACAAAGAACATGTAATATTTTTATTAGACGAAGACAATATTGATTATGCCATAAATAAGCTCTCAAAAAACAATGTACACAGCGGGGTTGGCCCTTATAAATTATTAGATAATTTTATTAAAATGAAACTTCCATATGAAAGTTCATTTGCCCTTCAAGCTTTAAAAGCAGGAGGTCGCATAAGTGACAATATTGACGAAGGTTTATATTTTAATAAGTTACCTGATTTAGCTATTAGTCAAATAGGGATTTTTTCAAAAAAAGTAAATGTTTTTCCTATCCATACACATGGAAAGAATCATCTTTTTGCCAGTTATCCTGCTAAATATGATTCCATTATTCATCCTATTTTAGAATCTAACAAGGAATTGCTTTCTGAAGAATTTGAAAAGTTAGGTTCAAAAGTCAAAAAAATAATCAAAACACTTAATTACAAAAGAATTGACATTCATACTTATGCGGAAGTTACTGGAACACTCTTTGGAAGTTCTGTCGCTCAATTCTTAAAATCTATGTGGAGAAGTTGATTCAGATCTATTAATATAGATAATTCGGGGATTAATACTATTAGATTCCGCATCTCCGTGCGGAATGACATTTTCTATTTATTACAATATTTCTGAGAGAGAATAAAAACCTTCTCTCCATTGAGGAAAGGATTGAGGTGAGGGCTTCATCTAAAATTCACTTCGTCTCTGCCTTCTCCTCTCATTTCATTTTTATTCATGTATTTATTATTTCTTTTTTTGGTATTCATGAATGCTGCGCATTTGTCTTGACACAAAAACGAAACAACCCGCCCGAACGTGCCTTTCGGTACGGGCGGGAAAGTCAAGACTTATTTTGAGTTTCTTGAAATACTACAGATATTTTTCTTCTTCCGCATTTCGAGCCATTTCATTCGCGAAACGCTCCTCTTATCCCCTATAAAAAGTATTTTTTGATTTCTTGCAAAACTCAAAAATAGGTCGGTTTTCTAAAAATATTTAAAATTTAATTCCTTCCCTAAGTTAGGGAAGGTGGTTTTTCTTTTTTGAGAAAAAGCGGAAGGGTTTATTTTTCAACTTCCCTGCCTTTGCCAGCAGGCAGGCCCACCCTTCGGGCACCCCTTCTTATCAAGAAGGGGAATTATTTTAGTTATTTATAAAAATTTCTTAGAATGCTAATCTTTCTCTTCCTGCATAGCATTTATTTTTCGTTAAAAACCATTGAAGCCTTGGAAATGGTTTAGAAAAATAAATGAGGTTTAGACTCCTGAAGGAGAGGATAAAAATGCCTCAGAGAAAGTGTCCTTTTTACGGCTCTTTTTGGACAAGCAAAAAGAGGCAAAAACATTAGATTCCGCATCAAGTGCGGAATGACAATATAATTGCATTTACGGTTTTACCATATTTCACTACGGGTGTTTTTCCCCTTTTTTTGTAGGAGTATGGATTTCAGTAATTAGAGGGAGGTGGTTTTGTTTAATTTGGGGTTTAAATGAAACAAGTAAAACAAATAAAACTTTTTGTTTCCTGCCCAGGAGATATTGTTGATGAACTAAACTCTATTAGGTTAGTCATTGATGATATTAATAAGACTATAGGAGAACAGAATTCTTATGTTTTAAAACTATTAAATTGGAAAACTGATACATATACCCAAATAGGCTCTGATCCTCAAGAAGTAATAAATAATCAAATTGAAAGTCAATATGATATTTTGATTGGTCTTATTTGGCTCAGACTTGGAACACCTACAAAAAGAGACAAATCTGGAACTGTAGAAGAAATAAATAGAGCACTAAATAATAAAGAAAAAGAGCAATTGATTTATTTCAAAACTACTACTCCTATTGATATTACTAAGATTAATCCTGAAGAGCTAACAAAAATTAATCAGTTTAAAAAAGAGTTAGGAGATAAAGGTGTTCTCTATCACGAATTTTCTTCTACAACAAAATTTGAATCTTTATTTAGGATTCAATTAATTAAATTGATTTATGACAAGTTATCTAATGTTGACAATTCTAAAAAAAATCAAAACAGTAATTTACCTGAAATCATTGAAGATAAATTTTCTCATATTACAAGTTTAATTGCAGAAGTAGAAAACTTTGATGAAAAAAGTATTGAATTAGATATTTTTAACTCAATAGAAGAAGCCGAATCACATCTTAATTTAGTAACTACTTCTTTAAATTCGATGAGTGAATCAATGAATGATTGGACTATAAAAATGGAAAATAGGACCAAGGAAATGAATGCAATTAATAATATCAAAGATCAGCGATTAAAAATAGCAAAGCAAAAAACAATAATTAATCTATTAGCAATTGAGTTATCAGATTTTAAAAATCGTATTAAAAATGAATTACCAATATTCTCTGAAAACTTTAGAAAAGTTGGCTCATCATATTCAAAAGTTATCCTTATCGCAAAAAACTTTAATTCTGAAGAAGTGAATGGTATTCAAGAATCTGCAAAAAGTTTATTGGATAATTCTGAAAATTCCTTAAAAAGCTTAGCTGTTCTATTAAAAACAATTATGGAATTACCACCTTTGAATTTTAAATTTAATCGAGCAAAAAGAGAAACGGAAATAACAATCAAAAATCTGACTTTTGAGATGATGGAAGGCATTAAATTATTAAACGAAGCACTAAAAAACTAATCTAAATGCACACAGATTTATAATCTGTATTTCAATAACATTAGATTCCTACTTTCGCAGGAATGACAATATAGTATTAAACCCCTCCGCATTTTCATGCAAATAACATTTTCTATTTAGAACTGTCATTGCGAAGGAGGTACGACTGTGGCAATCTGTTAATAAATAGTAGGATTGCTTCGTTTTTCTTTAAAAAGTAAAACTCGCAATGACGGTTTATTAAAAGGATTAATTTTTTACCCTTCCCTTCTCAAAACCTCTAATGGCGGACTCTTTAATACCCCTCTGCTATTTGCCAAACCTATTCCCAATACCAAAGCAGTAATCCCTGGTAAAAACACTAAAAACGGCATTAAAGAAGGAACAAAAGGGGTTTCAAATACCAAACGTGCCAATAACTGGCTACTTATTAAAGACAAAAGGATTCCTATTCCACTACCTATAATACCAAGATAGAAATATTCTAAAGCAGTGATACGTAGAATCTGTTTACCTTTAGCACCCAGGGTCCGTAACAACACACTCTCTTTAATACGCTGGTATTTACTGGTACGTACAGAACCTATAAGTACAATAATACCTGTAAGAATACTAAAGAATGCCATAAAGTTGATGACCCAGGCAATCTTGTCCAAGATATCTTCCAGGATGGTTAATATCTGACGTAAATCTATAATAGAAACATTCGGGAATTTCTTTACCAGCTCTTGTTGTAAAGAAGCCGAGGTAGCTTCATCCGGTGCATAGGTAGTCAATACATGAAACTGCGGTGCTTGTTCCAGAACTCCTTTTGGAAATACAATGGAAAAGTTCATTTGGGCTCTCCCCCAGTCTACCTGACGAATGCTTCCTACTGTAGTTTTCATTAATACCCCTTGTACATTAAATACTATCTCATCTCCTACTTCTACTTGTGCATCCTCAGCAATATTATCGGCAACAGAAATAACAATAGGATCTCCGTTGGTAATTTCCGGGGTCCATTTTCCTTCTGCAAGGATTTCAGAATCGATCAATGAATCCCTATATGTAGTTCTAAACTCATGATTTAATACCCATTCATTCACTCCGGATGTACTGTCTTTACGAATATCATTTGCCAATACACCCTTAATACTGTGCATTCGCATAGTCACAATAGACATATCATCAATAATAGGTAAACCTCTTGGCGTAATACTATTTGCTACTGCCTCTTTTTGTCCGGTTTGTACATCCAATAAAAGAATATTAGGATTTTTGGCACTGTTTTCTATGGAAGTCCTTGCTACCAGCATATCTTTTGTAAAATACAGGGTGCTAATCAGGAATGCTCCTAAACCTATGGCCAAAATCAACACCATAGTCTGGTTGTTAGGGCGAAAAAGATTTAACAAGCTTTGCCTTGCTGTGAAACCCCAGGATGTAGGGAAAAACTTTTTAATTGCCTTCATAAACAAACTGGCAATTCCGGCTAGAATAGCAAACGTAACCAATACTACGATCACAAAACCTAAGGCATAAAAACCATCTCCTAAAAGCCAGAAAGAGAATAAAAAGATAAAAAGTAAGATTCCGAAAAAAGTCGAAAAACGTGCTCTTCTCGATTTTATCAGGCTTCCTTCCTGCATACGTAATACTTCTAAAGGAGAAACATACCAGGTATTTAACAATGGCAACAATGCAAATAAAACAGACATAAAAACTCCCAATAACAAGCCCATAATAATCGGGGTTATCGAGAATGTAATTTCAACATCAAAAGGTAAAAACTCCTGTAAGATTAGTGGAAACGATTGTTGAAGCAATACTCCAACAGTAGTTCCTATGATTCCGCCTATCAATCCCATTCCGGCAATCTGGATAAGATAGATTAAAAAGCTTTGCTTTCGGGTAGCTCCCATACATTTGAGTACAGCAACTGCTTTTAATTTTTCTTTGATATAAATATGAACCGAACTGGCAATCCCTACACACCCTAATAAAAGCGCAATAAAGGCTACTAAGTTTAAAAACTTACTGACGTTCTGATAGCTTTGCCCTAGTCGCTGACTTGTAGCGGTATGCGTGTCCAGATCTGCATCTTCTGCATCTAAAACAGGATCCAGATCTCTATCTAAAATATCCAGGTCCATTTCCTGCGGAGCCACAAAAAAGTATTGGTATTCTTTACGGCTTCCAACCTGTAAAAGTTTGGTTTGATCTATCAAACGAAAAGGAATAATCACCGGAGGGGACACCGAAGCACCAATAGCTGTACTTCCCGGAACCGATTTTAAAGATCCGGCAATGGGTAAAGTCGCATTTCCTATTTTAATAGAATCCCCTGGTTTTAAATCGTATTGCAACATCATCGTAGCATCTACCAATGCACTCCCAGTTTGCTGGTAAGTTCTCGCTGCTTCTGCAGGTTCTGTATCTATCGTACCATAAAAAGGAAAATCCCCTTCAATACCGCGTACCCTTACCAGTTTTGCTCCGTCATTTTTTGGGAAAGCAGCCATAGATGCAAAATTTACTTCAGAAGCATCTGCCCCACCAAGGGAGTCTATAATTCCCCGTACTCTTTCATTAGGAAGTTGCCTGCTGTCAATAATGAAATCGGCTCCCATTAATGCTTTTGACTGCTGGGTTATATTTTGTTTTAGGTTCTCGCTAAACGACTGGATAGAAACTACTGCTGCAATGCCGAGTATAATCGACGCCATAAAAAGCAGTAATCTGGAACCACTCGCTTTTCCATCTCTCCAGGCCATTTTAAACAACCATTTTGTACCTGCTTTATTCGATGAAGTGCTCAAGATACCAGTGTTCTTTCGTTAGCTATAATTTTTCCTCCTTTTAATCTAAGGATTTGTTGTGTCCTGTTTGCCAATTCCAAATCGTGAGTAACAATCACCAGGGTTGTTCCGGCTTCTTCGTTTAATTCAAAAAGTAATTTGATTACTTTTTCTCCGGTTTCTTCATCCAGATTTCCTGTAGGTTCATCTGCAAATAAAATAGAGGGTTTATTAGAAAAAGCTCTTGCCAAAGCTACTCGTTGCTGCTCTCCTCCTGAAAGTTGAGACGGATAATGATGTGAACGAGCTGCCAAACCTACTTTATCCAGCAATTCTTTTGCAATTTTTGAAGCATTCTTTACGCCTTGCAATTCCAACGGCACACTTACATTTTCTAAAGCACTAAGTGTAGGTAATAATTGAAAGTTTTGAAAAATAAAGCCAACTTCTTTATTTCTTAACAGGGCGCGCTGATCTTCATTCATCTCTTGCAACGGAGTACCACATAATTCAACAGTTCCTGAGTTCGGACGATCTAATCCGGCGCAAAGCCCTAACAATGTAGTTTTTCCACTCCCTGACGGACCGACTATTGAAAAAGTTTCTCCTTGCTCAATTTCAAAAGAAATATCATTTAATACTGTTAATTTTTTAGACCCACTTGTATATGTCTTCTCAAGATTGTGAATCTTTAATATCTTTGGCATAACAATCAATTTGGATTTGCGAAATTGCAAAAGAGCAAAATTAGCAAACGATTTGAATTTTAGACGAGCGACCCTATGTATTGTATCTTAAAATTTCGTTATTTTTTTATTTTTCTTCTGATGATTTCTTGTGGTGGAAATACTGATAAAAAAGAAAACGATAGTGAATCAGTAACAAAAGAAACAGAGAATACTACAAATGAAAGCACCTCAGCCAAAACCATTTTGTTTTTTGGAGACAGTCTTACTGCTGGTTATGGTTTAGATGATGTAAATGATGCTTTCCCTGCATTGATACAGGCGACAATAGATTCGCTACAATTAAACTATATGGTAGTGAACTCCGGTTTAAGTGGAGAAACAACCTCTGGAGGAAGGAGTCGTTTAAATTGGGTACTCAATCAAAAAGTGGATATTTTTGTACTCGAATTAGGTGCAAATGATGGTTTACGCGGAATTCCGCTTCAGGAAACCCGTGAAAATTTACAGGTTATTATTGATGCTGTTCGGGAGAAGAATCCGGAAGTAGAAATTGTGCTTGCAGGAATGCAAATCCCTCCTAATATGGGGCAAACTTATACTACTGAGTTCAGAACTATTTTCCCTGATCTGGCTGAGAAAAACGAGCTATATCTTATTCCTTTTCTATTGGAAAATGTCGGAGGTATTCCGGAACTTAACCAGGCAGATGGAATTCATCCTACTGTAGAAGGACATAAAATCTTAGCCGACAATGTATGGGCTATTTTAGAAAATGTTATCAAATAAATCTTCCCTCTGAAAAAGAATTGTCATTCCTGCCTTCGCAGGAATCTAAAAAATTAAAAATAGCATGGATTCCTGCCTTCGTAGGAATGATATGGTAACAAGGAATTAGAAAATTAAAATATTCCTCATTTCATATTGAACTCCCATTAAATTTATATCTTACCACAATAAAAATTTTCAAACAACTTCATTACAAAAAGTTAAACGTTTTATACACATGAAATTAAGAGTTCTATTTTTTTCAATATTATTTTCTGTTGCTTTATTTACCGGTAATGCTCAAACCTCTACCCAGGAAGCAATGCTTGCAAAAATCCGGGATGAGGGTTTTAGAAATTCCAAAGCTATGGAAATGGTGAGTTATTTAACTGATGTTTACGGGCAACGCCTGACCGGTACCCGTGAATATCTAGCTGCTGCAAAATGGATCTCCGAAGAAATGAAAAAAACAGGACTTCAGAATGTTCATTTTGAAAAGTACTGTAACTCATGCAGGGGATGGCAACTGGAGAGCTTTAATGTAGAGATGGTAGCTCCTAATTATATGCATATTGAGGCTTATCCGTTGGTTATGAGTAAAAGTTCTAACGGTATTGTTACCGGAGAAGTTGTTCATATAGAAAGTATTTCCGATATGAATTCGGTACGGCAAACGTTTGGAGGAAAGCTTAAAGGGAAAGTAATTTTATATGGAAAAGCTCCTCAAAAGCAATCTTTAGACGATAAACTTTCAAGACGATTTTCTGAAGATGAGTTGCATGAAAAAGAAAAACAATTAACTGCTAAAAACAAACAAACACCACTTCCTGAATTATTAAAATCCTGGGAAACTGATGATTTTTCTGATGATGAGTTTCTCCGTTTCGCAGAAGCTGAAGGCGCACTGGCTATTTTAAAAACACGAGCGATTCACCTGGGTATATTGCATCCGCAAGGGACTTACTATTATAAAAATGGCGATTTAATGCCCTTACCTTATTTTACCATTATGCCGGAACATTTTGGAAGATTGGCACGAATGCTTCAGTTGAATGTCACGCCAAAAATCAGGTTAAACTTAGAAACTTCTTTTTATCATGAACCAGAGAATAATGTTAATATTTTAGGTGAACTTACGGGTACCGATCCCAAATTAAAATCGGAAACTGTTTTGGTAGGCGCTCATTTTGATTCCTGGCATTCTGGAACCGGGGCAACAGACAATGGTGCCAATAGTGTTATTCTTATCGAAGCTTTGCGAATTCTAAAAGAAATCGGATTCACTCCTAAAAGAACGATCAGAATAGGGTTATGGGAAGGAGAAGAACAAGCTTTTATCGGATCTGTAGATTATGGGAAAGCACATTTTGGAGCTTTAGATAAAAAACCGAACAAAGCATCGACCAAAGTCTCTGCCTATTTAAATTTAGACAACGGTAGCGGTGCTATCAGAGGGCTTTATCTTCAAAACAATGAATATGCACGACCGGCTTTAAAAAAGATATTTAATTCGGTTTCCGATTTAACCGAAGGTACCCTTACTATTGAAAATACGCTTTCTACAGATCATGAGACTTTTGATCACTATAATATTCCGTCTTTTCAGTTTATCCAGGATCCTTTGGAATATAATACGGCGACACATCATACACAATTAGATGTTCTGGAATATGTAAGGGAAGATGATATTATGAAAAATGCTGTCATATTAGCCTGGACACTCTATTCGATATCTGAATTGGATCAAAAAATACCGCGAAAAACAAAATAATTTAAAAAACGTCCCCTTTACTCAACTGATATGCGTCTTATTATTAAAACAACTTAAAATTTTAATATTATGAAAGAATTTATGATGATTTTCATTGGAGCAGATTACACAGATTTAGGACTTTCACCAGAAGAACTTCAGGGGCGTATGGGAAAATGGTTTGCCTGGGGAGATAAAATGGAAAAAGCAGGGGTACTTCGTGGAGGTAATGCATTAACTCCGGATATTCGCAGGATTGTTGGTGAAAATCGTACCGTTACAGATCTTACTTCTGCAGAAGTTAAAGAATTAGTAGGAGGTTATTATCTTGTAGCTGCTAAAGATTTTGATGCAGTACAGGAAATTGCCCAGGATTTTCCTGATTACGATTTAGGCGGTACTGTAGAAATTCGCGAAATAATGGTATTCGATAAATAAAATGGAACCTAAAATCATAGATCATCTTTTTCGCCATCATAGCGGAAAGATGATCTCTGTCTTAACTCGTATTTTTGGATTGGCCCATCTTGAAATTATTGAAGATGCTGTTCAGGATACGTTTATTAAAGCTAGTATCTCATGGAGGCAACAGCAACCTGATCATCCTGAAGCCTGGCTAACCAAGGCTGCTAAAAACAGAGTCCTGGATATTTTCAGGAAATTAAACACAGAAAAAAAACACGCTCCTACTATTTACCAGGGCACCGATACCATTGCAATTAACGAGCTCTTTCTCGATACTGAAATTGAAGATGCTCAGCTTCGGATGATCTTTACGGCTTGTCACCCTAAATTAGATCCGAAAGATCGTATTTCATTCGCCTTAAAAACAGTATCAGGTTTTAGTATCAAAGAAATTTCTTCCGCATTACTTACCAAAGAAGAAACTATTAAAAAACGCCTGTTTCGGGCTCGTAAAACCATACAGCAAGCCGATCTAAAATTTCATATTCCGCAAGGGAAAGAACTCTCAGAAAGATTAGAGAGTGTTATGGAAGTGCTCTATCTTATTTTTAATGAAGGTTTTCATTCCAACAAAAAAGAAAAATTAATCCGGGAAGATCTTTGTGGTGAAGCCATGCGTTTATGCCAGATGCTTTTAAAAAATGAGCACACCAGAATTCCTTCAAGCTATGCTTTATTTGCTTTGATGTGTTTTCATTCGGCACGATTAGATACTAAAACCAGTTCTGAAAATGAAGTTTTAGACCTGAAAAGCCAGGATAGAAGTCAGTGGCACTTTCCACTTATAAAATTAGGCAATGCCATGATGAATAAAGCTGTAGCTGATGAAACCACTTTTTCCTGTTATCATTATGAAGCTGCTATTGCTGCCGAACACATCCGAGCTGCTCGTTTTGAAGATACTAACTGGGATAAAATAGTATATTGGTACCAATGCCTTTATACTTTACAACCTATGCCCTCTCATCTGTTAACTATGGCTGTGATTTGTCTTCAGAAGGAAGAAGCTGCTAAAGCAAAAAATTACCTGGATCAAATTACTTCTGATGATTTTGCTCAACGTGCTTACTTATATTATGCTACCCTGGCAGATTACTTTAACCTAATCAATAATAAGCAAGAAGCCATCTATTATCTTGATCTTGCTTTAAATACGGTTACTAATATTCTTGAAAAAGAGTATTTAGAGAAAAAGAAATTGACTTTAATCACAGGCAAATCTTAATTTTCTAATCAGATTTATTTATAAATAAATTAAAGCAATTATTTTTCAAGTTCTTTCTCCTTGGGGAGAAGGCAGGGATGAGGGGAAATTTTAACCTAAACCCTCACCTTACTCCTTCCCCTGAGGGAGAGGAAACCAATTCATTATATTAAATCAAACATTACATTACTTATCTTTGGAAAAACCTTAAAAAATATTAGCATTGATACAGAAAGCTGAGTATGAGTTTTACATGAATAAGTGCATTGAGTTAGCTCGTATTGCAAAAGAACGAGGTGATAGCCCGGTGGGATCAATACTTGTTAAGAATAACACCATTGTCGGAGAAGGAATTGAAGGTGGAAAAACATTTAAAGATATTACTTATCATTCTGAAATTGAAGCGATAAGAGATGCTACTAAATCCTTAAATACTTCAGATCTTTCTGATTGTATCCTATTTTCTACACATGAACCTTGTATTATGTGTTCTTATGCCATAAGACATCATAAAATCAACACTATCGTATTTGCAATTCCTGTTAATGATGTTGGCGGATATAGTTCTAAGTTTAAAGTATTGGAAGACCTATCAGTTAAAAAATGGGGAAGTACTCCAAAAATTATTAAAGGTATCCTGGAAAAAGAATGCCTGGCTTTACATGAATAAAAAATTAGTAATTATGAAAATAACATCTTTTCTTCCTGTTCTCTGTTTAATGGTTATTCTTTTTTCGTGTACTCCTAAAAAAGTTTCACCCAGATTCAACCACGTCGTGATTACTGTTTCTGATATGGAGGAATCTCTTCAATTTTACACCACTGCATTCGATTTAGAAAAAACAAATACCATTAAACACCTGGAATACACTGCAGCAGATGGTACAGTAACCAACAGGGATATCCTGGTAGTGCTTCTTAAATTCCCGGGACAGGATTTTGTTTGGGAAATGGTAGAAAATCCCGATACAAATGTTTCTGGAGTTCCTTCTTTATATCAGCATGTAGGGGTTGATGTTACCGATATAGATTCTGCCTTTAAACGAATAGTTGATGCAGGAGCAGATGTAGTCACAGCTCCACGCACGGTTCGTATGACTGGTTTGGAAACCAAACAGGCATTTTTAAAAGGTCCGGATGGAGAAATGATTGAGTTAATGCAAATACTATCGGGGGAATTTTAGCTATTTAAGTTATAGCATTGAGGTTTTTCTTAAAAAGAATAAATGCGATTGTATTTAGTAAAGTCCCTATAAGTATTAGCACCAATAAAGCTTGAAGGAAATGATGATCAGTAAGCCCTCTGTCTCTTAAAAAAACATCATAAAACCCTTGCATTCCCCAATAATTTACAGAAAACATCGATACTTTTTGCATAAAATCTGGCATCATATTAACCGGCATCATGCTTCCTCCTATACCACTCATTACCAATATAATTAAAGTAGCATACGCTTGCACTTGCTTTCGTGACCTCCCAATCGCTGCCAGAAAAACACCAAATCCTGAGCTTGCATATGATACTGCTGTTACCATTAATATGATGGCAGGGACATTTATAAATATATCCAATCCAAAAGCAATTTTTCCGTAAATAAAAACTATGAGAAGTTGCAACCCGACCATAATATTGGCAAATAAAATTTTCCCATACAAAATATGACTCTTAGGAAGTGGTGCCCAAAGTAGTTTCTTAAGCATTCCTTCTTCTTTCTCCCCTAAAAAACTGGCACCAATCTCCGCTACCGAAAACAGAGCCATCATAATTGCTGTTCCAACTATGGCTTGCACTATTCCTCCCATGTTTACCTGACCCTCTGTACCCATTCTTCCAAAAACAAGAGCAAATAGTGTAGACAATGCAATAGGCAATAAAAAAGTAAGTAATACATCGCGTTTATTACTCATCAATAATTTAAAATCTTTGTAAACTAGCTTTATCATGAGTCTCTTAATTTTTTCCCGGTTAAACTTAAAAAAATGGTTTCCAGATTACTTTTAATGATTTCAATTTGGGTAATATCTAAACTTACTTCTGTACATTTTAAAATAATTTTAGCAAGTTCTTTCTGGACTTCAGGAGTATAAAAATATATGGTATTCTCTGAGCGTTTGATCTTCATAAATTTAACAAGTGACTGATATTGTTGCTCCGAAATACTTGTAAATGTAATCGCTACCCCTTCAGATTCAGATGCATAAGCTTTGAGTTCCTGTAAATTACCTTCGGCTATGATTTCACCATTATCTATAATACCAATTCGATCGCAAAGGCGCTCTGCTTCTTCCATATAATGCGTAGTGTAAACAATGGTCATTCCTTCTTTGCGAAGTTTTTCTATAATTTCAAAAATAAGATTACGACTTTGCGGATCTATCCCTACAGTAGGTTCGTCCATAAAAAGTACTTTAGGTTTATGAAGCAATGCAGAAGCAATATTAATTCTACGTTTCATTCCTCCAGAATAGGTTTTCACTTTGTCATTTTGTCTATTATCCAGCCCTAATAATTCTAGCGTTTCCTTTATTCTTTTGTTTAACTCTATATTTTTAATTCCATATAAACCTCCCCAAAACCGAAGGTTTTCATAACCGGAAAGCTCCTGATACAATGCAATTTCCTGTGACACCACACCAATACTTTTTTTACATGCCGTAGGGGATTTTAAAATATCATATCCATTGATCATTACAGTTCCTTTTTCTGGTGAAATAAGCGTGCTTAGCACTCCAATTGATGTTGTTTTTCCTGCTCCGTTCGGGCCTAAAAGCCCATAACATTCTCCTTCTGCTATATGGAGTGATATTTCATTAAGGACCCTGGTCTTGCCATAGGTTTTAATTATTTTTTCTGCACGAATCATAATGTAATTTCAATAATTTATGAACGAAGCAAATCTAAACACGTCATCTTATGCGGTGAATTTTTACTGACTCAGCTGTCATATTTTTAGGATGAATTGTTATTGAAATAAAAAAGCAGCCAAAAAGCTGCTTTTATTTACATAGATGTATTTATATAACTAAATACTAATAAAACTTTGTACACTATGTGGTTGGTTTAGTCATATGGTTTCAAAGTTATTCTTTTCAAAACTTAAGCTGCTCATTTTTATCCCAGAGCCCCCAATACGCACCTACATCACCCTCGTCTCCGGTTTTCCAGGATTCATCGAAGGATGAAAAATAGAATATTGGAATCTCATTGGTTTTAGTCCACTGCATTGCATCAATAAAATACTTCATCGCAGCTTCTTCACCTGCAAAGGCACCTTTAAGGTTTCCTCCTTCACTTGGCCAGCCTGTTTCTGTAATAATTATAGGTTTTCCTTGTGCTGCATCTACCACCTGGCCATACATTGCCTGCATATGTCCCAAAGCATATGCTATAGGACAGCCTTCCCAATATGGGTACAAATTGGCTAAAATAACATCTGAATGCTCTACAAGTTCCGGGTGACGTGAAAACTCATAATAAGCATCAACATATCCTACTGGTATATCTAACCCGGTCAACGCTGCTTTGACACGTTTTATATAAGAGAGTAATTCTTCTAAGGTCAAATCGTTTCTGTACAATACTTCATTGCCCACTGCAGCAACGTCTACGTAACCAGCTTTAGCCAATGAAATCAATCCTTCTATTTCTTGTTCATTATCATCTTTATCATCACTTAACCAGGCCCCTACCAATGTTTTTAATCCGTGCTTCTTTGCGACTTCAGGAACATATTCATTCCCTTCTATACAAGAAAAAGAACGGATAGCTTGTGTATAAGGTTTTAAGATTTTAACACGGCGTTCTACCTGTTCTATACTGATGTCATCACCAGGCTCCTGTCCATCTTCATAAATACTAAAACAAATTCCATGCATCCCTTCTGCAATAGTTTTTCGCCACAATGCCTTTAATTCTTCCAGAGATATTGTTGACAAATCAACTCCTTGAGTTAAAATTTGACTATAGGCTTTAGGTGTGTAATATGACTCTTCTCTGTATGACATTTTTAATATTTTAATTTTTCTTTAGTATTCCATAATCCCCATCTTGCACCTACATCTCCTTCATGATGAACTTTCCACGATTCGTCAAACGATGAAAAGTAAAATAAATCAATTTTTTTATCGTGTATCCAATTATTGGTATTGATAAAGTATTTCATCGCATTGTTGTGTGAAGGCACTGCGCTATTTATATTTTCACCTTGACTAGGCCATCCGGTTTCTGTGATAATAACCTCTTTCCCTTTTGAAATTCCTTTAGTAACCGCATACATTTTCTGTAGGTATTTTGCAGCTTCATTAATATGACTACCTTCCCAAAAAGGGTAACAGTTTGCTAAAATAACATCACTGGCATCTACAAGTTCAGGATGATCAAAAAATTGATAATATGCATCGACATAACCAACTTTAATACCTGGCAATGCTTCTTTTACTTGATTTATATATTCTATAATCTCTTTAACCGACAACTCGTTTCTCAATAAAACTTCATTCCCAACAGCAGCTATATCTACATATCCTTTTTTTCCTAATTCAATTAGAGATTTTATCTCAATTTCATTTTGCTTTTTATCATTACTTATCCATGCACCAACTAATGTGTTTAGTTTATTTTCTTTTGCAGCCTTAGCTATGAATTGATTACCATCTGTACAAGAAAAAGATCGTATCCATTTTGTACGAGGAGCAATAATTGCCATTCTTCTGTTTATCTGATCTTCTGTGAGAATGTCTCCAATATTCTGATGTTCTTCATAAGGACTAAAACAAATACCTTTAAGGCCTTTTGTAAAAGATTCATTAAATAATTTCTTCAATTCATAATCTGTTACATTATCTAGATTTATAGTATTAGCAGAAAGAGTGAGAGATGTATTTTGCAATAAAGATCTTAACCTATCTTGTTGATAGTAAGGAGTAACTGATTTAGTATCGTTTTTACGATCATCTAACGCTTTACGGATTTCATTGGCACGCTCTTCAGTAACATTATAATTACGCATGACATACATAGCTGCAAAAGTTCCTAGCGTTGGGAAAAAGCAAAAGAAAGCATGCAATCCCTCAACAGACTCTTGTTGAGCAGTCGTTGGTAAATCTGAATTAAAACCTACCAGCCAAATTATTACTCCACTTAAAGCTCCTGCAATTGCAAAACCAACCTTAACCATCCACCAATATATAGCTCCAAAGATTCCTTCTCTACGTTTACCAGAGTTCAATTCATCAATGTCTATTACATCTGCTGTCATAGACATCATAATAGTAAATAAGCTCCCTATTCCAAAAGAAAAGAACGGCAAAGCTATAATATACATCCAAGGTTTGCCCGGTACAAATAAGAAGTAAAGCATGATATATCCAATAATAGATATACTTTGACAAATCATAAATGCTCTTTTCTTACCATATTTTTTGGATAATCTCGTAACAATTGGAATTACAATAAATGTAGTTCCTAATGCCCCTAACGCTCCAAATAGAGATACCCACCATCCTGATGCTCCTGCATCTCCATTGAACAATTTATATACGATCACAAAAAATGTAAGTGAAGAAACAGCCATAAAAGCGTTATAAATAAAGAATGTAGAAAAACATAATTGTCTAAATTCTTTGATCTTGAAGGCTTCTTTAAAGCTGGTAAATATTTTTTTAAGACTCCCACCTACATTTGAAAAACTGACAGGTTCATAATCTTTATCAAGAGTAGATTCACTTTTTATGAACAATGCCGGAACTATTGCACAAAAAGCGCACGGAATCGCTACCCATACAGCTAATTCTCTCGCGGCTACATCTGCAGAGGGAAACCACTCGGGATCGTACATAATTATCCAGAACAGAGGTGCAATTACCCAGGCCCATTGACCAATCCATTGTGCAATAGCCATAATGCTTGTTCGTTCATGAAAATCATCACTCATTTCATAACCCATGGCCACGTAAGGCACACTAAAAAAAGTCAATCCTAGATAAAACACGACAGACCATAAGAAGAAATACCAGAAATTATATTGTACAGAATTCTCTTTAAACAATTGCCACATAAAAATATAGGCCATTCCCATTATGAGTCCTCCAATAAGCACATACTGCCTTCTTCTACCCCATTTGGATTTTGTATTATCAGAAATAAATCCCATAATTGGGTCGGAAACAGCATCAAATAATCTTGGGAACAGGTAAATCATCCCCCACATCAATCCAGTAAATTTAAGATCTTCTACTAGTACTACCATAAATATTCCAAGGATGGCCGGAAACATTTGATTTGCAAACATTCCAATACCGAAGGCTATTTTTTGACCAAAAGGGACTCTAGTAGTACTCATAATTATTTCTGATTTAGTTAGTTGGAATCATTATCGTTTGAAGTGCCTGTGCACTAATTTGAATCTCTTTTGATTTACCATCAAGACTTAGCTTGAAGCTTTGAGATGTTTGTCCTTCATTAAAAACCACTACAGCTATAGTACCGTCGGGGTTTTTAGCTGCTGTTACCTGCAGTTCTTCATTCGTATTATTGATCTTAATAATTTCTGCATCTGGGCGAATGTATTTACTAAAATGTGTCATAACATAATATAATGGCGTATAGTAAACCTCATTTTTATCAGGATCTACGATTACAGGAGCAACACACCAGTTTTCAAACCAGTTGGGGCCTCCTTGCCTATCTAAAACCATGTTCCAATCTACCCATCCATCGACCCAGTTATTAAGACAACCTATAATATCTCTGGCATATCTGTTTACAGGAGCGTATTTTGGATGCAGGTACTTTTCTTCTTCTTTTGCCCAATCCCATCCCCAATCTGTAGCTTCTTTGCGCCAATACCAGTCGTCATCTCTCCATTTTGGCACTTCTGCATCAATACAACCCTCGGTTTCTATCAGGTATTTATCCGGTGCTTTTTGGTGTGCGTATTGTAATGCTTTTGGAAAAACCTCAAAAGTACTTTCATACCAATGAATCGCCGTACCATCATAATATTTAGAAGATTCTTCTGAAGCATACATCACATCTACCCATTCTTTAATCCCTGCCCGGTTTTGATCATAACCTAATATGATCTTATCTCCATATCCATCTGCTTCTAATTTGGGTCCTAAATGATGTTGTACAAAATTGGTCATCTCTTCGGGAGTATAATGCATACTCTCCCAGTTATTTCCATTACCATGAGGTTCGTTTTCTACGGTAAAGCCCCAAATCTCAATACCTTCTTTTTTATAAGCATCAAGGTATTTTGAAAAAAACAAAGCCCAGGTGTCATAGTATTCTGGTAATAGCTTACCTCCAACCCATTCCTTATTATCTTTCATCCAGGGTGCAGCAGTCCATGGAGAAGCAAAGAGTTTAAATCCGTCTTCTGAAACAGACATGGCATCTTTAATCATAGGAATCAGATCGTCCATATCATCTTCAATAGTAAAATGTTCTAACATCACATCACCTTCTACGGGGGAATATGAATATTGACTTAATGAGAAATCACAAGAATTCATATGTGTTCTCGTTAAGGAATAATTTGCGCCTTCACTACTGAAATAAGCTTTGAGAATTTCATCTCTGTTTTTTGTACTTAACTTATTTAACAAATAAGCAGAAGATTCTGTAAAAGCACCTCCAAAACCTGTTATTTTCTGAAATGTCTGTGTTGTATCAAGTTCTATAACAAATTCTGATGCTACTTCAACATTTGGATCTATTTGGGTTAGCTTACTTCCTTCTCTTGAAGTTTCATAAACTTCAACATCAAGTGTTTTTTGTTCATTCACACAACTCATTGTTAAGCTTATTACGATCAAATATATTATTACATGTATACGCATAGTTAGTAACTGTATTCTGGTATTAGTGTATCTTTTTCTCCCGGTATCAATACACTTTCTATCAACGATTCAATATCACCATTGTAGGTTTTCTCTATAGTATTTCCATCTCTCCCCAAGCCTTCAAATACTTTTTGATCTACCAAATCCCAAATAGCATATTTTGCCTTCCCGTCTATGGTAAAGAGTCCGAAATGATTTTCTGATCCTAAAGGATTCGCAGCATCTTTCCAGGATTCATTAAAAGCTTCAAAATAGAAACAAGCCATCTTATTTTTATTGGTCCAATCTCTCATGTATTTATAATACAAGCCTTGTTTGTATTCGTCTGTAGCTTTAGACCCTTTGTCACCATATAGTTCGGAAGCATAGCTTGCCCATCCTGTTTCACCAATATGAATAGGTTTGTTTACTCCTAAACTCAACATATATTCACGAACACTTTCATATTGTGACTTAGCATAAGTCATTGCTCTTTGCATGACTTCTTCTATCTGTTCTGATTTACTAAGTGTTAATTCTTCATTGGACACTCCCCAAAATGACGGATTGTAATGTGTATCGTGCATCGGATAGGTATGCATAGAAATAAAATCTACAGCCTCAATTAGTTGATTCAGATCATCAGTATGATAATCCGGTGTACCGCCTCCCCAGGATGCAAAATTATCTGAGCTGGTTATCCAAAGTTCTTTGGGTAGTTTTTCTTCGGATTTTAAATTCTGAAGATGATTTACCCATTTGAGGATAACTCCAGGTTGTACATAATAACTAGTTGCCCATTTCACCATAGCTTCGTTACCTACTGCTATGATTTTCACGATATCGGGATAAGCATTGGCTAAAGCAACTGCACGCTCTATTTCCAAAGCGTTATCAGGACTTTCTACATTATGATCAGGAGCTTTATCTGTCCACGCATTCAGACAATTGATCCACGCACCTAACATTACATACATTTCAAAATCTGAATCTTCATTTTTTAATGCTCTGATAGCTTTGAGGATATTTGATGCATGTGGTAACTTAGGTTGAACATTATAAGTTCTCAGTACTTTTATCCCCATAGCATGAAGAATCTTTAAATCTTCTTTTAATTCTTCAATTGTAGGTTGAATGTTCCGGGTATTTGCTCTATAGCCTCCATATGAAACGGCTAAATATTCAGGGTTGCCAAGTATATCTTCTGCTGTCACTTTTTGTTGTGTCTGCATTATTTTTTCTTCTTTTTTTTGGTCTTTACAAGACAAGATGAATACTGCCAGTACAATACAAATTGATATGTTGAGTTTCATCTTTTTCATTTTCATTTTTATTTCAATATTGAAGCGCTTATATTGACTTTTATTTTTTGTATGTCATTAGTTCTGGTAAATATTTGATGACTAAAATTTGTATCTAATACTAATCCGTCTTTTATTAACTGAGAACCGTCGGCATTTGTAATTTCTATACTATTAGCATCAGAAATACTATAAATTACAGGAACCTGGCAATACGTAAATACCAGACTGTCTTTGGAAAGCGTTATCGATTTTGAAGATCCGTCTATCCCAACATAATTGAATGTTGCATCAGATGATAGAAACTCTTCTTTTCGTAATAAACACGGATAAAAGTTAATGTTCCCATTCTTGACAAAAACACCGAGTTCTCCTATCCTGCTTAATATATCTTCTTTTACCTGTCCAGTCATTCCGGGTTGCTGAGCTCCTTTACCAAATGGAGTATGTGAATACGGGTCTGTTGGGAATGCTCCATAAAGCTCTGGTGGTTTATGAGCTCCTATCCCTTCATTAATTTCATAGTAGTGTTCTAATAATCGACCTATAATTTCATCTGTTTCCTTCTCTTCAACAGCTTTCAAGCAACATTCCTGAACAGCCAATTGTAATTTGGAAACCATATGCCAGTAAATAGATCCTAACCCTTCATAACCATAGAACGTACCGGAGCGTCCGGTGAATGCTTTATGATTGAATACATCTTCATAAACCTGAAGGATCTGATCTTTTTCTTTAGCTACCAAATCCTGATATTTTTCATCAAGATCATTCAACGCATTTTCCAGGTTTTCTGCGTTATTAAAGTTGCCGTTAAAATGATAATTCTCATCGATATCTTTTGTGATTAACTGCCTGTTATCTTCTTCTAATAATCGCATCAACAGTTCTGAAGCCTGTACTTTGTTTTTCGGAATAGTATTTTTTTCCATAAAACGAGGCAGGTCTTTATTAGGATAAAGCAAATAACTATATTGATCCGAACGAAACAGCTTACTCTTCTTCATACTATCTAATACCTGAAGTGCTTCTTTAGCATTCAAGTAGCCCGAACTTAAAACTGCAACCTGACCTTCAAGCATTTCTTCCAGGTGATCTATTTTTATTTCATCACCTACTACAGTCATAAGATTATAAGCATGGTGCATATGATCTTCACGCTTGTTTGCATTAATAGTATGTTCCAGAAAGTTCAATGTAGTATCAATAAAGTTGATAAGAACTCTCTTTTCTACGGGTATTTTTTCTCCTGAAAAAGACTTATTATAAATAGTATTTCTATAAAAACTACCTGCTTCCCCTAAACCGTCTAAAATGGATTTTCTGTCTTTATTGGATATCGATTCGGATAACAAATGTACATGAGATTCTAAAGCAGAAAATACTTGATCGAAGAAGGTTTTTAATTCTTCTGAAATCTTGTAATCATCCGATTGAGAAGAATGAACTATGGTATTGAAAAACTTTAAAAAACGTCTTAAATAGTTTAGGGTAACCATGGAAACACCATTACCCACAAGGGCATTATTGGCATCATTCCATTCTGGTCGCTGCGTATTGAGCCAAATTCCGGCCTCCGGGATAAAGTTAGAGATCTTAGCCAGTAAAGTAGCCAATATTTTCTCTATAAAATTAACTTTATGAATAAAGTAATTCTGATCTCTCAATAATGCACCATCTGCTCCAAGTTGCTCTCTTTTTGTATGGATTTCTTCATCCAACGCATTATCAAACTCAATGGTATCTTTTGGATTCTTAAGTAAATCTTTATAAGATTTTATCTTGTAGGGCACATTTGCATAAACAAATAAATCTTTATCGAAAAAGCTATTTAATTTACCAGGATTATGATGCTCGATAAATTCTAAAAACTTTAATAAATATATGATTTGATGATCCCCCCAATAACCAATGTAAGACCACGGGTCATCCGGTTCTATAGCTTCCCAGTCAAAACCATCTTTGGTCACCCTGTAAGGATTATAACCATCAAAGGTTGTCGCATTTAAAAACTTATGGATCATGCTCTCCACAAACTCGGGATAAGCATGCGCTAAAGCTTCCCAATTCTGAAAAATATCACGCCAATTACCTTCGTAATCTAATACTTTAGATCCGTCTGTTTCATTACGTGTATTAATTGAAAATCTATTCCACGGGCGACTAGGATCTCCATGCCTTCGGCTAAATTTTAAAGGCATATATTCCAGACATAGCCTTCTAAAATTTTTATCGGTACTTTCATATGCTATTTTCTTTAATTCAAACAAAGAAAATGTCTCAGGAAGTAAGTCTAAAACTGGCCTTGATTTTGAAAATACTTTACGATTGGCTTTGGACAGATAATTAGAAAAATCCCATTTTTCGATTGTATAATTATCATCAAAAACACCTCCACGCATAATGTTGAATAAGGTATTTGAGAAATGTCTTGTATCTCTTTGCCTATTGTTGGTTAACTGTAACCCATCTGAAGAAGCATTGAGTTGTATCAATCTTTGCGTCCCCAGATCTACATCATCTTTAACTTTATCCCCAAGGTTTACTTGATTTTTTATCTGATGCATCAAGCCAACGATATCTGCATGATCCTGATTCAGGTTTGCAATAGTATACCAAAGCTTTTCAGCATTTGTATTTAAAACGATTTCGCTATTGATGAAATAGGCTCCCTTTTCTGCCTTAATATCTGTTTCTTCAGTTACCTCTCCATGAACTCTAAAATCGTCTAATTGTAAAGATGAAACCAAGTATTTCGGATTTTCAAGTCCATAAGACCAAACAATATTAGCTTTTAGAGCTTCACTGGGTTCTGCCCTGTCTACAATTATAGCACTGAGCGCATAAATCCCTAATCCGTATTCTTTTTCTAACTGATTACGTTTATATGCGTCCACCAAATTACTTACACGAGTTTGAGTATCAGATGGCACCCCAAATGGCAATATATTCTGAAGTCCGTCTAGTATTTTTATACTTACAGGTAAGTCACCGGTATTGATAAGTGAAGACTTCTTTACAAATCCATAACTATTACTTGAATTCCATTCGTATCGGAATGTAAGGTTTAAGTCATGATTTACTTCTTCAAAAATGATTTTATTCCCAAACCTGTTTTTATAAAGGTTTATCGATGTTCTGTATAGCCTTTGTTGCCGTATTGAAAAAGGCTCCCAAAGGTGTTTTTCATCAACCCAGAAAATAGATTTACTCCCTGTAATCTCGGCAGATTCTATGATTTTATCATCTGTGTAATATGGAAACAATGCATATTCGCTATTCTTTCTCCCTGCAGAAACTCCTCCGTTACTACCTATAAACATCCAGTGATTTGAATCACTGACAATGCTCATAAAAAAAGGACGCATTTTATCGCTATTGGCTATTTTAAAATAGGTTTCGTTATTAATTTTAACGACATCACTTTTGATATCCTTTTTGGTGTAAAGCGAATGCATATTTTGTATGTCTATTTGAGAATAGGTCATTATTTTAAGTGGTCTTCACCTCTCCTTTTTAACATAGAAGAGATTCTTTTTTCAAATTAATTAAAAACTAATAATGATTGAGAAGTATACGGTCTTAGCTTAAAACTAAGACCGTATACTATTGATTCATAATTAAAATTTATTATTCAATTCTAAAATCATCAAAATAAAATGTTTGATCAGCTGATATAATTTCACCATCAGACCCACTTGGATTATCTGGCTTTATTACAAACTGATTATACGTATTTGCAGTAGCTGGTAAATTTATAAATACAATTTCCAATTCTACCCACTGATTAGCTGGTACAGGATCTGAAAATACAGGAGCAGGATTACCAGTTACAGGGTCAGTTTGCGGATCTAGAGCTAATTCAAATCTGTAAACTACATCTGGTATTGTTGAAAATACTCTTATTCTAAACGTACTTGTATTTGTGGTACTTGTACTGGTATCCAGGGCTCCGGCAGGGAAACTGTTTTGAACTCCTGCAAACCTTTGTGTTCCAGACCTTACTACTCGCATTACATTAGAAGAAGTGTTTATACCTCCTACCGAAGGATTAGCAGCTAGCTCAGAAGTAATTGTACCAGCACCGGTAAATGTACTTAAAAATGTTTCGCAACCTTCAAAATTCAGAGGTATGGAAGTTGCAGCTATAGGTGTAGCTGTACAGCCTCCACCTGATGACCCGCCATCAACAAATAAAGATACGTTATCAATATTTACCTGACCGATAGCTGCACCACTGTCAAATAAAACTCTTCCATCTGCTTCATCAAAAGTGACTGTAATATCACGTGTATATGTTGCTCTCGTAGAGGTTATCGTAACTGTTTCTGAAACATTGGCAAAATCACCACCGCTTCTACCTATACCGGCAACTATATCTCGACTTCCTGTAGTTTCGTCGGTCCAGGCATCAAAAGTTAGGGTAAATGTCATACCATTAGTAAGTGATAAACCGCGTTGACTCATATTAACATCAAATGGATTTCCTGCAGTAGTCACATCAACCTGATAAAATGTATTACCATCTTCAGTGACAACAGGTACCGGATCTGTACCCACGCCTATAGTCCATGGATCTGCACCTGCTTCATAATCTCCATTAGTTAATAATCCGGAATCAAATGGAGGCGGAGGAGTATTGTTAACAACTAAAGAAACATTATCGATGTTTACCTGACCGATAGCAGCACCACTGTCAAATAAAACTCTTCCATCTGCTTCATCAAAAGTGACTGTAATATCACGTGTGTATGTTGCTCTTGTAGAGGTTATCGTAACTGTTTCTGAAACATTGGCAAAATCACCACCACTTCTACCTATACCGGCAATTATATCACGACTTCCTGTGGTTTCATCAGTCCAGGCATCAAAAGTCAAGGTAAATGTCGTACCATTAGTAAGTGATAAACCGCGTTGACTCATATTAACATCAAATGGATTTCCTGCTGTAGCCACATCTACTTGATAAAATGTATTACCATCTTCAGTGACAACAGGTACCGGATCTGTACCCACACCTATAGTCCATGGATCTGCACCTGCTTCAAAATCTCCATTAGTTAATAATCCGGAATCAAATGATGGTGGTGGAGTATCGTTAACAACCAAAGAAACGTTGTCAATATTTACCTGACCAATAGCAGCACCACTATCAAATAAAACTCTTCCATCTGCTTCATCAAAAGTGACAGTAATATCACGTGTATAAGTTGTTCTTGTAGAGGTTATTGTAACTGTTTCTGAAACATTGGCAAAATCGCCACCGCTTCTACCTATACCGGCAATTATATCACGACTTCCTGTAGTTTCGTCGGTCCAGGCATCAAAAGTCAAGGTAAATGTCGTACCATTGGTAAGTGATAAACCGCGTTGACTCATATTAACATCAAAAGCATTTCCCGCTGTAGTTACATCAACCTGGTAAAATGTATTGCCATCTTCAGTGACAACAGGTACCGGATCTGTACCCACACCTATAGTCCAGGGATCTGCGCCTGCTTCAAAATCTCCATTGGTTAATAATCCGGAATCAAATGGCGGAGTGGTATCTCCACCAGTCGAGTCACTACCATCACCACCTTCTACCAGCGAGATATTATCCAATACAACAGTACCTACTTCAGCTCCCATATCAAATAGGACACGACTGTTTGCATTACCAAAATCAACAGCACTTAATTGTAGTGAAAATGTTTGTGTTTCTGTAGTTAGATTAACTGATGGTGCTGTATTGGTAAAAGGAGCTTCATTAAGACCAATCCCTGCCAGAATAGTTCGTTCACGATCTGAAGATGCGTCAAAAGTTAATATATAATTAGTTCCCTGAACAATTTCAACTACCTGACTTAAATTCACATCAAATGGATTCCCTGCACTTTCTACATTGGCAAAATTAAAAGAGTTATCTCCTTCTGTTTGAACATTAAGAGCATTACCAGTCCATCCTTCTCCTCCGTTAGAAAAATCTCCGTTAACCAACAGGCCGGAATTAAAACCAGACACTGGCATAGATATGGTTATTTGATCTTCAAAAACAGCTGATGCTCCAGCTACATTCGAAGCTTCAAGACTTACTGTAAATGTTCCATTCTGAAATGCCCTGATGGGATTAATTTCTAAAGAAGTAGTACCATTTCCAAAATTCCATTCAAAACTTTCTGCATTTTCAGAAATATTAATGAATGTAACTACTCCTGTATCTTGGTTTATAGTAAAGGTAAAAGCCGCTGTGACAGCAGGTAAATTTTCATCATCTTCTTCACATCCTATAAATAATGTTAAGGTAAATAATAAAAAGAAGACTCTCTTTATATTCGAAGTTATTGATTCCATTTGATTCTAATTTAATTAGTTCTTATTTATTGATAAACTCTTATATAATCTACAAGCATTCTTTGAGGTAATGCTCCTGAGTTTATTATGTCTGCGCTACTTGGATTTTGAACAAAATCTCCACCAACAGCTAAGTTTAGTAGGATAAAAAATTCTTGATCTTCATCATCAAATACCCAGTTAGCTCCCTCAATTTCTTCTGCCTGAGCTCTGGTTATTTGATTGTACAATACGTCGTCTATATAAAAATTGACAGCATCTGGTGACCATTCGATACCATAAATATGAAATCCGGAATCTAGCCTGTCATTTGGGATTCGAAAGGTTTTTGTAAGCGCATTAGCGCCTGAGAAACCCGGAGCATGCATACTGCCATGTACAATAGTAGGTTCAAAGCCTCTGTACTCCATAATATCTATTTCTCCTGGAGCAGGCCATGCAACTGTAGTAGGGTCATCATCACCTTCTAATGGTTCCCAATTGGCTCCTAACATCCAAAAGGCTGGCCACATACCAACACCTACAGGAAGTTGAATCCTGGCTTCAACTCTTCCAAACTGAAATTCAAATTTATCTCTGGTATTAATTCTAGCAGAAGTAAATTGAAAATTATCAAAAGATTCTTGTTGAGCAGTGATGATAAGAACTCCATTTTCAACTACAACATTTTCAGGACGATCTGTATAATATTGTAGTTCATTATTTCCCCATCCGTTTATGGAATTTCCCATATCAAAATTCCATAGTTCACTATTCGGAGCTCCATCTACATTAAATTCTTCAGCCATTACTAAAGTATTTAAGGTAGCAACTGTTTGTCCTTCATCGGTCTCACAACTAAATAAAATAACAAGACTCAAGACTAACACATACTTAATATAATTTGTTTTCATCATCATTTTTTTAAGTTTTTCTCATTTTTCATAGTACACCATTTATACTTTTTTAATTCGTAAAGAAGTAAATATTATCTAAGATAAAATTAGGTCCACCAACAAGGATTAAAGCACCAAGATTATCTCTTTGATTAACTAGATCTCCCGACAGAGGAATATCAAAAGAAGTCCATTGCCCTTGAGTTAATCCGTTTAATGTAAATCTAAAATCTGCATCATCTCCAATAGGGAGGCCTGTATTAACATCGGTTTCCAATGTCTGATCAGGTCCTATGTCTCTAATTTGAATATCTACAGATGATGTTCCGTCCTGTACAAAAACATCAACATGTAAAAAACCTAAAGAGGAAGCATCTACAGTGTTTTCGAAAATTATTCCTGTAAAATTGTTATTTGTATAGGTTAATATATTATCTCCGTTATTAGACACTATTGAAGTCTCAGTAGTTGAGCCTCCAAAATTTGGTGTAAAATTACTTGCTGTTGCATTTGTGTAAGCGTCACTAAATATAGATCTTACATTAGCTTCGGGTACTGTGGGTGTTGGAGCAAATGGTAACCCACCTGTGGAGGTTATTTCAAGTGACCCCTCTGCTAATACTCCATTTAAAATTGCTGTAATTTGCGTAGTTCCTGCTCCTATCACAGAAATTTCTCCCAATTCGTTTACAATGGCAACATCTGTATTTGAAGATTCAAAATTGAAATAAGAAGGTGCAGCAATAACAGTTTGATTTTCTCCGGATTCAAGATTTGCCGTAAATGTTAACCCAGTAACATTAAGCGTTGACCCTGTAAATGCTTGTTCTGTTAAATCCTGACCTGAAAATATTGCTGGCCTGGGTTGTCCAATAGTTCCAAGGGTTTCAAAGCGAACTTCATCTAACCAAAATATATACCCACCTTCATCTCCTTCAAAAGAGGCGCCTTCAGATAAGAATAATAACCCTGTTTCATCGATTAATCTAGAGGCATCAGGAATAGGGATAACATATTTTTCCCATCGTGTACTTATTTCAAGCCCACTTACAGCAGCTTGGAATCGATTCCCGTTAGCGGCATTAACACCAAAACCTATTTCATTAATAGTTGCGCCTTGAGAAGCTTTGGCATAAAAGGTCAATGCATCAAATTCTGACAGATCTCTATTTGCAGTGGTATTAAATGCAGCCCCGACAAAGCCATCACCAAAATTAGGAACATCAAAACGCATTGCTGACGTTCCAGAAAACACCATGTCATTTACAACACTAAAAGCTTGAGGATCGGCTCCATCACCTACAAAGGGAAAGAAATCCAACCCCGGAGAAAAATTATCTATAAAAACATCGCCATTTGGCGGAAACGTAGCAAATTCCACATCATCTGAAAACTCTCTTTCACAACTAGCCAGAAAAACTGTAAGCCCCAGGCTTAGTAAAGCTATTAATTTTGAAATCTTATATACTTTATTTTCCATGATATCTTATTTTCCAATATTAATATGTACATACGTTCTTATTTCCCATTCCTGACCATTATCAAAGCCTACAGGGCTTATGGGTGCTATTGGAGGGAATGTTCCGGGGGGAATCGCTGTAGGAGAAAATCTTGGAGAAAACTCATCAAGTGATCTCCATGTTCCTCTGATACCAATTCTTGTACTTGGCAAAATGAACCAATCTGGTTTTCCTAAATTGGTAGAAACATCCAACATAAGTTGTAGCGGAAATGTCAAGTTAAAATCTCTATGAAAATCAAATGGTCCCCAATCATTTACTTTAACATGCGAATCGAATTTTATTTTTTTATAGATCGCTTTGATATTAGCTCCAAAACGTCTGATTAATCGGTCACTATCTCCGTTCCCTTGTCCGTTTCCATAATAGAAATTACCGATAATTCCAAAATCCGGAGTAAGTTTTGATACTATTCTAGAGTTTATTTCCCAAAGGTCTTCGGCAGGTGCAGAATTTGGGAATGCAAAAAACTGCCTGTTGGCTAAGAAACCAATATGTGCATCTTGAGTAGTGGGTAAGTGTCTGTATACAAAGCCTAAATTCATTGCAAATTTAGCATCTTCTGCCCTATCGTTATCCCACTCATACATCCATGTTCCTGGTGTTGGATCATAGGTAAATAATATCTCTCCGGCTGTAGTCTCACGATTTGCACGTACGGCAAACGGATCATCGATCACATTTCTTAAGCGTCCGGGTCCCTGAACATCATTTGGAATTGCATCTACCAAAGGTTTTTGATATAAAAAGTTTGGTGCTATTTGGAAATTCCCGGTAGAATACGTAAATCCGGATAATACATTTACCTGGTTACCACTTCCCGTATCTTTCAATTTCCATCCTGTAAATGTTTGTGTTTGATCTGCTCCACCATTGGCAACTAATCCCATATAGGCAGCCTGACCATACCAATTAAATCTTCCTCCTTCATAAGTTGCTTTAACCTTTCCACCCCAATTATCACTAGACTGAATCCTATCTTCAAAAACCACATAATTTCCGGGAGTACCTCTAACATCTTGAAATGATAATCCGTTAAGCGGATTTCCTGCCCAAATTCCTCCTACTGCAAATCCAAATTTGCCAAAGTCTTTTTCTACTACCAGCGTAGCTCTTTCTGTTGGGAATGGAGGTATTATACCACTTAATACCTGGTTTTGGTCTAAAACACGAGTACCGTTTTCATCTAATATGATATCTGTTTCAAAATCTCTGTGGTAAATACCAGTAATGTCAAAACCTTTGTAGTTTTTACGGTACTTAAATATTGCCGCCGGATTTGCTCCCCACCAGATTTGTGGTCCGATTGCTGCTTTTAATCCTTTTAAAGCTCTTTTCCCATCAATTTCTACTCCAGATATTTCACCATTGTAAATATCCAGATTAGGACCATAATTCGCTTCAGGATATAACCCAAAGAAATCTCCTTCATATCCCCAATGATAATGACCCGTTCTAAAGAAGCCGCGTAAATCAAAGTCTTTTGCATTCCATTCAAATTCTGCCCTGTATACTGCAACCCTGTTGTTATCATTTATAATAATATCTTCTCCATCTTGCCCTTGAACAGTAATAGGTCGCGCTCTGTTCTCATAGAAAATTTCATCTATAGGATTTCGAGCAACATTACCAGTAATATTCAACTCAACATTAGCACGCATATTAGGTGCAGGCCTTCCTTCTACTCCAATAAAATAAGATTCCAAACGGTCAAACCCTAATTGATCAGGAAACTGATTAGGATTTTCAGGATCCGGACTGTCTGGTGTGGTGATTAAGCTCCCCCCTGTATTAAACGTTGTAAATTGAGCAGATAGCCTGCTAATTCTAAGTTTTTCTGAATCTCCTCCTCCAAGAGCAGCTTTATCGCCTCTTGCACGAAGAACTGCATCTACCAAACTGATGTTCTTAAAATAATTCTGAACAAAAGTCTGATCTACACCTTCTGCATACGGATTTAATTGGTGCGCTTGCTTTAAAGCATAATACGAAGCTCTTGGGTATAATTCATAAAAACCTCTTGCATCTGTTCTTCCTTTTGCGCAAACTCCAAACCACTCTTCATTCATATTATTAGATCCATTTTCGGTATCTAAAGTATATCCGCCGCTTAACCAACTAGCTTCTGTGTTGTGAATGTCTAAATCTTTGGTTTGTCCTTTTTTCCACCATCCATCTGCCCATTGGAATGTAAAACCACCAATAGAGTTTCCCGCTTTTCCAAGTCCGGCAGCATTTGCATATATTTCTTTCCAGTTTTCTACCATGTAGAAAGCCTGCATTTTTTGATCTTCTCTATTGGTAAGTGCATTAAAAGCATCTGAACCAAACTCAGCAAACATGATAGGTTTATTCAACTCGTTTTTAACTCTATCAAAAGCATCTCCAAAAGATTGACCACGATACATGTTCGTGGCATATATATCAATATCTTTACAGTGCTCTGCTACTAAGTCCAGATACAATAAATCTCCATTACATATAGCCAACGGGTGATTACTGTCTATTTCTTTCATCTTTAATATGGCCTCATTCATCAGTTTATACATTGCTGTTGCACGTGCCCTGATTTGAGGATTGTCTTCTATAGGAATATCTTCTGTTTCTGCACCTCCCCATGATAATCCGTAATTATTTTCATTTCCTAACATGAATAATAATAGTCCCGGAGTATCCTTAAATTCCTGAGTCATCTTAACAACTTCCTGTAGTAAAAATTCTCTGGTTGCAGGATCTGAATATTCGGTATTTGGAACCCAGGCTCCATTTATTGTTAAACCGTAGCGTCCAAAAGAATGATTCAGCATGGTGTAGATACCGTAATTTTCATAGATGTATTGTACCCATTTTGGTTGTATTCCTGTATACACCCTAATTACATTTACTCCCATATTCTTAAGAAGCCCCATTTCTGTATCAAGTGCAGTCTTAATAAAACTATCTGATTGTCCCCAAAAATTATAAGAGTAATTAGTTCCAATGGGAACATAATCCCAATTCATACCATTAATGATAAAACTTTTACCATCTACCATAAGCTGTTTCCCTGTGTTATCTTCTTTAATAGATACACTTTGAGCTTGCGAAAAAATGATAGTTGAATAAAGGATCGCTAAAATCCCAATGCTAATTTTCTTCATTCCTTATATTTTTAATTATACAACACCAACTGATCAGTCATGTGTAAATTCTCAGTTTCTTTATAGTAAGGATGGTGCTCTCGAAATTTAAGATTAATGTAAAAATAGCGTTAATTAATGCGGATACGTTAAAAAACACCTCAATAAAAAACATACATCTCAAAAAAAAGATGTTAAAATTGAGAAATTGTTAAAAGCAAGCCTAATAACAAGGAAAAGAAAGGATGTAAAGGTGATCTGAGGTCAATAAAAAAGCATAAAAAAACAATTTTGTATAGGTAATGTTGTGTTGAAAAAGTGAAATGTTGTTGTCTTAAATTTCCAAAATATAATTTGTTAAGCTGGATTCGTGCGATAAATTCATCTTTTTACGCAAACGATATCGTTTTACCTCAACACTTCGATGCGATATGTTGAGTAGAGGAGCTACTTCTTTAGACGATAAATTCAATCTTAAATAGGCACAAAGTTTCAAATCGTTAGGAGTTAAGGATGGATGAATTTTCTTTATTCGCTTTAAAAAATCTTTATCAACGTTATTAAATGCTTCTTCAAATAGTTTCCAGTCTTTAGAATCATTGAGGTTTTTATCAATGAGTTTAATTACATTTTTGATATCTTTTTCAGTTTTAGTTTTTGATAATTCTGTTTTAATATCATTCAACAACTCATTTCGCTTCACTAAATTCATAGTAGCCATCCCTAGTTCTCTGTTCTTGTTTTCTATATCTTGTTGTAGGTTTTGATTCTTAAACTCAACCTGCTGGCGTTGGTTTTCTATTTCTTTATATTCTAATTCCCGTTCTTTTTTGGTTAACAATACTGCTTGTTGTTTTTTATAGTACCTGGTATTAAGAAATAAAATAAGACCTATAATCATGATAAAAAATAATACATACCCTACAATTGCCAGAGGTTTTAAATGCCAGGGTTTTTCTATTGAAAAAGTGTATGAAGCTATATTATCTGTAACAGAATCTCCAACTTTAGCCCTGACCTCAAAAGTATAATCACCATAAGGCAAATTCTCAAACAAAACACTAGTGTCTTCTGACCACGGACTCCAGTTTTTTGAAATACCTTTTAACTTATATTGATAAAAGGAAGGTGTCAAACTGTTATAATCTGAGACACTAAATAAAAATTCCAGATTGTTCTCTTGATTTTTTAATTTGGGATTATCATTAAACTTTAAGTTTGTCTGATCTTGGTTAAAAGCACCAAAAGACACCTTATCTATACGTACATCATAATCTTTTGACTCTGACTTTTGCAAATCTATGATGATATATCCTTCTGTAGTTCCAAGAAGGTAAGAATCATCGCTAAGCGACAAAATGTTTTCAAAACCTGAGTTGCTCTTTCTAAGGGTTGCTGGTAAATCTATGTTATTTATCTGAAGTTCTTCTGTTAAATTTCCCGGCTCTACATACACTATTTGATTATTATAAAATGCCCAAAGGCGTTTTTTGGAAGTATCGAAGATCAATTTACCTGAAACATAGTTCTCTGCATTAAAATAGTCTTGAAGCAAGCTATCTTTAGCAAAAGTATTGTCTTGATAACTATAAATACCTTCATTGGTAGCATACATAACCTTGTCATTATATTTAAATAAACTGGAACCAATACTCTTTGGTACTTCATCTTGAGTATAAGAAGTTACTTCCTGAAGATTATCATTAAGTTTTAATTTAAAAACACCTCTATATTCATGACTTACAAGTAGTTCATTAGGTTTGGAAAATTCAAAATACCGGGATGAAATGTCAAACCCTTTTACTTTTTGCTTAAAACCCCATTGCCCATCTTTAAATTCTAAAAGTGATAACCCATTGTAATTCCCCTGAAGTAATATGTTAGGGTTTTGTGCAATAGTTTTAATATCCCAGGTACCATTTTCTGAAGCAATTTTGACCGCTTGTTCTTCAAAAATCTGATATGTTCCATTATCATGCCCGCATAATAATGTATCGTCAATCATTTTTAATACCCATACCTGGCCTTGAGTACCAGGAACCAGTTCAAAATCTTTTTCAGAATCTATTGACCTGTAAAAAAGTCCTTGATTGGTACCCAGGTACAGATACTTTTCTGTTTTAGCCGAAGTATATATGGTTCCTAACTTTCCATTTCTATCATTATATACTTTATACGGAGATTTAAGGTTTAAAACATCAACACCATTATCCAGTCCTATCCAGACATTTTCAGAATTATCTTCAAATAAGGTTAGCACAGTATTATTAGACAATCCGTCTTCTTGATTCATCCAGAATAGAAGCTTCCCATCTTTGGTAATCTTAATAATTCCATCTGATATTGTTCCTAAAATAAAGTTCCCGTTGCGTAATTGAATCGCGCTGTAAACACTTACTTTAGACAGAAGCTCACGAGCATCTGTATTCCATCTTTCAAGGGAGTTACCTTCAAACCAATAAAAACCATTTTGTTTTGTGAGTACTAATAACTTACCATTAACATCGAACACATTAATTATTTCATTATCAGTTACAATAGGATCATTAGAAGCCAGTACGGCTCTTCCATTTTCAATCTTATACAATCCTTCGGTAAGACGTTGGAAATAAATAATTCCGTTGACATTATATACCTTGGTTATCCGGGAATCAGAATTTAAAATCCTAAAACTATTAGTCTTTGTATTGAATATATACAACCGGTCTAAAGATTGAAATAAAATCCATTCTTCCATAGGAATAATATTCCAAAACTCTTCATCTTGTATGAAATCTTCTTCTAAAGCATCATTCAAAGATGTATATTCAAGATTTCCAAAAGCGTTTCGTTCCCAGAAACCAAAATCCATATAGCTACCAGTATACACTTTATCATCAATCACTGCAACAGAACGAATGATTGCCTGATTCTGGGTAGCATACAAATTCCATCGTGCTCCGTTATATTCCAGCAGCCCCTTATTGTTGGCTATAAAAATGGTTTTATTATTGGCTTGAGCTATAGACCAGTTTTGATTACCCGCATTATAATCTTTGGCTGTAAATACTTCTAAAGGTGAAAATTCCTGTCCAATAACCAAACTAACAGGAAGCAACATTAGCATTAAAAAACAAAAAACTCTAACTGATTTATACCACAACATTTGTATTACATTTCTATTATAATGTCAAGGTACTAAATATTTATAACAGATTGAATGTATTGCTTTTAAAATACTATTTGTTTAGATCTACTGTGTATTACAATTCTACTACATTTAGCATCAACGATTGTATAGTACAGAAAACCAATGAAGAACAAAAACACATACTGTTTTAGATACAGTATGTGTTTTGGATTATTAGTTTTGGGTAATCGAACCAATAAAAGTTTTAACATCCATAGGAGTAGAAAACATAGGATAAATATGATCTATAACTTGTTTTTGTGCATCTTCTCCTGCGGTAGCAACTGCATCTGTTAGTGTTACTACTTTATATCCTTTATCATAGGCATCTGTCATCGTTGCATTGACACATACATGAGATAAAAATCCACCGAGGATCACCTTATCAACTCCATTACTTCTTAAAATATGATCCAAATCGGTTCCGCTAAACGCACTGATGCTACTTTTTCCTTCTACAATAATATCTTCTTCCTGTACATCAATCTCATCATAAAGTTGTGCTCCCCATGTTCCTTTCTCAAAAGCATTATGATCTTTTACTACTTTCAGAATTCCATATGGAGAATTTCCTACCTCTACATGATTTTTTGAAAATTGAATCGGAACAAAATAAACAGGAATTCCAGCTTGACGAGCAGCTGCAATAGCTTCATTTACATTTTGTTTAAAGTTGTTTCCGTCTACTACATCTTTTACCAAACTATTTAGTTTACCTTCAGGAGAAAGGAAATCATTTTGTGTTTCAATCAGCACTAATGCTGTTCTAGAGTTACTCATTTCTTTTTCGTTTTTATTTATATAATTATTTCTAAGTGTTTGCTTAGTTATTTTTCAAAAAAATTATTTTAAAGACCTCATCACTGTATCTATGTAATCTGATAATGCTTTTTTATCCATTATTTTGACTATGACTTTAAGCCCTTGAGTACAACCAATTAAATAGGTTGTCAGTTTTTTAATATCTGTCTCCTCATCTAATTTTCCTTTTAGCTGTGCTTTTTCTAAAAGTTGAGAAAAATACTTTGATAGGCGATCATAAAATAAATTTAATCGCTGTATTACTTTATCATTCGAGTTTCCGAATGCCACCGTGGTATTGGTTAACAGGCATCCGTTTTTTTTATGAGCACTTTTAACACTATCAACAAAACCATTGAAAAAAGTTCTGATATCTTCCAAATTGCCATCAGATTCAATGACAGGTTTCAAAACCCCTGTTTTCAATTGATCTTCATAGAAACTCATGGTTTCTAAAAAGAGGTTTTCTTTATTTCCGAACTCTGAGTAAATGGTATTTTGATTAATCCCCATCTCATCTTCCAATATTCTTGAAGTAGTATTCTTAAAACCGTGCTTCCAAAAAGCATTCATAGCCTTTTCGAGTACTTCTTCCCTATTATATTGTTTGGTTCTTCCCATTTATAAGCGCAAAACTAAGCAAATGCTTTTTTATAACTGTATTATCAATAATAATACTTTGTTAAATTCTGAATTAAGCTAACTTAATCGTCATCAACATTCAATTTATACCCCTCACCTCTAACATTTTGTATTGAAATTGAAGGTTCCAGGCTTAAATATTTTCGTATTCTGCTAATAAACACGTTCATACTCCTGCCCAGGAAATAATCGTCTTCTCCCCAAAGATCACTAAGAATATCTTTGGTTTTGATTAGTTTGTTATGATTCGTCATAAAATAATACAGTAGTTCGGCTTCACGACGCGTAAGTTTTTGTGTTTTCTCCGGATGTATCAATTGTAGTTCATCCATATTCAATTGAAACCTTAGGAACTGTAGTAACGTTTGTTTTAAATCGCCAGTCCGGTTAAGAATATTATGGATGCGTAAAACTAACTCTTCTGCATCAAATGGTTTGGTTATATAATCGTCTGCCCCAAGCTTTAACCCTCTTATTTTATCTTCTTTTAGTTTGTTTGCAGTTAAAAAAACAAAAGGAAAACCCGGATTGGTTTTACGAATTTGCTCGGCAAAATCAAATCCGTTCATTTTAGGAAGGTTAACATCCAAAACTCCTATAGTGAAGTTGTTTTCATTAAATAAAGACATGCCCTTTTCTGCAGAGGTAGTCACATAAACACTAAACTTATCCATTTCCAGATACAGTTTTAGCATCTGTCCCAGATCTACATCATCTTCTACCAATAATACTTTAATTTTTTCATTCATAGTAAAGAGGTAAAGTGATTATAACTGTGGTTCCTTCGTCTTTATTACTCTTAATCTGACAGGTTCCATTATGTATTTTCAAGATTTGTTTTACCAGGTATAGTCCCAAACCAAGGCCTCGTTTAGAATTTTTTGAATGTTCTCCGCGGTAAAATTTTTTAAACACATTCTTTAAATCTGAAACACTCATTCCGGGTCCGTTATCTTTAATAAAGATTTTAATTCTTTTTCCAACCTGTATTCCCCATAAATTGATAGTAACTGGTTCTTTATCGGCATATTTTAAAGCATTATCCAGGATATTAAATAAGGTGAGTTTTAATAAATGCGGATCAATGTTCACTTGACAGTCTGGTAAATCACCTATTTCAAAATGTACAGCAGCAACATTTTTATCTTCCATCCATTTTTTTACAATATCATTAATCAATTCATCAGCATTATAGATATCTATATCCGGAGTAATTCCTTTACTTTCTGAAATACCTAAAGTCAGTATTCTATCAACTAAATTTTTTAAATATTTCTGCTTCCTGATAATACCATGCGCTATTTCACTAATTACATTTGAATCTGCTCGTTCTTCTAATTTCAAAAGCGTCTGACTTCCTATCTGAATAGCACTCAATGGTGTATTAAATTCATGTGAAACTGCATTGAGTAAATCTGTTTGCAGGGTTACAATGTTATGTTGCCTCAATAATGTTTTAATACTGTGTCTCATAATCGCTGCAAAAAGAAATACCAGGAATATATCTATAACAATTACTAAAATCATTTGTTTTGCAATGACTGTATAAATATTTGTAAACTCTATATATAGATTTATTTGGTTAAAGTAATTGTCTCCTATTTTATAGAATAAATATTGAGTAGCATCCGGACTAATTACATCTTTTCCATACAGCACCAATTCTGCAGCCCTTTTATTTTTCGAGTCTACTAAAGCAATGGTTTTTTCGGCATTTCTAATTTCAAACCTGGGAGTACTGATCGTCCATTCATAATCAACAGCTAACTCCATTTGAGAAAAAACAGTATCAATTTTGGCAGATATGGTATCGTAATCTTTAAAAATATTTTGGAGCCTGGAACGCATTTGCTCTATGGGCACTTGATTTATTTCTTGTTCAAGTAACTCATCAACATAAATATGCAATCCTTTTTCATTATATAGAGTGGAAAAGAAAGATTGAGATACCAGATTTTGAGATTCAACTTCTATTTTTTCTTTTTTTAGCCTGAATAAGAGGATATTTAAATAAATCAGCAAAAGCAAAAAAACAAGAATAGCTGAACTCAGCATCAATAATGTAGGCCAGATTTTACTTTTATACATATTACAAAAATATAAAAGCAATTAAGGTTTGATAACCATTAAACTTTCATTAACCCTTTATTAACCCTTATGATTGGCAATTGATTATAGCTTTGATGGAAAATTAAATCTTATGAAAAGCATCAATCTGAAAAAAACATATATAATAATTACAGGAGTATCATTATTATCTCTTCAAAGTTTCGGGCAGGCTATCGATCTGGAAAAAGCCCGAACTTATTTTGAGGAAGTTAAATTGTTAACCAAAAAAGACAGTGGAAAATTATGGGGAATTAATTTGTTTGGACCCTTAGTTTTTGTTGATGAGAAAACCCGGGAAGGAGTTTCCAATACTCCTGTACCTATTGAAGGCTGGAAAGAAGTTAATGGTATTTACACAGGGAAAATGCCTGATAAATTAGGGTTTTCCAATACTGCATTTAATTGGAAAGGAGAATCATGGTCTATGGTGCTTTTTAGTTCATTATCTGATAACAAATATGAAAGAGGTAGTTTAATGATGCATGAATTGTTTCATCAACATCAGGATAAATTGGGATTAATCTCTTCCAAAGGACTTTCTGATCATTTAAATAAAAAAATGGGAAGGGCACTTCTGTTTTTAGAATGGAATGCATTATTAAAGGCTAGTGAGGCTGATGGAAAAGCGAGACTCAAAGCTGTTAAGGATGCTTTAGTATTTAGAAAAACCAGGGCAGAATTATTTCCGAAAAGCTTTCCTAATGAAGTCAATAAAGAATTACACGAAGGACTGGCAGAATATACAGGTATGTCTTTGTCTGGTTGGAATGACGTAGACAAATTAAAATTTCTGGAAAGAAAAGTCAATACCAACAACAATGACAATAACACTATTACCTGGACTCATGCCTATACTTCCGGGCCTTTATATGGTTTTCTTCTCGATCAACAGGCTTCGGGTTGGAATAAAAAACTAAAAAGAGGAACTGATCTGGGTGAAGTAGCAGCTTCTGTATTCAATATAAATTATTCAGCTGCTAAAGAAACACAACTCTCTACTATTGGCAAACCTTATGATTTTGATACTATAATGCGTATTGAAGAAGCGAGAGTAGCGGCCGCAAAAGCTCTACAGGAAAGTTATGCAAAAAGATTCAGTAATGAGCCTACGTTATTCTTGCCAAACCTCAAACTGAATATTCAATTTAATCCAAATAAAATAACACCTTACGAGAATGTCGGAAATGTTTATGGGGAGTTAACAGGGCGTTCTGCCTGGGGAAAAATTAAAGTAAAACATCATGGTATTTTATTACTTAAAGGATGGAAAGGGTTGGTTTTAGATGTAGGTAAGGATTGGAATCCTGAGAAGTCATTAATAAATGATCGTTATGAAATTGTTTTAGCCGATGGATATGAAATCGTTAAAACAGAAGATGGCTGGACGGTAAAAAGGGAAGTGGATTGAATTTAAAAAATTCACAATAGTCCATCTCTGAGTTTTTCAGTTTATTTATTAAAAGCGACGATAATAAAAATTATTAATTAGTTCCGTCTTAAAAGACCCGATAATGTTAATGCAAAAGCTGGCCAGAAAATCCATCCAAAAAAACTTAATATTCCCGCTAATGCTTTAGGAGGTATCCTTACTTTAATCGGTTTATCTTTCCAGATACTATTCAGCTTTGTACATTCTGTTTCTTTTAAATCATATAAATCTTTAGAATTTTTGTTATATAAAGAAAGAATCGGTATACTTATTTCAAAAGCTTTGGTTAAATTTCTATAACCAACTTTTTCTATTTTAATTTTATTGTTATAACTCGTCCAATTTTCATTACTAGAAGTTAACCATAAACTAAAAAAGAAAATTAGTATTCCTAAAAACAAAGGTCTCCTCCAATTCGAACCAAAATTTGTAAATCCTTGAAAAAAAATTCTATGAAAAACCCATCTAAGACACCAATCAGGAAAATACAATAAACTTTTTATTGTGAAATTTTGTTTTATCTTTTTTAGTGAGAACTTTTCATTATTTAGAATTTTCTTTCTCCATTTACGTTGCATTTCGTTATATAGCCTATTCCCTTCTTGTTTACGCCCTTGTAATCTAAGATGTTGTTCAACTTGTGCATAAGGTTCCAGGGTCCATTTTCTTGCATCCATATTTTCAAGGAAGTTCTGAATCTTTTCTATATCATTATCATCATCATTAATAGATAACCTGTCAAATTTAATTCCACGAAAATTGATACTTCCTGTTCCCGTTGAACTTTCATTCATCCAAATATCTAAATGCTTTGATGTAACCCTTTCTAAAATCCATATATCTTGATCATTATTCCATAAGCTTAATTTAGCGAACTTAGAACCTGTTAAATTTAATTCATTAGCGATTTTCGCTTTATTTTGATCTTTATTATCCGTAAAATAAAAATATGCATGACCATCAATTATTGTGTTAATTGCGGAGAAATTTTCTCTGACTATCATATGATTTGCATATAAATTGCCCTGACATCTCAACATTTCTATAGCTACATTTCTCGCATAAAAAATAGTTGAATATTCTTTTAATTTACTGGTTACAGCATTTGTAATTATATCTGCAGACACTTTTACATCTGAAATTGTTAAATCACCTTCTACATGCAAGTCTGTCAAGTCTACCTTTCCATTTATTACTGAGTTCTGAATTTTAAAATCCCCTTTAATATAAGCTCTTTTCCAATCATCAATACCCTCATCAATTTTCTTTAAAAACTCTTCCTTTTTTAATTCTGAATTTTCATCTTCAACAACCTTTTCATTGTCTTTAAAAATCCTTTTATATCTTTTATTAAGATTTTCATCTCTTTGAATTGATTCCCATAATTCTTCTAAATATTCAGAGTTCGATAGTTTAAGTGATCCTTCAATTTGGGTATTATCAATATTCACATCTACAATCTGATCATTTAAAAAATATGAGTTTTTGTTGATATGAGTTTTATTTAAAATTGTTGATTTTATAAATCCTTTTAGATCTTTATATTCTTTAGTTATATCAACATTATTATTAATCGTCTTTAGCGGACTTACTCCACTATCAATATCTAGTTTATGGGGTATAATCCAAACACCACCCAAGTCTACAAATCCTTTGACAATTGAATTTGATAATTTAATTTGTGAAGTTTCTGTTCTTTGGATCAAAAGCCCTTTACTTACTTCATCATCAGATTCATACTCATGAATTCTGATAGTCCCCTCTTGTCCTTTTATATATTCTGTAAAAGAACACCCTTCTTTTTTTCTTAAATAGTCACATTCTTCTTTATTACTTATATCAATTTCACTAATTGATAAACCAGATATAATGGAACCAAAAACTCCGCTATCAAAAGTTATTTTATTTGCAATATAAGTTCCTTCGAAAAATATCGTTCCATCTATTTTACTTCCTGTAAAATTCAATGACCCCAAGATATGAGTTCGAGAAAAATGAGCTAAATACAAATCATTATTCCCATCCATTGCTAATGTGCTCTTAGAAAATTGTAGCAAGGCATGGTCTGCGTCATATTTTTTCAGCGAGTATTTCTTCCAATTATCTTTGTATGTATCCAACCCATATTGATTTGAGGTCCCTAATAAAACATCTCCTCTACATTTTATGTGTTTAAGGTTTAAGTCTCCTCCTACCCAAATCCCTCTTAGATCAATTTGTCCCTTGGCATCTATTCTATTTAAATCAATATGCGACTCAATATAAGTACGTAAATAATGATAATATTCTTTGGCAGATTCTCCGGGCCTCCAAGTCAACAAATCACCTTCAATGGTAGTTCCATTTAAATAAAGTTGATAATATGAAGAAGAATGTGGTTTAAATATCTCTCTATTTAAAGAAGTTATAATCAACCCTGATATAAATAATGATCCTTTTATTAAACTTCCTCCAATTTGCACTAACCCCACTACTTTAGTTGCTTCTACTTCTTCTTCTTTCTTCTTTCCTAAACTAAATATGTTTTCTCTTGTATTAGAAGAAGGGTCAAACCACGCGGATAAATCTAATCCGCTACCAAAAAAACTATCTCGCATATCTAATCCAACTCCTGATGGGAATTTCGTAAAACGCCTATCTATCTCTATAGATATCTTTTTTTCTTCATTTACATTTTTTTCAGAATAGAAATTATATAAGGGCAAAAGATTTAATCCTCTAATTTTAGTAATTCCTTCAATACTAGCATTTTTTAAAGTTATAGAACCATAACAATCTGATTTCTCTATTATTAAATTTCCTTTTAATCTTAAACCATCCATCAATAGAGCATAACTCAAATCAAAAAAATCTTCTTCTACATCTTCATTTTCATCTGGTATTTCATAATATTCATCTTCATCTGGTATTCCATAAAAAGTACAATTTTTAAATATTAAGTTTCCTCCAATGCTACTGTTTTCAAAAGCAATTCTTTCAATAAACTGACAATCTATAAAGGTTAAGCTGCTCTCAATATTTACATTAGATAAATTTAATTCGTTAGTAAAACTAACTCCCTCAACTATTATGGGGCCATAAATTTTACGCCCTTCCCATAACAAGCCTTTTGAAACCTGATATCCATTCTTTATTTTCACTTCTCTATCTGCAAACAACCAGGGTTTTGATTCAATATCATGATCCAGATCCATAGAATTTTCATAATCTTCTATATTTAATGATGGAAACGGAATTGTTGCTTTCAAAAATGAATCATCAAATAGGGTTAATGTACTTGCAAATGGCTGAAATGTCAATGATTTAATTTCTATTGATTCAACTAAATCAATAAACCTCCATTCTCCTATAGGCAGCATTGAAAGGTTTCTATGATGAGTTAAAAAATCTTTACTCAACGGTTTATCAAACATCATTTTAACCATACCGCTTTTTTCGATTTCAAATCCGGCCAGAAAAATATCCCTCCCAAACTGTACTAATTCAAAATAACAAGCGTGTTTTGATGATTTTTTAGATTTATTATAGTTATAGGCTCCTTTTATTGTTTTATCTATAGCTGACTTTTCATCTTCTTCGATCTTCCCGTATTCGGTATGATTATACCAATATTTTCTAAGCTTTTTAAGCTCTAAAATCTCAAAAAAACTATTCATAATCTTTTTGATCTCTTTTTCTAATTCTCTAAAAGTAGTTGCTCCAGAGCTATTTGATTTCTTAAATCGTTTAAGAATTCGTTGTTTTTCAATAAACAAAAAATGTGGTTGATCAGAATATTTTTCATCAGGCCAAATTATCTGATCTATTGATTTTACAAGTAAAAAAGGGCCTTTGTCACTTCCTACGAAAGTAGTAAAGAAATCCAGATAAACTCCTGCTTTCTTTAGTATAATACCACCCATTTTACTATTCATCTCATGTATTGGCGGGGAAGTTCCATTCAATGCATATATCTCAGTTTCATTTTCTCCGCAAAGAGCTGCAAAAAAAATCCGTTTTATATCTTTAGAGGGCTCTGTATATTCTCTTTCTTCGTTATTTACTATTTTCTTTTTTTGCTTATCTTCTTTATTATTAATTTCAAAATTTATTTCTATAGTTATTGCTTTATCAAAAGCTTTACTTTTTTTTAAATCATAAAATGGCAGTTCTATCCATCTTATCTCAAATATTCTAATATCTTCTTCCGTAAATTTGCTATTCTCTTTATTTTTTTCATAATCATCTATCAATTCCTGTAATCTTTCATTTTTCTTGATTTCATTTAATGCCCCTATTAAGTATTCATGATTAGATTCATACGATTCCCAAGTTTCATCTATCCAAAACATATTTATTTATCATTTTTACAGGATTAATAATTTATTTTCTAAGCGAGAATTATCAAAGAATTGTTCTTATTAATTAACAATACTTTTAAGCAACTTTACTGCTCATTACACTAATAAAAATCTATAAATTTTAGGGGGAAATATTACTGATTTTGTAATACTTAACTAAAGTAAGAATTTTTTTTTTAGGATTAAAAAGAAATAAATATCAAAAGTGTGATTTATTTAACATATTAAAAATTAATCTTCATTATTAAAATAATATTATACAATCATACTTTATACTTATTTTTTTACGGCTTTCCACAATTCATATTATAGTCTTAACACTATATTTCTGAGAATTTATATCATTTTATAATTATCAAAATTATATCTCTAATGAAAAACTTCTTCTTTTCAAACACCATTTTTCATTATGCCTTAATCTTTACTTTTTTATCTAATTCTCTATCAATTCAAGCTCAGGAAATACGTCTTTTTCCTCCATCTAACTGGAACGTTGTAACATTTAAATCTACTGTGCAACCCGAGTTTAATTTATCGCAGTATAATACGATAATAATAGCAAATCTATCCAACGATAGAAATTGGCGTAGTAGCATAGAATCCAGGGACATACATGATAAAATTTCAAATGAAATTTTTAACATTCCGGGGATTAATGTATTAGATAGAAATGTAACGAAAAAGCTCTTAAAAGAATTAGAATTTCAATCCAGCGGGTTGGTGGACACCAGGTTTATTGAAAAGCTAGGGCAATTTTACAGCGCAGGGGTATTACTTGTAGGAAGGATTCAAAACAGCGATTTTCAATCTTACCTGGTGAAAACTTCTACTATTTATCGTTCATCTTGTGGAAATCCGTCATATCGAAAAGCAATATATTCTCTTTCTTTTAGCTTTAAGTTAATTGATATTCGCACTACAAAATTAATCTATTCCAACACTATTAGTATTTCAGGAGAGAAAAGAACTAAAGCAGAATGCTCTCCATCAAAAATTAGTAAGCAAGATTTATATCCCGAAGTACTAGACGAATTAGGCAAAGAATTCAAAAACCTATTTACTATACACGAAGTTTCTGTTGATGTCAGATTCCAAAAAAACAGGAAATTCAATGATAGGTTAAGACAGGCCGTTACCTATATGAAAGTTGGAGAATTGGAAAATGCCTATAATATTTTAAAATCCATCATGGGAAATCAAACTAATAAAAAAGCACTTTCAAGTTCTTTATATAATCTGGCAGCTTTTGAATTACATACCAATAGGCAAAATATCGCTTATGAAAATGCAAAAAGAGGTTATATATTAAATTCAAAAAATAAAGGATGCTTAGAAATTGTGAAACTATTTCAATAAAGCCTTTACAATTCAATAAGCGGGTCTCCTATCTTCTCTAAACAGTTATTCTTTGCTTCTATTTCAGAATAACCGGCTCCTGAGACTAAAATAGATTGCGATAAATTTAATTGTTCTGCTCCGGTTTTGGTTGAGTAGACATTAAAATTCAATCGCATATCGCAAGTAGTTACATTAGCAACTTTATTGCTGTAAAGATATTCTACAAAACCCACACATATATAATCTACATTCTTAGTTACATATTTGCGTATTTCTAACGGATTTCCCGATAATAATTCTTGTCTATACGTATTTAACCGGCTTGAATTTAAAGTAGATACTAAATGAGTATACGGTCGAAAATATGTTTTTTTTAATTGCCCCATAACTCCCTGATCTGGCATATTTTTATTAAAAATAAGCGTTATCATTTCTAAATCATTTGTATCAACTATAGGCGGTATTTCTATTCCATCATCATCTTCATCATTACCTATATTTGGAGGATATTTGGGCACATATTTTTCAATAATATATTCTGTAATTGCTTTTAATGTTTTTCCGGTTACAGGATGAAATCCTGGTGCTGTAAAATACTCTATTTCAGAATCTCTATTTTTATAATACCAAATAAGAGGTTTTCCTGTTTCTTCAGAAAAAAAAGTAGTTAAAATGGTCACTTCTATCTTTCTGAAATTAGTAATGAGTTTTATATCATAAGGCACTATTTGCATCCCTGATATTGGATGAAATTGTAAATTACACGAAACTTCTTCATAATGATCTTTCACCCAAGCCATGCACGTACTAGATTCAAGAGGAAAGTCTTGTTTCTTACTAAAAAACTGAACTCCCAAAATAAAAAATGATAGAATTCCCAAAATAATTGTAATTGATAAAATCCAATCTTTAAAATTACCTCTTAGAAGTTCTGGTTTCAAAGGTTTAGGAAAAGCCTTCAGAATAACTTTCTCTTTTGGATTTCGAGTTATATAACCTTTATAGTTTTCATAGCCTAAGTATTGACAGAAAAAATCCACACTTTCTTCATTAGGCTCTCCTTTTCTATTGTCCTTTTCAATATATCTTTTATATGCTCTTTCCGGAGTTCTATAGCTAAAAACGTTATTCATCTCATTAGCAATATGATTAGATAATGCATATCTAGCATGAGAAGCACATTCTTGTTTTGCCTTTTCGAAAATTTTATGGACTATTTCGTCAATTCTTTTATCATCCATTACCAAAAAATATAAATTTTTATCGGACAAATAACAGACAACATACTCTGAAACATCGCTTATTTATTGGTGTCTAAAAACTGTACAAAACAAGTATAACTTATGTCTGCAATCATCTTTTGAATATCTATTTACTTTGCTCCAGGAGTTAGTTAAAAATTATGCTTTGCTAACATAATAATTGTACAAGACTAGCTTTTACGGAAATCCATAATACGATTAGCAACTAGCTAATTGAGAAGAAGTTAAACGCTTTCGTGTTCAGGTTTCCCTTCTCAGAAAATACAGGAGTACTCCAAACCTAATGAGTGGTTGTAAAACCAAAAGAAATCTGGATTAAAACACCAGACAGCCACCCTATTGTTTAATCCTAAATTTTTGAAGAGATGAAAAAATTAGTCCTTTTTATAATGATTTTAATACTTAATACATTTTTATTTTCTTGTACTACAGATTCAATTGATAGTACCGAATCGCTTTATACTGACCAAATGGCTACTGAGGGAGAAGATGGTCAAGTCGAACAAGACCCAGATGAGGAAGATTCTGATGAAAACTCAAATCAAAGCTCTTCTGGAAATTAAAACTTTATTAATTTAGAGGGATGAAACAGCTTGCTATTTTATCCCTCTTATTTTATAACTTCTTTTTATTGATGGATTTTAATCCTAAGTTAATAGAAGAGTCGCATTACATTAAAAATGATTCCCTTATTCTAATTAATTTAGAAAAAAAAATAAAAGATTTCAGTAGAGAAAGAAAATACGACAGTGCTATTTTTACTTCAAAAGAATTACTTATTGAATCTACAAAACAATTAGACAGTTCATGGATGATCAATGCGAATCGTAGGTTGGGTTTCTATTATAATAGAATTCATAAATATGATTCTGCTTTCTCCTATTTTAATGACTCATATAGAATTAGTTTAAACACAAGAGATAGCATATTTGCAGGACAAAGATTATTAGATATGGCTAATATTCAAAATACAATAGGAGATTATACAGGTAGTAAAGCTACTGCAATTGATGGATTACAATTCTTAGAAAATAAATCAGATTTAAGAGGTATCGCAGGATTATATTATGCTATTTCAATAGCATTTAGGGAACAAAAAAATTATAAACAAGCGTTGGAATATAATTCTAAAGCTTTAGCATTAGGAGTAGATGATATTGCTAAAAGGAAAATTAGATTAACCAATATTTTAAAATTCAAAAATTCAAGAGCAAATATTTTAGCTGATCAGGGAGATTATGAAAAAGCAATATCAATTCTTTCTTCGTTAATCTCAGATTCATTAATTATAAAAAACAAATATGAATATGCAAGAGTATTAGACAACTTTGGGTATATTAAATGGAGAAACGATAAAAAAAATACTGAATCTAAAACCTTACTACACAATGCACTAGAAGTACGAACAATTAATGGAGATCTTTCAGGATTATTTGCATCTTACATTCATTTGACCAAGTATTATTTGAATCAGGATCCAAAAAAAGCTTCTAGTTATGCTTATGCTGCTTATCAAAATGCAAAAAAAAGAAATAGTTTAAAATCTATTCTCGAAGCTTTAGACTTTGTATTTGAATTAAAAGAAAATAATGACGATGAAGTTAAATTATATAGTAAGATTAGAAATGAATTAAATAGTATTAAACAAAATACTCAAGAAATATATAAAGTTACAAAGTATGAAAATGACAAATTAAAACAAAACACTTTATTATTAAAAGCAGAAAATGCAGAACAGAAAACACAAAAAATTATTTTTCTTTCTTCTGCAATCATTCTATTCTTAATAAGCGGATTCTTCATTTACTTTCTTCGTCAGAGGCATAAAAAAGAAAGAATTAAGGAAGTATATACCACAGAAACTCGTATTGCTAAAAAGGTTCACGATGAACTAGCCAATGATGTTTACAATGTGATGACTACTTTAGAAAATGCTAAGGTTGATATTAAGATGGTCAATACCGTAAACGACATCTATCAAAGAACACGTGATATTTCTAAAAATTATAACAGTATCGATACTGATAAAGAATATCACAACTTGCTCTCTACTATGTTAAGCAGTTATGCGCCAAATACTGTAAAAGTAATCATCAAAGGGCTCGATAAAATTAATTGGCAAAAAGTAGCCAAAGAGCAAAAAATAATGCTACATCGGGTGCTTCAGGAATTAATGACCAATATGAGAAAACACAGTAACGCAAAACTGGTCGCAGTTACCTTTAACAGATTATCAAAATCTATTCAAGTGAATTATTCAGATAACGGTATTGGTACTCATTCTGATAAATTGATTTATGGTAATGGACTCCAAAATGTGGAAAACCGTATCGCATCTGTTAACGGAACCATTATTTTTGAAACAGAAAAAGGGAAAGGTTTTAAAGCTGAAATACAGATCCCTAGTTAATTACCATTATTTATGTTTAAAAAGATATTAATTGCCGAAGATATTGACAATATTAATATTGGCATGGCTACTATTCTTGAAGCTCTGGGTATTTCAGATAAATATCACGCTCAATATTGCGATGAAGCTTATCTTAAAGCGCGAAATGCCATATTAAACAATGCTCCTTTTGACCTTTTAATCTGCGATCTTTCCTTTAAAGCAGATCATAGATCAGAGCGATTAACCTCAGGGAAAGAACTCATCATAGCCTTAAAAAAAGAACAGCCTAACTTAAAAGTCATTGTATATTCAATAGAGGATAATCCGCAAAAAGTAAAATCATTAAAGGATTCCTCTCTAATAGATGGATACGTTTGTAAAGATAGAAAAGGGCTTCAGGATCTTACACATGCAATTAAAAAAGTTTATGATGGAGGTTATTACTTATCTCCCCAGATTGAGTCTGCGTTAAATCGTGGTAATCTTTTTACTTTGAAAGAATATGAATTAAGAATCCTCACACTTCTGGCAAATGGTCTTAACCAGGAACAAATAGCCATCCTTTTTAAAAAAGAAGGTATTCAGCCTAATAGTAAAAGCTCTATTGAAAAACATTTAAAAGAGTTAAAAGAAGAGTTTAATGCTCAAACTACTATTCATCTTATCAACATTGTAAAAGATTTGAGCCTGATTTAAATTCTCTTTTTTTAAATTCTCTCCTTTACGCATTCCCGTAAGGCTTTTTTCTGTATTGGCTTTAGGTTTGAAGTATAAATTTCAAAACTAAAGATTATGGCAGACTATTATGTAAATGATAATATACAGTCAAATGGTGATCATGAAGTACATAAAGAAAATTGTTATTGGCTTTCTTTTGTTCTTAATAAAACATATTTAGGGAATCATAGTACTTGTCATTCTGCAATTAAAGAAGCAAAAAAAACATATCCTCAATCTAACGGATGTTATTTCTGTTCCAATGAATGCCATACACAATAGTATAACTTTATTAAATGCGATAATTATGGAATTACAAAACCCACTTAAATCATTATCTGATAAAATTAATTTACTCAAAGATCAAATTACTACAGAAGAATCTACAAAGCATGCGTTTGTACTGCCATTTATCAATCTCTTAGGATACGATACTTTCAATCCGACAGAAGTAGTTCCGGAATTTATAGCAGATATCGGGCTTAAAAAAGGCGAAAAAGTAGATTATGCCATTTTACAAAATGAGCAACCTATTCTAATTATTGAATGTAAACATTGGGAAGAGAATCTCAATACGCATAATTCTCAACTATTTCGCTATTTCCATACGACAAAAACTCGTTTTGCCTTACTCACTAACGGTGTAGAATACCGTTTCTATACCGATTTAGAAGAAGCTAATAAAATGGACGAAAAACCTTTCTTAGAATTTAATATTACAAAACTTAAAGAGCATACGATCTATGAAATTGCAAAATTTCATAAATCAAATTTTGATATTGAAAAAATAGTCAATAATGCTAGTTCTTTAAAGTATACTAAAGAGCTCAAAAAATTGATTGATGAAGAACTAGTATCTCCCTCTAATGAATTTACAAGGTTATTTGCAGGAAAAGTATACTCCGGGCGGTTAACTGAAAAGGTAATTACCGAATTTACTGATTTAGTTCATAAAGGGTTTAATCAAATAATAAGCGATAAAGTAAACGATCGTTTAAATGCTGCCTTGAATAAAGAGGCAGAAAAGCAACAAAAAGAAACTATTGAGGATGAAGAGAAAGTGTCTAAAATAATTACAACTGAAGAAGAATTAGAAGGTTTTAGAATTGTTGTTGCCATTTTAAGTAAAAAAATTCCGGTTTCAAGGATTGCATATCGGGATACTCAATCATATTTTGGAATACTATTAGATGACAACAATCGTAAACCTCTTTGTAGGCTCCATTTTAATAGTACTAAAAAACATTTAGGCATTATTAAATCTGATAAAGAAGAGATTAAAAAAACACTTCAAACAGTAACAGACATCTATCAATTTCAATCAGAATTATTAGAGACTATAACATATTATGAAAATACAGGATCTAAATGAAAAAAACATTTATATTTTTTTTCGGTGCTTTAATCTTCTTCTCTTTTACTTTAAAACCAACTACAGAAGTATATATCTGTAAAGGTAAAGGCAGTAAACGATATCATTTCAATAAAAATTGCAGAGGACTTTCCAGATGCTCTACAAAAATTCATAAGACCTCCTTAAAACATGCAAAAGAATTAGGGCGAACTCTATGTGGTTGGGAAGATTAAACACTTCTGTTTTACGGATTCTCGTAAGGCATTGATTTACATTCTTTTTAGGTTTGAAGTGTCACTAAATTTAATAAACCTATGGAATATAAAATAGTACCATTTGTTGCTTCAATTTCTCATAATAAAGGTTCATCAAAAGATGTAGCAGAGCAATTAGAAGCAATCGTAAAAAATTATTCAGATCAAGGATGGAAATATATTCGCCTGGAGAGTGTAACAACATTTGTTCAACCAAACAATGGTTGTTTTGGTTTTGGTGGAAAACCTGGATTTAATACTACAAAGCCAAATGATTGTATTTAGCAAATAATCCGATGAAATATTCTCTACTAATAGCAATAAAAATGTACTGGTTTCTAATTCCTGAATCTAAACGCAGAAAATGCATTTTTAAAGAATCTTGTTCTCAAATAGTTTACAAGACTCTTATACAAAAAGGGGTATGGAAAGGAATACAAGCTTTAAAGTTTCGAATGAAGCATTGCAAACCAGGTTATCATGTTATAAATATTGACGGCGAACAATTATTAATCTCAATTAATAATACTGTATTCAAAGAAAAAGAAATCAATAAACGAGTTTTTGAAGATGATCATTTTTATGAAAAATAAATACATAAATACTATAATACAGACTATTATTTTATCAAGCTTCATGTGTTTATTAATCGCATGCGGAGGAGATAAACATATTTTCACTTTTGTTTCTTATGAAACTCCATCTGATGAAGGTCTTTTAATAGAAAACATTGATTTTTTCTTAGAAACTTCTGTAAGTATGAAAGGATATGTCAATTCACAAAAAGTTGGCAATTATCCAATGGCAGATATCATTCCTTTATTATTAACAGATATAGATAACGAGTATGATGTGGCTACAAATATCTATACAATAACTAATAGTCCTAAAAAATATAATAAGCCTAATGAACAATTTAACAAAGAACTGAGAAAAGGGATGCTGTTAGGTGGAAAATCATCAAAACTACAAAATGTATTTAGTGAAATAATAGACTCTCTAAAATTCAACTCCATAAGCATTCTTGTTTCAGACTGTATTCTGGATTTAGGTAAAGAAAATACTATGACTCAAGGTTCTCAGGTAACTAATAAGATTTATAGCCACCTAAGCAAAAAACAAGATGTTGGAGTAGCCATTTTTAAATACTTAAGTGATTTTAATGGGACTTATTATTATGACAGAAAAAATACCGGGAGTAAAAACCTTAGCAAACGGCCTTATCACAAAATCATATTAAAAAATCGTCCCTTCTATATCTGGGTACTAGGCAATAAACACCTGGTTAAGGAATTTCTCTCCAAAAAGATATTTGAAAAATACGATCAATCGTATAGTTATAATATTCCTATGAATACAGTTCCTTTTAAATTGCTAAAGCATCCAAAAAAAGGGAAAGTTTCTATTAATTCAGAACGCAATACTATTCTCTTTAAAGAAGTAGATGCCAGGAGACCTGTTCAGTTTACTATCGGAGTCAATTTAAATGATCAACCTCCTATTTTTGAAGAACTCTTTATGAATAAAGCCTCTTATAAAATTTCTCCTGAATATACAGGTGAAGCCATTCAACTAGAGGTAAAAGATAAAAGCATCCTCAATGAAAAAATATTAGATAAAGCTCTCATTGACAAACTACATCTCACTCATTTTTTACAACCTAACCTTCTGGATTTAGATCATCAAGTACATGAAATTACCATCAGTTTAAATAATACTCCAGCCAAATGGTTTAAAGACACCCATCTCGAAGATGATTACAAAATACCTGCTGATTCTCTGGAGCACAAAACATTCGCATTCAAATTTATTACAGATGCTTTTGACAGAGCTTATAAAAATGAACCTGCATTATTACAATTTAAACTCGTAAAAAACAATCGCTAATATTATGGAAAACTTCTACTTTTTATTTGAAGATTTAAATAACTGGTCGGTCTGGGATGAAAAAGGCTACACCATCGGTTTTATGATACTTCTATTTTCAACACTTATTTATCTCACCATTTATTATATCATTTTAGGCAGAAAAGGGATGCGCTTTTCAAGTATGGGGCGTTGGTTTCTTTTTGGAGTCTTTAACATGTTAACCATATTCATTGTTACATTATTAATAGAAGGCTTTAAAGTATTTGAACTTCCTTCTTTTAATGATTTTTTCTATGAGATCTGGTTATTTACCATCATAAATACACTGTACAGTTTTGTTCTGTATTTCATTTTATCGTTAGTATTTAAGCGTTTTTCAATCTTCTCAAAATTTTATCCAGTAAAATTCTAATTTATTATGTCTAAGCCAAAATTATATCTCTTTGCTATAGGAGGAACAGGTTCTCGAGTTTTAAAATCGTTGACCATGCTTCTTGCAACAGGGATTAAAACAAATACAGAAAAAATAATCCCGATGATTATTGACACTGATATAAATAACGGAGATGTTGAAAAATGCAGGAACACCATTAAAACTTATAATAATATTTATGATTCTGTTTATAGCAATGTGACTGAAGAAGACGCCCAAGGACATTTTTTCAGAACACGTATTATGCCGCCAAAAGAATTAAATATAAGCGGTACAGATTATGGCACACTCAGAGAGATGGTTGATTACAATGCCTTAAGCGCAAAAGGTTTTGGAAGCACAAAAGGACTCTTTGATTTATTATACAGCAATAAAAATAAAGATATGCCATTGGAAAAAGGCTTTCTCGGAAATCCGAACGTAGGGAGTATTGTTCTTAAAAACGTGGTAGAATCATCTGAATTTAAGGAGTTTACCCAGGATTTTAAAGAAAATGACAGGATTTTCATTATTAGTTCCATTTTTGGAGGTACCGGAGCCGCAGGTTTTCCTTTACTGGCAAACGTTTTTAGAGATGAAACCAGTGAAATAAATAATAAAACATACATCAATAATGCAATTATTGGCGGGGTATCTGTACTTCCTTATTTTCAAGTTGATGTCGAAAAATTCAATACGGGAGAAAGCGCTATTAACTCCAGTACATTCATTACTAAAACTAAGGCTGCATTATCTTATTACAATAGAAATTTGAAGCAATTGGTTAATACCATGTTTTATGTAGGAGACACAAGGCAAAGCAACTATGAAAATTTTGATGGAGGCATAGAGCAAAAAAATCCGGCAAATTTTATCGAACTAACTGCCGCCGCTGCAGTCTTAGAATTTCTGAATTACGAACCTAATGCCGGCACCAGAGATGACCTTTCTCAAGCTTCACGTTTCTTTGAATATGGCATCAGTGAAGACATTGGATCACTTACTTTAAAGCATTTAAAAAATGATGATTTTGTTAAGCGGTTTTTAAACTTTCATTATTATAACGTCTACGTTTCTAATTTTATGGAAGCTGCCCTCAAAAATGATAAACTAGCCTGGAGAAATGAATTAAAGCTTCCTAATAACTACGAAAAACAACATTTTTATAAAAACCTGGCATCGTTTACTAACCTCCATTATTATAGGTGGTTATATGAATTATCATTAGATAAACACGATCGAAAATTTTTACCCTTTGACACTTCTATTATAAGCAATAAGGGAGAATTATTAAAAGACATTGATGGATCATTAGAAGCCAAAATTGTTGTAAACGAAAAAAAATTATTCACCCTGGTCACTGGAATTCCGGCTAATGACAAGTCTATTTTCATGCTAAAAGACCGGATAAAATTCGATGAAATTTTTTCAAGAATTGCAAAGAATATAGTAGACAAGCAATTAAATAATAAAGAAGCAATGGTTAGTACTATGCTTAATCTGGGGATTAAAGAAATTATTGATAAGCGTTTTTCATTTTAAAAAATACCAAAGACATGCCACACAAGTTAAGTTTAATAAAAGAGCAAACAATCAATCAAGAAGGTTGGGTACAATTTGCCAATAATCCTTATGACGAAGGGAAAATTGCAGATATTACAGATAATATGGGAAAGCTGGAGGTACCGGTAACCTCTATACCTTCTCCTTTTGCACAAATACATCTTTTTGAAACTTCATTTGCATTTGTCAATAAATCATACCTCAGCTCAGGAAATAATATTAATACGCTATCGGGCCAAACTACTTATCATAAATATATATCGCATTGCTTAGACGTATTTGAGATATTGTTTTGTTATGAAACGCTAAAATTAAGAGGTAAAATAGATCTGGAAATATGGAAAAAAGAAGAGTTAAAAAACCTGGCAAACGATCATAATCCTGGTATCAAAACCTTTGCTGACACTATAGGGATATACATCAATAACTACAATAATGATTCCCGATTTAGAAATAGTGGCATTTCTAATGCTTTTGACGAATTTGTTTTGGTTTACCTGGATAATGTTGTCATAGCAGGAACCTCGCCTTATACTGGTTTTTTTACTATTGGAGATGAACTTCCTAAAACTCTGAAAAGTAACTATAACAATCGTTATTTTTTCTCAAATAATGAGCCTTTATATAAACGTAGTAAGGAATTTCAGGAGTTCATAAATATCTTTTTTATTACACATGCTAAAATTGCGCAATCGTTTAAAGAACTATATAGCTATATCAAAATTAACAGAAGTCACATTCAAAATGCAGAAACTACAAATAATATTGCTTCTCTAGAACGAAACCAGACAGAAGATGCTTTAAAAAATTATAAAGTATTAGAAATTAATCATCAGGAAATATCTTTCCTGGGAGGGTCTGTACCTTTCTTATGCGATACTTTTGATTCTGAAGAAGAGCTCAATTCTGTTAAAAAAAGTGATTATGTAATTAAAAGCAGGAAACACCTGGAAAGACCTCCATTAGCACTTCTTGAAGGGTTAAATAAAAAGCGTTGGAACTATTTTGGAAATAACAAGTTTACAAAAGATATAAAATTACATCCGACCTTACCTATAGCCAAAAGAAAGTTACCTCAATCTGTTATTGAATATCCATGGATTACAAGAAATGATTTTTTATCAAAACATCTGATTCAATTGGATTACGATGTCAACATTAATAAATTCTGGCTACCTAAAGGAGAAGTAAAAAATATATTATTACCCATTACTTCAGAATACTTCAATTTTTTCACACTTGAAGATTTAAAAGAACAAATCACAGTAAAAAAGCTAAAATTAGGCGCTATAATTATTAGTTTAAATATTCCTGTAATGGCAGATCAAGGCAGAGGAGTCATTACTTTTGAAAGAACTTATGATGATATAAGTATCAATAGTATAGACAATGATGATTACGGAGCCATTATTAAATCATCAATGGCCTTTGGAATTTATCCGTTTTTTAAAGTATCCAAAAATGAGTTTAATGACAGATATAAAATTCTTTCATATCATCTCAAAGGTGAAGAAATAACTTATCGTTTTTTCAGAGAAGAAACAGCAGCGCCAAAATCGATTGATGTAGCGGCTAAATTACATTCCAGGACCAGGAAAGATGAAAATTACCCCTGTGTTTCTAATTATTTGGATTTAACTAAAATTAAAAGAAATGCGCAAGGAGAAATTTCTCTTGACAAGCAGTCTGATGTCACTTTTGATGCTATTAATGTATCTATTACTTTTTTAGATAAAAATATTTCTTTATCGAGTGTTTTAATTCCTCTAATGGGTGAACCTATCCAATTAGTTGATGGAGATTCTGCTATTGCTTTTGATGTAGGTACCAGTAATAGTTTTGTTGCTATAAAAACAGGAACTATAGCAGAAAACTTAACTACTTATAAGGACAAAGGTAATATGGCAACTCCCGACTTAGTGATGCTTAATGCTCCTGTTTATGATGATGGAAATATGAAAGATTATGATCTTGATCGTGTTTCACCTATATATGGAAGAACTCAGGTTGCAGAATTTTTACCCAGTTTAGTAGGAGACGATTCGATGTTCAAGCTTCCTATACGATCTATTATCAATATTGACAATGATACCAATCCGGAAAAAACAAACAGTATTAATGTACTTTCTAATGCAAATATTCCTTTTGGATTTGGACAAAGTGTGCTTCGTAAGGATTATGATGTTACTCATTCCAATATCAAATGGGGCGTAACTGATGGTACAAATTTAGCAGCGCAAAATAAACTTAAAGCATTTATAGAACAGTTAATCTGGTTAGGGAGAAATAAACTTCTAAGCGAAGGATTTAACCCTAAAGCAAGTGATGTCCTTTGGTTTAAACCTTTAAGCATGGGAAACAATCAAATGACCGTATTCACAGATATTTGGAACGAATTATACACTATTTACTACAATAAAAATGAAGTTGCACAAAAATTAGTAAGCATTACAGAATCATGGGCTCCATTTTACAGTTACGACAAGACTTTTGGAGCAGGAGAAGTTTATATGAATTTAGATATAGGTGGAGGAACCACAGATTTAATTGTCTTTGTAAATAATAAACCCGAGCTCACCAGTTCTTTCAGGTTTGCCGGAAATAGCCTTTTTGAATCTCACAGTGGTAATGATCCTTTTGATAACGGATTCGTAACCAGGTACGAATCTTTAATGCGTAAAGAATTTGGAGATGATTTTACAAAAACGGATATCATTGATTATATTAAAAACTCCAAAGGGTTACTGTCCACCGATTTAATAAGTTACTTTTTCTCTTATAATTCTTTCAGTAAAAAATTAATGTTAGACAGTGAGTTTAAATTATTGTTTTTACTGCATAATAGCTCCATATTTTTTCATGCGATACAAATTTTAAAAATCAGTGGTATTACTCAACTCCCGGGGTATATTGGAGTGAGTGGTAATGGAGCCAGGTTATTAGAAATAACTAACGGAGCTAAAGATTTAAACAGAGTCAAAGGAGTCTCAAATATTGTCGGATTGATTGTCAAAAAAATCTTTGAAATGGATACTGTATACAAAATAGAGATCCAAGTTTTAAATAGTCCAAAACAATCAACTGCTATAGGCGGCATCAAAGGTTTAGACAAAATAAAAGTGAATCCGACTGCCGATATTGAAAACTTCTATTTATCTATTGGAGATGGAAAAAGGCTCATCAATGATAATAATGCCTCAGAGAAAAAGGCATTAAACTATGCAAATTTCATTAACGAATCTGATACTACCATTAATGAAGTTACACAAAATGTAATCAGTTTCTTTGACTATTTCTTTGATGAATTATGGTATGAAGCCGATTTCATCAAAAATTATGGTTTAGAGAAATCTTATAATCCTGAGAAACTCAAGCAGTTCTTCTCAGATGCATCAAAAATAAGTGATACCATCAGAGAGGTTATCAATCATAAAATTGAAGTAGAACAAGAATCTATATTGAGTGACTCTCTGTTTTTTGATGCTATAAAATCATATCTATATGCATTCTCCAGGATTATCGCTTCGGACAAGATCAATCAATTTAAAGGTATATAAAATGAAAACAAACAGCCCGATAAAATTAGCATTTGTATTTTTTTGTTTAATTAATTTGATTGGTTGCTCTAATAAAAGTGCAGAAGAAAAGATTCAAAATAAGATTAAGCCTATCAATATAGACTCGCTATATAATGAATATAAAAGTGAGGTATCATTTTATAATAAATCCCTAATCACCACTCTTTTTGATTCTGTTTCCAAAAAGAGTATTAACCTGGTTTTAAAGGATCGTGTTTATCCTAAAAACCAAGGTAACATTCCAAGTTTAGAAAATACTACTTTAGACAGTATTAATACAAAGTTCAAAGATGACAATGAGCATATAGATTCTGTCAAAGCATATATTAATCGCTTCATACAATTAAGAAGTACTCTTTTGAATGAAGATTTAGTTTCTAAAGAAAATTTCAATTTAATTACAGATTCTATACTAAAAAGTGATGTCTATAAGAACCATATTCTTAAAGAATGGGCTCAGGACTCTCTTTACATTTCTTTGAGTAACAATATTCAAAGTGATATTCTTATCACTCAGAACAAGCACCGGAAAATTTTGTCTTTAGAAGATTGGAAATTAAAAGAAAGAATAGAAAATCAACCTCAAGAAGTTAATCCTATTTCTGAAGAAGATTCATCTGGTTTTACATTTTACTTAAAGAAATACAGCCTGTTATTATTCATTGTATTCTTTATAAGCTTCCTGGTTAATATTCTTTTAAGCTCGTATATAAATAAATTAAAGCAAAAAAACATCGATCTTAAACAAGAAATAGAATTGAATAAAAAAGAGTCTATTAAACCTATTTCAAAAAAAGTTCCGGAAGTAGAACTGACCAATCAGGACCTTGATAAAGAATTTCAAGAACTGGAAACTATCCTTAACAATAAATTTCATAGAGATTGCGTAAACACGCAGCAAAAGCAACTCGTTTTAGATAAGGAACAATTATTAGATGATGCTAAGTTGAAGAAATTTTCTAATCAAGAAGAGTTGCGCCAATTTTTATCCAAAAAAATGCAGGAAATTAGAAGTACTCTAGAACAAGAAATTAAACAATATGTCGATAAAACAAATGCCGAAAATAAAATCAATAATACAGTTGATGCTCAACATTTCATTTCAAAGTTTTCATCTCCTATCATTTCTTCAGAAGATATTATTTCTAAGGTCAAAAGGTTAAATCAAAATTTAGTAGACGAAATACCTCGAGTAATTCTTATAGATGATCTGAACAATCGCATTGACAAGCATATTCACGATGTTGAGAATGTAATTGAAAAATTAATAGAAGAGAATTCACTATTATATTTTCCTTTTGCAGATGCCAGGGGTACATTATCAGACGATAAAAAATCAAAGACAAGAGAGCTAGATAGTGCTATAAAATTGACCCTAAGCCCTAACAATAACCAAAGTGCCAGATTCCAATTAATTTATGATTATACCGAAATGATGCAAGCTGGAATACAAAGTTATGACGTACTACTCCTTCCAATATGTAATTTAAAAAATGAACATTTTAATAGAAGCGGAACTCAAATAGTTCAATTGGGTGAAGACGGTGAGATGGTTCTTGAAAATGGGAGATGGTCTGTAACAAAAAAATTAAGCATTAAAGTAATATAAAAACTATGAATTATTTGATTATCATCTTGTTTATCACACATCTAATTGTATTATATCAACTCAGAAGTTATATCAAAGCTTATAAAAAAAACAACCACAATTACATTAATAGGGAATTGCAAAAAATAAATACATCTTTCTCAAGTGGCATAAATACTATTAATCAAAATATAAAAACCTTTTCTCAAAACACACTGTCTGATTTTGATCAATTGCAAAAAATTACCAATAACTTCAATTACGATCAAAAGAAAAAATTCAATGAGCTTACCAGTTTTATTAAAGCCGATTATAAATCGTACACCGAACTACTTAAAGTAAATAATGATCTGCTCTCAATACTTTTAGAAAAAACCAAAGAGAATATTACTGAAAACCATAAGCTAAAACCCTTATTACAAGATAGTAGTCAAGAACTCGAAAAAGTTTATGGAAAAATTAAACAGCTTATTTCCAGTTATGAAAAAAGCTTAAGCGATCTCAAAGATGAAGTTGAAAATACATTAATGGCCATAGAAGATAATATCGATACTAAAATAAAACAAGTCACTGCTAAGGGAGAAAAAACTATTTCAGATTCAATAGAAGTAGGTAAAGATGCTATTCATAATATTACAGAAGAGACCAATACTAAACTAAAAAGAGTTCTTAAAGAGAATCAGATTAAATTACTTACCGATCAGGTTCAATCCGTAGAAAAAATAATGAAAACTAATTTATTGGAAATAAATAAAACTATAGAAAATCTGGATGAATCTTTTTTGAATAAGCTTAAAACTATAAAAGTAAGTAAAGATAAAAAAGGGTTTTTTGGTTTCTAAAGAGGTTATTTAATATAGAACTCTAAAAATACGGGTAAATGATCTGATAATTTTCTGGCTTCAGATAAATTCTCACAAAACCTAACAAAATCTATCACTCCGGTTTGAATACTTGAAATTTCTTTAGAATAAAAAATATTATCTATGGAATAGTTTAAATAATTTCCATTTTTGCACGACCATCTAAGTGTAGTTTTCTGATTAAAAACACTTGATTTGTATCCTCTGTTTTTAAATTTCAAAAAAGCACGATTGCTTTCATTCATATTAAAATCGCCCGCCAATATTAAAGGCCCTTTTAAAGAATCAGAAATATATTGCGTCAACGCTTTGACTTCTATTTCTGGTTGCCTGTTGAAAGGCCGTGAATGAAAATTAATAAATGTGATTTTTCTGTTTTTTATAAAAAACTCCATTAGATAAGGTTCCCGATCTATTATCGATTCAAACCGAGTAAGTAATCGCCCTCTATTTTTTATTTTGATATGCTTAGTTTTCCAAATAAAAGCATAACGTTCGGTTGTATATTTTGGATAATTAGTACGATCACTTATTACATAATCCCATTTATCTCCCTTTCTATTCAATATATCCGAAAGTTTAGCCACTGCCTGTGCTCCTCCATAACCAGAAACAACTTCTTGTATCGCCAAGATATCTGCATTCTTAACAATATTTGCGATCTTTTTTAATTCTTCATTGTTTTTAGTTTTCCCAAAATCACTGATATTCCAGGAAATAAAGCGTATTATATCTGATTGTGCATAAAAGTTTGAAGAGAAAAAAATAATGCACCCTAACAATAACTTCTTAAAGTATTTATTCAAAAAACCCATAATATCAAAAGTAGAGTAAATGAATTCTGTTTGCTTACGGATTATCGTAAGGGCAGACCTATAAAAGGTTTTAAATTTAAAGAAGAACTAAAACAATATCAAAATGAAAAAAAGAATTCAGATTTTATTAATCGCTGTAATCACATCACTATCAAGCTGCGGAGGTTCAATTGAAAGCGATGCAAAAAAAGTTGCCGAATTACAATGCGAAGTAAAAGAACTTGCACAAAAAGCATTATCCGGAGATCAATCGGCTTTATCCGAAAGTCAGAAATTAGCAAACAAAGCCAACACTCTTACTCAGCAATTGCAAAAAAAGTACACCACTATTGAAGATCGTCAAAAATTTCAACAAGCAATAATCAAAGCATCTCAAAAATGTAATTAATTAACAGATAAATCATGGAATTTAAACAAATTGATTTCCCTAAAGTAGCACTCAAGGTTTTGGAGTTAATTATTGTTAAACCTATCACCTTACCACTTAAAATTTATACAAATGCACTTTTTGCTTTATCTAATACTGATGCTAAAGATTCAGAAGAAAACAATCTGAATCTGGATTTTCCTTTATACATATGGCTGATCAGTATTTTTGATGCTATAATTGTTATAATATATCCTATTGGCATAATTGCGGCTATATTAGGTGGTATAAATTCATATAGAGCAGGTTTTGCAGTATTTATCTATATTCTCTTAATCACCTATTTCTCACCTCTTATCTATGGTTTGATAAGAGAATTAGCTCAAATATCACTTAAAGTACTTCTATATTTAAAATTAATAGTCAGGAAATAACTGTTATTTTCAAAACTCTCATCATAACCTTCGATACGTTATTTGTGAAATTGTTAGGATAACTTTCTTATACGAAATTTAATAATACAAAAGTCTTCATAAAAATGAAGGCTTTTGTACTCGAGGTGAGATTCACCTACGGCAGTTCCCGCAAAACGTCGCTTTGAACATCACCAAAGAAAATACTTTTCATCATCCCAAAAAAGAAGCGAGTTCCTTTTTGGAAACTCGCTTACATTTTCACTTTTTAGTGATGTATTCGTACTCGAGGTGGGAATCGAACCCACACTCCCGAAAGAACTGGATTTTGAATCCAGCGCGTCTACCAGTTCCGCCACTCGAGCATTTTCTATTTTAGTTTACAAATGTAATACAGAATTTATTATTCTTTATCTCTTTTCGTTCTCAATTTTTCTTTCCCTACTCCAGACTTCCAATATTTCTCTCTTTCTCTCACCTCAATTCTTGTATTTACTATTTCTTGAAAAATTAATTTAAATGGAGCATAAGGTTTTGTTGTTTTCTCCCAACCTTTATTATGCCTTTTTAATCTTTCCTCAAGGTTTTGAGTTAATCCTACATAAATGTAATTTTTCTCTAAACTTGAAATTGCATAAACACAGAACATAATTGATTAAGGGGTTTTAATCCTAGCGCGCCTGCCTGTCGGCAGACAGGTCTACCAATTCCGCCCTGTCTGCCGACAGGCAGGCACTCGAGCATTTGAGAGCGCAAAGCTAAAAAATAAATTCTAATCTTTATTAAAATTAACCAATATTTCCTTTTCGTCTTCAAATAAATTTCTAAATTTGCACCCTGTTTAACGCAAGCTGATAAAAATCAGCTATTAACAATTAATTTCAGGCATGCCTAACATAGCTGATCCAAAAATTTTCGCATGTTCCCAAAGTCAACATTTAGCTGAACAAATCGCTAAAAGTTATGGTACTGATTTAGGGAATGTAATCACTTCAACTTATAGTGACGGAGAGTTTCAACCTTCATTTGAAGAATCAGTTAGAGGTACTCGTGTTTTTATCATTGGATCTACACATCCAAATTCAGATCATTTAATGGAAATGCTACTCATGCTAGATGCTGCTAAAAGAGCATCTGCAAGGCACATTACAGCAGTACTTCCATATTTTGGATGGGCAAGGCAAGACCGAAAAGACAAACCCAGAGTTCCTATTGCTGCCAAAATGATTGCTAAGATGTTAGAAACTGCAGGAGCAACAAGAATCATCACAATGGATTTGCATGCAGATCAAATTCAAGGATTTTTTGAAAAACCTGTAGATCATTTATTTGCATCAACGATTTTCCTTCCTTATTTAAAAAGTTTGAATTTAGACAATCTTACTATAGCTTCTCCAGATATGGGAGGTTCAAAAAGAGCTTATGCTTATTCTAAAGCTTTGGAAAGTGATGTCGTTATTTGTTACAAACAAAGAGCAAAAGCTAACGTCATTTCACATATGGAACTTATTGGTGATGTTACAGGGAAAAATGTCGTATTGGTAGATGATATGGTAGATACTGCCGGAACGTTGACAAAGGCAGCAGATTTAATGATGGAAAGAGGAGCATTAAGCGTTCGCGCAATATGCACACACCCTATTCTCTCGGGTACTGCCTATGAGAGAATCGAAAATTCAAGATTAGAGGAATTAATCGTTACCGATTCAATTCCGCAAAGACAGGAAAGTGAAAAGATAAGAGTATTAACCTGTGCTCATCTTTTTGCAGATGTAATGAAAAGAGTTCATAGTAACACCTCTATCAGCTCTAAATTTTTAATGTAAGTATATATATTTAATTTATAATAATGAAGTCAATTACAATCAACGGATCTCAAAGAGAAAGCGTGGGTAAAGCTGCAAGCAAAACCTTACGTAATGCTGGAAAGGTTCCTTGCGTATTATACGGAGGAGATAACCCAATTCACTTTTCAGCAAATGAATTAGCATTTTCAAAATTGGTTTACACTCCTGATGTACATACAGTAGTGATTGATCTTGAAAATGGAGGAAAATTTAATGCCATCGTACAAGACCTTCAATTTCACCCTGTAACCGATAAAATTCTACATGCGGATTTTTTCCAATTACACGATGATAAAGAGGTTACTTTAGGAATTCCTGTAAAATTTCAAGGTACTTCTCCCGGTATTTTAGCTGGTGGGGTATTAAGTAAAAACAAACGTAAGCTTAATGTAAGAGCTTTACCTAAAAATTTACCTGATTTTATTACTGCCGATATTTCTGAAATGAAAATAGGTAATAAATTATACGTTACAGAGGTTGCAAATGATGATTATACAATCATGCACCCGGACAACACTGTAATTTGCCAGGTGAGAATTTCACGTGCTGCTATGAAAGCTAGTCAGGAAGCTGCTAATGACGCAGATTTAGATGACGATGAAGCTCCAGCTGCAGAATAAATAATATTCAGTTTTAAAAAAAGCATCCGGATTGGATGCTTTTTTTATTTTTACGTAAACCTGATATGTAGATGCTCTCGTTTATTAAGAGAATTTTTCAAAAGAATACACCATTTATTGAAGAGACAGATCGTATGAAAAAATTTTTAGTTGTTGGTTTAGGCAACATAGGAGATGATTATGAAAATACACGTCATAACATAGGCTTTAAAGTTTTAGATTTCTTTGCCAGGGAAGAATCCATCTCTTTTGAGACTCAGAAACTAGGCGATTTATCTTCTTTTAAAATAAAAGGAAGGACTGTTATCTTTTTGAAACCCAATACCTATATGAACTTAAGTGGAAAAGCTGTGAAGTACTGGATGGAAAAAGAAAAAATTCCTTTAGAAAACCTCCTGATCATTACCGATGATATCAACCTGCCTTATGGAAGCATCCGATTGAAAACAAAAGGAAGCGATGGAGGACATAATGGGTTAAAAGATATTCAGGATAAATTAGCAACTACCAAATATAACAGGTACCGCTTTGGAGTTGGTGCAAATTTCGGAAAAGGAAGGCAAGTGGATTATGTACTCGGACAATGGAATGAAGAAGAAAGTGAAAAACTTCCTGAACGCTTAAAGAGATCATCCGAACTCATAAAATCGTTTGTTCTTTCCGGAATAGAACGTACCATGAATACTTTTAACAATACTTAAATATTAAAGTATTTTAAATTTTAGCAAAAATTCATGAGTATTTCTTCCTTGTTCTGTTAATTCACTTCTAAGAGAGTTGTCATAAGCATAGCCAATATCAAGCCAATCGTTAACCGTAAACAACGCCAACCCACTAATAGCACTATCTGTTCTGTAAGCGACTCCAAATTCTATTATAGCGTTGTATTGAAAAGCTGTTGTAATGTCTGCTGATAACGGAATTCCTTTTAAATACCTCAACAAAAATGAAGGTTTAAAAAGCCATTCATCTGAAATAGTAAAATTATACCCTCCCGATAAGAAAAGTAAAAGCTCATTAGAAGCTTCTGTAACTACTCCATTTTGTGTTTCAAAGCGGTTGGTATTTAATATTCCGGGAGAAGATAAAGACACAAAATAGTTTTCATGCTGTAAAAGGAAACCAACGCCCACATTTGGGTTAAATAGGTTTTCGTCTTGTAAAAGCGGATCTACAACACTATTAAATGTTTGTAATCCGTTGGCATTGATATCTATAAATTCCCCTCCTGCTTTTAATCCCAGGAACAAATTGACATCATCGGATAATTGTAATTTATATGAAAAATCGACAAAGACTCCTGTTTCCCGTTCAATAAATGTTCTGTCATTGACTACTGATAACCCAAGACCTATTCTCTCATTATAAGGAATACTTCCAAAAAAAGTTTGTGTTCTTGGCGAGCCATCAATTCCTTGCAATTGACTTCTTAAATCGAATGTAAAACTTGTAGTACCATCTGCCGCCGCATAAGCAGGATTAATTACATTCATAGTATACCTATATAATACGTAATTTGGAGGTTGTTGCGCATATACACGTTCAATACCTGTCAGAAACAAAAAAAATATAATAATCTTAGGTAATATGTATTTCATGCTTCAGGTTAAAATATCGTAGTTTAATAGGTAATATATATCCATCCTTTTAAATCAATCTCACCACCTCCCGATAAGTCAATCTGATAATAATAAGATCCTTTTGGTAATCGTTCACTTCTGCTTCTATACACTCCATTCCAATCATTATTATATCCTGTTGCCCTGTAAACTTCATTCCCCGATCTGTTATAAACAGAAATAACAGCATTAGGATATCTTTCTATATTAATGATTCGCCAGGTATCATTAATCCCATCTCCGTTAGGAGTAATAGCTTCAGAAACCAATACATCTTCATCGCAAACATCGCCTACGCCATCATTATCACTATCTAACTGGTCTGCATTTGCTGTTAACGGACAATTATCATCTACATCTAATACACCATCATTATCATCATCTTCATCACAAACATCGCCTATTCCATCATTATCATTATCTAACTGATTTGCATTTGCGGTTAACGGACAATTATCATCTACATCTAATACACCATCATTATCATCATCTTCATCACAAATATTTCCTATTCCATCATTATCAGTATCTAACTGATCTTCATTTGCTGTTATCGGGCAATTGTCATTTTCATCCAGTACGCCATCATTATCGATATCTGGTAAAAATTCTCCTCCGGCACATATTTCCAGGTTAAATGCGTTTATTGCCCCTCCGTCAAAATCAAAACTATCTTCAACAACCAACGTCCATTCTCCCCTGGAAGATTCTCCAAAAAACTTAGTAAATGACTCTAAAGGAGCCACAACACCACTAATTGCCGGATCTGTCCCGCACACTATAGCTTCTCCATCATCATCAAAAACAGCCTGAATATTTTGATTCCTACCACATACCAATCTGGATAAAGTTACACTGGTTCCTTCCGGTGAAATCAGTTTCAAGGTGAGGTCTGACACAAATGAATGAGAAATACCTACTGTTACTTTTATGTCTGTAATGCGTAAATCATCAAAAACTCTAATTACAGAATTTACCGTTGGCTTTCCTTCGGATGGAATTTCGACAGGCAACCCTGCGGTAATAAAAGATTTACAGTTCACACCAATAGTTGTAAAACTAAAAGCACTACTAAAACTTCCTTCTGCACATTGATTTCTTGGCTTCACTCTCCAGTAATAGGTAGTATCTTCTTCCAGGCCAGAGACCGTGTAAGAGTTGGTTATTAATGTCAATGCATCAACAATATTTGTAAACCCTGTATCTGAAGCAATTTCAAGATCATATTCTTCTGCTAAAATATCTGCTTCCCATGTTAAGGTAGTAGTTAAAAATGCATCACTCACTCCGTTTACCGGATTAACAGGTACAATAGCATTAAAATCTCCGCCTAATATATTTACGGTAATATCGACGCTCTTTGAAACAGATCCGGATGCTGCGTTTATTGTGATCGTATAAACTCCCGGAGTTACATTTTGCGTATCACTTAATGTTAATAAAACAGGGGTATTATCTACATTTACTGTTAAAGAATTAAAACTTGTATTCAATCCTGAAGGAGCATTTAAAACAGAAAAAGTGGTAGTTCCATTAAAACCTAAAAAGGTATTATAATCAAACTCAACAGACAATTCATCAGGCTGACATACTGTAAATTCAAGTTCATTAAAATTCAGAACGATTTCAGATTCTACTATTGCAATATCTGCACGATTAACAGCAAAGAAGATATTATTGCTCGCCTTTACCATAAAGCGTGCATTCGAAGTAGCTATTCCTCCAGGTAAAATAACAGGATGTTCTCCGTCATTCACAACATTTTGAGCTAATATAACCGGAAATGTGAGTCCGCCATCTAAAGACATCAAAATATCTACTTCCAATGCATTTATCGGAGGTATGTTTGTATTAGCTACATCCCACTCTATAACTTCTACATCTCCTGCTGTTAAAGTACTGCCCGAAGCTTGTGAATTTATTAGAAAAGGGCCTGCATTTTCATTTACAGTCACCTTCATTAGATCACTGTCTGTTTGCCCTCCTCCTATTACATTGTCTCTTACGGTAAAAGCAAAATTCATTTCTCTGCCTACATCAGCAACTGTTTCCCATGCATCATTTAATCCTGGATTACGCTGCGTCAAATTACCTGAGACCACCCTATTTAAACTCGGCATATACCTTACCGGAGTATTTGATGGAGGTAACGATCTGAAATTTGCTCCTGTTGTATTTGCAGGTCCAAAATTTCTATTCGTAATTATTCCATCATCTATTTGCTCCCAGGTATAGCTAAGCACATCTCCCAAATCTGGATCTGTAGCTGTTCCTGTTAATCTAAAAGCTGTAGATTTTGGAATGATAAAATCTGAGCCTGCATCTGCATTTGGTGGTTGATTACTCAATGGTTGCTCTACATCACATATAGTTGTTGCAACATAGGTTCTAATTTGAAAAATACTCGAATAATGGAAATAAGGATCACTATTTAATAAAACATTATTCGGACCTGTTATTCCTGCATATCCCATGATAGTAGTCCCACTAGCAGGTTCTACGTTTACTCCTGTACGTTCAGTTTCAAAAGACCAGGTATGATTTGCTCCAAACTGATGCCCTATTTCATGAGCTACATAATCAATATCAAAAGCATCTCCCATTGGAGTATTTGCCGAAGAAAAACCACTTCCTTTTCTGCCATCTACACATACACAACCTATACAACCGGCATTTCCATTATCTGAATCCCTGTGAAATAAATGCCCTATATCATAATTGGCTTCTCCAATAGTATTTGTCAATGTTTCTTGCAGCTCAGAGGTGAGGTTTACATCATAAGGATCTGAATCTGCATCGGTGAAAATTACAAGATCAGTATTACCAATCACTTCAAGGCTTACTCCTAAATCGGTTTCAAAGACTTCGTTGACTCTGGTAATGGTTGCATTAATAGCCGATAAAGCACCTATTGCAGTTCCTCCATGAAAAGCAGTATACTCTCCTGTTGTAGAAACTGCCAGTCGATACTTCCTTAATGTGCGGTCATTGTTATCGCTATTCATTAAGGTTATCGTACGTTCTTCTTTTCTCTGGATGGTATTACAAATAAAATCATCTGCACTTGATATCAATTTTGAAGCCCTGTTATATACTACATAATCTGAACCTTCATTTGTATTCTTCTCCATGAAAACAGTCTGCCCTTCATTATCGATAATCATGCTTTGTACTCCCGCAGGAGACACACTAAAACGTACTTTTATTCCTTTGTTGTTGACGTCATAGCCTACATATGATTTTATTTCCGGATATCTTTCAGAAAGTGCTTTGGATAAAACAGGATTTTCATAAACTCTAAAACTTAACAGTTCTCCCTTTTCATTAGGCAAATTTATAATGGTAGAAGATGTTATCCCTTTGTTAGCTCTTACAGGAGCTTCATTCAAAGCATTGACAAAAATTGATTCTTTCAAAGAAACTATAGCGTACCCTTCTTTTTTCAGATTTTGAAGATTAACATTGTCCGGTGCTTTGGTTGTTGTTGCATTACCCCAATAGACTGATTGCCCCATGACCGAAAAGGAAAGAAAAATCATGGTAATTGAAAAAACATGCCGTAAGTTTGCTATCATGTTTGGGAGCTATTACATCTTATTGCAAAACAAACATATAGTTTTTTATCATAATTTTAGTATTTAAGTGATTATAATCGAAAACACGTCAGATTTTAACGGTCAATTCCACACTATCGTAACCATTGGAACGTTTGACGGAGTTCATTTGGGCCATAAAAAAATCATCAATAAACTAATTGACAGTACTAAAGACAATGATTTTAAAACTACAATCCTTACCTTTTTCCCTCACCCAAGGATGGTGCTTCAGCAGAATACCGATTTAAAATTAATCACCACTCTGGATGAAAAGAAAGATATTCTTGAAAAAGCTGGTTTAGATCAATTAGTAGTTTATCCTTTTACTAAAGATTTCTCAAGACTTACTGCTTTACAGTTTGTCAGGGATATCCTGGTAGAGCAATTGCATGTAAAAAAGGTCATTATTGGATACGACCATCGTTTTGGCAGAAACCGAACCGCAACAATCAAAGATTTAATTGAGTTTGGTGATTTATTTAATTTTGAAGTAGAACAAATATCGGCAGAAGAACTCAATGAAGTTTCTATCAGTTCTACCAAAATAAGAAATGCCTTGCATGAAGGAGATATTGAAACTGCCAATGCTTTCCTGGGCTATTCTTTTATGATTACAGGGACAGTTACCAGAGGAAAAGGCCTTGGTAAAAAGATAGAATTTCCAACTGCGAATCTTCACGTAGAAGAGCCTTATAAATTGATTCCGAAAAATGGAGTTTATGTAGTGGAAAGTAAAATGATGAATAAAACAGTTTACGGGATGATGAATATTGGTTTTAACCCTACCGTAAATGGTACTGAAAAAACTATTGAAGTTCATTTCTTTGATCTCAACAAAGATCTTTACGATCAAAAAATACAGGTAACTCTTTTGAAAAGATTAAGAGACGAGAAACGCTTTGACTCTATAGATGCACTAAAGAATCAACTCAATATTGATAGAGAAAACGCTTTAAGTTATGTTCAAAAAAGAAGTAATTGATCAATTTCTCTTTAAGCAAATCGATAATGCTCCATTAATCGTTTTCCGGATTATATTCGGATTACTACTCTTTCTGGAATCTGTAGGAGCCATTTTTACCGGCTGGATCAAACGTACCCTGATAGAACCCGATTTTACTTTTTCCTTCATCGGATTTGAATGGTTGCAACCACTTCCCGGAAATTGGATGTACGCTTACTATACGTTAATGGGAGTTTTTGGATTATTGGTAATGTTAGGGTATAAATACAAATGGAGTCTTGGTTTTTTTACTGTAATGTGGACCGGAGTTTACCTCATGCAAAAGTCTTCATACAATAATCACTATTACCTGCTTATCATTATTTGTTTATTGATGTTGCTAGTTCCTGCTCATAAATATGCGTCAATTGATGTAAAAAGAAATCCGAAAATTCAATCTTTATCAATGCCTAATTGGTGTTCATGGATTATAATCCTGCAATTATGGATAGTGTATACATATGCTTCTGTTGCTAAACTCTATCCGGATTGGATTGATACTACTGTTGTAGAAAATTTAATGTCGGCCCGAAAAGGGTATCCGATTATCGGAGATTTTCTCCAGCTAAAATGGGTGCATTACTTAATTACTTATGTCGGTATTTTTTACGACCTTCTAATTGTTCCTCTATTACTATGGAAACCAACCCGTAAAATTGCTTTTGCAGCATCTATTATCTTTCACATATTTAACTCTATTGTGCTTCAGATAGGTATTTTTCCATATATGTCTTTGGCATTTACCTTGTTCTTTTTTGAACCGGATTATATTCGAAGACTCTTTTTAAAGAAAAAACCCGAATTACAAGTAAGCAGTATCCACATCCCTTCCTATAGAAAAGCATTTGTTATCCTGGGATCTGTTTATTTTATCATTCAAATAGCTTTACCATTAAGGCACTGGCTAATAAAAGATGATGTCCTCTGGACAGAAGAAGGACATAGAATGAGTTGGAGGATGATGTTACGGTCTAAAAGCGGCTACATACGATTTAAAGTAGTCGATAAAAATACAGATGCTGTCGAAATTGTAAATCCGAAAAAATATTTATCGAGAAAACAAAGCCGAATCATAGGCACCAAACCAGATGTGATATGGCAGTTTGTACAGCGTTTAAAAAAAGAATATGCTTCACAAGGAAAAGAAGTTGCCATTTACGGCATGGGTAAAATAAAAGTTAACAATGGCCCTTATAAAACCTTGATAGACCCTAATGTCGATTTATCCATGGAAGAATGGTCACATTTTAAACACCATTCATGGATTTTACCTTCGGAAAAAGAATAGATTTAAGTTAGCTATTTTTCCTAATTACATTAAATTTGTCCTTCTTTTTAAACAAAACAAGATAGCTTATGTTACAAGTACCTTTTATCAGGGAAAACAAAGAAATGATTATTGAAGCCCTGGCCAAGAGAAATCTTGATGCTGCCGGAATGATTAATGACGTTCTTTCTTTTGATGAAGCAAGAAGGACCATGCAAACAGAATTGGACAACTCTTTATCAAAATCCAATAAGCTATCCAAAGAAATAGGAGAACTTTTTAAAGCTGGCAATCACGAGAAAGGTAATCTTCTTAGGGCAGAGTCTAAGAAATTAAAAGAATTTGAAGAAGGTTTAAAAGTTAAGTTAAACGATAAAGCAAATGATTTGCAGCAATTGCTTTATCAAATTCCTAATATCCCTCATCCATCTGTTCCCACAGGAAATTCAGATGAAGATAATGAAGAGGTTTTTGCAGAAGGTACTATTCCAGAATTAAATGAAAAAGCACTTCCGCATTGGGAATTAGCAAAGAAATACGATATTATTGATTTTGAATTAGGGACCAAAATTACCGGAGCCGGATTTCCAGTCTATAAAGGAAAAGGTGCCAGGTTACAACGTGCCTTAATCTCTTATTTCTTAGATAAAAATACCGAGGCTGGTTATAAAGAATACCAGGTTCCTCATTTGATAAATGAAGCTTCTGGTTATGGTACTGGTCAATTACCGGATAAGGAAGGGCAAATGTATACCGTTTCTGAAGATAATCCGTTATTCTTAATCCCTACTGCAGAAGTTCCGGTTACTAATCTCTTTAGAAACGACATCATAAAAGAAAAAGATTTTCCTATATGTTGCACGGCATATACGCCTTGTTTTAGAAGAGAAGCAGGAAGCTACGGGGCGCATGTAAGAGGTCTGAACAGGCTGCATCAATTTGATAAAGTAGAAATTGTACGAGTTGAACATCCCGATACATCTTATGAAGCACTTGATGGGATGGTAGAGCATATTAAAAATATACTTCGCGAGCTTAAATTACCTTATCGTATTTTACGATTATGTGGTGGTGATCTGGGCTTTACGTCTGCATTGACATACGACTTTGAAGTATTCTCTACAGCTCAAAACAGATGGTTAGAGATAAGTTCTGTTTCTAATTTTGAAACTTACCAGACCAATCGTTTAAAGCTCAGGTTTAAGGATAAAAATGGTAAAAGTCAACTTGCACATACATTAAACGGAAGCTCTTTAGCGCTGCCAAGAGTACTGGCAGGGATTCTGGAAAACTACCAAACTGAGGGCGGAATTAAAATTCCGGATGTACTTATTCCTTATACGGGTTTTGATACAATTTCCTGAAAATTTGGTTTTTACAACTTTTTTTTCTAGATTTGGGTTGCCTAAATCTTACTGAATTGCCATTTTATAAAATCTGGACTGTGGTATTCCCACTTTTTATATAAGATTATTAGGCCAAAGTACTTTGATATTTATAACAGTATTTTATATGCCAATATTAAATAATAAATCATACGTTAAGTATATCGATTAATAGCACTATTATTTTGATTGGTACCACCCAGGCATAATATGCCTGGGTTTTTTTGTTTTTTAAATAATCTTAACTATTTTTTCATATCGGTTGTATTATCTTTGGAAAAACGACTTTATTTTTTGAAGCACTTTTTAATTATTATAACATTCTTAATCGGTTTTAAAACCTTCGCTCAAAGTGATGCTCTTGCACGACAATACTTTGAAGATGGTTCTTTTGAAAAAGCTGCTTTATACTACGAAAAGTTATATGCTAAAAACCCTAACAGGGCAGATTATCTTCAATATCTTATTGAATGTCATCAGCAATTAGAAAAATATGAGCTAGTTGAGTCAATTTTACTCCCTAAAATCAATACTCCGTTTTTCCCTCCAAACTTTCTGGTAGAACTTGGTTATAATTACGCTTTACAAAACAAAGATGATGAGGCTAAGAAATATTATGAGTTAGCCATAAACAGAATAAATGAGAATCCCGGTTATGCTTTTGTAGTAGGTAACAGTTTTAAGAAAAAAATTCTTTTGGATTATGCTCTTAGAACCTACAGACGATCAATGGAATTAACTCCAAATAACAATCTTAACCTCGAAATTGCCAGGATTTATGGGGAACAAGGTAAAATCGAAAAAATGTTTACCAGTTATTTGGATTTAATCAATAATAACAGGGCATACAAACCTAATATTCTTCGCAATATCAATCAATTTATTGGAGATGATCCGGAAGAAGAAAATAACATATTACTAAAAAAAGCACTGCTCAAAAAATCACAAGCAGATCCGGATGTGCTTTGGAATGAATTACTTAGTTGGTTATTTATTCAGCAGAAACAATTCAGGAGTGCTTTTGCCCAGGAAAAAGCAATTTTAAAACGTTCGGAACTACCAAATATCCAAAGACTGGTTGATCTAGGCTTAGTAAGTCTTGAAGAAAACGACTTTGAAATAGCAACAACTGTTTTTGAATATGTAATAGAAAATACCAGTAATAGGTCGCTACAATTAAGAGCAAACCTTTATATTATCGATTTTGAGTTACAACAAGCTTCTGAAAAAGATTATGCAGATATTAATGAAAAATATAAAGTGTTAATCCAGGAGTTTGGCAATTATCCTGAAACTATAGAATTACAGGCTGGTTATGCAAAGTTTCTGGCATTTTATATGGATAAGATTGATGATGCCCAGGAACTTCTCAAGGAGAGTTTAAAATTACCTTTAAATCGTTTTCAAAAAGCTAATATTAAAATTACACTGGCAGATATTTTAGTATATGATGAAAAGTTTAACCAGGCACTTATTTATTACTCCCAGGTTCAAAAATCATTAAAAAATGATGTCATTGCTCAAACTGCGCGTTTTAAAGTGGCTAAAACCAGTTTTTATAAAGGAGATTTTGACTGGTCGTTGACACAATTAAAAGTATTGAGATCGTCTACCACTCAATTAATTGCTAATGATGCCATGCAATTGAGTTTACTTATTTCTGATAATTCCCTGGAGGATTCTACACAAACTGCTTTAAAAATATTTGCTAAAGCCGATTTGCTAGCCTATCAGAATAAAGATAAAAGTGCTATCGATTTGCTTGACAAAATAATTACAGATCATAAAGGGGAAAGTATTGAAGATGAAGCCCTTCTAAAGCAAGGGAAGTTATTGGAAAAATCTGGTCAATATGACAGAGCTCGATTAAACTACATTAAAATCATAGAATTCTTTGCTTTTGATATTCTTGCAGATGATGCGCTATATGCCCTTGGAGAACTTTATAAAAATCATTTAAACGATCCTGAAAAAGCAAAAGAATATTACGAAAAGATCATTCTAGATCATGCCGATAGTATTTTTGCTGTAGATGCCAGGAAAAAATACCGAAAACTTCGTGGGGATGCTATTAATTAGTTATTAAATTGGTTAATTGAAAGGTATAAAATCAAACATCTCCTAAACGATTCAACAAATCAACTTCATCAATTACACGATTCAACAGTTTCACCTTACTGTAGACTGTAGATAAATTAAATTACTAAACGCCTAAACGTATAATCCTTTCAACAATTCATCAAAAAACACCGTACATTTGTAGCTTCAAATAAAAGCATATGTATATATATAATGTAACTACCAATGTAGACGAATCTGTTCATGAAAAATGGTTAAAATGGATGAACGAAACTCACATTCCTGAAATGTTAGCGCTTGGAAAATTTTCTGACGCAAGAATGTTAAGAGTGCAGGTAGAAGAAGAAATGGGAGGTATTACATATGCAGTTCAATACACAACAGATAGTAAAAACACTCTTGAAAAATATTATCAAGAAGATGCCTCTCGGTTACGGGCAGATGCTGTAAAGCATTTTTCTGATAAAATAGTAAGCTTTAGAACCGAATTGGAAGTTGTCAGTAATCATTAGAGGTTGGAAACGAACTTGTTAAATTTTCATTCTCCGATGGCAATAATGAATGGTGAACAACATGTGACCGCTTTAAAACAATAATTACAAACCCATGAAAAAAATATATAAGGCAACCAACTTCTATTATTTTAAAATATGCATTACTATTTTGCTTATTGCACTGGCATGCCTTTTATACATATTTTTCTTTTCTGCCTTAGGTTTCGGATTTCTGATTAATACTATAGTTGCCGGTATTTTTATAATAATCAGTTTATTCATCATTTATGTAGTCATTATTTCAAATAAACCTGTGATTATTATAGAAAAAGATACGCTTACCTATCGTTATAAAAAACTTCCTTTTTCTGAAATTGAAGCTTTTCATATTTCCAGAGGAGGGAGTGAACCTTATATCCTTACAAAAGAAGGTAAACGAATCGATCTGGAACTATCATGGTTAAAAAAACAAGATCAGCTTGAAATAGAAGAAACTCTTCAAGATCGTCTAAAAAATGGATAAGGTACGTGCTAAAAAACATCTGGGACAACATTTTTTAAACGATGAAAATATCGCTGAAAAAATAGCGTCTTCACTCACACTTAATAATTATAAAACGATATTGGAAATTGGTCCCGGAATGGGAGTTCTTACCAAATATCTTTTAAAAAAGCCGGTCACCACATATGTAATTGAAATAGATACAGAATCGGTCTCCTATTTACAAGCCAATTACCTTCAATTGTCTAATCGGATCATCTCTGAAGATTTTTTAAAATACGATCTCAATACCATCTTTAACAATGAGCCTTTTGCCATTATAGGCAACTTTCCTTATAATATTTCTTCCCAGATTATCTTTAAAATGCTGGAAATGCGTGACCAGGTTCCGGAATTTTGTGGAATGTTTCAAAAAGAGGTTGCTGCACGTGTTTGCGAGAAAGAGGGTAGCAAAACCTATGGAATTTTATCTGTTTTGGTACAAGCCTTTTACGATGCCGAATATTTGTTTACAGTCTCTGAGCAAGTGTTTACACCTCCTCCCAAGGTAAAATCGGGAGTGTTACGTCTTACCAGAAAGAAAGATAAAAAACTTCCATGTGACGAAAAGTTATTTTTCAGAGTGGTAAAAACAGCTTTTCAGCAAAGAAGAAAAACATTACGTAACAGTTTAAAAACTTTCAACTTGTCTGATAATTTAAAAGAAGATACTATCTTTGGGCAGCGTCCGGAACAACTAAGTGTTTCAGATTTTATAGCGCTCACTCAGAAGATAGAAAATGACAACGTTTAAACTCAGCATAGAACTCATAGAGCAAATTAAACAGCTCATTGAAAGCAAAAGCGAAAAAGCACTTTTAGAATTGCTAAAAGATGTGCATTATGCTGATGTTGCAGAAATTGTCGATGAATTAGAGTTAGACGAAGCTACTTATCTGATTAAATTACTTGATAGTGATAAAACATCTGATATTCTCACTGAACTGGATGACGATGTCAGGGAGCGTATTCTTAAAAACTTATCTGCCGAGGAAATTGCAGGAGAGTTGCTCGAATTAGACACCGATGATGCAGCAGATATTGTTGCAGAGCTTCCCGAAGAGCGTGTTCAGGAAGTCATATCCAACATAGAAGATAAAGAACATGCAAAAGATATCGTCGAGCTTTTACGCTATGACGAAAACTCAGCGGGTGGTTTAATGGCAAAAGAGTTAGTAAGTGTTAATGAAAACTGGAATGTACTTACCTGTGTCAAAGAAATGAGAATCCAGGCAGAAAACGTTACAAGAGTACATTCTATTTATGTGGTTGACGATGACGAAAAATTAAAAGGGAGGCTTTCTTTAAAAGATTTATTGACCACTTCTACTAAAACACAGATAAGCGAAGTTTATATTCCTAAAGTGGACTATGTTACCGTTCACGATAAGGCAGAAGATGTTGCCAAAGTAATGTCTAAATACGATTTGGAAGCTATCCCTGTGATAGATGAAACCGGAAGGTTAGTTGGTAGAATTACTATTGATGATATTGTAGATGTTATTAAAGAAGAGGCTGAGAAAGATTATCAGTTAGCAGCAGGTATTACACAGGAAGTAGAAGCCGATGATAATATTTGGGAGTTAACAAAAGCACGCCTCCCCTGGTTAGTTTTAGGTCTTCTGGGCGGACTGGCAAGTGTCTTCATTCTTGAAGATTTTGAAGAGTTGATGAAGAACGAAAATGTAAAAAGATTGTTCTTTTTCACCCCTCTAATAGCTGCAATGGCTGGAAATGTCGGCGTACAATCCAGTGCCATTATCGTACAAGGTTTAGCCAATGATATTGTAAAAGGAAGTTTATGGAACCGATTACTCAAAGAGGTTAGTTTGAGTCTTATCAACGGCCTGGCATTGGCCGGATTGGTCGTTGTATTTGGTTACATCATGAATTACCAGATTTCGTTTAGCTTAACTATTGCTGTAGCGTTAATGTGTGTTATCATTGTAGCTGCTTTGGTAGGAACATTTGTACCTATCATTCTTGACAAAAGAGGTATTGACCCTGCTATTGCTACCGGACCTTTTATCACTACCAGCAATGATATTTTTGGAATATTCTTATTCTTTTACATTGCCAAACTTATCCTGCAGTTTTAATACTATCTTTTCAACAAAAAAACAATTGGTCGAAAAAACTTACAAAATATCGTTTTTTCTTGCATTTCGACTTGTATTTTTACTAGTTAGGGGTTAACTATTTATTTTGGGGATAGTTAACACCCAACCAAGCAATGATATCAAAAAATTACTACCCTGAAAGCCCTGAAATAGACAGAAAGCGGTACACCAAAATTAACACCAAATATCAAAGCAATGTAATCATTGTAATGTTTGGCATTATACTGTTCTTTATCATTTATTTAGCTGCACTCTACGGTTCTTTTTATTTAGTATATCATGCAATATTTTATGATATAACGCATGTAAATAAGTTAACCATTATACTTAAAATAGGAGCTGTCGGGATGAGTGTTATGTTTTCTTTATTTATGATTAAATTCTTATTTAAAAAACAGCAAAACAAGAATGACTTTAACATAGAAATTAAAAAAGAAGAACATCCTAAGCTTTTCGATTTCATCAATAAATTGAGTAGAGAAACCAATGCCCCTCTCCCTAAAAAAGTTTTTGTTAATCACGAAATCAATGCCTCTGTTTTTTATAACAATACCATTTTAAGCCTGTTTCTACCTACCAAAAAAAATCTGCTCATAGGTCTGGGGCTGGTAAACGGATTAAATTTATCTGAATTTAAAGCTGTTCTGGCTCATGAATTTGGTCACTTCTCTCAAAGCAGTATGCGCTTAGGAAGTTATGTTTATATGGCTAATCAAATCATCTATGGTATGGTATACGACAGAGATTATTGGGATCAAATGTATGACTCCTGGAGAAACTCTGATATTAGATTGGCCATTTTTGCCTGGTTATTAATGCCAATAGTATGGGGTACCCGACAGTTAATGATTCTCATTTACAAAGGTATCAATATCTTACAATCTTCATTATCACGCCAGATGGAATACCATGCAGATTTGGTTGCAGTAAGTGTAACTGGCAGTGATGCCATAATAAACGGATTATATAAATTGGATGCCACAACCCAGGCAATGAATTTTGCTATGGAACATGTAAATTCTGCAACTCATAATAAAATCTACACTTCAAACCTTTTTTATCACCAGGATATGGCATTTAAGTACCTTAAAGATCATAATCCTGAATTTGAAGCCAATTTATTAGAGAATATAAAATCTAACAGGGTCTTTGTTAAAGATGATGATTATAATATCCCAAGCATGTATGCATCACATCCGTCCGGATACAAAAGAGAAAATAATGCTAAACAAAATTATCTCACAGGAGAGATTAATGAAGGTTCTCCCTGGATACTTTTTAATGATCCTGAAAAACTATGCGAAAAAGTAACCCAAAACCTCATCAAGGTTAGTTTAAATTTAAAAGAAGGTATCGAATTTACCGATGCAAAAAAAGTACAAGAATTTATTCAATCTGAAATTTCTGAAACACAATTTAATCCAATTTATTTAGGATCATATGACACGCGTTTTATTACAGATTTCGATGCTAAAAATCCTGAAGGAATTATAAAAGAAGTAAGCATAACGAAAGAAGATAGCAGTACCGCTATTAAAAATTTATATGAAACCGTCTTAAAAGAAATCGTTGCATCTGAAAAAAAAGTATCTGAAGAATTGCAGATGGTTGTAGATATTTTAGGCAATGTGAAAAAAGACAAAGTTTTTAATTTCCGCGGAAAAGAAGTAAAGCGTAAAGATGCTCAATCTGTGTATGAAGAGCTGATTAAAGAATTAGATAATGAAAATCAATATGAAATATTTGATAAAAAAATATTTGCAACTCATTATCTACTTGCAAACGATATTGAAAAAAAAGAACTCATTGAACGCTACGATTTTCAGCACTCATTTCAAAAATGTCACAAAAGTTTTATTAAGACTCAATCTGAGGTATTAAATAAAATCACTGAAATACAACAAATAGGTACTCTTGAAGAAAAAGAACTATACCATTTCGCAGCTCAATTCTATGATCAGGCAAAATATCTTAAAAATTCACTTGAAAATGCTGATACATTACAACTACCAATTATGAGTAATATGCAGGAAGTGAACTCTTTAAAAACTTTTTTATTGGATGAAAAAGTACAACGCATCTCTTCAAATAAAATAGATGGAGATGAAATCAATCAACTTCTAAAACAACTGGATCAGGTAATTGATAAAGCGAGAAGACTTTATTTTAAAGGTTTGGGTAATATCCTTAAATTGCAGGAGGAAATAAGAAAAAATATATAATTGATATGAAACCCATTAACATAAAAGAAAAACACAGTAAATTCAGTAAGCAGTGGCACCCACATCAAATAGCTGTTGTTGATGATATGCAAGTAATTCTAGCCAAAATTCAAGGAGAATTTGTATGGCATTCTCATGAAAATGAAGACGAACTTTTCCAGGTAGTTAAAGGCACTTTGTACATGCAGTTCAGAGATCGGACAGAAGTTGTGAAAGAGGGAGAAATTATTGTTGTCCCCAAAGGTGTAGAACACAATCCTTCTACAAAAGATGGAGAAGAGGTTCATTTATTGTTATTTGAAAAATTAAATACCGCTCACACCGGAGATGTTCAGCATGAAATGACTCAGACTGAATATCCTAAGATTTAATAAAATATTCTGTACAAAATTTATCAATCGGTTTTTCTTTTGAGAGGCTGATTGATAAATTAAATTTTCTTTTCAACTCTTCTCATGAAAATCTTACATCTCGATACCAATCATCCTCTGTTAATAGATCAACTCAATGCCATTGGTTATCAAAATGATGAAAATTATACCGCTACCAAAGCAGAAATAGAAGCAATCATTGAGAATTATGAAGGCATTGTAATCAGAAGCAGGTTTTCTATCGATAAACAATTTATTGACAAAGCCAGTAATTTAAAATTTATTGGTCGGGTTGGTGCCGGGTTGGAAAATATTGATGTCGATTATGCTCGACAAAAAAACATTCATTTAATTGCAGCTCCGGAAGGCAATAGAAATGCTGTAGGCGAACACGCCTTAGGAATGTTACTCTCCCTTTTTAATAAGCTCAACAAAGCAGATAATGAAGTTCGGAATGGGAAATGGCTGAGAGAAAATAATAGAGGTATAGAATTAGACGGAAAAACTGTTGGCCTTATTGGTTACGGGAATATGGGGAAAGCTTTTGCAAAAAAATTACGCGGATTTGATGTTGAAGTACTTTGCCATGATATATTAGAGCATGTAGGTGATGAAAATGCAAAACAGGTTTCATTAAAAGAATTACAGTTAAAAGCAGATGTGCTTAGTTTACATACCCCTCAAACTCCTTTAACCATAGGAATGGTCAATAAATCGTTTATAGCTTCATTTGCAAAACCTTTTTGGCTAATCAATACCGCCAGGGGTAAAAGCGTTGTAACTACCGACTTAGTTGATGCTTTAAAATCTGGGAAGATTCTCGGAGCCGGATTAGATGTCCTGGAATATGAAAAAACTTCTTTTGAAAATTTATTTGCAGACAACGAACTCCCTGAAGCCTTTCAATATTTAATCGATTCAAAAAACGTACTTCTCTCCCCTCACGTTGCAGGATGGACTGTTGAAAGCAAAGAAAAATTAGCGCAAACCATAGTCGATAAAATCAAAGTTATATTTAGCTGAATAAGAGATCTAAATATAAGTATAGAAAAAAATTATATTATTTAGTTAGTTATCCTTACTAAATTGAATTACATTTGTATCAAATAAAAATTAAATACTAATATTAAATCTTTTAAAAAATGAAAACAGCAACATTTTATCACGCAGGATGCCCGGTTTGTGTAAGCGCAGAACAAGATCTTTTAAATGTTATAGATCACACCACTACTAAAATAGAAATTGTTGATCTTGGAGAACAAAGAAACAAGATAGAAGAAGCAGAAAAATTAGGCGTACAATCTGTACCTGCCCTGGTTCTAGACAATAGTAATGTATTACATATTAATTTTGGAGCCAGCCTGGAAGATGTAAAAGGGTAATTTTTTTATATCAAATAGTTAGGATAACTAATTAAATAGAAAATGATGAAAAAAACAAAAATTATATCAATAGTTACCGGATTGGTTTTATTGTCTTGTTCTGCTCAAAGCACTAATGAAGACGATGGTTTTGCCAAGTCTGATAATCTTAAAATTGTAAATACTTCTGTTGTTTACGATAGTGATATCGAACATTTGATTTTTGAAATTAAGGTGAAAGGTACAGCTGGAAAAAGTCTGCCAAAACCTGTTGGTCAACTGGACGGAGCTCCGGTTTTGGGGTATGTTTTTCCAACAAACCTTAAGGCTACTGATGTTGGTTTTTCTAAAACCGATGGAATCGTAGCTTTAGCTTTAACTTCACACCCCGATTTTGATGATACTCCGTTATGGGATGAGAATGCTAATGCTGTTCTGGATGACGATGGAATTATCTGGCATCCACATTGGGTTGTTCTTCACAGTAACAAAAGAGTACCTGGCGGATTATCGGTTAAGCAATACGATCCTGAGGATAAATCTGTTAAGCTCCCTCCTACCAATCCTGGGATGCCTATGTACATGGATTCTCCGGGTTATGCAGTAATCACAAAAGGAAACAGTATTAAAGTTTTGGTTCCAAAATTCAGGATAATGAATAAAACAGATTTTTCTTTTGATGGTGTTGCGGCATATATGCAGGTAAACACTTCTAATACAAATAAGCCATTGTTAGGTGTTTATGCTGTGTACAGTGTTGCATCAGGAGATTTATCATTACCATTTAAAACAACTATTAAATAAGAGAAAATGGAAGCATTGGTTTTTGATACATATGTAAAAAACAAACAAGGACGTTTGATGCATTTTGATATTGTAGTTCCCAAAAACACAAAAGAAGAGAATGTACTTTCTTTTGGAAAAGAATGGCTACAAAAACGCGGAGAAGAAGTCGTTCAATTCACCACTAATGAATGTAGATTCTGTCATATTGAACAGGCTACTGAAGAGATGACGTTAAACTTTAATGCTCATGGATATCATATCATTGAAATGGAGGGGTGTTAAACTTGAAATTTATAGTTAGAATAACTAACTTTAAATTTTAAATTATACAGTAACTTGGAATGCGACTATTCCGGGTTACTTTTTATATCATAAATATCTACATGGAATCTGTTTTTAATCCCGATGATCAAAATAAAAATCTTGATAAGAAAATCGTCATTGCTTTAGAACGGGTATCAGAAGCGTTTAAAGTTCTTCTATGGGAACATAGTAAAACTCATGGTCTAAGTCCTATTCAAATTCAGGTTCTCATTTTTATTCAACATCATTCTCCAGAAACTTCTAAAGTTGGGTATTTGTCTGATGAATTTAATGTCACAAAGGCAACTATAAGTGACACCATAAAAACTTTAGAAAAAAAAGAGTTTATCTTTAAAGAACAGGATCCTTCAGATCAAAGAAGTTACCAAATCTTACTCTCTGCAAAAGGCAAAGAATTAGTTCAAAAACTAACACCTTATCCTTCTATTTTAGAAGAATCTATTAAACGCAGAACTTCCGAAGAAAAAAAAGTATTTTATGATAATTTACTATCCCTTATCCATCATTTAAATGTTTCGGGAATAGTCAGCATGAAAAGAATGTGTTTTTCATGCAAATTTCTTTTAAAGAATGAAAACAGATTTTATTGTAATTTCCTGGAAAAACCTTTAGCTAAACACGAGTTGCGTATAGATTGCCCGGAACATATTGAAATTCAATAATACATTACTTTATAATTACCAGGTAAAAGCTAAAAATACCCTCTGTAGATTTAATGTATTAAAAAAGCAGAATTACCAAGAGCTTTATTAATGTTAAATTCCAATTTAACTCTATCTATTCTGCTTATAATTTGTCTAAAATATTTTGCTCTACTGATGATTTTAGAAAATTTAACCATGTAGAACTTAATACCCATCTAATCCGGACAAGTAACTTTACAAACATAAGGGTAAATAGATGTAGCTCCATAGCCAGGACAAGTATCTTGTCTAAGTGTACCTATTCCTCCTTTTAGGCTTTCTGTATTTAAATCTAATTTAGAAATTACTTTCTTTTCCAGATTTAAATTTTTAAGGTTTCTTTTTTTCATAAGATATCGTTTTAAAGTTTAAAACATTAATTCTTAAATATAAGAATTATATTTATATTTAAGAATTTTACAGTATAAATTACAGAAAAAACGTACTTATTTTATTATATAACCATAAGTACTATTAGAAAATAACTATAAAATGATTTCATTAAATTTAGGCTTGAAAACAGGGGTGATTAAATTTTAAAAAGCTTGAAGAAAACAATACTCATTTTTACTGCATTGGCAACCGCCTTGCTTATTCTTTTTAAATTGAGCAAATATTCGATAGTTTCGGGAGATACAAAAATTGAATTTATAATTGCCGGAATTGCAATCATCTTCTTTTTTATTGGTGTTTATATTAATAAAAAATCATTACATAAAAATCGGCCTCCAAAAAGAGAAATCGATCATCAGAAAATAAAAGAAATTGGATTAACCAAACGTGAATATGAAGTTTTAAATGAAATTAAAGAAGGATTATCTAACCAGGAAATTGCAGATAAACTTTTTATTTCAGAAAGCACGATTAAAACCCATGTGTCAAATATATTAATGAAGCTAGATGTGAGCAGGAGAACCCAGGCTGTTCAAAAAGCAAAAGAGCTTCAAATATTATAAGTTTTTACCATATCAAACTTAAGTAGGAGTGCATTTGGTACTTTAGTATGAATCGCTTTTTTAACATGCTATTTAATTTTGATCAAAACTTAAATACAATACATCATGCAAACAACTATCAAGAAATTCGGAACGTATGCTGCTATTACCGGGGCAGTATTATTTTTTAGTGCTCTTTATTTCTTAAGCGGTTTTAGTTATAAGGTACAGGAAGTTTCGGGATACGCGACCATAGTTGCTTCTTTACTTTTTGTTTTCTTCGGAATTAAACACTTTAGAGATAAAGAAAATGATGGAATCGTTTCCTTTAAACAAGCATTGACCATAGGAGTACTCATTTCAGTTTTTGCAGCAATTGCTTTTGCAGTTGTCGATTTTATTTTCACCACACTTATAAGTCAGGATTTTGTATATGAATATATAGAAGCGACCAATTCGAGTCAGAGCCCCATGAGTACGTCTGTCTCATTTGCACTTCTAATGTTTGTTACTGTTTTTCTAATCGGCTTTATCATTTCACTTATTTCTGCGCTAATCCTCCAGCGAAAAAATTAATTTGATTTGATAGACATGGAAACATTTTTAGTAAAATTATCAGAAGAAGAAAAAGACATTATCAACACAATGCGAAAGATTATATTAGAAACCGATTTAAAAGTAAAAGAAAGAGTCGGAGATATAATGAGCAGTAAAAACTGCTTTTTATACGAAGAAGATGGGGTTTTTAAATACGGATTGGCAAAAACAAAAAATCATTTTACTTTTCATTCTATGGTTATGTATGCAAATCCACCTGTACATAAGTTTATAGTCGAAAATTCAAAATCTTTAAAAATCCAGAAAGGATGTATAAATTTTAATACTAGCAATGAATTTCCTTTAGAATTATTTAAAGAATTTCTAACTATCTCTGCAAAAACAGATTTTACTCCTGTTATTAATCATTATAAAACAAAAAAATAAAAAACACTGAATCAAATGAATAGAATAGCTTTTTTCTGCACTATCGCTGTTGGGATACTTTTAATTGGTAGTTTCTTTCCATATGCCTTTTCCGGAGTCCATCTCTTCAATGAAGTAACGAGTAATAGAAGTTTAACTACAGAAACCGCACTATATTTAAAAATGGGATGGATATTAGGAGCCGTAACCATTTTAATTCTTGGAACCTGGTGCTTTTTCCTTGCTCCTTCTGTTAGGAAAGGAACATTAAAAGCCAAAGCTCAAATATTTATTTTAGGCTTAGGGTTATGCACTTTTGGTCTTGGCTCCCTATTAATATTAGATGATTTCAATCAATTTACCTTATTTGGAATTGAAGGTTTTCTATTAATGCTTCCATCGCTATTTCTCAAAAATGAAGAATTTGATTCAATTTCAATATAAGGCAATTAAACCCGGGGTAATTTAAAAATTAGCTCCTTAGAAACTGATTAATAAACCAAGAACAATAAAATATTGACAAATGAAATGAGCCATAATAATTGAATTGGTTAATACTAATCAAAATGATTATTGGCGAAATCAAAGATTCATGAATTCTTTAATTTAAAAAATAAAAATCAGATGAGTAATTCCATCTGACAAATTAAAAACAATTAAATACGAACAGATGAAAAACAGAGTCACAGGGTTAGGCGGATTTTTCTTTAAATCGGAAGATCCGGATCATTTAAAAGAATGGTACAAAGAACGTTTAGGCATTCCAACAGATAATTACGGATGGACATTCTGGTGGAAAGACAAAGAGGGAAATGATTGTTCTACTCAATGGTCTCCATTTAAGGATGACACTACATATTTTCAACCTAGCAAAAAACAGTTTATGATGAACTTTAGAGTTGAAAATCTGGTAGAATTATTAGAGGTATTAAAAAAAGAAGGCGTAACTGTTGTTGGAGAAATAGAAGAATACGAATATGGTAAATTTGGGTGGATTTTAGATCCTGAAGGCAACAAACTGGAGCTTTGGGAACCTGTTGATAGTGCATTTCTTTAATATTAAAATATTTACTACATTTAACGTCCTGATTTTAAAATAACTAAAAAACACCAACCATGTCTGAAGAAAATAAAGATTTTGCAGAAGAAGCGAAAGAAACCGCTAAAGAATTTGCAGAAAGTGCCAAAGAAGCTTTCAATAGTCAGGATAACAAAAAAATAATAGCTGGAATTCTCGCGATTTTATTCGGTTCTTTAGGAATTCATAAATTTATTTTAGGATACAATAAAGAAGGCTTTATCTTATTAGGATTTTCTATTGCTGCATATGTACTTTCTTGCCTGTTTATAGGTCTTTTATTTATTTGGATCCCTGGTCTTATTGGTATCATAGAAGGAATCATATACCTTACCAAATCTGATGAAGAATTTTACAATACCTACCAGGTAGGGAAGAAACCCTGGTTTTAAGCTAACACTATTTCATTAAGTTTTTTATATTTATGTCATAATATTATTTTCATGGGGACAACCAAATTATTTGCGCATTCTTTGCGCCAAAACAGAATCGCTAAATTATATAAAGCATTAGGCCACCCTGCACGTATTGCAATTTTGGAATATATAAGTAAAAATCCCCATACTACTTGTACCAATATTGTAGCAGATATCGAATTAGCACAAGCAACTATTTCACAACATTTATCCGAATTAAAAAGAGCAGGGTTTATTGCAGGAGTTTCTAAAGGCAAAAAAATATATTATTCTATTAATGTTGATAACTGGTATGAATCTTACCAGTTATCAAACAACTTTTTTATTAATACGCCCTAGAGATTGATTGTTACAGATGAGTTAAAGGTTACAGGTTATCCTTTATTGTTGCCTTCCTCATCAATTTTTCTTTCCAATTCAGCTTGAAGTTCTTCCATTACAGGTTTTACAGTACTTTCAGGTAAATCGGCTATACGAATGTACATAAGTCCGTCAACTGAATTATTAAATAACGGATCAACATTAAAAGCCACTACTTTCGCATTTTGTTTAATGTATTTTTTGATCAGCACAGGCAATCTAAGACTCCCCGGCTCTACTTCATCTATTAACTTATCAAACTTATTTAAATCTGCTTCTGTTTCGTCAAAAATGAAATCTTTATCGGCATCTTTAAGTTTTACTTTAAACTCTTTTTTCGGAACTATATATTGGGCTACATAAGGATCGTAGTAATTAGATTTCATAAATTCAATCATCAAAGATTTAGAAAAATTAGAAAACTGATTACTTATACTTACCCCACCTATCAAATATTTATGTTCCGGAAATCTTAACGTAGTATGTACAATACCTCTCCAGAGTAAAAATAAAGGCATTGGTTTTTGCTGATACTCTTTAATGATAAAAGCCCTTCCCATTTCTATAGATTCACTCATCATCTTATGCAGCTCAGGTTCAAACCGGAATAAGTCTTGCAAGTAGAATCCGTTAATTCCGTATTTCTCAAATATTTTGGCTCCTAAGCCCATCCTATAGGCTCCAGCTATTCTTTTAGCCTCATCATCCCATAAGAACATATGGTGATAATAACTGTCAAAACCATCTAAATCTATCGACTTATTGGTTCCCTCTCCTATTTCTCTAAAAGTAATTTCTCTTAATCGGCCAATCTCCTGTAAAATATTAGGGATATAATCGGCAGGTGCAAGGAAAACTTCATAATTTTTACTTTGCAATAACCGGCATTCTTTTCCCCTGATCATCTCTATTTCGGCTTGCATTAATTCACCTTGAACAGGTGTGATAATCTCTTTAGGAGATTTTGGAATTTTGAGTGTTCCCGGAACTTTAGTCAGAATACTTTCCTTTAAATAAGGATTAGAAAGCATGTAGGTTTTCTTTCTAAGAAATTCTGTAAAGTCAGGAAGTTTTTCATACTCTTTCTGAGCTGCGACTGTAATTGGTTTTCCTATTCTGACTTTAATAATTCGTTTCTTCTGAGTCAGTAATTCAGAAGGGAGTTTAGCGGTACGAAAGGTGTCGCTTATTTTAGACAGTCTATAAAACAAACGACTGTTTTTAGCGTGAAAATAAATAGGTACTACCGGTACTTCTGCCTTTTGTATTAATTTCATCGCTGCCGGCTCCCATGCTTTATCGACTATAAGTTTCCCGTCTTTATAAGTGGACACTTCTCCAGCCGGAAAAATACCTAAAGGATGGCCATTTTTAAGATGACGTATAGATTGCATAAAACCAGCCAGGCTATTCTTGGCATCTTTATGATCTTCAAACGGATTGACAGGCATCACATATGGAATCAAAGGCTCTATTCTGTGCAATAAAAAATTTGCGATGATCTTATAATCCGGGCGTTGCTCAGATAATAATTTCAATAACAATATTCCGTCAATCCCACCTAACGGATGATTAGATATTGTGATATACCCTCCATCTTTAGGCAATCTTTTTAAGTCTTCTTCAGGAATTTCAAACCGAATCTGAAATTCATCTAAAAGCGCATTTAAAAACTCTGTATTTTGAAGGTGTTTATGCTTATTGTAGATTTTATTTAATGTAGAAATCTTAAGCACTTTCATAAGCACCCATCCTATAAAGGTACCTATGACGCCATATTTATTGACTTTTATAGCTTTAGCGACTTCCTTAGCTGTTACTAATCCCATTCGTTGGTTTGTTGTTTGGAGAATACAAATGTAAGCAAATTAGGTTCTAGCTGATGAATAAAACTTGGGACAAGGTCTAAACTAAATTATAACGAAAAAGATTAAAATAAATTGAAAGCTCTTCAAATATTTTTATTTGAAGAGCTTTTATCTTTTTAGAATATAACCCGATTCTAAACTATTTTACAACCAGTTGTACTGTATCCTGTAAATACTGTTTCAATAGTATTTCTTTATCTTTTTCGATAGAAGCAATCGCTTCTTCTGTAGCATGTCTAATGGTGTAAAGTGAAACATTTTCATAATGTTCTACTTTAAATTTTGCTTTTAAAACTGCTATGAGTTTATCCAGGTTTCCAAATTTATTATCGGCACAAACAGAAAAGCTAATCGCGGAGTTCTGAATTACATCTACTTTCATTCTATGTTGATGAAGCAATTCAAAAATTTCACTGATATTCTTCTCTACAATAAATGAAAAATCCAAAGAAGACAAAGAAATTAACACCTGGTCTTTCTTCACGATAAAACAAGGCACCAGAGGATTCAATTTAGTTCCTTTACTCACACAACTGCCTTGTCCTTCAGGGTTAATAAACGACTTTACATACAAGGGTATTTCCTTTCTTTGAAGCGGTTGCAGTGTTTTAGGGTGAATAACCGATGCTCCATAAAACGCTAATTCTATAGCTTCTGTATAAGATATTTGATGCAGCAATTCAGCATTTTCAAAATAACGAGGGTCTGCGTTCAAAACACCGGGAACATCTTTCCAGATGGTTACACTTTCTGCATTTAAACAATATGCAAAAATAGCTGCTGTATAATCAGATCCTTCTCTTCCTAATGTTGTTGTAAAATTATTCGGATCACTGGCAATAAAACCTTGCGCAATGTTTAAAAGCTTCTTATTTACCCCTTCATTAATATTCTGCTGTGTAGTCTCCCAGTCTACATTTCCATCTCTGTAACTTGTATCTGTTTTAATCAGGTTTCTGGCATCTACCCAGGTATTCTTAATACCATTATCCAAAAGGTAATTGCTAATTATGGTAGTAGATATCAATTCTCCAAAACTTACCACCTGATCGTAAACAAAGCTGTGATTTGGCGATTTATTTCGGCTTAAAAAAGAGCAAAGTTCTGCAAACAAACCATCTACTTTCCAAAAAACCGGGTGATTTTCATTTTCAAATAAATCTTGTAATATCGTTGTGTGATATTTTTTTATTTCTTCTACACTATTTTGAAGTTCTTCTTCATTTTCAAAGTAATTCTTAACTACTAATTCAAAAGCATTTGTAGATTTACCCATAGCAGAAACTACTAATAAGGTATTGTCATAACCTACAGTTTTAAGAACACTTGCTAAATTTTTAACACCTTCTGCATCTTTTACAGACGCTCCACCAAACTTAAATATTTTCACGTGTTTATCTTTTTATTTTTAAATCACAGTTTAGATATATAATTCTTTATTCCTGTTTCGTCCAATTGAACAACATCCCAATCTCTCATGACATTAGCCCCATTCTTTTCATAAAACTTAATTGCAGGCTCGTTCCAATCTAAGACTGCCCATTCTATGCGTTTTACTCCCAATTCATTTCCGTACTTTATAACTTCGGTAAATAAAGCGCTACCTATTCCTGTTCCTCTCATTTTCTCGTTTATGATAAGGTCTTCCAGGTGAATAGTTCTTCCTTTCCAGGTCGAGTACCTGGGATATACCAAAGCCATCCCAACGATCTTATCTTTTACTTCTGCTACAAAACAGTGAAATAACGGATTTTCATTGAAACCATCCCGTTCCAAATTTTCTGCTGTAATTTCTACAGCTCCGGGTTCTTTTTCAAAAAGAGCAAGTTCTTTGATCAATGTTATGACCTGAACCATATCTTCCCGCTGTGCTACTCTTATATTAAATTCCATGTTGTTTCAAATATAACACAAAGTTATAAATGTAAAAATTAATATTCCTACGAAAACCTTGTAGTTTCACATTTTTGCCGATATTTGTGAGCAAAATCACAACCCTGATTAGCATGTCTAAGAAAAATCAAACCCTCGGAGAATTTATTATTGAAAATCAAACAGAATTCAAATATTCTTCCGGTGAACTCTCCAAACTTATTAATGCAATAAGGTTAGCTGCAAAAGTAGTAAATCATGAAGTTAACAAAGCAGGCCTTGTAGATATTATTGGTGCTGCAGGAGATACTAACGTACAAGGGGAAGATCAGCAGAAACTGGATGTATTGGCTAATGAAAAGTTCATTCAGACATTAACTAAAAGGGAAATTGTTTGTGGTATTGCTTCTGAAGAAGAAGACGATTTTATCAGTATTAACAGCCAGGATGAAAATCATCAAAATAAATATATAGTACTTATAGATCCTTTAGACGGATCATCAAATATTGATGTCAATGTATCTGTAGGGACTATTTTTTCTATCTATCGCAGAGTCACACCGGTAGGGACACCCGTAACCTTACAGGATTTTCTTCAACCGGGAAGAAACCAGGTTGCCGCAGGTTATGTAATTTACGGGACTTCAACTATGTTGGTTTATACAACCGGACATGGGGTTAACGGTTTTACGCTGAATCCTGCTATTGGAACTTTTTATTTGTCTCACCCTAATATGGAATTTCCTGAAACAGGGAAAATATATTCTATAAACGAAGGGAATTACAATCATTTTCCTCAAGGGGTGAAAGATTATTTAAAATATTGCCAGAAAGAAGAGGGAGATCGTCCCTATACTTCTCGTTACATAGGATCTCTGGTTTCAGATTTTCACAGAAATATGATCAAGGGCGGAATTTATATCTATCCTAAGAGCAGTATGGCTTCTAATGGGAAATTGCGCTTACTTTACGAATGTAATCCTATGGCGTTCCTGGCAGAGCAGGCCAATGCGAAAGCAAGTGATGGTTTTACAAGAATCTTAGATATAGAACCAACAGAACTGCACCAAAGGGTTCCTTTTTTCTGTGGAAGCAGAAAGATGGTAGAGAAAGCTGAAGAGTTTATGTCAAAATAAAGTAACTTATTTTTGACTATGAGTCATAAAAAAAAGCTTCCACTTGATTATAAAGAGGAAGCTTTTTTATTGTGATAAATTTATGCGATAAACAGGATTACCTGTTCATAAATCTGATTTCTTCTTTGAAGCCATTACTATCAACACCGTCTTTTACAAGCTCTAGTGCCTTAGCAACAACATACTTAACATTTCCAGGAGTAAAACCTAGGCCTACAGCCAATCTTTCCAATAATCCTTGCTGACGCTCCCCTAAATGATGATCTGCATATACCATCATAGCCAGGTCATATAAACGTTCTAAACGTGCATTGTAGAATGTTGGAGGGTTAACAGGATATTCTACAGGGTTTTCCAAAATACTTTCATAATCCCCTTTATCAATATCCAGGTTTCCTGCTAATCGATCTAAAAAAGCTTTTTCTTCATCTGTAATTACTCCATCTGATAAAGCTACACGAACAATTGCAGCAAAATGACTTTTATTTCTCTCTCTGAATCCGCTTGAATATAAATCTGATATTGACATGTTTTTTATTTTTTAGAAGTGCAAAGATATATATTCTCTTAAGGTAATAAAATCAATTTTAAGTTCTTTTTTTGTCATTTTGTTATTTATAATAATCTCCCGCTTTCTATTCATTTTAGTTTCTTAATTTCGTGTCTTTAAATATCGATTATTACAGATAATGAAGCATCAAAAGCACCTCTTTAGTTTACCCGATCATGTTACTTATTTAAATACGGCTTTTATGGCTCCCTTACCCAAAACTTCTGAAGAAGCAGGGTATAAAGGTATTCGTTTAAAAAGTCTTCCTTATGAAATTACTGATGCCAATTTTTTTACGGAACATGCTATTGTAAAACAACGCTTTGCTACACTTATCGATGCTAATGATTATGAATACAATGCCATTATTCCATCTGCATCTTATGGTATTGCAAACGCTGCAAATAACATCGATTTTGAAGCAGGAGATGAAATTCTAGTATTAGAAGATCAATTCCCCAGTAATATTTACAGTTGGAGGAATATTGCCGATGAAAAAAAGTTAATTATAAAAACAGTAAATCAACCGGAAGATTTTAAGAATAGAGGTGAACGGTGGAATGCTGCACTACTGGAAGCTATAACTCCAAAAACTAAGGTAGTTACTCTTCCACATGTATTATGGACCGATGGAACACTCTTCGATTTAAAAGCAATACGACAAAAAACACGAGAGCACGATGCTTTACTCATTATTGACGGAACTCAAAGTATAGGTGCTTATCCTTTTTCTGTTAAAGAAATTGACCCGGATGCTCTTATTTGCGGAGGATACAAATGGCTTTTAGGACCTTATTCGCTGGGAATGGCATATTATGGTGATTATTTCCATAAAGGCAAGCCTATTGAAAATAACTGGATGAATCGTAAAGATAGTAGGGATTTCTCGGCATTAGTGAATTATACAGATGAGTATCAGCCAAAATCAGGGCGTTTTTCTGTAGGTGAGTCCAGTAACTTTGTATTAACTCCCATGCTTATCAAATCCCTGGAATTACTCATTGAATGGACACCTGCTGCCATTCAGGGATACTGTAAAGAAATTTCTATTGGAGCTGTTAATGAACTTAGAAGTTTAGGTTGTTTTATTGAAGAAGATCAACATAGAGCGCATCACCTTTTTGGAGTTACTCCTCCTGCAGGAACAGATATGGAAGCACTTAAGTCTTACTTTAAAGAAGAAAACATTTTTGTTTCCTTTAGAGGAAGCGCTATTCGTATTTCATGTCATTTGTACAATACCAAAGACGATTTTGACAAATTAGTAGCTTGTTTTAAAAAAGTAATTTAAATCATTACACAGTCATTTCTATCATTATTTTGTCATTGACTACGTCGAATCTTCGATTTCTTTCGAACCTGCCTGTCGGCAGACAGGGGCAGGAATCCATATTTTTATACTAAAAAATAATACGCTAATACATTTAATGATTTCTTCATTTAAAATAATCATTCGGCTTCTTATATTTGCACCAAAATTGTCTTCGTGAGTAAACAAATGATCTCGCAACTGTTTTCACAGTCTTTGCAACAGCAAAAACTAGGGCAAGCTATTTCCAAATTTCAAAGTAAAACACATTTAAAAGGACTTCATGGTTCTTCCCTTTCTTTTGTATTATCTAATACATTTAAGGAGGCAGAACTGCCTTTTCTTTTGGTGTTTAATGATAAAGAAGAGGCTGCTTATTATCTAAATGACCTTGAACAACTCTTGGGAGAAAAAGATGTTTTGTTTTATCCCGGAAGTTATAGAAGACCCTATCAAATAGAAGAAACTGATAATGCGAATGTACTTTTAAGGGCAGAAGTATTAAATCGTATTAATTCAAGAAAAAAGCCAGGAGTTATTGTTTCCTATCCGGATGCTTTATTTGAAAAAGTTGTTACTAAAAAAGAGCTGGAAAGAAGTACTCTAAAAATCACTACAGGCGATACATTATCGTTAGATTTTGTCAACGAGGTTCTTTTTGAATACCAATTCAAACGCGTTGATTTTGTTAGTGAACCCGGAGAATTTTCTGTGAGAGGAGGTATTGTCGATGTTTTTTCTTTTTCAAATGAAGAGCCTTATAGAATTGAATTCTTTGGAGATGAAGTAGACAGTATTCGTTGTTTTGATGTAGAAACACAATTGTCTACAGAAAAAATTAAAAAGATTGCCATCATTCCCAACGTAGAAAATAAATTCTTAAAAGATTCGAGGGAAAGTTTTTTTAAATATATTTCATCTAAAACTGTTGTTTTCACCAAAGATCTATCTTTATTTTCAGGAAGGATAGATGCTCTTTTTGAAAAGGCAGAAGAAGCTTTTCAGCAATTATCCAAAGAAATTAAACACAGTACTCCGGATCAATTATTCTGCAATTCATCATTGCTTAAAAAACAATTATTAGAGCTTACAGTTGTAGAAATAGGGCAGCAATCTTATTTAACCCAAGATGATCCTGTAGTATTTGACACTAAACCTCAGCCTTCTTTCAACAAACAATTTGATCTACTGATAGAAAATTTAAATCAGAATCATTCCGAAGGCATTACAAATTATATCTGCTGTGCCAGCGAACAACAAGCAAAACGTTTTCATGACATTTTTGAAGAAATGGAACAGCAAGTTCATTATAAAACCATTGTTTTTCCACTATATCAAGGTTTTATAAATAAGGAACATAAAATAGCATGCTATACAGATCATCAGGTTTTTGAACGTTACCACAAATTCCATTTAAAAAACGGTTACGCTAAAAAACAGGCAATTACACTTAAAGAACTCACCAACCTGACTGTGGGAGACTATGTAACACATATCGATCATGGAATAGGAAAGTTTGGCGGATTGCAAAAAATTGATGTCGAAGGAAAAATGCAGGAAGCTATCAAGTTAGTATATGGAGATCGTGATATCTTATATGTGAGTATTCATTCCCTTCATAAAATAACAAAGTATAACGGGAAAGACGGAAAACCTCCAAAGGTTTATAAGCTGGGAAGTAATGCCTGGAAAGCATTAAAGCAAAAGACCAAGAAACGAGTTAAAGAGATTGCTTTCAGTCTCATTGAACTCTATGCAAAACGCAAAACAAAAAAAGGATTTCAATATGCTCCGGATAGTTATTTGCAGCACGAATTAGAAGCCTCTTTTTTATACGAAGACACTCCGGATCAAAGCAAATCTACCCTGGATGTAAAGGCTGATATGGAAAGTGAACGGCCTATGGATCGTTTGGTATGTGGGGATGTAGGTTTTGGTAAAACTGAAGTAGCCATACGTGCAGCTTTTAAAGCTGTAGATAATGGGAAACAAGTAGCTATTTTGGTTCCTACTACCATCTTGGCTTTCCAGCATCATAAAACGTTTAGTGAACGATTGAAGAATTTTCCTGTACGAGTAGAATATCTTAATCGTTTCAGAACAGCCAAAGAACGTAAAAATGTTATAGAAGGTTTAGCAGACGGACAGGTTGATATTGTTATCGGAACTCATCAATTAGCCAATTCCAATATAAAATTTAAAGATTTAGGATTACTGATCGTAGATGAGGAGCAAAAATTTGGAGTCGCCGTAAAGGATAAGCTAAAAACGCTTAAGGAAAATATTGATGTATTAACACTTACTGCTACTCCTATTCCTAGAACTTTGCAGTTTAGTTTGATGGCAGCCAGGGATCTTTCGGTTATTACTACTCCTCCACCCAATAGATATCCTATTGAAAGTAGTGTCATTCAGTTTAATGAAGATACCATTAGAGATGCGGTTTCTTATGAGATCCAGCGTGGCGGACAAGTATTTTTTATTCATAACAGGATAGATAATATCAAGGAAGTTGCCGGTATGATTCAGCGTTTGGTGCCCGATGCAAAAGTTGCAATTGGACATGGACAAATGGAAGGAAAAAAACTAGAACAATTAATGCTGGCATTTATGGCTGGTGAATTTGATGTTTTGGTTTCAACCACTATTGTTGAAAGCGGACTGGATGTACCTAATGCTAATACTATTTTTATTAATAATGCTAATAATTTTGGGTTATCCGATTTACATCAAATGCGTGGACGTGTAGGTAGAAGTAATAAAAAAGCCTTTTGTTACTTTATCACTCCTCCTTATTCTGCTATGACAGAAGATGCAAGGAAACGTATTCAGGCACTCGAACAGTTTACAGAGCTAGGTAGTGGGTTCAACATAGCAATGAAAGACCTCGAGATACGGGGGGCCGGGGATATTTTAGGAGGAGAACAAAGTGGTTTTATCAATGAAATCGGATTCGACACTTATCAGAAGATATTAGCTGAAGCTATTGAGGAGTTAAAAGAAAATGAGTTCAAAGATTTATATGAGAGTACTGAAAAAGAGGAAAAATCATATCTAAAAGATACTCAAATAGATACAGATTTTGAATTGCTCTTCCCTGATAATTATGTTAACAACATTTCTGAAAGACTGAGCTTATACAATGTTTTAAGTACGCTTAAATCTGAAGAAGAACTCAAAGAATTTGAAACTAATCTTAAAGATCGTTTTGGAAACCTGCCAGATCAGGCTGTTGACCTGATGGATAGTGTACGTATTAAATGGATTGCTACGCAAATAGGTCTGGAAAAAATAGTGATGAAAAAAAATAAACTCATCGGGTATTTCATCTCAGATCAACAAAGTAGTTTTTATCAAAGCAATACTTTTTCTGAAGTTTTAAAATTTGTGCAGTCACATTCCAGTATTTGTAAAATGAAAGAGAAAGAAACCCGAAACGGATTACGTTTATTACTGGTTTTTGAAAATATCGATTCTATACAGAAAGCACATAAAATGCTTCAACCTATGCAAAAAGAGAAGAAAAACATTTCTTTAGCTAACAACTAATTTTCAAATACATACGCAACTATTCTTCAATAATTGTATCTACCTTATAAACAACCTAAAAGAACAATCATTATGAGAACAAGCTTTTTATTATTTCTGACTATATGTATATTTTTTTCTTGTTCTTCAGATGATGATGGAATTCAAAGCAATCTTCCAGGAGAAATAGAGCTTACTTTTACTGAAAACTCCAGGGTGCAAATACTAAATAATCCCAATATAGCTCCTTTATTAGTTGAGGTTACTGATGGAGATTTACTGGTTTTTAATTATAGCAGATCAGATGGTTTCGACAATAGTATTGCCGATGATGAAATAGATGAATTAATTGTTTTTGAAGTAGATCCTAACTCAAATAGCTTTTCATACAGCGGACAGGATTTTATAGACAATAATGCATATTACAGCAGGAGCTGTTTTTGCCTTCCAGTTGGAGCTGTACAAATTCAAACAGGAACTATTTCAGGTACCAGGATCAGTAATCAGGAATGGAGTATAGTTATTAATGTTACCATAGATTTTGAAAGTTTCACTCAATTAATCAATGTTTCTGGCATATATAGATTAAAACAAAACTCATAGAATATTACCCCTTTCCTTAAAAAGGATCAGAATCTTATTCTTTCAAAAAATTTGATGTGCTCAATGACTACGTAGAACTTAAATTAAAGCGATTTAAGATCTTTAATTACTTTAAATGCTTTATCCACCTGATCTTCTCCAACCAAAATAGTGAATTCATAAGTAGTCGAAATCACTTCATAAATATTTACCCCTTCCCATGATAATCTTTGAAAGATAAAATAATAGATTCCGGGAATGCTCACATTTTCTTTTGGAAGTTTTACCGTAATAGAAGATACATTCTCAATTTTCTCGATTAGCTCTTCACTCTTAAAAACTTCTTCGACTTCATTTGCTATATTCTGACTAACAACAATAGTTGTTTCATTAACACCTCTTGACGATGTGTAAAATGCATTTTTGTTATCTTCTATTTTTGTAATCAAATGCGCCATATTTTGCAATAGCGAATCCGATATTTTAAAGGTGTAGTCATTCAGGGAAGAACGTACTGTTATTTCCCCAATATTCTTTAATGTTTTGACTATCTTATGAGTTGCCCGAAATTCCAGTTCATCAGAAAGCCTCTTTAATGCCATTACCACTGCGCCATTTCTGACTTCTTTACCTAATTGATCTTCTATTTCTGTCTTAATAATTCGAGACAAAGAAGTCAAGTTTATAATTCCCTGAGCAAGAGCGCTTTGTAAAAATGGTTTCGACTTGATGTAATTTTCAACTACAGAAGATATTGTTTTCATGTTTTAACAAAATTTAACAAAAAATAATATTTGATGTGCAAAAATACACAAAATGTTTTAAATAACACGGGTTTTGTTAATTTTTCAGAAGTGAAAAAATGAATTCTCTATAAAATCGATAGAATATGTATTCTTTTTATTAATGATTGAGATAATATCAAACCTAACTTCAACATCTAATTCATTCTCAATAACGTAGTGATTTGCTGCTTTTACAAGCAATTGGATCTTTTTTTTACTTACAAAACTCTCAGGATTACCAAAACTGACATTAGTTCTTGCTTTTACTTCTACAATCGATAAAAAAGTTCCTTTTTGAGCAATAATATCTATTTCGGCTTTATCAAACCGGTAATTTCTTGCTACAATTTGAAATCCTTTCCTTATTAAAAAATCACAAGCCAGCTCTTCTGCCTTTTTTCCAAAATCATTATGTGAAGCCATATTTATACATTCATATCTAAAAAAGTAAAATCTTTATGCACCTTCAGGATAGCTTCCTTGCCTAAAATTAAAGTGCGATTGTCTTTTATATGACCTGCCGGGAAATTAAAAGCGATAGGAAAGTTATATTCTGAGGTAATATCTATGATAATTTCTGTTGCATTTTTCCCAAACGGAATCGTATTATCATGCATTTTAGTCATTCCCCCTATGACCAAACCCTTTAGATTCTCGAAATATCCGTTTCTTTTCAGGTTCATAAGCATCCTGTCTATATGATATAAGTACTCATCTAAATCCTCTAAAAACAAGATTTTCCCATTTGTATCTATACTACTTTCAGATCCTAACATACTGTATAAAACTGAAAGATTTCCTCCAACTAATTGCCCTTTACATTCACCAAGCTTATTATCATTTGTAAATGGAATTTTATAAGATGTCGGTTCTCCCGATAAAACCGATTTTAAAGATGCTAATGCTTTATTTTTTATAGTTCCTAAATCTACAGGCATGGTCGCATGTAAACTGGCTACCCCTTTATTATGCAAATGACTGTGCAATACGGTAATATCTGAATATCCAATTAACCATTTTGGATGCTGTTTTAACAATTCAAAATCGATATGATCTACCATACGAACAGTACCATAGCCTCCTCTCACACACCAAATAGCCTTTACCTCCGGATCTCTTACAGCTGCATTAAAATCGTCACTACGCTCTCTATCTGTACCGGCAAATTGGTGATCTTCTAATCCGATTACTTTCCCGATTTTTACTTTATATCCCCATTTTTTCAGTAATAAAATAGCAGGCTTAATTTCTTCAAGAGTCATTTTCCTGGCTGTAGCTGTGATCCAAACCGTGTCTCCTTCACGTAAATATTTAGGTTCTTTCATGTATTAGTTTCTGGATTCTAAGATACTCTTTTAGGTAAAAATTCTCTTAGATCGAGAAGTAAATTATTGTAATTAATTAATTTTTAGTAATTTGGAATCAAGATAACGCACCCAAATCTTATGGAAATTTTTACAGACTGCAATACCGCCAGCTTAGCGCCTTACGTTCCAACGGCCGAAAATCCGTGGGATGAACGTAAAATAAGCCACCTTTATCGACGCATTGGTTTTAGTGCTTCTGCTGAAACCATTAATGCTGCAATCAATCAAAATCCTTTAAATTTAGTCGATGCTTTAATTGATGAAGCGATAAACAAACCCTTATTACCCCAGCCTACATGGGCCTTCTGGGATGAAAATAATTATCCTGCTGATGAAGATATGGCCCGTGAAGTAACAGGAGGCCAGGTAGATGAATGGGAACTTACGGTTACCAGAGGATTAATTAATAACGGACTCAGAGAACGATTGAGTTTTTTCTGGAGTAACCATTTTGTAACTGAATACAGGGAATACCAATGCCCCGGATACCTTTATCAGTATTACGACACTCTGGAACGTCATGCTATTGGTAATTTCAGAGAGTTTACCCGGGAAATCGGACTTACTCCTGCAATGTTGATGTACCTTGACGGAGGAAGAAATAGAAGAGGTGCCCCCAATGAGAATTATGCCCGTGAGTTATATGAATTATTTACAATGGGAGAAGGTAATGGATATACTGAACAAGATATCCTTGAAACTGCCAGGGCTTTAACGGGGTATACAGATAGACCTGTAGACTGTGGAACCATTTCATTTGATCCGGAAACATACGATAATGGTACCAAAACCATTTTTGGGAGAACCGGAAACTGGGGATATGACGATGTGATAGATATTCTTTTTGAAGAACATTCAAGAATTATAGGAACATTTATTTGCAGAAGGTTTTACAGTTTCTTTGTAAGTCCGGAAATCAATGAGCAAATTGTAGATCAACTGGTAGATACCTTTGTTAATAACGATTTTGAAATTGCCCCAGTCTTAAGGCAACTTTTTAGAAGTGAACATTTTTTTGATGATACAACCATAGGCGTTGTTATAAAAAGTCACTTTGATTTTTTTGTAAACTTTATCAATGAGTCTGGCTTGGGTTATGGTGACGAAACCTTACAATTAATGACTAATGCATGCCGCCTTGCTGGGCAGCAGCTTTTTTCACCTGTAGATGTAGCGGGATGGCAACGTAACAGGAGTTGGATCAATTCTAATTCTCTTATCCTGAGATGGAGTATGCTCGAAACATTTATCACTCGTGCCTGGGAAGCAGATCAGGAACAATTTAGAACTATTGCTCTTGCTGCTGTAGGTGGTGACTCTAATGACCTTCCCTTTGTAGTTGGAAAAATTATTGATCGATTTGTACCTAAAGGCTTGTTTTCTCCTTCTGAAACAGATGTAGCCTGCCAGGTTTTTAAAAGCGAATTAACAGATGATCATATGGTAGGAGGAGCCTGGAACTTATACAACGAACATGTACCTCTACAGGTATTCCAACTCTTATTACATCTTACACGTCAACCAGAACTTCAACTTAAATAACCTACACCATGTGCGAACACCATTCTCATTCAAACCATAAAGATTTATCTCACGACGACGAACACAAACTTTGGAGCAGAAGATCATTTCTACAAGCTTTAGGAATTGCCGGAACAGGAACTATGATGCTTGGAGGTAATTCTATTTCAGCTTCTTCTGCTTCCCCCCTTTCCGTCGCACTCAGTCAGGCAGAAACTGACAATATTCTGGTGCTCGTCAGACTAGTTGGTGGAAATGATGGTCTAAATACTATTATTCCGCTTTACGATTATGATAATTATGTAAATGCAAGACCAAAAATTCATATTCCAAAAGATGAATTAATATGCCTTACCCAGGATTTTGGATTGCCAAATTATATGCAACCCCTCGAAGCAATGTTCGGAGAAGGCAAAATGAGAGGAATACACGGTGTCGGTTACGACGACCCTAATCTTTCTCATTTTACTTCATCCGATATCTGGGCAAGTGGTGAAGAAGATGAAAGGCTTAGAAACGGATGGTTAGGGCGTTATTACGAACACCTCCATCCTGATTATTTTCTAAATCCGCCGGAAAGCCCTGCTGCAGTGCAGATTGGGAATTTTGCCAATTTGGTTTTTGAAGGATTCGATAAAAATTATGCTTTTGTTTTATCCGGAACTAATCAATTACAACGCGTTGCTGAAAATGGTACCATGCACGATTTATTAGACCTTCCGGATTGTACTTACGGAGATCAGTTAGAGTATATGAGAGGTTCTATAAACACTACCTATACTTATGCTGAAAAAATTCATCAGGCATATCAAAGATCCAGTAATGCAGCTGCTTATGAAGACACTGGTATTTCCAGGCAATTAGCCACAGTAGCCCGATTGATTAAAGGGAATTTAGGCACTAAAGTTTATATGGTGAGTATTGGCGGCTTTGATACACATTCGGGTCAGCCAGAAAGACATACAAAACTAATGTCTGAGTTATCATCGGCTATGGCAAATTTTTATACCGATTTAGATGCTGCTGATATGTCTAAATATGTATTGGGAATGACTTTCTCTGAATTTGGCAGGCGTGTTTTTGAAAATGGTTCTGAAGGGACAGATCATGGGGCCGCCGCTCCTGTATTAATGTTCGGACCATCACTTAATGGCAATGAATATGTAGGAGAACATCCGAGCCTGACAGATTTAGATCGTGGTAATCTTAAATCTTCCATAGATTTTAGAGATGTTTATGCCACAGTTATGACCAAATGGTTATGTATTGATGAAGAAGTTGTACGTGATGCATTGCTTGATAAACCCTATGAAGCATTAGACTTAGGTTTTGATTGTACCGGTAATTCTTCTATAAATCAATCAGAACAGCGATTAGGTGCTTATATGAAGCATGAACCTTATTATCCTAACGAAGATAAAGACCCCTTTGTTTATTTTGAATTGCCTTTCACAGCACACGTTGATATTCAATTATACAATCTATTGGGGCAAAGAGTAGCAACTATCGCTAACGAAATGATGTTTGCAGGCTCCAAGAAAATTAATATTAAAGAAAAGATCAATACGCGTTTACAAACCGGACAGTACATCTACAGTATTACTATCCAAGATAGAAAATTCAGCAAATCAATTATAATAAGATCTTAACCAACAAATAAACAACCTGAAGAGCCTCTCAGTTAAGAGAGGCTTTTCTTTTTTGTTATTACTACTATAAATTTATTCTTAATAAAGAAAGAGTTAAAACACAATCCTTACGATTTTTCTATTTGAAAAACCATCTTTCTTCCTTTAATCCTGGTTAAGGAGGAGTATCTGTAAATAGTATGCTCTTCCATCATTTGTCATTCCTGCGAAGGCAGGAATCCAAAAAAAATAAGCATTGAATAAATAGATTCCTGCCTTCGCAGGAATGACAGGCTTTTTAGATCAGATTAAATAATTGATCCAATCTTCTTTCAAATTCTTTATTTTTGTGCTCTTTAAGTCCAAGAACATGTCAAAAGAACAAGGTAGAGTTACCATTACTGCCGCACTCCCCTACACTAACGGCCCTATTCATATTGGTCATTTGGCGGGTGTTTATATTCCGGCAGATATTTATGCGCGTTATTTACGATTAACAGGTAAAGATGTTGCTTTTATTTGCGGTAGCGATGAACACGGTGTTGCTATCCCTATGAAGGCAAAAAAAGAAGGGGTATCCCCTAGAGAAATCATTGATAAGTATCACAGTATCATTAAACAATCTTTCCAGGATTTCGGAATTACTTTTGACAATTATTCTCGTACATCTGCGCCTATACATCATGAAACGGCTTCCGATTTTTTTAAGAAGCTATATGAAGAAGATAAGTTTATAGAAGAAGTTACTGAACAATTATATGATGATGAAGCCGGGCAATTTCTAGCAGATCGTTTTGTTACAGGAACCTGCCCTAAATGTGGTAATGAAGAAGCTTATGGTGATCAATGTGAAAACTGCGGAAGTTCTTTGAACGCAACCGATTTAATCAATCCTAAATCTACTTTAAGCGGATCTAAACCAATCTTAAAACAAACCAAACACTGGTTTTTACCTTTAGATCAATATGAAGGTTTTCTCAGGGAATGGATCTTGGAAGGGCATAAAAATGATTGGAAGCCTAATGTATATGGACAAGTAAAAAGCTGGGTAGATGACGGATTAAAACCAAGAGCTGTTACCCGCGATCTTGACTGGGGAATCCCGGTACCTGTTAAAGGAGCAGATGGGAAAGTGCTTTATGTATGGTTTGATGCACCGATAGGTTATATTTCTTCTACCAAAGAATGGGCAAAAGAAAAAGGAATAGATTGGGAACCGTATTGGAAAGATGAAAATACCAGGTTATTGCATTTTATCGGAAAAGATAATATTGTTTTTCACTGTATTATTTTCCCGGCCATGCTAAAAGCTCATGGTAATTATATTCTTCCTGAAAATGTGCCTGCTAATGAGTTTTTAAATTTAGAAGGGAACAAACTTTCTACTTCAAAAAACTGGGCAGTGTGGTTACATGAATACCTTGAAGAATTCCCAGGACAGCAAGACGTACTTAGGTACACCTTAACTGCAAATGCTCCTGAAACCAAGGATAACGATTTTACCTGGAAAGATTTTCAGGCCAGAAATAACAATGAATTAGTTGCTATTTTTGGAAACTTTGTAAATCGTGTAGTAGTACTTACTAATAAATATTACAATGGAGTAATTCCTCAACCGGGAGATTTTACAGAAGTTGACAAAAATACTTTAGGGCAGCTTAGAAGTTATCCTGAAAAAATTGCAAGTTCTTTAGATCGTTATCGCTTTAGGGAAGCCGGACAAGAGCTAATGAATTTAGCACGATTGGGGAATAAGTACCTTGCTGATGCTGAACCCTGGAAACTGATTAAAACAGATGAAGATCGCGTTAAAACTATTATGTATGTAGCGCTTCAGATAGCAACCGGACTTTCTGTTTTAAGTGAACCTTTCCTTCCTTTCACATCGCGTAAATTAAAATCGATACTTAATTTACCTCATTATGAGGAAGGAAATGACGAAGTAACCACTTCTTCTCCAGAAAAGATTGCTTCATCACATCAGGATGTGATTTGCAATGACGAATTAACATGGAACGATATCTCTATAAAAGAAGAGTTGATTCCTGCTGATTTTCAGATAGGAAAAAGCGAGTTACTTTTTAGCAAAATTGAAGACAAAGACATTCAAAAACAATTAGACAAATTGGAAGCCACTAAAAAAACAAACGAAGCCGAAAATAAAGAAGTTGAGCCTCAAAAAGAAATCATCACATACGATGATTTCTCTAAGCTCGATATTCGTGTTGGTACCATCCTGGAGGCAGAAAAAATGCCAAAAGCAAAAAAACTATTAGTTTTTAAAGTAGACACTGGTATTGATGTCCGCACTATTGTTTCCGGTATTGCCGAACATTTTAAACCGGAAGACTTAATTGGAAAACGTGTTACCGTATTGGCTAACCTGGCTCCAAGAGCATTAAGAGGTGTAGAAAGTGAAGGTATGATTCTGATGGCTGAAAATACCGAAGGAAAAATTGTCTTCGTTAACCCTGATGAAGAAGGAGTTATTGACGGAACAACCATTAATTAATTGTTTTTTATGTCCAAAATTCAAGATACTAAATCTGAAAATGAATATTGGTCAAAACGATATTTAGACGAACAAACAGGTTGGGATATTGGATATATTTCTACTCCTTTAAAAGAGTATATAGATCAATTAGAAGATAAAAATATTCGTATTTTGATTCCGGGTGCCGGAAATGCTTATGAAGCCGAATATCTTTTTAATAACGGTTTTAAAAACACATTCGTTTTAGATATTTCGTCGATCCCTTTGAATGCTTTAAAAAAGCGTTTACCTGAATTTCCTGAAAGTCATTTAAAAAATGAAAACTTTTTTGAACATCAGGAAAGTTATGATTTAACCTTAGAACAGACTTTCTTTTGTTCTTTTGAGCCCAATAAGGAAAATCGAACCTTATATGCTCAAAAAATGGCGAGTTTACTAAAACCAAATGGAAAATTAGTAGGTTTATGGTTTAACCATCCGTTATCACAAGATAACAAAAGACCTTTTGGGGGTTCAAAAGAAGAATACCTGGGTTATTTATCTCCTTATTTCGAGGTGAAGCTTTTTGAGTCTTGTTTCAATTCTATCAAACCCAGAGCTGGGAATGAGTTATTCGGAATTTTTATAAAAAAGTAAAGATCGATCAAATGAATATTAGACTTCTACGAATAGCATCTATGTTTTTAGATCATGTTTCGATGATATTTATAATGATGATACCTATGATATTAATCTTTGGTATTGTAATGGTCTATATATTACTAATTAAAGGTACTTTTATTTTATCAGCTGGATCCATGGCCATAGCATCCTTACCATTTATGATTTATTTTTTAAAAGATTCTTATCGAGGTAAAAGTGTAGCTAAAAGAATTGTTGGACTTCAAGTAGTGGATCGAAGTTCTTTGAAACCAGCCAATTCTCTCCAGTGCTTTGTTCGAAACCTAACTATTCCTTTTTGGCTTATAGAAGTTTTTATTTGTTTGTTGAGTCCCAGAATAAGGTTAGGTGATTTATTAGCAAATACGAAAGTAATAATATCAGAAAAAGAGGACATAAAAAGTATTTGGCCGGAAATTAAGAAAACCAAGGTAAGTAAGTTAACAATTCTTATAGTGTTAGTTGGAGCCTTGTATTGCTATGGACTGAGTTCGATTTATTTATATTTTTTACCATATTATTAATTGTCACACCGAGCCTGCCTGTTCGGCAGACAGGCGCAGTCGAGGTGTTTTTAAAATGAAAACATATTATGTATACATATTAAGATGTTCTGATAATTCTCTCTATACTGGTATCACAAATAATATAGAAAGGCGTTTTAGTGAACATCAAGAAGGCAAATTAAAAAACTCTTATACACATTCACGAAGGCCTTTAAAACTAGTATTTCAACAAGAATTTACAAGTCCGGATCAAGCTATTTATTTTGAGAAAAAAATAAAGAAGTGGAGTAAATTAAAAAAAGAAGCTTTAATTTCGGGTGATTTTAATATGCTGCAAATTCTAGCTGAATGTAGAAATGCAACACATTCAAAATATAAACCTTAAATATATATCGACTGCGCTCGATATGACACAAAGTTCGACTACGCCTGTCTGCTGACATCCATGTTCGATATGATAAAACACAAATGCTCAAAATAGCTTATCATCCCATTTATAAACATCATCTGCCAGACGGACATCGTTTCCCAATGTCAAAATACGATTTGCTGCCTAAACAACTTTTATATGAAGGTACTTGTGAGGAAGATAATTTTTTTACACCGGATTTCCCGGATCAAGATCATATTCTAAGGGTTCATACCCAAGAATATTACGACGATTTATTCAATCTAACTTTAAATCCCAGGGCAGCCCGAAAAATTGGTTTTCCACTTTCTAAAGAGTTAGTAGACAGAGAAGTCATAATTGCAGATGGAACTATTAAAGGATGTGTGTTTTCTTTGGAAAATGGAATTTCTATGAATATTGCAGGTGGTACTCATCATGCATATACCGGTCATGGAGAAGCTTTTTGTTTATTTAATGACCAGGCAATAGGTGCCCGGTATCTTCAGCATAAAAAACTGGCCAATAAAATTCTTATTGTAGATTTGGATGTACACCAGGGAAATGGCACTGCAGAAATTTTTCAAAATGATGATTCTGTATTCACTTTTTCTGTCCATGGGAAGAATAATTATCCTTTTAAAAAAGAAGTTAGCGATTTGGATATCGCTTTAGATGATCATACCGAGGATGAAGCCTACCTTTCTGTTTTAAAAGAAACCCTCCCTAAACTTATCAATCAACAAAAACCTGATTTTATCTTTTACCTTTCCGGAGTAGATATTATTAAAACAGATAAATTAGGGAAGTTAGGGCTTAGCGTGCAAGGATGTAAACAAAGAGATGAATTGGTATTAGAAACTTGCCATAATATGCAAATTCCGGTGCAATGTAGTATGGGAGGTGGTTACTCCCCTGACCTCAATACTATAGTCAATGCTCATGCTAATACTTATCGGTTAGCACAAGAGATTTACTTCTGAATCATCATTACGCTTCTTCAGATTGTATTCTTTCTTTGTATTCTTTGGGTGAAACTCCTTCTATTCTTCTAAAATTCCTATAAAATGTAGCCCTGGATTTAAATCCTGCTAATTCTGCTATCCCCATGATATCATACTTTTCATTTTCCTTAAGCATCATTAATTTTTTAAACTCATTGACTCTAAATCTATTGATATAATCATTAAAAGACATTTTGAGTTCCTGACTAAAATATTCCATTACAATAGTTGGATTTACTTCAATTTTTTTAGAAATATTTTTCAGATTCAATTCAGGATCTTTAAACAGTTGATGCTCTGTAATAATTTTTTCTATTTTTTGTTTTAAAGATTCTCCTTCAAGAATTAAGCTTTTATTCTTCTCTATATTCTTCCCTAAATAGTAGTCTTTAAAGAATTGAGATTCTGTCAAAATATGGAAAATCAGAAATAAAGCTTGTATAACTCCAATTAAAGTCAAGGTCAAACGCATACCAGGACCTAACAATACAGGAGTTAATATTTCATTTGCTTCAGGTGATGCATATTTTGTGGTTACTGAGATAGAATTTACAGCTCCATTCAGGATTTCATATATATTGATGATATAATAGAAAAAACGAAATTTTAACCGGGCCTTATCTTTTAAACTTATATCCAGGTTTTTTCTAAAAGCCTGAATTCCTAACCAGAAATAAACAATAAAATTTAAAACGATAATATTGGCATTAAGCACAACTAAAAACGCTCTGTTGTCTGCATAAAAATCTGCAAGGAAGATCTTTAATACAATATTCATCAAGACATAGAAAAAAGGAAACAGCATGTGTTTTCTCAATTTAAAATCGGAGTTATTTGACGATATTATATATAAATACAGTAAAGGCGGAAAGAAAATTTCGAGGGAATTTAAAAGTAAGACTCTTGCTAACGGTATTCCTGAAACGAATTCAATTAAAAGCACTCGCATATAAGCTATTGCCAGTAATAAAGTAAATAATCCAAGTATCTTATCTCGTTTGGATTGCTGAAATAGTTTTAGGAAAGATAGAATAAGCAGCTGTATTCCAATACATAAATTAATTCCCCGCAAAACATAATTCCAATTTTCAGCTTCAAACATTTTTAATTGCTTTTAATAGTTTGAAGGTATAAATACGATGATTAAATCACAAGTTTTTAAAATAGAATTAATGGAAGGAAACAAATAAGCGCCCGACTTCCCGGGCGCTTACAACTCATCATAAAACATAATCCAAATTTTCTTTGTCATTTCCATAATTTGTACCATTTCCTTGCATTGTCATTTGTAGTATGTTGAATTCTGTGACCTGCTTTAAGCAATTCAACTTTTTCATCTAAATGAATTGCCTGCTCAAAGCTTTCAACTATTCCTGATGCAATTTTTTTAATCGATTTTATTGCACTTTTCTCTTTCATATGTCCGTACTCTACAAGATCAATTAAATCGAATAGCTCATAAAAGTCCCATAGTAAAGCATATTCTGTTTTATAGTTAAAAAACCTGTTGATCAAATAAATCAGCCCAAAAACCGTATTAGCTTTAGTAGCATTTAAGATTTTAACACAATACTTTTCGATAGCAAAAGCTAAGAATTCTTCATAACTGTAATGATCAAATGCCAGTTTTTCCAATTCAGAAAAGCTATTCTTATCACTGTAATCTATAGTCATGATATCATAAATCAAATCATCAGATCCAACTGCATTAATTATTTTAGGTTCTTCATACAACCATTTTTCGAAGTTTTGTATTGAAGTGATATTCGATAACACTTCAAATATTTTCAATTTTAAAGTTTTCATTTGGTTTTCTTTTTAGTCTTTTTCAGGAGGAGGTTTATTATTTATAGCCTTAGTTTTTTTCTTCTTTGGCATTTTCTCTTTAATTCTTTTTTCTTCCTCCTTCAAATCGTTAATAAAATTATTGTTCCACGCATATTCTTTTGCTGTTTTCAGCATTTTTAATGCATTCTTGTATTCCTTTTTATGTTCAAACAGCAATCCTTTTTTTAAATATAACATCCCTTTATCTGAACCCTTTACCGTTAAAGCAAAATCTATAAGCTTTTCTGCTTCGTTATAATCTTCATTCCAAAACAGTACATTGATATAATGCGGGTATACTCCCAAGGCATATATATTTTCTGCTAATGCTTGCTGAAAGTAATATTTAGCAGTCTCATAATCACTCAACGTATCTGCATGAATCCTTCCTAATAAACAAAGAGCTACAGGATTCTTTTCATCATATGAAAGTGCATAATTTAAAGATTCGACTGCTTCCTGTAATTCATACGGATATGCATCCAGTGCCTGGAATAAATATTTATCTAATATGTTCTTCATTTCTTAATTCTTTAATTTATTTCGCAAATCGTTTTTCAACTCTTGCCGCTTAGATTTATAAGAAATCTTCTTTTTTTGATGTTTAAAGTTTGTTCCTTTAAATACTTTTACCGGATTTCCTCTTTCTAAGTTCAAATGATTCTCCCATTGGTTGATAGTCATTTTTTTCATTTGTTCTAAATTAACCTCATCAATCTTTTCTTTTAAGCGTTGCATCGCCAATTTTTTATTCTGATGCTGAGAACGGCTATTCATCGCCACCACGCTAACTCCTGTTGGAATATGCGTAGCACGTACAGCCGAATTCACTTTATTTACATGTTGTCCTCCCGGACCTGTACTTCTCATAGTTTGAAACACAATATCTTTTTCATTTAATTCTAAAGCTCTTGCCTGTTCCATTTCAAAAACACCTATAAACCAATTTCTTCGTTTATGATGTTTTCTAAGTTTTGAAGCTCCAATCCATTGAACAGTTCCTAACCAATCTTTTAAAAATGCTTCTATATGTTCTCCTTTTAAGCTAATAACAATAGATTGTAACGTTCTATTTTCTGAGCCAGGCTCTCTGTGAATGATGCCATACTTAAGTCCATTCTCTTTTGCTCCCTCCAGGAATAGTTTCACTACTTGTGCAACTACCCACTGACATTCTGCAGAGCCTTTCCCAGCTGTTATTTGAATTATTTTTTCCATTTTCTTCTTTTTGTTTCAGAAGTAATTTATTTAATAATTAGAATTTGCATATCCTCTCCCTTTGGGAGAGGACTAAGGTGAGGGCACTCATCATAAAATTCCCTCATCCTAACCTTCTCCCAAAGGGAGAAGGAATAGATAGAATCCAAAAGTGATTGATTATTGATAAAGTTCAAAATCAAACTTCTGTTATCATTTGGATTCTTTTTCTAAATACTATGTACTAACATCTCACTACTATATTATTTATCCATTCTGACAATTTTTGGTGTAAAGGTTCCTATAACCTCTACTAATTCTTGTTGACTTGCCATAACTTTTTCAATATTCTTATAAGCCATTGGCGCCTCATCAATTCCACCTCCAATAAGAGTGACATCGTGCATTTTTAATTGTTTTTTAATATCACTCCTTGTGAATTTTTCTTTGCACTTTCGCCTTGAAAAAAGTCGTCCAGCCCCATGTGAAGCAGATAACAAGCTATTTTCATTACCTAAACCTCTGACAATAAACCCTGGTGCTGTCATAGATCCCGGAATAATCCCTAACTCTCCTTTGGCTGCAGGTGTTGTCCCTTTTCTGTGTACAATACACTCTTCGCCATTGACTTCTTGCTTCCACGCAAAATTGTGGTGATTTTCAATTTTAAATAATTGCTTCGCTCCTAACAATTTTGCTATTCTCGCATGAATATCGTCATGACATGCTTTTGCATAATCCCCTGCCAAATTCATCGCCAGCCAATATTCCTGGCCATCGTGTATATCTAAATCCAACCATGCCAATTGCTGAACATGTTTAGGCAACGGACATTGTTTTGTAGCCAAATAGGTATAATATTTAGCTATGTTGGCTCCCAATCCTCTCGATCCGCTATGTGACAATACGCCCAGATAATCTCCGGGAGGTACATTCCACTCATTGTTCGGGTCTGTAAAGGAAACTATTCCAAACTCTACGAAATGATTTCCGCTTCCCGAGGTTCCTAATTGTTTATAGGCCTTATCTTTCAATCTTTTCACTAACGGAATTGTTTTAAATTCTTCCCGCTCAAAGATCTCATGATCATGCTTTATTTTGTGTGTTTCATTCATTCCAAATTTTGTATGTTCAGATAAAATATTTATCAGCTGATGCTTCTTCCCTTTGATATAAGAAACCGGAATCGGATACATACTCAAACACATTCTGCACCCTATATCGATTCCCACTCCGTATGGAATAACTGCATTTTTTGTTGCTAAAACACCTCCGATAGGCAAACCATATCCGGTATGTGCATCCGGCATTAAAGCACCTGCTACCGAAACAGGAAGTTTTAAAGCATCATACAGCTGATATTTAGCCTGCTCGTCTATTTCATTTTCGCCATATATTTGAAATGGAGCCCTGGTCGTTTTTAGCACTTGCTTTTTTACCTCTACGGGTTTCAATAAACTCTCGGCAATTTTTCCCCAAGTACCATCTCCCAGATAAGTTTCCGGATTTAGCAATACTTTTTTGGCTTCTATCAGAATTTGCTCTTTTTTTCTTCTTTTCTGATATCTGTTAATATGACCTAAGGTGATATTAATACTATTATTTTTAGGAAAACCCAATTTGATTAAGTCTTTCCCACTTAATTTCTTTCCCATTGTTTTAATATTTAGGATTGATCAATAAGATGCGGTATAACAAACCTGTTATAGCAGTTATTAAATTGAATTTGAAATTGTTCCGGGAAATTCTTAAGAAGTTGACACTTATAAAAAAGTCCGAAACCTTAGAGCTCCGGACTTCCTTTCATATCTAAATATTGCTTATTTAAAAGTGAAGTCCCGAAGCGTGTTCACAAAAGAACTTTGTCCTTTTAGAACCTTGTCATGTATTTCTGTAAAAAGCATACTCTTCGGTTTTTATGGATTGAATATTTATTTTTCAATGGCTTGCCTTTGCTTTGAATTCTGCTCCGGTAGGCGAGTGCAAATATGAAATCTATTTTTTAAATAGGCAAGAAAAAAATTAATTTAATTTATTGATTATCAGATACTTAATTTTAAAAAAGACATAAAGATCCTTGTCCGTTTTTCAACAGATACTCACAATTTTTGTAACATATTGTCACCCTGTAGCTTACTCTTCAAATACTAATTTTTAGCATATGTAACCCTTTCTGCAAAAACGAATAAAAAAAAACGTCCAATTTCTTGGACGCTTTTACTTTTTATATCGTTTTATAGCTTTACTATCTATATATTAAACTTGAAAATAGCTTTTTTGCATCCTCTTTATGTCTAAAACAAACCTTCATAGATTGATAAATGTTTCTTTATAATTATAATCTTCGATCATTTTGACCTGGTGCAAAGATGCAATTTTTTGAATAAACACAAATTTTCTTTAATTGAAAAAATTAAAAAGAGCATGACAAGTGATAAAAGCGATCACCGAAAGTATGATTCCTACCAGGAAAATATTAAACGATTTTCTAAGTAATTTAAATTTTCTATCTATTGTTTTTCCTAAATGAAAGGTATCTTTTGCAATCGTTTTATAGAGTTCGTCTCCTTCATTCATTAAACCAGTTAACTTTTCTATGTATTCTGATTCTTCCATTTCCTGAAAATTACCATAGAACATGACATTGTTTGATTCTCTGCTTCCGTGTTTCAATTCCGGGCGCGTAGCTAAAACTGCATAAGTAATTGCAATCAAATTGGTAATTAGTATCATTACCGCAGGATAAATAAGATGCGGATCTTTATCTAACTGATTTAAAACGGTTCCTATTATTATAGATAAAATCAAAGCATTAATAGAAATAAGGATATTAGATTTTCTATCTATCATTGCATTAAGCGTATACTGATTTTTAGAGACTAACCTGAATAAAGTTTCTACACCTCGTTCTGGCCTGGGAGCTATTTTAGACAATTTCTTTTTTAATGCTTTTAATTCCTCCTGATCAATCTGCATTTCTTCCATTAAAGCTTTATCTTTTGCTTTTTCAAGCTTCTTTTTAGATATATCCATCATTTATAATTTTAAATCTATAACTGTTGCATTTATATATTCAAGGCTTCGAATTAATATATTTCCCGACAAAAACAGCAATAACTATGGCTAAATAAAACTGACCTACAATATTTAATAGTATTGTTACAGATTGTGCCTGGGGTGTAAACGGCGTTACATCACCATACCCTACTGTAGTTATGCTGATAAAACTAAAGTAATAGAAAATGTAACTCGAAAGTGACCCTCTTGAAATAAATGATTCCGGATTTAAAAAGTATAGAATTTCAAAGAAAATGCCACCAATAATTCCCAGGTAAATAAACCCTAATATCGGGCCCAGTATAAATTGCAAATTGATCTTTTTAATCTTCTTTAATTGAAATACTAATAAGATGCAGAAATAAAAAAACAGTAAAAAAGAAAAGGAGAGTCTTTGCATCTGTATCATATCAGAATCAGGATATAAAAACTCCATCCAGACAGCAATAAGAGTTAAAAACCCTAAGGTGTATGTGGGTATAACCGTTTTGGTATTAAAAGCTATTAATGAACCTGCAATAATTACCAGTGTATAATTAATGACTACAATGTGAGCAGAGTTAAGTCCGGTAATACCAATATGTATGGGCGTTAATAAAAAATTAAATACACTAATTAATATAATTAAATACTTGTATTTATTTAATATTTTTTTTGCTTTGACAAACATTTGGATAAGGCTGTTTTAATTCTAAAAAGTGATGCCTTTTCTTTATTCATGTAATTTAACTCAATACTAGAAAGCAAAACCGAATACAAATACAATTCTCAGTCCGTCATCACTACCATATATTCCTAAATTAGAAGCAAAAGTATCCAGCCCGGAAACCCAGAAAGAAGCTCCTGCGCTTGTATTCAGGTCTCCCAAATCACCAAAATCGTCACCATCTAACCACACTCTACCATAATCAAACCCGCCTGTAATCCCATACTTCAATGGAATAAAACTACTTTTAAAAGTTCCTAATTTTAATCTTAAGTCTGTATTCTGATAAAATGAATGCTTTCCTGTAAAACGCTCGTTTCTGAATCCTCTTAAACTTTTGTTACCTCCCAATTGCGAAGCGTGATAAAATTCAAAATCGTCTCCTATAAGTACCTGCCCTCCTACTTTTGTGGCATAAACCAAACTTCCGCTTTTATTTATTTTATGTTCAAAAGATACTACGGGTCTTATGTATCCAAAATTATTATCTACGGTTTCATCTTCAATATCTGTTTTATAACCCACTGTTAAACCAAGATTCAATCCATAAGTTGGAAACGCTGCATCATTTTTATTTTCGAAACCATAGGTAACCTCTGCCCCTACATAATTTTGCCTGTCAAAAACATTATCGTTAGCATCAATTCCGCTTGCTGCTGTGGCAATAAATCTGTTTGCTGTTCTTTGTACTTCAAAAGATTCTATTAACGGTTTAAACTGGAAATATCCTCCGTCTCTTCCTTTCCAGTTCAACGATATTGCTGCATTCCACTGCCGGATACGAACCCTGTTAAAATCAAGATCTTCATCTCCTTCATCTGGAGTATCATTACCGAAACCAAAAAAGTTAATTGCAAAAGTTGGACTGGTATACAAACCTTCAACTCCAAAATTCCAATTGTGAAAAATATTTGAGAATTCTCCTTTATACGATAAATTAAACCCTGATGTACTCGTAAAATAGGATGCATTAAACGTGTGTTGTTGTGAAAACGGATTCCCTTGCAGTCCGAAAACTTTATACGTATCTGTTATCCCAATACGCACCCCATCATCCGGATTAAATGCCAGTGTTGGAAGGAGTCTGTTAATATTATGTTTGCGTTTTGTATAATCGTAAGTATTAATATCATAATCGTCTACCAGCCATTTGTGTGATCTTTTATTCACTATGGTATTTTCTTTACTCTTATAATCGTAAAGTTTCACATTTCGGATATTTTCAAAATCGTAGGTGTCATTATTTTTACCTCCTATAATTCTGATCTTTATCAATTGATCTCCTTTTCCAGCTACCTTAAATTCATCTTTTCCATCCAATCCATAAATCCAGATTTCTTTGGTTTCTTTTTTGTTAAAAACCCTGCTAAAAATCCCTAAATCTTTACGATGAACTTCTATTTTGGTGTCTCCATCTGGCATTCTGGTGATCTCAAAACGATCTTTTTTCTGAGTTCCTGTGATGACTTCAAACCTGGCAACAAAATTATAATACTCTCTGGCAATCTTTACCAAATTTTTTCTTCTTCCTTTTAGTTTAGCTTTAATTTCTTCTACCGTTTCTCCTTTCATTTCTTCAGGTAAATTTTCAAAAGCTTCTTCAATTTTACTATCTGTTAAGTGATCTTGTAAATATTTCGCTTCTCTTTCCCAATCTTTCCAGGTAGATTGATTTAAAAATGTAAGATCTAAAGGATAAGGTTCTACATTAAACCATCTCGGATTGGGAAGATTTTCATCAAAAGACTGAAACATCCTGGCTTGCGGAATGGCAAACCGTAAAAAAGAAAAAAGGCTTCCGTCAAAAACAGAAAAAGCCTGATCTCTGTCTCTTGGAATTGGCTTGTAGGCTTTTGTTCCGTCTGCATTTTTAAATAACCCCCATCTCCATTGATCAAAATGCCTGTCCCAATCTCCGATGAGCATATCAAATAGCCTTGCTTTCAAATATAAAGGTTCATCGACATCAGATTTTCCTGTTCTGTGAATCTCTGCCAAAACATCATTCGTACTTACTATTTTCTCAGGTTTTCCAAAGCTTTCTAAATCAGAATGATTGGATGCTACACGTTCTTCGATTAAGTATAATTCATCTCCATAATCTTCATTAAATTCTTTAAGGCCTTCATGTTTAGGGATATAGTATAGTTCCGGATTAGCATGAAAAACACCAACTGCATCGGCTAAATCTCCCACAACAAGGCTTGTATAAGGATGTGCCGTGGTATAAAAATCTAATACAAATCTATCTGCAAAACTATTTTCCAATTCTTCTTCTACATATTTATCTTTAAATGCTGTTGCCTGTAAAAATTTTACAGCACTTTTCTTTAACGCACGCATAACATACTGCTTCCCGTTTTTATCTTCCAAACGAAGAGATTTAGTTTGATGCCCTCCTCCACGCCTTAACGGTGTTAAACCACCTTTAAGTGTATCTAACAAAGCTACCGGTGCTTCTATTTCTTTACTGTAAAACTTTCTGTAATGCTCTCCCCAAAGCCCTTTATAAAATTTGCTTTTAGTCGTTTCTTCAACACTATAAACCGATGATTTTTGTGTTACTCCAAGGCTATTTTCAGGTTTAAAATTAAAGTTGAATGTTCCTTTTCCTCCTTCAAATACAGTTGTTGAATACATATCCTGAACATTACCTCTATTTGAGCTATAATAATGAACTATAACTCTTCCATTGTTATAGATATCTATTTTTGCGAATCCGTTTTCTGAAGAAGCAAAATCTCCATCTTCAATTGTTCTTGCCTTTTTTGTTTTACCATTTGCTCCACTAATGATTTGAGGAATACCAAATTTATTAATGTATTGCAGGTTATGATCATGCCCGGAAACAAAAACAACTTCTTCAGTTTGCCTGGCTAGCGTTAAAATCTGATTTCTAAAAGCCCTGTTTTGTTTGTTTTGAAAATCTTTGGTTGTTGTTCCTCCTGTTCTCGCTATAAATCCTTTTTTAGTATTAGAAAAAACAGGATGATGAGAGGTGATTATTTTTACTTTTCCCTGATTTTTTTTCAGAATCCCTTCAAAAGCAAGAAAAAACTGAGTTCTATTCTTAATTTCACAATCGTCATTTATATAAGTATGCTTGTTCCAGTTTTCCAGGAACCATTGAGAATCTAATGATATTAAAACTGCATTATCTGACAGGTCTTTTACTTTTATTGGACAACCTTCATCAGGAAAATAGCTCGCTTTAGAATTCTTTTGGATAAAATCTTCTAAATTCTGAATGCTTCGATGCCCTTCAAAATCCCATTCACTATGCCCAGGACTCACAAAAACATCTCCATTAAAATCTTGAATTAGCTTTAATTGCGATGTTAATAATGAATGATCATCTTTTTTCTTAAATGCGGTTGTAACGTTACCAAGTATAAGCAAAGTTGCATTGTTGTTATTTTTAGAAAGTGTTGTAATGTCTTTTAACACGTTAAGATTGATATCATCTTTGGTGTTGGCAGTAATAAAAATAGATTTTTCTATTTCTTGTCCGTAACTTATCAGGCTCATCAATAAAAGACATAATCCTAATAGTATATTTTTCAGTTTGAAGGGTCTCATTTTATTTTGTTCTGTTATTTAGTTTTCATTTGTAAGTATTAATCAAAAAATCATTTTTGATGGTTAACCAGCCATACTTACTTAGCTTTTAATACATTTAAAAAGAATTGAATATAGTCTGAGCAATTCAGAATTTCGGAAATTTTATCTGTATTTATTTTGGTTGATCTCTCTTAGATTTGACGAAAAATTTTAACATATCTTTCAATAGAGAAAAAAGACAGCGTTATTTCTTTTCATTTAAAATGTATATTTCTTGCGAATTATAATCTATAACTTCATTCTTTCTTAAAGTACTCATTACATTACTAACTGTCTGCCTGGATGTATTTGTCAGATTGGCTATATCTTTATGAGATAACAAGTTTTTTGCTATGATTTTATCCTCCTTTTCTTCTCCAAACTCTTCAATATAATCAATGATGAATTCTCTAATGCGTGTTGCGCTATCTTTATAGAGTAAATCGTTTAGCCTGCGTTCTAATTTTTTAATTCTCAAACCATATATTTTTAATACTCCATTTTTCAAAGATTGATGTTTTTCCATTAACCTTTCCATGCGTTCTCCTCCTATGTAACAAATAATACAATCTTCAAGGGCAATTGCTTCTTCTTCTGCAGCAGCTTCTTCATTATAGAAATAGAGTTCTCCAAAAATATTTCCTCTTTTTACAACATATTTTACGGTATCATTAGATCTGTCAACAATTTTTATTGTCCCTTTTTTAAGGAAAAAAATTCGTTTCTTATCGTCTTTAAGCAATTCTATCCTTGTGCCTTTATCTATATTTTTCATTTTGAGGATTTCACATAAACGCATCATAGTGACCAAGCCCAGCTTACTAAAGAGATTAAATCCTTCTAAAAACCAATATTTAGTATATGTATTCAAGAGGTTCTATTTTAAAATTATGCTAAATGTAATGAATTTTGATAATGTTAAAGAAATATTAATTTCTAATAGTTACTTGAGACGACATTTAGCATTTATTTTAAAGGTTTTTGTATAAAAAAGCTTCATTAATGGAGTCTTTTCTAAGCGGTTTTTAATCCAAAAATGAAGCTCCATCAAATTAAAATCTAATTTTCAACAAGGGTATTTTTTTATATAAAAACACCTTATAACATGCATTAAAAATGTATAAATATGATGGTTTTGCCACATGATTTTTCTCAATAGTTTATCTAATTTTAGATAATCAATTAATACTAAACATTTTATTATGAAAAAGAATCTTTTAGATTTACCTAATGTAACTATTCTTAGTAAAAAGCAATTAAGAGCTATTAATGGCGGCGCATCTTTCACATGTAGTTGTACAGGACAACCTGGTACATGGACAGGGAATTATTCCAGTTTATCTCAGGCTATTAACTCTATTAACATCTATTGTGATAATGGTGGTACCTGTACAAACAATAGTAACGATGGAGAACCTGGTGTATCAGGCCCTTTAGAGCAGCAAAATTAATTTAGAATTCTATATGCAATAAAAAAGGAAAGAGGAATAAAATTCCTCTTTCCTTTTTTAATTAATTTCATTTTACTTCAAGTATAATCACTTTCCTAACATCACTAATTCATTACAAACAATCTCGGTAATATATCTTTTTATACCGTCTTTATCTTCATAACTTCTGTTTTGTAATTTTCCTTCTATCGCTACTTCTTTACCTTTAATCAAATACTTTTCAATAATTTCAGCCGTTTTTCCCCAGGCTACCACATTATGCCATTGTGTGTCTTTTACAATTTCTCCATTAGTATTTTTGTAGGAATCGTTAGTGGCAATCGATAGTTTAGCTAGTTTTTTTCCTTTTTCCAGATTAACAATTTCAGGATCATTTCCTAAATTTCCAATCAACTGTACTTTGTTTCTTAAGGTGTTCATACTAAATAATTTTAATGATTAAACAGTTAATACTATTGAACCTTTGTGATTCAACATGGCAAACATACTTCCCACTAATCGTATTAATCGTTTTATAAGTAATTACTTTCGTATGTAAACGCTTGTAGTCGTTTGTAAATGTTTCATGTTTTTAATAAAAATCATCACATATTCTATATCCTACCATTCATAAATGAAGACCATATTTATAAGTTTTTTCTACTCTCGCTTCATAGATTTACCTCATTATTAATTAAAACTTTTACAATTATGAAAAAAAAGAGTTTCAGAAATTTAAAGCTTAACAAACAGTCTATTTCCAACTTTAAATTTAATACCATTAGAGGCGGTAGTGACTTTGATGTTGATATTACAGAAACTTGCGCTGCTACCATATGCCCAAGCGTCCAGCATGCTTGTATCACAGTAGAAGAAGGGTGCCCTCCTCCTCAAACAACACGATGCTAGCGATTAAAAACATTTTCACTAATTCAATGTTAATATTATGAAAAAGAAAAAAACAATTCTTAAACTAAAAAAGATCAAAATTTCATCTTTAAACACTAAGGTCAATAAACAAATTAATGGAGGAGCAACCGGATTTTGCTCTTTCGATTTATGCGGACCTCCGCAAGGTTCATTTATTTTAGAAATCTGTACAGGTTTGACAAATGGATGTACTTTAGGTTGTCCTCCAAATTCAAATGTTACTGTTTGTTGTCCTAATATCACTGACGACTGCAGAGATGAGCAAGTCTCTGATTTCACATGTGCTTAAAACAGATAAAAGCGGGTTAGTCCCGCTTTTTCTTTTCAATTTAATCTTCTTACTTTTTACAAAGTCAGTTTATTTTTCATTTATGTTTTTTACGTATCTTGAACGTAAAATCACCAACAATGAGATCAACCAAAATTATCCTTTCCTTTTTATTAGTTTTTTCCTTGTCCATAAATGCGCAAAGAAGAAGAAAAACTAAGAATACATTAGAAGTTCAAAAGATAGACGAAAAGCAATTCAGCGGTTTAAAATGGCGAAATATTGGTCCGTTTAGAGGAGGGCGTAGTGTTACTTCCAGCGGGGTAGTATCAGATCCTATGACTTATTATATGGGAAGTACCGGTGGCGGAGTCTGGAAAACTACTGATGGAGGGATACAATGGAAGAATGTATCTGATGGATTTTTTAAAACAGGAACTGTAGGGGCTATTGCAGTTGCAGAATCTGATCCTAATGTCATTTTCGTTGGAATGGGAGAACATGCTATTCGTGGTGTAATGACTTCCAGTGGAGATGGCGTTTATAAATCTACAGATGCGGGAAAAACATGGATACACATTGGCCTGGATAATAGTATGCATATTTCAGATGTAATTATTCATCCTCAAAATCCGGATATCGTTTATGTAGCAGTTCAAGGCGCTCAATACGGACCTACAAAAGAAAGGGGTATTTATAAATCTGTCAATGGGGGAGAAAGTTGGGAAAAAGTTCTTTTTGTATCTGATAATACTGGAGCTTCCTCTCTTACTATGGATATGACGAATCCTCGAATTTTATACGCATCAATGTGGCAGCACCAACGCTATCCCTGGACCATACAATCTGGTGGAGAAGAATCCGGAATCTATAAGTCTACAGATGGAGGAGATAACTGGAAAAAACTGGAAGGAGGGCTACCTAAAGTCTTTGGAAAATCTGGAATTACTGTATCCAGAGCAAACCCTAATCGGTTATGGGCCATTATTGAAGCAGAAGGTGAAAAAGGAGGAATATACCGTTCTGATAATAGCGGAAAGAAATGGTCTCAGGTCAATAAAGATCGTATAAATATTGCACGCTCCTGGTATTATATGGAGATTTTTGCAGATCCTCAGGATGAAAATATAGTATATGCTTTAAATGCTCCGGTTACAAAATCTATTGACGGAGGAAAAACATTTACTCCCCTCCCTACTCCACATGGGGATAATCATCATCTATGGATCAATCCAAAGAACAATCAGATCATGATCAATTCTAACGATGGGGGTGCCAATGTCTCTTTTAATGGAGGAAAAAGCTGGTCGTCACAACAAAATCAGCCTACCTCGCAATTCTACAGGGTAATTACAGACAACCAGGTACCTTACCATGTTTATGGAGGGCAGCAGGATAATTCTGCCATTGCTATTGCCAGTCGTACTAATGGTAGTGGTATTGGCTGGAAAGATTGGTATTCTGTTGCCGGTTGTGAAAGTGCTTATCTTGCTTTTGATCCTGATAATCCGGAAATTATTTACGGAGGTTGCTACCAGGGAATCATTGAGCAATGGATTAAAGCCAGCAGTGAAAGTAAGGCAATTAAAGAGTATCCGGAAATAGGGTTAGGAACTGTTCCTAAAGATCTCAAATATCGTTTTAACTGGAATGCCCCTATCATCAGTTCACCTCATGATAGAAGTACTATTTATCACGCAGGTAATGTTATTTTTAAAACTACAGACGGCGGGATTAACTGGGAAATAGTCAGTCCTGATCTCACAAGAAACGACCCTTCCAAACAAGGTCCCGGAGGCGGACCATTTACTAATGAAGCTGCCGGAGGAGAAAATTATAATACTATAATGTATTTAGTAGAATCTCCACATGAAAAAGGAGTGCTTTGGGCAGGTTCAGATGACGGATTGGTTCATATTACGAAAAACGGGGGAGCAAATTGGGAAAATATAACTCCTCCAAAATTAGCAGAAGGAATTATCAACTCCATAGAAGTTTCTCCTCATGATGCAGCTACAGCTTACATTACAGTAATGCGTTATAAGTTTAATGATTTAAAACCTTACATCTATAAAACTTCTGATTATGGAAAAAGCTGGACTAAAATAGTAAACGGCATAGATGCGCCCCATACTTTTGTCAGGGTAGTCAGAGAAGATCCAAAAAGAAAAGGATTATTATATGCAGGAACAGAAACCGGACTCTATATTTCCAGGGATGACGGAAAACAATGGTATCCATTTCAATTGAACCTTCCTGTAGTTCCAATTAACGATCTTACGATACAGGATAATGATTTGGTAGCTGCTACGGCTGGAAGGTCGTTCTGGATTCTTGATGACCTGGGAGTTTTACAGCAATCGTCGGGTAAACTCGACGAAAAAAACATTCGAGTTTATAAACCAAAAGATACTTATCGTTTTTTTGGCGGATCATCAGGTAATGCATCAAGTTCTCAAGGTCAAAATCCTAAAGAAGGAGTTACTTTTGATTATTTTTTAAAGGAAAAAACAGATTCTCTAGAACTCACCTTAAACATATTGGATGCCAATGGAAATACAATCAGGACCATTAGTAGCAAACCCCAAAAAGATTTCAAATCGTGGCCAGGCGGCCCCGGAAAACCGGAAGTACTTCCTTCTAAAAAAGGGTTTAACCGATTTACATGGAATTTTAGAAGAGAGACATTACCGGCAGTAGACAAAATATTTGTGTTTGGCAGTTACAATGGTTCCAGAGTTATTCCCGGAAATTATACCATCAGGCTCACTTATGGAGAAGAAACAACAGAGACTACAGTTACCATACTTCCTAATCCTAAAGTAAAAGCGACTGTTTCAGATTTCAATGCGCAGCAATCTTTCTTAAACGAGATAGAAAATACAGTAAAAGATATTCATGAATCTGTAACTGCTATGCGTTCTGCCAAATCACAACTAGAAACCTATCAATCGTTATTAAAAGATAAGGAAGGAGCAGAAACATTATTAGAAAAAGCAAAAGCAATTGTAGCACAAATAGATACCTGGGAGAATAAGTTAATCCAACCTAAACAAAAAACTTTTCAGGATGTCATTAATTTTCGCAATCAGCTTAGTGCAGAACTTTTAAATTTAATGAGTTATGCAGATACTTCTGATCCAAAACTAACCAGTGGGGCCAAAGAAAGGCTAAAAGATTTAAAAGCTTCCTGGAAAAGTTTTTCTGATGAAAAGAACACTATTGTTAATACAGAAATGAGTGCTTTTAATACACTTTATAAGCAATTAAATTTACCTGCGGTAATCATTAATGAATAATAAATGTAATATTTTACTTACTAAAAGTATAAGTTTACTTATTTTTGTTTTTATATCTTTTATAAGAATAGCTTTTAATTTTAAATTCAATTAGATTAATGACAGTTCCTATCTATAAAATAGATGCTTTTACGGATACTATTTTTAAAGGAAATAATGCTGCGGTATGCCTGTTAAAAAGATGGTTGGATAATGATGTTTTATTAAAAATCGCACAAGAAAACAATCTTCCTGAAACAGCTTTTCTTGTGCAAAATGGCAAAGAGTTTTACATCAGATGGTTCACTCCGGAGATAGAAATGGATTTGTGCGGGCATGCAACCCTGGCTTCTGCTCACGTTATTTTTAATCATCTTCAATATGAGAAAGAAAGTATTGTTTTTAAATCGGCTAGCGGATCGCTTAAAGCACTAAAAAAAAATGATATCATCTATTTGGACTTCCCTTCCCGGGAACCTGAAAAAACCGATTTACCTGATGTGATTGTAAACGGACTTGAAAAGCTTCCTAAAGAAGTTTATAAATCCCGGGATTATGTCTTGGTCTATGAGAACGAAGCAGATATTAAAGGTTTTAAACCAAAACAAAAAGTTTGGGATCAGATCAACCTGGACCCTGGCGGAATTATCATTACTGCTCCCGGAGATAAGGTTGATTTTGTTTCTCGTTTCTTCACTCCTCAAGCCAGTATTTTTGAAGATCCCGTAACAGGTTCAGCACATTGTTCTTTAATTCCGTTTTGGGCAAAAAGATTAGGAAAAAAAGAATTAACCGCAAAGCAATTGTCCAATCGTGGTGGAAGTCTCGATTGTACATTTAATGAAAATCGTGTATTAATTGGCGGACAGTCTATTACTTATTTAAAAGGTGAAATTTATGTTTAAATAAAAAAGGAACAAAAGTGACTGAAAAAACTTGTCTGGAATGTAGTGAAAAAATTGTAGGGAGAGCCGATAAAAAGTTTTGCTCAGATTATTGTCGGAATTCATATAATAACAAAATAAACAAGGACAGTAAAAATCTGATTAGAAATATTAATAACCGACTGAGAAAGAATTACCGGATTCTTGAAATCTTCAATCCCGAGAGTAATACTACGGTCGCTAAGCATCGCTTAATTGATAAAGGGTTTGATTTTGAGTATTTCACAAATATCTACACTACAAAAAAGGGAAATGTTTACCGCTTTGTTTATGATATAGGGTATTTATTACTGGAAAATGATTATTATATGATTGTAAAAAGAGAGCGTTAGTTTACCAATTCTGACTACTTAATTTAAGTGCTGCAATTACAATATCTTTCCGGCTAATTTGCCCAACCAGTTTTCCTTTTTCCAAAACAGGTAATCTTCGCCTATTACTATTGTAAAAAGTAGATGCCGCATCAAAAATATTCATATCATAAGGGATAGTTTCAACTTCTTTGGTCATAAAACGTTCAACACTTTTATCCAAAATAGGCATATTGAAATAACGACTTTCAGAAATTTGTTTCATACAATCAGCTTCAGAAATTATTCCAACTAATGTATTGCTATCGTCTACTACAGGTCCTCCGGAAATATTGTATTTTATAAAGAGCTCCATGACTTCTAAAACAGATTGTTCCGGATTAAAAGTTACCAATTTCTTAGTCATATAATCTTCTACTAATAAAGGAACATTATCTTTCTTTACCTTCTCTCTTGCTCCTTGAAAACTCTTGATTCCCATAGCATTAAATTTTTGGTTAGTTACTAAAGTTAGAAAATTTTTATGAGTTTTCATAAAAAACCAATGTTAAAGTATATGAATTTCATACTTTTATAAAGACAATTTCACCCTCATTATGAAAAGATCTTCAACCATACTTTCTATCTTTTTAATAGCAATATTAATTTATTGGAGTTATTATGCTTTAATGCCTCAAAGCTACAGTAAAGTAGATACCGATACCAGACATTTCTCTACCGAACGTGCTTTAACTCACGTAAAAGCTATTTCTCAAAAAGAACATTATGTAGGCTCTAAGGCACATAAAGAAGTTAGGGATTATATTATTGATCAGTTTAAGAGTTTAGGGCTAACCCCGAGTATCCAGGAAGGTTATACAACAGGTGAGTGGGGAAACTTAAGCAAAGCTATTAATATTTTAGCCCGGATAGAAGGCACCGAAGAAGGGAAAGCACTTGTGCTATTGACACACTACGACAGTAAATCTCATTCTTCTTTTGGAGCTAGTGATGCCGGTAGTGGGGTTGCCACAATTATTGAGGCCATCAGAGCTTTTCTATCTACAGGAGAAAAACCAAAAAACGATATTATCATCCTTATTACAGATGCAGAAGAATTGGGGCTAAACGGAGCGCAACTCTTTGTTAATAACCACCCTTGGGCAAAAGATGCTGGCCTGGTATTAAATTTTGAAGCAAGAGGTAGCGGAGGGCCAAGCTATATGTTGATAGAGACCAATGGTGGGAATAAAGAGCTGATCAAAATGTTTAGTGATGCTGCCCCAGAGTATCCTGTGGCAAATTCTTTGGCCTACAGCATCTATAAAATGCTTCCAAATGATACCGATTTGACTGTGTTTAGAGAAGATGGGAATATTCAAGGATTCAATTTTGCTTTTATTGATGATCATTTTGATTACCACACTGCCAATGATAACTATGAGAATCTGGACAGAAATACGCTGGAGCATCAAGGAACTTATATAATGCCCTTACTCCATTATTTTGGTAATGCTAATCTTTCTACACTTGAAGATAAGGATGACTATATCTATTTTAATGTTCCATTATTCGGATTAGTATTTTATCCGTTTTCCTGGATTGTCCCAATGCTGGAAATCGCAATTCTCCTGTTTGTTCTACTTATCGGGTATGGTATAAAAAAAGGAAAACTATCTTTTTCAGAAATTTTTAAAGGTTTCTTACCATTTATAATTTCATTAATTCTTTGTGGTGTGATCGGATATTTTGGCTGGGGTATCATCAAAACAATATATCCTCAATACAATGATATTTTACATGGATTTACCTATAACGGACATTCATATATTGCTGCATTTGTAGCTTTATGCATTGGTATTTCTTTTTTCGTTTACTATAAATTCGATAAATTAAAAACTGTGAATTTAATAGTAGCTCCCTTGTTTTTTTGGCTGATTATTTGTGGAGGAATCGCTTTTTATCTAAAAGGAGCCAGTTTCTTTATTATTCCGGTTTTTGCAACCCTGGTTGCTTTTTACATTTTGATTAATCAAGAACATCCCCGAATGATTCTTTTAATCCTTTTATCTATTCCTACATTATGGATACTTAGCCCTTTTATACAAATGTTCCCAGTAGGTTTAGGTTTAAATATGCTTGTTGCAGTAACGCTATTTACTATTTTAATCTTTGGACTTATGCTTCCTGTTTTTGGATTCTACAAAAAGAAAAGGCGAATGGCATATCTTGCATTTCTATTTGCACTTGGCTTTTTTGTTAAAGCGCATTTTCAATCGGATTTTAATGAGCAAAGGCCTAAACCTAATAGCTTACTTTATATAGCAGATAATGATGAAGAAAAAGCGCAATGGGCAACCTATGACACTCATTTAGACAATTGGGTTGATCAATATATAGAAAATGAAAAAAATGTCAGCGAAAGTGATGCTGCCACTTTTAGCAGTAAATACAGTACCCGTTTTTCGTTTACAACAGCTGCTGCTTATAAAAATATTGCTCCACCTCAAATAGAATTAAGTAACGATACCATTATTGGAAATGAACGATTATTAGAAATTTGTATAAAACCACAACGCGATGTAAATCAGTTAGATGTTTTTAATAATGATGAAGCAGAAATTCTCGAGTGTCAAATAAACGGTATTCCATTACGTAAAGAATTTCTGGATAGTCCAAGAAGAAGAAATCGATTAATAACACACTATATAAGTAATAACGACTATACAGAAATCACGTTAAAGATTCCTGTTGATAATAACATTGAATTTACGTTCTTTGAAGCTTCATATGATTTACTGGAGAATTCATTGTTTTCAATTCCAAAACGGCCAGAAAACAGTATTCCGATGCCATTTGTTTTAAATGATGCTATTGTCGTAAAAAAAACCTTTAAAATTGACTAAAAAAATTGCTGTTAGCGGTTGCGGTTGGCTAGGACTACCTCTGGCTGAACTCTTAATAGAGAAAGGATATTCTGTAAATGGTTCTACTACGTCTACAGAAAAAAAAGAAATACTTTCTAAAGCAGGAATCCGTCCTTTTCTTTTATCGTATTCTGAAAATGGAATCAATGGAGATATTAGTGCTTTTTTAGATACTATTGATATCCTCGTTATTAATATTCCTCCTAAACTCAGAAAAAATACTTCAGGAAATTATGTTGGCAAAATGAAGTATCTCATCAAAGAAATTGAAGTTCAAAACATTAAAAAGGTTGTTTTTGCAAGTAGTACCTCTGTATATGCCAATGATAATACTGTCATTACAGAAGAAACAAAAGCAATTCCGGAAACAGAAAGCGGAAAGCAAATTTTAGAAGTCGAGCAATTATTGCTAAACAATCCAAATTTTAAAACAACTATTATAAGGTTTGGGGGATTAATAGGAAAAGAAAGGCATCCGGTTCATTTCCTGAGTGGCAGAAAAAATGTTAAAAACCCGGATGCTCCTTTAAATTTAATTCATTTAAACGATTGTATAGGGATCATTTCTAAAATTATAGAAAAAGACGCCTGGGGTCATATCTTTAATGCTGTACATCCTGACCATCCTATCAGAAAAGTATATTACACAGAAAAAGCAATAGAAAAAGGATTAACACCTCCTCTATTTGAAGATTCAGGTTTTTCAACAGGTAAAACAATCTCTTCTGAAAAGTTAAACTCCGTTTTAGGATACTTATTTACAACCAAAATATAGAGCTTTTAGCATCTCATTAAGAGTTATGTATAATTATTTTAATAGATTTGAAAACGAAAAAATAAATCTGGAATAGATTTTGACAGTATCAATAGTATTACGTTTACAGAAACAATCTAAAAACTCAAACTTAATAGAATGAAAAAATTAGTATTTATACTCTTCTTTGGAAGTGTTTTAATGTCGCAGGCTCAGGGTAATAAAAATGATTTATTAGCTCATTATGAAACTTATTACAAACAAATGAAGCTACAGGGAGATGTACAAGGCATAATCAATGCAATAACACATCTTAATATTATTTCTCCATCTCAGGCCAGAAAAGACACACTTGCATACCTATATACTAACAGTGGAAAACATGTACAAGCTTTAAATACTATAGGAATAGAAAAAAATGCTACTGATTCAGATTTGGCTGTAGAGGTTAAAGCAGTAGCATTAAAAGCCCTGAATCAACCTAAAAGATCTCTTGAGCATTATGAAGTTCTTTTTACTCGTAAACAGAACTCATTTTATGCTTATGAAATAGCCGATCTTAAGATACAAATGGAAGATTTAGATGGGGCTACAGAGGTAATAGAATTTGGATTGGCAAATGCCAAAGATGAAATGAAGTACGCTTATTATGAAAGTCAAACCCCTTATGAAGTTCCTATTAAGGCTGGTTTTACTTATTTAAAATCACTTATCGCTTTCAAAAAAGATCCTAATAATATCGATGGAGTTGTGGCAATAATGGATGAAGCTTTAAAAATAGCTCCTAATTTTAATTTGGTTAATATTACCAAACAGGCACTATTAACTCGTAAAAAACAAGAAGAAGAAGGAAGTACTCCAAAGCAATAAATAGAAAAGACAGCAGAATAAAAAAGGGAGATGTTTTAAAACATCTCCCTTTTTTATTATTATCCAAGGCAATAATTACCAGATTCTTACTCTTTCTTCTACTGGCATAAACATTGGATCTCCTTCTTTAATATCGAATGCTTCATAAAAAGCATCGATGTTTAAAAGTGGTTGTACAGCTCTTACTTTACCTGGAGAATGCGGATCTGTTTTTACCTGGTTACGTAACGCTTCATCTCTTGATAATGTTCTCCATACTGTAGCCCATGACATAAAGAAACGTTGCTCTGGTGTAAATCCGTCAATATTTTCCGGTCTTCCGTTTTCTTCAAAATATAATTGTAAACCATCGTAAGCTCCTAATACTCCTCCAAGGTCACCTATGTTTTCACCTAAAGTAAACTTTCCGTTAATATTAACTCCTTCTAAAACTTCAATAGCACTATACTGATCTGCTAAAGCACCTCCTCTTTCTTCAAACTGAGCTAAATCTTCCGGTGTCCACCAGTTATTTAAGTTTCCGTCTCCATCATAACGTGCTCCTGAATCATCAAAAGCATGAGAAATCTCATGTCCAATTACTGCTCCAATTCCACCATAATTCACAGCTTCATCTGCTGTATAGTTATAAAAAGGTGGTTGTAATATGGCTGCAGGGAATACTATTTCATTATTTCTAGGATTAAAATACGCGTTCACCGTTTGTGGAGACATTCCCCAACGCGATCTGTCTACAGGCTCTTCAATATCTTTTAGGTTTCTTTTTCTTCCCCATTGTCCTACTGCAATCATATTTTCTGCATAAGTATTGCCTTCTTTGATATCTAGTTCAGAATAATCAATCCATTTATCAGGATATGCAATTTTAACCGTAAACTTGTCCAGCTTTTCAATAGCTTTAAGTTTAGTGTCTTCACTCATCCATTCCAAATTCTTTATTCTGTTTTGGAAAGCAGTGATTACATTAGCAATCATTTTTTCTGCTTTTTCTTTTGCTTCAGGAGGAAACTTAGCATCCACATATAATTGTCCAACAGCTTCTCCTACGGCTCCATTAACAGTACCTAAAGCGCGTTCTTGAGCATCTCTTTGAGCTTTTTGCCCTCTTAAGGTTTTACTGTAAAAATCCCAGTTTGCTTTATCTATTTCTGTAGTTAAAAATCCGGTAGCATTATTTAAAGTACTCCAGGTCATCAATGTTTTAATATCATCAATATTGGTTTCTTTAAAGAATTTTTGTAATGCTTCCATATAATTAGGATCAAATACATTTACTTTCTCCAATTTTTTAGTCACTCCTAAATCGGTAATATACTTCTCCCAGTTTATAGCAGGTGTCAAGGCAGATAATTCTTCAACTGTTTTTATATTGTTGAAATTACGAGCGTCTCTACGCTGTACTTTATCGTATCTTGGTTCTGCAAGTTTTGTTTCAAGGCTTAATACTTTTTCGGCAGCTGCACGCGCCTGAGCTTCATCATAATCAATAAACTGCAGCATTCTTGTAATATGATCTACATATTGCCCTCTGATTTCTTTAGACTTATCGTCTTGTTCTAAATAAAAATCACGATCTGGCAATCCTAATCCTCCTGAGAATATCCAGGCAATATTCATACTACTGTCATTAAGGTCCGGAGAAGCTCCTAAACCTATAAAAGGTGCAGATACTCCAAGCGTAGTAGCCAAAACTGTCTGCATATCATTAAGGTTATTAATTCCATCAATCGCAGAAAGCAAAGGCTTAATCGGAGTTATTCCAGCTTCATTTCTTGCCACTGTATCTAATTCTGTTGCAAAAACCATTAAAGCTTTCCCTTGATCTGTATTAGATCCATAAGTTCCATTTTCTTTAGCTTTATTAAGGATATCCAGCATATCTGCATCTGTCTGTTTTCTTAATACGCTAAAACCTCCCCAAACACTTCTGTCATCAGGGATTTGATTATTCTTTGCCCAGCTTCCATTCACATAACTGTAGAAATCCTCTTTCGGGTCTACAGATGTATCCATATTCTCCAATACTATTCCTGGAATTTTTACTTCGGCTGTTTCCTCATTTTTCTTTTTTTCCTGTTCACAGGAAGTAAGAGAAAGAGCTCCAGCCAATCCAAATGCCAAAAGCATTTTACTTGTAGTTTTCATTTTTAAAAATTTTACGTTATTCAATCCTTTTCGGTTAGTGTAAATAATTCTTTAATTAATATTTCAGTTATATTTAATGTTTAAGCAACCCTGATTTTATAATACTATCACGTTCTTTCTTAATAGCCACTATTTCTGTTATATTCTCATTTGGTATTGCCATAGATAGTACATAATGAGCAATTTTCCATTCTCCATTCACTTTTTTCATCACCCCACTACCCCTGCATAATTCCATTTGAGTATTGAGAAGTTCATCAAACCATGCTATATTTTTAGAAGAAGCATCTAAAAATATATTTCGGTCAATAGCAGTAAAGTTCCATGTGCTCCCCCTATCAAAATAAGGTTTTGCAAATGCTTTAAATTCATCAATAGTCCAATTTTCTGTAGCATCTGTTCCTATAAAAATACCATTGGGGGTCATTTTTTCAAAATACACTTTGAAATTAGCGTCTGCAGCGGCTTTATGCCAACTATTCAAAACTTCACTAATTGCCTTTTTTTCTTCTGATTCCTGGGCATTAATCGTACTTAAACAAAAAAGAGTCAATAACAATATTGTCCAGTTTTTAATCATGTTTTAATTTTTATTTAAAAATTCGTCTGCCAAATTCTCTTCCAGCCTTTCATTAAACTGTTTTAATAATGCATTGTAAGCTACTATTATTTTTTCTTTTTGTTTCATTATTACCTCTTCATCCTCTTTGTCGTCAATAGCGGCTTTAGTTTGCAGGATATAAGTTTTTAAAACCAGCACTCTACTTTTAACAGATGGAGTATTAAATTTTTCTGGAAAAACTTTTGAACTCAGAGCTTTTTCCTTTTTTATCAATTCATCTATAATAAAAGAAAAATCTTCATTCTCTTTAAAATCATATAGTTTTTCAATTTCAGCTTCCAATTCCTTAAAAGTATTCCAGGCAGCAATTTCGGGGAAAACTTTCGGATTCAAATTAACTATAGCCGGCATTTGTATTGTAATTTGAACTGTGTCTTTAGCTTCTATTTCTACATTATTTTTTTGACTATCGTTGGTACAAGAAATTAAAGAAAACAGCGGTAGAAAAAATAAAAGCAATAATCTATTTATCAACATCTTAATTTTATTACAGGCATTTTATCATTCAATAGCGAAAGATGAATACTTATTTTTTTCATGCCACTAAGATACTATTTATTAGGATAAAATATAATATATAAAAACAGGCTTTTTAATAATTTTTAATCCATTTTATTGAATATTCTTTATTAATGAATTCATAATAAGCATTCTTTTTATGAATTATATAATGTAATCTTAAAATCTATATTGAAATATGGGTGAAATTGCTATCTTTGGATTCTTCTAATTACCCTGCATGAATACAAAGATTTTAATTATTGGTGCCTGTGGACAAATAGGTTCTGAGTTAACACTGGCACTTCGTACAATTTATGGAGATTCTAATGTCATTGCTTCAGATATACGTGAAGGTAATGATGAATTAATGAATTCGGGGCCTTTTGAAATACTTGATGTTACTGATAAAATAGCTTTAGAAAGTATCATTAGAAAATATCAAATTGAAGAAGTATACCTAATGGCCGCTATGCTATCTGCTACTGCTGAAAAATTTCCGGAAAAAGCTTGGCAGTTAAATATGAATTCTTTACTCTCTATCTTGGATTTTGCTAAAGACGGGTTAATTAAAAAAATATTCTGGCCAAGTTCTATTGCTGTTTTTGGGCCGACTACTCCTAGAGAAAATACACCTCAACAAACAGTTACAGAGCCTACTACAGTATACGGAATCAGCAAACTAGCAGGAGAACGTTGGTGTGAATACTATTTTAACAACTATGATGTAGATGTACGAAGTATTCGTTATCCCGGACTTATAAGCTGGAAAACCAATCCGGGCGGGGGTACTACAGACTATGCTGTAGACATTTATCATCAGGCAATTCAAAAAGGAAGTTACGAGTGTTTTCTAAGTGAAGGAACAATACTTCCTATGATGTACATGGATGATGCCATTAAAGCTACTATTGGAATTATGCAAGCTGATAAAGCTAATATCAAAGAACGTTCTTCTTATAATTTAGCAGCTATTAGTTTTGCTCCTGAGGAAGTAACTGCTGCTATTAAAAAACATATTCCGGAGTTTACCATCTCTTATGATCCTGATTTCAGGCAAAAAATTGCCGATTCCTGGCCGCAGAGTATAGACGATGCTAAAGCTCGTTCTGACTGGGGTTGGAAACATGAGTTTGACTTAGCATCTATGACTAAAGCGATGCTGACTAACCTAAAAGCAACTATTGGGTAAAATATAACTATTTTACCCAATTTGAAAAGTTTGGAAACTCCATTATCATGGACAAGGAGGACAAAATGGAAATGTTTGACATCCTTCTGTAAATTCCTCCAAACAAGGCAAACAAGCAGAAACTCCTGTAGGCTCCAGACAATCAGGATGATTAGTTATTTGTGCTGTAGTTCTAGTTCGACACCCTCCATTCAAAGTATTACTTTTTAGGCTAGATATGGTTTTCCTGTTTAGTGATAATTTTTTTAAATGATTTTTTTTCATGATTTAAATTTTTAATTATTGATTAATGTACTTGCGCAAGTGTTTCTTTTGAAGTAAATGTAGGTTGAGAAAAAGCATCAAAACAAGGAAGCATTCTCGATTTTCCAGAAATACCAACTCGAATTTCCGGAAAGTCGACATCTCTGTTTCATGAATAATTTGCTATATTAAAAAGCAAAATTCATTTTAGATTTTATTTTACTTTTCTTTACTCAATAGAAAAATCGTTTATTAATAAATATGGGGGGATTTCATTTATTTTTTAGCGTATTATTTTACTTTGGATTTACTCTCATTTCCTTTGCTCAAAGTCATAGTTCTTTTAAAATTCCGGATTCATTAAAAGCAAAAACTTTTGAAGAGTTAGATAAAATTATAATTGATTCTAATTTTAACGATTCTGTTTCAAATATTTACGCCAATACGTATATACAGAAAGCAAAAGCTGGAAAAGACACACAACATTTAGCCAATGGATATTATTACATGGCTAATATTTTATCAAAAAAAGACATTAGATTACACTATCTGGATAGTTTAATAGCGTTAACAAAAAATAAAGAAGATTCTATTTATCCTGCTCAAGCTTATCTCCTAAAAGGTAGTTTATTCCATAGTGATTATAATCATAAAGAAGCCTTAGACAACTATTTGCTAGCTTATGATTTCGCTAAAAAAAATACTAACCTGGAAATCTTAAATAATATTGAATACAACATTGGAATACTCAAAGTAGACCTTGGCGAATATCAGGAAGCTCTTCATCATTTTAAAACATGTATCAAATATGAAAATGCTGTTAATTATAATAATCACAGTACTTTGCATACACTAGCATCAACATATAAGCACCTAAAGCAATTAGATTCTGCAACGTTTTATAATAAAAAAGGGCTTGATAAAATTGTAAAAAGAAAACAAAAAGGATTATGGTACTATCAATTTGTATCTAATCAAGGAATCATCGAATATTATAAGAAGAAGTATAATATTGCTATTGATAGTATTACCAAGACAATTCCTTTTTATACAGAAATACAAAGTGATCCAAGCCTTTGTTTATTGTATTCATATTTAGGAAGATCGTATTACCACATTGGAGAATCAGACAAAGGAATCGATTACCTGATAAAAGCCACTAATCTTTTTATAAAGAATAAAAATATCATTCCTGAGACAAGAGATAATTATGAATTATTGATTAATCATTATAAAAAGAAGAATGATTACAAAAACCAATTACGTTATATAAATCAATTGATACTATTTGATAGTATTCTACAACAAAACTATAAATACTTATCTAAAAAAATTATTACCAATTACGATAATAATAAGTTATTAATTGAGAAAAACACATTAATAGCCAAGCTTCAAAATCAAAAAGATAAAATATTAGATAAAAATAGTATACTCACTTTTTTACTTGTCATTATTGGAAGTTTGACATTTTATTTTTTCTATAAGCAGAAACGCTATAAAAAGCGTTTTAACAGGTTTATTGAAAATCAAAAAGATATAGGGCTGAATTCAAAAAAGACAATTTCTAAAAAACAGGTTGATGTTCCAAAAAAGATAGTAGATGAGATTATACAGAACTTAAAAGAATTTGAAACAAAAAACGAATTCACAGATCAAACAATCACATTGAATAGTCTATCAAAAAAATTAAATACCAATTCTAAATATCTGTCAATCGTTATTAACTCTTATGAGCATAAAAGTTTTAGAACTTATATCAATGATCTTAGAATACAATATGCCATAAAACGATTACAAGCAGATACAATTTATAGGAAATATGATATAAAAACTATTGCTCATGAAGCCGGATTTAATCATGCAGAGACTTTTGCAAAAACGTTTTATAAATACTCCGGGGTGTATCCTTCATTTTTCATTAAGCAATTAGAAAAATAAAGTATTGTCAGATTCAGTCTTTTAAGAAACTATTCTCGATATTCATGGAATTTCGATAGGTAACTATGGTAATGTGTCAAAATTCAATATCAACAAATTCTATATTTATGAAAAATTAAAATCTTTAATAATGAAAAAATCAAAACATCAAAAAACGTTAAAACTCCATAAATTAAGTATTGCTAATCTTAATTCAATCATTGCTGGAAATGGAGATCCTTCAGGAATCACTATTAACGACCCTATTTGTAATCCGGATCCTGATCATACTAATGAAAGTAACTGCTGTTCTGCAACCTCAACACTAATCCCAAGAAGTCATTTAAATACTTGTAATATAAGTTGTGGTTTACAATGTAATTGAAAAGTCAAAATACCCGTTATAAAATTATAACGGGTATTTTAATTTTTAACAACAAGTACAGGTAGCCTGAATTGAGTTAACACAAATTGCTGAAGGTTCTGCACAATCTGTTTGTGCTGTAAACACACATAAATCAATACCACTATTACAATCAGGGTCTATAGTTGTTGTTCCATCTGTCCCCCCTTTTATAAAAGATGTCTCCATTTTAGAAATAGTTTGTTTACTCAAGCTTAATCTTGAATTCAATTTTCTTTTTTTCATTTTAAATAAAGTTTTATGGTTAATATTTAACTTCCTGAACAGTATCAGGATTGGAGTAAATGTAATGGGGTAAAAAAGTATTAATCAAGTGTTATAAATCTGTTTTCATGAAAACCGACTTTGTAATTCACTGAAAACCGACTTATAGTTTTTTATTATTTAAATTGAGGGTGAGAATTCTATTCTATTCATTAGAAATCAATTAGCTTTATTTTGATAGTTCTTCTAAAAATAGTAGCTTGCTGTAAATAGCTATAAAAAAGATGTTTAACAATTCTATTTTGGGGGGAATAGTCTTTTATATGTGCTTCTCTTTATTTTCCTATACTCAAGCACAGAATTCTTTTAAAATTCCCGATACTCTTAAAGCAAAGACGTATAAAGAACTCAAAACTATTATAGAAAACTCCAATTATAATTATTTGATTTCTGGAATCCATGCAAAATCTTTAATACAAAAAGCAAAAAATGAACAAGATTCTATATCATTAGCAGAAGGGTACCACTACATAGCATTTATGTTTCAACATGAAGAAAAAGGACTGTTATATCTTGATAGTTTAATTGATATAACTAAAAAATGGAATCATCTTATTTATCCTTCTCATATATTTAACTTTAAAGGTGATATTTATAGAAAAAAATTAAACTTTAAAAAAGCATTAGACAATTACCTTCTAGCTAATAAGTACTTACATAAAGACAACTCTTCTCTTCGATTTCAAATTAAAATGAAAATCGGCTTAGTCCAGAGCAATTTGGGAGAATACAAAGAAGCTTTAGTTCACCTTAAAGAGTTTCATCAATTTATTTCTAAATCAAAAAAGAAAGATTCAATTCATTATTATAACTCTATCTATAATTTATCAAATGTTTACAGGAAACTCGATTATTTAGATTCAGCTTCTTTCTATAATAAAAAGGGGTTCCTGGAAACAAAGCATAATAAAAAAGGATATTGGCATCATCAGTTTATACTTCTTCAAGGTATTGTAGAATACAGTAAAGAAAATTACAGGAATGCTGTTGATAGTATTTCTAAAGTATTACCATTTTTTAAACAAAAAAAAGATAGTTCAGATCTTTTAAAAGAAAACCTGGATCTTTTAGTAGTTTATTCTTATTTAGGTAAATCTCACTATAAATTTAATAACCAAAAACAGGGCATTAATTATTTAAAAAAAGCTGTTTCTATTTTTCAAAAAAAACAAAGTGTTGTTCCTGAAACAAAGGTTGATTATAGAATTTTAATCGACTATTATAAAAGTATAAAAAGCCTAAAAAATGAATTGTATTATTCTCAACTGTTACTAAAATTTGATAGTATTTTACAAAGTGATTATAGGTATTTAAATAAAAAAATTATTAATGAGTATGAAAACAATAAATTGATCCAGGAAAAAGATTTACAAATCCAAGCTACTGAAAGTAAAAGAAGAATCGAATATAGTAGAAATACTATCCTGATTATTTTATTGTTAATAGCAATTGGAGGAATTATTTATTTCTTTAATAAACAGCGTATTTATAAAAAACGTTTTAACCAGTTTATACAAGCACAGAAAAATAAAAATTTAAAATCTCAAAAAACAGAGTCTAAAGAAGCCATAGATGTGCCTGATGAAATTATTAATCATATTCTGAATAGGCTTGAAATTTTTAAAAACAAGCAAGGGTATACAGATCAGCACCTTTCCTTAACAACACTTGCAAAAAAATTGAATACTAATTCCAAGTATTTATCTATGGTTATCAATTTTAATGAAAATAAAAGCTTTAGAATATATATAAATGATCTGAGAATACAGTATGCTATTGATCGATTACAGAAAGATCGTTTTTTTAGAAAATATGCAGTCAAATCTATCGCTCAGGAAGTAGGATTTAATAATTCTGAAACTTTTGCTAAAGCTTTTCATAGATATTCTGGTTTATACCCTTCTTTCTTTATTAAACAATTAGAAAAGTAAATCTCTAACTTGTTAAAATTTAATACGGAATTCCTTGAACTCCGACTCTTAATCAAATTGTATAGCACTTTTAATAGATAGAATCTTTTACATTTACTTTGATTTAACTATAAAATGCCATGAAAAAATTAAAGATCAAAAAATTACGGTTTCACAAAATAAATATCTCCAGCTTAAATAAAATTAATGGTGGTAATGGAGATGATCAAATCAGTATTTTTTTTGAAGATAATACTGCATGTTATACCAGTCCTACTGTTTGTCTTAATACAAGTTGTCAAACAAATTCCTGTCCTTGTCCAGTAACAGTTACTACAAACACCTCAATTGATGCGACTCATACGTGTGCTCCAGGGTGTGGAGTTGGTCCTAATTAATTAAAAAGCATATAATTAAGATTTCTTTAAGTCTTTTAATAGATGATTAACATATCTTTATTGCTTAAAAATAATCATCAAAGAAAATGAGTTCAATACTACAATCATCTATTACGACAACTCTAAAAACAGTAAGCATATGTGCTTTATTTCTGATGGGAAGTTGTGATAAAGCAAAAAATACCGATTTGAAAGAGAGCGATACTTCAAACATTCTACTAAAAGAATGGACAGGGCCTTATAGCGGTACTCCGGCTTTTGATAAAATGCAGGTAAGCGACGTTAAAGAAGCCATGGAAATTGGAATGGCATTAAACCTGGAAGAAATTGATGCTATAGCCAATAACTCAGAAGCCCCTACTTTTGAAAACACTATTGAAGCTATGGAAAGGGCTGGTAGTGACTTAGGCAGGGTTTTTACGTATTACGGAATATTAGGGAGTAATGTATCTTCTCCTGAATTTAGAGAAGTTCAGCGTGAATTGGCACCAAAATTATCAGAATTTAATTCTAAAATTTCTCAGAATAAAAAGTTATTTGAACGTATCAAAGCAGTATATGAAAGTTCATTAGAGAATCCGCTTGATGAAGATCAACAACGTGTGGTTCAATTGACTTATGAAAGCTTTGCTATGAATGGTGCCGAATTAAATGAAGAAGATAAAGCACGTTATGCTGCCATCAATAAAGAGTTATCTACCCTGCATACCAATTTTTCTAATAATATCCTGGCAGATGAAGAAAATTACGTTGTTTATTTAACCAAAGATCAATTAAGTGGTCTTCCCGAATCTTACATCAGTGCAGCTGCTAAAATTGCAACTGATAAAGGTCAAGAAGGTAAATATGCAGTGACCAATACACGTTCTTCAATGGATCCTTTTCTAACATATTCTGATGAAAGAGCACTTCGGGAAAAGGTTTGGAATAATTATTATTCCAGAGGAGATAATGGGGATGAGTACGACAATAATGAGAATATTGCTAAAATATTAAAACTAAGACATGAGCGCGTTGGCCTTTTAGGTTATGATAATTATGCTTCCTGGCGATTACAAAATAGAATGGCTAAGACTCCTGAAAATGCAATGGAGCTAATGAATAACGTTTGGCCTGCAGCTATAGCCAGGGTAAAAGAAGAAGTGGCAGATATGCAAGCAGTCGCAGATGCCAATGGAGATAATATTACTATAGAGCCCTGGGATTATCGTTATTATGCCGAAAAAGTACGTAAGAGCAAATACAATTTAGATTCTGATGAAGTAAAGCAATACCTGCAATTGGACAAACTAACCCAGGCATTGTTTTATACTGCAGAGAGGTTATTTAATTTTGATTTTAAACCTGTACCAGAAGGTAGTGTTCCTGTTTTCCATGAAGATGTAAACGTATGGGAAGTAACTGATAAAACATCTGGAGAGCATATCGGATTATGGTATCTCGATCCTTTTGCACGTACCGGAAAACGATCTGGGGCTTGGGCTACGACCTACAGAAGTCATACCACTTTTGATGGTAAAGAAACAGTACTTTCTTCTAACAATTCTAATTTTATTAAACCTGCCCCGGGAGAAGCTGTATTAGTTTCATGGAATGATGCTGAAACTTTTTTCCACGAATTTGGGCATGCACTACACTTTTTATCGTCTAATGTAAAATACCCAACGCTAAATGGAGGAGTTCGAGATTATACAGAGTTTCAGTCACAATTGTTAGAACGCTGGTTATCTACAGATGAAGTAATTAATCAGTTTTTAGTACATCATAAAACCGGGGAAGTAATTCCGCAGGAATTAGTTGCAAAAATCAAAAAAGCAGCTACTTTTAATCAAGGATTTGCTACTACAGAATATCTTGCATCGGCTTTAATCGATATGAAATATCATACAACCGATCCTGAGAATATTGACCCGGATACTTTTGAAAGAGAGACTCTTGCCAGTCTTAACATGCCAAAAGAAATTGTTATGAGACATAGATCTCCGCATTTCGGACATGTATTTTCCGGAGAAGGGTATTCTGCAGCTTATTATGGTTATATGTGGGCAGATGTATTAACTTCTGACGCTTCTGAGGCTTTTAAAGAGGCTCCGGGCGGATTCTATGATGAAGAAGTTGCTGCCAAACTAGTAAAATACTTATTTGCACCTAGAAACTCATTAGATCCGGCAGAAGCATATAGAAAATTTAGAGGACGTGACGCTAAAATTGATGCTATCATGAGAGATCGTGGTTTTCCAGTACCTTCTGAATAATATTAAATGCTGATTTTTAATTCTTTTTGAGGTTATTTTCTTCAAAAATTTTTTAAAATACCAGATATAAAAACTCCCACGATGTTCTATGAACAAAGTGGGAGTTTTAGTTTTTTCTTTACTTAAATACCTATTGGATATTTAACGTAAATGTTAAATCAAAATCGGTATCTCCGGAGTTAGACGTAGATGTAGCTGTCTTTACTAAATTCCCATTTACAGCAGGTTGATGCTGTAATCTGACTCTAAACATTCCACCTGTTATTGCTGTGTCTGTAGTCCATGCTGTTTCTAAACCAACAGGTAGGTTATTGTCATCTAAATCTTCATAATTTAACTCATCATTAGCCATGTCTATATTTCCGTTTCCTGTAGGATTACTAAAAGCGTTCTCTGTAAAACTATAGAAAAATTGGTGTTCATCGTCTTCTTCAAGAATTTCTGCACCAATATCTACTCCGGGATTCTCTAAGTTGTTGAATATATTAAAAGTTAATATGTACTGAGTAGTCGAGCTCAATACAATTTCATCAGATATGGTCAATTCTTGTATTCCTTCTCCATCCGGATCTGTTGCCAGTGCTGTTACTACATCAGACGGATCATTTGCATTAGTGAAAACGAGTGTGATGTCAGTAAAAGTTTCCACTTCATTTATTGGTGCAGGTGCTTCTACATCATCGTCAATACAACTTGTCATTATTCCTGCGGCTACAAATAAGACGATTATTAAGCGATAGCTAATAAATTGATTATTTGTTTTCATTTTTACTTTTCGATTTTGATTCTTATTTGATTTTTATGATTGTATCTCAATTGCCAAGAACTTCATAAGTTCTTGTATTCAAAGCGTTCTTATTTAAAATTATAGTTTAGTGAAAAGAGTAAGTTGATCCCCGGTTCATCTGAAAAATATCTAAATTCGTTAAGGTAGTTTCGATAACTGGTATTTAATAAGTTTTGTGCGGTAATCCCTCCGCTAAGATTTTTCCATTTAAAATTCCAGGATGCATCCAACAAAAAATATCCATCAGGAGCATCTATAAAATCAAAAATTTCAGAATTTTCAGTAATAATCTCAGATCCATCTACTAAACTTTCAGGACGCACAGTACGTGGTGCCTGAAATTGTCTAAAAGTATAACTGGGACGAATACTCCATTTTGAAGACTCAAAAAACCACAATTTCCCCTGGTCCCATTGTACCTCAAGATTTGTAGAAATTGGAGGTTGATTAATCAAAGGTTCGTTTTCCCCCACATTTCTAGACCACAGATAACTAAAACCATAAGTTGCTGATATTTTTTTTGTTAACTCTTTTTTCCAGGTATAATCAAATCCGAGAAATAGGGCATCGGCCTGATCAACAAAAAAAGCAAACTGAGGACCTCTAACCCCTCCAAAAACACCTAAGGGTCTGTCAAAAACAAAGTTTTCAATATAGTGCCCATATACTGTTACAGCATGCGCATTGTTTTCATTAGACGTTCTGAACTCGTTGGTAAACTTATATCCTCTTTCTAAATCTACATCACTATCATCTAAAAGGGTGACTTCACTGGTACTAAGTACACCATTATTATTGGTAAATCGCAGGAGTCCAAAAGTTGATGAAAACCCCTGTTGTCCAAAACTAAAAAGCTCTGCCACATTAGGCGTACGAAACGCAGAACCTAGATTGGTTCTAAACGTACTGTTATCTGAAAGCCTCCATTGATATCCTAACGAAGCGGTAAAATTAGTAAAGGTATATCGATCTCTAAAAATATCCTGATTCACTTCACGTCCCGCTATATTATTTTCTTCAATATCAAAACGTACACCTGCTTCGAGTGTATTTTGACCAAATTTTACTTTTTCTGTAGCAAAAATGCTAAATCGTTTTGCTACATAATTAGGTATAAAAGGAGTTGTTAGTGTTCTTGGCGCATCATTTTCATTTTCCTGAATAAAATATTGTACTCCAATCAAACCATCCAGCCCTTTCCATTTAGGATGCTTCCATTCCAATTGATAATCAAAAGTGGTTAGCTCCAAATCTATAATAGGCAACTCGGCATTTCTCCTTACGTCAAACTCTTCCCTTTTATTTAATTGGGTTCCAAAACGAAAAGTCAATTTTCCTTGATCAGAATAATTCCAATCTACTTCAGCTTTTGCCAATTGATGTTGTAAAACCTGATTTGGTTCATTAATGTCGTATGAGAAAGGAAATGTAAATCTGGGAACATCTGCATTGATCGCTTCAATAAAAGCATCTGCAGTCACGGCAAACGCCCCTCGTAGTTGTCCTAAGTCCTGCTCAACAAAATTATAGTAAATCTTGAAATCCCATTCATCAAGATGATGTAACACTCCAAAACCGTATGCACGTTCTTCTTTCCCTGTATTGGTTAAATTAAAATCCGGAGCACTTCGATCTCCTAATCGGGTATAACTTCCATTAAGAAAATAACTCCATTTTTTTGCACCATTTCCAATTTCAAAATTAGCATTTCCACCACGTCCATTGGTCTGGAAACTTGTCCCGACATTCGCATAAAAAGGATTGTCTAATAGTAAAGGATTGGCATCAACAAGAACAACACCACTTAAGGCTTCAGGTCCAAATCTTACTCCGGCAGCACCTTTAACCACAGTAACATTATTCGCAGCATTTATGTCTATCTCTGGAGCATGCTGGTTCCCCCAGTTTTGAAAAGCGTGTTTTATGCCATTGTTTAAAAATAAGATTCGGTTTCCTGTGAGTCCGTGAATGACCGGTAATTGTACATTTGACCCTACAGATGCAAATGTTACTCCGTCTACTTCGGCCACTGCAGCCCCCAAAGATTGTGTCGGGATGCTTCTTATATCTTCCTTGGAAAGCCTGACTTGCGAAATGGTTTCTGTCCCTTCTTCTTTACTTTTTTCTCCCCGAACGGTCACTCCATCCAAATCGGTAACTTCCTGGGTTAAATAAAAATGAGAATCTACACCTGGTTTATGCTCTTTAGTTATACTGGCATAACCCAAATATGAAATAATAAGTATATTAGTATTGGAGCATAAATCTTCAATTACAAAATCTCCTTTTTCATCGGTTAATGCATATTTTTCTATATCCTTCACCTTAACAGTAACGTAAGGTATAGGTTGTTTGGTTGCAATATCCAGTATTTTACCTTTAATCGAATATGTACAAGATGTTTCTTGAGCCTTTACTGATGATGACCAAATGGCTAAAAAAAATATAATTATAAAATGTTGTTTCACTTTATGTTGTAATTTAAAAACTATCACTACTGTAACATTGCCAACCTTTTCGTCCTATAGGTTTTCATTTTGAATATTTAGCTATGTAATTTCAGTTGTTTTTGCTGGGCAAATATATGAAAGTTAGACATGTCTAACAAATTTGATTCGGATAAGTTAACAAAAGTTCTTTTTTACATTGTATGAAAGCTTTTCAATTATAATTTTAACCTATTCCATAAGGAAATGTTTCTGTATTTATAAAGATGTGAAAGTATAGGAAGCAGCCGAAAAGCTTCCGGAAAACATATTAGTCTGAGGTATTTAGGATCTTTTGAAAGAAAAACTCTTTCCAGTTTAAATATGCCGAAAGAAATTGTTATAAGGCATAGATGTATGTACTTTCGGAAGAAGGGTATTCTGTAGTTTATTATGGTTGTATGGGGGTAATCAGTATTTTTATCATTTAATAGGGAGTAGGGTAGTTTATGAATTCATAAACTACCCTTGTTATCTTAATTAAAAAATTTTATACCCTAAAATTATCGAAGCAGAGCTATAATCAGTAATAAATGAATCAGAATCTTCTATACTTGTTCCCGGGTTATATCTAAACTCCAGGCTAAATTTATTTCGATAATTATACCCAACACCTAAACCTACGTCTAATTTAGTAGTCGGATTAATACTAAAGTTTGTATTTTCAAAATCTATAGTTGAATTTATCGGAAAATCTAAAGCAACTGACGCGTTTATAAAAAGTTTTGAATAATCATTTAAAAAGAAATAGTGTCTTACTCCTATTGGGAATTCAATTACTGAATAATCTACATCGATTATTTGTTCATCAGATAAATCAAAGGCATCTGACCTTCTTCTTTCATCGCTTCCATTATAATTTCGGTAGTTAGATTCAATAAAAATTGCCCATTTATTTTTATTAAACGGTAAAATAAGTTCTAATTCTGCTCCAATTCTAAAACTTAACTGTTGTCCAAAATCAGCAATAGTAAAGCTTCCAAAAGGCCTGGGCTGATCAATAGAAAGAGAAGAGAAATCAAGGCCAGTTTTAATTTTAAAATTTATAAAACTCTTCTCTTTAGCACCTTTTTTCTTAAAATCTACATACTCTGAATTCATGGCACTATTATACTTAATGAAATATGAAATAAGATCGTTACTATTATAATTTATTTTTCGAATTTCATTAGGTGTTATACCAGTATATTTTAAATCATTCCACAATTGTTTTCTAAATTCATTATTTACTCCTATTTTATTATCAGGAGACAGATATTTCTTATGAATTAACTGTTTAACTTCTTCATTATTAATATTATAAAAAAAACGCAAAATACCATTTGCCTTATGCAAATATAAATTGGCTTCTCCTTGTATTAAAAACTTTAAAAAGAGTGTTTCTTCTTTAAATTCAGGGTTTTTATTTAAAGTTAAATCTTCTACTCTATTACTTGTTCTATCTACCTCTACATTAAATCTTTCATATTTAGACTTATTAATAATCCCAAACTCTTTAATTGTTCTAATTGTCCCAATTACTGATTGAGAATCTTCAGATAACTTATATTCAAATTTTGTTGGATTATTTTCCCAATCAATATTTTTGATGAGACAATTCGTTTTCTTCCCGGAATTGTCAATAAAATATCCGTTTTCAAATTTAATTTGAGCATAGCTGCTAAAACTTAAAATAGAGGTAATAATAATTAGAATTTGTTTTTTCATTTTAGGTAATTTTATTATAAGATAATTCCTGCAATTTAAAATAAAAAAACTTAATTATTATATATGTGATTATTTATTTTTGAGATTTTTTATTGTATTTTTTGTTTCAAATAGGCAATGCATATTCATAGATTAATTAGGTTATGAATAAAGCTTACCAAAGTCTTTTATAAAATTAATGCTTAAGGTATGAGATGAGTTATAAAAAGAGAAGCCTGTTAAAATAGGGTAATAACAGGCTCTCCAACTAAATAACTTAAATCTTTATCTTGAATTAAGCTATCACCCGTAGGTTATTTTAAAAAAGGAATATTATTAAAGGAAATAATAGTTTTCAAATCAATTATTAAATATTCCATTTATATAATTTCTAATTTTAAGGTTAATTCTAATTAAATTAATTACATTTTAGAAAAAAGCCTTACCAAAAATAAAGTTATTCCTTTAAAACAAAATATTAAAAATGACAAATTATTCTTAATTTCTGTAACATCTTTTTGATAAGTCCCGACTATAAAGCTATGTTTTAGGTGTTACATACCTGTTGCTGATGCTTACTTTGTAGCCTCGGCAAGAATTCCCACGACTTCGCTCTGGATAAACTTCGATTAAAAGCTACGCTTTAGGTGTTACACACCCGTTGCCGATACTTACTTTGTAGCCTCGGCAAGAATCGAACTTGCATCTAAAGTTTAGGAAACTCCTATTCTATCCATTGAACTACGAGGCCATCAATACAGAATGCGAATTTATAAATTGTTTTTTATTATTTAAATGTGATTTATTTATAAAATTTTATATTAGATCTTAAGAATAATCTAATATATTAGGTGATGCGAATATTAAATGCAGGAGAATATACAGGAGATATTTCCAATCGCATTACTATAGATGGAAGTATAATAACTAATACGCTGTATTCTAACAAAAAGAGCTATCCTGATTGGCATTATCATGACAATCTTCATATTTGTTTTGTTTTCCAAAACGGAAAAGCAGAAACACGTAACAATTCTCTATATACTCAAAAAGGTGGAAGCATCTTCTTTTACCACGCTGAAGAAAAGCATCGCTGGATATCTTCGGGTCCTATTTCGAAAAGTGCAAATATTGAAATAGGAAGGGCATTTTTAAAAAAGTATGAACTCTCTGAGTTCGATATAAAAACAGCTATTCAAAACAATATTGATGCTAAAGCTTTAATATTAAAAATACAAAAAGAAATGTCTTTTAATAATGACCGTAATGATTCAACAATACTGTCATTGTTGCTGGAATTGGTTAGTTATTCTAAAGCATCATACAACGGAACTCTTCCAAATTGGGTTACAACTTTAAATGAATTGCTTCACGATAATTGGAATGAGCAATTATCGCTCGCTGAAATGGCGCAAATTGCCGGAGTTCATCCCGTTACAATATCAAAATTTTTCAAGAAATACTTTTCTTGTACTTTAAGTGAATATCAGCGTAAATTAAAAGTTAATAAAAGTATTCAGCTCATAAAAAATACGGAAATACCCTTATCTCAAATCGCTTTTCATTGCGGATTTGCAGATCAAAGTCATTTTATAAGAAATTTTAAAGAAATGACTGGCTTTCTGCCAAAGCATTTTAGGGCGTTCTAAAAGTACGCTAATCTGGTTCTATTTTTATTTTTTCATATCATCTAATATTGTATTGAATAAACACAGATGAAATGTTCAAACAAAAAAATCTAAAGCGTTTAATTGCTATTGTACTAATAATATGTTGTTATACATTAAAGGCTCAAAATGAAGCAGAAAAAATCATTCCTAAAGACACTATAAAAGTAATCATCGATTCGGTTGCCACTTTAGTTGAATCCAATTATATCTCTCAGAAAATCGGAAAAGATATGGGGGATTTCATTAAAGAAAAACATAGAAAAGGGAAATATAACGGATTAACTTATCAAAAATTGGGGCGTGAATTAAAGAATGATTTTCGGAAAATAAGTAACGATTCTCATATGTCTGCTTTTTATGATAAGTTTGAAGAAACCCCTGAAGAAGACATCCTTGCATTAAAAACCCGAGAGGTAGGTGAACAAAGTAATTATGGCTATGAAGAAATTAAACTATATGAAGAAAATATTGCTTATCTAAAAATAAGCCATTTTTCATCGGGAGTATATTTTGAAGAAGTTAAGAAAACAATTGATCATGTCTTATCTCTGGTAAAATCTTCTAATGCTTTAATCATCGATCTAAGAGATAATCCGGGAGGAGTAGAAGAGCTCGTATCTTACCTTGCAAGTTATTTTTTTGAAGGAAAGTCAATGCACTTGCAAGAATATTATGCAAGATATACTGATAGGCGAAGAACAATTCAAACTACTGAGAGACTCCCAGGTAAAAAACTTCCTGATCTTCCTTTATACATATTAATTAATAAAGGAACCGGATCTGCTGCAGAGTCATTTGCATATATTATGAAACATCTCAATAGAGCTATCATTATAGGAGAAACTTCTGTAGGAGGAGGTAACGGATCCAACACATTTAGGATTACCAATAAATTTTCAGTACAAATAGCCACCTGGGAAACTATTAATGCAATCACTAAAACCAGTTGGGAAAAAACAGGCGTAATTCCTCATATAAAAACCAACAGCAAAAAAGCATTGAAAAAAGCACTTGAATTGGCACAAGCAACAGGTGAATCTTATAATGAAAAGCGAATTGAGGGGTATAATTTAAAAATTAAAGGTTTAAAGAATGTTTTAAATAATTTTTCTTCAACATCTTCTAACAAGGTAATTGTAGATCAGTTAAAATATCTTGTAGAAGAAGGAATAATAAATGAAGTAGGGATTCACAGATTAGGATCCAGGTTTTTTAATAATCTTCAAAAACCAATAGTTTCTGAAGCGATTTTTAAAGCCAGTACATTATTATTTCCAGATTCTGCTACCAGTCATAGCATATATGCACAGGTATTGAATTTAAATGGTAATATTGACGCTGCAATTTCTTACTATTCTAAAGCAATAGAATTGGGTCAAAAAAATGGGATTTCCGATTCGGATTTAGAGAGATACAAACAGAACCTGGATACTTTAAAGCATGAAAAGCTCGCTAATAAACCTGAACAATAGCATCTATTAACCTTGCGGCTAGACTCGCAGTTATTCCATCAATATCATAAGTAGGATTCAGTTCGGCAATATCACAGGAAACAACTTTATCCGACTTAAAAATATGCTTTAGTAATTCCAAAACAAATAATGGTTCCATCCCAAGGGAAGACGGAGCACTAACCCCAGGTGCATATGCAGATGAAAAACCATCCATATCTATCGTGAGATAGATGCAGTCGTTCGCTTCTATAAAAGATGTTAGTTCTTCTTTTATCTTTTCAATGTTTAGTAGATGACACTCTTCATTTAAAAGATACTGAACGCCCAATTTATCTGCTATTTGAAATAGTTCTCTGGTATTGGCTTGCTGCTGGATCCCTAAAACAAAATAATTCAGTGCCTTCTTTTCTGTATTTAAAACAGCGTTGATCTGATTAAAAGGAGTTCCGGAATTGCCTTGCTCTTCAAAAGGACGCAAATCAAAATGCGCATCGAAATTAATGATTCCTATTTTTTTCTTATCGAAATTATTAAGTGCATCCTTAATTCCCATAAAATGTCCGTAAGCAATATCATGCCCACCACCCATCACAATCGGGAGTATCTTATGATTCAACATTGAACTCACACAAGTACTCAATTCATCCTGGCAAGCTTCCATATCATTACCTTCACAAATAATATCTCCAAAATCAACGATTCGTTTATTATCAAAATGTAAAGCGATTTTAGCTAGTTTTTTTCTGATTTCAAACGGAGCTGAAAATGCACCTACTCTCCCCTGGTTTCTCCTAACTCCTTCATCACAAGCATAACCTATAATTCCTATTTCCTTATTCTTCGAATCAGAATTAAGAGGATATTCATTTAGGTCTAAACATTCTATTTTCTGATACCAGTATTGTGCACCCAATGATGGATCTGTTTCCCTTCCTTTCCAAAGATTTTTACCAGATGATTTGTATAAGCTCTTATTCATAATCTCTCTCCTTTCTTCCATACCTTAGACACTCTTAACTCTCCCTGATGATACAATATTTCCCGATAATCTTTGGTAGGAAAAGCAATGATATCTGCTATCATATTTTTATCCAGGCTTCCCCTGTCATTTAATCCTAAAACTTTAGCTGCACGAAATGTAATTCCGGCAAAAACCTCAGCTGTGCTTAATTTTTCAAATGTTCCCAGAATAGCAGCCTGAGTTAATAAATTTCCTTGTGGAGCACTCCCTGGATTCCAGTCGCTGGCAATAGCTAAAGAACAACCCTGATCCAATAGTTTTCTAGCAGGTGTAAATGCACATCCTAAGCCGATAGATGCACCGGGTAATGCAACTGGAATTACATCACTTTTTGATAGTGCCGCTATTTCACTATCTCCACTTGCTTCCAAATGATCAACACTTATTGCTCTACAATCAATAGCTACCTGGCTCCCTCCTGGGTGAAACTGATCACCATGAACTGTGAGTTGAAAACCTCGTTCTTTTAATGTATTAAGATAGCTCTTGGCAGTTTCTACACTAAATGCTCCTTCTTCAATAAAGATATCAAAACGATGACACAACTTTTCTTCTTTTACTTTAGGTACTAATTCGTCTATTATTAACTGAAGATATGCTTCTTCTCCCTCTTCCCAGTCTTTTGGAATAATATGGGCTGCAAGGCAAGTAGCATGGATATCTATTTGATGTTTTTGTTTTATTTCATTGATAACCCGAAGCATTTTCAGTTCGTGTTCAATATTTAAGCCATAACCACTTTTTATTTCTACTGTTGTGATTCCGCTAGCTAGTAATTTATCCAAACGTTTTGCAGTAGCATCTATCAAATCATATTTATCAGCTTCACGAACATGCTTTACCGTGCTCCAGATACCTCCGCCTTCTTGCGCTATTTCCAAATAGCTTTTCCCATTATTTCTCGCTGCATAATCTCTTGCTCTGCTTCCTGCAAAACAAGCATGGGTATGCGCATCTATAAATCCGGGTAAGGCAACAAGGTCTTCTTCAACATGATCAATAGCAATTAACTGATCGCTAAACTCTTTTTTGAGTACTTCAAATGAATTAACTGCTACAATCTGACTGCTATTAATTAAAATCCCACCTTCGTAGATTACCTCTAAAGCTTCATCTTTTAAAGCACCCTTTAAAGGCAAATCCCGCATAGTAACTATTTGGCGAAAAGGGCCAATAAGTTTTAATTGTGAATCGGATTCATTTTGCATATACTCGTTTTTATAGTTCTTAATTAAAAAATACCATCCAGCAGATCACTATCTACTAAGTTCGGTAAGGTTATTTTTAAATTTGGAGTCCTTTCCATTTCTCTTTTAGCTGCAAATAATGCTTCTTTATTTCTTGCCCAGCTTCTACGTGCTATCCCATTATTCACATCGTAAAAAAGCATACTCTTTAAACGTGTTTCTGCTTCTGGAGTTCCGTCTAAAACGAGTCCGAAACCTCCATTGATTACTTCTCCCCATCCAACACCCCCACCATTGTGGATAGAAACCCAGGAAGCTCCTCTAAAACTATCGCCGATGACATTATGGATAGCCATATCTGCCGTAAATTTACTTCCATCATAAATATTACTGGTTTCTCGGTACGGAGAATCGGTTCCACTGACATCATGATGATCTCTTCCCAATACAATTGGTGCAGAAATTTTACCCGAAGCTACTGCCTTATTAAAGGCTAATGCAATTTCAATTCTTCCTTCGGCATCAGCATATAATATTCTTGCCTGAGAACCTACTACGAGTTTATTTTTTTTAGCTTCATTAATCCAGGTGATGTTATCCTGCATTTGCAATTCTATTTCCTCAGGAGCTACTGCTTTAATCTTGTTTAAAACTTCAGCTGCTATAGCATCAGTTTTATCCAAATCTTCCGGTTTTCCTGAAGTACATACCCAACGAAAAGGTCCGAAACCATAATCAAAACACATAGGCCCCAGGATATCCTGAACGTATGAAGGGTACTTAAAATCAATATTATTTTCCTGCATCACTTGAGCCCCCGCACGAGAAGCTTCCAGTAAAAATGCATTTCCATAATCAAAAAAGTAAGTCCCCTTTTTGGTATGTTTATTTATTGCTTCGGCATGTCGTTTTAATGTTTCTTTTACTCTTAGTTTGAATGCTTCCGGGTGTTCTCTCAACAAGTCATTCGCCTCTTCATAAGTAAGTCCAACCGGATAATAACCTCCAGACCACGGATTGTGTAATGAGGTCTGATCTGAACCTACATGAACAAAGATTTCTTCATCGTACAAACGCTCCCATAAATCAACTACATTCCCCTGATACGCTATCGAAATCACTTCTTTTTGAGCCTGTGCCTTTCTCAGTCTGACAACTAATGTATCCAGGTCGTCTATTAAAATATCTACCCACCCTTGTTCATGCCTTTTTTCCGCTGCTTTTTTATTTACTTCAGCACAAAGGGTAATGCATCCCGCTATATTTCCGGCTTTTGGTTGCGCTCCACTCATTCCGCCAAGGCCAGAGGTAAGGAAAATTTTTCCAGCTACATCTTCTCCCTTCTTTAAAATTTTACGAAAAGCATTCATTACAGTGATGGTAGTACCATGAACAATTCCCTGAGGTCCGATATACATATAAGATCCGGCTGTCATTTGACCGTATTGTGTAACTCCCAAAGCATTGTATTTTTCCCAATCGTCTTGTTTAGAATAATTAGGAATCATCATCCCATTAGTAACTATTACTCTGGGTGCTTCTTTAGAAGAAGGAAACAAGCCCATAGGATGACCCGAATACATATGAAGTGTTTGTTCATCTGTCATCACAGCTAAATACTGCATAGTAAGCAGGTATTGTGCCCAGTTTTGAAATACCGCACCATTACCTCCATAAGTAATGAGTTCTTCCGGATGCTGGGCTACAGCAAGGTCTAAATTATTCTGAATCATCAACATAATAGCTGCTGCCTGAACCGACTTAAAAGGATAAGCATCTATAGGACGGGCATATATCTCGTATTCTGGTTTAAACCGATACATATAAATTCGTCCATATTTTTTTAGCTCCTCTGCAAATTCAGCAGCCAGCTCATCATGCCATGGTTTGGGAAAGTATCGTAATGCATTTTGAACTGCTAATTTTTTTTCTTCAATAGAAAGGATATCTTTTCTTTTTGGTGCCCTGTTTACATTTTTAGAAAATGCTTTCTTAGGAGGCAATTTTTTAGGTATCCCCTGAAGAATTTGTTGTTTAAAATCTATAGCTGTCATTTCCATCTTATTCCAAAATTGTAATTAATAAACTTCAAAAAGTTTATGATATTCATTATTAGTTAAGTCACTTTGCTTTTCTGATATTTCTAATAATGCCTTACTCTTAATAATTGCAATTGCCTTTTCAATATCATCAGAAAAGATTCTGTCTTCCTTAGCATGTGTAATATGCTCACGTACATGTTTGTGAACAGCATTGAGTGTTTCTCCCGATTTTAATGGTGTTCTAAAATCAAAAGCTTGTGCAGCACAGAGTAGTTCTACTCCTAATATTTTAATCACATTTTCACAAACCCTCAGTGCTTTTCTACCTCCGATAGATCCCATGCTTACATGATCTTCCTGTCCTAAGGAAGTCGGAATACTATCGGCACTGGCAGGGAAGCACAAACTTTTATTTTCACTTGCCAGGGCAGCAGAAGTATATTGTACGATCATGAAACCGGAGCTAAGCCCTATTTCTTCCATCAATAATTTGGGAGTTCCTTCTGTTTTTCCTTCTAATGCTAAATATGATCTTCTATCTGAAATATTTCCAAGTTCGGCTGCTGCGAGGCATGCATAATCTAAAGGTAATGCCAGAGGTTGTCCATGAAAATTCCCTCCACTAATAGTAAATTCATCTGAAAATACTACAGGGTTATCTGTTACTGCATTGAGTTCTGTTTCTACGGCTTCCTTTAAATGTAACCAGGCATTCCTGGAGCTCCCATGAACTTGTGGAACACAACGTAATGAATAAGGGTCTTGTACTTTCGTACAGTTTTTATGAGATTCAACGATCTCAGAACCTGAAAGAAAGGAATCAATTCTTTTTGCTACATGGATATTTCCTTTAAACGGACGGGTTTTATGCAGGTTTTCATGAAATGGCATTTTTGACCCCAATAATCCTTCTATCATCAAAGCTGCAATAATATCGGCATGAGATAAACAATTATATAATGTATCTACTACCATGACAGCATGAGCAGCTATAAACTGAGTCCCGTTAATTAATGCCAAGCCTGCTTTTGGGTGTAGTTCTAATGGCTTCATATTGAATTTTTCCAATACCCGGGCAGTATCGACGATCTCATCTTTATAAATCACTTTTCCTTCTCCGATTAATGGAAGAAAAAGATGCGCCAGAGGAGCCAAATCTCCTGAGGCTCCAACAGAACCCTGTTCCGGAACTACAGGCACAACATCATTCTCTATATGCCATAAAATCCTATTCATCACCTCCATCGAAATCCCCGAATATCCTTGTGCCAATGCATGTAGCTTAAGAATCATCATTAATTTGGAAATCTCTTTAGAAACAGGCTCCCCTACTCCTACACTATGACTTAACAATAATCTTTTTTGTAAATCACTGGTTTTATCTTTCGCTATAATGGTGTCGCATAAGGGGCCAAAACCTGTATTAATTCCATAAACAGTGCGTTCCCGGCTGGCAATAGCCAGTACATCATTATGAGATTTCTCAATCTTTTCAATAGCTTCAGGGGCAAATCCGGCTTTCAAACGCCCGTGGAGTATATCCAGCACTTTTCCAACAGTAAGATAATCTATCCCGTACTTAAACATTCTTGTAGTTTTTATTCAAATTTCTTATTATTTTTGATAATCAACAAGATCATTTAAATCAATAATTGATACCTATGAGTTATCAAATAGAATTACGACATCTCAAGTATTTTTTAGCTGTTGCAGAGGATTTACATTTTAGAAAAGCAGCAGAAAAATTATACATCTCACAGCCAGGTTTGAGCAGGCAAATCAGACAGATGGAAGACGATTTAAATGTAAAACTATTTGAAAGGAATAATAGAAATGTTGTATTGACTCCTGCCGGGTTATATTTAAAAAAAGAAGCTTCTACTTTATTAAAAAATTTAGAAAATGCTTTGTCACATACTAAATTACTGGATGAAGGTGCCGAAGGGAAAATTAAATTGGGGTATGTGGGGTCTACCATGCAAAATGTAATTCCGGATTTATTAGTGGCTTTTAGAAAGCATCATCCTGAAGTTCGTTTTAGCTTAAAAGAGATGTACAATATGCGTCAGATTGAAGCACTTTTATCTCAGGAAATTGATGTGGGTTTTGTTCGTTTAAATGAAGTTCCGGATGAACTGAATATCAAACCGGTTTTTAAAGATACCTTTTCTTTGGTTTTACCTGAAAACCATTCGTCATCATCGGATAATTTTACTTCGCTATCTCAATTAAAACACGAGTCTTTTATTTTATTCGAAAAAGATTATAGCCCTGCTTATTACAAAAGTGTGATGAGTATTTTCGATTATGGTAAATTTACGCCATTGGTTTCTCATACTACGGTACATGCAAATACTATTTTTAAACTGGTAGAAAATGGTTTCGGAATAGCAATTGTACCTACTTCCTTAAAATTAGGGTACGATATGCCAATTAAATTTATTGAGTTATCAAAAATTCCTCAGCGTACCATATTATCGGCAGTTTGGAATAAAAAGAATCGGAATCCAATGTTATCAAAAATCCTTAAGTTTATTTAGTAAATAAGATGAGTTGTCATTCCTGCGAAGATGAGAATCCATATCCTTTTAATTTTTAGATTCCTGCCTTCGCAGGAATGACATAAAATTTAATGTATCCTTTAAATCAAACTCAAATTAGATTAACAATCCCATTTAAAAACAGTTGACTATTTTTGAATACTAGCTTTAATAAAAGATGAACTTAGATATCTGGTCCATTGTTATATTAATTATTTTTTTCCAGGGATTATTTTTGCTATCCATCCTTTTACTTTCCGCAGCAAAGAAAAAAAGAAAAGGAAGTTCATTTTTAATAGCTATAGTAATTGTATTGCTTTGGTTTCTGGCCGAATTTTTCTGTATCAGAAATACCATAGATGTAAACTTTGACTTGTTTTATGGTACTCGTTACGGATCTTGGTTTTTACTCGGGCCTTTAGTTTATTTTTATACCAAATCAATTACAAGTACACAAAGAACTTTTTCTACAAAGAGTTTCTTGCACTTTATTCCTTTTATTGTTTTTGTGATTATAATTCCGTTATCAGGAGGTAATATCCTAGATCAGCGCCAGGTGCATTACGGAATGCTTTCTGTTTTTGATCATCGGGATAAAGTTATTTCGCCTATTCAATACACCTATTCTATACTATTTATTACCCAGTTTTTACATTTTGGCTTTTATCTTCTTAGAAATTTAATGCTGCTCAGGAAGTACAAACAAGATCTGGCTTTAGCATACTCAAATATTGGCACACATCTGAAATGGACAAGAATATTCAATATTCTGTTACTATTTACGCTGATATTTGATGCTATATTTTTATATATTTTATTAGTCACAGATATTTATCGCAGACACCTGGATTATATTTATGTACTCCCTATGGGAGTATTATTTTACCTCATTAGCTTTTATTTAATAAATACCGAATGGCAATCGATTGATAAGAAAGTTATAAAGTATGCCAATAGTTCTCTTACCATAGAAAATATGGCTATACATATTGAAAAACTAAACGAGTTAATGGAGAAGAAAAAAATACATTTAAACAATGAATTACGGCTCCATGATCTTGCACAGGAAATGAACTTAAAAAATCATCATCTATCACAAATTATCAATCAGCATTTCAAGCTTTCTTTCTTTGATTTTATCAATCAGTACAGGGTTAATGAAGCTAAGAAAATCATTCAGGAACACCCGGAATACACATTAATTCAAGTTGCTTTTGATGCCGGTTTTAATAACAAGACTTCATTTGTAAATGCTTTTAAAAAGTTCGAAAAAATTACCCCTTCTAAATTCCGGGAATCTACTATTCAGGTTTAAACTCAAAATATATATTAGAAAATCTATTGCGGATTGAAAATACATAGTTTGAGTTAATTTTTCCTAAAACAAAGCAATCCTTATAACTATTGTCGATATATAACCAGGGAACATATATCATTGTTTTCAATAAATACTAAATCAATTATATATTATGAAAACAAGATTTACAATTACTTTACTTCTCTTATTAGTTACTTCAACACTATCTGCCCAAAACTATAAAATTGATGCCGGGCATAGCACTGTTCAAATTCAAATAGAACGCTTTGGAGTTGTTGACGTTGTTGGTAGGTTTAAAACTGCGGAAGGTACTATTACTTATAATGTGGAAGACATCTCAAAATCCAGTGCAGAAGCCGTGATTAAAGTTGATAGTTACGATGCTAATAATATAGGAGGTGAAGAGGCTGTTAAGAGTAAAGCTTTTCTTGATGCTACTACCTATCCTGAAATAACATTTAAAAGCACCAAAACAATCACCAAAAACGGAAAAAATTATTTAGTAGGCAATTTAACTATTCACGGGGTGAGTAAAGAGATTGAATTACCATTTTCAATAAAAGGTCCACTGTTAGATTTGCCAACCCGAAAACAATCAATAGCCTTTAAAGCCTCTACTGTTATCAACAGGCAGGATTATGGAGTAAGTTTTGATAGAAAACTCCCTAATGGTACAAGTATCGTAGGGAATGAAGTTAAAATCACTTTAATTATACTTGCTCTTGCTGAATAAACCTCATCTGATGAAAAAAATATTGATCTCCCTGTTATTCATAACAGGGGGGCAATGTTCCTTATGCTTTGCTCAAACAACAGTATATCAAATTGATTATCAGAAATCTAAGGTAGCCTTTTCCATTGCCCATATGGGGTTTTTGACCGTGAAAGGACAATTTGATGATTTTTCAGGGAAGTTAGCTTTTAATTCAAATGGTGTATTACAGACTATCGAAAGCAAAATATCTGTAAAAAGTATTCATACCGGAGACGAATCCAGGGACAAATCATTAAGAAGTGATGCATATTTAGATGCTGACAAGTTTCCTCAAATACGTTTTTATTCATCAGAAATCAATCCGTCAACCCATATTATTACAGGGTTTTTAAAAATAAAAGAGGTAGAAAAAAAGATTAGTATGCCCTTTAAGATCAATCAAAAAGGTTTAATAACCATTTCAACGACACTGAAAAGAAGTGATTTTAAATTAGATTTTGGAGCTACGGATGTATTAATTGGAAAAAACATTAATGTAGAATTAGAGCTTTATAAAAAGTAAAAACCTCAATTATTTTGTCCCTAAATATCAAAACAAAAACGTCTTATAATAAATACTTGGATAAAGTTTAAGGGTGTATTTAGGAGATTTTCAACTATTTTTAAGTGACTCAACCTGATTTAATAAAACACATTATGACGCGTACCGGCTATTCTGGAAAACCCCTATATCTTAAACTGGGGATTAAAGAAACACATAGAACACTTTTAATCAATCCTCCTGATGAGTATATGGATTGGTTGGAAATCCCCTTCAAGGTTACTAAACCAAGTCCTGGTGAATTGGCCGATGTCATTCACATTTTTAGTAAAGAAGAAAAGCTGTTAAAAGAATCTTTAACTAAATACCTTCCGCTTTTACAGCAAGATGGGATGATTTGGGTTTCCTGGCCCAAAAAAGCTTCAAAAGTTGAAACTGACATCACAGAAGATACAGTACGAAAAAATGTTTTCCCTTTGGGGTTAGTTGACATAAAAGTTTGTAGTGTTAGTGAAGTGTGGTCCGGATTAAAAGTTGTTATCCGTAAAGAAAACAGGAAATAGAGGAAAAGCAGATTTGGTACTTTAGTATGAATCTTATGTTTAAAACATAGCCTAATTTTAATTAGAAATTTAAAACCAAACCATAAAATGACTTCATTAAAACACAAAACGATAATGCTTACAGTTATACTATCGTGTATATTTATCATAGCATCCGGACAATCTGTATTGGAGAAACTTAGCAATACTAAGTGGGAAGGTAAAGGTATGCTAATGAATACTGATGCTTCATTTAAAATGCATTGGAAATCAACATTAGACGATGCATTCGTGCAGCTTACTTTCCAGAATAAAAGAATGTTGAAAAACGGAAAAGAAATTATTTTTAAAGCAAACGCTTATTACAAGGTAGTTAATGATTCTGTTATTAAGGGTACCTGGTTTGACTCCAGAGGAATTACTTTTCCTTTAAAAGGAACAACAAATGCTACCCAAATGACAATTATTTGGGGAACTCCTGAAACTGAACAGGGAAAAACCAGTTATGAGTTCATTCAAAACGGACAACTAAAGGTGAAAGATTATATCTTAAGAGAAGATAAATATTTGGGCTTTGGCGAAGCTGTTTATAAATCGATAAAATAAGAGTTAAGATCATGGAAAATCCCAGATATAGCATTCAAGGAATGACAATGGCAATTACTAACATGGAAAAAATGCTGTCATTTTATTCGAATGTATTTGATATACAATTTGAAGAAAAAGAAATGTATAACTCTAAATTATACACTGGTATTTGGGGAGGCTTAAATCTTCTTTTTTGTCCGGCTGAGATCGCTCAAAATACAGCAACTCAAAACAGGCATCAATTTGACATCATAGTTTCTGATATTCAAAAAACCATTTATCTTGCAATTCAACACGGAGGAGAAACCATAGGAGATATCTTTGAGGATGCTTCTTCTTTAAGTATTGGGATATATGATCCGGATAAAAATTCGATCACATTTAAACAATTGAAAGAATAGGAGCCAATAAATAATCAGTATCACTTTGTATAAAAGCACTAAACTATGCAATATAATGTAACAACACCCACAGAGTATATCAATGCCCTGGAAAATGACTGGAGGCTGGAAAAATTACAGGCAATACGGAAGATTATTAAATCAAAAGCTCCAGATTATATTGAGGGCATTCAATATAAAATGCTGGGTTATAGTGATGATAAAGGCTTAGTTTTTAGCCTTAATGCGCAAAAAGATTATGTTAGTTTTTATGTAGGCGATACAAAAAAAGTAGATCCTTCAGGGGAATTACTGATGGGAATAAACCAGGGAAAAGGATGTATCCGGTTTAAAAAATCAACAAATATTCATCATACTCATATTGATGAGTTTATTGAACGTGCTGTTGATCTAAGAAAACAAGGAGTAGATATTGGGTGTTAATCATTACTTTCAATTATAACAATGACACGTCAAAACACTAAATTAATCGATCTTTTAATAGAAAAAATAAAAGATCAGAAAACAGAAGAGCTTATTAGCTTTATCACTCAAAATCCAGGTGTTCTAAATGAAAAAGATAGAAATAACAGCTCCGGGTTTCTGCTAATTGCTTATAGTAATATCTCTTCAGTTTTTAAAAAAGCTATTGCCCTAAAACAAACTTTTAATTTTCAGGAAGCTATTTTGAGTGGTAAAATAGATATCGTAAAATCATTCGTAGAAAAAGACAAAAACAAAGTACATGAATATTCAAGCGACGGATTTACACCAATAGCCCTGGCTTCTTTTTTTGACCAGACTGCAATTGCAGAATATCTATTAGAGCAAGGGGCCAATCCGGGATTAGCTGCTAAAAATCCATCTAAAGTTAATGCTTTACATGCGGCGGTAGCTAAAGAAAATATTACTTTGTGTCGACTGTTTATTGAAAATAGAATTGATGTAAACAGCACACAAATTCAAAACGTTACTCCCCTTCATTCAGCAGTTCACAGAGGAAATTTACCACTGGTTAAATTACTAATAGCTAATGGTGCCGACATTACACTTAAAATGGATAATGGAGATGATGCATTAACCATTGCCAAAAGAGATAAACATAATGAAATTCTCAATTTTCTAATTGAAAAGAATTGAAATCATTCCTGTAATAAAATACATATGAATATATAATTTATCTTTAGAGTATTAAAATCTCATATCGAAATATGTATAAATTTTGCTTTCTATTATTTTCATTTTTAATCATAAGCACCTCTTCTGAATCCTTCAGTGATGTATATTTTCAGGAAACTGAAAATGATAACATTTTAGAAATTCCTTTTGAATATGTAGAAGGTTTAATCGTAATAAAAGCAACGGTAAATGGTGAAGAAGGGCGTTTTTTATTCGATAACGGAGCTACACACAGTTGTTTCAATAAAGATTTTGCTAAAAAAAGTAATGTCACATTTAGAAAAAGAACGCGTATCACAGATGGAAATAATAACAGGACTTATGTACGTAAAGCCAATATCAAAAAAATTGAGATCGATAAAGCAATCTTTTCAAATACAGAAGCTTATTTAATAGATACTAAAAAGTTTTTCCCTTGTGATCCTGTAGATGGAATTATTGGAGCTTCAATTATTAATGCCGTTAATTGGAAAATAGATTTTGAAAAAAAGAAAATGTTATTGTCTTTAAAACCTTTTGAAGGTAATGGTTTAAAAATGAAAATGGATATTAGTAGTTCCAGCAACAGCACGTTTATTAATTTTAAACTTAATAAAAAACCATTGAGAACAAAGGTCGATTTCGGGTTTAAAGGCGAATTAAAAGTAAACCGATATAAAAAACGTTTCTCACTAAGAGGAATCAAAACAGAACGAAGAGTAGGAATCTCTTCACTCTCTATTACCGGACTCGGAAACATAGATACTACCCGGATTATTCACAGAGATTTTGATTTGTCGCATCTCGAAAAACAATTACCTGTCTCGCCTGAAGTCACCCTCACTAAATATTTAAAATACGATGCCAGGATCGGGCTGGATTATTTTAAAAAATACAAGTTGATTGTCAATTCAACCAGCAGAGAATATATTCTAAGCAACCCAAAACCAGTATCCGATCAACCTCTAAAATCTTACGGAATTAAGATATACGTTACGAATGGAGCTTATAAAATCATTCAAATAAAAACTAATGAATCGTTCTCGTCCTCTGTAAAATTAATGAGTGAAATAACTTTTATAGACGGAAAACCTGTTACATATTTTAAAGGTTTTTGTCATTTTCAAAACTATCTGGATCAAAAGAAAAGAAATAGAGAATCATTATCTATTCGTTTAAAAAATTCTGATAAAGATATTGAGATACCTTTTAAAAAGCCTTTGTTAAAGCTCGTGTCATAACTATTTAATCATCCTTCTATCTAACACATACAGTATCTCATCATTTTACCTGGACATTTCTAATATTAAGCTAATTGGAAGTATCACTAAACCATTCCTCTAAACGAGTTTGGAGCTCATTTTGATCTTCAATTATTTCATCTGGTACTATCCCGTTATCATACACATTTCCATTTCGATCAGCAAAGTATAACGTTGTTAAATTTAAAAAGGTATTTTCTCCTAAATCAAATAGCCTGTTGGATGTAGAAACTCCACAGGTTGCTTCTCCAAAGCTACGGGTATTAAATTTTCCTCTAAAAGCCACTGTTACTGCCTCTCCAGAACTTGCCGTTCTACGATTGGTCAATACAGCCACTTTAGAATTTGGGTTTATCAAAGTGTAAGGGCCTGACACTTTTGCTAATTCATTACCTCCATTCACACCTGCTCCGTCAAAATATCCCCAGTTTTGATCATTTCTACCAGGAAAAACAAACGCCCCTGCCGTACCTTCACCAAGAATAGGCCCCGTTCCCGCAATCATCGGCCACATATTCCCTCCACTATTATTTCTAAGATCAACTATCCAACCAATTAAATCTGGAGTATCCTGGTTTTTAATTGCATTTTGCAGGTTTGTTGCATACTGATCAGCCTGAAGTCGATTCCCGGAAAAAGCCGTTACTTTAATATACCCTATATTATCAAGGCTAATAGTTCGAGCTGGTTGCGTTGAGCAATCCAAATCTCTTTCTCCAATTAAAGATGTACCATCACTTTTAATATAGCTACTGTGATTATCTCCTAATAATGTTAAGGCCAGTGTAATAGCTGTGTCTAGCTCATCTCTTGAAGTTGCCCCTTCAGCAGCTTCAATAACTCTGGATCTAAATGTTAGCCAATCAATTGTATTTCTATTAATTGAATTAACCTCCATAACATCAATTATTCTGTTTAGATAATTTAATTGTTCTCTGGAAAGGTTAGATATAGGTTCACTTACATTTTCTCCAGTTGTAATCGTACTATCATCACTTGAACAAGAAAAAAGAATTAAAAATATAAACGTAAAAATGAAATACCTGGCTTTCATATGTTTTTTATTATAAAAATAAGAAAAATCTTAACATAGTAAATGAATTAAAGTATTTGTGTTAAAATAAAGAGTTATTTAATAAAGAAATATAGTATTAATTTTTTGTCATCCTCCCGTCCAGTAAATTAATTATACGAGATCCATAAGTAGCATTTTTCTCAGAATGAGTCACCTGTACAATAGTAACTCCTTCGTCATTTAATTGCTTAAAAAGCTCCATAATTTCTTCTCCTTGTTTAGAATTCAGATTTCCTGTAGGTTCATCTGCCAGAATCAATTTAGGTTTAGAAATTAATGCTCTTGCGATTCCTACCAGCTGCTGTTGTCCACCACTAAGTTGAGAAGGAAAAAGATCTTTCTTTCCAACAATGTTAAATCGGTCCAGGATATCTGCAACCAATGCTTTTCGTTCTGCAGTCTTATATTTTTTAAACAATAATGGCATTTCTATATTTTCATATACCGTCAATTCGTCCATTAAATGATACGCCTGGAATACAAAGCCTATGTATTGCTTATATAAGTTAATACGATACTTTTCTTTTAGCGTATGTACAGATTCATCAAGAAAGGTATATTCACCTTCATTAAAGTCGTCTAACATCCCAATCACATTAAGCAATGTAGTTTTCCCTGATCCGGAAGGCCCCATGATGGAAATGAACTCCCCCTCTTCTATAGTAAGATTAATATCTTTTAACAGGAATATCCTGGATCCGCCAGACTGGACCCATTTAAAAATATTATTAAGTTGTAACAGCATTTTGTTTTATTTTTTATTGATAATTTTCTATTCGGTTTGTAAACTTTTTATAGGATTTGCCAATGCAGCTTTAATGGATTGAAAACTACTGGTAATTAAAGAAATAGCAAGTGTAATAATTCCTCCCAATAAAAACATCCAGAGCGATAATTCAATACGATATGTAAAGCTTTGGAGCCAGATGTTCATAAAATAATATACTAAGGGAGCAGCAATAATAAAGGCTATTCCAATTAACAGTATAAATTCTTTAGAAAGAAAAGTTACATTTCTCATCACTCCTGCTCCTAACACTTTACGAACTCCTATCTCTTTTGTTTTTCTTAAAGTTATAAAAGACATTAACCCAAATAATCCCAGGCATCCAATACTTATTGCCAATATGGATAGCATCTTAAATCCGTTGAAGATTAGTTGCTCTATTGCGTATTCTCTTTTAATGGCATCACTTAAAAAGTTGTAATTATACACTGATGAAGTAAAGATATCATTCCACACTTTATCAATAGCAGCCACCCCATCAAAGTTTGTAATCTTTATGAAAGCATTATTTTGATAAGCATTCCAGTTTATTAAGATGCACGGAGTAATTTCATATTGTAAAGAATTGTTGTGAAAATCTCTCATTACCCCAACAATAGTAGCCTCACCTTCATTGATAATAAGTTTCTTCCCAATAGCTTCCTGTGGCGTCCAACCATAAGATTCCAGTAATTTTTCATTGACAATAAACTCATCAAATCTATTTTTGGTAGTGATAAAATTTCTTCCTGCAATTAATTCTAAATCGTAAAAATCTATGTAATTAACATCTCCCACTTTCATTTCAGAATCTTTCCCTTCATCAACAGGTTCTTCCGGAATTCTATAGGTTGTTCCTAATGATAATCCATTTATACTCATTGGCGGACCAGAACCAAATGAAACCTCTGTAATAGTACTTTCTTGTAAAAGTGATGTCTTATACGTTTCTAGCTTAGAAAAAGAAGGATAAGGGGTTATTACAACAGCTTCAGATGAAAACCCCACTTCTTCACTTTTAAAATAATTCATCTGTACAGCTACCACAATAGCGGCAATTACAAATAGCTGTACAATAACAAATTGGAAAATAATTAACGATTTACGCAATGTAAAACTGTGCATATTCTTAAACACATTCATATTTTTCAATGCAGCAACCGGTTTAAAAGATGAAAGCACTAAAGCAGGATAAATCGCAGCCAGTAAAATAGTTACACCTCCTATTAAAAGAATCATTCCCACATGACTCCAACTCAGTTTGAGATCCAGATTAATTACAGATACAAAACTATTAAGCTGGTCTAATAATAGATAAACAAAAAGTATTGATAAACTAAGTGTAACTATAATCAATAATGTGTTTTCTAGTATAAATTGAAAAATTACGTTAAAACGTGAGCTTCCTAAAACTTTACGTATTCCTACCTCCTTAGAACGAGTAGTAGATTGAGCTGTAATTAAATTAATAAAATTAATAATTACTATTACCAGTACAAACAAGGCTGCAAAAGAAGCTATACGTAATACTCTTGTCGGCATAACATAACTTCCCGGGCTACTGCCGTATAAAGTTTCCGTATGAATTTCATTTAAAGGCTGAAGAAAATAAGATATACGTTTATCATCTTCAGGCTTTAAATATTTTTTCTTCCAGTCAGCAATTTTAGATTCTAAAGCATTTTTCTGTTTTTCATCCTGTAAAACCACAAAAGTTGTCCCTGCGTAATTTCCAGACCAATTAGTTGAAGGAAAAGGATTGTTCTCTTTAAAGAATTTATAAGAAACCAGCATGTTAAATACTTGATTGCTATTTGCCGATGTATTTTTAACTACTCCGGTTACCGAAAGTGGGTCTTTACTATTCAACATAATCACTCTACCTAAAACAGACTGATAATCTTGAATATTATCTCCAAAATATTTCTTTACCAGGCTTTCTGTAAGTACAACCGAGCCGTATTCTTTTAAAGCAGTATCCTGGTCTCCCGCCAACCATTCAATATCAAAAACTTTAGTATAATAAGGATCTGCAAATAAAACTTGTGGTTCTTCAAAACGCTGAATATTTCCTTGGGTATCTTCAACGCTAAACTCTCTGTTTATAGGTCCGGCAGTTTGTGTTATCACATCTATTTCAGGAAAATCATTTCTCAATGCTTCCGCCAAAGGATAAGCCGTAGTATTCCAATATAGTATTTCATTTGGATACTGCATATGCTGAACAACTCTATAGGTTTCTTTAGCACGTTCATGATGCGTATCAAAAGTTGATTCATATCGAATAAAGATAAGAATTACAATGCATGAACTAATCCCTATAGAGAGTCCTAAAATATTTATAAGCGTACTCACCTTATTCTTAATAAGGTTCCTCCAGGCTGTTTTTAAATAGTTTTTTATCATGGTTGTTTCTTTTAATTAATTCAGTCTTTTAAATGATTTACCGGGTTTGCAACAACCGCTCTCACTGTTTGAAAGCTTATTGCAATCCCGGATATCACAAAAACAATCAACGCTGAGCTAACAAACGTCCAGGCATTAATTTTTATATGATGGGCAAATTCACTTAACCAATCATTGATGAGATAGAAGGTAACAGGAATGGCTATTAGAACAGCAATTACAATCAACATAAAAAATTGTTTGCTCAGAAGGGTCAGGATATGCTTTGCATCTGCTCCCAACACTTTTCTAACACTCATTTCTTTCATTCTTTGATTTACTGTAAAGGCAGATAAATTAAAAAGTCCGAGGCATCCTATGCATATGGAAAGCCATGTAAACACGTTAAACAAGCTCTTAAATTGTAGCTCATTGGCATATTGCCTGTCGAAATAAGTATCCAGAAAATAATATTCAAAAGGATTTCCGGGAAATGCTTCTGCCCATTTATCTTTTATCCCGGAAATTGTTGCTTTCAGGTTCTTATCTGTTTTTACTTTCATAAAAAAATACTCTCCATCAAAAAGATTTACCCAATACATCGTAGGGATTACACTTTCTTTTAATGATTCGTGATGGTAGTTCTCTAAAACCCCGATTATTGGTTTTGAAAATTCATCGCCTTTAATAGTTAAAAACTCTCCTAAGGCTTCTTCCGGATTATTAAAGCCTAATTTATCAACCAAAGAACGAGTAACAAGAACGCCCTCATTTCGCTTTGCAAAATCTCTGGAAAGATTTCTGCCTGCAATTAATTTCATTTCTAGTGTATTGATGAAATCGTAATCTACTCCAGATACCTGGGTGGTAACGGCAGGACTCTCTACACTTCCTTGTTTTTTTATAGAAAACACTCTTTTCATTTTCTTCCCTGGGATAGATTGGGCTGTACTTGTATAAGCTACACTAGCCAGGTCTTGGGTGCTTCTTTTAAAAAGAGCAATAGAATTTTCCAGGGTTTGTTCATTCGAAGGTAAGGCTCCGGCACGTTCAACTACCATAACCTGGTTGGGATTAAAACCTAAATCTTCAGATAACATAAAATCGATTTGCTGTGTAATAAGGATAGTTCCTGTAATTAATATTGATGATGCTGCAAATTGAAAAACAACCAGGCCTTTTCTCAGGATATTCCCTTTATTTGAAGTATTAAATTCTCCTTTAAGTGTATTCATCGGTTTAAATGATGAAAGAATAAAAGAAGGGTAGAAACCGGATAAAAGTGAACTCAGCATCCATAAAATAACTACCTGAAATAAAAATGTAGGCTGTTGAAAAATAAGAATTTCACTATCTAACCCCATTAACTGTCGAAAAACAGGAGATATTAGAGATGCTACGAAAACTGCTATCAAAATAGCTATAGTATTAAAAACAAAAGATTCGGTCATAAACTGGGAAATGAGTTGTTTTTTACTTGCCCCCATTACCTTTTGTACTCCTACTTCTTTTGCCCTGGTAATTGATCTCGCTGTTGTTAAATTAACATAGTTTATTAAGGCCATAAAAAGAATTGCCAGGCCTATAACTATAAACATGTACACATATCTTGCACTTCCATTCACCCCATTTTCATCTGCCAGGTTAGAATATAAATGAATATCTTTTAAGGGTTGAACTATAAACTTTATGGCATGATTGGACTGATCAGAATCGTATTTTTTTATAACTGAAGGCAAATTTGCTTCAAATGTTTCAACGGTAGTACCCGGACGAAGCTGTACATAAGTATATACTTGCTTTCTTTGCCAGGAGTGCCGGAAATAGTCTATAGCATTACTTCTCCTGGAATATAAAGTCGAGTAAGAAATTAAAAAATCGTAATTGAGGTGTGTTACAGAAGGGGTTTTAAAAACACCGGTAACTCTTAATGTAAAATCATCTCCATACTCATCGTTCTGCATTCGTAATGATTTCCCTATTGGGTTTTCATTCTTAAAATAACGCTTAGCCTGATCTTCTGAAATTACGATACTATGTGGTTCACTTAATGCTGTTTCCAGATTGCCTTCAACCATTTTTACAGAAAACATCAAGAGAAATGAAGGGTCTGCAAAAAAGACACTTCGTTGTTTAGATGCTACAGATTGTTCATCATTGTTTTTATATGTAATAACAACATTGCTTTTTCTCCCAATATCAAACAACCGGGCATATTTTTCTACCTCGGGTAAATTCTCTTTTAAAGCTTCTGCCACACCCGGATAGTTTTCTGCACTTTTAAAAACCTGTTCATCCGGCGAAGCGTAATCCAAACCAATCCTGTAAATGTTTTGAGATGCAGTAATATGTTTTTCATAGCTAAATTCGGAGATCACATAATCTGTGATCAATAAAACAGCTACAAGACCAATTACCAAACCAGAGATATTCATTAGTGAATATGATTTCTCTTTTCGAAGATTTCTAAAGAAGAGTAATAAATGATGTTTGATCATAGTTTTTGTTTTTAATGTGAGAATTTATTCTTCTCTTAATGCATCTACGGGGTTATTAGCTACTGCTTTTATTGTTTGAGTGCTTACCGTAAGCAGTGCAATCAATAAGGCTACACATCCTGTGGCAAGGAAATACCATAATTCCAGCTTTATTTTATAAGCAAAACCAGATAACCAGTTTTGAGAAAGCAGGAAAGCAACAGGTATTCCTATGAACATTGCGATTCCAACCAGTTTTGCAAATTCGCTGGAAAGCAAAAACATAATTTGTGATTTGCTTTGTCCTAAAGTTTTACGAATACCAATCTCTTTACGCCTGCGTTCTGCCGTAAAAGCTGCCAAGCCAAATAGCCCTAAACAAGAAATAAGAATAGCCAGGCCAGCAAAATACTTTGATAGAGAAGCCACTTGTTGTTCTGCAGCATATTGCGACTGAAAATCGGTATCCAAAAATGTATAATCAAAGGAATATCCGGGATTAAATTGAACATAGGTTTCTTTTATCTTAGAAAGCGTTTCTCTTTCTTTTCCCTGTGCTATTCTAACAACAAACTGAGATGGACGACTTTCTCGTTCCAGTCTGAAAAACATCGGATTAACAACTTCCCTCAAAGATTTAAAATGAAAATCTTCTAATACTCCTGCTATTTTGTAATCAATACCTCCATAGCTTACTGTTTTTCCAATCGGATCTTTTAATCCCATCATTTTTATGGCAGCTTCGTTAAACACTACGGCTGTACTGTCACTCCTAAATTCTCTCGAAAAAGAACGCCCTTCTTTTACTTTCATATCCATGGTTTCAATAAAATCGTACCCGATACGAAGCTCATTAAACCTTGAGTTTTTTTCATCCTGATTTCCAGTCCACATCAATCCAGCAGTGGTATTAATATCTGTCCCAATAATATTCTGACTTGTAGTAGCAGCATTCACTACTCCGGAAATAGCATTGATTTCTTTTAAAAATACTTCTGTATTTTGCCCCAGGTTCCCTTCTTCTCCAAAATAAATGACATTGTCTTTGTCCATCCCAAGGTTTTTGGATTGCACATATTGAATTTGTTTGGTCACCAGTAAAACACCTATAATCAAAACAATAGAAAGTGAAAACTGAAAGACAACCAAACCTTTCCTGATCCAGATCTCGCTCCATGAATTTTTTAATTGCCCTTTTAACGTAGCAATAGGGTTAAAGCGTGAAAGGTGTAGTGCAGGGTAACTTCCTGCTAAAATTCCGGTAAAAAATACGATAAGTATAATCAGGCCTATTTTAAACAGGTTAAAATTTAATGCTAAAGACTTTCCCGTGATATCATTAAATGCCGGGAGAAAAATAAAAACTAAAAGAAGAGCAATGAATAAGGCCCCAAATGAAGTTAATACCGATTCACTAAAATATTGCTTGATTAATGTGCCTCGTTTTGAACCCAGTGCCTTTTTAACTCCAATTTCTTTTAAACGTCTTGAAGCATTTGCAGTAGAAAGGTTCATAAAATTTATACAGGCTATAATTAAAATGAACAGGGCTATGATAGAAAACAAATAGACATAATTCATTCGGCCAGAGGCTTGTTTCCCGTTTTTGAAATTTCCAAAAAGGTAATTCGAAGAATACTTTGTCATCACCAAATCGGCTGTTACTTGATCGTCCTGAAGCTTTGAAAAGTTTTCTATTTTGGATGCAAATGCTGCTGCATTAGTACCTTCTTTTAATACTATATAAGTTGCCGGATTATTACTGACCCAATCAATTTCTCCTCCTGCATTAATAAAAACTTTTTTCCAGTTATCATAAGGAAGGACAAAATCAAATTGTGTTGTTGAATTCCCCGGAACATCTTTAAATACACCACTTATTTGATGATTTCCTTTCGTATTCAGGATATCCCATTCTATTACTTTTCCAATAACACCTTCTGAAGTATTAAAGAGTTTTTTTGCTAATGATTCTGAGATCGCAATAGTATTAATATCATTTAATACCTGATCTTTATTTCCTTCTATAAAGGGGTATGAAAACATTTTAAAATAATCGTCATCAGCAAAAATCCCGGAAGCTTTAATCGTTTTTCCATCTACGTGTAATGGCGTTTTTTCAAACCATTCGGGTAAGGTTTGACCTGAAGCGTATTTAACTTCTGGTAATTGATCTTTCATTGCCTGTGCCAGAATAGTAGGCGTCCAATTCATCACCCGAACACCTTCCGGAGTGTTGAATTTATTCCATATCTGGTATAAAGAGGCATCATTTTCATGAAATTTATCAACCTCTAACTCATCTAAAACCCAAAGTGTAATCAGTAAAACACAGGCTAACCCGGAAGAAAGGCCAATAAGATTAATAACAAAGGTACTTTTGTACTTTTTAATATTTCTAAGGAATATTATTAGATTATGTTTGAGCATGATTATTTGTTTTTTGATTAATGTTATTCTTCTCTTAATGCATCTACGGGATTTTTACTTGCAGCATTAATAGCTTGTGTACTTACTGTAGCTATGGCTAAAAGAAGCGTAATTATTCCGGTAATTATAAAATATGATGGCTTCAAAGCTATCTTATATGCGAAATTCGAGAGCCAGTTTCCCATGAGTAAAAAAGCAACAGGTAGCCCAATGATCATAGAAATACCAACTAATTTTGTGAATTCACCGGAAAGAAGGATCGCAATTTGACTTCTTTTTTGCCCTAGTGTTTTTCTAATCCCAATTTCTTTACGGCGTTGAGAAGCAGTGAATATAGCCAGGCCTAAAAGCCCCAAACAAGAAATTAAAATAGCTACTCCGGCAAAATACTTGGAAAGTACAGCAATACGTTCTTCCGAAGCATAAACCTCTTGATAGTTCTCATCCAGAAATTTGAATTCAAAAGGATAACCTGCATTAAACTTGGAATACAAGGCTGCTATCTGATGAATCGTTTCTGCTTCCTCTCCTGCTTGCATTTTCACAAGAAAATTATCTCCTCTATCGCTCAAAGAAAAAAGGAAGGGTTGTACCTTTTCTTGTAATGATTGAAAATGAAAATCTTCTACTACCCCTACAATCTCACTCATTTTATTATTATAAAACTGTTCTCCTACCGGATTCTCATAATTGATCATTTTAATAGCAGTTTCATTCATTATAATCGCATCTTCATCTGTAGAAAAATCCCTGGAAAAACCACGTCCGTCTTTAAGCGTAATACCAAGTAGTTCAATTAAATCATACCCTCCGCTTATATGATAAAATCTTAGTTTTAAATCTTTTTCATCCATATCTTTCCATTGATATCCATGTGTAAAATCGATTCTTCCGGGTAAATCACCTCTCATCTGGGATGCATTTAACACTCCGGGGATATTCTTGACTTCAGATAAGAAAGCATCAAAATCTTTCTCGAGTTTACCCTCTTTTGGAAAAGAAATAATATGGTCTTTATTATATCCTAAATTGGTCGTCTGAATAAATTCAACTTGTTTATAAATCACTATTACCGAAGCGATTAATATTACAGATATTGCAAACTGGAATACGACCAGGCCTTTACGGAGTCTAAACGAATTTAAATCTCCTGTCAATTTTCCTTTTAAAGCGATAACAGGTTTAAAACCCGAAAGGTGAAATGCAGGATAGATACCCGAAATTAACCCTGTAACAGCAGTGATAGTCAAAATAGAGACTATAACATTGGGAGCAAGATTTAAGGTGAGCTGTTTCCCGGTAATTTCATTGAACTGAGGAAGTAAAATGAGTACAAAAACCAGAGCTATGACCAATGAAAGGAACGCCATAGATACAGATTCTCCAAAAAATTTAAAGATGAGGGACTTGCGTCCTGCACCTATAGCTTTTTTAACTCCAATTTCTTTAATTCTTCTCGATGCTTTCGCTGTCGAAAAGTTCATATAGTTTATACAAGCTATAACCAGTACAAAAAGAGCTACAATAGAAAAAAGCTTTACATAAATAATTCTTCCTCCAACCGGAACACCATTTTCATATTTACTATAGAGATACCTTTCTGAATAAGGTTGAGCATACAAGGTTTGTTCTGAACTCTTAAATTTTGTGTTCAAAAAACTTTTTATTTTGGCATTGAATTTATCGAGATCAACCCCCTTATTTAATACTAAATGTGCTTGAGTACCTCCATTATACCATTGCATAAGATCTCTTTCCAGAAAGAGTTCATAAGCAAAGAAAACATCAAATTGCTCTGAAATATTAGAGGGAGATTTAAAAACACCTGAAATTATATAAGCGCCTGTAAAATACTGCCCTTTGAACGTTACTGTTTTCCCCATAGCATCATCGGCAGACTGAAATAAACTCGTGGCCATTTTTTCTGAAATAACAATCTCACTTTTGTCTGATAATACTTCATGCTTATTCCCATGAGTAAAATTATACGAGAACACATTGAAGTACCCTTTTCCTATAAATTGTGGTTTGACCTTAAAATGCTTGTCCTTTGAAGAAAGGACTCCGTTATAAAAATGTTTTGTTATCGCCGGAAAAGCATATTCTACTTCTGGCATTTCTTCATCAAGTGCCTCCCAAAGAGGGTTGGGTGTTGAACCATTAGTATTGGTGTGGATGCCTTGAGCCGTTGGATAACTATGAATGACCTGTACATGTCTTGCACTATCGTTCTCATTAAATCTATCCATATTCACCTCATCACTTACCCATAGGTAAATTAAAAAGGCACAAGCCAAACCTGATGATAAACCAATAATATTGATCAAAAAAGCAGTTTTGTACTTTTTAATATCTCTAAAAAATAATATCAGATTATGTTTAAGCATGATTATTTGATTTTTGATTGATTGTTTTATTCTGTTTTTAAAGCATCTATAGGGTTTTTATTTGCAGCTCTAATAGCTTGTAAACTCACTGTTGCCAACGCTATTAATAGTGTAATGACTCCTGTGAACAAGAAGTACCAAATTTTTAAATCTATCCTGTAAGCAAAACCGGAAAGCCAATGTCTCGAGACAAGAAAAGCAATTGGCAAGCCTATTAAAATGGCCACTCCAACCAACTTCGTAAATTCACCGGATAATAAGAAGACAATCTGTTTTTTATCTTGACCCAAAGTTTTACGTACTCCTATTTCTTTATGCCTTTTTTCTGCAGAAAAAGCGGCCAATCCTATTAAACCAAGACAAGCAATTAATAAAGTTAGCGGAGTAAGAAGATTTAGCACAGCTCCCATTTGTTGTTCTGAGCGAAATGTTTTTTCAAATTCCTGATCTAAAAAACTGTATTCAAAAGGTACCGAAGTGCTCACTTCTGATAAACTTTCTTTTGCTTTTGAAATTAATAACTGAAGGCTTTCAGCACCTTTTACAGATTCGGTGTTAAGCCTTACGGCATAAGTTGACTTTCCAACTTTATAATTCCAGAATTTATCATTCTGATAGTGTAAAATGATTAAAGGAGCGATCTCTTTTTTAACACTATTAAAATTAAAATTCCCGACAACTCCGATGACTTCAAATTCTACACGCTCTCCTGAAACCAAGGTGAGTTTTTTTCCGATAGGAGAATCTGTAGCAAAAGTTTCTTTAGTACCCCAACCCAGCATTTTAACGGCTTCTTCATTCAGGATAATTTTATATTTATCGTTTACACGTTGCTTATCAAAATTCCTGCCTTCAATAAATTCTATTCCTAATACATCCAGGTAATCTTCTTCTGTTCTTAAATTGTTTAATGCAACAATTGGATTTTCAACACCTCCTGATGCTTTAAACTGACCTCCAAAACCTATATGAGGAGGTAAGTCAAACGACTCTCCAACTTTACTAAAAGCAGAATTGGAAAGGAGTTTGGATTTAAACACTTCTTTTTTGTCTTCTAACTGCTCTATATTGTGTATTTGCAAGAGATTTTGCTTTGAAAATCCAATATCATAAGATGATGCAAATGCTAATTGCTTCTGTACGAGAAATGCACAAACAATCAATATGATGGTGATTGTAAATTGAAAAACTACCAATCCGTTCCGGATTCTTTCACCTCCAAGACCTCTGTCTAATTTTCCTTTTAGTACTTCAACCGGTTTAAAAGCAGAAAGATAAAATGCGGGATAGCTTCCTGACAATAAACCTAGTAATAAAATAAAAACCAATAGCGTCACCAGAAAAACAGGATTAGTTATATATGCCATCAACTCCAGTTCTTTCCCGATTACAGCCTCAAAAGTATCCAAAGAGACCAATACTAATAGTATTGCCAGTATAGTGCTTATAGTTACATACAATACAGATTCTGTAATAAACTGAATAATTAATGTCTTTTTTCCTGAACCCAATGCCTTTTGAACACCTACTTCTTTTGCTCTTTTTGTAGACTGTGCAGTTGATAGATTCATAAAATTAATTGCAGACAGTACAAGAACAAGAATACCTACTATCGAGAATATTTTTACAGAGCGCGGCCTTCCGGTTGGCCCAAACAAATGTGTATCGGGGGCTTCAGATAAATATATTTGCTCTAACGGCTGCAGGAATAGTTGCCATGGATTTCCGGATGTAAACTCTTCATAACTTTGATTAAAGACTTTTTTTGTAGTTGCTGGAGCCCATTTAGGAGGTATTGCCTGTAATTTGTTAGTCAATTGCGCTATATCTGTCCCTTTATTTACTAAACCATACGTTGAAAACCCGGTCCAAATCCACATCCATTCACTACCTTTCAGGGATTCCTGGCTATTTAACGAGACTAAAAAATCAAATTGTAAATGAGATTTCTTGGGAAGATTAGTCAATACTGCTTTTACAGTAAACGTACTCCAATCTCCATTTTCTCCCTTAACTTCAATTGTTTTACCAATAGCGTTATCTGCATCTGTAAAATACCGTTCGGCAGTTTCACGAGTCATAATAATACCCAAAGGTTCTTTAAGTGCTGTTTTTACATCCCCTTTATAAGATTTAAAAGAAAATACATCAAAGAAATTCTCTTCTGCAGCAAAAAACCGTTCTTCTCTGAATGAATTTGAAGTCCCGTTACCCAGTTGATAACTCACAGTCTGTGTTCCTATAGTCAGGAGTCTTGTTACTTCTTCAAACTCCGGGATATCTTCTCGTAATGCAACAGCTACATTGGGCCCGGTGTTAGACATTTTCCCATTCCAATCTCCCCATATATCAGATTGATTTATTCTGTAAATACGATCCCCTTTATCGTGAAAAGTATCGTATGTCATTTCATTAAAAACATACAATCCGATAACAAAGCACACCGTAATGCCAACTGTTAAACCTAATACATTAAGAATGGTAAAACGTTTTTGCTCTATGGCATTTCTCCAGGCTATTTTGATATAATTTTTTAACATCTTGAAATTAAAAAGTAATTCTATAGTTTAGTTAGCTCCAGTTTCCAGGGGTTTATTAATACTTTCTGTTACTATTTGCCCATCAAACAAATTCACAACTCTATGCGCGTAATTGGCATCGTGATCTGAATGTGTCACCATAATTATGGTAGCTCCTTCCTGATTGAGTTCTGTTAATAAATCCATTACCTCCGTACCATTTTTAGAATCCAGGTTTCCTGTAGGCTCATCGGCTAAAATGAGTTTGGCATCTGCCACTACTGCTCTAGCTATAGCAACACGTTGTTGTTGCCCTCCTGATAATTGCTGCGGAAAATGTTTGGCTCTGTGCCCTATCTTCATTCGCTCCAATACTTTCATTACCTTTTCTTTTCGGTCACTCTTCGATACTTTTAAAAACAGTAATGGTAATTCGACATTTTCATATACCGTAAGTGTATCTATGAGGTTAAAATTCTGAAAAACAAAACCCAGGTTTCCTTTGCGTATTTGTGTTCGTTGGCCTTCACTTAAATTGGCCACTTCGTGACCTGCAAATAAGTATGATCCTGAATTGGGTTTATCCAGCATTCCAAGAATGTTTAATAATGTAGATTTTCCACAACCCGAAGGCCCCATGATAGCAACAAATTCATTCTCTTTTACATGGAGGTCTACATTGTTTAGCGCAAGTGTCTCTACTTCTTCTGTTCTAAAACTTTTTTTAAGGTTTTTTATCTGTATCATGTAATCTCTTTTTTAATGGATAGGTTAAATTTATTCTTGTTACAGTTTTTTAATGATTAGTTTATTCTGTTCTTAAGCTCTCTACCGGATTTGTTATTGAAGCTTTAATAACCTGAAAGCTAATAGTTAATAGCGCTATTAATAATGCTATAAATGATGTACTGGCAAATAACCACCAATTAATATCGATATGATAGGCGAAATCCTGAAGCCATCTATTTCCTAAATAATAAGAAACAGGAGCTGCCACTACAATTGCAATAAGTATTAATTTTATAAAATCTTTAGATAGTAAAGTTGTGATTTCTAATACAGAAGACCCCAAAACTCTTCGAACTCCTACTTCTTTTCTTCTCTGTTCTGTTGTAAATGAAGCCAAGCCCAATAAACCGAGACAGGCAATAAAAATTGCAATTAAAGTAAAGCATACTATAATATCTGAAGTACGTTGTTCTCTTTCGTAATTACGCTGAAAGTCCTGATCAAGAAAAGAATATTGAAAAGGAGTATCAGGATTAATTTTACCCCATACATTTTCCACTTCAGCCAGAATATTGGAGTCTTTAAAATTATCTCCCTGAATATTTAGAATAAAATAATTGGGCTGGTCTCCGTTAAACTTGGTTAATGCATAAGGTTCGATTTCTTCGTGTAAACTTTTAAAATTAAAATCTTTAATTACCCCAACGATATCTGCGTAAAGCCGTTGCTCTCCATTTTCGTAGAAAATCTTTCTCCCTACTGCACTTTCAGGGTTGTATCCAAAATGCCTGATTGCAGTTTCATTTAAAACCATTGCGTTTTTGTCTGTATCCGGATTATCAGATAATAATCTTCCGTATAATAATTCATAATCTAATGTTTGGATATAATCTTCATAGACTTGCGCATAATACATTAGCACCTTATCTTCCATAGTTTTCCCTTCAGCATAAAAAAACGTGTCCTGCACTAAATCAAAACCAGGGTATGTTGATCCGGCTGTCATGGAAATTACATTTGGGTTTTTTAAAATCTCATTTTTAAATGCACTATAGTTGTTTACTACTTCCGGATTCCTGATTGGTAATACCAATTGTTGTTCTTTTTTAAATCCCAAGTCCTGGTTTTTAATAAAGTTAAGCTGCTTTAACATCACAACTGTCATTAATATCAGGCAGACAGAAGTTGCAAATTGAAAAACAACTAATCCTTTACGAATAAATTTTGCAGAAAAGTTATTTGTCAACTTCCCTTTTATTACTGTAGTAATTTTAAAAGATGATAAATAAAAAGCGGGGTATAATCCAGAAATCAGACCTGTAATTACAGTAAGTGTTATCATCCAGAATATCAGTTGAGGGCTTTCAAAAAAACTTAACTCTTTTTGAGCAAAAGCATTGAAAACAGGTAAGAATAAATAAATTAATAGCAGTGCCAGGAACAAAGCTAAAAATGCAATAATCAAAGATTCTCCCAAGTACTGAAACATAAGCGATTTTTTACTTGCTCCCATCACTTTTTGTACTCCAACTTCTTTAGCTCGTTTTTCTGAATTCGCTGTAGATAAATTCATGAAATTTATACAGGCGATTAATAACAGAAATGCAGCAATTGATCCAAAAATATACAAGTAAGTGGCACCTCCTGTTGAAGAGAGTTCATTTTCTATATCAGATTTTAAATAAATGTCTTTAACCGGTTGAATAAACAATTTTTTAGAAATATTAACTGCTTGAAAGTCTGCTGAAGCATTCTTCTCTAAGAAAGCTGGAAGTTTTTGCTTAAAGGCAGAAACATTACTCTTTTCTTTAAGCTTTACGTAGGTATAAAACAGGTTATTAGTATTCCAGTTTGTCTGCTGCTCAACCCATAGTCCTAAATCGTCATTTCGCATAGATAAAAAGAAATTAGCATCGATATGAGATTTATTTTTTTCGTTTTTAAAAACTCCTTTTATGGTATATTCATATTCTCCATAAGGTATTTCAACTGTAATTAGTTTATTAACAGGATTTTCTTCTCCAAACATTTTTTGAGCAATAGCTTCAGAAATTACTATTGAGTTAGGGGTGTTTAAAGCAGTTTTTTTATCTCCATATACAAAATCGTAAGTAAATATTTTAAAGAAGGTAGAGTCTGCATAGTATCCATTACTTTCATAGAAGCTTCTGTCATTATTTTCATTTTTTAACAAAAACTTATCCGTGGTTGGAAAATCTAATATCCGGGCTACTTCTTCTACTTCAGCTAAATCAGATTTAAGTCCTTGTGCTAAAGGAGCCGGTCCAGATGCCCATCTCTGGTTATTCACTTCTAAAGCCACTCTGTAAATCTGATCTACATCTGAATGATGTTTATCATATGTGGTTTCATTAAAAACATACAACATCAACAAAAAACAGGTGGTTAATCCTACTGCTAATCCAAAAATGTTAATGAAGGAAAAAAATTTATTCTTCATTAAGTTTCTCCAGGCAATTTTGAAATAGTTTTTAATCATATCGATTATTTTTATTGGTTAGGTTGTGTCCTTTATTTCAATATAATTTTTTCTGCATTTCCAAAAGAATCGTAACCAGAGGTAATAACTTTTTCTCCTGGTTCCAAACCTTCTAAAACTTCATAATATTGTGAGTTCAGTTTTCCAATCTGAATATTTCTTTTGTAGGCTGTTTTTCCATCTTCGCTTAACACGAATATGTATTGTCCTCCGGTACTTTGATAAAATCCTCCTCTTGGTATCAATAAGGCTTCGCTTGATGCTCCTAATTGCAGCTTAATATTATAACTTTGTCCGGCTCTTATCGTTTCCGGTTTTTTATCGGTGAATACCAGGTCTACTTTGAACTTTCCTTCACGAACTTCAGGATAAACTTTTCGAAGTCGCAAAGAATACTGAGCATTGTTTCGTTCTAAATTAGCACTCAGTTCACGCCGAACTCTATCAATATAATGTTCATCAATATCTGCTTCAATTTTAAAATCGGTTAATACATTAATCTGGCCTATTCGTTCTCCCTGGTTAATACTTTGTCCTATTTCGGCATCCAGAAATCCTAATTGTCCATCTGCAGGAGCACGTACATTCAAATGATCTATGCGTTCATAAACCATAGACAAAGTTTTTCGCATCCTTGCCAGATCTGAGTCCAATTCGTTTAATGTAGTATTTCTTAGTTTTTTATCCTGCTCTGTTTGTAATTTAATAATTTCATACTGCTTTTGAGAAAGCTCGTAATTCTCTTTGGAGGTTAAATACTCTTCTTTAGAAATTAACTCTTCTTCATAAAGCGCCTTGTTCTGTTCGTAAGTTCGTTTTAATTTTAATAATTCATAATCTGCTTTTACAAAATCTTTTCTTCCTTCAATTTGCCTGGCATCAAAATTTATCTTTGTACTTCTAAGGTCATTTTGTTTTAATGCAAGATTGTTTTCACTGGCAAGAATTTGCTCATATAAGCTTCTGTTTTCCAGCTTTAAAATGACATCTCCTTTTTTAACTATAGCGCCTTCTTCTATTAATTTTTCTACAACACGGCCACCCTCATAAGCATCCATATAAATAGTAGCAATTGGGGCTACAGATCCATTTATGGAAATATAATCGTCAAATTTTCCTTTAATGACTTCGGCAGTGGTAAGTTTATTTTTATCTGTACGAAAAACTGAACCTGCATCAGAAGAGATAAGTTTCCACACAATAAATACCACAAACAATCCTCCGATTATATATGTAATATGCTTTTTACTTAATCCTTTCTTCTTTTCAATCTGTATATCCATTATTTTTATTTTGTTTTATCGATATTAAATACTGGCAATCCGTTGTAAAAATCTAATGTCTTTTTTTGAACCGTCAGTTTTAGTTTTATCTGTAAATTTTCATTTTGTGCTTTCGCATATGCATTTTTTGATTGATTGAGTTCAATGACACTTATCAATCCTTTTTCATATTTTTTTTTCGCGACATTAAACGCTTGCAGGTTTAATGCTTCACTCTGAGTTGACTGTCCATACTCTGTTTTAGAAGCTTCAAAATCTTGTATCAATTCCTGTATAACTCGATTCAATTCCTGTTTTTGGGTTTCCAAATTATTTTTTGCTCTCAAAAAAGCTATTTTCTGCTGTTTAATCTGGGAGCGGGAACTCCACTTATTACTAATGGGAATATTTATAGACAATCCAAAAGTTTGCCGTGCATTTGTATTGATTTGTGAACTAAACGGAATAACTCTACCCGTATCTTCATCAATCGTGGTACTACTGAAATTCGAGTTGTAATTAGCAAAGAATGAAAGTGAAGGATACAATGCTCCTCGTGCATTAGCAATATCTTTCCTGGCTGCTTTTACCTGAAATTCCTGTGATTTAATGATAGGGATAAATGAGACTGCAGTACCGTAAACTGCATCTGAATCAATTTCCTGAAGTTCTTCTTCAGTTACTGTAACAACTTCTGAGTTATTAATTTCAATTTTTGTTTCATTCTGTAAATTCATTTCTCTTATAAGCACTAATTCTGCAGCTCTAAGATCATTCTTATTTTGAGTAACAATAAGTTTATCTGCGAATAAAAGTGATTCTGATTGGTACAGGTCTGCACCGGCTTTTAACCCAAGTTCGACTTGTCTTTTCACCAAATCATAATTCGCTTGAGAAATGGCTTCCTGTTCTTTTGAGATTTCTAATGATTCTTTAAAAAATTGTATATCATAAAAAGCTGTCATTACCCTAAAAGCAAGGAGATATTTTTCATTTAAATTTTCTTCTAAGGCAGCTTTGTACAAAAACTTCGTGGATGCTATAGTATTCAATTTTTGAAAGCCCTGAAAAAGATCTAATCGTGCATTTGCTCCAATTTCATTTGCAGTAAGGTCGTCGCTAACAAATGAATTTGTATTTGGATCGAGAGAACGTCCCAAGCGTTTAAAGTAACTGGATTGTACTCCTACTGAGGGCAAAAACTCCCGGAAGGATTGCCTGTAATTTTCTTTGCTTGATTTTATATTATAATTTAAATCTTTCAATTTTAAATTATGATTTAGTGCATAGTCTATACATTGATCTAATGACCATTTTTCTTGTGCAAACGAACAAGCGTAGATAAAAAAGCACTGTATGATAATTAATTTCTTCAATTCAGTTTATTTAATATTGTGCTCACCTTAAGACCAATTGTATGCCATAATTTTAAAATATTGATTATCAGTTATTTAAAATTAAACTCGTTTAAATCTGATTAAATTGTGTAAAATAAATAGGCAATAACTGTCAAAAAATTTGACAGTCTTATTTTAGGTATCAATACAATTATTAGTTTTAGAAAAAATTAATAACCGATAAAGATGGTTAACGGAAATATTCTAGTTATTGATGACAATAAAAGTATTCTCAGTGCCCTGGAGATACTACTCCAATTTGAATATCAATCTGTAAAAACTCTTAACAATCCTAATCTCATCTCATCTTATTCCGGATTAAAAGAAACAGATCTTATTCTATTGGATATGAACTTCTCTGCTGGTGTCAATACAGGAAACGAAGGGTTATTTTGGTTAAAAGAGATTAAGAAAAAAGCTCCGGACACTTCAGTTATTATGATGACCGCTTACGGAGATATTGAACTGGCTGTAAAAGCATTAAAAGAAGGGGCTGCCGATTTCATATTAAAACCCTGGAATAACGATCGTTTAATGACAACGATAAAATCGGCATTCCTGCTCCGAAAATCCAAAAAAGAAATTGAAAAACTCAAAAAGAAAGAACACAGTTTAAAAGAAGTTATCAATCAAAACAAAAACTACATCATCGGTACATCTAAAGCATTACACAAGGTGTTAAAATTGACTCATAAAGTTGCAAAGACAGATGTAAACGTACTAATTACAGGAGAAAACGGTACCGGAAAAGAACTGATAGCCAGGGAACTTCACCATATGTCATTGCGTAAAAATGAAGTGTTCATTAATGTAGATATGGGAGCTATCTCTGAAACCTTATTTGAAAGTGAGCTTTTTGGCCATGTCAAAGGTTCTTTTACTGATGCTAAAGAAGACCGGATTGGTAAATTTGAAGCTGCAAATGGAGGGACATTATTCTTAGATGAAATTGGGAACCTTTCTTTGGCTATGCAAGCTAAATTATTATCGGTTATTCAAAACAGGAATATTACTCGTGTAGGTTCTAACGCATCAATACCTGTAGATATCCGATTGGTGTGTGCTACTAACAGCAATCTCACTCAAATGGTACGTGATGGGTTATTCAGAGAAGATTTATTATATCGGCTTAATACCATTCATATTGAAGTTCCATCGCTTAGAGAACGAGATAAAGATATTTTAGTCTTATCTGACTTTTATTTAAAAAAGTTTGCTACTAAATATGGAAAACAAGGATTAACAATAAGTGATCCTGCCCAGGATAAGTTAATGAATTACAACTGGCCAGGTAATGTAAGAGAACTTAGGCATACTTTAGAGCGCGCAGTAATTTTATGTGAAAACCCTAATCTGGAATCTGAAGACTTTTTACTACAACCTACCGTATCGCTAACAGATTCTCAATTATCTGTTACCTTAGACGAAATGGAAGCTATTATGATTGCCAATGCACTTAAAAATTGTGACGGAAATTATACTGCTGCTGCAGATCAGCTAGGGATCTCAAGACAAACTCTATACAATAAGATTAAAAAAATAGAAGCTAAATGATTAGTAAGAATTTTTACTTTCAATTAATCATAAGAATTGTATTCATTACAGTAACTGCTGTTTTTATGGCTTTTAGCTGGGTAAATCATCCTGTTTATTTTCCTGTAGCTTTATTTATTTTATTAATCATACAGGTAGTATTCCTTATTAAGTACTTGAACAAAACTAATCGGAGGATTGCTTATTTTTTTGAATCTGTAAAAAATGAAGATTATACTTTACAGTTCTCTGAAGATACTTCTTTTTCTTCATTGAATGAATTGAATAAGAACATGAATAAAGTAAATCACCTGATTAAAGATACCCAGATAAAAAATAGGGTTCAGGAAAAATATTACCAGGAAATTTTGAAACAAGCCAATGTCGGGATTATGACTTTTAACGATAAAGGACATATTCTTTTTTCCAATCAAACCGTTAAAAAAATCTTCAATCTCGAACAACTAAATCATATTAAACGTTTAGAAATGATTGATAAAGAACTTTATCAATTACTAAAAACACTAAAACCATTTGAACGCAAGTTCTTTCAGTTTGCCAACGAAAGGGAAAATGTTCAATTGATCTTAAAATCGAGTACTATTATTCTTGATAAAGATCCCTTGATGTTAGTGGTTGTTCAGGATATAAAAAATGAATTGGATGAAAAAGAAACCGATTCGTGGATTCGTTTAATACGCGTACTTACTCATGAAATTATGAATACGATTACCCCCATTACTTCTATTTCTCAATCTATCCTGAAGTATTATGATGAAAAAAGTATGGTTATTGATGAAAAACACAATCAAAATACACTTAAAGGCCTTACCGTAATCCAGGAACAAAGCCAAAATTTAATGGATTTTGTCCGATCTTACCGAACATTTTTAAGTATCCCTAAACCTGATAAAGAAATTATCGCTCTTCGAGTTCTCTTTGAGAAAATCAAAACGCTAATGAGTGAAGAACTAAGTAAAAATGATGTGGATCTTAAATTAGAATTAATTCCGGATACCTTAGAGGTTTTTGCAGATGAGAAACAAATATCACAGGTACTGCTTAACCTGATAAAAAATGCGATTCAGGCATTATCAGTACAAGAAACAAAAATTATAAAATTAAAGGGGGGAGTTAACGCAAAAGGAGAAAAATATATCGAAGTTTATGATAATGGCCCCGGAATTCCACAAGATATTATGGATCAAATTTTTATTCCTTTTTTCACCACAAAAAACAACGGTACAGGTATTGGATTAAGTTTATCCAAACAAGTTATGCAACTGCACGGTGGAAGCTTAAAAGTAAAATCAACCCCTGGTCAGGAAACTTCTTTCTCATTAATTTTTTAATTAATATCTCAGAAGTATTAATTAATGCTAATAAGTTTTATCTTCGCGCAGTTTTAATCTTCACTTTTTAGAAGCGGATGAATATAATAATGACCGGTACTACCGGAACTTTAGGATCTAATGTGTTATTTGAATTGTTACAACAAGAGCAAGTTGATCAGATATTCCTTTTAATACGAAAAAAGAATGGTAAATCTCCCGAAGAAAGACTTAATGCTATTCTTAATAGTGGAGCAGCCCCTGAAAGCATATTAAAACAGAAAGATATTTTAATCAAGAAAGTAAAGGTACTGGATGCCAATGCTTTTTTTAATCCGGAATCTTTTTTAAAAAAAGAGCAAAATAACTTTTTTATCCACTCTGCGGGGTATGTAAATTTATCGACTCATGAATCTCAAAAAGAAGAGATTTTTAAAGAAAACCTTGGATTCACAAAAGAAATCTTTAATACATTCTACCCATACCTTTCTAAATTCATCTATATAAGTACCGCTTTTTGTATTGGGAATATAGGTGGTTTAATCAACAATGATTATCACGACAGCGAAATCAAGCCTATTTACAGGAATTTTTATGAAGAATCCAAACATAAAGCCGAACAGTTTCTTAAACAGGAAGGAAGCAAAAGAGATGTTGCTATCCAGATATTAAGGCCTAGCGTTTTAGGGGGTAATATCTTTGAGCAGTCAAAATTCTTTATCAGCAAGTTTATGGTCTATTACCTATTGGGGAAATTCTTTTATAAAAACCCAATCACTAAAAATGCCATCCGAATTACTGCAAACATTAATGCCGGGTTAAATATTATTCCTGTTGATTACGCTGCCAAAGTGATTTCAAAAGTATTTCATCTTAAAGAAATAAATCAGCTCAATATTGTACATCCTAAATGTACACATTTAAAAAGCGGAATTTCAAAAATTCTGGAAAGTGTAAACTTTAAAAGCTTCACTATTGTTGATTCACAACAAGATAATGAAGAAGAACTGGCTAATATGAATGTTCTGGAAAAATTATATTATAATTCTATTGGAGTTCATTTAAAACCGTATTTAACTTCTAAGCCTTATGAGTTTGAAACAAAACTCCTGGAATTAATATATCCTATGCCTAATTATGACTTAGATGGTTATTTAGAACAAACCATGAAGTTTGCCATAGCTAAAAATTTTAAAAATGAGCGTTACTAGACAGATAAAGTAAACTCATGAAAATTCTAAATAGGCTATTCCAGGTACACTTTTTAAGTGAAACCTCTTCTTTCTTCTTTAAACTTTAGATAGTAAAATATAACTCTGGAATTGAACTTACGCGTTTGGTTATTCCATAAAATCATATTTTCATTTTTCTCTCCTTAAATAATATTCCCGAATGGCTTTTTAAGTTTATTAAGGCAAAAAAACATCTACTTAATATAAACAAGAATATTACGGAAAAACCATAATTTTAAGTTTAAAAATTATGATTATGCATATAATTAATTAAAATTCTATGAATTTCAACAGAAATAGCTTTTTTTAAGTGTTAAAAAAACCTAAAAATAAATTTAAAAAATATATATTTGGCTTCCAATTATTTTAAAACTGACCACATCTCATGAAAAGTTTCTTTTCATCATTTATTATTGGTACAATTGTATTGCGTACTATTAATACCTACTTGAGAGTTCTCGTTCGAGAAAAATTTCGTTTTATTATAATTAATCAACTTCCCCAAACATTTTCTACTAATTTTAGTACTCCCCCTTATCTCTATTGTCCAAAAATTGTCATTGATTACAATAGTTTAAAAAATTCAGATTTATTTCTATACAACCAAAACTATAATTGGAAAATTCATAGCTTTTAATTTTCCTTTTGTATTTATGACCATAAAAGAAAGCTAAAAAAGAATGTATTATGAAAAAAACGAAAAATTAACACACTAAAATTCAAAAAACCGCACAGAACAAACAAAAACGTTAAAAGCTAAAAAACAATGCTATAGGGAGCATTTAGCTTTTATTGAAACTAAATAACTTAAATTTTTAATATGATTAGAACTTTTACTTCTTCAATGAAAAGTATTGTCTTGTTATTATTTTTTGTCACCTTATCAGTTTCTGTTGGTGCACAGCAAAAATTCCAAACGGGCAATAAATCTAAAAAGAAAACCGAACAAAAAGCTCAAGCAATTAAACCTGGGCAAAAAGCAAAAAATGCGAAATCTACTCCAATTAATAAAGTAGATAATGCTGCTTCACGAAGAGCACAGTTGCTTAAAAAATATCCTCAAGAAGCACGCAGTGCTAATAATATTTCCGAAATAGAGGAAGAGGGGCAAGTTGTTAATAGAGTTCCTTCTGTTAGTCAGGCACTACAAGGGATTCAACAAGGGAAACAATACAACTTAAAAAAGGTATTAAAAAATAACGGAGGCGAAGGCCTTTTCACTACTGGCAGGCAAGATAATCCTATCCTGCGACAAGAATATAACTTTAAGAGGCTAGTAGATCCTAAGACAGGGGAAATACCTGAAGGGATAAGAGAGAAAGAACTGGAATATGTAAAGTCTTCCCGATCTCAAATGCAAACTAATGATGGGTTAATCCAAAGTAGTGCAAATATTCCTTTTGCAACTCCCGGAATGCAAATCGATCCATGGGTAAATCGAGGGCCATTTAATGTTGGGGGTAGAACCAGAGCATTGGCTATAGATATAAACGATGAAAATAGAATTTTGGCTGGAGGTGTATCTGGTGGTTTATGGGAATCTACAGACCAAGGTAGTACCTGGAGTAGAATAACACCTGCGCAAGAGCATCCATCTATTACTGATATTGTACAGGATCCTCGTCCTGGGTTTCAAAATATTTGGTATTATGGTACCGGGGAAAGTATTGGAAACTCTGCAAGTGGGAGAAACGGTTCTGGCCTTTTTGTTGGTAATGGAGTCTATATATCTACTGATAACGCTCAGACATTTACTCCGCTTCCGGCGACAGTGGTTAATACTCCTCAAGGTTTAAGTACAGCAGAGCCTTTTGAACTTATTTATGCGGTTGATGTCAATCCTTTAAATGGAAATTTATATGTAGCTACTCTATTTGGAATTTACAGATCTACTGATCTTGGCGCCACTTTCGAACCTGTTTTATTAAACGGAGGCGGAACCACAGTCGCTGGTGTAGTAACAGATACAGATTTACATATAACTTCTTCCGGAGTGTTATATGCTACCTTAGAGTCAAATGCTACAGATGCAGGAATATTCCGTTCTACAGATGGTGCAGCAGGGACCTGGGTAAACATTACAGATCCTGCATTTCCTGCTACTTTTGGAAGAACTGTAGTGTATACAGCACCTTCTAATGAAAATATTTTATATGTCTATTCTGCAGGAACTCCTACAGCACCTATTGGTCATGATTTCTGGAAATACACTTATATCTCAGGAGATGGTACCGGTGCCGGAGGTACATGGGAAGACAGAAGTACTAACTTACCTAATTTTGGAGACCCCGTTGGAGACGCAACTACTCAAGGAGGATATGACATTTATGTGAGGGTACATCCAAATGATGAAAATCTTGTTTTTTTAGGAGGTATTAATATCTTCAGATCTTTTGACGGATTTGCAACGAGAGTTCAGCAATTTAATGATGGTTGGATTGCAGGTTATAGTCCTATCAATAATGTAAGCCTTTACACTAACCATCATCCGGATCAACACAGCTTGGAGTTTTTCCCTTCAAACCCGGATATGGTGATTTCAGGACATGACGGAGGGTTAAGTTTAACCACAGACATTCAGGCTACCGGGCCCGCAGGTGCTACAGAACCTGTAACCTGGACATCATTAAACAATGGTTATTTAACCACTCAAGTTTATGCTTTATCTATTGGCCCACAAGACCAAATCATGGCTGGTTTTCAAGATAACAGTACTTGGTTTACCAATACAACAAATACAACAGCTGATTGGACAGATCTTTTTAGTGGAGATGGTTCGTACAATGCCTTTAGTGACGACGGAGCAACACGTTATGTTTCGGCTCAAAATGGACAAGCATTTAGAATAACCTATCCAGATGCGAATAGTACAGCAGCTACAAGCTTCCAGAATATTCAGCCAGCAGGTGCTACTGGGTTTTTATTTGTAAATCCTTTTGAATTAGATCCTAATGACGATACACTTATGTATTTTGCTGCTGGAGGTAGTCTCTGGAGAAATGATGATTTACCTAATGCAACGCAAACAGTAGGTTGGACACAACTTACAAATGCTCCATCTCCCGGAGGAACTATATCTACTATAGGGGTTTCTACCACTCCTGCCAATGTAGTTTACTACGGTACAACCACAGGTTCTGTTGTTCGTATAGATGGGGCCAATACAGGAGATCCAACTGGTGTTAATGTTTCTACAGGATTACCCCCTGGTGCTAATGTCACTAGTATAGCTGTAGATCCTAATAACTCTAATAATGTATATGCAGCCTTTTCAAATTATAGTATTCCAAGTATATTTTTCTCTAATAATGGAGGAGCTACATGGACAGATATCAGTGGAAACCTGGAGGTAAATCCTGATGGTTCCGGTGCTGGTCCGTCTGTAAGATGGATAACAATTGTTGGAAACAACGATTTGTTTTTAGTAGGAACGTCTACAGGAATGTATTCTACACAGACAATTAATGGTGCTTCAACAGTATGGACTCAGGTAGATCCTAACGGAATTGGAAATGTGGTTGTAGAGCAAATACGAACAAGAGAAGATGGGTTGGTTGTTGCCGGAACACATGGTAACGGACTTTACAGTGCTTCTTTTGAAGTAAGTGTTCCTACAGTTTTAGTAGATAATCCGATTCCGAATCAGGAGGTAGCTGCTAATAGTGCCGATTTACAACTTGATGTAAGTAATGTTTTTATTTCTAATGCTACACCCGCACTACCTATTACAGTGACTGTAGATAACAATAGTGATCCGGCTATCTTATCTGCAAGTATTACAGGTAATACACTTACAATATCATTAGTCCCTGATGCTTTTGGTTCAGCAACCATTACTCTTCGTGGTGAAGATACAAATACAGATTTTGCGTTATCTTCATTTGATGTTACAGTTACTCCTCCACCTATAAACACATTTCCTTACATACAAGATTTTGAGAGTGGAACATTACCTTTAGGATATGAAACAAGCGGACCTTTCCCTTGGATAATTAATTCTGGCGGAACACCTTCTGGTGGTACAGGGCCTTTAGGAGATAATACTTCAGGTGCTGGGTTTTACATATATACAGAAGCATCAGGTGGTGCTGAAGGAGATCAAGGATTTCTATTAACCCGCGAATTAGACTTGAGCCCATTAACAAACCCTGTAATGGAATTCAATTATCATATGTTTGGAGCTGGAATAGGGTCTTTAGATTTGGAAGTTGTAGATGTAACTAATGGTGGTACTGTTACTAATATATTTAGTATATCAGGACCTCAGCAAGGGGCACAAGGAGATTCATATTTAAATTCTACAGTACTAGACTTATCACCTTTTAGCGGTTCAGTTATTCAACTTCGTTTTATTGGAACCAGAGGACCTCTCTTTACAAGCGATATTGCTATAGATGATATCCTTGTAATGGAAAGAGCTCCAGATGATATAGGGATAACAGACATCACGGTATCCAACGATCCTTTCTTTGGGAATACAGAAACTGTAGAAGTAGAAATTACAAACTTTGGTACGGCAAGTCAATCTAATTTTGATGTTACATATATCTTAGATGGAGGTACTCCTGTTACAGAAACCTTTACCGGTACTGTAAATGGAAACAGCACTGCTACTTATACTTTTACCGTTACTGCAGATTTATCTGTTCCGGGAGTACATATTATTCAAGCTTCTACAACATTAGCAGCAGATTCTAATAATGCAAATGATTCGCTTACTGAACAATTCAACACAATACCAATTATTAATACTTTCCCTTACACAGAACCTTTAGAAGGGCTAGGCGGAATATTACCAGGTGGATGGGATACCAGTGGAACACTTCCATGGCTTTTGAATTCTGGAGGCACGCCTTCAGGAGGTACAGGACCATCTGCAGATAATACTATTGGAGACGCAACCGGAACTTATATCTTTGCAGAAGCGTCAGGTTTTAATCCTGGTGACCAAGGTTCATTTACGACAGGTGCTTTTGACATCAGAAGTCTTTCTGCTCCTACATTAAGCTTCTTTTACCATATGTTTGGAACCGGAATAGGAACTTTAGATGTAGAAGTACTGGATGTTAGCAATAATACTGTAACAAATGTATTTACTTTATCAGGACAACAACAGACTGCTGCAACAGATCCATATATTCTTGCTAGGATTGATTTGACTCCATTTAATACTTCTCCTATAATCCAATTGAGATTTACATCGACAAGAGGTGCTGATTTTGCAGGTGATATAGCTGTAGACGATTTATCCATATTCCAATTACCAGATGATGACCTTGCAATAGCTAACGCTTCTGCACCACTTTTGGCATCAAATACAGATAACCTGATAAGTGTAGAAATTACAAATTTAGGTGTTCAAACTCAGTCTGGTTTTAATGTAAGTTATCAAGTAACTGGTCAAGCTGCTGTAGTAGAACAATTTACAGGTTCTATCGCTCGAGGTGAAACCAATACTTTTACTTTTACAACCCCTTTAAACCTAGCTACGTTAGGGCCAATTAATGTTGATGTTACTTTAGAGCTTGTATCAGATGTGAATCCTGGAGATAACTCAGATTCTTTCGATGCACTTGTTCTTAACGGTGTTAATACTTTCCCTTATGTTGAAAGTTTCGAAGCAGATAATGGTAGCTGGTTTAATTTCCAGGGAGTAAATAGTACTTTCGAATTGGGTGCACCTGCTAATACCAACATAGATGGAGCTTCAGACGGTACACAGGCATGGGTAACCAATCTAACGGGAGATTACAATAGCGATGAACAATCTACAGTAGTAAGTCCGTTATTTGATTTTTCAACACTGGCAGATCCTGTTATACAATTAGATATTAATTACGATATCGAAAGTACTTTTGATGGTGCTATTCTACAATTTACTACAGATAATGGTTTAACGTGGCAAAATGTAGGGCAACTTGGAGATTTACCAAATTGGTATAATGCCACACTTGTGAGCGGTAGTTTAGGTTTTGCAAGCACCAGTACAGATTCCTGGGGAGGTACTACAGGAGGATATCAGTTAGCTATTCATGCACTTGATGGATTAGGTACTGAAGCTTCAGTAGCTCTAAGAATTGTATTTGGATCGGATGGCAGTGTAGCACAAGAAGGATTTGCTTTTGATAATGTTAGAATAGGAAGCGACGCTGGTACATTGTTTCAAATCACATGCCCGGAAAATATAGTTGCAGATAATGACCTGGGAGTTTGTGAAGCTACATTGACAGTACCACAACCTATTTTTACCAATGCAACAGGAACTGTTGTTTTTTCAAATTCTTTTAATGATACAGAAGATGCCTCAGGAGTATATCCGGTAGGGATTACTGAGGTTGTATGGACAGCAACAGATGATACCGGTATAGTAAGAACATGTACTATGACCATTACTGTAAACGATACAGAAGCTCCGACAATTACTTGTCTGGAAGATATCGTGGTAGAGAATGACTTAAACACTCCAGGCGCAGTTGTAAACTTTTCATTACCAACTGTGGAGGATAATTGCATGAGCGCATCAACAATAACACAATCTGATAATCAAACATTGGTTGCAGGAAACTTTGTTGTATGCCCTCCTGGACCTAATAGTTATTTACGTGTTTTCGATTTACCGGCAGAAGGTTTCACAGGTGATTTTATTGTTGAAAGTCTTGATTTTGGTATCGAACAATCGTCAGCGTTAAGTGGAGAACAACCTTCAGTTACAGCTAATATTTATTTGTACGACCCGGCAACGCCTTTATTGTTTGCTAATTTAACTTTGTTAGGAAGTCAAAATATGTCTGTCCCTGATGGAAATACTTTCTTATTAAATGTTCCATTCGATACTCCCGTTACAATTCCTGCTGGTTCTACTGTAGTTGTTGAGTTATTTACTCCTAGTGGTAATGATGGTGCTACTCCTACATTAACGATGGTTGGACAGCCAGATGGAGCAAGAGGTATCAGTTATTTGGCATCTGCTGCATGTGGAGTTGATGAGCCTACAGATGTTGATGCTGTAGGATTAGGTGATATAGATGCGGATTGGGTTATGAATATAAATAGTCCTTCAGAACCTATTATAACACAAACTGCAGGATTGGCTAGCGGAAGTCTATTTCCTATCGGAGTTACAACTAATACGTTTAGTTTCACAGATTCTGCCGGAAATACCAGTGAATGTAGTTTCAACGTAACTGTAGAGGCGTTAATGCCTTCTCCAAGTTCTGGAATTTCACCAAACCAAGATGGTGTTAATGATACTTGGGTTATTGAAAATATCTCCAATTTCCCTCAAGCTCAAATATTTGTATTTGATAGAAACGGAAGAGAAGTATTCCGCACAACAAATTATCAAAACGATTGGGCAGGTACTGAAGGTGCTAACGGTGGTAGTCAGCTTCCTGTAGGTTCTTACTACTATACTATTAACATTTTCCAACCTGGTGCACCACAAGTAACAGGATGGTTCTACCTTAACTATTAATAGATGGGAATTAAATCAACAGTAACTCACAAAAAAGAATCAATGAAAAATATATATAAAATAATTATTCTCTTTGCCTTTATAATAGGAAGTTCTTTTACAATGAAGGCACAGCAAGAACCTTTATATACCCTTTACAGGTATACTACCAATTTTTATAACCCGGCTGCTTTCGGGCTTAATGAACGAGTAGAATTTAAATCTAACTTTAGAAGCCAGTTTACCAATATTGATCAGGCTCCTGAGACGCAGAGTTTCTACTTAGGTGTTCCTGTAAATGATAGAATTGGAATCGGATTTACAGCTATTATTGATGAAGTATTTATTGAGAATGCTACTTCCCTATTTGCCAGTTTTGCTTATAAACTGCAATTAACTGAAAAAACGGATCTCTATTTTGGAATCCAGGCTGGTGGTACTTTTGTAAATATCGATTTTACCGATTTAGGTTTAGGGGCAGATCCATTATTTGCTCAAAATGTAAATGATTTTAATCCAAACATAGGAGCTGGTATCTATATAAAGAATGAGAAGTATTTTGCTTCTCTTTCTTCACCCAGAATATTGACATCTGAGAGAATCGATGATGATAGTGGTGTTTTAACATCTGCTAATAATAACCTCCAGGTTTATCTTAGTGGAGGGTATCATCTTCCTATAAGTGGAAATGTAATTTTTACTCCTTCTGCTCTGTTACGTTTTTCTGATAAAGAAACGATTACTGATATCACAGGAACGTTTAAATTCCTCGAGCGATTTGAAGTAGGAGCTAATTACAGAATAGACAGATCTTTAGGAGGATTATTATATATCTCGATACAAGATTGGTTAGAGATAGGATACGCATATGAAGGAAATTCCAGTGATATAAACATCGAAGAAGATGGAACTCACGAAGTAGGTATTGCCTTAAAATTCTAAAAATTAATTTTTTTAGTCTTAAAAATCCTCTTTGCTGATAGCAGAGAGGGTTTTTTATTTTATTACGATTTTCTTTTTTATTTAACTAACACGGGGTATCTGCTATTATTCTCCACTATGTTTATAGCAAGCCTTTAAAAGCATTAAGTCAATTTATTTCATATATGTATTAGAAGCTCATATTGTCAAAGGAGCTCAAAAGGCATTTTTTAGTACAACTTTTAGTAAAGTAGCAATAGAGAGTGAAGTGTATATAAGACACGTTAATGATTTATATATAGCAATTCTTTAATCGTTGAGAATAGAATGAATGGACTTATGACGGATGCGTTCAACATCTTTAACCTCATAAGGGATACTTTTCAAAATATATTCAAGAGCATTTATCCTGGCATCGGTTTTTCTATTGGCTTTAATTACTTTCCAGGGTGTATGTTTTTGGGTTTTCTCAAACATAAATTCTTTATAAGTTGTGTATTGATCCCATAGGGATAAGGCCTTTCTATCTACATCACTGTATTTCCATTTTTTCACTGGAGAACTTATAATATCCTTAAAGCGTCTCTCTTGCTCCTTTTTGGTAATTGAAAAATATAGTTTTAGTAAATATATTCCAGAATCCTGAATCATTTTTTCGAATTCATTGACCTGATCCATGAAGACCTCATAGTCTTTCCTTGTACAAAAACCATTTACAGGCTCAACAATGGCTCTGTTGTACCAACTTCTGTCAAAGAAAACAATCTCTCCATTGTTTGGCAATTGGTTGATATAGCGCTGAAAATACCACTGTCCAATTTCGGTTTGGTTAGGTTTAGGTAAAGCCACTACTCGTATGTCTCGAGGGGGGAGGTGTTGAATAATTCGCCGGATAGCACCACCTTTACCAGCAGCATCCCGCCCTTCGAATAAGATAACTACTTTCTTATCTTTATTAGCAACCCACTGTTGCATAATCAACATCTCTTCCTGAAGTTTTTCAAGACGTTTTTCGTATTTCACATTCCGGATAGCTCTCTTGACATTCAATCGTTTCTGATGCAATAGAACTTCTAATCCCTTTTTTGAATTTATGATCGATAGGTTTTTGTCTGTCATTGTTTAATAAGTTTTATTATTGATCTAGTTGAGCAGTATTTCTAAAATAGCGCTGAACAATATTTGGATCTGGTAAAATTGCTTTACAGTTTCTTCCTTTATTTTCATAATCAAAAAGACTCAGGACGTATTTTATACTCTCCAGTCTCGCTCGTTTTTTGTTATTCGATTTGATTACAACCCAAGGAGAAAACGAATTGTGTGTTCTTGAAAACATTTGGTTTTTATAGGTGGTAAAATCATCCCAAAGTTCCTGCCCTTTTTGATCCACTGGGCTAAATTTCCATTTCTTGAGTGGATTGTTTAAGCGCTTTTCAAAGCGGCGTTGCTGTTCATCCTTCGATACCGAAAACCAGAACTTGATAAGTGTTGTTTCCGATTCGTACAACATATTTTCAAACTCTGGAACTTGAACCATAAAGCGATTGTATTGCTGTTTGGTGCAAAACTCCATAACCGGTTCAACAACAGCTCTGTTGTACCAGCTCCTATCGAAAAACACAATTTCACCAGCATTAGGTAACTCCTTAATGTAGCGGTTAAAATACCATTGGTTTTTTTCAACTTCCGTGGGTTTGCTTAAGGCCACAACCCTCATGGCTCTTGGATTGAGATGCTCCTCGAACCGCTTTATCGTCCCTCCTTTTCCTGAAGCATCCCTTCCTTCAAAAATTATGGCTATTTTTTTCTTTTCTTTTTGAACCCACCTCTGGAAATCTACAAGCTCCGCTTGAAGTAACAATAGCTCCTGTTCATATTCATAGTTCTCCAGAATAGATTGATAAATTGAATTCTCTTCTTTGCGAGCTGATAAATAGTTGATAAGGTCAGTATTGGTTTTAAGTGAATTTAACACGTCTTGTGTAATCATGTAACGATAATTTTGATTTAATACCGAAGTTATGGAACCTAGGTTTTGCAGTTTATGATTTATATCATGTTTGCTTCTAAAAGGCAGAGCATTAAGATCGATTTATTGTTTGATGATTTTGTTAATTTCACAGGAAGCACATTTACGAATATATATTTGTAGGGTTTTGATTATTATATTTACAATAAGTCTTTCTTTTTATTTAACTAACACGAGGTATCTGCTATTATTTTCCACTCTCCTTTAATCTTCTTAAAAATGATCATAAAAACTCCGTTTGCATCTCCAACTTCACGAGTTAAATGATATTCTCCCATAACAAAATATACTCCTTTTCTAACTTTAGAAATGTCGTTGATTTTAAATTTTAACGTGCCGGTGTGGTTTTTGGTTGGATATCCTCTTTTGTAATTTGCCAAAGTTTTATCCCATCCATAGGTAAGGCCGTTACTTCCATAAAATTTAAGAGAATCCGATTTCCAATACCCTTCCATAAAACCTTCCAGGTCATGATTCGACCAGGCTTTTTCCTGGGCTTTCATAATCGCAATAATTTCTTTTTTCTCCCTGGCTTCCGAATTTTGAGCAACACTGGAAATTGAAAAAGCAAGAAAAGCAATAATGTATAGTAAATTTTTCATCTGTTTATTTTTTATTTTATTAATTCGGTCAGATGTAATTCGTCATAATATTATTAACTGCTTAATTGTTATGACTCATTTCATAAGTTGAGTTTTGTTAAATAAATGTATTGAATCCTTTTATTTATATAGTTCAGCATTGGCTCTATGATTTAGGGTTTCCATCTTCAATTAGACATAAAAAATCTCCTTTCTCGATACTATTTATTCATTTTCTTTGCTTGTCCAAAGAAAACGAACCAAAAGAAAAGACCCTTTTTCTTAGGTATTTTTTTGCTTATGCAAAAAATCGCAACGTTTTTACTAAATTTTCTCCAAGGCTTCAAAAATTTTAAACATAAAAACACCGCTATACTGAAGAAAAAGATAAAACCTCTAATTATTCATCTCTCAAATCCAATCGCATATTAATCAGATGAGCTTTGAATCCGGATTTTTCATATGCTCTAAGCGCAGGTGTATTTCCATCATAAACATCTAACCGTACTTCATAAATATTTCGGCTTTTACACCAATCAAAAAGTGCATTATTAATTAATTTATTTACGCCTTTTCCTCTGTGATTTTCATCCACAAACATAAATCCCAGGTATCCGTAGCGTTCATGTTTTAAATAGGGTTTAGCTTCCATTATTTTTACATAACCGGAAGCAACAATTTCGGTTTCGGTTTCAACAACAAAAACTTCCGAATCTTCATTTTTCATTAAGATAGTAAGATCATAATAACTAATCTTTTCATCTTTAAGTGTTTTATCGAAAGGGCGTTCGGCACTTATAATTCCTTGTTCAAAACCAAGCAAGGTATCCAGATCTTCAATCGTAGCTTTTCGGGTAGTATACATGACTCTTCAGTTTTTTCTTTCTAATAGTTTTATCCTAAATGAATAAAATATTTATTATATCTCAAATTTAAAATAGATTCCTGCTTTCGCAGGAATGACAAAGCGCTTTGAAATTACATTTGTTCTTTTATCAAACTAATAACCAACAGATTTCATAAAGTCTTCCGCCAGGATCTTTCTCAAATAGAAAATCAATTCTTCTGTATTTTCTTTAGTAAATACCATAGGCGGTTTAATTTTTAAAACATTATGATCGGGACCATCAGTACTCATCAATATCGCATGATCTTTCATTCTGTTCACTAAATAATCTGCTTGAGCTGCCAACGGATTCAATTGAGTATCTACCAATTCAATTCCGAGAAACAAACCTTGTCCGCGTACATCTCCAATAATCGGAAATTCTTTGGAAAGCTTTTTTAATTCCTCCTTTAAAAATGTTCCTATTCTTAGAGCATTTTCCTGAAGCTTTTCACGTTTTACAATCTGTAATACTTCTTTCCCAATGGTACAGGACACCGGATTTCCTCCAAAAGTGTTAAAGTACTCCATTCCGTTAGCAAACTTTTCTGCTACTTCAGGGGTGCATGCCACAACTGCCAAAGGGTGACCGTTTCCAATAGGTTTTCCTATCGTTACAATATCGGGAACAACGTTGTGCAATTGAAATCCCCACCATGTTTTTCCCGTCCTCCCACAACCTGTTTGTACCTCATCTGAAATACACAATCCGCCGACATCACGCACATATTCATAAGCTTTATTTAAAAACCCTTCCGGTAATTCTATTTGTCCGCCACAGCTAATAATTGGTTCCACAATAAGAGCTCCTACTCCTCTTCCCTTATCATGGATATTTTTGATACATTTTTTTACTTCATCTACATATTTTTCACCAGCATTTGCTCCTCTGTATTTTCCTCTAAAAGTATCCGGTAACGGAAATATCTGAGTATGTTCCGGGACTCCACTTCCTCCTTTTCCATCAAACTTATACGAACTGATATCAATACATATATTTGAATTCCCATGATAACCAACTTCAGAAGCTATAATATCTCTTTCTCCCGTAGCAGCTTTTACCATTCGTATTGCCAGTTCATTGGCTTCACTTCCCGAATTCACAAAATGCAAAACACTAAGCTCTGGAGGAAGGGTCTCTAACAATTCTTCTGCAAATGCATTGATTGCAGGGTGTAAATACCTGGAATTAGTATTAAGAAGTGCCATTTGTTCCTGTCCTGCCTTGACCACATCAGGATGTTCGTGACCTACATGTGCTACATTATTCACCGTATCGAGGTACTTTCTTCCAAGAGCGTCAATTAAGTATTGTCCGTCTCCACGAACCATTTTTAAAGGTGTTTTATATTGCAGGCTTAGACTCTTTCCTAAGTGTTCTTTTCTATAATCGATCAACTCTTTGTCTGCAATAGCTTCTTTCGGTTTTAATCCGTCTATTTTAAATAAGAGATTTGCATTCGGGCAAACAGCAGCCCAAACCTCTTGTTGTTTAGGAGTACAAACTCCCGGAAAATCTACAGTATTCCCTAAAAGGTCCAACATCAACTGAAAATGTAAATGAGGTACCCATCCTATATTTTCTTCCGGCCTGCCAATATATCCTATTAAATCTCCTTTTTTGACTTGTTGTCCTTTAGCAACTACGTCCAGACTTTCTATAGATAAGTGTCCATAAAGGCTGTAGAACGAAACATTCTCTGTTGTATGTTTTAAAATTAGAGTTGGGCCATAATCTTTATGCTGATTGTTATTATGAATAGAGAAAACTTCTCCGTCCATCATAGCATGAATTGGTGTCATTGCCGGAACCCAGAAATCGGTTCCTAAATGAACTGCCCTGTATTCAAAACCACTGTTTCCTTTTATTTTATAAGCATCTGTAGTATAAAAAGGACGTGCTTCCAGGTAACCTCCTCCTATAATTGCTTCTTCATCCTGTTTTTGAAATTGCTGTAAACGGAACGTTTTAATATCTATATCTTCAAAAAAAGATTTATGGGATAATAGTGTGCTCTCCATTCCCATATCTGCCCGGAGCACTTCAGTTTTACCTAAAGTTGGAAACAAGTCTTTTAAAGAAAAGTTATTTTGCTTAGTCCAGTTTGTAAAATTTTCGCTTTGCGGATGCGGACAATAACCGCATGTATTCCGAAAAGAATAAGAGGCAAAGTTTTCATTGATAGCTCTCCATTTTTTTAGAACCTCCCAGGCCGGTTTTTCACTAATCGTATGATAGGCATTCTCCGGTTCTTTACGCTTATTAATCGCTGCTTTTGTTACCGTAATAATTAAACGCATAGAGATAGCACTGTATAAATGATCCAGATCTTCTTCTGATAACGAGTATGCAGAATGGTATCCTTTTACAAGAGGTAATGCAGCCTCTAACGGATTATTATGTCCCATAATCGCATAAGCACATGTGATAGCGAGATCATTTACGGTCTGAGTATAAATAGCATCGCCATAATCAATTGCTGCCTTTACTTTTGGATTGAGCAGGTCATCTGAAACAACAATGTTATAATCGTTTGCATCATTATGAACAATGGATTTTCTGAGCTTCACATATGAAGACTGAAGTGCTTCAAATCTGTTTTGAAAACAGGTAATAATTGCTTTTTCCTCCCCTTCAAAAAGACCTAGATATTCTTTTGTCCAAAGGGATTGTGCGATATCCCATACAAATTCTCTATGAGCTTCGGGGTGATCAAACCCTTGCAGAGCAGTCGTTAAAAGTCCGCATTGTGTTCCCAAACTATAACGCAGTGCATCTGATTGCGGATTCACATTGTGCCAAATCCTCCCGGGAATCCAGCTCAGCATGCGCACTTTACGAATGCTAGCCTGTGCATCTCTGATTTCACTTATTGCTTTTCCATCCTTATCAAGGATAACTTTTGGGACAACCAGGTTCTTTGCTTTTGCTGCTATATACTGAAGCAGTTCCTGCTGAAAATCAAGGTAATTTTCATTTTCATCCGGGCGACTGATTTTTAAAATATATCCGTCTTCATTTTCATTTTTAATTCTGAAATTAAAATCTGCTTCTCCGGGAAGCGGAGTTATAGTTCCGTTTATATCAAAAAGCTCTAAAGCTATTTTTTGAGCTTCTTCAGGGGTTATTTTTAATTCGGAATAGGTGTTCATTATTTAGTTTAATAATTCATTGTCATTCCTGCGTAGGCAGGAATCCATGTTCTTTTATTTTAATCTATAAAAATCTCCTCTTTACTTAAGGAGTGGCTTTTCGTTCAGAAAAGACGAGAGGGTTCTTTAATCCTTCTGTTTTTTTACAACGCTCTTGTTTTCTCTTCTCAATTTACTGAAAAACTCCATTTATTTTTGGCTTAACCCAAAAACGAATCAACTCGCCCGTACTCAACGGTACCTGCCCGAAAGGCAAGGCGGGCGTTCGGGTGGGAAAATCAAGACTGTTTATCTTAAAATAAATCCGTTTTTCATCGGGTCATCAGGATCAATAACAAAAGTCTGCATCCCGGTAATATGAGCTGTCCCTTCTACTTCCGGAATCACTGCCTGGAAAGGACCATAATCTTCTTCAGCAACCATAGAGCAGGTAAAAACACTGTCTGTGATACTCTCTACCGTGAATTTTTCATTGTAATTGAGTTCTTTTCTAGCCCTGTGAATAGCTACTCTTCCGGAGACTCCCGAACCTGTCGGACTCCTGTCCACTTCTCCTTCTGCAAAAATGCATACATTCCGGCTGTCAATCGTATCGTGTAAACTATCCCCGACGAAAATGGTTCCGTATAAAAAACTTAAGTCTTCTTCAAACGGATGTAAAATCTCTTTATCGGCTGCCATGACTGCGTGTTTAATATCCATCCCCTTTTGTATCAGGGCACGGTTACTTACAGGAGTCAGGTCAAAATCAAAGTTGTGCTTATTCATATCTACATAGGCATAGAATGCTCCTCCATAAGCCAAGTCATAATGCACAGTTCCCAGGCCCTTAACCTCAACAGTCCTATCCAATCCAACCACAAAAGAAGGAACACAATGAAAACGGACTCCCGTTACTTTTCCGTTTTTAGCATTAACATATGAAATAATTCTTCCGCAAGGTGCATCTATCTTTAATTCATTATCTCCTTCTTTCACTTCGATCCAGTTCATTTCTACAGTCAATGTTGAAATAGCAATAATCGCATGACCACACATCGTACTATACCCTTCATTGTGAAGAAAAATAATCCCGAAATCGCCTTCCTCATCATTAGGAGGTAATAAAATACAGCCATACATATCTGCATGTCCGCGAGGTTCAAACATTAAAGCTGTACGCAGGTGATCAAAGTTTTCTTTGCAATACCTGCGGTATTCTAAAACAGAATTTCCTTTGAGTTCCGGAAAGCCATCAACAATAACCCGTAATGGTTCTCCTCCCGTATGCATGTCGATGGTTTTTATCTGTAACCAATCTTCCGGAGCGTTAAAGGTTGTTTTTTTTAGTATGTTTTGATATGTTTTACTCACACATTTAAATTTTAGTAATTATTTAATCTTAAAAAGCCACTCAATAACTATTTATAATATTATTCATTTTTGGCTTGACCCAAAAACGAATCAAAAAGGTCAAGGCTGACGACAAAAGCCTGAGAAAATACTACGGCAACCACAGCCACGGATGAAAAGAACTCGCTTTGCTCAAACAGCTTTTCATCCCAAAACCTACTCTGCTGCCTTGATTTTCAAGATTTTTGTCGATAAGCCGATACTCATACTTCAATTATTAATCTCATTAAATATATTAAACTGAGAACGCTTATAAACTCATTACACAATTGTCATTCCTGCCTTCGCAGGAATGACACAGTACAAGAATCATTGCTTGAAACTTCTTAAATCGAACTCATGTTATTTATTGTATTTATTGTAATAATATGTCGCTGCTGCCAGGTCTTCTAAAGCATGACCTACAGACTTAAAAAAGGTAATCTCATCTTCATTTTTCCTTCCCTTTTTTTGAGAAGCACATAGCTGAAATAAATCGGCTTTAATATCTTCTTCTTTCAGGGTTCCATTTTGAAGCGGAATAACTATATCTCCACTTTCTTTGAGTCCGCCCTGAAAGGTATCTACAAAAACAGAAGCTCTGGAAACGGCCTCATCATCGGCTTCTCTCATATCTTTTTTATAGGCTCCTACCAAATCGATATGCTGCCCCGGTTTTAAATATTTTCCAAAAACTAAGGGAGTTTTAGAAAGGGTGGCACAGGATACTATATCGACTTCCGAAATGACCTCTTCTATCGTAGCTACATTCTGAACAGTAAAAGTTTCATCTTTTAAGGCATTACAAATGGCTTGCGATTTTTCAAGGCTACGCCCCCAGACAAATACTTTTTTAATAGGACGAACACTAGCATGTGCCTTGATAAGGTTTACAGACAAGGCTCCGGTACCAATCATCAACATCGAAGAAGCATTTTCTCTTGATAAAAAAGAAGATGCCAGGGCCGAAGCAGCGGCAGTCCGTTTTACCGTTAATGCCTTGGCCTCTATAATCGATTTGATTGTTCCTTTATGTGCGTCCAGGTAAATATAGGTGCCCTGAATAGACGGAAGATCGTATACTCCGTTATTGGGATTTACAGTTACTATTTTCACCCCAGCTTCCTTTCCAGGGTTCCATGCCGGCATCAACAATAGGGTCGAATCTTTATTTTCTTTCGGATTGGGGAAATCGTGATGGTGACGCATCGGTACTAAGGTATCAGCTGAGGAAAATGCGCTATTTAATTCAGCAATTAACTCCTTAAAACTGGTATTTTCTTCAATAAAATTGGCGTCTATTTGTGTAATGCTCTCCATGAGATAAAAATATGAAAATACCGAAATGTTATGATCTATTTATTCACTATTAACTAATATATCATTAATGTTGGATAATATAATATCAGTAATCCATACTATGATTAGTATCTTTAACTCTTCAAAATTTGATCATTTATGTTGAAGCGCAGTATCCTTTTACTTTTTACTTCTGTTGTTTTTATTTCCTGTCAATCTACTAAGGTTGCCTTAGAAGGTTTATCTTTTGAAGAACAGTTAACAGCATTGTTCCCCGATGCAGAAATCAGCAAGATCAAGGTGAACGATCATTTTTCTCAAGCGTATCAATTGGTTTTAAAGGAGCCTTTAGATCATAAAAATCCGCAAGCAGGAACTTTTGACCATTATATCTATCTTTCGCATTCAAATTATAATCAGCCAACCGTTTTAGTCACCGAAGGTTATAATGCCAGGCATCGCACCTATGAGTTAAGCAAGCTATTAAAAGCAAACCAGGTGCAGGTGGAATATCGGTTTTATGGAAAATCAAGACCGGAGTCTATTCCGTGGAAGTACCTGACCAATGACCAGGCCATTGCAGACTATCATGCTCTGGTTTCCAAATTAAAAAGACTTTATAAAAACAAGTGGGTCTCTACAGGGATCAGTAAAGGAGGGGAAACAGTTTTAATCTACAAAAGCAAACACCCAAAAGATATTGATGTGGCTGTACCTTATGTAGCGCCTTTAATCAATACTCAGGAAGATCCCAGGACGACCAACCTCATCAATATAGTAGGAAGCAAAACGTGCAGGGATAAAATAGTTCAGTTTCAACGCGCATTATTGGAAAATAGAGAGGCTGTTTTAAGTGAAATGAAAACTTATGCTGCTAATAGGAATATGAAATTCACGAAAGTAGCTATAGAAGAAGCTTTGGAATATGCTGCCTTGGAATTTTCTTTTTCTTTCTGGCAATGGGGTAGTAAATGCGGAGAAATTCCGTCAAAAAATGCTTCTCCAAAAGCCTTGTTTAATTATATGAATAAAGTAGTAGGCATGGGTTTTTATAGTGATTCAGGATATAATAACTTTCTGCCTTCTTTTTATCAGCATATGAAAGAACTGGGCTATTATGGTTTTGATTTTACTCCGGTTAAAGACCTTTTACAGGTAGTAAAAAGCACATCGAATTCTCGTTTTGCGCCTAAAAATGTCGACCTCAGTTATAATCCGGATTACATTAAAAAAGTACGGAATTATGTAGAAAACAAAGGAGATAAGATTTTATATATCTACGGGGAATACGATCCCTGGGGAGCTTGTGCCCCTACTCCAAAACCAAATATAGATGCTCTAAAGATGGTTTTAAAAGCCGGGCATCACGGAACAAGAGTTCAGCATTTTTCTGCTAATGATCAGCAAAAAATCTATAGTAAATTACAGGAGTGGTTAGGGAATGACATAAAATTATATCCTGTTAATTAATATTTCCGATTTTTTAAATGTAAAAAAATCCTATATTTATAAAGAATTTTCCCCCAATATTTTAATTAATTAAAAACACCTGATAAGAGTTTTGGTGTAAATATTAATAATTGTTGATGATAAATAATCATCGAGCATAGTTGTTTTGAATGGATATAAGTATAAAAGACATATGTACAAAAAGCTCTCTTTCATTTAGAAAAAGTATAATTATAAGTGATAAAAACATTGAAAGAAAATCTCGAAAAAGATTTAGTTGAAATTTTTGAAGAAAATACTAAACATGGATTAACTGAAAAAGAGCATGTCATGCTCTTCGCGGATTTTGGAGGTTCTACTTCCTTAGTTGAAAAATACGATATTTTTTTTTCTTCTTGGTTACTCCAATCATATCTTAATTGTGCTTCAAAAATTATTCTAGCTTCAGAAGGGACAATTTGTGCATTTGAAGGAGATGGTATCATGGGGAAATTTGAAGGAAAGAATAAAGCGACTAATGCTGTAAAATGCGGATTTAAGATTCAATGGGCAGTGGAAAATTTAATTCAGCCTAAAATTAACGAATTGTTTCCTAATCATAGATATACCATACATCAAGTTGTTGGAATCGATTGTTCTCAATTGACAGAAATAAAAACAAATATATGGGAATATTACGATATTCTTTGGGTTGGTAGAGCAGCAAATTATTCTGCAATTTTGACTTGTATAAACAACCCACAATATTCAACTTATATAACTAACGAGGTTTATTGTAAATTGACTCCCGAACTGAAAGGTTTCGAATCAAATGAACTTTGGACAGAAATACATGAACAAGGTATTAATTCAAGAGTCTTTAGGAGTAATCAAACGCTAAAAATTTAACGATGACCAACCCAATAAGAACAGCAATCATTTCAGACATACATGGAAATGCAATTGCATTAAAAGCTGTTTTAAATAATATCAGAACTCAAAATATTGATTCCGTAATATGTTTAGGTGATATTGCAACATTAGGCCCATCTCCAAAGGAATGTTTAGACTTAATCAAGAATTTAAATTGCTCTTGTATATTAGGAAATCATGAGGAAGCATTATTCGACCCAGAACATGCAGATGATTATAACATTAAAGGAGAAGTGCTTCATAACACAATTAATTGGTGTTTAAAAAAATTAAATTCTAAGGATATCGATTTCCTTAAAACATTTCAAAGAACTTTAACCATCCCTATTTCAAAAAATGTAAATATGTTGTGTTATCATGGATCACCAAAATCATCAACTGATTCCATTCTACCAACAATAACTAATCAAGAAATTGATTCAGTAATTAATTTCAATAGTTCTATAAAAATTGCCGTTGGTGGTCATACCCACTATCAAATGCTTAGAAAGTATAAGGATAAAATTATATTAAATCCTGGTAGTGTAGGATGTGCATTTTTAAATCCATTTACTTCACCTCCATTGCCTTCTTATTTACCAATAGCTGAATATGCAATAATAGAAATTTCTGAGGGAGACATTTCTATTGAACTTAAGAGTATTAAATTTAATTTTCAAGAGTTTAAAAACCTTGTTATTGATTCCGATATTCCATTAAAAAATTGGTGGATTAATGAATTCAATAGAATTGATAATAACAAAGAATGAGTTTAGGTAAATTAAAATCAGAAGAAAAGCCAATTGAGAAGCTCTCTCTTGAAAAAAAATATGAATATCTTGAACAACTTCGTGATTACATATACAAGGATGTTGTTCTTGCGGATACAAAAGCTGGATTCGCTCTGACAATTGTTACGGTTGCATTAGGAGCAGCTTTAGCTTTAAACAAAAATGTTAATTTTTTCTGGTATATCGGGCTATTTTTCTCCGTTCTTGCAGTTTTTTGTTCAATGTTAACTTTATTACCTCGTTCTTATGTCACTCATGAAATGATTAAAAATCCTAATCATTGGGTTCATTTAAAAGGAAATTGGAAAAAAGAAATTGTAAGACGTTATTATGATGGTATTTATGTAGTTTTTGAAAATTTTTGGCAAAAAACTTCGAAAGGCACAACTAATTCAATACAATTACTAATGAAAAGCGGCAATAGTGAACAATTGGTTAATTCACTATCTGAAGGTATGGATCGTGCGTTTCTTGCAATGAACTTAAAATATCTATGGGTTGGCAAATCATTATTATTTGGTTTCATTGCAATTTGTTTTATCGGTCTTTCTTTATTGAATTCTATAACTGATAGAATTGAATTAAACACAAATGACAAACCATCGATTGAGTCTTTGATTCAAACCAAAAATACTCCTAACAATTATAAGTCTAAAGATACGATGAAGGTTAAAGAAGATCATGAATTAATTGAAAAGTTAGATACTCTCGGAAAAAATTAATATCAATGACTATAAGAATTACTTGTACTTGCCTATTCCGATGGAGCCAGAATCCAACATTTTTCTACTGATGATCAGCAAAAAATATATGGTAAGTTACAGGAATGGTTAGGGAATGATATAAAATTATATCCTGTTAATTAATAATACTCTAATCTGTTTATTCACTAAAAAATAATACAAAAAAGCCGGGACTAATTCCCGGCTTTTTCCTTTTTTAAACCTCTTTTTAAAATTGTTGTAATAGAAAGTTGATCAGGTCTGTGGTTGTCACAATCCCTACCAGCTTTCCATTGTCTACTACCGGAAGGGCGTGGAACTCTTGCTGAGCAAGAATTTCGGCTACTTCTTTAATTGTAGTATCGGAAGCAACACTCAATACATTTTTGACCATCACCTGCTCTATGGTAAACATATTGTAAACAATAGTATCTACTTCACTCTCATCTTCATCTACAGCATCTGCGAAACTAATTCTCAACAGGTCTGTATAGCTTAAAATACCTTTAATAACATCACCACTTACCACAGGGATATGTCTAATTTTATGTTCTTTAAACAGCTTTTCGGCAGTTACTAAATCGTCTGTATGATTAAGCGTTACCAGGTTGGTGCTCATTATTGCGGAAACAGGAGTTCTTTTTTTCATCTTTTCACGTTTTATATTGATTATTGAATAAAGGTAGCTCATCAAAAAACGAAGAAATATGATAAAAATCAGGTTTAGAAACCGAAGTGAAAATTACAGGGAAATCAAAAGCAATAAAATCTTATATTTATAATCTCTTTCCCCCTAACATTTTAATTGATTAATGCACTGGATATTTTTCATTGCATAGGATAACTTGTAATAATAAAAATATTAATCACAACTATCTACATTACATCATATGTATGGACAAGTTAAGTTGTAAGTAATATTAATAGAATAAAATATGAAAATAACTAAATTCACAATCATTAATTATAGAGCTATTGAGAAAATTGAATTTAATCTTAATTTTTCAATTAACCCTATAATTGGAATTAATGAAGCTGGAAAAACTTCAGTTTTAAAAGCCATATTATCATTTGACAAATCAAGAGATAAAATTAATGGAGGTGAACATTTAGACTTCAAAAATAAATATTCAATTGGTTCGAAAAAATGTGAAATCAGTGCTAATATAAACTTGGATAAAAATGAAATTACTTCCCTAATTGAAAAATTAAAATTAAAAACTGATACGATTGATTATAAAACCCTTTCAAAATTTAATAGTAAAACAGATTTTATATTGACAAGAAATTTATCAGATCTTAAAAAAAATCATACCTGTATTATCGATAATGTTAGCAAAGACGTATGTGACAAAGTATCTAAATATCTAGTTGATCATTTACCATATATTCTATATTTTGATGATTTTGCTGATAGAGTTCCAGAAGAAATTGTCTTTCCAGTTGAATATAGGAATAACAAAAATTTAGGAAGAGGAAAAGATCGGGAATGGAGAGAAATAATTCAAGAAATATTTAAAAGAGCAGATACTGAAGGAATCGGAGAAGATGATAATGAACCTCACTTGATATCTTACTTAAATTTCAAAGATAAAGACACAAAAGATGATATACTTTCAGACGTAGAAGATACTTTGAATAAAGAAATAATTCAAGAATGGAAAAGAATAAAAAAGAGTGGAAAATCTTTTGCAGATGATAGTGATAAACTAGAATTGGTTGTTGTAAATGAAAACAATATTTTCAAGTTTAAAGTGAAAGATAAATCTAATAATGATAAAAAAAGAACTTTTGATATCGGAGAAAGAAGTAAAGGTTTTCAATGGTTTTTTAATTACATGGTAAAACTAAAATTTAATCCAAATTATAAAGGAAGATTAGAAAATTCTATTTTCCTTTTAGATGAACCCGGTTCGTATTTGCATTCTTCTGCTCAAAGTGAACTTCTTAACGAATTACATTCAGTTTCAAATAAAAATATTATTATTTATTGTACTCATTCTCAATACTTATTAAATCCAGATGTAATTAAATTAGGGAGTATAAAAATTGCAGAAAAGAAAAATTCAAAAATTTCACTTGAAAGTTTTGGGCAATATAAATCAACTAAAAACAAAGGGGCTTTAAGTCCAATCTACCAAGCCTTACAACTAAACTTTGCTAACGATTTTTTAGGGAAAATTATTATTACAGAGGGAATCACTGATTATTATTTTTTTAGCTTAATAAAAAAACATACAAAACTTATCAATAAAAAAATAAAAATTATTCCAAGCTCTGGAGCTAGTCAATCTTCAACTTTAATAAGTTTAGCAATTCCTTTTTCGGAAAATTTTGCCGTCTTTTTAGATAACGATAACGCAGGAAAAAGGGCTAAATCAAAATATATAAAAGAATTTGGGGAAAGAATTTCAACCCATCTTTTTATTTATAATGACCAGGTAAAGGATTTCCAACTTGAAAATTTCTTTTGCTCAAATGATAGTGAAGAATTATTAAGAATAACTAAATCTACTGATTTGAAAAGAGCATTACAGTTTCTATTTTATGACTACAAATCTGAGCAAAAAAGATTTCTATCTAATTTATCTAAAGAAACTATCGCAAACTTGAAGAAAACAATTAAACAAATAAATGAAGTTTAAAGCATTCATTATTAAAATAATTTTAATTTTTTGTACGCCAATTTTGCCTCAGATATTGTCTGCACAACAATTTCTTTGGACAACAGCCAAAATTACTAAGCTCAAAAATATACCAATCGAAAATGTGACTAACGAAGTCCTCGATTTTTATGATTTCTATGAGTATTACGCTGATGGAACAGGATATAGTAAAAACAATTTTTTGAAAATGCTGGAAAGATATGATAAAAGCAAAGATGTGTGGGAATTTTTAAGAAAGAGTCTAATCGAGATTGAGGAATTAACAGTTTTCGCACTTAAAGATAATCTCGGACAAGGTTCAATAGTCTTGATTATATTAATCAGCTCAAAAGGTATTGATATAATAGCATTCACAAACAATTTTGAATCAAACGTTATTAATGCTTCTCCTTACGACAAACAGAAATTTGAAAAATGGTTTAATTCTCTATTAAAATGATATAAAATTTTTTATAATTCATGTTTACAATATCCAAAAAACAATTGTGATTCATTCTCATAAACAAAACAAATTGAAAATATTTTCCTACTTTTAAGCTAGCTAACTATAACAAAATTATAGCTTAAACTTTTGGTAATTATATGACAAGCATAAAACTATTACTTCCTTTAAGTCGGATTATCATATTCGGAATTTGGTTTTTATTCTATTTCTTTTGGAAGATTCATTGGTTTACAATTCTGATTCCGATAATTCTGGATCTATGCATTAAATTTTATGTTTATGATCAAATCAAGAAAAAGCAACGAGAAAAATCATTGATTTTTATAATGCATCAAAGATTTAAATCCAGTTTAGGAATTAAGGTTGTTAAAGTCATTATATTAATTGTATTGATACTGGTAATAATTAATACTCTCTTTGTAAACAATACTCATAGTATTGGAATAATACTTTCTGCTTATATCATAATTTCAAGTTTTATTTTCTTTAATGATTTTGATGGTTATCTGATGGATAAAAACGGAATTGTACAATTTGAGTTATTTGAAAATAATTATCAATGGCAAGAGATTGAAGAAGTTATTGTCAATCCAAATGAAATCAGGTTAAAAATTAAGTCCAAGCAATATGTAACTCGTATAAGGGAAGATAACTCAAGAACAGTTGCAAAGTTTTTAGACGAGATTGAAATAAATTATAATGCTTAATTATGATTGGAATTCATTCTTATAGATGAAAAAAAGTGATACATCCATAAAAAATATAACTATTGCTTCAATCAAAAGACATACTATGAAGCCTTTTGATTTCAAGTATTCGGATATTTATGAAAACGATAAAACTATATTGAATGAACATGTAAACAACCTGATTAAGCTTGAAGATGGAGAAGAATTAATTTGTTCAACCATAATAAGCGATTCAATTTGGAGTGTTTTGACATCAAGAAGAATAATAACACTCGAAGGAGTAGGTAAAATTGAACATTATTTAAGCAAATTAAAAAGACTAGATGCAGGAGATTTTAAAGGATATTCTAAACAAGAATACACCAAAGGTTTTTTACATTTCAATGATGACAAAATAATACCATATTTCATAGAAACAGGTAAAGCATCTATGATTATGATTTATGGAGTAAATACTACAATTCAGCAACTGTAATGGAAATTAAATATTGTTAGAGGTGTAAAATGGAAGTTCCAATGCTCAAAGAATATGCAACCGCTTCTAAATTATACACTAAAGGATTAAAAATATTAGACAAAGACAGATAAAATAGATTCAAAGAATGTCACTATTATGGACATAGCTTTGACAATCATCAATTGCTAGGTGAAGTAAATGAAGAAACCGGTGCTCCAGATAAGGGTTGGATAATTTGCCCTGAAGAGAATTGTAATTGCTTTTTAACCTGGGGAGCTAATTATGGAGAATGATTGAACTATAAAAACAAACAGTAATGATTCCTGAATTTTTAAAGAAGTTTGAATTAGATTTAAAACCATATCAACGAGAGGTTGTTAGAATAAAAGCTAAACCAAGAAAAGAAGAGCTTCTTGAAGATAATCTGGGGTTAACGACTAGTAAATTCTTAGGTACTCCTTTCTTTCCAAAAGACAAAGAATATCCAAAAGATAAAACCGGAAAACCAATGATAATGATTGCTCAATTGAATTTTGAGCAAATCCCTAAACTTGAATTTTTTCCTAAAAATGGAATTCTACAGCTTTTTCTTTCGTCAAATGATTGGTACGATGAAGATTCGAAGATCATATATCACACAAAGGAAGAGCTTAATAAGCAAGTCTTAGATGATTTTTCATTTCTTACCATCGAAGATTATGAAGAAATTCCCATCTATAAACTTCATCAACTTTCCTTTGAAAAAGGGATTGATAATGGCGGTTCGGAAGATTCACAGTTTGATTATCTTTTTGATGGAGTTGACTTTTGGGATTTTATTGAAAATTTACCTGAAGAACAAGAAAAACAATTTGGAGAATATTTTGATTCCACAGGGCATAAAATAGGTGGTTATGCCGAATTTACTCAATCTGATCCAAGAGATTATAGCGCTGAACAAAGAAATGACATTCAAGTTTTACAAATAGATGTAGACGATCATATAATGTTTGGAGATAGCGGACTTGGGCATATTTTTATAAGTCAAGAGGCCTTAATTAAAAAAGATTTTTCCAAAGCATATTTTTATTGGGATTGTTGTTAATTCAATTACCAAGTTCATTGAAAAATTCGAATCTGCCCTTTATCAACCTATACGATAAGACCAACTTTATCGACAATTATAATTCATTCTTATAAATAAATTAAATTGAAAATATTTTCCTACTTTTAGATTAATAAAAGGATAAGCCCATTTAATATTGAAAAAAGAAAATAAACATATATCTACATTAATAGTCATTGGGTTTCTTCTAGTTTCATTTTTCTTTAACGAAACCAAACCTTATAAATTCATCAAATTTTATATAGATAAATATTCTATTTATTACCCTACTTTATTAATCGCATTAATGAGTTGGTTGTTATTATCAAATCTAAGGCATCGAAATAAAGAAAATAAAACATTAGTTATAATTACCACTGAAAACGATAATTACTACAGAATTCTTCCTTATATTTTTGGATCTTTAACAATTATAGTATCCTTAATTTTAATCTATTATTCAATTTTTGATTTTAAAATATTAATCCAGGTGACTTTCATAGGGGTTCTATTAATCATTTCAGGCATTTTATATGAACCTGTTAATTATGTTCAAATCAAAAAAGAAAAATTAATTTTCAACATTGATAACATTAAAAAATGGATAAAACTAGATAAAATTAAAAGTATCAATATACAATCTGATAAAATAGTTGTCTTAGAAAAATCAGATCGTATAAATAATATAGATCATCTAAATATGACTACTATAGATCTTGAAAAATTAGAAGATTTTTTAAAAAGTAATATTAAAACTAATACCGAAATAGAATCTGTTTGACATCAAGTAATAACTGTTATAATTCATTTTTACAAAACAAATTGGAAAAAACTTCAAAAAAATACAGCTATTTATTAATTGCAGTCAAGATCATTATAATTATAATGTTTGTTATGGTTGCTATTCGCGGATTTAATCTAACCTATTTTCATTGGGATATTAATGGCGGAATTAAAAATGGATATTTGACTTTTTTTAAGATTGGATATCAAAATTCGTATTTCAGGCCATTTATAATACTCCTTCTGCCAATTATAGGGTTATTTTTCAATGGCAAAACAGGCTGGATAATGATCATGGCTTATTTCTATTTTGTGATAAGCAGATCTATTTACTCTACAATTCTTAATGGTTTAAACGATATGTTTGATATTCTTTTATTCGTTATAGCAATCGTAATCTTTACACCTATTATCTTATTGTTTAATACTGATAAAGTAAGTAACGATATTTATAAAATTCCAAAACATGATTTGCTTTCAAAAAATTTAATTGCATTTGTAGCAGGAGCCTTAATTACCTTATTGATTTCATATTGATATAGTTACTTACAATTAAAAAAATGGCAATAAAAGAATTTATTATTCCTATCAAAAGAAGTTTCCAAAAATACCTGAATCATTTCTAAACGTAGTATCGATTATCATCGACATTAAGGATAATGAATAATCCTAACCTTTAAAATGTACTTTTTTTTTGTTAATCTTGTTCAACAAAATTAGCAATGGCTCTATTCCTGGATTTTATCTTAACTGCTGATATTACCATTACCTTTATTCTCTTGTTTTTAGTATTTAAGCAAAAAAACAAACAGTTACCTCAGTTAATTTTAAGTATTTATTTTACAATTTTGCTATTGATTTCTGTAAACCTTTATGCAGCTATACATAAACTCAGAATCATTTTTTTTATCAGTTATATTCCTCATGATATTGCACGGTGGATATTAGGTCCTTTATTATTTCTCTACATTAAGTCTTTATTTCTCAAAAAAGAAAAGCTAATCAGGAGTAGCATTTTACATTTTATTCCTGCTGCGCTTCATTTTATTTTTATTTCAATTCCATCGCTCTTATCCGATATAAACGGACAACCTTTTCCCGGGTATTTAAAAACCTATCAAAGTTATTCTTCAGAAGTGGCTAACTTGTCTAATGCGTATACACTTTTCTACCTGTTGATTTCGTATAAGTTGTTATCGGGATACATAAAGGGGATTAAATCGAATTATGCTAACCTTGGGAAAAATGACATAAACTGGATTAGTCATCTGTTGATTAGCGGAAGTATCGTAATTGGCTTTGACCTAATAATGAATGGATATCAAAGTATATTCGGAACATTCGTGATGCATTCGGAAATCTTTACTTTGATTGCTATGATTCTTTTTATCACTTATCTAGGGTATTACGGCATCCATCAGTCTAAAATATTATTACCCGGATTTTTACTTAAAAAAAGTCATTTGACTTCATCAAAAGAAGAGAAAAGAACAGCATTGTCAACTACAAACGATCCTCTATTTTCTGAGCTTAAATTGAAGTTGGAAGAAGTTTTAAAAAAAGAAAAACCTTATTTAGATAATGAATTGACTTTAATAAAACTGGCTGAGTTCATTCCTACAACAGATAAAAAACTCTCTGCTTTATTGAATCAACATATGCATATTTCTTTTTACGATATTATCAATAAATACCGTGTTGAGGCTGTAAAAGAAAAAATAGCTTCAAAAGCATACGAAAACTATACGTTATTGGGTATTGGTTATGAGTGTGGTTTTAGCTCTAAAGCCAGCTTCAACAGGATTTTTAAAAAAGAAACCGGCCTCTCCCCTTCCGAATATAAAAAGCTGCATTAAGCTTGCTGTATTTTTTGATTTATTCGGTATAATAGAAGATTTTCCATAAAGCTAAACTTGTGAAGCCGGGGAAATTGTATCGAGAACTGCTTTGAGAGTTTAAAATTCGATTCTAAATATTAATTTGTGCATATCATAAATCAATTATTGAATATTTATCTTTCATTCATTTTTGGCTTGACCCAAAAACGAATCGAAAAAGTCAAGGCTGACGATAAAAACCTAAAAAATACTACGGTACTCCCAGCCACAGATGAAAAGAATTCGCTTTGCTCAGACAGCTTTTCATCTTAAACTCAGCACTGCTGCCTTGATTTTCAAGTTTTTCGTCGGTAGGCCATCAATCTCTCATACTTATAACCAATAATCCTATATAAATAATATCAAAATAGGTCTCATTGTATCTAATGAGGCGTTTGTTATAGGGTTAATCGCTTCCTTTGACCTCAAAATCAAACAAAAAACAATGAAAAAATTTATCAAATGGTTTTTAATCGTAGTTATCATTTTAAGTATTGGTTTATTTGGTACTTACAGGTATATAATTTCACAAACCAAAAAAGCAAGTCCGGAACAAACTATAACCTACAATCAAGCAGATGTCAATCTCACTGTTTTTTACAATCGGCCATCAAAAAGAGGCAGAGATATCTTTGGAAAACTTGTTCCTTACGGGAAAATATGGCGTACAGGCGCAAATGAGGCTACTACTTTTAAAACAAACAAGGATCTCTTAATTAATGGAAAAAAACTTCCGGCAGGAAAATATTCTTTATATACCATTCCCGGAAAAGATAGTTGGGAAATTATTTTTAATGGTAAGTCATATTTCTGGGGAATCAATATGAGAGATCCCAGCAAAACTTCTTTAGAAAGAGAATTTGATGTATTAGTTACTGATGTGAATCCGATTTCAACAAATGCAATAACCGAGATGTTTACTATTACTTTCCAAAATACTTCAGAATTATCCCTGGTTTTATCCTGGGATCAAACAAAAGTTATGATTCCGATTCAAATCAACTAAAAAAAGAGAATGAAAAAATATATTACTGCGATTATTACTCTGGTTTCAATCACATTTATTTCCTGTCAGTCTGAATTTAAAGACAGTGATATAATCACGACACAGGAGAAAGAAATAGCTTTAAAAAAAGTAGCCACCAAGCTTAAAAAATCCGGATATGCATTTAATCAAACATTCCAGGATATAGAAGAGCGTTTTGCCAGTAACAGGCATATCATTGATACGACTACGACCATAGGGTCTTTTGTAACTGTTACCAGAAAAGTTTTAAATGGTTATAACTTATCACACCTCTGGATTAATACTCCGGACCAAATGTCTACCAGGAAAAAAGGAGCAGAAATTAATATTGGTGCTAATTTCATTAAAACGAAAGAAGGTTTTTTTATCACCAGAGTAGTAAAAAATGGGGTAGCGGATAAAGGAGGTATTAAACGAGGAGATCTTCTACTCCGTAAAGACAATCGTTTAATTACCTCATCTGCTCAGCTTAAAGGAAAAGTATCAGAAAAGAGTACACTAGAGATTAAAAGAAGAGATAGTATTATTACCAGGAGTATCAATTATTTTAAGCATAGATTGTTTTCAAAAGACACATTATCATTTATTAATAAAGATATTGCTTTGATTACTATAAACTCTTTTAGAAAAGGGGTTTACAATAAAAACCACATAGAAGAATTGTTCTCCAAAGCCATAAATACTAAAAAAATAGTTTTGGACTTAAGAAGTAATGGCGGTGGAGCTTCAAGCAATGTAAGGCATCTTTTGAGTATGATTATACCCAGCAGTAAAACATGTCAGTATTTTATCCATAGGGAAGATCATGATAAGTTTTTAAAAAAATACAAGCATTCTCCAAACTCGATAAGAGAATTAGTCAATTTTAGAGGCAGGAGGTTTACTCCTAAACGAAGCTGGCTGAATTGGAATCCTGAAATTTATAAAGGAGAAATTATGGTCATTATAGATGAACGTAGCGGAAGCGGTGCAGATATATTTCCGATTTGTGTACAAGACGCAAAAAGAGGATTGGTTATAGGAAGAAAATCGTTAGGAATGGTTTTATTCGGAGATCGGATTAGTCTTAATAAAGGAATGTCATTACTTTATCCTACGGGAGAAGCCATGCGATTAAGTGGAACAAAATTAGAAGGGAATCCTTGTATCCCGGATATTGAATTTTCGAGGGAAGAAACTGCAAATGACGATTTTATACATGAATTTCTAAAAACCTATAAACCAGAAGTTTCTTTTAATTAAAATTATAACTGATTTTCAAGAATCCGGACGGGTAATAAATTCTAATAAAAGAGAAAGTCAAGGAGTATAAAAAAAGCCACTTAAAAGTGGCTTTTCAATACTATCTTAACGCTTAACAAGTATACGTCAAATCACCAGGTTTACATCTATCTTGTAATGAAAGGTCGCAAGTAGGATTATTTCCAGACCCACCAGCAATTGCTCCCATTTTCAGATTTGAAATTGTCTTTTTGTTTAAGTTCAAACTAATTTTTTTACTCTTTTTCATGATTATAGTTTTTACGATTAGTAGTACTTAAAATTAAAAAACAGTTAAGCGAAAAACTTGATTTCACATTATTTTAACTTGTTAAAAATCAGTAAAATGCATGTTTAAATTTATTATTTTAAATAGTTTTTATGCAGCTTAAGCATAGTTTTCGTAGAAATTAGTTAGTTCTTTTTTGTTAAATTTTTCATAAAAAATCTAATTATTTTAGACAGTTTTCCCTTTGTAAGACGATAGCAATTCCATAAAAAATTCAAACCATTTTAACATCTCAAAGAATGGACAAGCTAAATCTTCATTAGAAAATTATAGACATCGGTTTCTTTATCTATTCCTAATTTCTTTTTTAAGCGATATTTCGAAGTCAATACACTTTGTGGCAATACATTTAGTATCGCTGCAATTTCTTTAGTAGACAAATTCATTTTAATAAAAGAAGCAAGGCGCAAGTCCTTTTCTGAAATAGATGAATTGATGGCTTTTAACTTATTGTCAAAATTATCATGAACTTCTGAGAAGTATGATTTAAATACTTCCCAATCTTTATCGGTGGTACTTTCTTTTTTAAGGAGCATTACAATTCTTCGAAACTCCACTTTAAATTTTTCAGGGGAATTTTTTAGTTTTTCAAGGTTCTCTTTGAGATCTTGTAAAAAGGTGTTTTTTTGGACTAAATGCAGTGTCTGACTTGCCAATTCTTTTTGTTTAAACGCTATTTCTTGTTTATAGATTTCTTCTTGCTTTTCACGTGCTATTTTGTTCTTCTTCATACGTTGACGAAAGCCAAAAAATAGTAACCCCGAAAGGGCAATACCGGTGACAGCTCCTCCTCCGTAGAGTGTTTTGGTTAGTTTGTCATTTTCTGCATTCGCATTTAATGTTTTAATTTCTTCTTCTTGTAAAACCAGAGCAGCTTCTTTTTTTTCGGTTTCATATATAGTGCTTAACTCTTCTATTTGTTGAACCTTTTTTGCGGAAAATAAACTATCATTAATCTTTTGGGAGTTTCTTAAATTAACCATTGCTTGGCGAAGCATATTTAAGTTTTCGTAGATTTTAGAACGTTCACCATACAAACTTGACAGATTTGATTTGGCACCAATATCTTCTGCAATCGATATTCCTTTATTAATATTGTTTAATGCAGCCCTGTTATCACCAGATAACCTGTCTACTTTTGCCAATCCTTGAAAAGCGCTAATAATACTTGTTTTAATGTCCTCCTGCTTTGAAATCTGTAATGATTCTAAAAAATAATTTCTAGCATTGTCAAAGCGTTCCTCCATAATCGATAGCTCGCCCAAATCACAGAGTGCAAATGCTAACGACCCTTGTGAGCTAACACTCTTAGAAAGTTGTATCGCTTCAGTCTGATAAGCTTTGGCTTTAGGTATGTTTTGTAATTCTTTTAAGGCCTTTCCAGCTGAGTTTAATGCATGTGCCTGATAAAATACATCATTTTCAGCTTTATAAACACGTATAGCATCATCATAATACTTAACTGATTCTATGTAATTTTCTAGCTGATATTCAATGTCACCTAATAATTTGAGCATATCGGCTTTTCTTAGAATGTCATTAATCTCTTCAAATAGTTTTAATGCTTTAAGCGCTTCCATTAATGCTAATTTTGTACTTCCTTTATTCAAATAGATTAATGCCAAGCCATTATGTTGCGCACCACTAAACTTTATTCTTCCCTCAGGGTTTTTTTCGTAGGCGTCTATTAATTGAAGATTTTCCTCTAAAATAGCTATAGCATTTGCGTAATTTCCACCGGCTCGTTCGAAATCTGCAATTGAATAATTTACAAATACAATCCCACGGTAATTTTGCTCTTGCTCAAAAACGCCTTTTGCTTTATTATAATAGAATAAAGTTGAATCTGTATTGTTTCTATTTTCAAAGTAATTCGCTAAATGTAAAAAACCTCTTCCAATGCCTTCTTGATAGTCAATTTTTTGAGAAATTCTCAACTCTTCTTCGGCATATTTCTTTGCTGCTTCGGGTTCAGAAAACATAAGTTTTTCATGAAGAAGTGTGAGAATCTCAACTCTGGTACTATCTTCAGTTTGGTGTGAGCTTAATGCTCGTTTTAAACTATCTATTTTAGTTTGATTTTGAGAATAGATAAATTGGAAACTACACAAAAAATAAATAAAAAAAAGAATTAGTAAAGTTCTCATGATTAGTCATTTATGTTTTAACGAAGATAGTTATTTGTTGCTCTGCTTTAATGTTCTCATGTAAAGCACATTTCACAGAGTCGCCACTAAATGTCTATATCCCCTCATTGAATGCATATAAAAATTTAAAATTAATTTTCTGATTATCAATATATTAAAATAAAAAAGTTGAGATGATTTTTATTAATGTCTATAATATCAAAATTTAATTTGTCTATACTTTGTCTAGTGTAAAAATTAGGTGTAGGCTATGTTTCATTCTAGGTTTGTGGTGTTGAATCCAAAAAAAACAAAATAGTATGAAAACATTAAAGTTTGCAGCAACCGTATTATTACTATTGGTATTAAACGTTTCATGTAGTAGTGATGATAGCTCCCCCGAACCAGAGCCAAGTACAGCATCTTTTAAAATTAAGGCCGTTTCAATCACGGCACGTCAATTTCCAGACACAGAAGGAGACGCTTTAGAACTTTACGGACGAATCAGTTCAACTGTTACTGTTGATGGTGAAAGCGAAGAGCTCATTTTATGGGATAGAAACCGCGATTTTTTTGAATCTATTGGTACAGAAGCATACTTGATTAACTCTGAAGGCTCTGAGGTTACACTCACACTCACAGAGGAAGAATTGCAAAATAATGCTGAATTTGCATTTTATGCACAAATGTACGATCGCGATCCCGATGGTAATATTGACGACTATTTAGGTAATGAACTAAGAAGCCAATTTGCGCGAGTTTTTACAACCATATCTGATGAAAACAATCCAGCTCTGTTCGATTTTAGGCTCAGAGAATTTAGTGGCATTGATGTGCGTGTGAGGTTTTCTGTTGAACATATAAGGTAAGTTCTAATAAAAGAGCCTGACCAATCAATGGCAACCCGGTAAGGGGTTTCCAAAAGCAAACAGTATCGGAGTATCAGGCTGGAAAGGTCTATTATTCGATTAAACAGAAACAAAAGTTTTTGAATTCTGATAATACCAGACTACGCTGGGAATAAACCCTGTCTGTCGACAGGCAAGTTCTCGCCCAAGTTTTTTCATTTTCTTTTAGCATAAATATCAGTCCACATAGACCTCCATATTTTCCAAGACTTGTCCTCTTGTTTTCTATAAATTGTAGTGTTAATACCTTTTTGTAACATTCCGAATTCAGTTGTATCATTTTGGTATGTCCAATCCAATAATGAATTATGAGTCAAAATAGCCAAAGTGTCAATTATATTAATGCTAATTAGATTCGTTTTATATTCATTTATAATAGTTTTCGAACTGTCTTTAGGAAACCAAAATGCTCTTATTTGCGGTTTTCCCTCAATCGGTTTCAATCTATTTGGCTGAATTCTGGCATTTTCTTCTAAAAGTCCCATTACTTTTTCCTCGTCCATTTCCAGCCAACCATTAACATAATCAGCATGTAGCTGTTTTATTTCCAGATTGTCCGTATTTAAGTCTTCATCTTCTTTTTTCGATTTACAACTCCAAATTAGAATTGCAATCAAAGTCATTATTTTTATTGTGAAATTTAACTTTGTCATTTTATCGAACGTGTACTAACTATTTAGTCTTACTTATTTGTTTGTTTATTCCAAGGCATATCAAAATCTTCAAGCTCTTTTCTACTTATCTCAAGCATTTCTTTAAGATATCTTTGATATGAATGTTCAAGAGGATTAAAATCGATTAATATTTCTTCATAGCTAAATATTTTATTCTTTGATTTATCTAGCTTATATACTTTCTTTCCAAGAAAATAAGGTGGTTTTTTAGAAATATAATAATCTGTTCTTGAAATAGGATCTGATAATTTTACAGTTCTTAACTTCTCTAAACTTTCATTTCGAAAACCTGAAATAATAAAACCTTCATAACTCCTTCCCTTTGAATCGGTAATTATTAGATTGTCTCCTTTAATCATCCTATAATAATATTCTTGTATGCCCAATGGGCTAAAACCAGGCATTATAATATCTTTTTGTTTATCCCAATCTATTGCAGCCATAACATATGGCCAGATAATTACATTGTGAGATTTTTTGTAGGTCTTTTTATGTGAATAAACTTTATTAAACTTATATACTTCATTTTTCTTTGGATAAGAAAAGTTAGTGGTATCTGTCGACAGTAGATTATTCGGGTTTGTAAATAGTACATCTGCCCGATTTCCATAATAATGATTTTCAAGAATTACCCCTCCTGGAAATCCACTACTTGGCAATTGTCTGCTCTTTATTGCAAGATCTTCATCGGCAAATACAATATCGAAGCCAGTGGCTCCAACCCCTTCTCTACTCCAGTTTACTATAAGGTTTTTTTGAGTCCACATCTGAGTAATATCTAAATGTATAAATACATACCCTCCGAGTTTAGCTATCTCATTATCGTAATAAAGATTTTTATAATTTGCTATGTTAGGCTCAAACATCGTAATATCAAAATCTAATTCATCTGATGTGTAAAATGGAATTTTATCTTTTTGAGCATAACACAATAAAGTAATAAACCCTAAGACTAATAAACATAAAAGCCTTAATCTCTTTAATCTAGCCATTGGTTATATTTTAATTGAAAACGTTTATTTTAATTTATCGTTGAACACCTGTTTATCTACTCTAACCCAATGATCAGTATTAATGACCTTCCATTTTTCAGTACTTTCATACCTAATCTTAGTATAAGATGTAAAGTGATTTGAATCTTCTTTTTTGGCTATATCGTTTAGATAAACTTTTTTTCCTGATGGACTATTGCCACTATATATAGTATTGATAGTATTTTCATCGATAACTTCAACATAACCGTTTGCTGTGCGTCCATCACGACTCATTCCTGTATAAATAATTTTATTTTCTTGGATATTCCAATATTTAAACCCTTCCCAAAATGTCTTTACTTCACTATCTTCATAGACACCTGTAATTGTTAATTTTGCAATCTTCTTTTTAGTGTCAAACCACTCTAGTTTATGGCCAAATTGGTATCTCCTTCCTTTATTATCCAATTTGATCTCTTTGGTTAACCAATTCCCGATTTGATAAGATAGGGGGGTCATTTCTCTATTAACATCTTGGGAAGAACTATTTATACTAAATAGGACTATTAATATAACTGGATAAAGCTTCTTTTTTAACATATTTAAATATTTTAGAGTTTAAACTCAAAAGTATTTATCAATTAATTTTCCAAAGGTTCATCCTAATGGATCATACCATAAATGATCTATTTTTTTAGAGACTTTAGATACTCTGAAGGTGTAAGATTTGTCTCTTTTTTAAAATTACGAATCATATTACTTTTGCTATTAAAACCAACATCAAATGCAATTCCCATAATTGTAATATTGTCGTATTTAGGATTTGCCATTCTAATTTTCATTTCTTCGACACGCATTTTATTAATTAAATCAGAAAAACTTATGCCCAGTTCTTCACTAAAAACTTGCGAGAGTTTATTACTGGAAATTCCAATATTATTGGAGAGCTTTTTCTGGTTAAAATCATTATTTAAAAAAGGTTTTTCATCCATTAGGTATTGCATAATTTTTATTCCGTAAGCAGCTCTTTGTTTAAGGTCCATTCGTGACTTTTTATACTTGTCATTGTTAATATAAGGAAGAGAGAAGGCTTCAGATTTATAAATAAGATAATAGGAGATAATTATTACAATAGTAGCTAATCCAATATCTTGTATATACCCAAAAGTAATAGAGTAAATGCTTTTATAGCTCATACCTATTGTAGCAAATAAATATATAACCCAGAACCCAATGAAGCAGTAACTTAAAATCTTTGCCCAATTTGACTTAGATTGTGATTTTGTTTTTTCAGCATTTGTATTAATTACTAGTATTGCTAATAAAATAAAACTAATATTTACAATAACTTCAAATAAAACTCCTAGTCTAGATATTCCAAATTTTCCTTCAACAAAAGCCATTTCAAACATCTTAATCTTTCGTTCACCATCACTAAAATAAAACCTAAACCTTCCAAGAAAAACAATTAAACAAGGTATAAGAGATATAAGATGAATTAATTGCCATTTAAATTTCTTCTGTAATGATATAAAATAGAAAAAATATAGAGGACCTATTAGATAGTTTAAAGTAAAAGAAATACCTATTATATGAGGAAATCTTAAATATAATTCAGTATGCTTAACTATTGACTCCGCAATAATCAATGCTATACACAATAAAAGAAATCCAAATATTGTTGAAGAGGTTCTATTTTCTTTTTGAAAAAAAAATGAGACACTCAAAAGTACCCCTTGTAAAAAAGTGAAAGAAAATATAATTAACCAAAAATCAATTTTCATTCTATTACTACTTATTTAATTTTTTAAATCAATAAGTTTTATATAGCCGTTAAAAAAGTATTGTAACAAATACTCTGGTCTAATTTAACAAAAATAACTCTCAAATTATACATAGATATTCTTTAGTACTGTTCTTATTTTAAATCTGGAAATCTACAATTTGATTTTTAGTCTTTGAGCAAATAAAATTTCACGATAAACCTCACAACTTATTTTAAGCTTAATTAGTAAAAACATTAAACCTAAAAGATGATAACTGAACTGGAATTTTGAAAATACAGTTTTAAAAAACATCCTATTTAACAAACTAGCAATGTGATTTAAATAAAGTGTTTTCCAAATGGATAGAACTAATTATAACTATTTAACTGTAATACCATTATTGAAAAGCGCAACACTGACGGTAGAGATGTCTCAAATATAGACGGTAAAATAAACATTACTATATCTAGAGATAATTTAAATATAGTTGAAACTATTTCAATATTAGTTTCAGGGTATCCACATGAAGAATTTATCTATGATACTAATATTGTTGAATTATTTATTGATGATGATCCTTTTGATTTTGATGATTAGATCAATAATTTATTCTTTCTCTTTTCGGGCTAATTCATTTGTAGAGTTACTGTATTTACTTGCTTCTCCTTGGGTTCTCTTCGAACTATGCTCAGGATAAACCTTGTCTGTCGACAGGCAAGTTCTCGCCCAAGTTTTCTCAATGAAAAAAGCCACTCACTTTGTGAATGGCTTTAAATTCGCTTTGCTCCTCCTCTTGGGCTCCCCTCGACTACGCCCGGGATAAACTTCTCACCCAGATTGATTGAAAACAAAAATGCCAATCTTTTCGATTGGCATTTAATTTAAGCTCCTCCTCTTGGGCTCGAACCAAGGACCCTCTGATTAACAGTCAGATGCTCTAACCAACTGAGCTAAGGAGGACTATCTATTTTATAATTGTTACTAAAGCTCTTTTCTTCTATACTGCTTTTTTGCCGGTTAAAGGGAGAAGCTCAGTTCTGAGTCCTGCCTGCCGGCAGGCAGGTAAGGAGGAATTTTATCGCTTTTGCGGATGCAAATATATATGTTTTTTTAATTCTCCCAAACAAAAAACAAGCTTTTTTTATTAATCGAAAATTGCTCTGTAAATATCATTCCCGTTAGCAAATAATAATAAGGCAATTAGGATAAAAAATCCAGTCATTTGCGCATACTCCATAAATTTATCACTTGGCTTTCTTCCACTGATGATTTCATAGAGCAAAAACATGACATGCCCTCCATCTAAAGCCGGGATTGGTAATATATTCATAAAAGCCAGGATAATTGAAATTAAAGCCGTGCTGTACCAAAAAGCTTCCCAGTCCCAAGTTGGAGGAAAAACTTTAGCTATAGTTCCAAAACCTCCTAATTGTGAAGCTCCTTTTTTTGTAAACACATATTTAAATTGAGCCACATAATCGTGAAGCGTCCAATATCCAAATCCGAATCCTTTAGCTATAGCTTCAGTAAACGAATATTCAATTTTAGTAGCTTCTCCTATGTCTTCTGCACTAACCCTTGGATATACTCCAACTTTTCCTTCTGCATTTGTAGTTACATATAAAGTATCTCTATTTCCTGACCGTTCTACGATCATTTGCATTTCTTTCCCGTCACTACTTTTTACTCCTTTATTAAATTCATCCCAATAAAGTGCCGATTTCCCATTTATTGAAATAATTTTATCTCCTTTTACTATTCCTACTTTTTCTGCAGGAGTTCCTGCTTCAACACTGTCAATTACAGAGGTGATACGAGGCCCAAATGGAGATCTGATTCCTTGTTTAAATATATAATTCCCTATAGAATCAGGTAACTTGATATTTTCGGCACTTCCATCTGCATGAATGACATCTACATCCTTTACATTTCTAACTAATAAATAACGATTGATATCGTTTGCATCTTCCAGGGGCTTCCCATTTGCATTTATAATCTTATCTCCATTTCTAAATCCGTATTGTTCCATTCCATCTGCGATCTCATACCCATGAACCATTTTTTGAGGTTCCAGGTTTTCTCTTCCATAGAAGAATAAAATCATCATATAAATAAAGAATCCCAGGATAAGGTTTACCGTAACACCACCTAACATAATAATTAAACGTTGCCATGCCGGTTTTGATCTGAACTCCCATGGCTTAGGTTCTTCTGCCATCTGTTCTTTGTCCATACTCTCATCGATCATTCCGGATATCTTAACATATCCTCCTAAAGGCAACCAGCCAATTCCATAAACCGTCTCTCCTATTTTCTTTTTAAACAATGCAAACTTTACATCAAAAAATAAAAAGAATTTTTCTACTCTAGTTTTGAAGAGTTTTGCAGGAATAAAATGACCTAATTCGTGAAGTACTATTAATATTGATAAGCTTAAAAAAAGCTGGATAATCCTAACTACAACTGGACTCATAAATCTACTTTCTTGTTCTAAAACGAACAAAAGTAAGCTTTTCATTCAACTTTATAAAAACCCATAGAAATATCCGTTCTCTTTTTAAGAATGTTTTAAGATTTAAAACCTCATTTCATCTGCAATATCATTTAAAAAGAAGAATAAAATGCATAATTTTGCAGTAGAAAATATAACCGAAATGACCCGTTTTTTTGGCAAGTTTAAATATTTCTTAATTACGCTCACTATTCTTTCCGTAATTATCATTTCACTCTTCTATAATGCACTTAAACCCAAAGAGACGCTTGCTATTTTTCAACCTGCAGATGTTACTGCCGAATTGGTAGATGAAAGCATACAACACGTTAAAAAATATCATACTATAGCCGATTTTAAGTTTACTAATCAAAACGGAAAAACTATAACCCAGGAAGATTATAAAGACAAGATCTATATCGCAGACTTTTTCTTTACAACTTGTCCTACCATTTGCCCGATCATGACCGGTAATATGACTACACTTCAAGAGGAGTTTTTAAATGATGATGAAGTCATGCTTTTATCACATTCTGTAACTCCGGAAATAGATTCTGTTGCACAACTAAAAGCATACGCTATCGAAAAAGGGGTTGTAGACAGCAAATGGAACCTGATAACAGGAGATAAAAAGCAAATCTATGATATGGCCCGCAAATCATATCTCGTAGCTAAAGAAAACGATGCAGTAGACATTAAATACGATCTCATTCACACAGAAAACTTTGTCTTGGTAGATAAAAAACGCCGTATTCGTGGATTCTATGATGGTACTAATGAAGATGATATTCAAAGATTGCTAGGCGATATTAAAATACTCAAGGCCGAATACAGAAAGTAATTTTATTTCGAATTAAGAATCTTAAAATTCTTTTAAAAAAAGAAAAACGGAAGCTATCCGTTTTTTCAAACTATTTATTTACCTTACTTTTGCACTTACTTAAATTCATTCTAAATAAAAGTTGAAATTAACGGTTGCACATCTAAAGCAAGGAGAAAAAGGAATCATTAAAAACATTTCTGTAGATTTTATTCCCATAAAATTATTCGAAATGGGTTGCCTTCCAGGGAGCGAAGTTGAACTCATTCAGTTTGCACCTTTTCAGGATCCTATGTACCTCAACGTTAATGGCTCTTTTTTATCTATCAGAAGAGAAACCGCTCTTCACATAGAGATTGAAAAAACAGAAGCAAAATAATCTTATGAGTAAACAAATTAAAGTAGCACTCATAGGAAATCCTAATACCGGAAAAACTTCTGTTTTTAATGCACTTACCGGGTTAAATCAAAAAGTAGGGAATTATCCGGGAATTACCGTAGAGAGAAAAGAAGGAGTTTGTAAACTTTCCAGAGGAGTTAAGGCTCATATTTTAGATCTTCCGGGAACTTATAGTTTAAATGCTACTTCCCTAGATGAAAATGTAGTCATTGAACTGCTCTTAAACAAGAAGGATAAAGATTTTCCTGATCTTGCCGTTTTGGTAACAGACGTAGAAAATTTAAAACGAAACCTTCTTCTGTTTACCCAGATAAAAGATTTGGAAATCCCAACACTATTGGTCATTAATATGGCTGACAGGATGAAAAGAAAAGGAATTTCTTTAGACATTCCTCTTCTTGAAAAGGAGTTTAAGACCAAAATTGCCCTGGTTAGTAGCCGAAAAAATACCGGAATTGATCAAATTAAAGAATTTATTCTCGATCATAGAAAGTTTTCTACAGCACCTTGTGTAGATACTACTGCTATTGATCCGGAGTATTTTGACGGATTAAAAAAAGCATTCCCCAATCAATCTGTATATAAGTTATGGTTGGTGATCACTCAAGATGCTAATTTTGTAAACCTGGACAAGGAGCTTGTAAAAGACACTTCTGATTTTTCTACCAAATCTAAATCAGAATTAAAACGACTTCAGCAGAAAGAAACCATCATTCGTTACAAATTTATTAATGATGTCCTTAAAAAAGGATATAAGGTTGATCTTAATGCTGCAAAAGGTTTAAGGGCGCGACTGGATAAAATATTGACTCATAAAGTATACGGTTATGTAATTTTCTTCCTGGTACTGCTAATTATTTTCCAGGCAATTTATAACTGGAGTCAATATCCAATGGATTTTATAGACGATCTTTTTGCATCTATAAGTGACTGGACTAAAAATGCACTTCCATCCGGTGTGTTTACCGATTTAATAGCCGAAGGTATTATTCCCGGTCTGGGAGGTGTTGTTATTTTTATCCCTCAGATTGCCTTTTTATTCCTCTTTATTGCTGTTTTAGAAGAAACAGGTTATATGAGCAGGGTTGTATTTTTAATGGATCGGGTGATGCGCCGTTTTGGATTAAGCGGAAAAAGCGTTGTTCCATTAATCTCGGGTACTGCTTGTGCTATTCCGGCAGTAATGGCTACCCGAAATATTGAGAGTTGGAAAGAACGGCTTATTACCATTCTCGTTTCTCCTTTTGTTACCTGCTCTGCACGATTACCTGTATATCTTATTATTATTGCTTTGGTGATCCCAGATACAACCTTCTTAGGACTGAATATTCAAGGGCTCATGCTAATGGCGCTATATTTAATTGGTTTTTTGACAGCCGTCTTTTCTGCCTGGGTTTTAAATAAAATATTAAAAATTAAGAGTCGTAGTTTCTTTGTGGTAGAAATGCCAAATTACAAACTGCCTTTATTTAAAAATGTGGCTTTAACTGTCGTTGAAAAAACAAAAAGTTTTGTTTTTGATGCCGGGAAAATCATTTTAGCTATCTCCATTATTTTATGGTTCTTAGCTTCTAACGGACCTTCAGATAGATTCAAAAATGCGGAAACAATCGTTTCAAACCAGGTTGAAAATAAATCTCTTAACAAAGAAGATTTAGACATTAAAATTTCCAGTTATAAACTAGAGAATTCCTATATTGGTATTGCAGGAAAAGCAATTGAACCTGTCATCCAACCTTTAGGGTACGATTGGAAAATAGGGATTGCTGTTATCAGTTCGTTTGCTGCGCGGGAAGTTTTTGTAGGTACTTTGGCCACCATTTATAGTGTGGGTAGCGAAGAAGAAGAAACTATCAAGAATAGAATGGCAGCAGAAGTTCGGGACGATGGGAAAAAACTCTTTAATTTAGCCTCTGGTGTTTCTCTTTTATTATTCTATGCTTTCGCTATGCAATGTATGAGTACTTTGGCTATTGTAAAACGCGAAACCAATGGCTGGAAATGGCCTATGGTCCAACTGTTTTTTATGAGCGGATTAGCATACGTTGTAGCCTTAATCGCTTACCAGGCATTAAAATAATTCATCAGCATGTTTATTGGTGTTGATATAGGCGGAACTTCGATTAAAGGCGGACAGCTAATTAACAATTCCAATATTCAAAAAACGCAAAGGATTGCTGTTGACAGAAAAGAAAATGAAACTCAGTTTCTGGAAAAAGTAACACAGGTTATCGAGCCTTTACTCGATAATAAAGTTTTAGCAATTGGCATTGGGATTCCCGGTATCGTCGATAATGTAGAAGGTATCATTTATAACATTCAGAATATTCCCTTACTAAAGAAAGTCTTTTTAAAAGCATATTTAGAAGCTAAGTACAAACTCCCTGTTTTTATTAATAATGATGCTAACTGTTTTGCTATAGGTGAAAATCATTTTGGGTTGGGAGCAAATTATTCTAATTTCCTGGGAGTTACTATTGGCACCGGATTAGGTGTGGGTATTATCATTAATAACGCATTGTATTCAGGAAAACTTTGTGGAGCAGGCGAAATAGGCATGCTTCCATATAAAGATGGTACTATCGAAGATTATACGGGAAGTTTGTTTTTTAAACAAAAATATAATACTACCGGGGAAGCACTATTCAAAAAAGCTTTACAAGGAGATAGTGAAGCATTAATCATTTTTAATGAATTTGGAAAACATCTTGGCAATGCTATCAATACGATGCTTTATACATATGCCCCGCAAACCATAATATTAGGAGGTGCAATTTCTAAAGCATACTCGTATTTTAAAGATGGAGTTGAAGAAAAAATAAAAACCTTTGAATTTCGGGAACAACTTCGAAATTTTGAAATACACATTTCACAACATCCGGATATGGGAATTATAGGAGCTGCAGCACTTTGTTTAGATGAAAAACTCGAATAACAACCTTATTCTTTTCTGTAATTTTCATACCTTTATATCGACAAAGACACTATGCCAGACATTCAAAATATACTCGTTTACATCACACTGTTTTTAGCTATAGCTTATTTGGTTAAAAAGTTCTTCCTTCCTAAATATTTATTTACTTCAAATAAAAATAAATCATCTAAAGCATGTGGGCAAGATGGTTGTGGATGTCATTAATCTCAATATTTTAAGATTGTTTTTGTTAATTATTCAGAATATTCGTTAAATAAACGATAAATCTGCCTTAAAGAAAAATTAACTAAATAATGTAAGTAACATTTGTATTGTTACTTCGTCTTCATTAAACGAACTAACGATATATGAAAAAAATAACTACACTATTTGCTATTATCTTTATTGTAATTAACTACAGTTTAAGTCACGCACAGACCATCAGCTCAAAAATTGTTGATTCAACTTCTAAAAAACCTATCCCTTACGTAACGATCCAGTTATCTAACAAAAAAGGGGTCATCACAAATGAAGAAGGGCGTTTTACGTTACTTCTTGGGAAAAACACTAAGGCAACTGACTCTCTGTTTATCTCCTGTATTGGTTATGAATCTATCGGCAGGCCTCTAAATCAGTTTACAGACAGTATTATTTATTTAAGAGCTAAAGCCATAGAACTAAATTCGGTAACCCTTACTAATAAAGAATATACTCCTGAAGAAATTATCGCTAAGGTGAAAGAGAACATGCAAAAGAATTACAATTTCGAGCTTACTAAAAAACGATTGTTCTTTAGAGAGTCTTTTCATTCTAATCTTGTTAAATCTGATTATACCTTTAAAAAATCAACTATTGAAGAACTCAATAAAAAATTCTTGGATAGTGTTATAGAAACAGTTCCTAAAAGAGATGATCGCTATACAGAAATACTCTGTGATCTTTATGGTAACTATGACAGAGAAAAACAAAAAATAAATCTCATTAAAGCTTCTGAGTTATATGACAAAAACAGTGATTTAGACTTAACAGCATTAGAAGAAAAATTCAATCAGATTATCAAATCTAATGTAAAACCGGACTCTTATTTTAAGATTAAATCCGGATTATTTGGAACCAAGGTGGAAGCAGATGAACTCTTTGATGAAGAAGTGGATTCTACAGATACCGCTGCCTTGAAAAAAGAATTAGAGGAAAGAAAAAAGAGAGAAGAAGAACGCAAAAAGAATTTTGCAGGTTCTAGAAGATCTAGAATAGGAGGTGCTTTTCAAAATCTTTTCTTTATGGAAAACACTAATCTCAATATGATCAGAAAATCCAAAAAATATGAGTTTACCTTACTTGATTATACCTATTTAGGAGATAATCCTGTTTATGTTTTGGAATTTGAACCTAAAAGAGGTGCAGATTATAAAGGAAAGTTATATGTTAATACAGATGATTTTGCCATTATAAGACTTGATTATGAAAATGTAAAACCATTACGTAAGTTCGGATTATTAGGTATCTCTTACAGAGAATACCTGGCAAATGGAAAAATGATTTTCTCTAAAGATGCAGATAGTCTTTATAACTTAAGTTATTTTGAAACTGAAAAAGGAACCAGATTTGGTATCAGAAGGCCATTAAAGATTATTGAAAAGAATAAACATGTAAAGGGAAGAAGAAAGCAGAACGAATTATCTGTTAAAATAGACATGGCAGTTACCAATGTTTACAAATACGAAATTGTTGTTTTTAATACCGAAAACCTGTCAGCATCAAAATTTGAAACTTTTAAAGAAAATAATAGTTTACTCCCTACATATATGCCTGCTTATAATCCTGAATTCTGGCAAGGATACAATATCATAGAACCTAATCAGGCTATTAAAGAGTTTACAGCAAAATAATATTCTTAATAATATTAAGAAGGTTTTAGACTCGTAATTACAATTGTAATTGCGAGTTTTTTTTATGCGATAACAGCATAAAAACATTAAGAAAACATTAATAAATCTGCTAAGAATTTTTCAATACCTTCAAGCTCGCTAAAAACCAATCTAATATTAAATTATGAAATATCTCTTTTCATTGATTGCTGTGCTTGTGACTACTGCAAGTATAACAGCTCAAGGTACCCAGCTATTAAGGCAGCCCACAATTTCTGATACCGATGTTGTCTTTGTCTACGCTAACGATTTATGGAAAGCATCTATAAATGGTGGTGATGCTATCAGGCTGACAAGTCATGAAGGTTATGAATCTAATCCTCATTTTTCAAATGACGGGAAATGGATCGCTTTTAGTGCAGAATATGATGGTAATACCGATGTGTATCTCATTTCTGCTGATGGAGGTGAACCTCAGCGTTTAACATATCATCCTTCTCCGGATATTGTTCAGGGATGGACTCCGGATAATAAAATATTATTCCGTTCCAGCAGGGAAGGGCGTCCTACCGAAACCAATAAGTTTTTTACTGTAGCAACTACAGGAGGTTTACCGGTTGCATTAGATATTCCAAGAGCAGCCTATGGTGAAATGTCTGCTAACGGAAAATATCTTGCCTATACTCCTATCACCGGATGGGATGCCGAATGGAGAAATTATCGTGGCGGACAGGCAATGCCTATCTGGATTGTAGATTTAAAAACTAAAGCACTTACCAGAATTCCGCAGCCAGACAAAGAGCGTCACTTAGATCCTGTATGGCTTAACGGAGTTGTATATTACCTGTCTGAGCGTGATTATGCAAGTAACATATGGTCTTTTAATCCAAGTACAAAAGAGGAGAAACAAATTACAACTTATAAAAAGTTTGACATAAAAACCTTAGATGCTCATAACAACACTATTGTTTATGAACAAGGAGGGTATTTACATACTGTAAACCCAACTACGGGAGCTTCTAAGCAATTAAACATTAATGTAAAAGGAGATCTTAATTTTTCAAGAATACGTTGGGAAGATGTAACGGCCAGAAACCTTATCAATCCTAATGTATCTCCTAAAGGAAAACGAGCTTTATTTGAATACCGTGGAGAGATCTTTAGTGTTCCTAAAGAAAATGGGACATGGCGTAATTTAAGTAACTCTCCGGGAGTTGCAGATCGTTCTCCAATCTGGTCTCCAAAAGGAGATAAAATAGCATGGTTTTCTGATAAAAGCGGAGAATATCAATTGATGATTGTAGATCAGAACGGATCGAACCCGCAATCTATAAAATTACCAAACCCAACATTTTATTTCCAGCCGGACTGGTCTCCTGACGGAAAACATATCGCATTTACTGATACCGATTATAATGTTTGGATTGTAACGATAGACACTAAAAAAGCAGTTAAGGTTGATGCAGACAGTTATGCACATCCTAACAGGAGTTTAAATCCTGTTTGGTCTCCGGATAGTAAATGGATTGCTTATGCAAAACAGCAAAACAGTCATTTCAAGTCAATTTTTGCTTATAATATAGATAGTAAAGAAATCATTCAATTAACTGATCCTATTGCAGATGCGATTAGCCCGGTTTGGGATGCTTCCGGAGAATATATCTATACATTAGCCAGTACCGATTATGGTTTAGCCTCGGGGTGGTTAGATATGAGTTCATATGATCCTTCTGTAAACAGAAGTTTATATGCTATTGTTTTAAGTGCTGATGGAAAAGCGCCTAACCTGCCTAAAACTGATGAAGAGGAATCTAAATCTGGTGATGCCAGTGCTAAAAAAGAAAATAAAAGTGCTTCTGTTACCGTAACCATAGATAAAAAGGGAATTTTTGACAGAGCCGTTGCACTTCGGTTACCATCAAGAAATTATGCAGCGCTTTTAAAAGGACCTAAACACAAAGTATTTGTTGCAGAAGGTATCCCTAACACTCCCGGGTTTACTGTTCATAGCTATGATGTCGGAAAACAAAAAGCTACGGAGTTTGCAAAAGGTGTTGCACAAATGGTCGCTTCAAACGATCGTAATTCTGTGCTGCTTAATATGAACAGAAACTGGAACTTGGTAAGTAGTAAGAAACCTGCAAAACCAAGTGATGGCAGACTTAATACCAATATGAAAATAAAGGTAGATCCTAAAGCAGAAGCACATCAGATCTTTAAAGAGGGATGGCGTTTTATGCGTGACTTCTTATATGTGAGCAATACACATGGAGCACCATGGGATGATGTTTACAAATGGTACTCGCCTTGGATTAATCATGTAAGACATCGTACAGACCTTAACTATGTTGTGGATATAATGAGTGGTGAAATTGCTGTTGGACATTCTTATGTTTCGGGTGGTGACCGCCCTGATGTAGATCGTGTACCGGTTGGGCTTTTAGGATGTGACTTAGAAGTATCAAGAAACAAATATCGTATCTCAAAAATTTACGGAGGAGAGCGTTGGAATCCGAATATTCCATCTCCACTTGGGTTACCGGGAATTGATGTAAACGAAGGAGATTACCTTTTAGCAATTAACGGAACTCCTTTAGATACCAGTATTAACCCTTACAGCTTATTGGAACAAACAGCAGGTCGTGAAATTACAATCACAGTGAATAGTAAAGCATCATTAGATGGAGCTAGGACTGTTTTGGTAAGACCTGTTAGAACTGAAGGTGCATTAAGAGCTATTGATTGGGTAGAAGGCAATCGTCGTAAAGTAGATGAGCTTTCTAATGGTAAATTGGCTTATGTATATATTCCGAACACATCGCAACCAGGTTTTACTTCATTTAACCGATATTATTTTTCTCAACAAGATAAAAAAGGAGTTATCCTGGACGAACGTAACAATGGAGGTGGATCTGCAGCAGATTATATGATTGATATTTTAGAAAGAGAAGTTATAGGATATTTCAACAGTAAAGTAGAAAGCAACGGAAACAGACCGTGGACAACACCAATGGCAGGAATCTGGGGACCAAAAGTTATGATCATTAACGAACGTGCAGGATCGGGTGGTGATTTACTACCATTCATGTTTAAAGAGAAGAAAATAGGGCCACTTGTTGGAACTCGTACCTGGGGTGGTTTAGTAGGAACCTGGGATACTCCTCCGCTTCTAGATGGTGGACGTATGGTCGCTCCTCGTGGTGGTTTTTATAATGCAGATGGGGAATGGGATGTAGAAGGAAAAGGAATCGCACCGGATATTGAAGTAATTCAAGAGCCAAGATTCACATCAAAAGGTGTTGATCCTCAATTGGAGCGTGCTGTTAAGGAAGCATTGAAATTATTAGAAACTCAGGAATTCAAATTAAAGCCTGAGCCTGCTGCACCTATCAGGTCTAAACGTCCTGCAGGTTTTAAAGGTAAATAATCAAGTATTTTGCCATTCTTGCCTTCGCAGGAATGACAAGAAAAATAAAAAGCTGAGCCTGTTGGAAGTATTTCGACAGGCTCTTATATTTAAAAAAATTGAAATGACTTTTGCTGATCAAGTAATTAATTTTAATCAGAATCTCAACCTTGATATTAAGCTTCCCAAAGCTATTAAAGTATTACATCCTTTTCGGGAAAATCCGGATGTCTTATCAATTTCAAGTGCCTTTTACAAGAAATTCTATCAGGACACCAATACTCGAAAAATGATCTTGGGCATCAACCCGGGGCGTTTAGGCGCAGGAGCTACCGGAGTTCCGTTTACAGACACCAAACGTCTGAAATCACATTGTGAAATTGAAACCGATTTTCATTTACATGAACCTTCTTCGGCATTTGTTTATGAAGTTATTGATGTTTATGGAGACGTCGCCGATTTTTATAAAAAATTCTATGTAGGATCGGTTTGCCCGTTAGGTTTTGTTATTGAAGATCAAAAAGGCCGATTAAAAAACTACAATTATTACGACAGTAAAGTTTTAACTGAGAGAGTAACTCCTTTTATCATCTCCTCCATTAAAAAGCAGATTGATTTTGGAATAGACACTAAACAGGTATTCTGCATGGGAACCGGAAAAAATTATAAATTTTTAAAAGAATTGAACAAAAAACATCAATTTTTCAATGAGGTCATCCCATTGGAACATCCCAGGTATGTAATGCAGTATAAAACAAAGCAGAAAGCGTTTTATATTGATAAATACATAAAATCACTTGGCTAATTAATTCCTGAAAATTTTTGTCCGATTAAAAGGCGAAGTTTTCGCATATAATCTTCTTCCAGCCAATTGCGGTAATTTTTAGTATTATTCATAATACAATAAGAATATAAGCGTACCCGGTATGCAATATCATCTTTAAGCTCTTTAGCTAGAATTCGGGCGTCAAAAACATCTTCGCTATTTTCTACGCATATCTGCGCATGCTGTTCTAATGATTGTTCTAAAGTCTTTTTAGATGATAATCCTTGCCTGACTACTTCTTTATAAGCTGCCTTAATATCAAAACTAACTACTTCAGATTTACTAAATTTTTCTCGTAATGCGGGAGGCATTTCGTAAACAAAATTTCGTTCAATCTCTTCGTCATTCCTAATATTCTCCAGGAAATAATCCGGACTGTAGAAAATCTCCTGCCAGTCAATCGGAGCATCCCAGGCCCCGAAACGAGCTACGTTATTTCCAAGGTCAATAATTGAAAATTCTTCTTTATCCTTAAGAATACGGGATCCCCTTCCTATCATCTGGAAGTATAATGTCAATGACCGTGTAGCTCTGTTTAAAATAATAGTTTCTACGGTAGGTTCATCAAAACCAGTTGTTAATATACTTACCGAGCTTAATATCGCATCAGGAGTTTCTTTAAACCATGTTAGTATCTCCTCGCGTTCTTTAGCGTTATGCGTATTATCTAAATGCCTGACACCATACCCGGCCTGTCGAAATGTTTCATACACATAACGGGATGTATTAATACCATTATTAAAGATCAATGTCTTAGTTCCCTTTGCCCTATCTTCATAAGCTGTCAAAAGCTTCTCCTGCATTAAATCGTTATTGTAAAGCTCTTCAGAAGATTTTACCGTATAATCTCCATTTATCCCTAATTGCAGGCTTTGAAGGCCCACGTCATAACCATATATTTTAGGTTTCGCTAAAAAATTGTTTTTAATAAGATTAGAGATCGTTTCTCCCACAATGAGCTCCCTGTAATGATCCTTCATTGGAAGTTTAATATTAGAACTCAAAGGAGTTGCAGTAACACCTAAAATAAAAGCATGATTAAAATAGCTGAAAAGTTTCCTGAAAGAATTGTAGTGTGCTTCATCAATAATCACCATCCCAACATCTTTCATTTCAAACTTCTGATCTTGCAGCCTGTTGGTTAGTGTTTCTACCATAGCGACAAAACACATGTATTCATGCTGATCGGGAAGGTCTTTTACCTTACTATTGATCATTTTATTTTTAACTCCAAAACCATTTAACATCCTGGAAGTCTGGCCACATAATTCTATCCGATGCGTTAAAACAACTATTTTCTTTTTAGTTTGTTCTATGTATCTCCGGGCTATTTCAGAGAAAATAACTGTTTTTCCTCCCCCTGTAGGTAATTGATAGAGTAGATTATAATCATCGGGATTTTTTTGGATACAATTAAAAATTGCGTCCAGGTCCTTTAACTGATAATCGTATAGCTTTTTTTCTTCTATTTTTTCTGCTTCTTGATGCAGTGGTGTCATAGGCTGATGTCAAACGTACAAAGCTACGTACTTTTACCATTTAATTATAATTTTTAATACGAATTTAGCTTTATAATTTTCAGCTATTTTTACGTTAACAAAATACCTGAAAAGCAAAAGCTCCTGATTTGAATCAGGAGCTTTAATTTTTAACAGGATATTACTTTATTTTTTAAGCTATACCTGTACATCTAATTTAGCATCTTAATGATCTACGCTGGCAATCTTCCTGTGTTTGGAAAAGCATACAATTGAAATTTCCATAACAAGCTGTAAAATCTACTGTTTCACAAACCTGAACAGAAAAAATAGTATCTCCTGTACCTCCTTTAATGCTATCTGTATTCATTTTAGCAATTAATTTTTTACCTAATGATAGTTTACTGAAATTTGCTTTCTTTTTTTTCATAATGATTAGTGTTGATTGTTCATTTAAAATTTCTCTAAAATTACAGTGAACCTAATCAAATCTATCAATGTCTTGCGCACGAATTTCCTCAATATTTCTTCTTGTTTTTTTGAAAACCTCAGTAAAACCAGGCATTCTAATTCATTTTTGAAATCCTGATTTTAAATGTTAAATTTTATTCTAGGAAGAGCATCTTCTTTTCTACTATTATTTCTCTTAATTTTTGACGAAAAAACCATAAAACAATTATGTGTATTTTACTCTTAAAACTTTTCTTAAGTACTCCCTGTTTTTTTCGACTATTCAATTAAAGATTGTTATGCAGAAATTACATTTAAAATACGAGCAGTTTGTTCAGGGTGATTTTCAACTTAAAGAAAAAAATATCTTATTTGTTTTCCAGGTAAACTGTCCCGGTTGTATTGTAAACGGGTTTCCTTTATTCAATGAATTATATCATCAATATGGTAATAATATCGGTTTTCTCGGACTATCTACTGCTTTTGAAAATTTTGATCTTAATACCTATGAAAATACCAATCTTCTTGTAACACAAAAAGAACTTGTAGGTCATACTAAACAGGTTTTTAATCAATATAATGAAACCAATTACGGCGGAGCTATTGACTTCCCTATTGCAATGGATGGAATAATAAACAGTAAAGAGTTTATCACTCCTGAAAATATTGAATTACTGTGTAATTTAAATCCAAATTATTCGCATTGGACACCTGAGGAGCAAGGTATTTTGAAACATCAGGTGCATAAATATTTGAATACACTTCAAAAAATCTCATATACATTCACTTTAAATCAATTGAAAGGAACTCCAAGTTTTATAATTTTCGATAATGATCTTAACATACAAGATAGTTGGTTTGGTCATAAGAGTAAAAATGAAATTGAATCGCTCCTTTTAAACACAAACACTATTAATTAACTGTATTCATAATTACAATTAATGAAACAACAGAAATCAATAACCAAAGTGCTACCCCCTGAATAAACGGTTTAAGCCCTATGGATGTTAATGTTTTATCAGTAAGACTGGTTCCTACCAAAAATAAAGATAAAGTCAATCCTTTTTTAGCCATAATTACAATATAAGGAGATAATGAATGAACTATAGGAATATATGTATTCATTAGCATAGCTAGTACAAATAACCCGATAAAATAAGGGATTTTAACTTTAGCCGAATCTCCTTTAAAAAAAACGGCGAAAATAATCGACACAGGGAGAATCCAAAGGGCTCTTGCCAGTTTAACTGTCGTAGCCACTTCCAAAGCTTCCTGTCCGTAGATATCCGCTGCGCCAACTACCGAGCTGGTATCATGAATAGCTACTGCACTCCAAATACCAAATTGAAGCTGAGACAAATCAAAAAAATGTCCGATTGCCGGAAAGACAAACAGGGCAAATGAGTTTAACAAAAAGACAATTCCTATAGCAATAGATATTTGTTTAGGACTAGCCCTAATAATTGGAGCTACTGAAGCAATCGCACTACCGCCGCAAATTGCTGTTCCTGAAGAAATCAATTGAGTTATTTTCTTATCGATTCCAAACCATTTCCCTATTAGAATTCCGAGACAAAAAGTAAATGCAATAGACGTAATAGTAAAGAAAAATCCGTTTTTACCTGCTTCTAAGGCACTAAAAGCATTCATTCCAAAGCCAAGTCCGATTACTGAGATTTTCAAAAGCCCATTAATCGCTTTATTATTAAAATCTGCAAAAGGGCTCCCTATAACTTGCGCAGTAATCAAACCCAACAACATTGCCATAGGAGGTGAAATCCATGGCATAAAACAAAGCACAAATAAATTAAGGAATATTATTTTTTGCAACAAAGGGTTAGCAACTACAGGTTTGAGCATAATTAATATCAACTTGTATTAACGCTGCACAAAACTATGCTAAAAAGCCACTAAAGTTTTATCATAAAAAATCATCTATTATAACTTTTTGTTATAATGATGTGTTATAAAATTCAAAAATAAAGAAGAAAGAGACGACTGATGTCCTTGTAACGTGATGTAATAAAAATCTCGTGTAATACTTAAATTATCAATGTCTATAATAAATAGCTCCCCATTTTTTAGTTCTTTTAAAATTGCATTAGTACTTAAAAAAGCTGCACTTTTTCTATTACTCAAATAGTTTTTAATGCCTTCAGAGCTTCCAATTCCCATTTCTATTGAAAGATCATCTGTATTGACTCCCTGATTTTCCAGAGCATCCATGACAACCTGACGTGTCCCGGAACCCTGTTCTCTTAAAACCAAAGGAATTCTATATAATTCGTTCAAACCAATGTGTTCTTTACGAATTAACGGATTCCCCCTGGAAACCACTAAGACAATTTCATCTGCCATAAAAGGATGATATGCTATTTCCCGATTTTTAGAACTCCCTTCTATAAACCCTAATTCTATGGTCTTATCCAGTATTGCCTGTTCCACTCTAATGGTATTCTGACTGTTCATAGCCAATTGAACTTCAGGAAAACTCTGATGAAACTTAGCTAGTACTTCCGGAAGTACATATTGAGCAATTGTCGTACTTGCCGAAATATTTAAAGTTCCCGTAGTCTTTTCGAGCAAACTATTCATCTCAAAATTTAGTTCGTCGTATTGAGAAAAAATAGCTTTGGAATACTTAAGCAAATGCTCTCCAGCCTGGGTTAATGCAATCCTATTTCCCTGGCGTTCAAATAATTTTTGCTTATAATACGCTTCAATTTGTTTGATATGCCGCGTAATGGCAGGTTGAGTAATGTGTAATTCTTCTGCCGCTTTAGAGAAACTAAGACGGGAAGCAACGGTGTGAAATACTTTAAGCTTAAAATCGAACATTATAAGCTAAAGTAATATTAATAAACGGAAAGAGGAAATTTACATAATTAAGAAAACCAGGCTTTAATAAAAAAACCTGGTTTTCAATCATTTTTAGAAAATTACTCTAAAATAGTGATTTAGAACCCTCCATTTGGATCAATAAGTTCACACTGAACTCTTCCATTACAAGCAGTAAAATATAGAGTAACACCACAATCTGGTGTTTCAATAGTTATACAACCCTGAGCTGTTGGCGCGCATCCTACTGCAGTAGCACCTTCTCCATGACCACCATTAACATTGTTGGCATTTGCAATTGTTTGTTTAGACAATGACAGTTTTTTAAAATCTGTTTTTCTCTTTTTCATAACATTTAATTTTTTAAATTTTTAATGTTCTAAAATTACCTAATAGCCGCTCTCTTTTTTTAAAATTGATATGCATTTAACAGATAGAAATTTTCATCATTTAAAAGCAATTCTGTTCATTTTAGCATAATCAATCTTGGGAAACATAGTGTTTTAAAGCAGTCCTGTATTTTAACTTTTTTTTAAATTCAAAACGTTAATTATATTCTTTGGAAGAAAAAACTTTCTTGAGCTTAACATATTAGATTTTCTGGCATCTTAAAAGAAAAACAATACCTTCAATTTATTACGGTCAGACCGTATTTAAATCATTTTTAAGCATTTACATATTTGTTTTTTTTACTCTTTCTAAGTACATTGTATACTGTGGTTTTAATTTTTCAATTAAAAAACAATAAAATAACCAATTAAAAAATCACTTTATGGAAACAACAAACAAACCACCTAAATCCTTTATACTGATAGGTATTCTTGCATTACTGTGGAACTTAATCGGAGTTTTCTTTTATTTATCATCTGCTTATATGCCAGATGAAGTATTTGAAACATTTACTCAAGCCCAGCAAGATTTTATGAATAATACTCCTGCATGGGCTACCGCAGCATTTGCTATAGCTGTTTTTGCCGGTACATTAGGCGCTATCGGATTATTATTAAAGAAAAAATGGTGCATCACCTTATTTACCCTTTCGTTATTGGCAGCCATAGCACAAAACGTTTATGGTTACATTTTAAGTAATGGGTATGAAGTAAATGGACCTTCGGGTTTAATCGTTCCTACTTTAGTGATTTTAATAGGCCTTTTTTTAATTTCCTATTCGAGAAAAGCAAAAGCAAACGGTTGGGTTTCTTAATAATTAATCTTCGTTAAATTGATGATATCATAAAAATTCTCCTCTCTTTTGATGAGGAGAATTTTGTTTAAAGATCATCCCCTAAACAAAAAGAAACGATCTTTCATTTCTTCAATGGCAGCATTTTTGTTTGTAATGATGTAATCAATGGCTTCTGTAGTAAATGTTTTTCCTTTTGCGGTCAAAGAGATAATATCATTATTAATACTTATCATATTATTTTTTAGAGCAAGATCCAGAACCGATTTAGAACGTACTTTTCCCCAATTAATATGTTCATTTAAATGATTTACGTGACGCTCTGATTCTTCTTCATGATTTTGCAAATGAAGTAAAAACGTAAGCAAATGCACTTCAATTTGCTGGCGTCTCTGCTTGTATAATACAGAAATCAATCCTTTTCCCGGCGCAAAAAGATAAACCATCAAAAATAATACACCTAATACTGTTGTAATAGATCCAGCTATCGAAGCATCCAGCCAGTGTGCTACCCAATACCCTATTAATGCGCTTATCATTCCAAAAAGAACAGATAATACAAGCATCTTTTTAAGATCGGTTGTTAACAAATATGCCATTGCAGCAGGTGCTATCATTAAAGCAACTACCAAGATAGCTCCTACGGCATCAAAAGCTCCTACAGTAGTTACAGAAGCTGTTGCCATCAAACCATAATGGATAATAACCGGAGAAAACCCCAAAGTGGTTGCCAGGCCTTTATCGAAAGTGCTCAATTTCAATTCTTTGAAAAAAGTGATGAGTAATGTCAGCGTAATTAACAAAATACTCCCGATCACCCATAATGATTTTGGGCCAACATCCACTCCACTAATCTCTAACCGGTCAAAAGGTGCAAATGCCAGTTCTCCCAATAAGACAGCATCTACATCCAAATGTACATCGTTTGCATTTTTAGCAATCAAGATGACTCCTATACTAAATAAGGCAGGAAATACCAGTCCTATTGCCGTATCTTCTTTAACCAAGCCTGTTTTCTGAATAAATTCAACCAAAATTACTGTAATGACTCCTGTCACCGCTGCTAAAAGTATGAGCCAGGGAGAATTTAAGTTTTCGGTTAAAAAGAAACCGACCACAATACCAGGAAGTATAGAATGACTGATTGCATCACTAATCATCGCCATTTTTCTAAGTACTAAAAAAGTGCCCGGAATTGCACATGCCATTGCCACCAGGCAAGCTATTAATTGTATCTCTATCTGAACACTAGTCATTGTTTTCTTGTTGATTATACATATTAACAACTTTATTATACCCTTTCTGAGTCAAGGACCACATAGCATTATTAACCGTGATGTATTCTCTGCTTTCCAGTTTCTTAAGAGATCTTTTGGTATATCCCTGAAAATTATTCAGGATTTTAACCGCATGAGGATGTGAAATATCGTCATGTGTTTTTGCTATACTATACATAAATGATAATGTTTTATGCAAATGCAAATCGTTTCTATTTTTCCAATACCTGATTTCTCTGAATAAGAGTCCTCTTCCCGGTGAAAATATAAAAGAAAAGATCACAAAAGTTGCTGCAATCAATACAATAACCGGGCCTGTAGACAAATTATTAGAACTTGCACTTACAGCTGTACCCAACACTCCCGAAAAAGCTCCGAAAATAGCTGCCAAAAATATCATAACCCCAAGGCTATTGGTCCATTGTCGTGCTGCAGCTGCAGGAGCCAATAGCATAGCACTCATTAATACCACTCCAACTGTTTGCAGACCAATAACAATGGCTAATACTATCAATGAAGTAATCAGCACATCTAAAATACGGGTATTAAAACCTAAAGATTTTGTATAATCTACATCAAAAAGAAGCAACTTGAATTCTTTCCAGAAAACCAATAAAACAATTAGGCTAATACCGGTAACAATACACATTAACCACACATCGCTTTCTACCAGGGTAGCCGCTTGTCCAAAAAGATATTTATCAAGTCCTGCCTGATTTGCATTAGGCATCTTCTGTATAAAAGTTAACAATAACATTCCAAAACCAAAAAACAAAGAGAGAATTAATCCCAGGGCAGTATCTGATTTTAAATGTGTCTTTTTTACAATGCCACGAATCCAAAAAGTTCCTATCAAACCACTTATCAAAGCTCCGATTAATAAAGTATTACTATTCTTTGCGCCCGTGATCAAAAAGGCAAGAGCAATTCCCGGTAAAGCCGCATGTGAAATGGCATCCCCTAATAAACTCTGTTTTCTCAACACTGCAAAACTCCCCAGCATCCCACAAATAGCTCCTAAAACTGCTGTTCCAAGAGTTATTGTTCTTAGGGTATAATCATTAAACACCAATGAAAAGTATTCTGAAAGTGTCATTTTTTCGGGTTTCAGGTTTCAGGTTTCAGGTTTCAGGTTTCAGGTTTCAGGTTTCAGGTTTCAGGTTAGGAAGATTATGATAATCAATATCTTTTAAACAATTTTACAAATAAACATTTCAGCAAGATTTTAATAATTACTGCTGAATACTAACTTTATAGTTAATCCCATAAGTTTTTGTCAGGTTATCATCATTAAAAATATCTTTAACAGGTCCGGTAGCAATCTTCTTTACATTTAAAAAAGTAACCCAATCAAAATATTCCGGTACTGTTTGTAAATCGTGATGTACTACAATTACCGTTTTTCCGGCCTTTCGTAATTCTTTCAGAATATTAATAATTGCTTTCTCTGTGGTTGCATCTACACCTTGAAAAGGTTCATCCATTAAATAAATACTCGAATTTTGAACCAAGGCTCTTGCTAAAAAAATACGCTGTTGTTGCCCTCCGCTTAACTGACTTATTTGACGGGATTTAAATTCAAGCATCCCTACTTTTTCTAAAGCTTCCAAAGCTGCTTTCTTTTGTTTTTGACCAGGGCGCTTAATCCATCCTAAACTCCCGTATGTTCCCATCATCACTACATCTAAAGCTGTAGTCGGGAAATCCCAATCTACACTTCCTTTTTGAGGAACATAAGCGACATGTTGATATTGTTTCTTGTACGGCTTGCCAAATATCTTAACACTACCGGCAATCGGTTTTATAATATCTAAAATCGATTTAATTAAAGTGGATTTTCCAGCCCCGTTAGGCCCTACAATAGCCATTAGGACACCTTCTGGAATAACAAGGTCTATATCCCATAAAACCGGCTTGTAATTATAAGCTACAGTAAGATCATCAACAGTAATAGCTATTTTTTCACTCATTTCAATGCATTTACAATGGTATTTACATTATATCTAAACATTCCTGCATAAGTACCTTCTATTGTCCCTCTTGTGCCTAAGGCATCGGAAAATAATGTTCCTCCGATTGCTACTTCATGTCCCTTAGACTGCACAGATGCCTGAAGCGCTTCTATTGTTCTTTTAGGAACAGAGCTCTCAACAAAAATGGCTTTAACATCTTTTTCAATAATAAATTTAGCGAGTTCCTGTACATCTTGCACTCCAGCTTCAGTAGCTGTAGAAAGCCCTTGTAGGCCTACAACTTCAAAACCAAAAGCCTGTCCGAAATAATTAAAAGCATCATGAGCCGTTACTAATATTCTTTTTTCTACAGGAAGTGTTTCAATTACACTTTTGATATCTGCTTCTAATACTTCTAAATCTTCCAGGTATTTTTTACTATTTTCTTCAAATAAAGCTGCATTTTTAGGATCTGCTTTTTTAAGTTCTTCTGTAGTATATTTTGTGATTTTTTTCCAGAAGTCAATATTAAACCAGATATGCGGATCATAGTTTGAAGCAAAATATTCAGATCCTATTAATTTATCCTTTTCGATAGCTTCTGCCAATGCAATTGTTTTCACATTATTCCCTTCCATCTTTTCAAAAACCTCTACCAGTTTCCCTTCCAGATGCAGTCCGCTATAAAAGACAACATCTGCATTAAACAATTTACTAACATCACCTTCACTGGCCTTATATAGATGAGGGTCTACTCCACTTCCCATCAAACCCTGAACTTCAATAGCATCTCCTCCAAGATCTTCTACAAGATCTGTTAACATTGTCGTGGTGGTAACAACATTAAGTTTTGCATTAGCATCTTTCTTAGTAGTTGTCTTACAACTTAAGAAAAGAGTTATCGCAATTAAGATTAAAGTATATTTTTTCATTTGTTTTATTTAATTCGGAATCCAAAACCAACACTTACATTCTCATTATTGTATCTTATTGCACTATATTATTTAACAGATGGGAATCTGGTATCTCCACCATGATTTGTCTATTATTTTCCAGTAAGATCCTTTTTCTCAAATAATTCCAGATTATCTAAAAGCTTATAATTTAATTGTATTAAAACACTATTTGATACGCCTCACTTACTATTATTGTCGCTGAAAATTACCTTGTGCAACTGTATTGGATAATGTCAATAATAAAGCTCATCTTAAGTACCAGCTTAATATTTAATTTAAGTGACATTACCATATTTTAATTATTTTTGTAAAGCAAAACTAAAAAAGTTAGACATGACTAACAAGTTTTATTCGTACAAATTAACTAAAAGCGAAGAGGATTACCTAAAAGCGCTCTTTCAGTTAGTTGTTGAAAATGAGAAAGTAAAAATCGGAAATAATCAGCTAGCAGAATATTTAAAAGTTTCTCCGGCTTCTGCGAATAACATGATCAAAAAGTTAAAAAACAAAAAATTGGTTATCAGTGAAAAGTACGGAAAACTTGAATTAACCCAAGACGGGAAAGAAATTGCAGTCTGGCTGGTAAGAAAGCACCGTCTTTGGGAAACTTTTTTATATAAATACATGAATTTTAGCTGGGATGAAGTACACGAGGTAGCTGAGCAATTAGAGCATATCAAATCTGCCAAGCTTATAGACGAATTAGATCGTTTTATGGATTATCCCAGAAAGGATCCTCATGGAGATCTTATCCCTAATGAAAAAGGAGATTATGAACTTGTTCCAAAAACAACGCTTTCTAATTTAAAAACTGGTCAACGATGTAAATTAATTGCAGTTAACGATAGTTCTGTTGCTTTTTTAAAATATGTCTCAGAAATAGGATTGGCATTAAGCAGCGAAATAGTTGTAGAAGAAATTAAAGAGTTTGACAAATCAATTCGCATCGCTTTTAGCAACAAAACCGAAACCGTATCTAAAAAATTTGCCGATAACATTTTCATTTCTGTCTTATAATTAAAATTATGGCTTTAAACTATATTAATTACGTTAAAACCATAATAACAAAAATAACTTTCCTTTTAAATCGATAAGGTTTAGACAAAAAACAAGTAATAACCTGCAATAATTGTTTATTTATCACTTTACACTTAGAGTACTAATAAGCAATTAGTACCTTACGACCTTTAAAATTTAATAGTATATTCTATCTTTTTAAAGCTGCTATAATATAAATTCGTCAGTATTTTATCTGTGCTGATATTAATATAAAATGAAGAAGGAATTATCATTAAAATATCTGGAAAAAAACAGATTCAAAATTTCTGCATTACTCATTTGGTCGTTTACTCTAATAACCATTATTGGGGTTTCTTTAGGGTATCAAAATTGGTTTGCTTCTTTAACTCCAATAAGTTTGTCTATCCTGCTTTTATTAATCCTTTGGCAGGATAATTTTAGAAAAGAGGTTTTTTTAATTTTAAGTGTTCCTTTTTTAATTGGAATGATTGTAGAATATCTGGGAGTTAATTACGGATTCATTTTTGGCGATTATTATTATGGCAATAACCTGGGTATGAAAATATTTGGAGTCCCGATTATGATGGGTATTAACTGGGCCATTTTAATATTCATTTCTGCAGCTATAAGTAAATTGATCAGCAACAGTTATCTGCTTTCATCAATGGCTGGTGCATTATTAATGACTTCTTTAGATATTTTAATTGAAGTTTCTTCAGAAAAGTTTGATTACAGGGTTTTTAGAATGGGTTTCGCGCCAATTCAAAACTACATAGGTTGGTTTGCTGTTGCTTTTATCACCCACCTGATCTTTCAAAAGATATTAAAAAAAGATTATTTTATGATCTCTTTTCATATCTTCACAGCAATAACCATCTTATTTTCGGTGTTTATTCTTTTCTAGATGAAGCATTACGATTATATTATTTTAGGAGCAGGAGCTTCGGGCTTACAGCTGGCTTATTATATGGCTATGGACGATTTCTATAATGAAAAGTCTATCCTCATTATCGATAAATCTAAAAAAAATAAAAACGATCGTACCTGGTGTTTTTGGGAAACAGGACAAGGTGATTTTGACAATATTGTATACAAAACCTGGGATACTGCATTTATTGGAAGTAGTTATTACAACAGGGCTTTACACATGCAACCTTATGTTTATAAAATGATTCGCGGAATCGATTTTTATAACTACATTTTAGGTATCCTAAATACACGTAAAAACATAACTCTTGTACAGGAAGAAATTCTGAGTTATAATGATAATGGGAATATTGTTACTGTGAATACAGCTTCAAAGACTTATGAAGCAGACAGGGCTTTTAACAGCCTCTTTAATATGGAAAGCATTTTAACTCAAAAGAAATTTCCGGTACTCCAACAACATTTTATAGGCTGGTATGTTAAAACAGAAACCGCTGTTTTTAATCCTGAAAGGGTTACTTTCATGGATTTTTCGGTTCCACAAAAAGGAAATACCAGGTTCATGTATGTCTTACCCATCTCTCCTACCGAAGCTTTAATAGAATACACTTTATTTTCAGAACATTTATTACCCAATAAAGAATATGAAGAAGCTATTGAAGCCTATTTGAAAAGAATTGGAATTGGGACAGGTACATTCAAAATACTTGAAAAAGAAAGAGGCAGTATCCCTATGACATGTTATGATTTTCAAAAGGCTGATTCTAAAAACCTTATTCACATTGGGACAGCCGGAGGATGGACTAAAGCCAGTACCGGCTTTACTTTTAAAAACACCAATGAAAAAATCAAAAAGCTCATTCAGCGAATTAAAAAAGAAGAAGATTTCTCTAAACTGGGTAAAAAAAATCGTTTTTGGTATTACGATCTTCTCTTATTAGATGTTTTATATAAACGCAATGATCTGGGCGCTTATATTTTCCCTTCTCTTTTTAAAAGAAACAGAACACAAATGATTTTTAAATTCCTGGAAGAAAAAACAACACCTTCTCAAGAAATAAAGATTCTATTTTCTGTAACACATTGGGAATTTATTAAAGCATTTCTACGTAGAATCTTTAAACAGTCCGTTTCATAAGGCTTTCCCCAAATACTTTTAATATACTTTTCTTTTCTTCGTCTATCTCTAAAGTGGAGAGTATTTTAAACGCTTTCTGCGTATAATGATATATCTCTTCCTGGGTATGCTGAGCAGAACCACTGGCTTTAAAAATAGCAGTAACTGTTTCTACCTTATCTGCCGAATCTTTAGGCTGAATAGAAAATAAATGTCTTAATTCTTTTGCCTCTTCTACTGCTGATAATTCTAATGCTTTTAGATATAAATACGTCTTCTTATTTTCGATGATATCACCTCCTACTTGTTTTCCAAAAGTCTTCGGATCTCCAAAAACATCTAAATAATCGTCTTGTAATTGAAAAGCAATTCCCAGGTTTAACCCAAAATTGTATATCGCCTCTGCATTTTCTGCGGAAGTTTCTGCTACAAGTGCTCCCATTTTCATAGCAGCTCCTACCAAAACCGCAGTTTTATACTCAATCATTTTTAGGTATTCTCGAATAGTGACATCATCTCTCTCTTCAAAATCAATATCATATTGCTGTCCCTCACATACTTCAATCGCCGTTTTACCAAACAACCTGGCTAATTTTTGAAAAGTTACCGGATCATAATGTTCAAAAAACTGATATGCAATAATAAGCATAGCATCCCCGGAAAGAATTCCCGTATTTAAATCCCATTTTTCATGTACTGTTTCTTTACCCCTTCTTAAAGGTGCATCATCCATAATATCATCATGTACTAAAGAAAAATTATGGAATACCTCAACAGCCAAAGCAGCATTCAGGGCTTTTTTATAATCTGTTCCAAAAATTTCTGCTGTCATTAAAGTTAAAACCGGACGAAGTCTTTTGCCTCCTAACTCTAAAATATAAGAAATAGGCTCATATAAATTTACCGGATCTTTAGTGGTTACTTTTTCTGATAAATAGTTTTTGAAAAGTTCTTGATACTCTTGAATAGAATGCATTCGGCTTACTTAATTTTCAGCTAAAATACCATAAATCAATTCACTTCAAATCTAAATTAAATGTTAAAAAAGTGTAAAACTTTGGAAACTTTTATTGTTTTTAAAGTTTCCGTTATTATTTTTGCCCTGTAATTATGAAAGATCAAATTTTAAATAAAGCAACCGAAATGTTTTTAAATCTAGGGTTTAAAAGCGTTACTATGGATGATATTGCCAATGAAATGGGGATTTCTAAAAAAACCATTTACACACATTATCAAAACAAAACGAAATTAGTAGAAGCCACTACTTTTCATTTGTTTGATACTATCTGCAATGGAATTGATCGTATTTGCGAAGTAGCTCCAAATCCAATTGAAGAATTGTATCACATCAAAAAATTTGTGATGGAGCATTTAAAAAATGAAAAATCTTCTCCACAATATCAACTGCGAAAATATTATCCAAAAATTTACCGGGTATTAAAAATGAAGCAATTTGAAGTGATGCATGAAAGCGTGAGGGAAAATTTAAAGAAAGGTATAGATCAAGAGTTATTTCGAAAAAATATGAATGTCGATTTTGTTGCCAGAATGTATTTTAACGGGATGACCGGGATTAAAGATCCGGAACTTTTTCCTCAAGAGCTGTTTTCAATGAATCAATTAATGGAAAATTACCTTGAATATCATTTAAGAGCCATAGTTACAGAAAAAGGATTACAAACTTTAAACAACTTTATTAATACAAATCAATAATAAGCACATAAAACGAGCATGCTAAGAGCTTTATCAAACAGAGGAATGACTTATAGCGAACAGCATGTGACTTTATAAAAAACAATAAATAAAACACATGAAAAACAACTTTTTATTTCTTTTAATTCCATCCTTGTTGTTTTCTATCTCAATATTTTCTCAAGAAAAAACTTATAGTTTTTCTCTGGAAGAAGCGATTCAGTTTGCTTTAGAAAATAATAAAGACGCAAATAATGCCACTCGTGATATTGAGATTGCGAAAAAACAGAAATGGGAAGCCACAGCTAGCGGACTCCCACAAATTAGTATTTCCGGAGATTATCAAAACTTCTTAAAACAACAGGTAACGTTATTTGATACCAACGGAGATGGTATTGATGAAGAATTCACTTTTGGAACAAGTCAGAGTGTAAACGCCTTTGCAAGGTTGGATCAAAAAATATTTGATGGTCCTTATATCGTGGCACTCCAGGCCGCTAAAGTTTTTCTGAAAATATCTCAAAACGCTAAAGTTAAAACAGATTCAGAAATTCGCAAAGGTGTTATTAGTGCTTATGGAAATGTATTGCTAACAGAAGAAAGTGTTCAAATATTGATCGAAAATCAAAAAGTACTTCAAAAGAACGTAGACGAAACGAGAAAAATAGTTGAAAACGGTCTTGGAGAAGAAGAAGATTTAGAGCAATTACAAATTACTTTGGCGAATGTTACCAGTAATTTAAACAACACAAAACGTCTAAAAGATGTTGCTTATAAATTTTTAAATATCGCCTTAGGTATAAATTTAAATACTGAAGTTACTTTAACAGATCAATTAGAAAACCTTGCGGTACAAAACATCAATAACAATCTTGCAGTCGAAGATTTAGTTGTAGAAAACAATATAGATTTTAAAATCGCTTCTAACAATGTTAAAGCTCAGGAATTACAGGTAAAACTTGAAAAAAGTCGTGCGTTACCTTCTTTAAATGCTTTTATCAATGGAGGGTATCAAGGTTTTAGCGATGAATTCTCCTTCTTTGATAGCGGTCAACGTTATTTTGGTACATCTGCATTCGGATTAAGCCTTAATGTCCCTATCTTCAGTTCTGGTGAGCGTGCTGCTAAAACGCAACGTGCAAAAATAGAACTGGAAAAGGTAAAAGCAGAGTTGACACATACAGAGCAGCAATTGCAATTAGACTTAAGTAATGCCAGAAGTAATTATCTTTTTGCAATAGAAAATTACCAAACTTCTAAGCAAAATTTATCATTAGCAGAGCGGATAGAACGAAAAAATCAGGTTAAATATACCGAAGGAATTGCCACAAGTTTTGAATTAAGACAAGCGCAAACGCAATTGTATACTACTCAACAAGAGTATTTACAAGCCATGCTCGATGTAATTAATAATAAAGCTGAATTAGAAGTTATTCTAAATAGTAATACCAAATAATGAAACTCAACTGGAAAAACGAAAACTCAATCGAAATGAAAAAAATATATATCATAGCAATAGTATCGTTAATAATCACTTCGTGTGGAGGTGGTAGCGGAACTTCTATTGAATCAGTTTTGGCTTCAAACGATCTAAAACAAATCAGGCAAAAGAAAACAGCTTTAGATGCACAGCAAAAAGAAATACTGGATCAGCTAAAGCAGCTTGAAGCGAAAATCAAAGAATTAGATCCCCAGGAAAAAATTCCTTTAACCACTACATTCTCAGCTAAAGAATCACTGTTCTTACACTATTTAGAACTTCAGGGTAACGTTAGTACCAAACAAAACCTGGTTATGTATCCTGAAGCAGCCGGAATATTATCAAGAGTATTTGTTAAAGAAGGAGATCGTGTTAAAAAAGGACAATTATTAGCAAGAATAGATGATGGCGGATTAGCACAGCAATTAGCACAAGTTGAAGTGCAGGCGCAACTGGCCAAAACTACATTTGAACGTCAAAAAAGATTATGGGATCAAAAAATTGGTTCAGAAATCCAATACTTAGAGGCTAAGACCAATTATGAGTCTCAGAAAAATGCTGTCGATCAGATAAAAAAGCAATTAAGTAAAACTTCTGTTACTGCTCCATTTTCTGGTGTAATAGATGATGTTATTACAGAACAAGGAAGTGTAGTTTCGCCAGGGCAATCTCAACTATTCAGGTTGGTAAATCTTAGCGAAATGTACATAGAAACCGATGTTCCTGAGCGTTATATTACCGATGTAACTCCTGGGAAAGATGTACAGGTAGAGTTTCCTGTTTTAGGAGAATCTGTGAATGCAAAAATTCGCCAGGCAGGAAATTTCATAAATCCTGCTAACCGAACTTTTAAAGTAGAAGTTGCTGTGCCTAATAAAGACAATTTTATTAAACCCAATTTAACAGCTAAACTTAAAATAAACGATTACACCAACGAGAAGGCTATATTAATTCCTCAAAGTATTATTTCTGAAAATGCAGAGGGGCAACAATATGTGTATACTGTTACCGATAAATCTGAAAACAAAGCCAAAGCAAAGCGAGTTATTATTGTAACAGGAAAAACACAAGGTGACTATATCGAAGTGCTTTCAGGTTTAGAAAATGGAAACGAGATTATTGATGAAGGAGCTCGAAGCGTAAAAGACGGACAGGAGATTAAAATCTTAATTAATAATGAGAGTCGGTAGACAGTAGTTGGTAGTTTGTAATATTCAATATGGAAAAAGATAGTAGTATTAAATTTAAGTTTGAAGATTTAAAAGTATATCAAAAAGCAATTGCCTTTGTTGATTATACATATACTATCTGTGAAAATTTTCCAAAAGAAGAAACTTATAAACTCACCTCTCAATATATTAGGGCAGCAACATCAGTTGCGCTAAACATAGCCGAAGGCTCGGGAGATACCAATTTACAATTTAATAGATTTTTGCAAATAGCTATTGGATCTGTCAAAGAATGTGTAGTATGTTCCACAATAGCAAAAAGACAAGGGTACATAACTGCACAACAAGAAAATGAAATAAGAGAAAAACTTGAAGAGCTATCTAAAATGATTATCAGCCTTCAAAAATATCTCAAAAACAAATAAAATTCTATCAACTAAAGACTACGGACTAATGACTGATAAAAAGAAAAAAGTAAATAAGGAATTCGGATTATCATCCTGGGCAATTAATAATAAAACTACGATGTATGTTTTAATTGTCCTGATCCTCATCTTAGGAGGCTCGGCTTACTTTAGTATGCCTAGAGAGAACTTCCCGGAAATTAAAGAAACTAAGATCTATATTAGCTCTCTTTACCCTGGAAATACTGCCGAAGATATAGAGAAGTTAATTACAGATCCTATTGAGGATCAGTTAAAAACAGTAAGTAATGTTGTTGAGATTACTTCAACGTCTCAAGAAGATTATTCCATCATTATTGTGGAGTTTGATGAAAACATTACTGTTGAAGCTGCTAAGCAAAAAGTAAAAGACGAAGTAGATTCTGAAACTTCAAGTGAAGATTGGCCAACATTTAATGGAGCTAAAGTAGAACCTAATGTATTTGACTTAAGTTTATCTGAAGAGATTGCTATTCTTAATATCAATATTTCCGGAGATTATCCGGTTGATAAGTTAAAAGCATATGGTGAGTACCTGGAAGATGAAATTGAGAGCCTTCAGGAAATAAAACAAGTAGACATTCGTGGAGCCCAGGATAAAGAAGTAGAGGTTGCAGTAGATATTTATAAGATGATGGCTGCTCAGGTGAGTTTTAATGACATCATTAACACAATAAGCAACGAAAACACCACCTTGTCTGCAGGTAATTTAATCACAAGCGGACAAAGAAGAACTATCCGAATTATTGGTGAGATCGACACCCCTGAAGAATTAGAAGATTTTGTTGTTAAATCTGAAAATAATAATCCTATTTACCTAAAAGATATAGCCAAAGTAACTTTTAAAGATGAGGATAAAACAACTTATGCCAGAGAGTTTGGACATCCGGTAGTCATGCTTGATGTAAAAAAACGTTCTGGAAAAAACATGGTGGCAGCTGCAGAACAAATCAAAACTATTGTAGATGATGCTGTTGCAAATGTATTTCCTCCGGATTTAGAGGTATCTATTGCCAATGATCAATCTTCAAAAACTATTGGACAGGTAGATGATTTGGTTAATAATATCATCTTCGGAATTATACTGGTAGTTACCGTTTTAATGTTCTTTTTAGGATTTAAAAATGCTTTGTTTGTAGGTTTTGCGATTCCAATGTCGATGTTTATGTCACTTATGATCTTAAATGCGCTTGGATATACCATGAATACCATGATTCTTTTCGGATTAATTATGGGGCTGGGAATGTTGGTAGATAATGGTATCGTGGTCGTTGAAAATGTATATCGTTTGATGGATGAAGAAGGAATGAGTCGTGTTGAAGCTGCCAAAAAAGGTATTGGTGAAATCGCATTCCCTATCATTATTTCAACAGCAACAACAGTAGCAGCATTTATTCCATTAGGACTATGGCCAGGAGTAATGGGGCAATTTATGATTTATTTCCCTGTGACACTATCAGTGGTTTTAGGGTCTTCATTATTCGTTGCTATTTTCTTTAATTCAGTACTGGTATCTCAGTTTATGAGTACTGAAGATAAAAATATGCCATTGAAACAGATCATAAGAATTTCTGTAATTATGGGGGTAATAGGCTTAATCATTTTAATATTTGGTGGTGCTTACAGGGCTTTAGGTACATTAATGCTAGTTACTACTCTTATGCTTTGGGTTTATCGTTTATTCTTAAGAAGATGGGCTAACGGATTCCAAAATAGAGTTTTACCTCGCTGGGAACGCTTCTATGAAAGAATATTAAGAACAGCTTTGAAAGGAAGAAAACCAATATTAATTACTCTTGGAACTTTTGCTTTGCTGATCATTGCATTTATGGGCTTTGGTGCTTCAGTTGGAAGTCAGCGTACCAAGGTAGAGTTCTTTCCAGATAACACACCAAACCAGATTATTGCTTATATAGAGTATCCTGAGGGAACGGATATCGAGAAAACAAATGCTATTACAAAAGATATCGAAGAACGTGTTTATAAGATTATTAATGATGAAGCTTATAAAAATGGTAGTTTTAATTTCTTGACAGAAAGTGCGGTTTCACAAGTTGGTGAAGGTGCCGGAAATCCACAAACCGATGGCGGATCTTCTGCAGAAATGCCGCACAGAGGGAAAATTACAGCGACCATGCGTGAATTTAAATTCCGGGAAGGTGCAGACAGTCAGGAATTACTTAAAAAAGTACAGGAAGCCTTGAAAGATATCTACCCTGGAGTAGCTATTTCTGTAGAGAAAGATGCTGTAGGACCTCCGGCAGGATACCCTATTAATGTAGAATTAGAAGGTGATAATTATACAGAATTGATCGTTACTGCTGAAAAAATGCGTGACTTCATTAATTCTAAAAATATCCAGGGCATTGATGAGTTAAAAATAGATGTTAACAAATCCAAACCTTCTATGAAAGTAATCGTAGACAGGAAAAAAGCAGGAGAATTGGGGGTATCTGCCGGACAAGTTGGTCAACAATTACGTAATTCTATTTTTGGAGCTAAAGCTGGTATTTATAAAGAAGATGGAGAAGATTATGATATCTATGTACGCTTTAATGAAGAAAATAGGTATAATACCAGTGCTATTTTTAATCAGCGAATCACTTTTAGAGATCAATCCAGTGGGCAGATCAAAGAAATTCCTGTTTCGGCTGTTGCTAAACAAAACAATGCTTCCGGGTTTAGTGCTATTAAACATAAAGATGTAAAGCGTGTAGTAACCTTGTATTCTGCATTAGCGCCAGGTTATACTGATGCAGGGGCTATTGTTTCACAAATCCAGGATGAGATGCAAAGCTTTACAGAACAACCGGAAACTGTTAAAATTGATTATACAGGTCAAATCGAAGAACAGGATAAACAATTTACCTTTTTAATGGGTGCCTTCTTTACAGGTTTAGGATTGATATTCTTTATATTGATATTCCAATTCAATTCCATTTCAAAGCCTGGTATTATTATGTTGGCTATTTTCTTAAGCTTAATAGGTGTTTTTGGAGGTATTATAGCTACCGGGAGTTCTTTTGTTATTATGATGACTATGATGGGAATTATATCACTTGCCGGAATTGTAGTAAATAATGGTGTGGTATTACTCGATTACACACAATTACTTATTGACAGGAAAAAAGTAGAACACGATATAGATGATGACCAGCACCTGGAGACTGAAGACCTTTTAAATGCTATTGTAAAAGGAGGAAAAGCACGTTTACGTCCGGTTTTACTAACAGCGATCACTACTATTCTAGGATTAATTCCGCTTGCTACCGGTCTTAATATTAATTTCTTTACACTGTTTAGTGAGTTTGATGCCAATATATACGTAGGTGGAGATAATGTTATCTTTTGGGGTCCATTAGCATGGACTGTTATTTACGGACTCCTTATCGCAACATTCCTTACTTTAATTGTAGTTCCTATCATGTTCTTCCTGGTACAGAAACTTAAAATGAGAATTAAAGGAGGCAGAAAAAATGTCGCCAGAGAAATTGTCGAAGAAGTTAAAGCAGCTGCTTAACAAATAATTTCGTTAGTTAATTATTTGAAATAAAAAACCCTGGAAAATTCCAGGGTTTTTTTAGTAAGTTTCAGGAAGTTTACTTTTCATTAATAACAACTCGATTCGAATTATTCCAATTAGTAACACTTACAATTCTATTATCACTGTAATCAACTTCTTTTAAACCATTCTCATTCCAGAATAACCACTTTCCTACTTTTTTACCTTCATCATAATTAGCTACAGCAATTTTTTTACCTTTAACATCATAAGCCTTCCATTGTCCATGTATTTTTTTATTCTTATAAAAACCTATTTGGGCAACTTTACCATTTTCATGAAAGTAAGTTACTTTAGTTAAATCTCCTTCTTTTTCCATTAGAGGTTTATCAGTCTGTGCCATCAAAACAACTGAAAACAACATAGCAAAAGTCATTATTAAGTTCTTCATCTTTTATATCTTTTTAAATTATTATTCACGATTATGTAACAAATATAACATTAAATTTACTTTTAAGCAACATTTACATAACATTAAATTAACATTAGAATATAAGAAACTGAATAACAATCACTTAAAAAACTAAAAAACCCTGCACAATACAGGGTTTTTAGTTTGGTTTATAATCTTCAATTATAGAAAATACTACTATTTCTTATTGATTTTCATTAAAAGGTACAGGTACTGCCTCTGGCACGTTATCTGTTGTTCTATCGTTTGGCAATTCATTTAATCTGTTAAAACGTCGTACATCTACCCAACGGTGACTTTCTCCAAATAGGGAATAGCGTCTTTGAAACAGTATTTCATCTTCCAGCTCCTGAGCACTTGTTCCTCCAGTATAATTGGCTAATCCTGCCGCATTTCTAATTACATTTATCGCATCTATAGCTGCTGTTCCATTAGTAGCCATATTCGCTTCAGCAAATAATAAAATTAATTCTTCATTTCTCATTATAGGCACATTATCTACATTACTCTGATAGATAAACACATCATGAGTTCCTGTTAATTCAGAAAATGTTATAGGCATATTTCTTAAAACAACTTTATCAAGTCTTGTATCACCTGCCTCAGCATCATCTGTAAAACTAGGATGAGATACACGTACAGATGCGGTTTGATTTAATGCTATAAATAATGGATTTGGCAAATCTGCACCTGTTAAAGAAAAGGTATGATAAACCCCAGTTCTTAAGTCTCCCCCCATATCCATAAATGAATTATTCAAAAGTGTGATTACATTCGGATAATTACCTCTGTAGGCTTCTACTCGTGCTGTAAGTCCTCTATTAAATTGTAAAAAACCTGCAGGCGTGTCAAACCCATCATAACCAGAACTCAAAGGAAACGGAAAGCTGTCTCCTGCTGCTGCCAAATCTGTAGCACCTGCTTCCAGTAAGCTAAAAATCTCAGTTAATGCTTCTGTTTCATTTACAAAAGGACCTAGATTATCAGGATCTGCAACATCTATTCGGATTCCATTAGAAAATTGATTATTGTTAACCATGAGAAGTTCATGAGCTAATAGTGTATTTAAAACACCTCGTATTGCAGCTATTTCTTGATTAGAAAAATCTGCCGTCGTATTAGTCAATCCTTGTAAAGCTAAGTTAATATTCCTAATGGTTGCATATCTGGCATTCCATGGTGTAGTGGTATAAAAAGTATTATTATCAAGATTTGCAGTTACTACATCTGCTTCAAATCTAGGGTCTGATCCGGTAAAGAAATAGTATTCTCTTCCAAAAATACTCTGGACATCTATCTGGGTAGCAAGACCTACTCGCATATCAGATAATATTCCGGAGATAGCTTGTGGTAATTCTGCTCTTGACAGGTTAGAAGAAATGGCATCTGTACTCAACCCATTTAAACTATCTGCATCTTCTAAATCACATGAACTAAATAACAATACTCCAAGTATCATTATCATTGTTTTAAATATTATATTTTTTCTCATTATACTTAATTTTAAAATTGAGCTGATAAGGTAAACAATAATCGTTTTGATGATGGAAATGGAGTAACTTCAACACCTTGAGACAATCCATTACCTCCAAAATTAGATACTTCAGGATCATAACTATTATAATCGAAGATATTGATTAAATTTCTTCCGGAAACACCAATATTTACATCCGAAACTATATTCCCAAACCAGGATTCTAATAAAGAATTCGGAATTGAATACTTTAATCCTACTTCTCGCAATCTTAAATAAGATGCATCTTCAACAAAAGGTGCTGCGTTACCTGCAAAAAGACCATTATTAATTCTAAACGTCCCATTGTTAATGTTAGGATCAAAGTCAAAATCATCAAAATCTGCACTTGTTCCACCAAAATCAGATAGTAACTGAGTCAGGTTAATATTATCACCTCCTTGTTTCCAATGCCATAAAAATGATAAAGTAAAATCTTTATACCTAAAATTATTTTGCCAGGTTAATTGAAAATCAGGCTCTGTATCTCCTAATACAGATACCGGAGTTCCAGGTCCCGTAGTACCCACTATTTGAGTAACACTTCTTCCTTCTTCAATTTGAAATTGCCCTAAACTATTACCAAAACCTCCTAAATTGAATGTAGGCACATTTAATCGAGTAACTTCAGATCTGTTTCTAAACCAATTAAAAGTTGCATCCCACGAAAAATCTTCAGTATCTAAAACATTAGCTCCTAATGATATTTCTATCCCTCTGTTTTCAAAATCTCCACCGTTTTGTTGTTGTGCAACAAAACCTGAAGATCCTGGTACTTGGGCTGTGATTAAAAAGTCTTCTGCTTCTTTATTATAATATGTAAACGTTAAAGAAAGTTTATCATTAAAAAATCCAGCATCAAACCCAATTTCCAATTCTTTATTACGTTCTGGTTGTATTGATGGATTTCCTTGTGTTCCAGGAACAACTACACCTACATTTCCATCTATGAGTGAACTATTAAGTAATGTGAATAAACTACCAAAAACAGCAAAAGTTCCTGCCTCTCCATAAGCAACTCTGGGCTTAAATCGGTTTACGAAGCTATTATCATTCCAAAAATCAAAATTGTGTAAGTTAACTGCTGCCGAACCTTTAGGATAATAGAAGAATTCATTGGCATCTCCATTATTTGTTGATTTATCACCTCTGATACCAATGGTAGCTAAAATCTTATCTTGATAATTAAATTCTTCTTGTGCAAAGAAACCAAAATCTTCTTGTAATAATCTAAACTGATTTGTACTCACATTTGCTCCTTGATCTACATTTGTTTGAGAACCAATTAAATCTGTAGTAACCACGCCCACAGTATTCTGAGAAAACTGTTCGTTAGTTAGACCTGCCTGAGTGGTAAAGCTTAAATTATTTTCTGTAGTATAGTTATGAACTAAAAAGCCTGCATAATTAGAATTTCTGTTATTTGTAGTTGTGACAGCAGATACGCCATTTACACCACCTTGATCTAATCTTTGAAATTGAAGTTCTTGAGGGAAGATAACTGTGGCTACTTGACTAAAAAAGTCGGTACCTGCTCTACCAACAAATCGCAAGTTCTGTCGATCTGTTCTAAATAAAGTGGCTTCAATATTTCCTCCTATTATAAACCTGTTTACACGCTCATTATTGGTAAATAGCTCTATGGTTTGAAGAGGGTTTGATGAGTTATTAGGATGATCGGGGAAATTTCCGTTAGCATCAGGAAATAAATCATCAAAAGGCCTCGTAGCTGTTAATGCTACTCCAATTGTTGTACCTGAGTTATCATTATTGAAAAAACCACGATCTGCACTAGAATTTATATAGTTACCTGATAACGATACCTTTATGTTGTCATTAAATCTATGATCTATATTCAGTCTAATGTTAGACCTATCAATCCCCGTATTTCTCACAATTCCATTTTCTGTTTCACGTGAGAGTCCTGCAAAAAACGAGGTTTTTTCGCCACCTCCAGAAATACTTACATTAGTATTAGAAATAAATCCTTTATTCCCAAATATCACATCTTCATAATCAATTAAACGACCCGCATCTCTTGCCGCTATAAATGCAGCTAAATCAGCTGCATCATCAACAGGGTCAAAAGTCGCTTCGGTAAAATTTCTAACACCTTGAGGATTTATAATTTCATTATAACCTAGAGATTGAGAAACGTTAACTTTCGTTTTTCCCTGTTTTCCCTTCTTTGTTGTTATTATAATTACTCCGGCAGCTCCTCTTGAACCATAGATAGCGGCAGCAGAAGCTCCTTTTAAAATTTCAATATTAGCAATGTCATTAGGATTTATATCTGCAATACGATTAGTTGCATTATCTTGACTTGACGGGTTTCCACCTCCTGCAGCAGCAGATACCGTATTTAAACCAGAAGATGCTACACTAATATTACTAATGTAAACACCGTCTACTATATATAAAGGCTGATTATTCCCAAATATAGATGTAAGTCCCCGTAACCTAACTGAGAATCCTCCACCCGGAGATCCAGAATTTGAATTTATTAGTGTTCCTACGACTTTCCCAGACAGTGCCCCATCTAAAGTTTGAGGAGGTGTTACCTCTGCTAGTTCTGCAGATGAAACCGTAGCCACTGCATTTGCTGCATTTTTTCTTTTGATTGATGTTGCTAAACCTGTCACTACTACTTCATCTAAACCTGTTGCAGATTCTGCTAATGCAATGTTTATAGGAGAATTATTAGAAATCTGCTGTTCTTTTGTTTCATATCCTAAACTGGAAAATACTAAGACAACAGGCAATGCATTAACTTCTAACTGAAATTTACCATCAAAATCTGTTTGAGTTCCGGTAGTTGTCCCTTTTACTACTATACTAACTCCCGGCAACGGGATTCCTTGATTGTCCACCACTGTTCCGGTGAGGTTTTCCTGGGCAAAAATGGCCAGTGAAGAAAAAAACATGAAGATAAATAATACCTTCCTAAATAAAGTTTGTTTCATAATTGTTTGTTGTTTAATTAATAAAGTTGATAAATCATATAAATGATTTTAAATTAAATTCTTGTTATTAATAGGTTGTTTAAAAACTATTACTCTCATCCATATTATTGTTATTAAATTAACTATAGTAGGAGGCGTACGATAAATTCTTAATAATGATGGCTAGTAGTAATAATAAAATACAGATGATCAGTAATCATTTAATTAAGACTATTAAAATAATCTTAAAAACTATTATAAAGCTAATAAAACTTATTAAAAAATCAAGTTAAATGTTAAAAATATAACGATTTGTTTGTATCAAATCATTTACGACACTTAAAATGCAATAAGAAATTATACTATTTTTTATCTCCGGATGATACTTCTTTTTCTTTTTTAAATCTAAAAAAATCCTGTTGAATAATTATAGATCGTCATTAGATATCTTATTACCTTTGCACCTTCATTAATTAATCTATTATAATGTACAGAAGTCATAATTGTGGTGAATTAAGAAATTCGGATATAAACTCAGATGTTACACTGGCAGGATGGGTTCAAAAAACACGTGATAAAGGTTTTATGATTTGGGTCGACCTGCGAGACAGGTACGGAATCACACAGTTAATATTTGACGAAGAACGTACACCTACCGAAGTTTTTGAAAAAGCAAAATCACTTGGACGTGAATTCGTAATTCAAGCCAAAGGAGCTGTCATTGAGAGAGCATCAAAAAATGATAATATTCCTACCGGGGCAATAGAAATATTGGTTACTGAAATCACTATTCTTAATGAAGCTCAATTACCTCCGTTCACTATTGAAAATGAAACAGATGGAGGAGAAGACATCCGAATGAAATACCGTTACCTGGATATTCGAAGAAATCCGGTAAAAGACAATCTTATTTTTCGTCATAAAGTAACGATGGAAGTAAGAAAATATCTTTCCAATCAATCTTTTGTAGAGATAGAGACTCCATACCTTATTAAATCTACTCCGGAAGGAGCAAGAGATTTTGTGGTTCCAAGCAGGATGAATGAAAATCAATTCTACGCATTACCTCAATCTCCTCAAACTTTTAAACAGTTGTTAATGGTAGGCGGAATGGATAAGTATTTTCAAATTGTAAAATGCTTTAGAGATGAAGATCTTCGTGCCGATCGCCAACCGGAATTTACACAAATAGATTGCGAAATGGCTTTTGTGGAGCAAGAAGATATTCTTCAGATTTTTGAAGGACTAACGCGTCATTTGCTTAAAGAGATTAACGGAGTTGAGATTGACAATTTCCCAAGAATGACTTATGACGATGCCATGAGGAAATACGGAAATGATAAACCGGATATTCGTTTTGGGATGGAATTTGGTGAATTAAACGACGTAGCAAAACATAAAGATTTTAAGGTATTTAATGAAGCTGAATTGGTTGTTGGAATTGCAGTTCCAGGGGGTGCTTCTTACACCAGGAAAGAAATTGATAAACTTATCGACTGGGTTAAACGTCCGCAGGTAGGTGCTTTGGGAATGGTTTACGTAAAATGTAACGAAGACGGCACTTATAAATCTTCTGTAGACAAATTTTATGACCAGGAAGATCTTTCCAATTGGGCTAAAACTACCGGTGCAAATGCCGGAGATCTAATATGTGTGCTTTCCGGAGTTACTCATAAAGTAAGGGCTCAGCTAAGTGCACTTAGAATGGAATTAGCTGAAAGATTGGGACTTAGAAAAAATAATGAATTTGCTCCATTGTGGGTAATAGATTTTCCTTTATTGGAATGGGATGAAGAAACAGAAAGATATCATGCCATGCATCATCCTTTTACTTCTCCTAAACCTGGTCAAATAGAATTACTCGCTACCCATCCGGGAGACGTAAAAGCTAATGCTTATGACCTCGTATTAAATGGAAATGAAATTGGAGGAGGATCAATTCGTATTCACGATAAAGAAACTCAGGCTTTAATGTTTGACTATTTAGGTTTCTCTCCGGAAGAAGCAAAAGAGCAGTTTGGATTTCTAATGGATGCTTTCCAATACGGAGCTCCTCCTCACGGAGGGATAGCTTTTGGTCTCGATAGATTGGTTGCTATTCTGGGCGGACAAGAAACTATCCGGGATTTTATCGCATTTCCAAAGAACAACTCGGGAAGAGATGTAATGATAGATGCACCATCTGCAATTGATCAACAACAATTAGACGAACTAAATTTAGCTTTAAAATCATAAATTAAAAAAGGTATTCTTAAAAAGAACCTTGTTTTTGTACTTTTGAATAAAACAGAACTATGATACATTCAGAAATTGAAACTTTACTTAATAACCAGATTAAATTAGAAGGGAATGCTTCTATGCAATATCTTTCTATGGCATCCTGGGCAGAAGCGAACGGATTTAATGGCGTCGCTACCTTTTTCTACAATCAGGCAGAAGAAGAGAGAATGCATATGATCAAACTCATTAAATTTGTCAATGAGCGTGGCGGACAAGCAATTATCCCTGTTTTAGATCAGGTATTAAAAGATTTTAAATCTATAAACGATGTATTTGAAACTTTTCTTACCTCAGAAGAAAAAGTGACCAATCATGTCAATCAAGTAGTATACCAATGTCTTCAATTGAAAGATTATACCATACATAACTTTATGCAGTGGTATGTTTCTGAACAATTAGAAGAAGAAACATTGGCCAGAACTATTTTAGATAAATTAAAAATTATTGGAAACGATAAAGGAGGTTTATATCAGTTTGATAAAGACATAGAAACTTTTTCAGTAGAAGTTGATAATGAATAGTTTTATGTTCTTCTGTAATAATAAATAACATGATATTTAAATCCTGCTTCAAGCAGGGTTTTTTATAGTTTTTTATATGCCTGCAGCCAAAAAAACATATTTAACCAGGTTTCTTATTTGGAGATATAAACATATTTCTACTAAAAATTTTATTTTCATTTTAAGTGTTATAGTGGGTTTATTGGCCGGTTTAATTGCTGTAACGCTCAAAAACATTACGTTCACCATTGAATCTCTTTTGGAAAAAGGAGTTGTGTTTTCCGAAAATAAAGGATATTTTATTTTGCCAATTATAGGGTTATTACTTGTTTTTGTATTAGCAAAATTCTTTCTTAAACAAAAAACAGGTCACGCTATTACAGATATCCTATACTCACTATCTAAAAAAACCGGAATTCTATCTACTTACAGAATTTATGCTCCCTTAATTACAGCTCCTTTAACAGTTGGGTTTGGAGGTTCTGTAGGATTACTAGGACCAGCCGTTGCCTCTGGTTCTTCTCTTGGCTCTAATCTCAGCAGGTTATTTCACATGAGTAGTAAAACCAGGATATTACTTATTGGATGCGCATCTGCTGCTGCTGTATCTTCTATATTTAAATCTCCCATTGCTGCTATTGTATTTGCGGTAGAGGTGTTTAGTTTAGATCTCACCTTTGCCTCATTAATACCATTACTCCTGGCCTCTGTTTCTGCTGTAATTACTTCTTATTTTTTCCTTGGAGATGATGTATTACTAAATTTTGAAGTTGCCGAAAAATTTGCAATTAAAGACACACTGTTCTATTTGGTTTTAGGGGTTATTACTGCTTTTGCTTCCATTTACTTCACAAAAATGTATTTTGCAATCACTTCACTTTTCGATCAAATGAAAAGTTCGATTACTAAACTCGTTATTGGAGGATTAGCCATAGGAATTATGCTATATTTCATTCCTCCTTTATATGGGGAAGGTTTCGGTTTCATAAACAGTTTACTGGAAGGGAACCATCTTAACGCTTTAGGAGCCACCCCTTTTGATACTATTATTGATAACATATGGATTGTTATTGCTCTACTGGTTGGAATTACCATTTTTAAAGCTATTGCCATGACCACTACTTTTGCAGCCGGAGGTTCTGGCGGAATCTTTATTCCGACTATGGTTATGGGAAGCGCTTTAGGAAATGTAGTTGCTAAAATTATAAATAACTTAGGTTTAGGTTTTAACGTTTCGGAAACCAATTTTACTTTAATAGGCATGGCCGGATTAATTGCCGGAGTATTACATGCCCCGTTAACTGCTATTTTCTTAATTGCAGAAATCACAGGAGGGTATGAATTATTTATTCCGTTAATGCTCACCTCTGCGATCTCGTTTTTAATCACTAAAAATTTGTTGGATTATACCATATACACCCGAAAACTAGCTGCTGCAGGCGAATTAATTACGCATGATAAAGATGAAACCGTATTGACATTAATGAAATTAGACAGTGTAATAGAAGACGATTTTATTACCATCAACCCGGAAATGTCTTTAGGAGAAATGTTACATGAAGGCGTCGCTAAATGTTCAAGAAATTTATTTCCTGTCGTAAATAATGAAAATGAGTTAACTGGTATCATTCTATTAGACGATATCCGGGGAATTATGTTTAACACAGATCTATATCATTCAACAAAGGTTAAAGATTTAATGCACGATGCTCCCGAATATATCATCTATGAAGACGACAACATGAAAAAAGTAATGAGAAAATTTCAGGACAGTGGAGCCTGGAATCTTCCGGTTATCAAAAAAGGTAAATATGCGGGTTTTGTCTCTAAATCTAAATTACTAACAGCATATCGAAGAAAGTTAATTAATTTTACAAGATAGATTTATTAAAAAACTAGACATTAACGTGAAACGATTTATCCAAATTCTCTTTTTTTTAATCCTGATTTCATTTGGTTTTGGTTTCTATTTTAAAAATACTCAAAACACACAGTTAGGGGATGTCATTATTGGAATTACAATAATTACTACCGCATTTATTCTCATGCCTTTATTTATTTACAGACAGTCTAAAGGGAAAAAATTAAACGACTATATGCTTACTAAAGAGAATATTGAAAAAATGAGAGACAAAAAGGGGGAAAATCCTGAAAATCAATAATTTTCTAAGAAAAAAACATTTATTTATCCTTTATTGTTTATTAAAAGCCTACTTTTGTTCCTTAATTAATTTATTATACAATATAATGACAGGTACAGTTAAATTTTTTAATGAATCTAAAGGTTACGGATTCATTACAAACGATGAAACCGGAAAAGACATCTTTGTTCATGTTACAGGACTTAATGGTGTTGAACTTAAAGACGGTGACAAAGTAGAATACATTGAAGAAGAAGGAAGAAAAGGAATGGTTGCTGCACAAGTGCAAGTAATCGACTAATGATATTTTATTTTTGATTGACTAAAGCGCAACACATGTTGCGCTTTTTTTATGCTTTTAGTTCAGACGTCTTTTTTGTTCAAAAAAGCGAATTAGCAATTGCGAAGCTTCATCACTTAAAATACCGTCTATAATTTTTGTCTTCGGATGCAGCTTTGTCCCCATTACTGTAAATCCTCGCTTATCATCACTAGCTGCGTAGACTATTTTAGATATCTGACTCCAATACAGAGCTCCTGCACACATTTGACAAGGTTCTAATGTAACGTATAGCGTGCAATCTTTCAAATATTTACCACCAATAAAATTAGCAGCAGAGGTTATCGCCTGCATTTCAGCATGGGCAGTAACATCATTAAGCTTTTCTGTAAGATTATGTGCACGGGCAATAATGCGGTTATCAATAACAATGACTGCTCCTACCGGAACTTCTCCTTCCTGAAAAGCTATTTCTGCTTCTTCAAGAGCTTTTTTCATAAAATAAGTATCGTCAAAAATATTTTCCACTAAAACAAAAATACAATTTCAAGTGTTACTTTTGTCCTATGCCAGATAATTTACTTAAACATATTAATTCTCCTGAAGATTTGCGGAAACTCTCTAAAGATCAACTTCCGCAATTAGCCAAGGAGCTACGAGACTTTATCATTGATATTGTTGCTGTAAAAGAAGGGCATCTGGGAGCCAGTTTAGGAGTTGTTGAGCTCACTATTGCATTACATTATGTATTTAACACACCAGACGATTTATTAGTTTGGGATGTTGGCCACCAGGCTTATGGACATAAAATATTAACCGAAAGAAAAGATATATTTCACACCAATCGACAACTAGGAGGAGTTAGCGGATTCCCAAAACGAAGTGAAAGCATCTACGATACGTTTGGGGTAGGACATTCTTCTACTTCTATTTCTGCAGCTTTAGGTATGGCTATAGCTTCTCAGTTAAAAGGAGTGGTTGAAAAACAACACATTGCTGTTATTGGAGATGCATCTATAGCCAGTGGAATGGCTTTTGAGGCTCTTAATCATGCAGGGGTTACCGATACTAACCTTTTAATTATTTTAAACGATAATGCTATAGGGATTGATCCTAGCGTAGGAGCTCTTAAAAAATACCTGACAGAAGTTAAAACTAACAAACGATTAGCCCAAAATAATATCATTAAAGCTCTTAATTTTGATTATTCAGGCCCAATTGACGGTCATAATTTACCGCTATTAATAGAAGAATTAAACAGGCTCAAAAAAATAAAAGGCCCAAGATTTTTACATCTTATCACTACTAAAGGAAAGGGGTTAAAAAAAGCAGAAGAAAACCAGGTAATTTACCATGCTCCCGGAAAATTTGATAAAAACACAGGAGAATTAATCGCCAAACCTCATATCGTCCAGCCTCCAAAATACCAGGATGTATTTGGGCATACTATTGTTGAACTTGCCAAACAAAATGAGAAAATTATAGGCATTACTCCTGCTATGCCTACAGGAAGTTCATTAAAATTTATGATGGCAGAAATTCCAGACCGGGCATTTGATGTTGGTATAGCCGAACAACATGCCGTAACATTAGCTGCTGGAATGGCCACCCAGGGATACATTCCTTTTTGTAATATCTATTCTACATTTTTGCAAAGAGCTTATGATCAAATTATACATGATGTAGCTTTACAAAACCTTCCTGTTATTTTTTGCCTGGACAGGGCCGGGTTAGTCGGTGAAGATGGAGCTACTCATCACGGCGTATTCGATTTGGCTTATTTACGTTGCATCCCAAACCTCGTCATCTTTGCTCCAAGGAACGAAACAGAGTTGAGAAACATTATGTTTACTGCTCAAAGAGGCTTAAAATACCCTATCGCTATTCGTTATCCGAGAGGAAGAGGAGTTACGATTGATTGGGAACAACCATTTAAAAGTATCGAAATAGGCAAAGGTTCTATTTTGAAAGAAGGAAATAATATTGCTGTATTGAGTATTGGCAGTATTGCTAAAAATGTTACTGAAGCTATTGCATCATTAAAAGAAACAGATGAGGTAGCACATTTTGACATGCGCTTTTTAAAGCCCTTAGATGAGGTTTTATTGCATCAGATATGCACTACCTTTAAAAATATAATTACTATTGAAGACGGAACTAAAAAGGGAGGATTAGGAAGTGCTGTTTTGGAATTTGCAGCAGAACATCATTATAACATTAAGATTCAAGTTCTAGGGATTCCAGATCAATTTATTCAGCACGGTACCATTGCAGAATTACAAAATCTTTCTGGAATTGATACTCAAAATATTGCAAAAGAAATACAGTTACTATTAAATAAGTAACTGTATTTATAATTATTTATAAGCAAATTAATTTGCAGTAAACTGCCATACCTGTCCAATACTTCTCGCTCCTGAATCATCTATCGTATCAACTCTCCAAAAATATGTAGTCCCCGTAGTTGCCATAACATCAAAATTCTCAACCGTCAATCCCTCTTCCAATAATGGCGGATTTGCATCTGTTCCAAAATATAAATCATAAGTCAAAACATCACCCACATCGGTATCTGCTCCATCCCAACTTAAATTCACTGTCCCAGGAGCTACATTAGCATCATTTGCCGGTGCTACCAAAGCAGCTGTAAACGGCACATTATTTACTACACCGTCTCCCATAGTAAAAAAGGCCTGAGTAGGCGTTGGAGCACTCTCTGCACTTGCATTATCCAAACTCACTATATTCCAGTAAAAAGCTACTCCTCTTTCCAGAGTAATGGTCACTTCGCTTTCAGTTACTGTTCTCTCTTCTTCTACCTGAGTCAAGTCACGATCTCTGGCTATTAATATTCTATAACGGACATTACCTCCTTCTGGATCTGTAGCATCACTCCAATCGAAAGTAATATTATTATCTATACACAATAAGTTAGCCGATGGAAATATTAAATTCTCTACTGCAGTGGGTGGCTCATTGGGAGGTGGAGCATCATCTCCGCCACCGCCACAAGAGAATAAAATTGTCGAAATTAGCAATAAGCCTATATATGTTTTGATTGTATTCTTCTTCATCACTTTTTTATTTTACAATTTTTAATACTACAGGGTTATCCATAGCTAACCTAACAAAATAAACCCCGTTGGGCATACTGTTAAATGGAACATTTACACGGTTTCCATTCACATTGGTATTCTGCTGATAAATTAATTGTCCTGATATATTAAAGACACTTACTGGTACTGTGCTCAAATTTCCAGGAATACTAATGGTAAGCTCATTTACAACAGGGTTTGGAAAAGCGGTTACTCCATCTATTCCAGGACCATCAATGGCTAAAGAAAAGATTCCCTGACACAACCTGGACGGAATAATTTCTAATGTTCCTGAACCGGTAAGTTCAACATCAAAAGACGATTCATTAGTGGTTCTGATTAACTCATCATTAAACCTAATCTCAAAAGGACCTTCTCCAAAGTTGACATTGAAAGAATAAATGGAACTGTTGGCTACACTACCCGGCAAGACACCTTCAAAATCTATATCCAATGGTGCTGCTGCAGCTATAGTTAATTCAAAACAACGCTCAAAATCTCTATCTGTCAAGGACACACATACTACATACGAACCAACTGGTAAGTCTTCAAAAGAAGTGGTTCTTGTAAAATTCTGAGTAACATTCAATCCATTTCCAACCAAATTAGCTTCATAGGGCAAGTTAATTTCATTAACAGTGATATTAATTACTCCGTTTTCCAGCCCTGGACAGCTTTCCGAAACTGTTTCGACGGTAAGATTATCTTGTGCTAAAAAACCATTATCACAAACATTTCCTATTCCATCTCCATCAGCATCTGCCTGATCTGGATTTGGAGTATTCGAACAGTTATCTTCTATATCTATAATACCATCTCCATCGGTATCCTGGCAAACATCTCCTATTCCATTTCCATCAGTATCAATCTGATCTGGATTTGCATTGTCAGGGCAATTGTCACAGACGTTTCCAATTCCATCATCGTCATCATCTGCCTGATCAGGGTTAGCGTTTAAAGGACAATTATCTTCTAAATCCAGAATACCATCGCCATCTTCATCTTCACATACATCACCAATACCATCGCCATCAGCGTCTGCCTGATCTGGGTTTCTCATATCACGGCAGTTATCAAAGGCATCTGCTACACCATCAAAATCAGTATCCTGACAAACATCTCCTATTCCATTTCCATCTGCATCTTCCTGGCCCGGATTTGGAGTATTAGGACAGTTATCTACACCATTTAAAATTCCATCTCCGTCATTATCATCGTTTGGATCTATAGTAAAAGACCCTGTAAATACTCCTCGCCCATAAGTAGATGCTAATACCGTATTATCTGATGGCCTTAAATCTAAGTCACGTACCTGAACATTACTCATTCCATTAAAGGATTGCACCCAATTAGGATTTACATCTAAAAAGTTTTCGGTACGCTATACTCCGAAATATGATCCTATTATAGCCTCATTAGGATTTAAAGGGCTTTGTAAAAATGAAAATACTGGAATATCTGGAAAATCTCCTTCTTTTGATACCCAGGTAGCCCCTCCATCTTCTGTATAAAACACACTGGTTACACCATAATTCGAGAATGTAACTATGAATGTATTAATATCATCACCAAATTCTATATCGCTTATACTTCCTAAAAAACCAGGACCAAAAATTCTGGTGAACACAGGGTTATCTCCATCTGCATTCTCTATATTTATTAGCCTTCCTCTTTCTGTTCCAACAAGTAACCGTGTTGAAGTCGTTTCAAATGGCGAAACTTTCAATGCCGATATATTTTGACCTGATAACAGTCTATCTGTTAATAAATCTTCTCTAATATTTTCTCTCCCGTTTGTAATATTCGAATACCTGGCAATTCGAGAACCTGATGTTCCAAATTCTGGCCTCGCATTTACATATAATATATCCAAGTTCGTATCTAACTCTGCCTCATTAATAAAATTCCTCTGTATTCTTGTAGATGTGATGAGATACGCATTAGTTACATCACTTCTAGGAAGTTCAAAATAGATATAAACATCTTGATTAGAAGCTATCAGATATTCTCCTTGATCATCAAATTGAGCATATGTTCCATCTCCAAAAACAAGATCGCTAAACGATTCTATCCCCCCGGTAAAGCCATCAGAAATTATTACTCCATTATCTTGAGATGCTCCCACTATTTCTTCCTGCCCTTCAATATTGATACTTCCCGCATAAAATTGAGTCACATTATAATTATTGTTTCTAACAGAAATTGTATTATTATCACCTAATGTTATAGAAGCAGCAGCTAAACTCGATCCGTAATACACTCCTCCATCATTACCAAAAACCGCCTGATCTGAATTTCCGGGTCTAAAGACTATAGCATGTTGATCTGCATGTACAGATACTTCATTAGACATTTGCCTCCAGGTCACTCTATTTCTTGATTGATCTACAATACCTCTAAATAGATTTATCCCTCCTACGTATAAAATAGTATCGTCAGTAGGATCTACTTCAATAGGTAAATCGTAAAAAGCTTGTGTTCTTGTATAATCTCCAACTGGAGTAGTTGCATCATTAGGTTCTGTTAGTCTATTAAATGTGAAGAAAGCATCTGTAGTAATAAATAAATCTGCTTGACGATTAATCTCTGCAGCCACATAAAACACATTCGCATTTTGAGACGAGGGTTCTATTTCTGTTCTGGCTGCCCCGGGAATCGTATTTATCAATGTAAAATTAGTTCCGTTTGTCGACATAAAAATATCTCCCCCATTTATTTCATTTCTATTTTCACTAACAGAAGTTGTAGCTACCCATATATTATTATTCGCGTCTAATTCTAAATCATTTGGGTTTACGGCTACTCCTATTGAAGATGTTACAGGAATCAAATTCCAGGAGTTCCCATTATCCAGTGTACGATAGATTCCTCTATCATTAGGTCCTAAAATTGCAAGTGGGTTATTAGGCCTTGTTTGTCCAGGGAAAAAAATATCACTTGTAACCGCTATATAAATTTCTGTAGAACCGCTTACATTTCTGGCAATAATATCATTTACATAAAAAATTCCTTCTACAATTATTTCTCTACTATTAGCCTGAACATTTCCATTCGGACCCCCAAAAATTTGTTCCCAATTGGCTCCTCCATCTGTAGAGCGATACACTCCATTTCCAATAACTGAACCTCGTGTATATTGTTCTCCAGACGCTATATAAAATGTATTTCTATTATTAGGATCAAATATAATCTGGTTTACTGCTATATTTTCAGGAACTCCTTGTACTAAACTCCAAGTAGAATTAGCATCTGTGATATCATTGTTTACCCATAATCCACCACTTACACCTCCGGCAAATACACGTCGATTAGTTGGGTCATTAGGGTCGAACATAATACCCCTAGTTCTTCCTCCTACATCATCCGGGCCTCTCTCTATCCAAGGGTTAGCATTTGATTCTCCTGGAACACCAAATTGAATAGTTCTATCCTTATTTTTTTGAATTTGTTCACGTTGAATTTGTAGTGCTTTCCTAAAATTTGGTTGCCCTAAACTAGGATCTAAAGTTCGATCCCATTGTTGTTCAAAAAAACCATTAGGTGGTAATGCTCTTGCTTTGCGCTCTTTTTTAGTAAAGCCTCTGGTTTCTTTAAATGGACTATTTTCTAAATATTCTTTGTGCTTCTTTCGAAGTTCTGTTATCGTATCTTCTTTCTCTACTTCTGTGTTTTTTCTTTTAAGAAAAAATATTAAAGTTAAACTGATGACAATTAAACTTAAAAAAAATAATCTATTTTTCATTTTAGAATAAGTATTCAAGTATTTATACTAAAAAAATCTCAGTAAAGACACTTTTTTCTTACTACAAATCAAAGAATAATTTTTATGTTTTTCAAATAAAAAAACGGTCATTTATACAAACGACCGTTTTTCTTATTCAAAATGTAATTTATATTTAAATAAAATCTAATTTGCAGTAAACTGCCATACTTGTCCAATACTTCTCGCTCCTGAATCATCTATCGTATCAACTCTCCAAAAATATGTAGTCCCCGTAGTTGCCATAACATCAAAATTCTCAACCGTCAATCCCTCTTCCAATAATGGCGGATTTGCATCTGTTCCAAAATATAAATCATAAGTCAAAACATCACCCACATCGGTATCTGCTCCATCCCAACTTAAATTCACTGTCCCAGGAGCTACATTAGCATCATTTGCCGGTGCTACCAAAGCAGCTGTAAACGGCACATTATTTACTACACCGTCTCCCATAGTAAAAAAGGCCTGAGTAGGCGTTGGAGCACTCTCTGCACTTGCATTATCCAAACTCACTATATTCCAGTAAAAAGCTACTCCTCTTTCCAGAGTAATGGTCACTTCGCTTTCAGTTACTGTTCTCTCTTCTTCTACCTGAGTCAAGTCACGATCTCTGGCTATTAATATTCTATAACGGACATTACCTCCTTCTGGATCTGTAGCATCACTCCAATCGAAAGTAATATTATTATCTATACACAATAAGTTAGCCGATGGAAATATTAAATTCTCTACTGCAGTGGGTGGCTCATTGGGAGGTGGAGCATCATCTCCGCCACCGCCACAAGAGAATAAAATTGTCGAAATTAGCAATAAGCCTATATATGTTTTGATTGTATTCTTCTTCATCACTTTTTTATTTTACAATTTTTAATACTACAGGGTTATCCATAGCTAACCTAACAAAATAAACCCCGTTGGGCATACTGTTAAATGGAACATTTACACGGTTTCCATTCACATTGGTATTCTGCTGATAAATTAATTGTCCTGATATATTAAAGACACTTACTGGTACTGTGCTCAAATTTCCAGGAATACTAATGGTAAGCTCATTTACAACAGGGTTTGGAAAAGCGGTTACTCCATCTATTCCAGGACCATCAATGGCTAAAGAAAAGATTCCCTGACACAACCTGGACGGAATAATTTCTAATGTTCCTGAACCGGTAAGTTCAACATCAAAAGACGATTCATTAGTGGTTCTGATTAACTCATCATTAAACCTAATCTCAAAAGGACCTTCTCCAAAGTTGACATTGAAAGAATAAATGGAACTGTTGGCTACACTACCCGGCAAGACACCTTCAAAATCTATATCCAATGGTGCTGCTGCAGCTATAGTTAATTCAAAACAACGCTCAAAATCTCTATCTGTCAAGGACACACATACTACATACGAACCAACTGGTAAGTCTTCAAAAGAAGTGGTTCTTGTAAAATTCTGAGTAACATTCAATCCATTTCCAACCAAATTGGCTTCATAGGGCAAGTTGATTTCATTAACAGAGATATTAATTATCCCATTCTCAAGTCCTGGGCAGCTTTCCGAAACTGTTTCGACGGTAAGATTATCTTGTGCTAAAAAACCATTATCACAAACATCTCCTATTCCATCTCCATCAGTATCTGCCTGATCTGGGTTTGCATTGTCAGGGCAATTATCTTCTATATCAATAACACCATCTCCATCGGTATCCTGACAAACATCGCCCATTCCATCTCCATCTGCGTCTGCCTGATCTGGATTAGGAGTATTCGGGCAATTGTCATTAATATCAATTACACCATCAAAATCGGTATCCTGACAAACATCACCTATTCCATTTCCATCTGCGTCTGCCTGATCTGGATTAGGAGTATTCGGGCAATTATCTACATCGTTTAATACTCCATCTCCATCGTTATCATCGTTTGGATCTATGGTAAAAGATCCTGTAAACATTCCTCGACCATGTGTGGTTGCTAAAACTTCATTTGTTGAAGGGCGTAAATCTAAATCTCTGACAGGCACATTACTCATCCCGTTAAAAGATTGTTGCCAGTTAGGGCTGGCATCTAAAAAGTTTTCGGTACGCCACACTCCAAATTGCGTTCCTATGATTACTTCATTGGGGTTTAACGGGTTTGGCAATATCGAAAATACAGGAATATCCGGAAGGTCTCCTTCTTTTGGTAGCCAGGTAGCCCCTCCATCTTCTGTGTAAAAGACACTATTAATCCCATAGTTTGAAAAAGTCACCATTATTGTTTGAGAATTAATCCCAAATTCTATATCAGATATACTCCCTAAAAAATTAGATCCTGAGATATCAGTAAATACCGGATCTCCATTTTCTCCATCAGCATTTTCAACATTTAACAATTGATTAGCTTCTGTTCCTATTAAAAGTCGAGTTGAATTAGTTGTAAATGGAGAAACTTGCAGTGTAGAAATATTACTTGTTAATAACGGATCTGTAATAAATGCTTCAGGGAAATTGGGGCTTCCAGTTGAAATACTATTTAAATTACTATATCTAGCAATTCTAAAAGTACCTCCAGAGACAGCATTAATATATAGGATATCAAGGTTAGTATCTACATCTGCTTCATTAATAAAATTACCACCATCAATATTAGTAATTATAGCCGCATTAGATGTTAGAGATCCTAAAACACTAGGTGGTGCACCAACAGGGTTTGCCAAATTGGCTTGCAAAGGTAATGCAAAAATAGCATAGCTTATAAATTGCGTACTCTGGATAAAGTATCCTGATTGACCATCACGATTAGTATCAAACTGTCCATAAGCTCCATCACCTCCTCTAACGGTAAAAAAGTCGTTATTTCCTGATAAGAAATTATAAGGAGTTCCATTATCTTGAGTTCCTCCTCCCATAGTACCCGAAGCATCATCAATATCACCATTATAAAATTGGGTTACTGCATATCCATTATTTCTTACCTGAATCGCATTTGTCGAATTTGGAGCATTTGCTAAATTTGAAGCATAATATATACCCCCATCTGTACCAAAAACAGCTTGATTTTCATTTCCAGGCCTAAAAGTCATGGCATGTATATCTGCATGCATTACAGAAAAACGCAATACTTCCCCTTGAGGAAGAAATTGTGTTCCTTGTATAGAAATCTGACTCCAACCAGTAGGTAAAATAGATCTAGATCCATCAACTGGATCTACTGTAATATTACCTCTAAAAGAATTAATTCCACCAACATAAAGTATAGTATCATCTGTAGGATCTACTTCAATTGGTAAATCATAAAAAGCTTGCCCTCTAGCGTAATCATCTGCATCAATACCATTTTCAATATCTATTGGCTCACCTAATGGAGTTATAGTTGTAAAAGCATCAGTAGTTACAAATAAATCAGCTTCACCATTTACATTAGCAGCTACATAAAATACATTAGCATCTTGAGATGATGGTTCTATTTCTGTTCTGGCTGCTCCAGCAATGGTATTTATTAACGTAAATGTAGTTCCATTAGCAGATCTATATATTTGCCCTCCAGGATCTCCAAAAGAAGAACTTGTTGTTGCAAGCCATATATTGTTATTTGGATCAAGTTCTAAATCATTTGGATTAACCGGATTATTGTTAATATTGATTGTAATTAAACTCCACGTATTTCCATTATCAGTAGAACGATATAAACCTTGTTCAAATAAACCTAAAAAAGCTGCAGGATTGAATCCTTGTTCTCCGGTAAAAGCTCCAGCTGCTGCCATATACAATTCTGTGTTACCTCCGACATTTCTTGCAATAATATCATTTACATAAAAAATACCATCGACTACAACTTGAGTACCAGCAGCATTTACAGTCGGCGTACCTTCAGGTCCTCCAAAAATCATTTCCCAGTTTACCCCTCCATCTGTTGAACGATAAACTCCGTTACCTATAGCATCTCCACCTGTATAAGATTCTCCTGAACCTATATATAAAATTTGTGAATTATTAGGGTCAGCAATAATCTCAGTAACTGCAATATTTTCTGGTACTCCTGTAACTAATTGCCAAACAGAGTTTGGATCGGTAATATTATCATTAACCCATAAACCTCCTGAAACTCCTCCTGCAAATACTCTTTGATTGTTAACATCATTAGGGTCAAACAGAATACCTCTAGTACGACCTCCAATATTTCCCGGGCCTCGCTCTATCCATGCATTACCTACAGATTCTCCAGGTACACCCGTAATTATGGGAGCATCTATTTCTCTTTTTTTATTAGATTCGATTAACTCGTGTTGAATTTCAAGTGCTTTTCTATAATTAGGATGTCCTAAACTCGGATCTAAAGTCCTTTCCCAATTTTGCTCAAAAAATGCATTAGGCGGTAGCGCTCTTGCTTTGCGTTCTTTTTTAGAAAGGTATTTAGTTTCTTTAAATGGACTATTTTCTAAATATTCTTTGTGCTTCTTTCGAAGTTCTGTTATCGTATCTTCTTTTTCCGTCTCATCGACTGTAGCATTAAAAAGAAGCTTTACAGAAATTAAACCTAAAACAACTAATGCCAAAGGTAAGAGATAGAGTAATTTTTTTTTCATTAGCTTTTTGTATTATGTAATCGTATTTTTTATTCTGAATTGAATAAGATTTAGACTAAATATTATCTAAAATCTTAAAAAAATATCGCTCTAAAGTACCCTATCTTAATATAATCACAAAATTATCTTAAACTTTTAACTCTTTTATCAATCTAATTATCCATTAATTTTTTTTAATAATTGAGTCACTTTTCCATCAGTCAAACTCGCTATAAAGCAACATACACTTAATATATACGAATAAATTGATGAAGTGGTTTTAAGAAATTTTTCAGGAATTAATCTTAATATCAGCTTATCATAATTGCTTTCTTGCCCATGATGCTTTCTAATTACAGCGTTTATAAATACATCCAATAATTTCTCTACGACTGCATAACCCGAAATTTCTTTGACAACTACTTCTTCTGACTTATATATTTTTTCAACACTTAATTTTATAATATCATCGATCTGGGCTATGTATTGGGATTTTTCTAAAAGTGCAGTTTTAAATTCTCCTTTTAAAATAGCTTCTTCATTGGCTATAAAAACCCGAACAGCTTCCTCAATAAGGGTACTTACAGACAACGCTCTCAAGTAGCTTAACCGATCTTCTTTTGTTTTTAAGGAGTTATATTTTTGTGTATTGATTTTATTTTTTACCAGTTTAATGAGATATTCTAACGCATAAGCTTCATCAATTAATCCTAAATTAATTCCGTCTTCAAAATCTATAATGGTATAGCAAATATCATCTGCAGCTTCTACCAAATAAGCTAATGGGTGCCTAGAAAACGAGATATCTTTTCCTTTCCTGGTCTGCTTCATCCCAAGATCTGAAGCTACTTCTTCAAAAAAAGCTTTATCAGACTGAAAAAAACCAAATTTTTTGTCTGCAACATGTGAAGTTGGTTTTTTAGGTAACGATTCTTTTGGGTATTTCATAAAAGCGCCTAGCGTAGCATAACTCAATCTTAATCCGCCTTCAACACCCTGTCTACTTTCTGTGAGTATTTTAAATCCGTTAGCATTTCCTTCAAAATCAATTAAATCCTGGTATTCTTTCGCTGTTAACTGATCTTTGAACTTTCTTCCGTTCCCGTTTTTAAAATATTCTCCTATAGCTTTTTCTCCACTATGACCAAATGGTGGATTTCCAATATCGTGTGATAGTGCTGCTGCTGCTGCTATTGCTCCAAAATCATTAAAATGATAACCATGAACTTCTTTTAAGTATGGATGTTTCTCCAGGATTTGCTTCCCGGCAAGTCTTCCTAAACTTCTTGCAACAACAGAAACTTCTAAACTGTGTGTTAACCGGGTATGAACAAAATCGGTCTTTGACAACGGAATTACCTGGGTTTTATCCTGAAGACTCCGGAATGCCGAAGAAAATATAATACGGTCATAATCTACTTCAAAACCTAAACGTGTTTCATCTTGTTCTTTTCTAAGACGCTTGTGTGTATCTCCAAAACGTTTTAATGATAAAAGTTGTTCCCAATGCATCATAATATTGGTTTAATTCTAAATTAAAAAATAAAAAGGGAAGCTATTACACTTCCCTTTTCTGGTTAAGTTCAAACAGATTAATAATTAAGAACCACACATAAGACAATCGTCGCCTTCGTTTTCACGAGATTTAGCTAGCATTTCTTTCAGTTCCTGAGGTGTTAATGGCTCTACAGGAGCAGGAGCAGGTTTTGAGGCCTGTGCCTGTTGTTGCCCTTCAATTGCCGCCATTTCAGGAACAGGTTCTGATTTTTTTGTATTATCTAATGTAAATTTAATTGCATCTACAGCAGCTTTGGTTCTAAGATAATACATTCCTGTCTTTAAACCACTTTTCCATGCATAAAAATGCATCGAAGTTAATTTTGCGAAGGTTGCACCTTCCATAAATAAGTTAAGGGATTGAGACTGATCTATAAAATATCCTCTGTGACGAGACATATCTATAATATCTTTCATACTCAATTCCCAAACCGTTTTATATAGTTCTTTAATCTCTTGCGGAACTACATCTATATTTTGTACAGAGCCATTAGCTCTCATTAATTCTTGCTTTAAATCTTCGTTCCAAAGACCTAAATTTACTAAATCTTCTAATAAATGTTTATTTACTACAATAAATTCACCAGACAATACTCTTCTTGTATAGATATTTGAGGTATATGGCTCAAAACATTCATTGTTTCCTAATATCTGAGAGGTAGAAGCTGTTGGCATCGGAGCCACTAAAAGCGAATTTCTAACCCCGTTTTTCTTTACTTCTTTTCTCAATTTTCCCCAGTCCCATCGGCCACTTAGCTCATCATCTTTAATTCCCCATAAATTATACTGGAACTCTCCTTCAGAAATAGGTGATCCTTTATACGATTCATAAGGACCATCCTTTTTAGCTTCTTCCATAGAAGCTGTAACTGCTGCAAAATAGAGGGTTTCGAATATTTCCTGGTTTAATTTTTTAGCTTCATCACTGGTAAAAGGCATTCTCAGCATGATAAAAGCATCTGCTAAGCCTTGAACTCCAAGACCTACTGGTCTATGTCTAAAATTGGAATTTTGCGCTTCAATTACCGGGTAGTAATTTCTATCTATTACTCTGTTTAAGTTTTTAGTAACTCTTTTGGTTACTCTAAATAACTCTTCATGGTCAAAAGCCCCGTCTTTTACAAACATTGGAAGTGCAATAGAGGCTAGGTTACATACAGCTACCTCATCCGGAGAAGTGTACTCCATGATTTCTGTACAAAGATTCGAAGAGCGAATTGTACCCAGATTTTTCTGGTTTGATTTGCGATTCGCCGCATCTTTATAAAGCATGTACGGGGTTCCCGTCTCTATTTGAGATTCCAGGATTTTCTCCCAAAGCTCTCTGGCTTTAATTGTTTTTCTTCCTTTATCTGCTGTTTCGTAAGCTTCATATTTTTTCTCAAACTCTTCTCCATGGCAATCAAAAAGCCCCGGGCATTCATTCGGACACATCAATGTCCATTTTCCGTCTTCTTGTACCCGCTTCATAAACAAATCCGGAATCCACATTGCATAGAATAAATCACGTGCACGCATTTCTTCTTTCCCGTGATTCTTCTTTAAATCTAAGAAATCAAAGATATCTGCATGCCATGGTTCTACATACATCGCAAAACTTCCTTTTCTTTTTCCACCTCCCTGATCTACATAACGAGCCGTATCGTTGAACACTCTCAACATTGGCACAATCCCGTTAGAAGTTCCGTTAGTTCCACCTATGTATGATCCGGTAGCACGTACATTGTGAATAGATAATCCAATTCCACCAGCAGATTGAGAAATTTTAGCTGTTTGTTTTAACGTATCATAAATACCATCAATGCTATCTTCTTTCATTGCTAATAAAAAGCAAGATGACATTTGAGGTTTTGGAGTTCCCGAATTAAACAGGGTTGGAGTAGCATGTGTAAAATACTTTTTAGACATCAACTCATAAGTTTCGAGAGCAGCATCCAAATCATTTAAATGGATTCCAATAGAAACCCTCATCAACATATGTTGTGGGCGTTCTGCTATTTGACCATTAATTTTTAAAAGATATGATCTTTCTAAAGTTTTAAATCCGAAGTAATCGTATCCGAAATCCCTGTTATAGATAATATTTGAATCTAAGGTATCGGCATTATCCATGATCACCTTATAAACTTCATCTGAAAGTAATGGCGCTTCTTTACCTGTTCTTGGATTGATGTAGTTATACAAATCTGTCATTGTCTCTGAAAACGACTTCTTTGTGTTTTTATGCAGATTGGAAACAGAAATCCTGGCAGCTAATCTTGCATAATCAGGGTGAGTGGTAGTCATAGTTGCTGCAGTTTCTGCTGCAAGGTTATCAAGTTCTGAAGTAGTTACCCCATCATACAATCCTTCAATTACCCGCATGGCTACTTTAACCGGATCTACCAAATTGTTTAAGCCATAACACAATTTACGAACTCGAGCTGTAATTTTGTCGAACATTACCGGCTCTTTTCTACCATCTCTTTTTACTACGAACATCCCTTTTAATTGATTTTATTAGTTTTACTCCCCTATTATACTTTTTAAATCTTCTGAAAAATCAAGCCCCCACTTAATTTTTAAAAATCAGCATCAAAACTAATTTTCCCATCTTCTTCTTTATCGTTGTTTAAGACACCTGCTTTTTGGTATTCAGAAACTCTCTTTTCAAAGAAGTTTGTTTTTCCTTGTAATGATATCATATCCATAAAATCGAATGGATTTGTCGAATTGTATACTTTATCGCATTCCAGTTCTACTAATAGCCTGTCTGTTACAAATTCTAAATATTGTGTCATTAATTTAGCATTCATTCCAATGAGACTCACCGGCAATGATTCTGTAACAAATTCACGCTCAATATTTAGTGCGTCTACAATAATTTCTTTAATTCTTTCTTTAGGTACTTTATTGATTAAATGCTTATTGTGAAGGTGTACTGCATAATCACAATGCATTCCTTCGTCTCTTGAAATCAACTCATTGGAAAAAGTAAGCCCTGGCATTAATCCTCTTTTCTTCAACCAGAAGATAGAACAAAACGCTCCTGAAAAGAAAATTCCTTCTACAGCTGCAAAGGCAATTAAACGCTCTGCAAAGCTTGGCGATTCAATCCATTTTAATGCCCATTTTGCTTTTTTCATGATTGCAGGAAATACTTCAATCGCTCTGAACAACTTATCTTTCTCTGCTTCGTCTTTAACATAAGTATCAATTAGCAACGAATAGGTTTCCGAATGGATATTTTCCATCATAATCTGGAAACCGTAAAAGAATTTTGCTTCCGGGTATTGTACTTCGTTTACAAAATTCTCGGCAAGGTTTTCATTAACTATTCCATCAGAAGCTGCAAAAAATGCTAATATGTGTTTAATGAAATAACGCTCATCATCATTTAGTTTATTATTCCAATCTGTAAGGTCCTGATGTAAGTCAATTTCTTCAGCTGTCCAAAAACAAGCTTCGCATTTTTTATACCATTCCCATAAATCGTGATGTTGGATTGGAAAAATCACAAATCGACCTTCATTTTCTTTTAATATGGGCTCTTCTGCTACAGACATTCTCTTTGATTTTTAAGTAATTAATGAAAATTTATTTGAGGCGACTTGGGACTAACAAATATTGCAAATTGTTGTTGAAATTGAAAGGCTATTTAGTCATTTAGGCGACAAAGTTTTTAACACGAATTGTTGAAATGTGGGTTGACAATTGATAATCATTGGCCTGTTAAGCAATTGTTAAATCTGATCTGATTTTATGGTAAGATTTTTGCTTAAATAAGTTTGCGCAATATCAAAAAATTACTTTTTATATTTTTCTGCGACTTCTTCTAATTCTTTATACCAGTCTTCTCCAAACTTTCTGATTAAAGCTTGTTTTACAAACTTGAAAACCGGTACTCCCAGTTCTTTTCCCAGGCTACAGGCATCATCACAAATATGCCATTTATGATAATTGACTGCTGCAAATTCTGAATATTGTTTTACCCGTATTGGATATAAATGGCAAGATACTGGTTTTTTCCAATCGACCTCTCCTTGATTATATGCTTCTTCAATGGCGCATAATGCGGTTCCTTTTTTATCAAAAATCACATATGCACATTCATTGCCATTTACTAACGGTGTTTCCCATTCTCCATCCCATCCCTTAACATAGGTACCTTCTTTTTCGATAACCTCTACGCCTTCTTTTCTTAAAAAAGGTTTTACTTTCGGGTAAATTTCCTTTAAAATGGCTGTTTCTTCTTCCTCTAATGGCGCACCCGCTTCTCCATCTACACAACAAGCTCCTTTACATGCACTAAGATTGCATACAAAATCATTTTCTAATAACTCTTCTGAAACGATGGTTTTTCCTAATTGAAACATATCGCAAAGATAGTTTTTAGTATTGAGAACCTGAACTAAACGAATTAAAGAAAAAAACTTTTTCGAAGCTTAGCTTCGATTATCATTTTATATCGAACCAACGTTATTCTACGTGGAATTTTTGGCGTAATTTTGCTGACTATAGCAGTACATCATTTTACTGCTAATATTTCTCAACGTCTTTAAAAATTAAAAAATGAGAATTGTTACTATTGTACTTATTATGTTAGCGGTATGCCTTATTGGTTATAATATTACTAAAATAGATTTTGAAGCTCCGCTTTCTGGAGAAAGTTTTACTGCAGTAATTGGTATTATGGCTTCGCTTTGTGCTATTTTGGTATTAACTATTTTTACGATCTCTAAAAAAATCCAGAAAAAGATTAAAGATCGTTAAGCACTTTACCAGTCATATAAATCACAGAAAAATTATTTTTTTTACTGCTGATCACTATCGTCTTCATTACTTAATTCTATGACTTTAATGATCATTTTATCATCATCGTCTAGAATTTTTTGATAAGCATTGGTTCCGTAAAGCTGTTCTGCAATAATCGCTTTTATGTATTTCTTTAATGCAGAGGTGTATTTTTTAAAGTTTAGCGTAAAGCCTCTTTCTGTAGCATAACGAACAAAGTCTTCTACCAATTCATCTTCAATAATTACTTCATTGATAAACTGAGATTGATCGTAAGCAAAGAAACGATTCCTGTTTTTATCCAGGTATTCAAAGATGAAATAAGACAAGAATCCAGACTCCAATACCAGGCTCTTAACCTGTTGTTGTTCTCTTGTTTTTTCCAGAGGCACAAACATATCCGGGATGATTCCGCCTCCACCATAAACGATTTTCCCTTTTGGGGTCGTAAATTTTAGAGAATCGGCCACTTTAATACTATCTGCAGATTTCAATTCTCCATTACCGTATCTTTTGTAATAGTCTTTATAATAATCTTCTACCCCGTTTTTATAAGATCTTTGAATAGATCTTCCCGTAGGAGTATAATATCTGGAAATAGTTAAACGCACTGCAGATCCGTCCGGGAGAGGCATTTCACGCTGTACCAATCCTTTTCCAAAAGATCTCCTTCCTACAATGATACCTTTATCGTTATCCTGTAAAGCACCTGCAACAATTTCACTAGCCGAAGCAGATCGTTCATTAATCATCACATAGACCTGACCTTTTTCAAAATCGCCTTTACGAGTGGCAAAGCTTTTTTCTATAGTTCCTTTTTTATTTTTAGTAAACAAGATCAGCTTATCATCTTCCAGAAATTCATCGGCCATTTGCTCTGCGATTCCTAAATACCCTCCCGGATTATCTCTTAAATCCAGAGCTATTTGCGTTGCTCCACTTTTCTTAAGTACGGTTAAGGCATATTTAAATTCTCTGTATGTAGATTCTGCAAAACGATTTACTTTGATATATCCCAAATCATCAGTCAGCATATAAAAAGCATCCACACTTTTAATAGGCACACTTGCTCTTTTTACCCTGACTTTTACTTTTTCTCCAGTTTTCTTTTTATAAATTCCGAGCATTACCGGACTTCCGGCTTTTCCTCTTAGTTTTTTAACGATTTCTTCACTCTCCATTTCTTTTCCGAAAAGTTCATCTCCATCTGCAGTGAGAATTCTATCACCAGGCTCAATTCCAGCTTCTACACTAGGCCCGCCTTCAATCGTTTTGATCACAGCAATAGTATCTTTATACATATAAAAACTAATTCCGATTCCGACAAAATCGCCTTTCATGTTTTCGGTTTCACGCTGTATTTCTTGTTTCGGAATATATACTGAATGCGGGTCCAGTTTATCTAAGATATTATTGACAGTAACATCGACAATACTATCGGTATTAACATCATCTACATATTCATAATCTATATAATCGATTAATCTATTGAGTTTATCTTTTTTGGAGTTGGTATTTGTTGTAAAAAGTTTTTCCGGAGTATCATTAAAATTTAATTTCCCACCAATAAGGATGCCTATTGCCAGTACAGTGGCAAAAATAAAGGGTAACAGGAAGTAATTTTTCTTTTTCAACATGTTTCAATCTTCAAGTTCGGGAATGTGTTCTAATTCAACGCCTGCTTTCGCAAGAAATTGTAAACCGGAATCATCTTTATAGGCCTTATGATATACTATACGTTTAATTCCTGCCTGATGGACTAGCTTACTACATTCTTTACACGGAGATAATGTAATGTATAGGGTCGCTCCTTCACAAGATTGCGTTGAAGCTGCCACTTTTAAAATTGCGTTGGCTTCTGCATGCAATACATACCATTTTGTATCTCCGTTTTCGTCTTCACATATATTCTCAAAACCAGTAGGGGTACCGTTGTATCCATCTGATATAATCATTCTATCTTTTACAATAATTGCGCCAACTTGTTTTCTTTTGCAATAAGACAGTTTGCCCCACTCTTTTGCCATTTTTAAATAAGCAATATCATATTTTCTTTGTTTTTTATCAGGCATAAAGTTTATTTCCCTATTTTTTTAATCCCTTTTTGAGCTTTAAATAAAATTCTAGTTGTTCATTTTCTTTGCTCATCCAAAGAAAACGAATCAACCCGCCCGTACCAATAGTACGTTCGGGCAAGAAAGTCATGACTTACTATAAAATCTTAAGAAAATACTACGAAACGCTCAGCCACGGATAAAAAGAACTCGTTATACTCAAACAGCTTTTTATCCTTTTTCATCACTGCTTTCTTGATTTTCAAAGATTTTATAGACAGGTCAAAAATTAATAATCCCTTTGCTAATTAACGAATATAGAAGGTTCTGTAAGGATGAACAAATGAGAAGGTGTAAATTTTTGCTAAAGTTTAATTTTTTTTATTTAATAACTAATACTAAAAGTAATCATTCGTTTTAATTCTATTCATTTTTGTCTTAACACAAAAACAAATCAACCCGCCCGTACCAAACTGTACCTGCCCGAAAGGCAAGGCGGGCGTTTGAGTGAGAAATCAAGATTTACTATAAAGTTAAAAACCTTTTGTCAATTATTGGATTTAAAAAGAGTATTGAAAATTCTTTATTCCTTTTTGCTCATCCAAAAAGGAACATAAAAAAGGATGCTTTATTTTAGGAATTTCACTCTGTGAATCGTTTCTCAAAATGTCGCGTTCATTTCTTTCACTGGGTTTCGACATTTTGTTAAACTATTCTGAAAATAAAGACATACTTACATAATATCATTATAACTATCGATAGACCTTTCAATAACTATTAAAAATCAAGAATAGTCTTTAAAAAGATTAAAAAGGCCAGGTTTCAATGAGCATTGGGATTACAAATCCGATTACGATACCAGAACCAATGAGCATCCATTCTTTTTTGCTGAAACGAAAAAAGGTTTGCATGATATAACTTAATAACAATACAAAAACAACTACAATTACCTGGGCAGTTTCTATTCCTAATGCAAATTCTAAGGTAGGGATAAGTTTACTGTCTTCTACGGCAACAATGTGTCTGAAGTAGTTTGAAAATCCGAATCCGTGAATTAATCCGAAGAATAAAGTTGCAAAAAAAGCAAGCCCTATTTTCTCATTGTTTATTGATTTTCCAGCAGTAAAAATTGAATATAAAGCAGTAACTCCAATAGTCACCGGGATAAGGAATTCAATCCATTTGGCATCAAAACTCACAATATCGTATACAGACAACATCAAGGATAATGTATGTCCTACTGTAAATGTAGTAACCAGCCATAATACTTGTTTCCAGTTTTTAAACGTATAAGGGATAACTAATGCTATAAAGAATATGACATGATCATATGCTGTAATATCCAACACATGAGTGAGTCCAAGCTTAAAATATAACCAAAATTGAGACATCTATTTTATTTATTAGTTTGAGGAACTCAAACTTACAAAGAAAAAGCGAAAAAGGGTTTTATCCCCAAAAGTAAATTTTTAAATGAGCTTCCAGATAGTTTTCGTTCTTTGAAAAGCAAATGGTTTTTCTACTTAATCTTTTAATATGCGTCCTTAATGTTAGATTGTTGCGTTCAATAGTATTGGTACAATATTTAAATACTTTATGTATTTCTTTTGGAATTAAATTTGGGTAAATATTTAATCTATCAGTATAAATACATTTGGGCTCTAACAGAAGTAATTTATCAATAAGGGGTTTAATATTTTTACTTGTTTTTCTCCCAACAAAAAAATCTATAACGAATTTGGTTTGCTTCTCAATAGCATAAGTAATCCAAGTCACATTTTTTTTGCTTCCAATAAAACTCCAAATCTCATCTATTTCAAATTTACAGCCAGGTTTATTAAAGTATGGGGTTTTAATTTGGCTACTAATCTTTAACATTCTTGAAAGTACAGTTTTGGTTGAGATACCAATTATCCTTGAGATACTTCTTATACCACAGCCTTCTTTTAACAATACTGTAATAAGTTTATCAACCTCTAAATCATAAGCTTTATACAAATATTTATCCTGAAAATATCGCTTACAATTTTTACAATAATAGCGTTGTTTATTATTTCGCCTTCCTTTTTTAATAACACTTGCTTGACAACTATACCTACAATTCATATTGTAAATTTAATCAAGTGCCATTTTAAAACACAAAGCATAATTGATTTACCATTTAGCAAGTTTTAATCAATGATTTCTTATGTTTATAAACAAGAATAAGCTTCTTTAAGAAGCTTATTCTATTTTTAATTTATTAATAATCAGTAATTTAATTATTTAAAGGTATAAAAGCGCCAATTTGAAACATTACCAACTTCACTTATCAGTTACAAACTTAATCAATAAATAATATTTTATCCAAATTAATTGGTTTGTTTTTTAATCTTTAAGTAACGTATATTTGTATAAACCCTTATTTTTAAAGGATTTTTGTTACTTATAAATTATGAATATAGGAAGCGCCATTACACTATTGCGTAAACAAAAAGAACTCTCCAGGGAAGAACTCGGAGCTAAAGCAGGAACCTCTGGAGCTGTGATAGGACGTTATGAACGTAATGAGATTACCCCCTCTGTAGAGATTGCTAATAAAATTGCACTTGCCTTAGAAGTATCGCTTGACTTTTTAGTGGGTAATACATCTACAATAGTAAAAGATAAAAAGATTTTGCAGCGTATCGAAGATATTAGCAACATGCCTAACGAAGAACAAAACCAACTCTTTAATGTGATTGATGCACTTATCAGAGATTTTAAAGCTAAAAAAGCATACTCCTCCTAAAACAAAAAACAACTATGAAAATTGAAGATATTATATTCATAATAGTTTGTCTAATTTTTATAATTGCCATTTTCTTCGGATTAATAGCAATATATTTTATTTATGTAAATAATAAGGTCGGTTTATGGCATAGAACTTCAGGTAAAATCATAGCTTCTGACTTAACCAAAAAAGAGAGTAACCTTTACGTTGACGATGAAGATTTTGTTCTAGACAAAGAAACTGTTTTTAAGCTTAATTTAAAGTACTCTTATGAATATAAAGGACAAGAAAATGAATCTAACAAAATATATGCTTCTAAACTTTATAATTTATTTAGTACAAATCGTAATTCAAAAAAATTATATAATTCTTATAAAAAAGGAGATATTATAGAAGTATATGTAGACCCTAATAAAAAAAATAGTTCAGTCTTAATTAATAAAATGCAGCTTACATATCCAATAGTCTACTGTATTGTTTTGTTATCGCTGGCATTAGCTTTATTTCTCTTTTTCTAAAATTCAAAAGATAAATTCACTGTATTACTTAATTCTTCCTCTACATTAATATCATATGTGAAGTTTTGGATTTGCCAAACAGAATTTGGTTTATAAAGCACAAAATTAAACCTTATAGGTTGCCTCTCATATTTAGCAAGGCAACTTACTACTCTATAACTTTCTCCTGCTTTATTGGATTTAAAAACTTCATACCCTTGATATGCCCCTAAATGTTTTATAAGTAAATCTAAATTATTACCTAAGGAATCTCTTTTTCCTTTGTTTATTGAATTGATCCATTTATTACTAGAAAAAATATATTCAACTGCTTTTTTAGGTGAGTCTTCCTCATAAGTTTTAAAAAATGACTCTATTACATCAGGATTGTTGTTTTGATTATTATCATCATACTGACTAAATCCAGTTAAAATTAAAATGGATATTATAACTACAATAAAATATTTTCTATACTTCATAATTCATTTTTGATAATTACGATATGATAACTCATATATAAAAAGCTAAGTAGGATATAACTCCTACTTAGCTTTCTTATTTTAATTGATATTCGCATCTTTTAAATCTTCCGCAGAAGGACTTACTTTTGGTCCATTAAATATTAAATCTCCTATTCCATTTAAAAAGTTATTTACTTTCTGCATAAAAGTTTTAGTATTTACTTTAGCTGTTACTCTAGCCGGACCTGCTTTAGCTACAATGCCTACTTCATTTTTCTTAAAAGTTGCTCCTATATTGTCGCTATTAACAGCTTGCATAGATCCTCCTTTTACAACCCCAGTATTAACTTCTCCTGTTTTCATATCTCCTTCTACAGCAGTAAAGCCATCTGAAACTGTAACACCGTTTTTAGTTGTAGCATTACCCGTAACATCTAAAATAGAAACTGTTCCACTAAAGCCATCTTCAGAATTTATTTTTCCTTGTATTTCACCTACTGATGCATTAACATTACTTTCTCCAACACCATCTATTGAAATACCAGCTCTTGCACTAAGTATTTTTACTTTTCCAGAACCCTCTAATTCTCCACTAGAATTTAATGTCCCTGTGGCAGAACCTTGTGCTACTGAAAGCTCAAAACCAGCTTTCGCAGATTTTCCAAGTGATACATCTGTTCCTATAGAAGCAAATTTAGCTTTCAAACTAACAGATAGAGTAAGTAAATCCCCATCTAATGTTTGCGTTCTAGGTGTGAACCTAGAAAATGGCTTTTTCTTTCCATCTCCACAACATCCTCCTCCTTGTGGCATCATCCCATCAGGATCCATAAAATAAATTGGATTATCAAACGCATAATTATACGGAGAGTGTCTACGCATTAACTCTGCTAATGGATCTAAGTTCATCCATCTACCTAATGCAGGATCATAATTACGTGCTGTAATATCTACCCATTCTAAACCAAGTTCATCTTGCTCTTCTTTTCCTGTAAAACCATACTTATGATTTCTTCCAACTATGTTACCATTGTATCCTTTGTGTTTGAGTCCAAAAGGATAGTAGTTATTCTCTTCTTTGATTTCAGAAGTATTTACACTACCATTTCCATCAGTATCACTATAGGATAATCGTATATTCCCTAAATGATCTTTATATTGGTAGATATAGTCATAAGAACTACCATTAGGTTCTATATACCCTTCAGCGGTGTTAAAGAACTGTAATAGATCATTCTCATAGATATAATTCCCCGCATACTCTGTGGTTGTTAAAGAACTAACCGCAGTGTTATTTACAATTTTTTTAATTTTCACTCCTGCGGCATCGTAAATATACTGAATATTTCCGTCAGGTAATACTACATGTGTAGGTAAATTTAAATGATTGTAAGTAATACTTGTGATTCCTTTATTACGGTCTATAACCATATTTCCATTATCATCATACTCAAAATCATCATTAGTGTTGGTCCCATCTTTAAATCCATAGGTAGCATTACCATTATCAACTACCTTGGTGAGTTTGTTCCCACTATCATAAGTGTACACTAAATCATCCATTTCTCCAAAGAGCGTTGCATCGGCATTTATATGCCCTTGCCTTTGTAAAGATAGGATATTTCCCATCTTGTCATAGGTAATATTAGATAAATTGTAGTTTCCTGTATTGTCAATCCCACTTTTAATCCTATTCAGGGCATCATAAGTGTAAGTATAGTTTTTAAGACTGTTATCAGTATTGGCTGTTTTCCAATGGGTTTGGCTAATGTTTCCATTGTACAGGGCTGTTCCACTGGTGGGATCATTGTAACCTATCTTAAATGAGAACAAATCATTTCCTAGGTTATTCACATCGTTGATTCCTGTAAGCCAATCTCTTACATTATACGTATAATTTACAGTTTGTAATCCGTTTGTGGCTGTTACTCCCAAAGGATCTACGCGACCTCCTACTTTTTTAGCATCCATACGCCCTAGTTCATCATATATATTATATACGATAAGCTCTTCAGGGCTGGTACCATTACTAGTTACTACAGAGGCTATCCTGGCTGTATAGCTAAGATCATTACTAGCATACACTTCAAAACCATCATTTAAACTAATACTTTCTGCTCCTACAGTAATGGTAGAAGTGTTTATAGCGCTTTGTAATACCGGATTTGCAGGGGCCGGATCTCCGGTTTCACAGGCAAAGCCTAAATTCTCATCGCCTAAACACTGGGTTTGACTTATAAGCCTCCCGGCATGGTCATAAGAGAAATTGTCCAGTGTTACAATGGTAGTTCCGTTTTTAATATGAGAGCTACGTGTTTTTAATGGCCTTCCTAAAAAGTCTATAACACTTTCTACAATATCTGTAGTCTGTAAAGCTTCGTTATAAGAGGCTGCATAAATAGGCCTTAGTTTGTTATCATAACTGGTTAAAGAGTAGATCCAGTCATCACTATCTAATACCCTGACCAAAGCACCTGTAGCTTGTCCTTTAACCTGTAAATTGACAGACTGCCCTTGTATTGCTGTAGAGGGTGTACTTAATGGAAAAGTGATATGGCCTGTAAAACGATAATCATCATAGTAGTTAGCTGTAAATACTTCATCGTTAGCCCCTAATTGCGGATAACCTTCCTGAGTGTAGAATATCACAGCTCCTCCAATGGTATTGGCACTACTACTGGAGGTAACATATTGTTTGATAGCTGCATCTGCTGCTGCCTGTACTGTAGTCCTGTCTCCAGAATTAAGGACTATTCCTGTATAGGCTACTCTTCCAAAAGGATCATATTTGGTAAAGAGCCATTTTCCTTGTGCTTGCAGATTAGGATCTTGTGTCATAATAGGCTGATCGAGTTTGTTATACACGATGTATTCCCATCCTTTCCCGGGGATCTTCTTTTCAATAAGTCGGTTCCTATAGTCGTATTTATATTGATACCCCAACTCATCAATAAAATCACCAACAGTGTATGAATCTCTTGCAATTGTGTTGCGATCAAAGGTGACAGGAAGCCCTGCGAACTCTTCTGAAAGCTTAGGAGGCAATACAAAAGAAAGATTTCCAAAATCATCATACACATAATAGGTATCATGTGCTATTTCATTGTCATAAGTTCTTTTTAGAACCACCCTTCCTTGTTTGTCTTTAAACTCTTCTGTGGTATGATCTTTTCCAGAGCTCCAGTTCTCATCTTTAGTAATTACCTTAGAGAGCTCTCCCTGAATGTAACTACCATCCCTTTTAAGTTGAGGGAATTCTGTATTGTTCTGATCAAAGACAACATCAAAATAAATAACTTCATCAGTAATATTAGTCAGGTATTCAAATTGAATCTCATGCCCACTTCCCATAGCCCATGGATTGCCTGGAGCTGCTTGTTGAAGAGGTCTGTTAAGTGGTGAATTCTCAAAACGTGTCTCTGAATAATTGTTATCGGTATAATCATATTTAGCAGTGTTATAATGAGCTGATGCTTCTGCTAGTGCATTAACTCTATAATTTCCTGTAGCTTCAGTAGTGCTATAAGGAAGATACTGTTTAACCTGTCTTCCAAAAATATCGTATTCCATAGGTGTTACAATATCTTTTTTACTGGCAGATTGTCCTATAGCATTTTGTTGTATAGCCCTTCCTAACCCATCAAAATAGGTAATTTGCTGGATCAATCGGTCATCCTGGCTAAACAGGTTATCATAAGGAGTATTAGTCGCTTCTTGATAAGTACGGGTATAAACATAGTTTCCTTCATTGTTATCAGTACTGGTAGTAGAACCACACTGATTGGTCGGATCATTCTGGTTAGGACAGTTATCGGTATTGTCATCTACATAACCTGAAGGAGCAACACAAACTAATCCACTTGGACTATTTGGATCCCCCAGGCCATCACCATCAAGATCTTCGTACCAGATTTTTGGTAGGGTATAAGCACTGTTAGTATCGTCGCAATCATCACTATTAGTAACATATCCATTGGGTCTTATGCTATAAAGTACACTTGAATTGAAGTTGCCCAATCCATCTCCGTCATTGTCTTGATAGAATGTCTGTGGGGCAATATTGGTAATGTTTATAGTAGAGTCATCATAATCATCATCATTAGATACATAACCAATAGGTTGTGTACAAGATACTGTTGTTACTGAAGCATCTCCATAACTATCCCCATCACTATCTGCATACCAGATAGTACCTGAATTTATATTTACATAAACAGACCCTGAGCCTGTACTCCAGTTTCCACTACTGTTTCTGGCCCTTATATAATAGGTTCCACTGCCTTGATTGGCAATAAAAGTACTTCCTGATCCAAGAGCAGTACTGGCACCATTAGCGTTTTTCCCCTGCCAGTACCAGGTGATACCATGAGGTGGATTGCTGCTTCTGGTTAAGGTAGCCTGCCCGCAGTTGTTATTACTCACCGATGGATTGCCTGGATTGGGGGGAATATCAGCAATGACTTCCACGCCCAGGGTAGTACTGTAAAACCCAAAAAAGGAATCCACTGAAAAAGCTTCTACATAGCCTGTCCCTGTACTGTTAAACTTAATAGAGGCTGAATAGGTGCTGCCCGAGACCACCTGGGCATTAGAAGAGGTACTCCAGGTGGTACTGGTTAAATTAGACACCCCTGAAACACTATAGACTTCTGTTCGCCCCTGGATAACTATTGTAGGGCCGGAGACACTGGTATCTTGAGCATAGAGCGGGCTACTGGTAAACAGTAATATCATAACCCCTATAACCGATAGTAATTTAATATTGTCTTTCATCTTTTAAAGGGATTTAGCGTTTGATAAAATGTTGTTGTGTTACAATACTTTTAGCATTTCCGGAGGTTACCGGGATAAGCACTAAACGGTTGTTTTCTAGTGCAGCGATCTGCTGATAGCTTACATGGCCTTGTGTGTCTGTAATCTTTATGGTCCCTGAAGGGGTGAGGCTCCAGTTTCCGGTGACACTTCTGCCATCGGCCAGGGTTACCCTGTAACTTCCATCACCCCCAAAGTAGGTACTACGCCCTCTGTAGGCCTGTATCAATTGGGTTTTAAACTGTGGGATTGAGTCCATTTTTGCCTGGGTGGCAGGTTCTATAGTGGCAAAGGAAGTCACATCATCAAAAATCCAATTGCCAATGAGCTGATCTTGTATTGTAGGCTCTTGCGCTATCGTAAAGCTGATAGTCATTAACATAAAAGCAATACAAAAGACTTCCTTATTTAAGGATTTCATATTTTTTATTAAATACCTCATGATTGTTAGCTTTTAAAATGACTCATTATTTTTCTTGTTCAAGTTTTAAAAGACGTTGCTCCAAATCCTTTAACTGTTCTAATTGTTCGGATTGTTTTTGAATAGTCTTTTCCTGTTGAAGAATATAAAGGGTGAGCTCTTCTATTTTCTCTAAAAGAAGTTTATTCATCTCTCCCAGTTCAATACCATTTAGTTCTACTTCTTTAGCTGATGGAATGTTTATCAAGTGCCCTTTCTCTTTAATATGACGAGCCACTTCTTCTAATGTAGGTAGGTTATAATCGTGTTCAAATACATAATCGGCCCAACCCGTCTCTACCTTTACTCCTTTAGCGCGAATATTACCATTAACAGCTAGCTTCCATATGCCTGGAGCTGTAGTGCCAATTCCTACATTGCCATTATTATAAAATAAATTATCCCCATCTAAGGTCCAGTTACCAGGAGTCTGATTACCTGTTGATGTACTAGTTGCCTGATCAGTAGTAACAGCTACAACATTACTAAGTGAGCTTTGATTCCCAGCTGCATCTAAAGCAGTAAGTGTAAACTCATAATAATTTTGCGGATCTAATCCACTTACCTGATAAGAACTTACAGCTCCTAGGGTTGCTTCCATAACTCCATTTTTAAATAATTTATATTCTGTGACTGCCGTATTGTCGGTAGCTCCACTCCAGGTTAAATCTACTGTGGTATCGCTTTGACCAGTACTGATTAATGTTGGTGATGTTGGGGCTTCAATATCAGCAGCGTTTACAGCACGAATGCTTAAATTATCAATATATAACGACCCGCCAATATCGCCAGAGAGAATAAACCATTCTAATCGAGCTGTTCCGGTGATTGTTGCTGTAAGAATTTGATCAAAAGGTTGATAGGTATCTGTAAATGATTGTTGATTACCATTTAACCCGAGAAATTGACGAAGCCTGGCGTCAACTCCTGTATCTTCTTTTCCAGTATATTTTAATTCGTATTCTTGACCTGCTACAACTTCAAACTCAAAATAAAGTCTTGGACTACCTGTAGTAGTTCTTTCAAATTTAATAGCGTAACTCCCTGTATTGCTATCAGTGGTTGAGCTGATAACTCCATTGCTTGCAAAACTTGAAAATCCGGTAGTAGCATTAGTTTCTGTGTTATTTGGATCTGCTGCTGCATTAGAATGATTATTTAGTTCCTGGCTGTATAACTCTGTCGAACTTAAAAATGCAATTATAATAAGTGAGAGGAAATATCTTGTTTTCATAATCTTTGATGTTTTTATATTGAATGTTTGTTTTTTATTGGTTTTTATAGTGATAGGTATTTTCAGAGAGGATATGGCCATCGCCGTCACGAACACGTTCAAGACGATTAAAGGCATCATACTCATAGGTCATCGTATACCCCGAAGGATCTGTCATGCTAAGCACCCCTACTAAAGGCTTATAGGTGTAAGTGCTGATCAGTGCATTTGGTAATCCACCACGTACTTTATCAAGTTCTGTAGTACGCTGATGATCTGAATAGCTTAAATCATTTAAAACCGATAGATTGACTCCTGTAGCTGTAACCTGGCTATAGGTAGCATTCTCGATCTTAGCTACCGGATATTGTTGATCATAACCCCACAGGTAAGTGATATAAGTACCATTAGATTGCCTGAGCTCTAAAACATTACCTTTAGTATCGTACCGGGTGTATTCCAGTCGGTCTTCCAAAGCATCACTGCCTTTGGCAGTTTGTACGATTTCAGGTAAGATAAGATCATTACCCCAATCCTTAAATAGCGTACGCTGGGTGGAGAGTTTTTTAGCATCTTCATATGTGGTCACTTCTATAGGAGTACCTATACGATAAAGGTCATTAGCCTGTAATCTATTAACAGTGTTTTGTTGCGTAGGAGTAAGCCCTGTAATGGCAGCAATATCTTCAGGATATTTGGTTTCTACCCGGGTTGTAGTTCCATCACTATTGGTAGTGATGGTTTTGGTCATCTGGTTATGGGTAGGATATGAATCATAGAAATATGTTGTGGTTTGGTTTACCGTATCTAAAAGCGTCTCTCCCTGGTAGAAATAGCTACGCTGGGTCTGACGCTCCATGTAAAAACGCTCGCTAAAATTATTGTACAGCTGATAACTATAAAAGCTTCCTGCTAGTTTTGCAACAACAACACCCGTTGAAGTAATACGTTCTGAACTACCATTATTAATCCCAAAATAATACTTGGTATTTCTTTCACTAAGTGGTAAAAAGTTAGAGGTATTAGTTTTTTTATAATCTACCTGTTTTAAAAGCAGGCCTCTGCGATGACTTAAATCTTGTATAGGTGTATTGGGATAATTATCATAATCATAAGTATTGGATTGTACCCCTTCACCTATGGGTTGGGTTAAAAACGTATATTCTGTTTTCCCATTTTGACTCCCCTCGAATGATTCGGTAACATTTCGATAACCAACACTGTAATTCCCCTGGTTGGTCAACTCAAAAATAGGGTTAGACACCACCTCATAAGCATCAGGATTTAAATTGGTTGGACACCTGGGAAAACCTATTAACTCATTAACAGGTGGGTTAACTGCAAATCCACTGGAGGTATTAGGATCATCAAAATCATTATAGTTGTACTCTTTTTTTAATAATTGATTTCCATTAACATCTCTAAAGGTAATGTCCTTAATGCGTAACCCTCCAAAAGTGGGAGAGGTTGATCTTAATTTTCTTCCATTTAAAACAATACTGACATCTCTTTGGTCTTCATTAGAAAAGAAATAATTTTCCATACGTATTTTATAATTCGTATTGATATCCACTACAAAATCACCTGTGCTACTGTTTGGATTGTCATTTAACCTTTCAATCTCAACGCCATTAGCATCTGTCAGGTAGACTCTTGGGCAACCAAAGCTATTATCATAACATACCGCAAGGGTTTCCCCGGCTTGATCAAACATGCTCAAATTGTAACTGATATAAGCTTTGCCCGGATAATTAGAGGCTTCATAGTCTGCACCTACATTAAAATCAAATTCTAAAACGCCTTCAAAAGCATTGGCATAAAAATTTGATATTTCTTCTATGTCATATGCAGTACCAGCAAAAAAATCATCTTGCTGATTCCCTACCTCATTGGCTTCGAAATTATAGGTTGTACTTCCCCCTGTAGGATAAGTTACTTTTTTTAAGGTACAGGCTTTAGCATAGTTGACATCTACTGTCCTATCAGCATCATTGGTCTTTAAAAAAAGAAATCTAAGGCCTCCAAAATCATAAAGCTTTTCAATTTTAGGAACACTGGTCCCATTGTTTTTTCCATTATAATAGCCCCAAAAATCTGTAGCATAAGAAAGCCTGTCAGGTAAAATATGATCGGTGTAATATTCAAAGTCATAGTTCTGATTGGTAAGGGCTCCAAAGGTTTGTTTGACATTTTTTAAATACAAACGCTTACGCCTTTGAGCAAGATTATCTTCCAGGCCATAAAACCCCTGGGTATAGGTATTTAAATGTGTCGTGCTGATAAAATAATCATACTCCATCTTGAATTCTTTAACCAGCTCATTGGAGGTATCATAATGACTAATCTTGGTAAGGGCTTTATCATGTATTAAATCTTGTCTGTCGATATTATATTCAAATTCTACAATGGATTCTTCTCCTATGATTCTTTTTAAACGCAAAGAACTATTTAACACAAGCTGTTTGCTGGTTTGGATTCTTCGGTCAACAGGACATTCTTCGTTAGTATCGCTATTGTAATAAACCAACCTGCTCTCAGATCCTAAGTTCATAAATGCCGTACCAAGCATGGGGGCTTCGTACTCATAGCGAATCATTACATTAGATGGTGTTTCTATATCCATGATATACCAGGAATTTATGGACTTATTGTTCTCAAGGCCTATTGTACCATTATTTGAAAATGAGATATGCTCATTGGTATCGGTAGCAGTGCTGTTACCATCTTTGGATTGCCCTAAATAATACCTGGTTCCATCTGCAGTGGTAATTTCCCATTTTATGATCTTACCTGCCTGACCCAGAACAGGAACTATTTTAACATCCTGGTTAAACGGCATTAAAACAACTTCATGGGTAGTGGTAAAAAAGAACTTTCCACTTATACCATTGGGTAAATTATAATAGTAAATGTCAGACTCAGTGTCTTTTATCCGTTCATGAATATCAAGCGCACCAAGATTAAGCCTATAGGTTTCAGAAGCATCTAAAAAGTCCTGGACATGATTATGATGAAAAGAACCCCCTGTACCATCGTCCGGAAGCCCTCTTACAGATCTGACAACAGAACCCTGGCCACTAATGGACCAGCCTAATCCTACCCGGGTCGCAATTTCATTGACTCTTATACCAGAAGCATGATAGTTTAACGCTATAGGAATAGAAATCCCTCTCTCTTCCATCTGGCAAAGCGGCACACTTATTTGTGGAACTCCTGTATAATGAGAGACCGGAACATCAACAAATTTTCCAAGGGCAGCGGCCTCTGGAGTTGTAGGTGCTAAATTGGGTAAAGATGCCGGACTCTCTTGCCCATAACCAACCTTTACAAAAAGGCATAGCAATGCACCCCAAAGCAATACTCGTTTTTTCATAGAGAATAATGTTTGTTTAGTTATTTTTTAAATCTTTAAAAGTCAAAAATGACTTTATACAAAGAAGGGGGAATAAATTATATTATGTAAGTTAATACATCATAAAAGTAAATAAATAATTTTAATAAATAAATAAAATCCTACATTTATTTGAGAAAAATAAAATCTATCCATGAAAATCAAACCTAAAACATCAAAATTGCCCTGAAAATACACAACATCTGAAACTTCAAACTACAATCAAAAAAAATCTTAACACATCTCTTATAAAGTCAAAACTCATAAACAAACTCATAAAAAACTTAAAGAAATGTTATTATATCTTTTTCTATATTAGTAGTTTGTAAGTTATCTTGAATGAGGCTGACAATAATTTATATATCTTTGTGTTTTTAAAATAGAATAATAAAATTGTTATAATATGTATCCAGCAGAATTAGTAAAACCAATGAGAGAAGACCTGACGGCTGTCGGGTTTAAAGAATTGCATAATGTAGAAGAGGTAGATACTGCCATGAAAGAAGAAGGAACTACTTTAGTTGTAGTTAATTCTGTATGTGGATGTGCTGCAGCAAATGCACGTCCCGGAGCACGTTTGTCGCTACAAAATGTTAAGTCTCCTGATAATTTAGTAACTGTATTTGCAGGTGTAGACAGGGAAGCAACAGATCATGCCAGAGGATATATGATTCCTTTTCCTCCATCATCTCCAAGTATTGCGCTTTTTAAAGATGGAGAATTAGTTCATATGTTAGAGCGTCATCATATTGAAGGACGTCCGGCAGAAATGATTGCGGAAAACTTGGTTGATGCCTACAATGAATTTTGCTAAATTTTCTACAATAAAATAATTTTAAAAACCACGTTTTCACGTGGTTTTTTTATTTTTGAGGCATGCGAAAAATACTTGCTTATTTACTATCTCCTGTCTTCTATTTGGCATTTGGGTTAATACTTTTAGTATTTCATCCTATACAATGGATGTGTTTAAATTTATTTGGATATCAGGCTCATAAAAAAAGTGTAGATTTCCTTAATTTTTTCCTTATCCGTTCTACACATTTATTAGGAACCCGATACTCTTTTGACCATCAATTTAAAATCCCCACCTCTCAACCCGTAATCATAGTTGCCAATCATCAAAGTTTATATGATATTCCTCCTATCATATGGTTTATGAGAAAGCATCATCCAAAATTCATCAGCAAAAAAGAATTAGGAAAAGGTATTCCCAGTGTTTCTTTTAATTTAAGGCATGGCGGATCTGCTTTAATCGACAGAAAAGATCCTAAGCAGTCTATTCCTGCTCTTAAAGCATTTGCTCTTTACATTGAAAAAAATAAACGCGCAGCTGTTATTTTCCCTGAAGGGACACGAAGCAGGACCGGAAAGCCTAAAAAGTTTGCTGTAAACGGACTTAAAGTATTATTTAAGCATATTCCGGATGCTTTGGTGGTGCCTGTAACGATAAACAATTCGTGGAAAATGCTTCGATATGGAAAATATCCTATGGGTGTTGGGTCTCACCTTAAGTTTAAGGTGCATGAACCTATTCGGGTAGGATCAGTTAATGATGACGAGTTAATTTCTCTGGTTGAAAAAATAATTACTCAGGATATTATTGTATGACAGCCGTTGAAATCATAGAAAAAACAATCATTTTTGTAAAAGAGACATTAAAAGATGCAGAGGGCGGACATGATTGGTTTCATATAGAACGTGTTTACAAAAATGCATTATTAATTTCAAAAGAAGAAAAGGCAGATCATTTTATAGTTTCATTAGGTGCTTTACTACATGATATAGCTGATTCTAAGTTTTATAATGGAGATGAGTCTGTTGGCCCTAAAAAAGCAAGGGAGTTTCTTACTTCACTTTATGTAGATGAAAAAGTTATCGTTCACGTTGAAAATATAATAAAACATATTTCATTTAAAGGTGGAAATACTGAGCAAACTTTTACTTCACCTGAATTGGCTATCGTACAGGATGCAGATCGGTTAGATGCCATTGGTGCTATAGGAATAGCCCGGACTTTTAATTATGGCGGATTTAAAAATCGGGCATTATACGATCCGGAAGTACCCCCCAACCTAAAAATGACCAAAGAAGAGTATAAAAAATCTACTGCACCTACTATTAATCATTTCTACGAAAAACTACTCTTGCTGAAAAACAGAATGAATACCGTTACAGGTAAAAAACTTGCTGAAAAAAGACATTTGTTTATGGAACATTATCTTGACCAGTTTTATAAAGAATGGAATGGGGAATTGTAATAGTATTGAGTAGTTAGTAATGAGTGTTGAGATTACACATTTACAGAGAGTTTATCATTTAAAACAATTTTAACTGACCATTTTTAAATTGTTCATGTAATGTTCTATTTAAAGGAGGCATCTTTTTATCTCTAAAATATTTATGTTTTGCCAAATGAAAAAGATGATGGATTTGTTCTGCAATTTTACCTTCTCCTCTGGTTCTGACTCCATATCTGCTGTCATTTAGCGTCCCTCCATGACATTCTTGTATTTGATGTATCACTTTTTCTGCTCTATCTGGCATTGTTTTACTAATCCAATCTGTAAAAATTTGTCCGATGGCCCCATTGAGTCTTACTACTGTAAAAGCAATTGAAGACGCTCCCATTTCTGATGCTTTCTTTGCAAGTGGCAAAATTTCATGACTATTAATAGATGGAATCACAGGAGCAATCATTACATTAACAGGAATACCATGATCTGTTAATGTTTTAACCGTTTCAAAACGTCTTTTAATCGTAGCTGTTCTGGGTTCTAATACACGACGTGTAGTTTCAGATAATGAAGTGATAGAAATATTCACCGCTATTAACTGATTTTCTGCCAGTTCTTTTAAAAGATCCAAATCTCTTGTGATTAAGGCATTTTTAGTAATCATCCCTACCGGATGTTTATACTTCAAAAATACTTCAAGGCATTGCCTGGTAATTTGAAATTTTTTCTCTGCAGGTTGATAACAATCTGTATTTCCTGATAACACAATCGGATGTGCTTCCCAGTGTTTACTTTTTAATTTTTGTTCTAATAATTTCGGAGCATCTTGTTTAACTAAAATCCTACGTTCAAAATCAAGTCCGGCTCCATACCCCCAATATTCATGGCTGTTTCTGGCATAACAATAAATACAACCGTGCTCACATCCCTGATACGGATTCATAGAGTACGTCATTCCGATATCTGGGCTTTCTACTTTATTGACTATTGTTTTTGGAAAAACCTTAATGTATTGGGTTTTATTATCATCAGCTTCATCTCCTTCTACACGACAATACTCTAAAAAATCGTCTCGCATTTCGTAATGTATACTACTAAAACGATTATCTGATTTAGATTGCGCTCCTCTTCCCTTTATGACTTGATTTGTTTTCATTGTACTTCTATTATTGTAAATAAAAGTACACTACACTCATTACTTTGAAAATCTTTTTGTCTTAAATCAACTGCAACTACGGGAATTATTTTCTAAGAGAACTCTATTTAAAACATGAGTTTCAATAATTGTTTTTTAGGACCTTTTCTTCCCAGAAAAAAAGCTTCACCAGATGTCGCATCAATAATACCAAGCCCTACCATAAAAGGAACTTCATTATTTTTACTATTTAAAAGCTCTTTGTAATCAAAGTTACCTTCTTCATCTATTCTGAGGACATTTAAATTTGATTTTCTAATTGAAGCTTGTCCAAATTGAACCCTGTTATTTTTTATTGATTTAATTTCATCGCTAGAATTAATAATGAAATAAGTATTATTGTTTTTTGTAAGTGAAGTATAAGAAATATAGTTTGCAACTCCTCCTGAAACTTGGTTCTTATTAATATTACGAGCCCATTTAAGATTGCCTTGAGCATCTATCATAGCACTTACAATATCGTTGTAATTATAGCTATGGTTCCATGTTCCTCCACCATATTGATTCGCTACATACCAAGAAGAAACATAGAACTCTTCTGCATTAAAAATAATTTCATTCTTATCAGTTATATGAATATCTCTAAAAGAAAGGTTTTTCAATTCTTTTTCTTTTTCTTTTCCATATTTATCTAATATAAATTGTTTTGTAAATGGATTATATTTAGAAGTATTAATTTCTAAAGTTGTCGGATTTAATTCAAAATAACTCAACCCTTTATACCGGTTATCTTTCTTATCTGAATAAAAGCCTACACATATAAGCTTATTATTATTTAAGATTACTTTTAATGAGCCTGAAAAATGCTCTTCGGTATCAAAAACTTGTTTTTTACTTTCTCCATTTGAAATCCTATACAATTCATACTGATATTTCCCTCCTTTAGTTTTCTTTTTCTTTTCTTCTGTATATGCCTTTCCCAATAAATAAATTGCATCTCCATTTTTAGAGATTTCTATATTCTCGTATATAAATTTCCTGTCTTTAATGTCTCTTTTAAAAGTATAGTCAAGTTTTTTATTCAGCTTACTATCAAAAAGAAATAACTGATGTGTTTCTTTTTCCTTATTTTTTATATCTACAGTTATAGCAAAGGAAGTTTTAGATTTATTAATAATGTATTGTGATATATAATCGCTATCTAATCTTCCTGAAAACAAGCTGAAGAATCTCGCTCTTTTAACTTTTTTACTTTCAATACGAAAAAGTACTTTTCTATTAAATTCAAAATCAGCTAAAGACGCTGAATTAGCTATATAGTCATACGATCTTAAAGTTTCATTGTAAACTACTTCAATCATATTAATATCATTTTCAAAAACAAATGTTCCTAAAACATTACTTCCTCTGATTTTATAATCATATTCATTAATCAGTTTAAAATCTTTGTCATAATGTTCTATATAATACCCTTTCGGATACGATCTAATTACAACCACTCCTCCTTTATCATCTTTATCCAAAGCAACCAGATAAGACTTTCTTCTTTCATCCTTAAATACTTCACTTTTTAATACTTCTACGTTGATTTCCTGAGCAGTCAGTGACGTTAACAACAAGCTAACGATTAAGAATAAAAGCTTTTTCATAATGTCTTCTTTACTATTTATGTGATTTCAATATTAAAAGTAAAGCTTTTATTACAATTTTAAAATGGTATTTTCAAAATTTGTTTTTTATTTCCTCTTCTCGCTAAAAAGTAAACCTGATTGTTAGATACAATTCCTTTGGAAACCATTACAGGAAATCGAAAATCTTTACTGTTTACAACTTCTTTATAGGTCATTTCTCCTTTACTGTTAATATCTATCATGTAGACATTAGGAATTTTACTATATCCTTTCTTAAAAAGGATACGATTTTTAGATATTTTTTGAGGAATTGCTCCTGAATTTATAAAAAAACAATTCTTGTTGCTTCCAAAAACCGATGTATACGAAACATATGCCTGATCTCCTGTAGTCGATTCAGCTTTGTTAATATTACGGGCCCATTCCATGTTCCCTTCACTATTTAATTTTGCACATACAATATCATTGAAATGATATCTGTTCACTTTTTTCCTGGAATCACCGGCTGTACTTTTATAATTACTTTTCATATAACGTTCTTCGGCATTAAAAATAACAGCTCCGTCTTCTGTCTGATAAATATCTTTAAAGGTTAGGTTACTCAACTCTTTTTCGACTTCAGCTCCATATTTGTCTACCATAAACTGTTCTGAAAAAGGGTTATATTTCTGCTTCTTTACTTCCAGAGAAGATTTGTCCAGTGTTGTATACACCAACCCTCTATATCTATTATCGCTTCTATTCGAGTAGAATCCAACACATTTTAATTCATCGTCATATAAAAGTAGTTTTAACGAACTTGCATAACGATCTTGAGTATCAAATTGTGTCACGGTCATTTCTTCTTGTTGTAATCTAAAGATTTGATATGCATATTTTAAAGATATTGCTTTTGTTCGTTTCCCTTTTTCATAGGCTTTTCCTAAAAGATATAATGCATCTTTTCCCTGATCGTATTCTATATTTTCAAAAACCAAATGCCTGTTTTCGGTTTCTTTCTCCAGGAAATACTCTCCTTTATTATTTAATTGAGTATCGAACAGGTGAATTAATTGAACATCTCTGCCTTTCTTTTTACTATCGGTTATAATGGTAAATACTTTTTTATTCGAATCGAACAGCAATTGAGAATAGAATTTATCTTCAAAAGGAGGATCCGGATTCTTTAAAAAGTTAACCCGTTTTTCTTTTTCTCTTATGAAATGAAATAGCTGTGTTCGTTTAAAGTTAAAATGTGATAAAGATGTGCTGTTAGCCCAATACACATAAGCTTTTCTTATTTTATCATAATTTACTTCAAGGACAGTAATTCTATCATCAGCTATAAAAACACCTTGTATCTCTACATCATCTACGGCATAATCATATTCATTAACTAATTCCAGGTCTTTGTTGTAATGCTCTATATAATACCCTTTAAGCCGCATAATCATTCCGCCGTAATATGCTCTTACAATCACTACTCCACCTGAAGCGTCTTCATCTATGGCTTTAATATTAGAGAACTTATATTTATCACTCAGACTTTTACTAACGGTATACAATTTGTCTTCTTCCTGGCTAAAAAGAGAAATAGTCAACAGAAAAAAGCAACTAAAAAGAAGCAATTTTTGCATAAGAGGTTTGGTTTGGTTCTTGGTTGTTAGTTAGATAGTTGGGGTTATCTAACTATATCTAAAACGAAAATAAGTTAAGAATATTCTAAAAGGATAAACTCTATTTTTAAGAAGTTTGATTCCTTACAAATAATATTATTAATTGTAGTACTGTCATTCCTGCGAAAGCAGGAATCTAAAAAAAGCATTAGTAAATAAATAAGATTCCCGCTTTCGCGGGAATGACAAAAGATATGATATTAATTATCTCCCAGGGAAATCTGCCTTCCTTTTTTCTAAAAAAGCAGTAGTTCCTTCTTTAAAATCTTCAGTACCAAAACTTTCTCCAAATAACCTTATTTCTGCCTGATAACCGTCTACACCATCTTTAAATCCGGAATTAACAGCTTCAATTGCTTTCCCTATGGCTACAGAAGAGTTGTTACTAATTTTGGCTGCCAGTTTTTCACAAAGTGGTAATAATTCATCCTGGCTAACTACCTGGTTAACCAAACCTGTAGCTAATGCTTTTTCTGCATTGATCATTCCTGCAGTCATAATCATCTCCATTGCCATTCCTTTACCTACCAATTGCGGTAAGCGTTGTGTACCTCCATAACCCGGAATCACTCCTAAAGATACTTCAGGTAGTCCCATTCTGGCATTATCACTTGCAATTCTAAAATGACAGGCCATGGCTAATTCTAATCCTCCACCAAGAGCAAATCCGTTTACAGCAGCAATAACCGGGGTTGATAAATTTTCTACAAAATCAAATAACAATTCCTGTCCGTTAGCTGCTAAAGCTCCACCTTCGGAAACTGAAAAATCGGCAAATTCAGAGATATCGGCTCCTGCTACAAATGCTTTTTCTCCACTTCCGGTAATGATAATTGCTTTTATATTACCATCTCCTTCAAGATGTTTAAACGCTTCGTGTAATTCATTAATAGTCTCTCTGTTTAAAGCATTAAGCTTAGAAGGTCTGTTAATTGTAACAATTGCCGTAGTAGATGTAATCTCAACAAGAATATTCTGGTAATCCATGATTGTAATTTTTTATTTTGGAAAGGTCACTGTGAACGTTGACCCTTTTTTAAATTCGGATGTAAATTTAATACTTCCATCGTAGGTTTCCACAATATTTTTCACCATTCCTAATCCGAGTCCCATTCCACTACTTTTCGTTGTAAATTTAGGTTCAAACACCATGTCTTTATTTTCGTCTTTGACACCTATCCCGTTATCTTCGACTGTTATCTCTACTAAATCGTTTACAGACGCAACAGATACTATAACTTTAGGAGTTTCATCGCTATTTTCTGTAACAGCCTGAATTGCATTTTTTACCAGATTGGTAATTACTCTTATAAGTTGAGTCCTATCCAGTTTTGCTATAATCTCTTTTTCTGCGGTAACAAATTCTATATAGCTCTCATTAAAGATTTCTAATGCCAGTTTTACAACTTCAACAATGTTGAGTGTTTCTTTTTGTTGTGCCGGCATTTCAGCAAAGTTTGAAAACGCAGAAGCAATACTACTCATCGTATCGATTTGCTGAATTAACGTTTTTGAGTATTCATCTAACTTCTGATTTATATTTTCATCCTGAGGATCAAATTTGCGTTGAAAATTCTGGACAGTTAAACGCATTGGAGTTAATGGGTTTTTAATTTCATGCGCTACTTGTTTGGCCATTTCTCTCCATGCCTGTTCGCGTTCGCTTTTAGCTAATTTTACAGCACTTTCTTCCAGTTCGTCTATCATTCCGTTATAGGCTTCAATAAGATTTCCTACTTCCAAGCTAGGGGCATTGATCAATATCTTTTGATTGCGTTTGCTCAACCTGGTTTGATCCAGTTTTTCTGATACCGTTTTTAATGAACGAGTTATATATTTTGAAATGAAATAAGCCAGAAAAATGGCGATTAACAACATAAAAAGATAAACTACTGCCAACCTGGATAAAAACTCACGAAGCTCCAGGTTATTAAAAGAGTCATCTTCAAAATAAGGAAGGTTTAATATTCCGATAGGTTTAAACTTGAGATCATAGATGTAAGTATATAATGATTGATATCGGTCTCCTGCTAAAAAATCTTTTACCACATAGCGTTTGTCAATAGACAAGTCTAAATTATTGAGAACTTCCGGATCTAAGCATTGTTCTTCTATTTCTTCTACAAAACCTTCTTTAGAGCTTTTCATCAGACTTCCTTCTAAATCATAAATGTTAAAAGAAGAGTTCTGCACATCTGCTATTTCGTATATTTTATCTTTAAAAATTAAATTTAAGTATTTTGTTTCCCTGGGGTAAGTAGTATTTCTGATCGCATAGTTAACACTGGCAATAATCTGCTCTTCTTTTCGCTCTAACCTTTTTTCGTGATAGTCTTTAGATTGCTCTCTGTATTGATAAATCGTTACTCCTGCTATCAATATTGAAGCAATAACGACCAGCAAAATCATGGTTATAAAAATACGTGATCGAAGAGATAGTTTTTTATTCACACGTTAATCTGTTAATATTATAATTATTAATAAAATACCTCCTAAAGATAACAATAATCACGCCAGTTTAAATGGTTTTCAAAGGATTAATAGTTTTGGAACCTCAGCTACTTCTTCATCGGGTAACATCGATAAAACTATTTGTTAAGCTTCAGGGTTTTTATTTCTGATTTTTTTATAAAAACGAATTCCCAACATCAAAAGTACCGCCAGTGAAACAAGTCCGATAACTCCAAAAATCCAACTTAAACTATTTCTTAAAATCACTAAAAATATGATCGCAAATAAGATCACTGTTGCTCCTTCATTCCAAATACGCATATATGTGGTCGAATATTTTACAACATCTACCTGGAGTTGTTTATAGATTTTATGCGATTTTAAATGATACAAGATCAATAATACTACAAAAGTCAATTTTAGATGCATCCATCCTTGTAATAAGAAAGAAGGTGCCAAAATTAATAGCCAGATCGCAAAGAAAACAGCCAGGATAGCAGACGGCCAGGTAATAATAAACCATAGTCTTTTTGCCATCAGTTTCAATTGTTTCCCTAGTATTTCTTTATCCGGAGAAGGCTTGTGAAATGCCTCGATTTGATAGATAAACAATCTCGGAATATAAAATAACCCTGCGAACCAGGTAATCACAAAAATCAGGTGTAATGCCTTAATATAAAAATAGAGTTCGTTCAAAACAATGTATTTTAGATTGCTATAATACCATATATTACTCAAATAATAATTGATATAAAAAAACAAGTATCCTACAAAAATAGGATACTTGAATTAAATAACACTTTAAAAAACTATGCTAATCTTCTATAAACAGATAGTTCAATTTTCTATCATTAAATTGTTTATTAAAACTAGCAATCTCTTCTGAAACCAGTTTGTCAAACTTGACTAGCTCTGCATCAATTTTTCCGGTTAATTCTCTGGAAACAGCGATATCTTGATCTGTCGGAGGGAAATCTCCTCTTGTTATCAAAGATGCAACTGCAGCCAACTTGTTTGTCAATCGAATAGGGAAGTTTAACGGATCTTGTCCACTTCTGTTTTTGGTTTGATACAGTGTTTCTTCAATTTTAGTAAACTGCTCTCTTAAATCTTTTGCCTTATCTCTAAGGTCTTTTAATCCTTCGTTTTCTTTATATTGTTTTTCAAAAGCTTCTAATTGCTTTCTGATCTTTCTGATCTTTTTAATCGATTTGTGAGCTTTGTCAACAGTTTTATTTACATTTTCTACAAAATCGAATTGTTTTTGCATATCTGCAACCGAAGATTCTGCTCTTGGGTCAGGAATAATTTTAAACGTTTGTGATGTTTCTTCATCATTCACTTTTAAACTTACCTTATAATTTCCTGGTACTGCTTTAGATCCGCTTAAATTTGCCGCCCATAAGATCATTCCCGGAAGACGTTCTGCACCTTCATAGCGTGTATTCCAAACGAAGCTATTTCCACCTTTTTTAACCGTAAGCTTATTTTCTTTACTCTTCGTGCTATAGGTTTGAATAGTATCTCCTTTTGTATCCATGTAAGTTAATGATACTTTATCTTTTTCTGCATCATAATCTTTTAAATAGAAATGTGTGATTACCCCATTAGGATGATTGGTTCCCGCCGTGTTTGAGGCTCTGCCTCCACCACCTCCGGTTCTGTAACTATCTTTCGGTTGAAAAAGAATCGTATTTTTAGTCTTCATATCGTCTGATAACTGATGCAAAACAGTAAGATCGTCTATAATCCAAAGGCTACGTCCTTGTGTCGCTACTATCAGATTATTTTCTTTAATTGTTAGATCTGTAATTGGAACAATAGGTAAGTTTAACTGGAATTTTTGCCAGCTCTGCCCGTCATTAAAAGAAATATACATTCCGGTTTCTGTTCCTGCATATAACAATCCTTTTCGCTTAGGGTCTGCACGTAAAACTCTTGTGAAATGTTCACTTTCTATTCCTGTTGTGATCTTTGTCCATGTTTTTCCGTAATCTGTTGTCTTATACAAATAAGGTGTAAAATCTCCTGTTTTATACAATGTTCCGGCAACATAACATGTTCCTTCATCAAATGGTGAAGGTTCAATACTATTAATCATTAACCATTTAGGCATGTTGGTTGGGGTTACATTTTCCCAGTTCTGACCACCATCTTTAGTTACATGTATTAATCCGTCATCACTACCTACCCATAACAATCCTTCTTTTAGCGGACTCTCATTGGCCGCAAAAATAGTACAGTAATATTCTACACTGGTATTATCCTGAGTGATTGGTCCACCTGAAGATTTTAGTTTTTCAGGATCGTTTCTTGTTAAATCCGGGCTAATTACATCCCAGCTTTGACCTTCATTTTCTGTCACATGCACATGATTAGAAAAGGTATATAATTTATTCGGGTTATGTCTTGAAAATATGATAGGGAAGTTCCACTGGAAACGGTATTTAAAATCTTCTGCTCCATGTCCCATCGGATTATCCGGCCAGACATTAATTGCCCTTGTAGTTCCGGTTCTGTGGTTTACTCTGGTTAAGAAACCATCGTAACTTCCACCGTAAACAATTTCATTATCTTTTGGATCTACTGCAATATGAGCAGACTCTCCTCCTGCAGTTGGCTCCCAATCGTCTTCACCAATACTAAAACCATCACTTCTATGTGAAATACGGATGGTAGAGTTATCCTGCTGTGCTGCATAAATACGATAAGGGAAATGATTATCTGTAGTTACCCTGTAAAACTGTGATGTCGGCTGATTGTGATAAGTACTCCAGGTTTCTCCCCCATCATAGGTTACCTGTGCACCACCATCATCTCCAATAATCATTCGTTTTGGATTTTCAGGAGCTATCCATAAATCATGATGATCTCCATGCGGAGCCCTTAAACTACTAAAATTAGCTCCTCCGTCTTTAGATTTATGATAATTCACATTCATTACATACACTACATCTTCATCTTGTGTATCTGCATAAATACGTGTATAATACCATGCTCTTTGGCGCAGACTTCTACTGCTATTTACTTGTCTCCAGGTTTCTCCTCCATCTTCTGAACGATATACCCCTCCTTTTTCTTTATTTTCTACAATGGCCCAAACACGTTCTGAATTTACAGGAGAAACAGTAACTCCTATTATTCCGAGTATTCCTTTTGCAAAACCTTTATTAGTTGATATTTCTTTCCAGGTTTCCCCGCTATCTGTACTTTTCCACAATGCAGAACCTTCCCCTCCACTACTCAAACTATAAGGAGTACGTTGTACACGCCAGGTTGATGCATATAAGTTTCTTGGATTATTAGGGTCGATAATTAAATCTACTGCTCCTGCATGCTCGTTTGCAAAAAGTGTTTTCTTCCAGGTTTTCCCCCCATCTGTACTTTTGTAAACTCCTCTTTCTGATGTTGGCTTGTAAATATTTCCCATCACACTGGCATAAACAATATCAGAATTGGTTGGATGCACTGCAATTCGGGTTACATGGCGACTATCTTTTAATCCCATAGGTTTCCAGGTTTTACCTGCATCTTCACTTTTCCATATTCCATAACCTGAAGAAACATTCCCTCTTACTGTTTTTTCTCCTCCTCCGACATAAATAACATTATGATCGCTTTTGGAAACAGTAATTGATCCTATAGATCCTCCAAAATATCCATCAGAGATATTCTCCCATATTCTTCCTCCATCTTCTGTTTTCCAGATACCCCCACCAGTGGCTCCAAAATAAAACAGATTTGGTTTTCCCGGAACGCCTGTTACAGCAGCAGAACGGCCACCTCTAAACGGACCTATTAGTCTATAATCTATAGACTTATACAAATCTTCCTGAAAAGGAACTTCTATTGTTTTGCTTTTACGCCTGCGTTGAGCTTGAGTGTCAAAATTTACTCCTAAAAAAATAATAATCAGTAAACTGATTTTAAGGATGGTTGTACGCATAGTATTTAGTTTGAATTAGCTTAGGAACTAAAATTAAGGATTAATTATGTATTTCCTAAAAAATGGATAAGATTTTAACCATAATTAAATAATCTGCATCAATTTCTAACAAACTTTGATGATTATTAAATAATTGTCAAACTGTTTTTTATCATTTTTCATGGAAGTTACCTGACTAAAAACAAAACTTTTATGTCATTGACTACGTCGAATCTTCGATTTCCTGCAAACCAGAATCTAATGATTGTATTTTAAATGGATTCCTTACTTCATTTACCAGATAGAAAGCAAAAAAATGACATTCATATATTTAGGCATCAACAGAAGTGTTCAGTTCTCCCTTAACTTCTTTATTTAAAAATAGTCCTGTCACTAGTGTAGAAAGCACATCGGCTATTGGAAAAGAAATCCAAACTCCTAAAACTCCATAGTAATTAGGCAGGATAAGAATAAGGGGGATTAAAAAGAACCCCTGCTTAGTAAGTGTCAATAATAACGCAGGTAAAGCTTTTCCAACGGCCTGAAAATAAGCTGCTCCAATTAACTGAATTGCAATCATGGGTGTAGCCGCGAATACCCATCTGAGTGCATCTGGAGTTTGCATAATTACGGCTTCATCTGAGGTAAATACTCTAACAATAGGTTCTGGAAAAGCAAACAAGATGATAAAAATAAGCGTTGCCAAAAAGGAGGCATACTTAATAGCTGTATAAATACTCTGTTTTACTCTTTTGTATTCTTTGGCTCCATAATTATACCCTGCAATCGGTAAAAATCCCTGGGTGACTCCAATAACCGGAAACAAGGCAAACATGAGCATCCTACTAATAATGGCATAAGCCGTCACTGTAGATTCTCCTCCTAATTCTACAAGAATGTTGTTTAATAACAAGTATACAATGCTGACCACACCTTGTCTTGCCAGAGTTGTAGAACCCAATGCTCCTACTTCTTGTATAATTTTAGATTTCAGGGTCAGGTGTCTGATCCTGATTTTTAATTCACTCTTGGTTGAAAAAAAATAAACGATATAAACTAAACACAACACATAAGAACTGGTAGTTGCCCATGCTGCTCCTGCCATTCCCATATCCAGCCGATTGATCAGGATATAATCTAAAATCAGGTTTCCAACCGACGGAATAATCATCGCAATCATTGCAAATTTGGGTTTCCCTTCTGCCCTGATTACATTATTTCCCATCATTGCCAACGCTAGAATAGGAACTCCATAAAGAACAATAACATAATAAATTTTTGCAGGGTCAAAAATAGCGTCTTTCCCTCCAAATCTATCCACCATAAAATCTACATAAATCAACCCCAGAATAGCCAGAGTAGATGAAATAAGTAGCGTTAATGTTACCTGGTTACCAAATGCAAATAATGCCTTTTCCTTATTTCCAGCACCCAACGCCCTGGAGATTACAGAAGATCCTCCAATACCAATAGCCATTCCTATAGCCGCAATAAAAAATGATACCGGAAGTACAATATTAATAGCTGCAATAGCAACAGATCCTATCCAGTTTCCAACAAAAATAGTATCAACCAGAATATTAAGAGACATGACCAGAATCCCTATTGATGCTGGTACAGCCTGTTTTATAAGAAGTTTTCCTATAGGCTGAGTGCCAAGGTCATCGGCAGTAAGCCTTGCCATTATGCCATTACGGTTTCAGTAGCTACCCATTCATTGATCCAACGACTCATTACTTCTACCCAATCGTCATTATCGTTAAGACAAGGAACATGTTTAAAAGATTCTCCTCCAGCTTCTTTAAATTCTTCTTCGCCTTCCATTGCTATTTCTTCCAACGTTTCAAGACAATCCGATACAAATGCAGGCGTAATTACCGCCAGGTGTTTTTTTCCTTCTTGAGGTAATCTTTCAAATTCAAAATCGGTATACGGTTTTAACCATGGATCTCTTCCCAGTCGAGATTGGAATGAATCACTAAATGTTCCTTCTTCTAATCCTAATTGTTCTGCAACTAATTTTGTAGTTTCAAAACATTGGTGTCTGTAGCAGGTTTCATGTGCTTTTGAAGGCGTATTACAACAGCTTCCATCTAATTGACAATGAGATTTTGTTGTATCGGATTTCTTAATATGCCTCTCCGGGATTCCGTGATATGAAAACAACACATGATCGTATTTAAATCCGTCCAGATGTTTTTTAATGTTATTGGTCATCACTCTTATATAATCCGGATGATTATAGAATGCCGGTACAGTAGTCATTTCCATTTCAGAAAAGTAACGGTTTTTAACTTCCATTGCTTTTACCACCACAGTTTCATATGATGACATCGCATAATGCGGATATAAAGGAACCAGTAAGACCTCGTCTACTCCCTGGTCTTTCAATTGCTGAAACCCTTTTTGAATACTCATCGAGCCATATCGCATTCCTAATGCTACGGGAACTTTAACTTGCTCTTGAATTTTTTTCTGAAAACGTTCTGAGATGATAATCAAAGGAGAACCTTCTTCCCACCATATCTTTTGATAAGCTGCTGCCGATTTTTTAGGCCTGGTGTTTAATATAATTCCTTTAACCAAAAATGCTCTTAATAAATAAGGTACATCGATCACTCGCTTATCCATTAAAAATTCATCTAGGTATCTCTTAACATCTTTTGGGTCTGTGGTATCAGGTGAACCAAGATTAACTAATAAAACGCCTTTCATCTATTTCTTTTTATTTAATGCAAAAATAAAACTTAAAAAACTGATAATGGCAGCTCATATAATGAAGTTTTAAAATACTACTATTATTATTATTGATTGTTAGTTGTTAGTTGTTAGTTGTTAGTTGTTAGTTGTTAGTTGTTAGTTGTTAGTTGTTAGTTGTTAGTTGTTAGTTGTTAGTTGTTAGTTGTTAGTTGTTAGTTGTTAGTTGTTAGTTGTTAGTTGAAAATACAAAAACCTGTATATGCTAAACAGTTTTACAAATAAACATTTCAACAAATTATCAATTACACGATTTAACAGTTCAACTCGACTGTAGACTGTAGACTGTAGACTGTAGACTGTAGATAAACTAAATTATTTAAACTTCTAAACAAATTAATTCTGGTTCTTGGTTCTTGGTTCTTGGTTCTTGGTTCTTAAAAAAGAAAAAATAAACACTTAAACAAATCAACGATTCAACAAAAAGCTAGCTGGTCAAAGACATTAAATATTTTTTAGGGGTAGTCCCATATTTCTTTTTAAAAGCTGTTATAAAATGACTCGATGTGCTATATCCTACTTTTAATCCAACTTCATTTACATTATACTGTCCGCTTTCCAGCATCTTTCTGGCATATTCCATCTTATAATCAAACAAAAAACTATAAACAGAATCTCCATAAATTTGTTTAAACCCTTCTTTTAGCTTTTTTAAATTAAGCCCTATTTCTTCAGACAATTCCTGAAGGCCCGGAGGTTCGGCCATCCTGGAAATCACAATTTCTTTGGCTTTACGGATTTTTATGACATTTTCTTCATCAATCAAAAACGGGCATTGTTCAATATCTGCATCTTCAGATTTATTGAAGTACAGACTTAAAAGTTCATATGCTTTCCCTTTAAAGTATAGATTCTGGATCGATTTATGGAAACTTGCATTCATCACCTGATGCAATACAACAGCCATAGAAGGAGAGATTTTACTATCGCTATAATACTTTTTATCTTTTTTTTCATTGCTGAGAAAATCGACATAACCAGCATCTTGTGAAAACAAAGAATGAAATTTTTGTATGGAAATTAAAATGGAAATCAGCCAGGATTTCGGACTCATTTCCAGATCAATAGGTAGATTTTGTTGCGGATTATATAAAAGCAACGCACTTTCTTCTTCTACATTTAAAGCATATCTCCCTCCATTAAAATTGAAACGAATCTGTCCCTTTAAGTTAAAATGAAATTGAATATAAGAATGATCAATCTCTTTAACAAATTGATCCACTTCATCACTTTCATTCTGATGTTTTAATATGATGAAACCTTTCTCTATAAAAATTTCTTCGGCAGTACCTTGAACGTTATTTTTTTTAATTGAATCCATCGTATAATAAACATATTTATTTAGAAGCATTCTAAACAAATATATTGAAAATCATTAATTTTACTACAAATGTAGCTTATTTTCAACTTTTTGAACCTCTCAGGTCTGAAAATTACTTAAAGCGTAATAAAAAGTTCTTTGAGCGTTATTTTTTTTGTTCTTGTACGTCTAATTTTGCCGACGGTTTGTTTTTGAGCAAATTTTATGAAACGTTATCACATTTCTAAACATAATACATTTTTTGCTGTTGGCTTAAGCTATAAAAAAGCTGATGCTAAAATCCGTGGATATTTTAGTTTAGATACCGTTGGAAAAGAAAAAATTTTAGAACAAGCCAAAGAAGAGGGAATTGACGGACTTCTGGTAATTTCTACCTGTAACAGAACAGAGCTTTACGGATTTGCTCATGAAGCAGATCAGCTTGTAAAATTATTATGTGAACACTCTCATGGTACTATAGAAGAATTTGAAAAAGTATCTTACATACATAAAAACCAAGAAGCTATTTCTCACCTATTCAAAGTAGGTACTGGTTTAGACAGTCAGATTTTAGGAGATTTTGAAATTATCAGCCAGATTAAACAAGGTTTTCTTCTATCCAGAAAATTTGACATTGCGAATCCGTTTTTAGAGCGTTTATGCAATGCAGTTATCCAAGCAAGTAAACGCATAAAAAATGAAACTGAAATTTCTTCTGGAGCCACATCAGTTGCATTCGCCTCTGTACAGTACATTTTATCCAGAGTACCCAATGTCGCTGAAAAGAATATTTTACTCTTCGGAACTGGGAAAATAGGCAGAAATACTTGTGAAAATCTCATTAAGCACACCAAAAATGAGCATATCACACTAATTAACCGAACTAAGGATAAAGCCGAAAAGATAGCGGGAAAATTTCATTTAACTGTCAAAGACTACAGCGAACTCCAGGAGGAAATCAGAAAGACAGATGTTCTTGTTGTAGCAACCGGAGCTCAAAATCCTACTATCTCCAAAGAGTTAATTCTCAATTCTAAAAACCTGTTAATTCTCGATTTATCCATTCCAAAGAATGTAGATGAAAATGTTAAAGAATTAGAGCATGTAAACCTGGTTCATTTAGATCAGTTAACAGAAATCACAGACAAAACTTTAGAAAGAAGGAAAACTTTTATCCCAAAAGCAGAAGCAATTAATGACGAAATTAAACTGGAATTTACCCAATGGTTAGAAACCAGGAAGTTTGCTCCTACTATAAAAGCGCTAAAAAAGAAATTAAAGACATTAAAGGATGCAGAGATTGATTTTCAGCGTAAAAAAATAAATAATTTTGATGAAGCTCAGGCTGAAATTATTTCCGACAGGATCATTCAAAAAATAACCACTCGTTTTGCCAATCATCTAAAAGAAAGTAACGGTACTACAGATGAAAGTATCGCATTAATTCAAAAAGTGTTTCAGTTAGAAACCAAATCAGAATGAAAACTATACGAATTGGAACCAGGGATAGTGAATTAGCATTATGGCAAGCTAACCTGGTTAAAAATCAATTAGAAAATTTAGGATATCAAACCGAGTTAATTCCTGTAAAATCAACAGGAGATTTAATTCTTGATAAGCCATTATATGAGCTAGGGATCACAGGGATTTTCACAAAAACACTTGATGTTGCCATGATTAATGGAACAGTAGATATCGCTGTTCACAGCATGAAAGATGTTCCCACTGCTCTACCCAAAGGAATTGTACAAGTTGCTGTTCTGGAAAGAGCAGCGTCTGAAGATATTTTAGTTTATAAAAATGATCTTTCCTTTCTCGATGATAAAGGAACTATTGCAACCGGAAGTTTACGCCGAAAAGCGCAATGGTTGCATCATCATCCGAATCATAAGGTAGAAGATTTAAGAGGAAATGTTAATACTCGTTTACAGAAGCTAGAAGACAGTAACTGGAACGGAGCTGTTTTTGCAAAAGCAGGTTTAGAACGTATCCATTTAACTCCAAAAAACCATACAGTCTTAGATTGGATGATTCCTGCCCCTGCCCAGGGAGCCATGGTAGTAGTTGCAATGGATAATGATGCTTATTGTAAAGAGGCTATTGGTAAATTAAATCATGAACCTACCGAGATATGCACTCAAATTGAACGGGATTTTTTAAGAGTACTGGAAGGGGGATGTACAGCACCTATTGGAGCTTTTGCACAAATAGAAGGCAACGAAATTTCTTTTAAAGGTGCTTTATTTAGCCTGGATGGAAAGAAAAAGTTAATCATAGAAAAAAAGGTTTCGATAGATGTACATAAAATATTAGGAGAAAAATGTGCATTAGAATTACTAGATGACGGAGGAAGAGAAATAATGGAGGAAATAAAAGCTGAATTAAAATAAAAAATCAACTCCCCTCTCCCAATGGGAGAGGGTCAGGGTGAGAGGAATGAAAAACAAAACTCAAATAGCACGGTATCTAAGACAAGAGCAAACTTCTGCTGAAAAAAGACTTTGGAGTTTACTTAGGAATCGTCAGTTTGAAAATTTAAAATTCAGAAGGCAACATCCTATAAAAAACTATATTGTTGATTTTGTATGTCTAGAACAACTAATTATTATTGAATTAGATGGAGAAATTCATAATAATGCATTTCAAAAAGAAAATGATGATTTGAGAGACGAGCATTTACGCTATTTAGGTTATCAAACTCTACGTTTTGAAAATAAAATTGTTTTTGAACAACCTGAAATTATTTTCGAATCAATCAAAAATAATATAACTCCTCCCTCTCCCAATGGGAGAGGGCCGGGGTGAGGGAAAAAGAATTAGAACTACCTCACCCCAACCTTCTCCTAACAAGGAGAAGGAGCCCTTAAAAACAAATTAGATTAAAAAAATGAAAGTATTATCCACAAAAAAATTAACCCTGGCCCAAAGAGAACTATTGCTCAATGGCGGACTCGGTTTTGTGGAGTATGACGGATTAAAAATAGAACCTATAGCAGTTCCTGATCTTCAGATTGAAGATCATATTATCATCACGAGCAAAAATGCTTTCAGAAGTATTAAAGATTCTCATCATTGGGATACACTCAAAGAAAAGAATTGGTGGGTTGTAGGGGAAAGAACGACTGCTGAATTACAAAAAAATGATCTTAAGATTAATGCCGTAGGATTAAATTCGGTTGATCTTGCTCAAAAAATAATTGAAAAATCTCCAGAAACCCGTTTTACTTATTTTACGGGGAATATGAGGAGAGAAGAACTCCCTGAGTTACTCTCAGAGCACTCTGTAGATTTTAAAGAATATATTGTCTATAACACAGTAATGACTCCTAAAAAATTTAATACGGTTTTTGACGGTATTTTGTTTTTTAGTCCGAGTGGTGTTGATAGTTATGTGATGGAAAATACTATTGAAAATGAGGTGTGTTTCTGCATAGGAAATACTACCGCAACTGAAGCAAAAAAGTATACAAACAATATTGTAAAAGCAAATAAAGCAAGCGTAGAAAACGTCATTGTGCAAGCGGTTAAATATTTTAAGAAAAGATGATTAAAAACGATTTATTTTTAAAGGCATTAAATGGTGAAACTGTAGAACGCCCTCCGGTATGGATGATGAGGCAAGCCGGTAGATATTTACCTGAGTTTATGGCACTAAAAGAGAAATACGATTTCTTTACGCGTTGTCGTAATCCGGAATTAGCAGCAGAAATTACGGTACAGCCTATTCGAATTATAAAACCTGATGCAGCTATTCTATTTTCGGATATTTTGGTGATTCCACAGGCGATGAATATTGAAGTACAAATGAAAGATGGAATTGGCCCGTGGCTTCCTAATCCTATCAGGTCTCAAAAAGATGTAGACCAGGTAGTCGTACCAAATATAGATGAAGAATTGGGTTATGTAATGGAGGCTATTAAATTAACAAAGCAAAAATTAAACGACGAAGTGCCTTTAATAGGTTTTGCAGGATCTCCATGGACTATTCTTTGTTATGCTGTACAAGGGCAAGGATCTAAGAATTTTGATCTTGCTAAAGGTTTTTGCTTTTCTCAACCGGAAGCAGCTCATCAGCTTTTACAAAAAATAACAGATACTACAATCGCTTACTTAAAAGAGAAAGTAAAATCCGGAGTTAATGCCGTTCAAATTTTTGACAGTTGGGGAGGTATGTTGGCTCCGGCTGATTATCAGGAGTTCTCTTTAAATTACATCAACCAGATTGTTGATGCTCTTGCTCCACTGACTAAAGTAATTGTTTTTGGAAAAGGATGTTGGTTTGCATTGGGAGATATGGCAAAAAGCAAAGCTTCTGCCCTTGGAGTAGATTGGACATGCTCTCCAAGAAATGCACGTTATTTAACGGGAGGAAATATTACCTTACAAGGAAATTTTGATCCGTCAAGATTATTATCTCCTATCCCTGTTATCAAAAAGATGGTACATCAAATGATTGATGAATTTGGAAAAGACAACTATGTAGTCAATTTAGGGCATGGTATTTTGCCAAATATTCCTGTAGATCATGCAAAAGCGTTTATCGATGCAGTAAAAGAATATAAAAGCTGATCCTCAAGCTGTGAAACAATTATGGAAGCTCATAAAATCAATGAATTTCAAACAACTCTGGAGCCTTACAGTATTGTGTCTGAGCCATTTGTTATTTGTAATTCCGACCTATAGAGCTACACATAAAACCATTAAAGTTTGCGACCAAAAATTTAAAGGAGTTCATCATAAAAATGGACAGGCCAATGCTTTTAGGCACGCATTATGGAATATATTTATCATATACAAATGCAAGCAATGGTCTTCTGTAGGAAAAGCGACTGCATGGGCAAAACGCATTACCGATTGGCATGAAGATTTTTTATTAAACGCTCCTCTGGAAAGAGCTATGGATTTACACAACAACAAGATAGGGCGTAACTTTTTCATCAAACATCAAGATGCAAATGAAGAACAACTCATACAGTTACTAATAGCGTTGTTACCTCTTTCGAGAAAAATTCACGCTGTAAAACAAATACAAAACCATCCAGATACATTAATACATTTAGAAGATGATTAAAGGCATTATAACCGGGCTTAAAACCTATGGTACTTCTTTTGGACTTGTTACAAAGCTCAAGTTATGGAAATACTTTGCTATTCCTATTTTAATTAGCTTACTTACAGCTATTATCATTGGTTTGTGTGCCTATAGCTTTTCTGATAATATAGGGCATTGGATAGAACAAATCTGGCCATGGGAATGGGGTAAACAGGGGTTTTATATTTTTGCTGAAATTTTAAGTGCTCTATTTATTATTGCTTTAGGGTTTATATTGTATAAACATATTGTTATGGCATTGAGTGCTCCTTTTATGGGACCTGTATCAGAAAAAATTGAAGTACACCTATTAGGTCAAAGTCATGAACATAAAGAAAATAAGTTTAGTGTTCAATTATGGCGTGGTATTAGAATCAACGTACGTAACCTATGTATGGAATTACTCATCACTATCCCTATTTTACTTCTTGGACTTATTCCGGTTATTGGATTTATAGTTACCATACTCTTATTTTTAATCCAAGCTTACTATGCTGGTTTTGGTAATATGGACTATACACTAGAACGTTATTTTAACTATCAAAAAAGTATACGGTTTGTGCGCAAACATAAAGGAGAAGCTATTGGTAATGGTATTGTTTTTATGCTTTTTTTATTAATTCCGGTAGTTGGTGTTATTTTAGTATTACCACTATCTGTAACTGCTGCAACTGTACAAACTATAGATTTATTAGATATTAAGAAAAAGTAGGAGTATTTATAAATTAAAGACACGAATCAAAAAAGGGCTTTATTGATGATTAATCACAAATCAGATATTTTTTCCATACAAACCATTGAAACTATTCAATCGGATGATTTTTTTAATTTGATTGAAAAAAATCGCTCTCATTTAGCATTAGGATTTCCATATACTATTTTAAAATGCGCCACACCAGAATCGACAAAAGATTATCTAAAAGAAAGTGCAAAAACAATTGCTGATAAAAAAGGGTATTTCTTTTATTTGAGAAATAAAAAAACCGAAGCATTAATAGGCCTTGTTAACATAAAAAACATCAATAAAGAAATACCTTTATGTGAGTTAGGGTATTTTATAGATCGGGAATATCAAGGCAAAGGAATTACCTCTATGGCAGTAGATGCTGTACTCCATTTTTGTTTTGAAGAGTTACAGATGAATAAAGTTTTTATCTGCACCGATAAAGTTAATATCGGGAGTCAGAAAGTTGCTCTAAAAAATGGTTTTTTGCAGGAAGGAATCCTTCGCAATGAATTTAAAAACCCAAAAGGGGAATTAAACGATGTTGTATATTTCGGATTGCTAAGATCTGATTATTATAAAAACACTACTGTCAAGAGAAATAAGGAAAAATAAATGGAGATATTAATTATAACAGGACCACCCTACTCTGGAAAAGGAACTCAATGTGAGATTTTAAAAACTCAATTAAATTTTGAACATATCTCGACCGGAGACAGGTGTAGATTTGAAAAAGAAAATGGAACGGAAATCGGAAAAGTAATGTCAGAATATGAAGAAAAAGGTGATTTAGTTCCTGATTCAATCATGAAAGACCTTTTCAGTAAAATACTTGACGAAAATAAATCTAAAGCCGGAATAATTCTAGATGGTTACCCACGAACCACACCTCAAGTTAACGACTTAATCGAACTTGTTAACTCAAAGCAAATGAAAATTGGAAAGGTATTAAATATTGAGGTTCCAAAGTCAGAACTTTTGGAAAGAGCAAAGAAAAGATCTGAAACTTCCGATCGAAAAGATGATAAAGATTCTCAAATCCATATAAAAAGAATCAACGTTTTTGAAGAATCAACAAGACCTGCAATTGGATATATGAAATCTAAGATTAATGTAGAGACTTTTGACGGATTAGGAACAATTAATGAAATAACGGAACGAATAAAAGCCAGCTTGTAACAAACTGTAAAAGACATTAAAATTTAAACATTTTGAAAGATACATTTTATCAATATATAGAACAGCTACAAGATACTATCACTTCAAAACTAGAAGCAATAGATGGGAAAGCTAAATTTAAAGAAGACCTTTGGAAACGGCCTGAAGGAGGTGGAGGTCGCACGCGTGTCATCGAAAACGGGAATGTTTTTGACAAAGGAGGCGTAAATATTTCTGCTGTTCACGGCCCTTTGCCAAAAGCAATGCAAAGTTATTTTAATGTAGGTGATGTTGATTTTTTTGCCTGCGGATTAAGTTTGGTCATTCATCCTATAAATCCGTTTGTTCCAACAGTACACGCCAATTGGAGATATTTTGAAATGTATGATAAAGATGGTACTGTCATCGATCAATGGTTTGGTGGCGGACAAGATTTAACACCTTATTATCTTTTTGAAGAAGATGCCACACACTTTCATCAGGTATGTAAAACAGCTTGTGATAAACACAATTCTGATTTTTATCCTGAATACAAAAAGAAATGTGATGAGTATTTTTGGAATGCTCATAGAAATGAGGCCAGAGGAGTTGGAGGTTTATTTTTCGATTACTGCAAAAAAACAGATACTATGAGTATCGAAGACTGGTTTGCCTTTGTTTCTGAAGTTGGAAATAGTTTCCTAGAGGCTTACACGCCCATTGTAGAAAAAAGAAAAGGGCTTTTGTATAAACAATCGCATAAAGACTGGCAGGAAATAAGGAGAGGACGCTATGTCGAATTTAACCTGGTACACGATAAAGGAACCTTATTCGGATTAAAAACCAACGGAAGAATTGAAAGTATTTTAATGAGTTTACCACCTAATGTACAGTGGAGATATGATCATCATCCGGAAACAGGGAGTGAAGAAGAGAAATTACTAAAAGTATTAAAAGAACCCAAAAAGTGGGCTAACGGCTAACGATTTGCGATTTGCGATTTGCGATTTGCGATTTGCGATTTAAAAACTAACAAATATGGAGCATTACAAAAAGTTAGAACGAATGTATCTCAACGCCAATTTCAATAAAGAGATTTATGAAAGTACTCAAATTGAGATTGGAGAAGAAACTGCAACAATTAAACTGACTATTGTTCCAAAATATTTTCATGCATTAGGGGCTATTCATGGCTCAGTATATTTTAAACTTTTAGACGATGCTGCTTTTTTTGCTGTCAACTCAGTAGTCAAAGATGTATTTGTACTTACTACTAACTTTAATATTAATTTGGTACGCCCTGCAAATAGTGGAGTGATCACTGCAACCGGAAAAGTAAAGTTCAAATCTAAAAATCTCTTTATTGCAGAAAGTACATTGCTCAATGAAGAAGGTAAAGAAATTGCATTTGGTACCGGGCACTTTGCTAAAAGTAAAGTTGCTTTAAGTGAAGAAATAGGATATAAATAAAATTAAGATCATATACATATGTTCCCATTAAGAAGAAACAGGCGATTACGAACCAATGAAACAATTCGATCTATTGTTCGTGAAAATGTTATAAGTCCGGATGATTTTTTAGTTCCGCTATTTATAGTAGAAGGCTATGGAGTAAAAGAAGAAATAGCTTCTATGCCAAATTACTATAGATATAGCCTTGATTTACTTGAAAACGAGGTAAAAGAATTATGGCAGTTAGGATTAAAAGCGGTTTTGTTATTCGTGAAAGTTCCGGATAACTTAAAAGATAATAAAGGTACAGAAGCTATAAATCCTAACGGACTTATGCAGCGAGCTATCAAGTTGGTAAAAAATGTATGTCCGGATATGTTGGTAATGACCGATGTAGCACTAGATCCTTATTCTTCCTATGGCCATGACGGAATTGTAGAAAACGGAATCATCTTAAATGATGAAACTTCAGCTGTATTAGGACAAATGAGTGCTTCTCATGCAAATGCGGGTGCCGATTTTGTAGCGCCCAGCGACATGATGGATGGACGTATTCTTACCATCAGGGAAGCTTTAGATCAGGAAAATTTTATCAATACCGGTATCATGAGCTATAGTGCAAAATACGCTTCTGCCTTTTATGGGCCGTTTCGTGATGCTTTAGATTCTGCTCCGGGTTTTGGGGACAAGAAAACGTATCAAATGGATCCGGCAAATCGCTTAGAAGCTATCAAAGAAACACAAATGGATATTGATGAAGGGGCAGACATTGTAATGGTAAAACCTGGTCTTGCTTATCTGGATATTGTTCGTGATATTAAAAATGAAGTAGAAATTCCTGTTGCTGTTTACCAGGTAAGTGGAGAATACGCTATGCTAAAAGCCGCTGCAGAAAAAGGATGGTTGGATCACGATGCTGTCATGCTGGAACAAATTATGGCTATAAAAAGAGCGGGTGCCAATATTATTGCCAGTTATTTCGCAAAAGATGTCGTGAAATTGATAGGATGATAGGCATTTTGCAGTTCCTGCGAAGGCAAGAACTCATATTAATCAAATATATTTTGGATTCCTGCTTTCGCAGGAATGACATAACAGAATGTCTCTATCCCTTTTGACATAAATTAATGAAAAACTATTTATTACTCATATTAACCATCCTTTCAATGAAAACATCTGCCCAGGAAGAACCTATCTCTGCTTTTATAGAAAAATGGGAAAACTCGAAAAATTACCTCCTGGAAATTATGGAGTTAATGCCCGAAAGCAAATACGATTTTAAACCTGTCAAACAAGAAATGAGTTTTCGGGAGCAATTATCACACATAAGAGGGAATATTGTTTGGCTTGGAAATACTCATTTTTCAGAAAAGGAATTTATAAGAAAACGGTTAAGTTTTGAAGGGTATAGCAAAAAAGCAATTATAGAGGAAGTGATTAAAAATTTTAATGAAATTAAAGTTTTAGTTGAAAATACAAATGCTAACTCATTAAAAAACAAGGTAGATTTTTTTGCAGGACCAAAAACTAAGCTTCAAATACTCAACCTATTACAAGATCATGTAACACATCATAGAGGTCAGCTTATCGTATACCTTAATTTAAACAATATTCAACCTCCTGAATATGTCGGTTGGTAGGTTTAAATGTTGTCAATATGTAATTTTTACATAGTTTTATACTACTAATCATACAACTATGTGTCTTCGTCGAATTAAAACATATTGTTTTGATCCTAAAAATGAAAACTCGTTTCGTTTAAGCCTAATTGATTTTGACCATGCGGGCACCGTTAAAGAAGCTGAGCTGAGAAACAATTTTAATATTTTTTGGATCAAAAAAGGATCTGGTTCTTACAGCATTGATTTTGAAAACTACACTTTCGATAGTGAAGTTGTCTTATTTATGGAACCCGGACAAGTATTCTCTGTAGAGTCTGAATCTATAGTAAAAGGGTATTGGTTGTCTTTTGAACCCGATTTTTATTGTATTGATACACTAAACAAAGAAATATCTTGTAATGGTGTTTTATTTAATAATATTTATGAAAAACCTTTTGTAAATCCGACCAAAGAAGACACTGCTAAACTCTGCTTCATTTTAGATACCATGGTAGAAGAGTTTACCAAGAAAGAGGGCGCTTCTGCACATTTAGAAATGCTTCAACTTTTACTCAAGCAATTTATTATCCTTTCTGTACGCATTAAAGAATCTCATCAGTCTTTTAAAAATAATTCTAAAGAAACATTATTGTATAAAGATTTTAGATTATTAGTAAATCAGAACTACAATACCATCCATAGTGTGACGGATTATGCGAACAGATTAGGGATTTCTCCAAAATCACTCACAAAACACTTTCACAGGATTGGAGCTCCATCTCCAAGTGAGCTAATTAAAAATCGTATCGTATTAGAAGCTAAGCGGCTTTTACTTTATTCAGAATTGACAATAAAGCAAACTGCACATTCATTAGGTTTTGATGATCCTGCTTATTTTACCCGTTTTTTTACAAAAGCAACTCAGAAATCTCCGGTACAATTCAGATCTGAACACCAAAAATAAATCAGATCACCCTCTGTCCTACCATTAGGAACTTTTGTCCATTTTAACCTCCTTAGTATAAACATAGCTTTGTGTAGTTAAATATTATAAACTATAAAAATTAAAAAGTTATGCATAAAAAATTCATAAAACTAGCGAGTCTTTTCTCATTTTTATTAATCACTTCAAGCGCTTTTGCACAGTTACCAGATCCCGGATTTAAAATTGACGGAAGAACGGCAGTAGTAATAACAGATCCTCAAAACGATTTCTTAAGTCCGGATGGTGTTACCTGGGGAGTAGTTGGAAAAAGTGTAACAGAAAACAATACTGTAGAAAACATTGAAACACTATTCAAACTGGCAGGGCAAAATGATGTTCCTGTTTTTGTATCTCCTCATTATTACTATCCGCATGATCATCAGTGGAAAATTGAAGGAGCTTTAGAGCAATTAATGCACAGTATTAAAATGTTTGACAGAAAAGCAGTTAATTCTGAAAGCGGATTTAAAAACTCTGGTGCAGATTGGTTACCTCGATATAAAAAATATATTGAAAATGGGAGTACTGTTGTGACCAGCCCTCATAAAGTATATGGTCCAGATACAAACGATCTTGTTCTTCAATTAAGAAAAAGAGGTATTGACAATGTTATATTAGCTGGAATGTCTTCTAATTTATGTACAGAATCTCATATGAGAGAATTGGTAGAGCAAGGATTTAGAGTAGCAGTTGTTAAAGATGCTACTGCCGGAGCTATCCTACCTGGTTTAGATGCTTATGAAGCTTCTGTTGTAAACTTTAGAATGATTGCCAGTCACGTTTATACTACCGAGGAACTCAAAAAAGAGTTCAAAAAATAGTAAGTTAGATTACTAATATTTTTTCATTTTAGAAGAGTTGTTTTTTATAAAAGCAACTCTTCTTTTTTTATCGCTTATAATCTCATATTTTTATATTTTAAAATGAAAAAACAAGTACTCTCTCTATTTATACTATTTTGCTTCTTAAGTTTTACTAAGAACGAATTAAATATTGTTAAAAAATTTATACGTATCTCGAATACGTATGATTTTAAGAAGATATCTACTATAGTAAGCAGCAATTATCAAGAAACATTTATAGACGGGTCTGTAGAAATTAAAAGCTTAGATGATTTAAAGAAAAGATTTGAATGGAGAGAGATAATGAATTCAAAAGTTACCTTAAAAGATTTAAAGATTGGCGACAAAAAAGGACAGGTTATAGCCATTGAATCTAATAGGAATTATATTGATGATATGCTTGATCGCAAATCAAGAACTTTAAAAATAATCTACCAGGTAAATAATAACAGAATAATAAATGCTGTAATAGATACCATTCCCGGACATAAAGAACTATCCATAGTAAATTTTAAAAAATGGGAAGAGTTTATCGCCTTCTGTGATAAAAATAATCTAAATACCAACAATCCCATTGATGATAAAGCAGTAGCAAAAAGGCTACGAAAAAACTTATTATTATACTCAAAAAATAAGAAGCGCTAACTGGCTTTATTGGCAATATGTATCAAATTTTATCCTTAAATTTAACTTTCTAATCTATATATAAATGGCTCTTCTAATTGTTATTGCACTTATTTCTATTTTCTTTTCCTTTTTATGTTCTATTCTGGAAGCTGTTTTATTAAGTATCACCCCAACTTATATCAGCGTTAAGAAGCAGGAAGGGAAAAGTTATGTTACTTCTCTGGAGCGCCTTAAAAATGATATAGACAAACCGCTTATTGCCATCCTTACTTTAAATACTGTTGCTCATACTGTAGGTGCTATTTTGGTAGGAGTTCAGGCAAAAGCTGCATATGCCAGTTTATACGGATCGACTACCCGGACTATTTTTGGAATGGAAATGACAGAAGATCTCATGGTTGGGATTGTATCATCTGTTATGACAGTTCTCATCCTGGTGTTATCAGAAATAATTCCTAAAACTATCGGTGCTACGTACTGGAAGCAATTAACTGCATTCACTACCAGGGCACTTCAAGCAATTATATTTCCATTAAAATGGACCGGAATTTTATGGCTGCTTCAGTTAACCACAAAATTGATTGGAGGGAAAAATGCACACGGATCTGTATTTAGCAGGGAAGATTTTACAGCGATGGCAGATATTGCACATGAAGAGGGTGTTTTCCAGGAGTCAGAATCTAAAGTCATCAAAAACCTTTTGAAATTTGACCAGGTTATGGCCAAAGATGTAATGACGCCAAGAACGGTAATGAAAACCGCATCCGAAGAAACAACTATCAAAGAATTTTTTGATTCTCATCCAAACTTACGTTTCTCACGCATACCTATCTACAAAGATTCTCCTGACAATATCACTGGTTTTATCTTGAAGGATATCATGCTGGAAGAAATTATTAATAAGCACGGCTCAAACCCGCTTTCCAGTATTAAAAGAGATATTCTTGTTACCAAAAGAAATTTACCTATCCCTCAATTGTTCGAGAAATTCATAGCTCAAAAAGATCATATCGCATTAGTTGTAGATGAGTTTGGTTCTGTAAGCGGATTAGTTACCATGGAAGATGTTATTGAAACACTCTTAGGCCTTGAAATTATGGACGAAAGCGACAATATAGAAGATTTGCAGCTACTGGCACGTAAAAACTGGGAAAACAGGGCAAAACGTCTCGGCATAATAGAAGATGATAAAAAAGAACAGTAATGGAAGAAGCTTATCTAAATACCCCTGTCGGCACACTAAGAATAAAAGGAGATGAACAGGGCATTACTGAAATCATATTCTTGAATGAAGATATCCCTGAAACTACAGTATTCCCGGAAGTTTTGGAAGATGCTGTTTATCAGTTAAAAGAGTATTTTGAAAAGAAGAGAACAACATTTTCTTTTACCATAAATCTTCAGGGTACCGATTTTCAAAAGCGGGTATGGAGAAACCTATTAAATATTCCTTATGGGAAAACAGCTTCTTACCTCGATATGGCAAAGCGTCTAGGAGATCCTAAAGTAATACGTGCAGCAGCCAGTGCCAATGGTAAAAATCCAATATCTATAGTAATCCCTTGCCATAGAGTTATTGGGAGTGATGGATCTCTTACCGGTTATGGAGGAGGATTGCATCGTAAAAAATGGTTGCTGGAACATGAATCTCCTTCACCTCAGCAAACGCTTTTTTAATTTTGAAATAAAATTCTTACATTTAAAAAATTTAAAGCCGAATGAAAATTCTAAAAAAATTGCTTAAAGGCCTTGTCGGCTTCATAATTGTCATTGTTGTTATAGCCTATATATTTGATTACGAATACATTTTAAGAGGAATCAGAATTACTTATTTAACAGGCCATAAAACTGCTTTTATAGATGATTATTCCTATTTTAATAATAGAACCATTGAAAAAGGCACAAATACGCATCCCTGGGAATTTCATCAGGATTACAACAAAACCGCTTTAACAGAAAAACTCGAAGAAACTAACCGGAACTTAGGAACTGTTGCCTTTATGATTATTAAAAATGACAGTATCTGGTCTGAAAATTATTATGATGGTTACGGCACAGATTCCAAAAGTAATTCTTTCTCTATGGCAAAGAGTATTACCTCAGCAATGCTAGGGAAAGCCATTATGGAGGGTCATATTAAAAATTTAGATCAGCCAGTAAAAGATTTTTTTCCTGAGTTCTCAGAAGGATTAGCTGCAAAAATGACCGTAGGAGATCTATCTTCTATGGCAAGCGGACTTAATTGGGATGAACAATATTACAGTCCGTTTTCAATTACAGCCAGGGCATATTATGATGACGATCTGCCATCTACCATATTAGGCCTTAAAGTAGTTGATGAGCCCGGAAAATCCTTTAGGTATCTTAGCGGAAATACACAATTACTCGGGATGGTTATTGAAAAGGCTACAGGCAAAAAACTCTCTGAGTATCTCTCTGATAGTTTCTGGAAACCATTAGGTGCCGAAAATGACGCTTTATGGCAACTGGATGAAAAAGATGGTATTGAAAAAACATATTGTTGTATTGCCAGTAATGCAAGGGATTTTGCGCGATTCGGAAAATTGTATAAAGATTTTGGAAAATGGAACGGAAAACAATTACTGGATTCTGCTTTTATTGCCAAATCTATTCGCCCGCGTTTTGAAAATGATAAAATGTACGGCTATGGTTTTTGGTTAGAAAACCATCTGGATAAAGATATTTTTTATATGCGCGGAATCTTAGGGCAATATGTAATTGTGATTCCTGAAGACGATATCATTATTGTGAGGTTAGGGCATCAACGCGGTCCCAGATTAAGCGGAAAATCACATCCTTCTGACTTTTATACCTATGTTGAAGAAGCTTATAAAATGCTAGAAAATGCTCCATAGAATCGCTTTAGAAAACATATTATTCCTCGATATTGAAACTGTTCCCGAAGAAGAACATTTTAGTGAGCTTAGTGATGAAAAAAAAGAACTCTGGGCTCAAAAAACACAATACCAACGTAAAGACGAGCACACTCCGGAAGAATTCTATGACCGTGGAGGAATTTGGGCAGAATTTGGAAAGATTATTTGTATTTCTGTGGGGTATTTTGTGTTTAAAGGAGATATAAGGAATTTCAGAACTACATCTTTCTATGGGGAAGAGCAAAAAATTCTCTTAGATTTTAAATCATTACTGGATACGCATTTTAACAGACCCAATCATCTCCTTTGTGCACACAACGGAAAAGAATTTGATTTTCCTTTTATTGCTCGTCGAATGATTATTCACCAAATTGAAATTCCGCAAAAACTTAATCTATTTGGGAAAAAACCATGGGAAATTCCCCATTTGGATACGATGGAACTATGGAAATTCGGAGATTATAAACACTATACCTCTTTAAAATTATTGACCAATATTCTAAATATTCCTTCTCCAAAAGAAGACATTGACGGAAGCCAGGTAAGAGATGTCTTTTACAGTGATAAAAACATCGACAGGATTATTGTTTACTGCGAAAAAGATACTGTTGCTGTTGCCCAAATATTTCTTCGATTACGCAATGAAGAGCTTTTAAATGATAACGAAATCAAGCACATTTAAAAACCTAACTTCCTTTTCTTTCTAAAAAAATTTTCATCGATGTGTAACCTTTCTGTAATTTAGGACTATACATTAACAAACGGCAACCAATTAAAACATTTTTGGAAAAATTAACCGATGAAGAATTGATGAATTCTATTGTTGAGGGAAATCTTAACAATATGAGGTACCTTTTTGAAAGGCATCACAAGTATGTTTTTAATTTTCTTTTGAAAATGTGTGGAGACAAGGTACTCAGTGAAGATTTAACACAAGAGGTTTTTTATAAAATTATCAAACACCGAGCTACTTATAATAATGGAAAATTTACTTCATGGATGTTTACTATTGCACGAAATAGCCTGGCATCACATTTTAGAAAGAACAATGAAGTACATGATGATTTAGAAAAGGTTGCTTTTGGTTTAACAGATGAAGATAATATGAATAACGATTATTCTCATTTACATAAAGCACTGGAAAAGTTACCTGTTTCAGACAGAGAGCTTATCGTATTAAACAGGTTTCATGAGATCAAATACGAAGAGTTGTCCCAAATAGTACAAAGTACCCCGGGGGCAGTTAAAGTAAAAGTAAACAGAGCATTAAAAAAATTGAAAAACATTTATTTTCAAACGATATAATGATGAAAGACGAACATATTATAGATTTATTAGTTGATTATTTAGATGGATCACTTAGTAAAGATTTAAAAAAAGAAGTAGATGCACACCTGGATAAATGTGAAGCATGTAAAGAAGAATTAACACAGTTAAAAACTGTTTTTAGAGCGATAGAAGAAGAAAAAGATGTCGAAATCCCCAAAAGTTTAAAAACCGGATTCTATGAAATCCTGGATCAGGAAATAGCAGAAAGCAACAAAATAATTTCGATTCAAAACAACAGAAATTCATTCGGAAAAACATTTCTCAAAATTGCTGCTGGTCTTACACTATTGTTAATGTCTTATACTTTTGGAAAATATCAGGGGAATTTATCCTCAGAAAAAGAAATTGCTGCTGTGAATAGTAAAAACCAAGAGATCAAACAACTGGCAATGTTATCTTTTATGGAGAACGAGTCTGCCAGTAAAAGAATACAAGGTGTGAATTATGTAGAAGAGTTTACTATGCCGGATGAAGAAATTGTAAACGCTTTAATTAAACGTTTGGAAATCGATGAAAATACCAATGTGAGGTTGGCTGCCGTAGAAGCATTAGAAAAGTTCACATCATCAGAAAAGGTAAAAAAAGCATTAATAGAAGCGTTAGGCTATGAAAAAGATGCAACCGTACAAATAACTATTATACAAATATTGGTCAGCATACAAGAAAAGAAAGCTGCTGAGCCTATGAAAAAATTACTTGAATTAGAAGATACAGAGGCCTTTGTTAAAGAACAAATTCAAGAATTATTACCAACATTCATGTAAAATCAAAAACGAACATTATGAAACATTTAAAAAGTACCATACTTGTCATATTTATTGTATTAGCAGGGCATCTGAATGCTCAGCAAAGAGAACAAAAAAATTATACCCAATCACTACAAGGCGTTAATTGGGTGAAAATTGAAGCAGGCACCAATATTGTGGTTAAAACTCATAATAAAAATGAGTTATTGATAAAGGGACAATCGTATAAAGTTCCTGAAAAAGCAAAAGGATTAAAACGTATTAATGGCGGAGGAGAAGATAATACCGGAATCGGATTTTATGTTGCGAAAGAAGGGAGCGATTTAATTGTGAAGAACGCGAGTAGGCGAAACAGAGATTTCGAAATCTATCTTCCGGCTTCTCAAAATATTTCAGTCAACGGAACATGGCTTGGAGATATCGAGATCTATGGATTTACAGGAGAAATTGAAGCAAAAGCCGAGTCTGTTGGCAACATCACTATAGAAGATGTAACCGGTCCTATAATTGCAAATTCCAACACAGGAACTATTCAAGTCTTGTTTAATAAGGTAAATCAATCGTCACCTATATCTATTTCTTCAGCAACCGGAAAATTAGATGTCAGCTTACCATCAAATACCAGTGCTGATGTTAGTTTACGATCTACAATGGGAGAAATCTACACCAATTTTGATTTAAAAATGCCTGACAAAGACGGTCTAAGAGCAATTTCAAGCCAACGCATCAACGGTACTATTAATAAAGGAGGAGTAGAAATAAATCTACGCTCAAGTACAGGAAACATCTATTTAAGAAAACAATAATTTAAATCAATCAAAAATGAAGAATTTAATAATTATACTCTTTTTAAGCTTGCTAAGCACCGGGCTTTTTGCTCAAAAAGTAACAGAAAAAAATATCGCGCTAAAGAATAACAAAAATGTATTTGTCAATTTAAAATTTGCAGATGATATTGAAATAAAAACCTGGGATAAACAAGAAGTCTATCTAAAGAGTACTGTAAGTATAAACAAAGGAAAGTTTGACGATTACTTTGAGTTAAACATTGAAGAAAAAGCAAATACCCTTGTTATTGAATCTGGCTATGGCAATTTGTTTAAAGATCACGGATGGAAATCGAAAAAAAAGAACGATGATTATTCTAATAACATCGACATTGATGCACAATATGTACTTTATGTTCCTAAGCGTGTAGAGTTGAAAATAAAGAGTATTTCGGGAGACACTAATATCAAAGAATATGAAGGTGTTTTAATTACCGATTTGGTAGGCGGAGATATTACCGTAGAAAAGTATCTTGGTGATTTAAGACTTAAAACGGTAAGTGGAGATATTGATATTAAAATTGATAATGCCAGTTTAACTGCCAAAACAGTAAGTGGAGAAATTTATTCTGATGAAAGTTTGAGTTTAAAGGCCGAGGACAAGTTAGTAGGTCAAAAAGTACAGGGAAACTTCAAAAGTGGCATTTATAAGCTTAATTTAAGTTCTGTAAGCGGTAACATCTATTTAAGAAAGATGTAAAAAATCAATTAAAAAAGCCGGGTATTTAACCCGGCTTTTCCTGTCTTAACTAACCAATTAAAGTGTCAAAATGGTTAGGTTGTTAATACCGTTATTGTTTTATAAAGCGTTTTGCTGCACGCTCATTATTTTCTGTTTCCACTTCTATGATATAAGTTCCATCAGATAAATCCTGAACATTAACACTATTGTTTGATACTTCTCCTCTCCCAACGGTCTGACCTAAAAGATTCATAATTCTATAATTCATTTTTGATCTTGTTGGCGTTACTATTCTAAGGATATTATCTCTTACAGGGTTTGGATAAAACTGTATTTCCAATATTCCTTGCTGATTTGAAGAATTACTCAAATCAATAGTATTGTCACCAATAGAAGTTGTATTTGTAGTTGTCAAAGAAACATCATCTACGGCCATATCTCCTTGCCATGAAGTTCCCGATGTTGCAACATATCGTAATTGTACAGAGTTTCCTGTAAAACTACTTAAGTCTACATTTGCACTATTCCAGGTATTGCCTTGATCTCCAGATCTTACCCATACCTGTGCCCATGATGCTCCATTGTCGTTACTTGCTTCTAATCGAAGACTTCCAACAGCATTTCCGGTCATGTGATATCTAAATGAATAGCTAGCCGAAGATGCACTACTTAAATCAAAGCACGGCGAGTTTAAAATGGTAGTCAAACTTGGGTTATTAGGACTGGATGTTTCTGCATATACATAAAAATTTCCTTCAACTGCACTCGATGGTCCTGTACTGTTTGACGGAGTTCCTCCGGACTGGCGTGTCCAGTCAAAATCGTCTCCAGAACCTTGAGTCCAGGCTCCTAAACCACTTTCAAACCCTTCTGTGTAAGGGAAAGATGCGATTCCTCCAGAACATCCTGTTGTTCCGCTTCCAGTTCCGGTAGTCAATGCAATATTATCTACTGCCATATCTCCTTGCCATGAAGTTCCTGATGTTCCAACAAAACGAAGTTGTACTGAATTTCCGGTATAACTGTTTAAATTCGCTATTCCATTATTCCAGGTATTTCCTTGATCACCAGATCTTGCCCATATTTCTGTCCACGTCGCTCCGTCATCATTACTTGCCTCTAATCGAAGACTTCCAACTGCATTTCCTGTCATATGATATCTAAACGTAAAGCTTGCAGAAGATACACTACTCAGGTTAAAACATGGAGAGTTCAAAATTGTAGTTAAACTTGGGTTATTAGGCACAGAGGTCTCTACATAAACATAGAAATTCCCTTCTACTGCGCTTGACGGTCCTGTACTATTTGATGGAGTTCCTCCAGACTGACGTGTCCAGTCAAAGTCATCTCCAGTAGCTTGTGTCCAGCCACCAAAACCACTTTCAAACCCTTCTGTGTAAGGGAATGTAGAAATTCCTCCGGAACATCCTGTTATTGATCCACCGGTTGTAGTTACATTAACCTCGTTACTTGCTGCCGATTCATTTCCTGCAGCATCTTTTGCTCTTACTGTAAATGTATAAGAAGTGCCAGCTATTAGACCTGTTACCTGATTTGTAGTACCCGTTACAGTAGCAATAACAGTTGTTCCCTGGTATACATCATATTCTGTTACTCCTACATTATCTGTAGCTGCATCCCATGATAAATCTACTGTAGTATCGGTAATATTAGATGCTGTTAAATTAGCTGGTGCTGTAGGTGCTTCTGTATCAGGAAGAGCTCCAACAGTAAGGTTGATATCGTCTACCGCCATATCTCCCTGCCATGAAGTTCCTGACGTTCCTACATAACGTAAACGTACAGTTCCTCCTGCATAGGCATCCATATTTACAGTAGCATCATTCCAATTAGCTCCCTGGTCACCACTTTGTGTCCATATTTGAGTCCAGGTGCCTCCATTGTCAGTACTCGCTTCTAATCGAAGACTTCCCACTGCATTTCCTGTCATATGATATTTAAACGTATAACTTGCCTGGCTTTCTCCGCTTAAATCAAAACACGGTGAATTTAAAATAGTAGTCAAGCTTGGATTATTAGGTACAGAGGTTTCTACGTATACATAGAAACTACCTTCTATTGCACCTGAAGGACCTGTACTGTTTGATGGCGTACCTCCCGACTGACGTGTCCAGTCAAAATCGTCACCTGTATCTTGTGTCCAGGCTCCAAAACCAGTTTCAAATCCTTCGGCATATGGAAATGACGATACGTCTCCGGCACAAGTAACAGGCGTACTGGCTTGTGTAATTATGTTTAATGTATTACTATCTGCAGATTCATTACCTGCAGCATCTTTTGCTCTTACTGTAAAGTCATATGATGTATTTGCCGTTAAACCAGTTACCTGGTAATTTGTAGCAGCAACAGTTGTAACTAATACATTATCCTGGTATACATCATAACCGGTTACACCAATATTATCACTTGATGCATCCCATGATAAATCTACCGTAGTTTGTGTGATATTAGCTCCAACAAGGTTTGCAGGTGCCGTAGGCGGATCGATATCTATAACAGACCCGTTAGGAGTAAACGATCCTGTAAAAACACCACGTCCGTAAGTAGATGCTATAATTTGATTGTTCGAGTTATCTCCACTTACATTCCAGTAATCAAAAGAAGTAACACTGGCATCACTCATTCCGTTAAAGGCTTGTGTCCAGCTTGGATTAGTTGCATTAAAGTCGTTAGTAATCCATACCCCTAATTGAGTCGCTAAAATAACTTCGTTTAAATCAAGAGGGTTTTGTAAAATATCTCTAACCGGAAGGTTTGGAAGATTTCCTTCTTTATTTTGCCAGTTTGCTCCGGCATCTGAAGAATACCAAACACTCGCTACTCCGTAATTATGGATAGTAACCATGATATCGTTGACTGTCTCTCCATATCTCACAGAAGAAACCGATCCAACAAACGGAGTCGTAATTGTAGCAAAGCTCGCACTAGTATTATTTACTCCTGTTAGTCTTAATAAACCTCCGTTAGCTAGTCCTACCAGCCATTCGTTATTTGCAAAAGGTGATGCTATGAATGCAGTTGGCTTTGCTGTTAGTGCTGCATTGGTTAAAACACCATTAGAGTTAGCTGCAACGTTAATCGATCTGATAGCAAAATTAGATCCGGAAGATCCGTTAGTCAACAGACGATTCGCATCACTGTCATAACCCATTTGATTTACAAAATCTCCTGTACTCTGATCGCTCAATAAGGTAGTAGCTCCTCCTTGTCTTCTTCCTAACCCATTCCATGGTAGGCTGAATCTATAAATTACATTATTCACAAAAGTAGCAGTCATGTACTGACCATCTTTATCTACAAAAGTGTAAAATCCGTCACCATCTGATAATTCTTCAGAACTATTTATTCCAGGTGTTGCATTTCTAAAGGCTTGCGAACCGTTATCCTGAGCTCCAGCGGTAAAAATACCTACTGTATCTCCAGGGCCATTAGGACCTATTCCTGCTTTTACATACTGAGTTACATTATAATTATTATTTCTAACTCCTATTGCTGTTCCGGAGCTTTGCGCTCCTGATAAACTGGATGCATAATAGATTCCTCCGTCATTTCCAAAAATTGCCTGGTTAGCATTTCCTGGTCTGAATGTCATCCCATGCTGATCTGCATGAACCAGTGGGACATTTAATGTATTTAATCCTGGATTATTAGACCATTTTGAAATTTGTGTCCATGAAGATGCGCTGTTTGTAGATCTGAATAAATCAATACCACCTACATAAAGAATATTATCGTTAGTAGGATCGACTTCAATCATCAAATCATAGAAAGCTTGTCCTCTTGTAAAATCATTAGCTGAGATTCCATTATCGGCATCATTCGGTAAAGCAGAAGTAGTAATAGATCCGAATCCGTTAGTCGTACTGTAAATATGTACAGGTGTAGCACCACTTCCTTGTGTTAATGCATATAATTTATTGGCATTAGATGAAGAAACCGCTATTTCTACCCTGTTAGAATCTGGTAACGGAGAAGCTCCCGCTTCTGTCCATGTAGCACCGTTTGTAGTGCTAAATACTCTTCCTCCACCTCCGCCTCCGATTCCCGGAGTTGTGATAGTACCCATCCAAAGACGATTGTCTGAGCCAATTTCAAAATCATTAGGAATAAAGTAATATGTAGTTCCGCTGAAATCAAACTGCATATTTGCAGTTTCTATTCTGCTCCAGGTTGCACCGCCATTAGTAGACCTGTAAAGTCCTGCCGATTGAAGTCCTAGCCAATTTGTTGGGTTAGCAGCATCTCCATATACATGTGCTCCAACACCAACAAAAAGCTCTGTTGAAGTTCCGTTATCCCAAGCTATAACATCATTTACATAATAAATCCCTGAAATAAAAAGGTTAGAAGCGTTAAAACTAACGTCTCCTCCCCCTGCAGCAGGAATATTCAATGCTGTCCAGGTAGTACCTCCATCGGTTGTTCTATACACACCGTTTCCTACTACATCTCCGGCTGTATATTGTTCTCCTGTACCTATATACCAGATGTTAGAGTTTCTTGGATCTACCGTAATTGATGATACTGATAAATTTCCAGGAACTCCCTGTACACGAGACCATGAAGAAGAAGCAGAGGTAATATCATTATTAACCCATAATCCACCACTAACACCACCTGCGTAAACACGTCGGTTTGTAGCATCATTCGGATCAAAAATCAAGGCTCTTGTCCTACCTCCAATATCGTTAGGACCTCTTTCAATCCATGGATTATCTACCGCATCTCCCGGAGCTCTGTTCTCAATTCTGTCATTAGAACGACCTCTTTGTAATTGCTGCTGTATCAAAGATATTTCACCATCATCCAACTGTCCTGTAGATGGATTAATAGTGAGTTCCCACATCTGTTCGTAATACTTATTGGGTGGAAGGCCCTTAGCTTTTCGCTCTGCCTTGGAAAGTCTCAAGGTTTCTTTAAACGGACTGTTTTTAAGAAACTCTGCATGTTTTTCTCTCAATGAGAGAATTTCCTCATCTGCTTTAGGCTCAGTCTCTTTTTGATACTGAATTGCCACTATCGTAATAAGTAGGGTTAAAGCACTAAGTAAGATGGGAATACGTAGTTTTGTTTTCATACAAATTTGAGTTGATGGTTAGTGTTATCAATGTTAACGAATTGTTAAACGCTCACAAAAATGTTAAAACTTTAATAGATATCATTATTGAAAAGCATTTTTTCGATAAAATACTTTTTTTTTAACATTTTTATCGTACTAATCACAACAACCAAATCTATAATCGTTATAGATTTACAGGAAGTTGATGTGTTTTCCGCAAGTATGTTATGGCTATTCTTTTTAAAGGAGTTTTAATTGTATGTATACCGGGAAATGATCACTATACCCCCCTAAATATTTCCTTCCTGCATAAGTTCTAAAGGGATTGTCTTTGTTTCTTCCTTTCCATTCTGCTAAAAAATGCTCATCAAAAACATCGGCATGTGCAAATTGATGTGTTCCTTTTTCAAATTGAAAAAAGCTATGGGAAAAAATGATCTGATCAAATAAATTCCATTGTGAATTATAATTTAAACTTCCTCTAAGAGGCGAGAGAAGTTTTTCCATCGGATTATAAAGGTCTGAAGTCAAAAGATGATTTTTAATACTTTCACTATGAGGATCATCATTAAAATCTCCCATTATAATAAAACTTGGGTTTTCCTCTCTTTCTTTCACTTCATTCAGCGTTCTCTTTAAGGTTTCTGCTGCCTTAACACGTTTTTCTGAAGTGATTTCTGCTCCTTTTCTCCGCGATGGCCAATGATTTACAAAAATGTGAACCAATTCTCCATTTAATAATCCTTCTACATGAAGGATATCTCTTGTATAATCTCGTTCTCCTTCCTCATTGTATAACAATAACGGAATGGCATCTGTATTTATCACCTCAAAAAATTCTTTCTGATAGATTAGTGCCACATCTATTCCTCTCTCATCCGGTGAATCATGATGCACTAAATCAAAACCTTTATCTTGTAGTTTTTTAGAGTCGATCAGGTCTTCTACTACTTTTTCATTCTCTACTTCTGCCAATCCTACTATTGCCGGAGATTTTCCGTTTTTATCATACCCTATATTGGCAATAGCATCACCTAGCTTATAAATTTTCTTCAAATACTTCTCTTCATCCCATTTTTTCCTGCCTTCAGGAGTAAAATCATCGTCAATAGTCCTGCTGTCATCTTCTGTATCAAAAAGGTTTTCCAGGTTATAAAAAGCAACAGTATGTATATTTTCTTTAGACTGAGAAAAAGGAGGTTTCATTGGTTTGTGTTTTTATCTGAGCAACTAAAATACTAAAACAATCAATTATGTACCTTTGTACCATTAATTTAATTTATGCTAGAGAAAAAGACTTTAAATTATGAAAAAGTGGTATTGATTGGAGTGATCAATCAACACCAGGATGAAGCCAAATCAAAAGAGTATTTGGACGAATTAGAGTTTCTGACGTATACAGCCGGAGGAGAAGTTTTAAAAAGATTTATTCAAAAAGTAGATATTCCCAACCCAAAAACTTTTATCGGTTCTGGTAAAATGCAGGAAGTAGAAAGTTTTGTAGATGAACATGAAATAGGTACTGTTGTTTTTGATGACGAATTAAGTCCGGCACAACAAAAAAACATAGAGCGCATTTTACGTTGTAAGATTCTGGACCGGACAAGTCTTATCTTAGATATTTTTGCTCAACGTGCCCAAACCAGTTATGCCAGAACCCAGGTGGAATTGGCACAGTATCAATACTTATTACCAAGGCTTACAGGTTTATGGACACACTTAGAGCGCCAGCGAGGAGGTATCGGGATGAGGGGTCCCGGAGAAACAGAAATTGAAACTGACAGGCGTATCGTAAGAGACCGTATTGCACTACTCAAGAAGAAGCTAGTGACTATTGATAAACAAATGGCTACACAGCGAAGCAACAGAGGGGCATTGGTTCGTGTTGCTTTAATTGGATATACCAATGTTGGTAAATCGACACTGATGAATGTAGTTAGTAAAAGCGATGTTTTTGCAGAAAACAAGCTTTTTGCAACCTTAGACACTACCGTTAGAAAAGTTGTCATTGGAAACCTTCCTTTTCTTTTAAGTGATACTGTTGGTTTTATCAGAAAGTTACCTACTCAATTAGTAGAGTCTTTTAAAAGTACTTTGGACGAGGTAAGAGAAGCCGATCTTTTATTACATGTTGTTGATATCTCTCATCCTAATTTTGAAGAACATATCGAATCTGTAAACACTATCTTAACTGAAATAAAAAGTCAGGACAAACCAACCATAATGGTTTTTAATAAGATTGATAATTATGTTCATGAAGAGATTGAAGAAGATGATTTAATTACCGAAAAAACCAAAAAACACTTCACTCTGGAAGACTGGATGGATACCTGGATGAGTAAAATTGGAGATAACGCATTGTTTATCTCTGCTTTGAACAAAGAAAACCTTAGTGATTTCAGGGAACGGGTTTATAAAGAAGTTCGAAAAATTCACGTGACACGGTTTCCTTATAACAACTTTTTATATCCGGAAATTATAGAAGAAAGTTAAGAGCTTAATTATACAGTACAATTTAATCAAAAAGGCACATCAAAATTGATGTGCCTTTTAATATCGCTTCGTATTGATTTTTTATTTAAAAGAATAACTAAGTCCTAATGTCCAATACGTTTGTAATTCATTATCTACATTATCAAAATTTGGCAATTCTGCCGGAGGGTTAGCAGGATCTACTTGACCTAAAGCAAAATTTACGGCTTCCTGTTTGTTACTTCTCAAACCAAAATCAAATCCAACTCCAATTTTTTTCCAAAGCGTATAAGCAAAAGAATTGGTCCATGTCCAATTAGATAAGTCTTCAGTATCTTCATAACTTATAAATGTTGAAAAGTTAGTTTTAAAGCTTATTTTACCAATTTTACGAGTATAATCGGCAACTATTTTTCCTCCCAAAGAAGAATTGAAAACGGTATCCCCATCACTAAACACAAAATTGTAGTTTCCCGGATGAATCACCACCACTAAATTGTTTATAGGTGTCCAGGTAAAACCAACCCCCAGATCTAAATATCCCGGATCATTGAAATTGCTTAACAATGTAGTTCTGTATTCTGCCAAACCAGAAACGGCCCATTTTTTACTTAAATTTCTTCCATAAAGTGATGAAATATTAAATACATCTGTAGCTTCTCTAAACCCGTCATCATCAGTTGGATCATCTCTATCATCTAATTTTACCCATGCTAAATTTATATTAACCGAGTTTCTCCAGAAGAATTTTTCCTGGATCAAATTAGCATATCCATTTATTGTAAATCCAATATTCCCAGCTGAATTGTTAGGAATGCCTTGCGCAAATGAATTTCTGAATTCTGAAAAACTCCCTCCAATAGTACCAAAAATATTTGTCCTCCAACCCGGAAGAGCATCTATTTTAGCCTGGGCAGCATTAGCAACAGCCTGAGCTGAATCTGCCACTTTTTGAGCTTTGGCTTTTTCTGCTTTAAGTTCATCTTTAGTTTGTGCATTTATAGAAGTTAATCCCACAAAAAATGCTACTACTATCACTAGTTTTTTCATCTTGTTTTAGTCTGTTTAATATGGTTTATATAAATTTTGAAAAGTAGTTTATTTTGTTGCTTAACAAAAATACGTGTAAACACAGAGAATAGATTTCAAAAGAAACTTATTTTTTTCTTTTAAATAACGGAACAGAAGAACACGCTTCTCCGTACATTACACTTTTGGCAATCGGTTGAATTTTTTCAATCAGCATAATATATGCATTTTGAGGAATTGGTTTATTAGAACATCCTTTTATAATAACAGGCTGGTCTTTTAAATAAGAAAAGTCTAATTGATTGATTATATTTTGATAAATGGCGGTTTCCAATTGTTCTGAATCTCCTATAACCATCTGTTTTACATGAGGAGTCAGATAAGAAGCAACCAACATGAACGCCCATGCAGGAATGATAGCATCCGAAGAACAATGAAGCGCTACATACTGACCTTCATATTGATCCCATGAATGATTTTTAGCAAAATCTCTAAACTCTTTTTCTCTAAGAATAAAACCCTCAAAAAGCCAATCTTTGATATCAAATGAAGTTCTTTTTCCTTCCGGATAATGATCTTCCAGATCGAAAGTAATCAGCTTGCTTTGGGCAACTCTATTTACGATACCTTCTTCCATTTTTATAAAAGTCCGAGTTCTAATTTAGCTTCTTCACTCATTAAATCCTGGCTCCAGGGTGGATCAAAAGTAATTTCCACCTCAGCGCTTTTCACATTTTTAATCGTCTTGATTTTATCTTCCACCTCTACCGGTAAAGTTTCTGCAACCGGACAATTAGGTGTTGTTAAGGTCATTAAAACTTTTACATCGTAATCTTCATTAACAAAAACATCGTAAATAAGACCTAATTCGTAGATATCTACCGGAATTTCCGGGTCGTAAATTGTTTTAAGGACACGAACTACTTTTTCTCCAAGTTCGTTTACATCTATAGTGATTTCTGACATGTTCTTTTAATTTAATTGTGCCTGATATGCAATAGCATATAATTTCAATTGTTTAATCATACTTACCAATCCGTTTGCTCTGGTTGGAGATAAGTGTTCTTTTAATCCTATCTCATCAATAAAATCGGTATCGGCATCAATAATATCCTGAGGTTTTTGATTAGAAAACGAACGTATTAAAATAGCAACAATTCCTTTCGTAATAATAGCATCACTATCTGCTGTAAAAACAAGTTTGTCTTCTTTTAATTCTGCATGAACCCATACTTTGCTTTGACAACCTTTAATCGTATTCTCTTCGGTTTTGAATTCTTCTTCAATAAGCGGCAACGATTTTCCAAGTTCTATCATATATTCATATCGCTGCATCCAATCATCGAACATGGAAAACTCATCCATGATCTCTTCTTGTATTTCTTGTATACTCATCCACAAATTTTTATGCAAAAATACAACAAGTCTTTTTGCTATTCAACACTTTGAGTTAATGATAAAATATGATCTACCAGAGGTTTTATCTCTTCAGGCGGAGTTCCGTGATCAAAACTACCTGATTGATAAGTTTTATCTTTATATATTATTTTTAAAGAGGCATGCATTGCACCATCAAAAAGTCTTTTTTGGGTTGGGGCTTCTAGGTTCTTCAACGCCTCCAAATCTATTGCAGCCAGGTAATTCAGTATTTTTTTCCAGTCCTTTTTAGAATATTTCCTGCTTATATAATCTTCCTGCCCTCTTTGAGATTTTTCTTTGATAAAATCACTATTTATGACAACAGATTGAAAACCTCCCCTGGAATATGCCATATACTCTATCTCAATAGCACTTTCATCTATTTTTGAACTTTGAGCACACCCTTTAACGGCAAAAAGGATTAGCATAACAAAAGCAGTTATTTTCATGTGTTTATATTTATTTATTGTCTTTCAAAGGTCACATGCTGTTCGCTATTAATCATTATCTTGAGTGATAAAGCTTTTAACATGCTCGTTTCATAAGTGTTTTATTTCATTAAAGTAATAATTCTTCAATAAAAGAGCTTCTAAACCTTAAAGATAACAACTTGGTGAAAGAAAAATTTATCCTATTATCAAATACATATAAAGAGAATAATGATGTTTAACCCAACATCATTTTAGCTTTTTTAACGGCATCAACCAGAGCATCAATTTCTGCTTTAGTATTATAGAAAGAAAAACTGGCTCTCACTGTACCCGGTATTTTAAAATAGTCCATGATTGGCTGTGCACAATGATGACCCGTTCGAACTGCTATTCCTAATTTATCTACAATCGTTCCAATATCGTAAGGATGAATTCCTTCAATATTAAATGAAATCACAGATGTTTTTTCAGTTGACGTTCCGTAGATTTTAAGTCCGTCTATTTCCAACAGTTTTTCTGTAGCATATGATAGCAATTCATTCTCATAAGCAGCAATAGCATCGAAACCAATGTTATTCATGTAATCAATCGCAGCTCCAAAAGCGATTCCTCCGCAAATGTTGGGTGTTCCTGCTTCAAATTTATGAGGCAACCCTGCATAGGTTGTTTTCTCGAAAGTCACTTCATCAATCATCTCACCTCCTCCCTGGTACGGTGGAAGTTTTTCTAACCATTCTTCTTTACCGTATAAAACTCCCATTCCCGTAGGGCCACACATTTTATGAGCAGATGCTACATAAAAATCAACATCTAAAGCCTGTACATCTGGTTTTACATGAGGACAAGCCTGAGCTCCATCTATGAGTACCGCTGCACCTACTGCATGTGCTTTTTCAATAATGGTTTCAATAGGGTTTATAGTTCCTAAAGCATTCGAAATATGATTGGTGAAGACCAGTTTTGTTTTATCTGAAAGCAATTCATCATAAACACTCATTACCAATTCCCCATCTTCATTCATAGGGATAACCTTAAGCACTGCTCCGGTACGTTCACAAAGCATTTGCCACGGCACAATATTGGAATGGTGTTCTAAAGCCGAAACAATAACTTCATCTCCTTTCTTTAAAAAAGAAGTAAAGCCAGTAGCAATCAAATTAATGCCGTGTGTTGTCCCAGAGGTGAAAATGATCTCATAAGGCTTAGCTGCATTAAAATGCTCCTGAATCTTCTTTCTGGCAGCTTCATAAGCGTCTGTAGCTTCCTGTGAAAGCGTGTGTACTCCTCTATGAATATTTGCATTGTAATTACTGTAATAATCTACAATAACATCAATAACTTGCTGTGGTGTCTGAGAAGTTGCCGCATTATCAAAATACACTAAAGGTTTTCCATTTACTTCTCTATTCAGAATAGGAAAATCAAGCCTTATTTTATCTACATCAATCATGATTATCTACTCCTTATAATTTTTTAGCAAATAGCTTATTGTCGATAAAACTGCTTATAAGTCAAAGCCTAGGTTTACCCCTAGTTTTTTTGCAATAAGTTTATTGATTCTTGATTTAACCTCAGGAATTTTTACACTCTCCAATACATTATTCGCGAAGGCATACATTAATAATGCTCTTCCTTCTTTTTCCGGAATTCCCCTGGTTCTTAGATAAAATAATGCATCTTCATCCAATTGCCCGATGGTACATCCATGAGAGCATTTAACATCGTCTGCAAAAATCTCTAACTGAGGCTTGGTATTGATAGACGCTTTATCATCAATCAAGATGTTATTATTCTGCTGAAAAGCATTTGTTTTCTGTGCTTTTTTATCTACAATGATTTTCCCATTAAAAACCCCTGTAGCCTTATCTGCAAAAATCCCTTTATAATCCTGGTGACTTTCACAATTAGGTTCTGCATGATGTACTAACGTATAATGATCTACATGTTGTTTATTTCCAAGGATAGTTACTCCATTAAGAATAGAATCTATACGTTCTCCTTTTTGATAAAAATTAAGGTTATTACGCGTTATATTCCCTCCAAAAGAAAAGGTATGTACACTTGCATTACTCTCTCTTTCCTGAGAAATATAGGTGTTATCAATTAAAGAGGCATTCTGTTCATCATTTTGAATCTTGTAATAATCTACAACAGCTCTTTTATCTGCAAAGATCTCTGTAACAGAATTGGTCAATACCGGGTTTTCTGTTAAGCTCTGATGACGTTCAATAATTTGAATATGTGCATTCTCTTCTACTACAATAAGGTTACGAGGCTGAAGCATTAAAGCTGCTTCATTTCCTGTAGCAAAATGAATGATTTGTACCGGTTTATCGACTGCTTTATTCTTTGGAATATAAATATAAGCTCCTTCTCTACTAAATGCGGTATTAAGAGAGGTTAGACTATCATCTGTTTTAGCTACTTTGTTAAAGTAGTTTTCGATAACTTGTCTGTATTTATCCTTGTGTAAGGCAGCACTCAGTAAACAAATATCCATTCCTTCATGCGTAGTTTCAGATAAGTACGAACTGTAAACACCATCAATAAAAACTATTTTATACGAATCTATATCATGTATAAAATATTTCTTAATGTCTTTAAAATCCAGTGCAACTTCTTCTTTAGGAAAGACACTAAAATCATTCTTTAATAATGAATTTAATGAAGTATATTTCCAGGCTTCTTCTTTTTTTGTAGGGAACCCTTTTTCTTCAAAAACTTTTATCGCCTCAGAACGAATATCGTGTACCGTAGTATCTACATCGATCTGATTTTCAAATGCCATAAAAGAAGAGACTAATTTATCTTTTAATTCCATATTTTCAATTCTTAATTCCTAATGACGAGGAATTTATGTATAGATTCCTGCCTTCGCAGGAATGACATTAATAAGTTTATTTTTAAACCGCTGCTTCCTGTTTAAGCCAGTCGTATCCTTTAGCTTCAAGCTCTAATGCAAGCTCTTTGGTTCCCGATTTTACAATTTTACCATTGTGTAAAACGTGTACAAAATCTGGTACAATGTATTCTAAGAGACGTTGGTAGTGTGTAATCACTACGACAGCATTGTCTTTGCTACGTAATTTATTCACTCCATTTGCAACGATTCTTAGCGCATCGATATCTAGACCTGAATCGGTTTCATCCAGGATTGCTAACTTAGGTTCTAACATTGCCATCTGAAAGATTTCGTTACGTTTCTTTTCTCCTCCGGAAAATCCTTCGTTTAAAGATCTTGATAAAAACCTTCTGTCTATTTCTAACAATTCTGCTTTCTCTCTGATCTTTTGAAGCATATCTTTAGCTGGCATATCTTCCAGCCCTTGAGCTTTTCTCGATTCGTTAATAGCAGTTTTTATAAAGTTTGTTACAGAAACTCCAGGAATTTCAACAGGATACTGAAAAGAAAGGAAAACACCTTTATGTGCTCTTTCTTCTGCAGCCAATTCACTAATATCTTCTCCTTCAAAATGAATCTCTCCATCGGTAACTTCATATTCTTCTTTTCCTGCGATAACAGAAGACAATGTACTTTTCCCGGAACCGTTTGGTCCCATGATAGCGTGTATTTCTCCAGGATTAACTTCTAAGTTTATCCCTTTTAATATTTCCTTATCTTCTATACTAGCGTGTAAATTCTTTATTGTTAACATGCGAATTATTTTAACTTGATGTAAAATTTAGCTTTTTAAGATTGTTTTTAATCTTTCGAAATCTTTAGGACTGTGTTGAATGATAACTTCTGCATTTTTTTCTTTTGCAAACGCTTCAAAATCATTCATACTAACTTTTGTTTGCGGAATATCATAATTGAATCCTGGAGCAACTCTATTCTCTCTGTTTTCATCAAAATGATATAAATCTCCTGTCAATAAAATTGGTCTTTCCAATCCTAAGTCCAGGTATAAAGACTGATGTCCTATAGTATGTCCGGGAGTAGATTTTATAATTACAGTACCGTCTCCAAAAACATCGTAATCTCCGTTCAATTTTTTAACATTAGTCAATGCGGCAACAGCAGCTCCCAAACCATTTTTCTGTTCTTCACTGGTAATAAAATCATATTCATTTTCCTGTACAAGCCACGTAGCGTTTTTAAAGTAGTTTGCTGTTCCCGTGTGGTCAAAATGACTATGTGATATTCCTATGTAATCAAAATCATTATATGTTAAATTCAGACCTTGTAATTGATTCTTAAGAGAATCTTTTCGAGACAATGTAAATGTTCCATCACCTGGAGTTACAGGCTCTGCACCTATAGCTTCCGGTAAGCCGGTATCCCAGATTAATTTTCCTTTTGGATGTGTGATTATATATGTCGGATCTACAAAAACTTTAGATTCTCCTTTGTATAAATCTCCTTCAGAGAAAACCTCCAACTTGTTGACTGTTATATCACCTGAGTTGAAAAACTGAAGTGTTACTTTAACTTCTTCTTTTTCTTGAGTTTCTTCAGCTTTGGCTTCTTTCTTTTCATTTTTACATGCTGTGAAAAGAACTAAACTTAATACTATGAATACAATTTTTTTCATTCTTATTTCTATTGTTGAAGATTATCCTACTGAACCTTCTAAACTTATTTCTAATAATTTTTGAGCCTCAACCGCAAACTCCATTGGAAGTTTATTGAGTACCTCTTTACTAAATCCGTTTACGATTAAAGCAATCGCTTTTTCAGTATCTATTCCTCTTTGGTTACAATAGAAAATCTGATCTTCTCCAATTTTACTTGTAGTAGCTTCGTGTTCTATCTGTGCCGATTTGTTTTTTGCTTCTATGTATGGGAAAGTATGTGCTCCACATTCGTTCCCCATTAAAAGCGAATCACACTGAGAAAAGTTTCTTGCGTTTTCTGCCCTTGAATTAATTTGTACCAATCCGCGATAACTGTTTTGAGATTTTCCTGCAGAAATTCCTTTAGAGATAATAGTACTCTTAGTATTCTTTCCAAGATGGATCATTTTTGTTCCTGTATCTGCCTGCTGAAAATTATTAGTTACCGCTATAGAATAAAATTCACCTACTGAATTATCTCCTTTTAAAACACATGACGGATATTTCCAGGTAACTGCACTTCCGGTTTCTACCTGAGTCCAGGATATTTTAGCATTTTTCTCGCACAACCCTCTCTTTGTCACAAAATTGAAAACGCCTCCTTTACCTTCTGCATTACCAGGATACCAGTTTTGTACTGTTGAATATTTTATTTCTGCATCGTCTAAAGCTATTAACTCTACAACCGCAGCATGCAGCTGGTTTTCGTCTCTTGATGGAGCTGTACATCCTTCTAAATAACTTACATAACTTCCTTCATCTGCTACCACAAGTGTTCTTTCAAACTGCCCAGTTCCCGCCTGATTAATACGGAAATAAGTAGACAATTCCATTGGACATCTTACCCCTTTTGGGATGTAACAAAATGACCCGTCTGAAAATACAGCCGAATTTAAAGCGGCATAAAAATTATCCTTTTGAGGCACCACAGTTCCCAAATGTTTTCTAACCAATTCCGGGTGATCTTGTATCGCTTCAGATATAGAGCAAAAGATAATCCCTTTTTCTGCAAGGGTCTTTTTAAACGTTGTAGCTACAGATACTGAATCCATAACGATATCCACTGCTACCCCGGCTAACCTTTTTTGCTCATCAATAGAAATACCTAACTTGTTGAATGTTTCCAATAATTCAGGATCTACTTCATCTAAGCTCTCATACTTATCTTTTTTCTTAGGAGCAGAATAATATGAGATTGCCTGAAAATCCGGTTTGTCATAATTAACATTTGCCCAGTCTGGCTCTTCCATTTCAGACCATATTTTAAATGCTTCCAGGCGCCAGTCTGTCATCCATTGAGGTTCGTTCTTCTTTTTAGAAATAGCACGAACAATGTCTTCATTAAGACCGTTAGGAAATGTTTCAGATTCTATATCGGTATAGAACCCATACTCATATTCTTTGGTTTCGAGTTCTTTTTTTAATTCTTCTTCTGTGTAAGCCATTTTTTTCGTTTGAAAATTAGGAAATCGGGATTAATTTAGAGTGAAAAACTTTCACCACACCCGCAAGTACGTTGTGCATTTGGGTTGTTAAATACAAACCCTTTACCATTTAAGCCACCTGAATATTCTAAAGTGGTTCCTACCAGGTATAAAAAACTACGTTTATCAACCAGGATTTTTATTGTGTTATCTTCAAAAAGTTTATCGCTTTCTGTTTTAGATTTATCAAATTTTAACTCATATGATAAACCAGAACACCCTCCGCTTTTTACACCTACTCGTACAAAGTCATTTACAGCATCATAACCTTCTTCTGTCATGAGTGCAATAACTTTATTCTTTGCTGTTTCAGAAACTTGTATCATATTTAAAAGATAGATTTGTTCTAAATAGTATGCAAAAATAGTACTTTAAAGCCTATTTTTAGCATTAAGTAACATTAATATAACAAATTACTATATAACTTTTATTTATGGTTGTAGTCGGATTATAACTTAAAGATTACAATAGGGTTAACATTAGTCTATAGAAACAGGGGATTTATCTTCTCCTATAGCTACAAATGTAAATTCTCCGGTAACTGCTTTTTCTCTATGATCTGAATACATTTGCTCAACATAGATATCTACTCTTACTTTTAAACTGGTATTTCCCAGGTAAGAAACTTTTCCAACTAATTCGACGATAGTCCCATGTGGAATTGGTTTTTTAAAATCGATTCGATCACTGTTTACCGTTACCATCTTTTGCCGGCTATACCTTGTCGCTGTTATAAAAGCTACCTCGTCCATTAATTGCATGGCAGTACCTCCAAATAAGGTATCGTAGTGGTTTGTTGTATTGGGAAAAACGGCTTTAAAAATTCTTGTTTCTGAATTTTTTATGCGCTCTGACTGGTGTTTTGACATCTTTCATTTTTTAGTTTAAAAATCATATCAAAAGTAAAAAACACTACCCGAAACACACTCATTAGAAACAAGGTTTTATATTTTTGCACTATGATAGAAGATAAAAACCAAAAAAGAACTCCCTTATCTGAATTGGGGGAATTCGGACTAATAGAACACTTAACTAAGAATTTTAAAACAGAACAGCCTTCAAGTTTAAAGGGGATTGGAGATGATGCAGCTGTGATAGATTTTAAAGATAAAAAAACAGTAGTTTCTACAGATTTATTGATAGAAGGTGTACATTTTGATTTAAGTTATGTTCCTCTTAAGCATCTTGGATATAAGGCTGTTATGGTCAATCTATCTGATATCTATGCAATGAATGCTTTACCTACTCAGATAACGGTTTCCATAGCCATCTCTAATCGTTTTCCTCTTGAAGCTTTAGAAGAATTATATGAAGGTATAGCATTGGCGTCCAAATTATATAAAGTTGATGTAATTGGAGGAGACACCACTACTTCCAATAAAGGACTTACGATATCTATTACTGCTTTAGGAATAGCTGATGAAGAAGAAATTGTATATAGAAATGGTGCTAATCCAGGGGATCTTTTGGTAGTTACCGGTGATGTAGGCGGAGCTTATTTAGGACTACAAGTATTAGAACGTGAAAAAGAAGTATTTAAAGTAAACCCTAATAACCAACCGGATTTATCGCTTTACACTTATATTATCGAACGCCAATTAAAGCCAGAATCAAGAAAAGACATTCCGCCATTATTAAAACAACTGGAGGTAAAACCTACAGCCATGATTGATATTAGTGATGGTTTATCGTCTGAGATTATGCATTTGTGTAAACAGAGTAACGTAGGTTGCAATGTATATGAAGATAAAATTCCTTTAGATCCACAGGTAATCTCAACTTGCGAGGAGTTCGATATAAATAGTACAACAGTTGCTTTAAGCGGAGGAGAAGATTATGAGTTGTTGTTTACCATAGCACAAGCTGATTTCCCAAAAATTAAAGCTAATCCGCATCTTACTATTATAGGGCATATGACTGAAGAAAAAGAAGGCATACATTTAATTAGCAGAGCCAACACCAAGATTCCTTTAAAAGCTCAAGGCTGGAATCCTTTGAAAAACTAGAAGAATTTTTCTGTTCAAAACAGGCTTTCCTTACAAAGGTTTACAAGCAAAAAAAGCAATAATCGTAATTTTATATAAATTCGGACTAAGATGAATTTTTTTGAGATTAGTTTTTTGCTTTTTGCTTTTTTAGGGTTATTATTATCTGTTTTTTTCTTTGTTAAAAGGAAAGGAGATCGTATTGCCAATGCAATTCTTGGTATCTATTTAATACTATTTGCATATAATATCACATGGAATTCGCTTTACTGGTCAGAATTAATTTTCACAGAAAGATATGCCTCTCTTTTATTTACAAATCATTTTCCATGGATTTCTTATGGTCCCCTATTTTACCTATATGTCAGAAGGGTGATTAAGCAGCGTGCATTTAAACGTTATGACATATTCCATTTTCTTCCTCTAATCCTTGTTTTGATAGGAAAATGGCCGCTCCTTATTTTAGATTCAACATCTAAATTGACCGTATTAACCAACGGCACCTGGAGAGATTATGGATACACTCCAAAGTTTATTGCCTGGATTATCATTTTACAATTATTTATATACGGGGTTTCAACATTAGTTATACTAAGAAAAAATAAGCCCCACCTGGGTAGCAATAAAAAAATGTGGCTTAAATTTTTTATCAGCTTCTATTTCGGATATTGGATAGCCTTTACCTCTTATTTTGTATTAGCTGCTCTGGCTTTAATCACCAAAGAAAATGACTATTTCATTGGATACATGATAGTGTTCTTCATTGGTATGGTGAGTTATTTCGGATTAATGCAACCTGATGTATTTAACGGATTATCTATGGAAAAGATCATTCCTTTTATTAAATACAAAAAAACAGGTTTAACCAAAAGCCATTCCATAGAATTAAAAGAGCGTCTCATAATTATCATGGCAAATGATAAACCTTTTTTAGAAAACGATTTACGCCTGGAAGATTTAGCAAAATTATTAAACTTATCCAGGCATCACATGTCTCAGGTAATTAATGAACACTTTCAATTGCCTTTTTTTGATTATATCAATCAGCACAGAATTACCGAAGCCAAAGGATTATTAATGGATAAAAGAGGAGATTTAAATATTACCCAAATTGCCTATTCTGTTGGTTTTAACAATAGAGTTTCTTTTTACAAAGCTTTTAAAAAATTTACCGGTACTACGCCTTCCGATTATATTAATAATATTCATTCACGCCACGACGCTTCTTAAGCAAGAAAATACTTTAGCAGTTTACTTCTATTAAGTTATAAAAAGAGGGAATTTTATTAGTTTGATGTTAAAATCAGTTAAAAAGCGTATTCCCTTACAAAGGTTAACATCATATATAAAAAATTATCCTTGATTTGAATAGTAATAAATCAATTACCCGATAATAATGAAAACACAAATCTTCTTTATTATATTTTTTTTAATCACAATATGTGCCAGTTCTCAAAATGAATCTATATTTCCTGAGTCGTGGTCTGTCAATGAACCCTCAAAAGATAATCCTTATGGCAAGTCAAACTCAAATGCTATACCTCAACTTAAAGATTATGATAAGTTGATAGGAATTTGTGCTTGTAAAAGCACGCGATTACAACCTGATGGAAAATGGAGTGATTCCATCGCTTTAAAATGGAGATGGAAATATATTATGAATGGAAACGGGGTTCAGGATGAGGGCTGGTACGGTGATAAAAATAATGTTTCATATTTTACAAGCATCAGGGTTTATGATCAGGTTAACAAAACATGGTATGTCACTTATTTTTCTCCTAACTTAAATAATGAACCTGATACATGGACAGGAGGCGTGAAAAGTGGTAATATAATTTTGAAAGGAAATATTAAAACCCCAACAGGAGATATCCCTAGTATTCTTACTTTTTCGAATATTAGTGAAAAAGGATTTGACTGGGAAGGGAAAATATTGAGTTCAGAAGAAGATACTACAGGAAACAGTTTCTGGAAAATACACTGTAAAAAAATAGGTTCTAAATAGTATTCCACTTTAATAAAACAACTAAATCTCTTTAAAAATGAAAACAGCTATAATTAGTACACTATTATTTTTATCATTTAGCGGAATGGCTCAAAAATTAGATGAAAAAACATTCGACTTTTGGGTTGGAGAATGGGAACTTACCTGGGATAAACCAGATGGTACCAAAGGCAAAGGCATTAATCAGATTATTAAAATACTGGATAATAAGGTAATCCAGGAAAATTTTGAAGATCCCGATACCGGATTTAAAGGAACCAGTATCTCTGTATATAATCCGGTAAAAAAAGAGTGGCATCAGGCATGGGCAGATAACCAGGGAGGATATTTTGATTTCATTGGTGATATTGGCAATGATGGTCCGGTTTTTAAAACAAAAATAGTCGTTCAGGGAGATAAAAAGATTATACAGCGAATGACTTTTAAAAATATCACTAAGGATAAATTTGTATGGGATTGGGAAAACAGTACAGATGGCGGAGAAAACTGGACACTTTCATGGAGAATTAATTATAACCGGAAAAAGTAAAGGTTGAAGTATTTGGTTTTAAGATTGAATAAAGAATCTTAAATAGCCTTAGCTTTTCTCTCTTCTTTTTACCCAAAGGTTCAATAACATCCCTACTACTACGAGCAACATCCCCGCAACAGGCCAGAAAGTATATGTTTCTCCAAAGAGTATAAATCCGAAAAGTAAAGCATAAACCAATTCCATATATTTTATTGGAGCTACAGTACTGGTATCTGCTAATTGGAAAGCCCTGGTTAAAAGTACCTGGCCTATTAAACCCAAAATACCTATACTACACACCCAATACCATTCTTCGCCAACTGGCATTCGCCAATGTTGAATAAAAAAAAGACTTCCGACAATAGAAAACACCATAAAGTAATTTATGATGGTCAAATAATGCTCCCTGGATCCTAAATACCTGATAATGGTAAAAACGCTACCCACCAGTAAAGCCGATAGTGCAATAAGTATAAAGCTCAGGCTATCTATTCTAAAATCAACACCTTTCATGATAAAAGCTCCCAAAACAGAAATCAACAAGCTTATCCATTGCCATAATTTCACATTTTCCTTTAAAATAAAATAAGCAAAGATCACACTAAAAATAGGAGCTGTATACCGAAGTGCAACAGCAGATCCAAGAGGAATTCGCTGTATGACCATAAAGAACAGAGATAGAGACACAAAACTGAGAAGACCTCGTAAACTTAGCCAAAAAACATTATTCCCTATTACCGATATTTTTTTGCTAAGCATGTAAGGAAAAATAAAGACAAAGGTACCAATGGCTCTAAAAAAGACAACTTGCAGCGGATGAAAATCATTTAGATACTTAGCTAAAAGATTCATCCATGAAAAGGCAAATGCGGCAATAAACATGTAGACAATTCCTCTGCCCAATCCGGAAGGTTTTTAGATTATCTATGCAAAATTAAGCAAATAAAAATTTAAACTTAGTATCAAACCTTAGATTTAATAACGTTAAGAAATCAAGGAAAAGTAGTTTATTAATAAAAACACATAAACCTTCTAAATTCTTTAGAAGGTTTATGTATACAAAAAATCCTGTGAACTTAAATTAAGCTGCAGGATGATGTTGATGTTGTTGTGCTTGCGATAATTTCTTTTGATGTAACATAGCTAATGTCTCATTGATTTCCTTTAATTGAGGGGTCAGAGAAGCCAGATTGCCTTTGGCATCTATTGTTACTTGCTTTCCGCAACATGCACATTCATATTCTTTGATGTGAGCTGTTACTTTTCTGGTTACGATAAAACGATGTCCGAAGATCGAGCAGAGAATTCTGCCTACAGATACATTTTGCTTGATTTGGGAATTAGGCATAATAGGTATATGTTAAGATTTGGTTCTATAAATGTAGTCAAATTTTTGTAACTACCAAATTTAAACGTTGTTTTTTATAAAAAATTATTAATAAACATGATGAACTGTATTTTTTTATATTAAAAAATCATCATTAAATCTGGATATAAAATACTAATTATCAATTTATTATTGTTCTTTGTGAAAGATTTTCAATTAAAAACAGGGGTTAAATAAAAAATCAATTCTTATCCTAGAATTCCTTATTTGTCTTATCTTTCGACGTATATTTATTAATAAATGATTAAAAAGAAAGAAATTTTCATTACCGGTTTTGCGCTTTTTTCTCTGTTTTTTGGTGCCGGTAATTTGCTACTTCCTCCCCTTTTAGGTTATAATGCTGGTAACAACTGGTATTTAGTCACCATAGGTTTTATGATCGCAGCGGTAATTATTCCAATATTAGGGATTCTGGCACATGCCCGCTTACAGGGAACTATGTATGATTTTGGTAAAAAAGTCTCACCTACGTTTAGCCTGGTTTACTGTTTTCTGATTTATGTTATTTCCATAGCTATTCCTTCTCCAAGAACAGCATCTGCAACACATGAAATTGCCATTCATCCTTTTTTTGGAAGCAGCCCGTTATTAACCAGTAGTGTATATTTTACCTTAGTATTAATATTTGCATTAAATCGGTCTAAAATTTTAAATATTATAGGGAAGTTTTTGACTCCTCTGATTGTAATTACCCTGTTTTTGGTAATAGGAATTGGTTTATTTTCAAGTAATTTTTCTATGAATCCCTCTGCTTTTGAAGTACCTGTTGTTAGCGGACTACTTGAAGGATATCAAACTTTTGATGCTATAGGAGCAGTTGTAGTTGGTGGTGTTATCATCATATCTTTAAATTTAAAAGGACATACTTCTTTCGAATCAAAGAAAAAACTCATCATCAGATCCGGATTAATAGCGGGTTTAGGATTATTCATTATTTATACAGGTTTAATTTCAGTTGGTGCATTTTTTGGTTCCGAAATTTTGATCGATACTTCACTCAGTAACGATATGCAAAGAGCTACCTTGTTAAGGGGAATAAGCTTAGCATCGCTGGGAACATTTGGGAACACCGTCTTAAGCATTTTAATTGCTCTTGCCTGCTTCACTACTGCAGTTGGAATTGTTACCGGAACTGCCGATTATTTCAAAGGTCTGTTTAAAGAGTCTCAAACGGCTTATACCATTACTGCTATTATCGCATCTGTTTTTGGGATTGTTATAGGGCAATTGGATTTTCATTCCATAATTGTAATCGCTATTCCGGTACTGATGTTTATTTATCCTATTACAATTATTTTAATCCTTTTAAATGTGCTTCCTGAAAAATTCACACCTCCAATTGTGTTTAGAGGAGCAGTTATTACAACTATAATTTTTAGTATTCCGGATTTTCTGTCCTCTATCGGAATGGGGGAGCAAATGCAACCGATTAAAGAAAACATCCCGCTAGCCAGCTACAGTATTGGGTGGTTGATCCCTGTTTTTGTTGTTTTCATCGCAATTAATCTATTTTACTCAAAAAGAGATCGTTAGATTTTTTATCAAAAAAGCAACCGTTAACAGCAGAGCAAATTGATGATCTCAAAAGCATTCATTGAAAATAGCTTATGAGACTCAAATCTGGTTCGATACACCTCAGAAGCTATTCACTCTGGAAATTGTTTCCCTAACAATGCCCCCAATCACAACCCGATGCGGGGCAGAAAATTATGAATTCATCAAGTCTTCTATCTCTTCTATTTCAATAGGAATATTTTTCATGAGATTAACCGGCTCTCCTGTTGGTTGGATTACTACGTCATCTTCTAAACGGATTCCCATACTTTCTTTTGGAAGGTAGATTCCGGGCTCAACAGTAAATACCATATTAGCTTCCATTGGTGTTTTAAGACGTCCGTAATCATGTGTATCTAATCCCATGTGATGAGAAGTCCCGTGCATAAAGTATTTCTTATATGCAGGCCAGTTAGGGTCTTCATTTTGAATATCTGCTTTATCAAGTAATCCTAAGTTTAATAATTCAGAAGTCATCAATTTTCCAACTTCTACATGATATTCTGCCCAAATGGTTCCGGGAACAAGAAGTTTTGTTGCTTCATTTTTCACCTTTAAAACAGCATTATAGATATCCTTTTGCCGTTGCGTAAAACGTCCGTTCACAGGAATAGTCCTCGACATATCGCTAGTGTAATTAGCATAAGAAGCTCCAACATCCATCAATATTAAGTCCCCATCTTTACACTGCTGATTATTTTCAATGTAATGCAATACATTCGCGTTAAAACCTGATGCAATTATTGGAGTATAAGAAAACCCTCTTGATCTGTTTCTTATAAATTCATGAATATATTCTGCCTCAATTTCATATTCCCAAACCCCTGGCTTTACAAAATTTAAGACTCTTCTAAATCCTTTTTCAGTAATGGAACACGCATGTTCAATCAAATCTATTTCTTGTTGCTCTTTTACACCTCTTATCTCTTGTAATATTGGGTTACTTTTTTCCCATTTATGTGCAGGAAATTTTTCTTTACACCATTTGATGAATCTATCTTCTCTTGTTTCGGTTTCTACAGCTTGCCTGTAATGCTCATTGGTATTAAAATAGATGTTTTCTGCCTCTGTCATTAAATCAAAAAATACCTTGTTAAAATCAGACAACCAATAAATCGTTTTAATTCCGCTTACTTCAAATCCTGCTTCTTTTGAAAGTTTTTCCCCTTCCCAAATAGCAATATGTTCATTCGTTTCTTTAACAAATAAAATTTCCCTATGTTTTGGGTCTAGTGCATCAGGAAACAGCAATAAAATACTTTCTTCCTGATCTACTCCACTCAAATAAAAAATATCTCTTGCCTGCTGAAAAGGCATTACACTATCTGCCCCTATCGGATATAAATCGTTAGAATTAAAAACAGCTATACTTTTTGATTTCATTTTAGCTGTAAACTTTTCTCTGTTTTTTATAAAAAGCCGATTGTCTATCCTGTGATACTTCATGTGTTTTATATTTACTATTTTTCAAAAGTCACATGCTGTTCGCTATTCGTTATTTCTCTTCGAAATAAAGCTTTTAACATGCTTATTTTATCTGATATTTTTTAATAGAAACAAAACTAAGCATTCTGCATAGAAAAAAACAGCCGCTTAAAGACTAAATTGTTTTAAAAATCACAATACAAAAAGGTGTAATTTTAATGGTTATATTTGTTGGTCTTCAAGTGACATCTAATCAAAAAGATAAAATTGTGTTATGATGAGAAACAGGTTTTTAATGCTATGCCTAATGTTAAGTATGCTTAATTCGGGGCTGATTTTTTCTCAAGTTAATAATCAAGTTTTTAAGAACTTAAAATTCCGGTTTATCGGACCAGAAGGAAACAGAGCCATTGCTATTGCTGGCGTTCCCGGGGATCCTATGATAAATTATATTGGAGCTGCTTCGGGCGGACTTTGGAAAACTGATGATGGTGGGGTTACATGGAATTCTATCTTTGATAATGAAGATGTATCTTCTATTGGTTCTATTGCACTTGCTCCTACCAATCCCGATATTGTTTGGGTAGGGACCGGAGAGACATTCTTAATACGTCCGGCACATGCTATGGGAGATGGTATCTATAAATCTGAAGATGCCGGGAAGACATGGAAACATATGGGGTTAGAAAAAACCGGAAGAATCGGACGTGTAATTGTACATCCAACAAATCCTGATATTGTTTACGCAGCTGCTTTAGGACACGGACACGGACCTCAGCAGGAAAGAGGTATTTACAAGACTACTGATGGGGGTAAAAACTGGAAAAGAATTTTATTTGTAGATGAAAATACAGGAGCTTCAGACATAGCAATCGACCCAACAAATCCTGATAATTTATTGGTAGGTATGTGGTCTATACACATCAACACCTGGGGACTTAATAGCGGAGGTCCCGGAGGTGGAATTTACAGGTCAAAAGATGGAGGAGAGAGTTGGGAAGCAATGTCAAAAAAAGGACTTCCTGGCGGAAAAGATCATCCGGTTGGGAAAACCGGAGTTGCTATTTCTGCATCCAATCCTAATATCGTGTATGCGTTATTTGAAATAGAAAGTCCTGCGTTGTATCGCTCAGAAGATTTTGGAGAAACATGGACATTGGTAACCAGAAATCATGACATTAATGAACGGGCCCCTTATTATACGCGAATGGCAATCGCTCCTGATAATCCTGACGAGATTTATTTCCTGAATGTAAAGTTTGTAGTTTCAAAAGACGGGGGGAAAACACTTAAAGGCGATTATAGCGCAGGTGGAGATAATCATGATATGTGGATTGATCCTACTAATCCTGACAGGATTATGGTAGCCCATGACGGATGTGCCAGCATCAGTTTAAATCATGGAAAAACCTATCAGCGTGTAGTACTTCCTATTGCACAAATGTATCACGTAGCAGTCGATAATCAGATACCTTATAATGTTTATGGTAACAGGCAAGACGGGTATTCATACAGAGGCCCTAGCAATAGTTTACAAGGTTATATTCCTCTGGGATTATGGGAAGGTGTCGGAGGTTGTGAAAGCGGATTTGCACAACCGGATCCATTTGACAACAACATTGTCTGGTCTGGATGCTATGATGGCGGATTGGAACGTTACGATGCGCGTACCGGGCATTCACAAGATGTTCGAGTATGGCCTGAGGCCGGATATGGCTGGGCACCTGCCGATGTAAAATACCGTTGGTACTGGAATTTCCCGCTTACTTTTTCTAATCATGTAAAACATCGCGTTTATGTAGGAAGTCAGTTTGTACATAAAACGGATGATAACGGAAATAGCTGGCAGGTAATTAGTCCGGATTTAACCTTAAATCTTAAATCACATCAGCAAAGCTCAGGAGGAATTGCAACAGATAACTTAATGACCTTTGATGGTTCAACATTGATTTCCATCAAAGAATCTCAAATGGAAGAAGGGCTGATATGGACAGGAAGTAATGACGGGCAAGTTCATATTACAAGAGATTATGGTAAAAACTGGGTTAATGTTTCAAAGAATATCCCTAACCTTCCGGAATGGGGTACTATCTCCAATATTGAAGTTTCCAGGTACGGAAAAGGTACTGCCTATATTACCGTCGATTTGCATCAAATGGGAAATTTTGATCCTTATGTATACAAGACAAGTGATTACGGACAATCCTGGAAGATGATCAGTAGTACTGTTCCAAAATCTATTCACAGTTTTGCTCATGTAATTAAAGAAGATCCTAAGAGAGAAGGAATGTTGTACTTAGGAGTGGATAACGGCATGTACGTAAGCCATGATGATGGTAAAAACTGGATGCGTTTAAGAAACAATTTACCGCCTTCTCCTGTATACTGGTTAGAAATTCAGGAGCAGTTTGACGATCTTATTGTGGGAACCTATGGAAGAGGGTATTACATTCTTGATAACATTTCTCCTCTTCGTGAATACGCAACCGACGCTTCCAATAAAGATGTACATCTTTTTAGTTTAAGGCAAGCATATCGTTTCCATGATAAGCAAGCCATAAAAACAGATGGTCCAAGTTTAAGTTCGGGTGTCAATCCGGCTTATGGGGCAGATATCAATTATTTTTTAAAAGATTCAACGGATGCCAAAGTTGAAATTCAGATACTATCTGTCAATAATGAAATCATCCGAACTTTAAAAGGAACCGGAAAAGCAGGTGTAAACAGAGTAATGTGGGATTTGAGATATGAACCTACTTATAAGCCTCGTTTGCGTTCTACGCCTCCAGGCAGACCATGGGTACAATTAAACGGTGAAGGATGGAGACCTTTAGTAACATGGGATTTGGATTTATGGAGAGGTCAATTAGGCCCAAGAGCTGTTCCGGATGAGTATAAAGTTAAATTAATAATTGACGAAAAAGAATACGTCAGAGAACTACAAGTTTTAAAAGATCCAAAATCCGAAGGGAACATTGACGATATTAAAGCACAGGTGGCATTGTCTTTAGAATTAAGAGATGCTATGAATTTGGCCGTTAATATGATTAACCAGGTAGAAATTATTAGAAGTGAGCTCAATGAAGTTATTCCGAAGTTAACCAGGAGAAATGACATCAAAAAAGCAAAAGAACTATTGGTTAAAGCCGAATCTATAGCAGCTTCTTTATACGACATTCACTTAACAGGTGCAAGAGAAGATGCCTTTAGAGCTCCTATGAAATTATATGGTAGATTGAGTGCTTTAGCCAGTGATCTTGGAGGTCATGGTATCGATTTCAAACCTACAGAACAACAAAAAGAGGTTTACAGGATTTTTAATAAGCGATTAGACAATGTAAATCAGCAATTTAAAAAATTCATTGAACAAGAAGTTATTCGATTAAACGATCAACTAGAAAAAAGTAAACTACAAATCTTATTAGAGAGAAAGATAAAGTCTTAATACACATAGAATTTTCAATCCAGCTATATATAAAAACTTTGTTAAGCAAAAGGTAAAGTATTATTAATTAGGAGTTTATTAACTAAACAAAAGTCAGCTCTAAGTCTATATTTGGTTACAACTAATTTAAACAACCAAAATCATGAAGACATTTAAGCTATTAAGTTTAGGCTGCTTTTTATTTTTTATTTCAAACGTATTTTCTCAAACAACATCACCAAAAAAATTCAATTTAGATTTTAACCAATACGATACTGAAAGGCTATTACCTAAAGACTGGTTTCAGTGGGGTGATCAACCTATTTCTACAGAATCAATTGAAGAATCTAATTATGTTGGTAAAATAATAACTAGTAAAAAAGGTAACTTTGGGTGTATTACTTACGCTATCCCAGCTGGTTTTGAAGGCGATTCAATTACATTATCTGGTTATATGAAAATTGAAAATATAAATAAAAAACAATCAGCAGGCTTACTAATTCGTCTTAACGGAGCAAATAATAAATTACTCGGGTTTAATAATATGGCCGATGAAAACATTAACGGTACCATAGATTGGACTAAATATTCTATCACAATTCCCTATTCAAAAGAGACCGATTACATATATGTTGGAGGTATTCTCAATGGAAACACAGGAACAGCATGGTTTGACGATTTTGAGATTACTATTGATGGAGTAAGCATTGAGAAACTAAACATAATAAAAAAATCATCTTTAAAAGATAACATAGAAACAGTAATACAATCATTAGAGAAGTCTTCAAAGCCTCTTGACCTTACAGATAACAAAACATTAAACAATAGCTTACAACCTCTGATAGATAAATTGGGAAACAAGAGAATTATTGCCATAGGTGAAGACACACATGGTACTTCAGAATATTACGAGCTAAGACTGGCCATTACTAAGGAGTTGATTTTAGAAAAAGGATTTAATACAATCGTATTAGAAAATCCATATGATGGCATTGAAATACTTACAAATAAGATAGATGAAGAACCTCTGGAGTCATTGATGCGAAAACATTTATTTTCGATCTATCAAACAAAAGAAATGAAATCTTTTCTGGATTGGTATAAGTTAAAAAATGATAATAATTCAATTAAATTCAAAGGTTGTGATGATTCTTACTGGGCTTTAGAAGCATTATTGGAAAAAGAATTTTCATCTATTAGAAATGAAAAATTAAGTACTCTTTTAAAAACATTAAAAAAAGCAATTAAGCAGAGTAAAAAAAGTAACTTTAAAAATGAAATTAAAAATAACATAGCAGTTTATAAAGCTATTATTGAGATGGAATGTTATTTAGATGAAAATAACCTTCACACACCAAACAGCAAAGAATTGTTGTTTAACGGTAAAAGCAGTTATATCAATTACAAACGCTTATCAGAAGAAAAAACAATCCGAAGCCGAGATGAAATTATGGCAGATAGAATTGCTTATTTAGCAAAAGACCCCAATGCTAAAATTATAGTTTGGGCACATAACGCTCACATTTCAAATACAGTAATTATAGATAATGAAATAGGCCTTATGGGGCGCGATTTAAAAAATAAATTCAAGAATAATTATATTTCTGTAGGCTTAAGTTCTTTATCTGGAACTTATTCTTACATAAATAATAGATTTATTAATTCAGATCATAAATACAACGATAAATTATTACAAAAAAAGGTAGAATTAACAGGAGAAAATTCTTGGGAAAAAGTTTTTAATCAATTTAGTAATCGTCCATTCTTTACTGATTTTAATGAAATGAGGAAGCATATTAATTCTGATTTATTTGGGGACTTAAAACTCATTGGATACTCAAAAGAAACCTATAGAGATTATTATGAATTACCTACTCTTACAATGTTTGATTTTCTTATTTTTTTAAACACTACTAATGCAACCTCATCAATAGCTAAAGAATAAAATTAAATCTATAAATAACTTTTAAAAGTTTTTTGTGTAATAGATGCTTTGTAATTTAGTCGATTATAAATAATCAATTCTCAATGAAAAACTATATTATAATTGCTTGTGCATTATTTATTTCTTTAATTAACTATGCGCAATCCACTAATGCAATAACCATTCAGAAATCATTAGAGCTAAAACAAGAACTCAAAGAAAATTCATCAGTTAAAAACGTGCCTTTTACCAATATTGGCCCTTCAATAATGAGTGGTCGTGTGGTAGATGTAGATGTAAACCCTGATAACACTACCGAATTTTATGTCGCCTATGCTTCTGGTGGATTGTGGTATACCAATAATAACGGTACTACTTTTACAGCCATTACAGAAAATGCTCCTACTCAAAACATGGGGGATATTGCTGTAGACTGGAATAAAGGAACCATCTGGATTGGAACCGGAGAAAGTAATTCTTCCCGTTCATCTTATGCCGGAATCGGTATCTTAAAGAGTAATGATAAAGGAAAAACATGGGAAAATGTTGGGTTAACAGACTCGCATCACATAGGACGCATCATTATCAACAAAAACAATCCGGATGAAGTTGTTGTTGGTGTGATCGGGCACTTATATTCATCTAATTCTGAACGTGGAATTTTTAAAACTACAGACGGAGGGAAAACATGGAATAAAACCTTATTTATTAATGATAATACCGGAGTTATTGATATCAGTCCTTCCCCAACAAATCCAAACATTTTATATGCTGCCAGTTGGGAGCGCGATAGAAAAGCATGGGATTTTAATGGGGATGGAGAAAACTCGGTAATCTATAAAAGTACTGATGCCGGGACAAGCTGGACTAAAATAACCAAAGAGGGAAACGGCTTCCCTACAGGAAGTGGAGTAGGTAGGATTGGATTGGCTACTTTTAATGATAATATCGTTTATGCCTTCTTAGATAATCAGTTCAGACGTCCTAAAACAGGAAGTGAAAATAGTACTGGCTTAAAGAAAGAGGACTTCAAAACGATGAGTACTTCAGATTTTTTAAGTTTAGATGATAAAAAACTAAATAGTTATCTAAGAGGAAACCGGTTTCAGCAAAAATACACTGCCAAAAGTGTAAAAAAATCAGTAAAAGAAGGTTCGGCCAAGCCTAGCGATCTGGCTTTGTATGTAGAGAATCCTAATGCGGTAACATTTGATACTCCTGTAATTGGTGCCGAAGTTTACAAATCTGTAGATGGAGGTAAATCCTGGAAAAAAACACATGATAATTATTTGGATGGTGTATACAGTTCTTACGGATATTATTTCGGAATCATCGCTGTCAATACATCAGATCAAAATAAAATTTATATCGGAGGTGTGCCTTTATTAAGATCTGATGACGGTGGAAAAACATTTGTTTCCATAAGCAAAGAAAATGTACACTCAGATCATCAATCCATATGGGTTAATCCTAATTTGGAAGGACACGTCATCAATGGTAATGACGGAGGAATAAACATAACTTATGACGATGGAGAAAACTGGATAAAAAACAATCAGCCATCAGTCGGGCAATTTTATTATATCAATGTAGACAATCAAAAACCATATAATGTTTATGGCGGATTGCAGGATAATGGTGTTTGGTATGGCCCTAGCAATTACTCCCCTTCAAAAAACTGGACCAGCAGTGGTGACTATCCTTATAAAAGAATAGGTGGTGGTGATGGAATGCAGGTACAAATAGACAATAGAAACAATAAAATTGTCTATGCCGGATCTCAATTCGGATTTTATTACAGGGTAAACCTGGAAACCAATGAACGTATATTTATCAACCCTAGAAACGAGTTAGGAGATGCTCCTTATCGTTATAACTGGCAGGCACCTATATTGTTGTCGCCTCATAATCAGGACATCTTATATATGGGAGCAAACAGATTATTGCGCTCCCTGGATCAGGGAGAAAATTTTGAGGTGATCTCGGGGGATCTTACTACAGGGGGTAAAAAAGGAAATGTACCTTATGGTACATTGGCAACAATTTCTGAATCTCCTTTTCAATTCGGATTAATCTATACAGGTAGTGATGACGGATTTGTCCAGGTTACTAAAAATGGCGGTGGAAGCTGGGAAAACCTTTCTAGTTCTTTACCAAAAAACCTTTGGGTAAGCAGAGTAATTGCATCTGCTCATAAAAAAGAGAGGGTTTATATCACTCTAAACGGATATCGTTCAGACGATTTCAAACCTTATGTGTATGCAAGTGATAATTATGGTAAAAACTGGAAAAGTATAAATGGGAATTTACCTTTAGAGGCTATAAATGTAATTAAAGAAGATCCGGTAAATGAAAATCTTCTCTATGTAGGAACAGACAACGGGGTTTACGTTTCCTTTGACAGAGGGGCTACATGGGAAGCATTTGCTAACGGACTTCCTAATGTTGCGGTTCACGATTTAGTGATCCAGGCAGAAGCAAAAGACCTTTTAATAGGTACACATGGAAGGAGTATTTATAAAGCTAATATTGCACCCCTTCAACAATTAACATCGGCGCTTCGAAATAAAACTACACATCTTTTTGATATTGAATCTGTTCGCTTCTCACCAAGATGGGGGCAAACTTTTAGTCCATGGAGAGCTGCTTTCGAGCCTGGTACAACGTTTACTGTTTACACAAAAGAAAAGGGAAACTACACCCTTGATATCATCTCTGAAAATGGAATTACTCTGAACTCTATAGCTGTAAAAGCAGATCAAGGATTTAACTATATTCCTTATGATTTGACCATTTCTGAAAAAGGAAGAAAACAATTCTTAAAGAAAAATAAGAAAGCCTCTTTAAACAAGGCAGGAAATGAAAAGTACTACCTTTCTAAAGGAGAATACACAGTGAAAATTTCAGGAAATGGAGCTGAAGAAAAACAAATTTTTAAAATTCAGTAATTGTTTGTATTACAGGGCGACTATTTTAGCAATAGCAAATAATTGCTTCTAATTTTCTTCTATTATTTAGAACCATTTTATATAGCTATTATTCACTGAATAGTTACTTAAAAGGAAGTTTTAAGTTTGTGATAAACTAATTTGTGGAGTATTTTTGTTTGACTAAACTAATTATTAACTAATGAGCGGAATTATAAAATCTTCAATAGCACGAAAAGTAGCCATGGCGCTTTCAGCTTTTTTTCTGATGATCTTTTTACTTCAACATTTTGCAATAAACATTTTATCGGTTTTTAGCCCGGATACTTTTAACGAAGTGTCTCATTTTATGGGAACTAACCCATTAGTACAATTTGCGCTACAACCTGTTTTAGTTTTTGCTATTGTCTTCCATTTTGTTATGGGATTCATATTGGAAATTAAGAATAAAAAATCTCGAACAGTAAAATACGTCAAGAACAATGGAGCTGCAAACTCCAGTTGGATGTCCAGAAATATGATCTGGAGTGGAGCTACCATTCTAGCATTTTTCGTGTTGCATTTTATTGATTTCTTTTTCCCCGAACTCAATACCAAATATATCCTGGGAGATTTATCCGGAATGCACAATGGGGAGTTCAAATACTATAATGAATTACTTCACAAGTTTGAAAGTCCAATTAGGGTTGGAGCATATGTAATATCATTTGTTCTTTTAGCAATGCATTTATTACACGGGTTTAATTCTGCTTTTCAATCTGTAGGAGCAACGGTAGGGAGAAAAGAAGTAATGAAAAAAATAGGACGAGCTTATGCAATACTAATTCCATTAGGATTCATTTTTATTGCACTATTCCATCATTTTAACGGACATTAAAAACACTATCTTATTATGGCAAAATTAGATTCAAAAGTACCAGTAGGTCCATTAAAAGATAAGTGGACAACTCATAAAAACAATATCAACCTTGTAAACCCGGCAAACAAACGTAATATAGACGTTATTGTGGTGGGTACAGGATTAGCCGGTGGTTCTGCTGCAGCAACTTTGGCAGAATTAGGATATAACGTAAAAGCATTTTGTTTTCAGGATTCTCCGCGTAGAGCACACTCAATAGCTGCTCAGGGTGGAATCAATGCTGCTAAAAACTATCAAGGAGATGGAGATTCTACGTATCGTCTTTTTTACGATACTGTTAAAGGAGGAGATTATCGTTCTCGGGAAGCAAATGTTTATCGTTTGGCAGAAGTTTCTGCTAATATTATAGATCAATGTGTAGCACAGGGAGTTCCTTTTGCCCGTGACTACGGAGGTTTATTAGATAACCGTTCTTTTGGAGGGGTATTAGTATCCCGTACTTTCTATGCTAAAGGACAAACAGGACAACAATTATTACTTGGAGCTTATTCTGCGATGAACCGTCAGATAGGACGTGGTAAAATAGCAATGTACAATCGTCATGAAATGCTTGATGTTGTTATTGTTGATGGTAAAGCAAGAGGAATTATTGCCCGTAACCTGGTAACCGGTGAAATAGAACGTCATTCTGCACATGCAGTAGTACTTGGAACCGGAGGATATGGAAATGTATTTTTCCTTTCTACCAATGCAATGGGTAGTAATGTAACTGCAGCGTGGAAAGCTCATAAGCGAGGGGCTTATTTTGCAAATCCGTGCTATACACAAATTCACCCTACCTGTATTCCGGTTTCAGGAGATCATCAGTCTAAATTAACGTTGATGTCTGAATCTCTACGTAATGACGGACGTATATGGGTGCCTAAGAAACAAGAAGATGCAGAAGCTATCAGACAAGGGAAATTAAAACCTACTCAGCTTGCTGAAGAAGACAGAGATTATTATTTGGAAAGACGCTATCCTGCATTTGGAAACCTGGTACCTCGTGATGTAGCTTCTAGAGCTGCAAAAGAGCGTTGTGATGCAGGTTTCGGAGTAAATGCAACAGGAGAAGCAGTATACCTTGATTTTGCTTCTGCTATTCAACGATACGGAAAAGAACAAGCACATATAAAAGGCTTAAATGAAAATGACGAGACTTTAGTTAAAAAACTAGGACAAGAAGTAGTACGATCTAAGTACGGAAACCTATTCCAGATGTATGAGAAGATTGTAGATCAAAATCCTTATGAAACTCCAATGATGATTTATCCAGCCGTTCATTATACAATGGGAGGTATTTGGGTAGATTATAACTTAATGACTACTGTTCCGGGATTATATGCTATCGGAGAAGCTAACTTCTCAGATCATGGTGCCAACAGGTTAGGAGCTTCTGCTTTAATGCAAGGATTGGCAGATGGATATTTTGTACTGCCATATACTATCGGAGATTATCTTTCAGATGATATTAGAACCGGTGCTATTCCAACAGATTCTAAAGAGTTTGATGAAGCTGAGAAAGCTGTAAAAGAACGTTTGGATTTCTTCGTAAATAACAAAGGAACAAAATCAGTTGATTATTTCCATAAACGCTTAGGTAAGGTAATGTGGAACAATGTCGGAATGTCCAGAAATGAAAAAGGGCTTAAAGAAGCTATCGAAGAAATAAAACAAATACGAGAAGAATTCTGGAAAGATGTAAGAGTACCAGGTGGTACTGATGAATTTAATGAAGAATTAGCAAAAGCAGGTCGTGTTGCAGATTTCTTAGAACTTGGAGAACTTTTTGCTAAAGATGCATTACACAGGGAAGAATCTTGTGGAGGTCACTTTAGAGAAGAGTCTGTTGAATTAGATGGGGAGCAGAAAGGTGAAGCTAAACGTGATGATGAAAACTATACGTATGCAGCTGCCTGGGAATACAAGGGAGAGCCTAGTGATGCAGTACTTCATAAAGAAGAGTTGGAATTTAAAGATATTGAATTAAAACAAAGAAGTTATAAATAAGGAGAAACTATGAATTTAACGTTAAAAATATGGCGTCAAAAGAACGCTAACGATAAAGGAAAAATGGTTGATTATAAAATCAGTGATGTCTCTCCTGATATGTCTTTCCTTGAAATGTTGGATGTTTTAAACACCGAACTTATTGAAAAAGGAGATGAGCCGGTAGCCTTTGATCACGATTGCCGTGAAGGTATTTGCGGAATGTGTTCATTATATATCAATGGTGAAGCTCATGGACCTGATAGAGGTGTAACTACTTGCCAATTACACATGCGTAAGTTTAAAGATGGTGATACTATTTATATCGAACCTTTCAGATCTACAGCCTTTCCGGTTGTTAAAGATTTAGTTGTAGATAGAAGTTCTTTTGACCGTATACAGCATGCCGGTGGATTTATTTCTGTAAATACTTCCGGAAATACACAAGATGCAAATGCAATTCCAATTAATAAGCACGATGCAGATACTTCCTTTGATGCTGCAACTTGTATTGGTTGTGGAGCATGTGTAGCTAGTTGTAAAAACTCAAGTGCCATGCTTTTTGTTTCTGCTAAAGTTTCTCAATTCGCCTTATTACCTCAAGGAAAGGTAGAAGCTACAGATCGTGTAATGAATATGGTAAAACAGATGGATGAAGAAGGTTTTGGTAATTGTACCAATACCGGAGCTTGTGAGGTAGAGTGTCCTAAAGGAATTTCTTTAGAAAATATAGCACGTATGAACAGAGAATATCTGAAAGCGGGTATAAAGTAAAAAATAATAACCATATAAATAAAAAGCCCAAACCTTTAAGTTTGGGCTTTTTTGTACGCTTTATTTAAAAATACTTGTGCTTATATTCGGTTGAATACATGATCTTTTCAATATCACTTTCAAGGCTTATTACCGGGGATTCAACAATCCTGTTTACTTCTTTCCCGTTTTTATAAAAAATAAACGTAGGCACCTTTATAATATTTAATCCCTCTTCTTCCTTTCCCGGGCTCTTTTTATAGGCTCCCGGAATATTATCTACACCTATAATTTTCAATTTATGCATTGGATAATCTAAAGATTCCAGAATTTTATAAAACCTTGGGACTTCTCTCCTGCTGTCACCACACCATGTTCCCATAAAAACAGTGATTTTATAATCATTAATGTCTTTTTTAATCTTTTTCAAAGCCTCTTTATCAATGTTATAACGATCATAGCTTGCAGAAAACCAGGCATTAAAAGTATTTGTAGTTAATCCTTGTTTATTCACTCTTCCCAGGAGTTTTTCCCTTCCGTAATTGTCTTTAACTACGCTATTGATGTCTTGGGCCTGAACTGCAGAAACAAAAAACAGGAATTGAAAAAATAAAATTGAGGTTTTTAATAACTTCATAATGTCACTTTTTTACTCCTCAAACCTATTCTTCAACTTATACAGTGACTAAAAAACTTTCCTGTTTACAGAAAAAGCTATACCAATGATTAATTATCATGTGCATAACTTCAAACATTGCTTAACATGTAGTTTGTACCTTTATGAATGCAGTTTGTACATCTGTTTTGATTACCTGTAACAATCTTAGTATTTTTCTGCTTCAAAAAAACAAGAATGCATTTTTTAAGTCATGCTATATCCAGGATATTAATTCACTTGCTTTTCTGGCTGTTATTTGTTTTTGTTTCCCTATTTGTTTTCTCAGATTATTACTGGAAAGAGAATCCGTTCTTACAGTTCTTATTCATTTTAATTGCCATTGTATATCTGAATAATGGGGTGCTTCTTCCCTTCTTTATGAAGAAGAAATTGTATATTTCTTATATCTTCATTATTGGGCTTATTGCTTTTCTAGCTACGCAATTATACTGCAATGTCTTTGCAGAATGTGGTTGTACGATAATGACCTGTATGTCTAATTATTTATGGCAAACATTGGTTCCTTTAATTTTTTTCTCCTTTAACTGGATGCTTTTCAGATACCTTGAAAAACAGGAAGAAGTAGAAGAAACTCAAAAAGAAAATACAGCTATGGAATTAAAACTCCTGAAGTCTCAAATAGATCCTCATGTTCTTTTCAATAATCTCAATACTATTTATTCTTTTTCTCTAGAGAGTCCTGAAAAAGTCCCAGAGCTTATCCTTATGCTTTCAGATAATTTAAAACACATCATGCAAGTGAATGATGCTTCTATGGTTGCTTTGGAAAAAGAAATTGAGTTTATAGACAATTACATAGAATTTCAGAGGTTGAGGACCGAAGGAATTAAAAATATTTCTTATTCAAAACAGATAGAAAGGAATACTTATACAATTGCTCCTCTTCTTTTAATCAGCATAATAGAAAATGCATTTAAACACAGTATTACAGACAGCACAATTCATATCAACATCTCACTCAAAAAAGGCATTTTAAGCTGTGTATGTGAAAATAATTTTGATGCTGATGTCGTTTATACGGATAGAAACAAAATAGGGCTTAAAAACCTTAAAAAACGTTTATCTTTATTATACAAGAATAAACACACGTTCAACATACAAAAGACAAACACATTTAGTGCTAGCCTAATCATAGATCTGAAATGAACTGTATCATAATAGAAGATGAAATTCCCGCACAAAGAATTATCAAAAATTATTGTGCAAAGATTGATAATCTAATCGTCAAAGGAGTTTTCAATTCGGCTTTAAAAGCCAATTCTATTCTTATTACCGATAAAATAGACCTGATCTTTCTTGATATTAATCTTCCGGATATCTCTGGCCTTGATTTTTTAAAAAGCCTTCAAAACCCTCCCGCAGTAATTATGACTACTGCATATCAAAACTATGCTGCAGAGAGTTTTGAATTGGATACAATCATTGATTACCTCGTAAAACCTTTCTCTTTTGATCGTTTTTTGAAAGCAATTAATAAAGTCAACAGATTATTGCATCAAAATTCGACTCATCATACTCCTGATCTTCCGGATTCGTTTTTCCTGACTATTGACAAATCTCATCACAAAGTTTATTTTGAAGATCTTAAATACATCATTTCCGAAAGGAATTATTGCACACTTATCACAAAAAAGGCAAAGTATACCTATATCGAATCGCTAAGGAATCTTGAAAGCAAACTTCCTCTTCATCTATTTATCCGGGTTCACAGATCGTATATTATCAATACCAAATTAGTAGATAAGATCTCCGGAAACACGATTCTTATTGGTGATGATAAGATTCCGATAGGAAGAACCTATAAGACTATGCTTTTTAATCATCTAAAGCTTATTTAGTGTCTCGTTTAATCTTAGTATCTTAGTTTTTCAATTAAACCAATATCATGAAAAAAAGTATTCTTGTTCTTTTAGTATTTCTTTCTATTCCGATATGCAACTTCGCACAATCCTTTGATGAGGCAAAACTATTAGACCGGTTAAAAACGCTTTCTTCTGATGCTTTTGAAGGCAGAAGGACTGGAGAAAAAGGGAATGCAATGGCGCAGGAATATATCATCAAAGAGTTTAAAAAGTTAAACGTAGATGCTTTTGGAAGTAAATACAAGCATGCTTTTAGCTTTAAAGCAGGAGGTAAAGAATACAACGGAGTAAATGTGTTAGCCCAGTTTAAAGGAACAGAATATCCGAATAAATATGTAGTCGTAAGTGCTCATTATGATCATTTGGGGGTAAAAGACGGAAAAGTATACAACGGTGCAGACGACGATGCTTCCGGGATTGCTGCTTTATTCAGTTTTGCAGAATATTTAAGCAAAAATCCTCCAAAGCATACTGTAGTTTTAGCTGCTTTTGATGCTGAAGAATTAGGATTACAAGGGGCAAAATACTTTGTTGAAAAAATGAAAAACACTACCATTGTTACCAACCTCAATATGGATATGATTAGTCGAAGCCCTAAAAATGAGATCTATGTTGTGGGTACACGATACAACAAGAACCTTAAAGCAATTGTTGAGAAGTTTAAAAATCCAACCTCAACCAAGCTTTTAGTTGGTCATGATGGCACTGATGGAAAGCAAGACTGGACTTATTCTTCAGATCATGGTCCTTTTCACAGGGCTAAAATTCCTTTCCTCTATTTTGGAGATGAAGATCATCCGGGATATCATAATCCCACAGATGATTTTGAGAATATCACTCCCGAATTCTATAAAAATTCTGTGAAAATAATTCTCTCGCTTTTTAAGGAAATTGATAAATCAGGATTATAGGGTTTTTCAGAAAAAAGCTTAGCTTATTCTGCTTTAATGATTAGTTTTTTTATTGGAAATCCTCTTCGGTTTTTCAATAAATAAGTTTCAATATCTGTTTTTTTATTAATCTTTAAAATACCTGAGCTGTTTTTAAGAATAATAGAGTCTATATGCTCAGATAAATTTGAGACCAGTTCATCAGACCAAATTCCGATTCCATAAGAAAAGTTTCTTTTATAGTTTTTTATAGAGTCTGTCCAAGGAACTCGTATTATTGTTTTTTCATCTTTATTCTCTTTTTCGTAGGGTAAATGTATTCTATCCGGGAAAAATGTTTTATCAGCATAAATAGTTACTGAAGTATCTTCTGCTTTTTCTGCTTCTACCATAAGCATCAACGCCGGATCACATCCAAATAATAAAAAAGATGTGATCATCAATACAATCAAGCTTCTGATTTTCATTTACCAAATATCTTTAGAATTACTTCTAATTTAATCATAAATAAATTAATCTATATTTTTAAATACTAACCTCAATACTTGGTTAGCATTCCCTACATCAGTAAAATATTTTTTCGGCTTTCTCAGAAATCAGCAAGTCAGATTTATAACTTTTTCAATCTAAAATTGCATTATTAATTTAGTATTTTAGGGGTATGCTTAAAATACAATGATATGCGCACTCGTATTAAGATTTCACTTGTCCTTTTTTTATTAATAGTTTCTTCTTGTGCCCAAAAGCAAGAACAGCAAGAAAAAATACAGCTTAACGGCAGTGTAGCTTCTGCTCATCCTCTGGCAACCAAAGCCGGTATGGATATCCTGGAAAAAGGAGGTAATGCTTTTGACGCTGCAATCGCTGTTGCAGCCACTCTTAATGTAGTTGAACCGATGATGTCTGGAATGGGAGGATATGGTACTATTATGATTTATGATGCTACTACGGATAAAGTTCGATTTTTAAATGCAAGCGGGAGATTCCCAGTCAATACAGATACTGATCTTATGAGAGCGCCTACTCCTGATTACATGAAAAACCGGGTAGGCCCTAAATCTATTTCCACTCCGGGAAATTTAAATGCATGGTCAGATATGCATACTAAATATGGAAAACTCGATTGGAAACCCTTATTTAACAGTGCAATTGATCATGCAGAAAACGGATTTACTATTAGTTCAACCACTGCACGATGGATTGGTATTTCATTTGAAGATTTTTCAGATTACACTCGTTCTTTTTATGGAAAGGACGGAAGTCCCTTAGAAGAAGGTGATAAACTCGTTCAGGCAGACTTGGCTAAGACTTTTAAGTTGATCGCCAATGATGGTGTAGCACCTTTCTTTAAAGGGGATCTTGCACAAGCTATTGATAAAAGGATGCAGGAAGTAGAAAGTTTTCTTTCTATTGAAGATTTAAAGAATAATAAAGCAGAATGGTGGGAACCTTTAACGTTTAATTACAAAGGTTACGATGTATACACAGCATCATTACCAGCTAATTCATTTCCTGCTTTTGTCAATCTTGGCATTATGCAGCAATTTTCAGATGAAAACCTGGAGCATAACTCATCTGAATATTTGCACCTTTTTGCAGAAATGACAAAAGAATCTTATAAATCCCGGCTGGCTTATTCTTTTGATCCGGAAGTACAAAAAGCACCTATTGATAGTATTTTATCTCCCGTAGCATTACAAGCAGCTGCAAACGCTATCGATCGTGAAAAAGCATCAGAATTTGTAGCTCCCTTTGCAAAAGAGAGTCGTAATACTACTCATTTTGTAGTTACAGATAAATGGGGGAATACAGTGAGTGCAACACAAACATTAGGCAACATTTTTGGTAGCAGGATAATGGTGGAAGGAACTGGGGTTTGGTTAAATAATTCTATGGCTTATGCTACTTACGAGCCAAAAGGAAATCCGATGGATGCCTTTCCCGGCCGACACAAATTATCAGGAGATTGCCCGATAGTAATTATGAAAGACGGGAAGCTTTGGGCTGCATTAGGAACTCCGGGAGGGCATACGATTACTCAAAATGTTCCTCAAATAATCTTTAACCTCATCGATTTTAATATGAAGATGCAAGATGCTATCGATGCTCCTAAAATTGCCTTTGTCGAGCCTGATAGAATAGTCGTAGATCCGGATATGGGAGATGAAATTATAAATTCACTCCGGGAAAAAGGCCATTTAACAACGAAAAGAACTATTGGAAACGCTACCGGTATTAAAATCATAAGAGATAGCCAAGGTAATATTACAGGTTATGATGTGGGAATTGATAAACGAGGAGAAGGTAAAGCAGCTGTTGTAGACCACTAATCATCATAATACATACTGCACAACTTTATATCTTTTATTTTTAATTTGTTAAATTAGGTTTTACATAAAAGTAAGGCCACTTTTTAATAAATAAGTATAATAATGGATTCATCTTTAGTATTCAATATTTTTATAGCTTTTGGTGCCTTCCAGGCTTTATTTATTTCATTTATAATTTTATCACAAAGAAATAAAAGCCTTCCCAAAGTTTTTTTCTCCTTATTTTTAATTATTGAAGGGATTACTCTTATCGAACGCCTTCTGGCAGAAAGTGATCTCATTTATGCAGTGCCTCATCTGCTCGGAATTAGTTATCCGATTAGTTTTTTAAAGCCTCCGCTATTATTTCTGATGACATTAGCCATTGTTAATACGAAGTTTAAACTTCGTAAAATACATAGTCTTCATCTCATTCCTTTTTTTATAATACTCCTTTTCAATATTCCCTTTTATTTCCTTAATGCCAGTCAAAAGCTAGAGTTTGTTCAAGCTTTTTTAACCAAAGAAATTACATATTTAAGTTTTGATTTTTTTCTTAGTTTATCTTTTTTCTTTCATATCGGAATATACATCATGGCTTGTGTGATTACTTTAAAAAGGTTTAAAACACATGTCAAAAATAATAAGCTGGTTAACTGGAATTTAAGTGTTTTAGTACTTTATTCCATTTTTCTGATAACGCATTTTATCTATTTCGTTATTCAACCTTCAGGGATATTAAGCATCCCTCAGTTTAATACTATAAGCATGCTTATCATGACTTTTGTAATCCAATCTGTCGCTTATAGTTTTATTACCCGATCTAACATTTTCAACAATAAAAACACCATAGATTTAAGCAATGTTCAAAAGTTGGTCGAAGATGAAAAGCTAATCAGAAATAAACTGGAAAATGAAAAAGTGTATTTGGATGATGCCCTTAATATAGACGCTTTTTCAAAATCGCTCTCTTTACCCAAAAAGTATGTTTCTGATTTAATTAATCAACGATTCGGATATTCCTTTAAAGATCTGATTAACCAATACAGGGTAAAAGAAGCAAAAAAGATTATGGAGAAAGAGGTTCATTCCAAAATACAATTAATTGACATTGCTTTCGAATCGGGTTTCAACAACAAGGTAAGCTTCTACAGAGCATTTAAACGTTATACTGATAAGTCCCCATCAGAATACTTTAATAATCTTAAAAATGATGCTTCAATCATTAAAACTTCTTCTTAGTTCAATAAAATAAGGTTACAAAGTTATTTTGTAACCTCTCTTAGTTTCACATTTTGTAATTATGTATCTAATCTTTAAAACAAACTATTATGAAATTCAAAGGATCTATAGATATTAATCAACCCAGGGAAATAGTTACAGCACTTTTTGTCGATTCAAAAAACCTTAAAGAGTATCAGGAAGGATTCGACAGAAAAGAACTGATCAGTGGAAATGAAGGAGAAGACGGAGCCATCTCCAGGATGTATTACAAAAATGGAAAGCATGAAATGGAATTAACAGAAACAATTACCGCTAACCGGCTTCCCAATACTTTTGAAGCTTTTTATCATCATAAACATATGGACAATACTATGAAATGTACTTTTACAGCACTGGATGATAATTTAACCCGGTACGAGACAGAAGTGGAGTATACACGAATTAATTGGTTCATGCCCAGGTTAATTGCTATCTTATTTCCGAGCATATATAAAAAGCCGGCAAAAAGATGGATGGACAATTTTAAAAACTTCGTAGAAAAACAATAAAAATAAGTACTATGTGGGAGAAAAAACTAGAGTTTTACGATAAGATCATAGCCACCAATCCAAACTTTAAAAGAAAAGGCAAAACAATGCCCTATACCTCTGCTAATGGCTATATGTTTACCTTATTCAACAAGGCAGGAGAAATTGGGTTTCGATTTTCTAAAGAGATGCAGGAGAAATTTATGAAAGAGCACAATACAACTATCTATACATCTTATGGGGCTGTTATGAAAGGTTATGTTTTAATTCCTGAAAGCATGTATGATAATATGGAACTCTTATCATTTTATTTAAATGAGAGTTATAAATACGTAATGTCTCTTGAGTCTAAATAAACAAGGTTACCTACTTTTTAAAATATCCAACAATGGTTCATTAATATAATAATTACTTTTTCCAATTCTTATTTTTATTAATAACCCAAAATCATGCAGTTTTTTTAAATAACTGCTAGCTGTATTACGATGTACTCTCAGTTCACGTTCAATAAAATCAATTTTAGTATATGGGTGTCTAAATAAAATATTAATTAAATCGTGACTATAAAAACTAAAATTGTTGCGTATGATAATCTTATATTGATCCATAAGCTTTTTAATTTTATTCACGATTACAATAGTTTCTTTAGCAGTTTGTTCTACTCCATCTAGCATCCAAACTATCCATTCTTCCCAAGCATTCTTGGTTCTTACCTCTTGTAAAAGCCTATAATAATTACTTTTGTTTTTAATAATATAACTACTTAGATACAATATGGGGATGTCTAATAAGTTTTGTTGCACCAAATAAAGTACATTAATTAAACGCCCTGTTCTACCATTTCCATCATAAAAAGGATGGATACTTTCAAATTGATAATGAAGAATTGGCATCTTAATAAGACTATCTATTTTATGAAAGTCAGGGTTATTCAAATAGTTTTCAAAGTTTTGAAGCAGTTGTAAAATCTCATTATAATTTTGTGGTGGAGTATATACAACTTCATGTGTCTTAGGGTTTTTTAGCACAGTTCCTGGCACTTTTCTTATAGGATGGTTCGGAGAGATAATGCTTTGTATCTTTATTATATCATTATTTGTTAAAATACCTTTTTGTTGAATAATTTTTAAGCCTTTTTTTAAGGCTTCTGAATATTTAAGAGTTTCTTTAGCTGCAATTGAAGAAATGGTTTCATCAATAGCTGCCTGATAAATTTCATCATCTGTAGTAACTATATTTTCAATTTCATTACTATCTTTAGCCTCTTGTAAAATTAATGTATCTATTAAAATTTGAGAATTTGGAATTTTAGATGTCTCTCCCTTTAATTCTCCCAAAGCTCTGCTAGCTTTATTCAATGATTTTAATATAGTTACTGTTTCACAATCTATCAGCGGAGGTAATATTTGTAGAGAAAATGATTCCATAATTCTATTTTAACATTTTTTGTGGGTATTTAATTTTCATACACACAAAATAGTGTTTTTTTGTGCATGTTTAGCTTTTATGAACATAAAATAGTCTTTTTTTGTGCATATAAAAATTAAACTCTACAAGGTTTATTAATGCTGGATTCCTTCTTTAGTTCCTTTTGGAATTCTGATATCTTCCACAATAGCAATAACATTTTCCGGAGGTTTAGACGTAAATCTTGAAATAACGATGGCTGCTATAAAATTAAGGAGCATTCCAACAGTTCCAAAGCCTTCGGGAGAGATTCCAAACCACCAATCTTTTTCCTGGCTGGATGCTTCGTCCCCTATCCAATGTAATTTAAAACGGGCAATATAGTAAAGTGTAATCCCCAGGCCTAATATCATTCCGGCTATAGCTCCCTCTTTATTCATTCGTTTAGAAAATATTCCCATTACGATAGCAGGAAAGAAAGATGCTGCTGCCAGGCCAAATGCCAATGCCACTACAGAAGCTACAAATCCGGGTGGATTGATTCCAAAATATCCTGCTACACAAACTGCTATTAATGCGGCTCCTCTGGCTGCCCATAGTTCTCCTTTTTCAGAAATATTGGGCATCACCATCTTTTTTAATAAATCGTGTGAAATAGAAGCGGAAATTACAAGTAATAACCCTGCTGCTGTAGATAATGCAGCAGCTAAGCCACCAGCCGCAACTAAAGCAATTATCCAATTGGGTAAACGGGCAATTTCGGGATTTGCCAGGACCATAATATCCCGATCAATCACTAATTCATTTTTAGTTTCATCGGCCACATATTGTATTTTGCCATCCTTGTTTTTATCTTCATAGGTAAGTAAGCCTGTAGTTTCCCACTTTTTAAACCAGGCCGGCATTGATTTATATTCTTTATTGCTGACAGTCTCAATAAGGTTTGTCCTGGCAAAAACTGCTATTGCCGGTGCAGTTGTATAAAGTATTGCTATAAAAATAAGTGCATATAAAGCCGATTTTCTGGCGTCTTTTACTTTTGGCACTGTAAAAAAACGGACAATTACATGAGGTAGTCCTGCTGTACCCAGCATTAAAGCAGCTGTAATAAAAAATACATCTATTGCAGACTTACTTCCCGATGTATACTCATGAAAACCTAATTCTTTATGCAAGCCATCTAGCTTATCCAAAAGGTATACTCCATTATCAACAGACCCTCCAAATCCTAATTGAGGAAGAGGATTTCCTGTCATTTGGATAGAAATAAAAATAGCAGGCACCATAAAAGCGAAGATCAGTACACAATACTGTGCTACTTGGGTATAGGTGATACCTTTCATACCTCCTAAAACGGCATAAAACAATACGATTACCATCCCGATAATAACCCCTGTATTCACATCTACTTCCAGGAAACGGGAAAAAACAACCCCTACTCCTCTCATCTGTCCTGCTACATAGGTAAACGATACGAAAAGCGCACAAATAACAGCGACCAGGCGTGCTATATTGGAATAGTATCGATCTCCGATAAAATCGGGTACCGTAAACTTTCCAAATTTCCTTAAATAGGGGGCCAATAATAAAGCTAAAAGCACATACCCTCCAGTCCAGCCCATTAAGTATACAGAACCGTCATATCCTGCAAAAGAAATAATCCCTGCCATGGAGATAAAAGAAGCTGCAGACATCCAATCGGCTGCAGTTGCCATTCCGTTAGCTAAGGGAGAGACTCCTCCTCCAGCCACATAAAAATCTTTTGTAGACGATGCTCTGGACCATATAGCAATTCCGATATAAAGCAAGAATGTAATTGCTACAAGAATATAGGTCCACGTTTGTACATCCATATAGAAGGAATTATTCGTCTAAATTGTATTTTTTATCGAGGTGATTCATTAATCGAACATAAACAAAAATCAGTATGACAAAAACATATATTGATCCTTGCTGCGCAAACCAGAACCCAAGTTTAAATCCGCCTATTCTTATTTTATTAAGCTCATCAACTAAAAGAATTCCAAAACCATAAGAAACTAAAAACCAGATACCCAGCAAAATTGCCAGGTATTTTAGATTGGTTTTCCAGTATTTTTTTATATGCTTTTCTTTCATTTCGATCTGGATTCCTGCCTTCGCAGGAATGACAGGTAAGTCCTTTTTGAATCAAAACTATAATGCATCCATCACTTTCTTTACAAAAGTTCCGATTTTATTTGGTTCTAACCAACGCGTTACAATAACCAGGTCGTGTTCTTTATCAATTACAATAAAGTTTCCTCCAAAACCGGCAGCATAATAAATATCTTCTGATACACCTTCCCAATGTCTCGGCCCTTTTTTGTTTAGCCACCACATATACCCATAGTTTACATTAGCTTTTGAAGGCACAATTGCTTTTTCAATCCACGACTTACTTATAAGTTGCTTCCCTTTCCATTTCCCGTCATTCAAAAACAACAAACCAAAACGTGCATGATCTTCAGTATTGATAAAAAGGCCTCCCCCTGAATGACCTCCTCCGGTAACAGATTGCATTTTAATTCCGTCTACATTTACCCATGCATTATCATATCCAAACCATCTCCAGGTAGTTGATGCCCCAATAGGATCCATAATTTTTTCTTTAAGGATTGCAGGTACAGGTTTTCTATATACCTGTAATAAAGAATATGCCAGTAAATTTACACGTACATCATTGTATTCAAATACAGTTCCCGGTTCATTTAGTTTCCTGTTTTTCCAATCGTCAATTCCTCCATTTCTTGGTGGCCTGTCTGCCCAGTCATGTCCGCCCCATAAAGTTCCTGACCAATCTGAAGATTGAGTTAATAAATGATCCCAATTCACTTTAGAATTATGTGCTCCTCTAAATGTATCATCCCAGACATAATCTTTAACTGCATCGTCTACAGATTTAATTAATCCATCATCTACAGCCAGACCGGCAACAGTTGATAAATAACTTTTAGTTACACTAAATGTCATATCTACTTTTTTAAGATCTCCCCATTTAGCAATTACATAACCATCTTTTAAAATCATTCCCGCAGGACCGCCTCTTTTCTCGGTAGGGCCTAAAATTTTATGGAAAGGTTCTCTTGCAAAACTTCTTATAATAGCCAATCTCAAATCTCTTGATCCTGAATATTCATTTTCCTTTGCATAGGTAACAGCTTCATTTATTTTAGCTGTATTTATCGAATAGGAAGCCGGTGTTTTTTCTTTCCATGTTTCATTTCTCTCCGGAAAGTAATACGAGTTCTGAGCCTGAACCGCTAAAGAGAAGATGAAGGTGAGAAGTAAAAAAGTAATCTTGTTTTTCATTTTTCCTGGGTGATATTTATTTTGATTCATCTTAAAAAAGTCAATTAATCTGTTTTAACAATTTTTAAATGTACGTATCATTTTAAGAAACTAAAAAATAATCTACTTTTATCAAATAATCATTCAATATTGTAATAATAATCAATGTCAAATCATACCGTTCATTTCGATTCAAAACTCCCAAACATTCAGACTAACATATTTAGCATTATGAGTCAGTTGGCTAACCGACATAATGCCATTAATTTATCTCAGGGGTTTCCTAATTTTCCATCAGATCCTGTTTTAAGCGATTTGGTTTCCGAAGCGATGGCAGCAGGCTACAACCAATATGCACCTATGCCGGGAGTTCAGGAACTACGTGAGGTTATTTCAGAAAAAATAGCATCACTTCATCAATACAATTATCATCCTGAAACAGAAATAACGGTAACTGCAGGAGCGTCTCAGGCTATTTATACCATCATTTCAGCTTTTATTTCAAAAGGAGATGAAGTCATCATTTTAAAACCTGCTTACGATTGTTACGAACCTGCTATAGAGTTACAAGGCGGTACTCCTGTTCTGGTACAATTACGCCCTAATTTTACAGTAAACTGGAAGGAAGTTGCCGAAAAAATCAACTCTAAAACCAAGATGATTATCATTAATACACCTCATAATCCCAGTGGAGCAATTTTGTCTAAGAAAGATATGCTAACATTGGAAAAGCTACTCAAAGGAACGGATATCATTTTATTGAGTGATGAAGTTTATGAGCATATCATTTTTGACGGAGAACAACATCAAAGTGCTTCAAGGTTTCCCGGGTTGGCTGAGCGTGCATTTGTTTGTGCTTCTTTCGGAAAAACATTCCATAATACGGGATGGAAAATGGGGTATTGTGCTGCGCCTTCTTATTTGATGAATGAATATAGAAAAGTACATCAGTTTAATGTTTTTTGTGTCAGCCACCCTAAACAAGTAGCGTTTGCTACCTACCTTAAAAATCCTGAACACTATTCAAATTTAGGAGCCTTCTACCAGGAAAAAAGAGATTATTTTTTAAAGCTGATCAAAGGTTCACGATTTACATTCACCCCGGCAAAAGGTACCTATTTCCAATTATTAAATTATGCTGATATTACAAACGAAGCAGATACAGGATTTGCAGCCCGGCTAACCAAAGAGAAAAAAATTGCGTCTATTCCTATCTCTGTTTTTAACATCAATGATGAAGACAATAAGGTATTGCGATTCTGTTTTGCAAAAACTAATGAAACACTTGAGCAGGCAGCTGAAATATTATGCAGTATCTAATAATATGGATATATTCATAGAAGGAAATTAAAGATCTATATATGAAAGTTGAATTATTCAAGCCTAAAAATAAAGCCCTTCAAGAATATATAGAATGTTTTTATCTGTTAACACATCCTAAGGATACGACTCCTACAAGTTATGTTTCTTTTCCTAATACTTTTTCAATGGTATCTATTCTGATCAATGTAGAAAATATAGTTACTGATAACGAAATATATACTAAATCTTCTTTTCAACACCCTTTTCATGCTATTTTATATGATACATTTCGAAAGCCAGTAAAAGTCACTTATGAAGGAGAAATAAAAGAAATAACTATCTATTTTAAGCCGTTAGGACTAAATACTTTTTTAGAAAAAGATCTCAATTTTTATACTAAAAATCCTTTTATTCCATTTTATGATTTCGAGAAAAAAATGACTTCAATACTTCATTTAGAAGAAAAAGAAGTATTATTTGATGAAATGGAAAAGTATTGGATTTCTAAGTTTTGCGGATTTCAACATCCTTTCTTACCGCAAGTGATAAACCATATTACTGATAAAATTAATACACCTATTTCTAAGATAGCAGAAGAATTAAATATCAGCCATAAAACATTGCTAAAGCATTTTCGTAAGTATTGCAGTAAAACTCCTTCCGAATTCAGAAAAATAGTGCGTTTTAGAAATGCTCTTAATGAAAAAATACATCATAAGGGGGCCAAAAATTTAACTGAAATCAGTCACGCCTTTAAATACTTTGACCAGGCACATTTGAACAACGATTTTAAAGAATTGACTGGTTTGTCTCCCAGGGATTTATTAAACAACCTTAATTCTACAGATAGCGATGAATTGCATTGGATTTTTTCTTAACGGGTTAAATTATTCCAAGTTTTCTTCATAAATAATCATCTATTTTGCCTCTCAAACCAAAAAAATCATTCATGAAAAGAGGTGTTTCCAATCATTCAAAATTATCATTTTCAATTATTTTACTAATTATGGGGTATTTTTCATGTTTCAGCCAAAACATGAAAGTATTTGCAGACAGTATCTCCAATGATTTCTTAAATGATAACAAAAATTATGGTCTGGCTGTGGGTATTCTTGATGAGGAAAATAAAAAGATGTATTATTATGGAGGTAAAACCTGTACTGATGGTAATGATATTGATAGTCTATCCATTTTTGAAATAGGTTCTGTTACAAAACTTTATACGGGATACATTTTTGCAGCTTTAGAAAAGGATAGAAAATTAAGCAGGTATAATCTAGTATCAAAATATCTTCCTTCTACAATTACAAAAAACAAGAACTGGGCTGATAAAATAAGACTTATAGATCTGGCAACACACACATCCGGCCTTCCTGGTTTTGACAGTACAAGAGAATTACAAACCATAGATGGGTTTGATGAAAATGACCCTTTTGGATTATTTACAAATACATTTATGCTTAATATTTTAAAAGAAACCGATTCAATTCTCAATTATGGTAAAGTTGTATATTCCAATTTTGGTATTGGATTGCTTGGTCTTTCCTTAGAACAAATAACTAATCAATCTTTTGATGAATTACTTATCAGGTATATAATCAACCCATTTCATTTAAAATCTACCTATTCTCATCTGGATGAGAAAAACATAATCAACTTAGCTATACCTCATAGAGGGAAAGAGGCCAAGCCTTTGATCCAACTAGCTAAATTAGAGGCTTCGGGTATTTTAAAGACATCTTTGCCAGATTTATTGACATTTCTGGAACATCATTTATATCCTGAGAATACACAACAAAATGAAATTGTGGCTTCTGTTTTAGAAAACCAATTAAAAGAGTCTGATACAAGAGTTGGTATTGGTTGGGGAATACATACTATTTTAGGTGAAACTGTTTATTTTCATAATGGAGGCACCTATGGCAGCTCGAGTGTTGTAATTATTGTTCCTAAATTTAAAATAGGGATAGCCATTTTAGCAAACAGTATTGACGGAGGTAAACTTACATCATATGCTATAAGTTTTGTAGAAAAAATGATAAAAGAAAAATCTAAAAACCGTTAAAACCCTTCTAAAGATACTGTTTAAAAAATAAGAAACAGTTATCTTTATCTCATGTCAAATCCATTACTCAATGTAAAAAATCTTTCTATTTCATTTAAATCGGATAAAACATTTAATGAAGTAGTAAAAAACAGTTCTTTTTCGCTGGATAAGAATGAAATTTTAGGAGTTGTCGGAGAATCCGGAAGTGGAAAATCGGTGACCTCCTTAGCACTTTTAGGATTATTACCTAAAAAGATTTCAAAAATAGCTTCAGGTGAAATTCTATTTGCAGATAAAGATTTGGTAAAGATGCCTGAAGCAGAGTTTAAAGGTCTCAGAGGAAAAGAAATTAGTATGATTTTTCAGGAACCTATGAGTTCTTTAAATCCGTCTATGACTTGCGGACTTCAAATTATGGAGGTTTTACTCCGTCATACTTCACTATCAAAAACAGAGGCTAAAGCTGAAACACTTTCATTAATTGAAAAAGTAAAACTCCCGGAACCCGAACGAATTTTTAACAGCTATCCTCATCAAATAAGTGGCGGACAAAAACAAAGAGTAGTGATCGCCATTGCCATTGCCTGCAAGCCAAAAATTTTAATTGCAGACGAACCTACCACTGCTTTGGATGTAACCGTTCAAAAAGAAATTATCGCCCTATTAAAAATACTTCAGCAGGAAACAGGTATGAGTATTCTGTTTATTTCTCATGATTTGAGCTTAGTTTCTGAAATTGCAGATCGTGTGATTGTTATGTACAAAGGTGCTATTGTAGAGCAAGGAAGCACTTCAGATATCTTCAAAAATCCGCAACACGATTATACAAAGGCATTATTAAATTCAAAGCCTCCTTTAGATAAACGATTAAAGAAGCTCCCGGTGATTCAGGATTTTATGAATAATTCTTTTAAAGAAGAAGTTATTACCCCTGATGAGCGAAAAAAACAACATGCAAAACTATACGAACAAGCTCCTTTACTGGAAGTTATCAATGTTGAAAAGGAATATTTTTCTAATGCAGGGATGTTTACGGAAAAGACTTCTCTTAAAGCGGTTAATGATGTAAGTTTTAAGGTTTACGAGGGTGAAACATTAGGTTTGGTAGGAGAGAGTGGGTGTGGGAAATCTACATTAGGAAATACTATTTTACAACTGGATAAAGCTACTGCGGGAAGTATTTTATACAGAGGGACAAATATTACTCATCTCAATGCTAGTGAGGTCAGGAAGCTTCGTAAAGAGATCCAAATCATCTTTCAGGACCCATACTCTTCATTAAATCCAAGAATATCTGTTGGAAAAGCTATCATGGAACCTATGAAAGTTCATGGGTTGTATAAAAATGATGCAGAACGGAAGGAAAAAACAATGGAATTATTAGACAGGGTAGGACTAGATGCTTCTTATTTTTACCGATATCCTCATGAGTTTAGCGGAGGTCAGCGACAGCGCATTGGTATTGCCAGAACTATCGGGTTACAGCCTAAATTAATCATTTGTGATGAGTCTGTTTCTGCTTTGGATATCTCTGTCCAGGCACAAGTCTTAAACTTGCTAAATGAGTTAAAAGAAAACTTCGGGTTTACCTATATTTTTATTTCCCATGATTTATCTGTGGTGAAATTTATGTCAGATCAATTATTGGTTATGAATCAAGGAAAGATAGAGGAAATTGGAGATGCTGATATCATCTATGACCAACCTAAAACAGCATATACAAAAAAATTAATTGAAGCGATCCCCAAGGGGAAATAACGTGAGTTCGACGATAAGAAACAGGACTAGTATAATTGATAGTCAAAGTTCATGGTCAAATAACTTTATTAGTTGATAGCTGGTTATTTAGAGTCCTCTCAACTAAGCAAGTCTAAAACTTAATTTGGGGCAAAAAAGGTTCAAACTCACGTTATTATTTAATTATAACATAAGTACTTTTCTGGTAACCAAAAAAAGACTTTTAGTAAATTGCAATGTTGAATATAAACTGTCTATAAAAGAACCTAAATTCTCTTTTACATCGTTTTGGGGTATATTCAAACTCGTAGGTTTGGTGTAATTTTTTTTCATGTTTAAGCAAGTTTTGGGACTTTACTAGCGTCAAACATAGATAAATATTTCAAATCATCGACAAAAAGTTTAAAAAAATCGATGAAATGCATATTTTATTAACATTTTTATGTTGATAATCTTAAAAAATGATCATTTTACAGATTCAGAAGCTGCTCTGTTAAATCTCCATTTCCGGGATTTCTCCTTCTATGATTAAATTCCCTTCAGTAGCATTCTTAATATCTTCAACAGATACTCCCGGTGCTCTTTCCAGCAACTTAAACCCTTTATCTGTCACTTCCATAACAGCCAGATTGGTAACCACTTTTTTGACACAGTTTACCCCGGTTAACGGAAGTGTACATCTTTTCAATATTTTTGAAGCTCCTGCTTTATTCGTATGCATCATAGCGACGATAATATTTTCTGCAGAAGCAACCAAATCCATAGCTCCTCCCATTCCTTTGACCATTTTTCCCGGAATCTTCCAATTGGCAATATCTCCGTTTTCTGAGACTTCCATAGCTCCCAATATAGTAAGATCTACATGTTGCCCTCTAATCATTCCAAAGCTCGTTGCAGAGTCAAAAAAAGAAGCTCCGGGTAATGTAGTAATCGTCTGTTTCCCTGCATTTATTATATCTGCATCTTCTTCGCCTTCAAAAGGAAAAGGTCCCATCCCTAAAACTCCATTCTCACTTTGAAATTCCACTTCAATTCCTTCTGGAATATAATTCGCCACCAATGTTGGTATCCCTATTCCTAAATTCACAAAGTATTTATCTTTAAGTTCTTTTGCTATTCTTTTTGCTATTCCTATTTTGTCTAACATGCTATAATTTGATAATCTGTTAATTTGACGATTTGATAATTATTTTTTTCTTACTAGATGATATAATTTTAGAGATAATCTTTGTTATAGATTCTAATTCTTCCAAGCTATTTGTCGGCGGATTCGGATAGTGTTTAGATGCTCTACAAAGATTTAACCAGTAAGTTAGTTCATCTGCTTCTTTTGCTGCAATTTTAAATTTATGAATAAAATCTGCTTTACTTTCAGCATTCTGTGCTTCTCTTATATTAGCTCCTATTGAAGTTCCACTTCTGAAAATTTGAGAAGCCATTTCAAATTTATTTAATCCTCTTAAATATTCTGAAAATTCAATTATTCTTAAAGCAAAATCAAAAGTTAATTCGACTATAATATTTTTCTTATCATTTCTCATTGCCAAATTAAAGTGATTTTCAAATCTTCAAATTGAATCTATTAATCTCTTTTTCTCACTGTACGCTGTTCAATACGTTTCTCAAATTTTTCTCCCTGGAAAATACGCTGAACAAAAATTCCGGGTACATGCACATGGTTAGGGTCCAAAGTTCCGGCAGGAACTAATTCTTCTACCTCAGCTACAGTGATTTTTGCGGCTCCACACATACACGGATTAAAGTTTCTTGCTGTTCCTTTAAAAATTAAATTTCCTGCTTCATCTCCTTTCCATGCTTTTACAAAAGCAAAATCGGCTTTAAATGCTTCTTCAAGAACATACATTTTACCATTAAACTCTCTTGTTTCTTTTCCTTCAGCTACTTCAGTCCCGTAGCCTGCCGGAGTATAAAATGCAGGAAAACCTCCCTGAGCTGCTCTACAGCGCTCTGCCAGGGTGCCTTGAGGGATTAGTTCTACTTCAAGTTCTCCGCTCAACATCTGGCGTTCAAATTCATCATTTTCACCAACGTAAGAAGAGGTCATTTTTTTAATCTGATGATTTTGTAATAATAAGCCGAGTCCAAAATCATCGACACCAGCATTATTCGATATACAACTCACATTTTTAACCCCTAATCTCACTAATTCTGCTATACTGTTTTCAGGAATTCCGCACAATCCAAATCCGCCAAGCATAAAAGTCATACTATCTTCTACACCTTGCAAAGCCTCCTGTACTGATCCTACTTTTTTATTAATCATTTGAAAAAAATTTGAAAGCGAAAATTACGAAATTCTTAAAGAAGCTTCACCTTATTTAGTAAAATTTAAACATAAGAAAGCCTCATTTAAAAATGAGGCTTCTTTTATAGTATTGAATGAATATCGTGGTTTAAAAATCCAACTCTTCCAATTCTTCATCTAAATCTATATTAGTGTCTTTAATTATTTTATCACAATCGACTATAATTCCAAGATCTTCGGGTCTTTCAAAATCTTCTTTAGAAACGCCCAAGTCTTCATTGTTATAACATTTTTTCATGTATAGTGCCCATATAGGCAAAGCCATACTAGCTCCTTGCCCATAAGTAATCGATTTGAAATGAGCTGCTCTGTCTTCTCCTCCTACCCATACACCAGTAACTAAATTAGGTACCATTCCCATAAACCATCCATCACTTTGATTTTGAGTAGTACCTGTTTTTCCAGCAATCGGATTGTCAAATTCATAAGGGTATCCCGTAATTATTTCTTTATACACTGCCTGATTTCCAAAAGTATTATGCCTCAATCTAAGCCCTGAACCTGCTTCGGTCACTCCTTGCATTAAATTTACAGTTGTATACGCTGCTTCTTTACTAAGAACGTCCCTGGTTTCAGGAACATACTCATATAAAATAGTACCATTTTTATCTTCTATCCGGGTTACCATTACCGGTTTTACATAAACTCCCTGATTGGCAAAAGCACTATATGCACCTACCATTTCATATACATTGATATCTGGCGTTCCTAAAGCGATAGAAGGAACCTCTGGAATATCTGAGGTAATTCCCAATTTTTCTGCCAAACTGGCTACAGGTTGTGGTCCTACTTTATCCATTAATTGGGCTGTTACTGTATTTACAGAATTTGCCAAAGCATTCTTTAGGGTTCGCATTCCAGGAGAATACTCGTCATTAGAGTTTTTAGGGCACCATGCCTCTACGTTACCATGTTTTCCTGCAGGAATACAATAAGGAGTATCCGGTAATTCATCACAAGGCGACAAGTGTAACTGATCTATTGCAGTAGCATACACAAAAGGTTTAAATGTAGATCCGGCCTGCCTAGCTCCCTGAATTACCTGATCATATTTAAAGTGCTTATAATTTACACCTCCAACCCATGCTTTGACATGCCCTGTTCTTGGGTCCATAGACATCATTCCGGTACGTAGAAAATGCTTGTAATATTTAATAGAATCCATAGGAGTCATAATAGTATCTTTTTCTCCCTCCCATCCAAAAATGCGCATTTCAGTTTTTTTATCAAAAGAGGCGATAATCTCCTTTTCAGAGATGTTCTTCTCTTTCAAAATCCTCCACCGCTCAGATTGCCGCATTGCCCTTCTGTAAATCGAGTTGATTTCTTCTGTAGTAACTCCCACAAAAGGAGCTGTCCTGTTACGTTGAGGAGTATTCTGAACAAAAAACTCTGCTTGCAAACGAGGCATATGTTCTGCAACAGACTCTTCTGCGTAAGTTTGCATTCTTGAATCTATAGTAGTGTAGATTTTTAATCCGTCTAAATAGATATTGTATTTTGATCCGTCTTCTTTAGGGTTTTCTTTTACCCAATCCAATAAAAACCCTCTTAAATACTCTCTAAAGTAAGTAGCAGTACCAAGATTATGAGTCTCCGGAGTAAAGTTCATCTCCAGTGGTAATGCCTGCAATGAATCTTTCTTTCTTTTATTGATAAAGTTATACTTCTGCATTTGCTTAAGTACAACATTTCTACGGTGCCTAACCGTATCTTTCCTGTATTCTTTTCTGGGGTTAAATAACGAAGAGTTCTTTAACATTCCTACCAGCATTGCAGACTCTTCAACTTTAAGTTCTTTAGGCTCTTTTCCGAAATAAATCCTGGCAGCAGAACGAATTCCATCAGCATTATTACCAAAATCATAGATATTAAAATACATTGCTATGATCTCTTCTTTCGTATAGTTTCGTTCAAGTCTTGTTGCTATGACCCATTCTTTTATTTTTTGAAAATAACGTCCGTAACCTGTAGCTTTCTTACCTACAAATAGTTGCCTGGCCAATTGTTGCGTTATGGTACTGGCTCCTCCTTTTTTACCCAAAAAAGCTAACGCCCGTAATGTTCCTCTTACATCAATTCCCGAATGATCGTAATAACGTACATCTTCTGTTGCTACTAAAGCATTTACCAGGTGTTCTGACAGGTTATCATAATTTACAGGAGTTCTATTGTCATTAAAATAGAATTTTCCTAAGGTTTTATTATCAGAAGAAATAATTTCGGAAGCCAGATTAGTTTCGGGGTTTTCTAAAGCTTCGAATGTAGGCATTTCACCCAAAAGCCCCCACGATGCACTTAAAAATACAAATGCAACCAGTAATACTCCAAAACCAAATAGTCTCCAAAACCAAAGGATATACTTTCTAAAACCTGATTTTTCTGTTGCTTTGTTTTTTTTAGGTGATTTGGTCATAACTTCTTATTGTATTGATGCATTTTCTAATTTAACCCCTACATCTTTAATTCCTTTTAAAGATTCAATTCCTTCTACCCTACCATTTATACGCATTGCATGCTCTATTTGGACGTTATACGTTCCAGAATTTGGAAAAGTTACATTCTCTTTATACCACAGTTTACTCTCTTTTAAAGAAGTAAATCCTTTCCCCAACCACTCTCCATTAGGCTTGGCCATTTCATATTCTATTGTATCAGAAATAATCTTCCCATCCGGAAAGTTCATGTGTACAATTAAAAACAAATTGCTAAACTCATATGTTTTATCATTTCTAACATTGATAAACATATTATAAGCCTTGGTAGTATCTGGAGCCGGAAAAGAGAATTCTATTTTCTCATTTTTTTTCCAATCGTTTGCAACAGATTTATATTCAGAAAAAACACCTTTGGAATCACACGAAATAAAAAGAATAATAGATGATAATAGAAAAAAGGATTTTTTAAACATTAGTTTGTTTTCTTTTTATGTTTTCTTCGATTTTTATTTCTGTTTCTTTTTCCTCTGTTCTTATTTTTAGGAGCATCAAAACGAGTCAAACTATCTTGTCCTACAACGTTTTCAAAGTCTTTTTTATTATCTTCAATTAGTTCTGAAGCATATTCTTCTAATCCTGATACTTTTTTCCTTTCTTTATTCAGAGTAATAATTTCATTTACTTGTTCTACTGTGAGTTTATGCCAGTTAATTCCGTTATCTTCATAAGCATACCACAACAACCCCTTGAAGATATCTATTTTCTGGCAAACTGCTTTTCCTTTTTCGGTGTAGAGGTGAGTGTCATTTCTTGGAAAACTCTGCAATGCATCTAGATAAGCATCGAGTTCATAGTTAAGACAGCACTTTAATTTACCACATTGTCCGGCTAATTTCTGTGGATTTAACGATAGTTGCTGATACCTTGCTGCAGAAGTATTTACAGATCTGAAATCGGTTAACCATGTAGAACAGCACAGTTCACGGCCACAAGAACCAATTCCTCCCAATCTAGCTGCTTCCTGGCGAAAACCAATCTGTCGCATTTCTATACGAATACTAAATGCTTTTGCCATTTCTTTAATTAACTGCCTGAAGTCTACCCGATCTTCTGCAGTATAATAAAAAGTGGCTTTTGATCCGTCTCCTTGAAACTCTACATCAGAAATTTTCATTTGCAACCCAAGAGAAATTGCCAGTTCTCTGGACTTCTTTTTAATTCTCTCTTCTTTATCCCGGGATTTAGACCATATATCAATGTCCCTTTGCGAAGCTTTTCTATAAATTTTAGGCAAGGTTTCATCGGTTACGTCTACTTTCTTCTTTTTCATCTGTACTTTAACCAATTCTCCCGTTAAAGTAACGATTCCGACATCATGACCTGGAGAAGCTTCTGTAGCTACTACATCTCCAATAGACAATGTTAAATTCTCAGTATTCCTGAAAAAAAGTTTCCTGCTATTTTTAAATCGCACTTCCACACAATCAAATGCTTTTTGACCTGCCGGAAGGGACATATTAGAAAGCCAGTCAAAAACGGTTAATTTGTTACAGCTATCGGTTCCACAAGTTCCATTATTCTTACACCCCCTAGGCTGACCGTCTTTTCCGGATGAACAACTGTTACACCCCATATCTTATATATTGAACCAATCATGTGAGTTAACTCACATGATTGGTGAAGATTCATAAATAATTTCTAAGAAGGTAAAGATAAGATTAATTCTGAAGAACAAAAACCTAATATTACTTTGAGCTTTTCTTAAAAATCAAAGCCTCCGAACGTCCTTTCTTAAAAATATTATTGTTAATCACTTTTCCTTTTCTAAGTGCTTTTTGTTCTTCATAAGGCAATGAAGCTACATCTTTACAAGCATCAGAACAACATTGATTCATTCTTTCTGCACACTCATCACATTGAATAAAAAGGATATGACAAGCTTCATTCGCACAATTTATGTGTGTATCGCAAGGTTTTCCGCATTGATGACAATTAGCTACAATATCATCAGATATTCTTTCTGCCCTTCTGTCATCAAAAACAAAATTCTTTCCAATAAATTTATTCTCCAGGTCATTCTGTTTCACCTGGCGGGTATATTCGATGATTCCTCCTTCCAACTGATATACATCTTTAAAACCTTTGTGCTTAAAATAAGCACTGGCTTTCTCACATCTGATCCCTCCCGTACAGTACATCACCAGTTTCTTATTTTCTTTATGTTCTTTTAGGTCGTCTTCAATAATGGGTAACGATTGTCGAAACGTATCTACATCCGGAGTAATGGCATTTTTAAAATACCCTATTTCACTCTCATAGTGATTACGCATATCTACAAGAACGGTATCCGGATCTTCAATCAGCTCATTAAACTTTTCTGCGCTGACATGAACTCCCTTGTCGGTAACATCAAACGTGTCATCGTTTAATCCGTCTGCGACTATCTTATTTCTTACTTTGACCTTTAGCTTTAAAAATGCTTTATTATCATGTTCAACAGCTATATTAAGACGTACATCTTTTAAGAAGCTGATACTGTCCAGATGATTTTTAAAGTGCTCAAAGTTTTCAGCCGGTAATGATAGTTGAGCATTAATTCCTTCATTCGCAATATAAATTCGTCCCAAAACATCTAGTTCGTCCCAGGCCAGGAATAAATGGTTTCTAAAAATACTCGTATTTTTAATATGGTGATATTGATAGAAAGAGAGCGTTAAGCGTTCTTTACCAGCCTCTTCAATAAGCGCAGCTCTTTCTTTTGAACTTAAAGTGTTGTACAGTTGCATGCTATACTATTTTTTAAGGTTAAAGAATTTATTTTTTGCAAAAGTATTATTTTTTATAAACAGGCATAAAAAAAAAGAGCTTTAAAATATCTTAAAGCTCTTTTTCTGACTAAACCGTTATTATTTTTTTTAATAAATTGTATAAATAATAACGGTGCTAACCACCATCTAGTTTTGTATTCCCCATTACAGCAACTGATACACTGGTCAATTGCGACAGGAGTGTTTTTTTAATGAATCTCATACTAATATAAAGTTGTTGTTATATTTAAATTTTAAACTCTGAAAACAATTAATAAAAAAACCAGAATCGGATTACGCATCTAAACATTCCTGTTCTGTTTCAAAAAGCAAATAGTTAAACGTTTTTCCTAATTAATGCTTCTCTTACTTCATTATTTCTACCACCTCCAGAATACCCTATCAAACTGATTATTAAGCAAAAAAGAATCAATTTTTTGAGTATTGTTTTCACACCTGTAATGGTTGATTTTCATGATTGGTTTTGGTGTTTTTTATATTGATGTAGAAAAAAGAAAAAGGTTGCGTGGCAAATTGTATTCTGAGAAAAGAAATAGTATTTTAGCAAGCGTTAATTTATTTAGATATATAAATATGAGTTCTGAGAAAGATGCAAAATTAAAAGCCTTAAAACTTACTCTGGATAAGTTGGATAAAACTTATGGGAAAGGGGCTGTTATGAAGCTAGGAGATAGTGTTGTAGAAGAAGTTGAAGTAATTCCTACAGGTTCTATTGGCCTGGATATTGCCCTTGGTATAGGTGGATATCCAAAAGGAAGAGTTATCGAGATATATGGTCCGGAATCTTCAGGAAAAACAACACTAACATTGCATGCCATCGCCGAAGCTCAAAAAGCAGGAGGTATCGCTGCTTTCATTGATGCAGAACATGCTTTTGATCGTTTTTATGCTGAAAAACTAGGAGTTGATATAGATAACCTTATTATTTCTCAACCTGATCATGGAGAACAGGCATTGGAAATTACAGAAAACCTTATTCGTTCCGGAGCTATTGATATTGTTATTGTCGATTCTGTTGCTGCTTTAACACCTAAAAGTGAAATTGAAGGAGAAATGGGTGACTCTAAAATGGGGCTTCATGCACGTTTAATGTCTCAGGCGTTAAGAAAGCTTACTTCAACCATAAGCAAGACAAACTGTACAGTTATTTTTATTAACCAGCTTCGTGAAAAAATAGGCGTTATGTTTGGTAATCCGGAGACTACTACCGGAGGTAATGCACTTAAGTTTTATGCTTCTGTACGATTGGATATACGACGTTCTACTCAAATCAAAAATAATGATGGAGAGGTTGCAGGAAATAAAACCAGAGTTAAGGTTGTTAAAAATAAAGTAGCTCCTCCATTTAAAACAACAGAATTTGATATTATGTATGGAGGAGGGATTTCCAGAATAGGGGAAATTTTAGACATAGGAGTAGAATATGAGATTGTGAAAAAGAGTGGATCATGGTTTAGTTATGGAGATACTAAACTCGGTCAAGGTAGAGATGCAGTAAAATTATTATTGCAAGACAATCCTGAACTCCTCGAAGAGTTAGAAGGAAAAATTAGGGAGGCTTTAAAAGCCTTAAACGATTAGAAAAAACCGAGGTTAATTCCTCGGTTTTTTATTTTTTAAACTAACGTCATTATTGAAAACCAATGAATTTTAAAATTTATCTCTCATCACTAGTCTTCTTTTTATGCACTCAGGTTTATCCTCAAACTAATATAAATGTTGGCCAGGTTTTTTCTATTAAATCAGAAATACTCAATGAAGAGAGAGAAATTCAAGTTTTTTTACCCAACGGGTATTCAGAATCAGATAAAGAATATCCCGTATTATATATTTTAGATGGTCAGCGTTATTTCTTAAATGGCATTCTTTATCAAAAAACACTTCAATGGCAAGAGAAAACTCCGGACTTTATTGTTATTGGTATAAACACCGATAATAATAAAAGACGTAAGTTATTCTATGAACAATCAGAAACTTTCACCCAGTTCTTAGAACAAGAACTCATTTCTTTTGTAGATAAAAACTATCGTACATCTCAAGTACGTATGCTTTTTGGTTGGGAAATGGGAGGCGGATTAGCAATAGAAATATTAGCCAGATATCAAAAGTTATTTACTACCTATTTAATTGCCAGCCCTACCCACCTGGATGAAAATAGAATCGCAATGCTAAAGAAAAGATTAATTGACGATAAAAAGACAAGTAATTTTATCTATTACACGCTTAGTCCGCTAGAGTCATGGGCTATAGAATCAATAGACAGCTTAAGCAATACTTTTAAAGAAAACGCTTCACATCATATTAAATGGCACTATACCTCTCTTAAAAATGAACATCATCATTCAACACCAACCAGAACAATTCACGAAGGCTTAAACGCTTATTTCATGGATTATATTCCTATACGGTTTTACAGTTTAAAAGAGTTTGAAGATTTTGGAGCTATGAAAGCTTTAAAAATACATTATAAAAAGAGAGGTGAAAAATATAATATCGCTGAGGACATTCATAAAGACACAAAACACTTTCTCTTGCTACAAGCTATGAAAGAAGATAACTATAAAGCTTTTAAGTTTTTCATGGAAGAGTTCGACGATTATTACAAATCAAAAACAAGAGATCTGTGGTTTAACAGGTATGCTCAATTCTATCTTAAGCATCATAATTTTGATCAGGCATTTCAAATATTCAATGCCGGATTAGAAAAATTTGAAAACTCTTCGTTAATCTTAAATGGTTTAGGAGATTTTTATTTTGTAAAAAATAATACTAAAAAGGCAAAGTCCTATTACCATAAAGCTGTTGAAATTGCTATCAAAAATTCCGATTCCAATTTGATAGAATATCAAACTGATTTAGAAAAATTAAAATAAATATTTAAAAAACACTTTCCCGGACGCAACCTATTTTACTTTTTGCCATCTTATTTGAAAGTTATGCTTTTATTTATGAGAAAGCTATTTGCATTTTTTTTAGTTGCTATTTTATTTTCATGTAACGTAAGTGATGATGGTACTAATTTTGATGTTGTTAAATTAGGGGTTGAACCGGGAAAACCTATAGCGTCTGCTTCTGTAAATATTCCTTTTCAAATTCCGTTAACTTATTCAAGGCCTTCCAGCTGTCATTTTACAGATGGTTTTATAATTTTGGATGAAGATATTGAAAATAATACATTCACATTTGCTTTGGCGGCTACATTTATCCAGGAAGAAAATTGTGAAACTCTGGTTACAGAAAAATCTCAGATTTCATTTCCTTTTGTAGCAAAAAATACTGGAAATTTTAAATTCCTGTTTTGGAAAGGTGAAGATGAAAATGGCCTGGACGAATTTTTAACTATAGAGGTAACAGTAAAATAAATAAAATAGAAAATAACTATTAGTGAGTTTAGAACAACTCATAAAACAATGCAAAAAACGAGAAAGGAAAGCACAAGAAGAACTTTTTAAACTGTATAGTAATAAAATATTTGGTGTTTGCCTTAAGTATTCTCGTAGTAAAGCAGAGGCAGAGGATAATCTGCAGGATAGTTTTATGACTATTTTTAACAAAATTGAGCAATACAATTTTAAAGGTTCTTTTGAAGGCTGGATAAGGAGAGTGGCGGTAAATACAGTCCTTCAGAAATATAGAAAAGAAAAGGAATCACTATTTGAAATAACTTCTAAAGAAATTGAAGATGTTGTTGAAGTAGATATCGATAATAGTGAAGATGTTAGTTTAGATTACCTGCTGGATTTAATCCAGCAATTACCGGACAGGTATCGGTTAACTTTTAGTATGTATGTTCTGGATGGTTATTCTCATAAGGAAATAAGCGAACTTATGAAAATTTCAGAAGGTACTTCAAAATCAAATTTAGCAAGAGCCAGAATGATTTTGAAAACTAAAATTGAAGAAGATGGTTTAAAAAGAAAAGTGGAATCACTATAAAGGATGAGTGATAAAAAGAACATAGATAGGTTATTCCAGGAGAAGTTTAAGGATTTTGATCCGACCCCAGATAATCAATTGTGGAAACAAATTGAAGGGAAACTAGCTGCTGAGGAAAAGGAATCTAAAAAGGTTATTCCTATATGGTGGAGACTGGGAGGGATTGCTGCTACCCTAGCTTTATTATTTACACTGGGTTATAATTACAATCGTATTTTTAAAGCTGATGAAATCACATTTCCCGAACAAGAAATTATAACAGACACCAAAGATACCGAGATCCCTTCAACTCTTGAAAATCTTGAAAATAATAATACAGAAAACCCATCAACCAAAGAAGCATCAAAAAATAATACCAGGGATATTCTTGAGCAAAAACAGGAAATTGATGATACATTTAAAGTTTCTACCGGAGTTGCTTCGAAAAATACAAGAGATAAAAATGACAAAGCATCTCAGAAGGATCTAAAAGAAAAAACAGTAACGGAAGATCGTGATTCTCGTATCGCTGTTCTGGATGATGAAGATAAGGTACCATCAAAAAACGATACCTCCGTTATAAAAACAGAAGAGAAAATTGTAGAAACTTCAGAAAGTGTAGTTGCAGAAGGTAACAAAAAGAACGAGGGTACATCGAAGATAAAAAAAGACCTCATCGATGAAAGTATAGAAAGTGATCCTAAAGTTGCTTCTTCCGAAGAAAAGAAAATCACCATCGAAGAAGCTATTGAAGAACAAAAAAGACTCAAAGAAAGTAATGTCGTTGCAGAGTCAGAAAAAAGGTGGAGCCTTAATCCTTCTGTTGCCCCTGTATTTTTTAGTTCTCTAAGTAACGGATCTCCTATAAGCTCACAGCTTACAGATAATATTAAATCGTCTAATGCTAATCTGAGTTATGGTGTAAACATCGCTTATCAAGTTACAAAACGTTTAAGTATTCGCTCCGGGATTAGCAAAGTTAACTATGGCTACGATACCAACAATATTACGGTAGCTTCTAATACTAATGCTATCAGCCAGTCAACACCAGCATTTGAAAATGTGGCTTTCAATAATAATGCAGCCAATGTAGTTATAAACGATGCTCAAAACAGGAATCTCTCCAACGAAGCAAGTAGTTTTAGTAATGCACTCTTCTTTGCTTCTGCCCCAGAAGCCGATGCTGTTTTGACACAAGAGTTAGGGTATATCGAAATTCCTTTAGAAGTAAAATACAGGCTTATTGACAAGAGATTGGGAATTAATGTTATTGGAGGGATGAGTACATTGTTTTTAACTGAAAATTCCATTTTTGTTCAGTCAGAAAATTTTACCTCTCAAGTTGGAGAAGCAAACAATTTAAACAATACCAATTTTAGTACTAACATCGGAATTGGAATAGATTATAATTTTTCAAACAAGATTCAGTTTAATTTGGAACCTGTTTTTAAATATCAATTAAACACATTTTCTAGTAATAGTGGAAATTTCAAACCCTATACATTAGGGTTTTATACAGGCTTTAGTTTTAGGTTTTAGTTAGGTATCATTGTACGAAAAGCAATGACGTAAAAGGACCGTATATTCATACGGTCCTTTTCTTATTTCTGAAAATCTATCAATTGCTCATTAATAACTTTTCTGGCTTTTGTTTTTAAAACCATTTTATCTTCTTGGACTAATCCTTTGGTTTCAATAAACCTATGGGTTTTAGCTCTCATTCTTCCTAAACTACCTTTATAAAAATTAAATGGAAAACGCTTTTTATTATCGCCAAAAGTAATTGGCACTATCGGGATTTGATACTCAATAGCCAGGCGAAAGGCTCCATCTTTAAATTCATCTAGAAAAACATCTTCTTCGGGTACACCTCCTTCAGGAAAAATACAAATACTCAACCCTTGATCTAACCTGGCTTTTGCTCTTTCATAAACAGCAGATCTGCTTTTTATACTACTTCTGTCTACCATAATACATACCCGTTTATAAAAAAATCCAAATACCGGCATCTTGGCTAATTCTTTCTTTCCAACAAAAACAAACGGATTTCCTGATACTTTTAGCATCAGCATAATATCCAGCATACTGGTATGATTTGCTATCAGCATATAACTCTTTCCTCTCTTTATTTTTTCTTCGGTTTTAATTACAGGATAAAACCCCATCCCATAAATGATAATATTGGCCCAGATGTTTCTGGCCATCCAAAAAAACTGGGGATATAAACGTTCATTCGAAGAGAAGATTAAGAGAAAAGGAAATAACACAATAATAGGCACAGCTACTAAAATATAGAACCAAACTCTCCAAATAATATAAAAAAGCCGTTTAAAGAAGAATTTCATGATGTCAAAAATAATCTAAAAAGATTATGTACATTTAAATACTAACTTTTAAATTTTTAATTATGGGATTACTTTATGCATTACTTATCGGAGGCCTGGCCGGTTGGATAGGTGGTAAAATTATGAAAGGTGGTGGTTTTGGGGTTTTAATCAATATTATACTAGGAATTGTTGGTGGAATTTTTGGGAATTGGCTCTTTGGTATATTAGGGATACACATTGCATCTGGGATTGTTGGCGACTTAATTACAGGAGTTATAGGAGCTGTAGTTATTCTGTTCCTTGCCGGGTTATTAAAGAAGTGACAACATAATGTTATATGTAAAAGCGGCTTAAGCCGCTTTTTTTATTATATCCATATTCATACTTTTGCATTCTATTTTTTTAATCTATTATGGCAAGAGTGCTTACAGGGGTACAAAGTACCGGAACACCACATTTAGGAAACCTTTTAGGGGCTATTATCCCGGCTATCAACATGGCTAAAGATCCTGCAAATGAATCTTTTTTATTTATTGCTGATATGCATTCTTTAACTCAGATTAAAGATGGTAAACAATTAAGAGAAAATACCTATGCTACTGCTGCTGCCTGGTTGGCTTGCGGATTAGATATTGAAAAAACTGTTTTTTATCGCCAAAGCGATGTGCCTCAGGTAACTGAATTGGCCTGGTATCTTAACTGCTTTTTCCCGTATCAAAGGTTAACATTAGCACATTCTTTTAAAGATAAGTCGGATAGACTGGAAGATGTAAATGCGGGGTTATTTACCTATCCAATGCTAATGGCTGCCGATATTTTGTTGTATGATGCAAATATTGTTCCTGTGGGGAAAGATCAAATACAGCATTTAGAGATAACAAGAGATGTTGCTTCGAGATTTCATAACCAAATGGGAGAAGTTTTTGTACTACCTGAAGTTAAAGTACAGGAAGAAACTCAGCTTATTCCTGGTACTGATGGCGAGAAAATGAGTAAGAGTAAAAACAATACTATCAATCTTTTTCTCCCGGATAAAAAACTCAGAAAACAGGTTATGGGCATTCAAACTGATAGCACCCCAATGGAAGAACCTAAGGATTGGAAAAGCTGTAATGTCTTTTCATTGTATAAATTAATAGCATCGGAAGACCAAATTAAAGCTATGAAAGCTAACTACGAAGGTGGTAATTATGGTTACGGACATGCAAAACAAGCTTTATTTGAGTTGCTTGTAGATCATTTCTCTGAAGAACGGGAGCGTTTTAATCACTATATGGGTAACCTGGAAGAAATTGATAGTGCTTTAGCTGTTGGCGCAGAAAAAGCTAAGAAAATAGCTGATGATGTTTTACAAAGAGTTCGAGCTAAAGTCGGATATTAGATAAGTTTTGAGTTTTGAGTTTTGAGTTTTGAGTTTTGAAAGCTAAACAACCTTAAATTCCTAAACGAATAAACTTACTATAAACAACCAACATCATAAACTCCAAAGTCTCAGATTTAAATTTAAACAACCTCAAATAATTTTCCGGGTAAAGGTCGTATCACTCCTTTCAATTCCATTCCTAGCAATACAGTTGCTGCTTTATGCACAGGAAGCTGGCATTGTAACGCTATAATGTCTAATAACTCTTTTCCATTCATTTTTAAAAAATTATAAATAGCTTCTTCATTTTCGTCAAGCTCTACAAATAATTGTTTTTGTATTATATTTTGTTTTGTTTCTTCAATATTCCAACCTAGCATGTAAACCAGATCGGCTGCAGAAGTTAACATATGCGCTTTTTGCGATTTAATCAGGTTATTACATCCCAGGCTATAATTATCTGTAGTTCTTCCTGGAACAGCAAATACTTCTTTATGATATGAATGGGCAATATCTGCTGTGACCAGACTTCCTCCTTTTCCTGCTGATTCTATCACAATTGTCGCTTCAGAGAGTCCGGCAATAATTCGATTCCTTCTCAAGAAATTTTCCCGTTCCGGATGACTGGTACTCCAAAAATCTGTGATAAAGCCTCCGTTACTTTCTACTTCACTACAATATTTTTTATGTGATCTCGGATATATCTGATTTAATCCATGTGCAAGACAACCTATAGTTTGTAAGTTATTCTTAATGGCAGCTTTTTGAGCAGTAATATCAATTCCGTAAGCAAAGCCACTTACGATAACCGGATTTAAAGGGGCTATCTCTTCAATAAACTTTTCACAAAATAGAGCTCCATATGAACTCATTTGCCTTGTTCCTACAATGCTGATAATCTTTTTGTTTTTTAGATGTATATCTCCCCGCTTAAAAATAAGAATTGGGCTATCAAAACAATGTTTTAGTTGATCAGGATAATCCTCATCTTTAAAATAGGAGTAATTTATATTTCTCTCCTGAATAAATTTTAACTCTTTCTCTGCAAGTCCTGCGTATTTTTTATCATTGAGATACTTAATCGTTACACTCCCTATCCCGCCAATTTTAAGTAATGCAGATGATCTTTCCTCAAAAACAGCAGATGCACTCCCACAATGATGAATTAGTTTTTTTGCAATTACATCTCCTATAAAAGGGATACTTTGCAATTTTAATATTGACAATACATCTTTTTCTGTCATAAAAAGATTACTTTTTAAAATACAAATAAAGAAAATAAATGTGTTAATAAAAATTCTTCATTACCCTTTTGTCAATATTAAAATTTTGCAATATTTGTGATGATGAGGATAGAAAATTACATCAGCGACTTACTTTATAGGTATCAATGTGTTACGATTCCTGGCTTTGGAGCTTTTCTAACACAAAAGAAATCTGCACAGGTGCATACCTCTACAAATGCCTTCTATCCTCCAACCAAAGAATTGTCTTTTAACGAGCAATTAACTTCTAATGATGGTCTTCTCGCCAAGTATATTTCAGATACTGAAGGTATTTCTTATGAAGAAGTTTTAGACAAATTAGAACGTTTAGTTTTAAGTTGGAAAAACCTCCTGGACAAAAAAGAAAAACTGGTCTTTAAAAATATAGGCGAATTGTGGTTAAACAACGAATCTAAAATTCAGTTTCTCCCTTCATATCATTTGAATTATTTAACCTCATCTTTTGGATTATCTTCTTTTGTATCTCCAAAAATCAGCAGAGAAGTTTTCAAAGAAGAAGTTGAAGAGTTAGAAGAAGAAGTTCCTGTTTTCTTCACACCTGAGAAAAGAGAACAACCTCCTTATTTAAGGTATGCTGCAATAGCGTTATTAACGATATCTATCGGGGCTTTTGGATTTAAGTTTTTTAAAGACCAACAACAGCAACATTTAGAGTTAGTAGAGCAAAAGGCACAGGAAAAAGTTGAAAAAACAATCCAGCAAGCCACTTTCTTTGATGCTCAGCCTGTTTTGTTACCTTCTATTGAACTGGATGTCAAAAAAGAAGGAAGGACGCATAAAATTGTAGCCGGAGCATTCAGAATTGAAGCTAATGCACAACGTAAAGTCCAAGAACTTAAAAATAAAGGCTACATTGATGCCCAACAAATAGGAAAAAATAAATTTGGTTTACACCAGGTGATTTATGCTACATTTTCCGACCCTAAAGAAGCATTAGATTTATTGAGAAAGATTAAAGCTACTGAATCTTCTGATGCGTGGATGATTTCTGAGTAAATAAAAAGTTTTCAAGTTTAGGAATTTAGCTGGTTTTTTAAAACATAGAACAAGAAATATTGAACTCTGAACATCTAGATAGCAACTTCTGCAATCGTTATTCGATATTTATTATGAGATGAATGTTTTAGTATCGCTTGGAGCCAGGTATAAGATGCTTAAACTGTTGAATTGAGGAATTGTAAAGTTGATTATTTCTTTATCACTTTTTTTAGTAAGAATACATATTCTTCTTGTTTATTTACTCCTTTTTATCATCTATCTTTGCCAAAAATAAAAGACAACATGGAAACAAGAACTCCCAGTGAATCCAGAACAATTGTAACAGATTTGGTACTGCCTAGTGAGACTAATCCTTTAAATAATCTTTTTGGCGGAGAATTATTAGCCAGAATGGATAGAGCTGCAAGTATTGCTGCAAGAAGGCATTCCAGACGTATTGTTGTAACCGCTTCTGTAAACCATGTTGCTTTTAATCGTGCTGTTCCTGTCGGGAGTGTTGTAACTATAGAAGCTACTGTTTCCAGAGCTTTTAAAAGTTCTATGGAAATCTATCTTGACGTATGGATCGAAGACAGAGAGTCCAGAAGTCGTTCAAAGGCAAATGAAGCGATTTACACTTTTGTTGCCGTAGATGATACCAACAGGCCTGTAGAAGTTCCTTGTCTTGTCCCAGAATCAGATCTTGAAAAAGAGCGTTTTGAAGCTGCTTTAAGAAGAAAACAGTTAAGTTTGGTTCTTGCCGGAAAAATGGATCCTAAAGATGCTACAGAACTTAAAGCCTTATTTATTGCAGATTAATTATTCCTATTAATTTTTAATTCTGCTCTGTAACCAAACTGAAGAGCGAAAAAATTTGCTCTCGGCGATATTTCATTTTGCCCTTGCGTATAGTTAAGTCTTAAGAAAATAGCATTATCACTATCTGTTCCTGTATAGAAAAAGGCTTCAGAATTAAATGATAAGGTATTAAAATTTAATGCTCTCTCTTCATTTAGATCATTATTTTGATACCGATCCCAAAATGCAGATGCAGAAATTCCAAAATTTGAATATCTTTTTGAAACTACACCCACTCCTAGTCCCCATGATAATGTTGAGGTATTTTCCCGGTTAGGGTCTGTATCATTATCTAAAATTGACCCCGTTTCAGTAACAAATAAATTGACCCTGGCTTTTCCGTAAAGTATTACCGATGAAAATTTTCCAGGTTCCCACTCAAATATATCAAGCTCTCCTCCAGCTTTTATAAAAGAACGTTGAATCAATGACAAAATATTATCAGATGAATTCAATTCATCTAAATTAAGGTTAGCTATATTAACCGTTCTATCGTCATTATCAAAACGAGAATAATTAAAATACGGTTTTATTCTTTTGAATAAATATAGGTAACCATTATCTCTAGGGAAAAGAAAAATATGTACTGGCTTTGGAAAGAGATAAAATAGGCTACCGGCTTCAAAATTTACAATTCCATTGGCTTCTTCATTAAGAATTCCTAAAAAATCTGAATATATTCTAAAATCCAATAAGCTTTTTAGGTTATTTTTTACCATTACATCAGCTTGAAATTTATTATTCCTATTTAAATTTATAATGGCTTTATCTATTACATAATTTTCTCCTGTTTCATAATCATATTCTAAGATACTTTTAAGGTTTATATTTTCCTTTCTGTGTAATCTATCGATATTGTATAATCTCCATTTACCTCGTTTATTGAAATTAGATAACGCTAAAGGACGTTCATTAGTGAATAGTACTTTTTCTCCTGTATTATTATCTTTTGCATCTATTCTGATATCATATATGTTTCCATCCCTTATATCAATTTTGATCGAATAAATTTCTAATTCTCCTTTATCAACACTGTCATCATTATCTTTAGAATCTTGATAAATTTTCGTTTCAATTTTGAATACAGCAGGGGTTTGATCATCATTATTAATAGTTTCTGACTTTAATCTAAAAGTTCCTAATTTAATTTTGGATTGATTATCCAATGCTTTTTCTATAATTTCTAAGGTTTCTTCTTTAGACAAAGGTCTGTCTTGTCCTAATAAATAGACAGGAGTGATCAATAGTATTAAGTACACTATCTTTTTCATAATTAGTTGATTGAAAAGTTATAGTGTAAAACTATCAACTAACAGATTGAAGAAACATCCCCAGTAACGGGTATTTATTTGAGGCCTTAGAAATCGTATTTTTTCTCCAGGGCATAACGGAGTAGTTCTCCTTTTCCTTTTAATCCTAATTTACGGATCATATTTTTACGGTGGGTCTCTACGGTGGTCTGACCGATAAAAAGCTGATTGGAAATTTCACTGGATGTTTTTCCCTGCCCGATCAAACTTAAAATTTCTTTTTCTCTTTTAGAAAGCAAGCCTTTTTTCTTCTTAGAAGCGGGATTATCAAAATCTAATATCAGGTTAGCGTCAAAATAAGATTTCCCGTTTATTACCTGTTTTATAGCAATCAACACATTCTTTAATTCCGAATTTTTAAGTAGGTATCCGTCTGCTCCGGCTTCTAACATCTGTTTAACCGCCTCTTCCTGGTCAAACATTGTAAAAGCAATTACTTTAATATGCGGATATTCTTTTTTTATCAGTTTACAGGCTACTATTCCATCTATTTTAGGCATCCTGATGTCGGTAAGCACTATCTTGGGTTGTTTCCTCGCTACAATGTCCATCAATGCTTCCCCGTCGTTAGCAAATCCGACAATCTCTATATCTTCTTCATATTCTAAAAGAAGTTGAATTCCGTCTATCAATGCCTGGTGGTCTTCTGCTATTGCCAAGGTAATCATATGGGTATATCTAATATTACAGTTGTTCCTTTACTCTTTTGTGACTCAACAGTCATAGTTCCTCCTAAATGCTCTATGCGTTTTTCAATACTATACAAGCCCATTCCGTCTTGCTTTTTAATCTTCCTGGTGTTAAAACCTCCACCATTATCTTCTACCATAACATTAAGACTTTCTTCATGTTCTGTAAGATAGATGGTAATTTGACTCGCAGAAGCATGTTTTATACAATTAGTCACCAATTCCTGTACAATTCGAAAAATAGTAATCTCTAAAGTATTTTCCAGACGCTGTGTAAGATTGGCTTCATGAACCGTTACTTCTATTTTATTGGCCAGGCTTATTTTTTTAGCCATTTTTTGGATTGCAGGCAGTAGTCCTTGATTCGCAATAACCCCGCTATTTTTAGCATGTGCTATATTTCTGGTTTTCTGATAGGCATCTGCTATTAATTGATCTGTTTTTTCAAAAAGCTCTTCTTCTGTTTTGGTTTTTTTTAATTGTTCTTTTAGGTGATGAAAATGTAGTTTTAGCGTTGCCAGATCTCCTCCTAAATTATCATGCAAATCATTTGCGATGCGCTGACGTTCTTTTTCCTGCCCGACGATCATTGCATCTATTTGCTGCAGTTCCTGTTCTTTAAGAATGGTTTCGACTTCTTTTGTTTTAATAAGGCTCTGTTGTTCTGCGATTAATTTCTTTTTACGGGTATTCTTAAGAATAAAAACCCCTGAAATGACAGTTAACACTAAAATTCCAGCAATCCCAAAGGCAATATTTTTACTATTATTAGAGATTAAAATATCCTGTTGCAATTGGAGGTTTTCTTTTTCTTTTTCTGCTGCTTTGTATTTTTCCTTGATTTCAGTTACTGCTACCAATTCCTCAACAGCAGCCAGGCTATCAGAATATTTACTTCGTAATTCCCAATAATAGCTAATGCTATCACTCATTTTCAGTGAGTCAAAGTTAATAGCCATTAGCCTGTAAAGTTTTTTATATTCTAAATATCTATTTTTAGGTAATGCAAACTTTTTAACTTTTTGGTAGTATTCATTTGCTTCTTTGAACATTCCTTTTTTTCGATAGCCTGTTGCTATATTGGTCCAAATTCCAAAAAGCTCATTTTTAGCATACACATATGGGATATCTAAAAGAATTTTCTCTGCTCTTTTGTTATATGCTATCCCACTATCGGTATCTCTTAAATAAGCGCTATAACTGTTTCCAATAATCTGTAAAAGCTTTACTTCGATATAATTGTTTTTTCCAGAGATCTTATCCAGTACTTTTTTAAATTCAGGAATAGATTCTTTTCGCTCTTTACGAAGTTTTAATGCTATTTGATAATAACTTAAAAGAGCAATTTCACTATCATCATAGGCATAATCTTTATAAAGGGTTAAATATTTAGGCAGTAATTGATGTGTTTGCCTGTTTTTATAAAAATTAAAAATGATTTTTTTTAATGCTTCACAAACAAATAGTGTATCTTTTTCTTTTATCGCATTATTCAATGCCATTTCATAATTAACAAAGCCTAAAGAGTCTTTTGGAACCTGCAGATTTAGATATTGCTCTCCTCTTTTTAAGAAAAAGAGCGTCTTAGCTCGTTCAGAAATATCCCTGGGAATTACAGTAGTATCAATATCAATTTTCATCCCACTTTTTAAAGCAGTAATTTGCCAATCTAACAACGCTATCAATAATTGATCTTTTTCTCCAGGAGGCACCTCTTTTAGTATATCTTCTGCACGATCTAGATTATAGTTTTTTAATTGTAAAATAGCTTTATCGTAGGAGTTACCCTGTGAAAAGCTATTTAAACTAAATAATATGAATAATAATAGTATTCTCAATTTTATCTTATTGGGTATTTAACAAAATACTTCTGCAGATGTAATCATCGTTATCTATTATTTTAATACAATTTTTATCATCATTATTATTCATACAATCAATAAGTGTCTGTGTATCAATTCTGCTATCTTTTTTAGAAACAATAAAAATATCCACTACGTCACCTTCTTCAATTTCAAACTTATCTTGATAAGTTGTTTTAAAACGATCTTGTATTTTTTTGTCTGTTGTATCCCGTATAGGTTCAATATAAAAAACTAATGTATGATCTATTACCTTCCCAGGTTGATTAGCTCCGGGCTTCCTGCCTTTGTAATATTCTACATCTTGACTAAAATAATAATGTTCCTCTCCCTTTTTTTGACCTAATTCAAATATAGGATTCTCAATACAAGACACTCTAGGTTCTTTGATATGGCATTTTATACTGAAATCATGAAGTAAATCAGCATGAATTATTTGATGCAAACTATTTTGTCGAGAATCTACATTTAAATAGTTTATCCCTTTGTCGTAACTTCTTCTATCAGGAAGAGTTTTACAGGAAATAATCAATAAAAAAATTGTAATAAACAGAGTTAATTTGATTTTCATAATTTAAACTTTAAGCGGTTAGTTAATGCTTCAAAACTCTTTTTTTATTTATAACCACAACATCCTCTTTACAGGGTATTTTTAATAAAACACCTTGTTTTACCATGTTTTGATTAATACAGTTAGGGGGAAGTATTTAAAATCCCTTAAAAATAGAAAAAAATGATTATTAAAATTAGTAATCTATTAAAGATAAGATTACATCTGATATACCCAATTCTCGGGATTTAACCGACTGGTATTTTTATAGAGGAAAAATTTTAATTCTGTTTTTCCGCTGGAGCGACTGGTAAAGATCTCACCCAATTCGTCTTTTAATTTTATAATGTCTCCTTTTTTTACATAGACTTTAGAGAGGTTATAATAAGTAGAGATATAATTTCCATGACGCACCTGAACTGCTTTATTACCTCCCGGAATGGCTATAATTGCCGAAACTTCTCCATCAAAAACAGCCCTGGCTCTGGAGCCTTTTTCTGTGGCAAGGCTAACCCCGTTATTAAAATGCTTGACTCCAGGATAAACCGGATCTGCATATTCTCCAAACCCTTTACTTTTTACTCCTTTTTCTACCGGCCAAATTAAAGTTCCTTTATTCGATTCAAAATTACTGGCTATAATTTTTGCCTCAGGAGTTAAAACAAAAGTTGCAGTATTCCTTGTATTTCCGGCTTTCTTATTTGATTCTGCAATTGCTTCTCTTATCAAACGCTCTATCTGCCTGTCTAATGCCCTGGCTTCTCTCCTTTTTTTATCAATTTGAGATTTGTATTGTTGTTCATTCTTCTTAATTGAAGTTAACAAGACCTGTTGTGTATTCTTTTCTCCAAGCAATTTCTTCTGCTCTTCCCGGTTTCCCCTGGCCAACTCTTCTTTTTCTTTACGTTGAACTACCAATTCTTTATTTAATTCTTGTAAGGCAATCGTTTTTACCTGGATTTGCTCACCTTGTTCTTTTCTAAAACTCGTGTACTGCTTCATGTACTGCAGTCTTTTATAAGCCTGAAAGAAATTATCTGAAGATAACAAGAACATTAATTTACTTTGTTGCGATTTGCTCTTATATGATTTTTTAATCATCTGAGCATAGTCTTCTTTTAATTGAGAAAGTTCTGTTCGTAAATTAGTTATATTACGAATGTTCTGGTTAAGTTGTTTATTGAGAATATTCGCTTGCTGATTGGTTACTCTTATAAGCTCTCTGCGCACTCTAATCTTCTGATCAATATCTTCAACCTGTTCTAAAACCGATCGTCTTTCTAATCGTTCTTTGGAAAGTAATGAATTAATTTGGTTAATCTCTTCTCTTAAGCGCATTCTTTTCGTTTCTAATGCCTTTTGTTTGTCTGTTTGGGAAAATATAGGAAAAACAAAAAAAAGTGTAAAAACAAGAAGCAAAACACCCTTATATGAGATAGGTCTAACCATTTATTTTAATACAATTTCTTTATAGCCTTTCGGAATTTTATATGGAAACGATACACGTTGATCAAATTCTACATTTTTATAATCAATTTCTATCTTTACCTTATTATCAATTTCTTCTGCTATGATTTCAATATTTTCAGGAAAGATTTTATCGTCTACCTTTTGGTATGCTTTATAATTGATATTTAGTGTGCGTCCTTCTTTAGGCTGAGATATTTGTTGTAATGTCATTTTAAAATTTGACGGTTCTATTAAAAATAACCTCTTAAACAATTCAAAATCTTTAGCCGGCTTTAACTGGTAATTATTATTAACTATAGATGTTCTGTATTTATCATCTTCTAAACTAAATATAGCTTGCCCCAATAACATATTTTGAACTTTTTCAAAATCAAGTTCTGTCCCTAGCAAGTCACTTAAATATGAGAAATCTCCATCAAAATATTCATTATGAAGTTTATTGTAAAAACTAACCCTATCTGGTGTAATATATGCTTTCACTACACCAAATGCAGCACTTAACATTATAGCTTTATCTTTTTCCATTCTAAGAGTTATACTATGAGATTGTGAATCACCATCGCTTTCATACCCAACTCGTATTCTTCCTCTTATTGTTTTAAACTGAAGTTTGTTATCATTGTGGTTCTTAACAATCGTCCTGGCAGATATTTTCTTTGCTGCTGTGCTTTCTGTAATTGATTTGGACGTTTTACAAGATTGTAATATAAAAAGGACTATCAAAGACAAAACCGTGATAGTTCTTTGAGAATATTTATGTTCTACTTTCAAATTCATGATCCTTTCTTTCCTTTTTTTAAATATTCGTTTGCTTTTTTAGCATCTCCTATAGCATTGTAAGCACTGGCTAGCTCTTTATAGATTTTATTTTCCAGGACTTCATCATCTATTAAAAAATCTATTGCTGTTTTTAAAGAAGAGATTGCTTCTTTATATCTCTTTATTTTGTTCTTGGCTAATCCGTTAGCATAATAGAATGCCGATTGAGAAGGGTAACTTTCAATAGCTTCGTTAGAAATCGTCAAAAGTTCCTGATAATTTGCATTTTCAATAGCTTTATCGATTTGTTTCTGAATGGTTTCTAAAGGGTTTTCTTTAATGATAACATTCTTAGAATTGACTATTGCTGTTTCATTTCTTGCCTCTCTCTCCTGACTTTTTATGAGGGTAGTGTAATAAAAACGTTGTCTTTTTCGGTTTTCTGAAACTCCTAATTCTTTATCAATTTCATCCAGGAGTGCCAAGGCTCTTTCATAATTTTTTGATTTGGCATACAATTGAATCAGGTTTTCTTTATAGCTGGTATTTTTAGCAGCCAGTTGCTCTGCAATCTCTATTGACTTTTGCGTATTGTTCTGAACTTTATAAACATTTAATAAAGCATCTAAATACCATATATTTTCCGGATTGGCATTTACTGCTTTTAAAATATAATCTTCGGCTTTATAATATTGATCCAGTTGCAAATAGTTTTTACCCAACTCGAAATCGACTACTTCATTGTACGGTTGAATCTTTTTACATTCTAACAATAAATTAATTGCCTTGTCATAGTTTTCTATACCACTTTGTTTTAAAGCTTCAAAAAAGCTTTCCTGAAAAGCATCGGAATATTCTTCTAACGATATTTCTGCACTTTCTTTTTCCTGAGCAATAGCAGCATATGGAATAATAAATATTCCAAAAACTAAAGCAAGTATGTAAACCTTTTGTCTCATTTATCTCCTTTACATATTAATTAATTCAAAGAGTATACCAATAAAGACTTGATTTAACAAAAAATGTTACTCCAATACTGAATAATCTCCAATACTGATGCTTGAGAAATTTCCGTTAAAAGAAGCATTATTGCCAATCATAGCATTGTCTAAATTAGCATTTTTTATGGTAGATTTTGTTTGAATTAAGCTGTTTTTAACAAATGAATCTTCTACAAGGCAATCATTTCCGATAGATACATAAGGCCCGATAGTCGTATTTTTAAGCCTGACATTTTCACCAATATAGCAAGGTGCTATGATCTCTGAATTCTCCAGAACCACAGTATCTGCAATTAAATGCTCTCCGTCTTCTTTTAAAAACCCGAGCATTTTATTATTGGTTTCTACAGTCACGTTTTTATTTCCGCAGTCCATCCATTCGTCTACTTCACCAGGTTTAAAGACAGCTCCTTTACTCATCATCCCTTTTATGCCATCGTTTATCTGATATTCTCCTCCATGAATAATATTTTGATCTAAAACAACCTGTAATTCATCTTTTAAAACACCTACATCCTTAAAATAATAGATTCCGATTACGGCTAAATCAGAAACAAAATCAGCAGGTTTTTCTACCAATTCCACAATTTCATTAGCATCATTCATTTTAACAACCCCAAATGCACTTGGATCTTCTACTTGTTTTACCCATATTACTGCGTCTGCATCTGCGTCAAGGTTAAAATCGGCTCTAATCAAAGTATCTGCATAAGCAATAACGGCAGGGCCAGAGAGAGAATCTTTAGCACACATTATTGCATGTCCCGTACCCAATGGTTTATCCTGATGATAAATAGTTCCTTTTGCTCCTAATTTTTCTGCTATGTCTATTAAATCACTTTCTACCTGTGGTCCAAAATCTCCAATAATAAATGCGACTTCTTCGATTTCCTGGTTTAAAACCTTAGCTATATCTTCTACCAATCGTTGTACAATTGGCTTCCCTGCGATTGGAATTAAAGGTTTTGGAACAGTTAATGTATGTGGGCGAAGGCGAGAGCCTCTACCAGCCATAGGAACAATAATTTTCATGTGCTTATATTTATTATTTTGAATTGATTTGGTTTAATTTTTAATTTAAAATGGTGGCTATATAATAGAGAACGATTTGGCTATTGGTATTATTTTGTGCCCGTACTTCCAAATCCGCCTGCTCCTCTTTCTGTCGCTGAAAGTGCTTCGACTTCTTCAAAAATAGCCCTTTCATGCTTCGCAATCACTAATTGCGCTATTCGTTCTCCATTCTCAACCACAAAAGTTTCATTAGACAAATTCACAAGGATTACCCCAATTTCTCCTCTGTAATCGGCATCAATGGTACCCGGAGCATTTAATACGGTTATCCCTTTTTTTGCTGCCAATCCACTTCTTGGCCGAACCTGAGCTTCGTACCCGATGGGCAACTCAATAAAAAGTCCTGTTTTTATTATTGCGCGTTCCAAAGGTTTTAGCGTAATTGAATCTGTTATATTAGCTCTTAGGTCCATTCCTGCTGAAGCTTCTGTTTCGTATGCAGGGAGAGAATGATCAGATGTATTAATAATTTTTATAGTCATTAGGTATTTGTTTACCGTTTTAAAAGTATCGATTTTAACATTGCTTTTTCAGAGATAAAAATCAGAATCAAAAATACTAAAAGTAGTCCGCTTCCTATCACAATATTTCTGTCAAAAACATAGAATGACAAAAAAGAGAAAAGAGCAGAAGTGCCCAGATATCCCCCTATCTTTTTAAGGTTATAAGGAACCGGGTATCTTTTTTGCCCGAAATAATACGATAACAGCATCATACTTCCATACGCCATTAAAGTTGCTATCGCTGCTCCTTTATAACTAATTACCGGTATAAGGAGAAAATTGAGGATTAATGTAATCACAGCTCCTGCAACAGAAATATAAGCTCCAAATTTAGTCTGATCTGTAATTTTATACCATACTGATAAATTATGATAGATCCCCAGGCATAAATTGGCCATCAAAATTACCGGAACAATCCATAGTGCCTTCCAATAATTCTCTTCAGGGATTAAAAGAAGTTTTAAAAGATCGATATAAACAACTACAAATAGAAGGATAAGAGCTCCAAAAATGCTAAAATACAAGGTAATGTCTGCATAAGTACTCTTTGCATTTTTTTTATCAGCCTGACTAAAGAAAAAAGGTTCTACACCTAATTTAAATGCTGTGATGAATAGAGTCATAAAAACTCCCAGTTTATAGCACGCTCCATAAATTCCTACTTCTACATCTGCGGTTTCTTTTGGTAACAGGTATCTCAAAAGGAGTTTATCTATACCTTCATTAATGGAAAATGCCACTCCGGCTATTAAAACAGGAAACGCATAATAAATCATTTGTTTCCAAAGTATTTTATTAAAGTTAAATCCAATCTTAAAATATAAAGGCACTAATAATAAGAATGTAATCAGGCTTGCAATCAGGTTTGATATAAAAATATAATGAACCTTATTTTCAAAAGAAATTTTATTAAAAAAAGAGTTGGTTTCTCCCTGGATGAGTTCCGGGAGCAAAAGGAAGAAGAAAAGGTTAAAAGAGAGATTGATAATTACATTAAGTATTTTTATCGATGAGTATTTTACAGGCCTTTCACTATTTCTAAACCATGCAAAAGGAATTACTACCAGTGCATCTAAAAAGAGAATTAAAATTGCATAAACAATAAACTCAACCTTGTAATCCAGCCATGCTGCCAGTTGATCTTTGAAAAGTAGAGAAATCATTAAAAAAAGAAGGGACGAAAAAAAGACAGAAGTTAAAGCCGTAGCTCCCACTTTTGTCTTCTCTCCGGTTTTATTCATAAACCTGAAAAATGCTGTTTCCATTCCATAAGAAAGCAAAACATTTCCAAGAATAAGATACACCATTAAACTTATGTAAATCCCATAATCTGCTTCTGCTAACTTTACAATATACAAAGGGGTAAGTATAAGACCTAATACCCTGGGAAGAACAGTTGCAATTCCATAGATGAATGTATGCTTAAAAAGTTTCTTTAACGCACTCAATACATTTTCAACATTAGCCGTTTATATCTTGCTGCAAAGTTACTGTTTAATCAACTGACCTGTTGCGTTCTTAGGAGCACTGGGATAAGCTAAAGGTGCTTTACTTTTAATATCTTCAATTTTAAAATACTTTAGAGCCCCATTTTGCTTATACGTAATAACTGCCTGGTCTTTTTCTAATTCAAAAGGAATCTTTTCTTTTTTTACAGTAGCTGACACCTCCTTTTCAGACTCTTTTTTAGCATCTTGCTGCAAAATAAGCTCTTTTTTTTGGTTAGCTGCAGTTTTAATTCTCCCTATAAAAAGATTTCCATTACCTTTATTTTTTTCCAGTTTAACATACTGATCATTAAAATAAAGCCCTTCCATCTCAATCTTTTTACCTAACTCTCCTATAGTAATAAACACATTAACTCCGGATCCTCCTCCTTCAACGCCGGCTATCCATCCCTGAGAGTACACATCGTCAATAGTAAAAGGTGTTTGCTCCTGAAGTTTTTGAGCGCTAGAGCAGTTTGAAAAACTCATAGTTAATAATATCATTAAGGTTGTATATATAATTCGTTTTAATGTTTTCATCTTTTATAGCTTTAGTTGTTTCAATGTTCATATCATTTACCGGTTAAATTTACTGTAATAAATTTGAATGATAACTGGTATAAATATACAAACCAAAATTGATGCCAAGAAATAAAAACCCCCGTAAAGCTAACTTTACAGGGGTTTCTTTAAAGATATAATTTTTTCTAAGCTTAGTTCTTGTATAATTTGGCTTCGCCTAATTATTAAGTGCCTAAACTCTTGTATAATTTGGCTTTGCTTCGCTTCGCCTAATTATTGAGTGCCTCTGCACCTCCAACAATTTCTAAGATCTCATTCGTAATGGCTGCCTGCCTTGCTTTGTTGTAAGTCAATGTAAGCGAATCTCTTAATTCTCCTGCATTATCTGTCGCTTTGTGCATAGCAGTCATACGTGCACCATGTTCTGATGCAAATGAATCTCTAATTGCCTTATATAACTGTGTTTTAAGTGACTTTGGAATAAGAGTTTCTACAATTTTCTCTTTTGAAGGTTCAAAAATGTAGTCAAGATTAGTATCCCCCTCTGCTTCTACAGGAACAATAGGCAAAAACTGCTCTGTCATGATTATTTGAGTGGCTGCATTTTTAAATTTATTATAAACGATTTCTATTTTATCGTAAGAACCATCTGTAAATAAATCCATTAATTTTTGTGCAATCTCGGCAACATTATCAAAAGTAAGGTCGTCAAAAACTCCATTATTGTTTTCGATGATCGTAAATGATTTTCCCAGAATATCATTTCCCTTTTTTCCTATGGTAACAAAATCAACTTGTTTCCCAGAATACTTTTCATTAGCTAAACTCGAAGATTCCTTGATAATATTAGAATTGAATGCTCCACATAAACCTCTGTTAGAAGTAATTGCAACAACCAACACTTTATTTACCTCTCTTTGATCTGAAAATTTACTTCCGCTATCAGCATCCAAAGTAGCGCTTAAGCTCTGTAAAAGTTCTGTTAGCTTATCAGCATAAGGGCGCATTGCAGTAATAGCATCTTGTGCTTTTTTCAATTTAGCAGCCGATACCATTTTCATAGCACTGGTAATCTGCATGGTTGATTTTACCGATGCTATCCTATTACGTATTTCTTTTAAGTTTGCCATATTCTGCTCTGTCATTCCGCACTAGATGCGGAATCTATTTTAATTTTACTTCAAATCACGAGATTCCTGCCTTCGCAGGAATGACAATTACGCTTTATATTTTGCAGATAAGTCTTTTGCTACAGCAGTAAGTGTATCAGTAACTTCATCTGTTAATTTTCCAGCTTTTAATGTTTCTAAAACATTATTGTGTTTAGCTTTCAAGAATTCAATATAATCTCTTTCAAATTCTTTTACTTTTTCAACCGGAACATCTCTTAATAAGTTTTTAGATCCTGCATAAATGATAGCAACCTGATCTTCTACTGTAAACGGATCGTTTTGGGCCTGCTTCAAAATCTCAACATTACGCTTCCCTTTTTCGATTACGTTAAGTGTTACAGCATCAAGGTCTGATCCAAACTTAGCAAATGCTTCTAATTCACGGAACTGAGCCTGGTCAAGTTTAAGTGTACCTGCTACTTTTTTCATGGATTTAATCTGTGCAGAACCTCCAACACGAGATACCGAGATACCTACGTTAATTGCAGGACGAACCCCAGAGTTAAATAAATCTCCATCTAAGAATATCTGTCCGTCTGTAATAGAAATTACGTTTGTCGGGATATATGCAGAAACGTCCCCTGCTTGTGTTTCAATGATTGGAAGTGCAGTTAAAGAACCTCCTCCTTTTACCACTGGTTTCAAGCTTTCAGGAAGGTCATTCATTCCTTTTGCAATATCATCATCTGCAATTACTTTTGCAGCTCTTTCCAATAATCTTGAGTGAAGATAGAAAACGTCTCCAGGATATGCTTCACGTCCTGGTGGGCGACGTAATAGTAGCGATACCTCACGATATGCAACTGCTTGCTTTGATAAATCATCATAGATGATTAATGCTGGTCTTCCTGTATCTCTGAAATACTCACCAATTGCAGCACCTGCAAACGGAGCATATACCTGCATAGGAGCAGGATCTGATGCATTAGCAGCAACAATTGTTGTATAAGCTAAAGCACCTCTGTCTTCTAATGTTTTAGCAATAGCAGCAACAGTAGAAGCTTTCTGACCAATTGCTACATATATACAGTATACAGGTTCTCCTGCATCGTAAAATTCTTTTTGATTTAAGATGGTATCAATACATACTGTAGTTTTACCAGTCTGACGGTCTCCAATAACCAACTCACGCTGACCTCTACCTACAGGGATCATCGCATCAATTGATTTAATACCTGTCTGTAACGGTTCGTTAACCGGCTGACGGAAAACTACCCCGGGAGCTTTACGCTCTAAAGGCATTTCATAAAGTTCTCCTCCAATGGCACCTTTACCATCTATTGGATTCCCTAAAGTATCTACAACACGTCCTACAACTTCTTCACCAACTTTAATAGATGCAATACGTTGTGTACGTTTTACAGTAGCTCCTTCTTTAATTTCTTTTGAAGGTCCTAACAATACTACCCCAACATTATCTTCTTCAAGGTTAAGAACAATTCCTTCCAAACCATTCTCAAACTCTACTAATTCTCCATATTGAGCATTAGACAGACCGTATATTCTGGCAATACCATCACCTACGGTTAATACTGTTCCAACCTCATCTAAGGAAGCAGTTGCTTCAAATCCTGATAGTTGTTTCTTTAAGATTGCTGATACTTCAGCTGGTTTTACTTCTGCCATCTTATTTGATATTTAGTTAGCTACTACTAGCTATCTTTTATAATAGTATAAACTTGTATTCTTAATTATTAATAAAATCTCTTTTCAGATTGCTTAATTTATTAGCAATGCTGGCATTATATTGTAAATCTCCTAATCGAAGGATAAAACCTCCAATAATGTCTTTATCTACTTTATTTTCGATTTGTACATCGTTTCCTGTAAGCTCTTTTACTTTTGCCAATACTTTTTTCTCTAAAGCACCACTCAAAGGAACTGCTGTAGTAACAACTGCTACTTCTTTTCCTCTTAACTGATCGTATAAGAAAATGTATTTCTCTGCTACTGCTCCAAGAGTGTCTATTCTTTTATTTTGAATAAGGACATCAATAGCTCCTTCAGTAACATTTTGAACTTTTGAAAAGATCGCTTTTAACGATGCTCTTTTGATTTCAGATTTAATAACAGGGTTTACCAATAAAGATCTTAACTCACTGTTTTCTGCTAAAGTTTTCACGATAGTTTTCATATCGTCATTAACAGCATCTGTGGCTTTCTGGTCTTCTGCCAGTCCTATTATCGCTTTTGCGTATCGTATTGCTGCTCTTACTTCTGCCATCGTATTAATTTAATGTTGCTTCACCCAACATATCTTCAACAAGCTTTAATTGCTTTTTCTCATCAGATAGTTCTTCACGAACTACTTTCTCTGCGATTTCAACTGAAAGTGTAGCTACCTGATTTTTCAATTCTGCTATAGCTGCTTGCTTTTCTGTTTCGAATGCTTCCTGAGCTTGTTTAACTAATTTGTCTGCCTGAGCTTTTGCTTCTTCTTTAGCATCTGCAATTGTCTTTTCTTTTATCTCTCTCGCTTCTTTAAGCATTGCTTCTCTTTCTGCTCTTGCTTCTTTTAAAATACGATCGTTATCTGCAGTAATATTTTGCATTTGTTTCTTTGCTTCTTCAGCAGAATCCAATGCGTTTTTGATACCTTCTTCACGATCGTTTAAAGCCTTAAGGATAGGCTTCCATGCAAATTTCACCATGATGAAAATAAGCACAAGAAAAAGAACAGTTTGCTTAACAAATAAGTCTAGTGAAAAGTTTTCTAATAATTGCTCCATTTTATATAAGTCTTATATCATTTTTTTGTTTAATAATCATTTCCTGCAACCAACCGTTACAGGAAATGATCTTTTTTTAAGGATTATTTTCCTAAGAAAATCGCTGCGAATGCAAGTCCTTCTAAAAGTGCTGCAATGATAATCATCGCAGTTTGAATCTTGTTCGTAGCTTCTGGCTGACGCGCGATTCCTTCCATAGCACCTCTACCAATTTGACCTAGACCTATACCAGCACCGATTACGATTAAACCAGCACCTACTAAGTTAGGAACTAATGAAGTAGCAGCTTCTTGAAATAATGCTAAAGACATAATTTAATTATATATAGTTAAACAAATAAATTCAATTTTTAAATAAAATCTGCACGCACATCTTCTGCGTCAGGTATTTCGTTTCCATGATCATCATGGTCGTGCTCATGATCATGATCTGCAACTGCCATCCCTATAAAGAGAGCAGATAGCATTGTAAAAATATACGCCTGTAAAAAGGCAACAAGCACCTCAATAAGCGTAATAAATAATGATAACAATAATGATAATGCTGTTGACCCTACTGGCGTCATTTGCTTTTGCATCACTATACCTATAGATATCAAACTCATTACCACGATGTGCCCTGCTGTAATATTTGCAAACAAACGTACCATTAATGAGAAAGGCTTAATAATCAATGTTCCCGCCAATTCTATAATAGCTAATACAGGTCTTAATAAAACCGGTACTCCCGGCATCCATAACTGGTGACTCCAAAAGTGTGCGTTTCCATTAATCATATAGATCACAAATGTGAAAATCGCTAAGGCTGCTGTAACTGCCAGCTGACCTGTTATATTAAATCCTAGAGGAGCTAGTCCTAATAAATTAGAAAGCCAGATAAAGAAGAATATCGTTAATAAATATCCTGTAAACTTTCTGTATTTAGGTCCAATATTTGGTTTTGCAATTTCATCTCTTACATAAATCACTAATGGCTCCAATACTCTTCCAAAACCGTTTGGAATAGCACTTTTCTTATATTGACGCCCCAGTTTTGAGAACCATAAGAACATTAAAAGCCCTATTACCAAAATTCCAAAAACACTCTTAGTGATTGATAAGTCTATCGGAGTAGAAGCATTTGTTGGATGATGTTCTTCATCAAAATGAACACCGCTTGCTCCAGCTTCTAATTCATAAATTTTTCCGTGTAGTTTAACAAATTTACTACCTCCTTTTTCTACTATAGTATGTCCTGTATCATCATGATGGAAGCCAGACGACATAAATGCAGTCAAACCGTTTTCACCCCAAAGGATTACAGGAAGTGGAAATCCAACGTGATGTTCTTCTCCACCAGAAAAATATGAGAATAAATGAAAATCGTGAGAATCTTTAACGTGATGTTGAATAAACTCGTTTATTTCTTCTTGAGTGTTGACAGGATTTGCTTCGTGTTTACCTTGAGGATCTTTCTTTACTTCTTTAGCAAAAGCTGTAAATGTTATAAAAAAAACAAGACTCCAAGTCGTAATTCTTTTTGATACTGCCTTCATTCTTTTGTTACTCATAAATATGATTTAAATACTGAGATCTAAAATTCGGCGCAAATATAGGTATTATTTTTTGACTTAAAACACCTTATTTTGTGTTTTTTACAGGGCTTGATTTTTTTAATAATTTATTGATGAAAAACACTTCTAAAAAAAGCATTACAGCCATAGGAATCAGAAAGTTAATCCCGTCTGTTTGTGTAAAAGAATCTTCGGTAAAAATATGTTCGCTAAAAACGATACAAAAGAGTATGATTTTGAGTGCTACACTTACTAAGTAGAGAAAACCTAATTGATCTTTGAATTTTTTTGTGTGAAATAATAAAAAGAAGTTCGTACACAATAACAAAGAGAAAGCACCATGAAATACATATACTTTTTTTAAAGAAAAAGGAGTATCAATGGCTAACTGAGATAAAATCAATTGATGAGAATTAAATCCTATAAGTAGTAACAACATAAAACTCACAAGATAAATACCTATTTGTTTTATCATTTCTTATTGAATCTGTTCACACGGTAGACAATCATAAACATCGATGAGAAGATCGCTATCAGGGTTATTGTTTCTTCTAAAAAAGCTGTTTGAAATTTTTTATCCATCCAGGCACCTAAAACATTTCCTAAAAAAATAGTCAATCCCATCTGGAGTCCAATCCCCGAAAAGACTGCCCAGTTTTTAAGCGGACTTCCCGATTTCTTGTTTTTTGTCATTGCTCAACTCTTTTCTCGAAGAACCACCCTTCATATCACAGGTTGCATTAAAAGTTGCTCCAGGTTCAATGGCCAGTTTAGCGACATGTACCTGCCCTTCAATCTGTGCTGTAGATTTTAATGATAAGATATTACTAACATTAAGTTCGCCCGAAAAGTTTCCTTCTATATCTGCATTTACACATTCTACCTTTCCATCTATAGATCCTTCTCTTCCTATAACTACTTTCCCTGAAGTTTTTACACTTCCTTCTAAGGTACCGTCTATTCTAAAATCCCCTTCGGAGATAAAATCTCCTTTAATTTTTGTTTTTTGACCTATTCTGTTGGGTTGACCAGATGATTCTGTTGTCATTCTATTTTTGGCGTTCTTGTTGTTGTCTGAAAACATAGCACTTACGGTTTTAGGGAATTATTGATTTCTATTAGGTATTCTTGTAAATTCTTATGTATTTGTATAATCTTATAATTGGGCGACAAAATTACAAAATTCTCATTGTCAATCTTATAGTCTTTGTTTATTTTTAACAATTCTGCAAATCCTAACGCTCTTTCTTTGGTTGTCAGACCGTGTATTACTATAAATAATTGGTCTTTATCATATACATCTTTAGAGAGCGATAACTCATCATACTTAAGATCTTTTAATGCTTTTTCTACCGTCTTGTGCAGTTTGTTTACAGAAGCCGTATCTTTTTTCTGGAAAGGATATATCAGTTTCCATTTCTTTTTAGATAATGAGTCTACAAAACGTTTATTTTCTAATTTCTTAATAGAAACATCTATGATTTTTTGCGCTTCTTTACCAGCAACATCATTTGGGTAATTTAAAGCTACATAATTTAATGATTCTTTAAACGCTTTAAATCCAAGTAATCTTCCAATAGCATTTGCTTTTAATAACTCGAATTTTGTAGCAATTTCCTGCCCGTTAAACGTTTTTATATATTCGTTTGATTTTTCTATTACCTCTTCAAATTCCTGCGCTTCAAACTTTAAGTACAATTTGGTATATAAAGCATCCGGACTATCTTTACTGGCTTCTAAAATAGCATTCGGATTCTGTAAAATCTCGGCATAAACAGAATTTGGATGATTCCTTATGATATCTTCTTTTATACTAAATGCTTTTGTTTCATTATTAGTAACACGAGAGATTTCGTATAGATTGTATTTGGATGGAAGAATGAGCTTCTCTTCCGGTTCACTTTTCAATACTTCTGATAATTTATCCGAAGCCAGATTATAATCTTTAAATTTTTCTTTATAGATCAATCCGAGTTGATAATCTGCAAAATCTTTTTCTCTTTTAATGCTATCAATTACTTTAGGATCTTTAGGAAGTCTATCTATGTAGGTTTTTACATCATAGATGTCTAAAGTGGCAATTGCATCATTGTTTTGAAGCGTTAATGCATTAGGCGTTAAAACCCGCTTATCTGATATTCTCCAGTTATCTTCCAGTGAGCGTTCTCCCCAAATTCTTTTAAATTCATTTTTACCGTAACCTACAATCACCTGGTTATAGAAATAAAATTTATCTCCAGCGTTTTGTACGTTATTAGAATTAGATCCCGGAATTCCCAAAGTTCCTGACTGGCTTTGCCTGTCTGCCAGTGCTTCCTTTTCTGCTTCTTTTGCTTTAATATCTTCTATTACTTTCTGATAATAAGCTTCTCGCTCATTTGAAGGTAAAGAAACCACATATAAGATGCTATCATTTCGATGAGAAATCTCCTCATACTTTATTACATCATCCAGGTTCTCTCTCTTTCTTTTAGTTGTTAAATACTGTCTTGTATTCTTTGCTAAATGATTTAACGTACTGTCATAGTATGCTCCAGCTGCTCTATATTTTGTAATATTAAAGTTATGCTCGGCTAAATTCTCATAATTCAGCGCCTTGAGATATTTATCAGTTGTTGTTTTTTTCAATGATTTGTTGAAATACTCTTCTGCTAAGGCAATTGAATCATTATCGAGGTGATATAACGCTAACTGCCTGTATATTTTGTCCAGATAAGGTCTGTTTTCCCTGTTTTTCTCCAAATCTGTAAGCATCTCATAGTATGCTTCTTTATCTCCTGTTTCCGGATCAAAGTTTTTTGCTTTTTCAATAAAAGCATTGATCATGTAAATTCTGGGAGACTTTCTGTTCAAGGCAATCACCTTATCAAAAGCAACATTTGCACTGTCTTTATACCCCAGTTGATTGTACAACTGCCCGATAATGTAATAATATCTTCCTCTTTCGCTGTGGTTTTTGGTATATGCCGAAGCAATTTTTAATTGCGTTATAGCACTGTCTTTATATTTAAGATTGATGTAGGCCTGCCCCATCATAGCAGTAGCATCTGCATAGGTTTGATCTTTAAGTTTTTCCTGGCGGAGTAAACGCTTTAAATTTTTAAGGGCCAATTCTTCATTTTCCAAACGAATATTTACCTTTTCTCTCCAAACTTTTGCGACTCCTATTTTATCGCTGTCAGGGTATTTGTAAAGAATATAATTAAAAGCTTCTAATGCAGGAATAAAGCGCTGATCAAAATATCGGGTTTTCCCCAACAGCAGAAAAGCCTCATCGGTTTGAGAATTTCGCTCTCTCCCTTTGATATTCATCGAATGCTTTTGTATAGCCTTTGCCGCTTTTTCTTCTGCTTTTGCAAAATTGGTATTTTGTGCAGCTCCCGGAGTGATTATCAGTTCTTTTACATCCAGCCTTTCAATAGGCAGTATCTCCCAATAGTTGTCGTTATAAGTTGCATCTATGGTTTTCTTACCTTCTTCAAAAGCCAATTCACCATTATACAACACATTAAATTTGGTGTTTAAGGCATGCCAGTTTCGATTGACAAAAGCATTTTTTTTTGTAGAACAACCAAAAGCTATAATCAATAAAAAAACAATAGCTATGTAATGCGACTTTCTCAAGAGATTGGTTTTAGTATTTTTACAACTTAAAACTTTATATTTTAGTATATAAACAGGTAAAAATACAGCTCTTTTTGAGTTAAAAAAGAAAAAGCCCATAAAAATGGACTTTTTTCGTGTGTTTTTGGAATGTTTATCCGGCAAAAAATTCTTCCAGTTCTTTGAGGGTTTCTTTAGAAGTTTGAATATCTCTGACTACTTCTCCTTTGTTTAAAACAACGATCCGTTCACATACTTCGGTCACATGGCTTAAATCATGACTCGATACAAGAACTGTTACATCTTTATTCTTTGCCAAATCTTTAATAATTTCTTTTAAGCGGATTTGTGTCGTAGGATCCAGATTAGCAAAAGGTTCGTCTAATATAATCAGTTCGGGATTTCCAATAAATGAAGCTACTATCCCAGCCTTTTTTTGGTTTCCTTTTGATAAATCTCTTAAATATTTTTTCTGTGCTAAAATCTCTCCGTGAAAAAAATCTTCAAATTTGGCAATTAATGCATCAACATCTGCCTTATTTTGCCCTCTAAGTTCTCCGATAAAATAAAAATATTCTTCTGGTGTGAGATAGCCAATCAAAAAGGTTTCATCAATAAAAGCCGAAGTATGAGGTTTCCAGTCTTCACTTTCATTAACAATAATATCATTATTCTTAATATTTCCTGTTGTTGGCTGAATCAAATCAAGTAAAAGGCTAAAAAATGTAGTTTTCCCTGCTCCGTTATTTCCTACTAATCCGAAACTTTCTCCTTTGGGAATATCTAAATTGTCAATATGTAAAACTTGTTGACTTCCGTATTTTTTTGTGAGGTTATTTGCGATAATCATTCTCTTAATTTTTTTGTTTGTAAGCGGCTAGTGTTTTGTATTTTTCTTTTTTATAGACTCTTTCAATCTTATTAAAAACAGCGTTTTTAAAAGCAAAGCCTATAATCCCGACGATTGCTACTAATGCAAATCCGGCACTACTATTAATAGCATAATGACCAATTGCATATACTATCAAGGGCAGTCCTAATTTTGGAAGTGTGAGTAACATGGTTTTCATATTAAATGCCTGACTATCTCCAAACGCTTTTTTATTAGAGGTTAAATCAATCGGGGTTTTTATATAGGCCCCTCCCCAGAGTACCAGGTATGAATTCACTCCTATATTATAGATCGCTCCAACTATAATTGACAAGTATACTTCCCATCCAAAATAAAGATAAAAAGAGGCAATAACAGTAGAAATCAAAGTTGCAATAATTACCAAATACCATTTTGAGTCCAGGTATTCTTTATATCTAATATTCTGACTCATCATCAAAGGGTAGTAAGCACTGTCCCAACTTGGTACAAATTGTCCAAAAGTGAATAAGAATCCGCCGGAAACAAAAATTCCTGCAAAAATTTTCCAAACCGGAGCATTATAAGCTTCAATAGAGTTTGTAAAAAATAAAAGTCCGTAAAATATAAACAACACACTCATAAGGACTGTTGTTCTAGAACGTTTATTTCTTTTTAAAAGTTTGATATCGTTCTTTAAAAAAGTACCCAGACTCCCAAATCTGTTTAACCAGTCAAGGTTTTCTGTTTTGGCTACAGAATGTTTTGTGGAAAGTCCTGCATCCAGGTAAAAGTTTTTTCTAAAATAGTTAAACGAAAGAAAGTATAAAGTTCCCAATAAAATCCAAGGCAGTATTGCCACAAAAGGTTGTTTATACAATGCATTAAAAAAAACACTGGTATATTCTGTAATATCAAAATATCCATAATATTGTAATACTCCAAGTATTATCAAAATCCCAACTATAGTATAAAATAAAGCATCTTTATTATTGACAAGAATGTTCAAAAAATTATTGGAATAGATGAGCGCAATAATAGCCAAATGCCATAAGATTACATTAAGTGCCGGATATCCTTCTATAAGTAATACGATGGAAAAAGGCACAAAGAAAAAAGCGTGTATTATATTAAAAAAAGTAAGTGCTGTTTTTCCTAATGTAAAATTGACAATAGTTGCTCTTTTAATTGGCAAATACATAAGGGGTTTAATGTCCAGAACCGGCATTTTTTGCATTAAGTAACGAATTACCAGATCTGCTACTATATAATAAATTAAGAACCGGTTAATTAAATCCAACGGATCTATGGCTAATTGTTTTTCAATTAAGTAATATGCTCCTGCTCCCATCGCTCCAAAGACTACTATAAAATATAGTGCTCCGAAAGCCATCAGGATTTTGAGCGCCAAATTGGTTTTAAAAGAAGCTGACCTGAAAAACGATTTCCACTGAAGTGAAATAAAGTGTTTTATCATTATTATTGATTAGTTAGTAGTGTAGATTTTGGAAGATTAGTATAAACATAAGTCGATTTGTTACATCGATTTTTCAAATTTATATTCCGGATAGGTTTCTTTTAGAAGTTCTTCTGCTTTTTTGGGGATAATGATTATTGATACAAACCCCAGCAAATAGATAAAAGTTGAAAATGTCGCCAAAAGAAGTACAGAAAACGAACTTAAAGATGACGGATTATCAATTTCAAAAAACGAGATTGAAAGAGGAAATAATGGAATAATAACAGCAAATAATTCGCCTCTCAATATAATATCGTGTAATACAAATATTTTTTTACCTCTGGATTTTCGCCTCTTAAGAATATACACATTATAAAAAACTCCAAAAGCAAAAAATAAACAAATAAGACTAAAGTCGATTATGATAAAAATTTTACTAAAGTCGGAGGTAAAGCTCCAATAAAACAGACCGATTAAAGATAGTGTTAAAAAAAATTTAGGGAGCCTAAACCATTCTCTAATAAATTTCAAAACAATTTTTAAATATGATTTTATTAAACTATCATGTTTTTTTTGAATAATATCAGCAAATCCATGAACACCAAACTTGTTGAATTCTGTTTGAAGTGCTTTATCAAATGAACATTGCGGATTGTCTCTCCATTGCGCTTCAATCCCATTTGCCAGGTGATCTACCAATTCTGTTTGTAAATCATAATGCTCTACAAAGTGTTGTCTTGTAAAATCATACAAAATTTCTATTTGAATCTTGTTCAATTTCATAAATTACAAAAGTTTCAAAGTATTACATTGTGTGTTTTTGACTTTTATTAAGTCAATTTCAATTAATCCTTAGTAATTTAACCGCATTAACATGTTTTCGGTAAAGACTGAAGAATTCGATTCCCATAAAAACCATCATAAAATATCCAAAAAAGGTATACCAATACATTTCTCCTGAAGAAATAGCCTTTAGTACATAATTTGAAGGCATTACAGACGGACTAAAAAGAATTAACGAAAACACCATTGCCAATGCATTCTTTTTATACAAATAACGATATGTAGATTCATTTTTTGTTTTAGTAATTTGAAACAAACTCAACAGTAATATTCCGGCAACTACAAAATAGAATCCATCTAATAATCTTATAAATACGTCCTGATGATTCTTCATATTAAAAATATTTGTGATCAATAGTAAAAAAATAACTCCAACAGCTGATTTCCATAACACATTGAAGTACATTTTTTTGATATGTTTTTCACACGTTTTCATCATAATCTTTGGACCATTCCATATCAATCCAATCCATATACTTGAATACCCTCTCAATTCTTCAGACCATTTTTGCTTTTCCAGGATAAAAGCAGCTTCAAAAGGCTTTCCCTTTTCCAGGTTATTTTCAATTCCTGCAGCTATGTGATCTAACACTTCACCTCTTAAATCTACCTGGACCAATTTTTTACTATCCAGATATTCTTCAATTCTAAGTAATTCTTCTTTATTAAGATTCTTTTTCATCTCTAATCAATTATTTAATACTCCATTTAGGGTTTACTAAATTTTGCATATTCCTTATAAACTCCTCTAACTCGGCCAATCTGTTTACAGTCTCCTTTTCACCTTGTTCTGTTAACTTATAATATTTTCTCAATCTATTATCCACCTTAATCATTTCTACATTCAAAAGGCCTTCTGCTTCCAATTTATGTAAAGCCGGATATAAGGCTCCTTCGGTAATATTCAAATCTCCTTTGGATAGTTCTTTTACTCTTTGCGTAATTTCATAACCATACATTTTTCCATTCTCATCAAGAAGTTTTAGAATAATAGTATTGAGACTACCTTTATATAATTTTGAATTCCCCATGATTTCATTTTCTATTATCAAATATATGCATAATTTTCTTATGCATAAAATTCTTAGGTATGTTTTATTTTTGATAAAACATAAGTTTTCCTAAATCTTTATGTTCAATTTCTACCAAACTAATACCTCCAATCCCTATCTGTACTCCTCCATTAGAAGAACCTCCACTGGTTCTCTTAGAAACTTTATAGTATTTTGAAGTGCCTTCTACTTTTAAATTAAATTGACTTTTATTGACTAATAAATTAATATCTTGATTACAATTATCTAATTTTTTTCCTATTGGTTTCTTTTTAGTAAGAGCTCCCAATTCTTCATTATTCATCTTAATATTAATTTTGAAAGCAGAACCTAAAACAGATTCTAATCCATCTCTGAAAACAACAATATTACATTCCTCATCAACTTGTTTGTTTACTATAGCTTGATTTTCTGAATAAAAAAAGCTTCCTTCTATATAAAATATATGACCTTTTATACCATATCCTATGGTGTTTATCTCTATCAAATTTGCTCCATTAGAAATGGCCAAATCTTTCATTTCCCTTTTAATAGATTCCCAATCTACATCATAGCTCTCTTTTGAAACTTTATTTTCTTTCACAACAAAATCGCTAATCTTTATCCCGTTGTGTACTATTTTTTCATTTGCGGCAAAAATGGATACATCGTCTATTTTTCTATTTTCTATATTTTCATTATTTAAATTTTTAACCTTTATAGAACTACATGATAAAACACAAAAAGCCAATAATAGATAGTTAATTTTTTTATTCATTATTAAAGAGTTTATTATAAATTAATAAAGGAGATTCCTCAATGTTATTTTAATAAAATAGGATTAGAATTACTTCTCATAATTTTACTATATACCTTTTAAAGGTAAATATAATTTTCATATACCTAAGAATTTTAGGTATAATTTTTTCTTAATCCGTCTTAAAAAAGGGTAGCTATTGATTATTTTTGCCGAAAATTTATGCTATGGCTACATTCCATTCTCTAAAAATTAAAGAGATTTCTCAAAACACTCCTAGCTCTGTAACTGTTTCTTTTGATATTCCAGAAGCGCAAAAGGACAACTTTTCATTTGATGCAGGGCAATATATTACTATTAAAAAAGAATTAAACGGAGAAGAGTTACGTAGAGCCTATTCTATTTGTAGTGCTAAAAATAGTGGAGGTTTAAGTATCGGGATCAAAGAAGTAACAGACGGTACTTTTTCTAAATATGCTAATACCAGCCTTAAAGCAGGTGACGTTCTTGAAATTCATGAACCAGAAGGTAAATTCACTTTAACCAGTACATCTGAGAAAAGAACGATTGCTGCTTTTGCTGCCGGAAGCGGGATTACCCCGATTATGAGTATTATGAAAACACTTTTAGAAGAAGAAAGTGAAAGTTCATTTGTACTTGTTTACGGAAATAAAACTGTTGAAGAGACTATGTTTCACAGTGAAATAAATGAGCTTATAAATACTTATCCGGATAGATTATCTGTTTATTTTACCTACAGCCAGGAAGCGTCAGAGAGCATTTTATCTGGCCGAATAGATAAATCTACAGTGAATTATATCATTAAAAACGTACATAAAGATCAAGTATTTGATGCTTTCTATCTTTGCGGACCTGAAGAAATGATTACCACTGTTTCTGATACTTTAAAGGAAAGCAATATTGCAGAAGATAAAATCAAATTTGAATTGTTTACCTCATCTTCTGACAATTCATCTGCGCAAAAATTAATAGCAGATGGTAACGTTCAGATTAAAGTACAAGTAGATGATGAAGAGTTTTCTTTTACAGCTGATAAATCCAAGCGTATTTTAGATGTTATCTTAGAACAAAAAATTGATGCTCCTTATTCTTGCCAGGGTGGTATTTGCAGTAGTTGTATCGCTAAAGTCACAGAAGGGAAGGCAGAAATGACTCAAAATCAAATTTTAACCGATACTGAAGTAGCAGAGGGGTTAATTTTAACATGCCAGGCGCATGCTTTAACAGACACAATTACTGTGGATTATGATGATGTATAATGTAGTTAATTATTAAGACAAGGATTATTATCTAATAGATAATAATCCTTGTCTACTTTAAAACTCTCTATTCTAAAACTTAGAATTCTACAATTGTAAACCCGTCGGGTACTAATGAACAGGGAGCACAGAACGCTTGAATATTTTGATCATTAATAGCTGACAAACATAGCGTTAGATTGCTAAAGCAAGTAACCCCACCTCCAGGGCCTCCACCTAAACCTCCCATAATCTTCTTTTGTTCTGCTTTATCTAAAGCTTTTCCTAAATCTAAAATGTTTTTTAACATAACTAATAATTTTTAAATTAATATATCTTTAAATGTTCCAGAACATCATCTAAATTAGAGTAAAAAGTTTATAGTAAGCATAAGTTTAACATAACTTAAAGTTTTTTCTTGCCTTTTTAAGGTTTTTCTGTCTTTTAGTTATGGCTTTTTTGTTTAAAAACAATTATTTTATAAGTAAGTTTTATTGTTATTAACCGACTTTAATAAAGCTGAATCGAAACAACCCTTCTTGAATACATACAAAACAAATAGAACGGCTGTACTTATTTTTGTACTTTCTGAAGAGGAAGAACAAAGAAAAAAACCCTTTTTACGCAACAATACTTTATATCATCAATTAAATAACAGGGTTAAAAAAGTAGTTGAAAAAACAGGGTTAGACTACTTTTTCTTTAATGAAGATCATCATATCGGGGTTGGTTTTGGAGAACGTTTTTCTAACGCTATTGAAACGGTTTATGAAAAAGGATATGACACTGTTATTACCATAGGTAATGATAGCCCAGGTTTAAATGCTAATCATATTTTAAAAACTCAAGAAGCACTTCAAAAAGATCATTTTGTAATGGGACCTGCTTACGATGGTGGTTTTTACTTGATGGGGCTTCATAAAACTTATTTTAATAAGGCAAAGTTCCAATCTTTTTCCTGGAATACTTCTAAAGTTTCTTCTCAGATTGTTGAATATATAAAACAATTAACCGGAGCTATTTTAATATTAAACTACCTGTTTGATATTGATAATGTTTCCGATCTTAAAAAAGTATATAAAACGCTGTCTTTATCTTTAAGGCTATTGCGTGCTATCATTCAAAAACTTATCCAAAGTATACAGTTCTCTCTTGAAAAATTACATTGGTTTGTTTTTGATATCGTTCTAAAAGTATTCTATAACAAGGGATCTCCCTCCATTTCATTATAATATAAGTTCACCTTTTAGAGTCAGAATATCTCCTGTATTCAAGAGATATATCTGTGCTCATTAATTATCTAATCTTTTATTTTATTTATAATGAAAAAATTATTTTTCATAGCACTTGCTATGATTGGTTTTACTATGGTTGCACAGGAAGATTTAACTGTCAACGTAATTAATTTTGAAACCACACTTCCCGTAGAAAATATTACACTTACGCTAGTTAATAAACAACAAGGTTTAAAACTAACTCAAACGACCAATAAATTTGGAAAAGCCTATTTCAATTCTATCCCGGTAATAAATGGATACCAGGTTTTATTTGAAGGGAATGAAACCTATGCTCCTACTACTTCAAATCTAATTAATGTTCGTTCTAATCAAGATATTGTAGTTCAAATACTATTAATTCCAGCAGCTAACAATACTGTAGATTTAGATGAAGTCGTTGTTAGTAATAACACAACTGCAAAAATCAATCGTAAATCTGCAGAAGTTTCTTTTGAATTGAAAGAAGCAGAGTTAAAAGAATTACCTGTAGAAGGTAGAGACATTACCCGGGCTTTGTTTAGGCTTCCTAATGTCTCACAAGCAACCGGTTTTTTCTCTGAAGCACCCAACGTGAGTATTAATGGCGGTAACGGTTTGTTTACAAGCTATCTAATAGACGGTTTAGACAATAATGAACGTTTTTTAGGAGGGCAAAAATTTGCTATTCCTGTCGGTTTTACTAAAGACATTACTGTATTGACCAATAATTACTCTGCAGAATTTGGTTTATCAAATAATGGTGTCATCAACATAACCACAAAATCGGGAGGAAATGATTTAACCGGAGAAGTATTTTTTGTAACTCGTCCTGGTTCTGCTGTAGATGCAAGTTCTGCATTTTCACAAAGAGACCTATCGGGGAATTCTGTTAGAGACGGATTTCAAAGGTATCAACAAGGTTTTGCTGTAGGTGGTGCTATAGTCAAAGACAAGACTTTCTTTTTTATAAATGCCGAATATACACGTGATTTAAAAGACAACTTGTTAAATTCTCCGGAACTCGGAGTTAATGAAACGGTAAGAGGTAATAATGATTTTGGCTATTTCTCTGCCAAAATAGATCATAATTGGTCCAAACGTTTTCGAAGTTCTATACGGGCAAATGTTGGTTTAGTGACTATCGAAAGGCAAGGTGGGGGCCTCGAAGGTGGTGTAAACTTTCCTTCTGCAGCCAATTTTCAAGATAGAAACTCCATTAATCTGGCCTTTAAAAACGATTATATTGGAGACGATTTCAGTTTGCAATCCAATTTTCAATATTCAAGGTTCAGGTGGGATTTTGGAAGGCCTCTGGTAGAAGGAAGTCCTCAAGTGACCGTATTGGCTCCAGACGAAACTACCATTGCTGTTTTAGGGCATCCGGGGTTTGATTTTGATGAACTGGAAAACACTTTTCAATTTCAACAAAAGGGAAAATTCTATTTTAATAAGCACACGCTCAAAGCTGGTTTAGGAGTTATTTCGGGCAATCATACATTAACCGGAGGTGGTAATCCTAATGGAAATTATGTAATTCGTCTAAATGATGCGCAACTAAACAGCTTAAGCCAGGCAAATCTTGGGGCTGGTTTAGATATTTCAGACCTACCTCTGGACGCAGAAGTACTGTCTTATAATGTAGAATTACGTCCACAATCTTTTGGAGCAACTCAAAATATATTTTCTGCTTACATAGAAGATGAATTCCGTTTTAACGATCGTCTAAACCTTACTTTTGGTTTGCGATACGATTATGACAATTTATCCCGAGGTGGAAGAAGAGAAGGAGATGTAAACAACATAGCACCACGTTTTAATTTTAATTATAAACTCAATAACAACAGTACTATTAGAGGTGGTTTTGGTATTTTTTATGATAAAATAAACTATGCCATTTTTAGTGATGCCTTACAACAAAACACAACTTCTGCAGATTACAGATTGCAAATTCAAGAGTTAGTAAATCTGGGATTATTACCCGCAGATACTAATTTAGATCGTGTCCTTTTTGACGGTAATTTAAGTGCCGGATTCACACAAAGTGATAATATCCCGTTTTTAAACGGACCTTCCAGTGAGAGTTTACAAGATCAAAGAGAAGGTGTTTTTAGTAATGAACGCCGTATTTTAAATCCGAATGGGTATAAAAACCCATATACTAATCAATTCACCATTGGTTATCAATTACAAATTGATAATCAGCGCCTTTTTTATGTAGATTTAGTACACAACCAGTCATACGACCTGTTCCGATTAAGAAATTTAAATGCTGCAGCTCCATTTTCAACCGATGGTGATTTTACAGCCGCAGATGTAAGAACTCCTGAAGAAGCAGATGCTACAAGGCCAATTCCAATTGTAAATGGAGGTGCTACTATTAATGGTCAACGTGTAACAGGTATCGCCAGAAATGTAGTCATTACAGAAAGTGAAGGACGATCTCGCTATTATGCTGCTAGTTTCAATTATCAAAAAGAACGAGGGAACGATAATTTTTCTTATCGTATTAATTATACCTTATCGCTGTTAGAAAACGATACAGAAGACATCAATTTCAGAGCGCAAGATGCCAACAATTTTGCTGCAGAGTTTGCACCTTCTATCAATGATAGAACTCATATCATAAATGCTATAGGTAGTTATTATCCCGTAAAAGGTTTATCAATTACTTTGGCTTCACTATTACAAAGCGGACAACCTATAAATCGTATTCCGGATGCCAGCATTTTTGGCACACGAGATTTGAATGGAGATGGTGCTTCTTTTGGTGATGCTTTTGTTGGAAATAGTGACCGCTCACCCGGAGAAAGTAGGAATAATGATCGACTTCCATGGTCTTATAATTTTGACCTGGCATTACAATATCAATTTAAACTAGGCAAAAATGCCCTTGAATTAAGAGCTGATGTTTTTAATTTACTAAATAATGTAAACCTCAGTGGCTTTAGCAATAATGCTACTCAAAGTAATCAAATACAGGAAGGATCCCGAGCTAGTGGGCAATTTGTACAGCGAAATGCAGGACCGCCAAGACAGTTCCAGTTTGGTTTACGATATCTATTTTAAAAAAAGAACTAACAACGCAAAATAAAGTATACCATGTTAAAAAAAACAATCACATTTCTCTTTTTTCTTGTTGTTTTATCATCTTGTAAAAAAGAAGTAAAAAACACGATTGACGTAACTCATCTGAATTGGGAAGAAGTAATAGTTAATGGGTCCAATAAAACAGTTACCTTGATGATGTGGCAGGGAGATCAGTTTATCAATAATTATGTTAAAAATTATATTGCTCCTGCAGTAAAAGAAAAATATAATATCACCTTAAATGTAGTTAACGGACAGGGAAATGTGATTGTTCAAACTTTATTAGCTGAAATTCAAGCAGGAAAAAGTAATAGCAATCTGGATTTGCTATGGATTAACGGAGAAACTTTTTATCAGCTTCGCCAGATAAATGCACTTTTTGGTCCTTTTACGGCACAACTTCCTAATTCTTTATATGTTGATTATGAGAATCCGTTTATCGGAAAAGATTTTCAAAAACCAACAGAAGGTTATGAAATGCCATGGGGAAATGTACAAATGACACTTATTTACGATAGTAAAAAAGTAGAAAAACCTCCAAAAACAAGGGAAGAATTTTTGACTTTTGTTAAGGAGCATCCCGGAAAATTTACTTTCGACAATCATTTTACCGGACTCACTTTCCTCAAAGCATTGCTTATAGATATTGCTGGAGGTCAGGAGGTACTATCAGGAGCTTTCAATGAAGCAAAGTATAATCAATACAGTAAAGAATTATGGGACTATGTAAAAGAATTAAAACCTTACTTATGGAAAAAGGGAGAAACATTTCCAGAAGCTGTTGCAACCATGCATCAACTCTTCGCCAATGGTGAGTTATGGTTTACCATGAGTAATAATGATGCAGAAGTAGATAATAAAATTTCTGAAGGATTGTTTTCTGAAGATGCTAGAGCTTATGTCCCTAATTTTGGAACCATTCAAAATTCTCATTACATGGGAATTCCAAAATTATCTTCAAAGAAAGAAGCTGCTATGTTAGTTGCTAATTTTATGATTTCTCCTGAAGCACAATTAAAAAAAATGGATCCTATGGTTTGGGGAGACGGAACAGTTTTAAGCATGAAAAAATTAAATGCAGGTTTAAGGGCTAAGTTTAAAAACCTTCCTTCTCGTAAATATGCACCTAAAAGAACAATTATTCAACAATATGCTTTACAGGAAATAGCTCCGGAATATATGATACGGCTTGCAGAAGATTTTAGACAAAATATTATTTTAAATTAATATTATTTGAATACAGGAAAATATATAGCGATAATTAGCAAATCCATTTTTGTAGTTTTTACATTAATCCCGGTAGCTCTCGGGTTTGGTTATGCATTTCTATATAGCTTTGGAATTTTGGGAATTTTAAATGACGGATTTACCTTAGCACATTGGAAAAAAGTACTTTTTACTCCTACATTATGGGAAAGCCTGGGTTTTAGTTTTTATATCGCACTTATCAGTCTTACGATTGCTATTGTTTTTGCATTGATTATTGCTATTTATCTAAAACAAAAACTTCAAAAAGGCTTTTTATCTATTGCCATCTACCTTCCTTTAGTTTTTCCGGCATTAGTCATGGCTTTTTTTAGTTTTCTATTACTCTCTAAATCGGGTTGGTTATCTAGGGTTTCTATAAGATTAGGCTTCATTAATGAATTAGAGCAGTTCCCTAACTGGATAAATGACAATTATGGTATAGGAATTATTTTTACCTCCATTCTGTTAATAACCCCCTTTTTTATTATTCTATACACTAATCTATATCATCACGAAAAACTAGATAATTATAAAGAATTGTCACAAAGCTTAGGGGCATCACCAATCAATACATTAAGAAAAGTACTTATTCCCATACTATTGAGAAAATCAATATTTACAATTGTTTTATTCTTCATTTTTGTAATGAGTAGTTATGAAGTTCCATTGTTATTAGGCAAGCAACATCCTCAAATGATTTCTGTATTCACGGTAGATAAATTACAGCGATTTAACCTTCTTGACATTCCTCAAGCTTATGCTATATCTTGTTTGTATGGTCTTCTTGTATTAGGTACTATGGCTTTATTTTTAGTAAAACACTCAAAAATAAAATTGAAATGATAAAAAAAGGACTCACTTATTTATTCACTATTGGTTTATTTTTTCCATTATTCTTTTTATTTATTTTCTCCATTGGAAGAAACTGGCAATTCCCTGCCATTTTTCCAAAAAAAAATACCTTAGACAATTGGAGCATTATTTTAAAAGGGAATAGCGAATTAAATACATCTTTAACCATCTCCTTATTATTATCTAGTTTAGTTGCCATTACTATTACTTTATTAAGCTTTATTACAAGTAAATATATTGCGCAAAGCAAACATCGGTCATTTTTAATCTTATTGTGTTATTTGCCTTATGTACTAGCTCCTGTTATTTTGGGGGTATTACTTCAGTTTTATTTTATTTACACCGATTTGGCAGGTACTTTTGCCGGTGTTTTTTTAGCGCAACTTATTATTACTTATCCTTTCGGAATTATTATTTTCAATAACTTCTGGACACCTTTAGTATTTGAGTTGGAAAAACTAACTTTTACTTTAGGAGCCAATACAAATCAAACCTTTAAAGAAGTATTATTTCCACTTTCCAGGAAGGTATTAGCATTGTGTTTTTTTCAAGTATTTTTAATTTCCTGGTTTGAATATGGCCTGAGTAATCTTATTGGTATTGGAAATGTTAAAACATTGACTTTACGTGTTTTTCAATATATCAATGAAGCTAATATTTTCTATGCAGCGTTAGCTAGTTGTTTACTTATAATCCCTCCAGGTATTTTAATCTGGATAAATAAACGCTTTTTATTTAAAGCAGAAACTATAGTGTAAATGTCTTATTTAAAAATTCAGCATATTAGTAAAACTTTTAAGAATGAGCCTGTCTTAAACGACATTTCATTCTCTTTAGAAAAGAGTAAAGTTTTAAGTATTCTAGGAAAATCCGGGAGCGGAAAAACAACCTTATTAAAAATTATAGCAGGACTTATTAAAGAAGATACCGGAAAGGTAATTTTAGAAGGCAAATCCATCTCTAAAATGCCTCCTAATCACAGAAATATTGTATATCTATATCAAGAACCTTTATTATTTCCACATCTTAATGTATTTGAAAACATCGCTTTTGGGTTACGTTTAAAAAATCTTCCAAAAATGATTATTAATGAGCAAGTAACAACTATGCTCTCTAATATTAATATGGAAGCACACGCAAATAAAATGCCCGGTGAGCTTTCGGGCGGGCAAAAGCAGCGTGTAGCTTTTGGAAGAGCTATTATTATAGAACCAAAAGTACTTTTACTAGATGAACCTTTTGGTGCATTAGACAGTGAAACCAGAGATCAAATGCAAATACTATTTAAAGATTTACAACAAAAAAAAGCAATTACAGCTTTATTTATTACACACGATCTTAAGGAGTCACTTATTATGGGAGACCAATTAGGGGTAATTACAGAAAAAAAATTAACATTATATGCTTCGAAACAAGATTTCATTGATGATGAATCTACAGGAAGTAAAAAAGAAATGGATTTTTGGGAAAAAATCTATAAATCATAAAAAATGAAAACAAATTTTAACCATATACAATCTATCTATTGGGTTTTCACCCAACTTTGTAATGATAATTGCGATCATTGTTATAACGATTCAAGTCCGTTTGGTAAAAGAATCAGCGAAAAAGATTGTCTAGCCATTATAGCCAACCTTCCAGATAAAATTGATCGTTTGATATTAAGTGGAGGAGAACCTATAGCAGAAAAAAAATTGCTTTTTGTCATTTTAGACCATATTAAAGAGCGTTATGGAAACTCCGTGCAAATCATGTTACAAACTAATGGAGATTTACTAAACAAAGAGGTTTTGCAAATACTCATAGATAAGGGGGTTACTCGTTTTGATATTGCCAGCATTGACCGTTATCATAAAAAAGCCGGAAGCAGATTAATGGAATTGGCAGATATTTTTGAAAGTTGTGGTGTAAATGGTACCGAAAAAGACCCACTTTTAGAAGGAGGTCATTATTTGGCCGAAAACCCTTTAAGCTGGGGGTATTGGGGAGCTAACGAAGATATGTGGCTAGGCGGTAATTGGGCGAGAGGAAAAGCAATGAAGCACAATATTTGGAAAAAAGATCCCAATCATAACTTTTGTACCATTTTATCTGGAGCACGAAACTTTTTGGGAGGTTACGATGATATCCCACAAGAAATAAGTATTCAGTTGTGGCGTATTAACCCTTGTTGCCCCGGAACTCATTTTCCTATGGGAGATGCCAGAAAGCAAAAAGTGGCTACCGTCTTAGAACGAGCATCTAAAAATGCTGTTTTTAAAGCACTTAATGACGGAGAGCCATTAAAGATGGGAGAATCTTTAGGAGTTAATCGTAAAAAAGCTGCAGAAAAAAATGAAGAATTGCAAAACATCTGTTTGTATTGCGATTATTTTTTAAAATGTCATAAGAACTCGATTTTTGATAAAAATGGAATTAAAGAACTTCCTTGATTTTCTCTAAAACCATTTGTGGAGTAATAGTGTCTATGGCTTTCTCATATCCTTCGGGAAACTTATTTCCGTAAACTGATGTTGGTATTAATGGATATTTTTCACGATCTGCCAATAGTGCATTGTCTTTATCTTGTCCAAAAGGATAGAATCCGGCATAAGGATGCGTTACTCCCCAAAGGGTAATGGTTTTAACACCATACATTGCAGCTAAATGTGCATTCCCGCTGTCCATAGAAATCATAAGGTCGAGGTTGGAAATCAACTGTAATTCTTCCTTAAAAGAAAGTTTACCTGTGACATTAATTACATTCTCCTCTTTACTGCTTAATGATTCTAATAGAGCAGCTTGTTTTTCTCCGCCTCCTATTAAAATAATTCTATATTTATTTTTAACTATCAGTTTATCAATTACTTCAGATAATAAATCTAAAGAATAAGTTTTACTTTTATGTGCAGCAAAAGGAGCAATACAAATCCATTTTTTAGGAGCTGTTCCTATGAGATTATGAATTTTAACATTAAGTTCTGCTTTTAATGGAAATTTATGTTCTTCTAAATTTATTGGAAATCCTAATTTTTTAAAGACCTCTGTATAGCGTTCGTGAGTGGTTTTTAATGGTTTAAAAACTTTGTTTTCAAGAGCTGTTAATGTTTTTTTATCAGATCTCCCCTTATTGATTTGTATGACCTTTAAGCCTCTTAAATTAAAGTAAAACTTTAATATTTTGCTTCTAAGTACATTATGCAAATCTGCCACAGCATCAATTTGTAGTGCTTTTAATTCTTTTGATAATTTATAAAGGCCTAAAATTCCTTTATGCTTTCCTTTTACATCGGCTTCGTAAAATGTTACATTAGGGATATTGTCAAATATTGGTTTAAAAAAAGCCCTGGAAAGTACCGTTATTTTAATATTTGGATATTGTGCTGTAAAAGCTCTTAACACGGGTACTGTCATCGCTACATCTCCCATAGCAGAGAGCCTGATAACCAGAATATGCTTTATCGTTTTTGACATTAAACGTTTATATTGTCATTCCTGGCTTGATCAGGAATCTAAAAATTAAAAAGAATAGAATTTCTGTCCTAAGGCAATAACAAACAATTTATTTCTGGTTGCGTAGTACCGGATTTAATTCATCATCATTATACATCTTCATTTGCTTGTAAACCTTCATATATTTATCTCCCGATGCGATAGCTTCTAATAATTGATCTATTGCCGTTGATAAATCTTTTCGCTGCTCTAAAAGCACCTTTAACTTCTCGTCACACTTAGCTTTATGTACATCTGAAGCATCTTCACGATTTACCTCTTCCTGCATATGATAAATTTTTAATGCGAGAATAGATAAGCGGTCAATAGCCCATGCCGGGCTTTCAGAATTAATCGTAGCAGTTGATTTTACCTCAACATTACTATACTTATCCAGGAAATAACTGTCAATATATTCCACCATATCGGTTCTATCTTGATTAGACGCATCAATTTTTCTTTTCAAATCTAATGCTGCTACCGGATCAATTTTAGGATCTCTTATGATATCTTCATAATGCCATTGCACGGTGTCTATCCAGTTTTTTCTGTAAAGTAAATGTTCTATTTTATCTTTTGGGTACGGATTCTCAAAAGGTTGATAGACATCATCAACAATATGATATTTTTCAATACTTTTTTCAAATATTGTATACGCTAATTCACTAAACATAAATGCTATTTTATATAGCAAAGATACTTTTTAAATGATGAACTTTTTAAACTTTTTCAATGGACTTAAAATTGCTGTCATCTGATTAAAGCATTAGCGATATGATTGGAAATATAATAAACAATAATAGTATAGCTTCTTTTAACCATTTTCTGGTAATTAGCTCCAGGTAATTGGTCACAATTACAGCTAAAGGAAATCCTATAAAAATAAATTCTGCTCCTCCTTTATTACCAGACAGTAATAATATTGCAAAACTGATGATCAATAGTATTGTCATTAAAAAAACAGAGGCCTGGGTTTTAGATTTTTTGGATTTGATTTTAATGAAGAAAGTACTTAAAGATATAAATCCCATACTCATTACAAATATGAAAGGAACAAGATAATTTGCACTTCTAAAGTCCAGGATTCTGAAAGGAATTCTAAAGTTAAATAACTCATTAAAATATTGAAAGTTGTCTGTTAGAATCAAATAGGTAACCACAAAAATCAGGATTGTGAAAAGTGCAACAAATGGAATTAACCAATTTTTAAAATCTTTTGATGCATAAAGAACAATCGCAACAAAAACCAGGATTAATCCTAAAATTGACCAATTGTAAAATAAAGCTGCAATTCCTATCCAAAAAGATGCATCAAATATTTTTTTCTTTATATCGACTTGTGATTTCAAGCTTAAACACTTTCGGGCTCCGAATAAAATAAAACAATTGGCAAGCACACTTTTATTGTCCAGAAAAATTTGTGGAAACATGCTTATCAGCAACCCAAAAAGCAAAATTACATATGAATTATTCTGGGAAAGGCTGTTTTTTTTTGAGATGAAGTCAACTAAAAAAACAGAAAAAACAAGTACTCCAAGTGATATTATGGTATTCAAAAAAAATGCTGTATCTAATTCTTTATCAGCATTAAAAACAAAAATCACAAAATATAAAAGGATATAAGCAAATACGAAAACAAAATTAATGGGTTTAGTTTTTCCAAAAATGCTTGATATCATGATACGTTTTTATATTTTTGCAAGGTAAAAAGTAAATATAATATAACTTTTCTGATGAAAGATTTTTTTAAAGCTATTGAAAGTTTATTTGTTGACGGATTATTTGCTCCTTATGATTTTTTCAGATTTATGGAAAACTGGTGGGGTGCCAATACAATAAACTGGATATTCACCATTGTTGGTTTTGTTGCTATTTTATATTGGATAAAGCAATTAAAGATTTTCAACGATAATAACGAAGAGGATAAGAGCATTAGTTCTCATTCTTATCTATAGATCGAAACCTATATCTTTACGATAATACATCTTATCAAAACTTAGTTTTTCTATATTTTGATAAGATTTTTTTATGGCTTCATTAAAATCTTCATCATACGAAGTAATCGCGATTACACGTCCTCCATTAGTAACTACTTTTTTGTCTTCAAGTTTTGTTCCTGCATGAAAAACCAGAGAATCATGGACATTTTCCAGTCCGTTAATTTCTTTACCTTTTTCATAAGCTTCAGGATACCCACCAGAAACCAGCATTACTGTAGTAGCTGCACGTTCGTCTATATTTAACGTTTTTTCACCTAACGTTTGATTTCCTACTGCTTCGAATAAAGGAACCAGATCATTTTTTATTCTAGGAATAACTACTTCTGTTTCAGGATCTCCCATACGCACATTGTACTCAATTACATAAGGATCTTCGTTAACTTTTATCAAACCAATAAAAACAAACCCCTTATAAGTCATTTTATCTTTTTGGAAACCATTTATTGTTGGCTTGATAATGCGATCTTCTATTTTTTTTATGAAAACCTCATCTGCAAAAGGCACCGGGGAAATTGCACCCATCCCTCCGGTATTTAATCCTACGTCTCCCTCTCCTATACGTTTATAATCTTTGGCTGTAGGTAAAGTTAAATAGTCCTTCCCATCAGTTAAGACAAAACAACTTAATTCTATCCCTGATAAAAATTCTTCAATAACTACCTTAGTACTGGCTTCTCCAAATTTTGAATCGACCAGCATATTGTGCAATTCATCTTTAGCTTCCTGTAAATCATTCAGGATAAGCACTCCTTTTCCGGCAGCCAAGCCGTCCGCTTTAAGCACATAAGGAGCCTCTAAAGTTTCAAGAAAAGCATATCCTTCTTCAACACTATCTTTAGTAAAACTCTGATAAGCCGCAGTTGGAATATTATGTCTGCTCATAAATTCTTTCGCAAATTCCTTACTTCCTTCTAATTGCGCAGCAGCTTTATCCGGACCTATTACTATTACATTTTTTAGTGTTTCATCATTTAAGAAAAAATCGTAAACTCCTTTAACCAAAGGATCTTCAGGACCCACAATCACCATGTTTATAGCCTCTTCAATTACCAATTTTTTAATCGCTTCAAAATCGGTAACTCCAATATTAACATTGGTAGCTATTTGTGATGTTCCTGCATTACCAGGAGCTACAAAAAGTTTTTCTGTTTTTTCACTTTGAGCTACTTTCCAGGTAAGTGTATGTTCTCTTCCTCCTGATCCTAATACTAGAATATTCATTTATTTACTTTGGTTATATATGTTGATTTTACTAAAAAATGTTCAAAAAGAAATCGGATTAAATAGATTCCCGATTTAAAAGCTCCAAATTTACATGCCTTTCTGTAAAAAAGATAATTATACTTTAATAAATTAAATTTATTAGATGAAATAGAGTCTTTACGAACCCTGTAACTTGCTAATACTTCATTAATACCATATGCTCTTCCAGATTTTTCTATACATCTAAGCCATAATCCCCAGTCCTGACGTTTCCGGATAGCCGGCATATAGAATTTCCCAAGAATTTTAGCATTATAAACCCCTGTCAGGTTACCTATATAATTTGCCTTGAGCATTTTATTTTTATTTAAATGAGGAAGCGCATTTACTATACTTTTTAAAGAATTTCCATCTTCGTCCATCAACTCATAACTACAATAACAGACTGATGCATTATTCTCTTCCATAAAAAAGAGCTGTTTCTGGAGCTTTTCAGGCTTCCAAAGATCATCTGCATCAAGAAAAGCTATAAAATCTCCCTGAGCTTCTTCTATCGCTTTATTTCTTGCTATTCCTGCTCCTGAATTAACTTCAAGCTCAAAAAGTTTTATCCGGGGATCTTTTTCAGCTATCCTATTTACAATTTTAACAGTATTATCTGCAGATGCATCGTCTACGATAAGTAATTCCCAATTTCCATACGTTTGGTTTAGAACAGATTGGATTGTCTCTTCTATATAGGCTTCAGAATTAAAAGCAGGAGTGATTATGGAGACTAGGGAATCCATGTTAATACGCTTTTTCTTCTCCTTTTAGTGCATTCAAAACGGTTTGTACAATAATTTTTAAATCTAAAAACAAGGTCCAGTTTTCTATATAAAAGATATCGAACTTTACTCTGTTTATAATATCACTTTCTGCTTCTATTTCTCCCCTGTATCCTTTTACCTGGGCTAAACCAGTAATTCCCGGTCTAACAAAATGACGCACCATGTATTTATCAACATTTCTCGAGTATTTTTCTGTATGAACAACCATATGAGGTCTAGGCCCTACAACAGACATATGTCCATAAAATACATTGAAAAACTGAGGGAGTTCGTCTATACTTGTTTTTCTGATAAATTTTCCTATTCTGGTAATTCTTGCATCTCCTTTCTTCGCTTGTTCTAAATTAGCTGCTTTGTTCATTGCCATCGACCTGAATTTATAACAAGCAAATTCTTTAGAGTTTATACCATTTCTATATTGCCTGAAAAAAATTGGTCCTTTTGATTCTAACCGGATCAAAATAGCGATCAGTGGCGTTAACCATGATAAGACAAATACTATAATCAAAGAAGAAAAAAGGATATCAAAAGCTCTTTTGATAAATGAATTAATAGATCCTTCCAAAGGAATGTCTCTCAAAGAGAGAATAGGCAAGTAATCATAATATTCAAACTTTAATCTTTTTGTATAAATATGCCTGTTATCTGGTAAAAACTTAATAATTCTTAAGTTATTATCCGCAAAGTTTATGATATCTTCTAAATTCTTATTAGTTAATTCTGAAACTGAACAATAGATTTCGTCAATCTCATTTTGTATGACATAATTAAAACAATCTGTCAGGCTATAAGAATCGTCTGCTAAAGAAAATTGTTGCTTAAATTCATACCCAAATTCTAATCTGGAATTGAATATTTCGATAAGTTGATCAGTTTTTTTATTTTTTCCAATTACAATAACTCTTCTGTGATTCCCCCTGGATTTCCTCCTGTATTTTATCAAAAGAAAATAGGCCAAAAGTTTAATTACAGCAATTAAAAAGAATACGATCAAACAATATTCGGCTAATAATAGTCTACTAATATTAAACTCCTTAAAAAAACCAATAAAAGCATATAATATTAAAAAAAAGATTGAAAACTGCCTGAACAATAGGGATAAGACTAGAGTAACCTTAGAATATCGATATACTTCATAAAATTGATTTCTAAGCGCAATTAACATCCAAAACAAAGTAATATAACCGAAAAAAAGAATTCGGTTTTTTAAATCAATCGGTAATAAAAAGGCGGTTAGATTAACAATTGTTAAATCTATCACATAAAAAACTGGTTTGATAAACCTTGAATATCTCCCTCTTCCTTTGATTAATTGCATTTATCGAATATTGTGTGATGTAAACTCACGATGTTCTTTTTTATCTAACTCTTCTTCTGATAGGTTTTTAAAATATTCATATACTTTTTGCATTCCTTCCACTCTATCTATTTTGGGCTCCCAACCTAATATCTCCTTAGCCCTGGTTATATCTGGTTGTCTTTGTAAAGGATCATCAACAGGTAAAGGTTTATAAATGATTTTTTGATTGGTTCCGGTTAATTTTATAATCTCTTCTGCAAAATCTCTAATAGTAATTTCTTCTGGATTTCCAATATTTATCGGCTCGGTATAATCGCTCATCAAAAGCCTGTAAATCCCTTCCACCTGATCATCTACATAACAAAAAGAACGAGTTTGCGAACCATCCCCAAAAACAGTTAAATCTTCTCCTCTTAATGCCTGGCCTATAAATGCGGGAATTACTCTTCCATCGTTAAGACGCATCCTGGGGCCATAAGTATTAAAGATACGTACAATCCTGGTTTCTAATCCATGAAAGCGATGATATGCCATTGTGATAGATTCCATAAAGCGTTTAGCTTCATCATAAACTCCTCTTGGTCCAATCGTACTCACATTTCCGTAATAATCTTCATTTTGAGGATGAACCAAAGGGTCTCCATAAATTTCGGAAGTAGAAGCTATAAGTATTCTTGCATTTTTTTCTATAGCCAAACCTAATAAATTATGTGTCCCTAAAGCTCCCACTTTTAGAGTTTGGATAGGTATTTTAAGATAATCTATGGGACTCGCCGGGGATGCAAAATGTAAAATATAATCCAATTTTCCCGGAACGTGAACAAACTTAGTTACATCATGATGGTAAAATTCAAATGTTTTTAGCTTAAAAAGGTGTTCTATATTTTTTAGATCTCCGGTAATAAGATTGTCCATGCCTATTACATAGTACCCTTCTTTGATGAATCGGTCACATAAATGAGAGCCTAAAAAACCAGCTGCTCCTGTTATTAATACTTTTTTCATGTATCTATATAAAATATAAGAGATTTTAGAAATATTATTATTTATCTCTTAAATAGTTTTTCCTTCAAAACTAAAAGTACAAATTTTGTATTGCCTATTAGATATCTTTTCCACATTCTTTTAGGTTCCTGAATAAATCTGTAAAACCATTCCAACCCTGACTTTTGCATCCATAAAGGTGCTCTCTTCACAAGTCCGGACACTACATCAAAACTTCCTCCTACACCCATTATAAAACTTACTCCAGAAAGTATTTTTTTATTATGATGCAAAAAATTCTCTTTAGTTGGGGAACTTATTGCTACAAAAAGTATATCTGCTCCACTTTGAGAAATGTCCTTTGCTATTTGCTCTTCGTCTTCCTTTTTAAAGTATCCATTTCTATAACCCGCTACAATTTCTTCAGAGTATTCTGAAGTATATTTTTCTACCACCTTGGAAACAATTTCTTCTTTTGCTCCCAAAAAATAAACTTTAAATTTATTTTCGTAAGCTACTTTAATAAGTTTTTGCATTAAATCTATTCCTGCAACTCTTTCCTTTAAAGGCTTTCCTAATATCTTCGAAGCCCAAACAACAGCTTGACCATCAGCATTGATCAAGTCTGCATCATTTACACTCTCCCTCAATATCTGATCATTCTGCATAGAAACAATTTTTCCTGCATTAACTACAACATGATGAACCTGTTCTTTACTCTCGATTTTATCTTGAATTAAGCTCAAGGTTTCTTCCATGTTTAAATTATCAATATTGGAATTAAGTATATTAATTCTACTCATTTTCTATTTCTTTAAAATAATATGAAAAAGCATAAAACATCCATGCTTGAGCCCATCTAATATAAGGTATCTTAGAGCTAAAAAATTTCTTTTTCTGATAATAAAAATATCCTTTTTCAGATTGCATATTATTAATTGTCCAACCCAAAACTCTATTGATAAGATCTTTATTTTCTTGTAAAACTTCTAATCTTGATAGCGTAACTACTAATTGTGCAGGAGCATGAATATCTATAGGATATACAGAGTTATTATAATATTTTGAAATCCCCTCTTTAGTAAAAAAAGTATCGAGATAATATTTTAATCCTTTACTTATATTGTCTGAAAACTGACTGTCTCCGGAAATTTTCTGATATAGATAAATACATTCCAGGTTATATCCTGTATGAAAATTGTCTATCCACTGATGGTATGGCAAAGTTCCATAGGCCCAAGCTCCATTTTCTTGTTGAAAATCACAAACATAGCTTACTGCTTTTCTTGCCTCTTCCAGTAGCTCTTTATTGTTTGTATGTTCATATACTAAACACAACAACTTTACTCCTAGCAAAGAAGCATTAAAAACCTGTGTCTTATCTAATGGAGAATATGAAAAAGAAAAATTTCCTTTTTTATCATATGTCCTATTTAGATCTTTGAGAATAAAGGAAGCTGAGCTAATTGCTGTTTCAAGGTATTTTGAATCTCCGGTAATCTTATAAGCATCTAGTAAAGCACTTGCGATAAAGGTTGTCGCTACCACGGTAGGTGTACTTTTAGGTTGAAAAAAAGCTCTCGCTTGCCAATCAAAATTATATCCCCAACACGCTCCCGAATATCCTTCAGATTTCAATTCTAAAATCTTAGAAGCAAGAAAATTGATCTTATCCAAGTATTCTTTTTTTGAAGGGTCTGAGAGATACATATTACAATATCCGGTTAAAAAAAGACCCAGTCCTTTAGGGTTATAATCTTTTTCAACTATCGTTACATTTCTGAAGTTAATTGGATTTCTTTTAAAAGCCTGTATCCAAATTAACCGTGCTAACCTGTTTTTATTTAAAAAAGGAATTGAATTAAACAATTTACTATTTAAACCATCATAGGGATCCCATCCTTTAAATTCTGCACTTTCAACGTAGTTTTTTAGTTTTTCAAAACTTTCCTTCAAAACAATTTCATTTTTCATTCTACTTAGTTATTTATGGAATCATTTTTAAAATCAGAGTACAACTCTCTGTTGTTAAGAAGATACATAAAGAAAATAATAAAAATTATTCCATACTGTCTGGCAAATACCGATTCTGAAAAAGAAAAGAAACTTACCATTAAAACCAAACCAAATAATAAATAGTTCTTTTTCTTAATACTATTTTTAAGAAATTGAAACATCCAAAAAATAAAGATTATTAAAGAAACTATTCCTGACTGAAGCCAAAATCTTAAATATTGATTATGCTCATTATAACTGAGTTTTTCAAAATCCATTTCAAGATATTTTTTGGTTAATTCATTCTGAACATCTCCTATTCCTAAGCCAAATAACATATTATCTTTAATCAAGATTAAGCTTGCTCTCCAATTTACCGTTCTCGCTTCCAGGTTTGATATACTCTTATCATCAACATAAAAGAAATTACTATATACAACATAAAAAACGAATAGTAATACTAAAAAGCTTGTTCCAAATACAAACTTTTTATTGTATAACCATTGATTCTTAACTAAGAAGTATGAAAAAATCGAAGTTATTATTGGTGCTGTTATTAAGAATAGGTTGTAATTCTTATTTTCAAACAGATAGATATAATTAGGGTGAGGTATAATTTTATTGATGAGCAAATAAGAGCAAATGAATCCACCTGCAAAAGAAACTATTAACAGATATAAGTATTTTTTTTTGAAATCGAAATAGCTATCCTTAAACACCGTAAAAAATAGCACTATACAGGTATATAATGCAATATTAATCATCAATGCGTGTAATAATACAAGAAAGAAAATAAAAAATATCAATAGATAAATATATCTTCTTTTTTTACTTCTCAACCATTCATAAAAACACAAAAAAACAGCTATTGCCAGATAGAGTGAAAAATATCCTGCATGGCCTATTGAAGTATTCTCTATCATTTCATGATAAGTTATCCTATTCGCAAAATAATTAAACCAGTTATCAGGATGGTGAATTTCTTTAAATTTCCCAGAACTTGTCTCGATAATAAAATCACCCATAGCCCAAAAGCAAGCTAACAGACAACCATAAATATAAAGTTTAAACAAGATGTGAAGTTGTTTAGAACTCAAATCTTTAACTTTTACTAAAACGATAGGTAACGATAAAAACGGAATTAATTTTCCTATATATTTTGCGCCTTGTTCGAAATCTGAGGTATATATTAAGCTCAGAATAGCCAGTAAATAAAGAACAATTGGAAATAAATTATCTCTTTTCCGAAACACTGCTAAAAAATTATCTTTGAGGTTATAAACATCAAAAATAAATGCAAGAGAAATAATAGCAATTCCAATAGGCGTTAGGTTATTGAAAAGTGGTAAAATCAGAACCATAAAACATAAAGACACAAAAAAAAATGTGTCTTTATGTTTTTCAATAACTAGGTTTGCTTTATCTGTTTTCAAATTTAAATTGTTTGTGGAAGCCCGGTAGATAAGCTATCTATGATTTTAAAGGTTACCAAAGTAGTATCATAAATAGATGTAAAAGAAATCGGTGCTTCTTTAGCATTTTTAATTGTATCCAAAAAGGTATGAACTTCTTGTTTATGACCTTTTCCGTCAAGCTTAATCTTCTTTACAGAGTTGCCTGTATGAAGCTCTCCATACCTGAAATCATGTATTCTACCTATTTTCCCACCACCAAACACTTCAATTAATTCTTTTGGAAGAGATTTATCTCCATTTGCTAAATACACAAGGTTTCCAATAGAACCATTATCAAATTTTACAACAATACTTATATTATCGTCTGTTTTAAGCTTCTCATTGGTCGAGCTTATACTTTCAGCATATACTTTTACGGGCTTTGAATCAGTAAAAAACTGCATCAAGTCAATAAAATGACACATTTCTCCAATAACTCTTCCTCCTCCTAGATTTTCATTTTGTGTCCAGTGATCTTTAGGTATAAAACCAGCGTTAACCCTTATGTTAACTACTAATGGCTCTCCTAAATTTTGAAATTCTCTTTTAATTTCTTCCGAAACCGGGGCAAAACGCCTGTTAAATCCAACCATTAGATTAACCGGATTTTTTTCATAAGCTTCTTTTACTTGCTCCAATTCATTATAATTCATCGCAAGTGGCTTTTCAACAAAAACATTTTTATTGTCAGCAATTGCTCTTATGGCGTAAGAGGCATGCGAATTATGAGGGGTAGCAATAAATACGGTATCTATACTTTTTTCATTAAAAATATCAGCTGCATCTGAAGAAGAATTGTTAAAAGCGAATTTTGATGCAACATTTTTAGAGGTAATTCCTTTAGATGTAACTACTGTGTCTAAAGAGGCTCCCCATGATTTTACATTAGGGATCAAATAACTTTGGGCAAAACTTCCTGCACCTATGAAACCAGTATTAATAGCTTCTCTTTTGTTTTTGTTAACTGATACTAATGTAACTTGTTTTTCAGTTCCTTCTTCATATTTCAACAAGATACCTATATGTGGCTCCTCTACTTTTCCAAGAACAATATCATAAGCTTTTTCGGCTTCTGTAATATCATAGACGTGTGTAATTAAAGGTTTTAAATCTAATTTTTTTGAAGAAATAAGTTTTAGAAAAGCTTCCATATTTCTTTGTTCTGTCCAGCGAACATATGCATAAGGATAGTCATTTCCATTTTCTTCATAATCTACGTCATATCTTCCGGGACCATAAGAACAAGACATTTTCAAGTCCAATTCTTTTCTGTAGAAATGTGGATCTCTTGGAATATCCATTTTAACTGCTCCTACTACTACCACTTTTCCTTTTTTCCTGGCAATTTCAGCTGATAATTCAATAGGGTCGTTAGAAGGAGCCGCAGCTGTAATTATTATACTGTCGAATCCATGTCCATTAGTAAAATTATCTATAGCTGACATCAAATTAGAATCATTTCTTAAAAGTGCCATGTCTGCTCCGGTTTGCATGGATAATTCCACCAGTTTTTCTGATAAATCCAATCCAAAAACATTACAACCATTTGCTTTAAGCAACTGACATGTAATTTGCCCTAATAATCCAAGGCCTATAACACAAATATTATCTCCAAGACGTGGTTCAGATTGTCTGACTCCTTGTAAAGCTATTGCTCCTAAGGTGGTAAAACTTGCTTCTTCAAAAGAAACATTATCCGGAATTTTAGCAACCAGATTTTGAGGAATACCAACCATTTCAGAATGCGATGCATAATCCTGCCCCGCACAAGCTACTCTATCTCCTGGTTTAAATATCCCTTTAGTGTCCATAGATGCAGAAACCACCCCTGAAGTACTGTAACCTAGTGCTTTTAAAGAATCCAATTTAGTTTTCACTTTATTAAGTGTTGCTTTTAAGCCTTCTTTTTTAACATTCTGAAGTACTTGCGCCACTAAATCAGGTCTTTGTTTGGCTTTTCCTATCAGATTTGCCTTTGCTACTTTTACCGTTCCTCTCTCCGTACCAGCGCTAATCAAAGAATATCTGTTTTCTACCAATACCATTCCTTTTGAAATTGATGGTACGGGAACATCATCTACATATAATTCTCCTGTTTTAAAATTTTGTATTACTTGTTTCATTTCAATATTATATGTAATTATTTTAATTCTTTCACTAAGCTTAACTCTTTTGTAAAAGCTTCTATTATATATTTATTTTCTTCTTTTGTTCTGGAAGCAAGGCGCACAAATTCTCCATTAAGACCTATTTTATCAGAACAGGTTCTTAAGTAAATACCATGATTAATTAACATGTTAAACACAAAATCATCGCTCGATTCTCCCGTCATAATTTCTACAAGTACAAAATTTGCCATACTTGGATAGATTTTAAGATTCGGAATTTGCTTAAGTTCATTAATAAAGTCCTGGGTTTCCTTGATATATTTTACTCTTACTTCTTCATATTCTTTCAAAAAATAATCACTTGTATATAATCTGAAAAAATATTCAGATAATCCATTAGAATTCCATAAAAAACCATTTAATAACAATTCCTGGACCCTTCTGGAATTCATCACAGCATAACCTGCTCTAATTCCTGCTATTCCAAAATCTTTTGACATACTCTTTACCAAGATCAGGTTAGGGAATTTATAGACTAAATTCGATGCTGTTTTCAAATCGTAATATTCATTTTCATAAGCAAAATGAATAAAACTCTCATCAAGAATAAAATTCTTAACGTCTCTAAGCTCTCTTAATAAGTATCTTATTTTTTCAGAATCCATATAACCTCCATCCGGGTTATTGGGGTTAATAAGAACTACAGTATCCGGACGTTCCTTCTTAACGAGTTTTATGTATTCATCAATATCCAGTTCAAAGTTATTTTCTTTAGATAATCTATTATAAACAACTTCTACATCATCATTAATAAATTCATAGTACGAAGAAAAAGTTGGTATATTAATTATAATTTTTTTCTTGGTATATCGCTGAATAACAGTTTGGATGATTTCTATAGCTCCATTACCAATAAAAATATTATCAGGATGAATTCCAATGGCTCCCGAAAGCGATTCTGCAATTACTCTATTTTGAGAAGGATAAAATTCTAATAAATCCCTAAGTCCTCCCGTATCGAGAAGTTCTCGTTTAAAATAATCTAAAAATAAATCGGTAGCATATGGATTAGATAGAAAACAAGCGTCTACTCTAACATCCAGTTGAGGAATGCTTTCTTTAATAGTAAATATACTAGGAGAATGAGAGCCTGCTTCTTCTTTTAAAAGACGCAATTGCTTTATAAGTTCTTCTTTTTCTTTCATCATAGTTTTACTTTAGATTCTATAATTTTTACTTTATCTGTGTCTTTATTGCGAGAAATATCATTTACGATATTAATGGACAAAGGAATATTCCCTACACGCTGTTTTATTCCTTCGGTAAGGTTTTCTATATCCTGAGAATTCAAAGGTTCATTTTCACTAACTATCATTTCAATCGATAAGTCTTCTTTTTGAAGGAGGTAAAATTGTTTTATCTTTTGAAATTTCTCCATTAAATTATAGAAATTTATAGTCGGAATAGGTTCTTTTCCTTCTTTATAAATAATATCATCCGAACGCCCCATAATTCCTTTAAAAGGGATTGAAAGCCCTCTTCTACAGGAGCATCCAGGTTCATTTTCTTCCAAAGGTATTGCTTTATCATTTGTATTATACCTCAATAAAGGCATAATATCATTATTTAATGATGTTGCAATTATGTTATTAAATTTGTCTACTTCACAAATACCATATTCATCATTATTATGATATTTTCCTTCCGAACATTGTTGTACAGTTACCGTTCTTTCATTTTGTCCATACCAATCCAAGACATCACATTTCCAGTATTTTTTAATTTCACTTCTATATTTAGGTAACATTGTTTCCGAAGATGTAACAATCGTTTGTATTTGTGGTAATCTAATCTCATTCTTTTTAAGCAAAAGCGTCAAAATATAAATTGACGAAGGGTATCCTTTTAAAATCTTAGCTTTAGATTTTTTAAAAACTTCTATAAATTCAGGTAAGTATTGATCATTTATATGATATGGAGATAAATACCAAAAATTTCTTACCCAGTCTCTCTTAAAAATAGGTTCTCCTTGCTTTGGAGAAAAACTTCGAAGAACAATTGCTGGTTCTCTTACTTTATAAACATTTTTACCTAAAGACCATGCTCTGTACCCCAAAATTACCTCTATAGCATCACTGTAATAACTTTTGGGGACTCTAAAAGGCTTTCCCGAAGACCCAGAGGTAGACTTCCATCTTATTCCTTCTATATTTATATCTTCTCTTAAAAAAACTGACGGATCCTTTCGTATATCATCTTTGGTAATTACAGGAAGTTTTTTCAATTCTTCCAGGTTAAAATTTTCAAAATCAATTATCCCTTTATATTTCCTGTAAAAAGGAACCTTGTTTACTGCAATTTCCAGTATTCTTTTTAGTTTTTTTTCTTGATACAGTTTAATACTCTCTGCAGATTTATACTGAAATTTCAGATACTCTGAATATTTAAAATAAGTATATAAAATATTTAAAAGTTTATTTATTGAATGGCTGACTTTCATTCTTGAAAATACTTTCTAATGTATGATTTGTTTTTCTCTCTTTGAAATTCTTATACAAAGGAAAAACTTTTTTCCCTATTTCTCTTAAAAATTGAGGTAAGTTCAGTTTTTCCTTATACTTATAATAACCTTGAAAATAGTTATTACTTCCTGATTTTTTTTTCTTGCCAAAAATAGCAATATCGGCTGTTTTAAGTTTAATTAATTGATTCTTTAAATCTTCTTCCTCATTTTGAATATTTAGTTCATTATAACATTTTAATATATCTGAATTATAGTGAGCATCACTTCCTCCTATTGGTATTAGGTGGGGGTATTTTATAAATATTTCCTGAGCAGAAATATTAAAAGTATCATTAATTTTAGCATTAAAAATTTCTAAAAAGTGCCCCTTATCTATTACTTTTTCAAAATCTTCTGAATTAAAAATGCCATCCTTACGTGTTGGATGAGGGAAATAAACCAGGCCTTTTTGATCCAAAATTTTATTTACCACATTAACCGGAGTGTCAGAATCTATATGCTTCTCCAAAAAGAGCCCTATAATATGCGTCCCATCAACACAAGTAATTTCCTCTCCGATTATGGCAGTTAAATCTTTTTTATTTTTTTCTTTGAGCCATTTCTCAAACTCTACTGCCCCTTTTATAGTGTCGTGATCTGTGATTGCTATAACATCCAATTGAGCTCTTCTGGCAAATCTATAAATAGCAGAAGACGAGTTATATCCATCAAAACTTGCCGTAGAGTGAATATGAAAGCTTGCCTTTAACTTAGTTCTCATTCAAAATACAGTTTAAAATTTTAATGAGATTATTTTCAAAAATTTCTAACGTATATTTCTCTCTAAATTCTTTTTGTGATTTTTCTTTTAATAATTGAATCTTTTGTTTATCCAGGATAAGATCTTTTAAAGTTATCGTCAGGTCTTTTGGAGATTTTTGTGGTACAATTATTCCACAGTTTTGAATAATCTCTTTAATCGCCCCATTATCGGTAGAAATTATCGCATTTTTAAATTGCATAGCTTCTAACAAAACTAAAGGAAAGCATTCATTATGAGAAGGAAACACAAAAATATCAGAATTCTTAAATGCTTCCCATTTTTCTTTACCATACTTTGGTCCTAAAACATTAACTAATGTATCTAATTTACTACGTTTTACAATAGATCTTAACCCTTCTACAGAGACATCAGCTGAATCACCAATAATATCAACACTATATTCAGTACTTATTTTAGGCATTATTTGTAAAGCTTGAATTAAATCTAAAATACCTTTTGCTTTAACTAAATTTGATAAATAAAGAACTTTGATGCTTGCCTTACTTTTATCGTTGATTTCTAATTCATTTATTTCTATCCCATTAGGTAAGTTATATATATTCCCTTTATGTATATCTTTAATATCGTAATCTAACATTTCAGAAAGTGTAATGACAGATGTGTTTTTAAAAGTATAGGAGTAGATTTTTTTTTTAATTTTTTTTCTACACTGATCGATTATTCCTTTTCCATGTAAATGAAAAACTATTTTAATTCTGAATAATTTAATAATAAATACAAATATTGCATCACGATAAAACGCTCCGCCAAAAGGGGAAATAGTGTAGTATATTAAATTTGGTTTAGTTTTGATAAGCTTGGTTATCAATTTAAAAATGAATGCCACCATTCTTAATATCTTCTTTAAAGATAGCTTTCCAATATCTTCTATCTTATCAGCAAAACTTAATGGAAGATAATCTGTAGAAAAAGCATTATTAATATTAACACTCTCCTTTATATATCTATTCATCATCGATGCCCCATGAACTGGTGGAGGCAACTGCATAATAAAAAGTAACTTTTTCTTTTCCATTTAAGAGATATTGTTTTTGTAAAAGTAAATTCTAGAGTATATAAAAATTTCAAAAAAGATCATCACCGAAAAATATTCAAACCAATAATCCAATAAAAAATAAAAAAGTATAGCCCCCAGTACTAATTTTCCATAAGCTAAATTTTTAAAGTACTTTAGAGGAATATATAGATAAAATAAAAACAGTACTATTCCCAAAAGACCAAATTCACCTATCATTGTATTATATACAGAAAAAGGCTGATTTGCAGTACCATCATTATATGGTATTTTTAAAACTTCAGTATTCCATAGAGAAAAATGGTTTTCGATAAAATCCTTGCTGGCAAATTCTAAAGATGTAGGAAACCAGCTTGCATAATCTCCTGATGTTAAAAAAGCAACTCTTGATGAAAACTTTCCAGATCCGCCACCAAAAATAAAATTAATGGGATCTTCAGTCCAATAATTAAACGTTTGAACAAACGAAGTAATTTTCCTGGGAGGGCGTTCTCCAAAAATAGCGCTTAAGTTATTGTATACATAATCTATATTTCCCGGGGAAAATATATAAATAAGTATCACAAAAAATACAAGTAGTGATATCAATATGATTTTCTGTTTTCTTTTAAGCACATCAGATGTTAAAAAAAAGATCGCTAGAATTCCTATCATAATTACGATCCCACTCATGTAAGTTGTAAACATAACAGCTGCTAAAGCAGCAAATGCCCATTTAAACTTCCTTCTTTGTAAATAGAAGAAGAAAAAGAAAGAACTTATAATCATATTTACAGAAGAATTTGTAAAAATTCCTTTCATAAAATCTCCTGTGCTCATTAAGTGTCTACCATATAAAAAAGGCATCCAGGTACTATCTATAACGCATAGATGTACGTATTGAAATACCATAAAAACAAGGTTTATAACAAAAAACCAATTAAGAGTCTTAAAGAATTCTTTTCTGGATAAATTGACGCATAAACTCCTGGCAATTTCAGAACACATAAAAATAAAGACCCATATTAGAGTGCTTATAACAGTATTAATAATATAACCGGAAGAATATTCGCTATGCCAGAAGAAAACAATCTGTATAAGCGTTAACGCAATTATAGCAGTATAAAAGAATCTAACTGTCTGAAATAAATTGTCCTTTCTTAAAAAAGATGCAAGGTTGAAAATAAAAAAAAAGGTGATAAACAATATTTGAAGCGGTAAAATACCGTTGGTACACAATATTAAAAATAAGATTAGAGACAATGCCCTTAACCTTATTTTAGTAGATATTGTTGTACTATTCATCTTAGTTTTTGGTATTTAATTCTAAAAAAATTTCCTTTTTTCTAAATAGAAAATACACGATCATTAAACCTACACTTAATACACTTAAAAGTACACCTAAAAAATGATCTCCTGTAAATCCTTTGATAATAAAAGCAAAACAGATAAAAACAAAGTATAGAATACACAGTTTGACAATCTTAAGTAATTCTACATACTTAAATAAATGAAAAATAAAACCTGTGGTTAATACTATTTCACTAATTATTATTGACAACAGTATTCCCTGATTTTCAAAATAATAAGAAAATAAAATACAAAAAAGGATATTAAAAATAAGGGCCAGAATGAAAACATTCGAACATTCTTTTTCTTTTTTCATAAGCATTAATCTGGGAGAAAATGACGCTAAGGAAGCAATTAAACCTGCAAGACCGATTAACTTAAAAGAAGTTTCTAAACCAATATAATTATTGTCGTAAAATAAATTTATTAACGTTTCAGGAAAAATAAAACATCCAATAAAAAATACATTAGACACTCCTAATTCTAAAAAATTCACAAAAAAAGAAGTGTTTTTAGTTAATAGATCTTTATAAAACGTCTGGAAAATAATTCTTTGAACACCTTTAAATAAGTAATATAATTTTAAAACTAAAAATGCATTTGCAATCGCCTTGTCTTCATAAAAAAAATCTGCAAATGATATGATACCTAACTGAAGAAAAATTATTGAAAAGTCCATCAGACCTATTCTAAAGTTTTTCAAATATTCAATAAAGAATTTTTTATTGGGTATATAGAAGTATCTTATTTTAAGAATAATAGAAGATATTAGTCCATAAACAAAAAAACTAATCCCTAAAGAAAATATATATACATATAATGAGACTGTTACTTCCCATTTAATACATATTAATAGTACGGTTATAGGTAAAAGGGTTCTTATAAAACCAAGAAGTGCGGCCTGAACAACTTTACCTCGGGCTATAAGTGCATAGTCGAGACTTAAAGAAAAAAAAGGGACTAACAATAAAATTAAATATTTGTCTTTTCCAATAACGCCAAAAGCTATTATTCCAAATAACATTATCAATAAGCCCATTGATAACTTAGTAGCCTGAGTTTTTTTGATTATGTCTGACCAGTTTTCACTTAAAACAATATCTCTGGTAGCAATCTGAATTATTCCAAAGGAAACTAAAGTTATTGAGTTCCACATATATGAATCAACAACTCCCAATGTACTAATGAAATCTTCTTCACTTAGTTTGGCTATCCATGAAAAAATAACAAATGAAAGGCCTTGAGAGAAGAGATTTAATATCCCAACTAAAAAAATTTTTTTAAACATTTTTTATTCCTGCAAAATCAAGAATTTTCTTTGATTCTCCGTTTATATCTAATTCTATAAACTCTTTATGCTTAACTAAGAAAACTATAATATCAGCTTTTTTAGCTGCTTCTTTATAATCTGTAAGTTTAAAAACTCTATGGGATTTAATATTAGGCTCCACTATATAATATTCTTCATTATTAGCATCTTGCAATACTTTTTGAACAATATATTTTGCTGGAGATTCCCTTAAATCATCAATATTGGGTTTAAATGCTAACCCCATAAGTGCTATACCTGGCTTTCGTCCGTTTTTCAATTCAAACTCCAATTTTGCAGTTTTTACTTTTTCTGCGCACCAAAAAGATTTATAGTTATTGATCTCTCTTGCTTTTCCAATAATTTGAGATTCCATAGGGTAATCAGCAACAATAAAATAAGGATCCACAGCAATACAATGACCTCCTACTCCGCATCCAGGTTGAAGGATATTAACTCTCGGGTGCTTATTTGCTAAATTAATCAGCTCCCAGACGTTAATTCCTGCTTTATCACAGATAAGTGACAATTCATTTGCAAAGGCAATCTGAACATCTCTCGATGAGTTCTCTACCAGTTTACACATTTCTGCAGTTCTGGCATTAGTTTTATGTAACTCTCCTTTAATAAAATTAGCATAAAATTCAACTGCTCTTTCTGTAGATTCTTCATTAACACCTCCTATAACTCTATCATTATGAACTAATTCATACATAACATTCCCTGGAAGAACTCTCTCTGGACAATAGGCTATAAACAATTCATCTTTTAGTTCTGGCCTCTTCGAATAAATCAAGTCCATCATTTTTTCTGTGGTCCCGATAGGAGAAGTAGATTCTATTATGTATAAGTCTCCTTTTTTAAGTAACGGTAAAATTGCCTTGGTAGCTGCCTCAACAAATGAAATATCAGGTTCGTTTTTGTCCTTAAAAGGTGTAGGTACTACTATTAAATATGTATTGGCTTCTACAGGGGTTATAGCTGCTTTTAAATAGCCTTCACTAACTGCTGCTGCTACAGCATTATCCAATTCTGGCTCTATAATGTGAATTTTACCTTTATTTATAGTTTCTACTACCTCCGGGTTAATATCTACACCATGAACGTGGGTTTTATTTTGAGCTATTAAAGCTGCTGTAGGTAAACCAATATACCCTAGCCCCATCATCACTACACTAGCTTTTCCTTCCATTTTTTGTGATTAAGTTTACTAATATAACTTACAATTCTCGCACATGCTTTTCCATCTCCATACGGATTATGAAGTTTACTCATTTTGGAATATGCGTTATGATTGTTTAATAAATATGTTGTCTCTTTTACTATTTTATCTTTATCAGTACCTACCAATAGTACAGTTCCTACACTAACTGCTTCCGGTCTTTCTGTAGTATCTCTCATAACCAATACAGGTTTTCCAAGACTCGGCGCTTCTTCCTGAACACCACCACTATCTGTAATTATCAAATGAGATTTTTCCATCAACCAGACAAATGCAGGATACGCCAAAGGTTCTATTAGAGTTATATTTTTAATGTTTCCAAGCAAGTTATATACTGGTTTTTGCACATTTGGGTTTAGGTGAACAGGGTAAATTATCTGAACATCTTCATTTTCTATAGCTATTTGTCTTAATGCCTCACAAATATTAATAAAGCCTTGCCCATGATTTTCTCTTCTGTGTCCAGTTACCAGAATAATTTTTCTATCTGAATGTATTTGATCTTTTAATTGATTTATCTCTTTATTATCAAACTTTTCAGATTTTACTTTTTCAACACTATATAGAAGTGCATCAATTACTGTATTACCTGTTATGATAATATTTTCAGATGGTTTATTCTCTTCTATTAAATTATGTTTGGATGTTTCTGTTGGAGCGAAATGAACATTTGTTATTACCCCGGTAACGCACCTGTTCATTTCCTCAGGGAAAGGCGATAGCATATCAAATGTTCGCAACCCTGCTTCTACATGACATACTTTAGCTCCTGAATAAAAAGAAGCAATGCTCGCAGCCATTGTTGTTGTTGTATCACCATGGACATATACATAATCAGGTTGAAAATCTTCCAACACTGGTTTTAAGTTTAAAATAATGTCTCCTGTCAATCCATAAAGATTTTGATTGGGTTTCATTAAATTTAAATCGAAATCGGGGGTTATTTCAAAAAAAGACAACACCTGATCCAACATCTCTCTATGTTGTGCAGTAATGCATACTTTGGTCTCAAATGAATCATTTTGCTTTTCAAACTCCTTAACAAGTGGAGCCATTTTGATCGCTTCAGGCCTTGTACCAAAAATAATCAGGTTCTTAATTTTCATTGTTTAAAATATTAGTTTCTGAAGCCAAGGTGCTATTTTTTGGTCGTGCCGCAAATGTACGATAATTCTTTACTTTTTCAAGCTTAACTTTGTTAATCATTTTATTTTCAATCAGAATTCTTTTTGCAAAATCATACCAGGTCATTACCTCATGATCTGTAAAATGGAAAATCCCAAAATTTGTATCGTTAGACACTATTAATTTCAATATAAATAAAGCCAGATTCTCTGTATTGGTTGGGCAACCTTTTTGTACGTCAGTGATATATAGAACTTCTTCTGTTTCTGCTTTTTCTATAATTGTTTTGTAAAAATTCTTTCCAAATTCTTTATTGTATAACCAAGACGTTCTAATGATAAAAAAAGCTGTTAAAATTTCCTGGATATACTCTTCTCCTTTTAATTTAGACTTCCCATATTCATTAATTGGATTTGGAACATCATTTACCGCATATGGTTCTATTTGCTCTCCATCAAAAACATAATCAGTAGAAATATGAATTAATATGATATTCTTTTCTTTACATACATTAGCCAAATTCCTTACTCCTTCAGCATTTACTTCAAAAGCTTTTTCAGGTTCTTTTTCTGCTTGTTCTACATTAGTATAAGCTGCACAATTAATGCAATAATCAAAATTAGAATTCTTAAAAAAATCCTGAATTAATTCAGGATTCGTAATATCTAATTCTTTTGAAGTTGTAAAAGTAAAATCAAACTTAGCAGACTTCTTATAAACTTTTTGAATACTCTTACCTAATTGTCCGTTACTTCCAGTTACTAAAACGCTTTTCATTTCACCAATTCTTTGAATAATGGCAATGCTTTATCTTTATCTGACAGAATTATTTCTGTTTCCAATGTCCCCCAATCAATATCTAAATCCGGATCATTATAAATAATACCTCCTTCTGATTGTTTATTGTAATACGCGTCACATTTATACGAAAAAACAGCCTTCTCACTTAACGTTAGAAAACCATGTGCGAAATCTTTAGGTATATATAGTTGGTAATTATTTTCTTCACTTAAAACTGTTTTATAGTGATTCCCGTATGTTTTTGAATTTTTTCTTAAATCTACTACTACATCCAGTACTTTTCCGCTTATTACCCTAACTAGTTTTGCCTGGGCATGGTTCCCGGTTTGAAAATGGAGACCTCTTAATACTCCTTTTCCAGAGGTCGATTGATTATCCTGGACAAAAATTGGCTTAAATCCTAATTTCTCTTCAAAAGCTACATCATTAAAGGTTTCCATAAAAAAGCCCCGATCATCTTCAAAAATCCGGGGTTTTATAAGATAACACCCACTTAAATTAGTTTCTTCTACTATCAATTAATTCACTTTTAAGTTCAATAAATATTCGCCATAACCACTTTTTAATAAGGGTTGAGCTAATTCTCTTAGTTGTTCCCTGGTAATGTATCCCATCTGATAAGCAATCTCTTCTATACATCCTATTTTAAGTCCTTGACGCTCTTCAATTACCTGAACAAATTGCGATGCTTTTTGTAAAGAATCAAAAGTTCCTGTATCTAACCAGGCAGTACCTCTGTCCAGAATACTTACTTTTAAGTTTCCACGTTTTAAATATTCTTTGTTTACATCGGTTATTTCAAGCTCCCCCCGATGACTTGGTTTGATGTTTTTTGCGATATTAACTACATCATTATTATAAAAATAAATTCCGGGAACAGCAAAATTAGACTTTGGATACTCTGGTTTTTCTTCTATGGAAATAACATTGTTTTGATGATCAAATTCTACTACACCATATCGTTGCGGATCTTGTACATGATATGCATAAATTATACCACCTTCCGGATTATTATTTGCTCGCAAAAGCTGTGAAAGACCAGATCCATAAAAAATATTATCCCCTAATATTAATGCTACCTTATCATTTCCAATAAATGTCTCTCCTATTATAAATGCCTCTGCAAGCCCATTAGGTTTTTCTTGTGAAGCATATTCAAAATGACATCCATATTGCTTACCATCTCCTAATAGTTTTTTAAACAATTGTAAATCATTAGGAGTGGATATGATTAAAATTTCTCTAATCCCTGCATTCATTAATGTAGAAATCGGATAATAAATCATTGGTTTGTCATAAACAGGCATTAATTGTTTACTTACCGCCAGTGTTAATGGATGTAATCTAGTTCCTGTACCTCCTGCTAATACAATTCCTTTCATCTGTTTATATTTAGATAGATGTCAGAGGCTTCTCTGATGATTATTTTTTAATTATACTGACTCTCATAGTACTTCTGATATTCTCCTGAAGTTACATTATTCAACCATTCTTTATTATTCAGATACCAGTCAATTGTTTTGTCCAGTCCTTCTTCAAAGGTTACTGATGGCTCCCATCCTAATTCTTTATTAATCTTAGTTGCATCAATTGCATAGCGCAAATCATGGCCTGGTCTATCCTTTACATAAGTAATCAATTTTTCTGATGAACCTTCTTTTCTATTCAGTTTTTTATCCATCAATCTACAAAGAAGTTTCACCAAATCAATATTTTTCCACTCGTTAAAGCCTCCAATATTATAGGTTTCATGATTCTTTCCTTTGTGGAATACTAGATCTATAGCTATTGCATGATCTTCTACAAATAACCAATCTCTTGTATAATTTCCATCTCCATAAACCGGTAAAGGTTTATTATTGATAATATTATTTATAAATAACGGAATTAGTTTTTCAGGAAAATGATTTGGTCCGTAATTATTTGAGCAATTTGTAATCACATAAGGAAACTGATAAGTTTCTCCATAAGCTCTTATAAAATGATCTGAACTTGCTTTAGATGCTGAATAAGGGGAGTTAGGGTCGTAAGGGGTCACTTCTGTAAAAAACCCTTCAGCACCTAAGGCCCCATAAACCTCATCTGTACTAATATGATAAAATCTTTTATGCTCTAAATTGCCTTTCCAGGTATCTAGTGAGACGTTTAACAAATTTACCGTTCCGATTACATTTGTTTTTACAAAAGCTAAGGGATCAGTAATCGATCGATCTACATGGGACTCGGCTGCCAAATGAATAACTCCATCAAAATTATATTTTGCAAAAATTGATTTGATAAAATTTTCATCTAAAATATTTCCTTTAAGAAAAGTATAATTAGGTGCTTTCTCTACATCTTTTAGATTTTCTAAATTGCCCGCGTATGTCAGAGCATCTAAATTAAAAATATGATACTCCTTATATCTAGTCACAAACCTCCTTACTACATGTGATCCTATAAATCCAGCTCCTCCTGTTATTAAGATATTCATTTTAAGCCATTTTTGAAGCCTTATATGATTTTAAAAATTTATTAAGCTCAATTAATAGAAGAATAATCAAGGTTAATCCTATAAAACCTATAAAGCCTATAAACCTATAGTCTTTCCATACATTCCTTACTTTTACACCTCTGGTTGGGAAATCAGAAATAACATTGATTATTTTAGCTTTATTGGCTCGTTCCTGATTTAATTCTACTATATTTTCTTTTAAAACATCTACTTGCTTTAACAGTTCTAATTCTCTATTTCTATTATTCTTTGTATCTGCAAGGTTAATATTTGTTCCCTGACTAGGATTTGATGCTATTTTTTCCTCTATACTCTTATAAAATTTCTGTAGCGTATCTATTTCTATCAATTGCTTGTTGTAAATACTATCTTTAAGGTTAATATTCCTGTCACTAATATCTTTTTGAAGTTTAAAATAAGTATTTCGTGAAATAGAAGAAACAATCGTGCTTTGTGTTTTCTGTGCAACTCTATTATCTGTGCTTATCATAGTAATTTTATGAAAGCGGGCATCTAATGAATTAAAATTCTTCAAATAGGATTTATAATCTATTGCCTCAACAGTATTTGTATCTAAGGTTTTTATAAATTCTGAAAATAATTTTACTTTCTGATTTTCATCAGAATACGAATCTGCCCTAACTCTTTTTATTGTAAGGGCTTCTCCTTCAGTAATTCCTAAGGCTTTTGATAACGCTGTGGAATCTTTCGCTTCTGCTAATTCATTATAGAAATTGATGTTATTATACAGTTGTTGAACGCTATTAAAATTCGGTTCTACTACCATAGAAGATTCAAATCGGTCCCCTTGTAGATGATCCAGGTAAAATCCTAACCCCAGTCCTAAAACTCCTGCAATTACAAACTTTATAAAATGCTTCTGAATAAACAGAAGAAACAGTAATAACAGATGAAATAATCCTTTAAAAATACTAGCTATAAAATTGAAAAAGCGGTTAAATGCATTTCCGATTAATTTAAATAGCTGACCTAAATCTACTTCTTCCGAATTATTTTGAGGTTGTGAATTTTCACTCATTTTAATGTGAATTAAATATTTGTTCTAAAATTTTGTCTGTTATCAAATAAGTAGGTTTTACCCCCGTAGTTCCTAAACCACCTGAAGCCAAAGTACTTCCCGTTTCTAATGGATTATCTGAAGCATAATACGCATAACGTACTTTGACATTTTCAGAAATACTTTTTCTGATTTTTGAAGCAGATTGTATTGCTTTTTGATAATGTGCCCCTTCCATTTCCAGTCCGATTACATTCCAGGTAGAATCATGAAAAAACTTAAGAATATCTTTATTTTGAAGTGATGTTCCTAAAACTGTAATCATCGATCCTTCAAATACTAATAAGCCTTCATTTTCAAAATCTTCTCTAGATAGTTCATTCTTAAATGGGTAATTATCTGCAGTACCTTCAAAAATATGTGCACTTGGAATCATCAAATCTCCTTTTCCGCCTTCAAGAATTCCCGCTTTCCCCATAATTGAAATGGATTCAATATTTAAAAAGTCCTGATTTTCATCATCTTCCTTAAGCGGTTTCAAAAACTCGTCTATGGTTTCATATGCCTGTTCTCCAAACGCATAGTCCATAATAAATAAAACAGGTTTTTTCTCTAACTCTGTATTATTATCAAATGTATAATTGGTTTTTGAAAAGTCTATTTTAGCGGTATCAAAAACTTGTACATTAATATTTGTTCCTGAAACATCATCAATGGAAATCATTCCGTTTTTATGCGCAAAGTCTTTAACTTTCTTTCTTAAACCTCCGCTTTCTGACTGGCTTAATTTTTCGTAAACATTTAGTTTTTCATGAGCGTCAAATTCTTTTTTAAGAGCCGGCAAGGCAAATAAAGAATTCATGACACTATGCATATTTGCACTAATAATATGAATAGGCCTGTGAAGAAGGTTATTCTTTTTAAGGGTTCTTTTAATTGTATTTGCCCATATTTCACCATGAATATGATGTCCTAATCGTTCTCTTAAGATCGGACTAAAGGTAATACTTCTTTTATTTCCTTCAATTTCTTCTTCAATTGCTAATTTTCCAAGCCAGTAAATAATATTTAAAAATCGCTCCGGCTCATTTTTGGTTGCAAAAGTTTTATAAATTTCTAATGTTTCGTCAAAAGTCCTCTCAAGAATATTAGCCATATGACTTAAGGCTATTTCCCGTTCTGACAGGTTCAATTTATTTTTCTTAACTGCTGCTTCCAGTTTTTGCCAGTCTCTTGTTGTCCTGTTAGTATCGGGAATTAAAGCTCTGCTACATATTTTATCCGATTCAATAAATAAGAACGTAAGATGCGTAAGAATATCATAGATGTCTGATCGACCCCTGGTAATTTCAATATTCATTTGATCTTTATCGATCCTGTAGCAATTTCTTCTACGTTTTGGCGGCACTATAACCTGAAAATGCGATTTCTTGTAGCCTTCATCCGAAGTCAGGTTAATATAACTACATTGCTCTATTCCTTCAGGTAACCTATCCAGCACATACATCAACCCATTAAGCTCGGTCTTTTCATCTGCTATAGTACCGTAAATTTCCGGACGCAACTGAAGTAATGATTGCCTTAGGGCTTCTCCCGAAACCCCTGAAGGCTTGTAAAAACCTCTATTGAACAAATGACGCATAGTGGTGTACATTCGTTCAATGGCATTTGTAGATTCCTGTGCCCTGGTTCTGCCTTTGATTTTATTCATAGTAGGTGTTCTTCCTGCAAAAATACAAGTAATTTCCTAAAACTTAATTCTTTTTAAAAACATATAGTGCTTCTGCCAATTTTCTATCATTAGAAAGTCTTTGTATTTTATTCTGACCTCCTAATTTTCCTATGGATCTCATGTATTCTTTAAAACCTCCGTTTTGAATTTTGGTAATCTTTAATTGTTGAAGAATTTTACCTTCAATTAAATCCAGGTAATAACTGTTTTGCTGTTGTAGAGTACTATCCATTTTTGAAGCAAAATGATCTAAATTTTCAGGCTCTTTCTTAAACTCTATAAACCATTCGTGATAGGGAAGTTCTCCTTCCTGAACATCTATTTGAGGTGCAACAGTAAACTCGTTAACTTCTGCTCCAGAAGCTAAAATTGCTTCTTTTATAGCTTCATCCACCTCTTTTGCAATTACATGTTCTCCAAAAGCGGAAATAAAGTGTTTTATTCTTCCTGAGACAATAACTCTGTAAGGTTTGAGTGATGTGAATTGAACCGTGTCTCCAATGTTATATCCCCATAAACCTGCATTAGTGGAAATAATCAACACATAATTAACCCCTAATTCTACATCTTTTATGGTGAGGCGTTTAGGATTTTCTTCAAAAAATTCATCTGCTTTAATAAATTCGTAGAAGATTCCGGAATCTAATAGAAGTAACATTCCTTTTTCTTTTTGAGAATCCTGAAATGCAAAGAAACCTTCACTGGCAGGAAATAGCTCTATACTATCTACTTTTCTTCCTATCAAGCTTTCAAACCTGGCTCTGTAGGGTTCATAATTCACTCCTCCGTATATGAAGAGTTCAAAATTTGTAAATAGCTCACCTATTTTCTTTCCTGTTTTTGATTGTAGCCTTTCAAAATACATTTGTACCCAGGAAGGAATACCACTTATAACACTCATGTCTTCTTTAAGTGTTTCTTCAACTACAGCCTCTACTTTAGTTTCCCAGTCTTCAATGCAGTTTGTTTCCCAACTGGGCATTCTGTTTTTTTGTAGATAATTAGGAACATAATGAGCTACAATGCCTGATAATCTGCCAAATTTAATTCCGTTTTTTTCATCCAGTGTCGGATTCCCTTGTAAAAAAATCATTTTACCATCAACAAACTTTGCGTTTCCTGTTTCGTGAATATAACAGAGAATCGCATTTCTTGCAGCTTCAATATGATTTGGCATCGATTCTTTGGTAATCGGAATATATTTTGCTCCTGATGTTGTCCCTGATGTTTTCGCAAAATACAAGGGTTTTCCTTTCCACAAAATATGTTCTTCACCAGTTACAACTCTATCAACATAGGGTTTCAATCCTTCATAGTCTCTTACCGGCACTCGATCTGTAAAATCTTTATGATTATTGATATTGATAAAATCATGATCTTCACCAAAAGCTGTTTTAGCTCCTGTTGAAATAAGTTCCCGGAAAACTTTTTCCTGGGCTTCTATAGGATGATTTGCCCATTTCTGAATCTTATTATAAATATGCTTAGCAAAAATTTTGGCAACGAAAGACTTTAAAGACATCTGTATTTATTCAAAATCAATATATTGAGTTGGGTTAACCGGGTAACCGTCACTCCAAAGTTCAAAATGTAAATGAGGGCCGGTGGTTAGTTCTCCTGTATTGCCTATGGTAGCAATTACTTCTCCTGCTTTTACTAAATCTCCCTGACTTTTGGTTAAAGAACCATTATGTTTATATACGGATATAAGTCCGAAGGCATGCTCTAAAATAATAACATATCCTGTTTCTGCAGTCCATTCTGCAAAAATTACCGTACCATCGCTCGTAGCTTTTACAGGAGAATCTTTAGGCGCTATAACATCTACAGCGAAATGCTTGTTCTTAGGGTCATACTCCTGGGAAATAGATCCTGTAGTAGGAGGGAACATAATAAAGTTTCCACTGGCAGTTGCCGTTTCCAGCAAATTAAATTTATCTTCATTTTCTACTTCTGCTCTGAGCAGAGAATCTTGTTTATTCGGACTTAAATCTACCGTAGAAGCATCTATTCTAAATCTTTCTATCAACGAATCTCTATTTATACTACCTATATTCACCTCTCCCGTTAATGCTTTTCTTATGGTATCCAGGTAAATAATATTAGCTGATAAAACTCTTTCGAGAGAATCTACTTTATCTGTATTTCTTATGGCTCGTTGTTTTAAACGGGTTGATGAATATCCCGGAATATATTCTCTCAATGGCGTAAATGCAATTAAAACTGTGGTTGCAGCAATTAAAAAAACGGTAAAAAAGGTACCTACTACAAACACATTTAACCTGCTTAATTTAAATGAAATCCTCTCTTCAAAGGTATCTTCATTTAAAATTACCAGCCGGTATTTGTGCAGTAATTTTTTCTTTAGTTGTTTGCCTTTTTCCTTCTTTCTCGCCATAAGTCAACAAATATAGGTATCCTGTTAATTCCTTCAAGGGTAAACACTTCAAAATTATGTCTTTTAATGAACTTTCACTACACCTTATTTCATTTTATCTCTGATTGAGACTTTTTATTTAAAAAGACAACAAGCCATTTTATTTAATATTGTCATATAATCGCCTTCTTTCCATGTCTTAATATCTATTGTTTTAAAGGTCACATGTTATTTGCTATTAATCATTCCCCCATGTGATAAAACTTTTAACGTGCTTGTTTCAACTTTTCTTATTATTTTTGTCCTCTAAAACACTTATAAAATGATATCACTAATTACATTTTTAGGATTTGTTGGACCATGGCAATGGGTGATTATAGGTTTGGCTATTTTGCTTTTATTTGGTGGGAAAAAAATCCCTGAATTGATGAAAGGATTAGGTGGCGGAATTAAAGAATTTAAAAAAGCCACTAAAGACGATGAAGAAAGCCAAAAAAAAGTAGAGGATAAAAAAGAATAAGAAACTTTATTTCAAAATTTATAAAACCACTCCAAATGGAGTGGTTTTTTTATATATCTATCATAGATAATTGAATCCGCTTTCTATCTAAATCGACTTCTACAACTTTTACTTTTACATGTTGATGCAGGTGTACCACGCTATTCACATCACTTACAAATTCTTTACTCAATTTTGAAATATGCACCAAGCCGCTTTCTTTAATTCCTATATCGACAAAACATCCAAAATTGGTAATGTTATTTACAATTCCCGGAATTGTCATTCCAGTTTTAACATCATTTATTGTTTTTAAGTCTTTAGCAAATTCAAAAACCTTTACTTTTTTTCTGGGATCCAAACCAGGTTTTTCCAGCTCTTTTACAATATCGGTTAGCGTAGGTAATCCAATACTCTCTGTACAGTAATGCTCCAAGTTTATTTTAGAAATCAAATCTTTGTTTCCTACCAATTGCACCAATGGAACTTTTTGATCTTTAGCCATTTTTTCTACTATGGCATAACTTTCCGGATGAACCGCAGAATTATCCAACGGATTTTCTGCATCTGTAATTCTTAAAAAGGCTGCACCTTGTTCAAATACTTTATTTCCTAATCTTGGAATTTTTAGTAGTTCTTTCCTGGAACGAATTCCTTTCTTTTCACTTCTGTACTTTATAATATTCTCTGCCAGAGAAGGACCTATTCCGGAAACATAACTCAACAAACTTTTGCTCGCTGTATTAATATTAACACCTACTCCGTTTACACAACTCATCACTACAGTATCCAGTTCTTCTTTTAATTTAAGCTGATCTACATCATGCTGATACTGTCCGACTCCAATAGCTTTGGGGTCAATTTTAACCAATTCTGCCAACGGATCTGTCAACCTTCTTCCAATAGATACGGCGCCTCGTACTGTTACATCAAAATTTGGGAACTCTTCCCTTGCTACTTTTGAAGCAGAATATACAGATGCTCCACTCTCATTTACAATAAACACCTGTACATCTCTATCAAATGCAATTCTTTTTATAAAAGCTTCTGTTTCACGTGAAGCTGTTCCATTTCCTATTGCTATTGCTTCTATTTTATAAGCGTTTACTAATGATTTTATTTTTTTTGAAGCAATTGCAGTTTCTTTTTGAGGTGGATGCGGGTAAATCGTTTCATTGTGTTTTAAATCTCCTTTTTCATCCAGACAAACTACTTTACATCCACTTTTAAATCCGGGGTCTAAAGCCAATACTCTTTTTTCACCCAAAGGAGAAGCAAGTAACAGTTGACGAAGATTGCCTGAAAAAACTTTTATAGCATCTAAATCTGCTTTTTCTTTGGCTTCTTTCAAAATTTCATTAGACATAGCAGGCAATAAAAGACGCTTGTAAGCATCTTCTATAGCAATAAATACCTGGCTGGCTATACTGTCACTATTTGTTGTGATGATAATATCATCTATAATATCTAATGCCTCATCTTTATCTACTGTAACCTTTACTTTAACTATTTCTTCTTTTTCTGCGCGTAATATTGCTAATAAACGATGTGACGGACATTTATATAAAAGTTCATCCCAATCAAAATATTGGCGATACTTCTGCGCTTCTTCCAGGCTTTCTTTATCTTTAACTACTTTAGATACTATATTTGCTTTTCTTTTATAGAGTTTTCTTAACCGATTGCGTACACGTTCATTTTCATTAATCCATTCTGCAACAATATCTCTGGCTCCCTGTAAAGCCTCGTCTTCATTTTTAACTTGCTCATTAATAAATTTAGAAGCCGTTATCTCGATAGCATTGTCTTGTTGTTTCATTATGATTTTTGCTAACGGCTCCAATCCTTTTTCCCTTGCTACTGAAGCTTTAGTACTTCGTTTCTTTTTAAATGGAAGGTAGAGGTCTTCCAGTGCTATAATGGTTTCAGATTTTTCAATTTTAAGTTGTAACTCCGGCGTAAGTTTATCTTGTTCTTTTATTGCTTTTATGATTGCCTTTTTTCTTTTTTCAAGTTCTTCAAAAGTTGACTTCATTTTTAAAATAGCTCCTACCTGAACCTCATCAAAGTTTCCTGTCATTTCTTTACGATATCTCGAAATAAAAGGAACTGTACAATCCTCATCTAATAATCGGATTGTATTTCGTACACTTTTTTCAGGCAGCTGAAGTTTTGAAACTATATATGATCCTATTTCCATTGGTATATTTTTTTCACTAAAACGTCAAAAATACTAAATAAGCATCGTGTAAAACAGGTGCCAGTCATCGATAATTTTATACACTTTATACGTAAGTATATCGTTTTATCTAATTTTCAGGGAGTTACACCCCGTTTTTATGATAGGCTACTCTATTCCTCATATATTTGTAATGCTATTAATCATTTAAACTTGACATATGAGTAAATTATTACTTTTTAAAGACCTTTATATTGAAGCTTTTAGAAATTTGGGACACTATATAGTTTCATCGTATTTAAAGGTATTGACGTGGTCCTGTGTGGCTCTAATAGGCGTGATTTCTTATGCGTTTATTTACAGACTGGCAACAGGATTCCCAATTTAAAATTATTGAGTCTTTTAGATTCAAGAAAAAAGGCGCTCGATTGAGCGCCTTTTTTATATTATTCTTTCTTCCTATAATGTTTCTGAAGCTTCAAATTTTAGTGTTTTTAAGATCGTTTCCAATTCAAACATATAATCTCTTTTCCCGGTAGAAGGAGCAAATGTAAATCCTTCTAAAACCACCAGACGGTCATTTTCTTTATCTTCTACTATATAATTAATAAATGGGCCGGCCATAATAAAATTCTTTACTTCCCACATTCCTTTTGTTTCTATAGATTCTCTTCCTGCTATTTTTGCATCGAAGACATATGGAGCGTATGCTTTTTCTGTGATCATATACATTCCTTCTTCTCTCCCCTGGACATACCGTTCTCCTATAGAATCCCTCATTTTTATAATCATATCCAACTTAGTAGAATCCTTAGGCAACTGACTCAAAGGAAGCTCATATGCTAAAATATTCATATGTCCTTTTTGCAATTCACGACGAATCCACACAAAATTATTTTCTTGCTTTGCCACTTTATAAACAGATGGCATTGTAAGTGATATTCCTAATTTTTCTTCTAAAACCGTCTCTCTGTTCAAAGAACGTTTTATTCTTTTTTGATTCTCTTTTATTTCGTGATCTTTAAATGTCTTGATTACTTTGTTTGCTCCTTTCTGAATTAACTCAATAATCTCATCTTCGCTTTTTGCTTTAAAAAAAGCTACTTTTTGAGGCTGTGCATATGGATCTTCTGCTATCCCAAAAGTAGATGCAGTATCTTTTTGAACTACTACAATGTTTCTACTATTTCTTGCAAAACCATCAAAAATTGACGGCGGAATATGATGAATCGAAAATAGTGGTTCATCCCAAGGAAGTCCGTCTACAGGTGCAGCAAAATGATCACGTACTTCATCACCTACTTTTCCTAACCAAAGATCATTGTCAATTACCACTGCCAACGTATTTATCGCTCCAACAGAATCTGGAAGATACTTCTCATTATTTTCTCCTCCTTTGCAAGAGAAAAAAAGATTTGCCAAAAAGACAATTACTAAAATTTTCTTCATTTTTTTCTTTATTTTCTTATGGTTTACAGTCACATAATTTAAGCTGCATCCCAGGATTTAATCTATTACCACTAATACCGTTCCATTCTTTAAGATTGTCAACAGAAATTCCCGGAAATTTTTTGGCAATGATCCAAAGTGATTCTCCATCACGCACTGTATACGTTTTACTATTCGAATTTTTTGACGTATTAACTGCTACTTTATTAGTATTATTTTTCTTTTTAGGTTTTGCTAAAAATCCAGGTTTTCTTGGGTAAACAGTCAGGCGTTGCCCAATTCTAAGGTTATTATTTCTCAAACCATTCCATCGCTTTAAATCACTTACCCTTACGCCATAACGATTTGCAATTTTCCCCAGGTAATCTCCATTTCTCACCCGATACCTGATCCTGGAATTTAGTTTTACCAACTCAGGGAGTGGTTTTTCTCTTTTTGCTAGTTCTGCAGCAACGTATGAATAGATAGAGTCTTCATTGGCCACAAATTTTCCTATAGCTTCTCTTGAAAGTCTAAGGGTATATTCTTTCCCTTTAATAAAAGGGATAATATCCAATTTATAAGACGGATTAAGAAGTTCTACTTGTTCTCTGTCTACTCCGGTAAGTTCTGATATCTGGTCAAACATGATCAGGTTTTTAACACGAATAGTATCTGTCTCTAAATAAGCTACCGGTTGTTTTTTTGTTTTGAGTCCATGAGCTTCCGCATATTCAAAAATATACATCATTGCCATAAACGCAGGGACATATCCGGCTGTTTCACGTGGAAGAAAAGGTCTCAGGTTCCAATAGTTTTTATATCCGCCAGACCTTCTGATGGCTTTTGAAACATTTCCCGGGCCAGAATTATATGCCGCCAATGCTAAATCCCAGTCTCCAAAAATCTCATAAAGTTTTCCCAGGTATCTTGCCGCTGCTGAAGTAGATTTAACCGGATCCATTCGCTCATCAACATAGCTATTTACATCGAGGTTATATAATCTTCCGGTAGAAAACATAAACTGCCATAGCCCTGTAGCTCCTACCCGTGATTTTGCTCTCGGGTTTAAAGCAGACTCTACTATTGCCAGGTATTTTACCTCCAGAGGAATATCATGGTTGTCCAGAGCTGTTTCAAACATTGGAAAGTAGTATTCGCTCCTTGTGATTACCCGTTGAAGAAAATCTCTTCGGTTCTTTAAAAAATTCTTGATAACGCTTTCTAAAGATGGGTTATATTCTACGTTGAACGGAGTTCTCTCATTAATGAGGGCTAATCGTGCTTTAAGTGTATCTGTTGAAAGCTCTTTGTACTCAACCTCGTCATAATTTAAATTGCTGATTTCTTTATAAATCGTATCGAATACATTTGACTGAAAAAGTTCTTTCATCCATAGACTATCTATCCTAACCGCAAACGGATAATCTTTTAAACTGATTTTATCATCTCCTTTTTTAAAGAGATTTTTAGGAATCAAATCATCTTGATTTTCTTTTAGCAAGCCAACAGGAATAGTATCTGTAGCCAGTGTGTCTTTTACCCGATCATCATTCTTCTTTTCCTGGGACACAATAAGACCAGAAACCAGAAACATCATAGATAAAACAATCTTCTTCATTTATTTGTCTTTATTCCTTAAACTGAATTTGCGCTAAAATCGTATTTTTTAAAATAAATGTCATTAAAAATATCATAAAAACTTCTTAATAAGAAGTTTGAGTACAAATAATATACCAGAAAAATGCAATTAGGAGCTTGTGAAGTAATTACTTATAAAAAAATGAGTCTTGAGAAGTAGGACTCAAGACTCATTGTATTTTTTAAGGATAGTAATTTAGTTTTGGGGACAATACTATCTGGTTGGTTATCAAAAATTCTATGCTATTATCATTCTTGACACTTCAAACATACCATTCATAAACTATTTACTAAAACTTTTGTTGTGAAAGTATCAAAAAGTGTTGTGAAATATTATTTACAATCAATTAGCTCTAAATTTCATAAAAATCTAACAAATCAATTATTTCAAAATAGCTGCAATACCCGGCAATGTTTTTCCTTCTAAGCTTTCTAACATTGCTCCTCCACCTGTACTTACATAACTCACTTTATCTTCAAAACCAAATTGTTTCACCGCTGCAACAGAATCTCCCCCCCCTACAAGAGAAAAAGCACCTTCTTTTGTTGCTTCGTCAATAGCATTTCCAATAGCAATGGTTCCTTTATTAAAGCTCTCCATTTCAAAAACACCCACAGGACCATTCCACAATATCGTTTTAGACAATTTAATCACTTGCTTAAAACGATCCATAGATTCAGGGCCCACATCAAGACCTTGCCACCCATCCTGAATCTCATCTACCGCTACGGTCTGTTTATTAGCATCGTTATCAAATTTATCTGCAGCAATTACATCTACAGGTAGATGCACTTCAACTCCTTTTTCTTTTGCTTTGTTTAATATATCTAACGCCAATTGCTGTTTATCATCTTCACAAATAGAACTTCCTATTTGACCTCCCTGTGCTTTTATAAACGTATATGTCATTCCACCACCTATAATCAAGTGGTTGATCTTATCTAAAATATTCTCAATAATGGTAATTTTTGAAGATACCTTAGCTCCTCCTAAAATTGCTGTAACGGGTTTTTCTCCACTTTTCATTACCTTATCTATACTATCAATTTCTTTTGCCAACAGATAACCAAAACATTTATTTCCAGAAAAGTAATTGGCTACAATTGTGGTAGAAGCATGAGCCCTGTGTGCAGTTCCAAAAGCATCATTTATATAAATATCTCCTAATTTTGATAATTGCTCTGCAAAATGCTCATCTCCTTTTTCTTCTTCGGCATAAAAACGCAAGTTTTCCAGTAACAAAACTTCTCCCGGAGCCAGTTCGGCAACAGCTTTTTCTGCTTTTTCACCAACACAATCCTCAACAAATTTTAACTGAACTCCAATAATATCAGAAGCTACCGTTAAAATATGTTGTAATGACATACTTTCATTTTTTTGTCCTTTTGGGCGACCTAAATGACTCATCAAAACACAACTTCCTCCATCTTCAAGTACTTTTATAATTGAAGGCTTTGCAGCTTCGATACGAGTAGTATCCGTAACATTAAATTCGGCATCTAAAGGGACATTGAAGTCAACACGAATTAAAGCTTTTTTATTCTCAAAATTAAAGTTGTCAATTGTTTGCATTCGTAATTATTTATGTTTCTATTTTAAATCCTGAATCGACGAGCAAGATAAGTTCTTTTAAATTTCTGGAAACTCTTTTTTTAAGGTTTTTTACAACAAATGGCCTTAGTAAAAATCCTGATATTTTAAAATCAACAAAAACCTCAACATTGAGTTTAGTTTTACCATCTGCTGTTTCTTCTAAGACATGATAAGTATTCATTTCTTTTAAAAAAGGCATCTCTTTAGTTGTTTCTCCATAAACTAACTGACTTTCTTTCTCCTTTTTCTTAGTAACTGTCTCTATAGAAACCAAACATTGATGCACAATTCCCGTCCTGTTAACTCTATCTTTTTCATAGTTCATGAAATCAATTTCTTTGTTCCACAACATCCGATAATCAAAATTGCTGATTAATTCGTACAAATCAAGTACCGGCATATCTACTATTTCTGTAACATCGAAAACTTTGTATTTAGGAACATCTTTTGGAATTGGAGGAACATAAGGAAGTTCCTCTTTATATTCAGAAATTTCGAAATACTGATATTTAATCGCTCCAAAATCATACGAATCGGTTACTTCTACACCGTTTTGCATCATACTTTTAGAAGTAGAAGCCTCGATTACATCTTCGGTGATTAATACATAATCATTAAGCGGGACTGCATTTTTTAATAACCTATGAGATTTAATGACAGAACTTCCATGCGGTTTTACAAAATCTTTAATTTTTATAAAATCTATTTCCCCAAAATGAACAATAAATTTCAAATTCAGGTTATAGGCAGAAGAACATGCTCCACACTGGCAAATACGTTCGTATTCATATCGCTTTAAGTGCGTATGAAATGCGACATACATTTCTTTAATTTGTTCCTGAATGGTTTGGAGATCTGTGTTGTCCTGAACTTTATAAAAAAACAAAGCATCTCCTTCAATCTCAGCCAGCTCAAAGTTCAATCGGTTACTGTCTATTAATATTTCCAGTAGTTCAGATATGATATGTTTGCTATGATTGATTGCAGTATTATGAACAAATTCAGTGAATCCGGAAATATCCGGGATAAAGAATAACGCACTCTGAGTCATTTTTTTACAATAGGCTATCAATTTAGTTTTATGTAAAATTAGTCTATAGCTGGTATCATTCTGTAAAAAAGAATGTTAAATATGATTAAAAAAGCTTTATTCTTAATTAAAATATAGTCTAATTAAGTGAAATAAATTTATGTAGTTTTGTCATATGCTATTTAAAGATCTTTTAGGCCACGAACATATCAAAAAGCACTTGACACATAGTGCAGATATGGGGAGAATACCCCATGCACAACTTTTTATTGGTCCTGAAGGAAGTGGGACGTTACCCATGGCCATCGCTTATGCTCAATATCTTTTATGCAATAATACCAATGCAGAAAATACCACAGGCGACCAGGCTTGTAATTTAAAATTTAATAATTTATCTCATCCTGACCTTCACTTTGCCTTTCCCGTTGCTTCCAACAGCAATGTAAAATCACATCCTGTAAGCGATAATTTTTTAGAAGAATGGCGAACGTTTATTAAAGAGCAGCCTTACGGAAATTTATTTGATTGGTATCAGTTAATAGGGATTGAAAATAAACAAGGACAAATAGGGGTAGACGAATCACTGCAGATTGTAAAGTCATTATCCTTAAAGTCATATGAAGGAGGCTACAAAGTAATGCTGATATGGATGGCCGAGAAGATGAATATTGCCTCTTCCAATAAGTTGCTAAAACTTATTGAAGAACCTCCAAATAAAACCATTTTTCTTCTAATTGCTGAAGAAGAAGAGCAAATTATACAGACCATAAGATCAAGATGCCAGGTACTTCATTTCCCACCCCTGGCAGAAGCTACCATAAAAAATGCTTTAATTGAAAGACAGCTTTCTGAAAATGATGCGACTAAGATTGCACATCAGGCTAATGGAAATTTTAATAAAGCCATTGATTTGATGAATAAAGATTCGGAAGATTTGACCTTTGAAAAATGGTTCGTCTCATGGGTTCGCAGTGCCTTTAAAGCTAAAGGAAATAAATCTGCAATTCACGATCTTATTAATTGGAGTGAACAGGTAGCGGCCACGGGAAGAGAAACCCAAAAACAGTTTTTACACTTTTGTCTCGACGTTTTCAGGCAGGCGCTTTTGCTTAATTACAAAGCAGATGAAATTGTTTTCATGGATTTAAATTCAGACGGTTTTCACCTCAACAAGTTTGCTCCTTTTGTCCATGGAGGAAATATTATGGATATCTCTAATGAATTACAAGATGCTATTTACCATATCGAAAGAAACGGAAATGCAAAAATTATTCTTACGGATTTATCTATTAAGCTTACCCGGTTATTACATAAAAAACCGGCTTAATTTTACTAACTAAACTACATAAAGAATGGAAAATTTAATGAATAACATCACAGATGTGCTCATTTTATTGTTTATAACAATTACCTTTTTGCAAAGCGGATTGGACAAGGTTTTTGACTGGAAAGGAAACCTTGGCTTTTTAAAAGAACATTTTTCTAAAACATTTTTAAAAAGTTCTGTTCCTCTAATGTTATTATCGATTACTGTATTAGAGATCATAGCAGGAGTTCTAAGCCTGGCAGGAATTATAGAATTTATAGTTAATGGTTCTTCCGAAATAGCATTGTACGGAGTTGTTTTTTCATCTCTGGTTTTACTTATGCTTTTATTCGGACAACGTATCGCTAAAGATTATGCCGGGGCATTGACAATTACTTGTTATTTTGTTATTTCTATTTTTGGTGTTTATATTATTAGTGCCAATTAATCAAAAATATACTCATAAAAAAAGCATCGATAAAACGATGCTTTTTTTTATTTAAATAATTGATAGTCAATGTTTTAATTCTTATTTTTATATTGTTCATTCAATGTTTTTAATACTTCTTCCGTAATATCTTTTTCATCTTTTCCATATAAAACACTTCCTGCTTCATTAGACCCCAGGATATAGGTATATCCATTATTTTTACCGTAGTCTTTTACAAAGTTTTTCACTTTCTTCACCAAAGAATCTATTGCCGCCTGGCTCTCGCGTTGTATCTGTTGTTCTTCAAGCCCTAATTGTTGCTGCATAAATTGTTGTTTCTGTAATAACTGGTTATACCTTTCTTGTGCCTTTTGCTGTGATAATTTATTAGCCTCTGCCTGAAACTCATTTGCTTCCAATTGAAATAACTTAGACAAACTATCTGTTTTCTTTTGAAAAGCTTCAATCTTCTTTTTGAATTTTGCTTCTACTTCTTTTTTCTCTTGATAATCATTAATTAAAGTTGAGTTATCTATAAAAGCATTTTTTTCTTGCTGACAAGAAATTAATGATACGATCAAAAAAGCTCCTAAAACTGTTTTCTTCATTTTCTGTCTATTTAATTTGCCGGTAAAAATAGGGAAGTAGCAGGAATAAATTTTAAAAATAAGTAAGCCATCTTTTAAGCATAAATAAAATTTATGGTTTTTTAAAAAACCATAAATAGTCATTATTAATATAGACTTTACAGTATTGCCTCTCTTCTCTATTCTAAATGCGGTTGACGTATTAATACCCAGGATAGGTCAAAAAGCTCTTAGAGAGCTTTAAATTGAGTTTTTAGCTATTTTTAAGCACATAAATTAGTGAAGAATACTCTTTTGTGCTTAAAGCGTTTAAATTTGAATGAAATCCGTTGAAAAATGCTTTAAAAACATTCATCTTTCCATTTTTATATTTTTCTGAAAGTAAGCTTACATAATATGCATCAAATTTCATGGGAAGAATTTTATCAACTTTCAATCCTTCATCTTCTGCAAGTTTACTGATAGATGTTTTTGAAAAATGCCAAAGATGCCTGGGTACATCATAAGCAGCCCAAAATTCTTTGTATTTTTTTGCGTCGAGAGATTTAAAGTTTGGAACAGCAATAAAAATAGTTCCATCTGGTTTTAATAAACGCTTTAATTCTTTTAATTGTTTTTTTACATCCGGGACATGTTCTAAAACATGCCACATCGTGATGGCATCAAAAAAATGATTTTCAAAAAGGCTGGTTTCTTCTAAAAGTAATATTCCTTTTTCTTTACTTAAACTTCTTGCTTTTAAATCTGGTTCTGTTCCAGAAACATTCCAACTTTTATCTTTAGCTACTTTCAAAAAATCTCCTGTCCCTGCTCCAATGTCTAAAATGTTTTCGTGAGAATTGGTTTCAGAATTTACCAATTTTAATTTCTTGTGCAATGCAAAACTTTTTACAAGATGATATATTTTTTCAAATAAACTTCGTTTAGCATCCGTATGCGAAATATAATCTTCACTCTGATAATATTTAGATAATGTATCTAATTCTGGTTGTGGTGAAGTAATCAGCATATCATAATTTTCATCATGAAGTAACTCAAAAACTTCTCCCGAAACCGTATGATCTTTACATGATAAAATTACTTTTCCTTTATTATTATTACGCATACCAGAATTAAATATTTTAAACTTTTTTTAAATCGTCAAGCAATACGTTCCACGTGGAACATTATTTTTTTATCTTATCTATTAACTCAATTTTTAGCATCGCTTTCAGCTCATTTCCTTTGCTTAATACTTTATGATAATCGTTAGATTTGTATAGTGTAAAATGTTTGTTTTCTTTAAAAATTCTCAAGAAAAAGAAAGCGTCTTTACTTATAGAGCCTAATGCAGAAACAGGTCCATATTCATTACTTCTCTTTTCGTTAATGGTAAAAATTGAAATATAATCCGGATAAATAATCTCTAATCTTTTCTTCAAAAAAGTGATTCCAAAAAAACTGTAACAATGTTTATTATTATAATCTGAAGTGATTATATAATGACTACCAAAAGCTACGATTAAAACACCTAATAGTCCTAAAATAATTACCTGATTCCAATTACCCCATCCTAATAAACCAAGTATTGAAACAGACCCTCCTATATACCATGCTCTGGCTGATCGATGTTTTTTAAACGCAATACTATTCATAAATTACCTCCCCATATAAACTAACATTACACTAATGTCGCTTGGAGAAACACCACTAATTCTTGATGCTTGAGATAGGCTTATCGGCCTGATACTTTTCAGTTTTTCTTTCGCTTCATAAGACAAAGACTTCAGCTTATCGTAATCAAAATTATCGGGAATTCTTATCCCTTCCAGCCTGCTTAATTTATCTGCGTTATTCTTTTCTTTTTCTATATAACCGGCATATTTAATTTCAATTTCGGTGAGCTCTAAAACTTCTTTATCCAATTTATTTTCTTGGATATAATTTGAAACAGAAGGAACATTTTTTAAAGCTTCAAGGGTTACATTTGGCCTGGAAAATACTTTAAACATTTTATCAGATTGCTTCATTGGAGATGAATTTATTTCTTCTAAAATGGGATTTGCATCTTCAGGTTTGATACTCGTTTCTTTAAAAAAATGGATAAAAGATTCAGATTGTTCTCTCTTCTTTTCCATTCTTCTAAGCCTTTCTTCTTTAGCTAAACCTAGTTCATAAGAAATTGGAGTCAGTCTTAAATCTGCATTATCTTGTCTCAATAACGTTCTGTATTCTGCCCGAGAAGTAAACATTCGATATGGTTCTTCTGTTCCTTTTGTAATTAAATCGTCAATTAAAACTCCTATATAAGCTTCGTTTCTTTTTAATATAAACGGATCTTTTTCCTGTATTTTTAAACTGGCATTCATTCCTGCCATTAGGCCTTGAGACGCCGCTTCTTCATATCCTGTTGTCCCATTAATTTGTCCGGCAAAATAAAGTCCTTCTATCAATTTTGTTTCTAACGTATGCTTTAATTGTGTTGGCGGAAAGTAATCATATTCTATCGCATAACCCGGTCTAAAAAATTTGACATTTTCAAATCCTCTAACAGACCTTAAAGCTTTAAATTGAATATCCTCTGGCAAAGAAGTTGAAAAGCCGTTCACATAAACCTCAACGGTATTCCAGCCTTCAGGCTCAACGAAAATCTGATGCCTGTCTTTATCTGCAAAACGATTTATTTTATCTTCAATAGAAGGGCAATATCTCGGTCCTATACTTTTAATTCTTCCATTAAACATTGGAGATCTATCAAAGCCTTCCCGAAGCAAATTATGAACATCTAAATTCGTGTACGTCATATAACACGACCTTTGTTCTTTTAAAGGTGATGTCACATCTGAATATGAAAATTTATCCGGATTAACGTCTCCGGGTTCTTCATTCATTTTAGAATAATCCAACGATCTTCCATCTACCCTTGGAGGAGTTCCGGTTTTCATTCTTCCCGAATCAAATCCAAAATCAACCAAGTCTTCAGTAATTCCAGTTGAAGCTTTTTCTCCTGCTCTACCCCCACCAAATTGTTTCTCTCCAATATGAATTAAACCATTTAAAAAAGTTCCGTTTGTGAGGACAACTGTCTTTGCAAATACTTCAATTCCTAACGATGTTTTTACTCCCTTGATTTTTCCATTTTCAACAAGTAATCCAGAAACCATTTCCTGGTAAAAATCAAGATTAGGAGTTTGTTCCAACATCAATCTCCAGGTTTCTGCAAAGCGCATTCTGTCACTTTGAACTCTTGGACTCCACATTGCAGGGCCTTTAGATTTATTCAGCATCTTAAATTGAATAGCAGTTTTATCAGAAACAATTCCGCTATACCCACCTAACGCATCAATCTCTCTTACTATTTGTCCTTTTGCAATTCCACCCATTGCAGGATTACAAGACATCTGTGCTATATTTTGCAAATTCATTGTAATCAACAATGTCTTTGATCCCATATTTGCAGCCGCTGCTGCAGCCTCAGAACCAGCGTGCCCGGCACCAACCACTATTACATCGTATTCTTTATCAAACATATTCTATTGTTCCACGTGGAACATTTTAATTTTTTCATCCTCTTTACTCCTCATCAACGCTACATCATCTTCAGACTTATCTTTGTATCCACAGTAATGTAAGATGCCATGCACTATCACTCTTCTCAATTCTTTTTCAAATGTGACTTGATAGGTTTTCGCATTTTCTTTAACTCTCTCAATGGATATGAAAATATCTCCTTGTAGTATTTTTCCTTCAGAGTAATCGAAGCTTATGATATCTGTATAAGTATCGTGATCAAGATATTTTTGATTAATTTCTAGGAGGTAATCATCATCACAAAAAATAAAATTGATTTCTCCTTCATCATTATTTTCTGAAATAATTACTCTCGAAATTGTTTCAGCATATAGCTTCTCATTTTCTAAACTAAAATCAGTCTCATAGTGGAAGTTAATCATTACCTTTAAAATAAGTCTGCACTTTCTTTTTATAAATTTGGCGCAAAGGTAATACTTGTCTGTTTAATATTTCAACCTGATTAAAATATTGTTTGATATTAAGTTCTTGATTTATAGCGTTATTTCTATATTCTTTTGTATTTGTTTTGCTTTCTCTTTCTTTCTTTTCTCCTTGTTGAAAGCTTGCTTCTTCCAGTTTTAGTAGCTGATGTTTTAAACGCGTTAATCTTTGGAGTGTTCTTTCATTGAATCCTCTTTCAAGAAGTTCGCTCTCAATTTGTTCGACTTCTCTTAACAATCGATCTTCATTCCCTTTCTCACCTCTACCTAGCTTATCTTTTAATTGTTGTTCTAATGCTAAACGCAATTGTTGTTGTTGCTTAAATATTTCATATAATTCCTGGGACAAGCCTTCTTCTCCTTGTCCTTGCGAACCTTGACCATCTTTTCCATTTTGCTCTCCTCCTTTTTCTCCATTTTTTCCATTCTCACCATCTTTGCCCTCTCCTTCTTTCTCTCCTTTTCCTTTTTCTTTACCTCCTTCTTTTTTATCTAAGCCTTCCTTAAATTGTTGATTAATTTGTTCCTGACTTTGGATGATATCCGGTAATTGAAATCCTTGTCCTTTACTTTTTCCTTTACCACTGCTCATATTTTGTTGTAGATTATCAAGCACATTGCTTAAAAAATCTGCAAGGTTATTTGCGGCTGTTAATGCATATTGCTGACTGGCGACTCCCTGACCTATTCTATTTTCAGCTAACCGTTCTAGAGCTTTATCTATATTGAAATAAACATCTGTGATATTTTTGTTCACTTCTTCTGATATTTCCGGTCTTCTTAAAGACAAAGCAAAAAGGCTATCGTCTACGTGCTTGAATAAATCTCTTAAGTCGTTTTGTTTTCTCAATTCTCTTGCAAATGATGCGTTTGAATTATCTATTTCTGAAAACTTATTTAAAACTCTTTCTTCATCAAAAGAAAACAATACCAAATTATCAAGAATTTGGCGCAATGTTTCTGCATCTTCAGATTCTCCTTCCTGGCCACCTTGCTGAATTTGCTGTTGCAATTGTTCGCTTAATTGCTTAATCTTTTTTGCAGCATTCTTTTGATTCTTTTTTGCCTTATTTTTTTGTTGATCTTGCTCTTGTTGATTTCCAGATTGCTCTTCTTTTTCTAAATTTTCTGAAGCCTCCTCTTGTTCTTTAGAAATTTGTTTTTCTGTTTCTTCATCTCTTTCCAGCTCCATTGGTTTTTTTAATTCTTCATTTGATTTCTCCAGTTCTTCAAGATCTTTTTTTAGTTCATCAAATTGTTTGTTGAGATTATCCTGGGCTTCTTTATTATTCTCTTCTTTACTTTTTTCAGAAAGCTCTTCTTGTTTTTTTGCTAATTCTTCTAAATCTTTTTGAATCTTTGATGCTTTTGCTGATACATAATATCTTTTAGTAAGCTCTAAAACCTGTTCAAGATTTCTTTTACTATTTTGTTGTTGTTTGGCTAATTGTTCAATTTTTCTCGCTAGTTCTTCCTTACTTAATTTATCTGTTATCTTTTCTAGTTCTTCTAAAAGCTTCTCATTTTTTTCGAGTTCTTTTTGTTCTCTTTCGAGGCGCTCTTCTAATAGTTTTTTATATTCATCATCTTCCTCTTCTTTTTGAAAATCTTTTAAATTTTCCTGCAATTCTTTGGTAAAGTTTTGCATCAATTGTTCTTGTTGCTTTTGACGCTGGAAAAAGTTTTGGAGCTTCTTTTTATCATTGAAATTAAGTTCTCTTTTTTCTTTTTGCGTTTTAGAAAGTTCTTGTAGTTCTTTTTGTTGTTCTTTTAGTTTATCCAAAGAATTATCTATCCCGGAGATGGTTTCGTTTTGTTTTCTTAATTGTTCTTGTTCGAGTTCAGATGTCGTTAGTTTACGGTAATTAAAAGTTTGGCTTTTTGTCTTTTTCCCACCATGAATAGCATCATTATCTGTTACTTCAAAATAAAACTCATAGTTAACGCCTTCTTTCAAAGGAAGATCACTAGGGAAGGCATATGTAAACTGATCATAAATTGATTTTTCAATTGGTATTGCTTTCTCATTTTTTTCTTCTTCTGAATTTTCTTCATAATAAATTACTTTCAGATCTTGCAACCCGTAATCATCAGATAATTCGCCTAAGAAAAACAAAGTACCATCTGCAGATAATGAATCTTTTCTGGACATCACTTCTATATCCGGAAAAGCATCCTTAACCACATCTATAGAAAAACCTAATCGTTCATATCTTTTAAGTTCGTCATTACTTGTCCCAATCTCATAATCTAAATCGTTATATAATTTTTTTGAGAACGAAAACATATTTTCGTCAGCATTAAAATTGAAAACAGTATCCTTGAGCAACAATTCTACTTGTTCGGTTTCTTTTGTGTCTATTCTCCAGTTAATTGAAGTTCCTTCAGGAATTGTAGCGTTACCGGTACTCTTTAAAACTTCATCTTTCTTTTTTGTATAAGAAGGATAATCTAAAATCATTTCAAAATTTACAAGCGTAGGAACTTTAACTACATTCACCTTATAATCTTCAGATCTTACTCCGTTTCCAGACAAATAAAATTCGAATGAAGAATCGGTATTCCCAATACTATATTTAAAGTTATTACTACCTGTATTTTGTAAAAAATAATTTTCGTTACCGATATGAATCTCAATCTCTTCCGGAATGACATCTCCAACGGTTTTGATATAAAGATCAAACGGTTTATTCTCTATTGCTGTCATCTCATTATTGACAACTAAAAATTCAAAAGGGGCTGGTGGTGTGTATGCCGTATTATAATTGACTACTCTTTTGTAACTATTCGAAAAAATAGTTGAATTTCCAGTTATAAAAACAATCAGTAAAATTGCTAATGGGATCAAGGCATATTTCAAATACTTCGTATTTTTCTTGAAATTAATGGCCAGATGGAATGGAATGGGTTGAATTTTTGTTGACTTTTGCTCAATACTTGCCAACAACAATTCAGATTCGGTATTATCTTCAGACAGCTGAAGAATATTAATTAGTTTGTCATCAACTTCTGGAAAATGACTTCCTATAATTAAGGAAGCTTCTTTGTAACCTATTCCTTTTTTTAAATTGAATAGTTTAGCCAGCGGAATAAAAATAAACTTGACCAGAAGTCCTATTTCTACAGTGACAAATAACCAAAATAAAATGGTTCTCCCTGTTTTACCTAACCATAAAAATTGTTCAATAAAGATTGTAGCCAGGAAATACAAAAGACCTATACTAAAAAATAATATCGCTCCTTTAATGAGTTCATTGAAGTAATATTTTTTAATAAACTTTTCAAGTTTCGTCTTGATTGTAGAAAAACTATTCACGTCTGGCATCTTTTTATATATAGCAATAACAGATAAAACTACAATTTTATTTTTAAGTCGTTTTCATTAAATTTGATAACATGTTGTTAAAATTGCTTTAAAATGAAGGACTTAAAGTATTTATTAGCTTATTCAATACCTATTATTGCAATTATCTCACTTTATCTAAGAGGGGTTTTTGTCTTTTTGACACCTTTCTATGTCTTTGTAATAATCCCGGTTCTGGATCTTTTACTTCCTCAAGACGCTTCAAATTTGACAACAGAACAATCTGAAGAGAAAATAAAGCAATCTATATTTGACTGGATGCTGTATATGAATGTCTTTGTCGTATTTGGAATTTTAATATATACATTGATTAACATTTCAAGTAATAACTACAGCAATTATGAACTTATTGGATTGGCGATTTCAACAGGCATTGTTTTGGGTGCTAACGGAATAAACGTGGCACATGAATTAGGACATCGATCCAGTAAAATTGAACAATTTCTTGCTAAATTGCTGTTATTACCTTCATTGTATATGCATTTTTATATTGAACATAATTACGGACATCATTTAAATGCTGCTACTAAAGAAGATCCTGCAACAGCAAGATACAATCAATCTGTATACTCCTTTTGGTTTAGTTCTGTTACGCGTCAATATTTGAGTGCTTGGAAAATTCAAAATAAATTACTTAAAAAAAATAATACTTCGGCGTTCTCACTTAAAAATGATATGCTTTGGTATCTTTTTATCCAGATAGTTTACTTGATGATGACTTTTATTGCATTTGGTTCTATCGGACTTTTATTTGCTATTTCGTGCGCAATCGTTGGTTTTCTTTTGCTTGAAAGTATCAACTATATTGAACATTACGGACTCATACGAAACAAACTACCTTCGGGAAGGTATGAACGGGTTCAGGAAATTCATTCCTGGAATTCAAATCATTTAATGGGGAGGGTTGTTCTCTATGAATTAACCCGACATAGTGATCATCATTACAAGTCTAATAAAAAATATCAATTATTGGATTATCACGATATCAGTCCGCAGATGCCTTATGGGTATCCTACTTCCATGGTAATGTCTTTGATTCCTCCGCTTTGGTTTAGGATAATGAACAAGCACATTCCTGAAAAAATGAAACCAACTTTATAGGTTTTTTTTCACTACGGATTGTATCTTTGGCGAAAATTCCATCAATGACAAAGAAAATTCGTGTTCGTTTTGCTCCCAGTCCAACCGGACCTTTACATATAGGCGGTGTACGTACAGCATTGTTTAATTACCTTTTCGCTAAAAAAAACGGGGGTGATTTTATTTTAAGAATTGAAGATACCGATCAAAAAAGGTATGTTGAAGGTGCAGAAGATTACATTGTAAATTCTTTGGATTGGTGCGGAATACCTTTTGACGAAGGTCCTGGAAAAGATGGAGGTTACGGACCATATCGTCAGAGTGAAAGAAAACACTTATACAAGCAATATGTTGATCAGTTAATTGAAAAAGGTTTTGCTTATTATGCATTTGACACTCCTGAAGAACTGGATGCACATCGTAAAGATCACGAAGCAAAAGGCAAAACATTTATTTACAACTGGCATAATCGCTTAAAGCTAAAAAATTCTCTATCCCTTTCTGAAAGTGAAGTAACTTCAAAAATTGAAGCTAGAGAAGCATATTCAATACGATTTAAATGCCCGGAAAATGAACAGCTTGTATTTCATGACCTCATCAGGGGGCAAATAACTATCGACACCAATATTCTGGACGATAAGGTCCTTTTTAAAAGCGATGGCATGCCAACTTATCATTTAGCAAATATTGTTGATGATCATTTAATGGAAATTTCTCATGTAATCAGGGGAGAAGAATGGCTTCCTTCACTGGCATTGCATGTTCTTTTATACAAAGCACTTCAATGGGAAGCGCCACAATTTGCGCATCTTCCATTAATCCTTAAACCAACCGGAAACGGAAAGTTAAGCAAACGTGATGGTGACAAATTTGGTTTCCCGGTATTTCCTCTGGAATGGAAAGATCCAAAAACAAACGATGTTTCACGTGGATATCGGGAAGATGGGTACTTTCAAGAAGCTGTTATTAACTTCCTGGCATTCCTAGGTTGGAATCCTGGTACAGATCAGGAAACTTTTAGTTTAAATGAATTAATTCAATCATTTGAAATTGAAAGAGTTAATAAATCGGGAGCAAGGTTCGATCCTGAAAAAATAAAGTGGTACAATCATCATTATTTACAGCAAAAAACCGATGCTGAATTAGCCAATAGTTTTAGTCAGATTCTTAAATCCAAAGGAACAGATGTATCAATGGATAGATTGACTAAAATTATTTCACTGCTTAAAGAGAGAGCGACTTTCATTTCAGATTTCTTAACATTAAGTGATTATTTCTTTCATTCTCCAACATCTTATGATGAAAAAGCTTCCAAAAAACAATGGAAAGAAGACACCTCAACATTAATGGAAGAGTTAATTTCTGTTATTAATAATATTGAAGATTATTCATCGCAAAGTATTGAGAGTGTTGTAAAGCAATGGATTACAGATAAAGAACTTGGTTTTGGAAAAATCATGGCACCTCTACGCTTATCACTTGTAGGGTCTCTAAAAGGAGCTCATATTTTTGATATTATGGCACTTATAGGAAAGGAAGAAACTGTTTCTAGAATTAGCAAAGCTATAGATACACTTTAATCCTCTTTGTATAGTTGTAACAAAAGATTAGTTTTTAATACTAACTAGTGAAGACTTTTTTATAACTTCACTAAAACTTTTATTAACCACTACTAACACATATACAACTATGCCTTATTTTTTAATACCCGTTATTTTTCTCGGGCTTGTTATTTTTATCTCTGCTTTTTTTATTATCAAACAACAAACAGCAGCAGTAATTGAACGTTTCGGACGTTTTCAAAGTATTCGTCATTCAGGATTACAAATTAAAATTCCTATTGTTGACAGGATTGCAGGTAGACTAAGTTTAAAAATCCAACAATTAGATGTTATTGTAGAAACTAAAACATTAGACGATGTTTTCGTAAAGCTTAAAGTTTCTGTACAATATAAAGTGATCAGAGATAAAGTTTATGAAGCTTTTTATAAATTGGATTACCCTCATGACCAAATTACAAGTTATGTATTTGATGTGGTACGTGCCGAGGTTCCAAAGATGAAATTAGATGATGTCTTTGTTAAAAAAGATGATATTGCTATTGCAGTAAAAACAGAACTTAACGATGCAATGATGGAATATGGTTATGATATCATTAAAACGCTTGTAACCGATATTGATCCAGACGCACAGGTAAAAGCTGCCATGAACAGGATTAATGCATCTGAAAGAGAAAAAATAGCAGCACAATTTGAAGGTGACGCTGCCAGAATTCTTATTGTAGAAAAAGCAAAAGCAGAAGCAGAAAGCAAACGCTTACAAGGTCAGGGTATTGCAGATCAGCGAAGAGAAATTGCTCGCGGATTGGAAGAAAGTGTAGAAGTACTCAACAAGGTTGGTATCAATTCTCAAGAAGCTTCAGCATTAATTGTTGTGACACAACATTACGATACACTTCAGTCTATCGGTGAAGAAACCAATAGTAATTTAATTTTATTACCTAACTCTCCACAAGCCGGAAGTGATATGTTAAATAATATGGTTGCATCTTTTACTGCCAGTAATCAAATTGGAGAGGCAATGAAAAATCAACGAAAAAAGAAAGGTGATGAATAATCCAAAATAAAATGATGTGTAAATCTCGTGAAAACGGGATTTACTTTTTTATCACACTACCCAAGGGGGTATTTTAACTAAAAAACGATTATTAAAGCTTTTCTCAAGAGATTGAAAAATTTAAAGCAAATACTATTAAGAGGTTTTAAAAAGAGCTTAAAAAGCCTAAAAACAACTAGTTTTTAATAGTTTTCTATTATGAGGTTTTCAATCTTAATAGCTATTCATTATGGTTTGTTTTTGAGAGAAAAATTAAGCTTAGAGCAGATAAATTAAATATATGAAAAAGAAGATTCTCATTTTGTTATCCTTAGTGTCTGGTATGGTAACAGCACAATCAATCGACTCGTTAAAAATAAGTGCATTAAGAGATGCCAAAGCTGCAGCTAAAGCAACTTTGGAGTTAGACTTTGAAACCGTTTTAAAATACACACACCCAACAATTATTGAAAAAACCGGGGGGAAAGATTTCCTGATAAAAAGTATGGTCGAATTATTTGATGAAATGGGCAAGCAGGGTTTCAAATTTGAAAAATCAGAAGTTATAGCTGTCAGCAGTATTACAAAAGAAGATGGAGAATACCGTTGCCTGATTCAAAATGATAACCGGATGACCATTTCAGGAACACGTATAAAATCCAAAAGCTACCTTTTCGGATTTTATGACAATGCTATAGATCGATGGTATTTTCTTGAAGCTGAAAAATTAAAAGATACTGACGTAATGAAACAACTACTTCCGGATTTTAAAACTTCTATTATTATTCCTCCCGACGAAGTGGTTACAGAAAAGATAGAGTAATTAAAAAGCAACTACTTAAATATCTAAATATAAAGTTTTTATTTAAACATTTTATAGATTCAACTAGTTTCCCTCTCCCTAAGGGAGAGGATAAAGGTGAGGGCAATCCTCATCCTAACCTTCTCCCTCAGGAGAAGGAACCAAATTTAGGAATTAATGTAATTACTTATTTTTAACTTTTGCCCAGGTGTCTCTTAATCCAACAGTTTTGTTAAAGACCAGCTTTTCTTTTGTACTATCCTTATCTATATTAAAATAACCAAGGCGCTGGAACTGAAAATGGTCCAATTCTTTAACTCCTTTCAAACTGGGCTCAACATACCCGGTGATCACCTTTAAAGAATCTGGGTTAATAAATTCCATAAAGCTCTTGTCTTTATGGCTATCTGGTGCTTCATCTAAGAATAAACGATCGTATAATCTTACTTCTGCTTCCAATGCATGCTTTGTAGAAACCCAATGTAGAGTTCCTTTTACTTTTCGCATACTTTCTTCTGTTCCGCTCCCACTTTTACTTAACGGATCATAAGTACAATGTATCTCTAAAATTTCTCCGTTCTCATCTTTTACAACATCTTCAGCTTTAATGATATACGCATTCTTCAAACGTACTTCTCCTCCCAATTTTAAACGGAAAAACTTACGATTTGCTTCCTCTTTAAAATCTTCTCTTTCTATATATAACTCTCGGGAAAACGGGACTTTTCTTGATCCTGCATGTTCATCTTCAGGATTATTCTCTGCATCCAGCCATTCTTCCTGTCCTTCAGGATAATTTGTGATAATCAGTTTAACCGGGTTAAGTACAGCCATTACTCTTGGTGCTTTCTTATTCAAATCTTCACGAATGCAAAATTCTAACAAGGCAACATCAATTATATTATCACGCTTGGCTACACCAACCGTATCTGCAAACTTACGTATCGCAGCCGGTGTATACCCTTTTCTTCTCAATCCAGAAATCGTAGGCATTCTAGGGTCATCCCATCCGCTAACTACATTATTATCGACCAACTGAGCAAGTTTTCTTTTGCTCATTACTGTATAATTCAGATTTAACCTTGCAAATTCCCGTTGTTTAGGCTTTACCTTTGGTGCTTCATAAATATTATCTAAGAACCACTCATATAATTCTCTGTGAGGAAGAAATTCCAGTGTACAAATAGAATGACTGATAGCTTCTACATAATCACTTTCTCCATGCGTCCAGTCGTACATAGGATAAAGGCACCAATCGTTACCTGTCCGGTGATGTTCTTTAAATAAAATACGGTACATTAAAGGATCTCTCATCAACATATTCGGAGAACTCATATCAATTTTAGCTCTTAAGACATGAGTCCCGGCTTCAAATTCGCCATTTTTCATACGCTCAAAAAGATCTAAATTCTCTTCAACCGACCGATCTCTGTAAGGGCTATTCGTTCCAACAGTTGTGGGTGTCCCTTTTTGCTCAGCCATTTCTTCAGAAGATTGACTGTCTACATAAGCTTTGCCATTTTTAATTAAAAGTACAGCCCAATCGTATAATTGCTGGAAATAATCTGAAGAATAACATTCTTTATCCCATTCAAAACCGAGCCATTTAATATCTTCTTTGATACTGTCTACATATTCTTGTTCTTCTTTGGCTGGATTTGTATCGTCAAACCTTAAATTAACAGGCGCATTGTAATTTAATCCTAATCCAAAATTAAGGCAGATAGACTTAGCATGACCTATGTGTAAATACCCATTAGGTTCCGGTGGAAAACGAAAACGAATGTTCTCTGGAGAGAATCCGTTTTGAATATCTTCTTCTATAATATGCTCGATAAAATTGAGCGATTTTGTTTCTTCTGACATCAGTTTTTAATAATAATGCGCAAAAATACACAAAAGAAAAGATTGATAATCAGGAAAAAAAAGCTTTTTAAGGCAATAAATCGTACCAAATGCTGTTAATAAGTGTAATAAGACAGCATATTTCAAATAAAAATTATTAATTTAGCCACGCAAAAAAGTTCTTTAAATTACTAGATATTAACAATGTAATTAACTGTTTTTCAACTAAAAAATGAATTTTGTTAATATGTTTTGAACAAAGTTTATAAATAAATTTGTTTTTGAAAATTGTTTGCAGACAGATCAATACTTAATTTTGTTAATTATTTAGTCTTTTTAAGAAGATTGATTTAATTTTTTTATCGTTTTAAAGACCCAAAGCTTTAAAACTAATTTTTAACCTACTTTAATATATGAATAAGGATGTTCATATTTTGCGATTGATGCTATGTGCTGTGCTTTTCTTAAGCCTGTCCTTAACCTTTGGACAGAATTTGAGGAGACCTACTCCTCAATTTACCGCTCCTTGTGCTTCCGCGAGTTTTAATACGTTTAATGTTAGGTTTCAATGGGATGGTCCATTAGTAAATAGCGATAATGTTTTTATTTTAGAATTATCTGATGAAACAGGTAGCTTCAGCAATGCTGTACAGTTAGCTTCTGATAATACTCAAAATACAACTTTCGATTTTATATTCAACTTCGCATTTCCATCAGATATAAGAGGTGACAACTATAGAGTACGTGTCAGATCAACCAGTCCTGCACTTACAAGCCCCGAAAGTGATGCTTTTCCGGCATATTTCTTAAATGTAGATCAAAACTTAACCATTACAGGTTTTGGTAGTGGTATTGTTGCTGTATGTGACGGGTCTTCTACAACTCTGGAAGTTCTTAATTTCCCTGGAGAACCAGCATACAGGTGGTTTAGAAATAGAAACCCGATCCCGATCCCTGGTGAAACAGGTTCTACTCTAGAAGTTACACAACCCGGTTTCTATTTTGCAGAGGTTGATTACGGTGATTTTTGTTCAGGAAGTACATTTTCTAATGAGACTGAAGTGATCATGAATCCGGTTAATAATATTGCTATAAACGGCCCTGCTAACGTAGAGCTTTGTCCTGGTTTTACTTATCAACTGGAAGCAAATGTAAACAGTACTGCTTTAACATACAGATGGTTTAAAGATGGGGTACTAATAAATACTCCTGGTTTTGTTCCTACTATTTCTGTAGACCCTGCAAATCCTGCAGGGACTTATACTTTGGAGACAACAACAAATAACAGTGCTGCGTGTGTAGAAGTATCTGCCCCTGTAGTTATTACTGTTCCTAACCTTAATGTTACTGTTTCACAGCCTTCTAATGTTTTATTATTGCCAGGAGATTCTATAGATCTCGATATTACTACTACTGCAGATAATCCTTCATATGCATGGTTTAGAGATGGTAGTTTATTATCCGGAGAGACCAATAGCACTTTAACCGTAATCAATCCCGGAGTTTACAGAGGAAGAGTAACTCAAGGTACGGGCTGTATTGTCGATGAGTTCACAACCGATGTTACTGTAGAATTACCACAAAGCATTAATATTACTGTAGCTCCTCAAGGAGCATATTCAGAATGTGATCAAACGTCAACTATACTTGAAGTTAATACTATTCAGGCGGTAACAACCTCTGGAAATACTATAGATGTAAAAACACAATTAATAAACAATTTTAGTTACCAGTGGCTTAAAGCAAATACTCCTATTACAGGAGAAACAGGAAATACACTAACTATTTCTGATGCTTCTTTAAACGATCTTTACTCTTTAAGAGCCACTATTAGTTCATTTAATATTGTTTCTAACGATTTTGATGTAAAACTAAGAATCGATGAAACCGTAACCATATCAAGTGATGGACAAATTTCTTGTGATGGTTCAAGCCTTATCAATATCTCTTCAGATGTTACAGATGCATCTTATACCTACGAATGGTTTAGAGATAATATTTTAATCGCTTCAGAGACCAGTCCTACATTAGCTACAAACCTTGCCGGTGCCTATAGGCTGGGTGTTACAGCTTTTGGATGTACTGTATTCTCTAATGAAATTATTATTAGTCCTTTTGATAGTTCCATCGTTACTGTGGATGCTCCGGAAGTTATTGTAATTCCAGAAGGATCATTTAGAATTGTAACTGCCTCTGGTGCAGATAACTATCAATGGTTTAATGAAGAAAATATTGAAATTTCTAGCAGTGCCAGTGTTACCTTATCAGAAGAAGGCCAATATGTTTTAAGAGCATTTGTTGGCACTTGTCAGGTAATAAGAAGGTTTACTGTACAATTTCAGGACAGTTTTGCAGTTCCTAATGTAATTAGCCCGAATTCAGATGGAATTAACGATTTATGGATTATCCCAAATCGTTTTGCTTTTAATCCTGATATAGAAGTTATTATTTACGATCCTAACGGAGCTCTTGTATTTAGAGCAAACGGATATCAAAATAATTGGCCCGAATCAAATTTAACATACTCTCTTGCCAAGCCCATATTTTATTACAAAATAATAAGCAGAGAGAATGAAGTTTTAAAACAAGGAACTATAACCTTAATACGTTAAAAAGAAAATGAAGCAGAAAATTGCAATCTTTTTCATGACAGTACTGAGTCTTGCCGCTGTATACGGTCAGGAAGAAGATCCGTTTATATCATTTGACATCCCTTCTCAAAACCTCTTGAAGTTTAACAGGTTTTTGATAAACCCAACCTTTTCTACGGTTAGAGAAGACAATTCGTATATTAATTTATACCACAGGAATCAATGGATTCAATTTGATAATTCTCCAGAGGTATACTTTGGGAGTTATTCCGGAAGGATAGGTGATAGAACCGGACTTGGTTTAGGGATTTATCAGCAAAACCTTGGTGTAATTACTAACTTCGGTGTACTTGCAAACTATGCTTACGGAGTGAGATTATCACCTAAAAGCAATTTAACTTTTGGTTTTAATTTATCATTTTTCAGCAGTGGTATAGATAATTCTGATTTGCTTCCCGGAATGCCAGATCCAGCTCTAGCTTCTATAGAAGATAACTCTCTGTTATCATTTCAGCCAGGATTTAATTTATCATTAGGAAGTTTCGATGTCGGTGTTTACGGAGAAAATCTTGTCGATTTTAACCTGAGAACCGGAGAATCTGTAACAGAATTTGATGAAAAAACTTTTTCTGGTCATTTGATGTATACTAAAAAGTTTGAAAAAGCTACCGGATTATTAGAAAAAGGTCGTCTTTCTGCACTTACAAGAGCAAGAAAACAAGGAGATCGTGATTTAAATCTGTCCGGAAGTTTAATTCTTGACCTTCCAAAGATTGGATGGGTTCAAGGGGGTTATGATGATTTCTTCGGACTTTCTGCGGGTGTCGGATTCAATTTAACCAAAAGATTATCTCTTGGATATACTATAGAGAGAGGGATCAATGATGGTATTCAAAACCTTGGTTCTACTCATGAAATCACATTTGCTTATTCATTCCAGCCAAACCTGACAGAAGATAGAGTTGAACTGGACCCTTTAGAACTTGATAAATTAGCTATTCTTGAAGATGAAATAGAAGAGAAAGATGAAGTTATCGCTCAAAAAGACGACGAATTAGCTCAAATCAAGAAAAACCTTGAGGAAAATAATATGATTCTTGCAGAATTAATCATTAAGCAAGATTCTATGGAAAGAGCAGTAAACAATGATATTGAAAATAGGTTTTATCATCTAATCAAAAGTATGAAAAAAGGAGGGCAGCCAAATAATAATTCTGCTCTTGCCAACAATAACAGGCCTAACACTAATGCCAACGTAAGAAATAATAGCTCGAATGCTAATAAATCAGTAACTCCAAATAATTACAACAACCCGGCAAATAATAATGCCAGGAATATTAATGTAGCTTACAATCCTAACAATAGTGAAGATTTTGCACTTGCAGCTAAGGCTAATAATATTAAACAAAAAACAGTAAGAAACCTGAAAAATGTAAACAGTGGTTACTATTTAATTGCCAATGTTTATAGTGAAAAGACTAATGGGAGGCTTTACAGAGATAAGTTTGTCAATAAACTTCAAAAAGACGGCATAGATGCAAATTATTTTCTTAATACCAGAAATAATCTTAATTATGTATACTTAGAGCGCTTTGATAATTGGCAGGATGCTATTGCTGCATACAAGTCTGATTTAGGGAATCGTTATCATGGTGAAATGTGGATAATGAATGTAGATAACGAAGATAGATTAAGATATGCCAATAATAATGTTAATAAAAACAATACAAAAGAAAATAATGCGTTAGCTTCTAACGAAGGCAGTAATAAGCCTGTGGTAGAAGATAAAAAGCGTATTCCTGCTTCTACCAACAAACCTTCTTCTTATACAAGTAATAAAGGAAGGGTAGTTAACAGGCCAATAAATGCTAAAGAAGAAAATAATAAAGATAGAGTGAATAGCCCTTCAGTTATTAAAAATAAAGGAGTAGCCAATAAAAGTACTAACAACAAGAGAGTAAATACTCCTATTAAAAGTACTGTGGTTCCAAAATTAAATAATAATACTGCTACAGCAGACTTAGAAGATAAGACAGAAGAAGAAATTGAAAGATTATATTCTAAATCTACTTCTAAGAGAAGGAAAAAAGCAAAAAAAGGACGCGTAGTTAATATTGCATCTTTAGACGAAGGTTACTATATTATAACAAATGTTTTTGGAGTACCTTCTAATGCAGATAGATTTATTAAAAAGCTGAGAAGCAAAGGACTAGATGCAAGTTATTTTATTAACCCTGAAAATAATTACAGATATGTTTACATAAAGAAACACAACTCATGGAATAGTGCATTAGCCTCGTACTATTCAAATGTAGATAATTCTTATTTTGATGAGATGTGGATCATGAGAGTAAACACAAATTATATATTATAAAATTGGAAATTAATTAATTATGATTATATTTATCATATAATTGTAAAACTCTTGAAGTAAGATTAGCCCAAATATTTTACTTCTGGTAATGCAAATTACGAGAGCCCTTACAGTTATAAAATAATAGCCCAAAATCATGAAAACCTACTTAAGCCCAAGAAAAATAGGCTTCCTTGCCGCCTATTTACTATTTTTTGCTGGTATATTTTATACCCACGCACAAGGAGTTCCTAATCCATTTGATATAAGGTATCAGATTAACACTAAAGGTGATATTACTTTTATTGCTAATAATATTCTGAACAGGGATGATGCTTTTAACGATCCTAATGATCCTTATAATGTAACAGGAAACGGCTCTACCTTTAACGATTTATTTAACATGCGTTACATCGATGTCGATGGAGACGCAAGCACTTTTAGCTCTAGTAGAGCAACTTTAGATTTACCAAATCAAGCATGTAGCAGGGTAATTTATGCTGGTTTATATTGGTCTGGGGTTTATAGGTATAATGAAGGATTTTCCAGGACAATTGGTGATGGAGATAATGTAAGGGAAAACGATTTTAACCAGGTAAAATTAATGACACCGGGCGCTACGTCATACCTGGATATTACGGCAGATGAAATTCTTTTTGATGGTTTTAACGATCCGGATTTCGGAGCAAATGCTCCTTATGCTTGTTATGCTGATGTAACTTCAATAGTTACCGGTTTAGCAGATGCAAACGGAGAATATACTGTTGCAAATGTAAGAGCTACTAACGGATTTATAACTGGTGGAGGTTCTGCCGGTTGGTCTTTGGTTATCGTTTTTGAAAACCCTACGCTTCCAGGTAAATTTATTACAACTTTTGATGGTTTTGCAGGGGTTGACGCTGCAACAGGATCTGTAGATGTAGATTATAACGGATTTAATACTCTTCCTGCTCCTTTTCCAGTGAGAGCAAATTTAACTACACTAGGATTAGAAGGAGACAATAGAATTACAGGAGATCAATTAGCGATCAGAGCTAGTAGTAATCCTGGTTTTACTTCACTAGGTAATACTTTAAACCCTAATAATAACTTTTTTAATAGTAACATCACAATAGATGATGTCCAATTCAACAACAGGGTTCCTAACAGTACAAATACTTTAGGACATGATGCCGACAGAATTACTATCGCAAACCCGTTAAACTCTGTTATTCCTAATGATGAAACAGCCGCCACACTGCGAATGTTCTCTACGCAGGATAGATATTATATCTACTTCAACTCCTTTGATGTAGAGGTTATTGAGCCAGATATTGTACTGGCTAAAACCGTAGAAGATGGTGCCGGAAATAATATTGGAGGTGCCGGAGTTACTCTCGGACAGGAAATCGAATATGTACTTAACTTCCAAAATGTTGGTAATGATGATGCCACAGGATATGTCATTCGTGATGTCCTTCCTGCCAATGTAAACTTCCCTCCACTTGGAGGAACAATACAATCTGGTGATATTATCTTACCGGCTCCTATTGGTGGAGAACAAATAACCTATACTTTTGATCCGGTAACCAATGAACTCTTGTTTAATGTCCCCGACGTTTATGTAACTTCGGGCGGTGCCGAATATGAAATACGTTTTTCTGTTAGAATTGTAAGTAGTTGTAACGAACTTAGAGACGCCTGTTCCAATATTATTGAGAACACGGCTTTCTCCAGTTATACCGGTATATTAAACGATATTGTTGTATCTGATGATCCAAGTTTCTTAGGTTTTGATGTTTGTAACTTCGGTATTCCGGGAGCTACAAACTTTTTAACAGATCTTGGGGATTGTGATTTTACACGTGATGAAATTCTTTGTGGTGACGATGTAGTTTTAACTGCCGGTGACGGGTTTACAACATATACCTGGAGAGATTCTGCAGGAAACATAATTGGTACTACACAAAGTGTTACTGTTACACAAACAGGAACTTATACTGCTACCGTAACAGCTCCTGCTCCATGTTTGAGTTTTGTTGAAACTGTAAATGTTGTTCTTTTTGGAGCTGATCAAACAAGTCCTATCATTCCTTTTGCAGATGAGGTAGATATTTGTCCTAATGATGGAGACGAATTTCCTCAGATTTTCTTATGCGGACTCAATGATAGTCGATTTATAGATACCGATATTACCGATGCAACTTCCATTGTTTGGGAGTTATTAGATCCAACTAGTTGTCCAGCTATCGGAATAGACGGTTGTGCTAATAAAAATTCAACTTGTACCTGGAACCAGGTAAGTACCGGAAATGATTTTAATGTTACTACTGCAGGAGAATACCGTTTGGTAATCAACTATCAAAATGGTTGTTTTAGCCGTTTTTATTTTAACGTAACTCAAAACTTATTAAACCCAAATGTTATTACAAACGATATTGTTTGTACTACTCCGGGAGAAATTACAATTACCAATGTACCTGCAGATTACGAATACAGTTTAGATAATCCTGCTGGTCCATACCAGGCAAGTCCTGTTTTTCCTATTACTACTGCAGGGACATATACTGTTTATATAAGACAAACAAGTGTTCCTGTTGGAAATGCTTGTGTTTTTTCTGTTCCTAATATCGATATCAGAGAAAGAGATTTTACCGTAGATGTTATTCCTGGCGATATCTTATGTGCCGGAGATCAAGGTAGTTTAAGAATCCAGGTAAATGATGTCAACCCTCAATACATATACGAAATATCACAAGGAGGTACTTCTATAGACACTTTTGGCCCAACTAACACTAATGACCATACGTTTAGTGGACTTCCTGCTGGAACATATACTGTAGACGTTACAACTGATGACGGTTGTGCATTTACAGGTGATTTTACAATTGCAGATACATCTGATTTGGATCTTACAGCAGTTGTTTCCCAAAACATCAGCTGTAGAGAAGGTAATATTCAACTCAATGCTACAGGGGGTACTACTCCTTATAATTATGCTATTTATAGTTTTAACGGAGTGCTTGTTGATCCTGCTTCTTATGTTTTTCAAACAAGTGTGATTTTTGATATTTTCCTTGGGCAACAAGGGACTTATGAATTTATCGTTGTAGATAGAAACAATTGTACTGCAATATCCAATCCGGTAACTATCATCGTTGAACCAGATGTAGAATATACTACTTCTGTAACAGATGAAACATGTTTTGGAGCAAATGATGGTTCCATTACATACAACATTATAGCTGCACAAGGAAATACACTTAGTTTTAGCATAGATGGAGGGGCTACCTTCCAATCGTCAGGAACTTTTACAGGTTTAGCTGCAGGCAATTATACCGTTATCTTAAGAACCCGCCAGGGAAATAGAGAATGTGATTTTCCTGAAGACTTTACAATAGGAGCAGCTATCGAAATTACAGCTACTGCTGCACTAACACAAGATTATACCTGTACTACTGATGGTCAGATTACAATACAAAATCCAACCGGAGGAGTTCCTCCTTATGAATACAGTTTAGATGGAAGTTCTTTCCAGACTTCAAATGTATTTACCGGATTAACAGACGGAACTTTTAATAATATTATCATTAGAGATGCTAATGGTTGTGCTGTCGTTCTTAATCCAATTACTATAGATCCATTAAATGAAATCACCGGAATTAACTTTACTGCTTCTGCTGTTTCATGTGCTGTAGATACTTCTACGGTTACACTTTCTACTGTAGGAGGAAATTCCCCAATAGAATACCGTATCACTGCTCCTGCAGGATCGGCTACAACATTTAGCACTAATGATACGTTCAACCTGGCTCCGGGAACTTATACTTTTGAAGCCAGAGATGCAAAAAATTGTACGTTTACAGATAACCTTACTATAGATCCTGTTACCCCTCTAACTGTTTCAGCTACAAAGATCAATGATGAGATCTGTTTTGGTGATGAAGATGGTTCTTTATCATTTACAGTAGGGAACTTTACTGGTTCATATAACTATTCTGTTAATGGAGGCCCAATTGTTAATGAAACGAATGCAACTGTTACATTGACAAACCTGGCTCCGGGAAGTTATACTATTACAGTTAATGATCCGTCTGGACCATTCTGTGAAGCAGTTTCCAATACGATTATAATAGAAGGACCTTCTTCTGCTATAACCGTTAACACATTAGATGTAACAGATCTTACCTGTACAGATACCGGTTCTGTAACGATCAATGCAACCGGTGGTCGTGGCGGATTTGAATATCAGCTTGAAGAGCCAGATACTACGATCAGGCCATTCCAATCCAGTAATACTTTTTCAGGATTAACAGATGCAGGTACTTACACAGTTACCATAAGAGATTCCGGGGGTTGTGAAATCACTGATACCTTTGTACTTACAGATGCTGTTTCTCCAGTATTGGCAGTAACTCCTAACAATATTTGTTTTGATTCGGCAGTTGGTTTAACTTTAACAGCTAATGTTACTTCGGGCGGAACTGCTCCTTTCCAATACAGAGTTAATGGAGGTGCTTTACAATCTTCTAACATTTTTGCCGGACTTACTCCGGGAACTTATACTGTAGAAGTTGTTGATAGCAGAAACTGTAGTGATTCTGCTACTGTAACAATCAATGAACCTTTAACTGCTGCTGCGGTACTTACTAAAGATCTCGATTGCTCCGCATCCCCTGATGCTGTAATCAATATCAATCCAGCTAACGGATATCCTGGTTATACCTTCGAGGTGTCTTTCAACGGTGGGGCTTTCTCTCCTATCGCTGGAAGTCCATTTACAACAACTACTGCAGGTGACTATACCTTTAGAGTTACAGATACTGAGGGATGCCAGGCACTTACTAACACTATTACTGTAACTCCGGCTGATCCGCCTACGGCAACTGCTGCTGTTACTACTCCTATCAGTTGTAATGCCGGTAGTGATGGAGTCGTTACCATTACTGTAGATCCTACCGTAGGTACGCCTCCTTTCTTAATCAGTTTCGATGGAAGTGCGCCTTCTGCGCAAACTGTTTATGCTGGATTAAACGCTGGTACATATTCTTTTACTATCACTGATGATAAAGGATGTACCTTCACAGATTCAATTACACTAAACGAACCAACTCCAATTACTGCTACGGCTGAAATTGATACCGATTATACGTGTCTCTCTGATGGAGCTATCACCATCTCAGGTGGTACTGCTGCCGGAGGTACACCTCCTTATCAGTATAGCCTTGATGGGGCTACCTTCCAGGCATCGCCTACCTTTACAGGACTTACCGATGGTACATATACCATCACTGTTAGGGATAATAACGGATGTACTTTTGTAACCAATCCGGTAACTCTAGACCCGCTTAACCCGCCAACTGATCTATCATTCGCTGCTACGGCTGTGGTTTGTCCGGCTTTAACTGCTGATGTAACAGTTACAGTCACCGATGGAAATACACCGTTTGTATTTGAAATCATCGCTCCGGCAGGATCCGTTGTTAACAATGGAAACAACAATGTATTCACTGGACTCGCTCCGGGTACATATACATTCCTGGTTACTGATGATAAAGGATGTACTGTTCAGGAAGACTTTACTATAGATAATGTTACCCCTATAAGTGTGACTGCTCAATTGGTAAGTGATGAAATCTGCTTTGGTGCTGATGACGGATCTTTATCTTTTGCTGTAGCTAACTTTACAGGCACCTATGATTATACTGTAGTAAACTCTGGTGGAACTACTGTTGCTTCTGGTACCTCTTCTAATGCCAATGAAAATATTACCGGACTTGCGCCGGATACCTATACAGTTAATGTAACCGATAACTCCAGTCCGTTCTGTTCTGATGCTTCTAACACAGTGACCATCTCAGGACCTACTGCTGCTCTGGACTTTACTGAAACTCTAACTCCGCTTACCTGTGTAAGTGATGCTGTTCTTACTATAAACGCATTTGATGGTAATGGTGGTTATGAATATCAACTGGACAATACTGCTACTGCAGGAATTGACTTCCCGTATCAAAATAGTAATGTCTTTGGTGGACTTACTGCCGGTAACTATACTATATTTGTAAGAGATGCCAGAGGGTGTGAAATCACAAGGCCTTTAACTATAAATGCACCAGTAGCTCCTACTGTAACTATTGCGCCGGATACCTTCTGTTTTGATCCGACTTCGCCAACTGGTATTGTAATTACTGCTACTCCGGCAGGAGGTGTCGCTCCTTATGAGTTTAGCCTTAACGGAGGAGCGTTCCAGTCTGCTGCTACTTTTAGTGGAGTAGGTCCTGGTACACATACAGTAACCGTTAGAGATAGCTTCGGATGTACCGGTACCTCTAATACCATTACTATTAACGATCAGTTAACTGCCGCTGCTGTACTAACTAAAGATCTCGATTGCTCCGCATCCCCTGATGCTGTAATCAATATCAATCCAGCTAACGGATATCCTGGTTATACCTTCGAGGTGTCTTTCAACGGTGGGGCTTTCTCTCCTATCGCTGGAAGTCCATTTACAACAACTACTGCAGGTGACTATACCTTTAGAGTTACAGATACTGAGGGATGCCAGGCACTTACTAACACTATTACTGTAACTCCGGCTGATCCGCCTACGGCAACTGCTGCTGTTACTACTCCTATCAGTTGTAATGCCGGTAGTGATGGAGTCGTTACCATTACTGTAGATCCTACCGTAGGTACGCCTCCTTTCTTAATCAGTTTCGATGGAAGTGCGCCTTCTGCGCAAACTGTTTATGCTGGATTAAACGCTGGTACATATTCTTTTACTATCACTGATGATAAAGGATGTACCTTCACAGATTCAATTACACTAAACGAACCAACTCCAATTACTGCTACGGCTGAAATTGATACCGATTATACGTGTCTCTCTGATGGAGCTATCACCATCTCAGGTGGTACTGCTGCCGGAGGTACACCTCCTTATCAGTATAGCCTTGATGGGGCTACCTTCCAGGCATCGCCTACCTTTACAGGACTTACCGATGGTACATATACCATCACTGTTAGGGATAATAACGGATGTACTTTTGTAACCAATCCGGTAACTCTAGACCCGCTTAACCCGCCAACTGATCTATCATTCGCTGCTACGGCTGTGGTTTGTCCGGCTTTAACTGCTGATGTAACAGTTACAGTCACCGATGGAAATACACCGTTTGTATTTGAAATCATCGCTCCGGCAGGATCCGTTGTTAACAATGGAAACAACAATGTATTCACTGGACTCGCTCCGGGTACATATACATTCCTGGTTACTGATGATAAAGGATGTACTGTTCAGGAAGACTTTACTATAGATAATGTTACCCCTATAAGTGTGACTGCTCAATTGGTAAGTGATGAAATCTGCTTTGGTGCTGATGACGGATCTTTATCTTTTGCTGTAGCTAACTTTACAGGCACCTATGATTATACTGTAGTAAACTCTGGTGGAACTACTGTTGCTTCTGGTACCTCTTCTAATGCCAATGAAAATATTACCGGACTTGCGCCGGATACCTATACAGTTAATGTAACCGATAACTCCAGTCCGTTCTGTTCTGATGCTTCTAACACAGTGACCATCTCAGGACCTACTGCTGCTCTGGACTTTACTGAAACTCTAACTCCGCTTACCTGTGTAAGTGATGCTGTTCTTACTATAAACGCATTTGATGGTAATGGTGGTTATGAATATCAACTGGACAATACTGCTACTGCAGGAATTGACTTCCCGTATCAAAATAGTAATGTCTTTGGTGGACTTACTGCCGGTAACTATACTATATTTGTAAGAGATGCCAGAGGGTGTGAAATCACAAGGCCTTTAACTATAAATGCACCAGTAGCTCCTACTGTAACTATTGCGCCGGATACCTTCTGTTTTGATCCGACTTCGCCAACTGGTATTGTAATTACTGCTACTCCGGCAGGAGGTGTCGCTCCTTATGAGTTTAGCCTTAACGGAGGAGCGTTCCAGTCTGCTGCTACTTTTAGTGGAGTAGGTCCTGGTACACATACAGTAACCGTTAGAGATAGCTTCGGATGTACCGGTACCTCTAATACCATTACTATTAACGATCAGTTAACTGCCGCTGCTGTACTAACTAAAGATCTCGATTGCTCCGCATCCCCTGATGCTGTGATTGATATTACAGCTAGTGCGGGTTATCCAGCTCACAATTTTGAAGTATCGTTTAATGGTGGAGCGTTTGCTGCTGCTACAGGATCAACTGCTACTACAGCAGGTCCGCCTCCTACAACAACGTTGACATTCTCAACTAATGTTGCCGGGGATTATACTTTTAGAATTACAGATACTGAAGGATGTCAGATCATCACCAATACAATTACTGTTACCCCTGCAGATCTTCCAGCATTTACCGTAACACCAACAGATGTTTTATGTAATGGAGATGTAACCGGTTCTTTAGCAATTAATATTGATACAACTATTGGAGTACCTCCATATACTATCAATGTAGTTAATACTACAACTGCTACTAATTTCGGAACACAAGTTACAGCACTACCTGCTGGTAATTACGATGTAACTGTAACCGATAATAAAGGATGTTCTACAACTATTCCTGCAACTATTGCTGAACCAGATGCGTTAGTTGCAACAGTAACCGGAAATCCTTTAACTTGTGATACTACTACAGGAACCAGTCTTTTAGGTTCTGTAGATGTTGTAATAACAACTCCAAGTACTCCAAATTACACGTATAGATTACTAGACAATACTGGTGCTCTTGCAGTTACCAGTAGTCCTAACCCATTAACTGCAACAGCTGCAACGAGCATTTCTTTTGCAGATGTAGATTTTGGAGATTACACAGTTGTAATTGATGACGCAAATGGATGTCAATATACATTTACGACTACTGTCGCTACAGGGCCGGATGTATTAATTACAACTTCAGGTGCTGCGGGATGTACAGATGGAAGCGGTAGTATGACTGTAGAAGCTCAGGCCAGTAACGGAACGCTTGGAGTAGGAAACTTTTTCTTTGCTGTTTTCCCTGCGCCACCATTTTCTCCTGCTGAAATTGGAGTAACATGGTTTGCTTCTATTGCATCACCTCCGGCTGCTATACCAAATACCTTTACATTTACAGGCTTAACTCCTGGTGTAACCTATACTTTTATTGTACATGACGACGATACAGGTTGTGAATTTATTCAGGAAGCAACTGTACCGGTTGCAGCACAGTCTAACTTAATTTCTACAGTAACTCCTAACGATGCTAGTTGTAATGGAGATACAGGAAGCGTAGACTTTACCGTAGATAATTATGATGCAGGAGCAACTTCAGTTAATTTTGAAGTGTTCAGAAGCACAACTAATACTACTACTGGTATTACCGGATCTGTAACTCCACTAACTGGAAGTGCTGTAGCAGGAAATGCCGGACCTTTAACTCCTGGTGAATACTTTATCTTATTTTCAGAAGTAGGAGGTGCTAATAATGGTTGTGTAATTGCTTCAGATTCTTTTATTATATCAGAACCACCTTCTTTATTAGAAGTAAGTGCCACTGCTACTAATGATAATTGTAATTTAAATGCTGGTGTAATCACTGCTAATGCAAGATTCGGTGTTCCACCTTATGAATATAGTCTTGACGGAACAACCTTCCAGACTTCAAATATATTTAATGTTGAATCTGGTACTTTCACAGTATTTGCCAGAGATGCAAATGGTTGTATACAGCCTTCTACAACAGTTAATGTTGGTTTAGATCCTTCACCTGTAGTTGCTGCAACTGTTTCTAATCAATGTTCTACCACAGAAGGAAACTTTACAATTAGTGTAACGTTACCTACTGCTGGCGTACCTCCATTCACTTTTAGTCTTAATGGCGGTGCTTTCCAAACAATGACGGCTCCTTTCGACTATACGAATCTTACTTCTGGAAATTATACTGTAGAAGTACGTGATGCTAACGGATGTGGAAACTTAGTTAATGTAGAGATTTTCCAACCTACCAACCTGGTTCCTGTAGTTACTGTTCAACCTACATGTAATAATGATGATGGGGTAGTAACTATTAATGTAACCGGAGGTTCTGGTAGCTACTTATATGATTTATTAGATGGAGGAGGAGTTAGTGTAATTGGTGGTGTTCCTCAGGCCTCTAATGTCTTTACCGGTTTAGCTGCCGATAATTACACAGCTGTTGTGTTTGATACTGCTGTACCAAACGGATTAGGAGGAAACTGTTCGACTAGCAGACCTGTGGATCTGGAAGTTCCGACTGCTGTATTATTTACAGAAAATGTACAAGATGTTAGTTGTAATGGTGGTAGTGACGGTAGTATCGAAATTATTTTAGATGCTTCCAGTGATAATCCTCCATATACTTATACTCTTGATGATGGAGTAAATCCTCCTGTAACTCAGGGAAGTCCGATCTTTACAGGATTACCTGCAGGAAGTTATGATATTACAGTTACTTCAGCAAGAAACTGTTTACTTACGAGAACCATTGTAATCAACGAGCCATTAGCTTTAGATGCAGTAGCTAGTTCTACTCCACTAAGCTGTGACCCTGCCGATAACACTGTAAACGATGCTGTAATCACTGTAACTGTAACCCCAGGTACTGGTACTGCTCCATATA
>WXYP01000003.1 GCA_009901575.1 Flavobacteriaceae bacterium R38 | reverse complement strand
AGCGGTTGCAAGCAACCCTGTTACCCCTCGACTTGCATGTGTTAGGCCTGCCGCTAGCGTTCATCCTGAGCCAGGATCAAACTCTTCATCGTTAATCTTTAAATATTATCTAAAAACAATAACTAAATATTAACTCAACTTTAATTCCTCTTCAGAACAATCTTGCTTAAAATTTCTTTATATCCGATTAGGCCTTTTAAAACCTAACCGAATGTGCTGTCAACAATATGTCAATGAACTCTTTATTCTCTTTTTATAACCCCGAGTATCTCTCTCAAAGCGGGTGCAAATATATAAAAGTTATTCCTCCACTTCAAAACTTTTTACAACCTTTTTTTTAAGTTTTTTAAATTATTTTTTAAACAACTAATAATCAGTATTTTAAATAATGAAATTTTTAATAAAAAAACACATGTACCCTATCAAAATCAAGCATGCATTTTATTTAAGACATTTCTTTTTGCCCCACCTTCGACAATTTAAGGTATTGCATTAATCAAAAGTTTATAAAATTAAATGAATGCAATCACTCAACATACCCACCAAAGCATCAAAAAAGATTAAATAAAGAAATTCCAAACTAATCCAAATCGAACAATAAAGTCACGATATGGATAATCCGGAGCAGAATAGAAATCATTACCAGTAAATGGAGAATTCAAATGCTCTGCCTTAAGATAGATTCGAGTTCTCCTTACCTTAACATTAATAAATAGGTCTATTAAAGGGAATTCTCCTATTTCTTCCTGATTTTGACTAAAGAATTCTGAAATCAAAGGATTATAACCATCAGCAAAATAATTGGTAAAATATTTAAAAGTAATTCCTGTTTGCAGGTAAAGTGCTTTTTTAAATAAATGATCTGAAAAATAAAGTGTATTTCTCGTGACAAATTCAGGAACATTCAAAATATCTTGATTTTGTTCCACATTTTGATACATCAAAGTATTATTGAGCGCAAATTTACCTAGCTTAAACTCTTTATTTAACTTTATTTTGAGGTAATTAATGGTTTCTCCACTTTGAAATGGAGCTACTTGCGGGTTATCATCTGTTGGTGTTAATGGATTTTGTCCGAAATACGTATAATTATCTATTGTAGTATAATCTGCTTCAAGATGCAGCCATTTATTTAATTTCAAATCAAACCCTACTCCCAACCGTTCTTCTTCAACAAAAGTATCTGTATTCAACCAATTATACTGTATATAATTACTTTGATTCAATAAGAAATTAAAATTAGGCATTCTAGATGTCGAAAATGCATGTGCTTTAAAATAATCCCCTTTTCCTAAATTCAAAATAGCTGTAGCATTAATGGAAATACCCCCTAAATCTCCCGAAAGGTTTGTAGTAAAATCTCCAGCCAACTTAAGCTTATTAAATGTTTTTGTCCATTGTCCGCCCACAGCAAACTCATCCCCTCTTAAATTACTTGGAATCAATCCATCGTCTGTAATAAGTGCGCTTCTAAAAAAATAGTTATAGTTATAAGCTATTGCTTTTCCCTGGATATTCCCTAATACATTATTACTATAATTAAGATTGACTTGATTAAATAAAGATCTTAATTGAGCCCTGTCTGTCAAATTATCCGATTGAAAAGAATCTCCAAAAAAGACATTAGCACTATTTTGGTCAAAGCGATAAAATTTTGTTTCATAATTAAACAGATGTTGCAAGCTTAATTGAGAATTAGAAACAGAATCTTTTTTATCATAAATTTTATAATAATGATCCAGGTAATATCTTTTTCCGACCAATAGATTCTCGGCATCCTGAAAGGCCACATCAATACGAGAGCGATCATCAAACTCCGGGTTTTCTGATTCAAATTGTTCTCTATTCGTAATCCCTCCGTTTTCCTGGTTTTCTATATCCTGTCCTGTAAAATGAGCTTTAAAGCCATAACGCCCATTCTTTGTTCTATAATTTGCAGTAAATCTAAAATTTCCAATACTTGATCTTATATTCTGGAATTTCCCCAGAGAACGCAACCCTTTATTCGCTATAGAAAAATTAAACCTTTCTGAAGTATTGACTGTAAAAAAACCATCTGCGACTTGTCCTTGTTCAGAAACTGTTTTAAAAAACAATTCTGTAGTTGGAGTAGGAACACTATAATAAAAAACATCTTCTACTTCCCAATAATTAAAATGTTTAGCCCTTGCTCCTAATTCAGGATACAAACTATTCTTCTTAAAATTATAAGCAAGTTTATTATAACTCTGCCCTATATTGGAAAAAGGCAACAATTCAAAATCGTCTTTCCTGAGATAATTGTATTTATATTCTTTTTGGACAGTTAAGGTTGTATCAAAATAAGTGGTATCATTCTTATAAGAAATAATTCTATAATCACTTATAGTCAATTCATCTTTATTCTTTTTGAATTGTACATCTTGTGCTTTTCCAAAACAAAAACACATCAAAAAAACCAGTAATAACCTATAATTCATAGAATCATAATATTTGACACAAAAGTATGTTTTTTGATTGAAAAAAGTCACTAATATTTGTTAAACAAAAAAACACCTCCATATGGAGGTGTTTTAGTATTATATAGATTACTAACTTTAGATTAGTATCCAGGGTTTTGTTGTCCTGCTAACCCTGGTGAAAGGTCTATATCTCTTTGATTTATAGGATAAATTGTAAGAGGTTGACCAAATCCTGAATCATCAAATTGTGGATTTCCAGGTTGACGAAGGCTTCTTTGATTTCTTAATAAATCCATACGTCTATGACCTTCAAAAGCGAATTCTCTGAATCTTTCATCTAAAATATCATCAATAGTTACGGCAGCTAAAGGTGCTACTCCTGCTCTATTTCTGATTAAATTAATATCATTCACAGGGGTATCTCCGATAGTAGTACCATCTTGTAGATTAGCTTCTGCTCTAATGAAATACATTTCAGTAAGCCTCATTACAATAACTGGTATAGCTCCAGACCCACCTACTTTTGCCTGAAATCTCTCTTCAGTACCATTAACATCTGTAGCTAAGATAGAAAAATTCGGATCAGTAAGTCTTGTATCTCCTGCTTCATGTGCTGCTAACAGCTCATCAGAATAAAATAAATCTCCTCTTCCGGCACCTGTTGTCGATCCGTTTGCAAAGTTAGCAAGACCCGTACCTCCAAAAGCTCCATTTTGCGCATCATTAGCTAACACATAAAGGCTTTCTCCACCAGTAGTACCAAAAAATGTGTAATCTGGGCTAAATGTAACATTAGCATCACTAATCACTTGATTTGCTAATTGAGCCGCTTGTGCCCACTCTCCTCTGTACAAATGCAATCTTGCTCTCATACCACGAGCAGCATCAACGTTTGCTATAGTATGATCAGTTGTATTTGTTAAATTTGCAATTGCAAAATCTAAATCATCAGCAACAAGCTGGTGAACCTCATTTAATGTAGAACGACTTAAATTTATTAATTCATCTTCAGTCAAACCACCTTCTCCAAAGAAACCTGGAACTATGATCACTGCAAGATTAGAACCGCCTGATACTTGAAAAGGTTGAGCATACAATTGAGAGATTTGGAAATAAGCTATCCCTCTAATGAATCTTGCTTGAGCCAGAATTTGAGTAAGCTCATCATCTGTAATATCTGGCAACTCTGCTGCTGCTGCAGGAACATTTTCTAAAATGAAATTTGCTAAGTTTATCATTTCATAAGCTTCATTCCAAAAAGCACTCAAAGTCCCATTAGTTGGATTTTGAATATACTCAAACAAGTTCGCAATAGTTGTAAATGAACCTACAAAAACACCTTCGTCACTTTGCACAGCATCCATAACGTAACGGTTTCCATTAAACGCAGCTACTTCTTGTGCACTTCTATACATCCCTACAACCAATGCATTAATAGCCGCTTCTGAGGTAGTAACTAAAGCTGTACCTAGTTGATCTTCCGGTAGATTATCTAAATCATTTTCACACCCTGTCGTTGCAACAAATAATGGTATTGCTAACAACAAATGGAGTGCTTTTTTAAAGATTATATTTTTTTTCATAATTATATCTTACTTTATTATTAAAAATTAATTCTAGCTCCAAATACGAATGTTCTAGCTTGTGGTGGAGTGAAAAAAGTTTCCCCCTGTGCTAAAGGCGCAGTTGAATCGGTAACTTCTGGATCGAAGTTATCTAAATCTTTATCTTTTATGATAAATAGGTTATTTCCAGTTACGTATAACCTAACACTTGAAAATAAAGTTTTATCTAAGAATTTCTCAGGTAATGTATAACCTAATGTAACATTACGAGCTCTTAAAAAGGAACCATCTCTTAATTGGAATGTTGATTGATTTCTTAATGTAGCTTCTGTTGGACTACCTGGTCTTGGGAATCTAGCATTATCTCCTGGCTGTCTCCAGAAATTTAATACTTCAGTAGACTGGTTAAATACACCAATTCTGTCAGGAGCTTCTACAAATCGCAATCCATCTATAAAAATATCATTCCCATAAGTAAATGAAAGTAGCGCTGTTAAATCCCAATTTTTGTATTTAATTGTATTTGTTATACCTCCTGTAAAATCAGGTGTAGCATCACCTACTATAACTCTATCATTAGGATCATTTGGGTTATCAATAATATTCCCGTTTACATCTAAATATTCTGCATCTCCTGTTTCAGAATTAATTCCATTAAATCTTACTAAGAAAAATGAGTTAGGAGACTCTCCTTCAATAGCTCTCTGCGCTCCAGTCCCGGCTATAAATCTTCTTCCAAGTGGATCTGTAGCAGCACCCGGCAAGTTAACAACCTCAGAATCAACAAAAGAAATGTTGAAATTAGTTGTCCAAGTAAAATCATCCTTTACAATATTTCTTGTATTTAAATCAAACTCCCATCCTTTATTACTCAACTCTCCTGCATTTCTATTCACAGATCTAAGTGGAGCTCCTGTTACAGCTGGTAATGGAGAAGCAATTAATAATCTATCTGTTGTACTATCAAAATAAGTAGCATTCAAACTAATTCTATTATTAAAGAAAGAAACATCTACACCTAAATCTAATGTTTCTCTTTCTTCCCATGTTAAATTTGGATTATCTGCTACACCTACGACAAGTCCCGCTTGGTTATTAGATGTTACGTTGTTAAATGTACCTATTCCAGGGAAAGATCCTCCAATTCTATCGTTACCTGCTGTACCGAAAGTAGCTCTAAGTTTTAAACTACTAATCCAATCCACGTTGAAGAATTCTTCATCAGAAAGATTCCAACCACCAGATAGGGAGTAGAAATTACCAAAACGCTCGTTAGATCCAAATCTAGAAGATCCATCTCTCCTAGCCGTTGCAGTAAATATATATTTTGACTTATAATCATATGAAAGACTTCCAAAATATCCTATTAAGTTTCTCTCAAATCTATTTTGAGTTCCTGTTGTTACAACAGCTCCCGAAGTTACGTTTCTTTGTCCGTCAGAAATAAATGAATCAGTACCTGCAGAAATACTATTTAAAATTGTTTCCTGGAATGAATATCCTAAAACAGCACCTACAGTATGATTTTCCCCAAATGTCTTGTTGAAATTTAAGGTTTGATCAAATACATATCTATTATCTCTAGCTACGTTATCAAAAGCAGAACCTCCTAATGGGTTTGTTGCTGATGGTAAATCAAAAAGAACTCTAGTTCTTTGGAAGTTATTTATAGTCGCTCTATCTACACCAAATAAAGCTTTATAGTTTAACCAGTCTGTGAATTTAATCTCAGCTGTAGCATTAGCAATAATTCTTGTCGAATTTACTTCATTATCAACTAAAGCATCTAAAGCTATCTGATTGTTAATAAAGTCATTATTTATAAAATTCCCATCTGCATCAAAAGGCTCATTAAACGGACGAATCAAATATGCTGATGTCAATGGTGCAAATGTAGTATTCTCAACATTCACCCTGTCATTAACCGAGTTTGAGATACCTATATTCACCCCTAATTTCAACCAATTAGTAGCTTGTGTTGAAACATTAAGACGAGTTGATATTCTTTGTAACTCATTCCCTATGAAAGGAGATTCTTGATCTGTATAAGTCAAACTAAAGAAATAATTTGATTTCTCTGACCCTCCAGCTACAGATAAATCTACATTTTGAGATACTCCAGTACCAGCTACTGCATCAACATAATCAAATCCTCCTTGTGGTAAATCTGTTGCTGCTGCTACACCTCCGGCAGCTCCTGGAAATGTTCCACGATCTACTCGATACTGTCTGTACTCATCTGCAGAGAATACATCTATCAATTCAGTTGCTCTTGCAACAGAAGTATATGCGTTTAATGTTACTCTAGGCTTCTCTCCGTTTTTTCCTTTTTTAGTAGTAATAAGGATTACACCATTAGCTCCCCTAGCACCATAAATAGCTGTAGCACCCGCATCTTTCAAAATAGAAAATGACTCGATGTCTTGTGGGTTGATATCTGCCAGACCATTAAGTCCGTTATTACCTCCCAAATTGAATGTATTATCCTCATCACTCAACGGCACTCCATCAAGTACAATTAATGGTTGTGAACCCCCTGTTAATGAATTCACCCCACGAATTTTAATCACGTTCGCTGATCCTAAAACTGCAGAACTCTGAACGAACTGAACACCACTAGCCTGACCTTGTAAAAGCTCTTGTACTGATGTTGCAGGAACGTCTTGAATAGCTTCTGTCTCAACTCTTGCTACACTTGTGATTAATTTCTTTGTAGATCTAGTACCAAAACCAACCACAACCACTTCTTCTAATGCTTGTGCATCAGCCTCCATTTGAACATTAATTGTATTTGATGTCCCAATGGTTCTTTCTGTAGTTCTCTGTCCTACATAAGAAAAAACAAGAACTTGACCAGCTGTCACTCCATTGATTGAGTAGTTACCGTCAAAATCCGTTTGAGTTCCCTTAGTAGTACCCTTAACTACAATACTTACTCCCGGCAATGGCAAACCATCCTGGTCTGTCACATTACCTGTTACAGTCTTCTCTTGTGCAAAAGAAAACTGAAATACAAACGCTAAGCATAGCGTTATCATCCATGTAAACTTTGATCTCATATTTAAATTAATTTGATTTAGTCAGGGCAAACATCTTAATAAATTCTTAATAAATCAAGTAAAAAGGAAGGTTTTGTTGTTAAAATTCACAAATAAGCAGCAAATGTTGAGTCTTTTTTAACGAAATATTAAGTTTGTAACATTAAAATCAAAGAGGCTTTGCAATGTTATTAACAAAATATTCAAACGAAAACGATTTCGAAGCAGGGACAGATGAAGCCGGAAGAGGTTGTTTAGCGGGTCCTGTAACTGCATCTGCCGTTATTTTACCAAAATCATTCAAAAACAACTTATTGAATGACTCCAAGCAATTATCTGAATCAAAAAGACTTTCTCTTAAACCTATAATTGAAAAAAAAGCAATCAGTTATGGCGTAGTTCACATCTATCCAGCAGAGATTGACGTAATCAATATATTAAATGCGTCTATACTAGGTATGCATAAAGCCATAGATCAATTAAACACAACTCCCGATTTTATCATTGTAGATGGAAATAAGTTTAAAGCTTATAAAAACATTCCACATGAGTGTATAATTAAAGGAGATAGTAAATATATGAGTATTGCAGCTGCATCAGTATTAGCAAAAACATATAGAGATTTATATATGGAAAAAATACATGAAGAATACCCTATGTATAATTGGAAACAAAATAAAGGATACCCTACCAAAGAGCACAGAGCAGCCATTAAAGAATATGGCATTACCCCTTATCACAGAAAAAGTTTCAGATTACTGCCTGAGCAATTCAAATTAGATTTATGATCTGATTAAAAAAATTTACTTTTTGAAATTATGAGTTTCTTACATTTGCAACATACAGCCATAAACTAATCGCTATGGTTAAAAAATTTTCAATCTGGTTATACAATAATTATTTTAATCGTTTGAGATTTAGTCTATCCACCAAAACAATAAATTTTAACTGATGAAAAAAATCTTTGTCGCTGTTATCGTTTTAATCTTCTTAAGCTGTCAAAAAAACGAAAGAAAACCGATTTCAGCATTAAATTACATTCCCAAAGATGCTTCGTTAGTTTTTAAAATCAATAATCTACAGGAACTTAAAAGTGGTATTAAAAACAATACTTTCTTCAAAGAGATAGCTAACACCACTTTCTATACTGATTTAGAAAAATATCTTGAACAATTTAATTACCTGAATATTCCCGACAACAACCTATTAATTAGTTTTAATGAAGTAGGTAATGGAACTTTTGAATACACTATCTTAACCGAAAGCACTCCAAATTTATTTTTATTAGATGCTTTAGCCGATAAAAAAATCGAGACTTTTCAATATGAAAATATTGACATACATAAAACAACCATTAAAAACACCGTTTCTTTTACAGTTATTTTAGATGATATTCTTGTAAATTCTTCTTCTCAACTATTAATTGAAAATAATATCCGTCAGTTTAAAGCCGGAAATAACGAAGTAAATGCATCATTTTTAAAAGCATACGAAACAATAAATGACAATAGCGTAGGTGCATTAATTGTTAATTGCACAAATACTTATTCTTTCTTTAAAGATTTATTTCCAGGTAATACTTCAAAGAATATTTCAAAAATTTCTGATTGGCTGGCATTGGACTTGACTCTTGAACAAAACCAGATTGTTACTAACGGAATAGCTTTGACTAATGACGCCAACAACAAAATCTCATCATTATTCTATAAAAATAAGCCTGAAGTTAATTCTTTGGCAAGCTTAACGCCTGTCAATTCCGACGGATTTATTTCTTATACCTATTCTGATTGGGAGTTATTACATCAAAATCTTTTACAATTCAATCAAAAACCTGAAACCACAAAACTAAATACTACTTTGTTTGACACCTCTAATGAGGTAGGAATTATTTACAACGGCACTGAAAAATGTACTGCACTTCATTACACCAATATTGAGGCTGCAAAAATTGAATTGGAAAGCATTCAAACTTTAGCCGATGAGTATCGAGGTGTTTCAATATATAAATTCAACGATTTTAAAATTCTTGTCGATACGTTTTCTCCATTAATACCGAATTCTGCAGCCAATTTCCATATTATCCTTGATGATTTTTTAATTTTTTCTGATAAAGTAGAAAACCTACATGCTATAATTTCTAATTACCAGAATAAATCTACACTTGCCAATGCTAATTCGTACAAGAACGCCATTTCAAATTTAAATGATGAAGCTTCTATTTTAATAGTTAGCAATAATTTAAGTTTCAAAAATGCTATTGCCAATCAAATTAAAAACAACTATAAAAAAGACATTCAAAAATTAGCTGTTAAAGAATATCCTCACTTTATAATTCAATTTGTTTCAGACAGAGAATTTTCACATTTTAACGCTACCATAAAAGAAACAAAAAAAGAAAGTGAATCTGGTTCTGTTTCTCAATTGTTAAATATCACTTTAGATGCAGATATTGCCAACAAACCGCAGTTTGTAATCAATCACCGTAGTAAGCAAAAAGAAATTGTAGTGCAAGATGTAGAAAACAACTTATACCTCATCTCAAACAAAGGAAAAGTACTGTGGAAGAAAAAATTAGATAGCCCCATAAATGGCACTGTACAACAGATCGATCTTTATAAAAATGGCAGGTTACAACTAACTTTTGCAACCAGTAATCAATTTCATGTTATTGACCGTAACGGAAATGAAGTAAATCCTTTCCCATTAAAATTCAGTCAGCGTATTACACAACCTCTCGCTGTTTTTGATTATGACAAAAACAAGGATTATCGTTTTTTATTAAGTTTTGGAAAAGATTTAAAAATGTATGACCGTAGCGGAAAAATTGTTTCTGGGTTTACATTTAAAGAAGTACCTAATCAAATAGTAACTACACCTAAACACTTTAGAGTCAATGGCAAGGATTACCTGGTCATCGCAGAAGAAAACGGAAAATTATATATTTTAGATCGTAGAGGGAAAAATAGAACCAGAGTAAAGGAAAATATAGATTTTTCCGGAAATGAGATTTTCATGTATCAAAATACCTTCTCTACAACCGATAACAAAGGAAATCTTATACAAATTGATTTCAGAGGAAAAGCATCCAATCAAAACCTGGATTTAAAAGACAATCATAAAATAGATGCAACAGCCAAAACACTAGTTTCAATATCTGATAATATTTTAAGTATTAAAAAGAAAAAAGTGGAATTGGATTTCGGATTCTACACTGAACCCAAAATTTTCTATATCAATGACAAAATTTATGTTTCTATAACTGATACTCAAAATAATAAAGTGTATCTCTTTGACAGTAACGCAATACCTATTCCTAATTTTCCAATTTACGGAATCTCTGCTATCGATTTGGCCGATATTGACAATAACAACAAGTTAGAGTTAGTTGTTCAGGGTGAAAAACGATCTATCTTGGTTTACAGATTGAATTAATTCATTTTTTACAATCAATAACAATGATGTCATTCCTGCGAAGGCAGGAATGACATAGCACATAATACTTTTGATCAAAAAACCTCAACAACAAAAAACCTCAACAATTTATATTTATAAGCTTACTGTAATAAAGCATTTGAATCATATAGATTCAGAAACATTTTTAATCAATTCTGCTTCAAAGATATTTTCGAAATGACGAAGCAATTTTTCTTTCACTTCGTGCAATGAAACTTCTTTGATTCCCAATTCTACATTCAGAGAGGTAACTGCTTTATCCTGAATTCCACAAGGAATAATGTTATCAAAATATCCAAGATTTGTATTGACGTTCAAGGCAAAACCATGCATGGTTACCCAACGGGAAGCCCGAACTCCCATTGCACATATTTTTCTGGCAAACGGCGTTCCAACATCTAACCAAACTCCCGTCTCTCCCTCAGATCTTTCTCCTTGCAAACCATATTCTTTTAAGGTCAGAATAATCACTTCTTCTAAAAAACGAAGGTATTTATGAATGTCTGTAAAAAAATTGTCCAGATCTAAAATAGGATAACCAACTATTTGCCCGGGGCCATGATACGTAATATCTCCTCCCCTGTTAATTTTATAATAAACAGCGTCTTTTGCAGCTAACTGTATTTCATTTAACAGGAGATTATTCTTATCTCCACTTTTTCCCAGAGTATACACATGAGGATGCTCTACAAATAAGAAATGATTAGGAGTTGGTAAGTTTGCCTCTTCCTTCCTGTTTTTTATTTTTATATCCAGGATTTCCTTAAAAAGTAACTCCTGGTAATCCCAACTTTCTTTATAATCTTTCAGCCCTAAATCCTGAACATTAATCTTTTTATTCATGTTACAAAGATACAATGAAAAAACATCTAATGAAGTTTCAAAATTCAGAAGGCAAAGATCGGTTAGAGAAGATTCAATTCTCTAATTCTACTTCAATATTTAAAGCTTCAGGATCTTTATAATAGTCCATAAAAGGCACTTTAAAGATAATTGTTTTTCTATCGTCACTAAACAAAGCCCCTTTTACAGATACATTTTTAATTTTTTTCGGAAAATGATACTTTAGAGTATAGGTAGAACTGCTTAAAAACATCTCCATACTTCCAAGGCTATCAACATTTTTTTCTAACAACTCCTGGTTGGTGATTTTCCCTATTCGCTTAAAAACTCCTTTTTCCATCGAATAACTCACTTCTGTAGCATCTGTACCGGCAGATAAAGGTGAACTAGGAGCTGCTTCTCCTTTTGCATTAAGTGTCCCTGCATTTTGAAAAGCACTAAAAACATCTGACAATTCGGAAACTTTATCAAAATCTGTATAAAAATCCATCTTCATATCCCCTGTACTTTCATTTACAACCATATGCATGGTGAATTTTTCTAACTTCTTTAAGCGTTCCTGTTCTTCTAAAGACAAGTTAGCGATACTATCTTTCTTTTCTTCTAATAATTCTTTAAACGAAATAATAGAATCTACTACTTCTTCTCCTCCGGTATTGATTTTATCGCCTGCCAGTTTCATCAGTTCTGATCCATCAAAATGAATTGATATTCTCCCACTTCCATTTTCCTTAATGTGTAACTCTTCTGTAAAATTACAACTGCTTAAAAATGCAATTGAAATCATCGTGATCAAAAAAGAAAGTTTTCTCATAATCTAAAGTTTTATTTATTGGGGTTGTTTAAAATGATTAAAGCCGCTATAACTCCTGGAATCCAGCCACAAATCCATAGAATAAAAACGATTAATATAGAACCGCATCCTTTGTCAAGAACAGATAATGGTGGAAAAATAATTGCTAGTAAGACTCTCCAGATACTCATGTTTTAAATTTATTTTTGATTGATGTACCTAATAGGACGCAATTTAGCATTAATTTGTTACAGGTAAGAACGTTTACTTTTCACATATATTTTCTGTCATTCCAATTGACAGATTATGCAATTGTGACTATCTTTACGCGCTTAAATAATAACAGACAGGAATGCAACTTTCAGAGCAAGAGATCATACGACGTGAAAAACTTGGAAAATTACGTGAAGCGGGTATAAATCCATATCCGGCAGCTTTATATCCGGTAAACCATACTTCAAAGCAAATAAAAGAAGGATTTGAAGAAGGTAAAAAGATCACCATAGCAGGTAGATTAATGAGTCGTCGTATCCAGGGAAAAGCTTCTTTTGCCGAGTTGCAAGATAGTGAAGGCAGAATCCAGATATATTTCAACAGGGATGAAATTTGTCCGGATGAAGACAAGTTCAAATACAACGAAGTTTATAAAAAACTACTCGATATAGGTGACTTTATTGGAATAGAAGGAGAATTATTCACCACACAGGTGGGCGAAAAAACAGTGATGGTAAAAGATTTTACAATATTAAGTAAAACACTTAAGCCGTTACCATTACCTAAAGTAGATGCAGACGGAAATACATATGATGAATTTAATGATCCTGAGTTACGTTATCGCCAACGTTATGTCGATTTGGTTGTTAATCCGCATGTAAAAGACACTTTCGTAAAGCGTACTAAAATAACAAATAGTATCCGTCAGTTTTTTAATGATAAAGACTATCTTGAAGTCGAAACTCCTATCTTACAACCTATTCCGGGAGGAGCAGCTGCACGACCATTTGTTACACACCACAATGCATTAAATATTCCTCTATACCTAAGAATTGCCAATGAATTATATTTAAAAAGATTGATTGTTGGCGGATTTGATGGGGTATATGAGTTTTCTAAAGATTTCAGAAACGAAGGGATGGACAGGACACATAATCCTGAATTCACCGTTATGGAACTTTATGTAGCTTATAAAGATTATATGTGGATGATGGAAACTACCGAAGCTTTATTAGAAAAGGTAGCTATTGATGCAACCAGATCTTCTAAAGTAATGGTTGGTGAAAATGAAATTGAATTCAAAGCTCCTTATCCAAGGATTCCTATTTTACAGGCAATAGAAGATCATACAGGATTTGACTTATCCGGTATGGATGAAACTCAAATACGTGAGATCGCTCAAAAGCTTGGTATCGAGGTTGATGAAACTATGGGGAAAGGAAAACTTATAGATGAAATTTTCGGAGAGAAGTGCGAGCATCATTATGTACAACCTACATTTATCACTGATTATCCGAAAGAAATGAGTCCGCTTACCAAAGAGCATCGTGATAATCCTGAACTGACAGAACGTTTTGAACTGATGGTTAACGGAAAAGAGTTGGCTAACTGTTATTCTGAGTTAAATGATCCAATCGATCAGAAAGAACGTTTTGAAGAACAATTAAGACTTTCTGAAAAAGGAGATGATGAAGCCATGTTTATTGATCAGGATTTTATCCGAGCACTAGAATATGGAATGCCTCCTACAGCTGGAATTGGAATTGGAATTGACCGACTGGTCATGTTAATGACAAATAACGCTTCTATCCAGGAAGTTTTATTCTTCCCACAAATGCGTCCGGAGAAAAAACCATTAGTTTTAAGCGACAATGAAAAGGCCATCTTTGAAATCTTAAAAACGCATAAGAGCATGGATCTCAACGATCTTAAAGCACAATCAGGATTAAGTAACAAAGGTTGGGATAAAGGAATCAAAGGACTTTCCAAACACGGATTAACAAAAGTAACCAAAACAGAAGATGCTTTGATTGTTGAAGTTATCTAATCAATTCTGTTCATACTAACTTTTTATACAATGCCTTAATATACTTAGGCTTGTCTTTTGTACTTTTTTATGAAAATTTTCGTTTTTCTAAAACTCCAAACTAATCGAAGCTAATTGTTACATGAAAATTAGAAAAGACGAACAAAACTTTACTATGCTGGATTGGTACAAAAAAGTCATCATAGACAATTATGCCAATTTTGAAGGCAGAGCCAGACGTTCTGAGTACTGGTATTACGTACTCATGAATATCATCATTACTGTATTACTATATTTTATAACTATTGCAGGTATTCTGGCAGAATCTCCTATTATTGCTATTACCGGAGGTGGTATTATCGTAATCTATTTAATAGGAATAATAATTCCTACGATTGCTGTCTCGGTAAGAAGATTACACGACACTAACAAAACCGGATGGCTTTATCTTTTAAATTTAATTCCTTCTGTTGGAGGGTTAGTATTACTTATTTTCTATTGCATAGAAAGCGATAACGAATCTAATCAATATGGCCCAAACCCAAAGCTAACTTATAGTGAAGATATCAATAGCATCGGAACAGAATAAGGCAACTCCTAAAAGTATTAGAAAGTACTGGTTTTAATCATTCATTAAATCGATTAATAAATCCGGTAAATGCACTGATAAAATGTGGTCTTGGTGTTTCCATAAAAGCAGCATGATCGCCTCCAGAAATTACAACCCAGCTTTTGTCTGCCGTTTTTAAACGAGTAAAAAGTTTTGTTTGCCGTTCTGTCGGAGCAATCGGATCTAATTCTCCCTGTAAAATTAAAACAGGGAGTTCTATTTTTGAAGGATCTATGGCTTTAAATTCGTTCATATCACGCCAGTCTACTCGAATAGGATCTGCCTCTAACGCCATTTTAACATAAGCATCTATTGCCTTCTGACTAATACTTCCCGGGGTTATAAAGTCACTTGCTGCAGCCTCTGCTGTGTTTACTGTCTTATCCAAAGGTTTATCTTCAGGGTCTTCGGCAATTTCTGCATCCAAATCCATCCAAAAACCAAAAAGTGTCAAACTTGCTATATCAGCTGCATTTTGCTGAGATGCCAGTAAAGAAACAGTAGATCCCATAGACCATCCGAATAAATGAACTTCTTTTCTTTCTCGTTCTGCTATCCATTTTAAAACTACATTTACATCTTTTGCGGCTTTATTTGGCGTTAACCATTCTGTTTCATCTCTTGGAGTACCTCCATACCCTCTTAAATCAATAGCATAAGTTGTATATCCTTTCTCAATCATTCCATCCATTAATGAAAGTTCTTCGTCTTCTACTTGTAAATCAAAATCTGGTACTCCGCTCCACGTACGGCCATGAACAAACAATATTGCTCCTTTAGAATTTTTTACTTTCTTTCCCCATACAGCTATGGGGTGCCCATCTGAATTGACAGTATGTTTCTCCAATACTGGCACCTCTGCTACCTCGACAACTTCTGTTACTTTCTTTTTCTTTTCATTAGTATTACACGATACAAAAGCAACAAGAAATGAAATAAGTAAAAATGATGATATTTTGAATACGTTTTTCATAAAAGGTGGTTTAAAATATTTTAAATGTATCTGAAGAAATTATTCTTTTAATACAACTTCAAAAAATTGTTGGGGGAAATTAATGATTATATTTGATAATACTTCACATTTACCTTACAGCCTTCATATCACCTTCGGCTTAATTATATATTTTTATCTATAAATTGGACATCACGCGTATTTTTTTGAACCGCTATTGCAGCATAAATACTCAATGTAAAGGACATTCCATAAAATCCTTTTTCACTCAATTCCAAATCTGCGTTCCAGAGCCCAATAACTAATAACAATATCGAGATAACAGTTACAAACCAGCTAATGCCATAATAGATATCTGTTACCGGCAATCCTTCTATTTTATCTCTCACACTTTTCTGAACCGAGATAACAGCAAACAGAGCAAACAATAGGATAGTAAAATAATATCCTTTTTCATTTAAATACATTTCTGCATTCCATAAACCCACACAATAAGAAATCATTCCGGTAAATAAAGTTACCCATGACGCAGCTATAAAAGCAGCTGTTGGTCGTTGTCGTTCAATTAATGTTTCCTTTTTTTCTGGCTTTTCTATTTCATCTTTAACCGATGTTGTTTTTAATTTTTCTGATGTTTTAGAATCCATAATTATTGTATTTAAAGAATTAATAACATGACAAATCTGCTTCAGAATTTATTGTTTTAAAAATTAAAAATCAATAAAAAATAATGATATATTTATATTTAATTTTTATTTATACAATTGATAATTAATAATTTAAATTATTTAAAAATGATGATATATGAATGATTTAAATAAAATTATACATGTCTTATCTGTAGAAGAAAAAAAATCTTTCATCAGTCATTTAAAAGAAAAAAACAAAAGACATGACACTAAAAACATAGCGTTTTTTAGATTATTAGATTCAGGCACTTCCAAAGATTGGGAAACTAAACTATATGAAACTAAAAATCGTCCTGCTTACAATGCATTGAGAAAGAGATTATATGACAACCTCATTGAGTTCATTGCAAATCGTGATTTTGAATTGGATTATTCTACAGAAAAAAGCAGTTTAAAACTTGTACTGGCTGCACAAACTTTCATAGAGAAGAAATTACCTGAAATAGCTTTTAAGATACTCAGAAAAGCAGAAAACAAAGCCTTGAAAACCGATGCTTTTAAAGTATTAAATGAGATATATCAACTTCAAATTCAATATGCACATTTAGGTGTATCTACTTCCCTGGAAGCTCTTATTTCTAAATACAACAAAAACAAAAAGAAAGTATTCCAGGAAGAACAATTAAATCTTGGTTATGCTTATTTAAGAAAGCAACTAAACAATATTAATTACCAAGGAAATACAGTAGATTTTCAAGAAATAATCAACAAAACTATTGATCGTTTTAATATCTCTTTTAAAGATACGCTCTCTTTTAAGTCACTTTATCAAATTATGTTTATCACTAATGAATATGCTCACTTAAATAACAATTATTATTCTGTAGAAGATTATATGCAAAAGAGTTATGATGAAGTATTAGATAAAGAAAAACAAATAGGGAAAAACAGGTATTACCACATTCTTATCCTGTATTTTATGGCTAATGTATTTTTCAGAAATAGAAAATTTGAACTTTCCAGGGCTTATTTAGAAAAAATGTTAGATCAAATGAATGGTGAAAAAGCTAAATATTATATTACTTTTTTTCCGAAATACGCTTTATTAAAAAGTTTAAATGAAAACTATTCTGGTAATCATGATCTGGCAATAGAAATGGCAACCAATACCCTTAAAACTAATTACACACATAGTCTTAAAGAAACTTCAGATATCATATTGGTATTAACCATTTTTCATTTTCAAAAAAACAATTTCAAAGAAGCTATTAATGTTTTTAAAAGGTTGAACCATACCGATACCTGGTATGAGAAAAGATTAGGTATCGATTGGTGCATTAAAAAAAATCTGATTGAAATTTTATTGCACATAGAACTGCAGAATATCGATTATGTTGTATCAAGAATGATTAGTTTTAAAAGAAGGTATGCTAATCATTTAAAACTAAAAAAAGACCCTGGTGAGTTTCATTTTTTCAAATTTGTAGAGCATTATTTGAATACTCCTGAATTAATTTCATCTGATAAATTCAAAACAGATTCTGAAGAAATCTTCACCTCATCAAAAGACATTTTTGCTATCAGTTTTTATGCATGGCTAAAATCAAAAATCCATAAAACAGATTTACTAAAAACAACATTAGAATTGGTGAATCATAACGATCGTTAAGAACTTTGTTACTTGGTCATTAAGTATCGTATTCGGTTTTGATTTATTAGTATATTTGGGCTAAGCGTTTTTATTTTTAATAAAGATGCTATTTCCGCCATTATTTTAATCTTTTTAACCGATTCATTCTAATTATGAAAAAATTAATTACGCTATTATTTATTAGCTGTATTTCTTTCCATTCTTATGGGCAAAAAAGAAAAAAAAGTGCTCCTAAAAAAAGCATTTTAGAACAGACTTCCATTTCCGGACTTAAATTTCGAAGTATTGGTCCGGCGTTAACATCAGGTAGAATAGCAGATATTGCTATAAATCCTGAAAAGAATAGTGAATACTATGTGGCTACTGCTTCCGGAGGGGTATGGAAAACTATTAATTCTGGTAATACATTTCAACCTATTTTTGATAGCCAGGGGAGTTATTCTATAGGATGTATTACTATTGATCCTAATAATCACAGCGTTATTTGGGTAGGATCTGGAGAAAACAACAACCAACGTAGTGTAGCTTACGGTGACGGAGTTTATAAATCAATTGACGGAGGAAAAAGCTGGACACACATGGGGCTTAAAAATTCTGAACATATTGGTAATATTGTTGTTGACCCCAGGGATTCTAATGTTATTTATGTTTCAGCCATTGGACCGCTTTGGAGTGAAGGAGGAGATCGTGGGCTCTATAAATCTGTAGATGGTGGAGAAACGTGGAATAATATTTTGAGTATAGATGAGCACACCGGAATCAATGAAATTCATATAGATCCCCGTAATCCTGATGTACTCTATGCCGCTTCTCATCAAAGAAGACGTCATGTATTTACATATTTAGGCGGTGGTCCTGGTTCCGGGCTTCATAAATCTGAAGATGGCGGAAAAACATGGAAAAAAATAAACAAAGGACTTCCTAACGTTGATTTAGGTAGAATCGGACTCGCAATTTCGCCTGCCAATCCTGAATTTATTTATGCTATTGTAGAAGCAGCATATGGTAAAGGAGGTTTTTTTATTTCCACAAACCGAGGAGCTTCATGGGAAAAGAGAGGAAGTTATTCTACAAGTGGTAATTACTACCAGGAGATCATTGCAGATCCTATAGATCCTGATAAAGTATATGCTATGGATACCTGGATGAAAGTAACTGAAGACGGAGGTCGGACTTTTAGAAATGTAGGGGAAGATTATAAGCACGTAGACAATCATTACATATGGATAGATCCTACCGACACAAAACATTTACTTAACGGAAATGACGGTGGGATATATGAATCATGGGATTCTGGTAAAAACTGGAGTTTTAAAGCTAACTTACCTGTTACACAATTCTACAAAGTAGCTGTAGACAACGCGAAGCCTTTTTATAATATCTATGGTGGTACACAGGATAACTTTAGTATGGGAGGACCTTCAAGAACCAACAGCTATAACGGGCCTAATAATTTTGACTGGTTTATTACTCATGGAGGAGACGGATTTGAGTCTCAGGTAGCTCCTGACAATCCGGATATTGTTTACACACAATCACAATACGGTGTACTTGCACGATATGATAAAAGAAGTGGTGAAGAAAAAGGAATTCAGCCTAAAGAACGAAAAGGCGAAAATGCTTATCGATGGAATTGGGACGCTCCTTTATCGGTAAGCAGACACAATCCTAAAAGAGTTTATTTTGCAGCTAATAAACTTTTTAAGAGTGATGACAGAGGAGATAGCTGGCAAGTTATTAGTGAGGATTTAACTCAAAATATAGACCGAAATAAACTTCCAATAATGGGAAGAATATGGAGCGTAGACGCTGTTGCTAAAAACGGTTCAACTTCTCCTTACGGAACTATCGTAGCGTTTTCTGAATCTGCACTCAATGAAAATTTATTAGTTGTAGGTACAGATGATGGTTTAATTCAAATTACAGAAGATGGTGGAAAAAACTGGAGAAAAGCGCAAAATTTCCCGGGAGTACCTCAACGTACTTATGTAAATGCTGTACTTACATCAAAACACGATGAAAATGTAATCTATGCTTGTTTCAATCATCATAAGTATGGTAATTTCAAACCTTATGTTTATAAAAGTAGTGATAAAGGAAAAACATGGTCTTCTATAACTGCCAATCTTCCAAAAAGAGGATCCTCTTACACTATTGAAGAAGATTTTATAGATGCAAATCTTCTTTTTGTAGGTACTGAATTCGGGGCTTTCTTCTCTGGAAACGGTGGAAAAGAATGGAAACAATTAAAAGCAGGACTTCCAACTATTGCTGTGCGTGATATTGCTATTCAGGAAGATCAAAACGATTTGGTCCTGGCTACTTTTGGTAGAGGGTTCTATGTATTAGATGATTATTCTTCTTTAAGAAATATCGAATCAAAACTGGATAACGAAGCAGTACTTTTTAATGTTAGAAGTGGTTTATTATTTGAACCTTCTTATCCGTTAGGGCTACCAGGAAAAGCTTTTATGGGAGATGCTTTTTATATAGGCGACAACCTGGGTTCTGAAGTCATTTTCACCTGGTATTTAAAAGATGATATAAAGACTGCTTCTGATATCAGGAAGAAAAAAGAAGCAGAAATCAGAAAAAATGGCGGCAATAATAATTATCCTTCTTACGAGGATTTAAAAAAGGAAAGAACAGAAACTGCTCCAACTTTAGTGTTCACAATTAAAGATAATAGTGGTAATATAGTTAGAAAGTTATTTTCTTCTCCATCTAAAGGCCTTCATCGCCTAAATTGGGATTTAAGATATGCACCAAAAGATCCTGTAGATTTATCCAAGCCTTCTTTCTATAATCCGTTTGGAGGAGGAAGTGAAGGTTCATTGGTACCTCCCGGGAATTATACTGTCCATTTATCTAAAATTGTAGATGGAAATGAGACTTCGTTGAGTAACTCGGTTAGTTTCACCTTAAACGCACTCAATAATACAGTTTTACCTGCACCAGACAGAGATGCATTAGCAGCTTTCCAACAAAATATCAATACGCTTAGCGGTAGGATAAGTAGTGTGCAAAATGCTTTAGGAGAGTTGAAATCTGAAATGAGATATATCAGAGAAGCTATTAATAACACGCCTACTTCTCAATCACAATTATTAGGTTTGTATACAGAAATAGAAAAAGAAATATCTGCTATTGAAGAAGTGTTAAACGGAGATCCGGTTGCTGCTCGTTTAGATATTGGCAAAACACCATCTATAAGTCAACGATTAGGCTTCCTGGTTTTTGAACAATTACATTCAACTTCAAAACCAACTCAAACACATCTGGACGGTTATAAAATTGTAACAGAAGAGTTTGAACCTATATATTCCAGAACAAAGTCTTTATTAGATACCAAAGTGCAAAATTTAAGAAGGCAATTAAAAGCTGCAGGAGCACCTTATACTCCTGGGAATCTTAAATTTCTAGATTAAGTTTAAAGGCATTTAATTAAAAAAGGCTCACTATATTGATTTATAGTGAGCCTTTTTATTGACTAAACGAATTGGAAAGTATATAAATTGATTAATAGCCTGAGTTAAATTATTTCTTCTTTAATGGGCTCGTTTATACTTATCCCATTCCACTTGGGATAATCTTTATTCATATAAACATAAACAGGTTCTTCTACATTTGCTAAGGACAAATAGGTATACATTTCATCTACATCAACAAAAATGGCTCCTAAATTATATTCAGGAATGTATGCAGGTGAAGGCAATTCTTTTTGTTTTCCCAAAAAATACACTATAAATCGATACTCACTATCTGAGCATAATAGATGTCCATAAGTAGTCAAACGTTCTCCTTCCCAAAAAATCTCACTCTTATCGGTATCTACCTTAAAAGAGGTTACTACAAAGCTTTTACTAGACATGACATAAAAGTTATTTAATACTATTCAAATGTATCATATTAATAAAGGGCACGCCAGAGGTTAATTCAGGTAAATGAAAGGGGGTTTTCCCTTGAGAAGTTATATTTGAGTTAGTTTTTATTAATAAATTGTAAATTTTATGGGGTAAATCTCAGATTTACATTATATTATTATGTCAGCTTTTAACATTTCTATAGACTATAAGTAAGCTCATAGAATATTATAAATGAAGTACCAATCTCTTAAAGTGAACACGTTTATCGGAATGCAATACTTGTTGTCAAGAAAAAGACAAAGTATTCTGGCTATGCTGGGCGTACTATTTGGAGTCGCTACATTTATAGTTATGGTCAATTTCATGACGGGAGTCAATGATTTTCTAGATGCTGCTGTTTTTGAAGGAAGTCCGGATCTTATTATAAGTCAGAAACAAGATAAAAATCAAGTTTCAGAAGATTTAGATCTAAAACTATCTTCCTTAGAAAATTTAGACAAAATTGAAACAACAATTTCTGCATCCAATAATCTAAAAGCATATTCAAAACAAGTAATATCTCCTGCCATATTCATTAGTAAACATGTTCAGTTACCCGGAGCATTAAATGGAGTATATGCATCGGCAGAGCAAAAACTTTATGACTTGGATAAAAGAATCCTTTCCGGAGAAGGGTTTAATAGTTTTATCGAATCCAATTCTATAATTCTTGGAGTTAGTTTGGCGGAAAAGCTGATGGTGAATACAGGTGATTCTTTAAAAATAATTATCCCTAATGGCAATGAAATAAAACTAAAAGTCACCGGAGTTTTTAGTTTCGGAATTACAACTATTGACAATGTACGCACTTATGTTCCTGCTAAAATGCTTCAATCATTATTAGAGGAAAATGAATTAACGACCAACATTCACATCAAACTAAAGGATAGGAATGATATTAGCTTAAAACATTCACTTCTTGAAAAAATAAAAACCATTAATGTTGAAGATTGGAAAGATAGTAATAGAACTATAGTCGCCGGGAATAAAGTTCGCGATGTTTTGACATGGTCTGTTTCTTTTTCGTTATTGCTGGTAGCAGGGTTTGGCATTTATAATATTATGAACGGAACAGTGATTCAAAAAAAGAAAGACATTGCCGTTTTAAAAACCATTGGGTACACAAAAAAAGATGTTGTGTATATTTTTCTAATTCAGTCGTTATTCATTGGCTTAATCGGAGCTTTACTAGGAGTTATTACCGGCTATGCTATCAGTTATTTTATCTCAATTACTCCTTTAAAAGCAAACGATTTTATCATTGTCGATACTTATCCTGTAAACTTTAAAATGATTTATTATATCCTGGGCGCATCTTTTGGTATAATTACCACAATACTGGCCGGTTACTTTCCAGCTAAAAAAGCCTCAAGTGTAGATCCTGTAATTATTATTAAAGATTTATAATGATGCTTAGCAAATACATATTAGAAGCTCGAAATATCAGCAAAGAATTTTATTTACCTGTCAAGCATAATATATTAAAAAATAACAACCTTGTTGTCAAGCAAGGAGATTTAATCACTATTCATGGAGAGTCGGGAAGTGGTAAATCTACGCTACTTTATATACTTGCAACTCTTGACACGCAATTTGAGGGTGATTTAATCATAAATAATACTATTATTAAAACACAATCTCAATCTTTTTTATCAGATTTCAGGAATAAGAATATTGGCTTTGTGTATCAATCCCATTATTTACTCCAGGAATTTAATGTGCTTCACAATGTATTGTTGCCAGCATTTAAATCAGATAAAAAAAACAAAGAACAATTAAGAGAAAAAGCTTCCAAATTATTAACCGAATTAGGATTATCTTCTTATTTAAATTATCCTGTTTATAAATTATCTGGTGGCCAGCAACAAAGAGTTGCCATAGCCCGGGCATTAATTAACAATCCGAAACTGATTATTGCAGATGAGCCTACCGGAAACTTAGATCAGAAAAATTCTCAAATGATATTCGAATTATTACAAAAGATCTCTAGTGAGCAAAAAACTGCTGTCATAATAGCTACTCACGATCCTAAAATTTATAATAATTCTAACATATCATATGAAATGACTGATGGAGTTCTACGACTTAGTTAGAAAGTATTTCTCAAAGTAAACATTTTGCAAACAACTCAAGATCAAAATATTATTATATACGATGGCATCTGTAATTTATGCAACGGGGTTGTAAGCTGGATCTTTAAAAATACTCCGAAAAACACTTTTACTTTTGTTCCTTTTCAATCTAAAAAAGGCCAGGAGCTATTAATGTTAAATAATTTCCCTACAGATAGACTAGATACCGTTATCTTATTTCAGGAAGACCGCATATATACTAAATCTACAGCTTTTTTAAAGATTGCTTCTACAATGTCTCATTGGAGATTTATTCATGATATCTTTATTTTAATTCCTAAATTCATAAGAGATACTGTATACGATACAGCTTCAAGAAACAGGATAAAATGGTTTGGATCAAACAACGCGATGTGTACTGTAAATTTCACTCAAAAGTTCTAAAAATGAAAGTTCTGTTTACCCTTTTTTTTAGCCTTTTGATCTTTTCTAATACTCAAGCTCAAATTTTAAAAGAACTGGAACATTCAACTCCGGAAGAAAGGGCAGTCACTTTTTCTAACGAAATCACTCAAGCATTAATGCTAACCGATCAGCAAAACAAATTGATCCTGGAAATTAATCTAATGCATGCTCATAAAATTGTACCCATAATTCATAGTAAAAGCAATAAACTTTCAAAATTGAAAAAGATAAAATCTTTAGACAAGTTTAGAGACAAAGAATTAGACAGCGTTCTTACTGATGGGCAATTTGTTCTTTATTTAAAGCATAAAAAAGAGTTCATAAAAAATACCCGAATAAAACTCAAATCTGTCGCTATTAAGTAAATCAATCGTCTTTAAATAATTCTTCTAAAAATTTTAGCGTTTCTAATTCTTTTTTGACCTGTTTAAGAATAAAAACAGAGAGCACTATAAATATCACAATGGAAGATACTTTTACATATGTGTAAAACCCTTCAGAAAGTCCGTTCTTAAAAAAAGGCATGAGTAAAATAAATCCAAATACATAAAGAAGGAATATTAAAGGAGTACATAAAATATGTATTTTCTTTCTCCATTTATAAAATGAAGATGCTTGTTTTGTATACATATTTAGAGACCTGGTATCATCTAGTTTTCTGTACTTATTCCAACTCAAATATTCTAAGAATATTCTAATTAAAAGAACACTTACCATGATAAAAGCACCTGTAAAACTCTGATTAAAATTGTGCACAGAAACTGAAATAAAAAAAGTGATCAGAATCATCACGGTTATTGTGAGAATTAATTTGGTCCAAAAATGATTTCTTTTAATTCTTTCTTTTATTCTTTTTGCTTCTTTTATAACTTCTCCAGCTTTAGAAGCATTTTGATTGGGTTGATTCTCCCAAATTTCCAGGATTTCATTAAACTCATTCATCATTTACGCATTTAGTTAAACTTTTTTTAATTCGATGGATTCGTACTCTAAGTGTCTCCTCAGAAACTCCTGCAACTGCAGCTATTTTATCATAAGACAAACCTTCTAACACCATCAAAATGATTATTTTATTCAATTCATCCAGTTTATATATACAATCATATAAGAGTTTTAATTGTTGCTCTTTATCTGATTGATGATCTGGGTTATTTTCTGGCTTCTCAGGAAACTTTTCTGAAGAAATTTCTTTTTTTAGTTTCCTAGACCGCAAATACATTAAACATGTATTTACTGTTATTCTATAGATCCAGGTAGAAATATGGGAATCTCCTCTAAAAACATTAGATTTCTCCCATACTTTAATAAAAACTTCCTGAGTTACATCTTCTGCAATACGATCGTTCCCTTTAAAATATCCCATGCAAAGCCTATAGACTTTCTGGTAGTGTTGGTTATAAATTATTTGAAATTCTTTTTCTGACATTTCTCTTATTCAAGTTGTGCTTTTACTTGATTTATAAACCATTCTGGCTGATCGTACATAATAAAATGTGCAGAATTATCAGCATAAAAAACTTCTAGGTTTTGTAGATATTTGTATTGTTTGTCATAATTTGACTTTATCATTTCTTTATTCGGATAGGTAGCTGCCAATAAAACTACTGGAATCTTTACCTTTTTCATATCTTCTCTTAAATCTAATTTTAAAAGATCTGTATATCCATACACATACGTTTCCCTATCTGCTTTGAGTATCCAATTTATAATTTGCTTATGTTTTTCTTTATTTAAACTCATAAATGAAGCTGTTTGAACTGCCATTGCTTTAAACTCTTCATCATTCATGGCAAGTTGCCTTTTACTAAACGGATTATCATAAACTATGGTTGTTGCATCAAAATTTGGAATCATCAACGCTCCGACGGAAGGCAATCCATCAACTATTATTAGCTTCTTAAATAACTTTTCTTCAGTACTGCTCATCCATAACCCTAAAGTTCCCCCAAGGCTATGTCCTATAATTACAGGTTCTTTTAATGCATTTTTCTTAACATAATTTACAACTCCATCTTTAATCCTGGACAACCAGGGCGTTTCTACAGGAGGAACGTCACCAAAACCAGCAAATGTAAACACATGACACTCATAATGCTGAGAGAGTCCTTCTACTGTTTCTTTCCATACTTCTCCTGTGCATGCAAAGCCCGGAAATAATAATATAGGATTACCTTCTCCTACAACATTAACTTTAAACGGATCATGCTGAGAAAATGAAATTATACTGAACAATAAAAAGGTAAAAACACTAATAATTTTTTTCATGATTTCTATTTTTAAATTTCCCTTTGGATGCGGTTTTTTAAAAATGTTACATGATTCCTTAATATTTTTTACTCTTTTTTACTTTTTGCTACATCTTTAAAACAAAAAACTCTGCAGGTTAAGCAGAGTTTTAGCGACTAATTCAAAATAATTATATCACAAAGTTTTATGTTGAGATTATTATTTTATTTATAGGTTGGTTGGTTTTACACACTTTAATTTCTTTGATAAGAATTTCTTGTACTCTAATTCTAAAGCAACTTCATCATGTTCAATATATTCAATTGAGTTGATATTATAGTCTGGCGCATGAGCATCAAACCCTCTTGGTAAATATTTTTTATGGTCAAATCCTAATTCAACTTCCTCTTCTCCTAAATATGCTATTTCATTTAAATTGAATGGTTTTGCATATGGATCAAAGTTTTCCGGAAGATATTTCTTAGTATCAAACCCTAAATCAACTTCTCCTTCATCTTCAATATACTCAATTGAATTGATATCTAAATATGCTACATGTGGATCAAACCCTCTTGGTAAATACAAAGCTGTATTAAATCCTAAATCAACCGCCTCATCATTTTCTATATATTCAATTGAATTTAAATCGAGTACTCTTTCAGTTTCTTTATATTCTGAAAACAGAAAATCTTTAGTAAAGTCAATTTCATTTGGCATAAAAAATGCAACTTCTTTTAGATGATTAACTTTTTGAAAGTTATAGGGTTCTGGTTCGTCTTTCTGAGTGGCTCCTTCCTGGAAGAAAAGCAATCCACAAATAATTAATAACTTGTTCATTTGTAAATATTTTTTATTGGTTTTAAATCTTGTTGTTTACTTAATAGACTATCAATAAAGCAAAATGTTACGATCTTTGTGAAATTTTTAACTTTCATAGCTTTTTTTGTTTCTTTTACACATATATATAGATATATCAATAAAAAGCTTAAGAAAACCTTAACAGTACTTACCACAATATTTGCTGTAATTTGGGGGATTTTTTAAACTAAATAACTAATTCATGTCAAAAAAGATACTCGTTAAGTTGCTTCTTGTGCTGTTTATTTTCACAGCAAATCAAACAGTAGAAGCACAAAGAAAAAAGAAGAAAGGCAAAAAAGCAGCCACAACTGCTCCAGTTCGTAAACCGGCACCAAAAAAAGGTGGAATCCAACCTTATAATAAGGTAATTACAAAAGATGCTAAAACCGATAAAGGTTTATTTGATGTTCATAAAATTGATGCAAAATATTTTTATGAAATCCCGGATTCTCTTTTCGAAAGAGAAATGCTTATGGTAACACGTATTGCCAAAACTGCTAATGGCCTTGGTTTTGGTGGTGGTAAGCAAAACGAACAGATGTTAAGATGGCAGAAAAAAGATAAAAAAGTATTATTACGCGTGGTATCTACTGCTGTAGTCGCTGCAGATTCTTTACCAATTCATGAAGCTGTAGTAAATTCTAATTTTGAACCGGTATTGTATTCTTTTCCAATTAAAGCAATTGGTAAAGATAGTACCAGTACTGTAATTGATGTTACAGATCTTTACAACAAAGATGTAAAACCTCTTGGATTACCCCAATTTAGAAGAACTCAATATAGAGTAACAAGATTAGATGCAGGAAAATCTTTTATAGAGAGTTTAAAAAGTTACCCTACTAATATTGAAGCAAGACACGTAAAGACATATATAGCTAATAATCCTCCTTCTAATGGAAGCTTAGGAACTATTTCTATTGAGATCAACAATTCAATGATCTTATTACCTAAAGTACCTATGAAGCGTCGTAATTTTGATCAGCGTGTCGGATGGTTCGCTCGTGGGCAGGTAGATTATGGACTTGATGTACAAGAGAGTAAGACAGTTCGTTACCTGGACAGATGGAGACTAGAGGTTAAAGACGAAGACATTGCTAAATTCAGACGTGGAGAATTAGTTGAGCCTAAAAAACCAATTGTTTATTACATTGATAGAGCTACACCTGAGAAATGGGTTAAATATATTAAGCAAGGAATTGAAGACTGGCAAGTTGCTTTTGAAGCTGCTGGTTTTAAAAATGCTATTATTGCAAAAACACCTCCTACTCCAGAAGAAGATCCGGAGTGGAGTCCTGAAGATGCACGTTACTCTGTAGTACGTTACTTAGCATCTCCTATTCCAAACGCAAACGGACCTCACGTAAGTGATCCTCGTTCAGGAGAAATTTTAGAATCAGATATTAATTGGTACCATAACGTAATGACTTTATTGCGTAACTGGTTCTTTGTACAAACTGCAGCCATCAATCCAGATGCAAGAGGAGTTGCTTTCAAAGATGAAGTAATGGGTCGTTTAATTCGTTTTGTATCTGCTCACGAAGTAGGACATACTTTAGGATTACCACATAACATGGGAAGTAGTGTTGCTTATCCTGTTGAAAAATTACGTGATCCTGAGTTTACAAAAAAATATGGTACTGCTCCATCAATTATGGACTACGCTCGTTTCAATTATATAGCTCAGCCAGGTGATGGAGATGTAGCTTTAATGCCAAACATTGGTGTTTATGACAAACACGCTATCAACTGGGGGTACAGACCTATATTAGATGCAAAAACTGCTGAAGATGAAAAAGCAACTTTAGATAAGTGGATTTTAGATCATGCTGATGATCCATTATATCGTTTTGGAGCTCAACAAGGTGGCGGACCTGGAGTAATTGACCCTACTTCTCAAACTGAAGATTTAGGAGATGATTCTATGCTTGCAAGTCACTACGGTATCTTAAATCTTAAGCGTATCGTTCCTAATTTGATCGAATGGACTGCAGAAGATGGTAAAAACTATAGCGATCTTCAAACTATGTACGGTCAGGTACTAGGACAGTACAATCGTTATATGGGGCATGTTACTGCTAATATTGGTGGTGTATATCAGTACAATAAGACTTATGATCAAGAAGGTGCTATCTTCACGCATGTTGAAAAAGAAAGGCAAAAAAGAGCAATGGATTTTCTACAGAAAGAATTATTTGCTACTCCACAATGGTTAATGGATGAAAATATTTTCAATAAAGTAGAAAACGCTGGGAATGTTGAGCGTGTAAGAGGATTCCAAACCAGAACACTTAATAACCTTCTTGACTTCGGAAGAATGGCTCGTATGATTGAAAACGAGACTCTTAACGGAAATGAAGCTTACACACTCTTAAATATGATGAGAGATTTAAGAAGAGGATTATTTAGTGAATTAAGTAGAGGGCGTTCTATCGATACATACAGAAGAAATTTACAACGTGCTTATATAGACAGAATGGAGTTCTTAATGAACAATGAGCAGCCTACTATTCCTGCTGCATTCAGAAGATTTGTCAGACGTACAAATGTTAATGTAAGCCAATCTGATATTAGAGCTATTGTAAGAGCAGAATTAAGATCTTTAAGAAGTTCTGCCAGAACTGCTATTGGTAATTCAAGTGGTATCAGTAGAATTCATTTACAAGATGCTGTAGAACGTATCAATAATATTTTAGATCCTAAATAATCTAAAATTTGAATATAGTATTAAAACCGGCAAACCATTTTTTGCCGGTTTTTTTGTTTCTTTATAGTTCCTAAATTCAGTTCTTAACTCTCCTACTACTGCTATTAGTCTTTTTTAACAACCTAAATAGTTATTTTATGAATAATCTATTAAACAAATTTTTTCTTTCTACAATTTTTTCTTTTGCCTGTATACTCTCTTTTTATGCGCAAGGCACAAGATTATTAAGACAACCAACAATAAGCAAAACTCATATCGCATTTTCTTATGGAGGTGATATTTGGGTATCAGATCTCAATCAACAAAATGTACTAAGACTTACCAGTACAGCTGCAGTTGAAAAAGACCCTCATTTTTCTCCGGATGGTACACAAATAGCATTTACCTCTAACCGTTCAGGTAGCGATGCGGTATATACAGTTTCTGTTAACGGGGGCGAAGTAACACGACTCACCTGGCACCCCAGCGCCGCATTAGTTCGTGGCTGGACGCCCGATGGGAAACGCATTCTCTATGCAACATCACGCGAATCGGCTCCAACTGCTTTTAACCGTTTATGGACTGTCTCTAAAGATGGAGGACCTTCTACAATGTTAAATAAGCAATGGGGAACACGAGGTTCGTTTTCTCCGGATGGTAAACAAATTGTTATCGATCGTGTAGATCGATGGGATGTAGAATGGCAAGAGTACCGCGGGGGTCAAAATACACCTCTAATCGTTCTCAATCTTAAAGATAATTCTGAAGTTTTATTACCTAATGAACGAACTACAGATATCTATCCATTATGGATGAAAGATATTATTTATTTTTTATCTGACCGGGACTTTACCAGTAATATCTGGTCTTACGATCCTAAGTCCGGAGATTTAAAACAGGTTACCACATTTAAAGGATCTGATATAAAAGCTATTTCTGGTAATGGCAATATAATTGCATTTGAAAGAGATGGATATTTACATACTTTAGATCCTGCTACTGGCAATACAACTCAATTATCAATTATCGTATCAGGAGATTTTCCATGGGCTGAAACTAAATGGGAAGATTTAAGCAATAGAGCACGCTCTGCTTCTCTATCTCCTTCCGGAAAACGCGCTATTATGGAAGCACGTGGAGAGATCTTTACTGTACCGGTAGAAAATGGGAATTCCAGAAATATGACTCAAAGTTCTAAAACTGCCGATCGTGCTCCTATCTGGTCTCCAAAAGGTAATGAAGTTGCCTGGTTTTCTGATGCTGGTGGAAAAGGATATTCGTTAATGATTGCTTCTCAGGATGGATTATCTAAACCCAGAAGTATTTCTATAGGAGAATCAAAACTCGCATGGGAGCCAACCTGGTCTCCCGATGGAAAATATATTGCCTTTACAGATGATGACGTAAGGATAAGAATTTTAAATCTTGAAACACGTAAAATCATTACCGCAGATGTTGGTGGCAATAACCTGGAAAGGGGTTCTTTAGGGCTTACCTGGTCTAAAGATTCTCAATGGCTCGCTTACGCCAAATCAGGAACTAATAATCTAAGACAAATAAAAGTATGGTCTCAGAAAAATAATAAATCATATGCTATTACCAACGCTTTTGCAGATTCTTTTTCTCCTTCCTGGGATACAGATGGGCATCATTTATATTTTTTAGCAAGTACTAACCTGGCATTAGGTTCTGGTTGGGCAAATACCAGTTCAATTACGTCCAACCCTACATACGCAGCTTACATTATTAATCTTCGCCAAGATGATCCGTCAACATTTAAACCCAAAAGTGACGAGGAGGAAATTAAAGAAGAAGGAACTAAAAAAGATACTGATAAATCAAAAGATGCAAAATCTTCAGATAAAGATGTAGTAAAGATTGATTTTGACGGGATAGAGCGTCGTACGTTTGCTTTACCTCTACCTGTACGCAATTACAATTCTACATTAAAAGGAGCTAAGGGTACTGTTTTCATTTCTGAAAGAATACCCAATAATCCCGGAGTTACCTTGCATAAATACAGTATAGAAAAAGGAAAAGCAGTAGAATTTGCTACACGCGTTTTCCAGGTTTCGGTATCTACAGACGGTAAAAAAATGCTTGCCAGAATCGGACCCGGCTGGAAAGTTATTAATACTGCCGGAGCAAATGCTAAAAGTGGGAAATCACTAAAAGTAGATCTTAAAATGAAACTGAATCGTACTGAAGAGTGGACTCAGATGTTTGAAGAAGCCTGGCGATATGAGCGTGATTATTTTTATGACCCTAACATGCACGGTAGGGATTGGAATAAGGTATATAAACGTTATGCTCCACTAGTTCCTTATATCAAGCATCGAGCAGATTTAAATTATATCTTAGATCAAATGAACGGTGAATTATCTGTTGGACATAGTTTTGTTCGTGGAGGAGATTTCCCAAGGGTAGAAACCAATAGAATTGGACTTTTAGGTGCCAACTTAAGAGCAAAGAATAATAGGTGGATGATAGAACGTATTTTCACTACAGAAAGTTGGAATCCCAGATTGTCCAGTCCATTAGATCGTCCGGAATTAAAAATAAAAGAGGGGTATTATTTGGTAGGGATTAACGGAAAAGAAATTACAGCTAATGATGATCCTTATCAATATTTAGACGGAACCTTAGGAGTTCAGACTATTTTACATATTAACAAAGAACCAAATTTTAAAGGTTCCTGGAAAGAGATCGTAGAACCTATAAGAAGTGAAAACGCCTTACGTCAACGTGCATGGGTAGAAGATAACAGAAGGCTTGTCGATAAACTTTCTAATGGTAGACTAGCCTATATATGGGTTCCTAATACCAGTACTCCTGGTTTTGTTTCTTTTAACCGTTATTATTTTGCTCAGCAAGATAAAGAAGGAGCTGTAATTGATGAGCGTTTCAATGGAGGCGGATTCTTAGACGATTATATGGTAGATTTAATGACACGAAGTCTAAGAGCCGGATTAACCAACGAAGTTCCCAACGGAAAAGCTATGCGTCTTCCTGCGGGTATTTTAGGCCCTAAAGTGTTGTTAATAAACGAGCTTGCAGGTTCAGGAGGTGATTTCTTTCCCTGGGTATTCAGGCAACAAAAGGCGGGTCCGTTAATTGGAGCAACTACATGGGGAGGTTTGGTAAAATCTTCTACACATTACGCCTTAGTTGATGGTGGCTCATTAACTGCTCCGGATAATGCTGTTTTTGATCCGATTAATAACAAGTGGATCGCCGAAAATGAAGGAGTAGCTCCGGATATCGCAGTGCGTCAAGATGCCAAGTCACTTTCAAATGATAAAGATCCGCAACTGGAACGTGCAGTAAAAGAGGCGTTATCGTTGTTAAACAAACAAGGAAAAATTAAAGTTACTCCCCCTCCGTTTTCAACACCAGCGGTTCAGAAAAAAGGAAATTAAATTTTATTATAAGTTATCATCCTAAGTGAAGTAATAATAAAGAAGGATTGTTTTTTAATTGCCCGTCATGAGAAGAACAGATAAAACATGAGAATAATTACCTGGAATTGCAATATGGCATTCAGAAAGAAAGCTATGCCAATTCTAATTGAAAAACCCGATATTTTAATAGTTCCGGAAAGTGAAAGTCCTGAGAAATTAAAATTCAAAGAAGGAACTCCGTTACCTAATGATATTTTTTGGTATGGTGACAATCCTAATAAAGGAATAGGGGTATATTCATATGGAAATTATACGATTTCAAAAATAAAAGATCACAACCCTGATTTCAGATACATTCTGCCCCTATTAATTAAGAATAGGGGTTTTGAATTTATTTTATTGGCAATTTGGTGTCAAAAACCACAAAATGGAGATAATTACGGTTCAAATACCTGGAATGCCATCCACTACTATGCGAAGCTATTGAAAAATGAAAAAGTAATCATAGCGGGTGATTTTAATAGTAATTCTTATTGGGATAAACCAAATCGGGAGGCCAATCATACTAATATTGTCTACAAACTAAATAAAGAAAGAATCAACAGTGCATACCATGTTTTCTATAAAGAAGAGCAAGGACATGAAAAAAAACCTACGTTTTTTCTGTATAAAGATATTGACAAACCTTATCATCTCGATTATTGTTTTGCTTCTGATTATTTTACTAAACGGTTAAAAGATGTCATTATCGGAACTCATAAAGATTGGAAGACGTACAGTGACCACATGCCCCTGATTATAGATTTTGAAGATTAAAAACGATCAATAAAACAATTGTTATAATTTTTCTAATCAAAGGAGGATCCCAGAAAATTTCCATACTTTTAACTGACTTTCAAATAGGGAAATACTCGAAAATATTCATAAGATCATTTCCTGAATTCGAAAAGCTCATTATCTAAGAAAAAATTTGATTATGATTAAATATACTCATCTTAAAATAACATTAGTAACAATACTAACACTGGCCTCTTGCGCTCCTAAATCCAATATATCATTATCATCTATTGAAGACAAAACAGATGATCAAATAACAAAAGATTATACCATTTTAAAAGACGTTTCTTATGGAGATCACAAAGAACAAGGTATGGATATTTACCTATCCAAAGAAGCAACACAATTAGAAGATAAGAATTTTACAGTTGTCTTTTTACACGGAGGAGGCTATTATTTGAGTGATAAATCAAGAGAAGAACGTTATATACAACCTTATCTCAAAAAAGGGCTCAATGTTGTAAACATGAATTACCGCCTCAAAAAGGGTATCCCAATTGCTACAGAAGACCTCACAATTGCACTTAATTTTTTAAAATCAAAAAGTAATGACTATCCTTTGAATTTGGAAAATATTATAGTTACCGGGTTTTCTGCCGGTGCTCAAATAGCAAGTACTGTTGGTTTGTCTCAAAACAATTCAGATTATCCGTATAAATTAGACGAAGGCATTCGTATAAATGGAATCATAAATTTTTCCGGACCTACTGACCGATTAGATATTGTAGAAGATATTTTTGTAAATAATGAAATTATATTGCTACAGGATATCGGAAAATCTTTTTTTCCTCAAGACGGTTCATTTACTAAAGAAGAAGTCAGATCTGTTTTTGAACCTATTAACTATTTCGATAAAAATGATCCGCCGTTTTTTCTTTGGTATGGTGGAAAAGATGACCAGGTTCCTCCTACAACTGCAAAAGAGTTTGTTGTTTTATTAAATAAAGATAAAAACAAAAATAAAGCTGTTTATTATCCGGACGCAGGTCACAGCCCTAATAAAGTTGAGTTAAAGAACACTTACGATGATATTTTCCAGTTTTTGGACAATCTCTAAATAAGATTCATAAAAAAAAATAAATCTTTTCTCAAGATTAAACCTTTTCTATTCATAATGGTCTTAATTATAGAATATTAAAACCATGTATTATGAAAAAACTATGCAGTGCATTATTGATCATGCTATTTATTTTTCCTGCATTTTCACAAGAAAGAGAACATAGAGATCGAAAAGGACAAAGAGAAAGGGTTCAACAAAGAAGGACGCATTTTAAAAATCTAAATGCAGAACAAATTGCAACCTTGCAAACCAAGAAAATGGCCATCGCTTTAGATCTGGATGAAAATCAGAAGAGAGAGCTTCTTAAATTAAATACCCGATTGGCATCTGAAAGAAAAGAAAAAGCAGAAACACTAAAAGCCAAAAGAGAGAAAGGAGAAAAACTTACTGAAGAAGAACGTTACAAAATGGCTAATGAACGCCTAGACAAGCAATATGAAACACTTCAGGAAATGAAAAAAATTCTGAATGAAGAACAATACGAGAAATGGAAAAAACGTCACGGAAAAAGGAACTTCGTGAGAAAAAAACAAAACCATCATCGTAAAAGACAAAGAAATTAAACTTGTTTCTTCTTTTTAAAAGGTTATTTAAAACAGCCTGCTTATTAATAAGCAGGCTGTTTTAGGTTAATAATTAGTTAATCATCATTCTTACACTTAATATTTCTTCTTTAACATACCTTAAAAAATCATTGAATTTTAAAGGGTAGAATTACTTTTCTTAGGTTAATGATCGGTTAACAGATAGAAAAAATCATCAAGAACCATATCTCTATACTACTTTTATAACATAGAAAGCTATTGTTATATGAAAAAATGCATATCGGTTTTAGTGGTTATCCTAATATTAAACGGATGTAATATTAATAGAGCGTCTGACTTATGGTTAAATGATTTCGAATTACTCAAAAACGAATTAACCACAGGTTACGCAAATCTCTCATTTGCTGTAAAAGAAAGACAAATAGACATTAAAGCACTTAACAATAATATCAAAGCAAAGCTAAAACTAGCTTCTTCCAAAAAAGAAGCCCAAAATATCATCGGAGAGTTTCTTGGTAAATTTCAAGACGGTCATCTAAAAGCTCGTTTGTATGATAACCTTGCAGAACAAGCATCAAAATCAGTGCCTCCTTCAAATACAGATAGTATTGATTTGGCTTTAAAAAAGATGAAAGTCGTAAAAACCAATACCGGATATCATCTGCAATATGATTTAATAAAAGGCTTTAAATCCCTTGTGCAAAATCAAAATCCTTTTAAAGCCAGTATTATCAAATCTGAAAATATGACAATAGGAATCCTTAGAATTCCTTCATTTTCACCTAAGCATTACTGGGAAATTGCATCTAATATCTGGAAAGAATATCAAAAAGAATTACAAGGAGAATGTAAAGAAGATTGCCAGGAAGCCTTTATAAGAAAAGTTGAAAACAAATTAACAAATTATGTAATAGAACGCATTGAAGAATTAAATTCGGAAAAAACAGATGCGCTTCTGATTGATATTTCCGGAAACGGAGGAGGCACAGAATGGATGCATCAATTAGCCAGGCTATTTACTAAAAAAGAACTAAAAGGGCCTCCAATGTCTTTTGTAAAACATTTGCATTGGAAAAAAACATTAAAATCACAAAAGAAACTGATTGAAAAAGATCTTCAAGCCAATATTAGCGAAACACTAAAAAACAAATTAAAGCTCTTCAATAATATGATAGATGAGCTTATTGAAAATACTAACAATAATTGTATTGCGGAACAAGTGTGGGAGAAAAATGATATTGATTGCCTCGATCTTATATCACATCCTTTTAATACCGAGCTTCCTTATGATATCATGAACGATCCTCAGTTTCATTTATTGGCTTCTAAACAATTAATAGGAACTGCTCGCTTTCACCCTTTTAAAAAAGGTATTTTTTCCGGGCCTTTATATATAGCTATTAATAGAGGTACTGCTTCGGCATCAGAAGGTTTTGCGTCCTTATTTCAGTTTAATAATGCTGCTACTTTGATAGGCAAAAAAAGTTATGGAGTTGGATGTGGTTATACTAACGGAGGAATTCAAATTGATTTGAAAAATATCGGATTGACTGTCTATATGCCCGATTGTGTAAGATTTACTAAATACAATGAAAATGAATTAAAAGGTATTTCTCCCGATATTGCTGTAAATTGGACTAAAGAAGATACCATGAGTAAACGCGGGCAAGCAGTTATCGATGCAATCATTAAAGATTATTTGAATCAAAATAATTTTGGCACTTATTAAATGAAACAAAAAATAACCATACTCACTATAATTTCATTGCTTGCCATTGGCACCCTTTCTGTCATAGAATATTATTTAGTAAAAACTTCTTATGATTATAAAGTACAGGAGTTTCGAAAGGATATCCAGCGTAAAACAGGGCAAATTACAGCAGATTACTCTTATACTGATTCTCTATTTTCTCAAATTGATACGCTCTATGGCGATTTAAGAAGAAGATACAATCGAAAGGAAATAGGTAAAGAAAAAATACTGGAACTAATACATAATAACGAATTACAAAAAGTACTTACCCCGCACCTTAAAAAGGAATTTGCCAATACTTTTGAAGGATTATCAATAGATTTTGTTTTTACTATAGATCAGTTTGTTGTTTTTTCTCCGGAGAATCAGATAGGGGATACCATTTTAAACAATAAAAAATCGGATATCAAAAATAAAATCCTAGGAACACTAAATACCTTGGACAATACTTTTAAAGCAAGAACAAATACAGGCAAAGTTACAGGTAATGGTTTAAAAGATTATTTCACTTTACACTCTCTTTTTATTTCGGTCAGAAACTGGGAAATCATTGTTTTAAGACAAATGTCATTAATTCTTATAGCTGCTATTAGCTCCATCCTCACTGTAATTTTTATTTTTATTTATACAATTCGATCCCTGATTAAACAAAAGAAATTAACAGATATTCAAACCGATTTCATCAATAATATTACACATGAATTTAAAACTCCTTTAGCTACTTTAGGCTTGGCTACAGCCACTTTAAAGCAACAATCTAAAGAAATATCACCACTTTTTAAAAACACCCTAAATACTATAGATCGTCAAAACAACAGACTTCAAAAACTATTGGATCAAATTATGGAAAATAGCCTTGTCGGAGAAAGTATTGAGCTGTGTAGAGAAGAAGTAATGGACAAACAATATTTTAATAATCTTATTAGCGATTTTAAACTCTCTGTTAAAGAAAAAGATGTCAATATTAAATTCCATCAAAATCGTCAACCCACTTCTATTTATATCGACAGATTTCATTTTACTACGGCTTTACTTAACATTTTGGAAAATGCTGTAAAATATGGAAGTGATACCATAGATATTTATATAGAAACTGCTCTAAACAACCAGGATTACACGATTACTATTAAAGATAACGGACCTGGAATATCAAAAAACAAGCAGCATTTGGTATTCGATAAATTCTACAGAGCCTCTGAAAGAAACATTCATAATGTAAAAGGATTAGGACTAGGCTTGTATTACACAAAATTAATAGTAGAAGCTCACAATGGCGCTATAGATCTTGAATCTGAAGAAAATAATGGAGTAATGCTTAAAATAATAATTCCCCGACAATGAAAATATTACTAGCTGAAGACGATTTTGATTTTGGAAGTATTTTAAAGCAATACCTGGAACTCCATCAATTCAATGTAACATGGGTTTCTAATGGTGAAGAGGCTCTGGATTTCTTGATGTCTGACACCGTTGATTTATGTGTTTTTGACGTAATGATGCCAAAAATGGATGGTTTTACGCTTGCAGAAAAAGTGATTGAACGACAGCCGGAAATTCCGTTCATTTTTTTGACAGCCAGAAAGATGAAAGAAGATAAAATCAAAGGGTTAAAATTAGGGGCTGATGATTATATTGTTAAACCTTTCGAAGCAGATGAATTAGTCCTTAGAATCAAGAATATTTTAAAAAGAGGGCAACGATTTATCATCAATAAAAATAATGTTGAAATAGGGATTTATACTTTTGACTTAGTCAATTATACTTTAAAACATCAAAATGAAGTACAACGCCTCACTGAAAAAGAAGCTCACTTAATTGAATATTTATTTAATAATAAAAATACACTGATAAAACGAGATCGTATTCTCAAAGACGTTTGGGGAAACGATGATTTTTTCTCGGGAAGGAGTATGGATGTATTCATAAGCCGATTGAGAAAATACTTTAAAGACGATTCTGATATCGCTATAAATAGTGTTAGAGGAATCGGTTTGGAATTTAACATTAATAAAACATCAAAAAACGAATATCATGAAAATTAAATTTTTAACAACAATCGTATTTATTTTATGTGCATTTGTGCTACAAGCTCAAAGTGACAAAAAAAGTAAGTCAAAGCGTAAATCAATTTCTGTTAGTGTCTCTGCAAGCAGTAATAGCTCTTATTCTTCCAGTTCTACTTCCATAAATTCGGATGACGATAGTTATAGCATGTCTTCGCGCTTTAACAAAGACAAGACAGAAGCTGTAAAAGCTCTTTTGTATGAAGAATTAGGTAATAAAAATTTGTCTGTAAAAAATTCCAGGCACGAATGGGAAAGCATTATAGACGATGATATTGCTTATATAGTAAGATTAACCAATGGAAGGTTAAAAATCTTTGTAGATAAAGAACTGGTTTCTACAAGAACATATGAAATGTTTGAACGCTTAGGCGATGAAGTTTCTGAAATAGTATCTTCCAAAAGATGATTAGGATTATTTGTCAAATAATGAAAAAAAAGGCAGGTGTAGGAATTCTTTTGCTACTTTGTAACCTATCATCTATGGGTCAGGTTAAGCCAGAAGAAAAAGGTTTTGAAGCATATCAAATCGAATTATCAAATGACACGATAGATTTCTTTATTAATAAACCGAAAAGCACACCTTATGCTGATTTATTTATTCATATCGAGGGGTCGTATCCAGCACCTATATGGATCGAAACTGATCCTTGCTGTGCTACTTATGATATTTTTGACAGAAATTTAATTCCATCTAATTATGCATACGTGATCATAGCTAAACATACTTACAATTTTAGTGGAAAGAATAAGGAGGTATCAGAAAATTTCTGGAAAAAACAAACTTTAGATTTTAGAGTAAATCGTGTAAATGAAGTTATCAATTATGTAAAAAAGAACATTTTTAAACCTCGTAAAATTGTGGCTGTAGGAACCTCACAAGGTTGTGATGTAGTAGCAAAACTAGGTACAATTAACAAAGATATTACCCATATTGGTTTTTGGGGAAGCGGAGGCATTAATCAATTAACAGATTTTTTAATTAAAGTCAGAAAAGAAGTTTATCAAGGTAAAATATCAGAAGATCAATCAGTTGTAATTATAGATTCCTTATTAAACCAATTTGAATCTTTTTATAATGACCCTACTCCAAACAAATTTTGGGATAGCAATAGTTATTTGAGTTACGCTAGTTTTTCTGAACCTCCACTCGAAAGCTTATTAAAAATAGATATTCCCATTTTCGTCGCCATTGGAACAGCAGATCAAAATGTACCTGTAGAAAGTGCTTATGCCATACCTGTTGAGTTTATGAGAAATCACAAAACCAATCTTACTTTCAGACATTATCCGAATTTGGATCATTCTTTCATAGAAAAAAAATCAAATGGAGAAGAAATTGATCATACAGATAAAATTTCGGTTGAATTCTTTAATTGGGTAGATGAAAATTAAGAAATAATGAAAGAAAGATAAACACCTCTATTTTCCCGCATTCAAAAATTCATCTTTTTATTTAATAAATGACCTTTAGTAAAAGGTTTATACAAATACCTTATATCTAAAAACAATGAAAAAATATAGTATTGTATTGTTATTTACACTGTGTATTATTAATTCAAATAATGCTCAAACTAGATTTCAAAAAGATTTTTCTTCTTTATGGAATGCAATACATAGTGGTTTCGCTTATTTTGATACCCAAAAAACCGATTGGAAACATGTAAAAGAAATATATCAACCCATTATAGATACTACTTCAAATAAACAAGATTTTATAATGTCTTTAGAAAGTATCATTCATGAGTTATATAACGGGCATATTTCTTTGAATGTTAACTTGCCTTCTTCTAATAGGTTAATTCCTAACGGAACAGATTTATGGGTAGAATATATAGATCATCAATTTATTATAACCAATCTTAAAGAACATGAGAATGCTGCTTTAAGCGGAATTGAACCTGGAATGATCCTTACTCATTATAATGATATTCCTATTAAAACAGCCATTAAAAAAGTTCTCCCTAAATCTTTTAAAAATTATGATAAGAAAGTATACGATTATGCAGGTAATGTAATAGTAGCCGGAACACACAACCAAAAAAGGAAGTTTACGGTATCTCATAATAATAAGACACTTCATTTTTACCCGGATGATGTAAAAACTCCCAAAAGCGAGAATACCTCATTACTAGAAGCAACAGTCTTGGAAAATAATATTGCTTATATAAAAATCAACAATTCTTTAGGTAAAAATAATCTCATCAAAGTATTTGGCAAAGCAGTAGACAAGCTATCAGAAACTAAGGCTATGATTCTGGATTTAAGAGATACACCAGGTGGCGGAAATACCACAGTAGCGAGAGCTATCATGGGGAAATTCATTTCATATGAACAACCCTATCAAAAACATTTGTTTCCAGCAGAAGAAAAAGAATACGGGATTCGAAGAAGCTGGATAGAATATGTTTCTCCAAACGGAAAAATTTATACTAAACCTCTTGCAGTACTGGTTGGGAGATGGACAGGAAGTATGGGAGAAGGAATTGCTATTGGTTTTGATGGTTTAAAAAGAGGAAAAATTGTTGGAACAAAAATGGCTGGTTTATTGGGAGCTATAAATTGTTTCACGCTTTCCGAAACACAAATAAGGGTGTGCCTTCCTACAGAAAAGTTATTTCATATTAACGGAACCCCAAGAGAAGATTTTATTCCTGAATTTCAAACAAAAACCGATAAAGAAACTTTTCAAACGGGACTCAATCTTCTTGCATCAGGGAAACAATAATCTAAACAATTAATAATACACATTCTGCTAATTTAAATTATATGATCATGCTTAGTAAATTATTTACTCTTATCTTAACTTTTAGTCTTTTCCAGAATAGCACCAGTTTAATTTCAAAAACCACTCCAAATGTAATTGAGATTGAAAAATCTGATTACGGTCTGATTTTTACAAACATCACGGTTAATGGTCAGAAAATAAAAGCTATGATTGATTTTGGTGACCCAAATGTTATTCAACTATCTTCAACTTTAGTGAAAGATCAAAACATTTCGGTTATAAAAACTAAAGCTATAGCTAAAGATATTTACGGTAATTCTTTTGAAATAAATCGAGGAACAGCAAAAGAAATAATTATTGGACAATGGAAAGAGAACAATATTGAATTTTCATCTTCTCCCGGAGAGATGGAAGGCGTTGCAAAGCAAATTAATTCCGATTTTAAAGCTGTTATTGGATGGGGGTATTTTAGCAAATATTACACAGTGATCAACTACGGAACAAATAAGTTTGAATTATTCGAACAAAAAAGTAGTATTCAAAATGAGTTTTTAAAAACCCCATATAAGAAAAACTCTAATTATTTAAGTGTTCCTGTAACAATTCAAAATCAAAACGTAAATCTCATTATCGATACCGGCTCTCCTGTTTCTGTGATTGATTCTACTTTCTATAAAGATCTCGATACAGACAATTTTAATATGAAAATAGGAACTAAAAATGTCACATTAAAAATGGTTAGCCAGGATTTATCAGTTTTAAAACAATTAAATGCTGTAGGCATAATAGGAGGTGATTTTATTGGAAAATATAAAATACACATCGATCCTTTTGAACATGAATTAACATTTGAAAATATTTCTGTTGTCAAAAAAGAAAAGTAATGATCTTAAAAAATAATACAAATGAAAAAAGTAATTTATCTTATCATAACGATCTTAATCTTTGTACAAATTTCATGTAATATCAAAAGAGCTCCAGATATACATTTTGAAGTATCTCCTTTTATAAAAGACAGTATTTCATCAATGAAGATCAAAGCTATATTTAAAGCCAATGATTCCGGATTGACCATGTTATCTTTCCAAAATAATGCCTGGGGAGAAGACTCTTTATACAACTGTCTTTCCAATTTAAGATTAACAAAAGGGGTTGGTGAAATTATTAAAAATCCGGATAGTAATCGTATAGAAATCAAGCACACAAAAAATCTCGATTATATTGAATTTGAATACACCCTACATCAGGATACTGAGCTTCCTTTAAATTCTAAAAAAACATATCGTCCTATTATTCAACCGGAATATTTTAGCATTTTTTCGCACAATCTATTTATGATTCCAGATCATTTAGCCAACGAAAGCAGTACTGCTATGAACATTAAAATTGACTGGAAAGATTTCCCGGAAAATTATACTATTCACAATAGTTTTGGAAGCAATCAAAGAGTCCAGGAATTGACCGTAGAAAAAGATAAATTTCATTCTGCTGTATTTGTTGGAGGGGATTATAAAATACATCCTATCAATATTCAAAAAAACAAAGTTTACCTGGCTACCAGGGGGGATTGGGTTACTTTCCAGGATTCAACAATTGTAAATTTATTAGGAAAAACAATCACGGCTCAACGCAATTTTTGGAAAGATCACTCCCAGGAATACTTTACAATAACTATGCTTCCTTTCCCTATGAAAAACGGAAGTTCATTTCAGGGAACAGGTCTAACCAATTCTTTTGCAATTTCTGCCAGTAATAATGCTTATCTTGAAATAGAAGGATTGGCTTATCTTTTTAATCATGAATTAATGCATAATTGGATAGGGCACAACATTCAAAACGCTAATGAGGAGGAGCAATATTGGTTTAGTGAAGGTTTTACAGATTATTACACCATCAAGAATATTGCCTCCAATCGTATTCTTGGACTAGATGAAGCGTTCTTTATAGACGAGTTCAATAAAATTATAGCCAATTTACATGTTTCTTCTGTCAAAGAAGCGCCTAATAGTGAGATTAACTATGAAAATTTCTGGTCGAACTGGGATTATGAAAAACTACCTTATCGAAGAGGAGCGATCTTTGCTTTCTACCTGGATCATAAAATCAGGAAAGATTCAAGTGGCAGGTTTAATCTGAATGATCTTATGTTAGCATTTTTAGATGATGCCCGGAATAAAAATCAAAAAATAGATCACCCTTATTTTATTAAAAGGGTAAATAGCTTTTTAAATGATGATATCAAACCCTTTTTTGATAAACACATAGTAAACGGAAAATTAATGGATTTGAAAGCCATTTTCGAGGATTTTGAATTTGAATTTATTCCTACTGCTGAAGTTTTTTATCGCGGGTATGAACTGGATTTGAAAACACGGTTAATCAGTAATGTCGATATAGCATCTAACGCCTATAAAGCAGGGATGAGAGATGGTGATAAAGCACTTTCTGTAAGTGTATATAGCGATCCAAAAAAAGAAGCAACATTTAAACTTTTAAGGGGCAAAAAAGAGCTTCAAATTACCTTTTTCCCAGCCAAGGAAATCCAGGCACCACAGCTTATTTTCAATAAAAAAAACATAAAAAACCTTCATTTTTAAAATACAATTGACATTATTGCGTTATATCTTAAGGTAAATAATAAACTTATATACAGTTTATTCTAAATAAAACAGTCTTTTACCCCCATAAAGAACAAAAATCATGAAGACAGTTAAGTTATTTTTATTTGCTGCTTTAATGTTTCTGGGAAGTCAGGTTTCTATGGCTCAGGAAAGTAAAATTGAAGTACTTGCTAAAGAAAAAATTACAAGTTTAAATTCAGACGTTCAGTTAAATTTAAATGAAGAACAGGAAATCAAAATGTACGATATCGTTTTGACCCGAGAAAAGAAAATGGAGTCTTTAAAAACCGCCAAGCTAAGTAAAAAAGCCTGGGGTTTAAAAATTGCTGAGATTGATATTGAATTCATTAACAGCCTACAAAAAATACTTAATGAAGATCAGTTCAAAAAGCTTATTCGTTCTAATTCAGTTGTAGAAGGTCCGCAATAAGATTATTACAGTTCTTTAATAACTTTACTAACAGCATCTATCGTCTTATCAAGATCTGCATAACTTAATGCATCGTTTAAGAACCAACTTTCAAATGCACTCGGAGGTAAATAAATACCTTGAGATAACATTCCGTGGAAGAATTTTTTAAAGGTGTCATTATTTCCTTTAGCAGAAGTTTTAAAATCAATGACAGCCTCATCTGTAAAATGAACAGATATCATTGATCCTAAACGATTAATTTGATAAGGAAGAATACCATTACTCAATGTATTTTCCAGTCCGTTATGCAAGTAAGCTGTTTTTTCATTCAAACTGGTAAAAATTTCAGGAGTTTCATTTAAGGTAGTTAACATTGCCAGGCCGGCAGCCATAGCTAACGGATTTCCGCTTAAGGTTCCCGCCTGATATACCGGTCCTAATGGCGCTAAATGATTCATAATTTCGTTTCGAGCTGCAAAAGCACCTACCGGAAGTCCACCTCCTATCACTTTTCCAAAAGTAACTATATCAGCATTTATTTTTAATAACTCTTGCGCTCCTCCTTTTGCAAGGCGAAATCCTGTCATTACCTCATCAAAAATAAATAGAATACCTTCTTCATCACAAATACTTCTAATACCTTCTAAAAACCCTTCTTCAGGAATAATACATCCCATATTACCCGCAACCGGCTCTATAATAATAGCTGCAATTTCTCCTTTATTGGCAGCCACAATCTGACGCACATTTTCTAAGTCGTTATAATTAGCCAATAAAGTATCTTTAGCAGTTCCGGAAGTGACTCCGGGACTATTCGGACTACCAAAAGTAACAGCGCCACTACCAGCCTGAATAAGAAATGAATCTGAATGCCCGTGGTAACAACCCGCAAATTTTATTATTTTTTCTCTCCCCGTATACCCTCTGGCCAATCTAATAGCACTCATACAGGCTTCTGTTCCGCTATTTACAAAACGTATTTTATCTATATTAGGAACCATAGATACTGCAAGTTGGGCAATTTCGGTTTCAATTTCGGTTGGCATCCCAAAAGAAGTGCCTTTTTTTGCTTTTTCTATTACAGCATTAATTACAGGTCCATATGCGTGTCCTAAAATCATAGGCCCCCATGAAGCAATATAATCTATAAGTTCATTACCATCTTCATCATAGAGGTACGCCCCTTTGGCTTTTTTTATAAATATAGGATCTCCTCCAACAGCTTTAAATGCACGAACAGGAGAATTAACACCTCCGGGAATTACTTCTGAGGCTTGTGCGAATAATGCACTACTTCTTTTATAGATCATTTTATTTAGAAGGCTTTATAATAAGTTTTTGTCCTATTGAAATATTTATATTATCCAGGTTATTAATAGACATTAACTTTTCTACGGTTAATCCATATCTTCTGGAAATAGAATATAAAGTATCTCCTTTAATGACAGTATGTATTTTTTTGGTTTGCGAAGATACTACAGGAGTTTCAATTTCTTTAATGGGTTTCCATTTATCTTTTAATACTTCTTTGTCGTATTGATAAAGCTTATATCGCTCTATAATAGAAATAAGCTTTGTCGGATATTTTCTATCTGTAGCATATCCGGCTTTTTTTAATCCTCTTGCCCATCCTTTGTAATTGCTCTTTTTTAAATCGAATAAAAAATCATACCTGCTTCTACTCGTCAAAAACAGGGAGTGATCTCTATAAGAAAACATAGGATGATTGTATTTCCTAAAACACTCTCCTTTTTCATCATCATCATAATAATCTCGATCACCTTCCCATCCTCTGTGGCATTTTATTCCAAAATGATTGTTTGTTTTACGGGTTAAAGTACCTCTTCCTGAGCCGCTCTCCAGAATTCCCTGAGCCAAAGTAATACTTGCAGGAATTCCGTATTCAATCATATTTTTTTTAGCTACATCTTTAAAAGTTTCTATGTAATGTTCTGTAGATGTAATATTAAAAACAACAAATTCTTCTTTAGCCGGAGATTTTTTTTCTTTTTTAGTTACAACTTCTTCTGCCTTTTTTGTTTTTCTGAGAGCTCTCTTTTTTGCTCCGCATCCAACCAGAAATAATACTGTTATCAATAGATATAGAAATCTGTACATCATATTTCAATTAAAGGTAATTGTCTTTTTTTTAGTTGTTTATTCATACTGGAAATTCCTTGTAATCCTCCGGTATGTACTGCTAATATCTTAGTTCCTTCTTTAAAATAACCTTTTTTTACTAAATCTAGTATTCCAAACATCATTTTCCCGGTATATACAGGGTCCAATAAAATTCCTGTTACTTTACGGAATTCATTCATAAAAGCAATAAGCTCAGCAGATACTTTAGCATATCCTCCAAAATGATAATCCTCGATCAATTTCCAATTATCATCCTTAACAAATTTACGAATCTCGTCTCTTAAAAACGTTCCTTTTAAAGCAGGAAAACCCAAAACTTGTTGACCAAGTTTTGAACAATTTATAAGTCCGGAAATAGTACCTCCCGTTCCCACACTAGAACAAACCACATCAAAAACCGTGTCGTTTTCATTTAATATTTCTTCACATCCTTTTATTGCTAAAGGGTTAGTACCTCCTTCCGGAATCAAATAAAATTCTCCAAATTCTTCACGGAGTTTACCAATGATAATTGAAGATTCTTTATTCTTATAATCTGATCGGGAGATGAATTTTAGTTTCATTCCACAAGAAACCGCATAAGATAAAGTATCGTTATCTTTCACTTTATCTTCCAATTCTTCTCCTCTTATAACTCCGATGGTATTAAACCCTATCATCTTTCCAGCAGAAGCAACGGCAGCTATATGATTAGAATATGCTCCGCCAAAAGTCAACAATGTATCGTGTTTACTCTTTTGAGCTTTCTCTAAATTATACTTTAATTTCCTGTATTTATTTCCGGAGATATGAGGATGTATGAGATCTTCCCTCTTTACAAATAATTTGATTTTTCTTTCAATCAAATCAGGTAGTTTAATTTCCTGATTCAGAATTTTATCTGGTAAAAAATCCTGCATTAGTCTTTTACGCTAATATACCTTAAAAAACTCCATTTTTGCCTGTTATCCAGGTAATTTAGATTTTCTTCATGCAGATATGCCTCTCGCTCAAAACTTATATTTTTATATGCTTTATACCAATTTCTATATTTATATAATCCGACAATCCATTCACAGAGGTACAAAATATAAAAAGGAAGGATAAATAATTCGAGTTGTTGTTTTAAATGAATGCGTTCATGATTCAACAAAACAGGATCATTCTTAAGCGCTGTTTCCTTAATAATAATTACAGGCCATAAAGTTAAAGCCACATATTGTTTAGGTACTATATGTCTAAAAGTGAAAATCATAACTTAATCGTTTCAATTACCACGCCAATTCAATTACCTTTGTAAATATATAAGAATCTGCTTATGAAAAAGATTATTCCCGTTGAAGAGGGCGATTTTTACGTTTCACCGGAAGGCTATCGTGTTTTTACTGAAAAATATCACCTAAAGAGGGGGTATTGTTGTAAATGCGGATGCAGGCATTGCCCTTATGGTTTTGACAAAAATAAAGAGTAATCTCAAATACTTTTTTATTTAATTAAATCATATCTATTTATGGTATGATTGTTGATGTATAAAACATGGTTTCAAACCGCTTTCAATCAAAGAAGTTTAGAACAAGAAAAAGAATTAAATGCTAAAAAACATCTCATTTTAATTTTTAAAATATTTAGTCATTATAAAATTTTGTAACTTTAGCATATTAGGTTCTAGTGTATTATTAATTCAAAAAGCTGTATTATGAAAACAATTAAATTTTTATCACTCCTCTGTTTAGTAGTGATTATTACTAGTTCTTGTTCTAGTGTAAGAGTAGTCTCCGATTTTGACAGACAAGCAAGTTTTGGAGAATATAAATCTTTTGCATTCTTTAAACCAGGGATAGATAAAGCCGAAATATCTGATTTAGATAAAAAACGAATCTTAAGAGCCATTAACAATGAGCTGGTAGATAAAGGATTTACTAAATCTCAAAACCCGGATTTATTAGTTAGTATTTTCACCAAAGAAAACCAACGTGTAGATGTTTATAACAACTTTGGATATGGAGGTTTTGGCGGATTTGGATTCGGTGGGTTTTACGGACCTTTCTATGGGCCTTTTTATGGAGGATTTGGAGGTTATAATAACGTATCAACCCGTACCGAAGGATCGCTATACATCGATATTATAGATGCTAAAACCAAAGAATTAGTTTGGCAAGGTAAGGGAACTGGTTTTTTAACCAATAGCAGTATCGAAAAGAAAGAGGCTCGTATTAATGAGTTTGTAAGCGAGATTTTACAGCAATACCCACCAGAGAAAAGAGTGGCCGGAAACTAACAAAATTATAGTTTACATAAAAAAAGCTGCAATCAATGATTGCAGCTTTTTTTATTATTCTGTTTTTTATCAATACTTCAATAGTTCTTCTATCTTTTGTTTTACTTTTTCTGTAGAAGGAATCATAGTTTGTTCCAATGTACTGTTTAACGGAATAGCGGGCATATTCTCAGATCCAATTGTCATTACTGGTCCATCTAAATATTTAAAGCATTTTTCCTGGATCATTCCTGCTAAACTTCTCGCAAATGAATTATTTACCGGCTCTTCTGTTACTACAAGGCATTTTCCTGTCTTCTTAACCGATTTCACAACTGCATCTTCATCTAAAGGATATAATGTACGTAAATCAATAACTTCTACCTGATCACGCATTCCTTTTGTCGCGTTCATCGCCCAGTGTACTCCCATTCCATAACTAACAATAGTTAAGGTCTCTTTATCTTCCTGTTTCCAGATTTCCTGCAATACATTCGCCTTTCCAAAAGGCAATAAATAATCTTCTGAAGGCTCAATAGATGTAGCTCCTTTTGTTCCGGGCACTTTACTCCAATACAACCCTTTGTGCTCTAATATCACTACCGGATTAGGATCGTAATATGCAGCTTTCATCAGGCCTTTTAAATCGGCTCCATTACTCGGATAAGCAATTTTAATTCCTCTAATATTAGTAATTACAGATTCTACAGATGATGAATGGTACGGGCCACCACTTCCATAAGCCCCAATAGGTACTCTTAAGATCATAGATACCGGCCATTTTCCGTTTGTCAAATAACAAGAACGACTTACTTCTGTAAATAATTGATTCAGTCCCGGCCATATATAATCGGCAAATTGTACTTCAACAATCGGTTTTAAGCCTACTGCAGACATCCCAACTGTAGATCCTACAATAAATGCTTCCTGAATAGGGGTATTAAATACTCGTTCATCTCCAAACTTTTGAGCCAGAGTAGCAGCTTCTCTAAATACACCTCCTAAACGACCTCCTACATCTTGTCCATAGACCAAACACTCTTTGTGTTTTTTCATCAATTCTTCTACTGCAAACAATGCACAATCTACCATCACAACTTTATCATCCCGCTCTGGAAAACGCTCTCCTGTTTCTTCTGTTACTGGTGTAGGTGCAAAATCGTGTGTAAATAAATCTTCAGGTTTTGGATCTTCTGCTTCCAGTGCTTTTTTATAATCTGATGTTACCTTTTGAACAGCATCTGCTTCTATCTGATCGATCTCACTTTCAGAAATACCATTTTCTATTAATTGTTGTCTCAATACAGGGTAGGGATCTCTTGATTTAGCCTCATCCAAATCATCACGATACCATTCCATACGAACTCCTGAAGTATGATGATTTAATAATGGAACCTTAGCATGCACTAGTATTGGTCTACGCTCTTCTCTTATCGTTTTAATCGCTTTTTCTATAGCTAGATAGCTTTCTGTAAAATTAGCCCCATCAATAGAAACAGCTTCTAATCCGTTGAATCCACAAGCATACTCAAAAGCGTTTTGCGCCCTGGTTTCTTCTGCATTTGCAGAAATATCCCAACCATTATCCTGTACCAGATACAAAATAGGAAGTTGTTTTAATGCTGCCATTTGAAATGCTTCGGCAATCTCACCTTCTGTCACAGATGCATCTCCCAAAGAACAAACCACAAAAGGTTTTTCTTTAACTGAGGTGTCTTCAATACCAATATTTTCTTTGTACCAGAATCCCATTGCAACTCCTGTAGCAGGGATGGCCTGCATTCCTGTGGCAGAAGATTGATGTGGTATCTTAGGTTTATCATCATCTCTTAAACTTGGGTGAGAGTAATACGTTCTTCCCCCGGAAAAAGGATCATCTTTTTTAGCCAATAATTGTAACATCAAATCATATGGCTTCATTCCCAATGCTAAAAGCATAGCATCATCTCTATAATAAGGAAATGCATAATCTTGTGGCAACAATTGCATCCCAAGAGCAGTTTGAATCGCTTCATGACCTCTTGAAGTTGCATGAACGTATTTTGACACTTGTTTAAAATTGTCTTCATATAAGGCCGTCATTGCCTTAGCTGTACACAGGTTTGAAAATCCTTTTTTAAGTATATCCTTTTCCATATTTTCTCCCTGCTTAAACAGGGGCATCATATTTACGTTACTTTTTCTCTTTTATTTCAGCTTTTAGTATTGATTTTTAATCAGATTGAGACTATTAATCATTTATTTTAAGCATCCAATTCAGGGTATCTTCCATCTTCCCCGAACGTACTCCATCAAGAGTATCCAAAACCATTTGTGAAACAGGACTTTCATCTGAAACATGAATTGATGTATCCTTATATCCAATTTCCTGAATCATGGTAATACCAACTGCCGTTCCCGCTCCAAATGCTTCTTCCAATGTTCCATTTTTTGAAGCTTGTATAATTTCTTCAATTGTAATAGGGCGTTCGGTAACTTTATAATTCTTGCTTCTCAACAGTTCAATAACACTTAGTCTTGTAATACCATGCAAAATAGAACCGTCCAGGCTTGGCGTTATGAATTCTCCATTAATTTTGAAGAAAATGTTCATAGTACCTACTTCCTGTATATAGTTAAACTCTTTGGCATCTAACCACAATACCTGGTCATATCCTTTTTCTTTTGCAAGTTCAGTCGGACGAATTGCAGCTGCATAATTTCCTGCTGCTTTTGCTTCTCCGGTTCCTCCTTCTACTGCTCTTATATATTTGGTTTCGGCATATAATTTAATACGCTTAGTATATAAAGGACTCGAAGGGGAAGCTATAATGATAAATTTGTAATGTGTTGCAGCCCGCATTCCTATAAAAGGTTCATCTGCATACATAAAAGGCCTTAAATATAAGGCACTCCCTTCCATAGGTGGAATCCAGGCCTTTTCTAATGCCACAAGTTTTTTCAATCCTTCAACAAATAAATCTTCCGGAAAATGAGGCATTCCCATTCTATCTGCACTCAAATTTAAACGGGCCGCATTCTTTTCCGGGCGAAACAACATAGGAATTCCTTCTGCATCTATAGTTGCTTTCATCCCTTCAAAAATAGCTTGACCGTAGTGTAGTGCCATTGCCGCCGGATGTGTCGGAATTAGCTCTAACGGCTCAACACGAGGATTTACCCATGCCCCATCTTCATAATCACAGATAAACATGTGATCTGTAAATGTTTTCCCTAACGGAATATTATCAAAATCTAAAGAAGTTACTTTAGAGGTTTCTATTTTTTTTATCTCGATATTATGTTCCATAATGTTCTGTCATTCCTGCAAAAGCAGGAATCTATTTTACTTATTCCCTAATTATATCTGGATTCCTGCTTTCGCAGGAATGACAATTATATTTTTCTATTAACATCAAATTGTTCCAAATAATCTGCTACACGACGTAGAAACGATCCTCCTAAATAACCATCAACAACTCTATGGTCAAATGATAAAGACAAATACATCATGCTACGAATTGCAATCTCATCACCAGCTTCTGTTGTAATCACTTCAGCTCGTTTTTTAATAATTCCCAATGCTAAAATGGCAACTTCAGGCTGATTAATTATAGGTGTACCCATCAAACTTCCAAAAGTTCCTACATTAGAAATTGTAAACGTGCTTCCTTGAATATCATCTCCACTTAATTTATTCTCTCTGGCTTTAGATGATAGCACATTAACTTCATTTGCTAATGCCTTTAAATCTTTTTGATCAGCATTTTTTACTACAGGTACTATTAAATTTCCGCTTGGCAGTGCCGTTGCCATTCCTATATTAATATCTTCTTTTACAATGATATTACTCCCGTCTACTGAAGCATTAATGTTAGGAAAATCTTTAACTGCTTTTGCTACAGCTTCTACAAACAATGGTGTAAATGTTAATTTTTCTCCGTATTTCTCCTGAAACGGAACCTTATTTGCATTTCTCCAATTTACCATTTCGGTTAAATCTGCCTCTACATAAGCGGTCACATGAGGCGAAGTATGCTTAGAATACACCATATGATCTGCAATCATTTGGCGCATACGATCCATTTCCACAATTTTTCCTTTTCCTTTATCCAAATTCAATTGCGGAATTCGATATGCTGTAGGGTCAGGAACTGCAGCAGGTTGAGCAAATTTATACGGACGTCCTTCTTCTATATATTGAAAAACATCACTTTTGCGTAATCGACCTTCATTTCCTGTTGCCGGGATACGTGCCAGTTCTTCAAAACTTATATGATGTTCTTTAGCTATACTTATAATTAATGGAGAAAAAAATGTATTGCTGTTTGAAACATTAAAAGTTCCGGGAGCTGGTTGTAGCTTATTTCCTTTTTTAGATTTCTTCTTTTCTACAGGCTGTTCTGTTTTTTCTTCCTGAATTTCGTTCCCAGAAGGTTTCGTCAATTCAGAAACCTCTAAAATCGCAATCACTTCTCCTACCGCAACAACATCTTTAGCCTGAAACAAGGTCTTAACTAATGTCCCCGGGGCATTTGCCGGCACTTCGTTATCTACTTTATCTGTAGCTACTTCTAAAATAACATCACCTTCTTCAAAAGAGTCGCCTTCATTAACAAGCCAGTTAATAATAGTTCCTTCTGTAATGCTTTCACCCATTTTGGGCATTTTTAATTCTACTTTAGACATTATATGAACTAATGTTTGTTAGTTTTTATATTTCTATTTTTTCTAAATCCTTCCAGCGTCTTATAAAAAGCCTCTTGTGTTGGTCTGTTAGCAGGGATTTCTCTCAGAGGTTCTGCTTCTTCTAAAGTATCAAAACATTCCTGTGGCAATTGTTGATACAATCTGGTTCCCTTGGTTTTCCAATCAATCATTTCATCACTGACATCTTTAATTATTTTTGCCGGATTTCCAACTACTAGTTTTCTACTCGGAATTACAGTTTCTGCTTTAACAAAAGCTAAAGCTCCTATAATACATTCATCTCCAATTTCTGCATCATCCATTAACACAGCGTTCATTCCAACCAATACATTTCTGCCTATGTTCGCTCCATGTATAATTGCTCCATGCCCTATGTGGGCACTCTCTTTTAAGCGCATTGATTTTCCCGGAAACATGTGTAATGTACAATTCTCCTGTACATTACATCCATCTTCAATAATAATCTCCCCCCAATCTCCACGAATTGCTGCTCCTGGTCCCACATACACATCTTTTCCAATAATAACATTACCCGTTACTACCGCTTGCGGGTGTATAAATGAGCTTTCATGAATTACAGGAGTAAATCCTTTAAATGAATAAATCATATCATTTTTGATTTTTGAAGTATGACATACAATTTCAACTCTTAAATCTAAAATCGTTATTCATAAATCACTTAAACCGTTTCAAGGTTTCTTTTGTAAAATCTGACAATACCAATCTTCCACTAATTGCTGCACGTTCTGCTAACAAAGTATCCCAGTCTTCTGTTCCTCTCCAGAATATTTTTTTCATCTCCTTCATTGCCTCAGAATTATACTTACATAAATTCTCTGCAAAGCTTTTTACTGCAAGGTCCAATTCTTTACCATCTTCAAAAACCTGAGTAAACAATCCTTTTTCCTGTGCCCATGAAGCAGGATAGAAAGTATTTGCATCTATTGCTATTTGCGACATTCCTGCAACTCCCAACTTTCGTTCTACAGCCGGACCAACTACAAACGGACCAATACCTACATTTAATTCACTTAATTTTATTGAAGCAAATTTTGTAGCCATACAATAATCCATCGCAGCTGCAATTCCAACACCACCGCCTACAGTTTTACCTTGTACACGTCCAATAATAAATTTAGGACATTTACGCATTGCATTGATCACATTTGCAAAACCAGAAAAGAAAACCTTTCCGGTAGCTTCATCATTAATATTAATTAGCTCTTTAAAGCTTGCTCCAGCACAAAATGTCCTATCTCCTCCACTTTTAAGAATAATCACTTTAATATCATCATTTTCTCCAGCTAGTGTTATTGTTTTTGCCAGTTCACTTAAAATATCTCCCGGTAATGAATTATGAGCCGGATGGAAAAATTCTATTGTTCCTATTCCATTCTGTATTTCAAGATTTACATATGGTTTTGTCATCTCTTTTTCTGTCTTCCACTATGGCGGAAATCTTTTTAAATTATACTTTTATTTCTTGTCATTCCGCACTTAATGCGGAATATAATCTTATAGTTATTTTTTAATTCTGACTTTTAAATCAATCCAAACTGTTCAAAATGATGATTAAAATGCTTCGTATTCAATAAATCCCATTCAAATTTATCCAGTTCTCCAAAAACAGCATCTGTTGTTGTTGCTTCAGGGTTTTCTTTGAAATACGCCTCAAACTCACCATATGCTTCTAAAAGTTTGGTTTTAGCTTCATTCAAATCGGCATATCTCAAATCTTCTACCTCCCCTTTCTTTAATAATGGATGAGGATACTCTTTAGGCATTGATTTATGATTATATAAAGATTCTTGTGTTTTTTCCAGATATTCTTCCGGAGTAATTACCTTCACATTTTTAGTTTCTCCACTGGCTATTCTAATAAAGCTTTCCAGGTGTTCTACCATATGTTGAGATGTCATCATTCCCCAATTTGCTTTACTTTCTTCAGAAAGTTTTCCCAAATATTCTTGAATAGTGTTTCTATTAATTTTTGCGAATGGTGTCTTCTTTTGAACCATTGTCAGGATCGTTGCTATTGCTGCCAGTTCATTTTCATGATCAAATACTTCTACAAACCATTTTACAATTCCGCTTGGCAGTTCTTTGCCACGAGAATCTCTATCTATTTTTTGCTTACAAGTTAATCGTACATAAACTGTATCATTATGATATAACGGTCTTAAAAAACGACATTCTTCCAATCCGTAATTTGCCGCTACCGGTCCTTTATTCGGGTAAACGAACAATCCTGCTGCTGCTGCCAGAATAAAATATCCATGTGCAGTACGTTTTTCAAAAATTGATCCTTTTAAAGAAGTAATATCCGTATGCGCATAAAAATGATCCCAGGTCAAATTGGCAAAATTGATAATATCAGAATCTGTAATTGTCCTTTTATGAGTTTTAATAGACATTCCAGGTTCTATATCTTCCCAGTGATAAGCAAACGGGTGTTTTTCTGCTTCTTTATATTTAGCATTTGCCTGATAAATTCCTGTAACCTCAGTTAAAGTTGTCGGGCTTCCCTGAACTGCACAACGCTGCATATAATGTTTTACACCTCGCATACCTCCCATTTCTTCTCCTCCACCTGCACGTCCAGGACCTCCATGAACAAGATTTGGAAGTGGCGAACCATGTCCTGTGCTTTGTTTAGCATTTTCCCTGTTTAATACCAGGATACGTCCATGATGGCTCGCTGCACCTACTACATATTCTTTGGCAATTTTATCATCAAAAGTTGCAATAGATGACACCAAAGATCCTTTTCCCATATGACTTAATTCTATGGCTTCATCAAGGTTTTTATAAGGCATAATAGTACTTACCGGTCCAAATGCCTCTGTTTCATGAACTGCTGTGTTTTTTAACGGATGATCTTCACGTAACAAGATAGGTTTAATGAACGCTCCTTTTTCAGCATCAGCACCAATAGTTTCTATCTTATCTAAATCACCATAAACAATCTGTGCGGTTTTAGCAAGTTCTTCTACTCTGTTTTTCACTTCAGAACGTTGCTCTTTACTCACTAAAGCTCCCATTCTGACTTCTTTAAGACGAGGATCTCCTATAGTTATTTTGTCCAATTGTTTTCCAAGTGCGATCTGAACATCTTCTATCAGTTTTTCAGGCACTATTATTCTTCGGATTGCCGTACATTTTTGACCGCATTTCACAGTCATCTCATTTCGAACTTCTTTAATAAAAAGATTAAATTCCGGAGTTCCCGGAACTGCATCTTCTGCTAAAACTGAAGCATTCAACGAATCAGCTTCCATTGTAAAAGGCACAGCTTCCTGGATAATTCTGGGATGCACTTTTAACAACCTTCCCGTACTTGCAGACCCCGTAAAAGTTACCACATCCTGAGATTCAACAGTATCTAAAATATTTTTCGTTAGCCCGCTAAGTAATTGTAAAGCACCTTCTGGTAAAATACCAGAGTTAATGATCTCTTTTACTACAGCTTCGGCCAAATATGCAGTTTGTGGTGCTGGTAAAACTACTGCGGGCATCCCTGCCATCCAATTCACTGCACATTTTTCTAACATTCCCCAAACCGGGAAATTAAATGCATTAATATGAACCGCTACTCCTCTTTTTGGCACCATAATATGGTGTGCCATAAAGCGTCCCCCTCTTGATAAATCAATAGGGTCTCCTTCTACATGATAAGGTTGATTTGGGAATAGCTTCCTTAAAGAAGCATTTGCAAATAAATTTCCGAACCCGCCTTCAATATCTATCCAACTATCTATTTTGGTAGCTCCTGTTCTATAACTTAATTCGTAGAATGCATTTTTCTTTTTAGTTAGATACAAGGCCAGCTTTTTAAGCATGTTTCCTCGTTCCTGAAAAGTCATTTTACGAAGTTTTTCTCCTCCTATAGTTCTTCCATATTGAAGAACTGCAGGAATATCAAGTCCGTCTGTTGTAGAATGTGCTATAAACTCACCAGTAACAGCATCGTATACCGGAGTATGCTCTCCTGTTCCTTCTACCCATTGACCATTAATATAATTACCTGTTTTACTCATCGATAACTTTATTTTAGATTCCGCATTAAATACGGAATGACAATTCATTTTTAAATGTTCTACACTTCACATTCGTTTAATCTAAAAATCCAACAGCGAAGCGGTCTTAATTCTAAAATCTATTTATGCTCTTTCTATAATAGTTGCATATCCTTGCCCTACACCAACGCACATAGTCACTAAAGCATAACGCTTATTACTTTCCTGTAATTCTAAAGCAGCTGAATGCATAATTCTAGCTCCTGTTACACCTAGCGGATGTCCAATAGCAATTGCACCTCCATTCGGGTTTATTCTTGGATCATCATCTGCTAATCCTAATTCTCTGGTACATGCCAAACTCTGTGCTGCAAAAGCTTCATTGATTTCAATGATATCCATATCATCTAATGTTAATCCTGCTTTATCCAGAGCTTTTCTACTTGCATATACAGGGCCTATCCCCATAATTCTGGGTTCTACACCAACCACAGCAGAAGAAACAATTCTTGCCAAAGGTTTTAATCCGTATTTCTCTACTGCGTCAGATGATGCAATTAATGTAGCTGCCGCTCCGTCATTCAATCCCGATGCATTTCCTGCAGTAACACTACCGCCTTCTTTTTTAAAAGCCGGTCTTAATTTCCCCAGAATTTCTGCAGTGGTTGTTGGTTTAATAAATTCGTCTTGTTCAAACAGAATCGGATCTTTTTTACGTTGCGGAATTTCAACAGTTACAATTTCTTTTGCTAACCTCCCAGATTCCTGAGCTTTGGTTGCTTTCATCTGACTCCAGTAAGAAAATTTATCCTGATCTTCTCTTGAAATATTAAATTTTTCAACCAAATTTTCTGCAGTCATCCCCATCCCGTCTGTTCCATATAATTCATGCATTTTAGGGTTTATGAAGCGCCATCCAAAACTGGTATCATACATTTTAGCATCTGTTCCGAAAGCGCTCGATGGTTTCGCAATAGCATATGGTCCTCTGGTCATATTTTCAGTTCCTCCAGCTATAAAAACATCTCCATCTCCAGCTTTAATGGCTCTGCTAGCATGAATAATCGCAGACATTCCTGAGCTACACAACCTGTTGATAGTTTCTCCGGGAACAGTCCATGGTAATCCAGCTAATAATAACGACATTCTCGCCACATTACGATTGTCTTCACCTGCCTGATTTGCACATCCCATAATCACATCATCTATTGCATCTTTAGGAACATTAGAATTACGATTCATGAGTTCTTTAATCACAATAGCCCCTAAATCGTCTACTCTTACGGCAGACAAGGTTCCTTTATACTTTCCAATGGCAGTTCTTATACCATCAATTATATATGTCTCTTTCAAAATCTTTATTTTTTTATTCTATTTTTTCCGGTCCATCAAAACCAGGGTATATGACACGCCATTTTTCTTTATAAACCGAAGAATATTTAACTTCTACTTTAATATTATTATTTAACCATTCTCTTAACCGCATATGCTTTTCTTCAAAATTATCAGCAGCCCTTCCTAATTTAAGCATATAAATTGCCTCTCTTTCCGGAACAAGCATTCCTTTTCGAACCGTCGAGTGTGTGATTTTTTTATGATTAAGAACAGTATCATTTTTTGTAATGACCCGGGAATAAAAATCGTAAACATCTGTATTACGATAAATCGTATCATTATAGTGAATATTGATTTCATCTATAAATGCCGGGCCTATACCATTATTATTTAAAACAAAACTATAATCATTATTTACTTGTGTATTTCCTATAGAAATATAAGGTAGCACACTCGCATATTGTTGTTTTTTCATCAGAGAAGTTTGATAAAAAAATAAGAAAAGCGTACAAACACTCACAAAAAAGGCAACCCAGGTAAACAGTGTTTCAACTTGAATTTTAGGTTTTAGTTTTATCGCCATTTTTTGTTTTTTTTAAACTCAAATTTTAGTTATTCTTCCCAATCTTTATAAATTTCAAATAATAAATTCTAAATATAAAAGTTTAAAGATTCTTTTGAGTATTTTCTTTTCTTAAAACTATACATTCTAAATTATTTCTTACTTGTTGTCTTAATACTTGTCGTGAAAATTGCTACAAGTTCATTACACTCCTGAAAAACTTGTTGAAACTTTTCTTTTTCTATTATTAAATCAGTTTCTTTCAAAATCTGTAAATTCACCTGTGATTCCCTTAATTCTTTAAGGCAAATTTTCATTTTATGAATAAAATCATTTTTCGATTCAGCTGCTTGCGCTTCTCCATAATTCAATGCTGCAGAAGTTACAGAACGAATTAATTGTCTGAGTAAATGTTCAGTCGAGAAATTCTTTTTTAAAATATCAGTATTCTTGATTATTAGAGCTGGAAACTTGACTAATTGCTTTTGTAAATCATATTTCTGCTGAACACTCATTTTTAAATTTAAAATTTCACAGTTTTACATTTCAAATTATTCTTCCCAATCTTTCTGAGTTCGATACACCACTCCTTTAAACAAAGCGATTACCTCATCTTCTCTCTTAACTTCTACAATATTAAATCCTAATTTGTTTTTTACTTTTTCTATAACTGATTCTGCTTCAATATAATCTCCTTCTTCTAAAGCTTCAATATGATTAATTGAAGTTTCTATAGAAACCGCATATTTCCCATGGGTATTGGCTGCAAAACCAAAAGCTGTATCTGCTAAAGCAAAACTAATTCCTCCATGAGCTTTCCCCATACTATTCAACATTTCTTTTCTCACAGTCATTCCTACTTTACAACGTCCTACTTCACATTCCAGAATCTCAATACCCAGCCATGTACTGAATGGGTCTTGATTTAGCATTTTATGTGGGATAGTTTTTCCTTCCATGTTTTGCCTTTTAGGCTTTTGTTTTATTATTTAACCTTCTTATTCATTTTACCTTGATGCAAAATGAATCAAAACATCAAGCTGAATTGAGGAATTTTTCCTTCGGAAAACCGAAATCAAAATCCAGATGTCTTCCAAGGTTTCAGAAATCTTTAACGATTTTAATTTCATATTCTAAAATTCAGCGTTTCAATGCTTCGCATTGATTCACATTATTAATTAAAAAAACGTTTTATTTTCTTTATTCATTTTGCGTAATAAAGGTGAACAACGATAACGATCTTCATGATATTCATCATAAAGATTATCTAATGCATCCACACACCAATCAATTCCTTTTTCATCTGCCCATGCCAATAATCCTTTTGGATAATTTACCCCTTTAGTCATCGCATTATCAATATCTTCTGCCGAGGCGATATTCAAAAATAAAGCATCTGCTGCTTCATTGATCAACATTACTAAAACCCTGTCAAAAATAGTTTTTGCCAGAGCATCATCTTCTTTAGGTATTGGCTTAACACTTCCTTCTGTATAATCGTAATATCCTCTGCCGGATTTTCTACCTAAGTACCCTGCTTCTGAAAATCTTTTTTGCGTAAATGAAGGTTTATAACGCGGATCGTAATAGAAAGCAGTAAACACAGTTTCTGTCACTGTATAATTTACATCGTTCCCAATAAAATCCATCAATTCAAAGGGCCCCATTCTAAATCCGCCAAGACTTTTTAAAGCATGGTCAATAGTAGCAAAGTCTGCTAATCCTTCTTCATAAATCCTTAATGATTCTCCGTAAAATGGTCGTGCTACTCTATTTACTATAAATCCTGGAGTGTCTTTAGCTACTGCTACTGTTTTCCCCCAGTTTTTAATTGTAGTCACTACTTTCTCTAAAACAGCAGGATTTGTTTGAACTGCCGGAATAACTTCTACCAGCTTCATTAAAGGAGCCGGATTAAAGAAGTGAATCCCTATAACTCGTTCGGGTATTTTACAGGCTGCAGCTATAGAAGCAATAGATAAAGAAGAAGTATTGGAAGCTATAACAGCATCTTTAGACAAGTACCCTTCTAATTGAACAAATACTTTCTGTTTAATTTCCAAATTTTCTACAATTGCTTCAATAATTAGGTCTGCATCACCAATAGATTCCAGTTTATAAGCATAGTTTATGTTTCCCTGAATCCTATTTTTCTCATCTTCATCAATTCTACCTTTTTCTACAAGTCTGGATAATACTTTTTCCAGGTTACTCTTACTTTTTTCCAAAGCTCCCTGATTCATATCATAGACACACACTGTACAACCTGAAGTTGCTGCTACCTGGGCAATTCCGCTTCCCATGGTACCCGATCCAATGATTCCTACTTTTTTAATCATAAATCTTAAATATAAAATGTAAAATTGTGAGCGTCTCGAATAGCAATTTCTATATCAATTCCCTTTAACCTTTTACATTTTTAATTTTTATATTTCTGTTATTTTATTTTCCAATAAAGTTTGGTTTTCTCTTTTCAACAAAAGCGTTTACTCCTTCATTGTAATCATGAGATTCACTTGCTTCTATTTGTAAATCGGATTCCAATGCTAATTGTTTAGTTAAATCGTTTATTAACGATTCGTTTAAAGCTTTCTTGGTTAATGCAAAAGCCTTAGTCGGCATTTTTGCCATTTTAAACGCTAGTTTTTCTACTTCTTCTCCAAATGTTTCTGCGGAAAAATATTTGTATATCATTCCTATTCGTTCTGCTTCTTCTGCACTCACTTTATCTCCCAGCATAGCTAAAGCCGATGCTTTTTGAAATCCGATTAAGCGAGGAAGAAAAAAAGTTCCACCACTATCCGGTACCAAACCAATCTTGCTAAATGCCTGTATAAAACTTGCCATTTCTGAAGCTACAACAATATCGCAAGCCAATGCAATATTGGCTCCGGCTCCGGCTGCCACACCATTTACCGCAGCAATAATTGGCTTTTCAATATTTCTGATGCGTTCTATAATCGGATTATAGTGCTCTTCTAATATTCTTCTGAATCCGGGATGTTCATCAGGATTAGTAACTTCTTTTAAATCCTGACCGGCACAAAAAGCTTTTCCGTTTCCCGTAAGTACAATGGCTCTTACTTCATCATTTTTTTCACAAGCATCTAATTGTGCCTGTAAACTCAATGCCATTTCTCTATTGAAGCTATTAAACACTTCCGGCCTGTTCAATGATACGAATGCCGTATTGTTTTCAATTCTTAATTCAATTGAATTATTGCTCATACCTTTATTTTTTTATTCTTATTCATTTTTTGCTTGTCCAAAAAACGAATCAAAAAAGGACTCCTCTTCCAAGGAATTTTTCATCTGCTTACCGCTGATGAAAACCGATTTTAAAACTCCGCGTCACTACGTTCCTGAATCTCGGAGCTTTTATGCATCTATTCTGTGGAATAGTGCTTTTTGCTTCGCATTGATAATTATCTAAAAGCGAAGCGGTCTAAAAATCTATTTTAAACATTTAAAATAATCAAATGGTTCCAGGCAATCATCACATTTAAACAATGCTTTACATGCAGTAGAACCAAACTGACTAACCAATTTTGTATTTGAAGAACCGCAATTTGTACAGTTCACTATTTTTTTATTCCCTAACAAAGCTTCCTTATCTGCTTCGGCTTCTAAAGGAGGTGCTATCCCATATTTCTTCAAAGCACTCCTACCTGCTTCAGTAATCCAATCTGTTGTCCATGCAGGAGAAAGCACCAATTGAACCTCTGCCTCATAACCCGCTTCTTTTAAAGCCAGCTTAATATCGTCCCCAATGACATCCATTGCCGGACAACCACTATATGTAGGTGTTATTTTGACCTCAACTTTGTTATTCTTAATGATTGCAGAACGCACAACTCCCATATCTAAAATAGAAAGTACCGGAATCTCCGGATCTGACACCTCTCTTAAGACAGGGATCAATATTTTATCGATATGTTGTTTTTGTTCTATTATCATTTACGTTTATTTCATTCATTTCTTTTACTCGTCTAAAAGAAACGAATCAAAGAAAAAGACGCCTTAGCTTATGAATTTTTTCAGTAAACTGAAAAACCAATTTCAAAACTCCGCGTCGAACCAGGTTCTCCTGAATATCGGAGCTTTTGTGCATTTATTCTAAACCTAAGGTTTTTATCCCTAAAACTAAACATCTAACTTCTCAATACTAAAATCTAAAAACTAATAATTACCATTTCATATTTGGATAAGCGCGTTGCATATATTGCATATCAGCTAAAAGATATCCCATATGCTCTGTATGGACTCCTTGTTTACCTCCTTTTTGAAAATATTTTTCTTCCGGAATTGTCAACGTTGCTTCTTGGAGAAGCTCTTCAACTTTTTCATAATACGCATCTTTCAACTGAGATGTGTCAACTCCAATTCTTCCTTCTACAGCTACTTTATCAGCTTCGGTTAAATGAAACAATTCATCTGTATATCTCCAAAGTGCATTTACTGCTTCCTGGATCTTTTGCTTACTTATTTCGGTTCCATCACCTAAACGCTTCACCCAATCTCCCGAAAATCTCAAATGATAACTTACTTCTTTGATACTTTTCTTTGCAATAGCATTTAAGGTAGCGTCTGAACTATTTTGCAAGTTTTCCAATAGAGACAAGTGAAATACGTCAAAAAGAAACTGACGTGCAATTGTATATGCAAAATTAGTATTGGGTTGTTCTACCAATAACACATTTTTATACTGTCGTTCTGTTCTTAAAAAAGCAACATCGTCTTCTGTTTTATCTTCTCCTAAAAGCTGAGCTGCATACTGGAAATAGCTCCTGGTTTGTCCAAATAGATCAAGAGAAATATTAGTCAATGCTATATCTGTTTCCAGATTTGGGCCATGACCACAAAGTTCAGATAAACGCTGTCCAAGGATTAATGCATTATCTGCTATTCCATATATATATTGAACTAAATCTTTATTTTCCATATTCATTACCTCTTAAACAGGCATTTTTAATTGAATTCAAGTTCTTATTTAGTCAGATTCCTACTTTCGCAAGAATGACATAAGTATTACATATGTTTTACTTCATCCGGCAGTGTATAAAATGTCGGATGGCGATATACTTTATCTTGTGCCGGCTCAAATAACTCACCGTTATTTTCCGGATTAGAAGCTGTTATATGTTTGGATTCGACAACCCAAATACTTACTCCTTCACTTCTTCGCGTGTACACATCTCTTGCATTCTCTAGTGCCATTTCTGCATCTGCTGCATGCAAACTACCAAAATGCCTGTGTTCTAATCCGTTTTTACTTCTAACAAAAACTTCCCAAAGTGGCCAATTTTTTTCCATTGATAAATTTATTTTGTCATACCTGTTTTTGCAGGATTCTTATTTTATTTTCTATTCATTTTTTGTCTGTCCAAAAAATGAATCAAAAAAGGACTCCTCTTCCGAGGAATTTTCCATCTGCTTATCGCCAATGAAAATCGTTTTCAATGCTTCGTATTGACTATATCTAAAATCTAAAAGCGAAGCGATCTCAACTCTAACTTCTAAAACTAAACTGCTTTATTTAGTTTTTTAGCTTCTTGCTTTTTGGCATATTCCATTGCTGCATCACGAACCCATTCTCCTTCTTCCCATGCATTAACTCGTGCTGCCATTCTTTCTTTATTACAAGGACCGTGACCTTTAACTACCTGCCAGAATTCATCCCAATCAATCTCACCGAAATCGTAACGACCTTTTTCTTCATTCCATTTCAAATCTGAGTCCGGCATCTTCAATCCTAATAAATCGGCTTGAGGAACAGTTTGGTCTACAAATTGCTGACGCAATTCATCGTTTGTTTTACGTTTAAGTTTCCATTTCATAGACTGTTCGGTATGTGTAGACATATCGTCTGTTGGTCCAAACATCATCATAGAAGGCCACCACCAACGATTTAATGCATCTTGTGCCATTTCTTTTTGCTCTGGTGTCCCTTTAGCCAAGGTCATCATAATTTCATAACCTTGACGCTGATGAAAGCTTTCTTCTTTACATACCCGAATCATAGCCCTGGCATAAGGCCCGTATGAAGTATTACAAAGCGGCACCTGATTAATAATAGCTGCACCGTCTACCAACCAGCCAATAGCTCCTATATCTGCCCAGGTGATTGTCGGATAATTAAAAATACTAGAATATTTTGCCTTTCCTGAATGCAATTGTTCATACAATTCATCTCTTGAAATTCCTAAAGTTTCACAAGCACTGTATAAATACAATCCATGCCCTGCTTCATCCTGAACCTTCGCTAACAATGCTACTTTTCGTCTTAATGAAGGAGCACGTGAAATCCAGTTTCCTTCGGGAAGCATCCCTATTATTTCTGAATGCGCGTGCTGTGATATTTGCCTGATATGTGTTTTTCTGTATTTTTCAGGCATCCAGTCTTTTGGTTCGATTTTTTCATCATTGGCAATGCGTTGCTCGAACATTTCTTCTAAATTCTTGATCTGCGCTTCACTCATATCAATTAAATTTTAAATGACAAACTCTAAATATAAAAGTTCAAAGGGATTACTAAAAAATATGCTTTCTTTTTAAACTTTTATATTTCTCTGTTTTTTATTTTATATTTCTTATACGTCAAAATCGACTACAACCTTTTCACTGGTAGGAACCGCCTGGCATGAAAGTACAAATCCATTAGCTACTTCATCTTTTTCTAATGCATAATTTACTTTCATCTCTACATCTCCTTCTACAATTTTACACTTACAAGTACTACATACTCCTCCTTTACAAGCAAAAGGTAAATCTGCTCCCGCGGCTAAAGCACCATCTAAGATATTATCATAATGGTCTTCCATAGGGAAATGAAACTCCTTCCCTCCATCTATAATAGTCACTTCTGTATTAGCTGCCTGATGTTCTAATACTGTTGCTATACGTTTTTTATCTTCTTTACTACTTCCTGTATTAAACAATTCGAAATGAACATTATTTTCATCCAAACCTGCAGCTTGCATTTCATCTCGAATAAGAAATATCATTTCTTCTGGACCGCATATAAAACATTCGTCTACAGATTTGACGTCAATTACTTTTGAAGTCAACTCCTTAAGTTTTTCTGAAGTAAACCGTCCGTTCAATAATGGGATATCCCTATGCTCTTTTGTCAGGAAATAAAAAATCTCGAATCGTCCAAAATAGGTATTTCTAAGTCCTTCTATTTCTTCCTTAAAGATAATTGATTTTGCCGTGCGATTCAAATAGAACAATTTAAAAGTGCTTTCCGGCTCCAAAGCTAAATGTGTCTTGATTATCGACAAAATCGGAGTAATACCACTACCCGCTGCAAAAACAACATAGTTTTTTGCCTTTTCGGTCACTACTTCGGTAAAGAAGCTCCCATTAGGTTCCATTACATCTAATGTATCTCCTTTTTTAAGTACCTCATTTGCAAACGTAGAAAAAAGCCCTCCCGGAATCTTCTTTACAGCGACCTTCCATTCATCATCTACCGGACTTGAACACAACGAATACGAACGTCTTACTTCTTCCCCGTCAATTTCGGTTTTAAGAGTGAGATATTGACCTTGTTTATAATTAAAAGATGCTTTTAAATCTTGTGGAATATCAAAAGTTAATACACTACAATCTTCAGTTTCTTTATAAACTTCTGAAACTTTTATTTCGTGAAATCTCGACATGTTTATACTTAAGTAATATAATTAGCAAACACACAAAACTAACAATCGTTAGTTTACAATCCAAAAAAATACTCTTAATTTTTATTTAAGGTTTTAATACAATTCCTCTCAAAAGCACTTTTTTCATTTGCACTACTAATTCTTTTGTATCAACTCCTTCCTTCTTAGCATACCACAAATAAAGCGTTCTAAGTGTTGACAATACAGAAAATAACATTACCTCTACATTAAGGGGTTCTAATTCTCCCTGTTTTACTCCTAATTTGATAATTTGTCTGAAACTTTCTTCGTATTGACTCCTCAGTTTTAAGAAATACGACAATTCAGGTTCCAGTAAATGCATCCAATCATTATTAAGCGACCCTAAAGCATCTGCATTATTCACGGTAACATTCACATGCAATTCTATAATCTGCTCCAGTTTACTTATGGTATCATCGTCTGAATTTACTATCCGATCCATACCGCTGGTGAATTTCTCTGCAACTCCTATTATAATTATAGAAAGTATTTCCTGTTTTGAGGTGATATGATTATAAAGACTAGCGGCTTTAATTCCTAGAGATTGAGCAATATCTCTCATAGAAACTGCACTAAATCCTTTTTCTTTAAATAATTTGGAAGATGTAGTTACAATTTCTTCTTTCCTGTTTTCAATTTTTATTTTCATTTGCCCTATTCTGCTCTTTAAGAAGTCAAAAATAATTTTTAATATAATAAAAAAGATATAATTCGATAGTTTTTATCGATTTATTCTACTACTTATAGCTGTAATATTTTTATACTTTTGTTAAAAATTCATTGAATGGCCCAAGAAATAGAATCAAATGAATTACTGGACAAGTTACCAGCTCATTTACGTCAGTTTATAAAACCTCAGAATTATGACGAATATACTTCGATTAATCATGCAGTATGGAGGTATGTAATGCGTAAAAACATCACGTATCTTAGCGAAGTAGCACATTCATCATACTTAAATGGTTTAAAGAGAACAGGAATTTCTATTGATGCTATTCCAAGTATGTACGGGATGAACCGTATTCTCAAAGAAATTGGCTGGGCCGCAGTTGCAGTTGACGGATTCATTCCTCCCAATGCGTTCATGGAGTTTCAAGCCTATAATGTTCTGGTTATTGCTTCAGATATCAGACAACTTGAAAATATAGAATATACTCCTGCACCAGATATTATTCATGAAGGGGCAGGACACGCTCCTATTATTGCCAATCCTGATTATGCTGAATATTTAAGGCGTTTTGGCAAAATTGGCTGTAAAGCTATTTCTTCTAAGAAGGATTACGATATGTATGAGGCCATCAGGTTATTATCTATCTTAAAAGAAGCACCGGGAACACCGCAAGAGAAAATTGACGAAGCTGAGAGAAAAGTAGAAGAATTACAACAAATTGGAGGAGAACTGTCTGAAATGGCTCAAATCCGAAATTTACATTGGTGGACTGTTGAATATGGCTTGATTGGCACTCCGGAAAATCCAAAAATATACGGAGCAGGATTGTTATCATCTATAGGCGAAAGTAAATGGTGTATGACCGATGAAGTTGAAAAACTTCCTTATTCTGCAGATACTGCATTTAAAGATTTTGATATTACAAAACCTCAACCTCAATTATATGTGACTCCGGATTTTGCTTATTTAAGTCAGGTTCTGGAAGAATTTGCTAATACAATGGCTTTAAGAAAAGGTGGTCATAAAGGACTGGCAAAACTCATAGAGTCTGAGAATTTAGGAACAATAGAACTAAGTACCGGGCTGCAGATATCAGGAGTTTTTTCCAGGATGATAAAAAATGAAGATAATGAGGTTATCTTTTTTCAGACTAAAGGCCCTACCGCGCTTTCTTTTAGGGAAAAAGAAATTATCGGGCATGGAATTCAGGCGCATCAGGACGGCTTTAGTTCTCCCATTGGAAAATTAAAAGGCATTAATCTTGCTATCGAAAATATGGGGCCACGAGATTTAAAAGCTTATAATTTCTATGACGGAAAGCGCATTGAATTTGAATTTGAAAGCGGAATTACCGTAGAAGGTTTAAACGTGACCGGAATGAGGAGTATTTCGGGGGAATTGATGATCATTCAGTTTGTAGATTGTACCGTCAAATACAAAGATGAATTTTTATTCAAACCGGAATGGGGTACTTTTGATATGGCCGTAGGGAAAGAAATTGTTTCAGCTTTCTCTGGTGCTGCCGATTATACTTCTTTTGATCTTGTCAACCATGTATCTTCTACTAAAACCATTAAAGTAGAAAAAGATTCCGGGCAGATAGAACTGGAAAGCCTATACCAAAATATCAGGGATATTCGCGAAGAAAAATCGATTTCTAGAGACGCTTTAAATAAAATTTTCTCAACGCTTAAAAGCAATCATCCTAACGATTGGCTTTTATCTGTAGAGATTCTTGAATTACTTCACAATAACGATCTTGATCCTGCTTTGAAAGTAGCTGTGATAGATCATTTAGAAGATGTAAAAATAAGAAGGCCTAAAGTAGCGCATTTAATTAAAGACGGAGTTTCTATTTTAGATCACGATTTAATTAAAAATTAATCCCTGAGGTTATTTTTAAATATTTCGTTCATTTCAAATATCGGTTTAGCATTTAATTCCAAGGTCCATCCAAAAGAATTAGTTAGAATATAAAATTTAGAGAGTTCACTCAACAATCTGTTTTTTGCATTCGATTTTAGCGTTGATGCTTTTATTTTATCTAAAAGCTTCTCCCTTACTTTGTCCTGAATTTTATTATAGTCTTCTCCTGTAAACGGGTTAAACAAACTCTGATCAATATCATAAAAATTGAGAATCGGATTAATTCTAATGATTTCTTCAGGAATATTTACAATTCGTAATGTTTTGTTCTTTTCATCTATCTCATATTCAATTTCATCTAAATTATACGAAATAGTCACTTCTGCATTGATAACAACCAATGCTTCCTTCTCAAAACTCAAATAATCTCCCAGGTAGTTTTGTTGATCTTTATAATTATAAACTTCAGAAAAGTGTCCTTCTGTAACTATGAGCTGTCCGACATTTTTTATTTGCTCCTGAATTAATTGTGTACTCTCAAAAGTAGTTTTATGTTTTTCTCTTCTATTTGACCAATATTGGAAAATCAATAAAAGAAATAGGGTAATAATAACACCAAAAAGTACTTTTCGCATACTAAAAACTTTATTTGAAAGTTACTAATTTTTGAACATATCATCAATTGTGTGTTGACCCCCAAAGTTTAAACAATGAACAACCATAAAATAGAAGCTGTACTCGCCAAATTAAATAACATCCAATTAGTAGATAATCATCCGGGGTATTGGGTTATCTTACTGGACAACTATCAACTGCATATTATTACTGACGAAAAATCAAATCGTATGCGAATAATATCTCCAATCATAGATGTTAAAGATTTAAAAGAAAATCAGTTAACTGAGGCCATGCAAGCGCATTTTCATAAAGCCTTGGATATTAAATATGCTATTTATGATGAACGTGTTTGGTCTGTCTATACACATTACCTGGAGGAGCTCACTAAAAAAATGTTCATTGATGCAATTTCTCAAGTGTACCTGGGTGCCAGTAATTTTGGAGAATCTTACAGTAGTTCCAATCTCTTTTTTGGAGCCGGAGATAATTGAATCCCAATTATGCATTAGAAAATCTGGGTTAAAATTTAATATGAGGATATTTTTCCATCACCTTGGATTTCATCACTTCCAATTTATTTAAAAACTGAACATGCTGCTCAGATTCAGGATTAAACGGCCTGTGTTGTAATCCCTTTTGAATCTTCCCTACTTCAAGCAAAGTATCAGCAACTGCATCGTCAATCCAGCTAAATTGAAATTTTTCCCAGATGTAATCAATTGCAGTGCTGTTAGGATGAATCAAATCTTCTTTATAAAAACGATAATCTCTAAGTTCATCCATCATAATTTCATAAGAGGGAAAATAAACTGCTTTTCCTCTCAACTGTGCTCGAGATGACAGCTGAGCATCTACAATTTGATGTATTGCAGCTATTAAATGTGATTTACTTAGCTGATTCTCTATAAATCCATCTTTTAAATGACGTACAGGAGATACTGTAAAAATAAAAGTCGCATCAGAGTTGACAGACTTCACAATTGCCAGTATAGCTTCCAAACTTTCAACAATTTCATCAATAGAAAGTAATTCTTTCAAGAATTTTTTCTGCGGAACTTTATGGCAATTAGCTACCAAATTGTCTGTTTCTATATACCGATAAACCCAGGCGGTCCCTAAAGTAATTATTATATGAGTTGCATTGTGAATTTGCTGATTAGTCACCTGAAGAGCATCGTTTAACTGCTGAAGCAGCTTGTCTTTAGCGATCGTACTCAACCTCGAATGTGCATCAAAGCAATGCCATCCTCCATTTAATTCAAAAATATCTTCTGCTGTATACCTTTCATCATTTACAGCTTTTAATATCAATTTTTCAATGGCTCTGGGATGAAAAATGATTCCGAACGGATTTTGGACCGTTCTGAATTTATAATACTGAAGTTTATTCCCTATATGCTCAGAAAAACAAGATCCTAAAAGAAATAATTGCGAATTGTAGTCAATCTGATTATTCTCTGCCTGTAAAGGAATAGTAGTATTAAAATTCATCATAAAACAAAAATGATGAATTTTTAGCTTATTTCTTAAAAAGTTTAGAGAAATAAATCCTGTCTACGGTATCTATCCGAATTGTATAGATTCCTTTTGGCAATGTAGTTATATCGACTATCTTGTTGTCGACAGGCAGTTTAAACAGTTCATTAGTTTTAGCCTTTAAGGTTACTTCCCGAAAATTTGCATCTACATTAATCTTTATAAAATCTTCTGAAGGATTTGGAAATGCATTTACAAAAGAAATCAGATTGCTATTTGTTACATTCTCATCTTCAATATTATTTTGCTGAGAGAACATCACATTTAAAAAGAAAAACTGAATTAAAACTAGAGCGTATTTTATTTTCATAAACACTTCTTTAAGTTACTACATTAATTGTCTCAAAAGTGTTCTTAAATTACAAAAATACTAACTATCAGATAGTTAAATCGATGTTAATTATAAAATATACGCTTTTGCTTTTGTCAAAGCTTCCGGAATTCCTTCAGGATTTTTACCTCCTGCAGTCGCGAAGAAAGCTTGTCCGCCGCCGCCGCCTTGAATCAACTTTCCTAATTCACGAACAACGGTTCCTGCATTGTAATCACGTTCTGCTACCAATCCTTTAGAGATATAACAGGCTAACATTGCTTTCCCTTTATCTTCTGAAGCAAACACAATAAACAGATTTTCAATTTCATTAGCCAGTTCAAAAGCGAGATCTTTGATTCCTGCAGCATTCAAACTCACTTTTGTAGCCAGAAAATTGACTCCATTAATCTCTTCCAGCTCGTTTTTGAGTGTTCCTTTTAAATTCTTAGCCTTTTCTTTAAGCAGTTTTTCCATTTGCTTTCGCAAAGCATCATTTTCTTCTTGTAACGACTGAATAGCTTTTACAGGGTCTTTCGGATTTTTAAGTACGTCTTTTATCTCATAAAAAACACGATTGTTTTCAAAATAGAACTCTTTAGTGGCATCTGCTGTAATCGCTTCTATTCTACGAATACCAGATGCTACTGCTCCTTCTGACTTTATTTTGAAATGCCAGATATCTGCTGTGTTTTGCACATGAGTTCCTCCGCATAATTCTATCGAATTCCCAAAACGAATACTACGCACAGTATCTCCGTATTTTTCTCCGAATAATGCCAAGGCTCCATCTGCCAAAGCTTCATTAACAGGTATATTTCTTTTTTCCTGTAATGGTAATTTTCCTTCTATTCTTGCATTGACAAAATTCTCTACATCTCTTAATTCTTCTACTGTCATTTTTGAAAAATGAGAAAAATCAAAGCGTAAATATTTAGAGTGTACCGCAGAACCTTTTTGTTCAACATGTGTTCCCAGAATTTCTCTGAGTGCCTGATGTAACAAATGTGTTGCAGTATGATTGGCTGCGGTTCTATGACGTTGTTTTTTATCGACTACAGCTCTTAATGTTTCATTAAGGTGTTTTGGAAGGTTTTTAGCGATATGAATAATCAGGTTATTTTCTTTTTTGGTATCCAGGATATAAACTACGTCTCCATTAGGCACTTCCAGGTATCCTTTATCACCTACCTGTCCTCCACCTTCAGGATAAAAAGGAGTTACATTAAAAACCAATTGGTATTGCAGACCATCTTTTTTTGTTTCAATTTTTCGGTAACGCGTAAGCTTCACATCAATTTCCAGGGTATCATATCCTACAAACTCTTCCTCTTCATCTTCTAACAGAACAACCCAATCGTCTGCCTGAATAGCTGTAGCAGCTCTTCCGCTATCCTTTTGTATCTGTAAACACTTCTCAAATTCTTTTTCATCATAAGACAATCCGCGCTCACTTAAAATTAAGCCTGTTAAATCTTCAGGAAAACCATAGGTATCTTTTAATTCAAAAACTTTTGCTCCCGAAATTTTCTTATCGCTTGATTTTTCAACCAGCCTGTCCAACAAGATAAGTCCTTGCTCTAAAGTTCTCAAAAAAGAATGTTCTTCCTCTTTAATTACATTTTGAATAAGTTGCTTCTGCTCTTTGATTTCGGGGAATGCGTCTCCCATTTTTTCATCCAATACATCTACCAACCTGTAAATAAAAGGTTCTTTCTGATTCAAAAATGTGAATCCGTATCGAATTGCTCTTCTTAAAATTCGACGGATCACATAACCAGCAGCATTATTACTCGGCAATTGACCATCTGCTATGGCAAAAGAAACAGCACGAAGGTGGTCTGCTATTACACGAATAGCAATATCGGTTTCTTCATTATTACCATATTTTGAACGCGTTATCGTCTCAATTTCTCGTATGATAGGGGTAAATACATCTGTATCGTAATTACTCTTCACATTTTGTAAAACCATACAAAGTCTTTCAAACCCCATCCCGGTATCAATATGTTTAGCCGGAAGGTTTTCAAGGGATTTATCAGCTTTACGGTTGTATTGCATAAAAACGAGATTCCAGATCTCTACAACCTCAGGATGATCCTTATTTACGAGATCTTTACCAGGAATTTTCTTTTTCTCTTCTTCAGAACGTATGTCTACATGAATTTCTGAACATGGTCCGCACGGCCCCTGGCTTCCCATTTCCCAGAAATTATCTTTCTTGTTTCCCATGATGATACGATCTTCGGGAACAATTTCTTTCCAGAGATTAAAAGCTTCTTCATCCATCGGAAGGTTATCTTCATCATTACTTCCTTCAAAAACACTTACATATAAAATATCTTTATCAATTTTATAGATTTCTGTTAACAACTCCCAGGCCCACGAGATGGCTTCTTTTTTAAAGTAGTCCCCAAAGCTCCAGTTCCCCAGCATTTCAAACATGGTATGATGATAAGTATCCTTACCTACTTCTTCCAGATCATTATGTTTTCCAGAAACCCTTAAACACTTTTGAGTATCTGTAACTCTATTGCTTTTTGGAATGCTGTTTCCAAGAAAAAACTCTTTAAATTGATTCATCCCCGCATTTGTAAACATCAAAGTCGGATCATTCTTCATCACCATAGGTGCTGAAGGAACAATTTCATGTTCTTTACTCTTAAAAAAATTTAAAAAATGCGTTCTTATCTCACTGGATCTCATAAATAAATACTTATCGTTTTCAAAAAAACACAGAAACTAAAAAACAATTTCTATATTTGTTCGTTCCCTAAATACCTAGTAGGTAGTCTTGAACCTTGTTTAAGTCTGCAAAAATAGATATTTTTAAGTTATGTCGAAGGTAAAATATTATTACGATTCTGAAACGCTTTCTTATAGAAAGATAGAGCCTAAAAAAGGTAGAAAAATCAGAAATATTACTTTATTTCTAACTGCTGCTGCTTTGTTTGGAATTACCTTTACCTTTCTATTGATGAGTTTTAATTTTATCACTACGCCAAAAGAACTATCACAACAAAGGGAATTAAAGAATTATGAATTTCAGTTCGAGTTATTGAACAAGAAAATGGATCAAATGTCTGAAGTTCTGGTTAATATCGAAGACAGGGATAATAATATCTACAGGGTATATTTTGAAGCTAATCCAATTCCTGAAGAACAAAGAAAAGCTGGTTTTGGTGGAGTTAACCGATACAAAGCTTTAGAGGGATACAACAATTCTGATATGGTCATAGCGACCACAAAAAAATTAGAAGAGATTCAAAAAAGGTTAGTCATACAATCTAAGTCTCTTGACGAAATTACCAGACTTGGTGCTGAAAAAGAGGATTTATTAACTGCTATTCCTGCTATTCAACCTTTAAACAATGAAGACTTAACAAGAATGGCCTCAGGTTTCGGATGGAGAAGCGATCCGTTTACTAAAGCCAGGAAAATGCATTGGGGAATGGATTTTACTGCTCCTCGCGGTACTCCCATTTATGCTTCCGGGGATGGAGTTGTAAAAAGAGCAGACAATAGATCTACTGGTTATGGAAAGCATATCAGGATAGACCATGGCTACGGATATGTAACTTTGTACGCACATTTGAGCAAATACAATGTCAAAAAAGGTCAAAAAGTAAAACGCGGAGACTTAATAGGTTTTGTTGGAAGTACAGGGAGATCTGAAGCTCCTCACCTTCATTATGAGGTTTTTAAAGATGGGCAAAAAGTGAATCCCATTAATTACTACTATGGCAGTTTAACTCCAGATGAGTTTAAAGCTATGTTACAAATAGCTACACAAGAAAATCAATCATTAGATTAATGCATGTAGAACTCCCCGAAAAAAGATATTACAGTATAGGCGAAGTTGCAAAAGCTTTTAAAGTAAACACTTCCCTGATACGCTTCTGGGAAAAAGAGTTTGATGTTTTAAAGCCTAAAAAAAATGCTAAAGGCACCCGAAAATTCACACAAGAAGACATTAAAAACTTAAAACTTATTTATCATCTTGTAAAAGAACGTGGATTTAAACTGGAAGGGGCGAAAATCCACCTTAAAGAAGAAAAAAAGAAGACACTGAACAATTTTGAAATCATTAGCAAATTAGAGGGAATAAAAGTCGAATTGCTTAAGATTAAAGATCAGTTATAAGGCTGTAGGCTGTAGAAAATTATGAATCCTTTTTTTATATTATCTTAATTCATTTAAAAACTAATCCCGCTTCCTCTTTTATTCTTAGTTCCAAATTTATCAAACTTATAAGTAAAGCTCAATAAAAAATAACGTTGCAGTACTGTTCCCTGAGTATCCTGGATAAAATCCTGACTTGTAGTTCGTCGTGTATTAATGTTTTGATTTAATAAATCATAAGCCAGTACTTTCAACAGACCTTTTTCTTTCATCATTTTGAGTCCCAGGCTCATATTCCAGAAAACTGCACTACGCTGAAAACTTGCATCGATACTTCCGTTAAATGTATAAATAACATCATTTCCCCAGACCAGATTTTTAGGCCAGTACGTTGTGGTTTTAAGTTGTAAATCGTGTTCAATAAAATCAATATCATCAAAAGTATCCAGACTGTATGTCGTATTATTAAACGCCAATGTATAAGAAGGTGCTATTTCAAGCTTTTCCTTATAATTATATGTCAGGCGAACGTTAGGCCTGATAGATAACTGTTTTGTAGTTAATTCCACTCCATTATTAAAATTGACAATATTATTGAACCTATTGGTGATACCATACCTGACATTTAGTGTATACAGGCTATCTTTTTTTATACGTTTACTGTAGTTTGCAGTTAAGAAAATATTATAATTCCCATTAATATTATCGTATGTTGTGCGTCTTAACAAATTTTCATCTGTAATCGTGTTTGCAACGACCCTGTCTTCCTGTAATGTAATTGATCCGAAAGTAAAAATCCCGGTTCGTTTCTTCCAGTCAAAATTATTTAAACTCAAATCGATCCTATGATTTATTGTAGGTTCAAGATCCGGGTTCCCTGTAATAATATTTAAAGGATTTGTAATATTCTCTACAGGCTGTAACTGACTAACCTCCGGAATTACGACAGATGCATCATAATTAACTCTTATTGTTGTACCTCTTTTAGGCTGATATCTCAGATTTACTCCAAATAATACATCATTAAAATCTCGATTAAAAGCCACATTTTGAATCGCATCTTCATTATCTAACTCGGTATGGATAAAACTTCCTTTGACCCCTAAGTTCAACTTTTTTCCTTCGTAATTTAACTGAAGAGACGGGCGTTGTTGTGTGGTAGTAAATTGAAAATCAGAACTTAATTGATCATTAAAAAGCGTAAAATCATTGGTTGTATTATCAAAATCAAACACCAACCGCTCATTATCTTCTTCATTTATATTAAAAGCATATCCAATATCCAGGAACAGTTTATCTTTTAAAGGCTGCCTGTATTCTATATCTGCTTCCCAATTTGTCGTTTCATTATCAGTATCGGTAAATTGTTCTACAGCAATTACCGAAGGGTTAGTCCCAAAAATCTCATTCGAAGAATTAAAAAATGTTTCTCCTGTATTATTAATCAACCTGGTATCTAATCCTAATTTGATATAGTTTCCTTTTTTACCAAATTTCTTAATCACACTTAGTTCATTTCCAAAATTGTATTGATTTGTATTGCTCCTGTTTTCAGTATTACTCCTATTAATCGTATTCCCATTTTCATCTTCTGAAATCGTACTTTCTATATTGTTGGAATTTACATCCAAAATATTAAGTGTCGGATTAAAAACAACTCTAAGTGTAGAGTCAATTTCAAATTGAAACTTTGAACTTATCCGATGTGAATTGCTATTGGCATCAGAATTGGCTGTACTGTTAGTAAAAAAACGATTATCCGGCAGAATATTCTCTCTAAACGTACGTGTATCATTAAACGAGTTACTATTGGCATAAAAATAATCTCCGTTGGTTTTAACTTTATCATTTGCAAAATCATTTGCATAGTTTCCTCCTGCAGTAGTTGAAGTCGTTATCCCTTGTCCGCCACCAAAAGACAGGTTCCCTATACTAAAAGCTCCTCCTCTGGACACAGAAATACTTGCAGCCTGCCTTCCTACTGCATCAAAAATTTCATCAAATGAAAATCCCGGACTGTTAATATTGTTAGAACTCGATAAAATACTAAATCGTTCATCGTCATTAAAGTAATTGACAATTCCACTTAGTTCATAACGTTCATCTGTACCGTAACCGGCTGTCACCCGGCCAAAAAGTCCTTTATTTTTATCTTTTTTAATCGTCAGATTAATGGTTTTTTCTTCTGAATTTGAATTTTTCCCGGTAAATTTTTCTGTTTCAGTTTTGGTATCTGTCACCTGAATTTTGTCTATAATTTCCTTTGGTAAATTCTTTGTCGCGATCTTAGGATCATTACTAAAAAAAGGCTTCCCGTTAACCAAAATCTGATTGACTTCTTTCCCATTAACCGTAATACGTCCGTCATTATCAATTTCTACTCCCGGAAGCTTCTTCAGTAATTCTTCTATATTAGCATCCGGGCGTGTTTTAAACGAATCTGCATTAAATTCCAGGGTATCTTTTTTTATACTGATAGGAGGACGTTCTCCAATTACATCCACGCTTGATAATTCGACTACTTTCTCTTTCATTTCCACAACACTAAGATCAAATTCTTTTTTATTAAGGTCGAGAAGTTTTTTATAAGTCTGATATCCGTTGGAAGAAATAATCAGGTTTATTTTTTTAAGTTTTGTGTCGATATCAAATTCAAAAACTCCATCCTGATTGGTAATTGTATAAGCGATCAAATCATTACCTTCTATAGGTTCTGCATAAATAGTGGCTGCTTCAATACCCTTTTTTGTTTTCTGTTCTATTACTTTCCCGCTGACTTTATATTGAGAGAACGAATAGCTACAGATTGAAAAAAAGAAGATAAATAAGATTGATTTCATCGTAAAAAGATATTAATTGTACATAGTAATTAACTAAGTCGTTAATACTTTGTCTCAAAAAAATATCTTTTATATGACATCTTAAATAAAAAAGATTAGCCTGAAATCATTATTAATACAATAAGACCTTTAGGAATTTACAAGTAAAAAAGTGACTATTTTTTTTAAATAAATCTTTAACATAAAAAGAAAATCAATCCTTTTAATATAGGATTAACAAAATGCTATTTTATATTTTTTAAATTTAGCTTTATCTCTTTTTTATGAAAAAAATAGTATTCTTAATACTGACTTTATCTATAGCAATAATTCTGGCATCCTCTTATTTCCCTATAAAAAATAAAAACCTCAAATCAGGTACTCCTAAAATTAATGGGGTTGTTTTTGATGGCCCGGGAGATCCTCCGATTACAGAAAAAATGGTTCAGGATATAAAAAAATCTAATGCCGAATGGGTTGCTGTGATTCCTGAGGCAATCACTTATGTTAATACGCTGAATGTAAAATCTTTCCTTAATAAGGGGCAGTGGTATGGAGAATCTATGGAAGGAGCTCTTATTACTATTAAACATGCTAAAAAAAATAACTTAAAAGTAATGATGAAGCCTCATATACAACTTTCTCACGATCTATCCGGATGGGAAGAACCAGAAGATATTGATTTTCAAAACAAAGAAGATATTAAAAAGTATTTAGAAAGTCGAGCCGCTTATATAAGTACTCAAAAAAAACTAACAAAAGGAGGAGGAAGAGCTTTTGAACCCATAAATGAGGAAGATTGGAATACATGGGAAAAAGAATATGAAAAATTCATCCTCGAATGTGCTAAGATTGCAGATGCTAATGCGGTTGAATTATTTTGTATTGGCACAAAGCTTAGTAAATCGGCTGTCAAAAGATCTGATTTCTGGAAAAGCCTGATCAAAAAAGTAAAAAAAATCTATGATGGCCCATTGACTTATGGGGCTAATTGGGATAATTATAAAAATATCTCTTTCTGGAATGAGCTTGATTATATAGGTATTAGCGCATACTTTCCAATCACCAGGGGAAATTCACCAACTTTTGAGGCTATTCTTAAAGGTTGGAAGTCTCATCATAACGAAATAAAAAACATTTCAATAAAATTTGATAAACCAGTATTATTTACAGAATATGGATATAGAAGTGTTGCGGCAGCTGGTATAAAACCCTGGGAAAATAATGCTCAAAATGACAAAGTCGATTTTGAAAATCAGAATCTCTTATACAAAGGGATTTATCAGACTTTCTGGAATGAACTCTGGTTTCAAGGTGGTTTTATCTGGAAATGGTATCATTCGGGTAATGGCGGAAAACATTCTTATTCACCTCAAGAAAAAAAAGCACTGGAAACAATTAAAAAACAATATGCGTCCGATAGTCAGTAACTGAAATTACTTTTTCCTGAAATAAATCTGGATTGGCACTCCTTCAAAGTCAAAGTTCTGTCTTAATTTATTCTCTACAAATCGCCTGTACGGATCTTTTACATATTGAGGTAGATTTGCAAAAAAAGCAAATTGCGGTGTAGGAGTTGGTAATTGTGTACAGAATTTAATTTTCACATATTTTCCTTTCATAGAAGGTGGAGGCGTATGCTCAATAATAGGTAGCATTACATCATTTAATTTAGATGTAGGAACACGAGCAGACCTGTTATTAAACACCTCAACAGCAGTCTCAATCGCTTTAAAAACCCGCTGTTTTGTAAGCGCAGAAATAAAAATAACAGGTACATCTGTAAATGGTTCTATTTGTTTGCGAATAAAGGCTTCAAATTCTTTAGTAGTGTTTGTTTCTTTCTCAACCAGGTCCCACTTATTAACCAGAATTACTATTCCTTTTTTATTACGCTCTGCCAGCCAGAAAATATTTAAATCCTGTCCTTCAAACCCTCTTGTTGCATCCAGAATCAACAAACAAACATCACTATGTTCTATTGCTCTTACAGATCGCATCACAGAGTAAAATTCCAAATCTTCTTTTACCTTAGCTTTCCTTCTTATTCCTGCTGTATCTACAAGATTGAATTCAAAACCAAAACGATTGTATTTTGTATCTATACTATCCCTTGTAGTTCCGGCAATATCTGTTACAATATTTCGATCTTCTCCTATTAAGGCATTAATAAAAGACGATTTCCCCGCATTTGGCCTACCTACGACAGCAAAACGTGGCAAGGTTTTATCTATTTCTTCAGTTTTTTCAGGCAATACTTCAACAAGAGCATCCAGCAATTCTCCTGTACCACTACCATTGATACTGGAAATTGTATAGTATTGATCTAAACCTAATGCATAAAATTCTACTGCATCTGCTTCTCTTTGCGGATTATCAACCTTATTCACGGCTAATAAGGTTGGTTTATCTGATTGTCTTAATAACCTGGCTACATCTTCATCCATTCCGGTCAAGCCTGTTTCAACATCTACTACAAAGACAATCACATCTGCCTCATCAATAGCCAATTCTACCTGCTTGTCTATTTCCTGCTCAAAAATATCATCACTCCCAACCACATATCCTCCTGTATCTATCAGAGAAAAATCTTTTCCGTTCCAGTCGCTTTTCCCATAATGCCTGTCACGAGTCACTCCACTAACAGCATCTACAATAGCTTCTCTACGCTGAATCAAACGATTAAAAAGCGTTGATTTTCCAACGTTAGGCCTTCCTACAATAGCTACAATGGCACTCATACTTATTTTTTTGATGCCGCAAAGGTACTATTTATATCTGAAGAAAAAACACTACCTTAATTCCCTAATTCCTTCTTAATGTGAAAACTTTACCAAATGATATTGTTTTAAGGCCCAGATTTCAATTGGAGATTCATTATCCCAAAGAACATCTCTTGTCTTTATTTGAAGAAACAGAACGTATTCCCTTTATATTAAAACGAATAGACGATCACGTTTTTATAAAATTCAATCAAGAGCAGGTGCATTTCTGGTCACCTCAACTCCACCTTGAGATCAATGAAAAAGATGATAGTAACAGTAAACTATATGGTCTTTTTGGTCCTAGTCCTTCATTATGGACCTTTTTCATGTTTCTACACTTTGGATTGGCCACTTTATTTGTTGCTTTCGGAATATGGGCTTATTCCAACTGGTCATTAAAAGAAGATTTTGTTTTACAGGTAGCGGCAATGCTATTTTTAATTATCATCTGGTTTACATTATATTTTCTTGGAAGAATAGGAAAACAAAAAGGAAAACCACAAATGCATCAGCTGTATCAGCTTATGAAAGATGTTTTAGAAAAAGCCGGAGAAAATAAAAGGGGCTGAAAAAATCAACCCCTTATTTATGATCTCAAGTATTATTTAATTATTATTTTCAAAAATAGTTACAGTTCCACTATCTTCATTTGAAACCAATAGCAAATCTTTTCCCGAAGGACTATCTGCAGCAGGAATTACTAACAACCCTTCTGGTGCTTCATCATCGGCTCTTGATAATATTTGTAAAAATTGTGGAGATGCAGGGTTTGTAATATCGTAAACCAATACCTGATCATTTCTTTCAAGACCTACAAATAAGATATAACGTTCATTTCCTAAATTTAACACAGTAACTGCTTCTGGCTCTGCTCCTTTAGCGTCACTTCGTCCATCATCATCATTAAAACGATCCGGAGTTAATGACAAAGTTCTTGATGCAATCTCATTTCCACTATCATAAATTATATTCCCTGAAGTATCCCAAATAGTAAATGAACGTGCTCCAAAAGAAACAATCTGATCAAAATCGTTATCATTATCTGTATCTCCGTTGACATTAGTTACTTCTAATCTCCCAAGATTGGTTACCTCCTGTAAAGTAGCAGCATTTGGAAAAACAGTTGGATCTAACGTAAGGTCTTCTACTCTTTCTTCTTCACTAAAACCATCATAATCTCTTGCATCTCCTTCATTAGCGGTAATTACATAATCTGTACCACTAATAGATGTAAAAGCAATTGCATCTGGCTGAAATATTCCAAATGCAGGAACACTCCTTAGTTCTTTGAGGTCATCTCTATCGCTAGGATCTATTTCATTTCCCAAAAGAGAATAATCTTTTAATCCAAGGGGTAGTATTTCTGTAATCTGATTTGAAGTCAAATCGACTACTGCTATCCCGTTATTTTCCTGAAGTACCACATAAGCTGTTTGCGAATCATCTGAAACGGTGATGAATTCCGGCTCTACATCTTCCGCCAAAGTAGCTCCAGGCCCAAAAACTCTAAATCCTTCTGCTTCTAAAGCAGCTTCCTGGTTATTAAATGCATCAAATTCTAAAGTAGTTACATTTCCTGATGCAACATCAATAATACTTATCGAACCTTTTGGATCTATTGTATATTCATCATTAGGCTCTCCTTCATTTGCTACCAAAATAGAAGTTCCGTCCGGTGTAAAAGTCACCATATCCGGTAAGGCTCCAACAGTGTAAGTAGCCTGTAATACCTGAGAATCTGTATTATACACTAAAACACTTCCCTGGTTTTGTTTAATTGGTGCTTCTACAGCAACTGCTAACACCCCATTACTCACTGCTACACTATTTGGTGCTCCCGTTGCGCTTATATCTATAGATACTCCTTTAACAGGGGTGTTAATATCTGATATATCATATACAGAGATTTCACTCAACCCTAAATTATCATCATTATTTACAATAAATATCTTATTGGTAGACGGATCAAAAGCCGTAATTTCGGCAGAAGCTTCTCCTCCCACATCGATTGTATTAGCAAACTGAAAATCTACTTCAGTATTTACCGGGCCTGAACCTGGATCTGGTGTGTTGTTATCATCGTCATCAGAACAGGCTATAAGAAATAAAAGGAAAAAAAGTACAGAATATTTTAATTTTAATCTGGTTGTCATTTTGGTCTCAATTTTTAAATTTTGACAAAGATGACCGCCTATCGTAAACAAACAGTTAACTCAAATACAAATTAAGATTAGGATATCTTTACGTGTGTTATGAAAATGAAAATTTATTTTTGATTGTACCCAAATCGTTTCAATTGATTGGTATTACTACGCCAGTTTTTATTGACTTTCACATACAATTCAATATGAATTTGCTTGCCAAAAAACTTTTCCAGGTCTTCTCTGGATTGCATACCGACCTTCTTTAAAGGAGCTCCTTTATGCCCGATAATAATTCCTTTTTGGGTTTCGCGTTCTACCATAATTACCGAACGAATGCGAATAATTTTTTCTTCTTCAAAAAACTCTTCGGTTTCTACCTCAACAGCATACGGAATCTCTTTTTTATAATTGAGTAAGATTTTTTCCCTGATAGTCTCATTTACAAAAAACCGTTCCGGTTTATCGGTTAATTGATCTTTAGGATAAAAAGCAGGGGATTCTGGTAACAATTCAATAATACGATTAAAAACTTCTTTAACATTAAAATTTTGCAAAGCAGAGATAGGATAAATTTCTACTTCCGGAAGCTTTGCAGACCACAACTGAATTTGCTCTTCCAGTACTTCCTGGGAAGAGGTATCTATTTTGTTTAATAATAAAAGTACAGGAACCTTAGCATTTTTAATCTTATTAAAAAATGCTTCATCTTTTAATTCTTTCTCTCCTATTTCGACCATATAAATAAGAAGATCTGCATCTTCAAATGCAGATTTTACAAAATCCATCATCGATGCCTGTAATTCATAAGCAGGTTTTATAATACCGGGAGTATCTGACAATACCATTTGAAAATCATCTCCATTTACAATTCCCAAAATACGATGACGCGTAGTTTGTGCTTTAGAAGTAATAATAGATAACTTCTCGCCCACAAAAGCATTCATTAACGTCGATTTCCCAACATTAGGATTTCCTATAATATTTACAAAACCGGCTTTATGTTTTTGCATTCTTTAATTTTTTAAAATATTCTTTTGCTACAGCATTTACTTTGGGTGCCAATAACAATACAGCAATCATATTTGGAATCACCATCAATGCATATGAAAGATCAATCAGGTTTTTGACTAAACTCAAAGATGCTACAGCTGCAAAAATAATCATAATGACATAATACACGTTGTAAAGTTTACCAATTCGGGCATTGGTTAAAAAAGACAAGCTTTTTACTCCATAATAAGAATATGTAAATAAAGTAGATAACGCAAAGGCGGTCACAATAAGCATTAAAAGATCGTCTCCAAAACCAAATAAGGTGCGTTCAAAAGCCTCCAGTGTCATAACAATTCCGCTCATATCCTCCAGGTAAGCTCCGCTTAATATAATAACCACTGCTGTAAATGTACATACTAAAATAGTATCTATAAATGGCCCTAACATCGCCACTAAACCTTCTTTTATAGGGTTTTCTGTTTTAGATTGACCATGATACATAGGTGCACTCCCTAAACCAGCTTCATTAGAAAACATTGCTCTTCGTATTCCAATAATGACCAAGCCCCAAAATCCTCCGGTAACAACCGTTTTAAAATTCCACGCTTCAGTAAAAATTAATTTTAAAGAGGGTAACACTTGTCCTGCGTTTAGAATCATTACCACGATAACTGCTACCAGATATACAAACACCATAAAGGGGACAATAGCAGAAGTTACTTTAACGATTTTGGTTAAACCTCCAAAAATGACAATGGATGTAATAATTGCCAAGGTAAATCCGATAGTCCATTTCCAACTCTCTTCTTCCATTGCGAATATCGTTTCCGAAGGTTGTATTACACTCATAAAAGTTTCGGTGAATTGATTAGCAGTAAAAACTCCTAAAAATCCGAATAAGCCACAAATACAGAAAAAGACAGCCAAAGGTTTTCCTTTCTTTCCTAACCCCTGAGTAATGTAATACATAGGTCCGCCTTGTAATTTCCCATTAGAATCGGTTCCCCGGAACATAATAGACAGACTACAGGAATAAAATTTAATCCCCATTCCTAAAAGTGCAGTAACCCATATCCAAAACACAACACCAGGCCCTCCGTCATGAATTGCAATCGCTACTCCCGAAATGTTTCCCAAACCTACAGTAGCTGCGACAGCTGCAGATAGTGCCTGGAAAGAACTTACTTCTCCCTTTGCATTTACATCATCATATTTCCCTGCCGTTATGGCTATGGCATGTCCAAAAAACCGAAAAGGTGCAAATCTGGAATAAAACACTAAAAACAAGCCTCCGCCAATCAATAAGAGAAACATTGGCCACTCTGTATAAGGCAGTAAATTTTGAATAAAATCGTTGATCATTTTTTCCATAATCCGAATGTAACTAATTCGTACTTCTTGGAGAAATAAAGAAGAGAATAATTAATCATTCAACATATAAATTCAAAATATCATGTTAAAAACATTAATAAAATGAAAAAAAGGAAATATATCATAAGATTAGGGAAAAATATATAATTCCAGAGCATTTGAATTGATATACTTTTGTTGAAGTAAAAGAAAATTATCGTATAAATAATATAAAAAAATCGATTATGAGCGTAACAACACAAGAACAAGAGTTATTAGAAAAAGCAAATGAAGTAGTAGCACTTTTAGCTGAGGGTCAGTTTATCAATGCTATGGAGACTTATTTAGCAGATGACGTTAAATTATTTGAAGGGAACAATCCTGCAAAAGAAGGAAAAGCATTTTGTATCGCAGAAGAAGAAAAGCTTTTATCTACTGTTACTGCTTTTCACGGATATAACGTAACTAGCGGACCTGCTGTAAGCGGAGATACTACTTTTTACGAAGCTGTAATGGAATTTGATACTAATGACGGTACAAAACACCGTTTTGAGCAAGCTGTAAGAACGCAGTGGAAAGATGGAAAAATTGTAAATGAGCGTTACTACCACGCTTAAAATGTTTTTTACTTATGAAACTCCCTCACTATTAATATAGTAGGGAGTTTTCTTTTTTAACAGAAGTAAAAATTGCATAAAATCCTTGTAATATTTAAAAAGGAGTGTATCTTTGCAGTCCTAAATAAATCTGTCGGCATTATGAACCGAAAGTTAAAAACCAAGTAGATTAATTTAGATTAAACATCGCGGGATAGAGCAGTAGGTAGCTCGTCGGGCTCATAACCCGAAGGTCACTGGTTCGAGTCCAGTTCCCGCTACTAGAAAAATTAAGCCTTTCAAGAAATTGAGAGGCTTTTTTATTTTATAGAACATTTATCATTTTCTTTATCATAACTAAATAAAATCTTCCAGATTTCTTGGTTCTCTATCATCAGTTAACAATTTGAAATCTTCATTCTCCATAAAAGCCTTAAAACTCATTAAATATTGATGTACTTCTTCATTAGAAAATTTCAATTTCCCAACAACAGGAGCATTATCCATAATGCTTTCAAAAGGGAAATTCGGGTTTAACTCTGCCCATTCAAGGTTACTGTATATATCTAATCTACTCTTTAAGTCATATGTGTTTTTCAAATACTCTGATGATTCATCTGTAAAAAGAGCTTCATCTAATGATTCAATATCATACAAATAAAACATGGGTATCATTAAATTAATTTTAGCTGAATTCACGATTTCTAACTTTTAAAAGTATTTTAAATTCTTATGGCCTTTGTTCTTTTATAGAATATTTATCATTTTCTTTATCATAATCTAATCTAACATTACCATTTCGATAAGATACACTAGTAGCTATACCATCATCATCAAAAATGGTAACATGCATACTTGCTCTACTTTTACCATTATCATCTCTGCCAAAATCCTCAGCACCGTACGGAAAACTTACTAGCCAAGTATTTTCACCTATATGTAAATATTTACCATCATCAAATCTAACACTTGGAGCTCCAACATCAGTATCCCAAAGTTCTGTATCCTTTAACACTTTTTTGCCTATTTGTAAAGCGTATTCTTCAGTAAAATTCATCTATTTGAGAAATGATAATCCTTTTTCTGTTAAAATATATCCTTGATTACTTTGAACCACTAATCCTTGTTCTTTTAGACTAGAAAGGATTGAAACCCAACTAGTACTAAATATTTCATCATTATCAATTTTAGGATCAGATTCTCTTAAATCATAAAAAGCTCTATCAAGTTTCGACCTACCTATAGGTTGATCATTTTTAATTAATTTTAATAACTCTATTTCGTAATTCATCATTGTATTTTTTAAAATTGTACTTCTGGATGATATAGTGAATATACACTTTTATCATTGAGTGTTATTTTTTCAAATATTTTATAATCTTCTAAAGTAGCTGCATGGGCATTATCCCACACTTCATCTGGAATATTAGAAAAATGATCATTTTCAAAGCCTAAATTTTTATATCTTTCAAATTCCCTTATTTCATGTGTGTAGAATCGTTTATCATAATCTGTTACTTCTATTTTTCCATCTAATATTTTTTTCTCAATCTCTAAACCTTCTGTTACTATTTCTAAGCGGTGATTCAAATTTCGCGTAACCGTATTAATTCTTCTAGCTACCAGTTTCTGACCTTCCATATTGATGCCCTTGAAATAAGAAAAAACAAAATCATCTTCTTGTAGGTAACATATGTTACTAAATAATTTAGACCCCTTAATTATTTTTGTACCATGTTTAGAAACTCATACTTATATAGTGTCCTATTTTTAAAATGTCCAAGATGTAGAGAAGGTAATTTATTAGAGAGACATCCATATCATTTATCCAATTTTAATAAGGTTAAACAAAAATGTTCTCAATGCAATCTCAAGTATGCTATTGAACCTAGTTTTTTTACAGGATCAATGTACGTTTCTTACGCTGTTGGTGTAGCAATCGCTGTAACAGTATACGTTTTAACGTTGATAATGAACCTTAAATTAGGACCTACAGCTATTCTCATAAGCATTACAATTACTTTATTTATACTAACACCTTATATTGGAGCTGTTTCAAAATCTATTTGGGCGCATTTTTTTTTAAAGTATGATAAATCACTAGTACAAAAACACAAATCAAAATCCAATGATTCAGGAGCTTGAAAATAATTACGGTCATGTTTTTGAACCTGATCTTTTAGATGAAATTGCACGTGTTGGAGTTGTTAAAGAAGTTCCGGAGAATTTCAAATTAATAGAAATAGGTCAAATAGTAAGGTCCATGCCTCTTTTACTCACAGGGGTAATTAAAATATTAAGAGAGGATAAAGATGGAGACGAACTATTACTTTATTTTTTAGAGACCGGAGATACCTGTGCAATGACACTTACCTGTTGTATGGGTGAAACTCTTAGTGAGATACGTGCCATTGCCGAAACACATACTAAACTCATAATGATTCCCATTGAAAAAATGGAAACCTGGACCGCTAAATATAAATCTTGGCGTGATTTTGTATTTGAAAGTTATCATACTCGATTAAAAGAGCTATTAGAGACTGTCGATAAAATTGCTTTTATGAAGATGGACGAACGCTTATTGGAATATTTAAGAGATAAAGCCAAAGTTAACGGAGATGATATTATTAACAGTACACATCAGGAAATTGCTTATGAATTACATACTTCCCGAGTGGTTATTTCTCGATTACTCAAAACATTGGAGAATAGAGGCATTGTTCAACTAAACAGAAATAGTATTAAAGTTATTGATCTGTAACTATTGTTACTGTATACCTTAAGGCCTCCCTTTAAATTTGTCGCTATAATTTAACGTGTCTTATATGGATTCCCTACAAATAATTGGATACGGCGGTGCACTCTTAATAGGAATATCATTAGGTCTTATTGGAGGAGGAGGCTCAATTCTTGCCGTCCCAGTCCTTGCCTATTTATTTGCTATCGATGAAAAAATTGCTACAGCTTATTCGCTATTTATAGTAGGGATAAGTGCTCTAATAGGTGGTCTTAGGCAGCATTTTAGAGGTTATGTAGATTGGAGAACAGCTATCGTATTTGGTATTCCGGCTATCATAGGGGTATCTGTTGTGAGGCATTATGTAGTACCAGCCTTGCCCAATATTTTATTTACAATTAACGATTTTGAATTCACCCGAAGAATGGCAATGTTTGGCCTGTTTGCTATTTTAATGCTTCCGGCTGCTTTTTCTATGCTTAGAGAAAAGAAAGAGAAAATGGCTAGTACCAGTATACAACAAGTAAAATACAACTATACACTTATCCTCATAGAAGGGTTAATTGTAGGAGGTGTAACAGGTTTGGTAGGTGCAGGTGGTGGGTTTTTAATTATTCCAGCACTAGTCATTTTGGCAAATGTAAAGATGAAAGTTGCAGTAGGAACTTCCCTTGTGATCATTTCATTTAAATCATTACTCGGTTTTTTCTTAGGTGACGCATTAACAGTATCTATTGACTGGGGATTTCTTATCCGATTTACAGGGCTATCATTATTAGGAATAGTTATTGGAATTTATCTCAGTAATTTTATAAACGGGGACAAATTAAAAAAAGGGTTTGGTTATTTTATTTTCGTAATGTCTGGTTTCATTTTTTACATGGAATTTTTAGCAGGGAAATAATCAATGATATGTAACTAGTGTTACAGCCTATGATATTATACTGTCTTAATTTAGCCTTACAGTTTTAAATCTTTTGAGAAATTTATATGTTAAAAAACAAATTATGAATATTGAACAAATTTATACCGGATGCTTAGCGCAAGGTGCTTATTATATTGAGAGTAATGGTGAAGCAGCAATTATTGATCCGTTAAGGGAAGTACAGCCATACATTGACAAAGCAAAAGCAGATAATGCTAATATTAAATATATATTTGAAACACACTTTCATGCAGATTTTGTAAGTGGGCATGTCACGCTTTCTAATAAAACAGGGGCGTCTATTGTATATGGCCCTAATGCAGAAACCTTATTTGATGCTATTGTTGCAAAAGATGGTCAAGAATTTAAATTAGGAGATATTACTATTGTCGTGTTGCATACTCCCGGACATACGATGGAAAGCACTACATATTTACTAAGAGACGAAAATGGAGAAGATCACGCTATCTTTAGTGGAGATACATTATTTCTCGGAGATGTTGGAAGGCCCGATCTTGCCCAGAAAGCCGCTGCAATGACTCAGGAAGAACTAGCAGGTATTTTATATGATAGTTTACGTTTAAAAATAATGACACTCGCAGACAATGTTATCGTGTATCCAGCTCACGGTGCCGGCTCAGCTTGTGGTAAAAATCTTAGTAAAGAAACAGTAGGCACTATTGGAGGTCAAAAGCAAAACAATTATGCCCTTCGTGCCGATATGAGCAAGGAAGAGTTTGTCAAAGAAGTGACAGATGGGTTATTACCCCCACCGCAGTATTTCCCTTTAAACGTCAAAATGAATAAGGAAGGTTATGAAGATGTACAGGAAGTTATAAAACGAGGCACGCATGCATTCTCAACAGAAGAATTTGAAGTTGCAGCCAATGAAACAGATGCGTTGGTACTCGATGTGAGACATCAAAGCGATTTTGCTAAAGGTCATATTCCTCGTTCTATTTTTATAGGACTCGATGGAAGTTTCGCGCCATGGGTGGGAGCCCTTGTGGGTGATGTGAAGCAAAATATTCTTATAGTCGCTCCGGAAGGGCGTGAAGAGGAAACAATTACCAGGTTGTCACGAGTAGGTTTTGATCAAACTATTGGATACTTAAAAGGCGGATTTGAAGCCTGGAAAAAATCAGCCAGGGAATATGATATTGTAAATTCTATACCTGCATCTCAATTTAAAAAAGTATTAGATTTAGAGCCAAATAAGATAGTGTTTGATGTTAGAAAACCAGGAGAATACTCTGCTGAACATATGAAAGGAGCTCATAGTACGCCTTTAGATTTTATAAATGATCATTTTTCTGAGTTTCCGGATAAAGATTTTTTTTATGTTCACTGTGCAGGTGGATATAGAAGTATGATTGCTGCTTCTATTCTAAAAAGTAGAGGAATTCATAACCTTGTAGATATCCAGGGAGGATACGCAGCTATGAAAACACTTGGCATAAAGACAACAGATTATAGTTGTCCAACAAAATTAAATTAAAAAAATATGAATTTCATTTATGAACCTTGGCCTTGGTATATTTCAGGTCCTATGATTACCTTTATTATGTTTTTATTATTGATAGTAGGTAAAAGATTTGGAATGTCTTCAAATCTCAGAACGATCTGTACTATTTGCGGTGCAGGAAAAACTTCAAAATTTTTTCAATTTGATTGGAAATCACAAAGATGGAATTTATTGGTTATTTTTGGCATAGTGATAGGTGGCTATATTGCTCTTAATTTTCTTTCAAATGATACCTCTGTAAAGTTAAATCCAAGTGTCGTCTCCAAACTTAATGCTATGGGTTTTGCAGATGCAGGAAACAACTATATGCCTGCTCAACTATTTGAAAATCATGCATTCAGAGATTATAAGTCGCTCCTACTATTAATTATCGGAGGTTTTTTAGTAGGCTTTGGAGCCAGGTATGCCGGAGGGTGTACTTCTGGTCATGCCATATCTGGTTTAAGTAATTTACAAAAACCATCATTAATTGCTGTAATTGGATTTTTTACAGGGGGTCTAATTATGGTACATCTAATATTTCCACTAATTTTTTAAAAATATGAAATCAATTATTTATGTACTCATCGGAGTAATTTTTGGAATAGTCTTATTTAAATCTGAAGCAGCTTCTTGGTTCCGAATTTATGAAATGTTTCAATTTGGATCTTTTCATATGTATGGTATCATTGGTTCTGCCGTTGCATTAGGAATCTTAACCATAAAGGTTATAAAAAGAAGAAAAGTCAAGTCTATATTTGGTGAAGAAATTAAGATTACTCCTAAAAATGAAGGTTTTAAACAATACATTTTTGGAGGAATCATCTTTGGTTTAGGTTGGGCATTAGCAGGGGCATGTCCCGGGCCAATGTTTGTGCTTTTTGGAGCAGGTTTCATGCCTATTCTCATCGTAATTTTAGCATCAATTTTAGGAACCTATGTATACGGGTTACTAAAAGACAAATTACCACATTAATAATACCTTTATTTTAGAGTTAATAGGTATACGAAAAATAAGTTTAAATACTACTGACACTCTTTAATTCCCATTGATGTAAGTTTGAAAAAAGAATTATTTGTTTATAATTGATATATCAATTATTTTTGTATCAATTAATAAAATTATGGATATAAAAATTTCTTCTGAGACTATTTTTTACACCATTGAGTCTACAATAAAAGAATATCGAAAATATTCACAAAAGAAGCTTTCTAATGAAGTAAACGACATGACTATTGATCAGGGAATGATTTTAGCATTTCTTAATAAATATCCGGATAAAACTCAAAAAGAAATTGCAGCAATGGCCTTTAAAGATAGTGCTTCTATGACTCGAATGTTAGACTTAATGGAAAAGAAGAACTATTTAAAAAGATCTATAAATGAAACTAACAGAAGGCGCTTCAATATAAAAATTACAACTAAAGGCAAGCAGGTTTTAAAAATCTTAACTCCTGTCATTGCAAATAATAGACAACATGCGCTCAAAGGTTTATCTGAAGAAGAAATTACACAATTAGAAATCATTTTAAAAAAAATAAAATCAAACTGTACTTAACATGAACATCATTCATTAATCATTATATAAAAAAATGAAACTAATTAAATCATCAATGATCATGGTCTGCTGTTTACTTCTATCGTCTACAGCAATAGTAAAAGCTCAAGATCAGGTTGTCAATTTAACACAAATTCAAACTAACAAAGTAATTGACTCTATCGAACATATTCTAAAATCAAATTATGTATTTCCGGAAATTGCAGATAAAATGATTTCAGATTTAAAAAAGAATCTTAAAGAAGGAGCCTATAAAACTATTAAGGATCCGCAGGTTTTTGCTTCAAGATTAACCAAAGATTTACAAGCTATTAGTCAAGACAAACATCTCAGGGTTTTATATAATCCCAATAGAGTTGCAGCAGAACAAAGAGTACACACAGCAGAAGACAGCATTAAATTTATTGAAAGTCGTGTTAAACAAATGAAACATCAAAATTTTGGTTTTAAAGAGGTTAAAATCCTCGATGGTAATATTGGATATTTAGACTTAAGAGCTTTCATGGATCCACAATATGCCAGTGAAACAGCTGTTGCCGCTATGAATCTTTTAAGTAATACAGACGTCATTATTATAGATCTTCGTCAAAATGGTGGTGGCTCCCCGAGCATGATCCAGTTAATCACAAGTTATTTATACAGTTCTGAGCGTGTGCATCTTAATAATTTTTATTGGAGACCAACCGATACAAATACACAAACCTGGACATTGCCGCATGTTCCCGGAAAACGCAATCCCGACGCAAAAATATATGTCCTTACGAGCAGTAACACCTTTTCGGCAGCAGAAGAATTCTCATATAATTTAAAAAACTTGAAACGTGCTACATTAATTGGCGAAACTACCGGTGGTGGTGCTCATCCCGGAGGAACTATAAATGCTGCTGAAGGTTTCATGGTTTGGACGCCATCTGGCAGAGCTATTAATCCAATAACAAACACCAATTGGGAGAGAGTCGGAGTTGTTCCACACATAAAAGTAGAAGCTGGTAAAGCATTAGCAATTGCCGAATTTAAAGCTTTAGAATATCTAGCAAATAAAGCTACAGATCCTCAATTAAAATTTAGTTACAATTGGGCGTTGAGCAGTAAAAAGGCATTAATGAATCCTATAACTATAAAGAAACCTATTTTAAAATCTTATTTAGGAACTTATGATGAGCGAAAGATCACAATGGAAAATGGAAAATTATACTATCAAAGAGCCAATAGAGGAAAGCATGAGTTAACCCCTATAAGTGAGAACGAATTTATGGTAGGTGATCTCTCTTATTTTAGAGTTCGTTTCCTCAACAAAAATAATAAAGTTACTGCTATTGAAGGGTTGTACGATAATGGTCGTACAGATAAAAACCTAAAAACCAACTGACACAGTAGTGAAGTACAGTGTGAAAAAGGAATCTTATAATTAAGGTTCCTTTTTTTATTTAAAACATGTACGATCAAGAAAGTTCGGTTGAGTTTTATATGACATTTACATGAACCCTGTGCGTTTCATCATCTTTTCTTATTAGCGCTATTGCTTTTTAATTAATCTTGGCATCAAAATAAGTTTTAGATTATGAAACAACTATTAATTACCCTAATAACTATATTCATCTTTACTTGTAACAAACTACACAGTCAAGAATTAATTCCTAAAATACATTATTCAACATATTATGGAGGGATTGGCATTGATGATGCCGACGCTGTTACTGTAGACGCTGCCGGAAATATATACTTGGGGTGTCATTCTAATTCGACTGAATTGCCTGGTACCAACAAACATTCATACACACCTGGTGGTGGAATGGACGCCTTCATTGTAAAATTGAATCCTAAAGGAAAAAAAGTAGATTATTTAACTCATCTTGGCGGATCAAAATGGGATGCTATCCAGGGGTTAACATCAGATACAGAAGGTAATATTTATGCTATAGGCACTACGTATTCTTCAGATTTTCCAATAGATAGCAACGGATTTCAATCAAAATCCGGAGGTAAAAGCGACGCATTTGTTATCAAACTCAATGTTGAAGGAAAAGTAGTTTGGTCTACTTTTCTTGGAGGTAGTCAAGATGAAGATGGCCGGAATATTGTTATCGGTCAAGATGGCAATATTCATGTAATTGGACGCACCGAATCCAAAGACTTTCCAATTATAGCTGGTGCTTTGCAATCACAATTAGCTGGAGGAATAGATGTGTTTGTCGCTACACTTAATCCTGATGGAAAAGTATTAGCAACAACTTATCTTGGAGGGTCTGGAAATGATATTGGTTTTTCAATCGAATTAGATGATATGGGAAGACGTTACATTGGAGGTACAACTAATTCTTTAGATTTTCCTGTACACAATGCAATTCAGGAAGTAAATCATGGTGAAAACGATTTATTTATCGTTATGATAGATTCAACAGGGTCTTCTCTGGAATTTGCCAGTTATTTAGGAGGTAAAGGTACAGACCAGATTTACAATGTCAATCTTGGGCCATTGGGTGATGTATTTATTATGGGAGTCACAACTTCGTCAGATTTTCCAACAACCCAAGGTGTATTTCAACCTGAATTTAAAGGAGAAAGAGATGCCATTATAACCAGATTGAATGTAAAAGACAGAAACATTGTTTATTCAACTTACCTTGGTGGAAAAAATGCAGAAACTCTTAGAAATCTAGTAGTTGATAAAAAGGGAAATGCATTTATCACTGGTCAAACATCCTCAAAAGATTTTCCAACTGTAAATAGTTTTCAACCTAAGTTACGCGGTCGTTCTGATGCATTTATGACCATGCTCAATCCAAGTGGAACATCACTCATTTATTCTACTTTATTTGGCGGAAAAGGAACAGAAATATTTGAAGGTGCCGCTATTGGCACTGACGGATCTATAACGGTATCTGGGTTATCGAGTTCAAAAGATTTTCCATTAGTAAATCCGCTACAAAACACGTATTCAGGCGGACGGTTCGATATAGTAGTTACTCGTTTTGTTCTTGATGAGAGGGAATAAACCAGCGCTTATAATTAAAATCATTATTTCAAACCGGAGGTCTTAGTCAATATATCTGTTCCTGAATATTGATCATTTTATTACAATACTATACTATAATTATTTAGGCTTTTAATTCTTCTGTTAAACCTCACTTTTTATTGTTAAATGATTTAAAGTGGAGTGCTCAAGGCAATTTCATAAGTGGGGGGCATACTTACCTCAATTACCTTGATTAAAACACTCAATGTCTCAGCTAAAAATAAATATGGACAGGGGAATGGCCATTAGTTTACCCTTAAGTTTCGGTGTTTACCCCAAATAACACTGATATCGAAACACTGCCCATATTTGTGTAAGTAATCAAAATCAATTACTATCCATTTTTATCACCTTTTAGCTTCGTATATTTTTAACCCGATATTAATACCTTCCACAAAAGCAATTGGAAACTTGTTGTTAATAAATAATTTATAATCATAAATACTTTATCGGGTTAAATCAGCTTTTACCTTCTCTGCTAATTGACCCCAAAAATAGAGTAACACTAAATCTTACAGTTTTTTTCACCTACAATTAATGTACTATGAAACTCATCATATTGATGATAAATCTACTATTTCAAAGTTTTTTCAATCATTGATGCTTTTTTATATAAATATTTACAAGCAATTTGCCATTTCATGTCTTTTACAACCTAACCAAATGACAAAACCTTTTTATACAATATTGCTACTGATAATACTATATTTCTATGGGAGCATTATTATTTATGGGCAACAAAAAATTATAAAAGAAGGAGATGAATGGTCATATTTCGATAGCGACAGCATCCCTGAAAATAAATGGACTACAAATAGTATCTCAGAAAATTGGAAAACAGGGAAATCTCCTTTAGGATATGGAAATGAATCTGTCAAAACAATTATCAGTTTTGGAGGGAACTCTGACAAAAAACATATCAGCAAGTATTTCAGAAAAACTTTTAATTTGGAGGATCCTTTTAAATATTTAGTTTATGAACTGAGAGTTCAGCGAGATGACGGTATTGTTATTTATCTCAATGGGCATGAGGTCTGGAGAAATAATATGCCTGAAGGAGAAATACATTATAATACTACTGCTTCCAATTTAGTCTTCGATAAGAATGAAAAAATATTTCTCTCCAAAATTCTATCTCCGGAAGATTTTGTTTATGGAGTTAATACATTAAGTGTTTCAGTTCATCAAGCAATAAATACCTCATCAGATTGCCTTTTTAATTTAGAGCTAATCGGCACCAATAGTCCGGATATTCTCCCTGTTCTTTTAAAAGAGCATAGTATTAAAAATATAGAGTTAAGTGCTAAAATCAAAGAATTACAATACACACTAGAAATAGAAGAGAAAGACCTGAGACTAGATTTTATTAAACAGGCTAAAAAGGGAATAAAAATCTCTTTATACATTATCAGCTTCTTGTTAATTGTAGTTTTGGTCATATTTCTAATCATTTGGATTTATCTTAAAAAAAAAGAGAGATGTTCTAATCAAAGTATCAAAGAATTAAAAACCATAATCGGCAATAAAAATCAGGAAATGATGAGTATTTCCCTTAATTCACTTAACAATCAGCAATATTTAAAAGAATTAAAAATTGAATTGGAAAAAAGTATTTCTGGTGATTTGCAACTAATAAAAAATAAGCTCTCAAAAATTATTTCTCGATTAGAATATCGGTTGGAGCACGATGACGATTGGGAAAACATCAAAAAGCATTTCAATGCTATTTATACAGGTTTCTTTGATAAAATCTATCAGCTCCACCCTTCTCTGACTGAAGCTGAATTAAGGCATTGCGTATTTATAAAATTACATATGCAAACCAAAGAAATTGCACGTATTCTCCATATAGATCCCAGATCTGTGCAAGCCTCCAGGTATAGGATTAAAAAGAAATTAGGCTTAAATGGAAATACCGACCTTAGAGAATACCTTAACAGGTTTTAGGTACTTAAAATCAATACACCTCCAAAGATAAACTTGAATTAAATATACGAGTAGAAAAAAATTATAACCCTTTCAAAGGGTTCCCTTTTAATCTTAAATATTTCTCTCCCATTAACCGGGCTCCGCTAGTATTTAAATGATCTCTGTTTCTATATATAATTGTATCACCTATTCTCAATTCACATTCTCCATTTTTACACATAACGTCGTTTAAGTCAATGATAAGTATCGAGGGAAATCTTTTTTTGATTTCATGTATAAAATAATCATCAGGCCTTTTTGTTTCCGGGATAGAAGAATTAACCTGAGAAAAAGTATCCGGTTGTCGTGTTTTAAGTAATTTTAACCTGTGTAAATTCATTTCAGTAGTCGCTCTTAACCCATCAAAAAGCACTATAGTTTTGTTCAGCTTTACCAATTCTTCAATCGTATTTAAAACCAACTCACGATTTCTGGGGCGTTCATTAGATAAGTTCTCCCAATTTGAGGCTATAAAAACATTTTTAAATTTCTTGGCATATTCATAGCGTTCAATGGAATATCTTATTGGTTTTACAGGAGCTCCGCTATCTTCATCTATATCACTTAAAAGCGGATATCCTCCGGCTGCACTATCATGAATATAAAGTCCTGCATCTTTAGCTAGTACATCCAGGAATGCAGCTGTATGATTTGCAAACGAATCACCTATTAACATTCCATCTAAGCTGTCTTTTTTTACTCCTATAAAGCATTCGTCACAATTCCCTACTTTATCTTTCCCAAAGCAATTCTTTCTAACCTTATTTGGAAAATTAGTTTTTGGAATAAACTCTGTTAATTCCGGAAAACGTCCCGGAAACCCATCTTTCTCATCTAAAACAGCATAAATTAAACCAATTGTTACTAAAGAGGGGAGTAAAACCACCAAAATAGTTTTCTTGAAATTAAATTTATATTTTTTTCTGAAAGGCTGTTCTACAAAGCGCCATGAAAAATAAGAAAGAGGAACAATTGAAAGTATAGCAAACAATCTTATACTTCCTTCAAGATCATAGCCTAAATACTTTATAAAAACAAATAATGGCCAATGCCACAGGTACATAGAATACGATAATAATCCTATAAAAACCAGGACACGATTCTTAAATATCTTATTTACCAAGCCTTCATCTGAAGCATTTTTCCCGGTAAAAATAAGTAACATCGCACCTAAGCATGGCCAGAATGCATTCATTCCCGGAAATAAACTTGATGCATTTAATACTACTGCAGGCACTAGAATTATGACTAAGGCTAGTATAGAAATTATATCATTTTTAAGTTTAGAGAGTTTAGGTAACTTTTCCCAAAACATAGCTAAACCAGCTCCCATCATCAATTCAAACATACGGGCTGGTAATAAGAAATAAGCCATATTCTGATCGTTGTTCGTCAAATAAACAGACAATACTATTCCAAAAATTAAAAAAGCAAGGATAAAAATCAGCCTTCTCTTTAAACTGAGTTTATTATGAATAAGTAATAAAAGTGGTGGCCATAAAAAGTAAAATTGTTCTTCAACAGATAGTGACCAGGTATGAACTAAAGGCAAAAACTCTACGCTTTCTGCAAAATAATCCCTGCTGTTAGTCCATAGATAAAAATTATTAGTACTTAAAATCGTATGAATTAATGTCCTTGAATACACTTCCAAATCAGCCGAAAACAAAATTATAGAAGCAGGAATTGTTACTATTAATAGGATAAAAACCAAAACCGGTATAATTCTTCGTATTCGCCTTAAATAAAACTGTTTAAAAGAGAATGTTTTTTTATTCATCTCTTTATCCAGCGTTAGGGTAATTAAAAAACCAGAAATAACAAAAAAGACATCAACTCCTATATATCCGCCTTTTGCAAATGGGAAACCTGCATGAAAAAATATAACAAGCAATACTGCTAATGCCCTTAATCCATCTATATCAGGGCGGTAGGAAAAGTTAGAATTCATGGATAGTGTTTAAAAAATCTAAATATAGCAAATACATTTTTGATTGGTGTTTTCAGGACACACTCTTGCAGTTTTTATGCATTAACTATCAAAACTTCCTTACAAAGGCAAAAATACAAACATGATTTTTGTCATATTTTAAGCATGAACTGATTGGTAATTTTGAATCAAATCAAAAATCTTTATGTGTTTAGTTCAGAAATACAATGTTCCAGGGCCTCGTTATACAAGTTATCCCACTGTTCCTTATTGGAATAATGATACTTTTTCACTGATAAAATGGAAAAAATCGATTAAAAAAAATTTTGAAGAAAGTAACGATTCTGAAGGAATCAGTTTATATATTCATCTTCCTTTCTGTGAATACATGTGTACTTTTTGTGGTTGCAATAAAAGAATTACAAAAAGACATGACTTGGAGCTTCCTTATATAAGAGCAGTTCTAAAAGAATGGCAATTGTATTGTGATTTATTCGAAGGACGTCCTAATATAAAAGAGTTGCATTTAGGAGGTGGGACACCTACTTTTTTCTCTCCTAAAAACCTGGAATTTCTAATTAATGGTATTCTAAGAAAAGGAAATATAGCTAAAGACCATGAGTTTAGTTTTGAAGGTCATCCTAACAACACTACAGAAGAACACTTAAAAGCCTTATATGACCTTGGCTTTAGACGAGTAAGTTTTGGAGTTCAGGATTATAATCCCACTGTACAAAAAGCTATTAACAGGGTACAATCTTTTGAGAATGTAAAGTATGTAACCGATACTGCCAGAGCCATCGGTTATACCTCAGTTGGACATGACCTTATTTTTGGACTACCCTTTCAAAACTTAGATCACATCGAGGAAACTATAGAAAAAACGATGCTTTTAAAACCAGATCGGATAGCTTTTTATAGTTATGCTCATGTTCCGTGGATTAAAGGAAACGGACAAAGAGGTTTTAGTGAAAGTGATCTTCCTAAAGCTCCATTGAAAAGAGCCATGTACCAAAAAGGGAAAGAGGTTTTTGAAAAAAATGGGTATGTCGAAATAGGAATGGATCATTTTGCGGCTTCATCCGATGCTTTATGTGAAGCATCTAAAAAAGGAAAACTTCATAGAAATTTTATGGGGTATTCCTCCTCTAAAACACAGTTAATGGTTGGCTTGGGAGTTTCTTCTATTAGTGATAGTTGGTATGGTTTTGCACAAAATGTAAAAGGAATAGAAGAGTATCAATCGTTACTTGAAAACAATATTATTCCTGTGTATAGAGGACATATCTTAAACGATGAAGATTTAATCATCAGAAAGCACATCTTAAATCTGATGTGTAATTTTTCCACTTCGTGGAACACAACAACAGAAAAATTCTCGGAACTCCCTGATGTATTAATTCAATTGAAAGAAATGGAAGCCGATGATTTATTAATAATTGAATCTGACACTATTCAAATAACAGAGAAAGGCAAGCCTTTTGTCAGGAATATATGCATGGCTTTTGATTTGTTATTAAAGCGAAAAAAGCCTGAAACACAACTATTTTCTATGACCGTTTAATTAAAAAAATTAATCCTATGAAAAAAATCATTGTACCTGTTGATTTTTCTGAACATTCAGATTACGCTATGGAAGTAGCAGCAAGTCTTGCTAAAGTATATAACGCAGAAATATTAGCACTGCATATGCTGGAGATATCAGATACACTAGTGAGTGCATCTGCAGTTCGAGATTATTCTGAAAACCTCTTTTTTATGAAAATGGCCAAGAAAAGGTTTGAAGAATTTCTCGATAAAGAATACCTCAAAGGAGTTCAGGTAACTGATATTGTTCAATATCATAAAGTTTTTTCTGAAGTTAACGAAACTGCTATTAAACACGATGCAGATCTTATAGTAATGGGATCTCATGGTGCAAGTGGGGTTAAAGAGTTTTTGATTGGTTCTAATGCAGAGAAAGTAGTTCGGCATGCAGAAATTCCAGTACTTATCATCAAGAAGCGAATTCCTGATTTTAGTATTAAAAAAGTACTTTTTGCAAGTGATTTTGATATAAACGGGGTAAGCGGTTTTATTAAAGCACAGCTTTTTTTCAAAAAAATGGATGTTGAAACAAAGCTTTTATATGTAAATACGCCTTATGATGATTTCAAAAATACAGATGAAATCAACACAAAAATTACTTATTTCCTCAATAAAGCAGGTGAAGACCCAGGCCGAATAAAAGATGTAGATATAAGAAACGATTATACTATTGAGAGAGGAATTTTAAATTATGGAAATCAAGAAAAAGTAGATCTGATTGTAATTCCTACTCACGGAAGAAAAGGAATCTCTCATTTCTTTGCCGGTAGTATAGGAGAAGATGTTGCAAATCATGCTAAAATACCTGTAATGACTTTTAAAATTTAACCAAATACTCGCATCGTTAAATGAATAGAAGGACTGAAACAATTTTATCGTAGCGATACCTTTTTTAGCTATGCAATAATTTTTAGGCAAAGTTTTCTGTTTGATTTACTCTTTGGCGAAGATTTAAAATACATTTTCTCATTTTAGTTTTAACCGTGCCAACAGGCATATTAATTTCTTCGCTTACTTCTTTATATGTAAATCCTTGAAAATATATTAATTCCAGGAGTCTTTTGTCATTGTCATTCATTCCTTTTAAAAAGTACTCTACTCCAATGCTATCTGTATTGCGCTCTAAACTCTCCCTCGACTCTACAATATCTGCTAAAAAATCTATGGCTGTATTCTGCTTGTTCTTTTTAAAACTTTTTGACCGCACTTTGTCTATAGCCATATTTCTGGAAATGGTAAGTATCCATGTATAGAACCTTCCTTTTTTAGGAGAATAATCATCAATACTATACCAAGCTTTAACAAATACATCTTGAAGAATCTCTTCTGTATCTTCCTGGTTTTTCACAATTCCGTAAATAACCGTTTTCAGATTTAATTCATACAACTCATAAAGTTTTTGAAAAGCCCCTATATCTTTTTGCTGAAATTTGTAAACTAATTTATCTATTTCCATTTTTATGATGCTAATAGTAATATTTTTTAAACCGCTCTTTTTTAAATTCAGAGTAAAGAAATAGTACATAGCGTTCATAACTAAAAAAAATCATGTGAAGGGGAAGAATCAGCCTTAAAAGTGAATTTTTTGGGTTCAATTTTTAAGCAAAAAGCAGATTTGTAAAGAAATCCACAAAGTTTTCCTGCTCAAAACGCTCGGTTCGAGATATATTATTATTGATCACCCAATAATCAAAAAATTAACTTAAATTTCTGACAATCAATTAATTATGTATAAAATATGTTATTTAAACAAGAAATAGAAGTGGTTTTTATGTAAAGAAGTCACGATATTATATATGTACCACATTTTATCTTTTCAAAACTGGCAATTATTAGGCTAAAAGGAAAAAATCCTTGTAAAAAGGAACAGTAAAATAAGAAAATCTAAGGTTTTTTTATGAAGAAGCACACGTTTTTATGCTCTCAATTATGACATTCAATATTACTTGAAACTAAATCGACAATTGGTTTAGGTGATAGATAAGGAATCCCTAATCCTAATCCTCGAACGATAAATAAAACACCTATAAATATTACAAAAAGAGGAATTGCTTTTTTTATATACTGCCTTGCTTTTCCATTAAAAAAACGTCCCAGGTAAATAGCTGTAGTCATTAAAGGAATAGTTCCTAGCCCGAACAGTATCATATAAAAACTACCCATCCAGCTATTCCCCATAGCTATAGCTCCTAAAACTGCCATATATACTAATCCGCATGGCAAAAAACCGTTCAAAAATCCAATAGTTATAAATGTATCCGGTGTTTTTTTCTTTAATTCTTTTCCAAGTTTACTTTTAATCTTAGTAATAATTTTAAAAAGAGGTTTTGTCGCAGAATACTTGTTTGTAATTGAAGATGGTACAAGTACAATCAGAATCATAAAGACTCCAATAACAATAGACAATTGTTGTTGTACTCCAAAAAAGTTCAGGCTTTTACCTAATAACCCAAATAACAACCCAATAACTGCATAGGCCATAACCCTGCCTAAATGATAGATCGTAATTTGAGAAAACTTTTTATAGGTATTCGTTCTGTCTACCGGCAACATAAATGCAATAGGTCCACACATCCCTATACAATGGAAGCTTCCTAACAAACCTAATATAAAAGCAGACAATAACATTATTATCAATAACTAATTTGTTCTTTATACAAATAAGAAGTATTTTCATAACTCCAGTCTACTGTAATGTTCCAACGACCATCTAACAAGCGCTTGTCAGGTATGAGCAAATGTGTATTGGATAATACTACAGGAATATTAAAATCCAATTGCTTATTAGACGGTCTGTATAGGAACACTTTTCCCGTTACTTCACTAACATTCAAGATTTCCGGGAATTCGAGTTGTAGCCCCCCAGCTACCCTTCTTATTTTTATTTTTCTATCTGGTGCTATTCCGTTTTTTTGAGCATCAATCTCTTGTTGATATCCTAATTCTTGTTTATAATACTCTTCTGTTACTAAATCATGAGCATATTTTTTATCTGTACTCATCGTAATTACGAAATACATGATAAAAGATATAAAAGCTAAAAAGCCAATAAAAATTCCGGTTCCCCAATTAAATTTCATACTCTTATTTTTTAATGTTATGGCATTCCTCTCTATTTTTTTTAGAGAGTCGGGCTTTCGGTAGTCGCTTTTTTACTTATATTTCAATGCGCTCAATATGACAGTAAAAAGAGCTTCACATTACCTCAATCCCTAATGCTTTTTAAAAACTCATATTTCAAATATCAATCCTCAAAATCGTAAGTCATAAATTGTAAATCTCAATTCTATCTATAACTTCTGGGTCCTAAAAACCCGGTGACAGTAGTCTCTATTAATTTTTCATCACTGTAAACCCCTATCTTCAACCGGTCTTTATCTCCACTCAAAGCACTTTGATTTATTTCAATAAATAAAGTACCCTCTATTAAATCTCGTTTAGGAACAGTTAATTCTTTATGACTCACAACTTCAATTTTTCCGTTATGAGACAATAATTTAAAATGAATATTGGCTATATCATTATTTGTTTTATTGACCAGCTTATACGTATAAACATTACTAATTATGTTTCCTTCTTTATGTTCATATAACTGTCCCGGCAATCTCAATACATTCGCTTCTATATCATTTCTTAAGAACAACATCCCAATAAGTACTGCTGTCAGAATTCCAAGTATAGCAGTGTACCCTTTTAGCCTGGGTGAAAATGTAAATTTTGCCTTCTTATTAATATTATCTTCACTCGCATAACGTATCAGTCCTTTAGGAAGATTTACACTTTCCATCATATGGTCACAAGCATCTATACAAGCTGTACAGTTCACACATTCCAACTGGGTTCCGTTTCTAATATCAATTCCGGTCGGACAAACTTGTACACATTGAAAACAATCAATACAATCTCCTTTTCCGCTTAATGCCCTATCTTCATTTTTTTTAAACTTCGCCCTTCCTTTTTCTTTTTCTCCTCTCTTATGGTCATAAGCAACTACAATAGATTTGTTATCTAAAAGTGCACCTTGTAAACGCCCATACGGACAAGCTATAATGCATACCTGCTCTCTAAACCACGCATAGATAAAATAGAAAACTGCAGTAAAAATAAGTAATGAAATAAGTGTACTAAGATGAGAAAAAGGCCCATCAATAATATACCGTATCAAACGATCGCTTCCTATCAGGTATGCCAAAAAGATATTCGCTATTAAAAAAGAAATCACAGCAAAAATGAACCACTTCAATACACGTTTCCTTATTTTCTCAGCATTCCAGGGTTGTTTATTTAAACGAATTTGTTTTCCTCTATCTCCATCTATCCAATATTCAATACGCCTGAAAACCATTTCCATAAAAATAGTCTGAGGACAAATCCATCCGCAAAACAAACGGCCAAAAGCAACTGTAAACAAGGCTACAAAGACCACTCCTATGATCATCATAATCACAAACAGGTGAAAGTCTTGTGGCCAGAATGGGAATCCAAAAATGTTAAATCGGCGTTCTAGCACATTAAACATTAAAAACTGATTCCCATTAATCTTTATAAATGGTGCAGAAAACAGAAATATCAATAATATATAACTCACCCATTTTCGATAATCATAATAAGCTCCTTTGGGTTTTTTAGGGTAAACCCAGGCACGTTTTCCTTCTTCATTAATAGTGCCAATAGAGTCTCTGAATATTTCGTTTTCGGGTGTTTCCACGGTTTCTTTTAATTGATTGTCACTTGAATTGAATCTGTTGCCTCTTCTATTTGCGGATTATCCTCTTTTGGAGCATCCGGATCTACCCAGATCTCTCCTTCTGCAGCTTTTGGTTCTGCAGGAGTTGTTCCCTGTAATGTCAAAATAAAGCTGGCTACCTGTGCCATTTCAACAGGTTTTAAATCCTGTTTCCATGAAATCATCCCCTTTCCATCTCTACCTCCTTCAGAAATGGTACGGAAAATATTTTTAATCCCACCCCCTAAAATCCAGTACTCGTCAGTTAGGTTCGGACCTATACCTCCACCTCCATCAGTTTTATGGCAAGCCACACAATTTGTCTGAAAAACTGCTTTTCCTGCACTAATATCTGCCGCATCTGTCAATACTACAACAGTATTCACGTCTACTAAATCTTTTGCAGTACGTTTATACTCTTCGATTGCAGCACGAGCTTCTGCAACTTCTATTTCATATTCTTCTGCCTGGGTTGTTCCGTCAAAAATATGGTATCTCGCCAGGTATACAGCTGCAAATACTATTGTTGCATAGAAACCGTAAATCCACCACGGAGGTAAGTTGTTGTCCAACTCTTTAATTCCGTCATAATTATGATCAAGAATAATTTCATGTTCTTTTTCTATAGGTTTACTTCCCAGCATTTTTTTATAAAAACGCTTCAATCCTGCAAATTGATTTGCTTTTCGTTTTTCTTCTGCAGCCAAATACCGTTCTTGTGCTTCGGGACTCAGTCCTCTAAACAATACATTCTTTAAAGCCGCTATACATACTTCAAAAGCAATATAAAGCAATAAGATAATTCCGAAAAGAACCGAAATCAAAGGGTATTTTATAACTGCCATTTGACCGCCGGAATCAACAATCAATTCAATCAGTACAAATGCGACAAATAAAAATCCAATAATTCTAAAATAAGATGCTACTGTTTTCATAATGATTGTTCATTTTGGTTATTTTCTAGAGGAATTTCACTTACCTCTTTGATGTGTTCTTTCTTTGCTGTAAATACCCACCAAAACAGGCCAACAAAAAAGATAAAAAAGATAAGAAGTGAGATCATCGGATATATTTCTATCCCTGTAATGCTCTCCATATGATTTTTTACAAATTTCAACATGACTATTTGGTTTTATTGATACTTAAATCTTTTATTTTAATATCGGTTCCTAAGCGTTGCAAATACGCTATAAGCGCTACAATTTCTCTATCTTTCATTGCTATAAAATCTTCTCCGTTTTCCTGTGCATATTTTTTATCTGCTTCATACGTTTTTGCAAAATCCGGATCTGTGTATAAATTCTTCTCAATTTGTGCACCTTGCTCGTCCATCCATTGTTGAGCTCTTGAAATCTCATCATCAGTATACGGAACTCCAAGAGTAACCATCGCTTTCATTTTAGCCTCTGTCTGAGATTTATCCAGTTTATCTGTAATCAACCATTTGTATGCCGGCATAATTGATCCTGCCGAAGTACTTTGCGGATCGTACATATGATTAAGATGCCAATTGTCTGAATATTTACCTCCAACTCTCATTAAATCCGGACCTGTACGTTTACTTCCCCATAAAAAAGGATGGTCATATACATATTCTCCTGCTTTAGAATATTCTCCGTAACGTTCTACTTCACTTCTAAACGGCCTGATCATTTGTGAATGACAAGACACACAACTCTCCCTTATATAAATGTCTCTTCCTTCCAATTCTAATGGAGTATACGGTTTAACACTCGTAATGGTCGGGATATTAGATTTCACCATAATGGTTGGCACTATCTGTACAATTCCTCCTATCAGGATAGCTACAGTAGCAAAGATTGTTAATTTTACAGGTCTTCTTTCCAACCAGGTGTGGTATCCTTCTCCTGCTGTTCTTCTTTTAGTTACTTTTTGAAGTTCTGCAGCTTCTGCCAATTCATCGGTTACAGTACTTCCTGATTTTATGGTTTTAACCACATTATAAACCATAATAAACATTCCTACTATAAACATACTTCCTCCAATAGCACGCATCCAGTACATAGGAATAATCTCATTTACAGTTTCCAGGAAGTTTCCATAGGTTAACGTTCCATCCGGATTGAATTGTTTCCACATTGATGCCTGAACAAAACCAGCTACATACATTGGTAATGCATACATGATGATTCCTAAAGTTCCTATCCAGAAGTGAGCATTTGCCAATTTAGTAGACCAAAGCCTGGTTTTAAATAACTTCGGAACTAACCAGTAGGCCATTCCAAACGTTAAAAATCCATTCCACGCTAAAGCTCCTACGTGTACGTGAGCAATTACCCAATCACTAAAGTGTGCAATAGCATTTACATTTTTAAGCGAAAGCATAGGCCCCTCAAAGGTTGCCATCCCGTAACCGGTAATAGCGACAACCATAAATTTCAATACAGGGTCTGTTCTTACTTTATCCCATGCCCCTCTTAGTGTTAGAAGTCCGTTAATCATCCCTCCCCAGGAAGGAGCTATTAGCATTACCGAAAAAGCAACTCCTAAATTCTGAGCCCAGTCTGGTAAAGCAGAATACAATAAATGGTGAGGCCCTGCCCAGATATAAATAAATATTAAAGACCAAAAATGGACAATAGATAATCTATAAGAGTAAACAGGGCGATCTGCTGCTTTAGGTACAAAATAGTACATTAATCCTAAAAAAGGAGTTGTTAAGAAAAAAGCAACCGCATTGTGTCCGTACCACCATTGTACCAGGGCGTCTTGCACTCCTGCGTATACAGAATAACTTTTAAGAGCACTTATCGGAAGTTCCAGGCTATTAAAAATATGCAGAACAGCTACAGTTACAAAAGTTCCCAGATAAAACCAGATAGCAACATATAAATGACGTTGTCTTCTTTTTAAAATAGTACCAATCAAATTCCATCCAAAAGCAACCCAAATAACTGCTATTGCTATATCAAAGGGCCATTCCAGCTCTGCATATTCTTTAGAAGTTGTATATCCTAAAGGAAGTGTTATCGCTGCTCCAACAATAATTAATTGCCAGCCCCAGAAATTCAGCTTACTTAAAAAGTCGCTATACATCCTGGCTTTGAGCAAACGCTGTGTGGAATAATAAACCCCTGCAAAAATGGCGTTTCCAACGAAAGCAAAAATAACTGCATTAGTATGCAGCGGACGTAAACGACCAAAGCTCAGCCATGGAATACCATCTGTGAGATTAGGGAACAGAAATAAAAAGGCTAAAAGCAACCCCACTGTCATCCCTATGATTCCCCAAAACATGGTTGCGTAAATAAACTTTTTTACGATTTTATTATCGTAATAAAATTGTTGTAACTCCATAATTATGATTGTTTTTCTTGACTATTTGAAACGATTTTATCTTTTTTTGTTTTGACGAGTTCATCTTCAAACAACATTCGTATTGAAGGGGTGTATGCATCATCATACTGCCCGCTTTTTACCGAAAAAATAAAGGCTATAAAAAAAACGACAGCGACGATAATACTAATCGTTAATAACACATAAATGACACTCATACCTACCTGAATTAATGGTGTAAAAGTATTGGTGAAAGATTTCAGAAAAAATGACAATTATCATGTTTTGAAATAAAAAGAAAATATCTTTAACTTACAGTTATTCAACAGTAAAAGGAACCGAGGCGAGGTCGATATTTAATCGTTGAATCATAATCTCAAAACAGTTGTCATCTCTGCTTTCGCAGGAATGACATTTAGTACACATTTGAAAAAAACCCTCTAAAATCGGATTTTGTTAAGATAACTTCCTTCCTAAAACATTAGTAGCTATAGTTGTAAATACGACTACACTTATGGAACTAAGAGGCATTAATATAGCTGCAATAACAGGTTCCAGTTGCCCCGTTACCGCAAAATAAAGCCCAGATAAGTTATATAGTAATGATAACAGAAAACTCCATTTAATAATTTTTATCGCTTTTTTAGAAACATTTATGTACTGTGATAAAAAACGAAATTTTGAAGCATCCATAATTGCATCACAAGCAGGAGAAAAAACATTGATATCTTCAGAAATAGCTATCCCGACATCACTTTGTGCCAATGCTCCCGCATCATTAAGCCCATCTCCTATCATCATTACTTTTTTTCCTTGTTGTTGTAATGATTTTATATAATCTAATTTATCTGCTGGTTTTCTATTAAAATAAAAACTAGTATCTGCCGGCAATACTTGTTTCAGATATTCTTTTTCCCCTTCATTGTCTCCGGATAAAATTGCCAATTCATTTTCTTCATTCAGCGTTTTAAAAAGATCAGAAAGTCCTTCTCTATATACATTATGGAAGATAAATTGCCCTTTATAGTTATCATTCGTACTTACATGAACTGCTGTACTGGTGCTTTCTTTAACTTTTGAGTTTTGAACAAAATCTGCAGCTCCGATTTTTATTTCCTGCTGATCGATCCTCGCTTCTAACCCCTTCCCCAAATGTTCTTTATATTCATCTAAAGTCAGAATATTATGAGGAGATAAAAGATTGTACAACTGCCTGCTTAACGGATGATTTGATGCTCTTAAAGTACTTTTTAATAAAACAGCTTCTTTTTCAGAAAAAGGGATTCCTTCATATTCAATAGCATTTACTTTACTTGTAGTAATCGTCCCTGTCTTATCAAAAACAATGGTGTCAATTTTTGATAATTGTTCTATCACTGATGCATCTTTCAGATAAAACTTTTTCTTTCCCAGGATACGAAGCAAGTTCCCTAATGTAAAAGGAGATGCCAATGCAATTGCGCACGGACAAGCTATGATGAGAACTGCTGTAAACACATTTAAGGCCTTACTCTGATCATATAAAATCCAGAAAAAAGCAGATAACGACGCAATGGTGAGTACAGCTATTGTAAATCGTTTACTTATACTATCGATTAGTGTTTTAAATGTCGATGCTTTATCTTTTTCAAAGACACTATTACTCCATAAACGTGTAAGATAGCTTTGCTCTACCGATTTCAAAGCCTCCATTTCAATAATCCCCGATAATTGTTTTCCGCCTGCAAAAAGCTTTTCTCCGGATTCTTTTTCCGATGGGTCTGACTCTCCTGTTACAAAACTATAATCAATAAACGCCTTTCCACTTATCAGAATTCCGTCAACAGGGATCAGTTCTTCATTTCTGATTAAAAGCCGGTCTCCTTTTTTAATATCATAAACCTGGATACTCTCTTCCTTCTTGTCAGTATGAATTTTAGTAACTGCAATAGGAAAGTATGATTTGTAATCCCTCTCAAACGATAAAAAAGAATATGTTTTTTGCTGAAAGAACCTACCTAATAATAAAAAAAAGACCAATCCGGATAAACTGTCAAAAAAACCGGTTCCTAAATCAAAAATAATTTCAAAAGTACTTCTTATGAATAAAACCGATATTCCTAATGCAATAGGAACGTCTATATTTAAAAGTTTTGATCGTAATCCTTTATATGCCGAAAGAAAATAATCGTTCCCGGAATAAAAAACTACAGGTAAAGAAAAGGTAAACATCAGCCATCTGAATACATATTTATATTGGTCTAACCAATATTCATTGACTTCAAAATATTCAGGAAACGAAAGAAACATGATGTTTCCAAAGGCAAAACCTGCTACTCCCAGTTTATAAATAAGTGTTCTGTTTACATCTTTTTTCTCAACAGCATAATCTTCTAATGATATGTAAGGCTCATATCCAATCTTATTTAACTGCAATACTAAATCTTTAAGCGTTAAATCTTTTGAAGAAAAACTTATGCGAGCTGTTTTTTTGCCAAAATTTACTTGCGAAGAAATAACTGCAGGATTTAATTTATGAAGATTTTCCAGAATCCATATACAAGAACTGCAATGAATATGAGGAATATATAAAGTAATGACCTGAGTTTTCCCATCATCAAATTCCAACAAACGCTCTGCAATTGTTGGATTCTCTAAAAAATTATATTTCCCTGACACTTCCTTTGGAGTAGCGCCAGGAGCTTGTTGCAAATCATAGTAGCAACTTAAATCATTTGTAGAAAATATTTCAAAAACCGTTTTACAACCGTTACAACAAAATGTTTTTTCTTCGAAATGAATGATTGTTGAATCACAATCGTCACCACAATGATAACAGTTTACTTTATCCATCACCTTTGCTTTATACCTGAGTACAAAGATGCAATGAAGCGCTTCTAAAAAATATGACATAAATCAGGTTTTATTAATTTAAGAGTCCTAACTTTGTAATATCAGGTATTAAAATTTAATTTATGGAGAGTAGATGTGAAAATTGTATTATACGTCAATTCAACTCATTACGTGCCATGAGCAAAGAAGAATTGAAAGAGGTATCCGATTCAAAAACCACCAAGACAGTAAAAAAAGGGGAACCTATTTTTGAAGAAGGTGATAAACTCAAAGGAGTTTTTTGTGTACGTAATGGCATTTCAAAACTTTCCAAATTAAGTACCAACGGAAAAAGTCAAATCGTTAAGCTGGCTACCAAAGGAGAAGTAATGGGGCAACGTTCTGTTATCGCAGACGAATCTACAAATTTAAGTGCTGTTGCTGTTAGCGATATGGAAGTTTGCTTTATTTCTAAAGATATCATCCTTAATACCATGCACAAAAACCCAGATTTTACTATTGAGGTATTGAGGCATATGGCTCATGATTTAAAAGAAGCTGATGATGTTATTGTAAATATTTCTCAAAAAAATGTCAAGCAGCGTATCGCAGAAGCATTCCTCTATCTCAAAACTCATTTTGGAGAAGATGCGGATGGCTACTTAGCATTAACTTTATCAAGGGAAGATATTGCCGGGGTAGTAGGTACAGCCACAGAATCTGCAATCAGGATCATATCTGAATTCAAGAAAAAAGGATTAATTATAACCTCAGGGAAAAAGATAGGCATAAAAGATGCCAAAAAGCTTCAGGATTTAGTATTAGGATTCTAAACTTGTTACAGAAACCTGATAGATGTCATAGTTTCCGTTTTTGCCTTCATCTATTTTTATCACTCTGTTTTAAAAATAGATACTATGAAAAATATATTAGTCCTGACTGATTTTTCAGAAAACGCCTGGAATTCATTAAAGTATGCTATAAAACTATTCAATAATAATAGCTGTAATTTTCATTTTCTAAACACTTACACTCCAAATATTGCCAGTTACAGGCTCATGACAACTAATTTGAATAATGGACAAATTAAAAATGATGCTGCTTATATTTCTAAAACAGAATTAAAAAAATTAAAAAAATATATAGACGAAAACTGGAGTAATCCTAAACATACTTTTAGCTATACTTCTTCTTTTTCTCTTTTAAAAGATGAAGCCAAAGAAATTATAGAAAAAGAGAATATTGATTTTATAGCCATGGGAGCCAAAGGAGTGTCAGACACAGAAGAAGTATCTATGGGAAATAACACGATCCGTATTATTAAATCGATTAAAAACTGCCCCTTATTGATTATTCCAAAACACTCTGATTTTAGAATGTTCAATACAATCACATTCATTACAGATTTCAATCATTTTTACAAACCGTCAGAATTATCAATGCTTTTAACAATAGCAAAAATGCATGAGGTTAATGTGGAAATTATCTGTAATCAGGATAAAAGTGAAAAACTTACTGAACAACAAAGATATAATCTGGAGGCGCTTAAAAAATATCTGGATAATATAAAATTTGAAATACAAATTCCTTCTGAGGGAAATTCTTTTACAAGCATAGAAAAACAAATCGATAATTCTAATCACCATCTTATAGTAGTTCCGGATCGCCTTCTTAATTTTATTCAGGAATCATATCGTTTACCTTCTATCAAAAAAGAGCTCTTTGATCTTAAAACACCACTCTTAATCATTCCCGAAACAAAAATTTCTCTACCTAAAAAGCATATAAATCAAGATGTTTTATCTCATTAAATCTATGATTTATTAAAGGTTTATTTTTTATCTGCCTCCTAAAAACATTATTTTACAGGATGTCGTTTATATCCAATATTATCTTTATTTTGGCAATAACTTCGTTTTTAAATTCATTACTTTAATCTATGAAGAATAGACTGATTAAGATATTCGTTTTTTGTGTATTATTATCAATAACCATTGCTTGTAAACGTACAACTAAAGATTATGCTGACTTAAATACACAAGATTGGATTCACGGATCTGAAGATTGTAGTCAAAATAATGATGTTCTGATCCAGGTTGTACAATACAATAGCAACACCTGGATATTAAGGCAAAACAAATGTACACACTATGAAGCTCCATTTATGTTTCTATTCATAGGCGAAGAAAAAGCTTTATTAATGGATACCGGGGCAACAGAAAGTCCTCAAAGTTTCCCTCTTCAAAAAACGGTTGCCAATATTATTAATAAATGGCAAGCAACACATAATAAATCTATAGAATTAGTGATTGCTCATACCCATAGTCACAGCGATCATTTTAAAGGAGATATACAATTTAAAGATAAAGCTAAAATAGTTGGTCTCAAGGTAGAAGATGTGACTAATTTTTTCAGGATTAAAAACTGGCCGGAAGAAATCGTAGATTTTGATCTGGGTAACAGAATTTTTAAAATCATCCCGATTCCGGGGCATCAGAAATCATCTATTGCGATTTATGATACTTCTTCTGAGTTATTATTGACCGGGGATACTTTTTATCCCGGACGACTTTATATTGAAGATTGGATTTCTTTTAAGAAAAGTATTAAACGTTTAGTTAATTTTTCTAATAAACATAACATAGCTTATATTCTTGGCAATCATGTAGAAATGTCAACTGCTGAAGGGAAAGATTACCCCATAGGCACAACATATCAGCCTGAAGAGCATAAATTACCCTTAACAACAGATGATCTGCTAGTATTACATTCTGCTCTGGAAAAACTTGGAGATACTCCAAAAAAAGAAGTTCATCCCAGTTTTATAATATATCCGACAAAATGAAAAAAATACTCCTGTTTTTATTAATTTTCTCCACTTTTTCATGTAAAAAAACAGGCGGTAAAACAGAGGTTAATTCAATTCCTGATACCAAATTGAATAGTAAAAAAGATATTTCTGTACTTCCTGATATCATTATTTCAAGAGAAACATACGCTGATAAACTCTATGGGTTTTGGCTTGGGCAATGCATAGCAAATTGGACAGGTTTAACTACGGAAATGGATAAAATAGGAAATATTGGAAAAATTAAAACCGGAGATTTTTATACCAGGAACGATTGGAAAAAACCAGATCAACCCAGTATATGGGGAGAAGGAGCTCATAAAGAACTATCGCCTGTAATTGATTTTGTACTGAAAGGAAAAAATGAAGTTTGGGGCGCTGATGATGATACCGATATTGAATATATGTACCAACACCTCTTATATACAAATAAAACTAGTTTTTTAACCCCACAACAAATCAGGAGTGGTTGGTTAAAACACATTAAAACCGAAGAAGAAAATTATTTATGGGTCTCTAATCAACAAGCTTTTGATTTGATGAGAGATGGAATACTCCCTCCTCAAACCAGTCATCCTGAAAAGAATCCTCACTTCGAGATGATTGACGCGCAATTAACTACAGAAATATTTGGGTTATTCGCGCCAACCAGGCCTGATATCGCAATTAAGATGGCTTACCTTCCTATCAGAACCTCAGCAAGAAAAGATGCTGCATGGATTTCTGAGTTCTATATAATCATGCATGCTTTGGCAGCAAAAATTAACAAAAAACACCCTATTAAACCTCAGTTATTTTCAATAGCAGATATAGCACGAAAACGATTACCAAATACTTCTTACGCAGGAAAAATGTATGATTTTGTTAAAAAGAAATATGAATCTGATATTCCCTGGGAACAAACCAGGGATTCTATTTATGTCAAGTATCAGGTAAACCAGGAAGATGGTTACGATATGACTTCCAGGAATCTCTATTGCAATGGATGCTTCGCAGGAGGAATTAATTATGCAGCTAGTTTAGTAAGCCTATTTTATGGAGAAGGTGATTTTAGAGAAACTATCAAAATAGGAACATTAGCTGGTTGGGATGCTGATAATCCAACTTCGACATGGGGAGGGCTATTGGGGTTTATCATAGGAAAAGAAGGAATCGGAAAAATATTTGGTGAGAACTTATCCAATACTTTTAACATACACAGAACAAGGCAAAACTTTCCTCAAGGAATAGATTCTTTCGAAAAAATGGCAGCAAAAGGACTATTAATAATAGATAAAGTTGTCAAAGAAGAAATGAATGGAAATATTGATTTAGAAAGTAATAACTGGCGTATTCCTCATCAAACATTTAGTATTCATCCTCCAATAGATTAGAAAAACTTCCGGTTTTCGAAAGTTTTTTTGACTTTTAAGTCGATTCAGGAACAGCAAATTTCTATTTCTTATGCTGCTTTAGTTAAAATGGCATTAAAGTTGACCTTAAAAAGAAAGTTTATTTTTTCCTTTGAAAAATAGTATTATTAATTCTAAACAATGTACAATTTGATAAATTCAACGCTTATAAAGACTTACAGTATAATTATTTTATCACTGATATCATCTAGTCTATGGGGTCAAAATTTTAAAACTGTCAAGGTTCAGTCTAAAAATTATTATACAGAAATTGATTATGAGTTAATCAACAATAAAATCATAATACCCGTAACTATTGAAGGTAAGACATATCGATTTCTTCTCGATACCGGGGCACCGAATTTAATTCGATCTTCATTAAAAAACATTATTAAAACATCAGAAGTTAAAGAAATCACTATAAAAGATGCCAATAACAAAACAGGAGATTTAGGAATAACGACTATTCCTGCTATAGAAATCGGAGGGGTTGTTTTTGAGAATACTACAACTTTAGTTCATAATATTAAAGAAAATGATCTTTTATTTGGATGCTTAAATGTTGATGGGATCATAGGAAGTAATATGTTGCAATATTCAATTATTCAAATTCTTCCAAAGGAGAGAAAAATCAAAATTACTGATACTAAAAACAAACTCAATTTAAATAAAAAAAATACTCTAAAACTTAAACTGATAGGCAACCAGGCAAGTCCATATATCTGGGTTAATCTAAACGGAGAACAAAAGAGTCGGGAGCAAGTATTATTTGATACGGGAATGAGCGGGTTTTACGACCTTTCTAAAGAGCACCATAACAAATATTTCAAAGAAAATAATATTTATACTGTTTTAGCTGAAGGAGAAGGAACCTCCAGCATAAGTTTTTTTGGTAATGCAGATGAAACCATACAATACAGGATTCAAATTCCTGAAATTAAAATCGGAAATGCATTGCTCCAAAATGCAACCATTCAAACAACAGACGATAATAATTCCAGGATAGGAGCAGAGCTTTTAGAATACGGAAGTGTTACTATAGATTTTAAAAAAAGGAAGTTTTATTTTGATCCATTTCAAAAATCTATCAATATCAAAGAAAAATTACTAGGTTTCTCTCCTACAGTTATCGATAATAAATTGGTTATCGGTATTGTTTGGGACAATGAATTGAAAACCAAGATAAGTCATGGAGATGAAATTATTAAAATTAATGGGAAGGATATTCAATCAATTGAGGTTTGCGATTTTATTACTAAAGCATCCATATTTGATACTTCTGATAGTTTTGAAATTGTTTTAAAAGATAAAGAAGAGAAATTAAAAACGATCCACATTGAAAAGAAATAGAAACCGTTTTCAAGTAAAAACATGTAACAAATATCTATAACGGCATACTAATTGTGCATATTCAGAATAAAAGTCAAAATTATGAAAACTGTTAACGTCTTAAAGTTTACACTGCTGGTCATAGGACTTTTAGGAGTTATTGCATCAGGTTTCAATACCATTGTAGATGGTACTTTTTCTGGTAATCTTATCGGTTTTATCAGTGGAGGATTCCTGATTTTTTGTTTTTTCAGCCTGGACAATCTAAAAAAACCTATTTCCAGTAAATTGCCGGATAATTCATCAAATGAATTATAAATCTGCCCAATATTCCTGGTATTCTTCAAAAAATGTCAGTGTTTCCAGAGATTCCATTCTGTCTATAAATAGTATCCCGTCAAGGTGATCTAATTCATGTTGGGCAACTACCGCAGCAAAGCCCGTTAGTTCTGTTACAAACTCTTTTCCTGTTACATCTGTTGCAGTAAGTTTAATACGATTATATCTTTTAAGTTTTCCTCTTATATTAGGTATTGATAAACATCCTTCCCAACTATCTTGCAGTTCATCACCTATAGGGCTTATCTTAGGATTAATTGCAATAAGTAACGGAAAAGATTCTTTATCCGGATATCGGGTATTATTCTCCATTTCCATTACAAAAACTCTTTGCATAACAGCTACTTGAGGAGCAGCTATTCCTGCGCCATCTTCAATACGCATTGTTGCTATCAGATTCTTAAGGAATTGCTGAAACGATTCACTTTGAATTATTTTTGAATCTACCTCTTTAGAAACCCCTCTTAATCCAGGGTTTCCCATTTTTATCACATCGAGCTTATGCATATTAAACATATTTATTTAAACAACCCGGAAATATATATAATATACTTCTCGGGTTGTTTTATATTTTATCTATTTAAATCAGATTTTCATCTGCAGACGACACATAACTAGCCGGTACTTTAAGGTTATTCAATCTTAAGTATACTCCTAATTGTGCTCTGTGATGAATTACATGACTGATAATTAAGTTTCGTAATGCTGCATGTTTTGGAATCGTAAAAAACACCTTTTCTCCATTTCTCATTGTCCATGGTTCTTCTAACTCTTCATCTGTAATAGCACTTAAAGCTGCTTTAGCGGCAGTTACATATTCATCAAATGTGTTTACAATGGATTCTTTATTGGTCAAAGCTTCCGGCCATTCATAAGTACTCCAATCAAATTCTGATGCTCCAGTAATTCCAGGCACCCAACTTGCTATTGGTAAAATATGGTTGACTAACGTTTTAAAACTCATTGATTTCTCATGCGGTTGAAAATCAAAAACATCTTCTGAAATAGCTTCAAAAAAACGTCTGGTTGTAGTCATTTCATTTTCGAAATCAGCTGCAATAATTTTATTCAATTCCATTTTTTATTTTTTAATAGTTAAATAATATGCGTTTTATAACTCTAAAATCCCACCAGGTCCTTCTATTATCGCTTTAATACTAATCTCTTTACTTTTAATCAATTCTATTTCTGTTCCCAATCCTCCAAGTATTGATTCTAATGACTCCGGCATAGGATGAGTCGCATATAATTTTACTAGTTTACATAGTACCGGAAGGTTTTTTGTAGGGTGATTATCTTCATTTTTCCAGTCTATCATAAACGGGATTATTTCTACCTCCGGAGTTGACAACGGCATTGTCAATTCCCATGTTAACAAACTACCATCGCCTGTTTTTCTAGAACCTCCATTTATTATTCCCATCTCAGGGTTTATTGCCTTCAGCAATCGACTATCCTCTTCTAATTTATCTGATTTTACAGCTAACCGGGTGATTTTATCTGAAGTTAGTAAATCAATTCCCATCCACCTGAGTGGAGGAATCTCTGTATTTGTATCGTCTATCGCTAATAATTCCAGGTAACATTTATTTCCAAGGTTAAGCAAAGCATTTTTTGTGCCTTGAGTCTTATGATACCCTCCGAATTCAGGGCGAACTCCAAGTTTTTGTTCTATCATATTTATAGTAGCATCAAGATCAAAAACGGTATATACAAGGTGATCTATTTCTTTTTTCAATTTCATTTTTATAATAATAATCTATACTGTAAAGATAAAGCAACTATAAAAATGAAGGGGTAATAAGTGAAAAATAACATTTTTATCTCTTATCATTAGGCATAAAAAAACCTGTGAATAATTTCACAGGTTTTCAATTCATTCTTTTTCAATTTTGACTATTAGAATCCACAAGTTCCATCAAACTGTGTATTAAAAAGTCCGCATTGATTCGCTCCGTTACATTTTGTAAAGAATTCTGTTTCACCACAAGCAGCTCCACAAATCGTCTGGAATGTTGCTGTTTGCGCTCCTCCTCCTTTTACTGTTCTTTCATTCATAGAAGCAATAGCAGATTTTTTTAATAATAATTTCTTAGAATTTAATGACTTTTTTTTCATAATCTTAAATAGTTAAGTGATTGTAAATACCTACTCTTTTTTAATAAGGTTTTCGGTTTTTCCCTCTGGTGTCAATAGTACTATGCGACACACTAAAATTAAGTTGAGGTAAAGAAGGGAAAAAACAAAGATGCCCTATTTTAATTAAAATAAGGCATCAGATATCTCCAGAAAAGAAGGGAAAAATTATTACTTATCAATTATTATTAGCATTAGGTTCAATAAAAATTTTGTTTGACGTTTCATCTTCAGAAACTACTGTTTCACAAGCTTCATCTTCTGTTATTCCAGTAGGGCTTACAAAACCTCCATAAATTTTCTTAGGGTCTATTTTTGCTATTGTTATTTTCTTTAAGCGCATCTTTCTGTTATCGATTTTTCTCATAATAACTTATTTTCTTTAGATTAATTTTTCTAAATGTACTTGCAGCAAAAAACAAATCATAAATTAAGAACCCTATTTTGATCAAAATAGGGTTCTTAATCTTAAGTTTTATTCTTCCAAACTATTGATTTCTCTGATATAATAAGATGGATTAAGGCCCGTCTTCGCCTTGAAATGTTTAGCAAAAGAATAGTCACTCTTATATCCTATTTCGGAAGCAATGGATTTGATAGAGAATAATCGAAATTTTTTGTCATTTTTCAATCGTTTAAGAACATAGTCAATTCGCAAATCATTGATATAATTGTTAAAATTCTTCTTTTTATGATCGTTAATGATTTTAGATAAATACGTAGTATTGGTCTTTACTTTTTTTGCTATTGAACGAAGGTTACAATCTATATTTAAAAAATATTCCTGATCTTCTAATCTTTCTAATCCTTTTAGGACTTTATTAATCTTTTCATCATCAATATTAACTGTTTTGGAATCTACTAAAGTTATCCGGGTTTCTTTTTTTACAGATTCTAAATTGTTAATCTTTTCAATCAACTCATTAAATATTAACTTATTTGTTTTTTGCTTTTTAAAGTATACAATTGATATACTAATTAAAATCAAGAAAGAAAAAAACAATGCTAAGACTACCTTAAACCTCGTCCTTGTTAACACCCCTATCTCTTCATTTAAATCTTCTTTTTCTTTATTAAAGATTCTATTTACAGTAACATCTTTTTCTCTATCAGATCGTTTGTCTAATTGAATCGCTTTTTCATACCAATAAATAGCTTGATTTTCATGCTCTAAAGCCTTATTAGACTTTGCCATTAGATTATAAAGATCAATCGCTTCAGCATTAAATTCTTCTTCATCTATAAAATTTATAACTTCGTGCATCTTATTTATAGCTTTTTCATAGTGTTGTTGTTCATAGAAACACTTTGCTATAAAATAGGCTATGTTAATCAAATATCTTTTCTCTGGAATATTCCCTTTAAACAAAATATCTTCAGCCTCTAATAAATATTCTAATGCTTTATCATATTCCTCTTCATATTGGAACACTATACCTTTTGCTGTATAAAAATTTGATTTAAACTCTCTATAATTATATAATTCACTTATCCTGATCCCTTTATCTGAATATTGTAGTACCGAATCATACTCTTCGAGGTCAATATACAAAAAGCTTACCTCAGACAGAACGTTCATATGAATTTTACTATTCTTTACTTCACTTTTCTCAATAAACTTTAAGGTGTTTTTATAGACTTTTTTTGCTTGATCAAATTGTCCCATTTTTCTACGAACTATGGCAATATTCAAACTCGCTCTTGCTTCATTAACATCATCTTTTATTGTACTACGATTAAGTTCTAAAGCCTTATAATAAGCATTAAGTGCATCAACATGCTGCCATTTATATAAATAAGCATTTCCTTTTAAAATATTTATAGCGTATAGTTGTTTATTATCTTCAGGTTCTTCGAAGAATTCAATAGCTTCATCTAAGTATTCAACACATTTTTTATATTCTTTCTTTCTGAAAAAGAAGAACCCTATAGCCATAAGTTTCCTTCCTTTCACAAAGTTTTTTTCATCATTGAGAAGGGTTTCTTTGAAAATTTTTGCTTCTCCCTCAGGTGTAGAAAGTTTTATAGTATCTAATACATCTATTAGTTGTAGAAGTGATAGCTTTTCAAGTTCTCCAGTTTCGTTAGCTTCTTTTTCTTGACCATAAACTCCACTTGATAATATCAATTGAAATAGCAGGATTATGATTGAGAGGAGAAACTTTTTAAAATTCATTTTAAAGTAAATATCATTCACAGTCAAACAGGGCTAATCAATTATTGAATATTCAACATTACTTTTCAAGATCAACAGTAATTCATAATACTTATTTATGTCAATAAATTACCTTTATCATCACACTCGGCTATTATTATCTGCTTACTTTGATCTATATATTTAACCAACCTTTCTTTTCATAAATCATCTCATAAAGACCAGCTTCTATGATAACTATTTAAGTTCTAAATCTACAAGAATTTTTGTAGCTCCTCCACCAGCACTCACAATAATAACATCGTATACTTCTGCTGTTTCTTTTATTTACATGAAAAATTACAAGTTTTGTTGGTAGTTATTTAACTCCTTGTAAGTTATATTAATTTTAATTATTATCCCAATAATATCATTAAGAGTAATGGCGATTTAAAAAATGATCAATCTAAAAGAATAACTTCTAAAAATCGCTTTTATAGAAATCATTATTGTACCATTTAAAATGCCACTTCCCTGTTTTTGTATCGGAAACACATGAAAAACAGGATGCTATAGTCTTTGAATATTCTCCCATAAGAGAAGGAGTAAGTTTATTAGTTAATCTATGGTCTTCTATTACGATAAGGTGTTTGGTAATTTTTTTAAAAACTTCAATCACATTTTTAAAATTCTCAGTACTTATCTGTCTATCGGAAAGTCGTATAGCAATGCAATCGAAATAACCGGTTTTAAAACTTTTAAGCATGATTAATGAGCGTTTTGAAAAAGCAAACTTAGTAGTAGGGGTTTTAAACCAGCTTTTTGTTTCTCCAAGCAGATTAACCGTTAACGTGTCTTCAAAATAAGGATTGAGAAAATTCATTAAAATCTCATCATCACAGACGCAATTCAATAATTTGCCTTGTTCAAATGACTTATGCAACATCAACTCTCTTATAATAAAAGATAAGTACTTATTAGTCTGTGTCTTAAAATAAAGATCACATTCAATAGCCGATGCAAAATTTGTAATTCCTTGTGTTGACATTCCTGTCATTTAATTAAAACTAATATTTAGTATAGTTGCATTTTAAAGATAACGTCCATTATCTATTAGAATTAACTGTGAATATCAATTCTATTCACAATATTATTAACAACGAAAAGTAATGGCACGTAGAAGATAGAATTGTTTAAGAACGCGTTTTATTTTTCTCTTCAATCCATTTTGACATGAATTTCGTGCTATTCATGGTATGATGCATTAGCATAGCTCCGGTAAAGTTATGAAGCCGATGCTTTTCTATATTTTTTTGAAGGGTTTTTAGATGAATTACAAGCTCATTTCCAAGAATTTCTTTATTGTAGTATTGATTAATTATTTCAAATCCGTTTTGTTGAGCGATTAACCAATCGGATTCAGAAGTATACAATTTCACTGCTTTTCTTACAATATCATTAACCTCATCTGCAATAAAACCTCCCCATGGTAATTCTCCATGCATTCCTTCTGCCCCTATAGCAGTTGTTATACTCGGAGTTCCGTTTTTCATGGCATCTGTAAACTTTCCTTTAAGTCCGGCACCAAATCGTAAAGGTGCCAAACAAACCCTGGCAGTACGCATAACTTCATCAACACTTTCTGCTCTTCCTTTGATATAAAAATCTTCTTTTGGGTTATGAAGCTGCATGGTTTTAGACGATACATAAGCTCCATAAACATGCATTTCAGCTTTCGGCAATTCTTTTTTTATAAGCGGCCATATTGTTGTTTTGAGATACAAAACAGCATCCTGGTTAGGTTCATGAAGAAAATTACCAATCGTTATAAAATGTTGGCGTTTATGAAAGCCTAACCAATTTTTCTTATCCGTTTTTTTTAGTGAATCTATTAAAAAAGGTAAGTAGTATATTAATGTTGATGGTACTTTAAAAAATTTGGTTAATAATTCTAATTCGTTTTTAGAAATAATTAAAGATAGGTCACTTCTAAATATACTGGCAATTTCACGCTTTGAAGTATCATTGAATAGGTCTGTTTCATCAAAAGCTCTTTTTTCTTTTAAAGCATTATGTCTTGCTTTTCTTAAGCAGTGAAGATCTTCTGTATCTAAAATACGTAATGCATCCGGACAATGTTTAGCAACGCGCCATCCAAATTGCTCTTCCATCATAAAACGATCAAACAGGACTATATCCGGTTTTAAATCAGCTATAAAAACATCAAAATCAGAGTTGTTTAATTCAATGGCTACTTCATCTACATTTATAGCCTTAAGATCGACCATAAAATCGCTTCGTGTAGCTGGAGTTGCAAAGGTAATTTTCCAATCTTGTTCCTGGAATAATGTAATCAATTCCATCATACGTTTCCCAGCAGCAGAAGACGCCGGTTCTGGCCATACATAACCTATAATTAAAAGATGACTCATAAGAATGCCTTAAAGTTACAGGCTCTTAATTCTTAATTAGTTTTTCTGGAATTTTATTTCCATCGGTCTCCCCCTCCCATACAATATTAGTAATGTACCAGCGGCCTGTATCAAAGACAAGTTGAATGCAATTAATACCTCTCTGTGCTATTTCAGGATTATCATTTAATCTAAACTGATATGCAGTAAAAACCTGGGCAACACCGCCAAATATTTTAACTTCTCTTCCTATTTCTTCTTCGTAGAATCCGTTTTTTTCAAAAAAAGCTCCACTACTGTTAATATAACTATCCAAATCTAAAAACCTGAATTTTCGTGTTCCATCATCTAAAATCTGTATAGAACCCATAGTTCCGTTTTCCTGAAACAGTGATTTAAAATAATCCCAGTCCCGTTTTCCTGCCGGGCCGGATATCACCTTGTATAAATTGGTAATTACTGAGTTTATCTCAGATAAATCGTTAGAAAGTTGTTTGTCTTGTGCTTTTAAATTAGAAGAAAATATAAAACAAAAGATTACAGCGACTAATTTTAATGAATTTCCCATTGGTTTAAAAATTTTATAGTTGGCTAAAAATGAAGAATATTAAAAATTACATCTCCGTTTTTATTTACTTAAATTTTTACTGCTCTATACTATTTGCAGCGAATACAGTTAGTTCGTTTTCTTCAAAAATAGCAGATATTTCAATAGGATTACAACATATTTCACAATCTTCTATATATGTTTGTCTTTTGACTGACATATCTAAAAGCATAGAAATTTCTTCCCAACAATGCGGACATTGAAAAAAATGCTCCAGCATCAGAAATCGGTATTGAGCAATTCTCCACTTACCTGTAACACTTCTAATTCTGCTAGCTTGGCTGTATATTTCGCCTGGTTCCTGGTTACAATTGAGTTCAATAAATTTAGTTGCGCCTGTCTAAATTCAATTGATGTGGTTTGTCCTAATTTGTAGCGCTCCTCCGTTCGCTCAAAGTTATTCCGATTTGTTTTCACATTCTCTTCCTGTGTTCTGAGAATAAACAATGCATTTCTATATGTTTCCCAGGTGTTTTGTATATCTCTTTCTACCTGTTGTTCGGTTTGTTTTTTTAACAACTCCTGATTCTCATACGTGAGTTTAGCATTTTTAACCGAAGTAATTGTTCTCCCTCCATCAAATAAATTCCAGCTAAGACTTATTCCCCCGGAAATACCGCTATTTGTATTTTGATTAGCAAAACTCGCAGGGTTATTATTATTATTTTGATTCCACCCATAAGAACCGGTCAATCCTATAGTTGGTAAATAACCGCCTTTTGTCGCTTTATAATTGAATTTATTAATACGCAATCCTTTTTCCATTTGAAGAATAACAACATTATTTCTTTTTGCTTTTAAAATCATGTCTTCCATGATTAAATCGGGTACAAACTCCACTAATGTATCTACTTCAAAACCAATAGAAAGATCCCTGTTTAATATTAAGTTTAAATCCCTCTTTGTATTCTTTAAAGTTTGCCTGGAATTTAAAACATTAATACTGTCGGTATTTACATCAACTTCTGCATTTAAAAGATCTAATCGCGTATTCTGACCATATTCAAACTGATATTTGGCTCTTTTTAAACGATCTTTAGAAATTCTTAATGTTTCTTCCAGGTTTTGGTTATTTTCGGTGAGCCGGGCTACTTCGTAGTATACTGAAAACAGTTGCAACAGTGTATTTTCAATAGTCTCTCTGGCTTCCAATTCTGAAAGATCTGATTGTTCTTTAAGGCTTTTATAATTATAATAACGTCCTAACCCATCAAAGAGCGTATAATTGATATTTACAGAAGCATTATAACTTCTCGTTTCAACACCATCTGATGCTCTGATTTCTTCTGGAATAATCTGTCCTTCTTCACCTAATCTCTCCGCCAGTTGCGCTTCAACATTCTGTCGGCTATAATTTCCTCCTGCATTTCCTGTAACCGTTGGCAGATATCCTGAATTCAAAACCCCAGCATTATTTTCTGCTATGTTTACAGAATTTTTAGCAATTTTAATTCCAAGGTTATTTTCTAAAGTTTGTTCAATCGCTTTTTCTTTACTTAATGTTTCTTGCGCATACACAGTAGTACATCCGCAGAAAAACAAAACTGCATATCCTATCTTTTTAATGTAATCCATCAGATTCAGCATTTAATTCTTTAATCGCTCTTTCTACTTCTTCTTTTTCTATTTTTCTACCTGTCCACAACCATTTCATTCCTACTTTCATATTATTACTAAATGACAGTAACAGAGGGAGCATTAAAAGAGTTAATATCGTTGCTATTCCTATTCCATAAGCAATTGAAATCGCCATCGGTTTTAAAAACTGTGCTTGTCTGCTCTTTTCTAGCAATAGAGGCGCTAAACCTGCTATTGTAGTAACAGAGGTAAGGAAAATGGCTCTAAAACGAGATCTTCCGGCTTCATACAACGCTTTATCAAATTTCAAGCCTTCTTTCAAGAAGCTATTAAATTTTCCAACCAATACTAATCCATCATTCACCATAATCCCTATCAATGCAATAATTCCCAAATAAGACAATACGTTTATTGGAAATCCATGTAAATAATGTCCCCATGCTACTCCTATAAGACTAAACGGAATCATTAACAATAAGAATAATGGCTGACTAAAAGATCTGAAGGTAAAGGCAATAGTAGCATAGATCAGAAATAAAATAATTGGTGCTACTTTAGAAGCCGATCTGCTTAATTTTCCCGCTTCTCTATTTTGACCTTCGTATAAAGGTTGTATAGTAGGATATCTGGATTGAATTTCAGGCATAATTTCTGTACGAATATTGGCAAGAATATCTGTAGCACTTTCATTTGGATCTTTCAAATCTGCACTTACCTGTATTTCTCTTAAGCCTTCTAAATGGTTGATTGCTACTTCTCCTCTTTCAATTTCATAATCTGCAATTTCAGAAAAAGGCACTCTCTCTCCGTTAGGCATCAGGATTCGGATTTCATCTAAATCGTTTATTGATGATCTGTTTTCACGATCATAACGCACCCATACCCGAATCTCGTCCTGACCTCTTTGAAAACGCTGTGCCTGGAAGCCAAAGAAACCACTACGTACCTGTCCCATTACATTTTGCAAGTTTAAACCAAGCAAATACGCATTTTCTTTAAGCTTTATTTTAATTTCTTTTATTCCCGCCGGATCGTTATCTGTAATATCTTTTAATAAAGGATTTTCTGCCAACCGTTCTTTAAATTCTGTCTTAGCTGCCTTTAATTCCCGGATATTATTCCCTAAAAGAGAAACTGAAACAGGGCTTCCTCCAAAGTTTCCTCCAGATCCAAAAGTTAAGCTTTCCACACCGTAAACCGGCCCAACTTTTTCCCGAATAGCTCCGGTAATTTCCGGAGATGAAAAATCTCTGAATTCACCTGGTAGTAAGTTTACTATAAGCGAAGCTATAGAACTTCCGGGGCCTATACGCCTAATCACATTTTCAACAACTTGCCTATTTCCTGATTGTTTGGCTGTATATTCATCATTCACTTCCCATATAGACTCTTCAATAGTTGCGATAATAGAATCTGTAGTTTTTTCATTCGTTCCTTGTGGCATGGTCAGGTTAATCGATACACGGTCACTCGCTATACTTGGAAATATTGTGGTTCTTACTATACCACCTCCTATAGATCCTATTGTTAAAATCAACAAAGCTGCCAGAATAGAAAAGGAGATAAATTTTTGATTCAATACAAATCGTAATACAGGACTGTATAATTTATCTCTCAAATAAATCATAATTCTATCTCCAACCTCATTAATCTGTCTCAAGGATTGAAAAATTTTTGCTATTCCCTTTTTATTAGCTTTTTCTTCTTTGGATTCACGCTTTAAGGCCTTAGAATGCGCTAAATGAGATGGTAGTATAATCAATGCTTCAATCAAAGAAACAATTAAGGTCAGAATCACTACTGTAGAGACTTCTCCAAAAAACTCTCCGATTCTACTATCGAGAAAAAGAAAAGTAGAAAATGCTAAAACTGTGGTGATTATAGCAGAAACGATAGGGGGAATTACCTCCATTGTTCCGTCGATTGCAGCGCGTATCGGGTTCTTTCCTTTTTCATAATGCTGATAGATATTTTCTGCAATTACAATTCCGTCATCTACCAGGATTCCAATTACTATAATCATCCCAAATAAAGACAATACATTGATGGTTACATCAAACTCTGCTGCAAAAATGAACATCCCCAAAAAGGCTATCGGTAAACCAAAAGCTACCCAAAAGGCTAAACGAGTATTTAAAAACAACGAAAGAAATATCAATACCAGGAGAACTCCTTGCCATGCATTTTTAACCAACAATGCTGTACGTTGTGTCAAAGTTATCGACAGGTCACTCGTAACATCTAAATGGATATTATTATGTCTTGCATTAAAATCTTCAACATATTCTTTTACTTTCTCTGCAGCCGAAATCAGATCTTCAGAATTGGTACTGGTAACTGTTGTATTGACCGATAAATTCCCATTAAAATAAGTAGCGTTGGGAGTTTCAGAAAAACGGTCTCTTATTTCTGCTACTTCTTTTAACCTGACAATCCGACCAGAATTATCTGCTCTGACAATTAAGTTACTAAGCTCATCTCCATAATACGACCTATTGTTTGCACGTATCAAATATTCTTCTGCCTCTGTTTTAATATTCCCTCCTGTAGTCAAAATATTTGCTTGGGATACAGCTTGTGCAACGTCTTGAAAAGTAAGATTATAAGCCAACAGGTCGTCTTCTCTCACTGCAATCTCAATTTCTTCATTAGGATATCCGGTAATCTCAATCTGAGAGATTCCATCTATTGCTCTTAAATCATTTTCTATTTGCCGTGTTATCTGTTTCAAAGAAGCCAGGGAAATTCCTTCCCCATTAGCTGCAAAACTTATGGTTTGTCTGACATTCTCTTGTTTTGCTACGACCAGGGGCTCCATTCCTGTTGGGAAAGAAGGTACGCGATCTACTGCATTTTTAACTTCAGCCAACAATACATCTATATTCTTTCCTTTCTCGATTTCTACAGTAATTGTTCCTGAATTCTCACGAGAAGTAGAAGTAACTCTGTCTACCCCTATAAGGCCTTTTAAATTATCTTCTATTTTAAGTACAATCCCTTCTTCGATCTCCTGTGGAGACGCTCCGGGATAAGTAACATTTATAGTAATAATCCTGGAATCTACTAAAGGAAAAAAAGAGGATTTTAAAGAGAGCATCCCAACAATCCCGAAAATAATAAAAGCCAGAATAACTACATTAACCGCTACTGGGTACTTGATAAAATAACTAATTACTTTCTTCATTCTTCCGATGCTGTTTTAGAGCTGTTCTTTTCTTCGTTATACACTTTTACAAGCATTCCTGCATATGCCCCGGGAACTGTTCTCGACAATATCCTTGTATCATCAGGAATTCCTTTTACGATCACTTCTTTATCCGAAAAATAAACCGGATCTACATCAATCAAATCCAGGATTGAATCTCTAACTACAAACAATTGAGATTCATCTACCAATAACTTTCTGGAAACAGAAATTGCATTTTCTTCATTTCTGGTATTCAGGTTAGCTTCAAGGTAAACCCCCTCTTTAAGATCTTTTCCTTTAACTTCGATAAAAGCACTAACTGTTTGCGTTGCCTGATCTACTCTTCCGTTGACCCTACTCACTTTACCTGTCCAGGATTTGGTTTTTTCCAGGTTGTTTAATTCAACTTCTTCACCAATTTTAAGTAAATCGTCAAAAGATTTATTAATTGCTACTTCCAGTTCATAAGTAGAAGTATCTATAAATTCCCCCAATTTTTGTCCGTTTCTGACAAGTGTTCCTTCTGTTACCAACGATTCTGTTAGAACTCCCGAAAAAGGAGCTCTGATGCTATACTTAGACAATCTTTCTTCAAGGTTTTTAACATTATAAAATGTAGAAGTGATATTTCTACCTGTTATAAAATATTTTTCTTGTTCTGAAGAAGTCTCAGGAAGTTTTGATAATGGTTTTTCTATATCAAAGTTATTTAGATACGCTTCCCACTTTGGAAAAGCTTCCGGATAATCCAAGCGCAAATCCGGCATTATAGAAGTAATCAAATTATACAAATTACTCTTTTGTGATTGTACAGTCGCATAATATTCTGAAGCATCCAATCGCAATAAAGTTTCTCCTCTGTTATATAGTTGTCCTGGCTTAAAGAGCTTATTTCCTCCTTTTAAAACGCCCTGCACTTCTGCATAAAGCTCAACTCTTCTCAATGCTCTTAAGTTTCCGTTGGCAGAAATTACAATTGGTACCGTTGTATTTTTTACCGATTCAACAAAAACTGTCTTAACCACCTTAGGCGGTCTTGGTCGAACTCTCTTTTTTTTATTTATCAAAGAATATGCTCCAAAAACAGCACCTCCTAAAAGAAGAATTCCTATGATAGTTAAAATAACATTTCTCATTAGCTAGTCAATTTTTTATGTTCTGTTTTTTCTAAGTTTTGCTTTACTCTTTTTAGTACTTCTATAGTACTCATCAATTCATCTGCATTTAATCCGTATTGCATTTTTGCAATCAAATCTTTCATTAAAGGCATTGTCGATTTTAAAATTTCCTGCCCTCTTGAAGTGATGTAAATATTGTTGATTCTTTTATCTAATGGATCAGATACTCGTTTTACGAGTTCTTTCCGTTCCATGGTATTGATGAGTCTGGTCAGTGAGGTTTTATCCCTATCTGTTATAAGTGCCAAGTCATTTTGAGCCTGTCCGTCATTTTCATTGAGCTTCTTCAAAACAATCCATTGCTGTCTTGTCAGGTTCACCTGGTGATGATCAAAAGTCACTTGTACCAGGAAATTAAACTCTTTGTTAATCTTCCCTAGCCACGGTAATAATGTTTTCTCAAAATTATACAGCACTTATCCTTTTTTAAAAGCACTGCAAAATTAGCTGTTATCTCCATAGTTGCATATGCAACTACAGTTAAAGATTTCATAAAATAAAAAAGTGAATTTTAAGTATAAGCTTCCAGGGCTTCTGTGACCTCTTCCCAATCTTCCATTAATTGTTCTAATTCTTTCTTTTTGGAATGGTATTTTTCGAAAAAATCGGGAGTAGAAGTTACTTCTTCATAATTAATTGCCAATTCCACATCCATTTCTGCAATCTCTTTCTCCAATTGAGCTATTTTAGATTCTATTTTACTGATCTTATTATTAAGAGATTTTTGTTTCTTTTGCTGTTCGTAAGATAATTTATTCTTTGTCTCTTTAGAAGTGTTTGCAACTACATCTTTTTTCTCTATTTCTCTTAAATCTGAAACCTTGCGTTCTTCTAAATAGAAATTGATATCTCCAAGGTATTCTTTTATTTTTCTATCCTTGAATTCGTATACTTTATTGGTTAAACCTTGAAGAAAATCCCTGTCATGAGATACTAAAATAAGTGTTCCTTCAAAATTCTGCAATGCTTGCTTAAGCACATTTTTAGATTTTATATCCAGATGATTCGTGGGCTCATCCATCACCAGAACATTAAAAGGTTGTAATAGCATTTTTGCCAATGCTAAACGGTTTCGTTCTCCTCCCGATAGTACCTTTACTTTTTTATCAACATCTTCTCCTCTAAATAAGAAAGAACCTAAGATATCTCTGACTTTGCTACGATTGGATTCATTTGCTCCATCTATCATTGTTTCTAAAACAGTAATTTCTCCATCCAGATACTCTGCCTGATTTTGCGCAAAATAACTCAACTGGACATTATGCCCCAGTTTCATCACACCTTCATGCTTTAGTTCACCCACAATAATTTTTGCAAGTGTTGTTTTTCCTTGCCCGTTCTGCCCTACAAAAGCTATTTTACTATTTCTTTCAATTAATAAATCAATACCTTTTAAAACCTCTTTTTGTCCATAATTCTTTTCTACATCTTCTGCTTCTATTACTACTTTTCCTGGTTGTATAGAAACCGGGAATCGAAGATTCATGACATCATTATCTTCTCCATCTACCTCAATACGATCAATCTTATCTAATTTTTTAATTAATGATTGCGCCATTGAAGCTTTAGAAGCTTTGGCTCTGAATTTTTCAATTAGCTTTTCTGTTTGCTGAATTTGTTTCTCCTGATTTTTTTGAGATGCCAGTTGTTGTGTTCTGATCTCTTCTCTTAAAACCAGGTATTGAGAATAGGGTTTATTATAATCGTAAATCTTTCCCAAAGAAATTTCTATGGTACGATTTGTAACGTTATCTAAAAACATTTTATCGTGAGATACAATGACAACAACACCTGTATAGCTTTTTAAAAATTGCTCCAGCCAGATTATAGATTCTATATCCAGATGGTTAGTAGGTTCATCCAATAGCAATACATCATTCTTCTGAAGTAATAATTTTGCCAATTCTATACGCATTCGCCATCCCCCGGAAAAAGTATCTGTCAACTTATTAAAATCCTCGCGTTTGAATCCGAGGCCAATTAATACCTTCTCAGTATCTCCCTGGTAATTATATCCTCCCAGAATTTCATAATGACTGGTAATATCATTTAGATCAATCATCAATTGATTATAACTCTCACTTTCATAATCTGTTCGTTCTGCTAACTGATGATTTACTTTATCTATCTGAAGTTCAAGACTCCTAATTTCTTCAAAAGCTTCATATGATTCTTCTAAAACTGTCCTCCCCTGGACAAAGTCAATATCTTGTTTTAGAAATCCAATCTTTACATCTTTATCTGATGCTATCGTACCGGTATCTGCCTCCATTTCCTGAGATAGCAACTTTAACATTGTAGATTTACCAGCGCCATTTTTACCAATCAACCCAACCCTATCTCCCGGGTTTAACCTAAAAGACACCTCATCAAACAAATACTCTCCTCCAAATGCAACCGATAAATTATGTATGTTAAGCATAAAATGTATAACTAAATATTACATGCAAAAATATCAATATGTCGTATTTTTGTATAAAATTTTTGCAAATGTTAAAAAAAGGAACGAAACTCTACAGCATTTTAACAGGAAGTTGCCCTAAATGTCATTCTGAAAGTATGTATAAATCTAAAAATCTTTACGATCCTTCTATGACATTAAAAATGAATGAGACGTGTTCTCATTGTGGTACAAAATATAAAATAGAACCTTCTTTTTTTTATGGAGCTATGTATATAAGTTATGGAGTTGGTATAGCTTTTAGTGTAGCTGCCTTTGTTATTTCATATGTTTTTTTAAAAACCAGCCTCAAAATATCTTTTATAGCTATTATAGCTACATTGGTGTTTTTTATGCCGGTTATTATGAGGGTATCCAGGAATATCTGGGTTAATTTCTTTTTAAAGTATGATCCCAAAATTTCCAAAAAACAAGCTTAGTATTTATTACATCGGGGTTTACATTGAAAATCTTTTCACAATCATTTTCTCAAAAAATTATTATAAGAATCACGTCCAATTATAGATTCACCAACGTAAATTAATTAGCATATAAATATCAGTTTAACAATTTTTGGCATACTATTTTCTATGTAGAATAGTATTATTTTTTAATCAAACTATCTAAATCATGAAAAAAACAATTGCGACTGCATTAATACTAATGTTTATTATATCTGGTTGCGGATCTACTAAAACCATACGAGAGTCTAAAAAAACTTTAAAAGGAAACTGGACAGTCGATAATATTAGTTATAGCGAAACAGGAACTTTCAATGTCACTTTATTTGATGATGTTTCTGCCGAATGTATGAAAGGAAGTATCTGGCGCTTTATTCCAAATAATAATTTTGGAAACTATGAAATCAATTCTGGTGGCGGTAGTAGTTGTGCTACAGGAACACGGTATTTTGTTTGGTCTATTCCAAATTCAGATGTTAATTATGATGTGTTGCTAAAACCAACTAACGAGAAAAAGAAGTCTGTATTAAACAACAAAGGGTATCGACTTGGCCTCACGTATCTATCAGAAACCCAACTAAAGTTAACGCAAACGGTACAATTGGAGGGGAAACCATTTATTATAACTATAAATTTTTCTAAACTATAATTTTCAAAATAAAGAAATCATGAAAAAATCATTGAAATATATTATAACCATCTCATTATCTGTATTGTTACTTACAGGATGTGAAGCTATAAAAAATGCGAATAATAAACAGAAAGGAGCTGTAATAGGTGCTACCGGAGGGGCTATTTTAGGTGCTATAATTGGAAACAATGTAGGAAGTGGAAATTCTGAACTCGGTGCTGTAATTGGTGGCGTTGTTGGTGGAGGTGCAGGAATTTTAATTGGTAATAAAATGGATAAACAGGCGCAACGTATTGAAGAAGAAATCCCGGGAGCACAGGTAGAACGTATAGACAATGGTATTGTGATTACATTCGATGAAAATAGTGGTGTTTATTTTGACACTAATAAGTACAATATTAATACGGATTCACAAACCATACTTGATCGTTTGTCTGGTGTTATGAAAGAATATCCTCAGACTAACATTATTGTAGCCGGTCATACCGATAATGTAGGAACAGAAAGTTACAATCTTACATTGTCCAGACAACGTGCTAATGCCGTAACTAATTACCTGGTAAAAAGTGGAATTCCGGGTAATCGATTTACTACGGTATACTATGGAGAATCTCAACCAATAACAGATAACAGTACAGCAGAAAAGCGTGCTAAAAACAGGAGGGTAACTTTAGGTATTGTGCCTAATGAACAGATGAAACAAGAGGCTAAACGTCAAGCCAATGAAGGGAGATAATAATTAAATTTCATACAAAATAAAAAAAGCTGCTTAACGCAGCTTTTTTTTATAACCAATTTTAGTTTTTTATTTAAAGAAATTAAATCATTCCAAACGCTTAAACAAATCAACTTATCAATTACCTGTAGTTAAACGATCAATTTGTTCCTGAAATTCTTCTTCTCTGTTATAATTATATTCTTTTGATATTTCTATTGCTTTTTCATAAGTCTTAACTGCTGATTGAATATCTTTATTTCTTTCATACACATTGGCTAATAAATTTACCAGGTTAACATCAAACGGATAGGCTTCAATACTTCTTTTAAGTACTGTAATAGCCCCTGAAAAGTTCTCCTTTTCAATTAATAAAAATGCCAGGTTAACATAGTTTTCTCCGGATTGTTTAGCAGACTCACCATATTTAGTCATAACTCTTTCTTCATGATCTATAAAATCTTTATCATCAAAATTAGCATACAGTTCTTTTGAAAACTTCATATCTGAAAAAATAAATTTTAACCCGTAATAATTAGACAACAAGGGGGACGACATATGTCCTTCTTTCTCCATTTCTCTATGTTCATAACGAAGCTTTGAGGGTTTCATTTCTTCAATCATATCAATAAAACTCTTTAAAAACTCTCGCATTCCAGACTCATAGGTTCCAACACCAAAGAAAAGTGCTTTTTCTATAGTTGGATTAGCCAAAAAAAATTCTTTCCCTTTTGAAATTATTTCTTGGTCATTCCACCAATATGAAGGGCTCATAATAATATATGCATCAAATAAGTCTGGTTTTTCAATAAGTGTAGCAGTTGTAAATAAACCACCCAGAGAATGTCCTTCCAAAGCTTTAAAAGAATTTGTCCTGTAGTTTGTATTTATATATGGCACCAACTCTTCTTCAATAAATCTTAAGAACTTCTTTCCACCACCACTTTCCGAATTGTTTTCACTAGCAGTGATGGTAAAATCTCTTATTCTGTTAACACTTTCTATTCCAACAACAATAATAGGTGGTATATTCCCTGTTCTAGTTAAAACTTCGACAGTTCCTATAGTGTGCCAAATATTTTGCAGGCCATCTGTTAAATACAATACGGGATAACTCGCATCTGAATCTGAGTAACCTTCGGGTAAGGAAATTATAATAGGTCTATTTTCATTTAAAATTTCAGATTTAAAAATATGATTGAACCCTACTGTTAAAGCATTTGTTTCTGTGTTATTCTGAACATTTTCTATTTCACTAGGCTGTCTAGATTCACAGCTTAAGAATATTGCGAGAATTAATACAAAAGGAAAGATTTTATGCATCATTGTAATTGTTTTTATATATTACATACGCATAAAAAATTAAAACGTTACAATGAGTTTATTTTAATTAGTTACTATAAAACAACTACCCTTTAAAGTATTTATTTTCAAAACGTTTAATATCTATTTCAGAATCTAATTCTTCTTTGTTTTCAAGATGATTAAATAATTGCTCTGAGATATAAGGAGCTATCATTACTCCCCGGCTGCCCATGCCATTAAGCACATAAACCTGATCAGATTTAGGGTATTGTCCTACCAAGGGCCTTCTATCAATTACAGTAGGCCGTATTCCTGCTTGTTGATCTACAATCTCAAAATCACATTTTAAAAAACTTCTGAGCTTCTCTACGAGCTCTTTTTTTGCTTTTTCTGTTGCCTGGTTAGTTTTATCATTCCACTCGTAAGTCGCTCCTATACGATACAAATCATCGTTTAACGGAATAATAAATACAGAGGACTTTAAGATAAAATCTAATTTCAAATCCGGAGCCTTAATCGTTAACAATTCTCCTTTTGTTCCATTTAAAGGCAAATAACTGAAAAAAGGGTTTTTCTTTAATCCAAAACCTTCTGCAAAAACAATATATTTTGATGTGATATCTTTATAACTGACATGATCTTTTTCTAGCTTTAAAAAATCATAATCAAACGAAATTGTTTCTATATTTCCTGATTCATGAAGGCTTTGAAAATATAATTGTTGTAGCTTATCAATAGTAACCCTACCTGCTTGTAATACTTCTCCATATCCAAATTCTGTATCTATACATTTATTTTCATTCGTATGAATTTTAGGGTGCATAAATTCTTCTAACAACGGTTTATCTGCAGTTTCAAACCAGAGGTTTTGTTCTTCAACCGAAGTAAATCTTCTATACACAGGAGTCTTATAATCAAACTGTGTATCAAATCTTTTTTCCAGTTTTTTATAAAAAGGAATTGCTAAATCCAATTGTTCTTTCGCCCTCCACACTTTTGTAAACCTTTTTAAAATAACCGGGTTATACATACCTCCAGCTACTCCCGAAGATTGTTGCGAATTATCATCAAAAACAATAAATGTCTTGTTTTCTTCTTTCAGTTTTTCACAAAAAGAAATCCCTGCCAATCCTAAACCAACAATAATATAATCTACCATGAGACGAAGGTAAACAATACTGATAATTATTTAAGTCTCCTGTAAAAAAAATGATCTTTTCCTGCAGGTTAACCAGTAAGTTTAATCCATAAAAAAACGCCTGTAAAAACAGGCGTTTTTTTATATTGTTATGTGAATTGGAATATATTAGAAGTTTTTAATAACTCCACATATCTTGTTCGAAATCTCTTATCTGTTCTTTGATCTTTTGAGATTCCAACAATTGGAATAAAGAGTTTTCTCTTAAATAATCACCAATCTTCCTATCTCCATAAACATTGTCTTCTTTATAAATTGTAGCGTTGAAACGCCTTGAATTTAGAAGATGATCAAAAGAGAATGGCCTGGCACTATTTCTTCCATTGAATACTTTAGCTTCATGAAGTATCTGTCGTACACTAGGGTACCATACCCAGAACAACTCCACAGGTGGCTGATTAGGGTCATCAATAAAGTTTACATCCGGAGCAGCCGGAGCTATTCCTAATAAACGATATTTTAATTCTCCCTGCCTTTTATCAAAATACCACACTCCTTTAATATGCCATTCTTCAATATCTGCAGCAGTCAAATCTCTCCTGTTAATATATTCCGGAGAAACAGGTTCACCTGCATTATATTGTTCAAAACCGGCATCGGTTGTATCTATCTTAGTAAGCGTAGCTTCAAGATCACCTAGTGTTCTCTTTTCTGTGAAATAAGAATCAACATAAATATCTTTCAGCCTTCCGTTTTTAACGCTTTTCATTAAAACGTCATATAAAGACCTTCTATCTGCTCCTATATCTACAGTATCAATAGGATAATAGAAAGGGAAATTTACGCGCTCATCAAGATCTACGATCTCCCATACAGTTTTAGACCAGAGAATATCTCTATCATCTACATAACCATAAGGTAACGGACTATCGTTATCTGCAATGACTTGCTCTTCGGTCCTTTTCCCAACCTCTTCAGGGCGCTTAGCATTGAGTAAGTTTGCTTGTGCAAATGTACTCAGGGTTACAAATACTGCAGCTGCAGTTAAAAATATGCTTTTCCAATTCATATCACATAAATTTATTAATTAGTAAGCTCTATAAGAACAGAAGATACTTTCTTTAATTTATAAGTTCTGTTATTTGTAATATAAGCTTGAATATCAAATATCTGAACAACTTCACCTCTTTTGGCTCTTTTAAGGGCACTTTTAGCTCTTGCATCCAATTTGTTTCCTCTAACCTCAATAGTAGGTTGTCCGGGAACTTTAAATTTAAATCCACTAATTGCAAGATTCAAGTCAAAATCAAATTCTTCTAGAATAGCTCCAACTGTAGCTATTTCAAGGTTTTTTCTAGGCATTTTAGCCTCACCAAATTCACCTCTGATCGTACCAGAAGGTCTTGGGATATCCTTGATACGGAATTCTGATTTAGAACTTACTCCCTGTCCATCAGGTAAAGTACCTCTTGCAGTAATAGTTACTGTTCTACCTTTTCCAGGATTCATGATATACTTACTTCCACTAGATCTGTTTAATCCAGGAGCAGATGCTTGTACCTTATTATCAGGAATTCCAGGAATAGAAATTGTGATTGGGTTTGCAACACCACGATATACTACATTCATTTTATCTGCAGAAATCACAGCCGCATTAGGTTTAGTAATTGTAGCAAAAGTTTGAGAAACCGGCACTTCTATATCTTCTCCATCTTGTTTGAAGATTAGATTACCTTTGATAGTATGGTCTCCTGCACTTCCTGCATTTACCTTAAGTTTAATCTGTCCACCTTCCATATCAAAATCCTTTCCTTCTACCAATTTTCTACCATCTAAAGTAAGGTTTACTTCATTTGGTTTAGTTGAGTTATCCGTTCTACCTAAAACGATAGAACCATCAAATCTTTCTCCCTGGTAGTAAGCAGATTTTGGCTGCTGTAATAAAGTTGCATAGTTAGTGAATGATACATCACTTTTAAGTTGTCCTTCTAACATTGCAGATAAAATATCTTCTTCTGAAGATTTAATATCAGACTGCATCTGAGTAATCTTAGTTAACGAAGCTACTAAAGGGAATCCTTTAAAGTTATAATCTAACCAATCTACTGGTCTGTTATCTCTATTTCTAACCTTTCCATTAGCATCTCCTGTCCCAAATCGGGCAGCAATACCTTCTGCTAAAGATTTTTTAGCATTAGGATTCATTAAAGAGTCACTAATAGCTGTAATAATCTGAGCTGTTTGCTCTCTGTATTCTTCAGCTTTATCTACAAATTCTTTTCCTTCTTTTGTGTAGTTCTCACCACTAAAAAACAAGTTGTCTAAGAAATCTGTTTTATCCATTACTTCATAATCCTTCTTATCTTCAAGCTTAGCTGTCATATCAGTTTTAAGCTTTTCAAGGTAATTGTAATATGAAGAAGATAACTCTTTTACTTTTCCGGCATCCTCAAATAATTGCTGATATTTTTCCGGTTGCTCTCCAGCTTTCTGACCTAAGCCTTCAAAGAAGCTGGCATTACTGGCTGTCGTTTTTTCGTTAGAAGTTTCTAACTTTTCGTTCATTATACCAAAAGCTGACAGCACCTCTTTACTCATATTCAATGCTAACATCGCAATAAATACAAGATACATAAGGTTAATCATCTTTTGTCTAGGTGATAAATTGTTTCCTGCCATTTCTAATTAGTTTTTGTTAATAAATAAGTAGGTTAATACTAATTAGTTTTTATTCATTGCAGATAACATTCCGCCGTATACACCATTTAATGAAGAAAGATTGGTAGCCAATGAAGCCATTTGCTCTTTAAGCTTACCTGCGTTGTTAGTTACTTCTTCGTTAATTGTAGCTTGTCTGCTAGCACTCTCTAACTGAACTTTATACAAACTGTTTAAAGATTCCATTTGAGCTGCAGCTAAAGAAAGTTCTTCACCATATTTCTGAGTAGAAGAAATTGCATCTACTGTTGGATTCATGCTTTTAGCAGCACCTTCAAAGTTTCTGATACTTTCTCCAAGACTATTCATTAATTCTGAATCTATCTTAGCTTCTTTAAGTAAATTATCCAGTTTTTTAGAAAGCTGTCCTTCTACATCTTTTTCTTCTTTTACATTTTTCTTTTTGTTCGATTCACCTCCGGCTAATTCAGGATAAACCAAAGACCAATCTAAATCATCCTCAACTGGTTCAAATGCTGAAATTGCAAAAATTGCTGCTTCGGTAATTAGACCTATCGCTAAGAGAACTCCTCCGTTAAGCGGGCCTAATTCCCAGTGTAATATTTTGAATAGCGCTCCTATAATAACAATAGACGCTCCTAATCCGTAAGCTAAATTAAATAGCTTTTTTGTTGACTTCGACTGTGCCATAGTAAATGTGATTTAGTTAAGTATAATTAATTATTAAAATTTGGTTACTAGTTTTCAGTTGCATCTGTACCTAAGTAATCTTGTACCGTTCTAAAGCCGATATAACTTCTGGCTGAATCCTGATACTCATAATCTCTGGTACTAACCTGCAGGAAGTATGCAACATCTTTCCATGAACCTCCCCTAATAACTTTACGTCTGTTGCTGTCATCGTAGGCATTGGGGTTCATAGTTGAAACATATTCATAAGAATTCGGGTCGTATGAAGAATTGGTCCATTCAGACACATTTCCTGCCATATTGTATAAATTGTAATCATTAGGCTCATACGATTTTGCTTCTACCGTATAGAGCGATTGATCTGCGGCGTAATCTCCTCTTTGAGGTTTAAAATTAGCCAGGAAACATCCTCTGTCATTTAATATATAAGGGCCTCCCCATGGATAAGTAGCTGATTCTAATCCTCCTCTTGCTGCATATTCCCATTCTGCTTCTGTTGGAAGCCTGAATTGGTTTACATTATGACGTTTTCTTCTTTTCTGATCGTCATTTTTATACTTTGTTCTCCAGTTACAAAATGCTTTAGCCTGTTTCCAGTTTATTCCTACTACAGGATATTCACTAAACGCATCATGCCAGAAGTAATCATTATGCATCGGTTCATTATATGAATATGCAAAATCTTTAATCCATACTGTTGTATCCGGATAAATTTCTATTTGTTCGGTTCTTAAGAAATCTCTTCTGTTTCCTTTTTTAGCTCTTGCTGCAGCCTGAATGTCCATCCACGTATACTGATATTTCAGTTTTTTCACATCGATAGTTCGAACACCGTTATAAGATTCTTCCGGAGAAAGATACATAGAATCCATAATCTCTGCATAGTATTGATCTGGGTATTCTGAAGTATCCCATTCCAGATCAACCTCTTTATTTAACGCTCTTCCTTCATACCCTGTTTCTCCTAAACCGGCATAATTATCAAGCATATATTTCTCGTATTCAGACAGGTTAGATGTATCCGCATCTTTAAAAGCATACTCTCCTATCCCTCCATTTTCCGGAACTTCACCAAGTTCATCAGCAAAAATGGCTAGTTTGGTTCTAACAATAGAATCTTTTACCCATTCAACGTATTGTCTGTACTCACTATTGGTAATTTCTGTCTCATCCATGTAAAAAGCACGAACGGTAACAGTTTTAGTAGGGGCATTCTTTACCTGGGCAAAATCATCATCTGATTTTCCCATAATAAAGGAACCACCTGGGATTAAAGTCATACCATAGGGTTTTTCCGGGTACCATTTCTTACCCTTTACTCCCACCAATTCTCCTTTGTCTTTCTTAGAGCCACAGCTATATAAGAAGAAGCCTAAGGCTATAATTAATAATAGCTTTTTCATGCGTTGTAGGTTAAATTAAAATTAAGATTCGAGGCTGTAAACCTATTTAATAAATTTGATATACACAATTTTTTATGCGAACTATCTATTTCGTTTGTAAATAAATGTATCCAATCTGACATAATTATTAAACTATCGTTTTTTTATAAGCTTTCCACCATCTCTCAGGTATTACTTCATTACAAGCATCTACATAATCCTGATGGGTGCAAGGTAATAACGCATGTCTTTTTAATTTATTATTCAAATTTGGAATTATTGGTATTTCTATCCACCAACGACCTGAAAGATTGCTTTTATAAAACGATAATTCTTCTTCTTCTATAAGAACTATATACTTTGCATAATTTTCATAAGATGTATAAGGGTAGTCTTGTTTTCTAAAATTCACCCCTTCAATAAAGTACCAGATCATTTGGGCTGCCAACTGCGAAAACTGAGGCGTATCATCACATTCATATATCCCAAAAACAGATACTTTATCACTAATTCCTGCATATCTTGAAATCGCACATATTTCTCTCCCGGTGAATCCATTAGGCGCATTAAAAATCGCACTCCCTAATTCACTACTTTTAACAGAACTCATATCTATGCTCACAATATCTGCATCTCTTAATACCGGTTCTACAATTGCAACATCATCTATAATTTGACCTAATCTATAAGAATCAAAAAACAATTTCTCCATTAAGTCGATTTCTTCCTGCGCTATATAGTAACTCTGATATCCAAGATTACAGAAATTAAAAAGATTGGTAGGCTCTTCCATAATGATTTTACTCATATAGGATTGAGAAGATATTAATTCATCTGCAGCTCCAAAGTCGAATTTAGAATCAACAGAAACTATATTAACCATTTGATTTATGGGATCGTAAGCGCGATAGGTTGCATATGTAATATCCTGACTCCCACCGATAAACACAGGAATTATTTTATGTCGCAGCAATTCTGAAGTTAATGCTCTAACTGCATAATAAGTATCATTAACCGTTTCTCCACGATTAATATCGCCTAAATCAATCATGGTATGATCCCAGTTTCCAATAAACAGTTTGTATAATTCTATACGAATACTGGAAAGATTAATTTTGTCTTTAGGCTTAACCACTGCATTACGGGTTTCATCAATCCCTATAATGGCAATTTTGGCACCTGAAATATCGGGTAACCCTGATTTTTCTGAATGAATTTTTATTGTTTTTCCTAAAGTTTGTTTTGGTAATAGTTCATTGTGAGCCAGAACAATATTTGCCACTGGAGATAGGAAATCAAAATCCATATTTTTTTATTTTTTAGCTTTTGCTTTTGTCTTTGCTTTAGTTTTTTTCTTCGGGCTTTGTTTTTCAATAATATCTTTGACCTCTTCTAATGTCAGTTTTGAAGCATCTACATCTTTTGTAAGTTCAATTTTAGTTTTTCCTTTTATGATATTAGATCTTCCCCATCTGGCTTTTTCAACCCTGATTCCTTCTTCTTCCCAATTATGAATTACTTTTTCTGCTTCTTTTCTTATTTTATCTTCTATAAGTGTCTCTATATCTTCCTGAGAGAGGTTATCAAAGTCATATTTTTTATTCACATTGATAAACATTCCACTCCATTTTATAAAAGGTCCGAAACGACCTTTTCCTTTGGTTACATCATTTCCTTTATAAGAAGCTATAGGAGCATCTGCCTTTTGTTTTTGTTTAATTAATTCGATAGCCCGTTCCAAAGTAATACTCAAAACATCATCATCTTTTTCCAGGGATACAAAAGCTTTTCCAAAACGCACATAAGGTCCAAAGCGACCTACATTAACTTCTATTGCATTACCTTCATATTCTCCTAAAGAGCGAGGTAACTTGAATAAATCCAACGCTTCTTCATATGTAATGGTATCTATAGATTGGTCTGGCAACAAACTGGCGAATTGCGGTTTTTCTTCTTCATCTGCGGTACCAATCTGTACCATTGGCCCAAATCTTCCTAATCTTACACTTAATTGTCTTCCTGATTTCGGATCTTCTCCTAAAATTCGTTCTCCGGTTTCTCTCTCAGCATTGGCTTCTACTTCTTCTACCTGCGGATGAAAATCTTTATAAAAATCTTTCATCATTTTAGACCAGTCTTCTTCCCCCGAAGCAATATCATCAAAATCTCTTTCTACTTTCGCGGTAAAGTGATAATCAAGGATAGATGCAAAATGATTTACAAGAAAGTCGTTTACAATCATTCCTATATCTGTAGGAACCATTTTCCCTTTATCTGAACCAACATTTTCTGTAAGCTTTGCTTCTTTTATTTGGTCTTGAGAAAGACGTAATTGAAGGTACGAACGTTCAACACCTTCTATAGTTCCTTTTTCTATATAGCCTCTATTCTGAATTGTAGAAATAGTAGGAGCATATGTAGAAGGTCTTCCTATTCCTAATTCTTCCAGTTTTTTAACTAATGAAGCTTCAGAATACCTATACGGAGCCCTGCTAAATTTTTCCGTAGCAGTGATAAACGTGTTAAAAACTTCTTCCTGAATTTTTAATTTAGGAAGCATTCCTTCTTGTTCTTCATCTTCATCATCTGTTCCTTCCAGGTAAACTTTTAAAAATCCGTCAAATTTTAATACTTCTCCGTTGGCACTAAACTGTTCATTATGAGTATTGGCATTTATCTTAACATTGGTACGTTCTAATTGTGCATCACTCATTTGAGAAGCTAAGGTTCTTTTCCAAATAAGTTCATACAATCTAACCTGGTCTCTTTCACCGCTTATTGTATGATTGGCCATATTGGTAGGACGAACAGCTTCATGTGCCTCCTGTGCTCCTTTTGCTTTACTGGTATAACTTCTGGGTTTACTATAATTTTCACCATATGAAGTTATAATTTCATTCTTAGCCGCTTCTATAGCCTCATTAGACAAGTTCACACTATCTGTTCTCATGTAAGTGATCAAACCCGCTTCATATAATCGCTGCGCTACCATCATAGTTTTACTCACAGAAAAGTATAGCTTCCTTGAGGCTTCCTGTTGTAATGTTGATGTTGTAAAAGGTGCTGCAGGTGATTTTTTTGCAGGTTTTATATCTAAATCGGCAATCTTAAAAGAAGACGATATATTTTTTTCCAGGAATTGCTGAGCTTCTTCTTTGGTTTTAAATGTCTTATTAAGCTTCGCTTTAAAACTTTTCCCTTCTAATGTTTTGAATTCGGCAACAATTCTAAAAGAAGCTTCCGGTTTAAATTGTTTAATCTCCCGCTCCCGTTCTACAATAAGCCTTACAGCAACCGATTGTACTCTTCCTGCAGATAGTCCCGTTTTTATTTTTTTCCATAAAACCGGTGACAATTCGTAACCCACCAATCTATCCAGAACCCTTCTTGCCTGTTGAGCATTTACCAGGTTATAATCTATTCCTCTGGGATTTTCAATAGCTTTTAAAATAGCATTCTTGGTAATTGCATTGAAGACAATACGACGAGTTTTATTTTTATCTAACTTTAATTCTTCGGCCAAATGCCATGCAATTGCTTCTCCTTCACGGTCTTCATCACTTGCCAGCCAAACAATTTCTGCTTTCTTTGCAAGGTCTTTTAATTTTTTAACCAGTGCCTTTTTATCTTTGGAAACAATATATTTTGGTTTAAAATCTTTCTCTATATCTACTCCTATCTCTTTGGAAGGCAGGTCTGCAATGTGCCCAAAACTCGATTCGACTTTAAAGTCTTTTCCAAGAAATTTCTCTATCGTCTTTGCCTTTGCAGGTGACTCCACAATTACTAGATTCTTAGCCATAAATGCTTTTTTTAAGAATACAAAAGTAACAGATTTTAATAATTTCTATCGGAACATCTAAAAAAATAGATCATTTTTAAAAATTCCGCTCAAAAACAACCGATACAAAATTGTGACTTCTCGACAATGAGGTTTCTGCCGTATTAAACTGATATTCAATTTTTATAATATTTTGGTTAAGCCTGAAACTACCTCCAAAACGAGCCTTAAAAAGATTGTTTTTTGCATCCAGGGTAAAAGGCGCATCATCATTAAACAAGCTTCCTTCTATTAATAAATTATGTGCTACATACCTATATCCTATTGCGGCATAACCGTATATTTCCTGTTTTCTGTTTCCGATAAAATTATATAGTGCAGATTTATGAAGTCGATTTCTACTCCCAAATGAAAATAATGCTTCTTGTTCCAAAAAGATATCTTTTATTCCGAGAGATCCGTTAGTCAAAAAACTTAAGAACGTTTTTTTATGCTCTGATAGCGCAAATTCTCTTGTGTAATTTCCCTGAACGTTAACTAAAAAGGCTCCCGGAATTTGTGCCACCCAGGTTGGGCGGTCTCCTATATTTAAAAAGTCATGATACCATTGCTGAAGCTGTCCTGCTAAAGAAGCATCTCCTGTAACCCCCAATTCTAATTTTAACTTTATTGCATTTTTTTCAGTAGCACTAACTATTTCAGAAGATAACGACAGCCATCCTGAAAACGGATAATCAAACACTTCCACTTCAATTTCATCTTGTTGATCCGGGGTAAAACCTTGTTGACTTAATGAAAAGTTGAGCTGTAAAGAATTATCCTCTCTCTTCCTGAATATAAAATCAGAAGATAATCTTCTTCTGTAATCTATAAAATTACCAAATGAATAGTACCGATCTGTTGTTCCTAAAAAGAAATCATTATCATGCCTGATTGCAATCGAATTTTTAGGCTCTTCCTGGGCAAATACAGGTTGAAATGAAAAGAGGAAAAGAATTAGATAAAAAAAGTAACGCAATGTTTTTTCTTTAAAGTCAATTTTTTTCAAAGAAATGAAATTTAATTCTAGATAATTTAAAATTTAACTTAAAAGATTATAAATAGAGCGTTATTAATATTCTTTTTTAAGAAGAAAGCATGTTTTATATTTTAATTAAAAAACTACCTCAAAAGTAAATTCAAGATAGTTTTATTCTACAAATGTTATTGACTAAGATATTCTTAAAAAATTAATAGCATATAATTTCAGAAACCTTTTCCTTTGAGGTTTTTAAACAAATTGGTTTCTTCGGGTTTAAAGGATCTGAAGTTGTAACTCCACCTCCATCTCCAGTTGTTCCTTCATCTATTGATGCGTCTCCGTCTCCCCCTGTACCTCCTATTATTGAATATACTTTATTTAATTTAGCAACTCGTAGCTTTTTCAAATCTAATTTTTTTGATTTCTTCATAATTTTTAAATTTTTACTGTTAGAATTTCTAAACTAGAATTTATTCATTAACATAACAAACCACAATTATCTTCATTTATAAATGAAGACCTTTAGAACACTATTGTTAAATTAGTTATACTCTTTCAAGTTTATCCATCTGTTTTATAAAATATGAAGGATATACACCTGTCAATTTGTAAAAAAACTTAGAAAAAGTTTCAGGGCTTTTGAATCCTGTTTCATTAGCAATTGCCTTAATAGTATATTTTCTAAATAATGCATCTGTTTTTAATTTTTCTAAAGCATATTGAATTCTTAATTCATTTAAATATAATGGAAAACTTTTTCCTTTATAAAAATTAATTGTTTTAGATAAATAGTTCGTATTTGTTTTAAAAGATATTGCTAAAGAGCTTAATGTAATCGAAGTATCTGTATAATTATATTCTTTTTCAAATTTTTGTAATTCCTGCAAAATATCTTCAGCGATTTCTAACGGAACGTCTATAGTTTCTTTTAACGGATTTAGATCCGATTTTTTTGAACTTATAACTTCATTATTTTTTTCTAAAAGCACTTCAAATTTTTTCTTGAAAATCCGTTGCCTCCTATACAACCAAAAACCAATTATTAATGCAACACTAGACACTATTAAAATAACTGTCCCTAACGAGTTCTTATCTTTCTTTAAAACTTTAATTAACTCTTCTTTTTCGTTGATCAATTTAGGAACATCATATTTTTCAATAATATTTTTACTTAGGTATATATGATTACTATTTAAAACACTATCTACTTCAATTAATTTCTGAATGTAAACCAACTGTTGCTCCAAATCACTTTTTCCCCTGTAGTAATTTGTCAACAAATTATATGTATCTCTGGTTCTAGGAAAAATATCCCTGGTTTCTTGAAATATAGTATCTACTTTTTTTAAATACCATACCATTTCTTCTTTTTCATCAATAGCCTCAGAAATCTTTCCCAAATAATAATAAGCCATAGCCATATTAGGCTTCGCATTTCTCTCTTCTAAATACAAACGAGCCTTATTGATACTATCAAAAGCAAGGTTATAATTTTTCTTATAAAACTGCGTGATTCCTTCTCCTAATACAAAAATATTTTTAAGATCATTATTTAATCTATTTGCCTCTTTAAAACCATATCTATTATAATATGAAGCAGAGTCTAAATCTTTTAAATACATAAATGCACTTGCTAAAGCAAATACACCAACCAAGTAATCATCCTCATCAATAAAATCAATATTCTTTTTTGCATAATTATAATTCTTACGATGAATACTTATAGATTCTTCATATTCCCCTATTCTATCCTTCAAGATACCTATACTATAGTTACTTTTGTAAAACAATTGTTCATTCTTATATTCATTAGCATACTTATTAGCTAGTAGGTAATTATCTAAGGCATTTATAAAGTTTCGTTGTCCATAGTAATGTATTCCTTTAACAAGGTATCCTGTAGCTGGATAAAATGCATTAGGATCTTCTTTTGTCATTTCAACAATACTATCTGCATATTGTAAAACTCTATCGTCGTCATAAATCAATGTATAAATCTGGAAACCCTCAGCTATAGACAGTGTATCTTTTTCATTTTTTGCCTTTTGTAAATATGCATGAGCATATACCTCTTCTTCATGCAATTTTGAAGAATTATTTATATCTCTTATTAATTCACTATATGTTTTTTGTTTTAGAGAATCGGGTATTTTAAAAGAAGCTTCTTGTGAATAGCACAAACTAGTGATATTAAATAAGAATATCCAAGGCAATAGTTTCTTAAAAATCATAGCAATTAGAATAGAAAACAAATATAACATTGTTTTAAATAAGCATATCTTTTACGGGAAAACCTTTCTATACAAATAAGAACAACTTTTCATTTATAAATCTATGTCTTCGTTTATAAATGAAGATACCATCTATTTGAAATGCTTTATGTTGTGTTTTAAATTTATGCTATCACTAGTGAAAAATTGAAAAATAAACTTTATTAAGGTTACTAAATAAATAGTAACCGAAATTATTAATTCTTTAATATGTAAATCATGAAAAAAAAGAATATCAAATTGTCACTAAAAAAACAGAAAATATCCAGCATTCAGAGTAGAGCCATAACTGGAGGAACAGATCATCATTGTCAATCTAATCACTGTCCACATACTTACAACTGTTTAAGTAAGCTTAATTTATGCCCTCTCACTTCTTTTGACATAGAATGCAGATGGTCTGAAGGGACTGACGATATAGATAACATAAGTGTATAATAGAATCAGATTTTGTTTTCTACAAAAAACATTTTTAATAATTAAACATTTAAAAAATGAAAAAAAAGAATTTTAAACTATCTCTAAACAAGCAGAAAGTTTCTGTCGTAAGAAGCAATATTATAAATGGAGGAGGGTCTAATGACAGGGTGTGTATGTTAGAACAACTAGAGCATGACAGAATATTTTCATTTGATGGAAATTGCCCATGGTCAGAAGGGACAGACGATTTCAACTCCAGAGTCGTTAGATGCGGTTAATAAAAAGCAAAAGCACTTCTATATAGAATAGAAGTGCTTTTAACTTATTCACTAAAGATTATTTTATAACAGAATGAACCGAATTATTTCTCACAAAAACTATGATTATCAAATTGGAATATTAGTTTGTGAAATGGAAATCTCAAGAAGTATTACTTATGCTTTAACAGAGAATCTTTCCAAAACAGATTTAGATTATAATTTTGACAAACACAGTAATAGCATAGGCACTCTTCTTTTACATTTTGCTATCACAGAATTCAAATTTCAATTAAACTATATCTTAAAAAGGCAAATAAGTGAAGAAGAATATAAAAAATATATTGGTGGGGCTCCATTTATGATGCATAAAAGAATGGTTCATGGAAATGATTTAGAATACTATATCAATGATTTGAAAAAAATTAGAAAGCACACACTTCATGAGCTTAAATCTCTAAATGATGAATGGTTATTTAAAGATGTTGCTACACCCCTAGGCGAAAATACAGGAAATCATTATTATATGCTCAGGCATCTGATAGATGATGAAATCAGGCATCAAGGGCAAATAAAGCTAATTTTAAAAAGATTACATTCTGATAAATATAACTTCAATTAAAACACCAACCTGCCACTTTGACAGCTCGCAATTTTGATTTATCTTTGTCTCCTCTTTTTTGGAGATGATATTATGGAGAAAATTATAGACGAGAACAAACAAGGAAACACACTTGTTTTAGATCAAAAAACGACTAATCATCGTAAGCTTTATATTGAAAGTTATGGATGTCAGATGAACTTTTCTGATAGTGAAATTGTTGCTTCAATTTTAGCTAAAGAAGGATTCAACACTACCCAGGAATTAGAAGAAGCAGATCTGGTTTTGGTTAATACTTGTTCTATCAGGGACAAAGCTGAACAAACTGTTAGAAAACGCCTGGAGAAATTCAATCGGGTAAAGAGAAAAGTTAATCCTCAAATGAAAGTTGGGGTGCTTGGATGTATGGCAGAACGTTTGAAGAGCAAATTTCTTGAAGAAGAGAAAATTGTAGATATGGTTGTAGGGCCGGATGCATATAAGGATTTGCCTAATCTGGTTCAGGAAATTGACGAAGGGAGAAATGCTGTAAATGTTATTCTTTCTAAAGAAGAAACTTATGGAGATATAGCTCCGGTCCGCCTTAACAGTAATGGCGTAACTGCACTCGTTTCTATTACCAGAGGATGTGATAATATGTGTACTTTTTGTGTTGTTCCTTATACAAGAGGAAGAGAACGCAGCAGAGATCCTCAATCTATCATTAAAGAAGTAAATGAACTTTGGGAACAAGGTTTTAAGGAAATCACATTATTGGGACAAAATGTTGACAGTTATCTATGGTATGGCGGAGGGTTAAAAAAAGATTTTGACAAAGCTTCTGAGATGCAAAAAGCTACCGCTGTTACTTTTACAACATTACTTTCATTGGTAGCCGAAGCCCAGCCAAAAATGAGGATCAGGTTTTCAACCTCGAATCCTCAGGATATGACAGAAGATGTCTTGCATGTAATGGCCAAGTATGACAATATTTGTAATCACATTCATCTGCCTGTACAATCGGGAAGTAATCGGATTTTAAAAGAAATGAACCGTTTACATACCCGTGAAGAATATTTTGCTTTAATTGATAAAGTACGAGAGATCATGCCAGATTGTGGAATCTCACAGGATTTAATTGCCGGATTCCCAACAGAAACTGAAGAAGATCATAAAGATACCTTATCATTGATGGAATATGTAAAATATGATTTTGGATATATGTTTTCATATTCTGAGAGGCCCGGAACACCCGCAGCTCGAAAAATGGAAGATGATGTTCCTGAAGAAGTCAAGAAAAGACGTCTGCAGGAAATCGTAGACCTTCAAAGAGAGCATAGCCATTACAGGACACAGAAACAAGTCGGACAAATAGTAGAAGTACTTATAGAAAAATCATCTAAAAAATCTGATGAGCAGTGGTCTGGCAGAAGTCCGCACAATACCGTAGTTGTATTTCGGAAAGAAAATTACAAAATCGGTGAATTTGTAAATGTAAAAATTACGGATTGTACCTCTGCTACTTTGATTGGTGAACCGGTAGGGTATTCTAAAAATCAATTACCTATTTCGGGGCAAGCATGAAATATGTTCCCGAAAAAAATATTTTGATTTTCGAGACTGGTCTTTGGAGAATTCAATCCTCAATGAGGGATTAAACAAACTGTCATTTTTAACATTGGTATTGTCTTTGACATACAATTGAGACACAACCTAAATAAACATACATGGAATCTGTACAAGCTATTAAACAACGTTTTGGAATTATCGGTAACGATATTAAACTAAATCGTGCAATAGAAAAAAGTATACAGGTTGCCCCAACAGATATATCGGTATTAGTTACAGGAGAAAGTGGAGTAGGTAAAGAAAGTATTCCTAAAATAATCCATTCCCTGTCACATCGAAAACATGGCAAATACATCGCCGTAAACTGTGGAGCAATTCCTGAAGGCACCATAGATAGTGAATTATTTGGTCACGAAAAAGGAGCTTTTACCGGGGCTACTTCTACCCGAAGTGGTTATTTTGAAGTAGCAGATGGCGGAACTATTTTCTTAGATGAAGTCGGAGAATTACCATTAACTACACAAGTACGTTTGCTTAGGGTTCTTGAAAATGGCGAATTTATTAAAGTAGGTTCTTCCAAAGTTCAAAAAACAGATGTTCGCATTGTCGCTGCTACAAACGTCAATATGTTTGAAGCGATTAAAAAAGAAAAATTCAGAGAAGATCTCTATTATCGTTTAAGCACTGTAGAGATCAATCTGCCACCTTTAAGGGAACGAAAGGATGATATTCACTTGTTATTCAGAAAATTTGCTTCAGATTTTGCTCAAAAATATAAAATGCCTTCCATTCGTTTACAGGAAGATGCCATTCAAATTTTATTAAAACATAGGTGGAGTGGTAATATCAGACAATTGAGAAATGTAGCAGAGCAGGTTTCTGTACTGGAACAGGACAGGTCTATCAGTGCCAGTACATTAATAAGCTATCTTCCAAATGCAGGTTCTAATCTCCCGGCGGTAATAGATAACACAAAAACTGATAGCGATTTTAGCAATGAAAGGGAAATTTTATATAAAGTACTCTTTGATATGAAAAGTGATTTAAATGACCTTAAAAAGCTAACGCTGGAATTAATGAGGAATGATAATAATGAAAAAGTACAGAAAGAAAATCAGGGACTTATTCAAAAAATATACAGAGATGAAGAAGTAACAACGTATGAAGAAACTCAGGATGCTTCTACTGAAACTTTAACCATCCAGCAAACTCCGCAAATTCCTGTACAAACCCCGATTATTCAGGATGACAAATATCACTTTGCCGAAGAAATTGAAGAAGAAGAAACACTATCTTTACACGATAAAGAATTAGAATTAATAAAAAAATCATTAGAACGCAATAAAGGAAAAAGAAAGGCTGCCGCTGCCGAATTAGGAATCTCGGAGCGAACACTTTACAGGAAAATTAAACAATATGATTTGTGATTTATAACTTTTGGTTACTAAATCCAAACCACTTTATAAACATGCTTTCATAACGTTTAAATTTCGTTAAAAATCACAAAGCCAATTCAGTAAGCCTATTTTAACCTTAATTTTGTATAGATTACATTACTATTTAAATCATCATGAAATACATAAAACATTTATCATTATTACTATTAATTATCTTTACTCAAGGATGTGGTGTTTATAATTTTACAGGTGGTAATCCGGGGCTAGCAAAGACTTTCCAGGTAGAATTTTTTCAAAATAACGCTCCTATTATAGAACCAGGATTAGATCGTGATTTTACATTGGCTTTACAAGATCTTATAACCTCTCAAACAAATTTAACCCTGGTTTCTGCCAGTGCTACAGATGCTGATTTAATATATGGTGGTGAAATCGTAGAATACCGTATTACTCCGAATAGTGCAAGTGCTGACCAAACTGCTGCTCAAAACCGACTAACTATAGCAGTTAATGTTCGTTTTGTAAATAATGTCGAAGAAGAAAAAGATTTTGAACGTCGTTTTTCTTTTTTCTTTGATTTTCCGGCAACTACATCTGTAGACGCTATAGAACAAACAGCATTTGAGGAAATTTTTGATCGTTTAACTCAAGATATCTTTAATGCTTCTTTAGCAGATTGGTAATTATGAATGTCTCTGATTTCACATCACTTTTACAAAATCCCGAAGCACTAACTATAGAGCATGCTAACTCTCTTGAAAAAATCCTCGAAGAGTATCCTTTTTTTCAAGCAGGAAAAGCACTTTATTTAAAAGGATTAAAAGATTTTGATAGTTTTAAATATAATGAAGCCTTAAAAAGAACAGCTGCATATACTACAGATAGGTCTGTTTTATTTAATTTTATCACTTCAGAAGAATTCTCTCAAAATAATATTGCCAAAAATATACCTCAGCACGAAAAAATCGTTGAAGATATTCATGTAGAAGCCGAAGAAATTGTAGAAGTCCAGGAAACAGATTTAGGCAAACAAAAAGACGCCGAAGCCATACTAGATCCTTCGCTTTTTGAGAAAAAAGAAATAGTTTCTTTAGAAGAAGATGAAGACATCAAAGCTTTAGAACTAGGGAAGCCTTTAGAATTTGACAGCAATGAACAGCATTCATTTTCAGAATGGTTAAAACTTGCTCAGGCTAAACCTATTATAAGAAAAGAAGAGATTAAAAAAGAAACTTCTTCAGACGATAAAAAACGTCAAAAATTTGCTTTAATAGACAAGTTTATTGAGGAAAATCCAAAAATCAATCCTTCAAAAGATGCGGCTACCACTATAAACCTGGCCAAACAAAATCTGGTTGAAAAATCAGAATTAATGACAGAGACTTTGGCAAGAATTTACTTAGAGCAAAGAAAATACAAGAAAGCACTTCAGGCTTATAAAATTTTAAGTTTGAAATATCCGGAAAAAAGTGGTTTCTTTGCAGACCAAATTCGAGCAGTAAAAAAATTACAGCAAAATAATTGATAGAGAAATGAGTACGTTTTCGATTTTTTTAATACTAATTATCATAGTTGCATTTTTATTAGTATTAGTTATTATGGTTCAAAACCCTAAAGGTGGTGGTTTATCTTCAGCTTTTGGAGGAAGTGGAAGTCAGGTTGTTGGTGGTGTCCAAAAAACAGGGGATTTTCTCGATAAAAGTACATGGACGTTAGCGACACTATTAATTGTATTAATATTGTTATCCAATGTTTCTATTAAATCTGGTGACGGAGCTTCAGATTCAATATTATTAGATCAAAATAATACTCAGAATACAACAACTCCTGCTACAACTACACCTACTAAGGTTCCAACTCAAAGTAATGATAGCACGAATTAATAAGTAGAAAATATATAGAAATTATAAAATGCCAGCTTTAATGACAAGCTGGCATTTTTTTTACAGTCTTGTCAGTTTATATGCCTTGGCATAATTTCTGTCTAATAAAGGAAAAACAAATTAAAAATTTAATCAATTAAAAGTTATAAAAATGGCTAAAGTTAACATTAAACCGTTGGCAGATAGAGTCCTTCTGGAACCTGCAGCTGCAGAGACTACTACAGCTTCTGGTATTATCATTCCTGATACTGCAAAAGAAAAACCTCAAAAAGGGGTGGTTATAGCAATCGGACCTGGTACAAAAGATGAACCAATGACTGTAAAAGTTGGTGATACTGTATTGTACGGTAAATACTCTGGTACCGAATTAAGGTTAGAAGGAAATGATTATTTAATGATGCGTGAAAGCGACATTTTAGCAATTGTATAATTTAAAATTTCAAACATACTCATGGCAAAAGATATAAAATTTGAAATAGAAGCTCGTGACGGACTCAAAAAAGGAGTTGATGCACTGGCTAATGCTGTAAAAGTAACATTAGGACCTAAAGGAAGAAATGTAATTATCAGTAAATCATTCGGAGCTCCAACTGTAACTAAAGATGGGGTATCTGTAGCAAAAGAGATTGAGTTACAGGATGAGTTAGAGAACATGGGAGCACAAATGGTAAAAGAAGTGGCTTCTAAAACAAATGACCTTGCAGGAGATGGTACAACAACTGCTACTGTTTTAGCACAAGCAATTGTTAAAGAAGGATTGAAAAATGTAGCTGCTGGCGCCAATCCGATGGATTTAAAAAGAGGGATAGACAAGGCAGTAGAAGCTATTGTAGAAAATCTTTCTAAGCAATCAAAAAAAGTAGGTGATTCTTCTGAAAAAATTCAACAGGTAGCTGCAATTTCTTCTAACAATGATGCCACTATTGGAGGATTAATAGCCCAGGCTTTTGACAAAGTTGGTAAAGAAGGAGTAATCACTGTAGAAGAAGCAAAAGGAACTGATACTTATGTAGATGTAGTAGAAGGAATGCAGTTTGACAGAGGATACCTTTCTCCATATTTTGTGACTGATTCTGAGAAAATGATTGCAGATTTAGACACTCCTTATATTTTACTTTTTGATAAGAAAATATCTTCAATGAAAGATTTACTTCCTGTATTAGAGCCAGTTGCTCAAACAGGAAAACCACTTTTAATTATTGCTGAAGATGTAGACGGAGAAGCATTAGCTACTCTGGTTGTTAACAAATTAAGAGGGGCTTTAAAAATTGCTGCTGTAAAAGCTCCAGGTTTTGGAGACAGAAGAAAAGCAATGTTAGAAGACATCGCTATCTTAACAGGAGGTACTGTAATTTCTGAAGAAAGAGGATTTACTTTAGAAAATGCAACTATTGATATGTTGGGAACAGCAGAAAAAGTAACTATAGATAAAGATAACACTACTGTTGTTAATGGTTCTGGAGATGCAGACAACATTAAAGCAAGAGTTAATCAAATCAAATCGCAAATAGAATCGACTACTTCTGATTACGATAAGGAAAAGCTTCAGGAACGTCTTGCTAAATTAGCAGGTGGTGTTGCTGTACTTTATGTTGGAGCTGCTTCTGAAGTAGAAATGAAAGAGAAAAAAGATCGTGTTGATGATGCATTACATGCTACAAGAGCTGCTGTAGAAGAAGGTATTGTTGCCGGAGGTGGTATTGCCTTAGTAAGAGCTAAGTCTGTTTTAAACAAAATAGACACTGTAAATGCAGATGAAGCTACCGGAGTTCAGATCGTAACAAGAGCAATTGAAGCTCCTTTGAGAACTATAGTAGAAAATGCAGGTGGAGAAGGTTCTGTAGTTATTGCTAAAGTATTGGAAGGTAAAAATGATTTTGGATACGATGCTAAATCTGAAGAATATGTAAACATGCTTGAAGCTGGAATTATTGATCCTAAAAAAGTAACACGTATTGCTTTAGAAAATGCTGCTTCGGTTTCCGGAATGATCCTTACTACTGAGTGCGCATTGGTAGATATTAAAGAAGATACTCCTGCAGGAGCTGGAGCCGGGATGCCACCAATGGGAGGCGGAATGCCAGGAATGATGTAAGCAAATCACACATCTCTATAAATAAAAAACCGTTTCTATTAAATAGAAACGGTTTTTTTAATTAATTTTTTTAAATGTAGATGTTAATAAGCATGTAAAATGCCATAATTAGCATTATACTATTTTCTATAAATGTAGCTTTAGTCATTGGTAATTTCAAAGCAGTTCCCAAACAAGCACATTGAATACTCTTTTTACTTAGCAAACTTTGTGTAACACCTATTGTAGTAATTCCTAAAATTACTACGGTCACCCAAAGTGCTAATGGAATTTGGAATCTCATTAAAAATAAAACTCCAAGAGCTGTTTCTATAAAAGGGTAAATTATAGCATAAACGGGCAGTCTGGCAGCTAAGGGGTCATACATTCTGAAAGAATTCGGGAAGCCTTTCAAATCCAGCATCTTAAAAAAGCTGAATACGATATAGAATAAGCCCATAAAATCAAGCATAAAAGATGAAACATCCCAAGTTTTAGCATTCAATAATACAGCAGCCACAGTTATATAGAAAAAAATCAAAAACAAAGGATATAATTGTTTTAGCGTTGATTTTTCTTCTTCAATATTGCTATTTAATACAATGTCATTTGTAGCTTTCTGTTCAAAGATGTGATATTTAGAAGGTAAAACATCTTGCAATTCTTTAACATCAATTGAACGTGTTGTGGTAATAGCAACTTCTGCTTTTTCCAGATTTACTTCTGCCTGAACACCTTCAATAGTATTTAATTTATCTTCAACACTGTTTCTACATCCATTGCAGGTCATTCCATTGACCCGATACACCTGTTGCATACTACAATTAATTTATTTCTGCTTTTACTTCTCCGCATTTTAGCATAGCATCTCCAAAATACGGATTTCGAATCTCTTTTTCTGTAGACAACCAGTAAGCTCCTTCAGAATTAAAAGCCATCGGACAATACTGCTTATAAATTTTTCCTGATTTTATATGTGCTTTAGATAAAATCTCTGTAAGCTCATTACTCAACGCAGAAAATTCTTCTCGCTGCACTTCTATATCATCAGTTCTAATCATTTCAGCTATTGCATCCATTAACGATTGTTCAACTCCCAGGTTTGCAAAAGCAGTTCCTATTTCTCCGCTTCCTTTTTTCACAGCATCTTTATCACTATTTACTAATCCGTCTTTAATAGCTATGTAATGTTTGTATACATCATTATATCTTTTGTCACTAAAATCAACATTAAGTGCCAGGGCTCCATTTTTTTCTGAAGTGGTAGCTTGTTTTTCAGAATTAGATTCTACTGTTTCTGCTTTCTCTTTCTTTTTGGAGCAGGAAATTATTGATAATACACTTAAAATTAATATGGTTTTTCTGATCGTTTTCATTTTCAATTTTATTTATAATACTAAGTTAATTAAATTCTTTTTTTATTTCCCCACATTTTGGCACGATATCACTAAAATGGAGGCCGTTTATTTATTATTCAGAATTGAGATTAAATCACATCCCTGAATGTCCTTCATGACCTGTATGCACTTTTCCTTCTTTTGCGTTCATCATCGACTTCTTACCTTGTAATTGAGCAGCTGCATCAATTGTAAATGCCCCATTAACAACAATTTCATCTCCCGGATTCAATCCGGTCCTAATTTCATAAGAATCATCCAAACTATTACCTAACGTCACTTCTCTCATCTCGAAGACAGCACTTTCGGCATCTGGTTTAACATAAACTAAAGATCGTTTCCCCGTCCAAAGTACAGCACTTTTTGGTATAGTTATCATCGGAGTTTTATCGTTTTGTTCAATTTCAATAGCGCCTTCTACAAACATACCAGGCTTAAACAGTTTCTGTTGATTTGACAATACAGTTCTAATCATTATTGTTCTTGTTGCTGTATTCAGAACTGGTTCAATAAATGAAATTTCTGAATTAAAATCGGTGTCAGGATATGCATTAGCCTTAATGCGTACTGATTGTCCTTTTTTTAATAATGCAATCTGATTTTCATAAGCATCAAACTCTGCCCAGACAGTGTTCAGGTTTGTAATTTTGAGTAACGATTGTCCTTCCATCACATGATTCCCCTCTTCCACCATCTTTTTTGACACTACCCCAGAAACATTTGAATACACCGGAAAATTTTCTGTAACCTTTCCTGAAGTTTCAATTCTCTGTATTTGTTGATCTGAAAGCTTCCAGAGTTTTAATTTTTGCCTTACCGCATCATACAAATCAGGTTGCGTTGATTTTAAACTTAAAGCTGTAAGCAATTCTTGTTGAGCTGCAACCAGTTCCGGGGAATAAATAAGAGCTAGCAATTGCCCTTTTTTTATTTCTTCTCCTGTCGAATTAATATATAACTTTTCTAATCTCCCTCCAAAATGAGCTGTTTGAGCAGTGTTACTCTCTTCATTTTCGGAAATCTTACCTGATAGTTTTAATGTGTTGTCTTTTACAAATTCTGAACCGACAACTGTAGTTTGCACATTGGCTAATGCCAATGCATTTTCAGACATTTTTATCTGATTGACAGATAATTCTTCTTCAGAAGATGCTACAGGAATTAAATCCATACTGCAAATCGGGCAACTCCCCGGTTCTTTTTGCATAATCTGAGGATGCATAGAGCAAGTCCACATTCCGTTCTCTGCTAATTCTAACTCGTGGTTATGTTCTTCTATCGTATGAGAAGAACTTCCAAAAATAAGATATCCTATGAACACTCCTGCGATAGTTGCTAAACCTATATAAATTAAATTACGCTTCATATCTTTATTTTTTATTTCCTATTGGTATTGTTAAATATTCCAGCATTGCCTTAGCTTCCAGGTATTCACGAATAGCTGCATATTCTTCTAACTGAAACTTTAAGATCAATTGTTGAACTTCTAATATTTGATCAAAATCCAATTTCCCGGCCTGGTAAGTAGTCAACAATACTTTTTCTGCTTGTTGTGCCTGTTGTATATTCTGAGCTTTTGTCTGTCTTAACCGATCAGCATTTTTCATTTTTGTAACTGATTTTTCAAACAGTGACTCTAACTCATTTTTAATTTGTGTTTTATCATTTTCTACAGCTTCTTGTTGTAATTGATATTGCTTTCTTTTTGAGCTGTATTTTTTAGAAAAAAGAGGTACAGAAACCGATACAGAAGGAATAATAATATCTTTTCCGTTATCTATAGGATTAACGAAAGATAATTCGTCTACCAGGATATAATCCAACCCAACACCTATAGCCGGTAACCCTTCTTTCTGTGCAGCGATTTCAGATTTTAGCAACCCGTCTTTTATAGTTTCCAGCTGAATAAGCCGAGGATTATTTATTAATTGCTCTCTCGTAAACACATTTTCTTCAAGAGTAATAGAATCCTGCACTGTAACATTAACTGACGAGTCTCTGTTTAAAAGAATATTAAACGTCTTTTTCTTTGTTTCCAATTCTTGTGCATAAGAGGTGATTTGATTTTCAATATCATTAATTTTTATACGGATTTTCAATACATCTACCAAAGTAGAACGGTCATTCTCTAATTCGGTAAGTGCTAATTTCTCATCTGTTTTTAGAATTTCCAAGTTCCTTTCTAAAATATGCAACCCTGCTTTGTTTTCATACAAATGATAATATTGCTTTTTAACATCTAAAACGAGTTTTCTGCCTATGAGTTCAATATTTTGCAATTCACTTTCGGCAAATGCAGCAGCACTTTTCTTTTTCGCATCTAAAGTTCCAAACCATGGAAATTTTTGCTTTGCTGAAACCCTTAACCTTTGTGGTCCAACACGTGTTTCTGTTTCTTGTATAAAATAACCCGTTTCAAAGGTAGTATTGGGTAAACTCCCTGCTTCACTAACCTTTTCGACAGCACTTTCATATTTGTACTGTAAAGACTGTAACCTCGGGTTATTTTTTAAAGCTTCGTTTAAATAACCTTCTAATTGTTGTCCTTTAACAGGTACAATAAATACAAAAGCAAATAAGATGAATACAAACTGCTTCATAATTATTTTTTTATTTGTTTTAATACCATTTCTTTTTTCCAGCTAAATAGCACAGGCACCACGAATAATGTGATCAATGCAATCAACATTCCACCAAATCCAGGAATAGCCATAGGAATCATAATATCACTCCCTCTACCTGTAGAAGTTAAAATTGGCAAGAGCGCTAATAAGGTTGTTCCTGTGGTCATCAGACAAGGACGAATACGTTTTTCTCCTGCTTCTATTACAGCAGCTCTTATTTCTTTTTTATTCTTCGGAGTATTCCTCTTAAAAGTTTGCGTCAGGTAAGTTGCCATAACCACTCCATCATCTGTAGCTATCCCGAATAAAGCTATAAAACCGACCCAAACAGCTACACTTAAATTAATGGGATGTATCTGGAAAAGGTCACGTAAATTATTGCCGAAAAAATCAAAATTCAAAAACCAATCCTGACCATACAACCATATCATAATAAATCCTCCTGAAAAAGCCACTGCTATTCCTGTAAATACCATGAGAGAGGTTGTTGCAGAGCGGAATTGAAAATACAGGATAAGAAAAATGATCAAAAGAGATAAAGGCACTACAAATGACAAGGTTTTCTCTGCTCTTAATTGATTTTCGTATGTCCCTGCAAAATCGAAATTAATCCCTTTTGGGACAACTAATTCTCCCGAATCAATTTTTTGCTGAATTCGTTTTTGAGCATCTTCAACTACATTCACTTCTGCGAAACCATCCAATTTATCAAATAATACAAAACCTACTAAAAAGGTATCTTCGCTTCGAATTACCTGCGGACCACGTTCATAGCGAATAGTGACCAGTTCACTTAAAGGAATCGGATCTCCTTGTTGTAACGGAACATAAATATTCTCCAGTTCTTCCGGATTACTTCTCAATTCCCTTGGATATCGTACACGGATGCCATAACGTTCACGCCCTTCCACAGTTTCCGATAACACTTTCCCGCCAACCGATACTTCTAAAACCTGATGAACATCATTGACAGACACTCCATACCTTGCAATCTTCTCCCTGTCAATATCAATTAATAAATAGGGTTTCCCTACAATACGTTCTGCAAAAACAGCTTCTTGTTTTACTCCTTCTACCTGTTTAAGTATTTTTTCCAGTTCAAATCCGAAAGCTTCAATTTGCTTTAAATCTGGTCCCTTCACTTTAATTCCCATAGGAGCCCGCATTCCGGTTTGTAACATAACCAAACGGGTTTGAATAGGCTGTAATTTGGGAGCTGAAGTTACTCCGGGAAGCTTCGTTACCTTTATTATTTCATTCCAGATATCATCCGGTGACTTAATTTCAGGCCTCCAGTTACGATAATACGCTCCTCTTTTATCTTCGATTAAATCTTTAACTTTCACAGCATTACCTGATGCTATTGAAGTACCATTTTTAAGCTTAAACAGACCGTTTTCATCTACCTGAAAGCGCGTGCGTTTCCCTTCTGAATCAAGAATATATTCCGGTTTGTAAATAATGACATTTTCATACATAGAAAGCGGAGCCGGATCTAATGCAGATTCCGTTCTTCCTGCTTTTCCAACTACCGTTTCGATTTCCGGAATAGAAGCTACAGCTAAATCCAGTTGTTGTAATACCCGCTTATTTTCTTCGACTCCGGCATGTGGCAATGAGGTTGGCATTAAAAGGAATGAGCCTTCATCTAAAGCCGGCATGAATTCTTTTCCTGTATTCTTCATAATAAAATATCCCATGACAATAATAGCCGCTGGCAAACTCAAAAAGAGAATTTTATGGTCTAAAGCCCAACTCAGGATGCGTGTATAAAACCTTTTAAATAATGTAAAAACACCTAAAAGCCCAAAACATATAAAGCCTACAAAAACTAAGTTCAGGAATACATTTTTGTCTACGCCTAGAGGCCTCCAGAATAACGCAAGAAAGAAAACAATTGTAGTTGCCGAAATAATGATATTTATACGATTTGCCTGTGTTACTGTTATTTTCTTGTTACCCTTAAGAAAACTTGTTATCCCAAAAGCAATTAAAATCAGCCCTAAAAAGTATCCGTATATCAATCCAACTATCCCAATCAGAATAAAAATACTATCGGTAACAAATCGAATGTATCTTTTCTCTTTTTTTGTATTGAAAATTAGTGCTGCAAAAGGCGGAATGATGAATAATGCTACAATAACAGAGGTACTCAATGCCATTGTTTTTGTAAATGCCAGAGGGCGAAATAATTTACCTTCAGCCCCGATAAGCGTAAAAACCGGGATAAAACTTATAATAGTGGTTAGTACAGCAGTTAGTATTGCTCCGGACACTTCAGAGGTAGCATTAAACACTATTTGATTTACTGATAATTTTCCTTTACTCTCTTTCAAATGCCGAATAATATTTTCTGAAAGTATCACTCCTACATCAACCATAGTACCAATAGCAATAGCAATTCCTGAAAGTGCCACAATATTAGCATCTACATTAAAGATTTTCATTGCAGTAAACACCATCAATATGGCTACAGGTAATAATCCTGATATGAGTATTGAAGCCCTTAGATTGAACACCATCATAACAATCACCAGAATTGTAATAAGAATCTCAAATGTCAGAGCTTCATTAAGTGTATCCAGTGTTTCTTCTATTAATTGTGTCCGATCATAAAACGGCACTATAGTGAGTTGTGATGTTCGTCCGTCTTTTAGAATTTTAGATGGTAATCCGGCACTTATTTCACTAATTTTTTCTTTTACATTAGTAATCACTTCAAGAGGATTTGCACCATATCTTGCTACAACAACTCCTCCTGTCACCTCAGCACCTTCCTTATTTAAAATCCCTCTTCTTGGAGCCGGGCCTAGTGAAACTCTAGCAATATCTTTAATTCTGATGGGAGTAAAATTTTCAGAACTAACTACTGCATTTTCGATATCCGATAATGATTTAACATACCCCAGTCCTCTAACCAGGTATTCTGCCTGGTTAATTTCTAAAGTCTGAGCTCCTATTTCCCGATTACTTTCTTTTACAGCATTAACTACATGATGGAGGCTTATCTGGTACTGTTTCATTAATTCAGGATTTACATCTACCTGATATTCCTGTACATATCCTCCAATAGATGCCACTTCTGAAACTCCGCTTGCTGATGACAATCCGTATTTCACATAGTAGTCCTGTACACTTCTAAGTTCTTGTAAATCCCATCCTCCGGTGACATTTCCATCTTTATCTCTACCTTCTAAAGTATACCAGAAAATTTGCCCTAAGCCAGTTGCATCCGGCCCTAATGCAGGAGTAACATTATTAGGCAACAAGCCGTTAGGTAATGAGTTTAATTTTTCAAGAATCCTGCTTCGGCTCCAGTAGAACTCAACATCTTCTTCAAAAATGATAAAGATGCTGGAAAAGCCAAACATAGAAGATGAGCGTATGGTTTTTACTCCGGGAATTCCCAACAAAGATGTAGTTAAAGGATATGTAATCTGATCTTCTATATCCTGAGGGGATTGTCCGTCCCATTTAGTAAAAACAATTTGTTGATTTTCGCCAATATCAGGTATTGCATCTACTGCTACCGGATTTTTTGGGAGAACTCCTATATCCCAATCAAAAGGTGCATTAATCAATCCGAAGCCAACAAAAAACAGCAGCAATAAAAATGCTATTAGTTTATTTTCTATTAAATATTTTATGCTTTTGTCTAGCATATAATTATAATTAAATGATTCTACAAATTAGTTTCGAAAAACACGAAACACATCGATAAGTCCAACTGTAAACACACAGTGAACGTTATAGTCAATCATTTAATAATCAAATAAGGAAAGTCTGATGTAAAACCTGAATATCTGCCAATAAAGGAGGGGGAGAATATTCTTTAAAAGGTATTATATTTTCTTCTAAACCTTCAAAAAGGTTAATATAAAACTGATAAAATGAAGCAATAAAAAGATGTTGATCAAATGTTAGCTGATCAAAAGATATTTTTAATTCATCTTGTCCTTCTATGTGAATAACTTCATCTGTACAACATGATTTTTTAATAATAGTTTCACAGGAAGAACTTGAAGCATCTGCTTCTATTGCCATATTACAGCTATCTGCTTTAACAAACCATGAAGAATCCATAAGATAATCACCACAATAATGATTATTTATAGTGAATGACACTGTAGAAAAGAATACTAACAGTGCCAGAAACAAAGACGTTATTTTACGAAGTAACTCTTTCATTTACAAAGACAAAAATAACAATTATTTTATCACTCCTTGTTATTTATAGTATTCTTAACGTCATTTATATGTTTTTTATGATAATAAAAAGCCGGAATTAAAATAAAAATAAATAGCGGCTGAATTAAAAAGCGACGAATATAAAAAGTTGTAAAATAATTTCCTTCGAGGTTATAATTGATAAAATAGAAATATATTATCCCTAATAAAACAAAGAGTATACTGTAAAGAATTGCTGAAATTTTAATGATTTGCCAGTCTCTGAAAAACACAAATAAAATCGCTAGTGAAATCCCGGCATTCAAAAAATATCTAAAAGCATGATTTAATAACAATAAATAATTATCAAATTCAGGAATCGCTATTTTCTCAAATTCTTGCTGAAAAAAAACAATAAAAGGGTCGTAGAACAGCTCATTTTCAAAAGCACGAATCGAAATGAGAAGAACTCCCAGGAATCCGGTTATCAAATATGCAGTTAATTTTCTCAAGACTTATTACTATTCATTACTTTTTAGCATATTTATTCACCCATAATACCCAAAGTAAAAATACTGCGCCATAGATAATTACCGGGAACAGGACCTGGTGCATAAAATATTCATATTCCGGAAACCGATATAAACCAACTACCAGGATACTAACTCTAATTATATTTAGTATGTAAATAAATAATCCGCCCAGTAAAACAAACACTAATGTGTGCTTTAAATTCCCTCTGTAAGCGATAATAAAAGATGTAAAAAGAATAAGTACACTTATTGAATTACATCCTTCTATAATTCTTGCTACATATTTATCGTAAACAAAAAACCGAACGAAAGACTCATTTTCTACGATTTGTGTCGCAGATTCATAATTAAAAAAGTTATTCAATATACGGCTTTGTTCTGCTACTGCTCTTGTAAAAGTATCTGGCGCGTTAATAAAAGAACTCAGAAATTGATTGTAGAGTAAGGTCAAAATAACATAAGCGACAAAAAAACGTAAAATAAAGTAGAAAGCAGCCTTATATTTTTTTAGAATTTGTATCACTATTATTGTGTTATTTTCAACAAAAATATACAAATATGCTTCAATTTATTCATTCATTTTTAAATACTTTTGTATGAAAATTTCAACAATGAATCTAGAGGCTTTAAAAGACCCCATACTTAATATTATTGCAGATAACAATACGTCTACAGATAATAAGCTTACTTCTATTTGCGAGTTATTGCAATCGTCTGTAGCACACTATAATTGGGTAGGGTTTTATTTTAAAAATGGAGATAAGAACGAGCTTAAGTTACGCTCATTTGCAGGAGAACCTACAGAACATACTATCATTCCTTTTGGAAAAGGTATTTGCGGGCAAGTTGCTGTTTCTAATGAAAATTTTGTCGTTCCTGATGTCAAAGCTCAGGATAATTATATCGCATGCAGTATTAATGTAAAATCTGAAATTGTTATTCCTTTGTTTTTAAACGGTGAAAATATCGGTCAGATAGATATCGATTCTCACAGCATTGACCCATTTACAGCAGAAGATGAACGCTTCCTTGAGTTTATTAATGAAAAAGTAGCAGAAATTTTATAATTTTTTCTATTTAGCGTGTTGATATTGAAGCAAAAAATTACTTTTGCACTTTATACAACACAATAAAGATGAATGTTACAAAAAAGGCAAAATCTGCTTTAATTTCAGTATTTAGTAAAGAAGGCTTAGCACCTATTGTTGAAAAATTAAATGAACTTGGAATTACCATCTATTCTACAGGAGGTACCGAAAAGTTTATTAGAGATCTTGGCATTGATGTCATACCAGTAGAAGATGTTACCAGTTATCCTTCTATATTAGGAGGAAGGGTAAAAACATTACACCCAAAAGTTTTTGGAGGTATTCTGAATCGCCAGGATAATGACAGTGATATTGCCGAATTAAAAGAATATGAAATTCCGCAGATAGATATTGTCATCGTTGATCTTTACCCTTTCGAAAAAACAGTAGCAAGCGGAGCTTCAGAACAAGATATTGTTGAAAAGATTGATATCGGTGGAATTTCACTAATAAGAGCTGCTGCAAAAAACTTCAAAGATGTTATCTGCGTTGCTTCTGTAGACGATTATAATGAATTCCTGACATTAATCTCTGAAGAAAACGGAGCAACAACCCTGGCTACCAGAAAGCGTTTTGCTGCCAAAGCTTTTAATGTCTCTTCTCATTATGATACTGCAATTTTTAATTATTTCAATGAAGATGAAGTTGTATATAAAAGTAGCATTACCAATGGCAAAGAATTAAGGTACGGTGAAAATCCGCATCAAAAAGGATATTTCTTTGGTGATTTTGATGATATGTTTGATAAATTACATGGTAAAGAGTTGTCTTATAATAACCTTTTAGATGTAGATGCCGCAGTTAATTTAATGTCTGAATTTAAAAATAATGCACCAACCTTTGCCATATTAAAGCATAATAATGCTTGCGGAATGGCTACTAGAGAAACCATAAAAGAGGCTTATACAGATGCGCTTGCAGGGGACCCTGTATCTGCTTTTGGTGGAATTTTAATTTCAAATACACCAATAGATGTAGAAACTGCTAATGAAATTCATAAACTTTTTTGTGAAGTCGTCATCGCTCCATCATACACAAATGAAGCGTTGGAAGTTCTTAAAGGAAAGAAAAACAGAGTTCTTTTGGTCCAAAAAGACATTCCGCTTCCTGAAAATTCGGTAAGGACTTGTCTCAATGGAGTTTTAGTTCAGGATAAAGATTCCAAAACAGATACTTTGGAAGAGTTAGAATATAAAACAGAAGCTCAGCCAGGCAAGGAGGAGTTAGACGATTTATTATTCGCTTCCAAAATATGTAAGCATACAAAATCTAACACCATAGTGCTAGCTAAAAACGGACAGTTAATAGCTAGTGGTACAGGGCAAACCAGTAGAGTTGATGCATTACGACAAGCTATAGAAAAAGCAAAGTCATTTAATTTCGATCTTAATGGAGCTGTTATGGCCAGCGATGCTTTTTTCCCATTTCCGGATTGTGTAGAAATTGCAGACAAAGCTGGTATTACCTCTGTTATTCAACCAGGAGGTTCTATTAAAGATCAGCTAAGTATAGATTATTGTAATGAAAATAAGATGGCAATGGTATTTACCGGGACACGTCATTTTAAACATTAATTTATTACATTTGAATCATTATCAAAATTCAACTAAGAGTAACATTAATTAATAGCCAACAATTAAATGGGATTTTTTGATTTCTTGACCGAGGAAATAGCAATTGACTTAGGGACTGCCAATACACTTATTATTCATAATGATAAGGTAGTTGTAGATAGCCCTTCCATAGTTGCCAGAGACCGTACCAATGGTAAAATTATTGCAGTAGGCAAAGAAGCCAACATGATGCAAGGAAAAACCCATGAAAACATAAAAACCATCAGGCCGCTTAAAGATGGGGTAATAGCCGATTTTGATGCTTCGGAAAAAATGATCAATATGTTCATTAAAAATATTCCTGCATTGAAAAAGAAGCTGTTCAATCCTTCTCTTAAAATGGTTATTTGTATTCCTTCCGGAATTACAGAAGTTGAAATGCGGGCGGTTAAAGAATCTGCCGAAAGAGTAAATGGTAAAGAAGTGTACCTTATTCATGAACCTATGGCTGCAGCTATAGGTATAGGTTTGGATATCATGCAACCAAAAGGTAATATGATTGTTGATATAGGAGGAGGTACTACAGAAATCGCTGTTATTGCCTTAGGTGGGATTGTTTGCGATAAATCTGTTAAGATCGCAGGAGATGTCTTTACCAATGACATCATTTATTACATGCGCACTCAACACAACTTATATGTTGGAGAGACCACTGCAGAAAATATAAAAATTCAGATTGGAGCTGCTACAGAAGACCTGGAAATGCCACCTGAAGAAATGAGTGTACAGGGAAGAGATCTTTTAACCGGGAAACCAAAACAAGTTCAAATCGCATGGCGAGAAATTGCTAAAGCTTTAGACAAATCTATTATCAGAGTAGAAGATGCTGTAATGGAAACATTATCGCAAACACCTCCGGAGCTTGCAGCAGATATTTACAATACCGGTATTTATCTTGCTGGTGGGGGTTCTATGCTAAGAGGTCTGGATAAACGTTTGTCTCAAAAAACAGATCTTCCTGTATTTATTGCAGAAGATCCATTAAGAGCCGTAGTAAGAGGTACAGGTATTGCTTTAAAAAATATTGATAGGTATAAGAGTATCCTTATCAAATAATATCACATTAAAATGACATGCAAAATATAATTGCTTTTTTTTTAAGGAATAGAAATTTCTTTTTATTCTTAGCATTATTATCATTAGCATTGATTTTTACTTTTCAATCTCATTCGTATCACAAAAGCAAGTTTGTAAATTCTGCAAACTGGATTACAGGTGGTGTTTATGAGTCTATGAATAATGTCACTTCGTATTTCAATCTAAAAAAGCAAAATAAAATCCTTGTAGAAGAGAACAAAAAATTAAGAAATATTTTATTCTCTATCCAGGAAGAGATTCCGGATTCTATTATTAAAGACAGTACTCATTTTTTAAATGGTTATAAAATACGCACTGCTGCTGTTATCAAAAATAGTTATAACAGGACCAAAAACTACCTTACTCTTGATAAAGGAAAAAAAGACAGTGTACTTCAGGATCAGGGAGTTATTACATCCAGAGGAATTGTAGGGATAATTGATAATAATTCCAGAAACTATGCAGTTGTTCAATCTGTATTGAATTCTTTATCAGAAATTAATGCACAACTTAAAAACACATCACATTTCGGAACTTTAAAATGGGATGCCAGAGATCAAAATATCGTTCAGTTAACAGATATTCCTGATATAGCTCCTATAGCGGTAGGCGATACTATTATAACCGGAGGCCGGTCTTCTATCTTCCCTAAAGGAGTTCCAATTGGAACTATCAAAAGTTACAAATTAGATATTTCTGAAAATTATTACATCATTAACGTTGCTCTTTTTAATGATATGACGAGTATTGAACATGTCTATATTATAGAAAATCTGAATTTAGATGAAATCAAACAATTGGAAAATACTGTAAATGAATAGTGAAGTTATTCTAAATATAGCACGTTTCATTATACTTGTATTCTCTCAGGTATTAATATTTAATCACATTGATTTTCTGGGATATATAAATCCTTATATCTACATATTATTTATCATACTATATCCGATAAGAAAAGAAGAAAAAGGGCAATTTCTATTCCTGGCATTTCTTATAGGTTTTTGTGTAGATTTTTTTAGTGATAGTGGTGGTATACATGCAGCAGCTTCTGTATCTATAGCTTATATAAGACCAATCGTATTAAAATTTGTCTTTGGGAACATTTATGAGTATCAAATTATAAAAATAAGCAATACTGCAATCGGACAAAGAATAGCGTATTTGTCTATCATTATTTTGATCCATCATTTAATTCTTTTCGGATTAGAAATTTTTAGCATTTCTCATATACTTTCTATACTTAAAAACACGTTATTCTCTAGTATATTTACTATATTTCTATGTTTATTGATTATTCCTTTGCTTAGAAAGCCCAAAACATGAGAAAATTACTTTTATCGTCTATCATTGTAATTGTAGCCATTACCTACATTGGCAGGCTTTCCTATTTACAAGTTTTAAATCCGCCAACCGGGAATTTATCTGATGATACTGCCATCAAAGCAATTTACGATTATCCGGAGCGTGGATATATTTATGACAGGAATGGCAAGTTACTCGTTGCAAATCAACCTTCTTATGATGTCATGGTCATCCCAAGAGATGTAAAGCCACTTGATACTGTAGAGTTTTGTAAACTTTTAAATATTACAAAAGAGGACTTTATAAAAAAATACAATCAAACCAAAAGATATTCCCCCAGGCTTCCTTCTGTTTTTGTACCTCAATTGTCTAAAGAAGAATATGCTGTCCTTCAGGAAAAAATGAGAAAATATGAAGGATTCTATATTCAAAAACGCTCATTACGGTACTATTCTGAAGCTACTGCAGCAAACATATTAGGTTACATTAGTGAAGTTAATGAACGAGACTTAAAAAAACACACTTACTATCAGTCTGGTGAATTAATAGGGCGCCAAGGTATTGAAGAACAATACGAAGAAACTCTTAGAGGGAGAAAAGGAGTTAAATACATACAGAAAGATCGTTTTAACCGGGTTATCGGACCCTATAAAAATGGAATCGCAGACACACTTCCTATTCAAGGAAAAGATATTCATCTCACCATTGATATGGATTTACAGATGTATGGAGAGAAATTAATGGGTAACAAAAGAGGCGGAATTGTAGCATTAGATCCTAAATCTGGTGAGTTACTTTCTCTTGTTTCTGCTCCGACATATGACCCGGCACTCTTAGTAGGCAGAAAACGATCTAAGAATTATACTAAGCTGTATTACGATTCAATTGCAAAACCAACATTTGATAGAGGTTTGCTGGCTATGTATCCTCCGGGATCACCTTTTAAGACTTTAAACGCACTCATAGCATTAGAAGAAGGAGTCATAGATGAGAATTCTTCTATCAGATGCAGTCATGGTTATAGATACGGCAGAAGCGCATTTATGGGTTGCCACTGTGGAGGAGGCATTAGAAAACTCAACAATGGTATTTATAATTCGTGCAACGCCTATTTTGCTAATGCGTATAGAAAAGTCATCGAAAAATACACTACTGCAGAAGAAGGGATGAATGTTTACGAAAAGCATTTAAAGAGTTTTGGTCTCGGAAATTATTTAGGTTATGACCTTCCAAACGGAAAAAAAGGTTTAATTCCCAGTTCTAAATATTATGACCGGGCTTATGGTAAAAAACGTTGGTTTGCCACTAATACTATATCTAATGCAATAGGTCAAGGTGAGGTATTAACAACTCCTATTCAACTGGCAAATATGACTGCGGCAATTGCCAACAGAGGTTTTTACTATACACCTCACGTTATTAAGAAAATCGATAATCAATACATACAAGACGAAAATTATATAAAACCTAAGCAGACTACCATTAAAAGGGAACATTTTGAACCTGTTATCCAGGGGATGTATGATGTTTACAATAAAGGAACTGCTAATTGGATCCAAATTCCGGGAATTAGTATAGCCGGGAAAACCGGTACTGCTGAAAATTTCACCAAAATTGATGGTCAGAAAGTTCAATTGACAGATCATTCTATTTTTGTTGCCTTTGCACCTGTTGAAGACCCCAAAATAGCAATTGCTGTTTTTGTTGAAAATGGATATTGGGGAAGCAGATGGGCAGGAAGAATAGCAGGTTTGATGATAGAGAAATACATCAAAGGAGAAATTACCAGAAAAGATATGGAGAATTTTGTATTAAATGATGATCGCTTCATAGAAGAATATGAAAAACCTTTAAGCGGTAAATCATTTACTATAAATGATGGACAAAAATCATATATTAAACATACGACTTCAGATAACTCATTAACTATAAATGAATAACAAAGTAATCCAGAAAATAGATTGGGCAACCATTCTGGTTTATTTCGCTTTAGTTTTTATCGGATGGATAAATATTTATTCGACCACATTTACAGATCAGAATCCATCTGTATTCAACTTGGCACAACCTTATGGGAAACAATTACTTTTTATTGGCTTAAGCTTATTTCTTATTATTCTAATTCTTTCTATTGAAGCTAAGTTTTACGAACGCTTTTCCAGTATCATCTATTTAGCTTCCTTAGTTTCTTTATTGGGCCTGTTTTTATTTGGAAAAAATATTAACGGGGCTACGTCCTGGTATGCTTTTGGAGGAAACACCATTCAACCTTCCGAATTTGCTAAAGCAGCAACCGCTTTGGCTCTGGCCAAGTACTTAAGTGATATTCAAACCAATATCAACAAGTTAAAAGATCAATTAAAAGCATTTCTCATTATTATAGCACCGGCATTACTTATCATTCCTCAACCAGATCCGGGGAGTGCATTAGTATACGCCAGTTTATTTTTTGTTTTATACAGAGAAGGACTCTCTCCTATATATCTGTTTATAGGTTTAATTGCTATTCTATTATTTGTAGCTACATTAATTTTTAGCTTTAAAACCGTTATTATTAGTTCTTTTATTATTCTTCTGTTTTCATTCATACTTAAAAAAAGAAGAAATAAAAGGACTTCTCCTCTTATGTTTTTAGTAATACTTGTCGCATCTGCTGCGTTCTCATATTCTGTGAGTTTTATTTATGAAAATGTTTTTGAACAACGACACAGAGATCGCTTTAGTTTGTGGTTACGATTAGAAAAAGATCCTGAAAAACTTGAAGAAATACGCAAAACAATTGGTTACAATACCTATCAATCTGAATCTGCAATAGGTTCCGGAGGTTTTTTCGGGAAAGGATATCTTGAAGGTACCAGAACAAAAGGGGACTTTGTTCCCGAACAGCATACAGATTATATCTTTAGTACTGTTGGTGAAGAATGGGGGTTTGCGGGAAGTGCTTTAGTTGTTCTTCTTTTTTCCTTTCTGTTATTACGGCTTCTCTTTCTAGCTGAACGCCAAAAATCTGAATTCAGCCGAATTTATGGATATGGCGTTGCTTCAATATTATTTATTCATTTTGCAATTAATGTAGGGATGGTTATCGGGCTTTTACCCACTATTGGAATTCCTTTGCCATTTTTTAGCTATGGAGGTTCCGGGCTATGGGGATTTACTATTCTCCTTTTTATCTTTATTAAATTAGACGCCAATAGAATTAATGAATGGATGTAAGTAATTCAATAAAGCTATCTCGTATGGTATTTTTATTAAGAGTTAAAATTTCCAGTTCCTAATCCCTTTAGAAGCTTCTTCTTTGTTTTCTATGGCGTCCGGTAATTCAGGAAAAAAATCTATTCCAGTTAATTTCTCCAGTTCATCAACAGGCACTACAAAATTTCTCAAATCTTCTTTTGTTTCTTTATGTGGAACAAGAAAAGCTATCAGTTTGTAATCTCCTTTTCTATTATCTAATATGACTTTATAAAAATAATCAGGAACAGCTACTTCTTCTCCTCCAATGGTTTTTAAATTGCTATTTAAAACACCTCCGGTCACCACAAAAACACCATCGTATCTTTTAGCCCATCTCCTAACCATCTGTTCCAGCCTGTTCCAAACTCCACTGTTAAAAGAATGTTTTTGCGGACTAATATTGCTCGTATAAAAAGTTTGATTATAAGCTTCAATCGAAAATTTTCGATCACCTGCAGGGCAAAAATGCCCCCTGTCATATCCAGAATTTTTATAATTTCTCCAATGAGCAGATTTGGTTTTTACCAGTGGATCTACCTCAAAATAAGGGCGTTTACGGTTTATACTGGAAATATCACTTTTTTTTAATTCGTAAGCCACCCATTCTGCCTGTTCATAAACTTCATTATAAGACAATGAATAATAATTATGATGAACTACCTGATTGGTTGTAGATGTGGGCAAATAAAAAGTATTTGTTTTTTCAGTTGTATTTTCAGGTTCCTCACTCCTTAAAGAAGGTTGTTCTGAAAACATGTATTCTTCAATCAAAAAAAATCCTATGGTAAGAACTATTATTGATACGGTATAAAATGATTTTCTTTTCACAGACTTAAATATTATGCATGATTTCGAGCTCTTTCTAATAGTCTCATTTTCATGCTAAGATCTTTATTTATCAGCATATGGTAAATCTACATTCTTCCTACATAAAAACCATATGTTTTTTATGGTAATATAATTCTCTGAAATATAAAGTTAACAGTTTCCGTTAAGCTTACGTTAAATAAAGTCCGTTTTATCGGCATTTATAACACTTAATCTATACTTTTTTTAAATTTATAATGATTTTCAATCTAAAACAAAAGTTCAATTCGTATGTATTTTAACAAATAAGTAATACCTTAGAGTAAAATAAAATACTACACGAATTCATTTTTACAAACTCTATTTGAGATGGATAAATTATTATTAAAATACCTAATTAGCTCCAATTATTTAAATATTGATGCTCAAGATTTAAAATTACAATTATTAGCTCACCCTGATTATCCATCTCTCAAATCTATAACAGACACATTAGATTATTTTGAAATAGAAAATGTAGCCGCTACCATTCCTAAAGAATACCTGGATAAATTACCTAAAAATTTCCTGACTCTTGTAGAAACCGAAAAAGGAAAACAACTCGTTCTAAGTACTCAAAATACTTCAGGTTCAAAAATTGGTCTTCTGGACGATTCTAATAAAACCGAGAAGCTCAATAAAACAGATTTTGTAGATAGATGGGATCCAACAATTATAGCAATTGAGCCTCAAGAAAAAAGTTCTGGTAAAAAAGTATCTAAAATATCTAACCCGGTAGCAGTTTCAATATTAGCTATTCTGGCTGTTTCTCTCTTTGCTTTTAATAATTTTCAAATCATCCCATTATTATATTATGTCGCTGCCATAGCTATAGGTTATGTTAGTTTTCTCATAGCCAAAGAAGATTTAGGCTTTAATTCTGCTTCTGTAGCAAAATTTTGCACAAAATATTCCAATACAAGTTGTGCAGATGTTATTAAATCCAGTGGAGCTAAAATCTTCAATTTTATATCTTTAAGCGATATTGTAGTTACATATTCCATTTCTACATTACTCTTTCTGATTTTTATAGGCTATAACAATCCCTTATTTTTTATTTTAGGAGCAATATCTGTCCCGGTACTCGCTTATTCTATCTTTTATCAATGGAGAGTACTTAAAAAATGGTGTTTATTGTGTCTAGCCATAGCAGGGATAACTATGGTTCAGTTTGTATTGACAACAATCAATTTTGAAACTTTTACATTTCCTGTACAGGAAACTGTTTATTATCTTTTTATTTTTAGTTCCATTTTATTTACATGGACAAAAATTAAACCTGTCTTAAAAACAAATAACGAATTAAAATCATCACAAATAGATTTTATGAAGTTTAAACGAAACTTCAACCTTTTCAAATTGACAATCAACAATCAGGAATCAGTACAGGAAAATAATATTTATCAGCCTGATCTTACTTTAGACTATGGGAATCCTAACGCAAACTTAAAAATCATTGCAGTTACTAATCCTTTATGCGGATTTTGCAAAGCTTCTTTTGAAACTTATGCAAAATTATTGGATACTCATGGAGATCATTTTCATATCACATTTGCACTTAATATTAATTATAAAGATACTGATAATCAAGGAACTCAAATTGCACATAAACTTTTAGAAAAACATTATCGTGAAGATAAAAAAGCTTCATTTTCAGCTTTTAAAGATTGGTTTACAGATCGTAATATTGCGGGTTGGCAAAAAAAGTACGGGATAAGCCAAGGCAACGATTTCATTAAAAACCTCGAAGAACAAAGCAATTGGTGCAGAGTGAATAATATCAATTATACTCCTGCTACTATAATTAATACAAAATTGTTTCCCAGGGAATACGATATAAAAGACCTTGTTTATTTTATAGATGACCTTATTGCCGAATCTTCACTTTCAGCAAATGAAAATGAAGGGAAATCTGTAGCTATAGAAGCTTAAAATTATTCAGTGAAAAAGATGCCGGACTGGAGATCCGGCATCTATAAAACATTCTTGCAAAATAGACACAAACCTGAGTGTCTCTAAATGTTCAGGGCAAAAATAACTTAAATTTTGATTTGCCATGTTAAAAAAGACTTCAAATACTTAGACAGTAGCTGTTTAAACATATAATTCTCATTCCTCTTTTTGATTTTACTCCCCCCGGCATGTAATCCAGCTGAAGAAATAACTCTTGCCTATTCCTGGGTTATATAAGAATACAGACAGATTTCTGAATGTCTATAAATGCTCAGAGAATTACAACTATCAAAAATTACAAATCATGTTAAAAAACATTTTAAAACTGGATGGGGCTCATATCATTAAAAAAGACGAGCAAAGAGAAATTAACGGAGGAAAAATTGGTTGTCCTTCAAGTTGTGCCGGAAGGCCTAGAGGTGCCAGATGCTATTCTGGAGGACATTGTGATTGTCCTGGAGAGTGTGGTAGCAACGGACAATGTAATATCTATTAATTATCAGGAAAAGGGTTATAAACTTATTAGTTATACCCTTTTCTTTTTAATATTTCATCGGTCAAATCATAAAATATTCTTGCAAGACAGACATAAGCCTGAGTGTCTTTAAATGATCAGGGTATTTTTCAATCTATTAAATTATATATCATGTTAAAAAGTATTTTAAAATTAAATGGTGTTAAAGAACTAGAGAAAAAAGAATTAAAGAAAATCTCCGGAGGTGGGTTTGGATGTGATCCTATTGACGGTGGTGGTGGAAGCGGAGGAAGCGGCGGTGGAAACGGAGGAGGGCCTACATGCTTTTGTTTAATTCCAGGATTTAGCCCAACAGGCTTTATAGTAGATATCGTTCCTTGTGATAGTACATGTCCAGATGGTACAGATCCTTTCTCAACCTAATTAAATCATTCATTTGTTATGTTAGATAACATCATAAAATTAAAAGGAACTCAAAAATTGAGTAAAAAAGAGCAATCATTAATTACCGGAGGTATTGGTTTCGGAGAACTTGGTTGTGACACAGATCTCGACTGTGATAGTCCAAGGTTAAGATGTTGTTTCGGGATTTGCTTGAGTTTCGATCCGCGTTTTGATTCTGTATGTGAGATCTAAGATATTTAATTAATGACACAAGTCTTGAGTGTCTTTATAATGTTCAAGACAATTTTCTAATCATTTACAATTATATCATGTTAAAAAATATTTTAAAGTTAGACAAGGCTCAAAAATTGAGCAAAAAAGAACAGTTAAAAATTAATGGTGGAGGTAGATTTCCAACAACAGAAGAGGAATGTCTAAATTGTGGAGGTGAATGGAGTTTTCCACTATGTGCACTTCCATCAAATTCAGTTTGTTTACAACATTAATTTCATAATCAAGACCAGAGAAAATATTTTCTCTGGTCTTGTATTTTAAAAATATTCTTGCAAAGAAAAGGCACAAATCCGAGTGTCTCTAAATGTTTCAGGTAATTTTTAATTATCAAATACTTCTAATCATGTTAAAAAGCATTTTAAATCTAAAAGAAACACAAGAATTAAGTAAAAGAGAACAAAATGAAATCAGTGGCGGTTTTGGACCTTCAGATGTAGTTTGTGTTGCTCCACAGTTTAACTCCGGACCAACATGTCCTTCAGGTACTCATCCGCATCCAACACATGGTGCATGTATTTGCTGTGCAAATTAAATTTATAAGATTATGTTGAAAGAAATTATAAAAATAAACGGAGTAAAAGTTTTAAATAAAAAAGAGCAACTCGAAATTAAGGGAGCATTCAACGGTAATATAAATTGTAATATAGGGTCTGCTATAATTAATTGTTTTTCTGATACTGATTGTATTACTGAGGATTGTACCGGATATTGTAGTACTAGTGAAACAGATGGTATATCAGGCACTTGCTTATTTCCTGTCGGGTAAGGTGATTTATAATACAAACCCTCTACAGAAAACTATTCGGTTGAGAGGGTTTATTTTTAAATATTACTTTAAGATTTAACATCTAAAGCATCTCTTAAGGCATTCCCCATTAACATGAACGCCATTACCAAACTCATAATGGCTAGCCCGGGGATAATCGCAAGGTAAGGCTTTCCTAAAACGATATAATTATAATGATCTTTAACCATGCCTCCCCAACTCGGGGTTGGAGGTTGAGCCCCTATTCCTAAAAAGCTTAATCCGCTTTCAATTAAAATAGCAGACGCAAAATTAGCAGCAGAAATTACAATAATAGGAGCGATAATATTGGGCAATATATGTTTAAAAACAATTCTTAGATCTCCAAAACCCAATGCTTTTGCTGCTACTACATATTGCATCTCTTTAACTCCCATAACTTGTCCTCTCACTACACGGGCAACCTCTACCCACATTGTGAGTCCTACTGCAATAAATACCTGCCAAAACCCTTTTCCTAAGGTTAAAGTTATAGCTATCACCAATAAAAGTGTCGGTATAGACCAGGTAACATTAATAATCCACATAATTATTGCATCTATTTTTCCTCCGTAATACCCGGCAATAGCTCCTAATGATATTCCTATAACCAAAGAGATAAAAACTGCAATAAATCCTATAAAAAAAGAAATTCGGGCACCGATAAGCATCCTGCTCAGTAAGTCCCTCCCGTATTTGTCTGTTCCTAAAAGAAACTTTTTTGAAACTATGTATTTTTCAACAATTTCATTTGCCGGTAAGTTTTCCGAAAAATTAAATAGAGGAATTTTCTTCTCCATCCCAAGAACATTATCATTCATAAATTCTTGTATTAGCAGATGATCTTCTTCTATTTTATATGATGCTATCGGAATCTCTGTATCATTATTTTTCTTTCCAAATAAAAGTTTGTCAAAAAAAGTTTGGTCTTGCTCATTTCGGGAAGGAATCGTCAACATTTCTACTTCAAAACCAGGTGGTTTTGAATGAATAGACAAATGCATTTGATTTGCATTTTGAGACTCGTCCGGAGCCAGGGCATACGCAAAAACAGCTAACAAGCCGCATACTACTATAAAATAAAAACTAAAAACGCCCCAAAAGTTTTTTTTAAACTTTTGAAGCGCTAATTTAGTTAATGAGCTTGAAGTCTCATTCATAAAATATTACCCTTTTATTCCTGCGACTTTTCCTCTTCTTATATTATTAATTTGCAGATCTTCTAATACATTGATAGCTTCCTCTACATATACATCTTTAGCTAGATCTTCGTACCAACGTTCTCTTCTTTCTTTCAACACATTATCGTTCTTAAACAACTCTAATTCATAAGGGAGTGAACTAAAACTTAAATTTGTTTTATAATCTCTTATTTTCTTGAAATAATCTGCTCTTTTATCATTTTCATCTCTTTCTGCTTTGAAGGTTTCATAATTTAAAGAATAATCATTATCGTCTGATTGTTCTTTAACCCATTTTGCATTTTCATCTATAAGAGCTAATTGTGAATTTGTAGCCATTCTACCTTTGCTTTTGGCAATTGTAGATTCGTAATCTATATAACCATCCCAAGGCTCATAATTAGCAGGTGCTATTTTATCCCATGGCAAAGGATTTTCCTGATCTTTTTCACCTATATCTATGTAGCTATACCTGTCTGGCACAGCAATATCACTTTTAACTCCTTCTAATTGAGTAGAACCTCCATTAATTCTATAGAATTTTTGAGTTGTCACTTTTAAAGCACCTACATTACCAAAATCATGATCTCCACTTAAAAACCGATTAAGATCGATCACATTTTGTACAGTTCCTTTACCGTAAGTTTGCTTGCTTCCTATTACTATAGCTCTTTTATAATCTTGCATTGCCGCTGCTAAAATTTCTGATGCAGAAGCCGAAAATTCATCTACTAAAATAACCAGAGGACCATCCCATTGGATACGTTTGTCTTCGTCATTCAAAACTTCTTTTTCTCTTCCAGTTGATCTGACTTGTACTATAGGGCCATTTTCAATGAAAAGTCCTCCCATATCCACGACTGTTTTAAGAGAACCTCCTCCATTACCTCTAAGGTCCAGCACCAGTCCTTCCATTCCTTCAGATTTCAAACGGGTAATCTCTTTTGCCACATCTGTAGCTGCATTTCGTTCTTTATAATCATCAAAATCAACATAAAACTGAGGAAGATTAATAATTCCAAATTTTCTGTTTCCTTTTTTAACTACCGAAGATTTTGCATATGATTCTTCTAATTCAACTACATCTCTAATTACCGGAATTACTTCTATAGTCCCATCAATACGCTTTAGAGTTAATCTTACTTCTGTTCCTTTAGGGCCTTTAATCAATTTAATAGCATCATCTATACTCATATTAGAGATTTCTACCGGTTCTTCATCACCCTGAGCTACTTTCAATATTTGATCTCCTGCTACAATTTTCTTATCTCTCCATACTGGTCCTCCAGATATTACCTCAGTAATTTTTACTGCATCAAAACGCTTTTGAAGGCGTGCTCCTATCCCATGATATTTTCCTGAAATCCTGGTATCAAATGCCTCTTTATCTCTTGGTGCCAGGTAATTAGTATGCGGATCAAACTCTTCAACAATAGCATTGACATACTGACTGAATACGTCTTTTCTTTTGACGTCTTTTAAAGAATAAAAATACTCATCAAAAATACCTGTAGTTTTCTCTCTGGTTTCTTTTTCAATTTCATCTAATGATTTCATTTCATAGCTATCATCTTTCTCTTTCTTCTTCTTTTCTTCATCAATCATGTATGCATAATCATCAAGAGTAGAAAACTTTAGTTGTTTTCTCCATTTTTCGGCTAGTTCGCTTTTAGACGTTGCATAAGGTTGTGATTTATAATCAACACTAATGGTTTCATCTGTTTTGTAATTAAAAGGAATAGCTAAAACATCTTTATAAATCGACTTTGCCTCTTCCTGGCGCTTATTCATACGATTGTACACCACGTTAAAGAAAGTAATCTCAGATTTTTTAATCTGATCATCTATTTTAAATCTGTACTTTTCAAATTCTTTTATATCAGACTCCAGAAAAAGTCTTTTAAAAGGATCTAAATCATTTATAAAGTTTTCAAAAACATGCTCAGAAAAATCATCATTGATATCTTTTGGATCAAAATGTCCTTTTTCCAATACATAAGATACGAGCTCTATAAGAAGTTTATCCTTTTCAGGGTTATTAAATGTCTTATTTGTAAAACTACAGGAAGCAACCGAAATGATAAATACTCCCATGAAATATATCAAATTCCTTTTCATAATATCCTTTAATTATTTTAAGTGGAACTAAAATACTGAAAAAACTGTGCCACATCACTACAATGGTACTAATTTTTTGTTAAACAGTAACTATACATTATATAACTCCCAAATTGTTTATTTTAGCATACTAAAAATAATTTTTTTTCATGAGTGAAAAACCTTTGATATTAGTAACCAATGACGACGGGATTACGGCACCAGGACTAAGAACTTTAATTAGTGTGATGAATGAAATTGGAGATGTTGTAGTTGTAGCTCCAGATAGTCCACAATCTGCCATGGGGCATGCTATTACAATTAACTCTACTTTATATTGCAGTCCCATCAATATTGACGATGATGGAGATCAAATAGAGTATAGCTGTAGCGGTACTCCTGCAGATTGCGTAAAACTGGCAGTTAATGAAATTTTAAATCGGAAACCGGATATATGTATTAGCGGTATCAATCACGGTTCAAATTCTTCTATTAATGTTATTTATTCGGGAACCATGAGTGCTGCCGTTGAAGCCGGAATAGAAGGAATCCCTGCTATAGGATTTTCACTTTGTGATTATTCATGGGAAGCCGATTTTGATGCTATAAAAGAATATGTAAAAAGAATCACAGTAAATGCATTGCTAAATGGTATGCCTAAAGGAGTTGTTCTAAATGTCAATTTCCCTAAACTCAAAAAAAATGAAATAAAAGGCATAAAAGTATCACGGCAAGCAAAAGCTATCTGGGCAGAAGAATTTGACAAAAGAACAAATCCGCAAGGGCGAGATTATTATTGGCTTACGGGTAAATTTGTAAATTTAGACAAAGGAGAAGATACAGATGAATGGGCATTAGCTAATGGTTATGTATCAATTGTCCCTGTGCAATACGATTTAACTGCTCATCATGCGATACAGGATTTAAATATGTGGAATTTAAATGATTAAGAAAGAAATATTTATAGGTTTCTTAGTAGGAATCATTGCCAATGCAATAGGTTTCATTATTAGCATTTTTATCCTGGCTAACTATTCTAACCTAACTTTTAATACTTCATTGAAAGTAGTTTATGAGCAAGGAAACCTGGGAAGTTTAATAGCCCTGGGAGCTGCATTAAACATAGCTGCATTCTTTCTTTTTCTTAAACTCAGAAGAGATCATAGAGCTAAAGGAGTTTTGATGGCAACTGTATTGGCGGCCATTTTTATTCTATTTTATAAGTTTTTTCTTTGATTTGATCAAAAAACTGGCGTAAACAGATGAAATATTACATTATTGCAGGAGAAGCTTCAGGAGATTTACACGGTTCTAACTTAATGAAAGCCATTAAGCAAAAAGATGCTAAAGCTCAATTTCGTTTTTGGGGAGGTGATCTTATGGAAGCTCAGGGAGGTACCCAGGTAATGCACTTTAAAAAACGTTCTTTTATGGGTTTTTTGGAAGTGATTTTTAATATTGGTACCGCTCTTAAAAATATAAAGTATTGTAAACAAGACATAGAACAGTATCAACCTGATGCACTAATTTTCATAGATTACTCGGGGTTTAATTTACGTATTGCTAAATGGGCAAAGCCCATGGGTTTTAAAACGCATTATTATATAACTCCTCAAGTTTGGGCATCCCGAGAAAGCAGAGTAAAAGCCATAAAAAGAGATATTGACTACATGTATGTCATCCTCCCTTTTGTTAAAGATTTTTATGAAAAAAAGCATCATTATCCGGTTCATTTTGTCGGACATCCATTAATAGATGCTATAGCAAACAGAGAATTATTGGATGTAGATTCTTTTGTAGCTGAGTTTAATTTAGATGTCCGGCCTGTCATTTTATTACTTCCCGGAAGTAGAAAACAGGAAATTAAAAAAATGCTTTCTGTAATGCTTTCTGTAATAGATGATTTTCCGGAGTATCAGTTTGTCATAGGAGGAGCTCCGAGTCAGGACGCATCCTTTTATCAATCTATAATAAAAGATACTCCTGTAAATTTTATTCCCAACAGAACTTATGACCTTTTAAGCATCGCTAATGCTGCTTTAGTTACTTCTGGTACTGCTACTCTTGAAACTGCTTTATTTAAGGTTCCCCAGGTAGTTTGTTATAAAGGAAATTGGATTTCATACCAGATAGCCAAACGAATTATTACTTTAAAATATATTTCTCTGGTAAACCTGATTATGGATAAAGAAGTGGTTACAGAATTAATTCAAAATGATTTTAACACCAAACGACTTCGTACAGAACTACAAAAAATCCTGACCCCGGAAAATAGAGAAAAAATGTTTATGGATTATTTTGAGCTAGAAAAGAAGTTAGGAGGGAAAGGTGCCAGTAAAAAGGCTGCAGAATTAATTATAAGTAAATCACCGTCAATCTGATTAAAATAAATTTATTTAATTTGTGAGTATTAAAATGCTCCCAAATGAACAAATTAATAGTATTTATCTTAGCAATACTAATTTTCTCTGCATGTAAATCTTCAAAAAAAGCAATAGAAAAAGAAAAAAATCGCACCGTTACTGTTGAAGCTAAAGATTCAAAAAACAAAGCCTCAGTAAATGTTTCACGCAAAGAAAAAATCAAAGAATCGGTTGTAGCAGATGAAATCGTAAGCACTGCACTCTCTTACAGAGGAACTCGTTATAAATACGGAGGTATTACTGCCAAAGGAATGGACTGTTCTGGTCTGATTTTCACCTCTTTTAAGACTCATGACATCCCCATAGAACGCACTTCATTTTCAATGGCCTCACAAGGCGTTAAAATTAACCTCAAGCAAGTTAAAAAAGGGGATCTCTTATTTTTCAATACCAATAAAAGTAAAAAACGAATCAATCATGTGGGATTAGTAGTTTCTGTAGATGAAAAAGGGATTAAATTCATTCATTCAACCACTTCTCGAGGAGTTCTTATTTCATCTTTAAAAGAAGGATACTGGAATTATGCTTTTATAGAGGCAAGAAGAGTTTTGTAGTAATTTTACTACTTTTTTAGTATTTTTACATATGAATTTGCAAAAATTTGCTATTGTAAAAATATTTTTATTCTTCCTTTTGGGCATTGTTTCAGGGTTTCTTATGAATACTAATGTCTTTATAATCAAAATACTCCTGTTTTTCTCGTTTGTTATCTTCTTTTATGCATTTCTACGTTCCAGGTACAATCTTATTCAAAATTATTTCTTCGGAATCAGTGCTTACCTTCTTATTTTCTTCGTGGGCTGGAATAATTTTAATGTTCATCATCAAAAAAACTGGAAAGGTCATTATTCATCTCAAATAAATTTAGAAGATGTTTTTGAGATTCGGTTAAAAATAAAAAAAGTTTTAAAACCTACTTCTTTTCATCATCGTTACGAAGCATTCATTTATCGTCTTCAGGAAAAAAGAGTTTCAGGAAATTTATTGTTATCTGTAGAAAAAGACACGAATTCCAGGGGTTTAAAAGTAGATGATCTCATTCTTACCAAAACACATTTCAATAGTATTAGACCTCCTTTAAATCCGCATCAATTCAACTATAAAAAGTATTTGGAAAAACAACAGATCTATCATCAATTATCTCTTACTCATAATGAATTGATGCTCTTAAAAAGCGAGTCCACAACTTTTCCTGGATTAGCTTCTGAATGGAGGGAGAAAATCAATCAATCACTAATAAAAAATCATTTTGAAAAAGAAGAATTGGCAATCATCAATGCCCTTTTATTAGGACAACGACAAAGTATATCTGAAGAAATCTATACTAATTATGCAAAGGCAGGAGCAATTCATATTTTGGCAGTTTCCGGGCTTCATATAGGCATAGTAGTATTATTTTTAAATGTAATACTTCAACCTCTTACCCACTTAAAGAAAGGAAGATTAATAAAAGCTCTTATTGCTATTACACTACTTTGGGGTTTTGTTATCATTTCGGGAAGTTCAACTTCAGTAATAAGAGCAGCAACCATGTTTTCTTTTATAACATTTGCAATGCATCGTAGAAAACAAACTAATATTTATATAGTTTTACTCAGTTCTGCTTTTTTTCTCTTATTATGGAATCCATATTTTTTGTTTGAAATCGGATTTCAATTAAGCTATCTCGCTGTTTTTTCGATTGTATGGATACAACCTTTCATTTATAAAAAATGGAGTCCTAAATATAAAATCACACGTTATTTCTGGCAGTTGTTATCGGTAACATTAGCTGCACAATTGGGTGTTTTTCCGCTCAGTTTATTCTATTTTCACCAATTTCCTGGTTTATTCTTTGTTTCTAACCTCGTTATTATTCCATTTCTTGGGTTGATTCTATCCTTCGGAATCATCATTATCATTTTAAGTTTATTGAATATAGCACCTGCAAGCGTTATTAAAATATATTCATTTATCATTCGATCAATGAATCAATTTATTGAGAAGATTGCTGAGCAAGAAGCATTTTTATGGGAGAACATTTATTTTGACTGGAAACTTCTAATACTATCTTATCTGCTTATTATCGTTTTCATTTTAATGATTAAAAAATTCAACTTAAGAAAACTTAAAATAATTACCGTTCTTATTCTCTTGTTTCAAGCATCTTTTATCTACAACAAATACAATTTACAAAATACCAATCGATTAATTGTTTTCCACAAAAACAGGAATACACTTATTGCAAAACAACATAAAGATAACCTCTCATTTTTTGAATCCGGGATGACTTTTGAAAGCATCGTTAATGACCCTATAATTTCCAGTTACAAAACCGGAGAACGAATAAGAAGTATCAAAAAAAATCAATTCAAAAATCTTATTAAGATCAAAAATGAAAAGGTATTAATCATAGATAGTTCGGGAATTTATCAAATTCCTCATTTAAAAATTGATCATATCATCTTAAGCAATTCTCCCAAGATCAATCTGGAACGTCTTATCAAACTTTATAACCCAAAAACAATTATTGCAGACGGGAATAACTATAAAAGTTTTATTACACAATGGAAAAACAGTTGTTATAAAGAAAAAACTCCCTTTCACTATACCGGCGAAAAGGGAGCTTATATTTTAGAGTAAGTATTTGTGCTAATTAATGAACATTTCCCATAAGTTTTTTGATTAGTGGGCCTGCCAGTAAAACTATTAAGCCTGCTCCTAGTGCATACTTAGCAATTAAATCAAATCCGCCTGTGTATATTGCTAGTGTCTCAAGGCCACCAACATCACTATCTGTACTTTCAACAGCTAATTGTTTTCCTATAAAACCAACAATTTGAAACGCAAAAGCAGAGGACAAAAACCAAACTCCCATCATAAAAGCAACTATGCGCTTTGGTGATAAATCTGTGATCTTAGAGAGTCCAACAGGAGACATAAACAGCTCACCAACAGAAATTAAAAAGTACATGATTAAAAGGTATGAAAAAGGTACCATCCCGTTTTCATCTGCACTTCCTCCACTTATCGATAAAATATAAAAACTAATTCCTGCAAATAACAATCCTAATCCGAACTTATAAGGAGTTCTAGGATTCTTTTTCTTTTTCGCTAAATATGTCCACATTATAGAAACAGGAATTGATAAAATGATAATGAACATAGAGTTTAAAGCATTGGTTTGAGCTGCATCTATTACAGACAAATTCACATTACGAGCAGCGAATAAGGTAATCACACTTCCTGACAATTCGTGAAAACCCCAGAATATGGTCATAAAAACTGTAATTAGTACGGCAACAAATAATTTTTTTCGCTCATCTAATGTCGCTTTAAACATTATAAAAGCTATGTATGCCAGAACTACAATCCCGATAACTTTAAAAATAATATTAACTATATTCTGATCTCCATAAACAGATTCATATGAAGCCAATAAAACAGCTATAACCGGAGCTGCTAAAAACGCTAATACGGTAATTAAATGTTTTTGTGGCAATCCTAAATACTTCTTCTCATAAGCCTCCATATTAGGTGGTAATCCTTTATCTCCAAAAACATTCTTTTTAATTCCGCTCCAGAAAACAATTAGCCCTGTTAACATTCCTATTCCTGCCAAACCAAAACCATAATGCCAACCATAAGTACGACCTAACCAACCACATAATAAAGGAGCTACAAATCCTCCTATATTGATTCCCATATAGAAAATAGTGAACCCGGAATCTTTTCTTGTATCTCCATCTTTATATAATGCACCTACAAAGGTGGAAATATTAGGCTTAAAGAAACCGTTTCCAACAACAATAAGCGCCAAAGCCAGGAAAAATGCCATATTATTTTCTATTGCCAGTACAAAATGACCTAAGGCCATTAAAACACCACCTAAGAAAATAGATTGGCGCATTCCTAAAATTTTATCTGATATTCTTCCTCCAATCACTGTAGAAGCATATACCAAAGAACCATAGGATGCATATACAGCTGCCGCTGCAAAATCTCTAGTTGCTAAGGCTTCAAAAATTACATTAACCATGTATAAGGTCAATAAAGCCCGCATTCCGTAGAAACTAAATCGTTCCCATAGTTCTGCAAAAAATAAGTAAAATAATCCTTTAGGATGCCCTAATATCTCTTGTTCCTGAGGAGCTACTGTTTGATTTTCCATATGTTTATTTGACGGTTACTGTTATCCTTTAATTTTATTTTCCAATTCCAGAACTTTATTTTCTTCTTTCAATTTATCACCTAAATGTGCATTAATAAAATTCGTCATCTTAGTATACATTTGTAATCTGGTGTTACCACCAAAGATACCGTGATTCTTATCCGGATAAATAGCCCAGTCAAATTGCTTGTTAGCCTGCACTAAAGCCTCTACCATTCTCATAGTATTCTGAAGATGTACATTATCATCTCCCGAACCATGAATTAACAGAAAATCTCCTTTTAATTTATCAACATGGTTAATAGGGGAATTTTCATCATATCCACTTGCGTTTTCCTGAGGAGTTCTCATATAACGCTCTGTATAAACCGTATCATAAAATCTCCAACTTGTAACCGGAGCTACTGCAATTGCCATTTTAAATACATCGTTTCCTTTAAATAAGGCATTACTACTCATAAAACCACCAAAACTCCATCCCCAAATACCGATTCTCTCTGCATCAATATACGCTCTTTCTCCTAAAGCTTTTGCAGCTGCAATTTGATCTTCTACTTCAAACTTTCCTAGTTCTTTATAAGTAACTTTTTTAAAGTCGGCTCCTTTAAAACCAGTTCCTCTAGGATCAATACAAGCTATGATATACCCTTCTTTAGCTAACATTTGATACCAATAGTCATTTGCTCCTCCCCAACGATTAGCAACTTGTTGAGATCCCGGACCACTATATTGGAACATAAATAGAGGGTATTCTTTATTAGGATCAAAATTGTTAGGCTTGATCATCCACATGTTTAAATCATTCCCATTGATATTAATTGTAGAAAACTCTTTTTGAGGAAGATCGTATGCTTTCACTTTTTGATGAAGCGCATTGTTATTTACAATTTCTTTTATTTCTTTTCCGTCTTTTGCTTTGTGTAGCGTATACAGATTAGGAGTATCTGTATTAGAGAATGTATTGATAAAATACGTAAAATCAGAGCTAAAAGCAGCATTATTAGTCCCTACTTTTTTAGTGAGCATCTTTTTCCCTTTACCATTAATTCCTATAGAATAAATAGCTCTGTTTATAGATCCGTTTTCTGTAGATTGAAAGTATACTCTCGCCGTTTTAGGGCTAAATCCATAAAAATTGGTCACTTCCCAATCTCCAGATGTAATTTGCCTTACCAATTCTCCTTTTCTGTTAAAAAGATAAATATGATTATACCCATCTTTTTCACTCGTCCACAAAAAACTATTGTCATTTAAAAAAGTAAGATTATCAGTAATATCTACATAAGCTTCATCTGTTTCATTGTAAACAACAGAGGCAGATTTTGTATTGGCATTATAGAAAACAAGATCTAAATTATTCTGATGCCTATTCATCGTCTGTATACTTAAAACTGACGGATCATTACTCCATTTAATTCTTGGAATATAGTATGCATTATTTAATGAAATAGCTTCTGTAGATCCTCCGTTTAAATCATAGACAAATAGAGAAACTTCTGCATTTTTTTCTCCTGCTTTAGGATATTTAAATACGTTTTGTGTCTGATAAAGTGCTGTTCCATATATGTCCATAGAAAATTCAGGAACTTCGGTTTCATCAAAACGGATGAATGCTATATGCGTTCCGGTTTTATTCCATTCAAAAGCTCTTACAAAACCAAACTCTTCTTCATACACCCAATCAGTAACCCCATTAATGATCTTGTTTTTTACACCGTCTGTTGTTATCTGTTTGGTATCTCCACTAGCCAGGTCTTTAACATAGATATTGTTCTCATAAACAAATGCTACTTTATCTCCCTGAGGAGAAAAAGTAGGTTCCTGAATTTTATTTTCAGAAACCAAGACAAGCGATTTATCTTTTATGTTATACACATAGTATTTACCTAATCTCGAACGTCTGAAAATAGGTCTAACCTCTGTAGCTAACAACAATTTAGATTCGTCTGCACTAAATTCATATGAACTAAAAGCCTGGATTCCTGAAAGGTCTTTGGATGATACAATAGTTTCTACTTTCTGTAATGTCTGATAATCATACTTATCTACCGAAGTACTTCTTGTCGATCTATCAAAATTTAAAACAGAATATTGTTTTCCATTATTCAAAGAACGGAGTACATCCATCCCCTGTGTTCTGAACTCGCCTCCCCAAATTTCTTCCAGGGTAATTTTCTTATCTTGAGCTACTCCTCCTGTAACTAATCCTATAAATAAAAAGGAAAGAATAAAATATTTCTTCATGAAGCTTTATAATTTTATTAAAAAACTGTCAAGTTTACTAATAATTTCACAGATAAATAAACTTTTTTCGTTAAACATCTATGAATTTGAGCATTGACAGTAACAAAAACCTATCCAAATCTGCTTAAGTATTCTTTATTAGTATCTTTGTTCTTTAAATTGACTCCCATTTAAAGAATGAATAAGCAAATAGAAGGTTTTTCAAGACTTAATAAAAATCAAAAAATAGAATGGCTCACAAAAACTTATTTCAAAGAGCAGGATTTAAGTAAAAAAATTCTTGAGCAATATTGGAATACCGATGAATCTCTTCAAAAACTTCATGACGAATTTATAGAGAATACAATTTCAAATTTTTACTTGCCTTTTGCTATAGCTCCCAATTTTCTAATCAATAATGAGGTGTATACTATTCCTATGACCATTGAAGAGAGCTCTGTAGTTGCAGCAGCAGGAAAAGCCGCTAAATTCTGGAAACACAGAGGCGGATTCAAAGCGCAGGTTATTTCTACTGAAAAAATAGGGCAGGTTCATTTTATGTATGAAGGAGATAAAGAAAAACTATCTCGCTTTTTTGAAAACGTAAAACCTTTTTTAATCACAGCAGCTTCTTCTATTACGCAGAATATGGAAAAAAGAGGTGGCGGGATATTAGATATTGAATTAAGAGATAAAACCCGGGAAATAGCAAGTTATTATCAACTTCATTGTACTTTTGAGACTCTTGATGCCATGGGAGCTAATTTTATAAACTCTTGTCTGGAACAATTTTCTAAAACTTTTATAGAAGAAGCAAAGTCATATTCTGAGTTTTCAGAAACCGAAAAACAACTTCAGGTTGTCATGAGTATTCTTTCTAATTATGTACCAAATTGTATAGTTAAAGCAGAAGTTTCATGTCCTGTAGAAGAATTAAATGAAGACGATGGGCTTAGTCCTAAAGAGTTTGCTCAAAAGTTTATCAGGGCAGTTCAAATCGCAGAGGTAGAACCTCACAGAGCCGTTACTCACAACAAAGGAATAATGAACGGCATTGATTCTGTTGTCCTGGCTACGGGAAATGATTTTAGAGCTGTAGAAGCGGGCATTCATGCATACGCAGCAAAAAATGGTAATTATACCAGTTTAACCCATGCCAGTATTGAGAATGGTATTTTTAAATTCTGGATAGAGCTACCTTTAGCATTGGGCACTGTTGGAGGGCTCACTTCTTTACACCCTCTTGTTAAATTAGCCCTTGAATTACTGGGAAAACCCAATGCAAAAGAATTGATGCAAATTGTTGCCGTAGCCGGATTGGCTCAGAATTTTGCAGCGTTGCGATCTTTAATCACAACAGGTATTCAAAAAGGGCATATGAAAATGCACCTGATGAATATTATGAATCAATTGAAAGCTACTGAAGAAGAAAAAAATTATTTTCTCAATTATTTTAAAGACAAAACTGTCTCTCATAGTGAAGTTGTTAATGTGTTTAATAAATTGAGAGCAAAAGCATGATGATACAAAAAGAGTTTTACAGTCATGGTAAATTACTCTTAAGTGGAGAATATGTAGTTCTTGATGAGGCATTGAGCCTGGCTATTCCCACTACTTTTGGTCAGTCTTTGATTGTCAATGAGGTTAAAGAGGAAAAGATATACTGGACCAGTTTAACTCATGAAAATAATACTTGGTTTGAAGCGACAATTCAATTAAACAATGATAGGAAATCCATAGCAACAACCAACAATCAGGAAGCTGCAGAATTGCTTTTAAAAATTTTAAATGCAGCACAACTACTCAATCCTTCCTTTTTATCTTTAAAAACAGGATATAGTATTATCACGAGACTGGAATTCCCTCAAAACTGGGGTCTCGGATCTTCTTCTACTTTAATAAATAATATCGCACAATGGGCCCAAGTTGATCCCTATAGGCTGCTTTGGAATTCTTTTTCAGGGAGTGGTTATGATATAGCTTGTGCACGACATACATCTCCAATTACCTATCAGTTAAAAGATAAAAAACCTATTGTAGCTGAAGTTGATTTTAACCCTGTTTTTAAAGATCAACTCTTTTTTGTACATCTTAATCAAAAACAAAATAGCAGGGAAGGAATTCTTCAATATAGAAAGTATAAAAAAGACACCTCTAAAACTATTGAGCGTATTTCCAAAATCACTGAGTCTATGATAAAATGTGAGCAATTAAGTAGTTTTGAAGAATTAATTAACGAACACGAAACTCTAATTGCTTCAATTATTAATCTTCCTAAAATCAAAGACCTTCTCTTTTCTGATTATTCCGGATCTATAAAGAGTTTAGGTGCGTGGGGAGGAGATTTTATTCTGGCTACCGGAAACGACTATTCTTATTTTAAAAGCAAAGGATACACTACTATTATTCCTTATTCTGAAATGATAAAAAAATAAAAAAGCCTTCTCCCAAAGGAAAAGGCTTTAAATATTTCAAGACTCTTCTACTAATAAAAAGTAGCTCTATTATCTTCTATATCTGCTGCTTTTCTCAATGCGTTAAAAGCGGCATTAATCGCTCCATTTCTATTTTTAGTTTTTTGACTTAGAGTATACGTTCCATAATTATCCAGAGGTAAAGCAGCTTCTTTTTTAGTCACCTGTACCATAAATACAGCATTTTCGCCATCTATTAATCCTGAAGTTGCTCCTTCTTCAAGGCCAAAAGCAGCTCCTAAAACTTTAGGCTCTCTTCCGGCTCCTGCTATAGCAGCACTATTCATATTTAAAGCAGAGGCAGTACTTATTGTAACTCCGTTTTGAGTAGCAAAATCTTCTAATGAAGTTGCATTACTTTTATTTCTGATCATCTCAGCCTTACGTTGTCTTCTTATAATAGGTACTATTCTCGAGGATACATCTTCTACAGTTGCTAATCCTTCTTTTGTCTTTCCTGTTAAGCGAACAACAGCGTACCCATTATTTAGATCGAAACGTCTTATATCTCCAACTTTAGCTTCATCAGAAAAGGCCCATTGTACAACGCTTCTCTGTTGTCCTAATCCCGGAAGATTCTCATCTAACTCTTTTATTTTATTTACAGGGCGTACCACATAATTATTGGCCGTAGCTACTTCCTGAAAATCTTTTTCATTTACTTCAATTTCATATTTTGTAGTCGTAGTAAAAAGCTCATTAATAGTTCCTTCTGAAGGTTCTATTCTCTTTTCTATAGTTCCTAGTTTAACAGCATCTTTAAAATCTGCCTGATCATCAATCCTGATTACATGAAATCCGAATTTGGTTTTAACCACTCCAATAGCATCTTTATCATTAAAGAACATAAAATTACTAAAGTCTCTATCAAAAGTATCATCAGATATTTGAGAATATCTGATCCACCCTAAATCTCCTCCATTACCTCTGGTAGCATCCTGGTTAATAGTATCTGCTATTTCGGTGAATTTTTCTCTGTCATTTCTTACCAAACTAAAAATACTATCAATTGTTTTCTTTGCTTCTTCTTCAGTTTTAGTCGTTGTTGCATTTGCTGCTAAAGACCCCACATAAGGCACTAAAATATAGCTTGACTTTACTGAATCTGCTATTCTTGTTTTAGCTAAAACACGAGATAGTTTATAACTAGCTTCATCTTTATAAGCTCCGTAAACATCTCCTATTTCAAGATTAAAAATTGAATCTGCAACAGCTGCGTTTAATTGATCTTTAAACAAATATTTATCCAGGTATTTGGTGTTTGAGTTTCTATCAACAAAAGCTTCAACGTCTGTTGTATTTCTAAACCCCAGACTCCCTTCGTTATTTGTTTCTTTTTCTATTAAAGCATTTAAATCGTCACGCACCTTATTTTCATCTTCCAAAGATGGTTTTTCTTCAAAAAACACATATTGAATATCTCTTGATTCATCTTCTTTATAAAGATCTTTATGCTCATTAATATAATTCTGAACATCTCTCTTAGTAACTGTGATAGTACTATCCGGAATAGAAGAATATGGCACTCTCACAAACTTAATAGCTACTTTATCATTTTCAAGTTGATAATTTAACTCTCCTTCTTTTGCAGTAGATCCAACACCTGCTTTAATTAAGTTAAAATACATTTGCTCTTTTGCAGAGTTCACCAGGTTTTCTTCCTGCAACTGCCATTGTTGGTATCCTAAAGGATTGTTAGCTTTTAAATCGGCTATAAATTCAATAAATCTTCCTTCGTCAAAAACACCAAACTCATTTTGAAAAGTTGGGTCTGATGCAAACGCAGGGTTAGATGCTATCACATTAATAATTTGATCTCTCTCTATGCTAAGTCCTAATTTTTCAAATTGTTGTTCTAATAAAGCACTTCTGACTTCACTATTCCATACTTGATTTACTACTTGTATTGTACTGAAGTTAGTACCATAACTTCTGGATGCATTCTCTACTTTTTGTACAAAATCTTCTCTGGCTATACTTGCATCATTAACCTTACCTACTATAGATTTGGTTGTATCTAAGCCTCCTCCTTGCGTAAATATGCCGGAGATTATAAATGCAAAAAGTGCTAATCCAATTACTAAAATAAGGAAAAGCGAACGTTTTCTAATACTCTCAAGAATTGCCATTTATCTATTCTTTATAAAATTTACAGTGGGCGAAATTACCACTTTTTAGAATAATAAAAAAGCTTGAATTACTATAAATTAATGCTTTTTTAATCTAAATCGGATACTTTAAGATGAAGTAAATCGATTTTAGTATTACTTACCTCTAAAACCGTAAAATAATAGTTCTCAATCTCAACTATTTCGTCTTGTTCAGGAATCTCTCCTAATTGATGAACAATGAGTCCTCCAAGAGTTTCATAATTTTCACTTTCGGGAAGATTGAGTTTATATTCTTCATTAATATAATCTACCTCTAATCGGGCCGATAATGTGAATTCATTTTTATTTAACTGCTCTTCTACAAGTTCTATAGTATCATGTTCATCTTCAATCTCTCCAAAAAGTTCTTCGACAATATCCTCTACAGTAATTATTCCCGATGTCCCTCCATATTCGTCAAGGACAACAGCGATACTTTTACGTTTTTTAGTCAATACATCCAGAATATCATTAATCAACATGGTTTCGGGCACTAACTCTATAGGCAAAAGGATGCTTTTAATTGTTTTTGGTTTTTTAAATAATTCAAATGAATGCACATATCCAATAATATCGTCAATAGTATCTTTATATACCAAAATTTTAGAGTAACCCGACTCCATAAATATCTTCGCCAGATTCTTAGGGTTTTCATGGAGTTCTACAGCCATAATTTCGGTTCTGGGAACCATTACTTCTCTCGCTTTAACCCCGGAAAACTCTAACGCATTCTGAAAAATTTGTATCTCAGAATCTAAATCATCTTCATCTTCTACAGCCTCCATTTGCTCAGATATATAATCTCCTAATTCTATTTTTGTAAATGCAAGTTGAATCTGATCTCCTTTAGTTTTAAAAAAAAGCTTTAACACTACATCAGATATCCAAAGTACAAAACCAGATATCCAGGAGAATAGCAAATAGAAGAAATATGCAGGGATTGCAAAAAACCGAAGAAGGTTATTCGCATAAATTTGAAAAAAAACTTTTGGAAGAAATTCGGCCGTCAATAAAATAATCAGAGTAGAGATAACTGTTTGCCAGATAATAATATAAAATGATTTATCTCCTGCAGTCAAATGATCGGGGAATATCCATTGTAAGACTAATTCTCCCATATATATCCCATAAACCACTAATGAGATATTATTACCTATTAGCATTGTAGCAATAAACTTGGATGGCTTTGCTGTGAGCTTTGCCAGGATCTTTGCTAAAAAGTTTTCTTGCTTTTTTTCAATTTCAATATGAATCTTATTCGAAGAAACATACGCTATTTCCATTCCCGAAAAAAAAGCAGATAATAATAAACAGATAACAATAATAAATATGGCAATATTCATTTACTGTTCCTTTTTTCTGGCCTCAAATTTTTTTCGGTAATGCCTTCTAAAGAAAAACATAATGATGGCTCCTACAGCAAATATCAAAAACATATAAGCCCTGTTCCTATTAGCGCCCCATTCAGTAACTACTTCTATAACAGACAATACGGCAACCACTAAATATAAAATTTCAAAAAACTTAAAAAGCTTCATAAACTACTTTGTATAATTATACCTTTTAAAAACTTTATTTATCAATACACTGATAACGTTTTTACAAGAATTTATTTGAATAGAGTAAAGGTATAATTTTTATCTGAATTCAATGATCTATAAATCGGGAACCTTTATACTTCCACCTACCCAACACTTGAAAGTAATTGTTTTCCCGGCCATTCCCGATTGAAAAATATCTTGCCTGCTAGGCGCTCTTTGATTATAGCTTTTAACAGTCTGACTCACTCTTGATTTTAGAGAAGGATCGACTGTTCCTGCTTTTTTGGCCACCTCTGCTGCTCTCCACCAAATTGCACGTTTTTCAAAAGAGCTGGCACCACATTCATTAGCTGCACTTCCATATACATCTGCTATTAATAAATAAGCCACGCCTAAAGACGGTTGATATTCTAATGCTTTTTGGGCATATTTTCTTGCCATTGCCGGTTGCTTGTTTTTTAGTTTTGCTGCAATTCTATATGCTATTTTTGCATTTTTATAATTATCAGTTTCTAATGCTATAGATTCATTATAATACTTAATTGCTTCGGTTGTTTTTCCTTGTTCATCCAAAAGTCTTCCCAGCAAATATTTAGACGTTGCCGATGGATTTAATTCATCTAATGCCTTTGTTAACTTCACATATAGAGGGTTTTTGGTGCAACCATTAACTTCCATCCTTTTCGCAGCTCTGCTTATCCATAGAACATCGCTACCTTTCTGATCAAAACCTTTTTGATATAACGGAATTAAATTCTCACAACTCACCAAAACATCTAACTTCTTATTTATATTTTTTTCAATCAACCTGTAAGAGTTCAAGTTAACCCTAGCTCTTTTTAACGATTTTTTTTCTTTGACTGTTAATGCTCCTGATTCTTCTTTTGGTAACAACTGATCAATTATTTTAGAGAGTATTTTTGATTCTTGTTCGATTCTATCGTTTACATCATCATAAACATCAAATACAACTTGCAATTCTTTGTTTTTACTTTCATAAAGATTTTCTGAAACCGAAAAATACAAGAATAAAGATTTAGGATTTTTAAAGTTCTCTTTATCTTCTACAAATCCTTTATGTAATAAATTGTATAATTCTTCATCGCCTATTCTTTTCTCATTAAAAAGCAATAGTGCTTTATCTGAAATACTCTCAGCCAGTGTAAATTCTTTTGGAAAATATTTATGTCCGTCGTCATATACCTTTAGAAGCATTTCTATATACTTTTCTTTATCTTCATTTTTTTCAATTTTATTCACTAAAATTTTCTCTCCGAGAGAATAAACAGCCTTATTCAATTCAGGGCAGTCATCCCAGGTTGATTTCCATGGTTCATAGGCTTCATCATAGCTTTTAATCTTAACGAATTGAAAGAAAATGCTTAAGTTTCTTGAACATTCATCGTTTTTTTTCTGTGCAGATAATATCCCTATACTCATTAAGCCAATTAAAAATAATACTCCTTTGTGTCTCATTTTTAAAGTTTTATATTGATTAGTAAATATGGTTGTCTTATTAAAAGATTACAAGATTCATGCCTAAAAGGCAATTGACAAAAAAACGAAGCATTAAGATCTGCTTATCGTTATTTTACAATATTATTTTGAAGAAAGAATACAGGGGAAGTGAAGTTCTTTAAAAACTACTCTTTAATTACAGCATCTCCTGCATTTTTATGTGAATTTACTATGGTAAATTCTTTATTAAAATCGATTCCGATTCCGCCCATATTTAGATCTGGACTAGTAAAAGTATAATTTTTCTCTGTGAAGATCCATTCATTTTTTTGATCCCAATACAATTGAGGAGCTTCCAGTCTCTTTCCATCATGAGTTTCAAGCACTACATTTCCACGTAAGTCGATAACATCGGTTAATGAATAAATAATAGCATAATCTGCAGTAACAACACTTTCTTTATTGTTATCTCCCATGAAGACAACTTTGACTCCATCAGGAAATTCCTGATAAGGGAAAGACTGGTTTGAAAAGTTCAGGTTTTTTTCGCTGGTGAGTATTGCTTTTACTCTTGCAGAATCTGTATAAGTTAATACAAAATCTTCTGCTATCCCTTCAGGAAATTTTTTAACGGTATCTAATTCCCGAAGCTCTTTAATTTCATTCTCGCATGAAAAAAACATTGTCACAGTAAAAACTGTGACAATGTTTATAAATATATGTTTAAAAAAAAGTTTCATTTATAGGTTTGGTACTTTTATACTACCACCTACCCAGCACTTGAAATTGATAGTTTTCCCACTCATTCCAGCCTGGAATATATCTTGCTTACTAGGAGCTCTCTGTGCATAACTATTAGCAGCTTTATTCGCTCTGGATTTTAATGAAGGATCAACTCTTCCAGCTCTTCTTGCAGTTTCTGCAGCTTTCCACCAGATCGATCTTTTCTCAAATGGAGTCTCTCCACACTGGTTAGCAGCATTACCATATAGACTAGCAATTAACAAATATGCACTTCCTAAAGACGGCTGATATTCTAATGCTTTTTGAGCATATCTTCTTGCTGTTGCCGGTTGTCTGTTCTTTAACTTTACTGCAATTTTATATAATGTTCTTGCATTTTTAAAATTATCAGTTTCTAATTCTACAGATTGATTGAAGTAATCAATTGCTTCAGCTGTTTTCCCTTGCTTATCTAACAAAGTACCTAAGAAATACTTAGATGAAGCAGAAGGTTCTATAACATCAAGAGCTTCTACTAACTGAACAAATAATGGGTCATCTGTACATTCTTTAGCATCCATTCTACCTGCGGCTCTTCTCAACCAAACAGCATCTCCTTTATTTTCCTCAAAATTTCTTTGATATAACGGAATTAAATTTTCGCAATTTGCTAAAGCTCCCAGTTTACTATCAATACTGGTTCTGATTTTTTCATAAGACCCTAAATTTGTTCTCGATCTTTTTAACGTTCTTTTTTCTTTTGAACTTAATGTTTCGGCTTCTTCTTTAGGCAATAATTTATCAATAGTTCCAGATAATGTTTTAGATTCTTCTTCTATTCTTTCATTTACATCATCATAGGTATTGAAAACTACCTGAAGTTCTTTATTTCCTGAATTGTGTAAGTTTACTAATTCAGAAAAATACAGATACAATGCTCTCGGATTCTTGAAATTAGCTCTGTCTTGTGTAAAAGCAGTATGTAATAAATCATAAATTTCCTGATCACTTCCCAATTTCTCATTAAACATTAATAATGCCTTATCTGAGTTAACTTTAGCTAAAGGGAATTTTTTTGGAAAATACTTATAACTATCGTCATAAAGCTTTAACAGTTCTTGAATATTACTCGTTTTTTCTGCTCCAGACGCCTTTTTTATCCTATCTTCTAAGATTCTGTTTCCATATACAAAAGTAGCGCTGTTAAGTTCCGGGCAATTGTCCCTTACCATTTTCCATGGTTCGTGGGCCGCATCATAATTTTTGACTTTTGCATGCTCTGCAAAGATTGATAAGTTAGTAATACACTCAGGATTCTGAGCTTGTGCAATTGACATCCCTATAACCCCTACCAAACCAAACAAAAATGTTAGTACCTTCTTTTTCATCTCTTCAATTTTTAATACTATGGTTAATTAAACTTATTTTTTACAAACCACCTTCCTAAAAGTGATAAGCTAATATTTACATTAAAGTAATTCTCTTCTATTCTTCCTGCCGTAGTTGTTCCTCTTCGGCCACCTTCAAAACCAACATTGAGTTTTGAACCTCCTATAGGTAATCCTAAACCAAAAGATATGCCAAAGTCATTTACAGGCACATTATTCAGTCTTAATCCTGTCTCTTCATATCGCAATCCGGCTCTATAGACAACCCTACTCCAATAACTTGTAAATGAGTTGTATTTGGGAACATAAAAACCACCTACAGAAAACCGTGTTGCATCTTCATACTCCACATTATTAATTTCAAGAAATGGGTTCTCAAAGTTACTAGTTTTTTTTAATTCATACTCTGCACCTATAAACCATTTGTTTTTTTTCTCTATTCCAAGCCCAAAAGTCGTACTTTGTGGGATTATTGCATCTGTTGTTACCAGATTTAACGGTGCAAGGTCTATTTCGTCTCTTTCTGTTACAATAGGAGATCCTGTCAGCAATGTAATCGTCTCCAGAACCCTCTGATTATCTGAGGTTAAATTTGCTTCTGGCGAATACAATACAGAAGAATGTAAAAAATAATCTTTTTTAATCTTTCCTTTATAATTAAGAGCAAAATTGAAATCTATTCCAGAAATTGACGATTCATTTGTTTCTCTGGTTGATAACTCAATATCTTCAATTGTACGTAAATTTTCATTCTCGATCCTTCCAAAATCATAATTACCTGTTACTCCAAAACTAAAGTTTTTAGTAATAGCATAACCAACGGAAAGGAAAGCTCTATTAATACCTCCGCTTCCTTCAAATCGATCTAAAACATCCCTCTCTCCACTTTCATCAAGTGACTGTAATTGATACCCTACAGATGTAAATGGTAAAATTCCAAAACCCACCCCTACTTTTTTACTTACGGGAAATCCTAATGCTAAATATTCAAAAGAACCTGTTGAAGTATTCTCACTTGCAGTATTATTTTCAAATTGCAATGTATTGTATGAAGCTGCAACAGTATAAGTAGTGAGTCTAAGTCTTCCAAATGCTGCAGGATTCCTCAAATTAAGTCCAATGCTATCTGCAAAAACACTTATCCCTCCCATCGTTTGATTTTCTACAACGCCTCTAAATCTATTTTCTCCTAGACCAAAAAAAGAATACGGAGATCCTGAGCCGTTTTGAGCGTAGTTAAAAGAGCAAACCAACAAGGTAATGCCAACAAAAATCTTTCTTATCATTCGTGTTTATTGTATTCTAATATCTGATTAAGCCCCCCCAAAATAAATTTTGGATTGGCAAATATGGTATTTTTTAATCTTTTAGACAAAAAATGCAGATCACCTCCTGTTAAAATAACTGTTAAATCTTTATATTTTTCAGAATATTTACCTATAAAACCTTCTACTTCATAAACCATACCATTCTGGATTCCGGAAATCATCGATGCTTTGGTACTATCGCCTATAAAGCCTTCAAAATCTTCACTCTTTAACAAAGGTAAACCAGCTGTATAATGATTTAAAGCTTTAAATCGCATTTCTAAACCCGGACTAATTGCACCTCCCAGGTACTCTTTTTGTTCATTTATAAAATCGTAAGTAATACAGCTTCCTGCATCAATAATCAAAACATTTCTTTGAGGGTATTTATTAACTGCCGCACTTACCAATGCAATACGATCTACTCCCAAAGTTTTTGGAGTACTGTATTTATTTTTAAAAGGAATTTTAGAATTATTAGTTAAGATATGAATTTGATAGTTTTCCTGAAGAAAATGGAGGTAATTATCAGGTAAATTACCAACACTGGAGACTATTCCTCTTTTAATTTCTGTAAACCGAATTTTTATTTCATCAATTTCTTTCAAAAAATCATGAACTAAAATTCTTTTGTCTAACAAAAGTCTATCCTTTTCAAAAACAGCAAGTTTAATTTGTGTATTCCCTACATCTACGACTAAGTTCATGTTTCTTTTTTAAAGTTGTAAATTTACAAAACCCATTTTTTTAAAATTTCTTTTGGTAATAATAAATTACCAATTATATTTGCACTCGCTTTAAGCAAGAGGTACCTTAGCTCAGTTGGTAGAGCAACGGACTGAAAATCCGTGTGTCCCTGGTTCGATTCCTGGAGGTACCACATCAAGCGCAAAACCCGAAACGAAAGTTTCGGGTTTTTTTATTCTATAATTCGAGAGGGAATTTATTCTTCCGAAGAATTGAGAATAAAAAAATCAAACTACTAAATGTAGTTTGGGATTTTTCATTTGTAGGAGTGGAATCAAAGGAACATTTACCGAATAGTAAATGAATCCTGGAGGTACCACATTAAAGTTTAAAACCCACTCAAATGAGTGGGTTTTTTATTTCAGTTCCCGAAAACGCTCTACAATTTTATCTCATAACAATTGTACCATGACCTAACACCTCATATATAACTCATTACGGTAGAATTTGCTTGTGTTGAATTCCTTACAATTTGCTAACTTTGAGTTACAGCAGAATAGAACTTGCGTTCGATTCCATAACGAAGTCATACACAAAACCGTTGGACAATACTTGGAAATGACCAATTACAAATTAAACTTCATTTCAAAATCAGAAAGTCTAAATTCTTTAAAATTACCAAATGAATTAGTTGACAGCAAAACTTCAAAAAAGTTTGGAAATGACATTAAATTAATATGGAGGTTATATAGATTGAAAAATGAAAAAATATCTAAACAAATCCAAAAAGATGAGCAAAGTGGAATTTTTTATTCAGAAATAAATATTAAAAATCTAAAAAGTTTAACCGAATTCATAAATGCAGAGTTTTTATCAAAACTACTAGATCGAAACAATTATTTTAACCTGAAGAAGCTTAATTCAGATTCAAAATATAGCCTTTCTTTTTCTTTAGAATCTGAGAAAAATGTAGTTGGTATACGTGGAATGAAATGGTCAAACGTTAATGTTATTTCATTTAGTTATTCAAATAATAAATGGATTTTTAACAATGATAATTTTTGGAATTATACAAAATGGTCAGTTATTGAATTTAAAGAAGGTTATTGCGAAATAAAAACATTACACAACAATAGTTATAATTAAGCGGCATTGAATTCACTAAAAAGAAAATTTCCTACTTTTAGTAAAACTAAAAAATAAACAGAATAAAATAAATATATTATGACAGTTTGATGTCACTAGCTGAATCAACTTACAAGTTATTCATTCTAATTCGGCTACTCGCATACTGCCTAATAATAGCCAAATCCATTGTGAAACATTAAATATTAAGTAATTATGAAATCATTCCTGTTAAAGAACTTATGGCTACCAATCGTCTTGGCTGTTATAAGTGTTACTCTATCATTAACATTTGATTTGCAAAGCAAATACGATAATTCGGTATTTAAACTTTTACTTGTTGGACTATTAGTATTTATCATAGTGTTAATTTTAGAGCTCTTAATTAAAATTTATTACGAACTTCATGAGGACTCAATCAATAAGACTTTCAGTTCTCTCAAAGCGAAAATACCAGATGATTTCAAATTTATCTTTGATGAATACTTTAATGGCCTTATATCAAAAATTGAAAGTGCTACTATCGAACAAAAAATGGAAATCAATGAAACACACCTTTTTAAAGATTTCTATAAGAGAATATTAAGAAGCTCTTCACAAAATGGAAAAATAAAATTTTTTGCAACTAGTCTTATGGATCCAAAATATTTCTGGGGAGAAAGCATTGAAAAGAACAGTATTGAAGAAAAAACCAAAGAGTTCATTGAAAGAAATGGCCCTGGATCTTTTGAAAGAATTTTTATTCTTTATGAAAAAGATTTAAAGAATCCATCCAGAATTGAACAAGTTATTAAAATACAAAAAGAAATTGGAGTCGTGCCTTTTACAATTCATGCTGACCAACTTGAAAACCCAAAGCATAAAAAATTAATATTGGTTTCAAACAACAAAAAAATTGCATGGCAGGTACTTCCTGATGGTGATAACAGTATAAACCAAATTGATATTACCGTAGATAAGTTAAAGATAGACCATTTTTTAAAGATTTATAATGAAATAAAGTCTAATTCAGCTCTGATAAATTATTCAACGAATGACAATATCTGAATATACTGTTAATATCCTTAAAACTCATGGCGTAAAAAAGGTTTTTTGTACTCCAGGAGGAGCAATCTACCCTATTATTCATGAATTAATTAAAAATGGCATTGAATTAATTGATTTACATCACGAACAAGCATTAGTGCATGCTGCGGAAGGTTATTCATATAATTCTGACAACCTATCTGTTGTGCTTGTCACTTCTGGACCTGGCATTACTAATACCATTACCGCAATTGCGAATGCTCATAATGATAGAAATCGTCTTTTACTAATTTGTGGTCATGTTCCAGTAAATAAAGAATTTAAACAATTTCAAGAGCTTAATGCTTTACCTTTATTTAATTCAATAACCAAATATTGTGCAATTGTTAGTTCAAAAAAGGAGTTTAAAGATAAATTGAACAGAGCCATGACTTCAATCAATCTTCATCCATATGGCCCTGTAGCTATATTCATTAAAGAGAGTCTATGGCACAACACTATATCTTCAACGGTTAATAGATCAAAAAAAAATGAAAAAGAACAAACATTAGACTTATCTGAGTTTACAAAAGAATTAATTTCACATGACTCTCCTTTAATTATAATTGGAAACGGACTTAATTCATCACAAGGTAAAAGATTTATTAAAGAACTAATAGTAAAGTATAACTTTCCATTTGCTTCAACCTTTAAAGCACTAAATATATTATCTTATGAAAACGACAATTATCTTGGAATAGTTGGCTACTGTGGTTCTGAAAGAGCAAATTACGCATTAAAGGAATGTGATTTTTTATTATTCCTTGGTGTAAATTTAAACAATCGAATTGTAAATCAATCTAATTTAAAAAGCAAAAAAATCTATTGTGTTTCACTAGACAAAAAATTTAAGCCGAGAGAAAAAATAGATATAAAATATATCAATTCAAATGTTATAGATTTTTTGAAAGAATTTATCAAAAGATCTGAAAAAATAAATATTCGTTCCAATTGGTGGAAATCAATTAGAAAGAGAAAAACTCTATTCGAAGAAAAGACCTTTCTAAAATACTCTCAAATCTATTCTCCAGTTTCAATTCTTATGCTTCTTAAACAACTTATAACAAGAGAAAGTATAGTAGTTACCGATTGTGGTCAACATCAATTATGGGTAGCTCAAATTTTTGACGACATTGAATTTAGTTTATTTTTTACCCCAGGTACTTTTGGGGTAATGGGATCAAGCTTAGCTAGTGCAATTGGAATTGCTTTAGCTAATCCACACTCAACTATTTTCTGTATTATTGGAGATGGCGGTCTCTATTCCTCCTTACATTGCCTAAAAACAATCGCTGAGAAAAATTTAAATATCAAAATAATCCTAATGAACAATGAATCCTATGGTCTTGTTAGACAAAATCAAGAATATAATAAACTAGACACAAGTTCTTCACAATTACATTCAAACATAAATATTTGGCAAGTTGCTAAATCTCTAGGTCTTCAAACTACACATTTTGATAATTTACCATCTATTACAGAACTATCAAAAGCTATTGAAACCACTCAATTTTTAGAATTCAGGTTTTTAGGTAAATTCGATGTTCGAATTAGTAGAACTTAGCATTGCAAAACAATGTATAGCCGCAATCACAGTAGATTTGACTATCGACTACGCTCAAGACAAGCTAAAATCCACTCGGACTTGCTAAAGTTAGTCTTTAATCCAAAAATAATTGCTAACTTAACTCGTAACTGAATACCATACTTGACTGTTACAATACATATGAGAAAAACACTGATATTAATTCTAATCGTCCTAGTTTCAAATTCAATTGAAGCGCAATTCATCAAAGAAAAAGCAATTAATGCTCAAATTGGATATGGATTGAGTGTTCCAAATAATAGCGTTGATGATGTTGTAGATGATGGATTTTTTGCACAAGGCGAATTAGTTCTTAAAGCAGCTTCTTGGATTGAATTCAGACCTTATGCGGGTTTCATTTTGACAAACTCAAACGGAACAGACCTTAATGATAATCCAACTGATGAAAAAGCGGAATCAAAAGCATTTTTACTTGGCGGAAAAGCAAGAATTAGAGCACCTATTCCCTGGGTAGCACCTTACGTTGAGATTGGAATTGGAACTTCGATTGGAAAATTTGAGACATTAACAGCGTTCGATAATATAGACAAAAGCGGAATTATTTACCATATTCCATTTTCCTTTGGGCTGGAATTAGGGAAAAACAACAATATTGATATAGGATTCACCTATTATTTTCAGCCATCTGTTGAACAGTTTGCCGGAGCACTTGCTGCAGGAATTACATTTCCACTGAATAGCAAAAAATAACTAATGGTTTTTTTCAACTTTATAATGATTTTTACCGTAACCTCTAAACCAGTGTCGACAAATCAGTTATAAAAAACGAAAGACTAACGATGTTTACAGTTCATTGTGCTTTGCTGGTTAACAAAAAGAATTTCCTATCTTTAATATATGATCCTTAAGAAAATCACAGCCAAGAATACTGGCAACAACCAAATCAATCATACAATAATGAGAGCAATTCTAATACTATTACTAATATTTTTGACTTCTTGTCAAAAAGAACCATCTGATGAAAAAAATAATTGGTAAAGACATAATTCCACTTCTGATTTCAATAATTCTTTTGATAATTTCAATCGGAATTACATCGTTTACAGACTATACTCTGAATTACAAACATTACATAGGGATAATATTAATTGGAATTTCAACACTTTTATATTTTAAAAACAAGAAAGTATTTGTTTATATATTTGTATTCACCTTGATTCTTGGTATTACGAATTTAATTGACATTTACTATTCAAATATAATATTTGGAATTGGTCCTATTAAACTCAATCCAATATTTCTGGCTTTACTTATCCTTTTCTTAGTTTTAAGTAAAGAATCATTAAACAAAATGTTTCCTGAAAAAGAAATAACAAAATGAATACTTGTTGTAACAATAGCTAAGCAAAATGCAAAACCCATTCATTTGAGTGTTTTTTTATTCAATTCAACTAAGGAATATTATTTCATTGCTTTAATTAATTTTCCATCAGACCATTCTCCTATTTGCTGGACCAACTTACTATTGTGATAGTACCCCTTTCCACTATACTTTCCATTTTTCCAGTTTCCTCCGTAATATTCTCCATTTTTAAAAAAGAAACGACCGGTTCCATGAAATTGATTCTGACTGTTAAACATTCCGCTATATTTATCACCTGAAGCAAAACTATAAGTCCCCATATACATGTTCCCATCTTTAAAGAAACCAGTAAAGGTGTCTCCATTATCCCAAACCATACGTCCATATTTATTTTGACAGTCTCCGGCTGTACATCCTGTCTTATTATTTGTAGATACAAAAGTATAAGGCGTGGTTAAATTTCCATCATTATAAATACCTTGTGACCATTTTTCTCCCTTTACTGTTATTCCCAGCCCATTTAACTGTCCGTTTTTGTATTCTCCAATAATATTATCATTATTTTCTGCAATATAAACTCCGTAATCAGACATTGTATCCTCTTTCCAGTTCCCAATATATTTTCCTTTACCTTTCCATTGATATAATCCATATCCATTTTTCTTTCCATTTTGCCAAAATCCATCATAATGACCATTTGCATATTGCCATTTTCCCCATCCGTTATTACAATCTCCACTCACACACCCGCTAACCGAAGGAGAATCATGATATTTTACAGGTTTAACAACATAATCTGACGCATTATAATACCCTTCAAGAGTATACTTTTTTACTCCTTCTATGTTAACAATAAGATCATCTCCTTCTTTCCTCGTCGATGCGTTCGAATAATCGATAGTCTTTCCTTTCTCAACTACGGCATATTCGTTCCCGGCACGATACCAATACGTATTTTTAGGAGCAGTTTTCATTTTATAAACACTTTTTGCTCCCCAATTATCAAATTTTCGTATTCCATCAAGGTAATATGTTGCATCTAACGATTCAACATAACAAACATAGCTTCCGTTTACGTTGGTTATTTTTCCTTTGTAGTGTTTATCATCAATATAAAGAGAGAAAGAATATGGGTTTGTGACATAAAAACTTCTCCCGATATTCTCAATAAGAGTGACTGCTTTGCCCTCACTTCCTACTGAAGCATTTTTAAAATCTGCGAGCATAAAAACAGTACGGGAATCTTTATCTAAGACTGTTAATGTATCTGTTCTAAGGTATACAAGGTCTTTTACATTATTCAGCACATTACCATCCCTATCTTTAAGTACAAAATCATAAGCATTTGATTTATTCCATGATGCAGATGTCCCCATAGGTATCGGGACTTGAGATCGAATATTCCAAATCATACTCAAATACACAATACAAAATATAAAAAAAGACTTCATAAGACATGTTCTTGTTTAGGTTGCATCTTAAATTAATTCTTTTTTCTGAGATATTGAAAATAAGTCATTTAACTCACTTATTTCTTCTATAAAATACATTTTAAGAACATGAACATTATCGATTTTAAGTTTCTTTCTGAAATTTGCATATTGTGAAATAGCTTTTTTAGCTATAATAATGTAAGGGTGAGTTACATTTCTCGACGATACCTAATTAATACATAATGTATTTTATAATAAATATTAACCTTTATCTTTACTCATTAATCAATTTTAAATCTTAAAATTATGCAAAAAACCTATTATGATCCGGCTGATTTAAGGAAATTTGGGAACATAACAGAATGGAATGAAGAATTAGGCAATAAGTTCTTCGAGTATTATGGTAAAGTATTTGAAGAAGGAAATCTTTCTTCTCGGGAAAAATCTCTGATAGCTTTAGCTGTCTCTCATGTAGTTCAATGCCCTTATTGTATTGATGCTTATACAAAAAGTGGTTTACAAAAAGGAGTAACCAAAGAAGAAATGATGGAGGCTGTTCATGTAGGGGCTGCTATAAAAAGTGGAGCAACTCTTGTACACGGGGTACAAATGATGAATAAGTACGATAAATTAAGTATGTAAAAACGAAGTGGTTTTTAAGCTAATATACCTTAAAAACAAGAACTCGAAATATAATATATGGCAACTAAATCCTTACTTGCTAGAAAAGATGATCTGGCTAATACAGAAAAACAATTAGAATTTCTTTCTGATGGTATCTTTGCAAATGGAGAATTACCTACATTCAAAGATAAAATAGCCAAGACAGGGCATTTCCCATTAAAACCTAAGAAATTAGAGATCTTACAGATTAATGTTGGATACATGTGTAATCAGGTATGTTCACACTGCCATGTAGATGCAGGTCCGGACAGAAAAGAGATCATGACCAGGGATACCATGAAACAATGCCTGGAAGTTATCAGAAAAACCGGAGCTCATACTTTAGACCTCACCGGAGGAGCACCGGAGATGAATCCTGATTTTAAATGGTTTGTTGAAGAAGCTTCCAAAGCCGGGATCAAAGATTTTATAGTACGTTCTAATCTAACCATTATCAGAGCCAACAAAAAATATTACGATCTTCCGGAGTTTTTCAAAAAATATAATGTTCATGTCATTTCTTCCATGCCGTATTACAAGCGTGAAAAAACAGACAAGCAACGAGGAGATGGTGTTTTTGACAAATCGATAAAAGCGTTACAAATGCTAAATGAGGTTGGTTATGGAGTTGAAGGAAGTAGTTTACGTCTTGATTTAGTCTATAACCCTTCCGGAGCTTATTTACCTGGAGATCAGGCAGCATTAGAACACGATTTTAAGATCGCTTTAAAAGAAGATTTTAATATCGATTTCCATAATTTATTTGCGATTACCAATCTTCCTGTCAGCAGATTTTTGGAATACCTTATCGCTTCAGATAATTATGAAGATTACATGTATGCTTTGGTAGAAGCATACAATCCAATGGCGGTAGAAAACGTTATGTGTACAAACACTTTATCTATTAGTTGGGACGGCTGGTTATACGATTGCGATTTCAATCAAATGCTAGGTTTAAAAGTCGCTTCTAAGGTAAAGCACATTTCTGAATACAATGAAGATTTACTTCAAAACCGAAATATTATAATTTCGCAACATTGTTACGGTTGTACTGCCGGAGCCGGAAGTAGTTGTCAAGGAACAGTAGCTTAAAAGATGAATAGAAAAACTGCTATATTAATTTTTGCACAATCAGCCAAAGAAGAGCTGAAGCATAAATTTATATATAAAGGCAAAAAACTGTTCAGCACATTAAACGCACAAACTTTAGCTACAGTAAAAAGCACTGGCATACCTTATTATTTATTTACAGAAGAAGAACAGAGAGGAGATTCATTTGCAGAGCGTTTTTCCAATGCTATTTCAGATGTTTATGACAAGGGGTATGACTATGTAATTACTATTGGTAATGATAGTCCTCAGCTTAAAAAAACTCACCTTCTGGAGAGCCAAAAACAACTTACAAAAAATAATTTTGTCTTAGGCCCTACAGCAGATGGAGGTTTTTACTTAATGGGAATGAGTAAAGATTTATTCAATAAAGAAATCCTCATTAATCTACCCTGGCAAACCAATCGTTTAAACAACAGCCTTATTGCTTACATCAACACTAAGCAAACTACGATTATTACATTATCTACTTTATTTGATATTGATACTGTAGACGATTTAAAAGTTATTATCAATCACTCTAATTTATTTTCTTCAGAACTAAAATCGCTTATTCTAAAGATTTTAAATGGTAGAAATGATCGCAAAAAATGGCATGCTCTACATGTTACTTTTGATAATATATATTCTTTCACTTCTTACAATAAAGGATCTCCAGTATCCTTTTCTTAAAACTACTGATGACCTGGAAGGTTATCTAAGTTTTACCAACTACGTATATTAATTAAAACGAACGTAAACACAAGTTCACAACATTTATTAACTCTTGCATGTTTTTCATGAAAAAACAAATGCGTAAAATATTTTACTGTTTTTCTCTTTTACTATTTTTTGTAGTACAGATTTTGCCTGCGCAACAGCCACTATACGAGGTTTTAAAAAAGTATAACAAGGAAACCATTCCTTATATAACTGTAGAAAAATTATCAGAAATTCAAGATAATGTTATCCTTATAGATAGTAGAGAAAAAGAAGAGTTTGAGGTAAGCCATATAAAAGACGCTCTTTATGTTGGTTATGATGATTTTAAAATTGATGCCCTTAAAAACATCTCAAAAAACCAAAAAATTGTAGTCTACTGTAGTTTGGGGGTGCGATCTGAAACAATTGCAAGAAAATTAAAAAAACAAGGCTATACCAACATTTACAATTTATACGGAGGCATCTTTGAATGGAAAAATAAAAATCTCCCTATTGTTAACAACCAGGGAAAAGAAACAAATAAAGTCCATGCATTCTCCAAAGAATGGGGAGTTTATCTAAAAAAAGGAATAAAAGTTTATGAATAAAAGCTTATTGATCATATTAACCAGAAATCCTGAATTAGGAAAAGTCAAAACACGACTGGCTAAAAGTATTGGAAACCAGAATGCTTTAGATATCTATAAGTTTCTTTTGGATTATACTGTAAAAATAACCAACGGATTAACCGTAGACAAAGCTGTTTATTATTCAGAGCGTGTTATTGAAAATGATTTATGGAGCTCTGATATTTATCAGAAAAAAGCACAATCTGGTGAAGATTTGGGAGAACGTATCCAAAACGCTTTTCAAAATGCTTTTCAAAGCGGATATGAAAAGGTTGTTATCATAGGTAGCGATATGTATGATTTAAAACAAAACCATTTACAGGAAGCATTTGAAAAATTGGACAAGCATGATGTTGTTATAGGTCCGGCAGAAGATGGAGGTTATTATTTAATGGGAATGAACAAACTGTATTTAAATGCTTTTAGAAAGAAAGCCTGGGGTACCGAAACGGTTTTGAAAGATACCCTAAATGACCTGGGCGAACTGGATATTGCACTAATGGAAATGCTAAATGATATTGATGTGTATGAAGATATTGCAGATAACGAAGCTTTCCAACCTTTCTTAAAACACCTTAACGTATGACTATAAAACAATTAGAAGAAACTACAGGATATCTTATAAAAAAGGGATTTGACAAACCTGATATCGGTATCGTATTAGGTACAGGTTTAGGGCAAATGATTCACGAAATTCAAAACCCAATTGAAGCTCATTATCATCATATCCCTCATTTTCCTTTAGCAACAGTTGAATTTCATTCAGGAAAACTTATCTACGGAGAAATCGAAGGTAAAAAAGTTGTTGTTATGCAAGGCAGGTTCCACCTATACGAAGGATATAGCCTTATTGATGTCACATATCCGATCAGGGTTATGGAAAAACTAGGCATCAAAAAATTATTAGTTTCAAATGCAGCAGGTGCCATTAATCTGGATTTCAAAAAAGGAGATCTAATGCTCATTGAAGATCATATTAATTTACAGGGAGGATCTCCCCTGGCATTTAAAAATGTTGCTGAATTCGGAGAGCGATTTACAGATTTAAGCGAACCTTACGATGTAACCATGAGAAATGCACTTTCTGATATTGCAACCAGAGAAAACATTAGCCTTCAAAAAGGGGTTTATGCTTCTGTAGTAGGACCTCAATTAGAAACTAAAGCAGAATATCGGTATCTTAAAATTATTGGTGCAGATGCCGTTGGAATGAGTACCGTTCCAGAAATTATCGTTGCCAATCACTTAAAATTACCCTGTGTGGCCGTTTCTGTTTTAACAGACGAATGCGATCCTGATAATTTAAAACCCGTTAACGTAGCAGAAATTATAGAAGTGGCCGGGAAAGCCGAGCCTAAGATGATTATTTTATTTAAAGAACTTATAAAACAATTTTAGTATGTCATATTTAGATGCAACAGTAGATGTATACAGAGAAGCAGCACTAACCCCAGATGTAGGTTTATGTTGTACCACAAATCCTATTTGGGAATTACCAGGATTAAAAATCCCAAAAATCATGCAGGAAATGAATTATGGTTGTGGGAGTACTGTAGATGCAAGAGACTTGGTTAATAACCCTAAGATACTATACGTTGGTGTTGGAGGTGGTATGGAATTATTACAGTTTTCTTACTTCTCTCGTCAAAAAGGTGGAGTAATTGGCCTGGACGTAGTTGACGAAATGCTGGAAGCATCCAGGAAAAACTTTAAAGAAGCGGAAGAGCAAAACGATTGGTTTAAAAGCGAATTTGTAGATTTAAGAAAAGGAGATGCGCTCAATTTACCTTTAGAAGATAATAGTGTTGATGTTGCCGCTCAAAATTGCCTGTTCAACATCTTTAAAGCAGAAGATCTTAAAAAAGCAATTGCCGAAATGTACCGGGTATTAAAACCTCACGGAAGATTGGTTATGAGTGATCCTACCTGTGAACAACCTATGAATGACAATTTGCGTAACGACGATCGTTTAAGAGCGTTATGTTTAAGTGGTAGTTTACCCATCAAAGAATATGTAAAAATGTTGACCGATGCCGGTTTTGGGACTATCGAAATCAGAGCACGTAAGCCATACAGAATCCTTGATCCTAAAAATTATGATACCGATGAATTGATTTACATTGAATCCATCGAAGTTGCTGCAATTAAAGACCCTATGCCGGAAGATGGTCCTTGTATGTTTACAGGAAGAGCAGCTATCTATTTTGGAGATGAAGATTATTATGATGATAAAAAAGGACATGTTTTATTAAAAAACCAGCCATTAGCGGTTTGTGATAAAACAGCAGAAGCATTAGCTGCATTAAACAGAGATGATATTTTTATTTCAGAATCGACCTGGCATTATGACGGGGGCGGATGCTGCTAAACATTATCAAGCCTTTTGAACAAATAATCATTCAAAAGGCTTTTTTTCTTCATCTTACTATTAACTTTGAGATAATATTCAACTCGTATACAAAATGTATTTTTGAATAAAATTCTCAAAATATGATGCGTATCTTATCTCTATTTGCTATTCTTATCTTATTTGGATGTACTCAAAAAAAAGAATCGATACCATTAGAACCTCATCCTCTTTCTAAGTATTACCAGGAAAATTTAAAACCTTTTTACCACGGAGTTGCTTCTGGAGATCCATTAACAGATCGTGTCATTATCTGGACTAGGGTTACTCCAGACACAGAAGATTTTAATACTGAAGTTTTTTGGGAAGTAGCTACCGATAGTTTATTTAAAAAAGTAATCGCAAAAAATAAGCTAACTGCTCTTCCGGAAAATGATTACACCATAAAAATTGATGTAACAGGCTTAAATCCGGGTACATCTTATTATTATCGTTTTAAATCGGGAAAAACGTATTCAATTACCGGGACCACAAAAACACTTCCGGAAGATAATATTGATCAGGTTAAATTTGCAGTAGTAAGCTGTAGCAACTACGAATTTGGTTACTTTAACGGGTATCAAAAAATAGGGAATCGTAAAGACATTAATGCTGTTTTGCACTTAGGAGATTATATTTATGAATACCCCGCCAATTCTTATGAAGATAAAAGATCTGACAGAGAGCATTATCCGGCTCATGAGATCATTACACTTGCAGATTACAGGGATCGTTACTCACAATATCGTTTAGATGAAGACCTTATGTTAGTTCATCAAAAACATCCTTTTATTGCCATTTGGGATGATCATGAAATAGCCAATAACTCCTATAAAACAGGGGCTCAGAATCACCAGGAAGAAGAAGGACGTTACGAAGACAGAAAAAATGCTGCAAAAAAAGCATACTATGAGTGGCTTCCGGTTAGAGAAACTGAAATTCTATATCGCAATTTTAAATTCGGAAACCTGGCCAATCTCATAATGCTGGACGAACGCCTGGAAGGAAGAACCGGAATAGCAGACAGTTTAACCGATCCTGTTTTAAAAGAAAAAGATCACGCCATGTTAGGTAATGCACAATTAGCATGGTTTAAAGAACAACTAAACAATAAAAACACCCAATGGAAATTAATTGGTAACCAGGTTATTTTTTCTTACTTGAATTGGGGGAGAGAAAATTTCAAAATTAATCTTGATTCCTGGGATGGATATCCTGAAGAAAGAAATCAGATCAAAAATTTTATTGTTGAGAATCAGCTTAAAAATATTGTTTTTGTTACTGGAGACACCCATTCTTCCTGGGCTTTTGAAGTGACCGATGATCCTAAAGCTTACCTTCAAGATGAAATGAAACCGTTTGCTATTGAGTTTGGTACTACCAGTATTAATTCAGGAAATTCAGGGAGTAGATTTCCTAAAGAAGAAGTAATTGCTCATGAAAAGAAAATTACTAACAGCCCTTTAAATCCTCATCTCAAATATGCTAACCTTAGAGACTTCGGGTATTTACTAATAACGTTAAATCAACAGGAAACAATTGCAGAGTGGTTTTATGTTGATTCTAATCTAGTCCCGGAAACTCCAGAACAACTAGGAAAGCGCATTACAGTCAAAAAAGATATTACGAAATTAATCCTGGAATAATACTTTTTATGCTAAAAACACAATAGGTTTTTTCAGATAGTCTTGCAGTCATTTCTTAAAAATGTTAAAACTGTAAACTATGAGGATTTCTATGTAAGACCATTGAAGTTCATCCGACTGAACAAGGCAATAGAGATATTTAATTATGAACAAGAATCTATTTATTTTATTAACCTTAACGCTATTACTAGGCATGTCTTGTACTGCTGGGAAAAGGTCCATTGAAAAGAACAATAAAACAATTGCTCTTAATAACACTCCTGCTCCCGTAGAAGAACCTCAAGTTGTTAAAGAAGAAGAAATTGAGGTTAAAAAAACTGAGACTATCGTTCCTGTTAAAGAGGTTAAATCTTCTGAGAAAGAAATAGAAGAAAAAATTGAGGAAAAAGAGAAAGAGGTTACAGAACCAATAAAAACTAAGATAGAAGTATCTAAAAAAGTTCCTGAAGCTTTCAATCATATTTCCTGGGATGAGTTATTACAAAAGCATGTTTCAGATAACGGAAAAGTAGACTATAAAGGTTTTAAAAGAGACAGAGCTGCCTTAAAAGCATATTTAGATCAATTAGCCGCTAATTTACCTCAGGATTCATGGACACATAAAGATAAGCTGGCTTACTGGATCAATGTTTATAACGCATATACCGTTAAGTTGATCATTGATAATTATCCTACAACAAGTATAAAAGATATCAAAGATCCATGGGGACAACGTTTTTTCAAGCTTGGTGAAAAATGGTATAATTTAAATGATGTAGAGCACCGAATTTTGAGAAAAATGGGAGACCCGCGTATTCATTTTGCTATTGTTTGCGCATCAATATCTTGTCCTAAATTAGAAAACAGAGCATTTTCTGCATTCAATATTGAAGAACGACTTACTAAAGCTACAAAAGGATTTTTGTCTGATCCTTCAAAAAACAACATAACTAAAGATCGTTTGAAAATTTCAAAAATTTTCAAATGGTTCACAAAAGATTTCAAACAAAATGGAAGTTTGGTTGCATTTTTAAATATGTACACTGATATTAACATTGATAAAAATGCAAAAATATCTTATAATGATTACGATTGGAATTTAAATGAATAAACCTAAAATATCGATTATCATTCCTATTCTTAATGAAGGAAAGACTATTAATCGATTTTTAACTTACTTGTTACACAACTCTTCTATAAATAATATTTCAGATATTATTGTAGTAGATGGGGGAAGTATTGACAATTCTAAAGAGAAAGTTAGTGGTGGTTTTCCTGATGTAGTTCTGCTAAATTCTGAGAAAGGCAGAGCCAAACAAATGAATGTTGGTGCGCAACACGCAAAAGGGGACATTCTTTATTTTATACATGCTGATAGCTATCCTCCTAAAGATTTTGATAAACAAATCATTGAAACCTATCAAAAAGGAAAACCTGCAGGTTGTTTTAGAATGAAATTCGATCACAAGCATCCTGTTTTATTATTTTCTCAATGGTTTACCCGTTTTAATCACAAAAGCTGCAGAGGTGGAGATCAATCCTTATTTGTAGAAAAAGATTTGTTTGAAAGATTAAACGGATATAATGAAGAATATATCATTTGTGAAGATTATGACCTCATTGTCCGCATCTACAAAAACTCTTCTTTTAAAGTAATTCCAAACTATATTGTCACTTCTGCCCGCAGGTATTTAAAAAATGGGGTCTGGAAACTACAATATCACTTCACAGTTGTCCATTTAAAGAGTTTTTTAGGAGCTTCTCCAGATCAGCTTTATAATTATTATAAGAGAAAAATAGCTTCATAAAAAAAGGAAAAGTCATCTAAAAATACTGCCCTATTCCAAAAACAATACCGTTATTATTCCCCTGGGTGAGCCCATATCCATAATCAACCCTAAAGACTGCATTGAAAATCTTTTTGTGAATAAATCGCAATCCTACTCCGGGGTAAATACGTGTATTTATAATATCAAAAAAATCCCCTAATTCTCCTCCCGGATTACGCCATGTCCCGGCATCTAAAAAGATATTGCTCTGCATAACAAACCAGCCTTTATCTACCAAAGTATGCCTGTATTCTGTATTCAAAACCAACATAGCAGTACCTCTGTCAATAATATTTCCGACTCCTCTGATATTTACATTATTATCTACTTCAAAAGGCGCAAAAGGGCTATCATCATTAGACGCTATCCCTAATTGAATCCGGTTTGCCCAATTCCCTAATTTACCTACTCTTTTAAAATAATCAAATCTGTTTCTGATCAGGAAAAAATCTTCTTGAAATTCATTATTCGACGTCACTATCCGGGTATCTAAAGAATTTCTGATCCCTGAAACATATTGATAATCATAATCCAGGTTATTAAAAGTATAGATAAATTTGAATTGCCATTTTTCCAAATCCAGAAATTCCGGAGTTACATCACTTTTAACTCCGTCCAGAAATAAATATTCTTCATTAAACACACTACCTCCTATTTGTATATTATTCTTAAAATCGAATTCATACAAAAGCAACGCTTCAATCCCTCTATTACTATAACGATAATTTGCAGTACCGGCACTCGTAAATAATGGCTCTCTCCTGACAATATTATCATAATTAAGTGCTATTCCTATCTTGTTAGTAAATAAATAAGGAGCAAATAGGTTTAAGCCAAAAGAATTGAAGACATTATTCTCAAAAAAGCCACCAAATCCTATGTTTCGTCCCAGGAAATTAAAATCATACAACGCTAATCTGTAAGCTACATTTTGATCGCGGGCAGTAAATAAATTTACTTCGGGAATGATGGTAAAACTTTCTTCAATATTATAATAGACATCATAGAAGTTATCTTTAGCATGAAAGACTTGGTAATACGCATGAGAAATTCCTGCTAGCCTCTTAAGTTTAGCTATATCTTCATCCATTTTTACAGAATCAAGAACAGCTCCGTTTTTAACTTTAATTATTTTCTTAACAAAAGAAACTTTAGTTTTTTTGGTTCCTCTTATTTTAACATCAAATACTATTTTATCCTGAGCCGTACCAACGATAGCCAGTAAAAAAAGAAAGACACAAGATAGTTGTTTTATCATTATTTATAGATACGATAAAATTCTTTAATTAGTTTTTCGGCAGGCTTATTTTGTGGGGTAAATCGCGAATTTTCTTTTCCACCTGCTCTATTGTGAAAATCATACCATTTCCACAAAAAGCCACCTGCAAACCAATCTTCTTTCCAAAACGCTTCATAAATAGCCAAAAGCGCATTTTCTTGTGCTTTAAGATTTACATTAGTTAAACTTCTATCAGAATTCCAAGGTTGCCTGGCAGTATAATCAACACTTCTATATCCATACTCTGTAAATAAGATAGGTTTCTTCTGAGAAAGATGTAATGCTTTAATTTTTGCTTTATGCTGACTCCAACCATTCTTTAAATCTTCTACTTTAGGAGTTTGGGCATCGTTTAAAGGAAAATAAGCATCAATTCCTATATAATCTAATCTATTCCAAAACGGAACATTAGTAAAAGCATCCCAATTTTCAGCATAAGTAATTTTTCCTTTGTATACTTTTTTAACCTTACTGATAAGTTGTTTCCAAAAATCTGGCCTGGCACTTACAAAACTATTGAGCTCGGTTCCTATGCAAAAAAGTTTAGCATCTACTTCTTGAGCCAAAGTTGCAAAAGCTATAATAAATTGTTCATATGATTTTTCGAATGCTTTCCAATCTTCTTCAGTCTCCATATTGATTCGCCCTGTGAATTCCCCTCTGGAAATCCATATTTGAGGCTTAATCATTATATTAACTTTCTGTTCTCGAAATAAAGCTGCAGTAGTTTTTACTCCTATTTTTCGTTCTCCCCACCATTGTCTGTCCTGATTAAATCGAACTTCCGGAGATTGAAGGCCTCTCATAAAACCTAAGGGCATTAAAGTTACCCAATTAGCATTAACATTGACTACTGGTAAAATACTGTTTTTATTTACAACATTTCTTCCCCCGACAAAGCTAATACCGTTTATTTTAGATGATTGTGATTGTAAAGAAGATATTCCTAAGGTAAGAATAAAAAAAATCAGGAGCTTTATTTTCTTCAACATAACTGCATTTTAATAATAAAGCTCCTAATTTAAGGCTTAACTTATAAAATTACTCTAAGCCCTATGTTAAATGTTTGCCCTGTGTTGGCATCTCTTGCTCTAAAAAAGTTAGTGTAAAGCGTTTCAAGACTTAAATCGTCTGTCAATTGATATTTTATACCTGCTCCAACTGTTGTGAAATTTTGATCAAAATCGTTCCCTAAATCAATTAAGAAGAACTGCTGACTCAATAATTGCAGTGTCCATTTTGGAGTTGGGAAGTAACTCAAAAATCCAGAATACGTAACTCTTAAACTATTATTAGCAAATCCTCCTTCAGAAGTATTAAAGAAACCATTAGCATCTGTAAAAAACTCTCTGTCTTCTCCAAGGTTTAATTCTGTATTTAAATCTGCAAAAAATTGAAATTTATCCCCTGAGAATGTATAATCATAGAAAAAACGGTTTTGAATTACAAAAGTTTTTTCGTCAAGAAAAACATTTTGTTCTACTTCATTATCAACTAATGGTATAGAGAATGCATGTAAGATAGAAAAGTTAGGTATTTTTTTGAACGGTTGCCATTTAATAGCAGGAGCTATGGCTGTTAATCCCGATCTCGACACTCCTGTTTCTCCATCAAATTTAAAAACATCAAAAACTCCGCCGCCGCCAATAGTGTTTGATCTGAACTCCGTAATAAATCCAATGTTAACTCTCCTACTCTCAGAAACTCCAAAGAACACTTCTAGCGAGGAAGTAAAAAAGTTTTGTCTACCTCCTGTACTAGATTTATCTCCATCCTCATTCACAAAAGTCGTAGTAGTAAATAGATTATTGAACCATTTTATGTCCACCTGTCCTTTATATAGTAACTTTGATGGCGTAAATTCTAATAAATTACTCTCTTTTTGCTGTGGAGCTTCATCGTCTTCTTGTGAAAATCCCGTATAAGTAGCTGATAATAGTAATAAAGTCGTTAATAGTACTAATTTTTTCATTTTTATTTTTTTAGTTGATTTTTAATGACATCTATTTTGAATTCAATGTCCAGTTGTAAGTATAATATCCTAATCTAGATTTAGCAGGAATTTTTTCAGTTCTGTATTTATTAATGAAGTCAATTTCAGATTGTCCTTTTTTTACAAAGTCTTCTTTGTACCACTTCAAAATCTCAGAAACTTCTACTTTATTCTTTTTAACCTTGATAAAATTAGAGTTGTTTAAAGCTAATTTTGTTTGACGTGTTAATTGTGCGTCTAATGTAGCAGGTCTGTAAGCCTCATTAATTAAAGGAGGACAACCTAATGCTCCACAAACCAATACAAAATGAAAACGTGCATCATCAAATTCTGCTCTTAATAATTTATTTTCTATATCATTAAGAATGATTTTTTTACCGCCTAAACTATGCTTAGTTTTATCAAAAAAGCCATCTACTAAAGGAGTTTTAGTTGGATAAATATCTATGATTCCTTTGATAACACCTAAATTATATGCATTGATCCAAAAAGCTTTATACTCATTTGCGTTACTTTTTGAAACAGAAATAGAATTCGCTAAAGTCAGCAATTCGTTTAACTCATTTTGAGAGCTTTTGATAGCCTTATAATCAACACGTCCATTTGAAACATGTTTTTTAAAAAAAGCATCTGCCTGGTCAAAAAAGGTTTGTGTGTTTTGTGAAAATCCAACCTTAAACGATAAGGCTAGTATGGAAAGTATTACTATTTTTTTCATATTTATGTTCATTTATCATTGCGGTTTTTGTCTGTTTTTTTTTCTAAGCTTACAATAAATAACAAAATTTTAAGAACTCTTAATTGCTTAATTTTCAAACTAATCAGAGTACGTCATCATTAACAAATCCTTACAACACAGTTTTATTTATATTAATTCTAAATTATATTTAAAGATTAAGTTCTTAACTTTCGGATCGACATAATATCACAACAGAACAAAATTGTTATGGAGCACATCGTCATTATAGGTAATGGAATTTCAGGAGTAACTACTGCCAGACACATAAGAAAATTATCAGATAAGAAAATTACAATTGTTTCTGCTGAAACAGATTATTTCTTTTCACGTACAGCATTAATGTATGTGTATATGGGACATATGAAGTTTGAGCATACACAACCTTATGAAAATTGGTTTTGGAAAAAAAACAGGATCAATTTAAAAAACGGTTATGTTACAGCTGTAGACACAGATAATAAAGAACTTAAGTTTGCCGACAATTCTACTATGAGTTATGATAAACTTGTTATAGCCACTGGGTCAAAACCTAACAAATTTGGATGGCCAGGGCAGGATCTTGATGGTGTGATGGGAATGTATCACAGGCAAGATTTAGAAAATCTTGAAAAATGTACTCCGGGAACAAAAAGAGCTGTAATTGTTGGTGGTGGTTTAATAGGTATAGAATTAGCAGAAATGTTGTCTTCAAGGAATATACCTGTAACTTTTCTCGTTCGTGAATCCAGTTTTTGGAACGGTGTTTTGCCTGCGGGAGAATCTGATATGATTAACAGGCATATCAGAGAGCATCATATAGATTTAAGATTATCTACCAATTTAAAAGAAATACAGGCTGATGAAAACGGCAGAGCTAAAGCTGTTGTAATTGAAGAAACAGGAGAAGTTATTGAATGTCAGATCGTAGGGCTAACTGCCGGAGTATCTCCTAATATTGACTTTTTAAAAGATTCTAAAATTGAAATCAACAGAGGTGTTTTAGTCAACAGACACTTAGAAACAAATATCCATGATGTATATGCCATAGGAGATTGTGCTCAACAACATGAAGCTATCGGTTTAAGAAGGCCTATTGAAGCTGTATGGTATACTGGAAGAATGATGGGAGAGACATTGGCCCAAACTATTTGTGGAAATAAAACAGAATACAAACCTGGACATTGGTTCAATTCAGCTAAATTTTTAGATATAGAATATCAAACATATGGATGGGTTTTCTCTAAACCTATGGAATATGAAAAACAGTTCTACTGGGAACATGAAGACGGGAAAAAATGTATTCGAATCTCTTATCATAAAGACACTAAAGAATTCCTGGGAATTAACAACTTTGGTATTCGTATGCGTCATGAAATTTTTGACAAATGGTTAACCGAAAAAAGAGATATTGATTATGTAATCAATCATCTCAAAGAGGCAAATTTTGACCCTGAATTTTTCAAACAGCATGAAGCTGAAATTTTACAGCACTACAATTCTCAACTAGTTACAAACGCATAAAAATATATACAATAGATTATGAAAAATAATTTAGAACAAAGCATGTCTTTAGCTAATCCGGCACCAGCCAATCTTAGTTTAATGCAAAAGATTGGAACTTTAATAGGGATGACCGGGCTAGGTATAATTTTACTTGCAGCATTTAATGTAGATTTTCCTAATAAAGGATTATGGCTGGCTATATCTTTACTATCAATAACAGCAGGTGTAATCATGTTTTCATATGGTTTATATGGAAATACTGTTGAAGGGATTAAGAATAACGGAGTTTGGTCAAAATCTATATCAAGTCGCGGATTACTGGGATGGCTGGCCGGTATATCGCTTACTGGTTTTTATATCGTCTTATATTTTTATCCGGAATATATTGGTTTAGCAAAAGATGGTGGTAGTAATACTGGTATAATTGCTCTTTTTGACCCACTAAGTCGTATTTTAAGTGGCAATCCGGCAAGTCAATGGTTTGTATATGGAACACTTTACACAATAGCTATATTGACTTTCGGAATTAAATTTATATGGAAATACAGGCATAACAGATATCATCAAATACGTACCATAAGCGTTATGTTTTTCCAGACTGCTTTTGCTTTTTTAATCCCGGAATTTATGGCAAGGCTTAATTCTGACACCTTTAAACTTCCTTATTACGATTTAAAAAATGTGTGGCCTCTTAATCATTATTTATTTGAAGGCTATAACGTAAAAAGTTTTATCAATGCCGGTAATATAGGATTAGCACTATTAATTTTTGGAATACTTTCCATATTTGTTATTACTCCCATCTTAACATACAAATTCGGTAAAAGATGGTACTGTTCTTGGGTATGTGGTTGTGGAGGATTGGCAGAAACTGCCGGTGATTCATTCCGTCAACTTTCAGATAAGAGTATTTTTGCCTGGAAAGTTGAACGTTGGGTAATTCACAGTGTATTAGTGTTTATTGTAGTAGCTACTACAGGAATTGTTCATTCTTATTTAGGTAATGACACCAGTAAATACTGGCTTACAAAAGATACATTCCTCATTGGAGTAGCTGTGTTCTTAGCAACTTTATTTGGCGCAATATGGTATTTTAAGCGTCATGAACTTAAAAAAGACGCAAGATATGGAGCTATTGGATATTTAGTAATCATCTTAGCTTTAATTGCTTTACACTATACAAGTGGAGAACAAAATATCTTTATCTGGAAAGCCAGTAAAGTAAAAAGTGCTTATGGATTCTTAATCGGTAGTATTTTCTCAGGAGTAGTTGGTACCGGTTTTTATCCTATACTAGGGAATAGAGTTTGGTGTAGAATGGGATGTCCAATGGCTGCTATTTTAGGAATGCAACAACGTTTATTCTCAAAATTCAGAATTACTACCAATGGTGGACAATGTATCTCATGTGGAAATTGTTCTACTTATTGTGAGATGGGAATTGATGTAAGGTCTTATGCTCAAAAAGGAGAAAATATAGTACGTTCTTCCTGTGTTGGTTGCGGAGTTTGTTCTGCGGTTTGCCCGAGAGGAGTTCTTAAATTAGAAAATGGGGCTCAGGAAGGAAGAATCAATCCAAATGAAATTCTTTTAGGAAATGATGTAAACTTAATGGACTTAGTGAATAAAAAATAATGTTAGTTACTTATTTTAGTTTCGTCTAAAATACCAACGTATTTGTTTATAAACGTATAAGTTATGCTTTCTAAACTAATTTCTATAACATTATTACTCAGTTTATTTTTTGGAGGCGGTTCCAGTAGAATGTATAAAAGAGAATATTATACAGATGGAAATAAAAAAGCCGAAGGATGGATTATGAATAATACAAAAACCAGTTACTGGTTATATTATTATTCAAATGGTGTAAAAAAAACTGAGGGGCGCTACAAAAACAATTTAAAAGAAGATTATTGGAAATCTTATCACCCTAATGGAAAGTTAAGTGACATAGGTTCCTATAAAAACAACTTAAAAGAAGGTTTTTGGAAATCTTATCATCCTAACGGAAAATTAAAAGAAGAAGGGTTTTACAGAAACGGAAAAAAAGAAGATTATTGGAAATCTTATCATTTAAATAGTAAATTGCGCGAAATTGGTTTTTACAAGATCGATAAGAAAGAAAATTTCTGGAAATCTTATCATGCCAATGGTAAAATAAAAGAATTTGGTCATTATAAAGAAGGAAAAAAAATAAAATATTGGAAATTTTATTTTGAGAATGGAATATTAGAAAAAGAAGGGCATTACGAATTAGGAGATATGAATAAGTGGTGGATTTACTATGACAATAATGGCGTTGTAAATCACAAATGTCAACTTAAAGATGGAACTAAAGACGGGTATTGCCTTAAATACATGAATAAAAAACTGACCTCTGCCCAAAAGTATATGGATGGAAAAAAAATCAAAGAATGGTTCGACCTTAAAAGTTTCAAGCGTGACAACAATTTATCTGATCTCAAATGACCTTGATTAAAGTCATTATCCCTGCTTTTAATGAAGAAGATTCTATTGGTAATGTCATAAATGATATTCCGGAAATTGTTGATGAAATTATTGTAGTCGATAATAATTCTAATGATAAAACATCTGAAAAAGTAAAAAAAGCCGGAGCAACTTCCCTGTTTGAAGAGAGAAAAGGATATGGTTATGCCTGCCTGAAAGGAATAGATTATGTAGCTTCGCAATCCAAACAACCAGATATTATCGTATTTCTAGACGGAGATTATTCAGATTATCCTGAAGAACTCACAAAAATAGTTCAACCTATTATTGAAGATGATATAGATCTGGTTATTGGAGCCAGAGTAAAAAGACTAAGAGAGAAGCATTCTATGACGCCCCAACAAGTTTTTGGGAATTGGTTAGCTACTTTTCTGATGAAAATCTTTTTCAATGCAAAATTTACAGATTTAGGTCCTTTCAGGGCCATTAAATTTGACAAGCTCCAATCGTTGGAAATGGTAGATAAAACCTATGGTTGGACAGTAGAAATGCAATTAAAAGCAATACGTAAAAAATTATCATATATCGAAGTTCCAGTACGTTATAAAAAAAGAATTGGGGTATCAAAAGTTTCAGGAACCGTAAAAGGTACTATCTTTGCAGCCTTGAAGATTCTGGGATGGATTTTTAAATATAGTTTTAAATAATGAGCCTTACTCTTTCGTTGATAATTATAATAGTTTACACTATAGCATTAGTGCTTATATTTTTTTATAGCCTTGCGCAACTTAATCTTCTTTTCAATTATCTCGGTTTCAAAAAAAGAGATGAAGAAGCTCCTAAGTTTGATTTATCAAACCCAGATGAAGTTCCTTGTGTTACTATACAGCTTCCTTTATATAATGAATTATATGTAGTAGAACGCCTGTTAGATAATATCTCTAAAATAGAATATCCGAAAAACAAGCTGGAGATTCAGGTGTTGGACGACTCTACAGACGAATCTATTACTTCTACCGCAAAGCAGATTACTCAACTTCAGGAGACAGGTCTGGATATTCAGCACGTTAGAAGAGAGGATCGCAAAGGATTTAAAGCCGGAGCATTAAAAGATGGCCTGGAACATGCCAAAGGAGAATTCATTGTCATTTTTGATGCCGATTTCCTTCCGGAATCAGATTGGTTATTAAAAACCATTCCTTATTTTAAGGATCCGGAGATTGGTGTCGTTCAGACCCGTTGGGGGCATATTAACAGAGATTATTCATTGTTAACCAAAGTGCAGGCTTTTGCTCTGGATGCACATTTTACATTAGAACAAGTAGGAAGGAATTCCAAAGGGCACTTCATTAATTTTAATGGTACTGCCGGGGTTTGGAGAAAAGAATGTATCATAGATGCAGGAAACTGGGAAGGAGATACTCTTACCGAAGATTTAGACCTAAGTTACAGAGCTCAGTTAAAGAATTGGAAATTTAAATACCTGGAAGATGTTGAAACTCCTGCAGAATTACCTGTAGTAATCAGTGCAGCAAGATCTCAACAATTCAGATGGAATAAAGGGGGTGCAGAAAACTTTAGAAAAACCGTTTGGAAAGTTATTACCTGTAAAAATATTTCCTTTAAGACAAAAATACACGGGGTGCTTCATTTGTTAAACAGTACTATGTTTTTATCTGTATTGGTAGTAGCAATGCTTAGTATTCCTATGCTTTATATTAAAAATACTTATGGACATCTGGCATGGTTTTTTGATGTTACCAGCTTTTTCATAGTCAGTACCATCATATTATTCATTTGCTATTGGTTTACCTATAAAAATATACAAGGGAGCGGTTTTGATAAGTTTGTAGAATATATCCGTATGTTTTTTACTTTCTTTTCTGTGGCTATGGGCTTTTCACTACATAATTCTGTAGCTGTTCTTGAAGGTCATATTGGGAAAAGAAGTGAGTTTGTCCGAACTCCAAAATTTAATATAAAAAATCTAAAAGATTCCTGGAAAGGGAATAAATACCTGAGAAAAAATGTTTCTCCTAATACCCTCTTAGAGGCATTTTTAATGTTATATTTTCTTTTTGGAATGTATAGTGCAATTACACTAAATGATTTTGGATTATTTCCATTTCATCTTATGTTATTCTTTGGTTTTGCATTCGTTTTCTTTAAATCATTAACTTCTAAGGCTTGATTGCTAATTATTGGAAATATCATAAGTTTCCGCTTTTTTTTGCACTTACCAGCATTGCTTTTTATATAAGCTTTTCTTATGATTTGCAACGGGAAGACTTTACAAAATTCATTGTTCTTTACGGAGCGTTGTTTTTTATTTTTTACAAGTTGGTTCAACTGGAAAAATCAGACCTGAAGTTTTTAACTGTATTTTCGATTATTTTCAGAGTTATATTCCTATTTAGCATTCCTAATCTTTCCCAGGATTTCTACCGATTTATCTGGGACGGAAGAATGGCATTAGAAGGATGGAACCCTTATTTATACCTCCCCAAAGATTTAATCGCAGAAGGAACAGCACCAATAGCACAAGCTACAGAACTACATCAAGGGATGGGTTCATTGAGCGCCAGACATTACACAAATTATCCTCCACTTAATCAGTTTTGTTTTATTATTGCCGGAATATTTTCAGGGAAAAGTATTCTTGGAGCAGTAGTAGTCATGAAAACATTGATCATTTTAGCTGATCTAGGCACACTCTATTTTGGTAAAAAGCTATTACAATTATTTAAATTACCGCCTCACTATATCTTTTTATATCTATTAAATCCATTTATTATCATAGAGTTTTCAGGAAACCTTCATTTTGAAGGAGTAATGATTTTCTTTTTGGTCTGGAGTTTATATTTATTAAAAAAAGGGAATTGGAAATTATCAGCAGTCATTCTTGCGTGTTCAATCTCTATTAAACTTATTCCTTTATTATTATTACCCTTGTTTCTTCAGAATTTAGGCTGGAAAAAAGCAACGCTGTACTACATGATAGTAGGATTAGTAAATCTTCTTTTGTTTCTCCCCTTTTTCTCCACAGAGTTTATTGCTAATTATTCTGAAACTATAGGGCTTTGGTTTACAAATTTTGAGTTCAATGCCAGTATTTATAATTTAATTAAAGGGATTGGAGCATTATTAGATATAGAAGGGTTTCGAGTGATAAGAGCAGTGGGCAAAGTAAGTCCGTTTATAGTTGTCGCTTTTTTAGTGGGTATGGCCTTTTTCAGAAATAATAAGAGTATACCACAACTTATTACTGCTATGCTGTTTGGTTTATCTTTTTATTTCTTTACATCTACTACGGTTCATCCCTGGTATTTATCGACTTTATTAATCTTGTCTATTTTTACCAAATACAGATTTCCTTTGGTTTGGACGTTAGTCATTATGCTTACCTATCAAACATATTCTCATCCGGATTTCAAAGAGAACTATTGGCTATTGGCTATTGAATACCTTACTGTATACGGGTTTATGATTTATGAATTATTACAATCTAAACGTGAAAAAGCAGGAATTTTAAATAAAAATCAAGAAGTAGTATAGGTTTTTAATTTTTTTTTCTAAACTTTGTACCCACAAAAGAGGAATACTGTTTATTCCTTTCGAAAAAAACGAATGCAACATATTCAAAACATAGTAAATTTTAAATTAGAACTTCCTGTTCTTGCATTTGCTGTTGCATTACGTTCTCCTCGCAATATTCGCCGTCGTCGCCCGTAAGGGTGTGCTTCATTTTTGAGCTCAGGTGAGTCCGGCTCAGTTTTTCATAAGAATATTTTCAAATTAGTTTTTACATTTTAATTCATGTTACTATGTTGGTTATTATTGCTGACAGTTCACATATTTCATACGCAACCATCATTTGTGATACTATTGCAGAATCTGCAAGTCACAGAGGTACCGGGATTGCAAAAAGAACTCCCGAGTATATTATTTCTAAAATAGAAAACGGAAATGCAGTCATCGCTCTTGACGGAGAAAAATTTGCAGGCTTTTGTTATATAGAATCCTGGGGACACGGAAAATTTGTTGCCAATTCCGGGTTAATTGTCCATCCCGATTACAGGGGGCAAAAACTCGCTAAAAAAATCAAGAAAAAAATCTTTGATCATTCTCTTGAAAAATATCCAGATGCTAAAATCTTCGGAATCACTACAGGGCTCGCCGTTATGAAGATTAATTATGAATTGGGTTATGAACCTGTAACCTTTTCCGAATTAACAGACGATCCAAGTTTTTGGAACGGATGTACTACATGTAAAAACTTCGATATTCTTAGCAGAACCGATAAAAAAATGTGCTTGTGTACCGGAATGTTATATGATCCAAAGAAAAAAAACGAGACTCATAAACACGAATACAACAGAAAGGTTTTCAAGCGATTAAAAAATATCAAACAACATTTATTTTTAAAAAAGAAATCAAAATGAAAAAGAAACTAGTACTGGCATATAGTGGCGGATTAGATACTTCTTACTGTGTCAAACATTTATCTAAAGATCAGGGGTACGAAGTGCATGCAGTGAGCGTGAATACAGGTGGTTTTTCTGAAGAAGAAATTAAAAGTATTGAAGAAAAAGCTTATCAAATGGGAGCAGCTACCTATAAAAACATAGCTGCCATAGACACTTTTTATCAAAAAATAGTAAAGTATCTAATCTTCGGAAACGTTTTAAAAAACAATGTTTACCCGCTCTCTGTAAGTGCAGAAAGAATCATCCAGGCAGTAGAAATCATCAACTACGCTAAAAGTATAGACGCAAATTATATCGCACACGGTAGTACTGGCGCAGGTAATGACCAGGTAAGATTCGATCTTATATTTCAAATCATTGCTCCCGAAATTCAAATTATTACTCCAATAAGAGATCAGCAATTAACCAGAGAAGAAGAAATCGAATATTTAAAAGAAAACGGTATTGCATTAAGCTGGGAAAAAGCAAAATACTCTATCAATCAAGGGCTTTGGGGAACAAGTGTTGGAGGAGCTGAAACCCTTACATCTCATCAGTCATTACCCGAAGAAGCATACCCCAGTCAATTACAAAAAAATGAAAGTGAAAAATTAAAATTAAGTTTTCATAAAGGCGAATTAATTGCTATCAACGATAAAAAAAGAAGTCCTGTTGAAAACATTAACACACTGCAACAAATAGCTGCTTCTTATGCAATAGGAAGAGATATTCATGTGGGGGATACCATTATAGGCATTAAAGGAAGGGTTGGTTTTGAAGCTGCCGCTCCTATGATAATTATCAAAGCGCATCACGTATTAGAGAAACATGTACTAACCAAGTGGCAGCAACATCATAAAGAGCAAATGGGCAATTGGTACGGAATGTTATTGCATGAAGGACAGTATTTGGATGAAGTTATGAGAAATATTGAAGTCTTTCTTGAAGATACACAGAAAAATGTTTCGGGTGATGTATTCGTCAGTTTATATCCGTATAGATTCACTATTGATGGCATCCAATCGGAACACGATTTAATGAATGCTTCATTTGGAAGTTATGGAGAAGTAAATAAAGGATGGACAGCAGATGACGCTAAAGGATTCATCAAAATACTTTCCAATCAAGGTAAAATTTATCAGCACGTAAATCAATAAATTATGATAAAAGCAGGTATTGTAGGAGGAACAGGGTACACAGCAGGAGAATTGATCCGAATTTTATTATTTCATCCTAAAGTTGAGATTGACTTCATCAAAAGCACAACCAAAGCCGGGCAACTTGTCTCAGAAACGCATCAGGATTTAACCGGTACTACAGCATTATCGTTTACAGATAAATTAAATCCTGAAGTAGATGTTTTGTTCTTGTGCCTGGGACATGGAAATTCTAAAAAATTCCTCGAAGAAAATTACTTTAGTGATTATACAAAAATCATTGATCTGAGTAATGATTTCAGATTAAAAAATAATAGTCATTTTATTGGAAAGGATTTTGTTTATGGTTTTCCGGAATTACAGAAAGAAGTAGTTAAAAAAGCAAATCATATTGCAAATCCGGGTTGCTTTGCAACGGCTATTCAATTGGCTTTACTGCCTCTTGCTGCTGATAAAAAACTACAAAATGATGTTCACATCAATGCAATTACAGGAAGTACAGGCGCAGGAGGCAGCTTGTCGGCCACTTCACATTTTAGCTGGAGAAACAATAATATTTCCTGGTACAAGCCTTTTACACATCAGCATTTAGGAGAAATTGGAGAAAGTATTGTTTCCCTTCAACAAAATGAAGCTAATCTTATTTTTATTCCTCAAAGAGGAAATTTCACCCGAGGCATATTTGTCACTGCTTATACAAAGTTTGAAAGTTCCCTGGAAGATGCATATGAACTTTTTGAATCGTTTTATGCAAATGCGCCTTTTACTCATATTTCTAAAAAAGAAATTCATTTAAAACAAGTCGTCAATACCAATCATTGTCATATTCATTTACACAAACACAACAATTTACTTTTAGTAACCAGCGCTATCGATAACCTGATAAAAGGAGCTTCCGGACAGGCTATTCAAAATATGAATTTAATGTTTGGACTTGATGAAAAAGCAGGATTACAGTTAAAGGGAAATTATTTTTAGTAAGCATCTTATTAAAAGATTAAGAAGAGTTGAATTATAATAATTGTCATTCCTGCTTTCGCAGGAATGACATAGAAAGAAAATATGAAAATAGCGATTATAGGAGCCGGAAATCTTGGGTTATCAATTGCAAAAGGACTCATCATCAATAATGCAATTACAACACTGTATTTAACAAAAAGAAATACACAAAATATTGCTGATTGGGAAAAATATAAAGAGGTAATTATTACATCTGATAACAAAACAGCAGTAAAGCAATCTGATGTTATCATTTTTGCTATACAACCCAGACATTTCGGAGGAGTTTTACACGAAATTAAAGGGTTAATAAATGAAAAACATGTACTCATCTCTACTATTACCGGTTTTAAAATATTCCAGATAGAAGCAATTATAGGAGCAAATAATTCTATTATCAGGAGTATGCCTAATACTGCTATTTCGGTAGGTAAATCGATGACTTGTATTTGCAGCAATAAAAAGGGCGAAAAACAAATAGAATTAGCCAAAGCTATTTTTGACAGATTAGGAACTTCTATCGAAATTCCGGAAGAACAAATGCAGGCAGCTACTGTTATTTGTGCAAGTGGGATTGCTTTTTGGATGCGTTTAATTCGAGCTACAACTCAAGGGGCTATCCAACTTGGTTTCGATTCTGAAGAAGCTCACAAGCTCGCTATGAATACCTGCATGGGAGCAGCAAGTCTGTTGATCGAATCTGGTAAACATCCCGAAGAAGAAATTGACAGGGTAACTACTCCGAGAGGCTGTACAATTGAAGGGTTAAATGAAATGGAACACCAAGGTCTAAGTTCTTCATTAATAAAGGGGATTGTTACTTCTTTTAATAAGATTAATCAAATTTCTAAAGACTAAAAAATGAATTTATTTGATGTTTATCCGCTCTATGATGTTACTCCTGTAAAAGGAAGTGATGTCTGGGTTTATGATAAAAACGAAACACAATATCTAGATCTTTATGGTGGGCATGCTGTTATTTCTATCGGACATTCTCATCCTGAATATGTAACCAAAGTAAGTACACAATTACAACATTTAGGGTTTTATTCCAATGCTGTTCAAAATCCGTTACAGCAAACACTAGCCAAAAAACTAGGAGAGCTTTCCAATTGTAACAATTATCAACTTTTCTTGTGTAATTCCGGTGCAGAAGCCAATGAAAATGCATTAAAGTTAGCTTCTTTCAAAACTGGAAAATCACGTGTTATTGCTTTTAAAAACGGATTTCACGGAAGAACTTCTGCTGCTGTGGCCGCTACAGATAATCAGGCGATCATTGCTCCTATTAACAAACAACAAGAAGTTACTTTAATTAATTTGAACGATCAGCAAACCCTGGAAAAAGAATTAGCTAAAGGAGATGTTTGTGCCGTAATCATTGAATTTATTCAAGGCGTGGGAGGTTTAGATGAAGCATCGACTGATTTTTATCAATCCCTTTATACGCTTTGTAAAAAATATCAAACCCTATTAATTGCAGATGAAGTACAATCTGGTTTTGGGCGTACAGGTGACTTTTTTGCTTTTCAAAAATATGGGATTACTCCGGATATTATATCTGTTGCCAAAGGTATGGGGAATGGTTTCCCTGTTGGAGGTATTCTGATTCATCCTGATATCATTCCTAAATACGGAATGCTGGGAACCACTTTTGGAGGTAATCATTTGGCATGTTCTGCCACTTTAGCTGTTTTAGAAGTCATGCAAAAAGAACAACTTATGGATAATGCAAAAAAGATTTCCTCGTATTTCATGGAGAAAGTCAGTGAAATTCCGCAGGTAAAAAAAATTAAAGGACGGGGATTAATGCTCGGACTTGAATTTGATTTTGAAGTAGCAGAACTCCGTAAAAAAATGATCTATGAAAAACACATTTTCACAGGAGGGTCAAGTAATAAAAAACTAATTCGGATTCTACCTCCTTTAACTGTTCAGAAAAAGCACATCGATCAATTTATACAAGCATTAAAAGATTTATTGAAATGAAAAACTACATCAGTGTAAACGATATTTATTCCCTCCCGCTATTAATAGAAGAGGCAAAAAAATTAAAGAAAAATCCTTTTGAACATAAGTCTCTCGGAGAAAATAAGACCATTGGACTATTGTTCTTTAACCCTAGTTTACGAACGCGTTTAAGCACACAAAAGGCAGCAAAGAACCTGGGCATGGATATAGTTGTCATGAATTTTAATAATGAAGGATGGGCATTAGAATTTGAAGATGGTTCTGTTATGAATGCAACCACTTCAGAACATATTAAAGAAGGAGCTGCAGTGATCTCTCAATATTGTGACATCATAGCGATTAGAGCATTCGCTTCTTTAACAGATAAAGAAAAAGATGAAGCCGAATTAATTTTAAACAGTTTTAAAAAATATGCTTCGGTTCCTATTGTCAATATGGAAAGTGCAACCGGACATCCGCTTCAGGCATTGACAGATGCCATTACCATTTCTGAACATAAAACAACTGATAAACCTAAAGTGGTTTTAAGCTGGGCACCTCATCCTAAAGCATTGCCTCAGGCAGTTGCAAACTCATTTGTAGAAATGATGATCAAATCTGAAGCAGATTTTGTGATTACTCATCCTGAAGGTTACGAGCTTGATACAGCAATTACCCAAGGAGCTACTATCGAATACAACCAGGAAAAAGCTTTTGAAAATGCAGATTTTATCTATGCCAAAAACTGGAGTTCATATGTCGATTACGGAAAAGTACTGTCTCAGGATGAAAAATGGACTATTTCTGAAGCAAAAATGCAATTGACCAATAATGCAAAATTTATGCATTGCCTCCCGATTCGAAGGAATGTGGTCGTAAATGATGAAGTATTAGATCATGAAAATTCAATTGTAATTCAGCAAGCGAATAACAGGACTTATGCGGCACAGGTCATATTAAAGCAATTATTGGAAGGTTTATCTTAAATACAGTATAATTATGAAACCTAAAATATCAATAGTCAAAATTGGAGGGAATGTTATTTCCAATGAAGAGAAATTAACCGCCTTTCTTTCTGATTTTGCAAAAATAGAAGGGAAAAAAGTATTGATTCATGGAGGCGGAAAATTAGCGACTGAGTTTTCGGAAAAACTAAATATCAAAACGAAGTTAATCGACGGTAGAAGGGTTACCGATGCCGATACTTTAGACGTAATTACAATGGTATATGGAGGCCTTATAAATAAAAAAATAGTTGCGATTTTACAAAAGAACAATACTAATGCAATTGGGTTATCTGGTGCTGATGCCAATATCATTACAGCTTCTAAACGACCAGTTAAAGCTATCGATTACGGATATGTAGGAGATGTTAAAACTGTAAATACATCAACGCTATTGAATTTACTGGAAAATGGTATAACTCCTGTTTTCTGTTCTATTACTCACGACAAAAACGGACAACTTTTAAATACTAATGCCGATACCATTACTGCTGAAGTCGCAATTGCGCTAAGCAAGAATTTTGAAACATCTATCTTTTATTGTTTTGAAAAAAACGGAGTATTAGAAAACATAAATGATGATACATCTGTAATTCCTCATCTTAATAAAGATTCTTACTCTCAATGCATTAAAAACGGAATTATAGCCAACGGTATGCTCCCTAAACTGCATAATTGTTTTTATGCTCTTGATAATGGGGTTTCCAGGGTAAGCATTGGAAATGAAAAGATAATTACTAACCAGCAACAGTTTTTTACTTTATTAACACTTTAATATGGATATCCAGGAACTTACATCCAAAGCTATTGCATTACTCAAAAGTTTAATTGCTACACCTTCTTTTTCTTCGGAAGAAAATGAAACAGCCAAGTTAATTGAAGATTGGTTTAAAAGGTATGAGATTACTTTCAAGCGGTCAAATAACAATATCTATGCTTTTAATAAACATTTTGATGAACATAAACCAAACCTGCTTTTAAATTCTCATCACGATACCGTAAAACCCAATAAAGGATATACCAAAGATCCTTTTTTTGCACATATTGAAAACGGGAAGCTTTTCGGGTTAGGAAGTAATGATGCCGGGGGTTGCCTGGTATCTTTAATAGCTACCTTTTCTTACCTGTACAATACCCCGGATTTAAAATACAATTTGATATTAGTTGCTTCTGCAGAAGAAGAAAATTCAGGGCCTAATGGACTGAATAGTGTCTTGTCTCTATTACCCAAAATCGATGTGGCTATAGTAGGTGAGCCTACTTTAATGAATTTTGCTATTGCAGAAAAGGGATTAATAGTTTTTGATGCAATTGTAAAGGGTACATCCAGTCATGCTGCACACCCTAATACAGACAATTCTATCTATAATACCATAAAAACTCTGGAATGGTTTAAGGGTTATACGTTTGAAAAAGTTTCAGAAACTTTAGGAGCTGTAAAAATGACTGTCACTCAAATTCAGGCAGGCAGTCAACATAATGTAGTCCCGTCAAATACTCATTTAGTTATTGATGTTAGGGTAAATGATTGCTATACAAATCAGGAAATTGCTGATGTTTTAGAAAAAAAAGCTCCCTGTGATAAAATAACTCCCCGTTCACTTCGCCTTAACTCTTCTTCTATTCCGATAGAGCATGAGTTAGTTAAAGCCGGAATAACTTTGGGGAAAGAAACTTATGGATCTCCTACTTTATCTGATCAGGCAGCTTTAAGTTGTCCTTCGCTTAAACTAGGCCCTGGTGATTCTACCCGATCACATACTGCTAATGAATTTATATACATCAAAGAGATTGAAGAAGGGATTAAATTTTATATACAACTATTAGAAAAGATATTATGAAAGAGTATAACAAAGTTAATTTTTCAGGCTCATTCATTTTAATAACAATAAAAATTTTTAAATAGATGAAAATCTGGGATAAAGGTTTTAGTACCGACAAAAAAATAGATCATTTTACTGTTGGAAACGATAGAGCATTAGATCTGATACTCGTCAAATACGATGTCATTGCATCAATTGCACATGCAAAAATGTTAGGGAGAGTCGGTTTATTGAATAATGAAGAAACAAATCAACTCACAATAGGATTAAAAAACATCTTAAAAGATGTAGAGAATGGAGATTTTACCATAGAAGACACTTTTGAAGATATGCACTCCAAAATAGAGTATCTGTTAATTCAGCAGCTTGGTGATACCGGAAAGAAAATTCATATGGCACGATCCAGGAACGATCAGGTTCTGGTTGCCATGCACTTATATCTAAAAGATGAGTTGACAGCAATTAAAAATCAGACAAAAGAGCTCTTTAACTTATTCATTAGCTTAGCAGATAAACACAAAGATGTTTTACTTCCGGGTTATACGCACCTGCAAATCGCGATGCCTTCTTCTTTTGGATTATGGTTTTCTGCTTATGCAGAAAGTTTAATTGATGATCTTTATTTTATTAATGCAGCTTATAAAATAGCAGATCAAAATCCTCTGGGAAGTGCTGCAGGTTATGGAAGTTCATTTCCTATTGACAGGACCTTTACTACCAAAGAACTTCATTTTCATGATTTAAAATACAATGTCGTTGCAGCTCAGATGAGTAGAGGTAAAGTTGAAAAAAGTACCGCTTTTGGAGTCAGTGCTATCGCTTCAACGCTTTCTAAGTTTGCAATGGATGTATGCCTTTATATGAATCAGAATTTTGATTTCATTTCATTTCCCGATGAACTCACTACAGGCTCCAGTATTATGCCTCACAAAAAAAATCCGGATGTCTTTGAACTGATCAGAGGAAAATGTAATAAACTACAGGCTGTTCCAAATGAATTGATTCTTATTACTAATAATTTACCCAGTGGATATCACAGAGATTTACAACTGGTTAAGGAAACCATTGTTCCGGCTATCCAGGAAATCAAAGCTTGTTTAGAAATAGCTGCATTCACTTTAAAAGACATTCGTATCAATAAAAATATTTTGGAAGATCCTAAATACGATTATCTATTTAGTGTAGACACATTAAATGAACTCGTTTTAAGTGGTATTCCTTTTAGAGATGCTTACAAAGCGATGGGGCAAGATATTGCCAACAATACTTTTAACCCTAAAAAAGATATTAAACACACCCATGAAGGAAGTCTGGGAAATCTCTGTTTAGACAAGATTCAAGAGAAATTTGACAGTGCGTTTCACTCTTAAAAAACAAAAAGTCTCGAAAGTAGGATTCGAGACTTTTTTAACCTTTTGATAGTTTAAAGTTTGGGACTCTCACTATCTAAATAATACTATTACCATTTTGACACTCCAAACATAGTATCTTCTTCTTTTTATATAAAATTTTTGTTGTGAAATAAATAAAAGTTGTGGTGAACTATAAATATATGTCATTGACTCTGTCGAATCTTAGATTTCCTGCGAACCTGCCTGTCGGCAGACAGGGACGGGAATCTAAAAAACATTTATTCTTTTTCAGATATTAAAACCATAGCCTATTCTCTTCCAGAGAATTTCTAGAATTAAAGCATTCCCAGGTTAATTACTTCTTGTTGATTCAAAGGTCTCCAATGCCCACGAGGCAAGTCTTTTTTTGTCAACCCTGCAAATACAACACGGTCCAGTTTTATAACTTCGTAGCCTAAATGCTCAAAAATGCGTTTAATAATCTGATTCTTGCTACTGTATATTTTTATCCCGATTTCTCGTTTAGGAGCATTCTCGATATAGCTTACCTCATCTACTTTTACCAATCCGTCATCTAGGTTTAAACCTTCTTTAATCTTATTTAAATCGGCAGCGGCTAAATTTTTATCCAGTTCAACGTGATAGATTTTACGTACTTTGTTTTTTGAATGTGTCAGTTTTTTGACCATCTCTCCATCATTAGTAAACAACAACAAACCTGTTGTGGTTCTATCTAATCTTCCTACTGGTAAGAGTCGGGATTTAGATGCTTTAGATACCAGTTCCATAACCGTTCTTCTTCCTTTTTCATCATTTGTAGTAGTAAGGAATCCTTTAGGTTTATTAAGAAGAATATATTCTTTTTTCTCCGGATTAATCGATCTTCCATCAAAACGGACTTCATCTGTCAGTTTTACTTTATAACCAAGTTCATTTACTATTTTACCATTTACGGTAACATTTCCCGAAGCAATATAAATATCAGCATCTCTTCGAGAACAAACTCCCGAATTGGCAATATATTTATTTAATCGAATCTCATCTTTATTTCCAGAAGGTTTAGACGGGCCTTTTTTCTTAAATGAGGTATTTCCTTTTGCATAGCTTTTCTTTCTTGGTCCTCCACCTTGTTTTCCCGAAGCTTTTCTGTTGTTATTTCTACCTGTACTGCCCATTTGTTTATTTTTTTGCAAAGATAGGCGGATTTGTATTGATATCACATAGTGTACTGTAGAATAAAAAAATTGCGAGGCATCAAAAGCCTCGCAATTATAATATATTATCATTTAACTTTCTAAACAGCACTAGTCATTCAACTCTACAGTAGATTGACGCTCTCTGTTAACAGTAAGTTTGGTTACATCTGGTCTGGAATAATGTCCTACTGCATCAAAATTCTGACGTTCTTCATATACTCTGTTAAAATCCAGAGTTTCTATAATTAGTCCTTCTTTATTTAATACTGGTTCAATAATCCATTCGCCATCCGGTCCGGCAATACAAGAGCCTCCGTTTCCTAATATTTTTGGTGCTTTTTCTAATATTTTATCCAAATGCGGCGTGTCTTCCGGAAAATCTTCTACACGCATGATATTAGAAACCGAAATACTAAAACTACGCGATTCTCTTGCAATAAACCTGGTAATGTCTTTTGTATTATAATCACTTCCCGGCCATACTGCTACATGTAAATTTTCACCTTGTCCATATAAAGCAACTCTTGGTAGTGGCATCCAGTTTTCCCAGCAATTAAGTCCGCCAACAGTAAACTCTTTTAGTTTATGAACCCGTAACCCATTTCCGTCTCCGGGTGCCCAGGTAAGGCGTTCTTCATACGTAGGCTGTAATTTTCTATGTACCGATTGAATTTCTCCTTCCTGATCTATATAAACCAAAGAACAGTACAAACTATGCGCACCTCTGTTTTGAGCCCGCTCTATACTTCCTAAATAGATAGCAATTTTATGTTCTTTAGCCAATGCACATACCTCATCTAAATCCCCTTCTTCTATTACAATCGCGTTTCTTGAATAATGAGCATGTAATTCTTTCTGAACAGTAGAATTAAAAGCTGCTCCATTGGTTAATTCTATCCAAAAAGGATAACCTGGCAATAAAGATTCCCCAAAAACAATAAGTTCGACATCTTCTTTTGAAGCTTCAAGAATATACTTTTTGATTTTATCTAAAGTACCTTTTTTGTTAAGCCACACAGGTGCTATTTGAGCCAAAGCTACTTTTAAATGATTTGCTGCCATGTATTATAAGATTCTATTTAAAACCAGGTCGATATCAATTAACAGAATACCAAAAACCCCTGATACAATAATTAATTTTAAAATGTTATGTAAAAGTAAGTAATGTTTTTTTCCTTTCGATCTCCAGAGCAGGAATACGAATAATAATAACAAAATAACACTTATATAGAAATAAAAATACATATGCCCAATCTGAAAACGATCAATCAACAGATAAACAGGTATTAAAGCAAGCAACGTCAAACAACTAAGAACTATCTTAGAAACTCTTTCTCCATATAGAATAGGAATCGTTCTGTAATTATGAGTAAGATCTCCTTTTATATTTTCAAGGTCTTTGATCAATTCCCGCATAGAAATCAGCAAAAACAAGAATGTAGCATGAACAAATATGACAGTTTCAAAATTTTTGTAATAGATAAATACTGCAAAGAAAGGGGTAATAGCCAGTAAGGCAGAAGTCAGATTTCCTATAAAAGGAATTCTTTTTAGTTTATGTGAATAAAACCATATCCCAAAAATGTATGATGAAAAGAAGACAACGGCTCTAAAGGAAACATAACTCGCAAACACTACTGATAAAAAATTAAGGACAAAATATGTTGACAATTTGGTATTCTGACTGACCAAACGATCCAGCATTGTTTTTTTGGGTCGGTTTATCAGGTCTTTCTCTGCATCGTAAAAATTATTGATAATGTACCCCCCAGCTATGGCTAAAGCAGAAGCTGCAACTATTGAAAAAAGATTCCCATCCAATATCACATCCCTCAATCTCCAATCCGGAGCTAAAATGTATATGGAAGCAAGGTATTGAGCAACAATAATCACTAATAAGTTGTATCCTCTTATCACTGAAAAAAGGCTCAAAAATTTGAGTAAAATCAGTCTCTTCCTTCTACTCAACATAAGAAAAAAGATTCTTAGAAGTTATATACAACCTCTAATTTATAGTCTTTAAGAGAAGCTCTGGCCTTATCAATATCTTCTGTAAAGCCCAAGATATAACCTCCTCCTCCGGACCCGCATAATTTCAGGTAATACTCATTTGTTTCTATTCCTTTTTTCCAAAGTTTATGAAACTGAGCCGGTATCATAGGCTTAAAATTATCCAGTACCACATGAGAAAGTTGCTTTAAATTTCCAAAAAGAGACTTTACATCTCCTTTAAGAAAATCTTCTACACATGCATCTGTATGTTTGATAAATTGATTTTTAATCATTGCTCTAAAACCTTCATGTTTCATTTTATCCATAAAGATTTTTACCATAGGAGCAGTTTCCCCTGTCATTCCACTATCCAGTAAAAAAACTGCATTTTTTCCTTCTTTATTTTGAGAAGGAATTCCTGTAGGTTCTATATTATCTTTGGAGTTAATAAGGATTGGGATACTCAAATAGCTATTTAACGGATCTAATCCTGAAGATTTCCCGTGGAAAAAAGATTCCATTTCTCCAAAAATTGCTTTTAGCTTTAATAATTTCTCCCTGGTAAGGTTTTCAAGTACTGTAATTTTGTTTTGTGCATATTTATCATATATAGCCGCAACAAGAGCGCCACTACTTCCAACTCCATAACCTTGAGGAATAGAACTGTCAAAATACATTCCTGAAGCTATATCTTCTGATAAATTCTCCAGGTCAAAAGTTACTAATTCAGGTTGTGATTCCTGAAGTTCTCTTAAGTAATCGGAAAAACCTTTAAGGCTTCTATTAGATTCAATTGCAGTTTCAGATTGATTTCCATCGCACTTTAACCCTCCATTATAAAAATTATAAGGGATTGACAGTCCTTTTGAATCTTTAATAATTCCGTATTCTCCGAAGAGAAGAATTTTTGAGTAAAATGATGGTCCTTTCACAAGCTTATTTTTTAATAACCAGTAGGCAATTTAAGTAAAACATCAATGTTTGGTTGACTACAACTTAACTATCTAAATATACATAATTTTAAATAGTTAAATCAAAATCATATGATACAATAACGGTTTTTCATCTTGAATCATATATCAACAGCTAATTGTTTAGCTCCGAAACCAATTCTATCACAAATATAATGCCCGTTTTCACAATATGCAACTAACTCATTTTTAATAAATTCGAACACTAATTCTTTTTCTGATTCAGGATATAAAACATGTACATTAGCTCCGGCATCTAAAGTAAAACAAACATTTGAGTTCGTTTTTTCTCTAAAGGCCCATATTTTATGAATAATCTGTAACGTATTGGGTTGCATCAGGATAAAATAAGGTAAACTGGTCATCATCATAGCATGTAACGTCAACGCCTCACTTTCTACTATTTCTATAAATGATTTTAAATCTCCTTCTTTAAATATTTTTTGCAGCTTTAAAAGATTCTGATGCGCTTGCTTAAAACGATTTTCTGCAAACGGATGTCCATTCATCAATTGATGTCCAAGTGTACTACTTACTTGTTTCTTGCCTTTATCAACCAATAAAATCGTATCGTGAAATTTATCAAATACGCTATGAACTTCATAAGGGTATCTAACTCCTAATAAATCTGAACTTCCAATAGTATCTTTATGATTACCCCAGACTATCAAATTCCCTTCAATACTTCTACAGGCACTTCCGGAGCCTAACCGAGCTAAAAATGAAGCTTTTTGATTAAAGTAATTTTGAGTCATTTCCGGGACTATCTCTTTCTCTAAACTCATTAGGCACAGCGCCAATGCACTCATCCCGCTTGCAGATGAAGCAATACCACTACTATGCGGAAAAGAATTTGAAGTCTCAATTTTAAAATGGTATTTCCTGATGTACGGGCAATATTCTTCAATACGCTCAAAGAATTTATTGATTTTTGGCTTAAAGGAAATTTTAGGTTTTCCCTCAAAAAAAAGATCAAATGAAAATTCATCCTTGTCTTCATCTAGCAGGGTATATTCCAGCGTAGTTGTAGTTGCACAAGCATCTAAAGTAAAACTAACAGATGGGTTAGCCGGAATTTGATTTTCTTTTTTCCCCCAATATTTAACCAATGCAATATTACTGGGAGACTTCCATGTACAATTACCAGATTTTGGGAGATGTTCAAAAGAAGAGCGTTTAAAATCTTTTTCGGTCATTAAAAATTATATTTTAAACAAAGATACTGGTTTCGATTTCATCCTTTATTATTGCCAATTCAAATAAATTGTTATTTTAGTGTCCAGGCACATCAACTTTCATATGAATCAAAAACTAACCATACGAATTATTATTTCAGTAGCTGTCTGTTTATTGATTGGTTTTTTATCTGGTTTTGCAACTCAAAGCTCTGTAAACGATTGGTATGTCACGCTAAACAAACCATCTTTTAACCCACCTAACTGGGTATTTGCCCCGGTATGGACGCTTCTCTATGTTTTAATGGGGGTTGCTGCAGGGATTGTATGGCATAAAGGTTTCTATCATAAATGGGTAAAAACAGCTTTATATCATTTTGGCTTCCAACTTTTATTTAATGCGTTATGGAGCATTGTTTTTTTTGGTTTTATGCAACCTCTTTGGGCATTATTTATCATCCTGATTTTAATAGCACTAATCCTTTTAACTATCAAATGGTTTATGATTGTAAGTAAGGGAGCTGCATATCTGTTAATTCCGTACTTATTGTGGGTGTGTTTTGCAACATTACTCAATTATAAAATCTGGGAATTAAATTAACTTTTTTAATACACGAATTATAAAATATTGACGTTAACCTTTATCTATAAAGGTTATGAATCTATCTTCTTCTAAAAAATTAGCACAACCGCTAAAAGTAGGAATTTTAGGCGGGTCGGTAGATGGCATTACCCTGGCATTACTCTTACGTGATCTGGGGTGTAATGTTCATATATACGAACGAAAAAAAGCACTTCCCATAGATCCGATAAGAGGTATTTGGGTCGATACTTTTGTTTCTAAATATTTAACCGAATACACCAATATATCTTCTGAAGCTTTTAGTGTTAAAACCAAATATTTAAGGTATTTAAACGATAAAGGATATTCCATAAGCGAAGAAGAACAAACCAAGTATTTTACTTCTCATGAGATCTTGTTTGATAATTTATTCACCTTATTTGGGAGTAAAAACTATCACTTTGAACATGAAATCAATGGTTTTATCCATGAAGCAGATAAGGTAATTGTTTCTTTTACTAATGATGAAAAAGACATTTTTGATCTGCTGATTTGTACAGAAGGCATTGACAGTCTTATTCGGTCTACATTATTACCAAACGCAACTTTAAATTATGCAGGTTACGTCGGGTGGCGCGGATCTATACAAGAATCGGATTTAAACGAGGATACTTTTAACAAATTCAAAGAAGCGCTATCCTATCAGTTACTCCCTAATTCTCATATTGTCTCTTACCCGGTGCGGTCTATCGATAATAAAATTTCTATTAATTACACCTGGTATCAGAATGTGGTAAAAGGCCCTTTATTGAATGAACTATTAACAGGAATTGACGGGAAACTCTATGAATATAAAATTCCGAATACTCATATCAGTGAAAAACATAAAATCGAATTATTAGAAGTTGCCAATAAGAATTTAAATCCGGACATGGCAGCATTAATCAATGCCACTAAAAACCACGGCCTGGAAGTTATTTACGATATGCAAGTACCTCATATGGTATTTGAAAAAATAGTTTTAATGGGGAATAGTGCTTTTTATAGCAGGCCACATGCAGGAATGAGCATTTCCAAGGCCATGATAGATGCATGGGAATTGGCCGGTAATTTATCTTTTTATAACGGGGATTTGACAGTGGCACTTCAGGAATGGGAAAGAAAACAATTGTATTTAGGCAAGCAAATAGTTAATAAATCTGCGCTGATGGGAAACAGGTCTCAATTTGAAAACAGTTGGCAACCCGGGGATAAAAATCTAAACCTGGGACTTCCCTAGAGTGCTAATAAGCCATGGCTTTTGCTGCTATAAAAGCACCTGTCCATGCATTCTGAAAATTAAAACCACCTGTAATCGCATCAATATTTATAACTTCTCCGGCAAAATAGAGATTTTCATGTTTCTTACTTTCAAAAGTTTTAAAATTGATTTCTTTCAAATCAACCCCTCCGGCTGTTACAAACTCTTCTTTGAAAGTACTTTTCCCATTCACCTGAAAAACACTTTCTGTTAATTGCGTGGCTAATTGAGATAATTGTTTTTTTGAAAGATCTGCCCATCTTAGTTTTTCTGAAATCGTAGAAACTTCAACGAAGTTCAACCATAATCGCTTAGATATTGAAAAAGGTTTTGTATTCACAATAAGTTTCTTCGGATTTTCAGTTCTAAATACTTTTAGTTCTTTTTCAGCTTCTTCAATCGTCGTCTTAAACAACCAGTTTACTTTTATTTTAAATTGATAGTTATGCGAGTTTAATTCTCTTGCTCCCCAGGCCGAAAGTTTCAATATTGCGGGTCCGCTCATTCCCCAATGTGTTATTAACAAAGGGCCTTCTGATTCTAATTTAGTATCCAATACTTTTATTGAAACTTCTTCTGCAATTCCAGCAAGCCCTTTAATTCTATTATCTTTTATATTAAATGTAAATAACGATGGTACCGGAGCAATGATCTTATGTTCTAAAGTTTCCAACATTTTCCATATTTTAGGATTACTCCCGGTAGCAATTAATACTTTTTTTGCCTGGAAACCTTCTTGATTCGTTTGCAAATACCACTCATTTTCCTGTTTTGAAATTTCTTTAACCGAATGGTTTTTTAATATCTGAATGCCTAATCTTTTCACTTCCGATAAAAAACAATCAATGATAGTTTGGGAAGAATCTGAAACCGGAAACATACGTCCGTCTTCTTCTATCTTCAAAGCAATTCCTCTTTGTTCAAAAAATTCAATAGTATCTCCACTACAAAAACTATGAAAAGGGCCTAATAATTCTTTTTCTCCCCTGGGGTAATTTTTAACCAGTTCTGAAGGAATAAATTCAGCATGCGTTACATTACATCTTCCGCCTCCTGATATTTTAACTTTCGTCAAGACTTCTTTTCCTCTTTCTAATATTACAATATCGAGATCGGGATTCTGTTCCGCTATTTGAATAGCAGCAAAAAAACCTGCAGCTCCACCACCTACAATAACAACATCTTTCTTGATATACATAAAAATATTTTATTCTTAATGTGTAGCAGTCGAACGGACTCTATCCGGGAAATTGGTAATAATGCCTTCTACTCCAAATGATTTCATTTTTTCAATATCAGTCGTTTCATTAACAGTCCACGTATAGATTTTAAATCCTTCCCCCTGTATTTTTTCTACTTTTTCCTGGGTTAGTGTAGAAAAATCAGGATGAATAGCTACTGCATTTAGTTCTTCGCCTATTTCGATAGCATCCATGGGTTCTTCTTCGGTCAAAATTCCAATAGCAATATCTTTATTTATAGCATAAAAAGCTCTTAGTTCTTCCCAGTTAAAACTGGAAATAATGAAATCCTTATTCTCCCATTTTTCATTAGTAATATAATTATGAAGAATGATATTTACATTTTTTGCAGTATTAGCTCCTTTTAATTCTACATTCAGTTTTGTTTTGGCAGCCATCAAATCCAAAACTTCAATAAGTGTTGGTATTTTATGCCCTCCTGACAATCGAAGTTCTTTAACTTCTTCTATGGTCATATCTTCTACTAATCCTTTACCATCAGTAAGTCTGTCTACCTCATCATCATGAAAAACAACTATTTCTCCACTTTTTATCTTGAAAACATCAATTTCAATCATATCTACCCCCATATCCATTGCTTTTTGAATAGATGCAAGTGTATTTTCAGTTTTATACCCCATGGCTCCTCTATGACCAATTACTAAAGTTTGTTTTTCCAAATCTGAACATTTTATAGTCGAAAATACTATTAAAAAAAGGAATATTAAAACACTTATTTTTTTCATTTTAAAACTGATTAAGCGCTAAAAGTATCATCTTAAAATAAATTAAAATGAAGGGATTTGATAAATTTAAGTTATGATTATCAGTTTATTTAAAACAATAAACTTTTTCACAAACTTCTACTTTAGGAGGGATACGGTTTTTTTCGAATAAAGAATAGCCTTCTTCCAGATTACGCCAGAAATCAATCCATGGAGAATTTCTATTAGCCTCTAACTCTTCTTCATTCATTCTAAACGGAAAAATATGAACTGGAATTTTATCTTGTCCATTTTTCAAGGCTTCTTCTACATAGAAATACACTTTTTCTATCTCTCTGTCTGTTATTGCATAACAACCTATAGAAACACAATTTCCATGAATCATTAAAAAACTCCCCGTTCTATCATGTGCTTTATCATATTCATTAGGAAACCCCAGGTTCATAGATAAGTGATAAGAACTATTCGGGTTTAAAAGATTTTTAGTAACATTATAAAAACCCTCAGGGCTTTGTTTATCTCCTTCCTTCAATTTTGGCCCTAATCTACCTGACCACTTACAGATTTCCTTTTTTTCTAAAAGAACAAAGGGTTCATTTGCTTGAGGCTGTATCCATAATTCTAATTCTGATGATGCTTTAAAGATTCGTATAAATACTGGCTTCCCTGCATATTCCCATGTAGCTTTTTCAGCATTTGTATATAGTGTTTCCAATTTTTTCTTTTCGATTGACATATATATCTTAGCTAAATAAGTCCTTAATTTAGGGTAGATTAAAGCTATCAATAAGAATCCTGTAAATAATATAAAAACCCTGATGATATTCTTTCGCATTACTCACCTGATACTTTCACTCATTTAGAGTTACAAATTTAGCGTATTACTTGAAAGAAAAGGAATAAAAATGCCCGCAACGCAAAACTCTAGTTGCTTAATTATTGGTGTTCAATTTTTATCTACATGGATATTCTGTGTGCGTTGCGGGCTAAAAAGTATATAAAAAATTATTTATCTACGTAAATAATGTATTCCCAAGGAGCCAATTCGTATGTTTTTTCCTTTTCCAGATTTGCCTCAGTCCCACTCATATAATTTTTAAATGTGCCTTCGTAATCTACTGTTGTTGCTACAGGTTCATCCGAAAGGTTCGCTAAAAAAACAACTTTATTTTCTCCTTTTGCTCTTTCAAAAGCAAGAATATGTTCCTCATCTGATGTAGCTATTCGAGTGTATGCAGCCGGTTGTTTACCTCCATTTAAAGCTATGTTATTATTCTTAAGTTCTCCAAGTTTTTTATAAACATCAAAGAACTTGCCTTTGGTTTTAAGAATAGTATCTTTTTCAAAAAAGAGTAATCGTTTATTCATATCATACTCTTGTCCACTGTAAATCAAAGGCATTCCAGGTGCGCAAAAACTCAATGCTGCAAAAGCTTCTGCTCCATCTCCCATACGTTCAAAAACGGTTCCGTTCCACGAATTTTCATCATGATTGGAAGTGAAATTCATTAGAATATCATCTTTATCATACAGGCTGTCTATTTGCTGCATTCTGTGATCCCATGCTTCTACTCCTTCTTTTCCCTGCGCAATATCATTCATTTTATGATGGGTATCCCATCCGTAACCCATATCAAAAGCATTATCCAGTAATTCAGGCTCCCATGCTTCTGCCAACATAAATACTGGTTTTTCTTTTTTCAATTCAGCAATAGTATGTTCCCAAAAATCTACAGGGACCATCCCTGCAACATCACATCTGAATCCATCAATGTTTTCTTCTTTTACCCAGTACAACATATCGTGCAACATTTGTTCCCGCATCTCTGCGTTATCATAATTAAGATCTGCTACATCGGTCCAATCGGTTCCAACAGTATGTGTAATATTACCTTCTTCATCTTTAGAGTAATATTCAGGATGTTCTTTAAGCCATGTATGATCCCACCCGGTATGATTTGCAACCCAATCCAATATGACATAAATCCCATTTTCATGTGCCGTTTTAACCAGTTTTCTAAAGTCTTCTAATGTTCCAAACTCCGGATTAACTTTTGTATAATCTGAAATGGCATAATAACTCCCTAAACTTCCTTTACTTTTAGTGGTCGAAATCGGGTAAATTGGCATTATCCATAAGACTTTCACTCCCAATTCTTTTAGTTTAGGGATATCTTTGGTAAAAGCATTAAAAGATCCTTCTTCCGAATATTGGCGGATATTCGCTTCATAGATCACTGCATTTTCCATTATTGCATCTGAAACAGGTGCTAATTCTACTTCATCGATAACAACTTCTTCTTTGTTTTGCTTGACTTCTTTTTTACAGGCTAAGAATATACTTATACTGATAAAAGTCAGGAACATCTTTTTCATTTGTTTGGCTTTAAAAATTTATGCTTCGTTTTTTATCTATTATATATCATTTGATACGTTGATGGAACTACAATTACTTCTTTTTCAAAATAATTGAGTTTTGCTTCTTCTTTTGATTTATTGAAAACAATAACCACTTCTTCTCCGAAATAAGAACGCTTTAAAACAAACAACTTGTCATTTGCTTCTAAAACTTCTGTTGTTCCATAAAGAAGCGCCATACTATTTTTTCTTTGTTTGATAAGTTGAGTTACTGCGTTTCTTAATGCTAATTCTTTATCAGACAGATTCTCAAACTTCATCATCCTGCGGTTATCAGGATCGTTTCCTCCCGGAGAACCATATTCATCGCCATAATAAATGCAAGGAACTCCCGGAACTGATAAATTAAAAGCATGTAACATTTCCAGTTTTTTATATGCAGTAGAATCTGAAATAATGATATCTCTTGTCCATCCTGCAACTTTTGCATCTTCATCAAAACGCACATCACCTGAGGCATAACTTATAAACCTGGCTCTATCCTGGTTTCCCGTTATATTTCCCATTAAATGATTTGCTCCATAGTATTCCAATCCTTGCTCCAGCGAACTTGCCAATTGTTCAAAACCAGTATCTGTCCTGGCAAAAGCGTTTACGGCAGCATCATAAAGGTTAAAATCAAATTGTGCGTCCAGCATTCCCGTATTCATATAACTTCTGATAAGTTCATAACTTCCATAAGTTTCTCCTACCTGGTAAACAGGGCGATCTGTTCTCGATTTTATTTTCCGGGTTAATGTTCTCCAGAATTCTTCCTGGATATGCTTTGTAGCATCATGGCGAAAACCGTCTAATTCATAATCTGTTACCCAAAAAGTAGCAGAATCGGTCATTTTTTCAACCACTTCTGGCTTTGAGAAGTCCAGAGTAGGAAGAAAAGTATCAAACCAGGTAGTAAGACGATGGCTATCCCATTTTTCGGTATTCATTGTTCCATCCGGAAGATATAGATCTGTTGCCCAGTCTTTATGTTTTTGATAAAGCGGATGTTCTTCATGTACATGATTTGCCACGTAGTCCAGGATAACATTCATATTATTTCCATGAGCTTTATCTAATAACTCTTTAAATACTTCATGATCACCAAAACGATAATCGATTTTCGTATTGCTTACTGGCCAATAACCGTGATAGCCTGAAAACTTTGTTTTTGGTTCCGGCCATAAACCATAGGCTCCTTCCGGATTTTGAGTGATTGGGGAGAGCCAAATCGTATTTACTCCTAATGCTTCAAAATAACCTTCATCTATTTTATTAGTTACTCCTTTTAAATCCCCACCAAAATGGTTTGCAATTGGTAATATCTCATCACTAGCCACAGGTTTCGTATTACTTTGATCTCCGTCATTAAACCTGTCTACCATCAGGAAATACATAATTTGTGTATGGAAATCAGATCGTTTTAATAAAGAAGCATCGGTAATAACCTGTCCATTCTCCAAAGGAAATAAAAGATCATTTGTTCTCCCGTTTTCATCATAAGCATATACTCTGACTATAGATCTTCCATTATAAGTATTTGGGAATTCAACTTCAATTTTCTCTTTGTTCTCTCCTCTTTTATGAGCAATCAAAAGGTTATCAACATACACAAACAATTCTTCAATTGGGTGAGATAGTTGAAGGCTAAATCCGTTTTCCATTACGTCACCAGGAGTAATCCTGGTTCTTTCAGCATCGTTACCTGTTTTCAAAACAGAGTTCATTCCTCCCATCCCATTACTCACTTTATCAGGATTTTTGGGATCAAGCCCTTCTTTTCCATCAATAACCAATAAATACTGATGAGACCCCGGATTGAAATTGGCTTCATACTTCCAGGAATCATTTTCATAAGTCATTACAGAGCGTTCAGGTACCCAGCCATTAAATTGCCCTTTAATCATAACCGATTGATATTCCTGATCAGGATCCGGAATTGAAAACACCACGCGCTCCTGCGTACTTTTATAAATTGGAATATCACTTATAAAACCTTGACTCCAAACTCTTAAATTAGAAACAAATCCTAATTTTTCATTCGGCTCAATAGTAATTTGTTTTTTATCTTCAGATAAGGTAGTAACGTAACTGTCATTTTTTTCAATGGAATCTATCAGGGAAACATCCAAAAAATAATCTGTTAACAATACCTCTCCTCCCTCTAAGGGAAGGTAAATGGGAGTTCCCATTCCTTTTATTTCTGCGTGTATTTTTTCTCGTTTTTCAGTTTTTTCACAAGAAATCACTAAAAACGCAACAATAACTAATAATCTAAATTTCAATTGTTTAAATTTTTGTAGTTAGTATTATACTTCCTTTACCATTCAGTTTCAAACTATCTTTCCATATCACCTCTTCTCCGGAAATAATGTTTTTCAAAGTTTTTCCTTCCAGTCCGACTTCCTCAAATCGTTTTAAATCCAAATCAACCGGATTTTCATTTTTATTGAGAACATGGACTACTATTTCTTCATCGAGAATCCTGAATAACACATATACTCCATTAACAGGAGCAAAATGAACAGTTTTACCTTCATGAATAGCCTTACTGTTTTTCCTGTAATTCAATATTTTCTTGAGGTAAGACTGCATATCTTTCTGTTCATCGGACAGGCCTTCTCCTGTGAATGCATTTACAGGATCACCTTCCCAGCCTCCGGGGAAATCTGTTCGTATCAATCCGTGATCACCCGGTTTTGCAGAATTTTGCATCAATATTTCTGTACCATAGTATAATTGTGGGATTCTAGGTAACACCAACAAATAGCTAAGTCCCATTTTGGTATTGGCAATATTTTCTTTAAACTGGGTAAAAACACGATCCATATCATGATTATCAGGAAAAACCATGATGTCTTTAGGAGAAGGGTATACAAAATCGTTTGCCAAACCTTCATAAATTTTAACCAATCCGCTATTCCAATTTTCTTCCTCCGATATAGCTTGTACTATTAGACTTTGCATGGCAAAATCCATAGTAGATTTTAAATTAGAATCGTATCCGTCCTTATTGTTAGCGCCTTCCTGCCAATACGCAATCAGAAGCGGATTGTAACTCCACTCTTCGCCCACAATACTGAAATTCTGATATTCTTTCATGATAGCAGCTGCCCAATTCGACATAAAATCCTTGTCAGGATAAGGGTATGTATCTTGTCTGATCCCTCCTAAACCTAAATTTTCAATCCACCAAATACTATTCTGTATGATGTAATTGGCCATAAAGGGGTTACGCTGATTTAAATCTGGCATTGCATCTACAAACCAACCATCTGTCATCCCATTTTTATCTATTTGAGATGCATAAATGTCCTGGTTAGCAGTTCTTCTGTGTGTCGAATAACTTACTTTTTCGTTATTCTCAAATTTTTGTTGATGATTAACCCAGTCTTTAAAAGGTAAATCTTTCATCCACCAATGTTCAAGTCCGCAATGATTCGCTACCTGATCCATGATCAATTTCATTCCCTTGCTTCTGGCTTTATCAGCTAATTCTCTATATTCCTGTAACGTTCCAAATCTCGGATCGACCTGGTAGAAATCTGTCATTGCGTATCCGTGATAAGACCATTTAGGCATATCGTTTATTAGTAATGGACTAGGCCAAATGGCCGTAAATCCCATTTCTTCTATATAATCTAAATGCGCTGTTATGCCCTTGATATCGCCTCCATGCCTGGAAAAATCTAAGCTACGATTAACATCCGTTTCTTTTAAATACGGATAAGTATCGTTCTTAGGATTAGCATTGGCAAAACGATCTGGAGTTATAAGATAAACAACATCCGAACTATCAAAACCGACATATTCTTCTGCCGATTTTTCTCGTGACTTTAGTTCATAAGTCTGCTTTTTTTCTTCGCCGTTTTCAAACTTAAAAGTAATATTAAATTTCCCTGGCTTTGCCGACTCAGAAATAAGCAAATCGATAAATAAATAATTCGGGCTGTCAGCTTTATGTACCTTGTCTATTGACACCCCTTGATATGATATTTCCGGGGTTGCATCAGATATGTGATCATCTTTAACTAATAATTCCAATTTCGGATTTTTAAACCCTACCCACCAATTTGAAGGTTCAATTCGTTCAATATCATCATATTCTTCAACAAATCCTGAACTATCAATAACCTCATTATGATCTCCCTGTTCTTTTTTACAGGACAGCAATGAAATCACAGCAATTATTAAAAATATATTTGTTACATTTTTCACGTTCTTAAGTTTGTTTTATCTATTTATTTTAGCCTTTTATATAGTTATCAGGTTATTCGGATAAACGGTCACTTTTTTATCATTTATTAAAATGGTAAGTTCTTTATCTCCTTCCAGGCTAAACGACGTTTTTTCTTTTTCTACAAAAACTTTTAAAACCTGATCTCTAAAGTTCACCTTAAAAGAATAATTTTTCCATTCTTTTGGAGTTTTAGGATTAAATGATAACATATCATTTTTAACACGCATTCCTCCAAACCCTTCTACAATGCTCATCCACGTACCAGCCATAGAAGTGATATGAAGTCCTTCGTGCACTTCCTTATTATAATCGTCCAGATCTAAACGGGAAGTCATCAAATAAAAGCTATATGCCAATTCCATTTTATCTAAATGTGCTGCCTGAATACAATGTACACATGGAGATAAAGAAGATTCATGAACAGTAAGCGGTTCATAAAAATTAAAATGACGTTCTAATTCTTCCCTCGTGAAATGGTCTTCAAAAAAATAAAACCCTTGAAGTATGTCCGCTTGTTTTATATAAGGAGATCTTAAAATACGATCCCATGACCATTTCTGATTTATCGGGCGTTGGGATTCGTCTAAATGAGCTACCGTAACCAATTCTTTATCTAAAAACCCATCTTGCTGAAGGTATATTTTATATTCTTCCGAATAAGGAAAATACATGTTTTTTGCAACTTCCAACCAGTTCGAAATCTCTGCTTCCGATATTTTTGTTTTTTCTGAAATACGTGTATAATCTGATGAAGAATTCGATTTTATTTCTTGTACATGAGTTATAGCAAAGTCGATACACCATTTTGCAATATAATTGGTGTACCAGTTATTATTCACATTATTTTCATACTCATTAGGACCTGTTACTCCTAGTATTACATATTTATTTTTTGAAGCTGAATATGTTGCTCTCTGGTACCAAAAACGCGCTATTCCGATAAGAACTTCCAATCCCATCTCCTTGATATAACTATAATCTCCTGTATAGCGTGTATAATTGTATATCGCATACGCAATAGCCCCGTTACGATGAATTTCTTCAAAAGTAATTTCCCATTCGTTATGACATTCTTCCCCATTCATAGTTACCATAGGGTACAGAGCAGCTCCATTGTCAAAACCTAGTTTTTTAGCATTTTCTATTGCTTTTTCCAAATGCTTATACCTGTAAGTAAGTAAGTTTCTCGCTACTTTTTGGTTTTTAGTGGACATATAAAACGGAATACAATAAGCTTCTGTATCCCAATACGTACTTCCTCCGTATTTCTCACCTGTAAATCCTTTAGGTCCTATATTCAACCTGGAATCTTTTCCTAAATATGTTTGATTGAGCTGAAAGATATTAAAACGGATTCCCTGTTGTGCTTTTACATCACCTTCAATCGTGATATCTGCCATTTCCCAGATACGTGCCCAGGCTTGTTTTTGTTTTTCAAGCATTTTATCATATCCAACAGCAGCAACTTTAGCTAATACTTCTTTTGAGGCTTTTATTAATTCGTGTTTATCATGATTCATTGAGGTGCAATACCCTCCGTATTTATGAATAATAAAAGCTTCTCCTTTTGATACTTCTTTCTCAAAATCAATACTTGCATAGGTAGGTGTTTTAAAAGAATTATTTTCATAATTACATCTTGAAAAACCATCTACTTCTACCTTCATAAAAGTACTTACATAAAAATCGGTCTTCATCGTTTTTGAGACGATAAATGCTTTATCCTCATCAAATTTCACATCTAACGTATCCCAAAACTTATCTTCCCAATTTGTATCCTCATTTTCAATACCCGAATCCAGGTAAGGTTTGATCAAAATTTTTGCATCAGAATTAACAGGAGTCACCGTATAACGAATAGCTCCAACCTCGTCAATATCAAGGCATAAAAATCGTTTTGACACTACCTGAACTTCGATATCGTTCTGAAGTGTAGCTTTAAAACTTCTTTCATACCAACCTTCTTTCATATTCAATTCCCTGCGAAAATCGGTAACCTTTTTACATTTTGCCAGATCTAATTCTTCTTTATTGACAAAAACATTGATCCCAATCCAGTTTGGGGCATTTAAAACTTTGGCGAAGTATTCAGGGTATCCATTTTTCCACCAACCTACTCTAGTTTTATCCGGATAATAGACTCCTGCAATATAACTCCCCTGGAAAGTGGGGCCCGAGTAGCTCTCTTCAAAATTTGCTCTTTGCCCCATTGCTCCGTTTCCAATACTAAAAAGACTTTCGGAAGCTTTTACAGTATCGGGATTAAACCCTTCTTCTATAATTGACCAGTTATCTGGCACTATATAATCTTGATTCATCTATATTTTTTCTAGTTGTTCTATAAAGTATGCATCTATCTCTTTAAATGAGTTGAATACATAATCTGCATGTCCCAGTATTTCTTTATCACCTAATCCTATTGAGGTCATTCCCGCTTTATTGGCTGCTTCAATTCCTGCTTCCGAATCTTCAAAAACAATACAGTTTTCAGGATCAACTCCCAGGTTTTCAGCTCCTACCAAAAACACTTCTGGATCTGGTTTTGCTTTAGTAACACTATTACCATCTACAATGGTATCGAACATTTGCATTAACCCTACTTTTTCAAGAATTCGAGGCGCGTTTTTACTTGCCGAACCCAAGGCTACAGGGTATTTTTGTTTTCTGATTTTTGATATAAAATCAAAGACTCCCGGCAGAATATCATCGCTGGTCATCTTATTTACATACTCCAAATAATCTTTATTTTTCTCTTCCAAAAACGTATTGAATCGTTCTTCAGAAATCTCAATTCCTGCCCATTCTAAAATTTTCTTGAGGGAATCAACTCTACTCACTCCTTTAAGCTTTTCGTTTTGAGCTTGTGTCAATTCGTGCCCTAACTCATATGCTGTTTTTTTCCAGGCAAGAAAATGAAAGCGTGCAGTGTCTACAATCACTCCGTCCAAATCAAATATGAATCCCCATTTTTTCATTTAATCTCTATCTGTTATTTGATACGTTATTGCGTATTTATTTGTTATTAATAAATTGGATAATCCTGCCAGAATCAGGCATATTCCTGCTACTGTCATTGCATTAATAGTTTCTTCTCCCAATAGTTTATATGTAAAGTTCACACCTCCAAGTGCAGCTATAATCTGAGGGATTACAATAAACATATTGAATAACCCCATATACATTCCCATTTTTTCAGGGTCAATAAAGCTGGAAAGCATGGCATATGGCATAGATAGTATACTTCCCCAGGAGATACCTATCAAAATAAAAGATAGGGTTAGCCAGCTTGGATCTGGAATGTAATACATGATTAAAAAGCCTATTCCACCTAAAATCAACGAAACCAGGTGTAACCATTTTCTGTTAATTCTTCTTTTAGAAGTATAAAAAGTTAACAGTAAGGCAAAAACCATAGAAGATAATCCGTAAGTTCCCATATAGGACCCAACTTCATTGGACGCCTTTTGATATTTGACATTTACGATATTGAAAGCTTTTGCATCTTCTTCGTTTTCCATATTGTAATCTGCCTGAACAGGTGCAGGCGATTTAAATACATGTTCTGTCAACGCAGGTGTGGCCATACTCCACATGGTAAAAAATGCAAACCAACTGAAGAACTGCACTACTCCTAATTTTTTCATGGTAACCGGCATTTTACCAATGTTTTCTACAATATCTTTGACAAATCTTCCTTTAGTTTCTTTTTTATGCTTTTTAAAGGCTTCCATATCTTCCGGCGGATATTCTGAAGTTGTAAGGATTGTATAGAGAATACTTGCGATAAACACAAAGGCTCCAACTGCAAAAGCCACTTTAACCGACATGGGTATAATTCCGGGTGCAGCTTCATCACTTACTCCCAACGTAGATACAAACCAGGGTAAATTACTTGCCACCCATGTTCCTACTCCAATAATGAGAGTTTGAACAACAAATCCATAAGATCGTTGAGAATCGTTTAATTTATCTGCCACCAATGCCCGAAAAGGTTCCATTGATATATTGATAGAAGCATCTAAAATCCAAAGGAATCCGGCAGCAATCCAAAGTGTTGGAGAATGAGGAACAAAAAACAATGCCAGTGAACTTAAAATCGCCCCTATTAAAAAGTAAGGCCTTCTTCGTCCAAGTTTTGAGTGCCAGGTCTTATCGCTAAAATATCCAATTACAGGTTGTACTAACAATCCTGTTAAAGGTGCAGCTAACCAAAGAAACGGAATAGTGTCTTTGTCTGCTCCTAATGTTTGAAAGATACGAGACATAAAGCCTCCCTGAAGTGCAAAACCAAATTGTATTCCTAAGAAACCGAAACTCATATTCCAGATTTCCCAGAAATTTAAATTACGCTTTTTCATATCTGAAAAGTATTTTATTAATACTTATGATAAGCGCTATTACTTATCAAAACTTATATAGTGAGAAGTAAAAGTATAAGTCTTGATGCGGGTAAAGATAGTATATTTTTTTAATCTACTGCATTAAATCTTTTTAGTAGAGTCTCTTTCGATTAACGAAGTGCGTATTATTTCTGTTCTAAAAGAATCTTCTTCTTCCTCTTCTTCAATCTTTTCAATGACCATTTTTGCAGCGATTTCTCCCATCTCTATACCGTGTTGTGCAAGAGTTGTTAATGTTGGGGAAGCATGCTTTGAAAGGATTCCATCTGTAAAACCAACAAACGAAATATCATCTGGTATCTCAAACCCTCTTCGTCTTGCAATTTTCATTGCAGTTAAAGCAAAAAGTTCATTTACTGCAAAGACCCCATCAAATTGTGATTGATCAAATAGTTTTTCAATTTCTTTATCGCAATTTTCTATGTCTTCAATTTTAATAATCAGATCTTCATCTATAGCAATCCCATTTTCCGATAATGCATTTTTATACCCTAGTGTTCTCAGTTTTCCAACACTTACATAATCTACTGTAGTAACTAAAGCAATCTTTTTACATCCTGTTTTGATTAGGTGTTCTACCGCTTGATAGGCTCCTCTAGCATCATCTACAATGACTTTATCACAAAAAATTTCATCCGAAACCCTGTCAAACATGACCAAAGGCATTCCCTGGTTAACCACCTCCCGCAAATGATGAAAATCTTTTTTCTTTTGTGTCTCTTTGGAAACAGACATGATAAAACCATCAATACTCCCATTAGCCAGCATTTCCATATTGATTACTTCTTTATCAAAAGATTCATTAGACAGGCATACTATAACATTATAGCCTTTAGAGTTTGCTACTTGTTCAATACCTCTGATAACCGTAGTAAAAAAATGATGTACAATCTCCGGAATAATAACCCCAATATTTTTCGTATTTCTGTTTTTCAGGCTTATAGCAATATTATTAGGCTTGTAATTGTATAACTTGGCAAATGCCTGTACTTTTTGACGTGTATCCAGGCTAATTTCTTTACTTCCTCTTATTGCTTTTGATACTGTCGAAATCGAAACATCTAATTCTTTCGCAATTTGTTTTAATGTAATTCTTCTTCTCATTTTTCCTTTACGATCTTGTCAATAAAGATAGTCTTATTTTTAATTATTCTTAATTTCTGCACTTCAATAATGAATTAAATTCATTTTCAAACTTTTTATTAACACGAAAACGTTTTCATTTGTTTCGCAAACGTTTTCATAACATTTTGTCCTTTTCACAACCCGTATTTCAACCGGAATTTTACATACATTTAACATTGAGAAGTAAAAGTATAACATTAAATTTTAAATTAAACAAATTACATTATTGTATGAAAACATTACAAAAAGTAGCCATTTATTTGTTGCTTTTAACTCCTTTGGGAATATATGCCCAAACTATTAGTGGGGTGGTAACAGAAAAGAATAATGGTTCTCCCTTACCCGGCGTAAATGTTGTTGTAAAAGGCACAACGAACGGGGCTACAACAGATTTTGACGGAAAATATCAAATCTCTGCAAATAACGGAGATGTACTTATATTCTCTTACCTAGGTTTTAAAACTCTTGAAGTAGCCGTTACAGGTACTACTCTAAATGTTGCATTAGAAGAAGATGCAGCTGCTTTAGATGAAGTCATTGTAATCGGATACGGTACAACAACCGCCAAAAGTTCTACAGGAGCTTTGACAGCCGTAACCGCCAAAGACTTCAACAAGGGGAATATTGCTACGCCAGAAAACCTTTTAAACGGTCGTGTTGCCGGACTTACCATTAATACCAGTGGTGCTCCGGGATCTGGTTCTCAAATCAGAATTCGTGGAGGTGCTTCTCTTAATGCGCTTAATGATCCTTTAATAATTATTGACGGATTGCCTATCGACAGAAATCAGGTAGGAGGTTCCAGATCAATTTTATCTACCATTAATCCAGGTGACATTGAATCATTTACAGTATTAAAAGATGCAGCATCAACTTCTGTATACGGAAGTAGAGCTTCTAACGGGGTTATAATTATCACCACTAAAAAAGGAAGTCAAAATTTACAAGTAGAATTCAATACACAAATAGGGTATGACACATTAGCTGATCAAATTGACGTTTTTTCTGCTGATGAATTTCGACAAATAGTTGCCGAAAACCGTCCTGATTTGGTTCCATTATTAGGAAATGCTAATACCGACTTTCAAGATGAAATTTACCAGGAACAAATCACATTAGATAATAACTTTTCCATAAGAGGTTCATTATTCAACAAAATTCCTGCCAGCCTATCTGCTCGTTATACCAACAGACCAGGATTAAGGAGAACATCTTCTTTTATAAATTCTGCATTTTCTACCCGATTAAATCCTAGATTTTTTGATGATCATTTAAAGGTTAATGTAAATGCCAACATCAGTTTTGAAAGAAACAGATTTGCAGATGGGGTTGAAGGTAGTGCTCTTCGTTTTGATCCTACGCAACCTGTATTTGATCCTGATTCGCCTTTTGGAGGTTTCTTTGAATATACAGATGCTTCAGGTTTACCATTGGCATTTGCTCCAAGAAACCCATTAGCCAACTTACTTCAACGTAGAAATATTAGTAATGTTAGAAGAATTTACGGGAATGTAGAACTCGATTATAAATTACATTTCTTACCAGAATTGAGTGCTAAAGTTTCTTTGGGTTACGACCGTAGTGAAGGAAGAGGCTTTAACAACCTTGCTGTGGAAAGTGCTCTTGGAGTACAGGAAAACGGGGTATTATTAGGAAGTAACTCTGAATTTACCAGTGATAGAGAGAATACACAATTTACTGCTCAGTTAAGATATGATAAAACTTTCGGGGATTTTAAAGTAGGAGCTCAGGCTATCTATAATTACCAGGAATTTAAATCAGAGAATTTCACTACAAATGAACAAAACGATCCAACAACTGAAGTGGGGCCAGAATTATCAATCGATCCGGATGTGGTTCTCTTAACTTATATCGGGCGTGGTGAAGTTTCATATAAAGACAAATATTTCGTATCGGGTTCTATCACACGCGATGGTACTTCAAGGTTTAGTCCAAGAGAACGATTTGGTTATTTCCCAAGTGTATCAGCCGGTTGGGATGTTAGTGAAGATTTTTTCAAAGAATCTGAAGTTATCAATCAGCTAAAACTAAGAGCCAGTTATGGGGTAACAGGACAACAAGATTTGGGTCCTCTAGGGAATCTTTTATTTGTTAGCCGATTTGCGTTGGGTCAAAACAATTCTCAAGTTATTTTTGGGAATACTCCAATTATTATTGGGCAACCTCTATTTAGAAACGAATTATTACGATGGGAAGAAACCACTCAAATTAACTTAGGTTTGGACTATAGTTTGTTTAACAATAGAATTAGCGGTGCAGTTGAAGTATTTAGAAATGAATCTGACGACTTACTCTCTGATGTGAATGTAGCTGACGGATCGAATTTTAGTAATACTGGTTTTCAAAATATAGGACAGATAAGTGTTGAAGGGATAGAGTTTACGTTAAATGCTAATATCGTCAATAACGAAAACTTCTCTTGGAATGTTAATTTTAACAGTGCTTTTTTTGATAGAGAAATCGATGAACTTTTTCAAGGTGTAGATATCCCGGTAGGTGGAATAAGCGGAGGTACCGGAAATAATATTCAATTAAACCGAGAAGGTTTTGCACCTAATTCATTTTTTGTATTTAAGCAATTGTTCGATGCTAATGGAAATCCTGTTGAAGGGGCTTTTGCAGATCTTAATGGCGATGGTATTGTTAACAACAGCGATCGATTTATTTCTAAAAATCCGGACCCAGATGCTGTTTTAGGGTTTGCTTCAAACTTTAATTACAAAAAATTTGATCTTTCTTTTAACCTAAGAGCCAGCATAGGTAATTATGTATATAACAACGTAAATTCTGCTAATGCGCAGTTTAACAACCTGAACAGTAGCGGAATTCCTGCGAATATCCCGAGATCGGTATTAGACACCAACTTTAATATTACACCAGATGTTATCTTATCTGATATCTATCTGGAAGATGCCTCTTTCTTAAGAATGGATAATATTACTTTAGGGTATACACATTCTTTAAAAGAAATAGGAACCAGTTTAAGAATCTGGGGTGGTGTTCAAAACGTATTCATTATAAGTGGGTATAGTGGTATAGATCCTGAAGTTACAGGAGGTATTGACAACACTATCTTCCCTAGAGCAAGGACTTTCCAGATTGGTGCTAATTATAGATTTTAAATACAGAAAAAATGAAAAAAAATATCAAATACATATTCTACTTTTTAGTCATAGTATTGACAATGAGTGCATGTGAAGATGATCTTGATGTACTTCCTGAAGATGATGACCTAGTTTTAGAAGATGATTTCTTTAGCAGTACCGACAGTTATCGCCAACTGCTGGCAGGGGTATATGGAAATTTATCACTCTCTGGCCTTAACGGTGGAGGCTCTACAAACATTGGTGGTTTAGATGCTGGAACAGGACAATACATCAGGGGGCTTTGGAATCTTCAAAACCTTTCGACAGATGAGGCGATTTTTACTTTTGAAAATGATCCGGGAATTCGTGGAATTAACAGGACGACCTGGGATGCTTCTAATGTACTTATTTTAGGAATGTTTTCACGTGCTTCTTTCTCATTAGCATTGGCAAATGAATTTTTAAGACAAACTACAGATGATGTTCTGGACGGGAGAGGAGTTTCCGGAGCTTTGAGAGACGACATCAGAGTTTTTAGAGCAGAAGCAAGAGTATTAAGAGCACTTTCTTATTATCACTTATTAGACATGTTTGGGAGAGCTCCTTTTGTAACAGAAGATAGTGTAGTAGGAGATTTAGATACTCCGGAAATTACCGGAGAAGAATTATTTGGGTTTATCGAGTCTGAACTGATTGCTGTAGATGGTGAATTAATTCCTGCGCTTCAAAATGAATACGGACGTGTAGATCAGGGAGTTGCCAGAATGATCTTAGCAAAACTTTATTTAAATGCAGAAGTTTATGTTGGCCAAAATCGTTATGCAGACTGTCTTACATTATGTAATCAAATCATCAATAGCGGATATAGTTTAGTACCAGATTACAGCTATAACTTTTTAGCAGATAATGATTCTAATGGTGCACAAAATGAAATTATTTTCCCCGTAGTAAACGACGGATTAGTAACTCAAAACTTTGGAGGGACTACTATTTTAATCCAAGGACAAGTTGGAAGTTTTGAAGATAACGGAGAGGATTTTGGTGTTAATGCCGGTGGTTTCGGAGGTTTATTCAGATTAAGAAGACAATTTTCAGAGCTTTTTGAAGATCCTTTATTTGATAATGACGCCAGAAATACTATTATTTCTGAAGAAAGACCTATTGATATAGAAACAGTATCAGATCCTTCTGAAGGCTTTATTTTAGGGAAATATTCAAACTTAAGATCTGATGGTACTCCAGGCCAGGATCGTTTGTTTACAGATACTGATTTCCCATTATTCAGGTTAGCAGATGTTCATTTAATGTATGCTGAGTCTCATCTAAGAGGTGGCGGCGGTTCTATAGCTACAGCTCTGGATTTGGTAAACCAATTAAGGGAAAGAGCTTTTGGTGATACCTCTGCAAACATCACTCCTGGAGAGCTTACATTAGACTTTTTAATTGATGAACGTTCCAGAGAACTTCATTGGGAAGCGCATAGAAGGCAAGATTTAAGAAGATTCGGGCTATTTACAGGATCGTCTTATTTATGGGCCTTCAAAGGAAATTCTCCAAACGGAGCTCCAATTTCTGAGATATTTAATCTATTCCCTGTTCCTAATAACAGTAGGGCAGCCAATCCTAATTTGGGGCAAAATCCAGGATATTAAAAATGAACCAATTACAATCATATCTAAAAGAATTAAAAATTATACACATGAAAAAATTATTAATGGTATCATTGGCTTTTATTTTAGCTATAGGCTTAAATTCTTGTTCCGATGATGAAAGTTTAGATTTTACGCTTCAGCCAGATCCTGAAGGCCTTATATTTACAAATTCTTTTGCAGCTAATTATTTATTATCTAATGCAACTGCTGCAAATATTGCCGAACGTTTTGTGTGGACGCCTTTAGATTTTGGTGTACCAACAGAAGTGAGGTATGAATTGCAGGGATCTACAGACAACAGTGTTTTTAATGCTATTTCCAATACAACAGATAACAACATTGCTGTAACTGTAAGGAATTTGCTAGATCTTGCAGAAACACTTGGTCTTGACGCAGATCCAAGCACTAATGATGCACAAGGAAATCCTAATAATGTAGGTACTGTATATTTGAGAGTTAGAGCATTTACCGGAAATGATGGCGCAAATACTGTTGAATCATTTTCTGAAACTGTAGCATTTAACGTTGAATTAGTAGAAACCGGATTGGCTTGTAACCCAGTTGAACTATCGACTTTCGGAATTATTTTCTTTAATGGGAATTCAGATCCAGACACACCTCTTTATACTAATGAGGATGGTATACACTTTGCAGCAATTAACTTACCTGGAGCATTAGGTAAATTCAGAGAGAATATGGATTTTGCTGTTAATTTCGGATTAGGTGACGGAGGTGAGTTTACGTTAACTATGGGAGGTTTCGGTAATGATATTCCTTTTGGTTCAGGTGGAAGTACTGGTATCGCACTGGTAACAGCAGATTTTAATAACCTGACTTACACTATCGATACTAACGCCGATAGCTGGGGAATGGTTGGAAACACTATCAATGATTTTGGAGGTTCAGGTCCTGATATCAGGTTAACTGAAGATCCTTGTAATCCTGGAGTTTGGTTTGCTTTTAATGTAACTATTGGAGCTGATGGCGTATTTAAGTTTAGACTTAATGACGATTTTGCCAGCAACTTTGGTACAAGAGATGGCGGAGGACCAGGAGAATTAATGATGGGAGGTTTTGGAAACGATATTCCAATTACAGCTGGTACTTATAATGTGACTTTAGATTTAAGAGTTCAAGGTGAAGAAACTTATGTTTTGGAATTGCAATAAAAAAATCGCAGTCATTAAATAAATTTATTTTAAGAAATTCATCAAAAAACAAAAGGCTGTTTATTACTAAATGGCCTTTTGTTTTCAAAAGTAAATCATACCCTTCTACAATACATGTAACATTCATCTAAATGAAAAAAACACTACTCCTTTTTTTATTTTTTTCTATTGGTTTTAAAGGGATTGGACAAACTATTACGCTTACTCCTAATCCGTTTAACGAAAATGAAGAAATAACTATCACCGTTTCAAATTTTGATCCTATGGCATCATGGGGGGTATCAGATATTTACCTCTGGGCCTGGTATTTTGATCAAAATGGAGATTTTGGTGGTAATGCATTGCAAACAGGTAATAACTTTAATAACTCTCCCGATACCGCAAGGTTTACCAATAATGGGGATGGTACTTATAGTTATTCTTTTACTCCTACTACTTTCTACCAGGCAACAAACATTAGCCGTATTGGAATATTGCTTAAATCTCAGGATGGCAGCAATCAAACAGGAGATCAAATATTTGATGTAGGCCGATTCCAATTAACACTCAACAGCCCTCAAGAAAATAGTTTAACTATTTTAAATGCAAATGAAATACTAAACATAAGTGCCTCTACACCTATCAATGCAGATTATACATTATTTGCAAATGGTATAGCTGTAGCTACTGCAACAGCTACTTCATCGTACACTAATAATTACACCGTTACAACCAATACAGATTTTAGACTAGAGGCTACAGACGGAACTACTACACAAAATGTCTCTTTTAGAGCATTAGTCAGGCCTTCTGTTGTTGAAGAAGCACTTCCTGCAGGCCTTTTAGACGGATTAAACCCAGACCCTAATGATAATACAAAAGCAACATTGGTATTATTTGCTCCCGAAAAAGAATTTGTCCATGTAATCGGAGATTTTAACAATTGGCAGATCGATGACAATTATCTGATGAAAAAAGATAGTGCTCAAGATCGATTTTGGATTGAATTAAGCGGATTAACACCTCAATTCGATCATATGTATCAATACCTGGTAGATGGAACCATCAGAATTGCGGATCCGTATTCTGAAGTAATTCTAGATGAATTCAACGATCAGTTTATAGACGATATCACCTATCCAGATCTCCCTGCTTATCCCACAGGAGAAACAAATCATGCCGTTACTTTAATGCGGCTTGGAGATCCTGAATATGTATGGCAGACAACAGATTTTCAAAAACCTGAAACTACAGATTTAGTTATTTACGAGTTACTCATTAGAGATTTTGATGCTCTACATTCTTTTGATGCAGTAAGAAACAGGTTGGATTACCTTGTCGATTTGGGAATTAATGCTATAGAACTCATGCCGGTCAGTGAATTTGACGGAAATATTAGCTGGGGATACAACTCTTCTTTCCATATGGCTTTAGATAAATATTATGGAACCCAGGATGCTTTTAAACGTTTTGTTGATGAATGTCATGCACGAGGAATAGCGGTTATTCTGGATGTAGTTTACAATCATGCAACAGGTCAAAATCCTTACTTTCGTTTATGGAATGAATGTGGGGGAGATTTTAATTGTCCGGTTGCCAGTAACAACCCTTTCTTCAACGTAAACAGTCCTAATAGCTTTCTGCAGTTTTTTAATGATTTAGATCATGAATCTCCTGCTACCCAAGCTTATGTCGATCGGTTAAACAGATTTTGGCTGGAAGAATATAATATTGACGGATTCCGTTTTGATTTTACAAAAGGGTTTACCAATACAGTTGGAGACGGAAACTCTTTTGACCAGGCCAGAATAGATATTCTGACCAGGATGTATAATGAAATACGTACATATGATAATGATGCATATGTTATCTTAGAACACTTTGCTCCCAACAGTGAAGAAACACAATTGATTAACTCAGGAATGTTGGTTTGGAGTAATCATAACTTCAACTATAACGAAGCAACCTTAGGTTTTCACGAAAATGGCAAATCTGATTTTTCTTTTATTTCCTATTTAAACAGGGGCTGGACAACACCTTCTAACGTAGGTTATATGGAAAGTCATGACGAAGAAAGATTGATGTATAAAAATCTTCAATTTGGAAATGCCAATAGTACTTATGATGTAAAAAACCTGTCAACTGCATTAGATCGTCAACAATTGGCTGGTGCTTTTTATTTTACCATTCCCGGTCCTAAAATGATATGGCAGTTTGGTGAACTAGGATATGATTTTAGCATTAACAGGTGTGAAGATGGGTCTATTGACGAAAGTTGCAGAACCAACCCTAAACCAATTCGTTGGGATTATGCTGATGTACCTGATCGAGCTGCTTTATACGAAAATTGGTCAGATTTAATCGCATTAAAACTTAACGAACCTATCTTTAAAACTTCAGATTTTACTTTGGATGTAGGTAATTCTAACGGATTGAAAAAGATTCAGCTTAGAAATCAAAATGCAGCAACCGGGGAAATAGAATACATTACTATTTTAGGAAATTTTGGAATTATCGAACAAGAAATTAATCCTTCTTTTCAAAAAACAGGTACCTGGTACAGTTTATTGGATAACAACACTCCTTTGGAAGTAAATAATTCTTCTGCTCCAATTACCCTGGCTCCCGGAGCTTATTTAATTTATGCAGATCAGCCTAGCCTGGTTTTAATTGATCCTGACGATACAGATGCTGATGGTGTTCCAAACAGTGAAGACCTGTGTCCTGATACTCCATTTGGAGCTACAGTAGATGTAACCGGATGTGAAGTATTTTCACTTCCTTCAACTAATTTCGCGTTAAGAACGAATAGTGAAACGTGCAGATCCAGTAACAATGGTAGTATCGCGATTGCTGCACAACAATCTTTAAATTATACGGCTGTCCTTAGTGGAAGTGGGATAAACACCACTAGTTCTTTTACCAATACCGTTGAATTTACAGATCTGGCTGCAGGTGCATATCAGGTTTGCATTACTGTTGAAGGGCAAACAAGTTACGAGCAATGCTTCTCTATTAATATTACTGAACCTGAAGATTTATCTGTATTCTCAAGTATCAATTCCGATTCAAGGACTGTAACCTTGTCTATGGAAGGAGGAAATATATATACCATACGTATAAACGACAGGGTAATTACAACCTCTGATTCTAATATTACATTAGATTTAACTCAAACAGAGAATACCCTGGAAGTAAGCACAGATAGAAATTGCCAGGGAGTTTATTCAGAAACAATCTTCATTTCAAATACTGCTTTGGTTTATCCTAATCCGGTTCAGAATGGAAGTCCATTATTCATAAATCTTTTACCTCAAAATGATGCTGAAGTCAATGTTACACTGTATACATACACCGGACAAATGGTGCTTAGAGATCGTTACGATGTCCGGCAAAACAGGATTCAAATGAACATGGACACCTTTAATAGTGGTATTTATATCCTCCAGGTTGAAACGGCTTCCGGAGTTTCTAATTATAAAATTATCAAGCAATGAAATTATTAAAAAACATACTACGTTTATTCGTATTTACATCTATGACAATTGCATGTTCGGGAGGTGGAAGCGATGACGGAGCTCCGCCACCAACTAATGTAGACTCTCCTACGGCTTCTACACTTATATTTCCTGAAAACAATACAGAATGTAATGAAGGTGTTATTTTATCTGATACAGAAAGCGCAGTGGTCTTTAGATGGAATGCGTCTGATAACACAGATTCTTATCAGGTAAGTTTAAGGGATTTAAATTCGGGGAATACAAGAACTTTAAGTTCAATAACCAATGAATTAGAAATAACAATTCTAAGAGGGAATCCATATGCCTGGTCTGTAACTTCAAGGTCTAACGTTTCTACTCAAACTGCACAAAGTGAAGAATGGAAATTTTACAATGCAGGAATTCCTGTTGAAAATTTTGCTCCATTCCCAGCAGATTTAATACACCCGGAAATGGGATCATCCATAGATTTACCTTCAGGAAATCAAATAACATTAGATTGGGACGGAAATGATATAGATGACGATATTCAATCGTATGAAATACTTTTCGGTACTGAAAATCCACCAACTGATGTAGAAGGCACTGCTTCTGATTCTGATTTGACTGTCAATATAAGTAGTGGAGAAGTATATTATTGGAGAGTCATCACCATCGATTCACAAGGTAACTCTTCTACTTCTGAAGTATTTCAGTTTAGAGTTAATTAATACGATTTTCCATGTATAAAAAAAGAAACCGCTCAAAAGCGGTTTCTTTTCATTTAAAGCATATGATTTATGCTATTAAAGGGTATTTTAATCCAATCTTATCACGTATAACATCTATTTTTTCTGTATTTAACAATGCTCTTCCAGTACATTCCATGCTATACCATTTTTCATCTTTATCTTTTGGAATGAAAAAATAAAAATCAGCATTAATATAATTTACTTCCTTAAAAAACAGGTCATTTATAAAATTGTTAATCTTCATTAAAAAAACTTTTTCTCACTTCTATTTTAGTTATCTTGCTTAGATATTTTATGCTAAAAGCAAATGCATAAAACCATAGATAACAACCTAAATAATAATCAATAAAATGAAAAAAGCCGCGATTGTAATTTTATTTTTATTTATCAGTTGTAACGATTATGGGCAATTAAAACATGAATTAAAACTCTCTTCTAAACTCAGGGAAAACTCCGGTATCGAAAAAATTTCAGAAAAAGGACTGCTATGGATAGTTGAAGACAGTGGAAATAAAGATCACATCTATGGAGTTAATGATAAAGGAAAGATCGTTAAAGAAATCAATATTAAAAATGCTAAAAATGTAGATTGGGAGGATCTGACTAAAGATGAAGATGGAAATTTATATATTGGTGATTTTGGGAATAATAATAATGACCGAAAAGATTTAAGAATTTATAAAGTATCCAATCCTGATAAAACTAAGAAAGAAGACCTCGAAGCCACGAGAATTACCTTTTACTATCCTGAGCAATATAAGTTTCCTCCAAAAAAGGATAAACTCCTCTACGATGCAGAGGCTTTGATCTACTATAACGAATATCTCTATATTTTCACCAAAAACAGGACCAAGCCTTTTAATGGAAAAACCTTGTTATATAAGATTCCTGCCAAAGAAGGTAATCATAGGGCAGAATTGATTGACAGTTTTACTACTTGTGATGATTTTTTACGTTGTGCTATTACATCTGCTGCTATTTCTCCCGATAAAAAAAGAATAGCATTATTAGCTCATGACAAAGTGTGGTTGTTTTCAAATTTTAAAGGCGACAACTTTTTTGAAGGAGACCTAAAAGAAATATTTCTAGATCATTACTCTCAAAAAGAAAGTATTTGCTTTAAAAACAACAGTACCTTGCTCATCTCAGATGAGGATAATATTATTATTGGTCGAAATTTATATTCTTTGAAGTTTAAAAATTAAACCCTAAAGCAAAAGTAAAACGATTAAAATCTTCTGAGTTAAATACTGCAAAATTTGCTGTCACCAGGTTTGTCGCATTAAAGAAAACACCTCCTCCGACACTATTGTGCCATCTATCTGAAGTATCATCTTCTACCCATACTCTACCATAATCAAAGCCTCCATACATTCCGAATTTCATAGGAAATAATCCTGTCTTAAATTTAGCCAGGTTAAATCTAAGGTCTGTGTTTTGATAATATGCATTTTTACCTACAAAACGTTGATTTCTGAATCCTCTTAATCCATTATTCCCACCGATACTCGCTCCCTGGTAAAATTCAAATCCGTCACCAAAATTTAAATGCCCTTTAAATTTAGTAGCAAAAACCACGACTCCCTGAGGATCTATTTTTGATGTAAATCGCAATTGAGGAATTAAGTACCCGAAGCTATTCGAATTGTCCAAATTTGTTTTATATCCTGTAGCTATTTCAAATGCCATTCCTAAATTCGGATTTGCCCTGTCGTTAAAGTTCTTAAAGCCATAAACAAGTTCACCTCCTGCAAAACTTTGGTTATCAAAAACGCTATTTGGAACTCCTGCTGCCAATGTCCCGATAAATCTTCCGGCAGTATTTTCTACTTCTATAGATTCATAAGATCCTCCAACTGAGAAATAAGCTCCTTGCTTCCCTCTCCATATTAATTTTGGAGCTGCTTTTATATTTAATATTCGAACTCTGTTAAAATCAAAGTCAAAATCGTCATCCAGGTTAATACTTCTATTTCCAAAACCAAAGAAGTTAATTGCAAAATTAGGACTGGTGTAAACACCCTCTATTCCAAAATTCCAATTCCCAAAAACATTGGCAAATTCTCCGTTATACCTAATATCAAATCCTTCCGTAGCAAAAAAGTAACCGGCTGCTATGGTGTGTTTTTGAGAAAACGGATTGTTATTTAATGAATTAACAGTAAGTGTATTTTGCAATCCTATTCGAAGTCCGTCATCAGGATTTGCACCTATGCTTGGCAATAACTGATTGATTGTTTTCTTTGTCTTTTTATAGTCATAGACATTTAAATCATACGAGTCTGATAATCTCTTCGCTACCGGAGTTTCAAAAGTATTTTTCTTAGATTTAAAATCAAATACCTTTACTTTTCGGGAATTATTAATGCGGTAGATATCATTATTCTGGCCACCAATAATCTTTACCATTATCAATTGATCTCCTTTTCCATCAACTTCAAAAACATCATCATCGTCTAAACCGTAAATCCAAACCTGATTGGTTTCTTTTCTATCATAAGTAACATCAATAAATTTATCAGCTTTTTTACCTTGTTTGATACGATATGCTTCCACTTTTGTTTTCCCTCCGGCTAATCGCGTAATCTGAAACCAGTCGTCTTTATCTGTTCCGCTTATAATGGGATACTTCTTTAAATGCGAATAATATTCTTTTGCGATTTCATCAAGATTGGCTCTTCTCCCAATCAAAGCCGATTTTATTTTCTTTAAGGTTTCCTGATTTATTTCTTTTGGAAAATTGGTAAACGCATGTTCAATAACCTCATCTGTCAATTTATCCTGGATGTTTTTTGCTTCTTCCATCCAGTCGTTCAAATTGTGTTCATCCAGAACTGCCATATCTAAAGGAAAAGGTTCATCATTAAACCATTTTATATTCCGCATTTCCGGTTTATAGGTTTGCATCAGCCTTAACCCAGGAATCACTCGTGTAGCATATGACAACAACAAGCCATCAAAATTTGAAAACACCTGATCTCTGTCTCTTGGAATTGGTTTGTATACTTTCTTTCCATCTCCTGCATCAAATTCTGCCCAACGCCATTGATCCTGGTGTCTGTCCCAATCTCCTATAAGCATATCAAATAATCTGGATCGGATATACTGTCTTTCATCAACACTGTTTTTATCTTTCTCTCTGAGTTTTTCCAGTAAATCTTTAGTACTTATAATTTCATTTGAATATCCGAAACTTTTTAAATCTCCATGCCCGGAATCTACACGCTCTTCAATATAATATAATTCGTCTCCATACGATTGATTATAGATCCCTAAAGCATTTTGTTTCGGCACAAAATATAACGACGGATTTGCATGGAAAACACCGATAGCATCTGCCATTTCACCAACTGTTAATCCGGCATAAGGATGCGCTGTCGTATAAAAATCTAATAATAATTTCTCTGAGTAGGTATCCTTATAATCTTCCTGGATAAACTGATCTTTAAACGCTACTGCCTGAAGAAAACGTATAGCACTTTTTCTAACAGCTCTCATAACATATTCTTTCCCATCTTTAGTTTTCAAACGAAGGGATTTGGATTGATGCCCTCCCCCTTTTCTCATCGGGGTTAAACCACCAAATAGTGTATCTAGCATTACTGTTTTAGCGGTAATTTGTCTCCCATAATCTTCTCTGTAGTGATTTCCCCACAAACCTCTGAATAATCCACCTTTAGAGATTTCTTCTTTTGTATATACTGAACTTTGATATGTTGAAGGAAAAGAATTCGGATATTCTTTAAGTTTTAATTCTACATCCGGTTTGATCACTTCTGTTTCAAAAAGCGGACTTTCATAATTATTTACTTCTCCGTAATAACGAATCCATGACGATCCGTCTTTATAAACTACCAATTTCGCAAATCCTTTACCTCCATAGGCAAACAAACCATCACTTCCTAAACTCGCAGCAGTAGTTTTAGATCCTGATCCGCTAATAATAACAGGGACGTTATTGTTGACAATATATTGTAAACTGTGTTCATGCCCCGAAACAAAAATTAAATTATCTGATTGCTGGGCTAAAGTCAAGAGTCTTTTTGAAAGCGTCCTGTAGTTCATGCTTTGTATATCTTGTGGACTTACCCCTCCTGTTCTTCTGATAAAATTCTTAAGGTTTCCTAAGACAGGTAACGGTTTCAAATTACTTCCAAAAGAATAGTTTCCACCATGCGACCCATTGGTAGCCAACGGATGGTGCATAGCAATGATTAACGTTTTTCCTTGTGATTTATTAATCTGACTTTCTACTTCTTCAAAGAATTGCTCTCTTGTTTTTATGTTATCACAATCATCGTTAATTGTTGGGTGCTTATCCCAGTCTGTTATAAACCATTCAGAATCAAGGATAAGTAATACCACCTCATCATTAATCTTTACTTTTTCAATCGGGCATCCGTTTTCTGGCAGGAATGTATTTTTACCTAAAGCTTCTTCTATATATTTTTCTTGTCTTTTTAATCCTTTTAATCCATTAGAATACCAATCGTGATTTCCGGGAATAAAAATGGGGCTTCCTTGATAATCTTTTACAATAGCTATTTGCTGATTAAGTCCTTTTTCGGCCAATTCTCTTCCTTCACTTCCTACTTCGGGGAGCCCTGAAGGATAAATATTATCTCCTAAAAACAAAGTTGTACTATTTTTAGATGCTTTTGAAAGTCTGTCCTGAAGTACATTCAATGCGGTTGATGGCCCTGCTTTTCCATATCCGGCATCCCCTATAAGATAAAATTCATGAGAAATCTCCTTATTTTTAGAAGTTTCTGAAGAAGTAATATTCTTATATTGAGGTTGGTAAACAGCACATGAGTAAACAAATATTACAAAAAACAGAAAGGTTATTTTTTTAGTTTTCATAATTAGAATTAAAAAGAGTATTTTTAAATTTCCTTATTATAAATGTATTCAAAATAATGGCAACTTTAGTTGAAAAAGCGCAAAAATTCGTTCTTCAAAAATTAAATGAAGAGCTTCCAAATTCATACCTGTACCATAATTATACGCACACACAAAGGGTTGTAAAACATGTTACGGAAATTATTGAAGCCGAACGTTTAAATGAGGTTGATACAGAAATTTTACAATTAGCAGCATGGTTTCACGATATTGGATATATTAAAGGAGGGTCAGATCATGAAAAACACGGAGCAGAAATAGCAAATGAATTTTTGACAGAACACGGGTTTCCTCCAGAAAAGATCAAAATCATACAAGAGGCCATTTTATCTACTTCAATGGATATTGAACCGGAAACACCATTACAAAAAATGCTATGTGATGCCGATTTTTCTCATTTCGCATCTAAAAACTACGAAGAAGTTTCTTCATTGCTTCGGGAAGAATTTAAGCAATTAGGTATTCGCATCTATTCAGACAGGGAATGGATTGAAGAGAATATTAAGATGTTTAATCAGCATCATAAATTCTTTACACTACACGCTGTTGAACATTGGCAGCCTCAAAAAAATAAAAACTTATTAAGCCTTAACAAAGAGCTTAAAAAAATAAAGAAAAAGAAGAAAGAAGATCGATTAAAAGCTTCTGTTCTTGATGGTAAAATTCAAAAACAAAAATTACCGGAACGTGGAATTGAAACTATGTTCAGGGTTACTTTAAAAAACCATATTACACTTAGTGATATAGCTGATACCAAAGCAAACATCCTGCTTTCTGTAAATGCCATCATCATTTCTTTGGCAATTTCTAATTTAATCCCAAAATTAGATAACCCTTCTAACAGTTACCTTATCTATCCTACGCTTATCTTCTTAATTTTTAGCCTGGTTTCTATGGGCTTATCTGTTTTGGCTACCAGGCCTAATGTAACAAGTGGAAAGTTTACTAAAGAAGATGTTGAAAATAAAAAAGTAAATCTTTTATTCTTTGGGAATTTTCATAAAATGAAATTAAATGAATTTGAATGGGCAATCAACGAGGTGATGAAAGACAAAGACTATTTATATTCATCTATGACTAAAGATCTTTATTTCTTAGGTGTTGTACTTCATAGAAAATACAAAATACTACGTTTGACTTACGCTATATTTTTATTTGGGATAGTTTTTTCTGTTCTTGCCTTTGGAATCGCTTTTCAGATATCTGAAACCGCAATATAGATTAGTTTTTTAGTTCTTCCATCAGGTCTTCGTAAGTATACGTTTCTTCAGAGTTCTTTCCTTTCTTATAAAGAACTTCTGCTCTTATGGCTTTGAGTCCGCTAACTCCTTGCAACCCTTCTAATTCAACGATTTCGACATTACTCGTAAAATACCCTTTAGATTGCAGGAAACTAATATACCTGAGATATTCCCTCTCATCTTTTTTCTGAGAATAAACAATAGCTATTTTTCCTGGTTGGGTCAATCTTTCCCTGGTTCCTTTTATAACAGATTTATCCAAACGTTTCTTAATGATCTCGTACCTTGCATTGTAAGTACCATCAACATCAAAACGTTTTTCATCCATTCTGAATCGGATAGAAAGAGACGAATTATATACAAGAATCAAAGAAGCCACATCTAATTTAACCGGCAATTCGGGTTTTAAACCATAGTAAGCATTTTCCATATCACACATTACCTGCAATTGCCACAATCTCAGATTATTGAGATAGATATTATGGTAAGCTTTATTCTGTACCATAGAAGCTCCAATATACATATTGTGCTCTACACCATCTGTTTTATACCGCTCAAAATAATGAGGATACATTTCCTGAGCTTTAAATTGTTTCTCATCGATTACTGCAGCCAATCTTTTATTGATGAGCATCACGCTTTCATCATAGTTCTTCCTGTGCTCATAGATACTATTGGTAGCATCATCAATCATACTGTAATATTCTTCAATAAATACTTCTACAGATTCATGCTGTTTACCGATATGATTAAGGATAGGATGTACCTCTTCTTTTGCAAAATCTAAGATAGTTTGCTCACTATGTGTGAGTAATTCATCTTTAATCGACGAAAGATGCGCTCTTACCCTGAATTGGATCTCTTCATAAACAGGGAGCTTTTCATGAACTAATACTTTATTGAAAATTTCATTCAAATAAGACAACTGAATCATTAAATCTTTTTGAATAGCATCATTTCTGGCTCCGGATGAAGCTTTAATATCTATTTGTCCGTATAACGGATATACATCTTTAAAAACAATTTCCTGAAAAGAAGTCTGAATCCCCTGAGAAGTCTCTTCATGAAAACGTCTTGCTTCTTCTTCAAATTTCCAATATACACTCTCATGAATAGAGGTACATTCATGTTGAATAATTGCTTCTAACAGGTTTGCCTCTTCAGATTTAGATCTTAAGATAGATGTAATTAAATAAGGCATTACATCTATTAACTTATTAGCATTAACACTATTCAGTTCTCTAACCCTGGGGGATACTAATTCTAAGATTCCTAACAACTCCCCATTATTGGCAATGGGAGCTAAAATAACACTCTTAAAGCCCTGCTCTTTAAAATTTTTATACGGATTTTTACCTTCAGAGAGTTCAAAAAGTCTATCTATATCTGAAAAAGCATAATACTCTTTTTCATTAAAAATTTTCGCATACGAGGTTTCACACAAAGAATCAATGCATAAAACAGAATCTTCTTGATTCAATAAATAGCTATTAATCGCCTTCCCCGGTACTTTTTCAAAAGCATTTTCATTGGCATCATAGGCAGCAAAACCCACCTTAAGATCAGGGATATTAAATAACGATTGGAAGATATTTTCAAATTCCTCAATAAAATTATCTGTTTCCTTCTCGTTAGAACCTAGTAAAGTAGATTTTAATTCTGAGATGGAAACATCTGCTGTGACATCAAAAATATTAGAAATTACAAATCCTTTATCTATCCAGCTATTGGGTGGAAATTTCTCTTTCCACAAATCCAGATTATCAAAATTCTCCAGAAGCTCTTCAATATCTTTTTCCGAAATATCTATGGCTGCTTCTGTGGGTACTATCTCTGTAAAATCGGCATTATACATAATACGGTAATGCCTTACAATACCATTTACATCCGGGATATCATAATACAAAGGCCTTCTAAAATCAAGATCGATATTATAATGCGCTTTTAATATTACAATACAAGCTAATATGTACATCTGACCTTCCGGCAAATTACGAATCTTCAATTCGTAATCTTCTCCTGCATTTTTGAGGATCTTTTTGAATCGGTCAGACATATTAAAAATGACATTCCTAAAAGGTACTGATGCTGCTTTTATTTCATTTTTAGTTAAGATTTCTGAAAAAGAATCCTGAAGAATAAATTCAATTTCTTCTTTATACTCATCCAAAAGCGATAAGTCTGAGAAACCTTCTCTGAGTTCTGGATACTTCTTTTGTATGTCTAATATTTTATTAGCTTTAGCAACCAGCAATGCATTATCACTTTTAGCATACTCTTCATAAATTTCAAAGAGTTTGTTAAAACTAATTTTAACTAATAATGGTGAATCATTATTTGTGCTTATCATAGACATAAAATCTTCTTAACAGATACAAAGATACAAAACCTGTTTTTGTTGTATATCATGTACCTAATATTTCGGCATACCATCCCTAATATAATTAGTAGTAAAAAACTAAATTTCATTACTCATCTTTTTTTTCGATCTTTATTAAAAAATCAAATATGTCTGCTCAAAAGCGATTAACCAGAGCTTATAAAAATGCTAAAAAATTAGCATTTGATGACACCTCAAAGTTTATTTTATTTAGTGATTGCCATAGAGGAGATAGTAGTTTTGCCGATGACTTTGCAAATAACAGAAACATGTATTATCATGCTTTAAAGCATTATTATAAAGAAGGTTATACCTATTGCGAATTGGGAGACGGAGATGAGCTTTGGGAAAACAATACTTTTGAAGTCATATTTAATTCTCATAAAAATGTATACTTGTTACTCAAGCAGTTTTATGATAATAACCGATTACATTTTATCTATGGAAATCATGACATGGTTTATAAAAATCAGGATTATGTCAGGAAAAATCTTTCAGAATATTTAAATCCGAAAACAGAAAAAAAAGAGTCTTTATTTGAAGGTATCGTTTTTAATGAAGCCATTGTATTACAGCATAAGATCACAAAACAACAAATCTTTTTAACTCATGGGCATCAGGCAGATTTTATGAATTATCACGGATGGAGGTTAAATCGCTTCCTGGTAAGAACATTATGGAAACCGTTGCAAATAGTTGGTATAGCAGATCCGACCAGCCCTGCAAAAAACTACAGAGAACTTATAAAAGTAGAAAGACGTACTAAAAAATGGATTAAAAGCAACAATAATCAGCTTACCATAATAGGACATACGCATCGGCCACGCTTTCCCAGACCCGGAGAACCTCCTTTTTTTAATGATGGAAGTTGTGTACATCCTAGAAGTATCACCGGACTTGAAATAAATAACGGAACTATCACTCTTATCAAATGGAGTATGGAAACCACAAAAGAAGGTTTTTTACAGGTGGTCAGAACAATTTTAGAAGGGCCGGAAAAACTAGTCGATTATATTATTTGATTTAAAAACTCTTATTTTTCATTTTCCGTCATCTAATAAATTATGGATTCTATTCAGCATATTATAGATCAGGTCCCTTTAAGATACAATCTGATTTCATTTATCATTATTACCGGTATCATTCAAGGTTTTTTAGTTTGTAGTATCATCGCTATCAAAACCAACAGAAAAAATGCTGCTCTTCGCATTTTTGGATGGGCTGTATTTTTTCAATCCATTATTTCTCTGGACATCTATTTATGTTATACCGGTTTGATGAAATACTCACTTCATTTTAACGATTCTACAGAACCCCTGGTTCTTCTTATAGGTCCGCTTTTATTTTTATTTTTTTCCAGTTTACTAGATCGTAAAAAGATTACTTTTAAGAAACACTGGTATCATTTTTTAATTCCTTTTATCTATTTTTTATCCCAAACAGGATATTATTTACAACCTGTGCAGGTTAAATTAAATGCATATCTAGGTGCATTTTTTTCTACTATTGAATTTGCCCCTGTTCCCGAAAACACTAATTATAGCTACCATATTATTAAAGATGAATTTAGGTGGATTCTTCTTTTTAGTTTTTTATTATACATTATTTTATCAATTCGGATTGTATTAAAAGCCAGAATGGATGCCTATAAAAGTTTACGAATCAATAAATACAAGTTTACAAGAAACGCCATACTTATCTTCTTGTGTGTATTTTTACTTGTCTTATTTATCTATTTAAATTTTGATGACGATGGAGGCGACCATTATATTGCTGTATTCCTGTCTCTAATTAATTACTTCACTGTCTTTTTTATGATTTTGGAATCTCGTTTTTTTGAAAACTCATGGATTTCCGATAAATATGAAACTTCAGGATTAAATCCTAAGACCTCTGTTTTAATCCGGGATATAGACAATTATGTAAAAAGCAATCTATATTTTCTTAATGAAGATGCGTCTCTAAAAGATCTCTCCGGTAAGTTAGAGACTTCAGTTAATTACATCTCACAAGCAATCAATTCGTCTCAAAATATAAACTTCAATGAATACATCAACCGGTACAGGATTGAAGAAGCTAAAAACAGGCTCCTGCATAAAGATTATGCTCATCTTTCTGTGGTCGGAATAGGAAATTCTGTAGGGTTTAAATCAAAATCTGCCTTTTATAATGCGTTTAAAAAGCACACTCAAACATCTCCTGCTTCTTTCGTTAACCGGCAAAAAGAAAAAAATGCTCAATAAAGCGTCTTTAATTATAATTTAGAACACCTTGGAAAGCCAATTTTAGAGAAAAGCAACGTAAAAACTTCAATTTTGATGAAAATTTTAAAATACACATCATGATTGAAAAAATTCGCAGATATGATCTGGATTGGTTAAGGGTTTTAGTTTTTGGGCTTCTCATCTTTTATCACGTAGGGATGTTTTTTGTTCCTTGGGGATTTCACATTAAGAATAATGTTATTTATGATTTCATAAAATGGCCAATGCTATTCGTGAATCAATGGCGGCTTCCTATTCTTTTTTTAATCTCAGGAATGGGTACATTTTATGCCTTGTCGTATAGAAGTATTCTAAAGTTTAATATCGAAAGATTTAAACGCTTAATTATTCCTTTAGCTTTCGGGATGTTGTTTATTGTTCCTCCTCAAGTTTATTTTGAACGATTAGCTAACAACCAATTTACCGGATCTTACATTAATTATTATTTAAACGATGCCTTTAATGGTATTTATCCTGAAGGTAATTTAAGCTGGCACCACTTATGGTTTTTGCCTTATTTATTTGTCTTTTCTGTATGCCTATCTTCTCTTTTCGTGTATCTAAAGAATCATTCTAACAAATTTATTTCCTGGATATCAAAAATCACTATGAAGCCTTTCGGACTCTATATATTTATAATTCCTTTATATTTAACAGAAGCTTTGGTTGAGCCTTTTTTCCCGGTAACACATGCTTTAATAAACGATTGGTTTTATTTCACTAATTTCCTGATTTTATTCTTTTATGGTTTTCTGTTAATTTCTATAAAAGAACACTTTTGGAAAGCTTTAAACCAAATTAAAAAGACTGCATTAATCATAGGGATTATCTCCTTTGGAATGCAATTATTTATTTGGCTACAAATGGAGGACAGTACACTTGTCCATTTTACAGAAGCTTTGATCAAAGTTGTTAATTTATGGTCCTGGATACTAGTCATTTTAGGCTATGGTTCAAAATATTTAAATAAGCCCAGTCGTATATTAAAATATTGTAACAGGGCAGTATATCCTTTTTATATTTTACATCAAACCATTACCATTGGAATTGCTTATTATCTTATAGATTTAAATTGGAGTTTCGGATTAAAATTCACGATTTTAAGTATAGGAACTTTTATATTATGTTGGTTGATATACCATTTTTTAATATTAAAAATTAAGTTCCTCCATCCACTTTTCGGATTAAAAAGATAAAATGATATCTTTAGTAGATAATATTTAAGATGCTATCAAAAATTAATAAAAGGGAATTAAGGGCTTCATTATTTCGTCATTTGGATGGAATAGGTACTGCTCCTACAGCATATGCACTTCATGAAAAAGGAGTTCTTCATTACATATCAGAGAAAGAAAAAGTCTCTTTAAAAGAATTAACTGCCCATTTTAATGCTAATGAAGGTTACCTGAATGTAGCGCTAAGAATTCTATGTTCACAAGGTTGGCTGATTCAACACCTAGATAATGAAAAAGATAGTATTGAATTTGAAATTTCTGAATTGAGTAGTATTGCTTTTGATTACGTTCCGCTATACAAAGATGTTGTACACCTGCTTAAATTCTCTGAAGGATTTCATCACAGAAAATTTCATATAGAGCCTTTTCGAATGCTGGAAAAAATCTTTATAAATTATAAAAACAACTATGGTTTAAGCATTAATAATGAAGAAAAGTCCGGAATTGTACAACAACAAATATTAAAGCATATTGAAGGCATTATAGTCGGGCCTACTGTAGTTCAGCTGGGCATGAGCGGTATGTTTCACAAATATTTTATGGAAGCTTCTTTTAAACCGGAAGAATTTCACAGTGATGCAGACAGCTTTAAAAAATTACTTGATATGTTCTGTTATCTAGGGTGGTTTACCTCCAAAAATGGAACATATCAATTTACAGACAAAGGTTTATTCTTTGCAAAAAGAGCAAGTGCCTATGGTGTTACCGTTTCTTATATTCCGACTTTCAGGAAACTGGATCAGCTCATTTTTGAAGATCCAATGACTCTTAAAAATACTCCAATAGGAGAAGCTGAAAAACATGTAGACAGAGCGATGAATGTATGGGGAAGTGGAGGTGCTCACTCTGCTTATTTTAATGTTGTTGATGAAATTATTATTGAATTATTCAATAAACCTATCGAAGAACAGCCCAGAGGCATTCTGGACATGGGATGTGGTAACGGTGCTTTTTTAAAACACATTTTTGAGGTTATTGAAAATCAAACAGAGCGTGGAAAACATTTAGAAGAATATCCTTTATTTTTGGTAGGTGCCGACTTTAATGAGGCTGCACTAAAAATAACTAAAGTCAATCTCATCAATGCAGATATATGGGCAAAAATAATCTGGGGAGATATCGGAAGGCCAGACCTTTTAGCAAAAGACCTGAAAGAAGATTATGGAATCGATCTAAAAAATTTACTTAATGTAAGAACTTTTCTAGACCATAATCGTATATGGGAAGAACCAATAAACTCCAATAGTACTTTAAAAAGCAGCTCAACAGGTGCTTTTACTTTTCAAGGTAAAAGGATAAATAACAACAAGGTCGAACAATCTCTATTTAATCATTTAAAGAAGTGGAAACCATTCGTTGAACAGTTTGGTTTGTTAGTTATCGAATTACATACCATCCCGCCAGATTTAACAGCTAAAAATTTAGGGAAAACAGCTGCTACTGCTTATGATGCTACTCACGGTTTCTCAGATCAATACATTGTAGAAGTTGATGTATTTAATAAAATAGCAAAAGAAGTAGGTTTATTTCCTGCTCCTCAATTTTTCAAAAAATTTCCGAATTCAGAATTAGCTACAGTAACTATTAATCTTTTAAAAGGGAAATAAAGTTTATGATTCCGGAGCCAATTCGATTTCCAGGCCATCAAGTTCTTCAGTAATCGGAATTTGACATCCTAAACGGCTGTTATCTTCTACATAGAAAGCTTCGGCCAACATCGCATCTTCATCATCACCCATTTCTGGCAAAGGGATATCAGAAGATAAAATATAACACTGACAAGAAGCACACATTGCCATTCCACCACAAGTGCCTTCTACCGGTAGTTCATAAGCTTTACAAACTTCCATTAAATTCATAGCCATGTCTGTTGGTGCCTGTACTTCATGCACTGTACCTTCTCTGTCTTTAATTTTAATTGTAACGTCTGACATCATCAAATTTTAGGCTGCAAAAATAATAAAAGTTTTAATAAAGCAATCATAGCCCTACTTATTTAGTAGATTATTAACGCTTAACGATTTTTAAATAAATTTCACCTCTTATGATAGTTTTCTTTTGGTTAAGAGACTAATAGTCAAAGCCTTTACTTTTAAATAAAAAATCAAAAGTTATGTTCAAAAGAAGTGCCCTCTTTTTTCTATTAATGTTTTCTTTAGTATTATGGACTTCCTGTTCTTCAGACGGGGATGACCAACCTGTTATTGAAGAACAAGGAGAAGATATAACTGATAATAATAGTGATGATGATAGCAATGATGGTGACAACGATAATGATGATAATAATGACGGCGAAACAGCCAGCTTAGCTACTAATGGTTGTTCTAATGTGGTTATTTTTAACAATTATGCTTATGCAGCGTGCGGAGGAGAGATCGAAGTTGTTTCACTTACTACCTTAGAACGTAATTTACTATCTATTTCTGCGGATGATATTGCCGTAGATACAGAAGCTGGTTTACTTTTTATTCAATCCAGAAATACTGTTCAGGTCTTAACTCTGGATAATCCGATGGAGCCTTCTATTGCAGCAACTGCAAGCACGAATTTCAGTATTTTTTCGGGAGTTGCAGCGGCTAATGGGGTTTTAGTAATTTCAGGAGGATCAGGGAATTCGGACACTCAGGTTTTTAATTATACTGCATCATCAATTTCTTTAGTTACAGATGGTATTGCTGTTGTTGATAATGTAACAGGAAATCCCGATGTACATGTAACTCCTACTCCAGATGGAATCACCGCTTTTTATTCACAAGATTTAGGAAATGTTGCAAATTGGGGTATACAAATTGTATCACTAAACACCAATGCTCAGGTTACAGATACACCTCCGGTTGTTGTATTAACTCCCGGGCAATTTAACGGTAGTTTTGCTCCGTTTGGAAATGCAAACTTTCCTGTTGAAAGTGAATTTTTAAATAATCAACTGTATGTGGCTCATTTTGCAGCCCAAGGGATTGAAGTAATTGATCTGGAAAATAATAATACGCTTTCTCTTATATCTCTTCCATATGAACCAACAAATATAGGAACAGATGGTACATCATTATTTGTGGTCGGAATTACTAATGATTCTGTAGACATTATTGATCCATCTACAGCAACAGTTGTTGACTCTTTGGGAGATGCTTTACAACAAGCTACAGGGGTAGCAGCATCCGAAACTCATATTGCAGTAGCAGACAGGTCGGAAGGCCTTATTATTATCGCTCGTTAGAATAAATTTTTTGACTTTAATAAATAGTTTTCAATTTAATTTTTCTATCGAAAATCAATCGAACTGACATTAAGTTTCATCTAATAAACATAAATAATATTAGTAGGCAATATATAGTTAATCATTGTACTTTATAACTTTGATTACATCTTTTTTAATTAATACGATACTGTTGTAAAGTATCATTCATGTTTAAAATAAATTTAGTTCCAACAATCAAATCTTCTATTTGAGTTAAAATTACATCATCTACTTTAAGACAAACATCCAATAACGGATTTGTATACCAGATTTTTTCTCTTGGGCCACCTTTACAATCGGGGCAATCACATGGTTCGTCTGCATTACGAACGACATTTAATAATTTATCCAGGTCATTAAACGTCATAAAAATACCAATAGAATCAACAATCAGTTGAAGTTTACAATCTGCATTCGGAGCATTTAATATTTTATAAGATGCGCCATAATTATTTTTATAAATAAGTTCCATAAAATCTAGACTAGAGTATTATAATTCATTTTAATTAAAAAACCAGGGCAAAAGGTATTCAAAAGTACAATAATATTTTTATTTAGACTTATTAAAAATAATGTAATTACCTGAAATCAATAAGAAGCTATTTTTTAAGCTTAAAAAGTGCTCGTTAAATGCATTGGAATCTTTGGAAATACGTTTAAAATATCCAATTCAACACTTCTACTTTTATATTTTTTTTGATGATGAAGACTTATTTTTTTAACAGGCCTTCATTTTTAGTGAAATGTTAAAGTTATTGATCCCCGGGAAAGGAAAAAATATTGCGTTTTTTTATACAATAATTTGATTATCAATTATTTGAATTCATGTTTGATGACTTTTTTTTCATTCAAAACCTTTCAATGTTAATAAAAGTGTTAAGAATATTAATGGTCTTTTTGTCATAGAAAAGTAAAAAAAAGGGATTTTTACAGAACCTATTATTTAGAATAAATCTAATCTAAAAACAGCCATGAAAATCGAGTCAATTAGAAAAAGAAATTTTGAGACGAATCCTTTTCATTTATACAAAATAACCAATGCTATCTTGAAGTCCATGACGGCTGTTAATCATGGAGATTTTGAGCATGCACAAAAAATTGCTGATAAAGTTTATGCAAGTTTATTGGAAAATAAAGAAAAAGATGCTCATTACATTCCGACTGTAGAAGAAGTTCAGGATACTGTTGAGAATTGCCTGATGGAAAATGAATTTTACGATGCAGCTAAGGCTTATATTTTATATCGTAATAAAAGAGCAGAAGAGCGAAAAACCAATATTTTCGAAAAACGAATTAACCTAAAACCTTATGAATATCCTGAATTATATGAGTATGTCCCAGCCATAAGACATTCTTATTGGATTCATACAGAATTTAATTTTACCAGTGATATTCAGGATTATAAAACTCGTTTAACCGATAACGAAAGAAATGCCATTAAAAATGCAATGTTGGCAATTTCTCAAATTGAAGTTGCAGTTAAAACTTTTTGGGGTGATATCTACGGCAGGATGCCAAAACCAGAAATAGGATCTGTAGGTGCTACTTTCGCAGAAAGTGAAGTCAGACATCACGATGCATATTCTCATTTATTAGAAATTTTAGGCCTGAATCAAGAGTTTGAGAGCTTGAAAAAGAAACCGGTAATTATGAAGCGTGTGCAATATCTGGAAACTGCATTACGAAATGCTAAGAGCCAGGATAAGCGTGAATATACAGAGTCTATCTTATTGTTTTCACTATTCATTGAACATGTATCCCTCTTCTCACAATTTCTGATCATTATGGCTTTTAATAAGTACAAGAATATGCTCAAAGGAATTTCAAATGTTGTAGAAGCTACATCTAAAGAAGAACAGATACATGGAGATTTTGGAATTGATCTGATTAAGATCATCAAAAAAGAAAATCCGGATTGGTTTGATAAGGACTATCATGCAATGATTCAAAAATTATGTAAAGAAGCATTTGATGCTGAAAGCGAAGTTGTCGATTGGATTTTTGAACAGGGAGAATTAGATTTCTTACCTAAGGCTGTAATCAACGAGTTTATCAAAAACAGACTAAACAATTCTTTGGAAAGCATAGGGATTGAAAAAGTATTTGAGGTTAATGAAAACCTTTTATCAGAAACAGAGTGGTTTGATGATGAAATTATCGGGACCAAACACGGTGATTTTTTTGTAAAACGCTCTATTAATTATAGCAAAAGAGTACGAAGTATAACTAGTGACGACCTATTTTAATATGGAAAGCAACATCCAAAACAAATCTTTAAATCAGATTGAGTCTAACAGCAGCAAAGAATTGCTGTCTGCAAGAAAAGCAACCCTGGAAAAAACCAATAAACCTGCGAATGAACAAGATTTTGCCTGGTTAAACGAATACAGCAGAAAATTCCTTGATTCAGGATATCTGACTGAAGGGGTTACCGTAGAAGATCGTATTAAAGAAATCGCAGTCAGAGCAGAGAAAATTTTGAAAATTCCCGGCTACGCTGATAAATTTTACGATTATATGTCCAGAGGGTTTTTCTCACTATCATCTCCAGTCTGGTCCAATTTTGGAAAAGAACGTGGATTGCCAATTAGTTGCTTTGGCTCTCATGTTGATGATGATATGGGAAATATACTTTATACACAATCTGAAGTTGGGATGATGTCCAAACTAGGAGGAGGAACTTCTGGTTATTTTGGTAAAATAAGACACCGGGGAGCGCCAGTAAAAAATAACGGGCAGGCTTCGGGTGCTGTTCACATTATGCAACTCTTTGAATCTATGGTAGACGTAGTGAGTCAGGGTTCTGTAAGACGAGGGCGTTTTTCTCCTTACTTGCCAATTGACCATCCTGATATCATGGAATTCTTAGAGATTGGTACAGAAGGTAATTCAATACAGGAACTTACCCATGGTGTTACGGTTACCAATCAATGGATGCAGGAGATGATTGATGGAGATGTGGATAAACGTACTATTTGGGCCAGGGTATTACAGCGCAGAGGAGAAATGGGATATCCTTATGTTTTCTTTACAGATAATGCAAACAACGGAGCTCCAGGTGTATATAAAGACAATCAACATAAAATCTATGCGAGTAACTTATGCACGGAGATTATGCTCCCTTCAAATGATGAATGGTCTTTCGTCTGTGTTTTATCATCAGTAAACCTATTGCATTACGATAAATGGAAAGACACCGATGCTGTTGAAACCATGATCTATTTTCTTGATGCTGTTATAACAGAATTCCTGGAAAAATTGGAAGTATACAGAGATTCTTCTGATAGAGAAGACCGGCAAACCTTCTTATTTATGGAACGTGCCTATAACTTTGCAAAAGAAAACAGAGCGCTAGGACTAGGAGCTTTGGGATGGCATTCCTTATTACAATCAAAAATGTTCGCTTTTAACAGTCAGGAGGCTTATAACTTAAACAGTGAAGTTTTCAAGACTATCAAAGAAAGGTCATATAAAGCATCTGAAGAACTGGCTTTACGATTTGGAGAACCTAAAGTTCTTAAGGGATCAGGGAGACGAAACGCCACCTTAAATGCAGTCGCTCCTACAACATCTTCTGCATTTATTTTGGGGCAGGTTTCTCAGGGAATTGAACCTATCTGGTCTAACTGCTATGTTAAAGATATTGCTAAGATTAAGACGACTATAAAAAATACACATCTTAAAAATTTATTACAGGAAAAAGGTAAAGATTTACCGGAAGTATGGAGAAGCATAAGAGATTATGACGGATCTGTGCAACATCTGGACTTTTTAACCCAACAAGAGAAGGATGTATTTAAAACTTATGCAGAAATAGATCAAATGGATATTGTTTATCAAGCCGCAAACAGACAAGTTCATATTGATCAAGGGCAGTCTGTAAATATTATTGTTCATCCTGACATGCCTGTAAAAGACATTAATAAAGTTCATATTACGGCATGGAAATTAGGGCTAAAATCTCTGTATTATCAACATAGCATGAATGCGGCTCAAAAATTCAAACAGAAAAAGGAATGTACCAGTTGCGAAGCTTAATTTTGTTTTAAATAATAAAAAAGGCACAACTTAAAATGTTGTGCCTTTTTTATTTTCAAGTATTCGTAAGATATCCAGGATAACTCTAATTAATACTTCTTATAACTTCCTTTTTGGCTTCTTTTACTGTACCATCAAAGCCTTGTATCCCTCCTACTGTAGTGTACTTCATCACATACTTCTTATCCGGATAGATACGTTGGTAAGCACTCTGACACATGATAGCTGCCTCATGAAAACCAGATAAAATCAATTTTAACTTCCCTGGATATGTATTCACATCACCTATGGCATAAATCCCCGGGATGTTCGTTGCATAATCATATGAGTTGTCTACCTTGATCGCATTCTTCTCAATCTCCAAGCCCCAATCTCCTATCGGTCCTAGCTTTGGAGATAATCCAAATAACGGTATAAAGTGATCCGTCTCTCTTAAAACCTCTTCTCCATTATTGTACTTTATCGTAAGCCCTTGTAATTCATTGTTCCCATGTAAAGCGGTCACCTGAGCCTCTGTCATCAATTCTATCTTACCCAGTTTTGATAACTCTCCTACCTTCTCCACGGAGTCTAATGCTCCTCTGAATTCATTTCGTCTATGTACCAATACCACTTCTGAAGCTACATCGGCCAAAAAGATACTCCAGTCTAATGCAGAATCTCCTCCTCCGGCAATTACTACTTTCTTTCCTCTATACACCTCAGGGTCTCTTATGATATAAGAAACACCCTTGTCTTCATAATTAGCAATATTTGGAATCGGTGGTTTTCTGGGCTCAAAAGAACCTAAACCTCCAGCTATAGCAACTACAGGAGCATGATGTTGGGTTCCTTTATTGGTAGTCACTATAAAACTACCATCTTCAAGCTTTTCAATAGTCTCTGCGCGTTCTCCTAAGGTAAAACCTGGAGAAAACGGTTTGATTTGTTCCATAAGGTTATCTACCAAATCTCCCGCCAATACCTCCGGAAATCCGGGAATATCATAGATAGGTTTCTTGGGATAGATCTCTGAACACTGACCACCAGGTTGTGGCAAAGCATCTATCAAATGCGTCTTTAACTTTAATAGTCCTGCTTCAAAAACCGTAAATAATCCTGTTGGACCGGCACCGATGATTAGTATATCTGTCTTTATCATTTTGTTTGTTAAAGTTGTATGCGTGTTTTAGTAGTTTTAAATTATTTACAAAAAAACCGTAATTAACCTGCCTAGTAACAAGTAAAGTACGGAATAAATATGCTCTTAACGACCAAAGATAGAACCGGCATCCTTTTATATCATAAAAGATAGAGGGAATAGCTTGTCAATAATTTTGAATTGCAAAATTATTGGGGCGCATAAAAAAGTTAACTAATATTAATTACTTCTTCTATTTGCGGTGCATATTTTTTAATCGTCATTTCCACTCCGCTTTTTAGTGTCATTTGATTCACACTACAGCCTACACAAGCTCCTTCTAATCGAACTTTTACCGTTTTATCATCGTCTATAGATATCAAAGAAATATCACCGCCATCACTTTGTAAAAAGGGTCTGATTTCTTCGAGGGCTTTTTCAATATTTATTTTAATTTCTTCTGTTGTCATATCATTTCTTATTTACCGTTGAACACCCGGCCATCGTAGTAATTTTTATAGCTTCTGTAGGGGGTAAACTTTTATTTCTGCTCACTACTTCCTGCACTACATTTTTAGTTAAATTTTCAAAAGCTTCTTCTAAAGGTGTAGCCGTTTGCATTGCCGCAGGCCTCCCTACATCTCCTGCTTCTCGAATACTTTGTACTAATGGTAGTTCCCCTAAAAAAGGCACTTTAATATCTTCTGCCAAGTGTTTTGCACCTTCTTTTCCAAAGATATAATATTTATTATTAGGAAGTTCTTCCGGAGTGAAATAAGCCATATTCTCTATAATTCCTAAAACAGGAACATTGATGTTTTCTTGCTGAAACATAGCTACTCCTTTGCGAGCGTCTGCCAATGCTACTGTTTGAGGTGTACTCACTATTACTGCTCCGGTAATAGGCAACGACTGCATAATACTTAAATGAATATCTCCTGTACCTGGTGGCAAATCCAATAATAAAAAGTCTAATTCTCCCCAGGCAGCATCAAAAATCATTTGATTTAATGCTTTAGATGCCATTGGTCCTCTCCAGATCACTGCCTGATTGGGCTGTGTAAAAAATCCTATAGATAATATCTTTACTCCATAATTTTCTACAGGTTTCATTTTAGATTTTCCATCTATGTTAACAGCAAGTGGTTTCTCTTCCATGACATCAAACATGATTGTCGCAGAAGGTCCGTAAATATCTGCATCCAATAACCCTACTTTAAAGCCCATTTTTGCTAAAGTAACAGCAAGATTGGCCGTCACTGTAGATTTTCCTACTCCTCCTTTACCAGAGGCAACTGCAATAATATTTTTAATCCCCGGAATAGTTTTTCCCTTGATTGTTGGTTTATCTGCAGCTTCAACTTTAATATTGACTTTTACTTTAGCTTTTTCAGAAATCTTGCTATGGATAATATTCGTAATTTCCGTCTCTGTTTTTTTTCTGGCCTGAAGAGTCGGATTATTTATGGTGATATCTACTACCACTTCATCTGCAAAAGTCATCACATTAGTTACAGCTCCACTTTCTATCATGTTTTTACCTTCTCCGGGAGCAGATATATTTTCAAGTACTTTTAATACTTCTTTTCTTTCAATTTTCATGTATCCTTTTTTAACCAAATCTGCTTATCACACAAAATCAAATTTGGTAATTACAAAATATATTTGTCTTAGAATTATAGTCGATTGGTCTGTTTTTCAACCCAATAATTACTTATGATAATTCTAAATCACAAAGATAATGGTTAATGTTAATATAATAAAGTGCAGGGAATAGCTTATTTCTATTCCTTTATTGGGATTTGCTTTTATATAATTTGCTAAAAAAAGAGGTTAAGTAAGTTCTTTTATCGGGTCCCAAAAACGTTTTTCAAAGTCTACTACCTGGTTATCTTCGACCTCTACTCCTTCGCTCTCTAAAAGTTGTTGCATAAGATTGGTTCCCTGAAAGTGATGCTTCCCGCTAAGTAACCCTACACGATTAACAACACGATGCGCAGGAACATCTTCTTTTAATCCGGAAGCATTCATTGCCCATCCCACCATCCTGGCACTCCTGGCTGCTCCCAGGTATTTTGCAATGGCACCATAAGAGGTTACCTTACCATAAGGTATTAAACGAGCAACTTCATATACTCTTTCAAAAAAGTTAAGGTTTTCAGCTTTCATTTGTATTTCCGTAAAAAATTCGAATTAGTGTGATAATGACTAAAATTAGCATCAGTAAACTCAGAATATAATCTGAATATTTTGAAAAACGGTTTGTCCTGGTTTCTAATCGGTTAAAATAAACAATGTAGATATAGAGTGTTGAAAAGTTTCCTAATCCTGCAGCCAGAATAAAGGTTAATATATCTAATGGTTCAAACTTAATCCAACCCGACACGTTCCAGGCAGCATTCAATCCTGAAAAATAAGGGATAGGCAATACGTTTAATGAGGCCAGGAATATTCCTTTAAAAAAACTATTTGTTTTCTTTACCTCTACCTCTTTAATCTCTTTTTTCTTGTTTTTTCTGGCTATTATAAAGAAATAAATAGCAAAAACGGTAAAAACAATCAGGGCAATCCTTAAAAGCGTGTCTATTATAACAGGATTATTATAAAGGTATTTAGATATTAAAACAGCTATGTAAGCTTGTAGAACTACGATAAGAGATGATCCGACAGCAAAAAGTACTGCTTCTAATTTTCCTTTTTTAGCACTTATCTTGGCTGCTGTCATGTTTATAAGTCCGGGAATGACAACTCCCATAAATGCAGCAGAAAAGGTTGTAAAAAAAAGGAGGGAAGTATGCTCCATTAATTGAGTTTAAATTTTATATAAGTAATTGGTTTGCGTTGCTCAAGATACTGCATTTCATAGAAAGTTTGAATACTTGTTACTTCTTTTGGAGAATATTCGTTGCTGTAAACATCGTGATGTGCATATAAAACTTCATATTCTTTCCCGTGAAGCAACCCTAAAGTATACCCATGCATAAATTCACTATCTGTCTTAAGATGTATAATTCCATCTTTTTTAAGTACCTTTTTATATTTCTGAAGAAAATCCAGGTTTGTAAGTCGGTGTTTAGTGCGTTTATATTTTATTTGAGGATCGGGAAAAGTAATCCAAATCTCATCTACTTCATTAACATCAAATAATTTATCAATTAATTCTATTTGCGAGCGGACAAAAGCTACGTTTGCTAATTTTTCTTCCAGGGCAGTTTTTGCACCTCTCCAGAAACGCGCTCCTTTAATATCTATACCTATAAAATTTTTATCCTTGTATTCTTTGGCTAAACTCACTGAATATTCTCCTTTTCCACAACCCAGTTCAAGCACCAAAGGATTCTCATTTTTAAAGTAATCTTTCTTCCAATTCCCCTTCAAAGCAAACGAGCCATTCAAAACCTCTTCTCTTTCCGGTTGAATGACATTTTCAAAAGTTTCATTTTCTCTAAAACGCTTCAGTTTGTTTTTACTCCCCACAACAATTATTTAAATTTTTAGCAAAATTAAGGAAATCTTTATCACTTAAAAATGTAACTATCTTTGTCTTTATGTCTGATAAAAAAAGAATTCTGATTGCGCCTTTAAATTGGGGGCTTGGTCATGCCACTAGATGTATTCCAATAATCAATGCATTATTAAGTCAGGACTTTACCCCAATAATTGCTTCAGATGGGGTAGCACTGGCATTACTTAAAAAGGAATTTCCGGAACTCGGAGCCGTACAACTCCCTTCGTATCAAATCAAATACCCCAAAAAAGGGAAGAATTTTAAGTTAAAAATGCTTTTAGACACGCCTAAAATGCTAAAAGCTATTAAAAATGAAAAAAAGCAAGTCAAACAGTTAGTCAAGGAGCTCAAACTAGACGGAATCATCTCCGATAACCGGTTTGGAGTATATCACAAAAAAATCCCATCAGTATTTATAACACATCAATTAAATGTCTTGACCGGTAATACTACCTGGTTGAGTTCTAAAATGCACCAATCTATCATTAAAAAATTTAAGGAATGCTGGGTCCCCGATTTTAAAGGGGATATTAATTTAAGTGGCAGATTAGGTCATTTGGAAAAATCAGAACTCAATATAAAATACATAGGGCCGTTAAGCAGGTTATCTAAAAGGGATTTGCCTAAAAAATACGATACAATGGTGATTCTCTCCGGGCCCGAACCCCAGAGAACACTTTTAGAAGAAAAATTATCCGCAGAACTAAAATCATATAAAGGAGTTGTGCTTTTTGTAAAAGGTAAAATTGAACCTGAACAAAAAATAACAGAGGAAAATAACATCACTTTTTATAATTTCATGAATTCGGAAGAACTGGAAGCGGCTTTTAATGAAAGTGAGTTTGTAGTTTCACGTTCCGGATATACTACTATAATGGATTTAGCCAAACTGGAGAAAAAAGCTTTTTTTATACCTACCCCAGGTCAATATGAACAAGAATATCTTGCAAAACGGCTTAAAAAATCAAGAACTATACCCTTCTCAACACAAGAGAAATTTAAAATCAAAAAATTAGAAAAAATAAATAATTACAGAGGGTTTATCGGGTTCAATAACAACTCAACTACAAATTTTGAAGATCTATTTACTCTTTTCCATAGTGAATGAAAACTCCGACCCTACTTCAAAAACACTTTCTACATAAATTTTTTCATCGTGAGCTTCAATAATGTGTTTCACAATAGAAAGTCCTAATCCGGAACCTCCTTCTTTACGGCTACCACTTTTATCAACCCTGTAAAAACGCTCAAACAAACGAGGAATATTTTCTTCTTTTATCCCTTCTCCATTATCGGTTACCCTAACGATTACTTTATTTTTGATAAGGTTTTCTATGCTTATTTCTGTAGTTCCGCCTTCTTTTCCATACTTTAATGAATTGACCACAAGATTGGTAAGTACTTGCTGGATTCGTTCTTTATCTGCACGCACCATAATCGGGTTTTCATATTTCATATCGAAGGTCAGTGTAATATTTTTCTTTTTGGCCTTCATTTCGAACATCTCAAAGACACTTTCAATTAAGTCGACAATATCAAAATCTTCATATTCAAGATTCAGATCCCCAATTTCTAATTTGGTGATCATATCCAGATCTTTAACAATATAAATAAGACGCTCTACTCCCTTTCCTGCCCGTACGAGATATTTTTCCCTGATAGCCTTATCGTCCATCGCTCCATCCAGTAGCGTAAGAATATATCCTTGAACTGTAAAAAGAGGGGTTTTTAATTCGTGAGAAACATTCCCCATAAATTCTTTTCTATAAGCCTCTCTCACTTTTAAGGTTTCTATCTCCAGTTTTTTATCTTTTGCTATCTTTTCAATCTCTTTGGTAAGTGTTCCCATACTCGTCGTAATGGGTTGATTGTGAAAAGAAGTAGATTCCAGAAGAGATACATCATCATAAATACGTTTTACATGCCTGTAAATAAAACGTTCTACCCTGTATTGAAGTAATATAAATGATACTGTAAAAATTATAATGGCAGCAACAATAAGAAGACCCAAACTAAATTCACCGAGAAAATACAGTAATAATGCTATAAAAAAAATAGAGATCACTGTAAGGTAAAGTGAAGAACGAAAAGAAAATTTATATGCTTTTTTTATCAATGCAGGCATTTAGAGTACAAACTTATATCCTACTCCTTTAACCGTTTTAAAGTGATTATCTCCTATTTTTTCTCTTAATTTTCTTATATGGACATCTATTGTTCTTCCTCCGACAATAACTTCGTTACCCCATACTTTATCTAAAATCTCTTCCCTTTTAAACACTTTTCCCGGCCTGGAGGCTAATAAAGATAGTAATTCAAATTCTTTTCTGGGCAAGATAATTTCATTTCCTTTTTGAACAATTTTATATTCGTCTCTATTAATCTCAATATCACCTACTTTATTGATAGAGGCTACTTCTTCTTCAGAATCTTTTAACCTTCTAAGCAATGCATTCACTTTGCTTATTAATACTTTGGGTTTTACAGGCTTGGTAATATAATCATCTGCACCTGCATCAAACCCTGCTACTTGAGAATAATCTTCCCCTCTGGCCGTTAAAAAAGTGATAATCACATTATTTAATCCTGGAATATTTCTTATCTGCTCACACGCTTCAATACCATCCATCTCAGGCATCATAACATCCAGAATAATCAGGTGAGGATGTTCTTTTTTAGCTTTCGCTATTCCCTCAATTCCATTTTTAGCAGTAGATACCTGGTAGCCTTCAGAACTCAGATTATAACCTACAATTTCAAGGATATCTGGTTCATCATCAACTAATAGGATTTTAATTTCGTTTTTTTTCATCCCGTTTTTGGTCGTAGTTTACGTATCAAAAGTAAAGATAATATTAAAATATAAAAGGGCTTAACATTCTTTTAATCTCATAACATAAGCGTAACATCAAAGATACAAATGTTTAACACATAGATAACATCACCTTTACAGTACCACTGTTTATTTGCACTGTTTTAAATACACTTATAACATATATATGAAACAGTTATTTTTTCTAGTGTTGGTATTGGTATCATCACTAGCATTTTCTCAAGAAAAAGGAAGTATTGTCGGTAAAATTACTGACAAAGAACTCAATGATGAACCTCTTCCGTTCGCTAACGTTCTTATCAAAGGAACTACAAAAGGAACAACTACAGATTTTGATGGTTTATTTAGAATTGAAGATCTAGATCCTGGTACTTATACTTTAGTGATCAGTTTTATCGGATATGAGACACTAGAAATCCCTAATGTTAAAGTAGAACCTAATAAAGTAACAGAAATCAATACTGGATTAGGACAAGATGCCCAGGCATTAGAAGAAGTTGTGGTTACAACTACTGTTTCCAGAGAGTCTGCAGTAGCACTTTTATTAGATCAAAAAAATGCCGTAGAATTCCAGACATCAATTGGTGCACAGGAATTAGCGAGTAAAGGAATCAGCAATGTTGAAGATGCTGTGACAAAAGCTTCAGGGGTTACCAAAGTGGCTTCCAGAGGTGTTGTAGTTAGAGGATTAGATGAAAGGTATAATTACTTAACCGTTAACAACCTTCCTATTTCTCCGGTAAACTGGGAAACTAAAATTCCTGACTTATCGCTTTTTACTTCTTCATTGGTTTCTAAAATTGATGTAAATAAAATCTTTTATTCTGATTTATACGGAGATTTTGCCGGAGCTACATTTAATGTGGATACAAAAGAAATCCCAGTAAGTGGTTTTACTAAAATAGGATTTAGTGTAGGAGTTAATTTCCAGTCACTAAGCAACGATTTCATCACAGATGAAGAAGGTGGTGATCTTAATTTATTAGGTTTTGGAGGTGTAAATGATCGTGCTACACCTGCTGCATTAAGTAATTCTACTGCAGGATCAGGACAACTTTTCACGGCTCAGGGTCAGGATGCAGTTAATGCTTTTGAATCTGATTTTGATGTAGAACGTATCACAGCACCTATCTCTAGTGGTTTTAGTATTGCTAATGCCGGAGTAATTGCTCAAAATGTTGAGAAAGCGAGTAAGACTGCTTATTATGTAGGAGCTAATTACAGTAATTCATTCGATTCTAATATAGGAGACAGTTTCTTAAGAAACCCTCAGGGGCAGCTTTTGAGAACTATTAACAGAGGAAACAGTTTTGCAGTTAATACTAATTCAAGTTTATTGTTCTCTATATTCAACCGTACAGCGAAAAACAATATAGACCTTAATTATATTTTTGTAAAAAGTACAAGCAATAACGTAAATGATAACTTCGGACGTTTTGCAGAATTCGGAGCTAACCTACAAGGGGTTGAATCTAAATTTGTGCAATCTACATTACACCAATTACAGGCTGTAGGAACATACAAGTTCAATGAAAACAGTAGATTAAATTATGGAGCTACTTATGGTACTTCAGATTACGAACAACCGGATAATACCGTTGTTACTCTTGAGCAACAAGATGAAGGAGGATTCCGATTTTCAACTAACTCAGGAAGATTATTCAGATATTTCCTGAATACGGAAAACAACAACTACGCAGCTAACGCAGCTTATGAGTTAGATATCAATACTGATAAAAGTGAAAATGCAGACCGTTTTCGTGTTGGTCTTGATTTCAACAATGAAGGATTGGATGTATTTAACCGTTTTGCACTTATTAACTTAAGTGGAATCGGAGCGATTGATATCGATCCAAATAATATAGATGCAAGTTTAAATCAGGCATTCCTTGCAAATAACAACACCTCTTATGTAGAGTTACCAGATACTCCTTTCCTTGATATAGAGACTACTATTTTTGCAGGAAACGCTTCTTATAACCTTAACTTCAATGATAGGTTAAGTGCACTTTTAGGGGTTAGATTAGAGAGCTTTACAAGAAATGTAGGAGAAGATGCTTTACAATCTTCTTTCGAGTTTGATGAGTTTTTTGTACTTCCTTCCTTCAACGTAAAGTATCAGTTAAATGAAAAATCTAACTTAAGATTAGCGGGAAGTAAGACATATACACGTCCTAAAAACATCGAAATTGTTCCTATTACAAGACAAAACTCACTTGGTGACCTTATCCAGGGTAGTACAGACATTGAAAACTCAGATAACTTTAACCTGGATTTAAAATATGAGATTTTCCCTAACAGTAATAGTTTATTTAGTGTAAACTTATTTACAAAATATATCGAGAATCCTATTGAGCGCCTTATTGAAGACAGTGGTTCTTTTATCAGAACAGTTTTTGATAATACTGATGAAGCAGTTCTTTATGGAGCAGAATTCGAATTCCAGACTACATTAGGTTTCTTACTTAACAAAGAAAAATTCAACAATATTTCATTTGGAGCCAATGTAACTTTAATGGATTCTGAAGTAACTATTTCTGATGAATTGCAACAGCAATTAAACTTAACAAATAACACAAGAAGATTACAGGGAGCTTCAGATTTCTTATTAAATGCAGATCTTAACTATGATGTAAACTTTGGAAAAGGTTATAAGAGTAAATTCACACTCTTATTCAACACCTTTAGTGAGCGTATCTCCGGGGTAGGTTCTGGTACTGGTTCTGTTCAATACGAAGATGAATTTGAACAACCTTTTAATAATCTGTCTTTTATCTGGGCCAATAAAATAGGAAGTCATATAGAAACATCGTTCAAATTGAATAATATTTTAAACGATACTTATGAGCGTACTATTATTGATTCTAATCCGGGACAAAACAGAAATGTAAGTGAAGTAGCTTATAAAATAGGAACTTCTTTATCATTTTCACTCAGTTACAAATTTTAAACAATAAGCAAACAATTACTTAACGCAAAACTTAAGTAATCAAAATGTTTTGATAACATTCTTGTAACATCATAATGACGACTCGAATTTACTTTTGTCAAAAGTTTTAAACTCAAAAAGTACAATTCTAAAAACAGACAAAACAATGAAAAAATTATTCTTTTTAAGCTTTATTTTACTAGCATTTGCAGCTTGTAGTAGTGATGATGATCCTATCATCGATCCAGATGGTGGAAACGGTGGTAATGGCGGAAACGGTGGTAATGGTGGTGGAACACCTCCAACACAAGTTCAGTTTGATGCAGCTACAGGAGATTGGACTCAGGCTACTATAGATGTATTTAACTCAAGAGTACAAACAAACAATAGCGCAGCTGGTGCAGATGAAGATCAATTCGCATTTACTGTTAGTACTTCAGGTACTGTGCTTCCAACTAACTTTACAGCAACTCAGACATTAACTGGTGAAATCACTACTGATGTAACACTAGATGCTGCTGAAGTTTATGAAATTGTTGGTGCTGTTTTCGTAAGAGACGGAGCTAGTTTAACTATTCCAGCTGGTACATTCTTATTTGCTGATCCATCTAATAATGCAGCTATCGGCGGAACTGATGTAACTGCTGCTGATGTTATCGTGGTAAATCAAGGAGGTACTTTAAATACAAATGGTACTGCAGTTAATCCTGTAATCTTTAGTTCTTCTTCTCAGACTTCTGGTTCTTGGGGTGGTATCGTTTTATTAGGAAATGCACCTATTAACTTAAATGGAGGTACTGGTAATGCAGAAATCGCTGATAACGTAGGTGAAGATCTTCCTTACGGAGGAAGTGCTGCTGCTGACAGCTCAGGATCTTTAAGATACACAATCCTTGCTTATCCTGGAACTCAAATTAATACTGAATCAGAATTTAACGGTTTCTCTTTCTACGCTGTAGGTTCTGGAACTACTTTAGAATTCTTAGAAGTATTCCAGGGACAAGATGACGGATTCGAATGGTTTGGTGGAACTGTTAACGGTACAAACTTATATTCTAATGCATTTGATGATTCATTTGACTGGGCAGAAGGATTTGTTGGAACTTTAGACAATATTATCGCAGATCAGCCATCTGGAGCAGATCACTGTATAGAGGCAGATAACTTAAGCGCTGATAACGATGCATCTCCAAGATCTAATCCAACAGTTAGAAATGCAACTTTCAACTCTTCTGGAGATGATGATGCACTTCGTTTAAGAAGAGGTACTGCAGCTCAGTTTGACAATATCTTATTCAACATCGATGGAAATTCAAGATTTCACTTTGAAATTGATGATATTGTAACTGGTCAATTAATCTTCGATAACGTTACTACTTTTTCTAACGTAGCAATAGATGCTGGTAACCCAACTTTCACAGGGAACGCTAACAACTAAGATTAGAAAATATAACAATATTAAAAAGGCACTCTTAATGGAGTGCCTTTTTATTTACATAAAAAAAATAATTTAATTTTCTTTTTGCCTTTAAAAAGCAGGAAATACGTTAAAAAATTGCACTTCTTCGATAAATAATAGCTTTTTATCGGATATTTTGACCTTGCTTTTGAAGGAGTTCACCACTATTTATGATAAGTTTCACAACAAAAATGTAAGGTTTCACAAAAAAAGTAACCCCCGGGTAACGCAACTATCTTAAAATTATTATATTTGTTTATAACTTAACTTAAATCGTGCCATGAGAAACAATTACTTGCTGACTTTTACTGCCCTACTAGTCATGCAACTGTCCGTTGGACAGAAAGAGTTTTATCAGGATACCAGCCCGCCTGATAAAAAAAGCCCAGAACTTGCCAAGGTTACAAAATCTTCTACCGGAGATCAGGAAAAAGAGATTGAAGGTTTTAAGATGTATCCTAATCCAGTAACCAATGGATTTGTTAATATCGTATCAAAAAGGAATTTATCCAAAGAAATTAGAATTTACGATGTTCTAGCTAATGAAGTCTTAAGAACTACTATTGGCTCTACTTCGTTAAATGTATCCCGTTTAGATCCCGGAGTTTATTTACTCAAAGTAATAGAATCCGATCAACAGGTCACCCGTAAATTAGTTATCAGATAAACTTTTACTCTAAAATATAAAAGCTTCCAGGTTCGGAAGCTTTTTCTTTTTTCACATAAATCTTACGCATTAATCTGGCTTATTCTATATTTTTGCTTTAAAGCCTTAAAACAAGAATGGATAGCAATGCTATTTTCAATATAAAAACCTCCCGGGAATTCGAAGACATTGCTCTTAAAGTTTTTACTTATCAATATCAAAACAATAAAGTATACCGAGAATTTTGTGATCATCTCAAAACTGCTCCCAAAACAATATCCAAGAGTACAGAAATTCCTTTTTTGCCCATTCAATTTTTTAAATCACATCTCGTACTCTCCGGTAATAAAAAAACACAAACTATCTTTACCAGCAGTGGTACTACCGGAAAATCCACCAGCAAACATCATATAAGTGATTTAGCCCTTTACGAAAAAAGTTACCTCTCTATTTTCAAACAATATTATGGAGATATAAAAGAATATACCGTTTTAGCCTTATTACCATCTTATCTTGAAAGAGAAGGTTCTTCTTTGATATATATGGTTAATGATTTAATTAAAAAATCTAATAATCCTGATAGTGGCTTTTACCTCAACAATTTAGATGACTTAAAGAGTAAATTAATTCAACTGGATGCTTCGGGTAAAAAAATATTATTAATAGGGGTTTCTTTTGCATTATTAGACCTTATCGAACAACATAACTTTCAATTGAAAAACACGATAGTTATGGAAACAGGCGGAATGAAAGGCAGGAGAAAAGAATTAATTCGGGAAGAGTTACACGCACAATTGCAAGAAGGGTTTGGAGTATCTCAAATTCATTCGGAATACGGAATGACAGAACTTTTATCTCAGGCATATTCTAAAGGAAACGGAATTTTTGAATGCCCTCCATGGATGAAAATAAACATCAGAGATACAGAAGATCCACTTACCAGTCAGCCTTTTGAAAAAACAGGAGGCGTTAACGTTATAGACCTGGCCAATCTTCATTCGTGTTCATTCATCGCCACTCAAGACTTAGGTAAACTTTACACAGATGGTACTTTTAAAATTTTAGGAAGGTTTGATCATTCAGACATAAGAGGATGCAACCTCATGGTTTTTTAACTCAAAACCTACCGCTACTAACGATATTTTTTTTAGTTTTTTACTTTAAACGACAGTTCTCGTAATATATAATATGGCATTACGACCTAGAATATGTACCTTGAACACAATTATTTAACAAACAAAAACATGTCAATGCAACTTCTTGAAATTGCCAAAGTCTCTTCATTAAAAGAAAAAGAACCAGCTTACGCATTAGTTAAAAACACTGATCTAGTAATAGTTAAACACGAAAAAGGAATCTCTGTTCTTTATGGAAGGTGCCACCATAGAGGGGCATTACTTGCAGACGGACATATAGACGGACATAACTTAATTTGTGGTGTTCATGGTTGGGATTACAGATACGATACCGGCGTTAGCGAATATAATAATGACGAACAACTTCACAAATTCAAAGAATATATTGAAGGGGATTCGTTATTAATTGATGAGAATGAAATAATAGCTTTTGAAGAAAAACATCCTCAACCTTTCAATAGAGATGAATATCTGGGAGCTTATGCAGATACGCACCCGGAAGATACAGAACCTTATACCAATTATATAAAGGAGTTAGCAAAAAACGGCCTTAAGAATGTCGGGCATCATGGTTTTTCTTCTTCAATGGGAGTAGACAGAAATACATTACCCAAATGGAGTGATATTCAATTTTTACCGGCACAATTAGCAAGCAGGCCTCTTCTGGATCATGAAGAAGTTAAGACAAAAGTTATTATTGGTCCAAAAGCAAAAAAACCATTAACTCTTGACATTCCATTATTTGTTTCCGATATGAGTTTTGGAGCTTTATCAAGAGAAGCTAAAATTGCACTTTCAAAAGGTGCAGAACGAGCCGGTACAGGTATTTGCTCGGGAGAAGGAGGGGTACTCCCTCAGGAACATGAAAACAATTCTAAATATTTTTATGAATTGGCTTCTGCAAAATTCGGTTTTTCATGGGATAAACTCGATAATGTACAAGCTTTTCATTTTAAAGGCGGACAGGGAGCTAAAACAGGGACAGGAGGACATCTTCCCGGAAGTAAAGTCAGTAAAGAAATAGCTGAAGTCCGCGGATTAAAAGAAGGAGAAACTGCAATTTCTCCCGCTACCTTCCCGGATTTTCATGGTGTTGACGATTTTAAAGATTTTGCAGATAAAGTGAGAGAATATACGGGAGGTATCCCAATCGGATTTAAAATTGCAGCCAGTCATATAGAAAGAGATATTGAATTTGCATTACAAGTTGGTGTAGATTATATCATTCTGGATGGAAGAGGTGGAGGAACAGGTTCTGCTCCTACCATTTTAAGAGACAACATTAATGTTCCAACCATTCCAGCCCTGGCTAGAGCGCGAAAATATCTTGATAAAAGACAAGCTTCAGACGTTACTTTAGTGATTACCGGAGGGTTGCGTATAGCAGAAGATTTTGCCAAAGCATTAATGCTAGGTGCCGATGCTGTAGCTGTTTCAAATTCTGCAATACAAGCTATAGGTTGTCTGGGAATGAGAGCCTGCGGAAGTAATAATTGTCCTGTTGGTATTGCTACTCAAAAAGAATCTTTACGCAGCAGGTTGATCATAGAATCTTCTGCTAAACAATTACACAATTATTTTGACGCCACAAACAATCTTATCAAAGTCATAGCAAGAGCATGTGGATACGATGATATTTCTAAGTTTAATAAAGATGATCTTTCAACATATAATTATGACATGCATCGACTTACCGCTATAAATTACGCAGGGATAAACTAAAAACGTCAACACTATGTTTCAAATATTCACAGGAATTGTCGCTCTATCTTCATTACTGAGTTTTCTGAACAAAAAACTATTCAAACTACCCGACACTATCGGGGTAATGATATTGGCCATAATAACCTCTCTTATCATTGGGTCGTTAAGCCTTTTTGATAAAGAAGCCTTTATGAATGTTTGTTCTATTGTGCATGAAATTGACTTCAGGACTATTTTATTCGACTTCTTATTAAGTTTTTTATTATTTGCAGGTTCTATCCATGTTAATTTACACAAATTAATAGAAGAAAAAGGCCCTGTATTAATATATGCTTCTTTGGGAGTATTAATCTCTACGTTTATAATCGGAACAGCATTTTATTACGTTGCTGGTCTGATAGGAATCAATATGAGCTATATCTACAGTTTAGTCTTTGGAGCACTAATTTCTCCAACAGATCCCATAGCTGTATTGGCATTACTCAAAAAAGCAGGAGCACCTAAAGACATGGAGATTAAGATCGTAGGAGAATCTTTATTTAATGATGGTGTAGGTATTGTTGTTTTTATTTCTCTTTTATCTATTGCAACCATGGGAGGAGAGTTTCATGCTTCACATATTCTCCAGGAGTTTGGAAAAGAAGCTATAGGCGGGATTGTTATGGGATTATTATTAGGATATTTAGGGAAAATCTTTCTCAAATACATTTATGCCGCACCGGTAATTGCAGTACACATTTCAATAGCCATAGTGATGGGGGGCTATAGTTTATCTTCATTACTACATGTGTCTGGTGCATTGGCAATGGTGGTTGCAGGGTTAATTATTGGGAACTACCTTCATAGTACGTGTAAAGATGAAGCACTCAGAGATAATATGAATATTTTCTGGAAAGTATTAGACGAAATATTAAACGCAGTACTTTTCGTATTAATCGGCTTAGAGATTTTAAGTTTAAATTTCCAGGTAGATTATTTGATTATAGGGTTAATTACTATTGTAATCGTTTTAGCATCCCGATACATTACTATTTTTACTTCTAACCTCTTTCTTAAAAAAGAACACAAAAGCAATAATAAAAAAATAGCTATTCTTACATGGGCAGGATTAAGAGGAGGAATTTCCATAGCATTAGCCCTAACACTACCGGAAAGTGAATTTAGAGAAGTTATCATTTTTGTGACCTATTCTGCGGTGGTTTTTTCAATTATAGTACAAGGGCTTACTATAGATAAACTAGTTATTAAATTACTTAAATAAGATATCATGAATAATTGGTACATTCCAATCACTATATTACCAGGCATAGCATTATTGATATTATCTACTTCTAATATCCTTATTGCATTGAGTAATGAAATTGCAGAACGAATCAAACAGCATATTGATCCAACTTTAACAAAAAGAAAATTACGGCAGCTCAATCTTCTTACCAAAGGTCTTGTTGGATTATATATTGGTGCAGGATCTATGGTAATTGCCGGTATTATGTCGGGAATCCAGAATTATATAGCTATAACAGAAGACTTAGCAACATTTTTTATGCTCATTGGTACGATAAGCCTGTTTGTTTCAATAGGTTTTTTAATCACCTTTTCATTTAGGGCTGTAAAAATAAGACAAGATCAGTTTAACGAATCAATCAACTAAATATGGAAGATAAAAATATTGTATGGTACCGGGTTTTAGGTAATAAAGCAGATTTACCCGAAGGAAGAGTAAAAACCGTAACCGCAGCACATAAAGGAATTTGTTTAACTCATTTTGAAGGGAAGTTTTCTGCTTTAGATAACAGGTGTCCGCATCAAGGAGGCCCATTAGGGGAAGGATCTATAGAAAACGGAATGTTACGTTGTCCGTGGCACGGTTGGGATTATCACCCTTGCACAGGGAAATCTCCGGGAGGTTTTGACGATGGTATTGAAACTTTCCCGGTAAAAGAAGAAGATGGTGCTATTTATGTTGGTGTAGAAGAAGAAACTCCGCATCAAACTACAATATCAGATGTCATGGTAGAAACCATGATTAATTGGGGAGTAAACAAAGTATTTGGAATGGTAGGACATTCTAATCTTGGCTTTGCAGACGCTATGAAAAGGCAAGAACAAAAAGGAAATTTAAATTTTTACGGAATCCGGCATGAAGGTGCAGCTGCCTTTGCTGCATCTGCATATGGTAAGCTTACAGGGAAACCGGCAGCTTGCTTTACCATTGCAGGTCCGGGAGCAACCAATCTGTACACAGGGATGTGGGATGCCAAAGTAGACCGGGCTCCTTTCCTGGCCTTAACCGGGCAGGTTGCTACTCAGGTAGTAGGAACAGGAAATTTCCAGGAAGTAGATTTAGTACAAGGATTTAACTCGGTAGCAGAGTTCAATCAAAGAGTACAATCTGATAGTAAACATGCAGAATTAATGTCGTTAGCCGTGAAGCACGCTTTATTGAAAAGAGATGTTTCTCATTTAACGTTCCCGGATGAAGTTCAGGAAAAACCAGCTAAAGAAGGAGCTCCGGCACAAACTCCGGAAGGGAGAATCACTCCGTTAGAGATAGCTCCTCCTAAAGAAATGGCAGTAGCAGCAGTAGAATTAATCAAAAAATCAAAACGTCCTGTTATTATTATGGGGCATGGTGCTAAGTTTAATAAAAAAGATATCATTGCATTTGCAGAAAGTCTTAATGCGCCTGTGGTAACCACTTTTAAAGGAAAAGGATTAATTCCGGATAGTCATCCTCTGGGTGGAGGTGTCTTAGGAAGAAGTGGTACACCCATCGCTTCCTGGTTTATGAATGAATCTGATCTATTAATCGTCTTTGGAGCATCATTTTCTAACCATACAGGAATTACACCTAAAAAACCAACCATTCAAATTGATTTTGATCCGTTAGCTTTAAGTAAATTCCATAAAATAGATGTAGCCGTTTGGGGAGAAATATCAAGAACTCTGGAGATTTTAAATTCTGGATTAAAAGGAAATATAAACACTGAAGATCAAAGAGCAGAAGTAGCAGCACGATGGAAAATATGGAAAGCAGAAAAAGCAAAACGGCTTAAAGAAACTTCCGAAAAAGGGTTAAGTTCTATTGCAGTTTTTGATGCAATGAACAGATTAGCTCCCAAAAATGCAGTCATGTGCGTTGATGTTGGTAATAATGCTTATTCATTCGGACGCTATTTTGAACCTGAAGAACATGATTTTCTAATGTCTGGATATTTAGGCTCTATCGGATTTGCACTTCCTGCTGCTATTGGGTCTTATGCTGCAGTAGGAGAATCAAGGCCAATCATAGCCGTCGCAGGAGATGGAGGCTTATGCCAATACCTGGCCGAAATTACTACATTAGTTAAATATAAAATGCCGGTTAAGCTCATCATTTTAAATAATCATGAGTTAGGAAAAATATCTAAAGAACAAAGAGCCGCACAACTTGATGTATGGAAAACATCTTTATCAAATCCTGATTTTGCAGAATTTGCAATTTCATGTGGCGCTTGGGGAAAGAAAGTTACAAAGCAAGAAACCTTAGACAACGATATGCAAGAGCTTTTTGACCAAAAAGGACCTGCTGTATTAGAAATAATAACAGATGTAAACCTTATTTAATTATGATTACTGTAATTAATAGCATTTTAACCATATTAGGAATTTACTTTGGTATCGGTTTATTGTTTGGCATCTATTTCTTTTTAGCAGGTGCCAGAAAGATAGACCCTATCATTAATGACAGTAAATGGACAGTACGTTTATTGCTCGTTCCCGGAGCTGTAGCTACATGGCCTTTCTTAATTTCTAAACTTTTTAAAACCGAAAAGCAATGACATCAAATCTTAGGAGAAGGCATTTGTTTATGTGGATCGGTATTCTGGTTATTTTGCCTGTATTGATGATTCTGGCAATTATTAATATTCCAAAATTTCCGGTAAATGATCAATTAGTTGAGATTGCTTCATCAAATAAAGGTGCTGTTTTAAAAACTGCAATTACAGATAATGTAGAATTAAAACTTATAGAAGCAGCATCAAAAAAAATCCTGGAAATACAAATTCTTCAACCTTTAAAAGCATCTTCGGCTACAGTACACATTTTAAATGACGATCTTTCAAAAGGCGATTTTATTGGTCAGATTAGTGCTAAAGGGATTTATAAATTCCCAATAGAGAAAGAAATAAACGGGATATCCATCTTTGATCATATTAAAGGTGAAGAAATTACAAAAATTCAATTCTAATGGGATTAGATTATCAAACCATTCTCTGGAACAAACACAAAAAAGTATACGATAAGCTTATTCTGGCTTTTATGTTAATGTACCTTCTTGTTTTTGCAGGTTTAACGTTCACTTTCAACGCTCAGACTACCATAGAAACCCTTATCATCAGAGCGTTTGGAACTTTGGCTGTAATAATGTTACACATCATCTTAGCCATAGGCCCTATTTCCAGATTAAATACAAGTTTTCTGCCACTTTTATACAATAGAAGGCATTTAGGAGTCAGTATGTTTTTGGCCGCTGCAGTTCATGGTGTTTTTTCTATGATCCAATTTCACACCTTAGGAAATGTCAATCCTGTATATTCTATTTTTACTTCTAATTTAGATTATACCTCACTTACCAATTTTCCCTTTCAGGTGTTAGGCTTTGTTGCATTGATTATTTTATTTTTCATGGCTGCGACAAGTCATGATTTCTGGTTAAAAAACCTTTCTCCTTCTGTTTGGAAAAAACTCCATATGATGGTATATGTAGCTTATGCATTGATTATTTTACATGTATTTCTCGGGGCATTTCAGCAGGAGACCTCCCCTTTTACAATAGGGTTTTTAAGCATAGGTTTTGTAACCATAGTTTCTTTACATCTCATTGCCGGGTTTAATGAAGTCAAAACGGATACTAAAAAAAGTGAAAAAGATGAAAGTAACTGGTTATATGTTTGTAGAACAGGTGAAATTGAAGAAGACAGGGCTAAAATATTTACTGTAGATAAAGAACGAGTAGCCATTTTTAAATATGAAGGAAAATTATCTGCTATCCATAACGTATGCAAACATCAGGGTGGTCCTCTTGGAGAAGGTAAAATTGTTGACGGATGTATTACTTGCCCCTGGCACGGATATCAATATTTACCTGGTAATGGTCAATCTCCTCCACCTTTTACAGAAAAAGTTGCGACGTATGAATTAAAATTAGTCAAGGATAAAATTTACTTAAATCCGGAAGCATTTCCAGAGGGTACCGAAGTTAAACCGGTAAATTGTTAAATCATGAATGAAAGAAAAGATTTTTATATTGGTTATATAGATGATGTATCACCTGCAACCAAAAAATTTTTAAAGCGAACCGTACTTATTTTAGCGCTGGTCATTCTCACCACAGCAGCTATTTTCAGTTTATCACAACAACCCTTTGCGAATAGTACTTTTGAGCTTAGCAATGAAACAAAGATAAGTGGTGTTTATCATAAGAGCCCGTATCCTATGCTAAGGGTAGAAGTAGAAAAAGGAGTTTATAAAAATATTTTATTATTGGGTTTTGGGAAGTTTGGTGCTAATATGTATATCGATGCATTAAAAGCAAAAGAGGGCACGCTAATAAACAGACGATTAACTATAGAAGGAAATCTCATTTATTACAACGGAAAAACTTTATTACAAATCACTAACGAACAAAAAATCACATTAGAACCTGAGAGATCATCCTCCAAAACAGATTTAGCCTCTGTTGTAGGAGATTTTGAACTCGAAGGAGAGGTAGTAGACCCTAAATGTTATTTTGGTGTAATGAAACCAGGTAAAGGAAAAATTCATAGGAGTTGTGCTTCATTATGTATAGCAGGAGGTATGCCTCCAGTTCTAGTAACTACAGATAGCAATAATATCTCTGAGTATTTTCTATTAACCGATCTGAAAGGTCAACCTATACATTCCGACATATTACCATATATAGGGCAACCCTCAAAACTCAATGGTACCGTTGAAAAATTGGAAGATTGGTATGTCATGAAGATCGATGTTTCCAATATTGAAAAATTAAATAAAAACTCTGAGATATATTAAATCTTAACAAAATGAAAAAATTAGTAATCATCTTATTTATAGGAATGGGTTTTGCATTAAACGCTCAATCTATAGATTATAATACCAGTAAAGGATATGCTTTAGAAGGCTATGATGTTGTAGCTTATTTTAGCAATACCGCAAAAAAAGGAAATAGTAGTTATACTGCTACACACGATAACGTTAAATATAAATTTGCCACTCAGGCTAACAGAGATGCTTTTAAAGCAAATCCGGAAAAGTATTTACCACAATATGGAGGGTATTGCGCATATGCAGTAGGAGCCAGAAATAAAAAAGTTACTCCAGATCCTGAAACTTTCGAAATAAGAGATGGAAAACTATTTGTCTTCTATAAGTCGTGGAGAAGTAACACCCTTAATTCATGGATAAAAGAAGGGCCTGCTAAATTAAAAGCCAAAGCAGATAAAAACTGGGAGACATTAAAGGTTAAATAGTTAATAAAATGAAAAATATTGTCATCATCTCAATTCTATTTTTATCAGCAAATGTTTTTGCTCAGAAAGGACATTATAACGTAGGTAGAAAAAATGTTGCTGTAAGCGGGTATGATCTGGTATCTTATTTTGAAGGAAGTGGAACTCCTGTAAAAGGAAACAAAAAATTCACTACCAGTTATGACGATATAACATATGTTTTTTCTTCTGCTGATAATTTAGAAAAGTTTAAAGCAAATCCTGGTAAATACATGCCTCAATATGGAGGATATTGCGCTTACGCAGTAGCCAAAACAGGAGATAAAGTATCTGTAGATCCTAAAACTTTTGAAATAAGAGACGGAAAATTATACCTCTTCTATAATTCCTGGGGGAACAACACATTAAAATCCTGGGGAAAAGAGGATCCGGCAAAATTACGACCTAAAGCAGATGCTAATTGGGAAAAACTTACTAAGAATTAATACTATTGATCTTAAAATAAAAAAAAGAGTGAATTCGATTGAATTCACTCTTTTTTTATTCAAAGTATCTCTTTTTTATTATTCTATTTCTAAAACAAAGTAATTTCTCTTCCCTCTTTGTAATAACACAAATTTATCGTTAATCAAGTCCGAAGTTTTAATAATATAACTATCATTAACCTTTTCTTTATTAACCGAAATAGAATTCTCTTTTAAAGCTCTTCTCGCTTCTCCGTTAGATTTTAAAAAACCGCTTTTCTCTGCAAGTGCACCTATCATATCCAATCCGTTTTCAACAATAGCTCTTTCTATTTTAGATTGAGGCACGCCTTCAAATACATCCTGAAAAGTTTGCTCATCTAATTCTTTTAAATCATCTGATGTTGATTTTCCAAATAAAATTGCAGTAGCTCTGACAGCGTTTTCCAACTCTTCTTTTGAGTGCACCATTGTAGTAATTTCTTCGGATAGGCGCTTTTGCAACGCTCTTAAGTGCGGTGCTTCTTTATGAGCTTCTACCAATTCTTCTATTTCTTCTTTGCCTAAAAAAGTGAAGATTTTAATGTATTTTTCAGCATCTTCATCCGAAGTATTCAACCAATATTGATAGAATTTATAAGGGGATGTTCTTTTTGGATCTAACCAGACATTCCCTCCTTCAGTTTTACCAAATTTAGTCCCGTCTGCTTTGGTAATTAACGGACATGTAAGTGCATATGCCTTTCCGCCTCCAATCCTTCTCACCAATTCAGTTCCTGTAGTAATATTACCCCATTGGTCGCTTCCTCCCATTTGTAACGTACAATCTCCGTCTTTGTATAAATGAAGAAAATCATACCCTTGTACCAACTGATATGTAAATTCTGTAAAAGACATTCCTTCTGCAGATTCAGAAGACAAACGTTTTTTCACAGAATCTTTCGCCATCATATAATTAACGGTGATGTGCTTTCCGACATCACGAATAAATGAAAGAAAACTAAAATCTTTCATCCAATCATAATTATTTACAAGTCTGGCTGCATTTTCGGCATCAGAATCAAAATCCAGAAACTTTGCTAATTGATTTTTAATGGCTTCCTGATTATGGCGTAACGTAGGTTCATCCAACAAATTACGCTCATTAGATTTTCCGGACGGATCTCCAATCATCCCTGTTGCCCCTCCAACAAGAGCAAAAGGCCTATGCCCGCTAAGCTGAAAATGTTTTAGCATCATTACTCCTACCAAATGACCAATATGAAGTGAATCTGCCGTAGGATCTATCCCTACATAGGCAGTTCTCATTCCTTCTAACAAATGCTCTTCTGTTCCCGGCATCACATCGTGAATCATCCCTCTCCATGTTAATTCTTCAACAAAATTCTTTGGCATATTATCTCTTTTAATTTAAACAAGCGCAAAGATAGTTGTAATCCTATAAAAGATAAAAACTAATTCCCTTCTTTAAGTTTTAAATTCATTTTTTATCTCATACCAGTTATTGTTTGGATTTATTGTAAAAGAAAATGATGATTTTTTTCTTTATATGATTTAAAAAAATTAAACATAGCCATGGTTCTGATTCATTTTTATAATGAAATAGAAAGGGAAAAAGGGCGTTTTATTACGGTAAATTCAAATAGTAAATGGTATTAATATCATAAGGCTTACCTTTGTCTTATGATTTTAGTTACAGGTGGTACAGGTTTAATAGGTTCTCATTTACTCTATCAATTAGCAGTTAAGAAAGAAAAGGTTAGAGCTATATACAGAGATCACGGTAAACTGGAAACTGTTCAAAAGATATTTTCTTTTTATACTGATGATTACAAAACCCTCTTTGCTTCTGTAGAATGGGTAAAAGCCGATCTTAATAACATTCCGTCACTGGAAAAAGCTTTTCAAGACATTGAATATGTTTATCATTGTGCTGCTCTTATATCATTTCAAAAAGAGGATTACATCAATCTGCGAAAAGTTAATATAGAAGGTACTGCCAATATTGTCAATTTATCTATTGAGCATAAAATCAAAAAGCTTTGCCACGTAAGTTCTATTGCCGCATTTGGAAAAGGAGAGACCAATACACCGATAAATGAAGAAACTCATTGGAATCCGGAGGCAAAAAACAGCAATTATGCTATTTCCAAATACGGTGCAGAAATGGAAATCTGGAGAGGCTCTCAGGAAGGTATTAAAACCATTGTTGTAAGCCCGGGAGTAGTTTTAGGTGCGGGGTTTAGTTCAGGAAGCAGTGAAATATTCAATAAGGTTACAAAAGGTTTGAGTTATTATACTCCAGGAGGAAGCGGTTTTGTTGATGTAGAAGATGTGGTCAATATTATGACAGCCCTGATGGAAAGTGAAATTCACAATGAAAATTACATTTTAGTAAGTGAAAATTGGAGTTTTAAAAAACTATTAAACACTATTGCTAAAGAATTAGAGAAACCTGAATTAAAAAAAGAAGCTTCTCTTTTAATGCTTAACATAGCTTGTTTTTTTGATGCTATCAAAGCATTTTTAACCGGAAGAAAAAGATTACTGTCCCGGTCTACCGTAGAATTCCTTTCTCGTCAAAGCTCTTTTAGTAACGAGAAAATCAAAAATGATCTGAATTATAATTTTAAGCCTCTTGAGGAATCTATTCGCCTCATTTGTAAACGAATTACAAACTAATCCTTCGAAGGTTTTTGAATCTTGGTCGTATCCTTTTTTAATATTTTATTTGCGGCATCTATTGAGTCTTTTTTCTTCCTGGCATCGGATTCTGACTCAAGCCTCTCTTTTTCTAATTTTAGACGATCTTCTACTCGCTTATAAATCCTGATATTTACATTAGATTTTGAAGCGTAATACACACTACTATTTGCAAATTGTGCGCTATCTACTCCAAATTGTTCATAAATAAAAGTTTTAGGGTCAAACCGTTCTTCCTTGATTTTCTTATTGTTTAAACTCTTCGCAGCATAAAAAACAGCTATCTCATATAAGATATCACTCATTGTATCTTCATCAATAAGATTTTCAGGTTTCTCATATTCATCTTTTTTACAAGACGAAAAACTGATTACAACAACCAGCGATAATGTTAATACATTTTTGATACCTTTACAACCTATCAATGCCTTTTTCATCTATTAAATTCTAAGCGTTTAACATTTCTTTCTTCTGAAAAAACACCTTTATTATATGCCAGATTTCCATTGATAAAGGTATGAGTGATTTTAGATCTAAAAGAAGTTCCTTCAAAAGGAGACCATCCACATTTATATAAGATATTTTGTTTAGTGACTTGCCAGGGACTATTTAAATCAATTAATACCAAATCTGCATAATAACCTTCCTTGATATACCCTCTTTCTTTAATATCAAATAAAATTGCAGGGTTATGACACATCTTTTCTACAATCTTTTCCAAAGAGATTTTCCCCTGGTGATATGCTTCTATCATAGCAGGAAAAGCATGTTGCACTAAAGGTCCTCCTGATGGAGCTTTTGTATAAACCGATTGCTTTTCTTCTAAAGTATGAGGAGCATGATCTGTCGCAATAATATCTATCCTATCATCTAAAACTGCTTTCCAAAGTGCATCTCTGTCCGAAGCTTTCTTAATTGCAGGATTCCATTTTATAAATGTCCCTTTATTGTCATAATCGGCATCAGAAAACCATAAATGGTGAATACAAACTTCTCCGGTTATCTTCTTTTCTTTTAAAGGAATATCATTTCTAAATTGTTCGGTCTCTTTTCCCGTAGATATATGAAAAACATGGAGCCTCGCTCCTGTTTTTTCGGCTAATGCTATGGCTCTTGAAGAAGATAAATAACATGCTTCTTCACTTCTGATAACCGGATGATATTTAATGGGAATATCATCTCCATACATTGATAAATGCCTTTCCATATTTTCTCTTATGGTTTTTTCATCTTCACAATGAGCAGAAATAACCATATCTGTACTTGAAAATATTCTTTCTATCACTTGTTCGTTATCAACCAGCATGTTCCCGGTAGAAGAACCTAAAAATAACTTTACACCGGCACAAGCATTTTTGTCCAGGCGTTTAATCTCTTCCAGATTATCATTTGTTCCACCAAACATAAACGAATAATTAGTGTAAGCTGTCCTGGAAGCTATTCCAAATTTTTCTTCTAATTTATCTATGGTTGTTGTTTGCGGATTGGTATTGGGCTGCTCTATAAAAGTAGTAATTCCTCCTGCTACAGCGGCTTTGCTTTCTGTTGCTATATTTCCTTTATGAGTTAAACCCGGCTCCCTGAAATGCACTTGATCATCGATAAATCCTGGAAACAAATAGCTCCCGTTGGCATCTACCACCTCCATTTCATTTGTAGCAGTAATGTCTTCTGCTATTTTTTTTATTCTTTCACCTTCAATCAATACATCGCTTTCAAGAATACTGCCTTGATTTACAATTCGTGCATTTTTAATTAGTATTGCCATTAGTCAAATTTATTTTTACTAAATATACTTCTAAATTTCATTGCTAAAACTCCGTAAACAGCTTCACTGATTATTTTACCATTCATTTTTGAAACTCCACGAATCCTGTCGGTAAAAATAATGGGAACTTCTTTAAGGATAAATTTTCTCAAATGAGCCCTGAATTTCATCTCCACCTGAAACGCATAACCTACAAATCTAATTTTGTCCAGGTTAATGCTTTCAATAACTTTTCTCTTATAACAAATGAATCCTGATGTAGGGTCATGTACCTTCATTCCGGTAATGAGCTTCACATAAAATGACGCCCCATACGATAGCAAAACACGGTTTAACGGCCAGTTTACAACATTAACTCCCTTAACATATCTCGACCCTATGGCTACATCTACATCATCCAGTTTACAAGCTTCATAAAGCCGGATCAAATCTATAGGGTTATGAGAAAAATCGGCATCCATTTCAAAGATATAATCATAGTTATGAGACAAAGCCCATTTGAATCCGTGAATATATGCTGTTCCTAACCCTGATTTTTCTTTACGTACTTCTAAAAATAATTCCTGAGAGTATTTATGTTGTAATTCCTGAACTTTATCTGCTGTTTTATCCGGAGAATTATCATCGACAATTAAAATATGAAACTTCTTATCTAATTGAAAAACAGCATCTATGATAAGATCGATATTTTCAATTTCATTGTAGGTTGGAATTATGACCAAACTATCCGAGTTCATAGACATTTTTTAATAAACACAGCAAAAATAAAACATTAAAATACTTTTAATACTATAAAGCCGTGTTTAAGATGGATTTAACGTGATTTTCTTTGAATTAATTAAGTATTTTTGTTCAAAATTCTTAACCTTTTATGAGTGAAAAGCAAAAATCCAAAAGAATATTTTATGGTTTTTTAATCCTTCTTACTCTTATCAATTTACTTCAAAGTTTTGCAACAGAACTTATTCTTGACGAATCTTATTATTGGTATTTTTCCAAAAATTTAGATTGGGGTTACTTTGATCATCCGCCTATGGTTGCTTTTCTGGTAAAAATAGGTTCTGCATTATTTAACAAAGAGCTTGGCGTACGATTCTTTTCTGCTTTTCTATTCTCGGGAACGATTTATTTTTTATGGAAAGCTATTGACAATACCTTAAAATACGAGAATGTCAAATTATTTTGTGTGTTGACTGCATCTGTTGCCTTGTTTAATGTCTATGGCTTTTTTATGTTACCGGATACTCCTCTTTTATTCTTTGCTGCACTTTTTCTATGGGCATATAAAAAATTTCTGGAGCAGGAAAAAACCTTGCATATCATAATATTAGCCATTAGTATGACTGGAATGATGTATAGTAAATACCATGCGGTATTGGTTATAGGATTTATCATAGCTTCTAACATTAAATTACTGTTTAACAAAAGGTTTTGGACAGCAGCTATTTTAGCGTTAATCTTATACAGTCCACATTTATATTGGCTATATGAAAATGACTTTAATTCATTAAAATATCATTTAATTGAAAGAGCTAATAGTAAATACAAAATAAGTTTTACTCTCGACTACCTGTTAGGTTTTTTTACGACTATTGGCCTAGCCTTTCCTGTAGTATATTGGAGCTTTTATAACTATAAAAAAGAAACCGTTTTTGATAAAGGCCTGTCGTTTATCGTATACGGGATATTTATTTTCTTTCTAATATCATCTTTTAACAGAAGAACTCAGGCACAATGGACACTTCTGGTGATGTTACCTTTAATAATTATCTCGTTTAAATACGCACTCCATCATCAAAATATCAAGAAATGGTTATACAGATTGAGTACAGTTGGTTTAATAATTATTCTTTTCTTAAGGGTTGCACTTATTGATGAACGTGTTTCACCTATTCTATATGAATCTCATGGCAACAAGAAATGGGTAGCAGAATTACAGAAAAAGTCGAAAGGACGTCCAATAGTTTTCAGGAATTCTTATACCAATGCTACTATGTATTCTTTTTATTCTGGAATTGATGCTATTTCTGCAAACGGATTTCCGTTTAGAGAGAATCAGTTTGATTTGGATAGTTCTGAATATAAATTCCAACGTAAAGATGTTGCTTTTTTATCTGCTCAAAAAGATGCAGATGCTACTTTTGAGTATACGCAAAAACGAAAAAACATCCGATGGAAAGGCATATTTCTCGATAATTACTTCTCATATAGAAAGCTTAAAATCACCTTAGATGAAAAAGGTTTCAATACCTCAGGGAAAGATTCTATAAGCTTTCAATTAAAAAATCCGTATCATGAAAAAATTAAATTAAGCCAGTTAAAGTTTTATGGTCTTACTTTAACTCAAAAAAAAGCTGTGATAGATACTTTATATTTGTCTTTAAGAAAAAATCTGGATAATAAAATTATTCTCCCAAAAGAAAGCATTAAAATAAAAGCCAAATTAGAGAACCCAGATAAATTAAAAGGCGCTTCTTTTTTTAGAATTACAATAAGGGAAAATAATTTACCCATGGGATTTCAAGGAAATATTATCTCATTAGAAAAATAAATGGAAGCAATTAACAGATATATTGAACTTAATACTATAGAAACGCTCTTACTATTGAGTTGTTTTGTATTAATTACGATTACAAAAATTGCTCATGAAATCAGGTTTCAAACCTTTATGGAATTATTCATTTCCAATAAGTATTTAAAAATTTATGGAAAAGATCAAAACTTGAATTTTGGTACGTTTAATATTCTTCTCTTTTTTGTACAAGTCATTGTATTTGGTTTTTTTGTCAGGTTTGTGGGTTACTATTTTGGTTATCCTCTTGAATACAATATTCTGATCATTATTATTGGAATAGCTTTAATTATTCTTTTTAAATATTATTTAGAGAAATTAATCGCTGTTATTTTCAATATCGATTTCTTTACCGAGCTTTATAATTTCCACAAAGTCAGCTATCGAAGCCTTATTTCTATAGTGATCTTACCACTTATTACATTATTAGTCTATAGCCCATTAGACAAAAAAACTGTTATATTGATAACAATTATACTATTTATCGTGCTAAATAGTATTGCCTTTGTCTTAACGTTAAAAAATCAGCAAAAATTAATTCTTAACAATCTATTTTATTTTATTTTGTATCTTTGCGCACTTGAAATCTCACCATATTTAATAGCTTTTAAATTGGTATTTTAGTAACAAGAGTTAAAACTAGAAGTTTATATGAAAGTAAAAACAATCTTGGTTTCCCAACCCGAGCCTAAAGTAGAAAACTCTCCTTACTTAAAGCTTATAGAAAAGCAAAAAGTAAAAATCGATTTTAGACCGTTTATTCATGTAGAGGGAGTTGATGCTAAGGAAGTAAGACAGCAAAAAATTGATTTATCTCAATACACCGCTATAATTCTAACGAGTAGAAATTCTGTAGATCACTTTTTTAGAATTGCTGAAGAGATGCGTTTTAAAGTTCCGGATTCAATGAAGTATTTCTGTCAATCTGAAGCTGTTGCTTATTATCTTCAAAAATATGTTGTTTACAGAAAACGTAAAATTTATGTAGGAAAAAGGACTTTTGAAGATTTAACTCCGCTGATCAAGAAATACAAGGATGAAAAATTTCTTTTACCTTCTTCAGACATGTTAAAAGCCAAGGTTCCTGTTCTTCTTGATGAATTAAAAGTAGACTGGAAAAGAGCCACACTTTACAAAACTGTCATAAGTGACCTATCTGATTTAAGAGATGTGTATTATGATATTTTAGTATTTTTCAGTCCTTCAGGGATTGAATCTCTATTTAAAAATTTCCCTGATTTCGAACAAAATGATACAAGAATTGCTGTTTTTGGAAATACTACAGTAAAAGCAGCAAAAGACTGTAGCCTAAGAATAGACATCCAGGCACCTACGCCAGAGACACCGTCTATGACAATGGCACTTCAAAAATACATAAACTCAGTAAACAAGAAATAAATAAAAAACCCTCTTTTTTAAGAGGGTTTTTTATTTTTATTCTCCCGAATACTATATTATCTAGGGCCTCCTTCTAAGATTTCCTGATTAGCATACGATTCAAATTTCTTAAAGTTCTCTTTAAAAGCATCAGCTAACTGTTTTGCTTTTTTGTAGTAACCTTCGTCGTCATTCCATGTTTTTCTTGGACTTAATACTTCATCCGGAACATTAGGACATGTTCTAGGCTGAGCTACTCCAAAAACAGAATGTATGTGATAATCTTCTTTATTAATTTCTGCTCCCAGTTCCCCGTTCATAGCAGCCGTTATCATAGCACGAGTATACTTTAATTTCATTCTATGTCCAACACCATAAGGTCCTCCGGTCCATCCTGTGTTAATTAGCCACACATTTACTCCGGCTTCTTGCATTTTCTTACTTAACATCTCTGCATATTCAGTTGGATGTAACGGCATAAATGGTGCCCCAAAACACGCTGAAAAAGAAGGAACAGGTTCATCAATACCTGCCTCTGTACCAGCTACCTTAGCTGTATATCCAGATATAAAATGATATGCTGCCTGACCAGGAGTTAATTTTGAAATTGGAGGCAATACTCCAAAAGCATCTGCCGTTAAAAAGAAAATATTCTTAGGCTTATGCCCAATAGAAGGAGTTTGAATATTCTCTATATGGTGAATAGGATAACTAACTCTTGTATTTTGAGTAATTGAAGTATCTTCAAAATCTACAACTCCGTTTTCACTTAAGATAACGTTCTCAAGAATTGCTCCTTTTTTAATTGCATTATAAATTTCCGGTTCACTCTCTGCGGAAAGATTAATTACTTTAGCATAACATCCTCCTTCAAAGTTAAACACACTGTTTTCGTTTGTCCAACCATGCTCATCGTCTCCTATCAGTTTTCTATCCGGATCTGCAGAAAGTGTTGTTTTTCCTGTACCTGAAAGTCCAAAGAAAATAGCAGTCTCTCCATCTTTACCAACATTCGAACTACAGTGCATCGGTAGTGTATTCTTGAAAACAGGTAATTCAAAATTCAACGCAGAAAAAATTCCTTTTTTGATTTCTCCGGTATAACCTGTACCTCCAATTAAAGCAATTTTTCTTGAGAAGTTTAAGATTGCAAAATTGTCCTGACGTGTTCCGTCTTCTTCCGGGTTTGCTAAAAATCCGGGAGCATTCACAACTGTCCAATCCGCAGAAAAATCAACAAGCTCTTCGTTAGTCGGTCTCAGAAACATATTGTAAACAAAAAGATTTGACCAGGGGTATTCATTAATTACCCTGATACTCAATTTGTAATTAGGATCTGCACAGGCAAAACAATCTCTTACATAAACCTCTTTCTCCGAAAGGTATGCAGTCACTTTATCATACAGTTTATCAAACTTATCTGCATCAAAAGGAATATTAATGTCTCCCCACCATACTTTTTCGGCGGTGATATCATCTTTAACGATAAAACGGTCTTTTGGAGAACGTCCTGTAAATTTCCCTGTATTAACAGCCAAAGCACCCGAAGAAGCTTCTACGCCCTGATTTTTTTCTAATGTAATTTGATGAAGCTCATCTGAAGGTAATTGATAAAAAATCTTAGCTTCTTTAATCCCGTAATTATCCAATGAAATTTCTTTCGAGATAGGTGTCTTAGTAGCCATAAAACTTACTTATTGTATTGTTATTTTTAAAGTGCAAAAGTATGAATTAATTATATTTCAAACGTTTTCGGCACTCTTTTTATTTATTCTTTAACTTAATAAAATTATAGAACATAATTCCCCATCCTATAATTAATAAACTTCCTCCAATAGGAGTGATAAATCCTATTTTCTTAAAATCGAATCCGCTTAATTCATTTGTTGCCAATCCATAGATTGAACCTGAAAATAAGAGCACACCAATTACAAAAAAATAAAAGAGTATCCTTTTTGTTTTTTCTCTAAATATATCTGTTATTCCTAAAAATAACAACACAATAGCGTGATACATTTGATATCTTACTCCGGTTTCAAAAGTAATTAAGTTTTCTTCGGGAAGAAGTTCTTTTAAACCATGAGCTCCAAAAGCTCCAATTAAGACAGCCAGAAAACCAAATAATGCTGCTATACTTAATATCGTTTTGTTCATAACTTAGGCAAATCTTATAATTATCAAATATAACATTTTGCTACATTCGTGTTAAATTCTTGCATTGCAAAATTACTGAACTTAAAATTATTATGAGAAATATTCTGATCATTGGAGCGGGAAAATCGACCTCTTACCTAATTAAATATTTTTTAGATAAATCTATAGACGAAAAACTGCATATTACAGTTGGTGATATCCTTTTGGAAAATGCTGAAAAAATCTTAGAAAACCACAGCAATTCGACAGCAATTAAATTAGACATCTTTAATGATGACGAACGCCGGGAAGCTATTAAAAAAGCAGATATTGTTGTTTCTATGCTCCCTGCCAGGCTTCATATTGAAGTAGCAAAAGATTGTATTACTCATAAAAAAAATATGGTTACTGCTTCTTATGTGAGTAAGGAAATGGAAGCTTTGAATGCTGAAGTAAAGGCTAATAATTTGATTTTTATGAATGAAATCGGAGTCGATCCGGGCTTAGATCATATGAGTGCCAAGCAGGTCATTGACGATATCCATGATCAGGGAGGAAAAATCATTCTATTCGAATCTTTTACAGGTGGATTAATAGCGCCTGAAGACGATACCAATTTATGGAATTACAAATTCACATGGAATCCCAGAAATGTAGTTATAGCCGGACAGGGAGGCGCTGCAAAATTTATCCAGGAAGGCACTTATAAATACATTCCTTACCATAAATTGTTTAGACGAACTGAGTTCTTGGAAGTAGATAACTACGGAAAATTTGAAGCTTATGCCAACAGAGATTCTCTAAAATATAAAGAAGTATACGGCCTCAACAACATATTAACTTTGTATAGAGGCACCATTAGAAGGGTAGGATTCTCAAAAGCCTGGAACATATTCATTCAACTGGGTATGACAGACGACAGCTATACTATGGAAGGATCTGAGTATATGAGTTACAGGGATTTTACAAATTCTTTTCTCCCTTATTCGCCTACAGATTCTGTTGAACTCAAATTGAGATATTACCTAAAAATAGATCAGGATGATATCATGTGGGAAAAACTGTTGGAGCTCAATTTATTTGACGGAGCAAAAAAAGTAGGTTTAAAAAATGCTACCCCTGCACAAATTCTTCAAAAAATACTGGAAGATAGTTGGACGCTGGAGGCAGATGATAAAGATATGATTGTCATGTACCACAAATTCGGGTATGAATTAAATGGAGAAAGAAAACAAATAGATGCATCTATGGTTGCATTAGGTGTAGATCAAACTTATACGGCAATGGCTAAAACTGTTGGTTTGCCGGTTGCTATTGCTACGCTTCAGATTTTAAATGGAAAAATTAAATCTCCGGGAGTACAGATTCCTATAAATAAACACGTCTATCAACCTATTTTAAAAGAACTACAGGAATACGGAATTAAGTTTATAGAAAAAGAAGTTCCTTATTTAGGTTATAATCCAAATAATGTGGCAGGATAGCATTATTATTTGAAGTTATTTCTCTATTTTTAGTTAATAATTGAAACATGAATAGTGAAAGTAGCTAATGAAAAAATAGAAATTGACGGAATTGACAAAGAGATTCTCCGTTCTTTAATGGAAGATGCAAGAAAACCTATTTTAGAAATCGCCAGAAAGATAGGAATCTCAGGAGCTGCTATTCATCAACGGTTAAGAAAACTTGAAGCCTCTAAACTTATTTTAGGCTCACAGTTTGTTGTAAATCCGAAAATATTAGGGTATTCTACTATGGCATTCATTGGTATATACCTGGATAAAGCCATCAGAAATCCGGAAGCAGTCCGGGAATTAAAAAATATTCCTGAAGTTTTGGAATGTCATTACACAACCGGGAACTGGAGTATTCTTATAAAAATACTATGCAAAGATAATGAGCATTTGATGAGCTTATTAAATCATAAAATACAAGCAATTAAAGGGGTTTCAAGAACAGAAACCTTCATTTCTCTACATCAGCAAATAGACAGGCAGATTAAGATTTAACTCTTAATTTAAGACATGTTAAAAAAGCAATAGCTTACAATTATAAGCTTCTACTTTTCAATTTGTTAGGTTTTTAAAACTTAAGCGACCTATAAAAGAAACGATGCGTATTAATAGTAATGATTTAACACACGTATATAGACTTTTGGAAGAAGAAAAGTTTATAGAAGCAGTTGAAATTTATTTACATACTGATCTGGGGATAGAAAGAAGAGTTGAAGAATTGGTTTAAGATGAAGTAACGTAGATAAATATCTATATTTAGATAAGAAAAAAGATTTGGTTTAGTTAAAAAAGGGCTTGCATGCTGCAAGCCCTTTTTAGTTCTTTATATTGATTCATTTAATCTCTGCTTCCTAATACTCTAAGTGCAAAATATAATAAAGTTGCCAGAGAACCTATTGCGGCAACCACATAAGTACGCGCTGCCCATTTTAAAGAATCTTCTGCTCCTTTATATTCTTCCTGACTCACCATATTTTTATTTTTTAACCAGGCAAGGGCACGGTTACTTGCATCATACTCTACAGGTAGTGTAACAAAACTAAATAATGTTCCAAAAGCAAACATGATTAAACCTGCTATCGCTACCCAATAACCAAAGCCTGAAGAAAGTCCTAAAACAATCCCTCCAAAAATAACCCAGGTAGACATTCCGGAAGCCACACTTACAATTGGCACTAATTTAGAACGCATTTGCAACCATTCATACCCTTTGGCATGCTGTACTGCATGTCCGCATTCATGTGCTGCAACCGCTGCTGCTGCTGCATTACGCTGGGAATATACGCCTTCACTTAAATTAACTGTTTTATTAGCAGGATTATAATGATCTGTCAGCATTCCGGGTGTTGAAATTACTTTTACATCATATATACCATTATCAGCTAACATTTTTTCTGCTATCTCTGCTCCACTCATTCCATTTTTCAATTGTACTCTGGAATAGTATTTAAATTTACTTTTCAGTTTCTGACTCACTACTCCACTTAGTAGCATTATACCTCCTATAATGATCAGATAAAAAGGGTCCATACCAAACATAGTCGTCTATTTTTTTTATATAAATTTACAATATAAAAAGCAAAAACCCCGCCAATATTGACGAGGTTTTAATTAGCTGATATTTTGTCAGGTTAAAGGCCTATTGATCTGTACATACATTTAGTACAAAAGCGCCTTCTACCATATTATCTTCTGTTAAGGATTCACTTCTGATTTTACCCATAACTTGAGTTTCTGTAATTTCAGTAATTTCTACAATAGAATTTAATACATTCAGAGGAGTTTCATTTTCTCTTGAAAATACTACAATAACATTTCTGTGAAATCCTATACGATTAGGAACATCTGCAGAAACTGAGTATACAAAATCCAGGATATTCGTAGAACAATCGGCCACCGTATTGGTAAGGTTAATAGAGATTGATTCGTTTCCATTTATGGAAGACATGCCACCAGTAGCTAAAAATGGGTCTCCATGCACAAAACCAGATAATGTTTGTTCTGAAATAGGTTCGATAACTTCTTCATCATTATCACTTGAACACGCAGTAAAAAAACTAATGACAAGAATTGCCAGGGGGAAAAATTTTCTCATTGTAAGTTAAAGTTTTTAAAATTTGGCATTCAAACATAAAAACTTGATTTAACTTTTCTTTAACTTATCCGACAACATTCACAATTTTCCCATGAACTACAATCACCTTTTTTGGAACACGTCCTTGTAACTGATTTTGAGTACGTTCGTCTTCAAGAATTATTTTTTCTATTTCTTCTTTTCCCATATCCAAGGGTAATTCTATCTTAAAACGCATTTTTCCATTGAAAGAAACAGGGTATTCCTTAGTACTTTCTACCAGGTGTTTTTCATCAAATTCCGGAAAAGCTGCAAATGTAATCGATTGTTCATGCCCGAGCTTACTCCATAACTCTTCTGCAATATGAGGCGCATAAGGAGAGATAATGATAGCCAAAGGTTCTAATATTTCTCTTGAATTACATTTTTGAGCTGTCAATTCATTAACAGCAATCATAAATGAACTCACCGAAGTATTAAATGAAAACGTATCTATATCCTGGGTTACTTTCTTAATCGTTTTATGTAACGTCTTTAACGAATCTTTAGACGGAGCTTCATCAGATACATTAAATTCTTCTCCATTATGATAGAGTTTCCATAGTTTTTTAAGGAAAGAATGTACGCCTGAAATCCCGGCTGTATTCCATGGTTTGGCTTGTTCAAGCGGACCTAAAAACATTTCATACAAACGAAGCGTATCTGCTCCGTAATTTTCGCAGATATCATCAGGATTAACAACATTAAACCATCGTTTGGACATTTTTTCTGCTTCTCTGCCCACAATGTATTTCCCGTCTTCTAAAATAAATTCGGCATCTTTAAATTGTGGCTGCCAATTTTTTAATGCTTCAATATCAACCTCATCTGATGCATTTATCATATTGACATCAACACGTAATTCTTCTACCTCATAATCATGTTTCAAATTCTTAGAGACATATTTATTGGTACCACTAACCCTATAAACTATAGCACTTGTCCCTAAAATCATTCCTTGATTGATCAGTTTTTTTGCAAACTCATCTACAGGCACAATACCTTTATCAAATAAAAATTTCTGCCAAAAACGTGCATATAATAAATGCCCGGTTGCATGCTCGCTTCCTCCAATATACAGATCAACCTGCTTCCAGTAATCAATAGCTTCTTTAGAAAATACTTCATTGGTGTTTTCAGAATCCATATACCTGTTAAAGTAATAAGAACTTCCTGCCCATCCTGGCATTGTATTTAATTCTAAAGGATAGATCCCATTATCTTCCTGAGGCTTCTCGACTCCGCTCGAAGTGACAAGAGTATTAGAAACAACAGTATTTGTATTGGTATCCCATGCCCATACTTCAGCATTTCCTAAAGGTGGTTCTCCTGTTTCTGTTGGCAAGTATTTTTCTACTTCCGGTAATTCCAGTGGTAAATGCTTCAAATCTATCATTTGCGGCATTCCGTTTACATAATATACAGGAAATGGTTCTCCCCAATATCGTTGGCGACTAAAAACAGCATCCCGTAAACGGTAATTTATTTTTCCTTGTCCTTGCTCTATTTTTTCAAGCTCTTCGATAGCTCTCTTTACAGCTTCTTTATAGGTAAGTCCGTTTAAGAAATCAGAGTTCCCAATAATAGTTTTCTCTTTATCTGCAAAAGCTTCTTCTGAAATATCAACACCTTCAAAAATATTGACAATCTCTGGCATTCCTTCTTTTCCAGCAAAAAAGCGAGTAAAATCATAATCACGCTGATCTCCGCAAGGAACGGCCATTACAGCACCGGTTCCATAACCCGCCAACACATAATCTCCTATCCAAATCGGTAATTTTTCCCCGTTAAAAGGATGTAAAACATAAGCCCCCGTAAATACACCTGAGATCGTTTTTACATCTGCCATACGTTCGCGTTCACTACGTTTAGCCGTTGCCTCAATATAAGCCTCTACTTCTGCTCTTTGAGCATCGGTAACTATTTTTGACACCAAGTCATGTTCCGGAGCCAATGTCATAAAAGTTGCTCCAAAAATAGTATCTGGCCTGGTTGTAAAAACTTCGATCCAGTCTTCATGACCATCAACTTTAAACTTTACAGCAGCTCCTACTGATTTTCCAATCCAGTTACGTTGACTCTCTTTCAAAGGTTCCGGCCAGTCTATCGTATCTAATCCTTGTAATAACCGTTCTGCGTAAGCTGAGATTCGCATACTCCATTGCGTCATCTTTTTACGAATCACCGGATGCCCGCCACGTTCTGAAACTCCGTTTACAATCTCATCGTTTGCCAGAACAGTTCCTAAAGCCGGACACCAGTTTACCTCTGTTTCAGCTAAATAGGTTAATCTATATTTTAAAAGTATTGTTTGTTTATCTTCAGAAGAAAAAGCATTCCACTCTGCAGCAGAAAACGCTTCGGTATCATCATCACATGCTGCGTTTACATTCTTATTCCCTTCGGCTTCAAACTTTGAAATAAGATTTGTAATATCTTCTGCTTTACCGGTATCTATATTATACCATGAATTAAACAACTGGATGAAAATCCATTGCGTCCATTTATAATATTCCGGATTTGAAGTACGTACTTCACGACTCCAGTCAAAAGAGAAACCAATTTTATCTAACTGCTCTCTATATCTTTTAATATTAGTTGCTGTTGTAATTGCAGGATGTTGACCTGTCTGGATGGCATATTGTTCTGCTGGCAATCCAAAAGAATCATACCCTTGAGGATGCAATACATTGTATCCCTGATGACGTTTAAAGCGAGCATAAATATCACTGGCAATATACCCCAGAGGATGCCCGACATGTAATCCAGCTCCCGAAGGATAAGGAAACATATCTAAAACATAATATTTAGGTTTATCAGAATTATTTTCTGCTTTAAAAGTTTGGTGCTCTGCCCAATATTTTTGCCACTTGGCTTCTATATCGTTAAACTGATAGCTCATAAGTCATCTATACGTCATCGCTTTTTAGGCAATGTCAATTTTTGAAGTCGCAAATTTACAGTTATTGCCCGACAATGAAAAGTGTATTCTATATTAAAAAACTGGTTGCAAGAGCTTCCCTGAATACAGAATCCAACCCATAGATAATATTGCAGAAACATTTAATGCAAAACCAAATAATTTCATTTGAGATAAAGTATATGGTTTTCCTCTAAAAATAAAAAAAGCATCAAGCATCAACCACAATGCAAAAAGAGCCAAAAAACTCGCAAGGACATAATCCCGGAACCAACTAATTAAAATAATAGTTTCTAATAGCAATAATCCTAACATCAAGATTTTTGTTCTTTTCCTGCCTAATAAAGTTGCTGTAGTTTTTTTACCAGCCTCCAAATCTGGCTCGATATCCATAATTTCTCCTGCAATATGAGCTTGAAAAGCAAAAAGAGAAAGATAAATTATTGTTTGCCATGGCAACATATCAAGATCGTTTAATACAACGCTAAATATTGCTGTTACTACATAACCAACCTGAATTAAAATTTCAAATGGAGGACGTTCTTTAATTCTAAACGGTTTGAAATTGTAAAGAATATTTATCACTATCATAAACGTCAATAATAAAAACATTTTATATCCGGAAAAAATCGTAAAACCTACAATAAAAGGCAGTATTACAATAGTGATTTTTTTCGGAAGCAATGAAAGTTGAGATATAGAAGATTTTGCTCCAAACAGATAATTCCCTTTTCTATCATTCAATTTATCAGCTTCAAAATCATTATAATCATTTAGCCCGTAAACCAGAAAATTTAAAGGAAAGGTCACAAAAATTAGCCCTATCCAAAAAATAATACTTTCCCAAAAACGATCCTGAAAACTAAAAGGTACTATATAAATCCAGATAGTCGGAAACCACAAGCCAGGGCGTGAAATTTTTAAATCGTGAAGTATTTTATTCATTTCTGGCTTTTCGTTCCTGGGGTATTAATGAATAATAAGTAAAAGCATTGACCGGGGTCGGGATATTAAATTGTTTTCCCATCGCTACAATATATCCATTAAAATTTTCTAATTCGCTTGGCTTTCCTTCCATGATGTCACGTTGCATAAAAGCGGTAGTATTTTCATCTAAGGCGTCAATTATTTTAAATGTCTTTTCAACATCTTCGGTCGTCAAATCAATTCCCTTAGCATTAGCCACTTCCCGAATCTCATTAGCGGTGTCTATCATCATCTGTCTTACATGAGCATCTTTACGCATCACTCCAAAAACACTTCGGGTTAACGCTCCAATGCCACTTACCGTTGCAATAAAAAGAAACTTTTTCCAGATATCCAGATGAATATCATCAGAAATTGTACTCTTAAACCCTGCATGGTCAAATGCTCTTTTTACAGCTTTAACTCTTTCGGTTTTAGCATTATCCAATTCTCCGTAAATAATTTCCGGCTCGTATGCAAAATGATTGATTATTCCCGGGGCTTCTACTTTACTCACAATTTTACATAACCCTGCGAGTACATTGCCGCTTTCCAGTACTGTTAATAGCTTATCTGCATTATCTGCTCCATTTTGCAAAGGAAGTACCAGAGTTTTTTCAGTAATGATGGGTTTTATTTGCTGAGCTACATCTATTACCTGCCATGATTTTACTCCTAATAAAATTAAATCAGGATTTGAAACTTCAGAAACATCATCAGTGACCAATGACGGTTTTGCAATAAAATCACCTTGAATACTTTTTACCTGAATTCCCTTTTCTTTAATTGCTTTTAAATGTGCTCCTCTTGCAATAAAGGTAACATCATATCCAGCCTGAATCAATTTACCTCCAAAATAACCTCCAACACCTCCAATTCCGTAGACTACTATTTTCATTTACTCTATCTATATTAATTTAATAGAATAAATGTACTCATTTTGAAGTGTAAATGGTTATTTGATATTCATTCTTCTGATATCTAAAAAGCCTAGAATCGAAAACACTAAAAAATAACCCAAACTGTAAATTGATACTCTAGGCAACCATACAAGTGCATTTACATCTTCACCTCTCAGAGAGAATAAACTCAACATACTATATGCATACGGATAATAAATGGATTCTTCTGCACGAAACACGATTAACCCGGTAATGAATAATACTAGTCCGATACCTAAAGGAATAATAAAATTTTTAATTCTAAAACTCAACCAAAATTGAAGTCCGATGATCCCCAAAACTCCTGTAAACGATCTGAATAGTAATTTAAGATACCGCTGTATTTCCGGAGTAAATTCCCAAAATTGAAGTTCTCCGTGTATTCCTCCAACAATGTAACCACTCAAAAGCGCTAAAGAAGTAAACAAAACATAAGTAAACAATACCAATCCTATCACTACGATTAATTTACCAAAATAAACACTCCATTTAGGAACAGGTAATGTAAAAAGGTGTTTTATCCCCAACGCTTTATGTTCTATTTGAACTACCAGGCTAGTCACTAATACGATAAACATGGGGATGAGAAGAGGAGATGCATTATTTATTTGTTGAGAAATGAACCGATTCCAGGGGTTTTCTCCATCTTTCGGAATTAATCCTTCATATTTTATTAAGTAATACAAAAAATAAATTACCGGAATAAATAACGCACTGATAACAGATAGCCAGAGTGCAAAAGTTCTTTTTAATTTAACAACTTCATTTTTAATACTTGGCCAATAAAAAGATAGTGTACTCATGATTTCTGGTTTTCTGTTAATGTCAAGAATAATTCTTCTAAATTGTCTTTAATTTTTACCTGATAAATCGATATTTCCTTATCTCTTAAAGTATCAATTAATACTGGTATTTCATTTTTTTCATTTACCGTAAGCGATAATAGTTGTTCTTCTATAACATCTGTAGCAATATCTAATTCTCTTAGCGTTTCCTGTGCAAGTGAAACATTATCATTTTCAATTTCTACAACCAGTTTTCCGTTTTCGGAATTTTTTAATGCTTTTACCGTGTCCTGAAAAAGCATTTCACCATTTCGAATAATACCTACATGGGAGCAGGTTTTCTCAATTTCGCTTAACAAATGACTAGAAATAAAAATGGTAGTTCCGTGTTGCTCATTAAGCTCTTTAATGAGTGTTCGCATCTCAATAATTCCTTTAGGGTCTAACCCGTTAGTAGGCTCATCTAAAATAAGTAGCTCAGGTTTATTTAGTAGTGAGATTGCCAGTCCCAATCGTTGTTTCATCCCTAAAGAAAAAGCTTTTACTTTCTTTTTTTTAGTGTGGTCAAGCTTAACTACTTCTAATACTTCTTCTATTCTCCCTTTCGGAACATTTCTCCGATATCTGGCCGCTACTTGCAAATTCTCCCTAGCGTTTAAATGCTCATATAATGATGGAGCTTCTATCAGCGCCCCTATATTTGCCAGGCTTTTTAATCGGTTTTTACTAAAGGAATCTCCAAATAAGAATACTTCTCCTTCTTGTTTTTTTAATAATCCTAAAAGCAGGCGTATTGTTGTTGTTTTTCCCGATCCATTAGGACCTAAAAAACCATAAACACTTCCTTTTGGCACTTCCAGGTCCAAAGACGTAATGTCTTTTTTGTGCTTTGCATATGAAAAGCAAAGGTTTTCTGTTTTAATAATTGGTGTTATCATTGTAGTGGCTATTTCCCATTAAACGATCTAATAGAGATTCTGTAACAAAAGCACTGTGAATTATCCTTTTAAAAATAGATTTAAAACAAAGCTTTTTACTATTTTTACTGGAATTAGAAGGAACCGAAAATGAGTAAATCTTTTGAAAAATATCAAAAAAGAAAATTAATCTCTTCTTATTTTTCTGTGGTATTAAGTATTGCTCTGGTACTCTTCCTTTTAGGGGTTTTAGGATTGATTATTCTCAACACAAAAAAATTAGCAGATCATTTTAAAGAGCAGGTAGCTATTACTGTTTTTATTAAAGACAATGCAAAAGAGATTGAAATAAATCAGTTGCAAAAAAGCTTAACACTAGCCGAATACACCAAATCGGTTGAATTTATATCAAAAGAAGTTGCTGCCGAATCTCATAGCGAAGCTATTGGAGAAAATTTCATGGAATTCTTAGGATATAATCCGCTACAAAACTCTATGGATGTTCATCTCAAAGCAGACTATGTAACTCCCGATAAAATTGAAGAGATTTCCAATGAGATTACCAGTAAAAATTATGTTTCTGAGGTATCTTATGACAAACCGCTGATTTCTTTATTAAACGACAACGTCAAAAAGCTAAGTCTATGGATATTAATCGCCAGTGGTATTTTTATGTTAATCGCTGTTCTGCTGATTAATAGCTCTATACGTCTATCTATATATTCTAAGCGTTTTATCATTAAGACGATGCAAATGGTTGGAGCCACAAAAAGGTTTATCAGAAAACCTTTTATTGTAAAAAGTGTTCAACTAGGTATGGTTGGAGCTACCGTGGCCTTAATCGCCATGGCAATTGTATTGTATTATTTTGACAAAAGATTCCCCGAATTAGCATTATTGCAAGATCCTATTTTACTGGTTTTTCTTTTTTCAGGGGTTTTTATCATAGGCGTGCTTATCACATGGATCAGTACATTTTTTGCAACGCAACGCTTCCTCAATTTACGAACTGATGATTTATATTATTAAATTTGCATAATACATCGCTCATCTGGCCACTTGAAGGTTATAAATTTTTAAGAAATGAAGAAAAACAAAAAAGATTCTAATAAAAAAGCGCAGCAAGGATTTCTTTTTAAAAAGAAAAACTATCAATTTATGTTTATTGGTCTTGCATTTATAACATTAGGCTTTATTTTAATGAGCGGAGGTGGCAGTAACGATCCCAATGTTTTTAATCCGGATATTTTTAGCTTCCGACGTATCAGGTTGGCTCCAACTTTAGTTCTGATTGGTTTCGGGATCGAAGTTTATGCTATTTTATTAAATCCGGATAAGAAAAAAACATCCAAATAATCCCAGGTTTTTTAGTTTTTTATTTCATCTTTAACATTTTTAAAGAAATTACAACAACCTTATGGATATTATCGATGCTATAATTCTGGGTATTATACAAGGTTTAACCGAATTCCTTCCAGTTTCATCCAGTGGTCATCTGGAATTAGGAAAAGCTATTTTGGGAGATAATTCTATTCCTGAAGAAAGTCTTCTATTTACTATCGTCTTACACTTTGCTACAGCTTTGAGTACTATTGTGGTTTTCAGGAAAGATGTTTTTGAGATTTTAAAAGGACTTTTTCAGTTTAAATGGAACGAGGAAACTCAATTCTCTTTAAAAATTATACTATCAATGATCCCTGCTGTTTTTATTGGTTTTTTCTTTGAACGTCAATTAGAAGGGCTATTCGGAGAAAACATACAGTTAGTAGGTTTTATGCTCATCATAACTGCTCTACTTTTGTACTTAGCAGATAAAGCAGTCAACAGCAAAAAGAACGTTACTTTTAGTAATGCCTTTATTATTGGAGTTTCTCAAGCTATTGCAATTTTACCCGGTATTTCAAGAAGTGGCGCCACCATATCTACTTCTGTTTTATTAGGGATCGATAAAACCAAAGCTGCTCGTTTTTCTTTCTTAATGGTTGTTCCTTTAATCTTTGGGAGTATTGCTAAAAATATACTTGATGGAGGCATCAATTTTGAAAGTAAAGAGTTAACCCCTATGATTATAGGTTTCATCGCTGCATTTATATCGGGATTAATTGCATGTACCTGGATGATTAAGCTGGTTAAAAAAAGTAAACTTACTTATTTTGCCGTCTACTGCCTTATAGTCGGAGCTATTACTATTTTATTTGCCTTTTTTAATTAAGAAAGAGATAATGCTAACAGAAGAAGATTTCAAAAACGGACGTGTTTTACTCATTGATAAACCTTTAACATGGTCTTCTTTTCAGGCGGTGAATAAAATAAAATGGGCGATCAAAAAAAAGTTTAACCTTAAAAAAATTAAAGTTGGGCATGCAGGAACTCTGGATCCTTTAGCAACCGGATTATTAATCATCTGCACAGGTAAATTCACAAAAAAAATACCAGAGTTTCAAGGGCAAGTAAAAGAATATACAGGAACAATTACTATTGGAGGTACAACTTCCTCTTATGATTTAGAAACTGAAATAAATCAGAGTTTCTCAACAGATCATATAACAAATGAACTAATTCACAGTACAACAAAACAATTTCTAGGCACTATTAAACAACTTCCTCCTGTTTTCTCTGCATTAAAAAAAGATGGAAAACGTTTGTACGAATTTGCCAGAGAAGGAAAAGAAGTTAAAATTGACGCCAGAGAAATTGAAATATTAGATTTTGAAATTACCAGGATTAATCTCCCTGAAATTGACTTTAGAGTAGTATGTAGTAAAGGTACTTACATACGTTCTCTAGCACATGATTTTGGAAAAGCGCTTAATTCGGGAGCACATTTATCTGCTTTAAAAAGAACCAAAATAGGAGATTTCAACGTACATAATGCTGTATCTCCCGAAGCATTTGTGGAGAGCTTATTGGGCTGATAAAAATTAAATTTATTATATTTAAAATAATTTTGCGCCCTGAAAGTTACTTATAGTATGAATCTTAACGATAAACAGTTATCATTACTTATCACGTTTTTCGTCATGTCAATCGTGTCTTTGGTACTTTTTAATATCCATTTAAGTGGTATTAAAGAGCCCGAATACCTGTTTGAATTATCTTTAGACGAATCTTTACTGGAAGAAGAGCTTCTGGAATTCCAGGAACAACCGGAACAAGAGTTAGTTAAAACACATTTAGCCTATAATGAAGCTGCTGAAAGCAGGTTTGATAAGGAATTGGATGAATTTAAAACTTTAGAAGAAATTCTTGAAGAAGGAAAACAAGCTGAAGCCGAAAATGCAGAAGAAAATACCGATGAAGAAGCTAATGAAAGTAGTGACGATGAAAACAATAACGAAAACGACAACTACCTGACTTCTTCCGGCGGACAAGGTTCTTTAACTTCTGCAGCCAAAACAAAAAAGCGTTCTCTTGATTCTGATGGTAATAATGCTTCGGAAGAAATTGTAAAGAATAATGTAGCAAACAGAAATACATCTATCTCTTATTCACTTAAAGACAGGCTACACAGAACATTACCTAACCCTATTTATACTTGTGCACAACAAGGAAAAATAGTAATTAATATTAAAGTTGATCAGTCAGGTAATGTCATTGAAGCCACTTTTAATCAGGCAAGTTCTACATCCAAAAACGGATGCTTAATAGACAATGCGATAGCTTATGCCAAAAGATCCAAATTTCAAACCAGTAGCAGATCAAACCAATTAGGTTCGATTACTTACTTGTTCCAAAGAGATTAATAAAAATAGAAATTTTAGATCATTTCTATAAGGTCTTCAGCTGTATTCTGACCTTTATCTTTATTATACCAAACTTGTAAATCTTGCTTAAATTCAGGAGTCAACTTCCCGTGTTCTTTTTTGTAGTCTTCAACCATTTTGGTAGCTACGGAAGGTCTTGGCCCCCAACTATTTAATACTTCATTAGTAGTATTATCAATCATTATTAATTTTGGAATAGATCTTCCTCCATTAGTCAAAAACTGATCCATTAGTTCTTCATTTTCGTCTCTCAATATCACTTTAAAATCTATCCCCTCATTTAAATCTGCTATCTTTTGCATTACAGGCATTGTTTGAGCAGCATCGCCACACCAACTCTCTGTCAGTACTAACCAGGTAACATTTCCTTTAAAATTATTCGCTTTTTCAATAACTTCTTCAGATAATTTAATAGTCTTATCCAAACGATTCATTCTTCTGTCATTAAGCATTGAATAATTAGTTAAAGATTCATTCTGAATTTCTCCTGTAGATTTCTCTTCTTTAACCAAATCAGACACTAATGTTCTGTACTCACTATATGTTGTAGCTTTTTCTAAGCTTTTTGTTAAAATATCGTCGATTAATACTTCCATAATAAATCACAAAATTTAGGGTTTTTATTTATTTAATTAAACTGTCGTTTTACATTAGTAGTAAGAATCAAAAAAACTTACATTATATGTACTTAGGTTGTCAAAGCAAAAAGAATACAATATTCTGTAAATAAAAATGATAATTATCATGCAATAAAGATATTCAAAACTAGTTTGCTTATCGATAAACTAAAAAATTAAAATCTTATTCATAAAATGCCACAAATACACTGATGTTTCTCGATAATACTTGTTTTGGGTTTTGCACTTAAATTAATCCGTGAATCCGTGGCTAAAATCAACTTCAATATCAATTTTTATAAACCACCACAGATATACTGATATTTCTCTATAATATCTATTTTGAATTCTATACTTGAATCTATCCGTGAATCCGTGGCCAAAATCAACTTCAATATCAATTTTTATAAACCACCACAGATATACTGATTTTGGTTAATTGTATTTTTATAAACAACAATCGATCTGCAAATTTATGGTCAAAAATTATTGTAAATAAATTCTTAATATTATATTTTTTAATTATTATTACCAAATGAAAGAATTTCTGTACAAAGAAGATAGTTATAAAATAATTGGAGTTTTATTCGAAGTATATAATAATCTAGGAAGTGGTTTTTCTGAAATCGTTTATAAAGATGCAATCGAGTATGAATTTAAGCAGAATAATATTCCTTTCGAAAGAGAAAAACAATACCTAGTAAACTACAAGGATATAATTTTAAAACATAAGTTTTATGCTGATTTTATTGTCTTCGATAAAATAATTCTTGAGATCAAATGTACAAGTACTATTCATGATAAACATATAGCTCAATGCATTAATTATTTGAAAGTATCTAATAACAGGTTAGCAATTTTAGCTAATTTTCATGAAGAATTTTTAGATCACAAGAGAATTATATTATAAAATATTCTGAACTTGCAATAATGTTACGTTACTAAAACTTTTATTATGGAAAAGCATCGATGTGGTTGGTGTGTTGGAGATTCTTTATATGAAGCCTATCATGATAATGAATGGGGAGTTCCTGTTTACGATGATGACACCTTGTTTGAATTTTTAATTCTGGAGACTTTTCAGGCAGGATTAAGCTGGATTACCATTCTCAAGAAAAGAGAAAACTTCAGAAAGGCCTTTGATAATTTCGATTATAAAAAAATAGCTAATTATAATGAAGTTAAGTTTGAATCTTTAATGAATGATGCCGGTATCATCAGAAATAAACTAAAAATAAAAGCTACGATAACCAACGCTCAAAATTTCATGAAAATTCAACAGGAGTTTGGCAGTTTCAGTAAATATATATGGGGATTTGTAAACGGAAAACCAATTCAAAATACGCTTAAACATTACAAAGATGCTCCGGCAAATACTCCTTTATCTGATAAGATCAGTAAAGATTTAAAAAAACGAGGATTTAAATTTGTAGGTACTACTGTTATTTATGCACATATACAAGCTACAGGAATGGTGAACGACCATGAAGTAGGCTGTTTTAGATATAAAGAGGTCCAGAGCGATTTATGAATTACGATTGACGATTTATGATTGACGGTTAAACAATTCAACCATTCAACAATTTAATAAATTCATCTCTCGGAATTTCTTCGGCTCCTAAACTGGACAAATGATCTGTGTACACTTGACAATCTATGAGTTTATAGTCTTTTTCTTTTAGGTTTTCAACTAAATGGATAAAAGCAATCTTTGATGCATTATCAACTTTAGTAAACATACTTTCTCCACAAAAAACAGGAGGAATATCTATCCCATAAAGTCCTCCTACTAATTCGTCATTTTGCCATACTTCAACAGATTTAGCATATCCCATCTCGTGAAGTTTACAATATGCTTTTTTCATTTCATTTGTAATCCATGTTCCTTCTTGTCCATCTCTTTTTATTTTGGCACAATTAGAAATTACTTCTTCAAAACAGGTATTAAAAGTCACTTTAAAAATATCTTTTTTTAAGATTTTTTTCATGCTTTTAGAGACCTTCAATTTCTCAGGAAACAAAACCATTCTTGGGTCCGGGCTCCACCACAGAATTATAGAATCTTCTTCAAACCATGGAAAAATACCACTTTTATATGCCAATAAAAGACGGTCTGTCGACAAATCTCCTCCTACTGCAACAATACCCTCTTTTGTTGCTTGATGTACCGGAGGAAATTCAATGTTATTCGTCAGATAAAACATAATAGTCAGGTAGTCATCGTTTCTAAATGTTAAAAAAACGATTTTTTTTCTTTGTTATTCTAATAATTTTGTTCAACTTTGTTAATGTCTTTACATGCAAATTTTTATTTTCATCATTGCTTTTTGAGTTTCATGTAGAGACAAACCTAAAACCACAACATTAAGTCCTGATAGCTTTATCAGGACTTTTTTATTTTCAGATAAGAAGCAATCCTATTAAAAAAATCACTATTCCACACAACATCATAATAAGACTAAAAGGTAAAATATCTTTTGCTTTCAACTTGGTAATTCCTAATAGCGGAAGCGCCCAAAAAGGCTGAAGCATATTTGTAATTTGATCTCCATAAGCTAATGCCATTATTGCTTTTGGTAACGGAACTCCTAGTTTTAATGCAGATTCTATAACTATTGGACCCTGAACAGCCCATTGACCTCCTCCACTTGGAACAAATATATTTACCAGCCCTGCACTAAAAAAAGTAAATATTGGCAGTGTAGTTTCATTAGCTATTGAGACAAAAAAACCAGCTATCTGAGTAACCATACCTGTGCCACTCATGATCCCCATAATTCCAAAATACAATGGAAATTGTATCAAAATTCCGGAAGTATCTTTAATCGCTTCTTCTAATGCATTAAGAAAATTGCGAAAATTTCCATGCATAAGAATTGCTAATCCGAGCATAAAAAAGTTCAACAGATTAGGCGTTAAATTTAACGATTTTAATAAACCGCTATATTGAAAAACAAATGCACATAGGATTACTAATCCGAATACAATGGCTAACCACTTAGAATTATCCAGTTTTTCAGCCCCATCTATTTCATTTGAGTCAGAGGATTTAAACTGATATTCATCTAAGCTAATCTTTGTTGCTGAAACTGTTTTCCCTATCCTGTAAAAAACAAACGGAATAACGATCAACAGAACACCAAAAAGCAGTAAATTCCACCAACTAAAAATAGTTTCACTTGAAGAAATAGATGTTGGTAGTCCTGCTAAAACAGTACTATCAGAGATTCCGACCATCAATTCATTAAGATGATTTATCTCCGATACTTTTAAAGGTGCAGATCCGCTCATTCCTCCATGCCAAATCATCAAACCAACATATCCTGCAGCTCCAATTAATGGGTAATTGATGCTAATATTATTCTTTTGAGCATATTCTCCAACTTTCCTCGCCAGGATAGCTCCAAACACGAGTCCTAAGCCCCAGTTAAAAAAAGAAACCAGCATGGTAAAAAGACTCACCAGTAACGCTGCATTAGCAGTATTCTTCACATACTTGGTGATCTGTAGAATAAGCCAACTCATAGGTTTACTCAACACTAATACATGCCCTAGTACCAGGATAAGCATCATTTGATAAGCAAAAACCAATAAATTATTATTCCAAACCCCACTTTCCCAATATTTCAAAATGTTAACTATGTGGCTCTCTCCTTCAGGAGAAGATGTAAAAAAATAAGCCAGTATGATGGTCAAAAAAGTTAGAAAAACGGCTATAGTAAAAGGAGAAGGGAGATATTTTTTGAAAATCGATTCAATCGTAGAAGTTATACTCATCAATTAAAAATTTTACCTTTAAATTACTATAATTAACTTAAAAAGGTATTAGAAATATTTTTCCTAATACCTTTTCATATGATTTACTATCAAATATTGTTTTTAAAAAGGAAGATCATCATGGTCCTCTTCTTTAAAATCATTTGCAGGTTCAAAAGCTTCCATTGGAGGAACCGGAGGCATTCCTTCTGCACCACCTTCTGCCTGAACATTTTCTATACGCCATCCTTGGATAGAGTTAAAATACTTAGTTTCTCCTTGCGGATTCACCCATTCTCTTCCTCTGATATTAATACTTACTTTTACTTCACCTCCAACTTGAAAACTGTTCAAAAGATCACACTTATCCTGAATAAACTCTACCAAAATATGTTGCGGATATTGTTCATCTGTTGTAATGACCATCTCTCTTTTTCTAAAACCGTTATTTCCAAAAGTCTTAGTTTCATCAATCTTTTTAATTTTCCCTTGTATCTCCATAAGTTATTTAGCTAATAGTACTTTCCATGCTGAAAGCACTTCATTGTTATTTAAAAATTCCTGTGCTTTTTGATGAACTTTAATTTCGTCTGCAGCACTTAAAACCGATTTTATTTCAATAGAATTATTTACAAATTCATTTATTTCGTCTGACGAAGGTAACCTTTCAACAGTTCCTAATTTTCCAAGATCGTTCCCTGTAAGTACTTTACTCCATCGTATGGAATCGGGAATTTGATCAATGCCGATCCCTAAAACTGCTAATGGCTTGGGCACTTCAAATATCCCTTGTTTAGACCGACCATACCAATTGCCTCCCATTCTGCTCACCAAGTCAATTTTATGTTGATCAATATTTCCATTCTCATCTAAAACCGATTCTTTGATATGCATTTTAACTACTTCACATAGGATAAGATTTCCGGCTCCTCCTTCTTGCCCTAATTCAATAACTTCTCTCACCTTGCATTCAAATTGTACAGGAGATTCTGCAACTCTAAAAGGTTTAACTAATTCTGATGGCAGCATAGTCAATCCTGCTTTTTCAAATTCGTTAACTCCTTTAGGGTAAGCTGTGCTGGAAAGCGACATCTGTTGTACAATATCATAATTAACCACATTGATCACAACTTCTCCTACTTCTTTAACATTCTCATGCGTGTCTTTTGTAGTATTGTCTCTTCCTTTTCTGTTCGGTGAAAAAATCATCAAAGGCGGATTAGAACTAAATACATTAAAAAAACTAAACGGGGAGAGGTTAGGATTCCCGTCTTTATCCATTGTACTGGCAAAGGCTATAGGCCTTGGGGCTACTGCTCCAAGCATATAACTGTGTAATTTAGGAATCGAAATATCTTTAGGATTAATTGATAACATCAGCAAGCTTATTACTATGACAAAAATAGCTAATACTAGTTATTATTTGGGTTACTGTAAAAGAAAATAATGATTTTTTTCTTTATATGATTTATAAAAATAAAACATAGCCACAGTTCTGGTTTAGTTTTATAATAAAAAAGGATGTTTTATTGTAGTAAAATCAAATGGTAAGTAGTATGGAAGTAAGAGAACTTAAAAAATGATTTTAGCCTTAGGACAATATTTTTGAAGCTTTTGCTTTATATTTAAACCTGTAACTTAAAAGTTTTATGTCTTTTAGTAAACAAAAAAGTATTATACGGTGGATTTTAATCATCACTTCTTTTCTCATCGTTTCACTTATTCTCTGGAATACATACTCTTTCTTTCAAAAATTTAAAGAAGAAGAAAGGCGTAAAATGCAGGTATGGGCAGCGGCTCAGGAAGCACTCATTACGGCCTCTCCCGGAGAAGATGTTGACCTACCTTTAGAAATTATCGCTTCTAATACTTCTAATCCTATGATATTAGTAAGCACTGAAGGAAAAATATCTACCAGTAATTTTGAGAATGAAGAAGTTTTAAACGATGAATATATTCAGCGTAAAATACGGCAGTTTGTTTATGAGAATACTCCGATACAGGTTATTTATGGAGAAGACAGGCTTGCTACTTTATATTATGGGAATTCAGATCTACTAAACAAATTAAAATATTACCCATTAGCATTATTGCTCATTATCTTTTTATTTGGCGGAGTGGTTTATTTCTTTTACCGCGCTTCTACTGTAATGGAACAAAATAAATTGTGGGCAGGAATGGCTAAAGAAACGGCACATCAGATAGGAACTCCCTTATCTTCTTTATTAGGGTGGACTGAAATTTTAAAAACTGAAAATGTTGACAAAGCCATTACCGAAGAAATTGAAAAAGATGTAGACAGATTGCAAGTGATTACCGATCGTTTTTCAAAAATTGGTTCGGCTACCACCCTTTACAAACTAGATGTAATAGCACAAGCCAGAGATGCTTATGATTATATAAAAACAAGAAGTTCGAAATTGATCGATTTTGAATTTGATGCGCCCAAAGAACCTATTTATACCAATATTAATTCTCAGTTATTCAGCTGGACTATAGAAAACCTGGTTGTCAACGGAATAGATGCTATGAAAGGGAAAGGTACACTTTCGGTAAGTGTTTCTTCAAGTGGAGGCTTTGCAAAAATAAGAGTAAAAGATACGGGTTCCGGAATTCCGTGGAGTGATCATCAGATTATTTTTGAGCCTGGGTTTACTACAAAAAAACGTGGTTGGGGCTTAGGATTATCTCTTGTAAAGCGTATTATTGAAGATTATCACAATGGTAAAGTAAGGGTTTATTCGTCCTCTAAAAAAGGGACTGTTATGCAAATTTCGTTAAAAATCGTACCTTAGTTTGACCTAAATCAAACAAAATGGCAACCCCAAAAGAAAAACACATCTTAATAAAAGAGGCTGAACTTACCAATAATTGCCCTGTTTGTTATTCGAATACCGATTTGGTTTTATTATGTCATCAAAAGATAAAACAGAACAGGTTTTATATGAAGATTACCAAAAATCTCACAAAAACCATTCAGTGTAAAAAATGTAGTTCTACGATTTATCCGGTTGACTGGACCGATGACATAGAACGTGTTTTCGATTTTTACAATAAGAAAATAGAACCTAGAAGACCTTCTATTAAATTCACCAATCTTTTTTACGGATTAATAATTGGTTTTATTGTTATTGCTACTGCTTTGGTTGTTTTAAAATACCAGGAAATTATTTAAAGATTTCCTCTCCCTCTGGGAGAGGATTAAGGTGAGGGGTATACAACTAAATTCTCTTATTCTCCTCAATCTAACCTTCTCTCTTAGGAAAAGGAATTATACCTACAATCCATTTAAAAACATCATTATAAGATTTTGAAAAAACTGAGGGAATACTTTATTTTTAACGCTTATTCAAAGAGATCGCTTCATTGCATTCGCGATGACGTAATAAAACGTCATTGCGAGCGTAGCGCAGCAATCTTTTCTCATTTAATAACAACTTCATTTTAAAAGATAAAAGATTACTTCGTCATTCTTTACCAAGAATTACTCGTAATGACGAATACAAAAAAAGAAAAATATTATCTTGCCTCACTCACTTCAGTTTATGATGCAATCTATTTTTAAACACGTCTTATTATTTGTTTTTTGCTTTTTCAGTTTGAGTGGTTTTTCACAACAATTCACACAAAAAGACAGAGCTAAAATAGATTCTCTAAAAAAATTAGATTATAAAAATATTTACGATTCTTATTTAAAGATTGATGACGATTCTTCTACGGCTATTGTTTTTGCACAAGCCTACTTAGAAAAGGGAAAAGAAGAAAAAGATACTATTAGAATTGCAAATGCATATAGTCAAATACATTACTTGACTAATGATTTTAATATAAGGTTTTCGTATTCTGATAGTATTTTATTAATTACTAAAAACATCAAAAATGAAAACTACCCAATATTTGGGTATATAAATAAAGGAACTGATTTTTATTATTCAGGTAATTATAAAAAAGCATTAACGAATTTTCTAAAAGCACAAGAATCAATAAAAGACAATACCAATATAAGTCATAAAATTAGTATACTTGAGGCTATAGGGGCACTTAAAAATATAGCAGGTTTGCATGAAGAAGCTTTATCTAACTATCTGCAACAATTAGGTCTATTTTCAAATAATGAAAATATTAATGATATTTATTTCCTTAATCTATATCGAAACATAGCTTCTACATATATTCATTTAAGAACTTTAGATTCAGCAGACATTTATATAAAAAAAGGGATTAAAGAAAGTTTAAAGTTAAACGATACTTTAGAATATTACTATTTTGTTTCTATTAGTGGCTACAACGAATATTTTAAAGAGAACTATCAAGCTGCAACAGATAGCCTACAAAAAGCTTTCCCTTTTGATGATGATCATAATTCTAGAATTAATTATCACCTCTATAAAGGAAAAATAGCTAAAGATTTGGGTAAGAAAGAAGAAGCTATTCTAAACTTTGAAAAATTAGATTCTATTTACGAGATTCATCAAGATCCGGTTCGGGAACTACCAGAAGTCTATCAAACTTTTATCAATTATTATAAAGAGAAAGGAGATATTCAAAATCAATTAAAGTATATTGATAAGTTGCTGGCAGCTGATAGTATCTTAGATGCTAATTTCAACTACCTAAATACTAAAATCACTAAAGAATATGATATTCCGCTTCTGGTTGCTGAAAAAGAAACTTTAATCAAAAAGTTGGAAAATAAGAACAAACAATCCGGTTTGGGCTTTTTAATTGCGGGAGGATTGGCATTAATTTTTGGGAGTGGATTATTTTACTATTATCGTAAACAAAAATTCTATAGAAAAAGGGTTGAAGAAATACTTAATTCTGATCCAGATCAAAAAGTTTATCTTGATGAGTCACAAATGTCATTCCTGCGCAGGCAGGAATCTAAAAAAATAAATGATATTTCCCAGGAAGTTATTGAACAAATCCAAAATGGGCTAAAAAAGTTTGAACAAGAAAAAGAATTTTTAAATAACACCATTACACTTCATGATTTGTCTAAAAAACTCGATACCAATTCTAATTATCTTTCTAAAGTTATAAACCATTATGAGCAGAAAAATTTCAGCAATTATTTAAATAATCTGAGAGTAGAATATGCTATCGAACAATTAAAAAACAACAAGCAGTTTCGTCGCTATTCTGTTAAGGGTATGGCAAAAGAGATTGGTTTTAATAGTCCGGATTCTTTTTCTAAAGCATTTTATAAACGTACAGGGATCTATCCTTCTTATTTTTTGAAACAATTGGAGAAAGTAACAAAATAGATTTTTTATTTTCTATTCTTTTGACTTGACTCAAAAGAATCAAAAAGTCAAGACTAATTTTGAATTTCTTGAAATCTAACAAATATTTTTTCTCCTTCGCATTCCGAGCCATTTCATTCGCGGAACGCTTCTTTAACCGCCACTAAAAACTATTCTTGATTTCGTATAAAATTCAAAATAGGTCGGAGAATTAACTTCTTATTAAAAACGTCATTGCTAAGTTTTGTAAAAACCAAAGCAATCTTTTTATTCTTACCACTAGTTAAAAAGATCGCTTCACTTTGTTCGCGATGACGTAATAAAACGTCATTGCGAGCGTAGCGCGGCAATCTTTTCTCATTTAATAGCAACTTCATTTTAAAAGATTACTTCGTCATTCTTTACCAAGAATTCCTCGTAATGACATAAAGTAAATATTTATTTTAAAGTAACAATAGAAGATAAGGGTTACAAATAACCGCTAATCTCTGAAGCAACGGCTTCAAATTCTTCTTTAGACAATTGAACTTTGTGTTGAAAAGTCATTTCCTTCATATCGTTTAACGGAATTAAATGCACATGTACATGAGGCACTTCTAATCCGATTATGGCAACTCCAACTCTTTTACAATTAATGGCTTTTTCAATTGCCAATGCTACTTTTCTTGAAAACTTCATTAATCCGTCGTATGTAGCTTCATCCAGATCAAAAACCTTATCTACTTCTTTTTTAGGCACACAAAGGGTATGTCCTTTAGCATTCGGATTGACATCTAAAAAAGCAATAAAATTTTCATCTTCCGCTACTTTGTAAGACGGAATTTCTCCATTAATTATTTTAGTAAATATACTTGCCATGATATTCGATTGGTATAGTTTTTATAAGTTGTTCCCGATACGATTTTTTAATAAAAATCACCTGCTTACAGCAAGCAGGCTCGATCTGACATTCTAAAAATTATTAATCCCTGGTGATTTCAAGAATCTCAAATTTTAAAGTCCCATTAGGTACTTTTACCTCCGCAATATCTCCAACAGAAGTTCCTAAAAGGCCTTTTCCAATTGGAGAATTCACCGAAATTTTTCCCGATTTTAAATCGGCTTCACTTTCTGCAACCAAAGTATATTTCATTTCCATTCCGTTAGCCTGGTTCTTCAGCTTTACTGTAGACAACACTAAAACTTTAGAAGTATCCAATTGAGATTCATCAATAAGCCTGGCATTAGCTAAGGTATCTTCTAATTTAGAAATTTTCATTTCTAATAGTCCCTGTGCTTCTTTAGCAGCATCATATTCTGCATTTTCCGATAAATCTCCTTTATCTCTGGCTTCTGCAATTGCCTGTGATGCTCTTGGGCGTTCTATATCTTTAAGGTGGTTTAATTCGTCTCGTAATTTCTTTAACCCTTCTGCGGTGTAGTATGATAGTTTACTCATAACTTCTTCATTTATAAATACAAAAAATCCCCTCATAGAGTGGATTCATAACAAATATACAATTTTTTTTGCTCAACCTTCTTTTGTTGTAAATTGCACTAAAATTTATAATGATGATGAAAAAAGTTTTTACAGTACTGGTATTTGCGCTTTTACTGTCTTGTAGTAGTGATTCTTCTAATAGAAATCCTTTTTTACCAGAGGTTAGTTTTACGTTTGATATCAATCTAAATTTGCCTTTGTTTAGCCCTTTAAACACCACTGGTAGTGCTATTTTTATTGGAAATGAAGGTGTAGGTATTAATGGGGTTTATGTAATAAATACCGGTTTTGGAAATTTTCTAGCATGGGAAGCAAGCTGTCCTAATCAGACACCTAGCAGTAGTTGTTCAAGAATGGATTTGGTTGGAGGTACAAATGTAGTATGTCCTTGTGATGATTATGAATACAGTCTTTTTAACGGACAGTTATTAACTGAACCTGCTGAAGGTGACCGTGTTTTTGGGCTGCTAAATTACAGTACCAGGGCTAGCGGAAATATCGTGACTATTTCTAATCGATAATATCTACTACAAAACATGATGTCATTCCCGATTTGATCGGGAATCTAAAAAAACAGATTCCTGCCCCTGTATGCCGACAGGCAGGTTCGAAAGAAATCGAAGATTCGACATTGTCAATGACAGTTTTATGATAAAAGAGAATATAATATCAAATAATATAGATCAAACCAGTATTCTTTCAATAAGAAGACAGTCCTAGTTTAAGGTTAATAAGATCTATATCATCTCTAATTTCAGAAATAATTTCTATTGCTTTTTTGCTGCGGATGCCTGACTGACAGCAGACGACTATAGGAGTATCAGCATCCAGTTCTGATATTCTATCGGTTACTTCTTCTAAAGGAATATGAACACCGCCAATATTGAATTGATCGAATTCTTTAGTTGTTCTAACGTCCAGTATTTGATAAGCATCCCTATTCTCTTTGAGTTCTGCTGCAGTTATTTCTTCAAAATCAAATAAGTTAACTCCACAGAAAAAATCGTAATCATCTTCTAACTGATGAATTTCGATAGCATCATTTTTCTTGAAACTAAGAATCTGTTGTTGTAAAGTCAGAGCATCGATGTATAACAACTTTCCTTTTAAAACATCACCAATTCCAACAATTATCTTAATAGCTTCATTTGCTTGTAAACAACCTATAATCCCGGGTAAAACTCCTAAAACTCCTATATCTGAACAATTTGGCACAGCATCCGGAGCCGGCGGATCAGGAAAAAGACACCTGTATGTGGGGCCGTCTTCAAAATTCAAGACAGAAACCTGTCCTTGAAATTTAAATATAGAACCAAAGACCAAAGGTTTATCAGCAAGAACACAAGCATCATTAACTAAATAACGCGTTGGAAAGTTATCACTTCCATCAATAATAATATCATATTCAGAAAAAAGATCGATTGCGTTATTCGTATCGAGTTTCTCTACATAAGTTTTAAAAAAGACAAACGGATTTAATTTTGACAATCGCTCTGAAGCAACCTCAGCTTTAGGCCTTCCTATATCATCTATGGTATATAAAATCTGACGCTGTAAATTACTTTGGTCCACTACATCATCATCAATAATACCTATAGCACCCACACCTGCAGCAGTAAGGTATTGTAGTATCGGGCATCCCAGCCCTCCTGCTCCGATGACTAAAACTTTAGCAGCTTTCAATTTAGCCTGACCACTTTCTCCGATTTCATCAAGAATAAGGTGTCTGTTGTATTGTTGTTTTTCTTCACTGCTAAACATATTCATATCTTTATTATCCATGAAAATCCTCCCAATCTTTCCATACCACTTCCAATCCTTTTCCTTTAAGCATCTCCACTACCTCTTCAGTAGGGCGCTCATCTGAAATCTCAAACTGTTCCAGCGACTGTGGTTCTACTACATAGCCTCCCGGATTTGTTTTAGATTCTGCACTAATAGACGTAATTCCTAATTGAACTATATTCTCCCTAAAAACTTCACTCTCTCTTGTCGACATTGAAAGTTCTACATCTTCATCGAACAAACGAAATGCACATATTAATTGCACCAAGTCTGAATCTGTCATTTCTACTTTAGGTTCCAAACCTCCGGAATGAGGGCGTAACCTTGGAAAAGATATTGAATATTTGGTTTTCCAATAGGTCTTTTGCAAATATTTAAGATGTAATGCTGTAAAAAAACTATCGGCTCTCCAATCTTCTAATCCGAATAAAGCTCCTAACCCAATTTTATAAATTCCTGCCTGCCCTAGCCTATCCGGTGTTTCTAAACGATAATTAAAGTTTGATTTTTTCCCCTTCGGATGGTGTTTTTTATATTCATCCTTATGATACGTTTCCTGGTATACCAACACAGCGTACAAACCGCTTTCCATAAGCAATTCATAATCCGGCTTATCCAATGGTTGTACTTCTATAGTAATATTTGAAAATCGAGAACGGATTAATTTTATAGCATTATTAATATAATCTACTCCAACCGTTTTATTCGCCTCTCCGGTTACGAGTAAAATATGATCATATCCTTTTGATTTTATAAAATCGACTTCCTTTAAAATTTCGGCATCGGTTAAAGTCCTTCTCGGAATTTTATTCGTCATGCTAAAACCGCAATAGGTACAGATATTTTGGCATTCATTACTCAAATACATCGGAGCATACATTTGTATCGTATTCCCGAAGCGTTTTTTTGTAATCTGATAACTCAAAGATGCCATTTCTTCCAAAAAAGGTTTTGCGGCAGGGGAAATTAATGCTTTGAAATCTTCAAAATCCCGTTTAGAAGTATGCAATGCTTTTTTTACATCCTCTTTTGTTTTAGATAAGATTCCTGTTAACACCTCATCCCAGGAGTATTTATCAAATGTATCTTTAAAGGTTTTATTTTGGATTTTAGCGGGTATCGGAAGTCGGGTATCAGTCATTATAGTATAGCTTTAACTAAATTAAATAGCATTTTCCTTATAGCAATTACCTCAATTATTAGTTCATCTTTTTGACCAGTTTGCAAATAATTCAAATCTGCAGATAAGATTAATAAATATTCTACCTCAGATATTGATCCTCCTGCAATTCTTAAAAATCGCGCAAACTCTTTATCTGAATCACGACCGCATCCCTCAGCTATATTGGTAGGTACAGAAGCTGAAGCTCTTCTTATCTGGGATGTAATTCCATACCTTTCTTCTTCAGGAAATTGCTTTGTTACATTATAAATCAATAAGCAAAGTTCATGGCTTTTTCTCCAAACTTTTAATTCTTTAAAATTCCTCATCTAATTATATCTAATCTATCTTAAGAGTAAAATCTTAACTGATTCCCGATAACTGAAACCTGTTTTTAACTTTTAGTTAAAAACGAAGTTAGCGGGCTACTCGCTTCTGCATGTGCTTTTACCGGGGCTAGTTTTGCATTAAATGCCATCCTACCTGCTTCTACAGCCATTTTAAAGGCTTTTGCCATAGCTACCGGTTGTTGTGAAACAGCAATAGCAGTATTCACCAATACAGCATCTGCTCCCATTTCCATAGCTGAAGCTGCATGTGACGGACTTCCAATACCTGCATCTACAATTACCGGAACATTACTTTGATCAATTATAATTTCCAGGAAATCCAGTGTTTTTAACCCCTTATTACTTCCAATAGGAGCTCCTAAAGGCATCACACATTGCACTCCTACTTCTTCCAGGCGTTTACACAAAACCGGATCTGCATGAATATAAGGCATCACCACAAAACCTAATTTCACTAGTTCTTCTGCAGCGTTTAATGTTTCAATAGGGTCGGGGAGTAAATATTTAGGATCGGGGTGGATTTCTAACTTTACCCAGTTTGTTTCTAAAGCTTCCCTGGCTAATTGTGCTGCAAAAACAGCCTCTTTTGCATTTCGAACTCCTGAAGTATTAGGCAATAAATTAATCCTTGAATGATTCAAATGTGTTAGAATATCATCTCCTTCATCATTTACATCAACACGTTTTAATGCTACAGTTATCAATTCACTTTCCGACTCCAGCAAAGCATCTCTCATAAGTTGAGAAGAGCTAAATTTTCCGGTACCGGTAAATAATCTTGATGAAAATTCTTTATCTGCAATCTTTAATCTATCTGTCATTTTGTATTTTCTTTAGGAGCTTTCCAAACTTCTTCATTCATAGAAGGCCCTTTTAATATTTTATTAAATTTTGAAATATTATTAAAATCTCTTGTAATCTCACTTGACACAGCTATACCATAGACTCCAGTATCTATGATCTCTTCAACATTAGTGATATCTATCCCTCCTATTGCCAAAACAGGAATATCTGTTTTTAATTCTTCAATAATGGCGATATAACCGTTTTTCCCCAGGATCGGACTTAGATTTTCTTTTGTCTTTGTAAATTGATAAGGACCTAATCCTATATAATCTACTTTTTTATCAATTAGCGTCAAACAGTCATCCAGTGTATTTGCTGTCCCTCCTATGATTTGCCAGGAGAATAATTCTTTTCTAGCAATAATTGGACATATATCTGATTTACCTAAATGAACACCATCTGCTTTAACTTCAATAGCTATTTTATGATGATCATTAATAATCAATCGTGTCTGAAAATGCGAAGTAATCTCTCTGGCTTTAATCGCTGTATCCAACAGGTCTTCTTCATTCATATCTTTCAAACGTAATTGTATCCAATCTGCTCCAGACACACATGCTCTTTGTATATTCTGAAGGTGTTCTTCAGCTGTTTTCCCCTGCGATATATAATGTAATTTACTTATCATAGCTCTAAGATGTTAAGGAGTTAAGTATAGCTTTACAGTATCCGTTTAGTAGTTTACTCACTTCAACCAATAAGTCTGTTTCTTCACGAACATCTTCTTTATAGTTTAGATCTTTTGTAAGTATTAAATAATATCTGCATTCTTCTAATGAACTTTGCGCTACATTAAAAAACCTCAATTTATCTTTAGTACTTTTCTTTTTATACCCCTCTGCGATATTAGCTGGAATAGATACTGAAGCTCTTCTAAATTGATTAGACAAACCATAAGTTTCAGATTTAGGAAAATTCTCGGTTAACTTATACACCTTAAGAACAAACTCATGAGCTTTTTGCCAAACAATTAAATTTTCAAATGATGCCGATTTATCCATAACTTCTTTCTTCTTAACTCCTAAAACTTATGATACCCCAACAGGCTATTATTAGAACTTAATACTTTTTCTGTATATCGTTTTCCTCTGTAACATGCTTTTAATAGTGAAAATCCTAAAGCCAGATATCCTGCAATTGCTGATGATAACACACAACCACTACCGTGCTTTTCCGATATATTCTTTCCTTTTGGATTCAACACAAATCTCTTGCCTCCAACTGTAAATAATTCATCAACACCGATCATTTCTTTTTTATGACCTCCTTTCAAAAAAAGGTTTGTCATTCCACTTATATGTTGAATACTTTCTTCCAATGTTTTATCATTATAAAGTCTCTCTATTTCATTGTAATTAGGAGTTAACAAATAGATTTTTTTCAGCATTTTATCAAACTCATTTTCAGAACTCTTAGCAGACGATTCATGAAACTCAAAATGCGTACTCGAACTAATCACCGGATCAACAACAACTTTTAGTTTATCATTTCTTTCCAATAAAAAATCGATAATCTCATTGAGTAGTTTCCAGTTTTTTATGACTCCAATCTTTACAACATCAACCTTAAAACGATCCAAAAGTATCGCTATCTGAGCTTTGATCTCTTTTTCTTCTGTCCAAATACAGGATTCAAACGAGACATCATTCTGAACAGTATTTGCTGTACAAACCGCAAAACCATAGCATTTTAAAGTTTCCAGGGTTTTAATATCTGCCAGAATACCTGCACCTGCCGAAGGATCAAAACCTGCGATTGTTAATACATTTGGCCGCTGCTTCATTTCAAACTATACTACTTCATTTAACTTATCTTGCATAGCCATATAACTATCCAAAAAGTTTGCTGAATTCCAGATTCCTCCTAATACTCCAACGCCCTTAAATCCGAGTTCAAAAGTTTTCTTTAATGTCTTTTCATTAATTCCTCCCATCCCTATCACAAACTCATCCAGGTCATTTACATCAAAACCTTTCCCTTCATACCCTGCTTTAGAAATAGATCCAAAAACAGGGCTTAACAATACATAATCGAATTTAACCGGACAAGCTACAATAGTTTCTTTATCATGAAACGAACTCGTTACTTTAAAACCTTTCTCTTCAAATTCATGTACATAAGTATTGAGATTATTTCCTAAGTCAAATCTGGATTGTTCCTGGATATGAATTCCTCTCAGATTAAACTCTTCACATAGTTCATGAAATTGATGAAGCATAATTCTATTATGATATTTAGCTTCAACTTGCTCAATCAGTCTTCGATATCCGTCAATATCAAAAGAAGGCTTTCTAAGATGGAGAATTTCCAGGCCATGATCAAACAATTGATTGATTTTCCCGGCTTCATTCTCCAGTTCCTGTTCTGAAGTAAGTACAATAATCATTTATCAGTATTTATCTGCTACAGGTATATTTCACTTCCTTTTTCTTTAAACTCTCCGGCTTTTTCCTGCATTCCTTCTACCAATGCATTTTGCTCATCGAGTTCTTTTTTAGCAGCATAATCACGTACCTCCTGTGAAATTTTCATCGAACAGAATTTAGGTCCGCACATACTACAGAAATGAGCAATTTTAGCTCCCTGAGCCGGTAATGTTTCATCGTGATATTCACGTGCTCTTTCCGGATCTAATGATAAATTAAATTGATCTTCCCAACGGAATTCAAAACGCGCTTTACTCAAGGCATCATCTCTGTGTTGTGCTCCCGGGTGTCCTTTTGCCAAATCGGCTGCATGTGCTGCCAGTTTATAAGTAATAACTCCAACACGTACATCTTCTTTATTAGGTAATCCTAAGTGCTCTTTAGGAGTTACGTAGCATAACATTGCAGTTCCGTACCATCCAATCATCGCAGCTCCAATTCCAGAAGTAATATGGTCGTAACCAGGTGCAATATCAGTAGTAAGTGGTCCTAAAGTGTAAAAAGGAGCTTCTCCACAAGCATCTAATTGCTTCTCCATATTCTCCTTGATCATATGCATTGGTACGTGTCCAGGACCTTCAATAAAGGTTTGTACATCGTGCTTTCTTGCAATTTTTGTCAACTCTCCTAATGTCTCTAATTCGGCAAATTGTGCTTCATCGTTTGCATCTGCTATAGATCCCGGACGTAATCCATCTCCTAATGAAAAGGCCACATCATACGATTTCATAATCTCACATATATCTTCAAAATGCGTATACAAGAAACTTTCTTTATGATGTGCCAGGCACCATTTTGCCATAATAGATCCTCCTCGGGATACAATTCCTGTTACACGTTTTGCTGTCATTGGAACATAAGCTAGACGCACACCTGCATGGATAGTAAAATAATCCACTCCTTGTTCTGCCTGCTCAATCAAAGTATCTCTGAAGATTTCCCATGTTAAATCTTCTGCTTTTCCATTTACTTTTTCTAAAGCTTGATAAATTGGCACCGTTCCAATAGGTACTGGCGAATTACGTATAATCCATTCCCTGGTTTCATGAATATTTTCTCCGGTTGACAAATCCATGATATTATCTGCTCCCCATCGGCAAGCCCATACTGCTTTTTCAACTTCTTCTTCAATAGAAGATGTAGTTGCAGAGTTTCCAATATTTGCATTAATCTTTACCAGGAAATTACGTCCCAAAATCATAGGTTCTGCTTCCGGGTGATTGATATTACTAGGTATAACTGCTCTTCCTCTTGCTACTTCTTCACGAACAAATTCTGCCGTAATTTTCTTAGGAATACTAGCTCCAAAGCTTTGCCCCGGATGTTGTTCTGTTATACGAATCGCTTCTTCTATTTTTTGATTTTCACGAATGGCTACATATTCCATTTCAGGAGTAATAATTCCTTGTTTGGCATAGTACATTTGTGAAACGTTTTTCCCTTTTTTAGCCCTTTTAGGCTTACGTAATTGTCCAAACCTAAGATGATCAAGGCTTTTATCATTTAAACGTTGATTACAATATTCTGATGAAAATCCGTCTAACTCTTCTACATCTCCACGATCCAGGATCCATTGTTCACGAATACGCTCAATTCCTTCATGAACATTTATTTCTTTTGACGGATCTGTATAAGGCCCACTCGTATCATACACCGTTACCGGCTGATTTGGTGTTTTTTTCTTGGTAAAACTATCTGTCGTATCATCCAAAGCAATCTCACGCATTGCTACTTTTATCTGCGGATGTATAGTACCCGGCACATATATTTTTTGAGATTTTGGAAAAGGCGTATTACTGATTATATTTTCTTTTGGAGCTTTATCCGTTCTTTTCATACGTTTAAATTTTAGTGATGAGCGATTCGTTTTTAGTTTTGTTTTAGTTTTTATCAATCTTAATTACCCTCCTTGTGTAGCCTGAATTATAGTTACCTGATCTTTTTCTTTTAAAAAAGTAACTTTCCAGTCTTTTTTGGAAATCACCATATTATTAAGTGCAATGGCAATTCCTTTTGGAGAAATGTCAATAGATTCTAATAAGTTTTCCAGGGAAATTGTATCCTGAATGTTTTTCTGCTTATTATTTATGCTTATGGTCATATTTCTTATATAAAATTATTCCATAAACTTTAGGAAAGTGAAAACTCCTTGCTAGAAGTTTGTATTTCAACTTTTCCCTTCGTCGGTATTAGCCGTATCAGGTTCCAAGGGTATTTCTCAGACCATTTTATTATGGACACCCCTAAAGTTTACATTACAAAGATATCAAAAAAAATGTTCGCTGTAAATGGTTTATCAAACTTATATTAACCATTTAATTAACTGAATAATATTAAGTTAAGATGAAGTCAATTCTTATCTGATAAAAACTATTATTTTACCTGATGAGTTGCCTTAAGCAAATCGTTAATTGTTTTCACCGGGTTGAATGTAATGAGTGGAACTTCAACAAAAATAGTGTTCCAATATGCCATAGCTCCATTCCATAGTCCCGGAAGCTCCAGTGCTTTTAAATCTCTTCCCTGGCTCGTTTTACTAGTAATAAATCCTTGAGTAGGATCAACAAAATCCATTAAATTATACTTCTTTCCTTGATGATTTCGTATTCCACAAACCAGGTCTACCGGATTAAAATGTGTTGATTGCTGTAGAATTTCTTGCTGAGAAGCATTTGAAGTATCAATTTGAGCAGATTCTATAATCTGTAGAGAGGTATTTCCTTTTTCGTCTTTAACCCAAAAAGGTCCGCCTCCGGGCTCTCCTTCATTTTTTACCATCCCACATACACGAATTGGCCTGTTTATTTTCCTTTTAAAGAACTCTAATTGTTCTTCATTACTCATTGCATTAAAATCATTTGCAAATGAGACATTCAATTCTTTTTCCAGGAAGCCTCTAATTTCTTCGATCTTACTTTCTGACACTTTTGTATCATCTTCTAATAAAGTTGCATATCCAAATGCCTTTTCTTGTATTCCCAGGAGTTTTCCTGCTAATATTTTTTTACAATCCGAAATTTCTTCTCTAAACCGCTCTACAACAACATTATCTATATTTTTGATGAAAATGATATCTGCATCTTGCTCATTCAGGTTTTCTATTAAAGCTCCGTGACCGGATGGTCTAAATAAAAGAGATTCATCATCATTCCTGAAAAGCTCATTTTCCGGAGTTACAGCAACTGTATCTGTTGATGCTTTTTGATAAGAAAAAGAAACTTCAAAATTCACTTTTGTAGCTTTTTCAACATCTGTTTTTATTCTTTCAAATTCATTACTAAATTTTTCTGTATGATGCTCGGAAATGGTAAAATGTAATGCTGATTTTCCATTCGACTCATTGTATAATGCTGCTTCGTATAAATGTTCTTCAAATGCAGTTACTACAGTTGAATCATATTGATGAAAAGGCAGTAATCCTTTGGGAAACTGACCAAAATCCAACCCTTCTTTTAAGAGCATTTCTTTTACAAAGAGAAGTTTTCTATGATCATCCGACAACTCTGTTGCTATTTTTGAATTGATTTCAGCATAAAAAGAAAACCTTTCAATGTTTTCAAAAAAAGCTGCTACCCCTGATGTTCCTTCCTTTTTAATATAATCGTTAAACGATTGTTCATCAGGATTGAAGTCTGAAATAAAATTAAAAAGAGCTTTAAACATCCTGGAGGCGGCACCAGATGCCGGCACAAACTTCAATAGATCCCTTTTATCTTTTTTTTGCTCAAAAAGCGATTTATAATATTGTTCTTCTTCTACAGATAGTTTACAAATACCTTTGTTTTTTGTGGCTGAGGATATTAAATCCACAAAAGGGATTCCTCGATTAAAAGTAGCTATCTGACTTGCTATCTTATCTGTCGTAATTCCTTTATTTTTTAATAATTCTTTGTCTTTTTCTGTAAAAATCATGATCGTGTTTTAAGTAATTGATCTATTGCTTTAACTGCAGTTTCAAACCTTTCTTTTCTTGTTCCTTTAATCAAAACGTAAGGTCTTTCATAATCGTCTAAAGCCTTCTTAAAATGATTAAACATTTTTTCTCTTTCATTCGGTTTGTCTCTTAAATCATCTTTTTCCCAGGGAATATCAATATAAGTTAACAAATAAAGGTCATATGTGTTTTCTATAGCATACTTCTCTAATAACGGGTCGCAACTTCCTACGTAGTAAGCTTCAGAGTATACTTTTGTTTCCAGTAAATCAGTGTCACAAATAAGTAACTCAGCTACCTTTTCAGTCAATTCATTTTCACATCGTATCTGCCCTTCTGCAATAGGTAACAAATCTTCAGGTTCACATGTTGTTTGCACATTGTCCCATTTATCCTGAAGGTATTCACGTGCATATTCAGGTACCCATAATGTTTTATAATAATCGGCTAACTGTCTTGACAACGTAGTTTTCCCTGTCGATTCAGGTCCAAACAATACTATTTTGATAATGCCATCTCCGAGACCCCGGAACTGCTTAAGTATTTTTTCCATGCTAAGTAACCAAATATTGCAATAAAAGTAAATATAAGATATTGAAGACTTGTGAATGTTAAACCTTTATAAAAATATAACGGAACTGATATAATATCGCCAATAATCCAATAGATCCAATTTTCAATTTTTCGCTTTGCCATTAACCACATTCCGACAAAGAAAATAGCTGTAGTAATCGTATCTGCATAAGCTGTCCAATCATTCCACTTGTCAAAACTTTTATAAACTACGTATACAAACACCAATGTAGCTGTAAAAATAATTACTGATAACTTTTTTTCTTTTTTGGTAGTCATAGAAATTGGAGTAAAATGTGTTTGATCTACTTTTCTTGTCCAGACATACCAGCCGTAAATACTCATGGTAAAATAATAGGCGTTAATCATCATATCACCCAACAACCCCCATTTTAATAGTAAATAAACAAATATAGCTGTACTCACCATTCCTGTAGGATAAACCCATATATTATTTTGTTTTGAAAACCAGACAGAAAAAAAACCAAAAATTACTGCTATGATTTCTAAAACAATATCTATTGTTTCGTACTCTGTATATTGTCCAAATAGAAAATCAAAAATGGGATTCATAATCTCTTCGGTCTGATTTTACAACTTTTTATGTTGACGGATTAAGATTTCGTTCTTTTTTTAGTTCGTTAAAAAAACTAATATCTCTTTCAAAAGCAGTACCTATAACTACCATCGTAGCTCCTGAATTATAAGCTTTTTCTATTTGCTCTATATTAGAAATTCCGCCACCAACAATTAAAGGAATTGACACTTTATTATATACTTGTTTGATAGTATCAGAAAAAATAGGAGTGTTAGCCCCACTCCCTGCTTCAAGATATATCAATTGATGCCCTAAAAACTGACCCGCCAAAGCGGTGTTTATAATTAAATCTTGATTGTTTTTATCCAATGGCTTTGTGTTGCTTACTTTTTGGGTAGATGTTTCTGTTCCCCCATCAATAAGTAAATAAGAAGTAGAAATAATCTCTAGGTTGCTGTCTAACAACTTAGGAACTGCTCTGACATGCTGATCAATCAAATACTCCGTATTTCTTCCTGATAATAATGACAAAAACAAGATGCCGTCTGCATCATTACTAATCTGACTTTCATCACCAGGAAATAAAACAAGAGGTAAAGTTGTATACTTTTTAATCTGTTGCACAACCAACTGCGTTACTCCTTCCTCTACTTTACTGCCTCCAACAAAAATATGTGTTGCAATCGATTGATTTACTTTTTGTACAAAGCCCTGCAGTTCATTTATATCTACTTTATCAGGGTCAATCAATACTGCTAATAATTTTTCTTTATTAACCCTGGCGTTTTTGATATGTTGGTAAATAGTATTCATTATATTTTTAAAGCGTATGCACAGCTAAATCCGTCAAATGTTAAAAAATAAACCTGATAATTCTCTTTCTTTCCTTTATGATCAACACAGGCCTTTCCAGATACATCATTCAAAGAAAAAGGCGTTATTCGTATATGTTCTTTAAAGCTTATTCCGGCAGTAGCATAAGCCTTATATAAACTTTCTTTTATACACCATATGTAGGTAAGCATTTCAATTTCATCATCTTCAGAAATAAATGCAAACTCATCTTCTGTAAATTTTGAAGCTATATTTTTAATTTTGCTTCTTTGTTTTTCAATATCAATCCCAACAATTTCATCACTGATTATAATTGCCGAAAATTGAAAAGAATGTGTGATAGAAATCTTTTTTTTATCACTAAGATGTGGCCTGCCTTCTGTATCATAATTCAAATCTGAAGCTTCATATCCGGCTACTTTTAACAATTGCCGAACACTTAAAAATCCGCGACGGTGCAGTTCAGATTTCATAGATGCAATCCGTTCTTTGCAATGAAGCGTCAGGTTAATATCTTCATTTAGTTTTTCTTCTGATTCTTCAATCCTCCATATCAGGACTTTAGTATGGTGATTTACTGTTATACTTTTGTAAAGAGGCATGTATTCTAAAAGTTATTATGTAACTTTGCAAGCTGAAAAATCGTAATAAAAAACAACAGCTAGTCTGTTTATTCAACGAAAATAAAAATAAAAAAGGATATGAGTACCAAAACAACTCCTTATGTAGCTTATAAAGTAAAAGACATTTCTTTGGCCGCCTGGGGAAGAAAAGAAATTGAATTGGCAGAGGCAGAAATGCCTGGATTAATGTCGCTACGTGAAGAATATAAAGACGAACAACCTCTTAAAGGCGCACGAATTGCCGGATGTTTACACATGACAATTCAAACAGCAGTTCTTATAGAAACCTTAATTGCTTTAGGTGCAGAAGTTACCTGGAGTTCTTGTAATATTTTCTCAACACAAGATCAGGCTGCTGCTGCTATTGCAGATGCAGGTATTCCTGTATATGCCTGGAAAGGAATGAATGAAGAAGAATTTGATTGGTGTATCGAGCAAACTTTATTCTTTGGAGAAGACAGAAAGCCATTAAACATGATTCTTGATGATGGTGGAGATCTTACCAATATGGTTTTAGACAGATATCCTGAATTAGTAGATGGAATTAACGGATTATCTGAAGAAACAACTACAGGTGTTCACCGTTTATATGACAGAATGAAAAACGGAACACTACCTATGCCGGCTATTAATGTAAATGACTCTGTTACTAAATCTAAATTTGATAATAAATACGGATGTAAAGAGAGTGCCGTTGATGCTATCAGAAGAGCTACAGATGTCATGCTTGCAGGTAAGCGTGTTGTTGTTTGTGGATATGGTGATGTTGGTAAAGGAACAGCTGCTTCTTTCAGAGGAGCTGGTTCTATAGTAACTGTTACCGAAATCGATCCTATTTGTGCTTTACAGGCAGCTATGGATGGATTTGAAGTTAAAAAATTAGAAACAGTAGTTGGTAAAGCAGATGTCGTAATTACTACTACAGGAAACAAAGACATTGTAAGAGGTGAGCATTTTGAAGCAATGAAAGACAAAACTATTGTTTGTAATATTGGTCACTTTGATAACGAAATTGATGTTGCCTGGTTAAATAACAATCATGAAAAGATTGAGATTAAACCTCAGGTAGATAAATACAGCGTTAACGGAAAAGATATTATCTTATTAGCTGAAGGGCGTTTGGTAAACCTTGGTTGTGCTACAGGGCACCCAAGTTTTGTAATGAGTAATTCATTTACTAACCAAACATTAGCGCAAATAGAGCTTTGGAACAATATCGAAAATTACAAAAATGAAGTATATATGCTACCTAAGCACTTAGATGAAAAAGTAGCAAAACTTCACTTGGCTAAAATAGGTGTTGAGCTTACTGAATTAAAAGAAGATCAGGCTGAATACATCGGAGTTAAAGTAGAAGGTCCGTTTAAACCTGAATACTATAGATATTAGACCGCTTCGCTTTTAGAAGTGAGAATTGAGATAAAGAACCCTTGCTGAAAAGTGAGGGTTTTTTGATTTACGATTTTAGATAAAATGAATTACCATTATTTAATGTTAAATAAATAATTATAGTAACGCTTTTTTTAAAGTAGTCGAAAAATAACCGAGGAATAATAATTCAAAAAATGTCTATTACTCAAAATAACGTTCTAAATGATCATCAATTTTTGTTTTTAAAACATTAATATCTATTCCTTCTTTCCTAAAAACTGTTATATTTTCAGAGACGCGATTACGCCCCATAGTTTCCCTGATTTCAATTAATTTTATTTCATCAAAACCTTCCAGTTTCTTTTTCACCTCATCATTCAAACCAACATTAGTCAAGTAAATTTTAAGAGTCTGTTCTTTTGGAGAATTTCTTATTTCAGTTCTGAAATGAATCATACACCTGTTTTTTTAATGGAAAAGCAATCTTCATAAAGATAATAAAAAAACAAAAAAACCTTCTCCGTAAAAAACGAAGAAGGTTTATATTTTCTAAAACTATATTTCTTAAGCCTGGAAAGGTTCTATAGAAACATATGATTTATTGTCTTTCTTTCTTGTAAATTTAACAAGACCGTCAACTTTAGCATGTAATGTATGGTCTTTCCCCATATATACATTCTCACCTGGGTGATGAGCAGTACCACGTTGTCTTACAATGATATTTCCAGCAATAGCAGCTTGCCCTCCAAAAATCTTAACTCCTAGTCGTTTCGATTCTGATTCTCTACCGTTCTTAGAACTACCAACTCCTTTTTTGTGAGCCATTTTGTTTCAGTTTTAATTAATTACTTGCTTAAAGCTGCTATCAAATCTGCTTTCTTCATTGAAGAAATTCCTTCGATACCTTTACTTTTAGCTATCTCTTTTAATTCAGCAACTGTTTTACTACTCAAATCATCAGCTTTTGCTTTTGGAGCAGCAGCCTTTTTGGCTACAGGTGCTTTTTTAGTTTCTTTCTTTGCTTCTGCTTTTGGTGCAGGAGTTGCCTTTTCTGCTTTAGCAGCAGGTTTTTCAGCTTTTGTTGCTGCAGCTTTTGCTTTTTTAGCTCCTGAAGCTTTAATACCTTCAATAGTGATTTCTGTTAAAGATTGACGATGACCATTCTTTACACGGTATCCTTTTCGTCTTTTCTTTTTAAATACGATCACTTTATCACCTTTAAGGTGCTTTACGACTTTTGCCTCTACTGCGGCTCCGTCTATAGCTGGGGCGCCAATGGTTACTTTCCCGTTATCGTCTAACAAAAGAACGTTGTCGAAAGTTACTTTCTTACCTTCTTCTGCAGCCAAACGATGAACAAAAACCTTTTGATCTTTTGCAACTTTAAATTGCTGCCCTGCTATCTCTACAATTGCATACATAGCGTATCGTTTAATTAAAATTAATTTCTAAAAGCTCATAACGTAAAATTATAAGCGGGTGCAAATATACTGCTAATTCATTAAACTACAAATGTTTTATGCCTTTTGAGTTGCTTTTTTTGAAGTATTCCAGCTAGGTTTAAATTTTTGCATAAATGTTAGGGTTAAAACAAGACTGGAAGCTATTCCTTCTATCGTCAATATAAATAATAATATTCCCGGTCCTTGATAGTAATCACTCATCCAGTTATTAAGTATTTTTTCTGTAAATGCAGGATCAATATGAAACATGTAAACAGCCATAAACAAAATGAAAGTTAATGTTGCTATCAATCCTGTAAGCAAGCCCGTCATACATCCTTTTAAATAATTAAATTGATCTTTCTCTACCAATCTCCTAAAGCGAATGGAGGCATAAATACCGTAGGCTACTATAGCACCATTGAGTAATCTTAACCACGGATTTTCATGTAAACCAAACTCTTTAACGATTAAAAAATAAGCAATCAACACAATTGCTACAACCAGTCCATAACGAATGTGAATTCTTTGTGTTTTCATCTTGATTCTTTAATTTATTGATTATCAAGACTTAAATTACGAAAAAAAATTTAAAGTTCCTTTATTTTTACTTCAATCTTTAGTGAAATGCATTTCAGAAAAATTTCTAATTGCCTACTTTTGTTTTTACAAAAAAATTTGTTGCAGATTTTTGTAACAACTTACTCCCTTTGTAGTCTTATCAAAAGAAAATTTTGAAATATTTTAAAAATTTAAAGAAAAAAATGAAAAAAAGGTTAGCACTGCTTGCTTCTGCAGCATTATTAGGTTTTACTGCCAATGCGCAAGAAGTAGCTTTTGAAGAATACGATCTGGATAACGGTTTACATGTTATTCTGCATCAAGATAATAACGCTCCTGTTGTTATCACGTCTGTATCATATCACGTAGGAGCCAAAGATGAAGATCCTGAAAGAACGGGATTCGCGCACTTTTTTGAGCATCTTTTATTTGAGGGGACTAAAAACATTGAACGTGGTGAATGGTTTAAAATAGTAAGTTCTAATGGTGGTACAAATAACGCTACTACAAATGATGACAGAACTTATTACTACGAGATATTTCCATCTAATAATTTGGAATTAGGCCTATGGATGGAATCTGAACGTTTATTACATCCCATCATCAACCAGATAGGTGTAGACACACAAAATGAAGTTGTTAAAGAAGAAAAAAGATTACGTGTAGACAATCAACCTTATGGCGGTATTCTGGCTGAGATAAAAAAGAATATGTTTAAAAAGCATCCGTATCGCTGGGCTACCATAGGTTCTTTAGAACATCTTGATGCTGCTACTTTAGATGAGTTTTTGGCATTCAATAAAAAGTTCTATGTTCCTAATAATGCTGTTTTAGTAGTTGCAGGGGATATAAAAATAGAAGAAACTAAAAAAATGGTTCAAGATTATTTCGGACCCATTCCCAGAGGTGCAGAAGTTACCAGAAATCTTCCTAAAGAAGATCCTATAACCTCTGAGTTTAGAGCCAAAGCTTACGATCCAAATATTCAAATCCCTGCTATTATTGCAGCATACAGAACTCCTTCTTTTAAGACGCGTGATTCGCGTGTTTTAGATATGATTTCTTCTTATTTAAGTGGAGGAAACAGTTCAAAATTATATAAAAGATTAGTAGATGATAAAAAAATGGCATTAGCTGTTCAGGCAGTAAATATTAGCCAGGAAGATTATGGGACTTATGCTCTTTTTGCATTACCCCAAGGAGAAAATACTACAGAGAGTCTATTGGCAGAAATGGATGATGAAATCGAAAAAATAAAAACCGATTTAATTTCTGAAAGAGATTTTGAAAAATTACAAAATCAGTTTGAAAACCAATTCGTCAATTCTAATTCCAGTATTGAAGGAATTGCGGGTTCATTAGCAAATTTTTACTTGTTATACGGAGATACTAATTTGATCAATACAGAAATTGATATATACCGTACTGTCACAAGAGAAGAAATTCGGGAAGTAGCCAATAAGTATCTAAATAAAAATCAACGATTACTTTTAGACTACTTACCTAAACCAACAGAAACTGAAAAATAAAAGCGATGAAAAAAATAATAGCAAGCATTTTACTATTGTGTAGTATAGTAGTAAATGCACAAATAGATAGAAGTAAACAACCACAGCCAGGACCAGCTCCTGAGATCAATTTGGGAGAGCCTAAGGTTTTTGATTTAGCTAACGGACTTAAAGTTTTGGTTGTAGAAAATCATAAATTACCTAGAGTCTCTTATAGTTTAAGATTAGATAATCCTCCGGTTATTGAAGGAGACAAAGCCGGAGTTAGTCAATTAACCGGAAGTTTATTAGGGAAAGGATCTACTAATATTGATAAAGATAGCTTTAATGATGAAGTAGACTTTTTAGGTGCTTTTATAAATATTGGATCAAACGGTGGTTTTGCCAGCGGCCTTTCGAAATATTCAGAACGCATCTTAGAGTTGTTTGCTGATGCAGCTTTAAACCCTAATTTTTCTGAAGAAGAACTAGAAAAAGAACGTAACATTATACTAGATAATTTAAAATCTAATGAGAAAAGTGTTGCCAATACTGCAAGAAGAGTAGAAAGCGTTTTAGCTTATGGTAAAGATCATCCTAATGGAGAGTTCATTACTAAAGAAACTGTTAACAATGTAAATTTAAATGATGTTAAAGACTATTACAGAAATTACTTTGTCCCAGGAAAAGCATACTTAGTGGTAATTGGTGATATCGCATTTAAAGATGTTAAAAAGCAAGTAAAAAAGTATTTTAGTTCATGGGTTAAGGCCAGTCCGCCTTCTTTAACTTATTCAGAACCATCAAATGCTCAATACACGCAAATTAATTTTATAGATACACCAAATGCTGTTCAATCTGAAATAGCTGTTCAAAACACTATCAATCTTAAAATTAAAGATCCGGATTATTTCCCTGCACTTATCGCTAATGAAATTTTAGGCGGAGGCGGAGAAGGTCGTTTATTTTTAAATTTACGTGAAGACAAAGGATATACGTATGGTGCTTATTCCGGAATTGGCACTAATAAATACACATCGTCTACTTTTAGAGCTTCAGCTAGTGTTAGAAATGCTGTGACAGATAGTGCAGTTGTAGCTTTTCTTGATGAAATTAACAGAATAATTACTGAGCCTGTTTCTCAAGAAGATTTGAGTAATACTAAAGCAAAATATGTTGGAAGGTTTGTACGTGCTCTAGAACGCCCTCAGACTATTGCCAACTATGCATTAAATATTGAAACTCAGGATTTACCTAAAGACTTTTATCAGACTTATTTAGAAAAAATAAACAATGTAACTGTAAATGAGGTTTTAGAAGCATCAAAAAAATACTTCACCCTAGCTAATGCAAAAATTGTTGTTACGGGTAAAGGAAGTGAGGTATTAGAGAATCTTAACAAAGTAAGTTTTAACGGAAAGAAAATTCCCGTTCAATATTTTGATAAATATGGCGCTTCTACTGAAAAACCTAATTACGACAAACCTCTTCCTGAAGGTTTAACCGCTGCTACTGTATTTGATAAGTATTTTGATGCTATTGGAGGAAAAACTGCTGCAGAAGCAATCAAATCTGTTTACATGATTGCAGAAGCCAGTGTAAATGGAGCTTCTCTAGGTATAGAATTAAAAAGAACTGCTCAGAATCAATCTGCAGATGTTATAAGTTTTGGTGGAAATGTTGTCCAAAAAACTGCTTTTAATCGTGAAAATGGTTATACGATGGCACAAGGTCAAAAAATTGACTTTTCTGATGAACAAATAAAAAATGCAAAAATTGATGCCTTACCATTTCCTGAACTCGCCATTTCTAATGCAAAAATAGAACGCATTGAAGCTGTAGATGGTAAAGAAGCTTATGTAGTTCAATTAAGAGAAGGGAAAGTAGCTTATTATGATATTGCTTCAGGATTAAAAGTAAAAGAAGTAGATGTGCAAAAAGCTCCAACCGGACAAGAGGTTACAGTTACTACTACCTATAGTGATTACAAAGAAGTAAACGGAATTAAATTCCCTTTTAAGATTACTCGATCATTAGGCCCTCAGAGTTTAGAACTTAAAATCAATGAAATTAAAGTAAACGAAGGTATCTCTGATCAGGATTTTAACTAATAAAGCTGAGATAATATCATTTAAGAAACAAGAGCCTCGCTATTTTAGTGAGGCTCTTTTATTTTAAGTATCATCCTGAAAGTGAAGTGGAAATAAGGAATTTAAAATCTACCCTAAAGAATTCCGGAATGACAAGTAAGTGTATCATTTAAATGATTAAATATTAAAAAAAAATCTATGAGTTATAAACGTAATTATCTAAATTGTAATTCCCATGAAAATGAGAATCTATTTTATACTATTTAGTAATTGCCTTCCCATTATTCTTTTTATTAGCAAGATATACACCTAAAAGAATAATAGCGCCACCTATAAGTTGGTAAAAACTGAGTGATTCTCCATCAATAATACCCCAAAAAATAGCCATTAAAGGCATTGTGTAAGTAACTGACGCAGCAAAAATCGGACTAGCTACACTTATTAGTTTATTAAACAACACTTTTGCAAAAGCTGTACCGAATAAAGCAAGAACAATCACATACATCAATCCCTGCTGCATTTCCGGAGAAGAAAAAACCTGACCGAAAAACCCGGTAAACACCAATACAATTATTGCCGGCAGGAGAATACAAACAAAGTTTCCTACAGCTATACTCAAGGCACCTAAATTATTTAAATATCTTTTTAAAATATTGATGTTAAACGCATAACCTATAGAAGATGCAATGATCAAAGTACTATACCAGTAATTTTGATTTGGATTAAATTCTGCTCCTTTGGCAATTAAAATAACTGTTCCTATTAATCCTATAATCACTCCTAAAATTTGTCTTTTGGTCACTAAAACCCCAAAAAGTGCAATCCCTATTATCGTAGTATTCAAAGGAGTCAATGAATTTAAAATAGATGCTATTGCACTATCTAATTCGGTTTGAGCTATAGCAAACAGAAAAGGAGGAAAGAAAGAACCTAAAAACCCAGACCATGCAATCCATTTCCAGTGTTCTTTTTTTATTTCTTTAACTGCTTTAAAACCTGCTATAAAAAGAAAAAATGATGTAAATATAATCCGCAACGCACCCACCTGTATAGCAGATAAGCCAATTAAAGATTTTTTAATAAGAATGAATGAGCTTCCCCATATAATAGAAAGAATAATAAGGTAAACCCATTTTGCCTGCTTCTGATTCATCATCTGTTTTAAAATGAAAGTGCAAAAATCTGACTTTTACCTGAGCTAAAATTATTTTTTAGAAGAATTTTTATAATAAAAAATAAAATAGCTTCCAATTTCATTGCCAACGAAGCGATTCTACCATTCTACGCATATCTTCCTTGAGATAATCGGCCGCAGGAAATATAGAATCATAATTTGGCTTAACATTAAAGTAGAGAGATCCTGTTAAAAAATGCCTGGTACTGTCTGTGATATAAAACTGTGCCTGTGAAGCTGCATCTCCTGCAACTTCAAAAAGTTTTCCATACACTCTGGAATCTCCATTTTCAAAAGGTTGCATCTGAATATCATCGGCTTTTACCACATGATCAAAAGTCAGTTTTTCTGCATCTCTTAACAAGCTATCTATATTATTTTTAACTTCTTTATAAGTAATATGAATAGTTGCTTTTAAGCGTGGATAAACTACTTCAAGTTGATAATCATCGTTATTTTTTACATTAGCCAGTTCATTAAGCTCAAAAGTAAAAGGATACGATTCTTCTATGATACTGTAACTGGGTTTAGGGTATTCCAGACGCAGCATTGCTTTAGGCTTTGGAATCACTTCATTCTTACACGAAAACAAACTAATAATCAGAAATAAAAAAATTACATATTTTATCATGGCATCATCATTACTTTAATTTGTTTAATTCGTTTTCTATCTAAAGCCTCAACAATAAACGTATAATCTTTAAATATTATTTTATCTCCCATTTTAGGAAAACTTCCTGCAATTTCCAAAACAAAGCCTGCTATTGTTTCCGACTCTCCTTTTTGTTCTTCAAATATAGATTCATCTTCTATTTTGAGTACCCTGTAAAAGTCTTTTAATGCTGTTTTTCCTTCAAACACGTAATTATTCTCATCTAATTTTGAAAAAATTAAATCTTCATCATCAAATTCATCACTTATATCTCCTACAATTTCCTCTATGATATCTTCTAATGTTACCAATCCTGAGGTTCCTCCATACTCATCAACAACAATAGCCAAGTGATTCTTCATCTCCTGGAATTCTTTTAAAAGATCGTCTAACTTTTTATTCTCCGGAACAAAATACGGGGCTCTTTTTAATTTTTTCCAATCGAATGTTTTCTTATCTAAATGAGGTAATAAATCTTTTGCATAAAGAACTCCGGTAACTGCATCTATATTTTCTTTATAAACCGGAATACGGGAATACCCATGCTTTATGATATCCGGCATAATTTCAGAAAACTTCATTTCTTCATTCAGCGCAAAAATGTCAATCCTGGGGCACATTACCTGTTTGGTGTCTGTATTTCCAAAAGAAACAATTCCTTTTAAAATTTTCTGCTCTTCTTTTGTTGTATCTTCTTCTGATGTTAATTCTAACGCATGTGATAATTGATCTACAGAAAGGTTGGATTTCTGTCTTCCCAACTTATTTTGAAGAAAAATGGTTATCGAACGCATAGGCATACTAATAGGAGTAAAAAGAATATCCAATCCTTTTAGCGGATATGCCATAAAATGTGAGAATTTAATCTTATTTCTGCTTGCATACACTTTAGGGAGTATTTCCCCAAAAAGTAAGATCAAAAAAGTAATTGCGCCTACCTCCAGAGAAAACCGAATCCATTTATCTTCAATATCTCCAAACATATAATCGCTTAAAGAACTAAAGAGTAATACAATAGCAATATTGATAGTATTGTTTGCAACCAAAATAGTTGCCAGAAGCTTCTTGGGTTTATTCAGGAGTTTTACAATAATATTTCCTTTTGTTGTATTTGCTGTTGCTTCTTCATTTATTTCTGTCTGAGAGAGTGAAAAAAAAGCGACTTCTGCTCCAGATATTAGTGCAGAACATATCAGCAATAAAAAAAGTACGGTAAACTTCAGGACAATAGTATTGTCTATAGAAGTAAGTGTGATAAATAAAAAACTTGAGGGCTCTGGGTCCAAAAAATTTGTTTTTAGTTAGCGATATTAAAATGGCAGATCGTCATCTTCTTCTGGTGCTACAAATGTATCCTGAGTTTTCACCTGTTGTTCTTGTGCAGGTTTAGGGGTAACAGGTCTTTGCTGAGATGCATTCTGTTGCGACTCTTTTTTTGTGGTTAAAAACGTAAAATCGTTTACCTGAATTTCTGTAGAATATCTTGTGTTCCCATCCTCTCCTTGCCATTGTCTTGTTTTGAGGCGTCCTTCTACATAAATTTTATCTCCTTTACTTAAATACTTTTCACATATTTCTGCTGCCTTATTCCTGACTACAATATTATGCCATTCTGTATTAGTAACACGTTCTCCCGTTTGCCTGTTAGTGTAAGTTTCATTAGTTGCCAACGGGAACCGACCTATGGAATTTCCCCCTTCAAAATAATGCATCTTAACTTCATCTCCTAAATGCCCTATCAGCATTACTTTATTAAGTGTTCCACTCATAATTATTGAATATATTTCTGTATTCTATCAAAAGTACTAAATTTTACAAACTTCTAAAAACCGTAATCTTCAACAAAATTTGCAATTAGTACCGGCACAGCATAATCCCTGATTGAAGATAATTCGATTCCTTTTTTCAATTTTTGATGGCTATTCACAATCCAAAATTTTGTGTAAATGTGTTGGTGCGATAATTTATGAATCACAGGTGTTTCATTATAAAGCGAAACTTCATATGCATTGTCTTCCATTAAATTTTTAAAATACTCATGCTGAACTATTTCTTCTTTTGTCAATTCAGCCGGTTCTTCAATAAGAGGGAATTCATATAAGTTTTGCCAGATTCCTTTCTGTTCGCGTTGTTGAAGCATAACTAAATCATCATCAGAAACAATCAGATAATTAAAATATCGTTTACGAATCTTTCCTTTTTTTATTTTAACAGGTAATTGAGTTATTTTCTGTTTTTGAAGCGCTATACAACTTTCATTTAAAGGGCATATTGCACAATTCGGACTCTTAGGTTTGCATTGTTTGGCACCAAACTCCATTATAGCCTGGTTATAAGTAGCAGGATCATCATGATCAATAAGCTCTTTCGCCAGTTGTTTAAAGTATTTAATTCCGGGAGTTGAATTAATTGGCGTATCAATTCCAAAATACCTGGCTAAAACCCTGTACACATTTCCATCTACGACCGGAGTTACCTCATTAAAACAAATAGAAGCTATGGCACTAGCCGTATAATCTCCCACTCCTTTTAATTTCACGAGTTTTGCATAAGCATCAGGAAATACCCCATTCAATTCAAAAGCAACATACTTAGCAGTTGCGTGCAGGTTTCTTGCCCTGGAATAATAGCCCAAGCCTTGCCATAATTTTAAAACTTCGTCTTCCGGAGCATTGGCAAGATCAAAAACAGTTGGATATGATTCTGTAAATTTAATATAATAAGGTAATCCTTGTTCTACACGGGTTTGCTGAAGCATAATTTCTGAAAGCCAAATATAGTACGGATTTATAGTTTTACGCCAGGGTAAGTCCCTCTTATTCTTTTGATACCAGTTTGTAATCGTTTTATTAAAATTCATTTTTGTAATTAAAAAACCAAAATTAAAAGTTTATATGGTTAAATTTTAATGAATTAGGCTTTAAATTATAGATAATTAATATATATTTGCATCCCTAATTTCAACATAGTTAAAATAAAATATAAAGTAAAATGACGAAAGCAGATATTGTTGCTAAGATTTCAGAAAAGCTTGGGATAGAAAAAGGAGATGTACAAGCTACTGTAGAATCTTTTATGGATGAAGTAAAAAACTCATTAGAAAGTGGAGATAACGTTTATTTACGTGGCTTCGGAAGCTTTATTATTAAGACAAGAGCAGAAAAAACAGGTAGAAATATATCAAAGAATACTACTATAAAGATACCTGCACACAATATACCAGCCTTTAAACCAGCAAAAGTTTTTGTTGAAGGAGTTAAAAGCAACGTTGAAGTAAAATAAATAATATTAATTAAGTTAAAGAATTTCATATGCCAAGCGGTAAAAAAAGAAAAAGACATAAGGTAGCCACGCACAAGCGTAAAAAAAGAAGAAGAGCTAACCGTCACAAGAAAAAGTAGTTAATTCTAACTACTTTTTCAGTTTAAGAAATTAACGTTCATTGAAATAGAAATTTCACAAATCGTGAGATTTCGACGGGTATAAAAACCTGTGAAAATTTATTGTTTAATCCATCTGTACCGCTTAGCGGTATTGATACAAATTGATTCAGAGTGAATAAAGAATTAATTATTAGATCTGGTTCCTCTGCAGTTGATTTTGCCTTACTAAAGGATGGAAAACTAATTGAATTACATAAAGAAGAAGACAACAATAGTTTTTCTGTTGGAGACATCATGTTGGCCAAAATCAGAAAACCTGTTGCCGGACTTAATGCTGCATTTGTAAATGTAGGATATGAAAAAGATGCTTTTTTGCATTATCATGATTTAGGTCCTAAACTTCCTTCTTTATTGAAATTCATAAAACGTGTAAGCACAGGTAAACTTAAAGACTTTAGTTTAAAAGACTTTCCATTTGAAAAAGATATAGATAAAGACGGGCTTATTGGTAACGCTCTAAAAGCCAATCAATCTATATTAGTGCAAATTGTAAAAGAACCTATATCTACAAAAGGACCAAGAATTAGTTCGGAGTTATCAATAGCCGGACGTTATTTGGTACTTGTTCCTTTTTCTGATCGAATTTCTATTTCGCAAAAAATAGAAGAAAAAGAAGAAAAAGATAGGTTAAAAAGATTAGTTCAGAGCATTAAACCTAAAGGGTTTGGTGTGATAGTTCGCACAGTAGCACAAGGTAAAAAAGTTGCAGAACTAGATAAAGATTTACACAATTTAATTGGTCGTTGGACGACCATGTGTAAAAAAATTTATAAAGCCGAACATCCATCAAAAGTATTAAGTGAGCTTAACAGAGCAGCTTCTATACTAAGAGATGTTTTTAACGATTCATTTACCAGTATTCAGGTTGATGATGAAACGCTTTATTACCAAATCAAAGATTATTTGCAAGAAATTGCACCAGAAAAAGAATCAATTGTAAAGTTGTATAAATCATCTGTTCCTATTTTTGAAAAAGCAGGAATAGAAAGACAAATTAAAGCTTCTTTTGGAAAAACAGTTTCCATGAGTAAAGGAGCTTATCTAATTATTGAACATACCGAAGCGCTTCATGTTATTGATGTCAATAGCGGGAATCGTTCTAATAAAGCAAAGACACAAGAAGGTACTGCTTTAGAAGTTAATTTAATCGCTGCTTCAGAAATTGCAAGACAGCTCAGGCTTCGGGATATGGGAGGTATTATTGTTATAGATTTCATTGATATGTCTACTTCTGAAAACAGAAGGAAGCTCTATGATCATCTTAGAGAAGAAATGAAAGAAGACAGAGCAAAACACAAAATATTACCTCCAAGTAAATTTGGACTTATACAAATTACAAGACAAAGAGTCAGGCCGGAAAGAAATATCAAAACCCGAGAGGAAGACCCTAGCGGAAATGGTGAGATTGATGCACCAATTTTAATTATTGATAAGATTAATTCCGATCTTGAAAAAATTCTCAGCAATAAGGATCATAAAAATGGAGTAATATTAAATACTCATCCGTTTATTGCTGCTTATTTAACCAAAGGATTTCCATCCATCCGTTCTAAGTGGTACTTAGAACACAAAAAATGGATAAAAGTATTACCAAGAGACGCTTACACGTACATGGAATATCGTTTTAAAGATAAAAACGGAACCGTATTAAATTAGAAAAAACCACGTCAATGACGTGGTTTTTTTATTTTTGCCCTTTATGAAAGAGCAAAAATCTTATACTGTAGACGAAGCCACAAAAAAACTTGAATATTTTTGTGCTTATCAGGACAGGTGCCATAAAGAGGTCATTTCTAAACTTCGAAATATGAATATGATACCCCAGGCAATTGATCATATTGTCACACATCTTATCAAGGATAATTTTTTAAATGAAGAGCGTTTTGCTAAAAGTTTTGCCAGAGGAAAGTTTCGCGTAAAAAAATGGGGGAAAAGAAGAATTGTTCAGGAGCTTAAACTACGTGATATCTCCAAGTACAACATAAAAACTGCATTAAAAGAAATAAATGAAGAGGATTATTTTCAAGTTTTTCACGAATTAGCTGAAAAGCGCTGGGAACAGCTGGAAGGTGAAAAATTACAAGTCCGAAAAAAGAAATTCATTGATTACCTTCTTTACAGAGGATGGGAATCTAATATGGTTTATGAAAAGATGAATGACTTTATACGCTAATTCCTAAGTTTTTATGAGTTCTTATGATAGCCTGTTCGTTTTTATAATCTATCCAGGCCTGACCTTTTATTTTTCGCATCATAACATCAAAATGACGCATCACTAAAACATTATAAGCTGCTTTAGCTAAATTTTTAGGCTTAGACGGAAACGATCTTAGACTCATAGAGAATCCGGGAGTTAAATATTTCATATAATGCCAATACCCTTCAGGCATATACAATGCCTCTCCATGATTCAAATTGGCAATGTATCCCTTTGCATTTTTAAGTGCAGGCCATAAATCATAATCAGGATTATCAAAATCAATATCTTCTCTTGAGATTAAAGAATGAGGAACTTTATACATGTATTTTGATTGATCCGGAGAAAATAAAATACACTGTTTCTTCCCATGGAAATGAAAATGTAAAATGTTTGAATAATCAATATCATAATGCATAAACACCTTACTGTTTTCACCTCCAAAAAATAACATGGGTAAGCTTTTAACTAGCCTCAATCCCACATCCGGAAATTTAAAGTCCTCCTGCAAAGAAGGAACTTCCTTCATTAAGTTGTATAAAAAGATTCGATAATTAGTAGGCTCTTTTTTGAGAAGTTCGATGTAATCAATCATCTTCATCTTAGCATGAGGTTCATTAAAACCGTCTTTATAATCTACCGGGCGGTCATCATAAAGAGGAACTTCTTTATCTCCTGCTATTTCAGAAATATAATCTAAATGCCACTTATCATAAGCTTTCCAATCTTCAGATAATTTTTCTATTACCAAAGGTTTTTGAGGCTTTACATAATGTTTTACAAAATCTTCTTTAGAAATCGTTTTGATCCTAGTTATTTCCTGTAAATTCATATAAAATCATTCCTTTTTCTTAACTAGTAAAGTTAAAAAAAGGTTTTGAAAAGATTAGCAAAATAACAAAAGAGTTATTTAACTGCTTTCGCCTTCTCTTTGGCTAATTCATTTTGTTCAATAGTATGTCCTGGTCTGGTCCACTTAGGCTTCTCACCTAATGCTTGATATTGAGAATCTTTCGCCTCTACAGTTTGAGGTTGTACTTTCTTGGTAAATGGTTTCTGCGGATTTAATCCAAGCTTATTAAACATCTCCATATCTTCGTTTACATCCGGATTAGGAGTTGTCAATAATTTATCTCCGGCAAAAATAGAGTTTGCTCCGGAAAAAAAGCACATAGCCTGACCCTCTCTACTCATATTAGTTCGTCCGGCAGACAAACGCACTTGAGTTTCAGGCATTACAATTCGGGTAGTAGCAACCATACGTATCATCTCCCATATCTCTACAGGCTCTTCATTTTCCATAGGAGTTCCATCTACAGCAACAAGTGCATTGATAGGTACAGATTCCGGTTGCGGATTCAAAGTAGATAAGGCCACTAACATTCCTGCTCTGTCTTCTGTTTTTTCTCCCATTCCTATAATTCCCCCGCTACAGACAGTAACATTCGTTTTTCGTACGTTATCTATAGTTTGCAGACGGTCTTCATACCCTCTTGTAGAAATTACTTCTTTATAATATTCTTCTGAAGTATCTAAGTTATGATTGTAGGCATATAATCCGGCTTCTGCCAAACGCTTAGCCTGGTTTTCAGTAACCATTCCCAGAGTACAACACACTTCCATCTCCAGTTTATTGATAGTACGTACCATCTCCAGTACCTGATCAAACTCTGGTCCATCTTTTACATTTCTCCATGCTGCTCCCATGCAAACCCTAGAACTTCCGGAAGCTTTTGCTCTTAACGCCTGTGCCTTTACATGTTGCACCGTCATTAAATCATTTCCTTCAATGTCTGTATGATATCTGGCCGCCTGAGGGCAATATCCACAATCTTCCGGGCATCCGCCTGTTTTTATTGAAAGTAATGTAGAAACCTGTACTGTATTTGGGTCATGGTATTTTCTGTGAACAGAGGCTGCTTCGTACATCAGCTCCATTAGAGGTTTATTGTAAATATCGAGAATTTCTTCTTTTGTCCAGTTGTGTCTTACGTCACTCATAAATCACACTTATTTTGCTGGGGTAAAAGTAAGAAATAAATGTGGAAAAGGTAGCCTCAAAAAAAACTTGTTACAGATCGTTTTTCTAAACAACTTATTTTCCAAGCCCCTTTTTTAGAACTTCCTGAATTCCTGCAAGATGATCACTAAACTGCATCATTTGTGCCAATACCTGAGCCATTTCATTTGCATTGCCAAAGCCTTTCAGTTTATTATTTTTAACAAATATTTCTTTGATACTGTTCCATCTCTCCTGATCTTCATCATCTAATTTTCCAGCTAATTCTTTGTATTTCAATAAATTTGCTTCTGCTGCACTTGTCAATGTTTGCGATTCATTTTCGTAATGAGATAACAGGAGTGTTTCCAATTCTTTTTTATTCATCACAGGCACCACTTTTGACACCAGTTTGTTCATATCTCTGTAAGACCCTTGTAACTTGAACGGAGGTTCTGTACGATTGGCATCATCCATTGCTGCAGATCTGATATAGGTTGTATTAACCTGCATTACCCTGTCTCTTATCACAATTACCTTTTCTAAAACAGATTGATAATCTTTTATTTCCTGCTTTGTGTAATTTCCTTTAAATTCAATTCCTTCCCGATTTCCATTTTCTGCTATATCGATAAACTGATAAATATCTTCAAAAGACTTACTACTCAACTGGCTGAGAACAGGATTGGAAGTCAGGGAATTTTCTATTAAACTCATTTTAAAAAGATCGGCTGTATTTCCTATGATATCTCCCAGGTTATAGATATCTGCCCTGTTAGCCAACATATCCGGAATCTGAAATTTCTCTCCGCTTTCGGTATATGGATTCCCGGCCATGATCACACAAAACTTTTTGCTTCTCAAATTATAAGTCTTCGGCTTGTTGTTAAAAACACCTTCTATTTTACGGGTTCCGTCTGATAGTGAAATAAACTTCTGCAGAAATTCCGGATTACAATGCTGAATATCATCCAGATACAACATGACGTTATTTCCCATTTCAAAAGCCAGGTTTAGCTTTTTAAGTTCTTCTCTTGCAGCTGCATTTTTAGCCGCCATAGGATCTACCGATGTTACCTCATGCCCAATAGCAGGTCCGTTTATTTTCATAAACACCAATCCCAGGCGATTTGCCATATACTCCATCAGGGTAGTTTTCCCGTATCCCGGAGGGGAAACCAATAACAGCATTCCCATCCTGTCTGTACGTTTATTTTCTCCTACACTTCCTAATTGTTTTGCCAGGTTATCTCCAAATAGTGGTAAGTACACCTGGTCTATCAATTTATTCCTTACAAAAGAAGACAAAACATTAGGCGTGAATTCTTTTAATTTCAATTCTTCTTTAACTGCCTCCGTAACTTCATGCCTGGCTTTTCTGTAAGCCTCAAATGCAGGTACTTCTTCTCTTATAAATGTTTTTAAGATAGAAACAAACTTGTGATAATTGAATGTATATTTATTATCAATTATAGTCTTATGCGACCCATTCAATCCATCTAAAATCGCTACCGGATTTGCATGGATAACATTCACAGCAGACTCATCTTTAAACAAGAGTAAACATACGATTTCATGTAAATAATCAACCGATTCTGGAGATTTTGTATTTAAATAAGAAGCAACCCATTGCATGCCCAGGTTAATTTTATCAGGTACAGCATCAAGGCTTTCTAACTGATTATTTAACTTCGTTAGCACCTTTTTTTTCTTCAATTCTTCTGTAAATTCTTCAAATAAAACTGCAGCAGTTTTACTTACGCAAAAAATATCATTGTCTTTTAATTCATCAAATACATAATTTGCAATCTCTTTCTTCTCGTTTTGATTAAATTCAATGATTTTATCTAATGAAGCTGTAAGAACAGCCGCTATCTCTTCTTCTATTTGACTTATAGTACGCTTATAACTCTTACTTGCAGGAAAAGCAGCTAATACTTCTCCCGAAGTTTTAATTTTCTCATTTCTATTTTGTTGTTGTTCTATTGAAGTACTGTACCAATAATACTGCGCAAATGCTCTGATCTTTGGGTGATAGCGCAATAATCCTAAATCTGATGCTTTGGTAATAAATGTTTTTAAAATTTTAAATGCATCTATATCATGAACTCCTTTTATATAACCTTCTGTATAACTTTTGCTACTCTCAGACCTGACTATCTCCAGTAATTCATCTTCTGTATATTTTTCCAGATCATCTTTGGTATATGTACTTACTATTTTATAGGCCAGATAAGCCGATCTGTACACCTCTTCATTCTCCGAGACAAATTCTCTGTTCCAGTAATTTTCTGAATTGAGCAATATCTCATTTTCTACAGGCTGATAAAAATCTGTACCCGTTAAATGATAAAATAAAGATTCATCCCTGTACACTATAGTAAGATCTAAAGGTTGCTTATTGACCCCAAATTTATGTTTTCCCAGTTTGATAATATTTTCACCATCTTCATATAAGTCTTGCTTATCTTTCAACTTTCTGACCGCATCTTCTTTTGCAGTTTTAAGATTGGTCTCAATCATTTCTGCTTTCCCGACATCATCTAAAGCATGTAAATCTTCAATAATGTCCCTTAGCTTATTGATCATTAAATCTGAAGCGAAATAGCCATTAATATCTGTAACAGTATCAAAACTCAATGCTTTTTTACGAACCCCTTTTAAAATTCTTCCGGCAGCATTTTCAAGAGCTACAGCTCTTTTATTTCTAGCCTCAACAATACTGTTCTTCCTGGCTTCAAAAGCATTATAAACTTCCTCTCTTTTCTCGATGATTTCCGAGATAAACTCGTCATAATCTGCAAACCTCCCTTCCAGTTCTTCTAGTTGAACCGATATTTTATTGAGTAATTCTTCTGTTTTCTCCGGTGTATCTGCTATATCGAGGTAATTGATAATACTCTGATCTATCAACTTGACTTGTGCAGCAAACTCTGCACTGGATTCCTTGCTTCCCAGGGATTTTATTGTATTTTTTATCCCTGCTTTTAACTGGTTAATCGTAGCAAATATGAGAGAGATATTGTCTATAATTTTTGTGGAATGTGAAGTATCGTCAATCTGAAGGTTAGAGACAATATCGATTAACATTTCAAGATCTGAAACAATCTGATTTACCTCCTCCTCAAGTTTTTTGGCATCAATCACCTTGGCAACTGCTTCTAAAACCTGTTGTTTCTCTTCTACTCGATTGTGATAGGGTATTAATGCTTTGTCATCGAGCAAAAACTGCACGCAATGCTGAGATGTTTTCTCTGTTTGTTCTGCAATCTGCTGTTCTAATTGATCTATAAAATCGATATCGGTATAACGTACTTCTCTAAGCCCGATAACTTCACCTCTCAACGTTCTTAGTTGCGATAATACTTCTACAAAATCTTCAATAGACCTGAAGGAGCTGCTTTTTATTTTTCCAAAAACAGCTGTTGCTTTTTCACTGGTTTCTTTAATTAATTTCGCTGCTGTTTTTCTAAGCTGAACTACTTTTTCGAATTCATCGATTGCAGCATTTGCCGCGTTATTAATCTCGCCTAGCGGAAGGTGTAATTCAAAGGTTTCCGGCTCGCGAATCCAATAATAACTATCGGTAATATCCAGCGATTGCTTAGCGATATCTCCATATAGATCATTATAACTATCTTCTTTATTTAAAAGTACTATTAACGCCTGGCATTCTGCCATAGCTTTTACAATGTCTTTATTTCCTATTTTATAGAGTAAAGAATCTGTATGTTCTGAAGGCAAAACAGTACCTTCTATAAAGGGAGTTTGCCAGATTTGAATAACATGATGTTTGGTTTGTTCATCTTCGGTTTTAAAATAGCACAACTCTCCTCCTTTTAAAATGGTGAATCCGTTACAGATGATAGGAGTTTTCATCTCCTGATCTATAACGTTATACGCCATTAAAATATATAGCCCTTTCTTACTTTCATAAAATACATAGAAATAATCTTCTCCGTTTGGGGAACTGATTTTTTCCTGGAATTTCACATCGTAAATTCCGTTTTCAAAAATTTTAAACTCTCCTGATTGCAGGTAATATCCGTTAGGAAAAACAACACCCTGATCGTCCGGAAGTAAAACAACAGCATCTTTAATAGTATCTATCTTCTTTACTTCACGAATCTTATGATTGTATATAAAATATCTGGAATCTTCCTGGAAAGGTTTGATATCCAAAATAATGAGATTTCCCAAATCTGCAAAACGATATTGCCCATCATCTAAAGTCTGATCTGCATGCGTTACAGGTTCGTCATAGATTCCTTTACCATCGTCTGTATTGTTTTCAATTTTAATAGTGAGGTCACCTCCAATTGTTTCTACGAATACTTTATCCAGAATGGCCACATGCGGATGAGTCCCATACCTTTGGTGATCTCTGGAAGCTTCAGACCATCTGAATTCATGCTGTTTTGGAAATTTGAACTCGTGTTCACTTCTGTTGTCTACATATCTAAGATTTCCATCGTCAATTAACCATTTAAATGTTTTAATGTCTGAAATACTCTCACTTAACTGAAAAACCAGATGCAGATAATTCCCAACAATAGCAAACTTTGAAAAAATAGTATTCCTGTAGTACTTGTATAAATTGGTAAAATCTGTAACGAATACACTGTCTTGAAAAATATCTAAGGACTGACTTACAAAATGGTCGCCATCATATTTATAGATACTAAAGACATCTGCCAATGTAATCTCTGTTCGCAATCCAAAATGCACATTATATCCAAAAATGCATATATCTCCTATAGTGACAATATCTCTGGCTATACAATTATTCTGCGTATTGATCCTGTTATTGGCAATGAGTTTGGTTTCTACATTTCCAAAAACAGTAGCGCGGGCATTATTTAATTGTGCCAGTCGGTTTTGCAATTCCCTTTTCTGTTTTTGCAAACGATTCTGGATGATTTCATAAGTCCCACCGTCTAATTGTATATTATTTGATTGCGTTGTCTTTTCTTCTTGCATATTGAATGTATTCAACCTTCTTGTGAATAAACAGTTTACCTATTCCAGTACACGGAATTTCCTGTTGATGAATTGGATAGTAAATAAATTTAAAATAAAACCCTCCTTCCCGGAAGAAGGGTTTTTATTGCAGGAATTCTATTTTAGTTTTTTATCAGAAAGCCCTAATCCATTAGCCAAATTCAACAAGTTACTAAAAAGAGTATTCTCTTCAGAGTCTGTTGTTTTCTGCTTCAAATCCATTAAAATATTAGCTATAGTCAGGTTTTTAATATCTTCTGATGAAATTCCGTATTTGGTTGCAAACTCCCTGATCTTTTCCAACAAGTTTCCTTTTACATCATCACTTCCCAAGATAGCGTCTTTCACATCCTGAATATTATCTGAATGTGCTACCAATCTATCGAAACCTTTTGCTTTGGTAATCTGACCTACAATTTGCTCAAAGAACATAGTTTCTCCACCAACGATATCGATATTAGCTGCTTTCAACGCTTCTCCGATCACCTCAGCCTGTGCATCTGCTATTTCCTTCTGAATATTGATATGTGCAAGATCTACCTGTAATTCTTTATCAAGCCTCAACTTAAACTCTTCGTGTTCTTTCCCAACACCATCAAGTTTCTTCATAGCCTCTGCTTTTTCTTCGATACCGGCAGCATCTGCAAGCGCTTTCTCTTTGATCACTTCTGCCTCTGCCATTCCCTCTTTACGTATAGCCTCTGCTTTTGCCTCAATACCCGCGGCTTCTGCTTTTGCTTTCTTTTCGATAATAAGTGCATCTACTACTCCCTGGCGCTCACTAGCATCTGCTTTGGCATGCATCACCTGAGCTTCAGAAAGTCCGATAGTCGCTTCTTCTTTGGCTTTGGCTTCTGCGATTGTTTTTCGAGCTTCCGCTTCTTTTTCACTAGCTTGTTTCTTAGCTTCAGCTTCTATATTAATTTCTTCCGCTTCTTGTTTCGCTGCTTCTTTCTGCGCTTCTGCTGCCTTAATAGTTTTAATTAATTCTTCTTGTGCATTGGCTTCAGCGATAGTAATTTTAACCTGTTTCTCTCTATCGGCTGTCTTAAACGCCTCAATATCTTTCATATTCTCACGCTCTTCCACCACACCTTTCTCCAACATCACACGATCGCGAATCACATCTTGTATATTTTTCTTCTCTACTTCTACTACTTTTTCTTTTTCAATCTGAGCCAGTGTTACAATACGCTCTCTCTCTGTAGCTTCCAGCATTCTGTCTTTCTCTACTCTTTCTGTCTCAACAGCATCGGTACGTTGCTTATTTTTTGCCGCAACAATTACCTGACGTTGTTTATTCTCTTCTGCAACTTGCACTTTTTCTTCTGTAGCTATTCTGGCAGTTTCAGATTTTAAACGTTCTTCTTCTGCAACTTTTAATGTTTCTGCTTCTTCCCTGGCTTTAATATTGGCAATCTCTCTTTTTTGCTGTTCTTCTTTTTCTGCCAATTGTTTATCCAGTTCCAAAATCGCTTCCTGCGCTTCTACATCCTGCTTGCGGATTACCTTTTCTTCATCACGCTTGATTAGGTTTGCCTTGATATTCTGTGCAGCAGTCAGTTCTGTGATCTTCTTGATTCCTTCTGCATCGAGGATATTGTCAGACTTAAGAAATTCAATTGCTGTTTGTTCGAGATCATCTATCGCACAATCGTCCAATACATATCCGTTCAAATCTGTTCCAATAATATTTACAATCTCATCTCTAAATTCACGCCTGGCTTCATACAATTCTATGAATTCAAACTTCTTACCAACAGTCTTTAATGCTTCAGAAAACTTTGCATCAAACAAACTTCTTAACGTTTCCTGATCTGAAGCTCTTTCACATCCAATTGTTTGTGCCACATTGATAATATCGTCTTTAGATTTATTAACACGAACAAAAAAGGCAACTTTGATATCTGCCCGAATATTGTCCTTACAGATGAGTCCGTTAGCTCCTGTACGCTCAATCACGATCTTCTTAACAGAGATATCCATGATCTCTACCCTGTGGAATACCGGCACCACATACAACCCTTTATCAAAAGCAACATGAGTTCCTTTAAATCCGGTACGTACCAGTGCCTGGCCTTGAGGTATTTTTTTGTAAAATAATGCTATAATTATAAAATAGATGACAATCAGAAAGACAATACTTCCTATTAAAATGCCAGCTATGCCTGAAAAAAAATCCATATGTTTTTTATGTTAGTTATAATAAGGTTTAATTAAATATATTTTTTTATCTGTAGTCTGATTTACAATCTCTACCTGGGTATTCGCAAGAATATGTTTCCCGTTTTTAGATTTCACATATACTTTTATCGGGCTACCTTCTATAGTGACTTCTAAAGTTGCAATCTTATCTTCAGAAATTGCAGTATTCAATATTCCTACTCTTCCCAAAAGTTCTAATGAAGTTTCTCCGTCACTATTAAAATTCTTAAAAAAGCTTTTAAAAGGTGTTGTAAATATTTTGGTTAGAAAAAGTGCCGGAAAAATAGCTCCAAAGAAAAATATAAATCCGAAAGTGGTATCATAACTACCAGTAAGGTAGGTTCCTGTCATAGTTAATGCCCACCAAAAAAGCACCCAAAATGTTAGTGTAAACATAAATGGTAGTCCGACAAAATTGAAATAAATCAAAAATATCTGAAAGAAATTCAACTTCCCTCTCCTTCTTACTACATCTTCCTTTCTCACTTCGGTATTGGAAACATCATTGACGTCAATATTAGTTCTTGCATCAAAATCGGTATCCATATCTACATCGGCATCCACATCTACGTCGACATCAACATCCATGTCAAAATCAAAATCGATTCCTGACACCGTGGTAAGAATCCAATACAGCAACAATAATGCAAACAGGATGCTTAATGAGATATTAACCCTTGAAAATGCTATGTCTATAATTTCATTCAATATTATGAGTCTTTTTGATCGTTAAATCCTAATTGTTCTTTTAATTTTTCCAGATCATCTTCTGCATTGGCTTCTGTAACATCAATCACTTTATCTATTTCATCGTCTATTGATTTGGAAGCATTGGCAATATCTCCATAAGCTTCAGCCAGAGCCTCTTCCTGGTTTACTTTATCTTTCATTCGCTCCAGCATTGACACTGTGCTTGAGCTATCGATCTCTGCCATTTGTTTATTGAGATTCTTGGTCGCTTTAGAGACTTTTACACGTGCTTTAAGTGTTTTAAGTTCGTTCTCCCATTTGCTGATATTCTGTTTAATCTCCTGAACATTTTTCTCTAGCTGAGCAACTGATTTATCAAATTTTTCAGACTCTTCCTTCGTGCGTGTCATATGCTGCTGGTTTTCTTCTTTCTTAACCAGGGCCTCTTTAGCCAACCTATCGGCTTCACTCATATCCAGATCTCCGCTTTGAGCCTTTTTAAGAATCAACATTGCTTTTTGCTGATAATCTTCTGCCTTGGTAATATATTCTTCCGTCTCATTCTTTGCTCTGATAGAAAGCGCTTTTACCTGGGCTAAAGCTTCAAGACTTTTTTCAAGATCATCTTTCATATCCCGTATTCCCTGTTCTGTCATTTTGATGGGATCTTCCATCTTATCCAAAGCCGAATTTGCCTCGGACTGTCCTATTTTAAATAATCGTTTAAAAAAATTCATCGTTTTAATATTTTGAAAAGTTTATAATTTGTTCTGAATATTCACTTAATAACAAACTCAATGAGTTTAATGAGCCTTCGATTTCATTGAGATCTAAGTTTTCTAATTGGAGAGTATCTCTGAAAATTACTTTCTCCCCTGTTTCATCAAGCACAAAAGCTCCATGTACTATATCTCTGTTTTTTTGAAGTAAACTCAGGTAAATACTTTGATTTTTACTCTTAATGTTAAAAATGTGTTGCTCCATAATTAGAATAGGTGATGCTACTCCAATAATTAAGTTTTTGATACCTTCCTGTTCTTTGCTGATCATTATAATCCCATCATTCGTGTTTTCATGAATGATGTTAAAGTTGAGCTGCATCAAAAAATCTTTTACAATTTTATAGTGATTATTCATAGTTTTTTACAATGATTAGTTAGTTATCTTCATATTTTTATGGTGTATTTGTATTCTTTATAATAACAGGTTTATAATTTACAAAAAATCATTTCTGTCTCTTTTATACTATATCAATATTACAAAAATTCGCATAATTTAACTACAGTAGATAGTATTAAAATAAGGATGTAATATAGAATAGCGAGCATAGTTTTGGAATTTATTTAAAATGATTGCTAATTTTTTTAGTAAATATTCTTCTTAGCTGCAAAATCTTTTATTTTTGAGAAAAAAGTCTATTTAAATTAGCACAATTGAAAAATATTAGCTAATATTGTTAGTGTAAATGTACGAATATTTTTCGTATTTGCAAATAAAATTAGCAAAAAATGTCATTTTTCGGAAAAAACATAAAAAAAATACGAAGCGTCAAAGGATTGAGTCAGCAAGCTTTTGCAGAGCTATTTGACTTAAAAAGAGGTACTTTAGGCGCTTATGAAGAAGGAAGAAGCGAGCCCAGGATAGAAACTATCATTAAAATAGCTAATCATTTTAGCATTAAAATAGACACTTTACTTACCAGCGAAATTACTGTCAACGAATTATTGAAGTTTAAAGGAGATTTAACTACTTATGCTCAAAACGTTAAGCAAGAACAGTTTTCTCCAATTCCCTGTATTACAGAAAATAACACAGTAGATTATGTATCACATTATAATAATGAAAGTTTTATAAAGGAACTACCGGCAATTCACTTACCGGTAAATCCTACAAAAGAGTTCAGAGGACTGACCATTTCTAATCTTGAAATGACCAATCACGATAAAGGTTTTTATCCCAAGGACATTGTAATTGGGGAAAAAGTTCCGAATACGGTTATAAAAAAATTGAACAATGGGGAATTGGTTTTTATTCTCACTGAAGATAAATTAATATTCAGACGACTATACATTACCAAAAGTCAATTGATCCTGAGAGCAGATCATAAGAATATTGAAGATCTGAAGTTTACCATCTCCGAAATAAAAGAATTGTGGAAGGTACGATATGTTTTTTGCAGGAGAATTCCGGAATTCACCAGTGATTTCCAGGATAAACTCTCTATGATAGAAGAAGAATTATTGAAAATGAAAGAAAAACTAGGTTGATGTATTTTAAGGTGCTGCTGAAAGCAATACACTTACAGCATTTCCGCCAAAGCCTACTGCATTCACTAATATCTTTTTAATCTTTTCAGGTGTATTCTGATAATCTACAAATGGAACTTCCACAAATTCCTGGTGCTTAAGCATTAGAACTGCCAATTCTACACTTAACATTCCTGAAGCTCCGAATGTATGTCCTATCTTCCATTTATTGGTAGTAAGTGCCGGCTTCTGTTCTATAAACACTTTTTGTATGGCGTTAAATTCAGACTGGTCTCCTTTTATGGTTCCGGGAGCATGCATCACTATAACATCTACTTCATCCCGATTAGTTTCTCCTAATGCCATTTTCATAGATTGCTGAAAACAATCTGCATTTGCAGAAATCGAAATGTTATGTGTCAAAGGTTCTGTTGCATATCCGATACCTTCAATAACAGCCAGTGCGTTTTCTTTTATTCCTCGCTCAAGGCATGCTACAGCTGCTCCTTCTCCAAGGACCATAGTATTTGATTTTTTTTCCAGATCTAATGCCTTACAAGGATATGTTGTTTTATTTCTAGCATAAATTTTCATTGCTTTCATCTGTGCAATAGTGAATGGAGTCAATGAAGCTTCGCTTCCTCCGACCATGAATTGATCGCACATTCCGCTTTTTATCCACGCTACTCCGTTGAGCAAAGCATGCAATGCTGTAGAACAGGTAATAGAATGACTTATTTCCGGACCTTTAGTTTGTAAGTCATGCGCTACCCAGGAAGCAATATTTCCCAAAGTAGTCGTAGACGAACTTAATATATTGGTTTGTTGATTTTTAAGATATCCTTCATGATATTTTTCAAAAAGGGTGGTAGCCCCCCTGGAAGAGCCAATATTAATTCCAAAATGTCCATTTGTATTCCAATTGGCTTGTTTAAATGCTTTTCGGGCTGCATAAATTGCATATAAAACAGAATTATCCAACGTATTATATTGCGGACAATGTTCTCTTAATGCCTGTACTTCTTCCTTAAGTTTTTCAGGAAGTTTTGCCACCAATACCTGGTTTCCATTTAGAGTAGCTTCAGTGATATGATGTCCTGAATTACAATAATTCTCCCAGCTTTCTTCTAAAGAATGCCCTATAGGAGATATAGATCCGATAGCAGTAATTGAAATGTTACTTTGGCTCAATTTTTTTACTTAATTTGGGGCAAAAATACTGAACCTGTTCTTCATTTTGAATCTTTTTTGTTTAAAAACTCATGATTTAAATATTCTAACTTAAAATGAAGTTCATATCTCACGGTTTAATGGAGAACACTTCTTAAAGAGTTTAAATTTAAATGATTAACAATTATATATCCTATTTCTCTAAATGCTATCAAGCTGATAATAGAGATTTCTCAATTTCTAATTTCTTTTCTTCAAAATACGAATCTCAATACATTATAAAAAAAGAGGAAGAATTGGTGAACCGAAAGTTACCGATTCAATTTATCCCTACTAAAAACGCTGAAAAAATTGTTCAAACGCTCACGCTTTTCAAGAATGATAAAGAGTTGTTTTATTGTACTCTTTTTTGTCTCGGGAAACGAAAAAACTTTCAAAAGAAAACCACTTCTGTGGCTGCTCCTTTGTTTTATTACAAAGCTTCGGTCATAGAAAAAGAAGGGGATTATTTTATAAAAATAAATGATCATTCAGAAAGGCATTTAAACGTTGGTTTCCTGAAAACTCTGGATTTCTCAACTTCATTTGATCTCTTTCACAGAGAAGCAGAAGATATTTTAAACAATTACGATGCTGTTAGCTTTGAATTTCTTTCCGTATTTAAAAGGTTATGCCAGAAACATATCAATAATCTAAATTTTGACACTTTATTATTTCCAAAATTAAAGACTCAAACTGCTTTAAAAAATGCTTTAAAGGATATTGAAAAAGAAGAAGATTTTAATGTAGCATCTGCTTCAGGTGTATTTATATCAAGTAAAGCCGATAATATAAATGCTGTTGTAAACGAACTGAATTCACTTAAAAAAAATAACTCTTTCTCTAAAGCACTGACTTCATTTTTTTCCACAGAAAAAGAAGCTATAAGTAAATTAAAAACCACTTTAAATTCATTTGCGTTATTAAATCAGGCTCAGGAACAAATAGTTTTCAACGCAAATAAATTCAGCAAATCTGTTATTTACGGCCCTCCGGGAACAGGAAAAACCTATACAATAGCCGCAATCGCAAAGGATTATGTCAGCAAAGGAAAAAGTGTACTTATTGCCACCAAAACAACACAGGCACTCGAAGTTATAGAACAAAAACTGGAAGCATCTGGCTTAGATCAATTTTATATCAAAATAGGAGGAAATTATTACAGGAGAAAGTTACTTTCCAGGTTAAGGAGAATTGCAAATAATTTTTATGGAAAACACTATGACAAAGCGCAATTGGAATATTTAAACAATCAAAAAAAGCGATATACAAGTAAGCTTGATGTGATTAAACATGCATTCTCCGAAAAAATAGAAAAAGAGAATAAAAGGGTTGATAAAAAATTTTCAGAGCGTTTTTTTGAACGTATTTCCAATTCGATGGATATAAAATGGTTAAGGAAGTATGAAGATGAAGAATGGGATATTATTGACCAATATTTTAAAGTTCTTGATTCTAGCGTTTATAACAATGAATTTTATTTACAGCAGAAAATCATTCATTTAATTGTTGACTATGCCGCAGAAGAAAGATTAGAATTGATTAACTTGATAAATACTTTTGAAACTGATGAGAAATCACTAAAAACAGAGTATTTAAAAAGTATATCTGCCAGGCATTTGACGCATTTACTTCCCATATGGCTGGTAAAAATTGATAAGGTTTCTGAAGGACTCCCATTAAAAAAAGACTTGTTTGATATTGCTATTATAGACGAAGCAACACAATGTGATATTGCTTCATCTCTTCCTATCTTACAAAGGGCAAAAAAAGTAGTTGTAGCCGGTGATACCAATCAGTTGCGACACATCAGTTTTTTGTCTACTGTTCAAATGTTGAGTTTTCAGAAAGAATTTGGACTAAAAAATGATTCTCGCTTTAATTATCGAAACAAGAGTCTTCTCGATTTCACCCTGGAACACATCCCTGAAAGCAGGCAAATAGTTCTGTTGGATGAACATTATCGATCACTTCCGGATATTATTTCTTTCAGCAATAAAATGTTTTATAATAATTCCTTGAGGATTATGACACAAACTCCGAAAAACAATGACAAAAAATCTGTTTTTGTCAAGCACATAAACGGCACACAATTGAATAACGGAGTTAACGAAGAAGAAGCAAAAAGCATCTTAGATTATATACTAGGTATCTTAAAAAATGAAGAATCTTTAACCAAAAAACAAGCGACTTCTATTGGTATCTTATCCCCTTTTAGGCAGCAAACAGATTTTTTGGCCAAGATGATTAAAAAAGAAATCGGCTTAAATCTTATTAAAAAACATCGCATAAGATTAGGAACTCCATACCATTTTCAAGGAGAAGAAAGAGATATGATGTTAATTTCTATGACCATAGATAATAACTCTCATTACGCTAGCCTCAATTATCTTGATAAAGAAGATATCTTTAATGTAGCCATTACCAGGGCTCGACACAAGCAGATCATTTATTTATCCTCTGATATTGAAAAACTAAAACCAGAATCTCTCTTAAGGCAATATATTTCTTCAATCAATATCAATGAAATCAACAGTCATAAAAAAGAAGATTGGGAAGATATTTTCAATAGAGAAATTTGTCAATACCTCTCAAAATTAGAGGTAAAAATATATAATGCTTATAATATTGCAGGCCTGGAAATTGATATACTGATAGAAAAAAATGAAAATTATCTGGGTATCGATTTAATTGGATATCCGGGAGTTTTTAAAGAAGCGTTTCCACTGGAACGATATAAAATTCTACAAAGAGTAGGAGTAGAAATTATTCCTGTTTCGTACATCTCATGGAAATATCAAAAAGACCTGGTTACAAAAAAAATAAGCCAGAAAATCAAAAAATTATAACCAATTTATTTCATTCTCTGTAACAAAAGCAACTATTCTAATACCTATTCAATAAAATTTAATAACACTATGTACGATAACGAGGTAATCAAAGAAAAAAGCTGGTTTAAGCGCAATTGGAAATGGGTAGTGCCTGCAGGAGGGTGCTTAACTTTAATTTTAGTGTTTATTTTTGGAATTGGCGCCTTGTTTTTTGGAGTTTCTAAAATGTTTACCGGTTCTCAACCTTATCAATACGCGATGGAGCGTATCTCTGAAAACGAATACCTTATAGATCAACTGGGAGAACCAATAGAGACCAACGGTATTATGAACGGGAATATTACTCTAAATAACAGAAGTGGATCTGCAGATTTTAGTATTCCTATAAAAGGACCTAAGGGAGCAGCTGATTTATTTATTGTAGGTGAAAAATCTGCAGGAGAATGGACATATTCAAAACTTCATGTAATCATTGATGAAACTAATGAAAAAGTAAATTTATTGGAATAAAACTATACGGTTTCCAACACCTCTGTAATAACATTGTATACTTTATCCAATTCTTCTTTAGATATAACAAATGGTGCCAGAATATAAATAGTATTCCCTAAAGGACGAAGGAACACACCCCGATCCATAAAGAAATCAAATAGTTGATCTCTCAAATTACCGTAACGCTCCATTTTTATATTCAAATCCAATGCAAAAATAACTCCCAATTGCCGTATAGATTTGACTTTTGAATGTTGTTCTATTTTTTCTCCGAAAGCTTTATGTGCACTTACAATTCGTTGAATGTTCGATTGTATTTCTTCCGATTGCAATAATTCTATCCCGGCTAATGCCGCTGTGCAAGCCAATGGATTAGCACTATAGGTATGTCCATGAAAAAAACCTTTGGTGATATCATCACTGTAAAATGCATTGTAGATTTTTTGCGAACAACTCGTAATCGCCATAGGAACCAGACCTGCTGTCAAAGCTTTAGACATACAAATGATATCCGGTTTGTTATGAAGATGATCTGAAGCAAAATTCTTTCCGGTTTTTCCAAACCCTGTCATCACCTCATCTGCTATAGTTACAACATCATTTTCTTTGCATAAAGCCAGTAACCGATCTAAACCTTGAGCATCGTGAATCTTCATCGCTGCTGCACCCTGTACTAAAGGCTCAAAAATAAATCCTGCTACGTTTTCTGTCGCAATCAATTTTTTTAAAGCAATCAGTACTTCTTCATTATTTTCTCCTGTCGGAACAGGTATTCTTGCTACTGTGATAAAAAAATCTTCAAAAGGTCCGTTATACACAGACAAGCCTGAAGCCGACATAGCTCCAAAAGTGTCTCCGTGAAAACCTTCTTCAAAGGCAACAATAAGATTCTTTTTCTTCCCTTGATTAAAATGATATTGCAATGCCATTTTAATCCCCACTTCTGTTGAAGTAGAGCCATTATCACTAAAGAATAATTTTTCCTGATTATCGGGTAATATTTCGATCAGAGCTTCAGATAATCTTACAGCGGGTTCATGAGTAAAACCACTAAACACCACCTGATCCAATTTCTGCATTTGAGTATGTACTTTGTCGATAATATAAGGATTACAATGGCCGTACATACATGTATACCAGGAAGCTATCCCGTCGATATATGCCTTTCCTTGATCATCATATAGTAAAGCTCCTTTTGCTTTAGATATTGCAATAGTATCCGGATGCAATTTATGCTGTGTTAATGGGTGCCACAGGTACTTTTTATCTCTTTCTTTTAAATCACTCATCTTCTATCCTTCTTGCTTTCACAAAAGTTTAATTTATTTATAGGGTCTATCTTGCATTCTCAGGAATGACTATTATATATGTTCCTGAAACAAGTACAGGAAACGTTTTATAATTTATCTTTAAAAAGTGCTGCGTATTCTTTAATCACGTTTTTATCAAAGTAAGGCTCGTCATCAATTCTGCCAATTACAGGAACGCCACTCATCTTTTCAATGATTTCTTCTGTTGTAGGATGATGATCTCCGCTAAAAATAATTCCTCCAATATTAAGGTTTCTTTTCTTTAGCGCTTCAACAGTTAATAAAGTATGATTAATACTCCCAAGATAGTGCCTGGAGACAATGACAACTTTTTCATCAGGTTGTATCAAATCAATAATCATATCCTGATCATTTAATGGTACTAGAACACCTCCAGCTCCTTCAATCACTAAATGGTGGTCTGTTTCCGGCCTTTTTATTTTTTTAAGATCGATAGTTACTTCATCTATAGCAGCGGCTGCATGCGGACTCATAGGCGTATTCAAAGCATAACTATTAGGATGAATTTTTGTTTTATTATTTGAAATCAACGCTTCAATCTTATGTGAATCCGAATACTCGAGGTCTCCGGCTTGTACTGGCTTCCAATAATCTGCTTCTAACGCTTCTACAAGAACTGCAGATGCAATTGTTTTCCCTACTTCAGTAGAAATTCCGGTTATAAAATACTTTTGCATGGGGCAAAAATAAGTAACATCTAATTATACTCCTTCATCTAAAAGTAAAAAGTATGAAGTATCATTTTTTAGAAATCAAATTGCTTCTTTTATTAAGACAGATAACTCGTTTAAAACATTCTTTATTTCTGCTTCAGAATTATATGAATGAATACAAAATCGTAGCCGTTCCTGGCCCAATTGTACCGTCGGGGAAAGAATAGGTCTTACATCAAATCCCGACCTTTGAAGGTTATTCGCAATTTCTCTTACGATTTCGTTTCCGGGAATTATACAACAATGGATAGCAGATTTACTTTGAATAAAATATTCTTCGAGATGCACCTCTTTAATCCGATTTTTAAAAAAACTGATATTCTGATGTAATTTATCTATAGCCAACGTAACCTCAAGTTCTCTATATGCAGCCCGGATGGTAGCCAGAGAATGTGGAGGCAAACCAGTTGTGTAAATAAAACTCCTGGAAAAATTAACCAGGTAATTTTTTAAGTCCGCCGAACCTAAAACAGCAGCACCGTGACACCCTAATGCCTTTCCAAAAGTTATGATACGAGCAAAAACCTTATCAACTATATTTAATTTTTCTACTAATCCTGTACCAAAAACACCTAATGCATGCGCCTCATCTATTATAAGATACGCACTATATTTTTCACAGGTGGTGGCAAAAGTTTTTAGATCCGGGATATCTCCATCCATTGAAAAAACAGATTCGGTAACAACATATAGTACTGCTTTACCAGTTGCATCCTGATTTCGCTCGATTTGACGACTGAGATCACTAACATCATTATGTTTAAATTTATATGACTTTGCGTGGCTCATCCTGATGCCATCTCGTATCGAAGCATGAATGTATTCATCATATAAAATGATATCTCCTTTTTGAAGTACAGAAGAAAAGAAACCAATATTTGCATCATATCCCGAATTAAAAATAAGTGCTGATTCGGTTTGATGTAGCTCACAGAGTGATTTTTCTACTTCTGTATACAATTGATGATTCCCTGATAATAAACGCGATCCGGTTGCTCCATTTAATTTTAGATTTTCAGTGTTTAGAATATCATTTGCTTTCTCATAAACAGCCTTAGATTTTGCTAAACCTAAATAATCATTCGAAGAAAAATCAACTTGCTCATTAGGTAACGAAAGTTCTCTGAAAGCATTTTTATCAATCCTTTCTTCAAGCTTTTTATGTAGTTTTTCCGGTAGCACAAATCAAAGGTAAAAAATGATAATTCATAAACAATTAACTTTTCGAAATAAGTTTAAAAATATTCTTTTTTAATAATAAATTATTGTTTTTCAATAATTTTTGTATTTTTATACCCTCTAAAACATCACAAAATGAAAGATAAGTCATTAGTATTACAAATATTACTGGGGATAATTATTCTCACGACAGTGGGCGATCTAATTGGTGATCTCAGAGATTACAACCTGGAAACTATAAAGTCATTAAAAGCCTGGAATTATGAAAAGTATGAAGAACGGCAAAGTTTATTCAATTTACGCTCTAAACCATGGTTAGAATTTTCATACCATTCTCTGACTTTAACCACTCTCGCCTTTAAAATCTATTTGCTTTTAGGGTTTTATTATTTGATATGTGTATTTCATAGTTTTGAAAAAGAAAAATTCTTCTCTCCTGCAATTATCTCTTATTTTAAGAAAGCAGGAAATGTATTTTTAACCTATTGCATAAGCGTATTTATCTTGAATGCCATTTATTACAGTACTTTTTACGATAAAAACATCACTAAACATTTCTATAAGTTTGATGAGGGTTACACTTTATTATTTGCCTGCGGAATTGCGTTTTACGCTTTTGCAGAAATCTTTAAAAAAGCTCAAACTTTACAAGAAGAAAATGATTTAACTATTTGATCTATGCCAATTATTGTAAATCTTGATGTGATGCTCGCTAAACGGAAAATGAAAAGTAAAGAGCTGGCAGAAAAAATAGGAATCACTACTGCTAATCTTTCCATTTTAAAATCCGGAAAAGCCAAAGCCATTCGTTTTTCCACACTAGAAGCTATTTGTACAATTTTAGAATGCCAGCCGGGGGATATTTTAGAATATCGCAAAACTTAAAAATAATAGTATCTTAGTTGTTCAAAATAATTTTTACATGAAAAAAACACTTTTACTACTATTGTTTTTAGGTTTATTGAGTTGTAAACAAGAAAAAGTTTCAAATGAAATTTCCATTACAAATGGGTTGTCAACCTATTCTATTTCCTTTGAAAATGCAGTACACCATGAAGCCGAAATAAAAGCGTCTTTTACAGGTTTAACTACAGATGAAGTTGAATTCAGAATGAGTAGAACTTCACCGGGCCGTTATGCAATTCACGAATTTGCTAAAAACGTATACAATGTAAAAGTAACTGATAGTAAAGGTAATATTTTAGAGGCAACACGTCCTGATCCGTATTCGTGGCTGGTAAGCGGACATGACGGCACTATAAATGTGAGTTATACTTTGTTTGCAAATAGAGGAGGAGGGACTTATGCTCAGGTTGATGAATCTCATGCTCACTTAAATATTCCGGCAACATTTATGTTTGCTCCTGCTTTAAAAGACAGTCCTATAGAAATTACTTTTAATACCAGAGAAGACCTGGGGTGGAAAGTTGCTACACAGTTAAAGCACATAGAAAACAACACATATTCTGCTCCAGACCTTCACTATTTTATGGACAGTCCAACCGAAATAAGCAATTTTAGTCTTCGGGAATTTAAGGAAGCATCTAACGGAAAGGAATACAATATTCGTTTTGTACTACATCATGAAGGTACGGAAGATGAATTGGATCAATATTTTGAACAGGTAAAATCGATTGTAAAACAAGAAAAAGAAGTATATGGAGAACTTCCTGATTTTGACTACGGAGAATATACATTTCTTGCTTGCTATGTTCCTAATGCTTCAGGAGACGGGATGGAACACAGGAATTCTACAATCCTTACCAGCACACGTAGCCTGGAAAACGGAGGAATGCAAGGAAACATAGGAACTGTTTCCCATGAATTTTTTCATGCCTGGAACGTAGAACGCATTCGTCCTAAAACATTAGAACCTTTCGATTATGAAAAAGCGAATATGAGTGGCGAGTTATGGTTTGCAGAAGGCTTCACAAGTTACTATACGGGTTTAATTCTATGCAGAGCAGGGATCAGAACTCCGGAACAATACGTAAACGGACTTGCCGGTACATTTAATTACGTATGGAATTCTCCTGCCCGACAATTTTTTAATCCTATTGAAATGAGCTACCAGGCTCCATTTGTAGACGCTGCTACTTCTGTAGATCCTGTAAATAGAGAAAATACATTTATTTCATACTATTCATACGGAAGCGTATTAGGATTGGCTCTGGATTTATCGCTTAGAGCCAACGATTTAAACCTTGATGATTACATGAAATTGGTTTGGAATACTTATGGTAAAAGTGAAACTCCTTATACTATTCAAAACCTACACAGCGCACTTAACGAATATGCCGGAGTAGCTTTTGGAGACAATTTTTTCAATAATTACATCTACAAAAGTGAAATGCCGGATTATAAAAGCTTATTTGAAGGTGTTGGCGTATCGCTTAAACAGGAAAACAACACTCCTTATTTTGGAGCAGCTACAAGAATGCAGGGTAATAAAGCCAATATATTGAATAATCCTACTAAAGGAAATCCGGCTTACCTGGCTGGCTTGGCCAGCAGAGATCTTATTATCTCTGTAAATGGGGAATCGTTATCAAAAGATAACTCTTTTAATGATGCCTTAAAAAAATACAAATCGGGAGATATGGTTGATATCATTTTTGAACGTTTTGGAAAAGAGAAAGTAACTCAACTAACGCTTTCTGATAATCCTACATATCGTATTTCTCTTTTTGAACAGGATAACCTTGAAGTTGCAGAAGAGATAATTGAAAACAGGAATAACTGGCTTGATCCAAAATAAACTATAAAGAAAATATCTAAAGTGGCAATTACTTATACAAGAGCTACATCTAACGATGAATTACATCAAATTCTGGATATTCAAAAACGGAATTTAAAAACTGTCTTATCTTCAGAAGAAACTAAAAATGAAGGTTATATTACCGTAGGGCACGATTTTGATATTTTAAAAAAAATGAACGATGCGTGTCCGCATATCATCGCCAAAGATGGAGATAAAGTTGCCGGATATACATTAGTGATGCTCCAATCTTTCAGAAATGAAATGCCTGTCTTAACACCTATGTTTGAAACAGCAGATGAGTTATTAAAGGGGAAAAACTATGTAGTCATGGGGCAGGTTTGTATAGATAAACCTTATAGAAAAATGGGAGTTTTCAGGGGCTTATATACATACTACCAACAACAGCTAAGTAATCGTTTTGATTGTTTGTTTACCGAAGTTGCCACCCATAATACAAGATCATTAGAAGCGCATAAAAGTATTGGATTTAAAATTCTGAAAACTCAAATTACCGAAGAAACATCCTGGGAACTGGTGAATTGGGATTGGAACATAAAGAAAAATTGAAAACAGGGCAAAAAATATATAGGTCAGCTTCAATAAATCACAGTCTTTATTTTAAATCTTACCTTCTATTTACCTGACAAACCCTTCTTTTATCATGACAATATAAATTCATCATTAATCTATCTGATTATAACACTGATTCTTCTAAAGTCATCAAAATAATTATTCTCAAGCTATAAGTTAAGTTATGTTCGTATCAAGTATTTAAAAAATATTTTGATGAAACATACTTTAAAACCTCTTTTCATACTTATAAGTTGCAGTTTTTTTTCTTTTTCGGGCAATGCGCAATCATTTGATTCCATATTTGACAAAGAAATTATTTCAAGGCAACAGGAATTGATTGCAAAATTAACAGGGCAAGTTCCTCTAAATGAGATAACAAGTTTAGCTGTCAGAAACAGTTTCAAGGAAAGAAAGCTTACAGTAAGTTTTTTGGTGAAATCTTTAAAAGCTATCGGATTAACACCACAAAAGCACAATTATAGATTATCCAATGAATTCTTTTTTCTTGACTTATTTTTCAGGCCTTACAGAGGAACAAATGTCTTTGCAGTCATTCCGGCAACGATAAAAACTGATGAGTATATCATTTTAGGAGGGCATTATGATTCTGAACCGAAAGCTCCAGGAGCAGATGATAATGCTTCAGGCATAGCTCTAACTTATGGAGTTGCGTATAAAATTAAGCAGTTAAAAATTCGAAAGAAAAATATCATGATCGTGTTTTTTGATCAGGAAGAAGAAAATGAAATCGGAAGTAAAGCTTTTGCTAAAAAAATAAAACGAGAAGGTCAAAATGTACATTCTGTTCACATTACAGATATGGTGGGTTGGGACAAAAACAATGATTATGCAGTCACTTTATCCCCTCCTATTAAAAACATTAAACAGATCTACTCTTCAACTGCCAATAGGCTTTCTATCCCGTTAATCGATAGCAAGATGATGTCATCTGACCATAAATCTTTTTACGATTTAGGATTTGACGCTGTATTGATTTCAGAGGATTTTAAAAACAAAGATTACAATCCGTATTACCATACAGAAAAAGATCAATACAATACTATCAACTTCAATTACCTGGCTTCAAATACAAGGCTAGTTTATGAAGTCATAAAACACTTAATAGAAAACTAAAGATTGTTATGATACTACAAGAGATGATCAAAAAACCTTATTCATATCTACTTTTTTTAAGTTTTATCCCTCTGATTTTTAAATCGATAAATTATCTTATCATTGGCAGTTACGCTCCTGTATCGCTATTATTAATTATAGGGATTCCTTTATTGTATGGCTTATCTAACCATAAAAAATGGGTAAAACACATTATAAAAACCTGGGGCGTGCTCCTTATCTTATTTGGAGTTTTTCGATTTTTAATACTATTACTATTTTATCTCGACCCTATAAATGAAATTCACATAAGAGAGCAATTAAATTTTTGGTTCAAACTGGTAAACATTATCGGAATAATTCTCGGGGTCTATTTTTATAGAAATGTATCAAAATTTCTATTTCAATAGAAAAACTCGTATAAAAAAATGCCAGGCTAATAACCTGGCATTCTCTATAATTTGATAAAATGATTACTTAATCTGCTAAAACAATCACTTTATTATCCTTCATCTCAATAGTTCCACTATTAATTGATAATACTATTTCTCCTTTATCACCTTTTGTAAACTTATTGGCAACATCTTTTGCAAGCTCAACCTTTCCATAAATTTTCACGTCACCTTCACCTAGTAATGAAACTATAGGAGCATGGCTATTCAACATTTGAAACTCACCATTGATACCTGGTACTGCAATAGAATCTACTTCTGCTGCTAATAATGTTGCTTCTGGTGTAACTATTTCTAAATACATATTCAATTAGTATTGAGTAGTGAGATATTAGCAATTAGGTAAGAGAAGAAATCTCAATACTTAATACCAACATAGCTCATTACTATTTTAAGCTTCGGCTAACATTTTCTCTCCGGCTTCTATAGCTTCTGCAATAGTTCCTTTAAGGTTGAATGCAGCTTCAGGAAGGTGGTCTAATTCACCATCCATAATCATATTAAATCCTTTGATAGTTTCTTTAATATCTACTAATACTCCAGGGATCCCTGTAAACTGTTCAGCTACGTGGAAAGGTTGTGATAAGAAACGTTGTACACGTCTTGCACGACCTACAGCTAATTTATCTTCTTCTGATAATTCTTCCATACCAAGGATGGCAATAATATCCTGAAGTTCTTTATAACGCTGTAATAACTCCTTAACACGTTGTGCACAGTTATAGTGCTCATCTCCAAGAATATCTGCAGTTAAGATTCTTGAAGTAGAATCTAGTGGATCTACCGCAGGATAGATACCAAGCTCTGCAATTTTACGAGATAATACTGTTGTTGCATCTAAGTGAGCAAAAGTTGTAGCCGGTGCCGGATCCGTAAGGTCATCCGCAGGTACGTAAACCGCCTGTACAGATGTAATAGATCCTTTTTTAGTAGAAGTAATACGCTCTTGCATCGCTCCCATCTCTGTTGCTAATGTAGGCTGATAACCTACCGCAGATGGCATACGTCCAAGAAGTGCAGATACTTCAGAACCTGCTTGTGTAAAACGGAAAATGTTATCTACGAAGAAAAGAACGTCTTTTCCCTGACCATCTCCTGCTCCATCACGGAAATATTCTGCTATAGTAAGACCTGAAAGTGCTACCCTTGCACGAGCTCCAGGAGGCTCATTCATCTGTCCGAAAACAAATGTTGCTTTTGAATCTTTCATTACAGATTTATCTACTTTAGATAAATCCCATCCTCCTTCTTCCATAGAATGCATGAAATCATCTCCATACTTGATAATTCCAGACTCTAACATCTCTCTCAAAAGGTCATTTCCTTCACGAGTTCTTTCACCTACTCCTGCAAATACAGATAATCCTCCGTGTCCTTTTGCTATATTGTTGATCAACTCCTGAATCAATACAGTTTTACCAACACCAGCACCACCAAATAATCCAATTTTACCTCCTTTTGCATAAGGCTCAATCAAATCGATTACTTTAATACCAGTAAATAAAACTTCTGTAGACGTTGATAATTCTTCAAATTTTGGTGCTTCTCTGTGGATTGGAAGTCCGTCTTCACCTGCTTTTGGCAAATCTCCTAATCCGTCAATAGCATCTCCTATCACATTAAAAAGACGTCCGTAAACATCTCCACCTATTGGCATCTGAATAGGATTTCCAGTTGCAAGAACTTCTGCTCCTCTACTCAATCCATCTGTAGAATCCATTGAGATAGTACGTACAGTATCTTCACCTACGTGAGACTGTACTTCTAAAACAAGTTTAGAACCATCTGCTTTTACAATTTCTAATGAATCGTAGATTCTTGGAAGTTCTTCTCCTGAAGCAAACGCTACGTCTACAACAGGGCCTATAATTTGTGCAACTTTACCTGTAACTTTTGACATTCTTAACTATTTAATGTTTAGTTTTTTATGTACTAACACAATGAAAATACTATGATAATAATCAACCATTGTTTTTAGCGGTGCAAAGATATATTTTTAATTGAAAAATTAATACTCTTATTATCGATTTTTTTGTGATTTTTTAATATGGAGCCTCTAAATCTATTTTAAATAAAAAAACCAGTGCTGAGAAGCACTGGTTTTTAATATTTTTTATTTTCTTATTGTTGCAGATTAGCAGGAAAAACTACTGGAAAATCTGCAAGACTGTATAATTGTCCTGCAGCTTCAAAGTTCGAACCGTAAGTTGCGTCTATGGCTCTTAAGAACTCGTTTGCAATAAATGCATAACCTCTTCCTGTTGGATGGACGCCGTCTAATGAAAATGTTCCACCTGTAACAAGATCTGCTGTAAGTGTAAACCCTTCAGATGATGGACGGTCTGCTTCTAAAGTACTAAGAATAGTATTTGCGTCTACAAATGCAAATCCTGCGGCTTCTGCAGCAGCTTGTATTGTAGTATTAAAACTAGCAGTAGCTCTTTGTATTGCTTCTCGCTCTGATGGTATTAAAACAAAGCGATCTGCTAATGGCAATGTAATTCCTTGTGCAGAAAACTGGGCCGCCAGTTCGGCTGGTAAGCCTTGCCCCATCAGAAAAGCAACTCTATCTGTATCTACTGTACCAATTACAGGTAGGCTAGTAAGCGTTAGTAAATCGTTTTCTGTAGCTTGTCTTGTTTGCCCATAAGTTGTTCCTAGTAAACCTGCCACTTGAGGTACTGCCGCCGCAGGTAGTCCTAAACCTTGAACAAAAAGAGCAAAATCTGGGTTATTTGCTAAAATAGGCACCAATTGTGCAGATATATCCGGAAGATCTTCATCTACTATTACTACCGGGCTAGCTGCATCAGTAGCAAAAACAATAGAACGATTCGGCATTTGTAATGCTTCGTATACCCCATTAAGCATTCCGAAAATACCATTAAGTGTAGGTATCTGAGGTCCGAAAGCCGGATTTTCCGGACTTAACGGAGCAAATGGAACTGTATTTAAAAATGCAATTGAAGTTACATCCGGAATATTGGCAACAACCGCTTGCGCTCCACTATTTGATATTGCATTAATTATACCTTCTACAGATGCATCAAAAATATTCTGTGATGTTATTGCATCCAAAGCCTGATCTCCTCCTGCAGTTGCAAAACCTAATACATCATTATTTCCAATCCATAATGACACAAAAGTTGGATTTTGCGCTAAAGCATCTTCCAAAATAGAAGCGCCCGGACTAGATGCCATTCTAACATAATAAGGATTTGCTGTCATAGGAACTGCTTGTAATCCTGCCAGATTCCCCAAACCATTAAAGGTTACCTGGAAACTTCTCAGTCCTGGAACTCCCATATTATTAAATGGTCCGCTAAGCACATTAGTTACTTCTGTACCAGGGGTTATAGGCCCGATTAAAGATTCTATCCCAGCAGGACCAGATCCGTTAAATACTAATCTAGGCTCTAAGATTCTATTTCCTCCAAAAGTCATTCCTCCAAAGTTATCGGCCATTAAAGGTTGTGTAAAACTACCTCCGCCTAATAAGCTAAATCTTTGTGCCATTAAATTTGGAAATGAATTTTCCTGGCCAGCTATAAACAAGGCATTATCAGTAAATCCGGCTGTCAGTGAATTACCGATAGACACAAAATTTGAAAAATTTGCATTACCAGCCGACAGTTCAGGAAGAGGAACAACTTCAGGGCCGTTATTATCGTCATCATCACTACAAGCTATAATTCCTAAAAACAGAAGGAATAACCAAATATATTTTGTTTTCATAATATGATTCTTTTTCATCATTATTATTATAAGTTATTAATTGTCCATGATACAAGAAATTGAGCTCCTATCAAACCTGTACCAAATGATGTAAAGTATTCTTGATTAAGTAAGTTTGAAGCACTTATTTTAAAAGTAGATTTAATACCAGGCACTCTATAGTTAATTTGTGCATCAACAGTATTATATGAAGGAACTGTACCATCTGCAAACGGTGCCTGCCAGAAATAAGTATCACTCCAACGCCACGCGACATTAAATCCAAAGTTTTCAAATAAATCTGTATGTCCTAATGACGCCTTAACTTTATGTTTAGGCGTATTAAATCCTGGTCTGAAATCAGGATCTGAAGCCTGATCAAATTCAAATTCTGCAAATGTATAATTAACACCTAAATCAAAACCATTAAATACCCTGGCATTTACTCCTGCAGTAGCTCCATATGATTCAATATCTGCCTCAGAATTTGTCGTTGTTTGGAATGTTCGAACATCACCATTAGCCAATGCATTAATTCCAGAAGGATCCAGATTCCCTGCATTGTCTGCAACAAAAGCTCCAGGAGCTATTGGCGCTACTACATTCTCTCTAGCAATAAAATCTTTATAATTACTATAATACCCACTAATATCAATAGTAACACGTTTATCGAATAATTGACTCCTATATCCTACTTCAACAGAAGTTACTTGTTCAGGCTCTACAATATCAGGATTGGCTATTTGTAATTCTGATGGTACATTCCCATCTCCATTTTCGTCATTAAGAAAATTTTGCACAGAACTCGCAGAGTATGAATTTTCATAAGCTAAAGCACCATTAAATGTTATTGGTGTACCATTACTTAAAGTCGCATTTCTTTGAAAACGCTCAGGATTTCCCGGAGCAGAACCTACTAAGAAAGCAGCTCCTGTATCTAATCCTAAGAAAAGATCTTGATTGGTAGGATTTCTAAATCCGGTTTGTATCGCAGCTCTTATGTTATGATTACGTTCTTCTCCTAATGTTGCTCCTACAGAAAAACGAGGCGAGAAGAAACCATCAAAGAATTCATTTTTATCATAACGCCCTGAAGCGGTTAATTTAATTCTATTATCTGCTAATTCTTTTTGCACTTGAAGATATGCTCCTACTTCATTAAAGTTGATAGATCCATCTAAGTCTGTAAAAATAGTTCCTCCGGATTCTAAACTATACTCTCTAAAAGATGCACCTACCTGAAGATCAATTTTATCATCTAATAAATGACTGAAGTTATAATTAACATCGGCATGGTAAAATTTAGATTCGTCCTGAAACCTGGATCCGGAATTAAAATCGGGATCCGCAATTACAGTATCAAAAGCCTGTTGAAATTCTGATGTTCCCGGTACTAATCGCTCAATACCATCATCTCCACCTATATCTATTACCTCATCTGCAACCTGACGTGCAAAAACATGTGCAGCATCTTCTGAAGCTCCGGTTAATGTAGCGCTCGCAAAAGCACCGATATAATCTCCAAACCAATCCTGATCTGATTTCCAGGCACGGTTGATATTAATTCCCGTAAATATTAAGTCGTAAGAATCACCAGCATCATCTGCAGTAACATAAGCACGTGCGAAGAAATTATTATTTCTTACTTCTAATTTATGCTGTTGAAAGAAAAAATTATCTAAATAATTTCTGTTTGTTGCCTGGAATACTGTAGAACCTTGACCAACACGTCCATTGTATGAAATTTCAAAATCGTTACCAAAAGGCCTATAAGCTAATGTCCAATCTGCTTTTATACTTTCTGCATTGTAATCTGTCAAATCTTGTTCTGCATAACCTGTTCTACTTACTTCTACATCCGGAATAATTCCTAAGCCTGATGCATCTCTGATATTGGTAGATACTTCATCACCATAAATATTTAAACCATTAAAATTAAGATTGGATTCTCTGGTACCTCCTGGTGTATCTAAATCCTGTGTGCTGTTTGCAAACCAATCAGTTCCACTTAAATAGGAAAAGTTAACTTTTACCGCAAATTTATCACTGAATTTATAAGCCGCTTTGAATCCAAAATCGTAGTATTGGTTATCTCCTGCGGCATCCTGGGATGTGAAACCAGTTTTCGCATATGCTTTAATTCCTTGTTCATCGAACGGGCTTTTACTACGTAAAAACAAAATACCATTAAATGCATTCGCTCCATATAACGCTGAAGAAGCTCCGGGAAGTAATTCTACACTCTGCACATCTAATTCTGATACCCCGACTAAGTTTCCTATAACTATATTTAGAGCTGGAACTGAATTATCGGCACCATCGATAAGCTGAACAAATCTAGGGTTATTAAAATCTGCAAAACCCCTGGTGTTGACTTGTGTAAAAGTCAAACTACCTGTATTAATATCTACCCCTTTCAGGTTTTCCAAACCACTATAAAAATTAGTAGAGGCAGTATTTTTTATTTCCTTTAATCCAAATCGTTCAACCGATACCGGCGATTCAAAAATACGCTCCGGTGTTCTGGAAGCAGAAACTATAATTTCATCCAACTGGGTTTCAGAAGAATTTAAAGTAATGTTTAATTCCTGATTATTCGTTGTTACCGATACCGTCGTTGTAGTATATCCTAAACTCGATACCGTAAGATTAAATGGAGGAACTTCTGCAGTTGTCAAAGTAAACTTTCCATCAAAATCTGTGGTCGTACCTACAGTTTTACCTGTAATTATAATGTTTGCCCCGGGTACTGGCACATTATTCTCATCAACAACTTTTCCTTTAATAGTTGTCTGCGCAAAAGATGTCATTCCCAGTAATAGGAAAATAGCATAGAATACTGTTCTCGTCATTATCTTTAGTCAATTTAGTGATTTGATGAGAACAATATACAGAAAATAATCAATTATGCAATGCATGCATAATAAATTAACTATTCTACTGTCACCGATTTAGCTAAATTTCGAGGCTGATCAACATTACAATCTCTCATTACTGCGATATGGTAAGAAAGCAATTGTAAAGGAATTGTTGTTAATAATGGGGATAAGCCTTCAGATGATGCCGGGATTTCTATAACATGGTCTGCTAATTCTTTAACAGATACATCTCCTTCAGTCACAATAGCTATAATTTTCCCTTTTCTGGATTTAATCTCCTGAATATTACTCACAACCTTCTCGTAATGACCTTTTTTTGTAGCGATCACTACAACAGGCATTTGCTCATCGATTAAAGCGATAGGTCCGTGTTTCATTTCTGCAGCAGGATATCCTTCTGCATGGATATAGCTTATCTCTTTTAATTTTAAGGCTCCTTCTAATGCAACAGGGAAATTATATCCTCTTCCTAAATACAAAAAGTTTGCAGCGTGCTTATAAATCTCTGCTATTTCTTTAACGTGATCATTAGATTCTAAAGTCTTTTCTACTTTATCAGGAATCAATTCTAATTCCTGTAAATATTGACGGTAATCTGAGCTGGTGATTGTTCCTTTTGCTCTGGCCATTCTCAAAGCCATCATAAACAATACTGTAATTTGTGTTGTAAATGCTTTTGTTGATGCTACACCAATTTCAGGACCTGCATGTGTATAAGCACCGGCATCGGTCTCTCTTGAAATTGAAGATCCTACCACATTACAAACTCCAAAAACAAAGGCTCCTTTAGATTTTGCCAATTTAATAGCAGCTAAAGTATCTGCTGTTTCTCCAGATTGTGATATAGCGATAACTACATCTTTCTCTGTTATAATAGGGTTTCTATATCGAAATTCTGATGCGTATTCAACTTCAACAGGAATTCTTGCAAAATCTTCAAAAATATATTCGGCTACCAATCCGGCATGCCATGAAGTTCCACAGGCTACAATAATAATACGGTCGGCATTTAAAAACTTCTTCATATTATCTTCTACACCAGCCATTTTTACAATTGCTTCATCCACAAGTAGTCTTCCTCTGTAAGTATCTTTAATCACTCTAGGTTGCTCATAAATCTCTTTAAGCATAAAATGATCATAGCCTCCTTTTTCAATCTCTTCAAGATTCAATTTAAGCTCTTGAACATATAAATCAACATTAGAGTCATCTTTTATCTTTTTGATTTTGACTTTTTTACCTCTACGGATAATAGCCATCTCTTCATCTTCAAGATAAATTGCATTATTGGTAAACTCTATAAACGGAGAAGCATCCGAAGCCACAAAAAACTCATCATCACCGATCCCTATAGCCAATGGACTTCCCAACTTAGCTACTACAATCTCATCTGGTTTATTTTTATCAAATACAGCTATAGCATATGCCCCTATCACCTGATTTAGAGCAATCTGAACTGCTTTTCCTAATTTTACTCCTTCATTTTTTTTAACATCTTCTATAAGATTAACCAAAATTTCGGTATCTGTATCTGAAGAAAATGTATATCCACGCTTAGTCAACTCCTGTTTTAATGCTTCATAATTTTCTATGATACCATTATGTATAATAACTAAATCGCCTGAATTAGAATAATGGGGATGTGAATTAACATCATTTGGTACCCCATGTGTTGCCCATCTGGTATGTCCTATTCCTATAGATCCTTCTATAGAAATTTCGCTGCCGGCTTTATCAATAAGTTCTTGTACTTTTCCTTTAGTTTTGGATAAATTGATATTTGTACCATCATAAAGCGCTACACCAGCACTATCATATCCTCTATATTCTAATCTTTGTAATCCTTTAATTATAATAGGATAGGCATCTCTATATCCAATATAACCTACAATTCCACACATAATGTTAATTAGTTATTATTATCAGTTGGTTCGGTAAAAAATATTTCTAATTTAAGTCTTCTATCTTCTGGCACAGTTGCACTACTTCCAAAGAGAACTGTTCCAAATGGATTAACGACTGAAGCTTGGGGGATACTTAATTCTTGTGCACTTCCATCAACTCCGGTTATGTTTAAAGGATTTGTTATATCTGATGTTATTGTTAAACCTAATTTAACATTAGTGGAGTCATTTCTAATAATGTTATTAATATGCTCAGTTACACGCACCCTATATTGAATTCCATTTCCAAGATCATTTCTTGTAATATTTCCGTCAAAAATATTGAAGGATGGACTTTGTCTAAGAACCTCGTTAGAGTAATCTGCTAAAATCGTATTGTTTTCTATATTGTATAAGTAAATCCGATCTGGCTCTGTTATACCTCCTGCCAAATCTAAAGTCTCTCTGTCTATAAAGAAAGTCAGGTTAGCTTCATTGATTAACAGATTTTGAGCCCGAACTTCTTCAAGTATGGTCGAAGTTCCTTCTTCATCAAATAAATCCATCTCTATAATGGTTCTTGATCCTCCGTCTAAATATAAACGTTCTGCAGCTATTCCTCTATCTATTTCATTAGTAATAGCAGAAGGCAGAGGGTCTGTCTCAAATGTATTTACAGCAATACCTCCTGTATTAGTTACAAGGTTGATCGTAAAAACTTCATTATCTTGTTCAACAGTATCATCTGAAGGATCGTTCGCTGTTCCGTTTTCATTTACCCTGTCAAAAGTATATTCTATCTCAATATTTGCCATATTAAGATTCAGGAGCATATACAAATCATCTGAATGATTACTGGTTGATATACGGATTCCCCTTAAAAACTCTCTGAAATTTAAATTATTTGCTATTTCCGGATCACCTTCTCTGTCTACTAAGTTTTGTTGAAAAAACACAGGGTCTAATTCTACTCGAATCCCGGGAGGTATCCTTCTATTTACAGTTATTGATTCATCTGTATCTGGTGTATTCGGATTGTCTTCATTAAAGATAATTACTTCTTGATCACTTATCTGAAAACTACCATCAAATAAATTAGTCCCGACAAATGAAGAAAAATCCATATTAGAAAAAAACTCTTGAGCCTCTTGAAAATTAGTATCCGGATCCAAGTCTCTTAAGAAAAAAGTTGATTGATCTACTCTTAAATCAAAAGTAGCTTCTCTATTTCCAAATATTGAATCCAGTTCAAAACGCAACGGGAAAATATTGTTTGGGGTATCTGTATCTACATCATCGGTAATTCCATCTCCATCAGTATCAGGATCTAAAGGATTTGTACCATTCAATCTTTCCTGGTTATCAGTCACACCATCATTATCCGAATCACTATTTGGATCTTCAGGGTCTGCATCCAGGCTATCTATAACTCCATCACCATCAGTATCAGCTGCATTATTCGCAGTAAAAAAAGGAATATTTAAAAAAACACGTGTTACTACTTCATTTTCTTGAATAGTTCTTGTGAAATTATCTGTAGCTCCTTCGTCTTCTTGCTCTTGGCTATTCACTCCAAATCTTGGATTATCAATCATTAAAGATAACTGAGAAACAATACTTGCTCTTCTAGCTCCATAAATTGGATTATTTAACTCTCCTAATTGATATGCTGATAATCCATTTGTCTGAACAGACATTAAATTTCTTGTAGATGCAAAAACATTAAAACTTTCACTTTGTGTGTTAAAATTATTATTATTGATAATGTCTGCACCAATGGTATTAAAATCTTCTTCACAAGATGCTAAAGAAAATATAATAACTAATACTACTAAAACCGCTAAACCACTACTACCCTTAAAAAATTTCATCATTTGCTTTCTTCAACTATATATTTAATTCAAAACTTTTGTATCATAAAATTGTGCGTATGCTTCTTCAAATTCATAAATGGATATATAAGGCAGTACAGGTTTTTCTAATTTTGAGATATGATCTCTAAGGTCATCAGGAAGCTCATCTGAAGCAATAACCACAGCATCAGAGTTATTCACCGCTACTTTAAGTAAATTAGAATAATTAGGTACTTCAAGCACATCTGCATCTTCATTAGAAATACCATCAAATTTAACTTTATTAGCCATTTCTTTATCTAACGTTCCTTCAAAATTTTTGTTATAAACCGAAGTAACTATTTTACTCTCTGAAAAAAGTGGCTCGTCTGCATAGTATTTTTTAAGGTATAAAGGCACTAATGAAGCCATCCACCCATGTACATGAATAATATCTGGTGACCAATTTAATTTCTTAACGGTTTCTACTATCCCTTTAGCAAAGAAAATAGCACGTTCATCATTATCAGAAAACAAATTTCCTTCCTCATCAGAAAATGTTGCCTTTCTTTTAAAGTATTCTTCATTATCGATAAAATAAACCTGAATTCTCTCTTTAGGTATAGAAGCAACTTTAATTATTAGTGGCATATCCATATCGTTCACCACCAGATTCATCCCAGATAACCGGATTACTTCATGCAATTGATGCCTTCGTTCATTAATATTCCCGAATCTGGGCATAAAGATTCGTATTTGCCCCCCTCTATCATTCACCATTCGAGGACTCTCATATGCCATTAATGAAACTTCATTTTCTGGCAAGTAAGGAACCATCTCAGAAGAAACAAATAATACCTTCTTATCTGTCATATAAACTAATTTATAGTTATTACAATTTTGCTTAAAACATGCAAAATTACAAAAATTATGCCTAATTCTTTCAAAATATAATAAGTTTGCAGATCAATAAACTTTGTAAATGAAAATATTTCAACATAAGAAAACGATTATGGCGTATTTAGAGCGCTATACCGATAAAAACATTGGTTTGGTCCCTACAATGGGAGCATTACATGACGGACATCTTTCTCTTGTTGAACAATCTGTCGTTGAAAATGACTTGACTGTAGTTAGCATTTTTATCAATCCCACTCAGTTTGATAACAATAATGACCTAGAAAAATACCCTAAGACATTCGAAAATGATATTGCTAAGTTAAAATCGGTTAGTGAGCATTTAATTGTTTTTAGCCCCACTACAGAAGAAATGTATGCTAAAAATATAACTTCACAAAAATTTCAATTTGACGGATTAGAGTCTGAAATGGAAGGAAAACACAGACTCGGACATTTTGACGGGGTTGGTACTATAGTGAAACGTTTTTTTGAAATCATAAAACCAGATAATGCATACTTTGGAGAGAAAGATTATCAACAACTTCAGATTATAAAAACTTTAGTGAAAAAGCTGAACATACCAGTAAACATAGTAGGTTGTCCAATAAAAAGAGAAGAAAACGGCCTGGCTATGAGTTCAAGAAATGAAAGGTTACCTAAAGAAATAAGACATAAAGCTGCTGTCATTTACAAGACACTCAAAAAAGCAAAAGAAATGTTTGGCACAAAAAGTGCTAATGAAATAAAAGAATGGGTAAACGTTTATTTCGACGAAAATCCAGATTTCAAACTTGAATACTTTGAAATTGCCAATGCAAACACACTAAAGTCGATTAAACAAAAAACACAGAACACAAAATACAGGGCTTTTATCGCAGTTTATGCAGATGACATCCGACTAATAGATAATATAGCCTTAAATTAATTAACTTTGCCAAGATGCAAATACACGTAGTAAAATCTAAAATACACAGAGTTAAGGTTACCGGTGCAGACCTTAATTATATTGGTAGTATTACCATAGATGAAGATCTTATGGACGCTGCAAATATCATACAGGGAGAAAAGGTTCAAATTGTTAATAATAACAATGGAGAGCGCCTGGAAACTTATGCCATACCCGGTCCAAGAGGAAGTGGTGAAATCACATTAAATGGTGCTGCTGCCAGAAAAGTTGCACCAGGAGATATCCTTATCTTGATAACATACGCGATTATGGATATCGAAGAAGCAAAAAAATTCAAACCTGCACTTGTTTTCCCTAATGAAGAAAATAACTTACTGAACTAAGGTTTGAACAAAAAGCAAATTATCAAAGTATTAAAATTTATACTCCCTTTGGCCCTGGGTGTTTTTTTAATATGGTATTCTTACTCAACAACTTCTGAAGAAGACAGAAAGACAATATACAAATACATAAAGGAAGCTGATTATTTCTGGGTAGCAATGTCCTGGTTATTAGGGATTCTAAGTCATCTTTCCAGGGCTTATCGATGGAATTTTCTTCTTGAGCCTATGGGGCATAAAGTCAGATTTCCAAATAGCTTAATGGCTACTTCTGTCGCTTATTTTGCCAATTTAGGTATTCCAAGATCGGGCGAAGTACTTAGAGCAACAACTTTAGCCAGCTATGAAAATGTTCCTTTTCAAAAGGCTTTTGGAACTATCGTAGCCGAGCGAATTGTAGACCTCATCATGTTGTTTTTAATTACATCTATTGCATTAGCGCTCCAAACAGATACTATCATGGAGCTTTTAATGAAAAGAGAAGGCAGTTCTTCTTTTTTACTGGTTATTGGAGCAATTGGATTATTATCGGTTTTTATATTTATACGATTTATTAAAAATTCTAAAAACGCTTTTGCAATCAAGTTAAAAGCATTTATTAATGGGCTTTTAGAAGGGGTTGTCAGTATTTTTAAAATGAAGAAAAAATGGCCCTTCATATTACATACCGTATTCATCTGGTCTATGTATATCTTAATGCTTTGGGTTATTAAGTTCAGTATTCCAGAAGTTGAAGACCTTAGTTTAAGTATCATTTTGGTGGCTTTTGTAGCCGGAGCTTTTGCCATGTCTGCCTCTAATGGCGGGATAGGCTGGTATCCCTTTGCTATTGCTACTATTCTTACAGCTTTTGGGATTTCAAAACCTTCGGGAGAGGCTTTTGGATGGATTATGTGGATCTCACAAACATTACTCGTTGTACTTTTAGGAGTTTCATCATTTCTTTTCTTACCTATTTACAATAGAAACAAATAATTTCTGTTATATAGTAAACCAAATCGAAGTTTGTCATGAAAACTCGCCTTTTTATCTTAGGTTTTTTGTGTGTGTATCTATCTTTTGCACAGGTTAACCAAGAAACTTTCGAATCATATAAGTTAGATGAAAAACGGTCTATTCAGATTTATACTCCCGAAAACTATTCTGAAGACAAAGTGTACCCTTTAATGGTGGTATTAGATGCCGATTTCCTGTTTGACATTGTGGTTTCTAATGTGAAGTTTTACACCTATCTGGGAGAAATGCCAGAGTCTATTGTTGTCGGAATACAACAAGGGTATAATCAAAAAATAGATGATTGTGATTTTAGTGATAAAGACGGTCTCCCTAAAGATAAAGGAAATGCATTTTTTGAATTCATAGGGCAGGAATTAGTTCCTTACATGTCCCAGAAATACAACCTGGCTAATTTTAAAGCGATAATCGGACATGATATAACAGCTAACTTTACCAATTACTACTTGTTCAAAGAACAGCCTTTGTTTGATGCTTATATTAACCTGAGTCCTTCTTTTGCTCCTTTAATGGAAGGCAGAATCCCTGAACGTTTGGCTTCTTTTAACGATAAAAAGTTTTACTATCTGGCTACTTCCAAAGAAGATGAGAAAGATAATTATAAACGTATAAACACCTTAAATGAAGGGTTGTCCAAAGTTACAAACGAAAATTTTCATTATTATTTCGATAATTTCGAAGGGGGAAGTCATACCTCTGTAGCTTCATATGGAATTCCGAGAGCTTTAGATCAGATTTTTGATATTTATAAGCCTATCACCCCAAAAGAATACAGGAGTAAAATGTTAACTCTCGAAACTTCTATTTACGATTATCTGGAAGAAAAATATAACAACATAGAAACCCTATTCGGATATAAGAAACAGGTAAGTTTAAACGATATTATGGCAGCTTATTCGGGGATTAAGAAGAAAGAAGATTTACCTTCGCTTTTAAAACTGGCTAAGTTATCAATAAAAGAATATCCCGAAACGATGCTAGGTTTTTATTTCCAGGCAGAATACTACGAAGAATCCGGAGAGCCTAAAAAAGCATTAAGGGCATACGAAAAAGCATTTGGTATGTCTGAGATTGATTTCTTAACAAAAGATATGGCTATCGATAAAATTGATGCACTGAAAGCCGATTTTGGCTGGTAAACATTGTTGAATCAGGAAAGCATTTATTTAATTTGATTCTATTTTGATTTTGCTACAGAGGTTAACTATCTTTAGCAATTCAAGAATATTATCAATGATTAATGGCTAAAGTCAAAACTACTTTTTTTTGTCAGAATTGCGGAACTCAATACGCAAAATGGCTAGGACAATGTACTGCATGTAAAGAATGGAATACTATTGTTGAAGAAATTGTCCAAAAAGAAGAAAAAAGCTCCTGGAAAAACGAAACTTCTCCTGCTAAACGCACCTCCAAACCTTTACTCGTCAATGAGATTGACACCACTCAAGAAGTACGTTTGGATACAAAAGACGCTGAGTTCAATCGGGTTCTTGGAGGAGGGATTGTCCCCGGATCTTTAACCCTTCTGGGAGGAGAACCAGGAATAGGAAAAAGCACATTATTGCTTCAAATTTCTTTAAAACTACCTTATAAAACTTTATATGTTTCGGGTGAAGAAAGTCAGAAACAAATAAAAATGCGTGCAGAACGCATACAACCCGAAAGTAAACAGTGCTATATTTTAACTGAAACCAAAACTCAGAATATCTTTAAGCAAATCACAGCAATTGAACCCGATATTGTTATTATAGATTCTATACAAACTCTTCATACCGATTATATCGAATCTTCTGCCGGTAGTATTTCTCAAATACGTGAATGCACCACCGAGTTGATCAAATTTGCAAAAGAAACAGCTACTCCGGTTATACTCATCGGACATATTACCAAAGACGGACATATTGCAGGGCCTAAAATTCTGGAACATATGGTAGACACCGTATTACAGTTTGAAGGAGATCGAAATCACATCTACAGGATATTAAGATCGCTGAAAAATCGATTCGGATCTACATCAGAACTCGGGATCTATGAAATGCAGGGAAGCGGATTACGAGAAGTTACTAATCCTTCCGAAATACTCATTTCTAAGAATGACGAAGAACTTAGCGGTACTGCCATAGCAGCAACTTTAGAAGGCATGCGACCATTAATGATTGAAATTCAGGCCTTGGTCAGTACTGCAGTTTACGGCACACCTCAACGAAGTACCACAGGTTATAATGCTAAACGCCTAAATATGCTCTTAGCTGTTTTAGAAAAACGTGCAGGTTTCCGTCTGGGAGCCAAAGATGTTTTTCTTAATATCACCGGAGGGATCTCAGTAGATGATCCCGCTATTGATTTAGCAGTAGTAGCAGCTATTCTCTCCAGTAACGAAGATATCGCCATTGAAAAAAGAATATGTTTTGCTGCAGAAGTAGGTCTCGCCGGAGAAATACGCCCAGTGAATAGAGTTGATCAACGTATTTCTGAAGCAGAAAAATTAGGTTTTGAAATGATATTCGTATCAAAACACAATAAAATCTCTCTGAAAAATACCGGAATTCAAATTAAGCTGGTTGGAAAAATAGAAGATGTAGTAAGCGAACTTTTTGGGTAGCTTTAGCAAATTCTATGTAGCAAATAAATTGTATTTTTATTCACTACATTAATTCATTTCAAAAATTACTATGATGAGATTGAGATACATATCATTTATTCTTTTATCGGGGTTATTATTCCTCATGGGTTGCAAAAATCAGGAGAAACCCAAGATAGAAGTAGTTTCAGATTCAACAGACAACTACCTGGATTATTCGGGGAGGGATGATCAGTTTACAGGAGGTATTAAAATGATTCCTATTACTACCCCAAAAGGAGTTTTTAAAGTATGGACTAAAAGAGTAGGTAACAATCCAACCAAAAAAGTACTGTTATTACACGGCGGACCCGGAGTTACTCACGAAATCTATGAATCGTTTGACGGTTATTTCCCTAACGAGGGAATTGAGTATTATTACTACGATCAGTTAGGTTCTTATTACAGTGATAAACCCGAAGAAGGAGATAATAGCTTATGGACTATCGAACATTTTGTAGAAGAAGTAGAACAAGTTAGAAAAGCATTAGGCCTTAATAAGGACAATTTCTACCTATTCGGTCAGTCCTGGGGTGGGATTCTTGCCATGGAATATGCTTTCAAATACCAGGACAATTTAAAAGGATTAATCATTTCTAATATGATGTCGAGTGTACCGGAATACAATCAATATGCAAAAGAAGTTTTAGGGCCGGCGATGGATCCTGATGTATATAAAGAGATATTAGAATTGGAAGCAAATGAAGATTATGAAAATCCGCGTTACACAGAGTTATTATTCAAATATCATTATCCGGAGCATGTGTTAAGGATGCCACAGGAAGAATGGCCGGAATCTGTAAACAGGGCTTTTAATCACCTCAATCCTTCGGTTTATATCTACATGCAGGGGTATAGCGAATTCGGAATCAGCGGAGATGCTAGTTTAAAAGAGTGGGACGTTAAAGATCAACTTAAAAACATCACGGTTCCTACTTTGGTGATAGGAGCTCAACACGATACCATGGATCCTAAGCATATGGAATGGATGTCTAAAGAAGTTCAAAACGGACGTTATTTATTATGTCCTGACGGAAGTCATCTTGCCCAATATGATGACCAAAAGGTATTTTTTAAAGGACTTGCAACTTTCGTACACGATGTAGATTTCGGAGATTTTTAGGAGTTATGATAATCAGATTATCGTAAATAAAATCTATTAAATTTCCTTTCCCTCAGAGATAGATTAAGGTGAGGGTTTAATTTCAATGTCCTCACCTCTGCCTACCAGCAGATAGATTGACCTTCTCCCAGTAGGAGAAGGAATTGTAAAATGATAAAAACTAATGTCATTCCCGACTTGATCGGGAATCTAATTAAAATTGATAAAATAGATTCCTGCTTTCGCAGGAATGACATTGTCAAATTATTTTATATTATTACTACGATCTTGAAGATGTCGGGCTAGGATATTGGGCATGAATTACATTAATCTTAGCGATTAAATCTACATCAAGCTCAACATTAATACTTCCTATATTTTCCTTCAACTGTTCAAGGCTTGTAGCTCCTATGATATTACTGGTCAAAAAGAGTTGCTGATTAACAAATGCTAAAGCCATTTCTGCAATGGTAAGTCCGTTTTCCTTAGCTAAATCAATATATGCCTGGATCGCTTTTTCAGCTTCTGCACTTCTGTATCGTGTGTAATGCGGAAATAAAGTTATGCGGGCATTTTCAGGATTTTTACCTCCAAGGTATTTTCCTGTCAATGTACCAAATGCAAGAGGGGAATAAGCCAATAGACCAACTCCTTCTCTGATAGAGACTTCTGCATTTCCAATTTCAAAATTTCTATTTATTAAAGAATAAGGGTTCTGAATCGTAACCATTCTTGGTAAATTATTTTGCTTACTCTCTTCCAGATATCTCATAACTCCCCATGGATTCTCATTAGAAACTCCAACCTGGCGAATTTTTCCTTCTTTGATTAATTCACCTAACCCTTCCAATACTTCTCTAAAATTATCTTTCCAGGGATCGTTTACATCGTGATTGTACAATACCTGATCAAAATAATTCGTAGTACGCTCCGGCCAATGTAACTGATACAAATCGATATAATCTGTTTGCAGTCTTTTCAAGCTTTTATTAACCGCATCATGTAATTCTTCCTTTTTAAAACCTCCTGTTCGTATGTGTTGCGTAAAAGCCGCTGGCCCTGCTATTTTAGTAGCTAATACCACTTTATCTCTATTTCCAGTCTTTTTAAACCAGTTTCCTATAATGGTTTCTGTAGATCCTTGAGTTTCCGGTTTTGGTGGTACAGAGTATAACTCAGCTGTATCAAAAAAATTAACTCCCTGATCTAATGCATAGTCCATTTGATCAAAAGCTTCTGCTTCTGTATTTTGTTGCCCCCAGGTCATAGTTCCAAGGCAAATCTTACTTACTTTGATATCTGTATGTGGCAATTGTGTGTATTTCATGTCTAGCAATTTTTATAAAAAATAAACCCCGCTTAAAAGCGAGGTTCAAAATTAAGAATTTATAACCGATTTATATCTCGTTTAATAGTTTTGTAACTTCATCTAATTTAGGTGTTAAAATCACCTCTATTCTTCTGTTTTTAGAACGTCCTTCCGGGGTACTGTTTGTTGCCACTGGGGCATATTCACTTCTTCCTGCTGCTGTGAGCCTATCCGGACTTATTCCTTTGTTTTCTTTTAATATTTCAACAATAGACGTAGCTCTTTTGGTAGAAAGATCCCAATTGCCTTTTACCTGGCCACTTCCAGAATAAGGCACATTATCGGTATGTCCTTCGATTAATACATTTATTTCTTTATTCTGACTCAACACTTTTCCTAACTCTACTACGGCTCTTCTTCCTTCAGTTCCTACTGTCCAGCTTCCCGATTTAAATAATAACTTATTTTCCAGAGAAACATATACTTTTCCGTCGCGTTGTTCTACTGTAAGTCCCTTTCCTTCAAAATCGAGTAATGCTCTTGAGATTGCATTTTTTAAATTGCTCATCGCTGCATCTTTTGCAGCAATAACACTTTCTAATTCATCAACCCTTTTTGATCGCGCATCAAGTTGTTTTTTCAAATCTTCCAAACGTTTATTTTCTTCTGCTAACGCTCGCTCTTTTGCTTCCAATTCTGCCAATAACGCTCTATTTGCTTTTACATTTTCGGCTATTGCAGAACTACTGTTCTTTTCTAACGCATCGTAAGATGCCTGTAAGTTTTCTAAATTAGCTTTTGCTGCAGCATATTCCTGTTTCAGTTGTTCTCTTTCGGAAACTGCCTCATCGTATTTTTTTTGAAGCGACTTAAGGTTATTTGAAAGCTGATTATTTGCTGTTTCCAGTTCTTGATTTTTATCTGTTAAATCGTTTCGCTCTGCCTTAAGATTGGCATAATTATCTTCTAACTCTCTGTAAACTTTAGCCGAAACGCACGAAACTAAAGTAGCTAAAACGATCATTCCCAATACAATTCTTCTTATCATATCTTATTAATTTTTTAATTCAACTAAGATGGGGCAATGGTCGCTATGTTTAGCTTCTGAGAGTATAACGGCTCTTTTTAATTTTTCTTGTAAAGATTCTGAAACCATGGCATAATCTAATCGCCAACCTTTATTTTTTGCCCTGGAATTTGCTCTGTAACTCCACCAGGAATAATTATGAGGTTCTTTATTAAAATGTCTGAAAGAATCGATGAAACCACTTTTTATAAAATTACCGATCCATTCCCTTTCAACAGGTAAAAATCCGGAAACATTTTTATTTCTTACCGGGTCATGAATATCTATAGCTTCATGACAAATATTGTAATCTCCACAAACAATAAGGTTTGGCAATTCTTTTCTTAAATTATCGGCATATTTCTGAAAATCTTCCATATACTTTAATTTAAAATTTATACGATCTACATTAGTTCCGGACGGTAAATACATGCTCATGATAGAAACTCCGTTGATATCAACTCTCAAATTTCTTCCTTCGTTGTCCATATAGTCTATTCCTGTTCCATATTCCACATGATCCGGGGCTATCTTAGAAAGAATAGCAACCCCGCTGTATCCTTTTTTCTGAGCACTAAACCAATAGTGATAGCTGTATCCTATCTTTTCAAAAGCAGTAACATCAAATTGGTCTTTTTGTGCTTTAATTTCCTGAAGGCATATCACATCTGGCCCCGTTTGTTCCAGCCATTCTAAAAAACCTTTATTAATTGCAGCGCGTATGCCGTTTACGTTATAAGAAATTATTTTCACAAGTTTAAATTTTATGCTAAAATACCAATATTAGAGAAAATGTTCCTCTTAAAAATTTCTTATTATATCTAAGTCAAAATTTATATCTTTTACATGAGTTAAAAATATTATTTCCAGAAAAACGCAACTTAATTTTAACTTTAGCATCTAATACTTAACAAACAAACCTAAACATGAAAAAAGTTTTATTAGCTATTTTTTTGATAGTTTCTGTTCTCGGATTTGCTCAAGAAAGCAATCAGGATTTTAAAAAAAACGAATTGAAAATCAATGGCCTTCTTCTAATTGGAGGTTCATTAGAGGTAACTTATGAGCGAATTCTCAATGAAGAATCTGCTATTGGGATAAGTGGATTAGTATCTTTTGACGATGATGTAGATATTAATTATTACATCGCTCCTTATTATCGTTTTTATTTTGGAAAAAAGCCAGCTGCAGGTTTTTTTGTTGAAGGCTTCGGAATGCTTAATTCAACCGATGACGGTATTGTACAAATTTTTCTAGGAGATGTAATTGACCTACAGGAAGACAATATAACCGATTTTGCTCTTGGAATAGGCATCGGAGGAAAATTTATCACTAAAAGGAATTTCATCGCAGAAATTAATCTGGGTGTAGGGAGAAATATCTTTAATTCTGACGACAGAAACTTTGAATTTATTGGACGCGGAGGAATTTCTATCGGTTTTAGATTCTAAAAGCTTGTAAGCTAAGTTTTTTCTAAAGATAGCTCGTAAAACAACATCTATTAATGTGCAAAAACCTTCTTTTTTTTACGGTTAAATTGTCGAATTTTAACTCAAAAATTATCATAAAGCAAGCTTTAGTTAAAAATCCTTTCCTTTCTTCATGAAATAGATTTTTCTTACTTTTTATATGTAACTTTATGATTGTTAATCAATAAAAATTTCAATCATGAAAAAGGAAATTCTTAATTCAAAACTATCGTTAAACAAAAAAGTAATTTCAGATTTACACACAAGAAAGTTAAAGGGAGGCGACGATGATCCTCAAGGGAATCTTACTGATGGAGATGGAGCTAATACTACCCTAAGATGTGGATCTCTTGGAGGTGCGCCAACATGTGTAAATTGTACTATTACTTACTAGTTATTAAAATAAGAGAAAAGAAAAATGATCAGACATTCATCAAGTCATTTTTTATAATAATTAACTATTAAAAATTTTTAATATGAAAAAAAAGAATTTAAGTTCCAGATTATTTTTAAACAAAAAAGTAGTTTCCGATTTACACAAAAAGGGTGTTCAGGGAGGTAACTCTATTAATACTGAAGATTCTGTTAATGCAATATGCCCTCCTGGCCCTACTCAAATTCCCGACTGTGGAGAGTTTACTATCGACTTTAACAATTGTGGAGAAAGTATTGTAAATATTTGTGAAGTAGGAATCAGATAAATTTATTTATTAATATAAAAAAGGCTTATAAAAATTTATAAGCCTTTTTTATATCTTCCTTACAGGAATAAATTATTCTTTACATTTTCATTAACCAGTTTCTCATATCAACCTCTTTTCCAATCATCGTACGAAGCTGATCAATATTTACTCTTTCCTGTTGCATTGTATCTCTATGACGAATGGTTACTGTTTGATCTTCCAGCGTTTGATGATCTACAGTTACACAAAATGGTGTTCCTGCAGCATCTTGTCTTCTGTAACGTCTTCCTACAGCATCTTTTTCATCATACTGTACATTGAAATCCCATTTTAAATCATCTATAATTTTACGAGCAACTTCTGGCAAGCCATCTTTTTTCACTAATGGAAGGATTGCTGCCTTAGTAGGAGCCAGCACAGCTGGTAATTTTAATACCGTACGTGTAGAACCATCTTCCAAAGTTTCTTCTTGTAATGAATTAGACAATACCGCTAAAAACATACGATCTAAGCCTATAGATGTTTCCAAAACATATGGAGTATATCGTTCGTTTACTTCCGGATCAAAGTATTGAAGTTTCTTTCCTGAAAATTCTTCATGTTTTCCTAAATCAAAATCGGTTCTGGAATGAATTCCTTCCAATTCTTTAAATCCAAAAGGAAATTTAAACTCTATATCGGCTGCAGCGTCTGCGTAATGTGCAAGTTTTTCATGATCGTGAAAACGGTAATTATCTTCTCCCATTCCTAATGACAAATGCCATTTTAAACGGGTTTCTTTCCAGTGCTCATACCATTCTTTTTGAGTCCCTGGTTTGATAAAGAATTGCATCTCCATTTGTTCAAATTCACGCATTCTGAAAATAAACTGGCGGGCAACAATTTCATTACGAAATGCTTTCCCGGTCTGAGCAATTCCAAACGGAATCTTCATTCTACCCGTTTTTTGAACATTTAAGAAATTTACAAAAATCCCTTGCGCAGTTTCTGGCCTCAGGTATAAATCCATTGCACTTTCTGCAGAAGCACCTAACTTAGTGCCAAACATTAAGTTAAATTGCTTGACATCTGTCCAGTTTTTTGATCCGCTTTCAGGATCTGAAATTCCTAATTCTTCAATTAAAGCTTTTACATCTGCAAGATCTTCTTTTTCTAAAGAAGCACCCAAACGTTTTAAAATGGCATCTCCTTTTTCTTTATACCCCAGAACACGTTGATTGGTTTCCAGGAATTGTTTTTTATCAAAAGAATCCCCAAATCTTTTTGCAGCTTTGGCTACTTCTTTATCTATTTTACTTTCAATTTTTGCAACATAATCTTCTACAAGGACATCTGCTCTGTACCTTTTCTTAGAATCTTTATTATCAATAAGCGGATCACTAAAAGCATCAACATGGCCAGAAGCCTTCCAGGTAGTAGGATGCATAAATATAGCAGCATCAATACCCACTATATTTTCGTGCATCTGCACCATAGCTTTCCACCAATATTCTCGAATATTTTTCTTGAGTTCAACTCCGCGCTGACCATAATCGTAGACAGCACTTAAGCCATCATATATTTCACTTGAAGGGAATACATAACCGTATTCTTTTGCATGTGATATTACCTTCTTAAAAAGCTCTTCCTTATTTGCCATTTGGCAAAAATAGAATTTTTAGAATCAATTTATTAGTTATTTGAGCTGAAAAATAGAGGTGGCAAGTAGTTTTTCCTGATAAAAAACATTAACTGTATAATTACCTTTGTTAACCTTTTCCTGTTTTGTGGTTACATAATCACAAATATCAATAGGTTTATCTTTTACTATGATAGGTATCCTTTTACTAAATACCAGAATCTTATCTCCAAATTTAACCCTCTCTTTTCCTCCTATTACATTATTTTTCGGATCAATGATCTGAAGGTAAATTTCATTATCTATGTCTTTTAATAATTTATTGGGCAGGATAACAAAACAAGCTCTTATCAATTCTGTTTTACTTGCCCGATGCGTAGATACTACTTTACCATTAGAGCGCGATCTATAAGAAGCTCCTTTTAAATTATAGATATTCAAAATAGATCCTTCGGTAATTTTATCAGTAAGTTCAGAATTCAAACTCATTAACGAATCTCTGCGATTAGACAATAATTCATTAGTATCTTTAAGTGCTTCGGTGTACTCTCCTAATTCATTTATTTTCAATCTACTGATATCTACTTCCCGTTCTAATAATAAGTTTTGATATTGAATAGAATCAATGATTTTACGGTAACGTTCATTTTCATTTCTCAGACTGGATAATTCTCCACGATATGCTTGAAGAACATTATAATCGACTTCCATTCTATCCAAAGAATCTAACAAAATGTTTATTCTTTCTCTATTCTCTTTAATTTCAACAGCGATCTTACCCTTGGCTTCTGTCAATTCACCAAAACTCTCCTGCATCTGTTTTAGATCTTTAATGATCATTTCTTTTTCACTAGTCAGAAAAGAGGCTTTTTCGCCACTCTCCATATAATTGAAATAGGTTAAACTAATCAAAGAAGCAATGGCCAGGAATAATGCCCCTAGTATTATTTTCTGACCTAATTGTTTGTTTTGCGGCTTCATCAATTTTTGTTTAGCTTTGGTTGTCTCTGCTATTATTGCTTTTTATGCTGGTAAATATACTAAATGATATTGAAAGTCTTTTCTTTCCCAATCTTTGTTTGGGGTGTAATTCTTTGCTTCTTCGTAACGAAAAATCCATCTGCACAAACTGCAGGCATGAATTACCACTCACTAATTATCACAGAATAAAAGAAAATCCTGTGAAGAAAATATTCTATGGAAGAGTTCCTGTTGAGAATGCGACAGCATTTTTTCATTTTGAAAAAAAGAGTATTGTACAGCAACTTATCCATCATTTAAAATATAAAGGGCAAGAGCAAATTGGTGCATATATTGGTCAATGGATGGCCGATGAACTTAAAGAATGTAACGACTACCAAAATATCGACATCGTAATTCCAGTACCCTTACACATAAAAAAACTTCATAAAAGAGGATATAACCAGGTATCTCTTTTTGCAAAAAATATAGCAGAGGGTATTCATGCGACATACAATGACACTATTTTAGTAAAAAGTTCTAATACGCAAACCCAAACCTTTAAGAACAGAGTTACTCGCTGGCAAAATGACAATTCTGTTTTTGTACTTCACAATACCTCCAATGTAAATCTAAACAATAAGCATATTTTATTAGTAGATGACGTCATTACAACCGGTGCTACGTTAGAAGCTTGTGCCAAAGTATTCCAAAGTATAGAAAACGTTAAAATCAGTGTTGTTACTATGGCGGTGACTTATTGAATTTTCCTTATCATGCATTAAATTACTAAGATGCTGTTAAAGATGATCTCTTAAACTACAATTTGCAAAATCGTATTTTATCTTTACTAAAAATAATCGTTATTTTGCAGCAAAACAGGCGCAGACGCAATGAGGAATAAAATTATACGAGTTAGTTTATTTTTAGCGATATTCTTATCGTTAATGAATTGCGCTAAAAGAGGAACTCCTAACGGAGGTCCACGTGATGAAAAAGCTCCTGAATTACTTAAAGCTTCTCCGGAACTTAATACTACTGATTTTAAAACAAAGAAAATTAAACTCACTTTTGACGAATACGTGAAATTAGAAGATCTTCAAAAGCATTTAATTATTTCTCCTCCCTTAAATCAGTTTCCGGAAATAAGACCTCAGGGAAGTGCTAGTAAATCTATTAATATTACTATAAAAGATACTTTAAAAGAGAATACTACTTATGTATTTAATTTTGGCCAAAGTATAGTCGACAATAATGAGGGAAATCCATACCAATTCTTTAAATACGTTTTTTCTACAGGAGATTATATTGATTCGTTAACCGTTAATGGCTTTATTTCTGATGCTAAAAAAAATAAGGCAGAAGATTTTGTATCGGTGATGCTTTATGAGGTTGATTCTACTTTTAATGACTCTACCATATACAAAAAACCACCAAATTATATTACGAATACATTAGATAGCATGACGACTTTTCAACTTAGTAACCTAAGGGCAGGAAAGTATATGTTGTTGGCTATTAAAGATATTGCTAATAATAACTTATTCAATCAAAAAACCGACAAGATAGCTTTTATAAAAGATTTCATTGAAGTTCCTACAGATAGCGTCTATGAATTAAAGCTATTCAAAGAGATAAACGATTACAGGGCGACTAACCCTTCTTTAATATCAAAGAATCGTATAATTTTTGGCTATGAAGGAAATCAGGATAATGAAATCAAAATAGAATTGCTTTCGGATACCCCCGATGATTTTCGTTATACAGTAGCTAAGGAAATAGATAAAGACACTTTGAATTATTGGTTTACTCCATTTGAAGCCGATTCTTTATTATTTAAAGTTTCTCATTTGGCTGCGGTTGATACTTTTAGTGTTAGGATCAAAGATTTATATAGAGATTCATTAGTATTGAAATCGGAAAATCGCCGAATGATCAAATTTGAAAAACCATTTATCATTTCATCCAACACTCCTTTAGTTAAGCACGATATCGATAAAATTTCATTACTCGACAAAGATTCCGTTTCAGTTAATTTTAATGCAGAAATAGATACTTTAAAAAATCAATTCAGACTCACCTGGGATGTTAAACCAAGTGAAGAATACAAAATGAGATTACTTCCCGGGGCTCTGGAAGATTTTTATGGTGATACAAACGATACACTCAATTATTTTGCAAACTCGAGGGATTACTCAGATTACGGGAGCATTGGTCTCAGTCTGCAAAATGTTTCTTCGTATCCGCTCATTATTCAGCTTACTAATGAAAAAGGAGATGTCATTGAAGAAAAATATGTCGATAAACCTCAACCCGTTTATGATTTCGAATATTTAGATCCGGGAAATTATTTAATAAGGGTAATTTTCGACACTAATGGAAACAGAAGATGGGATACCGGTAATTATCTTAAAAAACTACAACCGGAGAGAATTTCCTATTATCCTGATCTTATTGAGCTAAGGGCAAACTGGGAACGGCAATACCGTTTTATTTTAGATTGAATGTATCGCGATCTTGTAAAAACTTTAGTTTATTGCGATACAGTTCAATTTCTCTTTTAAAGATTTCTGTTATAATAACCTCTTTCTTTTCGCTAAAGTTGATAGGTTTTCCCAAAACATCATAAACTGCAGAATGTCCTGAATATTCATGTCCGTTTTCATCTTCTCCTATCCTGTTCACTCCAATACAGTATGACATGTTTTCTATGGCCCTGGCTTTTAAAAGTGCATCCCAGGCATTAATTCTGGGTGTAGGCCAATTTGCTACATACAATAAGAGGTCATAATCTTCTACATTTCTGGCCCATACCGGAAAACGAAGGTCATAACAAATTAACGGGCATATTTTCCACCCTTTGTAATCAATAATTATCTTTTCTAACCCGCTTTCATAAACTTCATGTTCACCAGCTAAGGTAAACGTATGCCTTTTGTCATAACATTCTATTTCACCATCTGGTTTCACAAATAAAAAACGATTATAGAATTTATCTGAATCTTCAATAACCAGGCTTCCACAAATAGCGGCATTGGTAGTTACAGCTTTTTGTTTCATCCATTGAACAGTTTCTCCATCCATTTTTTCTGAAACTACTTTCGGATTCATTGTAAATCCGCTGGAAAACATTTCCGGTAAGATAATAATATCAACCTTCTCATTAATATTGTTTAATTGATTTTCAATGTTATCCCTGTTTTCTTGTGGACGTTCCCAGAAAAGATCAGTTTGGATAAGAGCCAGTTTAAGTGATTCCATATTATATTAATCCTAATGCTTAGCCTATTTTTTTATGACTTCAGTAATTCGATAATATTATTATGCCCCTGCATTTCCGCATGGTTTAAAGCTGTATTTCCTCTAACATCCTGGATAGATCGGTCTGCTTTGTTAGCCAACAGAAGTTTAACAATATTTTCATGTCCAAATGTAGCAGCATAGATAAGAGCAGTAGCTCCATTTCCATTGGTCATATTAATATCGGCTCCATTCTTAATAAGATTTTCGGCCACACGTTCATATCCTTTAAAGGAAACTCCCATAAGCGCAGTATTTCCAGCTCCATCTTTATCATCTATAGCTGCGTTAAACTCTAACAAGAGACTTGTAACATCTTCATGATCATAATAAGTTGCCAATACTAAGGCCGTTGAGCCTCTGCTATCTTTTGCATTAACCAAGTCTGGCTGAGATTCCAGCATTGATTTAATTTCTTTCACATCTCCTTCTCGAAGTGCGTTAAAAAAAGATTCTGTATTCATTTGCATAGCATAAAAGTAAATAAAAATTTTATGAAAAATAAGCAGCCTTAATAAAAGCTCTTTTTTGGATTCTTATAGCTAAAAAAAGAGCAAACAGAAAACACTGTTTGCCCTTTTGGATATATATAAGTAGCAATTTTTTTATTTACTGTAAAATTACAAGGATTTATCTATCGATCTATCATTTTGTAATTGTTTAATATTATTTCATCATAAATTTTAACTATTATTCTTGTTATTTATAATAACAAACTCTTATTACTTTTTAATATTCTGAAGCACATTTAATATCTCCTTACAGAAGCTTCGCTATACATTACTATTTATTCAAGTAAAAGTTAAAAATCGTTAGTTTTTCTGCAGGTAAACCTCATTTTAATAGCATTTTACAATTTATAAATATCGACTCGAAATATATAAATGGTCACTGTTTACACTTTAAAAGCTAAAGATTCCAAATTAGTTTTAGAGAAATAAATATTAATCTTTAAAAACAATTTATTATGAAAAAAAAGAATCTTAAAAGTCTATCATTAAACAAAAAAATGATTTCTAAATTAGAAAATCCAGAAACTATTAAAGGTGGGTGTACTGCTTTCGTAGATTGTGGAACATTTGGATGTACACTTGCGTGTGGAGGAACAGTAGATTGCCCACCAGCACCTTCAGAAAATCCAGGCGGTTCAGAATGTGCTTGTAAATAAGTAATGTCAAAGGCATAAACTGTAAGTGTCTTAAATGTTTACAGTACCTTAATTAAAAACAATGCTAAAAGATATTTTAAGCTTAGCAGATGCTAAAATACTAAGCAAAAAAGAGCAAAAAACAGTAGCTGGTGGATTTTCTATCATCACTACTTGTCAATTTGAACCAGAATGTGAGCCTGGTTTCAGGTCTATTAATTGTATATGTGTTAATTGTGCAGAAAACAACATTCCGCCATATCAATGTAACAGTTACAATTTTAGAGATTTTTAATAACACCCTTACTTTCAAGTTGATAAGAAATATACGCAGAGAGATCATTATATTTTTCTGTGTATATTTCTCTTAAATTCTCTTCTACTATTTTCTTCCTCCCATTATGGTATACACTTTATTCAATACTACTTATTTATAGTAACTGTATAAAAATAATGTGTAGTTTAGTAATCAATCATTTATAAGTTCATTTAAAAAATCGCTTATAAAATGTGACTAAACAAATTTTAAACAGATGAAAAAATTAGTATTAATTATTTCGATAACGCTATTACTTTTCTCATTTATAAGTTGCCAAACTGAAGGTAAAAAAGAACAATTTCAGACTTCAGTTGCGTTAGATTATCCTGTTACATCAGACTATAATGATTTAGTGAATCTGTTCAAAGAGTGGAGAACATTTGAAACTCCTCCAACTCGAGAAGGCGCTCCGGATTATACTGTTGTAACTTTTAAAAAGCGTTGGCCAAAATTCAAACAACTACAAGCTAAACTTACAGCAATAGATACTTCGGGATGGTCTATTAATCAAAAGGTTGACTGGTATATCGTATGGGCAGAAATGAACGGATATGATTTTAATCATCGCATCCTTAAACCCTGGACTCGTGATCCTGCATTTTATAAGTCATTATGGGATGCACGAAGCGACGTTCCTGCTCATGAGGGTCCAACTCATCACAGAACTACAGAGCTGTGGACCTATTCATTTCCGTTGAGTGAGATAGAAAAAAACAGGTTATTAAGTGATCTCAAAGTAATCCCTCCTTTAAACACTCAGGCAAAATTAAACCTAACCGGTAACGCCAAAGATTTATGGATTACCGGAATTCGCGATATTCAATCTCAAAGTGAAGGCCTCAAAGAAATTTTGAATTTTACGGGGATTAAAGAAGATGTAGAATTGGTTACAGCCATAGAAAAAGCAATCACTTCTACAAATGACCTGGTTTCCTGGTTAACAAACGAAGCTAAGTCAAAAACCGGCCCTTCAGGTATTGGTAAAGAAAACTACACCTGGTATCTTCAAAATGTACATTTAGTTCCTTTGACCTGGGAAGATGAAGTAATGATTCTTAAACGTGAACTCGCCAGAGCCTGGTCTTCACTCAAATTGGAAGAACATAGAAACCGTGACTTACCACAACTCCTTGATGTAAATTCACCAGGCTCATATAATAAACTGGCTGAACAAGCCACAAAAAGTTTAATGTCATTTTTGGAAGATGAAGAAATCGTGACCGTAAAAGAATATTTTGAACCTGCTCTTCGTGAACATTTAGGGCAATTTGTTCCAAAAGAAAAGCGCAATTTTTTCCTGATTGGGGCACACTATGATCCAAGGCCATTGTATTCTCATTTTTATCATTGGTTTGAACTAGCCAGAATGGATAAAACCCCGCATAAAAGCGAAATCAGAAAGGGCCCATTACTCTACAATATTTTTGACTCTAGAAATGAAGGTACAGCTACAGCTGTTGAAGAAATGTTTATGCAAGCAGGATTATATGACGATAGTCCAAGAGTCAAAGAAATTGTTTATATCATGATAGCACAACGTGCTGCCAGGGGTTTAGGCTCGCTTTATGCTCATGCTAATGAAATGACCATGGAAGAAGCAGGTGGTATCCATTCTGAGTATACCCCGAGAGGATGGATGAAAACCGAAAAAGAATTATTAATATTTGAACAACATCTATATTTACGTCAACCGGGATATGGCAGTAGCTACATTACCGGGAAATACCTTTTGGAAAACGCACTGGCTGATTTTGCGAGGTTAAAAGAGTTAAATAAAGAACCTTTTCAAATTAAAGATTTCTTTGATCAGTTAAATGCAATTGGCAATATTCCTATTTCGTTAGGGCATTGGCAAATGACAGGTGTTGACCAACATCTAAAACAGATTGGTAAATAAAATTCTCTGTAATGAAAACTCCTATGTTCAGTGATGAGTATAACGAATTGTGTTATTATACCTTAGGGCATCCGGATAAAAATTATTTTATCCATCAGCATTTTGTCGATGCTTATCAGTTACAAAATGCTGATCAAAATACAAAACCTATTGGAATCATCTTTGCTTTGATAGGCTTATATCTTTTTTTAGAGAAAGATTACTCAGGCAAGCGTGTTCAACTAGCTCATATGGAAATGGCTAAAAATAAAAAAGAATGGCCAAAAATTGAACTTCCAAAAAATAGAGGAGATATCACAATTTCTGATGTCTTAAATACAGAAGCCGGGCAAGCAAGAAATTTAATGATAAAGAAATGGTGTGTTTCAGTCTGGAAATCATATCAGAATAACCACAAAACTATTGCGGCATTAGCAAAAACAGCATTGAATTTAAGTTAAAATAATGCTCTATCGCTCTCCCGGGGTATATGATTCGGGAGCGTTTTGAGGCATATTTATGGTTTCTGCTCCACCCGTATCATTATATATTCTCCATTCTGAAAAAGTATAGATAGGATTTCCTCTAACTACATCCCGTAGGCGTACCGCTCTACCATCTTCAAATTCATGATTAGTACCAGATCCATCTTCTCCAATAATACCAAAAATGTCAACTATGACCCCATTAGCATCTACTAATTCAAAATTATCATCACCATTAGAGCCGGCTGGTCCGTTTGCTGTTCCATTAAAATCCGGAGCAAAACCATATACATTTTCAAATTCACTTGCATCTGCAGCAATAACAAATGTTGCTCCATTTTGTATAATGAAGCCCGTCAGATCGATCGTGGAACTAATAGTCGTATTATCATTTGTATATCTTCTTATTTCCCATCCGTTTAGGTTAACAGCTACATCACCCGAATTATACAATTCAATAAACCGGGCTCCCGAATTATTATCTGGATCTGCTAATTCTGAAAAGAAGATACGATCTGATGTTGTAGCTATAGTTTCATCACATGGGAATACAAAACCATTACAACGTTCATCGTTGAAATTAATATCTGATATATCCCGTATGGTCAATTGATAATCATTTCCTGTTTTTCCTAATACCCCAGTTATTTCTCCACTCCCTGAGGGCATTATTTCTTCCTGAAAATCTGAAAAACCACTATTATTAAGTATGATCTTATTTCCATTACAATCTCTTAATTGTCTTTCTGTTCGTTCTTGTGGAACAGCAAATGACTGGCAAATATCTCTGGGATCTACTTCAATATCTCGTAACTGAATTAAAGTATTCAACATCGTATCATTCAACTCTTCCAAAGAAGTTAATGAAGGAGTAATTTTCTGAGGCATATCACATGATGTTAAGATATGAGATCGTATTTGTGTTGCTGGCAAACGCCCTATTGACAATCCTCCTCCTGCATTTGTAAATACTCCTCCTATTTCAAAAACACCATTTCTGTTCCCCAGGTACAATCCTCTTAATTTAATAAGCACCTTACTTCCTTCTCCAAAAAAAAGATGAGATGCTCTAAGGTCTATGTTAATTTGAAATCCTTCTCCTGGATTTTGTGGTAAATCCTGAAAATGTAAAGTACCAAAAAAATTCCCTGCTTTATCGTTCGAGGTAATATATCCTTCAATGATTAAATCATCTTGTATTTGGAGAATTTCTCCCTGATAAAGTGACTTTACTTCCCCAAAAGTAGTATTCGCAACAACCTCTTCACTATTACAAATAGTCGCTATTGGATCGATTTCTTCTTTTTGTACGCAAGACTTAAGCAAGGTCATTAAAAATAAAAACGCTGTGATAAATTTAATGGTTGATTTCATGTATTTTCAATTGTCTTTTTTTCCTAAAAATTAATCGCCAGGTTAATAAAAAATGTTCTTCCAAATCCGTACCAATGCCTGGGGCCGAATGATGGGGCACCTCTTAACTGATCTCTTTTTAATCTTCCAAAATTTCCTGCCCTGCTTTGTTCAAATCCGCTTGACTTAAATGTAAGGTTGAAGACATTATTCACACTTGCAAATAAGCTTACGTACTTTCCATTGATCAACCACGACTTCCCGCCAACTATATTCATTAAATAAATAGTCTCCAGTGGTTTTTGTTCTAAAATTCTAGTTACTGCTGCATCAGTTGCTTCCGGAAAAGGAGCATTTGTTTCGGGATTAATCCTAAAACTTGCTGTTCTGTTAATTTTTGAAATCCCTATATAATTCTCGGACAATTGATTTGCGGTTATGCTTAACCACCAGTATTTCGGATCCCGATATTCTAATCCAATAGCATATGCCTGTTGTGGCCCGGTATTTAACCGCAATCCTTTTAAAGTCGAAGCTCCCAGATCTAATACACCTTCTTCATTAATCACGTCATCTTCAGAAGTATCAAAATAGATTGAAATATTTGGATCATTATCATACGTATATTTTCCTGCTGAAGCTGCAAAAATCAGTTTAACCGATGGAGATACCTGATATTCAAGCCCAAGTTCTCCTCCAAAATGAAGTTTGTTTATTCCTGTTGCAACTTCCTGTACAAAATCGGAGCCAAATCCACCTTCAACAAAGAAGAAACTAACATCTGTAATATCTTCTATACGGGTATAAAATGCAGATAATCTGGCGTTAATTTTTGGCAATTTGAGCCAGTAATTAACATCAGTACTTAAAATCTTCTCTTCACTTATATTGTTTATAATATTATTATTCTCCCTCGGATTTATAAAAGCATTTTGCAGGGTTGGAGGCCTGGTAAGATATAATCCGTTTGCAGTTAGAATATGTCTACTCGTTATTTTATACTCAAAACCGCCTTTAACTGAATAATTAGAGAATTCTACCGGTTCACTTTCTCCTAATGAATTATCAATAAAACGTTCGTTTAAAAACTGTCCCTCTCTTTGATATGTAGTTTGAGAAAAAGAACCAGTAAAAAAAGCGTTCCATCTCTTGTAATTAAGCTTAACTTGAGAAAAAAACCGAAAAACATTACTATTTAAAAGGTAGTTATATCTAAATCTATCTTCTTTACGCTTAACAAGTTCTCCTTCTATGTCATTCCTCGTATTGCTAAAAGTATCTATATCATTATAAAATGAACCTCCTAAAAGATCATTAATCAATGCATAATTATCTGATGTTAATTTTCTATAAGTAAGTTTGGCATCTATTTGTACTTTATCAGATATATCTAAATTGGCTATTGTATTTAGCGTAAGTTGAATATCGTCTGTTCTATCTTCTTGTAAGATATAAACGCTCTCCCCATTCAGATCACTACTTGAATTAGCCTGATATAGTGCATCCCAGTTCAATTGAGGATTTTCTATAAATCCTTCTCTTGCCAGAAGTGCATTTTCAAAACTCGGATTTCCATTAGTATTGATATAAAAACTAGGTAGGTTTCTAAAATTTGAAGGATCAGGATTAGGAGCATCAAAAAATGAAAGGCGTGTCCTTCCAAATTGACCAAACTGATATGTTATACTAGAATTAAGTTTCAGTTTTTTCCCTTCAAAAAAGTGGTTGAATATAAAGATAGGCTCTCTAATTTTTCTGGATCTTGAGTTTCTGATCTTTCCATCTTGCAATCCCCAAAACGGATTATACCTGCTTCCTGCAAGATCAAAAACTTCATCTGTTATCGCAGTAGATTGCCCTCTTCTATTAGAGGCTAATATCGTTGTAAGGTTTACGCTTTGTTTTTTTGCAAATTGATACTCTAAAGAAGTGAATACTGAATAAGCATCATAAAAAGTTCCGTCTATGTAACCTTCTTCAGATCTTCTTCCTGAAGCAGAAATACTGTATGCAAAACCATTTTTTTGTAAACCGGAGTTATATGTTGCCATTAACCTACCCGAATATGTTCTGTTAGATGCAGATGTCGAAATTCGCAAACCTTTTCTGTAGACAGATGCTCTGGTATTTATATTTGTGGTTCCTAAAATTCCGCCAAAATCATTTCTGGAAAGCGCCAGGCCATTTGTATAGGTTTGATTTCTCGTTACATCATTAAGGCCTCCCCAATTATTCCATTGCGGTCTTCCATTAAACAACTTGTTCATAGAAACACCGTTAATCATCACGGTACCTTCTCTGGAATCGTATCCTCTAACATTGAAAAAAACCTGGCTAAAATCAAAAGCAGCTCTTGTCAAAAAAACATCTCTGGTTGCCTGTAAAAGGCCTGAAGAAAAATTAATATCTGTATCGTCATTTAAATCGTTTTCTGTGAGTGCTATTAAATTATCCGATTGTTCCTGAGCAATTGTTCTCTCTAAAAAAATAGTTTTTAATTTTACTTCTGAACCGTCTGAAATAATTATGGCTAATTTATTCGTATTATAATCAGGTACTTCAAGCGTCAATGTATAATTTCCCTTTGAAAGGTTTTGAAAAATAAAACTCCCGTCTATACCTGTTTTTTTCTGAATAGACAACTCTTCTATCCTTACAACCACTCCTGCCAATACTTCATTAGTTTGAATGTCTTTTACAATTCCTGTTAAGGTAGATTTTAACTGGCTAAACATAAAAACCGGAGTCATTAAGAATAAAAAAAGAAGGAGTTTTTTAAACATAGAAAAGATTTAACCTATGCGAATATAAAATATTTTATATTATTTTTCTTACATTTATTAAAAATATTTCTTTCTTTATTATTTAAAATGATTAAACCTTATTTTCTTTTTTTATTGATTGTATTTAATGTTTCAAACGTCTTTACACAAGAATCTAAACGTTATAAAATACGCACAGTGGCATTTTATAATGTGGAAAATTTATTTGATACTATCAACAATCCTGACACTTTTGATGATGATAGAACTCCTAAAGGCAGGTATCACTGGACTTCTGAAGCTTATTTTGATAAAATAGAAAAAATTGCCCGTGTCATTTCAGAAATTGGTTTAGAAACCACGCAACATGCTCCGGATATTATTGGGCTTGTAGAAATTGAAAATATCAATGTATTAAATGATTTGGTTAGAAACTCATCAATCGCTAATAATGATTATGGAATAATACACAGGGACTCTAAAGACAGACGTGGGATAGATGTTGCACTTTTATTTAGGAAAAGTGTTTTTATTCCTTCTGATATAAAAACCTATCCTCTAATACTTATAAATGACAATGGCTTTAGGGATTATACACGTGATATATTGGTGGTGAGCGGATACCTGGATGAAGAAAAAATTCATTTCATAGTTAATCACTGGCCATCCAGAAGAGGAGGAGAACTTAAAAGTAAACCCAGGCGTATGGCAGCTGCATCTCTTAATAAAAAAATTATCGATTCAATTTTAAGATTAGATGCCAATGCAAAAGTAATCAGTATGGGAGATTTTAATGATGATCCTTACAATTCAAGCTTTAAAAAGATTCTAAAAACGAAAGGGGAAAAAGATACTATAAATCAACCGTATCTATATAATCCTATGGAAAAAATTTCGAAAAGAGGTGAAGGATCACTCGCATACCGAGACCAATGGAACTTATTTGATCAGTTCTTTTTTACAGCTCCTCTCCTTGAAAAAAAGGACACTACTTATTTTTATTGGAAAGCAGGAATTTTTAATAAAGGTTATCTAGTGACTCCATCCGGCCGCTATCAGGGATATCCGTTTAGAAGTTACGCAAATGGAAATTACACCGGTGGATACAGTGATCATTTTCCTATATATTTATATTTAATAAAAGAAGTAAAATAAAAAATGCCTTATTCTGAGATAAAGCATTTTAAATTATATTTTTAGGTTAAAGCCATATATCCCAAGGGATACGACTTAAAATTAAAATCAACCCTAAAGCGTAAAACAATCCTATTTTACCAAATTTTCTTTTAGAAGTTTCTTGTTTTTTATGCTTAGACCATCCTATGGTAATTAATACAATAGCTAAAATATTAATTACAGGGTGCTCTACAAGGTAAAGCCTGGAAATACTGTCTTTCATAATTCCTCCCATCCCTTCTTGTCCCCATAAAGCAAAGCGTGGAGATACAAAATATAAAATGAATCCGATTAATAATTGAATATGCGAAAAAATAAGTCCGAATAAGCTAATCCTTAAGTCTCTATTTTTAAAATCCTTATTTCCGGTAAAACCAATAATAGCATTGATACTGGCGATTAATAAAATTAGTAATGCTAAATATGCCCAATAGGAGTGAAGTATTCTTACCGTTACGTACATGGTCTAATCATTTTTAAAATGTATCTAACAAAAATAAGGATTTTGCTCATAAAAAAACCCTGCAAACTGCAGGGTTTTGATAATTTAAATTATATCTAGATTAATTAAATAAATATCTTAATCCGATTTGCATTTGCCATCTTGAAGACTGGAATCCTGCATCATCAATTTGATCTAGTGTATTTACTACACTTGGATCAAAAGTATATTCTGGTGTAGTTCCATCTGAAGCAAATCCTTCAAAATTAACCAGGTTAACGTTATCAAAACGCCCTGAGAAGAATCTTCTACCCCAATCTCTATTTAATAAGTTAGTGAAGTTAAAGATATCTGCTGTTAATTGGAATGTATGCTTATTATCATTAATGTTAAGTGAGAAGTCTTGTGCAAATTTTAAATCTACTACGTGACTCCAACGGTTACGATCTCCGTTTCGTTCAGCAAATCTACCTCTTCTGCTTCTTAAATAATCGTCACTATTAATAAATGCCTCAAGAGCAGCATATTGTTGTTCTGCAGTCAATATTAAATTTCCGTTTCTGTCAAAATCATCTACAAGTAGTGACTCTTCAAAAGTAGAGGGTACGAATGCAAGTGCTGCAAATTCACCTGTATCATCGATCAAGTCTCCACCACGTCCACCTACGATGTAGCTAAACGGAGTACCTTGAACACCTTCATAGAATAAACCTATAGAAGTTTTTAGGTTTTTAGACCATTTAAAATCGATTACAGCATTTGCTAAAACTCTATGTCCTTGAGCAAAATCTGAAGTAGACACCTGAAGATTGTTAGAACCGTTTACACTCTCATTAAATGCCCAGTTAGAGATATTTTGAGAAGAAGTACCATCAAAAAGTACATTTGAATCTCCATATGAATATGTTCCTTGAGCAGTTACATCTATTAAATTACTATAGAAGTTTTTAGATAGTGTAAAAGAAGTATTCCAAGAGTTTCCTTGATTTGTATTTGAAATTAAGAAAATTCCCTGGTAAGTATTATCAATTCGAACTCCTCCAAAGTTAGACCTGCTTCCAGCTCCTGTTGTTCTAAACTGCTCTCCTGCAAGGTTTAAATTTTGATAGTTAACCCCTGTGATTGTATTGTTGTAAATTAAATCTGCAGAAATTGTAAATCCTAAAGGTAAGCGCTGATCAACTGCTATACTTGCCTTGAATGTTTGTGGAAGTTTAAAATCTCTTGCAATCAAATCTACATTTCCTTGAAACGGGTTATCTGGTCTGAATTGCTGATTTACATCAGGGTTAAATCCTGGAACGTTATTTGGATCTCCTGGGTTACGAGGTCTGAAAATACGAGTATTCGCAACTACATTTCCTGTGTTGTTATATACTCCTCCTGGCCATACTAATGGTACACGAGAAGTAAAGACTCCTAAACCACCTCTAATTTGTGTTTTTCTCTGCCCTTGAACATCCCAGTTGAAACCAAGACGTGGTGCTAAATGTGGATTAGTTCTAATCCCTTGTCCTACTCTTGCTCCTTGTAAATCCATACCTGCAGCTTCTAATAACGGAATTGTTCTGTCATTAAAATCATCATTAGTTCTACCGTCTCCCCAGACTGGTAAATCTACTCTAAGACCTCCGGTAATTTTAACATTATCTGAAACTTGTACTTCATCCTGAACATAGAATCCTAATTGTAAAAGATCAAATTCTGCAGCTCCTACTGACTCATCACCAACACCTCCTAATAAAGAATAACTGATTCTGTATTCATTTGCGTCATTATCAAAGAAATCTTGTAAACTATTATACGTATATTCTCCAAAGTTTCTTCCAAAGAATAAGTTTCTAATATCTGAATACTCATTATGAGTTCCTAAAGTAATGGTATGATTTCCTGAATAGATCTCAAAGTTATTAGTCAATGTAAAAATATCCTGATCTAATAAGTTTGCTGTAGAAAATGGCTCAGAACCTGCAAATATACGTCCACTACCGTCATTAATTTCTATAGTTGGGAACGGATTTCCAACCGGATCTCTATCATCTCTTACTCTTGTATATCCTAAAATTAATTTATTAGAGTATTTATTTCCAAAAGTAGAAGCTAATTCTAAAGATGCTGTATTTGTGATAGATTCAAAAGCTTGTCCTGTATTGTTAAATCTGATCGTAGATGCTGTTGATCTTCCAATACCAAAGAAATTTGCTTTAACATAGTTATTTCTAAATGATAATTTATGATTATCATTAATATTCCAGTCTAGTTTAAAGATCAACTTATCACTCTCTAATGTTCTGGTATTATTTTCAAATGAACCAGGATCATATCCAAATTGATTGATCAATGTATTTCTAAATTGTTCTACACCACCTAGTCCTGATCCAACAATATTACCATCTGTATCTCTTCCCGAATCACCTATATAAGTTCCGTCAAATGGTTGTGGAGTTTGATCGTCTTGTCGTTCATAGTTTAAGAAAAAGAATAATTTATCTTTAACAATCGGACCTCCGATTCTAATTCCATAAGTTTCTGCTGTAAATTCAGGTAACTTCTCACGATCATCTACATCTCCTGGTGTTTTTCCTGATAGGTCTTCATTACGCAATAAATAATAAGTAGATCCTTTGAATTGATTTGTTCCAGATCTTGTAATGGCACTAATAGCACCCCCTGCAAATCCTCCTAATCTTACATCAAATGGAGCAACACTAACCTTTACTTGCTCTACCGCGTCTATTGAAATAGGGTTAACTCCTGTTTGACCTCCATTAGTACCGGATCCTGCCAGACCAAAAACATCATTATTAATTGCCCCATCTAAATAGATTGCGTTAAATCTGTTATTCTGACCAGAAATAGAAATACTATTATCATTTCTAATTTGCGCTTCTGGTGTTAATCTCGCAAAATCTGCAAGAGATCTTGAAACTGTTGGTAAGGCGTTAATCTTTTTTTCGTTTACTGTAGTTCCGGATCCTGTTTTATTTCCATCAAAAACACTTCCTGTAGCTACCCCAGTAAGAACAATTTCATCTAATTGCGTTGTTGCTTCTTTTAGTTGAGTATTAATTCTCTTGGTTTGCCCTAAATCAAGAATGATATTATCTTCAACATATTCTTGAAAACCAATATAACTAATTGTTACTCTATAAGGACCTCCAACACGCATGTTAGGGATTCTATAGAAACCATCAAAATCTGTTACTGCTCCATATTTTGTACCAGAAGGTATATGAACAATTACAACATTTGCTCCAGCCAAAGGCTCTCCAATGTTGTCAGTAACTTTACCTCCTACCGCAGAGGTTGTAACTCCTTGTGAAAATGCTACCATGGTAACCAGTGTAAAAACCACTGTCAAAAGGCTTTTGTTAAAAATTTTCATTATAATTAATCTATTTGTTATTTATTTATGCAAAATTGAGATTATTTGCTCTAGTTAATATTATGTTAATGTTAATTTTTTTAACATCACTGGCAATTAACACAATTATTCAATTAATTATAATTTAACTCATTAGGCTTATTTTTAACAATAAGCTTTAGCTTTTTTTGAAATATTCAATAAGGTTTGAAGTAGAAGCATCATGATTGGCAATATGATCACTTTCAATATCTGTTAAAATAGTATTAGCAAGTTGTTTCCCTAATTCTACCCCCCACTGATCATAACTGAAAATATTCCAGATGATACCCTGAACAAATATCTTGTGTTCATAAAAAGCTATTAATTTCCCTAAACTTTCTGGTGTTAATCTATCAATAAGAAAAGTTGTCGTAGGTTTATTTCCTTCAAAAATTTTAAATGGAAGTAATTTTTGAATTTTTTCCTGAGGCAAGCCTTTTTCATCTAATTCTGACAATGCTTGTTTTTCGGTTTTGCCATTTAACAGAGCTTCTGTCTGTGCAAAAAAGTTTGCCATTAATTTATTATGGTGATCTTTATCTCCGTGAAGCGAATTTACATAACCAATGAAATCTGCCGGAATAAGTTTGGTTCCCTGATGTATTAATTGAAAAAAAGCATGCTGCGAATTGGTTCCCGGCTCTCCCCAAATAATGGTTCCGGTTTCATATTCAACTCTTTCTCCATTACGATCAATACTCTTACCATTACTCTCCATTATTCCTTGTTGTAAATAAGCTGCAAAACGATTTAAGTATTGTGTATACGGAATAATAGCTTCACTTTCTGCATTAAAAAAGTTATTGTACCATATAGTCAGAAGCCCGGCAAGGACAGGGATATTCTCTTTAAAATCTGAAGTTTTAAAATGAACATCCATTTTATGCGCTCCTTTTAGAAAGTCATTAAAATTTTCAAAACCAATGGCTAAACTAATAGACAAACCTACAGCGCTCCAAAGAGAGAAACGCCCTCCAACCCAATCCCACATAGGGAAAACATTTTCACTGGAAATACCAAAAGCTGCTATTTTTTCCAAATTAGTAGAAACTGCTACAAAATGTTTAGCAATATCTTTTTCGGAAGCACGTTCTAAAAACCATTTCTTTATAGTTGTGGCGTTACTTAGTGTTTCCTGAGTAGTAAACGTTTTTGAAACAATTACAAATAATGTAGTTTCCGGATTTACTTTTTTTAGTATTTCCTGAACATGATCTCCATCTACATTGCTAACAAAATGAGTATTTAAATGATTTTTATAGAAACTTAATGCTTCTGTTACCATAGCAGGTCCAAGATCTGACCCCCCTATACCTATGTTAACTATGTCTGTAAACTGTTTTCCGGTATATCCTTTCTTTTCTCCGGATACAACTGTATTTGTGAACTGCTCAATCTTGTTTTTTACCTCAAAAACTTCAGGAATAATATTTTTACCGTTCACAAAAACCTCATCTCCTTCTTTAGATCGCAAAGCAGTATGCAATACTGCTCTTTCTTCTGTCTGATTGATTAAATCTCCTGAAAAATACCTTTCGATTGCGTCTGCTAAATCTAATTCTTTTGCTAAACGTAATAATATGTTGAGAGTTTCTTCTGTGATTCTATTTTTTGAGAAATCAATATAGAAATCATCCCACTTTACGGAAAGATTATCTGCTCGCTGTGGGTTTTCAGCAAATAAGTCTTTTATGTGTATGTTCTTTATCTCTTCAAAATGAGCCTGAAGCTCTTTCCATGCATTTGTTTTATTTGGATTGGCGGTTGATAGTGGCATTATATGTTTCGTTTGTTTTATCTTCTGATTCCGGAGTATCTATCATTTCTGTTATAAACTCTTCCTGATCTTCAACTTTATCTTCAAAAGGAATGCAATCTAATTTGTAAACTAATGGACGTACAAACTCCAGGTATTGTTCTTTTAATTCAGGTTTTATGGGTTCTGCAGCAGGTAGCTTTTGCTTGAATGGATCAACTTGCCTTCCATTTTTCCAAAAACGGTAACAAACATGTGGTCCACTCGTATTCCCTGTCATACCTACCCAGCCAATCACATCTCCTTGTTTAACAAAATCGCCAACTTTTACATTCCTGTCTTTCATATGTAAATACTGAGTACTATAGGTACTGTTATGTTTTATTTTAACATATTTCCCATTTCCTCTTGTATATGAAGATTTTGTTACTGTTCCGTTTGCCGTTGCCAGGATTGGTGTACCTATTGCTGCTGCGTAATCTGTTCCTTTATGTGGGCGTACTCTATTGCCATAAAGAGCAATCCTTCTTCTCAGATTATAACGTGAAGAAATTCTGCTAAATTTAACCGGACCTCTTAAAAATGCTCTTCTCAAGGTATTGGCTTCATCATCATAATAATCTACCGTCCCTAAAATAGAGTCATTTTCATATCTAAAAGCGTAAAAAGGTTCTCCTTTGTGTTCAAAATAAGCAGCAACTATCTCTCCTGAACCTGCATAAATACTATCTTCAATATATTTTTCTTTATAAATAACTTTAAACCGGTCTCCTTTTTGTAATCTGAAAAAATCTATTGTCCAGGCATAGATATCAGACATTCCATTGATGACGTCATAATCAATTCCGTTTTGCAATGCCACATCCGATAAATTTGTTTCTATAATTCCGGATACTTCTCTTTCAACTACTGTAACGGGCTTTTTATATTTAACTGCATTTACCAGAGAATCTTTAAAATCTACTACCGTATAGTTAATATTGTCATGCTGATAAATGAATACTTGTGCTTTTTCTGTAGTATCTTTTGTTTTGAGGATTGTATACGGTTTCCCCACTCTGATTCTTCTGACATCAAATGTATCTTTAACTTTTGCTGCTATTTCTGCAATCTTAGGATAATCTATATGATGATTCAATAAAATCTCTCCGAAACTGTCTCCTGATTTCACAGTATCTCGTTGAACCAGGTAATCGTTTAGATTATACCCGAATTCTATAACCTCTACAGGCACTTCTTCTTTAGCAATATCAAGAGAAATCTGAGGTTCTTCTTTTTGTTTTTTGTTACAGCTAAAAATTAAAAGCGTTAGTACGATTACCAATAGTTTTTTCATTTTAACAAAATTACTTTTTTTCAGGATTAAATATATGATCTACCCATTGTTTCCCCCAATTCTCCTTTTCTTCTTCATTCCATATCTCCGGAAAAAAGATAACTTTTTGAAAACTTGGTGGCAGGTATTCTTTCCAATTAGTGCCGCCTGTAGCATCTATATTATTCTTTTCTTTTCTCAAATACCGATATGCAGAACCCATGTGCATTAATGGCCAATGAACGTTTGCATTAACATCTAACGATTTTAAAGCTTCAATTAGTACAGGCGATTCTTTTTCTTTTTCAGGTAACTGTAAATATTTGTGGTAAATGGTAGACTTTTTTACAGATTTTGTAATTCGCATAAAACGTGGGGTATAGCGATATTCAAATTGCTTTAAAGTGAGTGTTTTTTCACCAGTCTCTGTATTTGTAGCTCCTTTTTTCCAATACACATTCTCATAAAGCTCTTCTAATGAGTTCTTATTTGACATCTGATCTCTGACAGTAAAATGCGTCAAGTTCTCCATTGGCGTTGCATAAAACTCAATCATCCTGTACTGGGCAGATTGGAAACCGCTGGCGGGAAGTAATGACATTCTATAATGCAAAAATTGTTCTTTTTCCATCCCATTAATCATGATTTCAAAAGAAGATATCAATGCTTTAAAATAGTTATTAATCCTGTTTACCTTTTGAATAAAAAAAGAAGCCTTTTGAAGTTTATCGTCTATAATTTGCTTTTGTTCATGTATAATCAACTTAAAGTATAACTCTGTAATTTGATGATACATGATAAAAATTTCCTCATCAGGAAAATATGTTTTTGGAATCTGAAGGCTTAAAAGAGTATCTAAATGAATATAATCCCAGTACGTGAGATAACGTTGATGAAGTAATCCGTCAAGATAAGAGCCCAAGTCCTGGCCTGAATTTTTATACTTTTCTTCAAGTTTCTCGATACGCTGAGCAATATCAGATGCTATTTCCATTAAAATTACCTCTTCTTAACTACAATCTTAAATTGATGTTTAAGCCCTTTAAAAGCATGTAAGTCTGCTTTAATACTACCTACGGCTAAATCTGCTTTTATTCTCATAGGTATCTTGTTTAGGTCATTGGAAACCCAGACTGTTAAACTTTCCTGTTCTTTAAAAACCCTTCCGGACTGAACATAAGGACGGAACTTCAAACATTCAATTTTCCCAAATTTAGTTCTAATGATGTCTTTTCCCAAATATTTGAGCCTGAATTTAAAAGTTTCGTCATCATCATACAGCATATCGAGCGTAAACTCATCATTTACCTGTAATTTTTCTATATCTACTTTATCTCTCAAATAGTAGAAAGTAGATACCATATCATGCACTCCTTCATTGATAGGAATTGTTTTTTTCCTATTTCTTTTTTTATCGTGATAAAAGGCTTCTTTATTAGTGTGATCAAAATTGATCTCTATATTTTTAGTGTGCCCTCCTTCACTTATTTGCCTTATAAATTTATAGGGTTTATTATCTTCTTTATCTATGTACGTTTCATAATTATCATCAACCTTAAAAAACCAACTTGCTATCCCGGTTGTTTTTCCTTTTCCAATTACATGATGAACCGATTTTCCGTTCAGGTTATCATCTTTTACCTCAAGCGTAGCAAAACTCGCATTGAAAATCCCATAGTGTATCCTGAACTGAAACCACTCTCCGGATTTAAACGATTTTTCCGGAAGGTCATTATTCTGGGCACTAAGTCCTGTCAACCACAAAAAGCACAGTATTCCAATTAAATTTTTCATCATCAATTTTTGGTGACTATAAAATTAATAAAATCATCTTCATTATTTCAATCATTGCACTATAGTTAAACAATTTCTGTTCCAAAAAATTGTATACGAAAAAGTCCGATTATTAAATCGGACTTTTTAACTAACCAACCAAAACTTAATTTTATGAAAACTTTACTTTAGATTGCAAAAAAGCACCACCTCTTTTGCGGGTGCAAATGTACATACTTTTTTAAATTTAAAACCTCGTTTATTAAGTTTAACATATTAATAACTAAGTTTATACATTTTACATCTATTTATTAAGTTTTCTATAACATTTTATGCTTTTTATAATGTACCTCTCATTTCCTGCTCTCTTTCTATTGCTTCAAAAAGCGCTTTAAAATTCCCTTTTCCGAAAGATTGAGCTCCTTTTCGCTGAATAATTTCAAAAAACATTGTCGGTCTATCTAAAACCGGCTTCGTAAAGAGCTGTAAAAGATATCCTTCATCATCGCGATCAATCAAAATTCCCAGTTGTTTAAGAGGTTCCAGGTCTTCATCTATTTCACCCACCCTATCCAAAACGGTATCGTAATAACTTTCAGGAACATACAAAAATTCAACACCTCTATTCTTTAAAGCTGTTACGGTTTCAATAATATTATCTGTGGCTAATGCCATATGCTGCACTCCTGCTCCATTATAGAATTCTATATATTCTTCTATCTGAGATTTTTTTCTACCATCTGCAGGTTCATTAATCGGGAATTTTATTCTTCCATTCCCATTACTCATCACTTTACTCATTAAAGCAGTGTATTCTGTAGAAATATCTTCATCGTCAAAAGAAATCAACTGTGCAAAGCCCATAACATTTGCATAGAATTCACACCATTTATTCATTTCATTCCATCCCACATTACCCACCATATGGTCAATATACTTTAATCCTACAGAAGCAGGCTTATAGTCAGGATTCCATACTTTATAACCAGGAAGAAAAGCTCCGTTATAATTTTTCCTTTCTACAAATAGATGAATAGTCTCCCCATAAGTATGAATACCCGAAATTACAACTTCCCCATCCTTATCTTCTTTTTTCTGAGGTTCCATATAGCTTTTGGCTCCTCTCTTTATGGTTTCATTGTAACTTTTTGTAGCGTCATCTACCCATAGCGCAACCATTTTGACTCCGTCTCCATGTGCATCTATGTGTTGATTTACTTCTCCTCCAGATTTCAGTGGAGATGTCAATACCAATCGTATCTTGTCTTGTTGTAATACATATGAAACACGATCTTTAACTCCTGTTTCTAATCCTGCATAGGCTACCGGTTGAAAGCCCCAGGCCGATTGATAATAATGCGCTGCTTGTTTTGCATTCCCTACATATAATTCTACATGATCTGTCCCTAACAAAGGAAGAAAATCTTCTGCACCGGGAATTGTTTTATCTAGTTTTAAAGATGTCTTATCTGTTGCCATTGTGATTTTATTTTAAAAAACTTCTCTCTTTTAAGAAGTTAATCGTTATTCTTCAAATTGTTCTAATACGTTTAAAAACAATTTAAGCTACCACATGGCTCTAAGGTGAGCAGTTATGTCTATCCTATAATTCAGCATTATTCTAACCAGGATTTATGATAATCATCATCGGCTATCTGCATAGCTTCTTCTGTAACTTGTAAGGGTTTAAATGTGTCTACCATTACAGCCAATTCATCTGTTTTTACTTTCCCAATACTCCTTTCTACAGCTCCCGGGTGTGGCCCATGAGGAATTCCTGCCGGATGAAGTGAGATATGCCCTTTATCAATATCATTCCTACTCATAAAATCTCCATCTACGTAATAAAGTACCTCATCACTATCTATATTACTATGATTATACGGCGCGGGAATAGCTTGCGGATGGTAATCATACAATCTGGGAACAAAACTACAAACTACGAAAGCATCGGTTTCAAAAGTTTGATGTACCGGAGGGGGTTGATGCACCCTACCTGTTATTGGTTCAAAATCATGAATGGAAAAGGCATACGGATAATTGTAACCATCATAACCTACTACATCAAATGGGTGAGTAGCATATACCATATCAAAAATCTCATCCTGTTTTTTAACCTTCATTAAGAAATCTCCTTTTTCATTATAGGTTTCCAATTCTTCTGGTCTTCTGATGTCTCGTTCACAAAAAGGAGCGTGTTCTAATAATTGTCCAAACCAGTTTCTATATCTTTTAGGAGTATATATTGGTCTTCTCGAAGCCACAATAAACAATCTGTTCTCTGAGGTATCAAAATCCATCTTATAGATAGTTCCTCTTGGGATTAAGAGGTAATCTCCATATTTAAAATCCAGATTTCCTAAATGTGTTCTTAGTTTTCCACTACCTTCATGAATAAAGATAAGTTCATCTTCATCTGCATTCTTGTAGAAATAGGCATCTTGAGATGTTGTAGGAGCGGCTAAAATAATTGTACAATCACTATTTGTCAAAACCGCTTTTCTACTATCCAGATAATCTTTCTCGGGTTTCACTTTAAATCCGTGAAAACGATATGATTTAATATTATTCGCTATTGCAATTTTAGGAGCTACCTTATAGCTTCCTTTAACTTCTTTTACCTGCGTAGGCCTATGCTCATGATACATATTGGTAGCCATCCCGTCAAACCCAATGGTTCCAAATAATTGTTCATAATATAAGTCTCCATTTGGTTTTCTGAAAATGGTATGTCTTTTTGGTGGAATTTCTCCTAATTTATGATAGAAAGGCATGATATTATTTTAAAGGTTATACTTTTTTTAATTCTCAAAAAAATAACCTTCTTACTCTGGATTTCGCTTGATAAGAAAATGTAAATACGCTAATAAATCTATCCAAAATAGTGTCATCTATCTCAAGGTATAACTAATTGTTACAAAAAGAATTCACTTAACTCTTCATACAAATATCGGAAATATTTATATGATTTCAATAAAAACCTTAAAACCAGAAACCCACATTAAAAAACCATCGTACTCCGGCTTCCGGAGACCAGGAATATTTTATTTCTGTTGGTCCTATAAAAGTTTCCAAGCCATATCCTATGGCATAGCCTGTAAAATCTGGTGCAGTAAACCACTCTCCGCTTTCAAAAATATTGTCATCAATATTAGCAACATTTACAGTAAAGTTAAAATGATTTTTATCTAAGAACTCATAATCTAAAACTCCGGTTGCTTTCACAAAACTATTTCCGCTAAGGCTAAGAAAATCATATCCTAAAAAGGGAGTAAAATTATTTATAAAATCATTTCCATACCCTCCAAGGATAAAATCGAAGGTATTTATTTCTGAAGCTCCCAGAGTAAATCCCCCTTCTGTAGTGAGGTTTAAAGCTAGTCTATTGATAATCGGAGTTGCAAATCCAATCTTTGCCTTACCTATAGAATATTCGTTAAATTGATTCTTAAAATCTGAAGAATATAAATACAAATGAAAATCTCCATCAAAAAAGAGTCCTTTTTTAGGAAAATACCGATTGTCATAAGTATCCAGTTTTAAAAATCCATATGCACTAACAAAATCACTATTTTCAAATACTACATTCTCATCTCCTTCCAGAATAGTTCCAGATTCATACCTGATGCTTTTGTGTTCTGCACCAAGGCCAAAGGCAAACTCTTCTCTAACCACGGTTTGCACATATATTTGATTAGTAAAATCATTAACATCCAGATTTATCCGGTTTATCCCCGCATCTTCAAGTCCAAATAAACGTTGCGCAAAATCAAAATCCACATCTTTTTCAAAACTGTTAAATCTTGAATTAATCCCAAAACTCCAGTAAAATCCTTTATCCAAATAATATTCAAAATTATATCGAATATTATCTCCTACTATAAAATCAAAAGAGGCTACATCATCGTTAAAAAACAAACGTTTTTTAGTGATATTTACCAAAGCGGCACTCTTATACAAATCATCATAATGAACCCCTAACCTTAAATATGTTGTATTTGGTTTCTCCCGTAACTTGACAGACAGTTCCTGGCCATCTTCATATGGGAGAAGTCGATATCTAATCCCTTCAAAATTATTAGTGGCTGCAAGGTTATTAATACGTTGATCAAATTTAGCATACGTAATTTCTTCATCTAATTTTAAACGAAGTTTCCCTTTTATATATCCTCTCGTATATTTTTCGTTTCCTGCTAATGTTAATTTTTTAATCCTTAATGTATCATTATTGATCATTTGCATAGACTCAGCGGTAGAAGGCTTTTGTTTTTTTGCCAATGCAATAAGTTCTTCTTTTTTAAGAATAGCCCCTTTTTCTCCTTCATCAATAATTTCTCTTCCTTCATTAAAAGAGATCACTGTAAAATCTTCAATATTCGGCTGGATATAAATATCTGTTTGCTTAGATTTTATTTTCATATCGTTAACCGTCCGGAAGTTATTGATCTGCAACAAGACACTTGTTGCAGATGTAAGAGTTTCTCTATCTGCCAAATCATCCTGCACATCTACTCCAATTATAATATCTGCTCCCATTGCTTTTACTTCATCTATAGGATAGTTATTTACGACACCACCGTCTATTAATAATTTTCCATCTATTTCAATGGGTTCAAAAAGAGAAGGAAAAGCTCCACTGGCACTAATTACCTCTGGCAAATACCCTTTGTCTAAAAGTACAGGTTCTCCGGTTTCTACATTAGTAGCAATACAGAAAAAAGGAATAGGGAGTTCATCAAAATCATCTACATCACTAACGTGTTGCAATAGCCTGGATAATAAATTATACACATTTTGACCTCTGGAAATTGCAGAAGGGAAACGTATTTTAAATTTATCAAAAGGTAGTGTTAATACATACCGTTCCTGGTCTTCTTTTTCGTAGAAAGTTTTGGCTCCTCTTGGAATTTGATCCTGGATTAATTCATTAAAATTAACACTGTTAAAAATAGAGTCAAGTTGATTTGCAGTATATCCTGAGGCATAAAGCGCTCCAATAATAGCTCCCATACTGGTTCCGCCTATATAATCGACACGCACTCCCGCTTCTTCAAGAACTTTGAGTGCACCAATATGAGCAAATCCTTTTGCTCCACCCCCGCTTAAAACCAAACCTACCTTAACATCTTTCTCTTCATTTTTTTGTGCCGAAAGCATCAATGTAAACATTAAAAACAAAACCCCGAACCATTGCTTTTTCATTTGTTTATCTCTATTTTTTAGAAGTCAGATGAATCTTTGACAATTAAAACAAGTATTATACTTTAAATTAATAGGTTTTTTAATCATATTGGTTTTATCTTATGAAAATACTCATTTTTAATGAAAATTTGTATAAATTTTTTGTGCTCTTGAAGCCCCTACTACAGCTGTTAAATTTTCTAACGTAGCTTCCTTAATTCTCTTAACCGATTTAAAATGTTTCAAAAGTTCTACTATTGTTTTTTCTCCAATTCCTTCTATCATTTCCAGTTCAGAATTAATTGCTGCATTGCTTCGTTTATTACGGTGAAAAGTAATTCCAAAACGATGGGCTTCATTTCTAAGATGTTGTATAATCTTCAAGGTTTCAGATTTCTTATCCAAATACATCGGAATTGAATCGCCAGGATAATAAATCTCTTCTAATCGTTTTGCAATTCCAATTATAGCTATTTTTCCTCTTAATTCTAATTGATCCAGACTTTTTAAAGCAGAGGATAATTGTCCTTTCCCACCATCTATTACTATTAATTGAGGGAGTGGCTGTTCTTCTTCTAATAAACGCTTATATCTTCTAAATACTACCTCTTCCATAGAAGCAAAATCATCCGGACCTTCTACGGTTTTTATATTATAATGTCTGTACTCTTTTTTATTGGGCTTTCCATTTTTAAAAACTACGCAAGCAGCTACCGGATTTGTCCCTTGTATATTAGAATTGTCAAAACATTCGATATGTCTCGGTTCTTCAGACAAACGCAAATCTTTTTTCATCTGAGTCATAATCCTCTTTACATGCCTGTCCGGATCTGTTATTTTTACTTGCTTAAAGCGTTCTTGTCTATAAAATTTAGCATTTCTGTGTGACAAATCAAGAATCTGTTTCTTATCTCCTAATTTAGGTACTGTCACTTTGATTCCTTTAGGCACATCTACCAGAAATGGCACATAAATCTCTTTTGACTGTAAATGAAAACGTTGTCTTATTTCGGTAATTGTCAGCTCCAGGAGTTCTTTATCAGTTTCATCCAGTTTCTTTTTTATTTCAACGGTATGAGATCTGATAATTGACCCATAAGAAAGCTGCAAGAAATTGATATAGGCATAACTCTCATCTGAAACGATAGAAAACACATCAACATCACTGATTTTAGGGTTTACAATTGTTGATTTGGCCTGATAATTCTCCAGGATTTCTATTTTCTCTTTAATTTTTTGCGCCTCTTCAAATTTCATTTCAGAAGCCAACTCCTTCATCTGGCTTTTGAACTGTAAGAGAGAGTCTTTAAAATTCCCTTTTAAAATCTGGCGTATTGCCTTGGTTTGCTCATCGTATTCTTCTACAGATTGAAGTCCTTCACAAGGCGCTTTACAATTTCCTAAATGATACTCAAGGCAAACTTTGTATTTATTAGCACTAATCTTTTCTTCGGACAAATCGTAATTACATGTACGTAATGGATATAGCCCTCTAATAAGCTCCAACAGTATTCTTACTGTTTTAATATTAGTATAAGGTCCAAAATATTCTGAACCATCTTTAATCACATTTCGTGTTTGAAAAACTCTCGGAAAACGTTCTTTCTTTAAACATATCCACGGATATGTTTTATCATCTTTAAGCATCACATTGTAGCGCGGCTGGTATTTTTTGATAAGATTGTTTTCAAGTAATAAGGCATCTGTTTCTGTAGGTACTACAATATGTTTAATACTAACTATCTTTTTTACCAATACCCTGGTTTTCCCATTTTCATGATTTTTCTGAAAATAAGAAGAAACTCTTTTTTTTAAGTTTTTAGCCTTACCTACATATAATATCTTCCCTTCTTTATCATAATACTGGTACACTCCAGGGCTCCCCGGAAGGGTTTGTAATTGCAATTCTAAAGAAGGAGTACTCATATGGTAACAAAATTAATATTAATTCGGTTTTACACCTAAATGAAGTCATTTTATATTAATGATTTTAAAAAGCAGTTGATAATATGTTTTTTAAAGAAGTTAATTTTTTACCATTAATCGAAAAAACTCAACATTTTAACTTGCTTATATAAAAAAAGTTCCTATATTAGCCTTACCCAAATTTTATCACATGAATTATTATATTATAGCTCTAGCACTTTATTCTGTAGTTTTTATTGTTTCTACTTATTACACAAATGCAAAATTCCGTAGATTAATTAAGAACGTTATTACTGTTATAAGTAATAAATTTACTCTTGCTAAAAATACTTTAATTGGAAGTAAAGGATTGACAGTCCAGCAAATAAATGAATAAATCTGAATTGCGAAAAAAATACAAGTTGCTTCGAAATGAATTAACCGAAGAACTAATAGATACTTACAGTATTGACATCGCAAATCAACTTCTCAAGCTCCCTATTTGGGAAAAATCTTTTTTTCATCTTTTTTTATCTATCCAGGAGAAAAAGGAAATAGACACCTCTTTTATTTTAAATATCCTCCAGGGAAAAGACAAAGAAATACTTATTTCAAAAAGTGATTTTAATAGTAGGCTGATGAAAAATTACCTGCTCACAGAAAATACGCTTATCAAAAAAAATAAATATAACATTCCCGAACCTGTTGATGGTATTGAGGTTCCGGTTGATAAGATAGAAGTTGTTTTTATTCCGCTTCTGGCTTATGACAAAAAAGGAAATAGAGTAGGGTATGGAAAAGGATTTTACGACACATTTTTAGCCAGCTGTAATACCAACACACTTAAAATTGGGCTATCATTTTTTGAAGCCGAAGAGCAAATAGAGGGCGCTCGTGCAAACGACATCCCATTAGATTACTGCATTACTCCCAAAAACATTTATCACTTCACTATCTAAAATACAAGGGAAGTAATTTATTCAGCGGTAGTTGTAATCGTTGCTTTTTTATTCTTAGGAAATGCTCTTCTGTTAAACACAATCAAGATTCCTACCCCAAAGCTTATAGCGGTGTCTGCTACATTAAAGATAGGTTCAAAAAAACGTAAATTATTACCACCAACCCCAGGAACCCATTCTGGCCATGTGGTATCAATAAGTGGAAAGTAAAGCATATCTACCACTTTTCCATGAAATAAGCTTCCATAGGCATCATTAGAAAACAGCGTAGCTACTTCATTTGTACTGTCGTTAAATATAAGCCCGTAAAATACAGAATCTATAATATTTCCAAAAGCACCTGCAAAAATCAGGGAAATTGCAAAAATTAAGGTTTTTGACCCTTTTTTACTGATTGAATCTTTTAACCAGTATCCAATTCCGACTATAGCGAAAAGTCTAAAAACAGTTAATATAAGCTTTCCTGTTTCATTTGAAATAGGAAGTATATCACTCAGTTTAGCTCCCCAGGCTGCTCCTTCATTCTCAATAAATAAAATTTTAAACCAGCTAAAAACAGTAACATCTTCATGTAAAATAAAATGTGTTTTCACATAAATCTTACTTATTTGGTCAATAAGAAGAATAATTATAATGACGATCGATGCTTTCTTTAACGACATATTGCTTTTATCTCTTTCGGGAAGTAATAATTACTCCATCTTCATTTTTAAAGCGTCAAAAATAAGAATATTATTTCGGTTGATAATATAGATCTGATGCTAATCCCTTTTTAATAAGGTTTTAAAATTTATAGTTTATATTATTGAAGAAAGTTTTCTATGCATAAAAAGCAAAAAGCGCACTATAATGGTACGCTTTATACTAATGTAGTGTATGCAAAACAAGTTATTATTGCATATTTTTAGCTTCTATACTTAAGGTAGCATGAGGAACTAATTTTAATCGCTCTTTGTTGATTAATTTTCCTGTAACTCTACAAATACCATAAGTTTTGTTTTCAATACGAGATATTGCATTCTTAAGATCTCTTATGAATTTTTCCTGCCTGATAGCCAAGGCAGTATTCGCTTCTTTACTCATCGTTTGAGAACCTTCTTCAAAAGCTTTAAATGTAGGAGAAGTATCATCTGTACCATTATTCCCATTATTCATATATGAACTTTTTAAAAGCTCCAGGTCTTTTTTTGCTTTCTCAATCTTTGCTTCAATTAGAGTTTTGAATTCTTCTAAATCTGCGTCTGAATATCTAACTTTCATATCTCCGCTCATAACTTTAGTGTTTTTGAATAAATAACTTGGTATTTACCTCATCAAATGCAATATCAGTTCCTTTTTCTATTGTATCTTCAAAATTAAGCTCTGCAGTTAAAGTTTCATTTTTAATATATTCTAAATTATTTGAAACTGCTTTTTCTACCAGGCTATCCTTCTGAATCTTAACGTCTATTTTATCTGTCACTTCAAACCCTGATTCCTTACGTAAATTCTGAATACGGTTGACTAATTCTCTTGCAATCCCTTCTTTCCGTAATTCGTCGGTTATATTCACATCCAAAGCAACTGTTAAGGCCCCTGAATTGGCTACTAACCACCCTTCTATGTCTTGTGATGAAATCTCAACTTCATCCAATTCTAAATTAATAATTTTTCCGTCAATCTCAAGCGATATTTTTCCATTTTTCTCTATCGTTTGAATACCTTCCTGCCCAAGTTTTTGTATTTCACTTGCGACTAATTTAATATCTTTTCCAAAACGCGGGCCTAATAATTTAAAATTAGGCTTTATTTGTTTTACCAAAATTCCTGAAGCATCATCTAACAACTCTATTTCTTTGACGTTTACTTCAGCTTTAATCAAATCTGAAACTGCAAGAATTTCATTCTTTTGTGTTTCATCCAATATTGGTATCATTATCTTTTGCAACGGCTGCCTTACTTTAATCATTTCTTTTTTACGAAGTGATAAAACCAAGGATGAAATAACCTGTGCTTTTTCCATTTTACTTTCAAGCCCCTTATCAACAAAGCTACTGTCATAACCAGGGAAATCGGCTAAATGAACACTATCTACTGCTTCTCTTTGCGTAGCATTTATAAGATCCTTGTATAATCGATCCATATAAAATGGTGCAATTGGCGCTCCCAGCTTTGCAATATTCAGTAAACAAGTGTATAACGTTTGATATGCAGAAATCTTATCCTGACCATAATCTCCTTTCCAAAAACGTCTTCTGCTCAAACGTACAAACCAGTTACTTAAGTTCTCCTGAACAAACTCAGAAATAGCTCTTGCCGCCTTTGTAGCTTCATAATCTTCATAAAAGCTATCAACTTTTCTAATTAATGTATGTAGCTCTGATAATATCCAGCGATCAATTTCCGGTCTTTTATCTAAAGGAATTTCTTCTTCAGCATATGTAAAGTTATCAATATTAGCATACAAACTAAAGAAAGAATAAGTATTATATAAGGTACCAAAGAACTTCCTTCTAACCTCTGCAATACCTTCACTGTCAAACTTTAAATTATCCCACGGATTAGCATTACTAATCATATACCATCTCGTAGCATCCGGCCCATAAAGCTCCAGTGTTTCAAATGGGTTAGTAGCATTTCCTAAGCGTTTAGACATTTTTTGTCCGTTCTTATCCAGCACCAATCCGTTAGAAACAACATTTTTATACGCTACAGAATCAAACACCATGGTTGCTATGGCATGAAGTGTATAAAACCACCCTCTGGTCTGGTCTACACCTTCGGCTATATAATCTGCAGGGAAAGATGTTTTATCATCTATTTTATCTTTATTTTCAAAAGGATAGTGCCACTGAGCATAAGGCATAGATCCTGAATCAAACCAAACGTCAATAAGGTCAGATTCTCTTTTCATAGGCTTCCCGGAAGCTGAAACCAATACCACTTTATCAACTACATTTTTGTGAAGATCTATAGTATCATAATTAGCTTCACTCATATTTCCTATTTCAAAATCAGGAAATAAATCGGCTTCCATTAACCCGGCCTCTACCGCCTTGTTCATTTCTGTTTTCAGTTCTTCAACAGATCCGATAATAATTTCTTCTTTCCCATCTTCTGTTCTCCATATTGGTAAAGGAATTCCCCAAAAACGCGATCTGGATAAATTCCAATCGTTTGCATTGGATAACCAGTTCCCAAATCTACCTTCTCCTGTTGATTTAGGTTTCCAGTTAATTGTTTGATTGAGCTCAAACATTCGCTCTCTAACCTGGGTAGCTTTAATAAACCACGAATCTAGCGGATAATAAAGAATTGGTTTGTCTGTTCTCCAGCAATTCGGATAACTGTGCACATATTTCTCTACCTTAAAAGCTTTATTTTCTTCTTTTAATCGGATAGCGATTTCAACATCTACTGATTTCTCAGGAGCTTCTCCTTCTGCATAGTATTCATTCTTCACGTATTTTCCTCCTAATACTCCTAATTCAGGGCGGAATCTCCCTTGTAAATCAACTAAGGGCACCGGATTATCATTTTCATCAAGGACCAGTAATGGTGGTACTTCCGGAGTAGCTTCTTTGGCTGCACGCGCATCATCTGCTCCAAAAGTTGGCGAGGTATGTACTATTCCGGTACCATCTTCTGTGGTTACAAAATCACCGGCTATCACTCTAAAAGCATGCTCCGGATTTTGATATGGTAATGGAGCTTCAGTTATTAATTGCTCATACCTAACCTCAACGATATCTTTTCCTTTGAATTCTTTTTCAACAAAATATGGTATCTTTTTATCTCCTTGCTGATACTTCTCCAGGTCAGTTTTATGGTCTACTGCCTGAAATTTCCCGCCAAATTGTTTTGCTACTAATGCCTTTGCCAATATTACATTACTCGCCTCATGGGTATATTGATTGAATGTTCTCACTAAAACGTAATCAATTTTTTCTCCCACTGTTAAAGCAGTGTTAGATGGCAAAGTCCATGGAGTTGTTGTCCAGGCAAGTATAAATACATCTCCATCGATTTCTTTCAAGAAATCCGGAAGAGTTTCTTTTTTTGTTTTAAACTGAGCTGTAACAGTAGTGTCTGTAACATCTTGATAAGTTCCCGGCTGATTTAATTCATGAGAACTTAATCCTGTACCCGCTTTTGGAGAATATGGCTGAATGGTATATCCTTTATAAAGCAAATCTTTATTATAAATCTGCTTTAACAACCACCATACACTCTCCATATACTTAGGCTTGTAAGTGATATACGGATCTTCCATATTAACCCAATACCCGATTTTGCGAGTCATATCATTCCAAACATCCGTATAGCGCATTACTGCTTTGCGACAAGCTAAGTTGTATTCTTCAATGGTAATTTTTTTACCAATATCTTCTTTTGTGATACCCAATTCTTTTTCGACACCAAGTTCTATTGGTAATCCGTGTGTATCCCATCCTGCTTTACGCTTTACCTGATATCCTTTCTGGGTTTTGTACCTGCAAAAAATATCTTTAATCGCTCTAGCCATTACGTGATGAATTCCGGGCAAACCATTGGCAGAAGGTGGTCCTTCAAAAAAAACATATGGCTGCTCGCCTTCCCTGGAAGTTATACTCTTTTCGAATATATTATTTTCTTCCCAATACGTTAAGATTTCTTCTGCAACTTTCGGGAGATCAAGTCCTTTGTACTCGCTAAACTTCATTTCTTAAAAATATCTTCTTGCACATTTAAGTCTGCGAAATTACTAAATTCCCATGAATTAAAAGATGAAAAAACAAGGACTATACATTATTTTAATTCTATTTTCCATTTCTGATTCATAGAATATCTATAAATAGTTGTATAAATTGACAAATAAGGCAATTACATAATCATATGAAGGTTATAATTTTCCTTTATCACAATATCTCTGATAATAAGAAATTGATGTAACATTGAAGGTTTAAGATTATAAAAAACACATATCTTAAGAAAGAAAATACTTTGTTTAAATGTTGTTTTTACAGGTTTTTTTGCTTTTTTGTTTTTTTGTTTTTAACTTTATCTTAAAATGAAATTTACTCTTGACTTTAAGGAACCCTTAAGCAAATAATTTGTTCAACATTATGAAAAAAGGCATCACATCAATTTTTATGCTTCTTTGTTTTGGATTTGTGTTTTCACAAAACAATACGATAGAATCAAATCCCGGTGGTACTATTGTAGTTGCATTATTAGGTAATAATAATACTCCCAGAGAGGCTGAAGGATCTCCTTATATCAAAGAAGATTTCTCATCTACTCAAGTAAATGATTATGATGTTATTTATTTAGTAAGATACAATGCCTTTAACGATCTTATGGAATTTAAAGATAAAGATTCTAAAATTTTTCTTTTAGACAAAAGCAAAGATTACATCATTAAATTTAACGATGGTTCAAATAAGGTATATCACACTGTCAATTTTGAAGATAACACTAGAGGTTATGCCAAATTTTTATGGGCTAACTCAGATAATAACCTGACTCTATATTCAAAAGAAAGAGTTAAGTTTACTGAAGAAAAAAAAGCTAAAAGTGGTTATGAAGAAGATATTCCTGCAAAATATATCAGGCTTAAGGATTTTTACTATATCAAAACTTCAGATGGCCCTCTAAGGCAATTATCAACAAAGAAGAAAAACTTTTTTACAGCTTTCAAGGACAAAGGAAAAGAGGTACAACAATATGTAAAAAAGGGAAAATTAAAAATCAATAAAAAAGAAGACATTATTAAAATAATATCATTTTATGATAGCTTAAATTAATTACCTTTTATTTTCTTTTTAAAAACTGTATTTCAGTCCCACTATCAAATTTCTTCCTACCGCTGAAATCCCTGAAGAATACGTTCTGTAGCGCTGATCTGTAATATTTTCAACTGATATATTAGATTCTAATCTATTGTTGAATTTATATTGCGATCTAAGATTAAGAGTATACCATGATGCTGCAAAAGGGTTTCCATTTTCATCAATAGCAAATAAGACCGGTTTATTTCTTTCTGAAGGAGCTAAATCATCAAAAGGAATTTCTCCACTATAATTAGCAAATAGATCTAACTTCAATTTATTGCGTTGCCATACCAAATGTGCATCTCCAAAAAGAGGGGCTACATGTCTTGATGCAGCAGTAGTACCATCGTCCAATTCTTCTTCTCCTTCTGTAATGGTCAGATTGGAAGTAAATGAAAGCGCATCAGTAAAATAAGCATCCAATCCAAATTCAAAACCATAAACAAAAGCATTGGCTGCATTTTGTATTGCCTGAACATTACTGGATTCTCCCTGAAACTCAACAGTCGTTCTTCCATTGAGGTCAAAATCTCTTCTCACTAATGCATCATCTAAAAAAGTGTAAAATGTCGCAAAACTAAAAGATAGACGGTTATTAAAATTCTTCTTAAAACCAAATTCTCCGTTATATGCATACTCAGGCTCAAGATCTGGATTAGGTACAATTACTGTTCCCGGTTCTGAATCAAAAACTTTACCTACATCATCAATATTAGGAGCCCGAAAAGCCGTACTACCATTTAATGTAATTTGTAAACTCTCTTCAGGAAACCAGCTTAAACCAATACTTCCTGTTAATGCTCCGGCATTAATGTTGGCACTATCAAATGGAAAATCAAAAAACCTGTTATCAAATTCGGCATCCAGGAAAAAATGGCTATACCTGACACCGGAAAGCAATGTAAGGTTTGGTTTTATTTTATGCTCCAGGTTAATATATGCAGCTCCAGATTGCCATTTTGATCCGTCCGGGTATCTGGATTGCGCCTCATTCACTTCATTTGTAATAATATTGCGTTCACTTCCTTCAGAATCAACTCTATTCAAGACATATTCGAGTCCGTAGAAAACCTTTGTTTTATCATCAAATTTCTTTTCAAAATCTAAATTTGAAGAATATGCATCTACATTTTCAACGGTAATATTAAGTATATCATTTTGGAAACGTCTGTTATTTCTACTTTCTTCAAAGTGCTGATACGCATTAGTAAATTGTAAATTATCATATAACTTACCATTCCCTTTTTTATCTATCTGAAAATTGGCCGAAAGCCAGCGTTGCGGACCAAAAAACCACTCTGTAAATCTTGGCAAACCATCTCTTACTTCGATTAAACGGTCGTATCTGTCATAACTGGAAGTCGAAGTATAAGTTAAGCCCAAATTAAAGCTCCATTTTTCATTTGGAGTAAATTTTACTTTCTGAAGAAAATTAATTTGATCATATCCTGATGGACGTTGTCTTAAAGGGTCATCATTTTGCCTTATGACATCTTCTCCATTTACACGTTCTACGAAAAAAGTTCTCAAAAACTCATCTGGTCCATGCCTACCTTGCCTTTGATCCCCAAAACTAGAATAGGTAAAACTGGAAAATAATGCCCATTTTTTCCATCCAAAACCAAGATCTATATGATCTGTTTTTTCTTCATTTCCAGTTGCATACCTGGAGACAAAATTAGCATCAAATCGCATTTTATTGTCTGATGATAATTGCGCTTTTTTCGTATAAAAATTCATCACGCCTCCTACCGCATCACTTCCATAAATTACAGATCCCGGACCAAAAATAACTTCTGTATTTTGTATAGTAAAAGGATCTATAGATATCACATTTTGAACATTTCCTCCTCTAAAAATAGCAGTATTAAAACGAACCCCGTCTACCGAAATAAGTACTCTGTTTGTTGCAAATCCTCGAATTAATGGGCTTCCTCCTCCTAATTGGCTTTTTTGAACAAATACTTTGCCGCTACTTTGAAGTAAATCTGCAGAAGTTTGCGGATTGGCAAATGCAATTGTTTCTGCTTTTATACTTGATATTTTTTGTGGAATATCTCTTTTTTGCTGCTCCCATTTTGAAATTGAGAGTATAACTTCATCTAGTTTTTCCGACTGAGGTACCAATTCAATAATACCATCTTGTAAAAGTGCTTCTCTTTTTGTGATTCTTTTTTGGGTATATCCGAAAAGCCTGAGAAAAATTCGTTCGTTTTCATCAAAGAGAGAGAGATCTACAGTTCCATCAATTCCACTAATTTTTGTTTTAGTTTTATCCTGATTAAAAACAGCTACATTTATTACAGGCTCTTTAGTTTCTTTATCTATTATCTTAATAGTCTGTGCATGCGACAGATATGTTATAAAAAATAAAATAAAAAAGGCAGCTTTCTTCATAATCAATTAAAAACATCATTTAACACCGCTAATGACCTGGGCTTTTTAAAATCCAGCAAATGTAATTCAAAATAGGTTATAAGCAGGTTAATTAACGTATGTCTTTGTGTTTTTGTCATTTTAATCATGTGAAGGCTATCAAATTTTATGCCTAAGAAGCTTTTTAAGAGTGTTAAATCTCCATCTGTAATCGTATTTAAACTAGGTTGTGAAGTAAATTCTCCCTCCATTAAATCAAAAAAGGATAAATGCTTGTTTGAATCGTCAGGATAAAACCCAAAATATTTTGTCAGGTTTAATAAAAACAAAATATGAAAATTAGAAACATCAGGATGTGTATCTAACCATTGTAATGAAGTTTCCAGGTATTCAAATAAGGCTGTATTTGTTTCTTCTTCTCTAATTGAAGCATTAATGATTTCAGATAAAAAAAAAGCTAATGCATTTTTTTTAATATCAGAATGAATAGATTGATACGGGTAACTGATTTTAACTTCTTTGAGTAGTTCCATTGTTCCCTTATCTTTATGATTAGCTACAATTTCCAATAACGTCAGCGGTTGAAAGTATGCCGCTTTTATTTTTCCCTTTTTAGAAGTTAAGACCCCTTTTAATAAATATGTTTTAATACCACTCAAAGCCGTAAAACATTTAACAATCAAACTGGTATCTCCATATTTAAGAGTAGAAACAACAATAGCTTTGGTAGATACAATCATTAAATTTTTAACCCTTTGTATTTATAGTCTCAAAATTAAAACTAAATAATAAAAAAACCACTTAATAGAATGTATTAAGTGGTTTTTAATTTGTTTATATAAAATTATACTATTCCCTGAGCAAGCATAGCGTCTGCTACTTTAACAAACCCTGCAATATTTGCTCCCTTAACATAATTAATATAATCTCCTTCTTTACCATACTGCATACAAGAGCTGTGAATTTCTTTCATTATTCCTTTCAATTTCTCATCTACTTCTTCTCTTGTCCAGTTATAACGCAATGAGTTCTGAGCCATTTCTAATCCTGAAACTGCAACACCTCCTGCATTAGAAGCTTTACCTGGCGCAAATAAGATTTTTGCATCGTGAAAAACTTCAATAGCTTCTGGTGTACTCGGCATATTAGCTCCTTCACTCACACAAATACAACCATTAGCAACTAGTGCCTTAGCATCTTCACCGTTCAATTCATTTTGTGTAGCACATGGCAATGCTATGTCACAAGCTACGTTCCAAGGTGTTTTACCAGCTACATACTCTGCATTTGGATATTTTTCTACATATTCAGATATTCTTCCTCTTCTTACATTTTTCAGCTCCATTACAAAAGCTAATTTCTCTTCATCAATTCCATCTTTATCGTAAATGTATCCACCAGAATCTGATAACGTTAATACTTTACCACCTAACTGAATAACTTTTTCTGCAGCGTATTGTGCAACATTTCCTGATCCTGAAACTGTTACATTTTTACCAGCAATGCTTTCATTTCTGGTCTCCAACATATTTAATGCGTAATATACGTTACCGTATCCGGTAGCTTCAGGTCTTATTAGAGAACCACCCCAGCTTATTCCTTTCCCGGTTAAAACTCCGGTAAATTCATTTCTTAGTTTTTTATATTGTCCAAATAAGAATCCTATTTCTCTTCCTCCTACACCAATATCTCCTGCCGGTACGTCTGTGTTAGGACCGATATGTCTAAATAATTCAGACATAAAGCTTTGACAAAAACGCATTACTTCATTGTCTGACTTACCTTTAGGATCAAAATCAGAACCTCCTTTTCCACCACCCATTGGTAATGTTGTTAAGCTATTTTTGTAAACTTGCTCAAAAGCTAAGAACTTTAAAATACTCAAATTAACAGAAGAATGGAATCTAAGTCCTCCTTTGTAAGGTCCTATAGCAGAATTCATTTCTATTCTGTACCCTCTGTTTACTTTTATTTCACCAGAATCATCTACCCAAGGTACCCTAAACATAATTACTCTTTCTGGTTCTACCATTCTAAGTAAAACATTTTTACCATGGTAAATATCATTTTCGACAATGTAAGGTATTACCGCTTCTGCAACTTCTCTTACTGCCTGAAGAAACTCCGGTTCATGACCGTTTCTTTCTTTAACTAGTTCTAAAAAACTATCTATTTTATCTTTCATATCAAACTTTCTAAAGTAAAGTATTTGAATTATTTATAATATAAAGGCACAAATATACGTTTTATGCAAAAAAGAGCCCCCATTTTTTGAATTTGACAATTAAAAATTTATTGTCTGTTGTTTTTACACAAGCTGATTAGTCGTAAACGAAAAAAAATAATTGCTTAAAATTGTACTGAAATACAATTTTTTTCTGTTATTTAAGTTTTTGTATATATTTGCTGACAACAGCGCCCCAAGAACAAACCGAATGAGAAAAAAAATATTCTTTTCTTTTTGTATAGCTACGTTAGTTTTCCAACTAACAAATTCTCAAGCCTCTTTTTCTAATGAGATTGGAGCTTATGCCGGACCTGTAGCACTATATTCAGATTATGGTCAAAGACAAAACTTCGATACTAATATCGGAAATGTCGGATTTACTATAGGATTGACACATTATATGAACTTCTCATATACAAATGGCTACAACATTTATTCTCCTTTAAATTATGTAAAAGATCATTTTAAGATTAGAAATGAGATTTCATATACCAAAGTAAATCTTCAACATTTTGGTGATTTTGTTGCTCCGGATAGAACATCTCTTTTTGCACAGCAACTTAGAGGAATGCGAGGAGAAAGTTCAATTTTCAGTTTAGGTTCCAGTGTAGAGTTTTATCCTTTAAGTATTAAAAATTTTGAAAGTAACGGATACAAAATCTCACCACATATAGGAGCAGGAATTCATTATAGTTTTTATACTCCAAGGGCATTTTCCACATTAGGAGTGCTGGGTGATCCAGCTGTAACTCCAGAAAAATTTCAAGGAGCTTTTACCAATGAGAGTGGTTCTGCTATCTCTCTTGTCGGTAGTATCGGTGGTCGATATAAAATATCTCCTCTTGAGGATTTATTATTACAGGCAAAATGGCAGTTTTTCTTTTCAGATTTTGTAGACGGATTAAGTCCTGATGAAAATAGATTCCCGGAAAACAGGGCAAATGACTGGCTTTTCTCTATCCAGATCGGATATATTTTCTATTTAGAGAAATAATCTATTCTTAAAAACAAGTTTCTTCGTCCCGGTAAAATTACCCTATAGCCTGTGCAAGATCGTCTATTAAATCTTCTGCATCTTCTATCCCTATACTTAACCTGATAAGTGAGTCTACAACCCCACTTTTTTCTCTTTCAGTTTTTGGTATACTGGCATGAGTCATACTCGCAGGATGACCCGCTAATGATTCGACACCTCCAAGAGATTCTGCAAGTGTAAATAGTTGCAATTTCTCTACAATTTTAATAGCATCATCATAATTACTTCCTTTCGGAATAAAAGAGATCATCCCTCCAAAATCGCCCATTTGTTTTTTTGCAATCTCATGATTCGGATGATTTTCAAATCCCGGCCAGTAGACTTTCTCTATTTTAGGGTGATTCGCCAGGTATTCTGCTATAGCTCTTCCGTTTTCACAATGACGTTGCATCCTGATGTGTAACGTTTTTATTCCTCTTAACACTAAAAAACTATCCATCGGACCACAAATAGCACCACTGGCATTTTGTATAAAATAAAGTTTCTTAGCTAAATCATCATTATTTACAATAAGGGCTCCCATAACAACATCACTGTGCCCTCCCAGATATTTTGTTGCCGAGTGCATTATTATATCGGCCCCTAAATCTAAAGGCCTTTGTAAATACGGAGTCGCAAAAGTGTTATCAACTGCTAATAAAACTGAGTGAGTTTTTGCAATTGTAGCAACTGCTTCAATATCTACAATATTCATCATAGGGTTTGTAGGCGTTTCTACCCATATAAGCTTTGTATTGCTATTGATATAGTTTTCTATATTGGCAACATTCTCCATTCCTACAAAATGGAATTTAATCCCGAAATCTTCATATACTTTTGTAAACAAACGATAGCTTCCACCGTATAAATCACTTGTAGAAATTATTTCATCTCCGGGTTTGAAAAGCTTCATTATCGCATCGATAGCTGCCAATCCGCTTCCAAAAGCAAGACCATACTTCCCATTTTCTATACTAGCCAATCCGTTTTCCAAAGCATTCCTGGTAGGATTATGTGTTCTGCTATACTCATATCCTTTATGGCCTCCGGGAGTAGTTTGTGCATAAGTAGTTGTTTGATAAATAGGAGTCATTACAGCTCCATATGCTTTATCGTGTTCCTGTCCTCCGTGAATTGTTTTCGTATTGAATTTCATTCCTTAGTTGGTATTACTCAATTTTTTCACAAATGTACCGTTTCATTTTGGTGATTCCAATGAACCAATTACCTTTGGTAAAGAACCTCATAAAATCTTTTCAAATGAAACGTCTTCTCCTGTTTTCAGTTTTTATTTTATTGATTTTCAGTTGTAGTAAGAACCAAGACCTCACATTTCAAAATTCTGAAATGTCTATAGACGATTGTGATAATTGCCCTTTAATTAAAGTCGATATTCCGGAAGCAGAAGAAAACTCAGATATAGCAATAAAAATCAATACCATTTTAGCCGAAAAGGTTATAGAAATTATTGATTTCTCAGAAGAAAAAGAATTAGAAAATATCCCGGAAGCCATACAAAGCTTTTCTTCTTCATATAAAGAATTAGTCAAAGAGTTTCCCGAATCTGTGAAATGGGAGGCTACTGTTGATGGAAGTATATCATCCAGGCATAAAGAAATAATTTGTATTCAATTAAACTCGTATATGTTTACCGGTGGAGCACATGGTTATAATGCAGTTACTTACATCAATTTCAACTTAAAATCAGGGAATGAATTGTCACCTTCAGATTTTGTCAAAGATATTGATAAGTTCACTCTGATGGCAGAAAAAATGTTCAGAAAACAAGAAGACATTCCTTTAGACAAAAATATTAACAGTACAGGGTTTATGTTTGAAAATGATCAATTCCACCTTCCGGAAAATATTGGTTTTACAGAAAATGAAATTATTCTTTTCTATAATCAATATGAAATTGCTTCTTATGCTGATGGACCAAAAACAATAGAAATTCCATTATCACAAGCAAAAGAATTACTGATTAATCTCTAGTTTGGATTTCTTCTATTTGCCTACAGTGTAACCTTTGCATTGATAAAATTTATAATTCATATCGCATTTTTGTGATTTTTTTGCAATTAGCAAGAATTTCCTTTTTAAATGGTTTTTCTTTGCATTTTGAAAATTTGATCTTAAATGAAAAAGATTTACTATCTAAAGACTTGTGATACATGCACAAGAATATTAAAAGAAATACAACCTACTTCTGATTTTATTTTTCAGGAAATTAAGGAAGAAGAGATTAGCGTAAAGCAATTAGAGGCAATGAAATCATTGTCGGGAAGCTACGAGGCTTTATTCAGTAAACGCGCAAAGCTATACAAAGAAAGAAATCTCAAAGACGAAAATTTAAGCGAAGAAGATTTCAAAAGATTTATCCTTGAACATTATACTTTTTTAAAGCGTCCTGTAATTATTAACGATAATGAAATCTTTATAGGAAACAGTAAAAAAACTGTTGAAGCTGCAAAAAAAGCTATTCATGGGGAATAGAGCTCTTGCATTATTAGCTGCCTTTACAGCTAGTGCTATTTATGCGGCTAATCATACTTTGGCAAAAGGCATCATGCCAACTTACATAAAACCTTTTGGTTTTATTTTATTAAGAGTTTTAGGAGCAGCTATTTTATTCTGGTTAGTAAGTTTTTGGAGTCCTAAAGAAAAAATAGCTAAAAAAGACTGGCCGCGACTTATAGCCTGTTCCATTTTTGGAATGGTTATTAATATGCTCATGTTTTTTAAAGGGCTTGATCTTTCTACCCCTATAAATAGCTCTGTAATTATTACCATATCTCCTATTATTGTTCTTATCCTTTCTGCCATACTCATCAAAGAAAAAATTACGCTGATCAAAACTCTGGGGATTATTATCGGTTTTGCAGGCGCACTTTCTTTAGTGCTGTTTGGTGCAGAAATAAGACAAGATGCTCCTAATATTCCTTTAGGAAATTCATTATTCATTATTAATGCCAGTTCTTATGCTTTTTATTTGGTTATGGTAAAGCCTATTGCAGCCAAATATCATCCTATTACATTAATGAAATGGCTCTTTTTAGTAGCGGTATTTGTTAATCTGCCTATAACCATTCAAGAATTCAGGGAAGTTCAATGGGCTTCATTACCTTTTGAAGCCATCTGGAAAATGGCTTTTGTAGTAGTTGGTACAACAGTACTTTCTAATCTTCTAAATATATTTGCGTTAAAGCATTTAAAGGCTTCTACCATTGGAGCTTTCATTTATTTACAACCTTTACTGGCTATTGTTTTTGCAATAAGTTTAGGAGCTGATTCTTTAAATTTTATAAAAACAACTGCCGCTTTCCTGGTTTTCCTAGGCGTATATCTGGTAACTAAAAAAGAAAAGAATAAAGCTTCATAAGTCTACCGGTACCTTTTTATATTTCCGGGTATCTTCTTTGGTTAAAACCCGAAAGTTTTGCGCGCGTTCCACTTTATCAAAAAGATGAGCAATCTCTTCGGGAAGTGCAATTAACTTTCGTGTTTCTAAGCTGATCCATCCTCCCATAATTTCACAATGCGCAAAGTTTTGTCCTTTCAGATTATAGTAATTATGTGTGAATTCAAAAAATCTCTTATCGTCACTTAAGCCCGTTAATTCAAGAGATACTTTTACTGGTTTTCCTAAAAATACTTCTTTAAAATAATACATATGCTCATAAAATACGACAGGGCCTATATTATATTTAACCAGTAATTGCTGATCAAAACCACATTCTGTAAAGAAAGACATTCGTGTATGTGCAGCAAAACTCAAATAGGAAGAATTAGCCAGGTGCCTGTTGGCGTCCAAATCGTTCCACCTGATTTCAAAATCTTTTAAATACATATTTCTGATTTAAATACTATGCAAGCATAATAAAACAAACTTACAATCTTTTTATAAAAAGAACATTTTTTTAATCGATTTTTATTGATAGCACCCTCTAAAAAATTAAATTTAGAAAAGCTTTATTATTTTTAGGTTCTAAATATTATAAATGCCAATTATAAAATCTGATTATAATCCGCCTCTTTTCTTTAAAAATGCACATTTTTCTACTATTTATTCCGGGATCGCGAGAAGAGTAAATGGCGTTTTACAAGAGCGAGAACGTTTGACGTTACATGATGGAGATTTTATCGACCTGGACTGGAGTTCTGCAGCCTCAAAAACCAACAAATTAATCATTGTCATTCACGGACTGGAAGGAAGTGCAAAACGTCCTTACATTCTTGGTATGGCTAAGCTTTTTAATCAAAATAATATTGATGCTGTTAGTGTAAATCTAAGGGGATGTAGTGGAGAACCTAATCTTTTATTTCGCTCATATCATTCGGGAGCCACTGAAGATTTGGTCGAGATTATAGATCATATCATAAAAACTCGCGATTATACAGATATTTATATTAACGGATTTAGCCTGGGAGGCAACCTCAGCTTAAAATATTTAGGAGAAGGAAATACTATTCCAAACGAAATTAAAGGTTGTGTAACAATTTCTACTCCTTGTTATTTATACGGATCTATGTTGGAATTACATAAACGAAAAAACATATTGTACGCAAATCGTTTTAAAAAACATCTCTTAGATAAACTCAGGCAAAAACAACAACAATTCCCGGATAAAATATCGGGCGACACCATTAAAAAGATAAAAACATTAAAAGATTTTGATGACACATACACTTCTAATGCACATGGCTTCACAGATGCTTTAGACTATTACGAAAAAAGCAGCTCTCTTCAATTTCTTCCAAATATCAAAATTCCAACTTTAATTATTAACGCAAAAAACGATTCTTTTCTTTCCGAAGAATGCTACCCTGTGAAAGAAGCACAATCAAATAAAAACTTATTTCTTGAAATTCCGGATTACGGTGGACACGTAGGTTTTTTTGATAAAGAAAACTATTATTTCAATGAAAAAAGGACTCTAGAATTCATTATTAATCAACTGTAAATAAGCGTCAATTTAGTATCTTAGCTCTTTAATATTTTTACAGGATACAAGTATAATTTAATTATAAAATAACGTGAAGCATTTATCAAAATTAGCCGGCTTATTTCTTTTAGCATTCCTTGTTAGTTGTGGCGGGAAAGAAGAGAAAAAAGAAAAAGACGGATTCCAATACGATCGAACCAAAAAAACAGAATCTTCAACTTCCAGTGACTCCAATGATATCGTCCTGGTTTCAGATGATTTGATGAAATTTAATAAAGCTGAAATTAAAGTAAAAGCAGGGAAAAAAGTTAAGTTGACTTTAAAACACATTGGGAAATTAGATAAAAAAATAATGGGGCATAACTTTGTCCTATTAGCAGAAGGAGTAGATTTAGTTGATTTTGCAACTGAAGCAGCAACTGCACGTGACAACGAGTATATCCCTGAAAATTCATCAGATGTAATCGCTCATACCAAGTTAATTGGCGGAGGGGAAACCGACGTTATTGAATTTGATGCACCGGCTCCGGGAGTTTATGAATTTATATGCAGTTTCCCTGGACATTACGGATTAATGCAAGGGAAGTTTATTGTAGAATAAAAGCAATACTTAAAATAACCTTAAAAAGAAAGCATTTTAACTATAGCGCCTTCTTTTTAAGGTTATTACCAGAGTAATCAGGGCCTCTCCTATAGTTATTCTTAATGCTTTCTTCATACATCATTTTATAATAGAATCTGGCTTTTACTTCCCAAGAAAAAGAAAGAAAAAATAGCATTTCCAAAGTTCAATTTTCTAATTTTGTTTAGTCATGAGAATGGAAAATATCTGAAGGCAGAAATAGTGGGATTTTCCAGAGAGTACTTAAAGATTCAAAATTTAAAAAGATTGGGAAGATTTTGGAGTTTACAGAAACGGACATCTTGCTTTACAGGATCACGGGAATAAAGTTTGGTACAGAAATATTAAAATTAAAGAAATTCATGAATAAAATAACTTTTAAAACATTTGTTTTATTAATACTGATACTGTCTATCAGTGCTTGTCAGCAGCCAAAATCAAATGAAAATATCACTTCAAAAGAAGAAGTTCAACCGGAGCCTACTCAACCTGATGCAACAGAAGTTTGGGAACCACAACCTACTATTATCACCCCGGTATATGATAGTATCGTTCCATCTGATGCTATTGTTTTATTTGATGGAAAAAACCTCAACCAGTGGAAATCTTCTAAAGATAACGCTAAGGCACAATGGACACTTAATGAAGATGGTAGTATGACTGTTAAACCCGGGATAGGTGATATACAAACCAAAGAAGGTTTTGGTAGTATTCAATTACATATTGAATGGAAAACTCCCGAAGTAACTGTTAGCGAAGGACAAGGCAGAGGGAATAGCGGTATCTTCTTCCAGGATCGTTACGAACTTCAGATTCTTGATAATTTCAGGAATAAAACATATGCTAACGGGCAGGCAGGTTCTATCTATAAACAATCTCCGCCATTGGTTAATGCCAGTAAAAAAAATGGAGAATGGCAGGTTTATGATATTATTTTTAATGCTCCGGAGTTTAATGGTTCCGGAGAAAAGGTAAAATCAGGTTATATCACGGTTCTACACAATGGAGTTGTGATCCAAAACCATACTGAAATTTTAGGAACAACCGAAGATATTGGCTTTCCTAAAAATGATGCTCATGGTAAAGCTCCAATCAGGTTACAGGACCACGGTAATCTAATTAGCTATAGAAACATATGGCTTAGAGAGCTATAGATCATTATTATTTAGATAAAAGTTTTTCTTATTCCTTCAATTGCAAAGTTTTCAAAACTTACGGATTTGATTACCTTTGTGCAACTTTTTAATTATCATCTATGATACAATCTATGACCGGTTTCGGTAAAAATGTGATTCAGCTTCCTACTAAAAAAATTACTGTTGAATTAAAATCCCTTAACAGTAAAAATTTAGATTTAAATGCAAGAATGCCCTCTGTTTATCGTGAAAAAGAACTGGAACTTAGAAATATTATAGCTAAATCTTTAGTAAGAGGAAAAATTGATTTCGGATTGTTTATTGAAATTACCGGAGAAGAAACTTCTACACAGCTTAACGAAGGTGTGGTTAAACAATATATCAATCAATTAAAAAATATAACCGATGGAGATGACGTTGAGCTTCTTAAGATGGCAGTACGGATGCCGGATGCGTTAAAAACAGAACGCGATCAAATTGATGAAAAAGAATACCAGGCGATCAAAGATGCTTTACAAAAAGGACTCTCTGAGATCAATAAATTTAGAAGTGAAGAAGGAAAAGTACTAGAGAACGATTTTACATTACGAATAAACACTATTACCGATCTCCTTCAAAAAGTAAAAGAGATTGACCCTGAAAGAATGGGGCAAATAAGAGAACGTTTGGAAAAAGCCGTTAAGGAAATTAAAGAAACTGTCGATGCCAATCGTTTTGAGCAAGAGCTTATTTATTACATAGAAAAATACGATATCACAGAGGAGAAAGTTCGTTTAGAAAATCATTTGAAATATTTTATCAATACGCTAAATTCTAAAGATTCCAATGGTAAAAAATTAGGTTTTATCTCTCAGGAAATAGGGAGAGAGATCAATACTATGGGTTCTAAAGCCAATTATGCTCCGTTACAGCAAATCGTTATTCAAATGAAAGATGAACTCGAAAAAATAAAAGAACAACTTCTAAACGTACTCTAATGAATAAAGAAGGAAAGCTTCTTATTTTCTCTGCTCCTTCCGGATCTGGAAAAACAACCATAGTAAGGCATCTTTTAGGTTTTCCTGAACTCAATCTTGAGTTCTCTATTTCTGCCACTTCAAGAGAACGAAGAGGAGAAGAAGTTGATGGAGAACACTATTATTTTATCTCCTTAAAAGATTTTAAAACACATATTAAAAACGGGGATTTTTTAGAATGGGAAGAAGTTTATCGAGATAATTTTTACGGCACTCTAAAAAAAGAAGTCGAGCGTATCTGGGCACAGGGTAAGCATGTCATTTTTGATATTGACGTAGCCGGAGGCCTTCGTATAAAAAGAAAATTCCCAGATCAAACTTTAGCTGTTTTTGTAAAACCTCCTAGTGTAGACGAATTAAAAAAACGGCTAAAAAAACGTAAAACCGAAAGTGAAGATAAAATCAATATGAGAATAGCTAAAGCATCTGTCGAATTAGCAACTGCTCCTCAATTTGATACTATTATAAACAATACCGACTTAGATACTGCAAAAGCAGAAGCTTATAACCTGGTAGCAGATTTTACTGGCCTCAGTAAAAATGAAAAATGAAACGAGCATGTTAAATGCTTCATCATATAAGGAAATAATTAATAGCGAACAGCATGTGTCATTTAAAAGACAATAAAAGAAACACATGAAAAAGAAAGTAGGACTTTATTTTGGCACTTACAATCCTATTCACATTGGGCATATGGCAATTGCAAATCATATGGCAGAGCATAGTGATCTGGATGAAGTATGGCTCGTTATAACTCCTCACAATCCTTTTAAAAAGAAAAGTTCGTTATTAGATAATCATCATCGTTATCAAATGGTTTACGAAGCTACCAAAGATTATCAAAAGCTAAAACCCAGCAATATCGAATTTAAACTCCCACAACCAAATTATACCATAGATACCTTAGTTTATATCCAGGAAAAATACCCGGATTTTGAATTTTGCCTGATTATGGGAGAAGACAATTTAAACAGTTTTCACAAATGGAAAAACTATGAGGTTATTCTTGAGAATTATCATATTTATGTTTATCCGAGAATTTCTGATCAGGCAGTAAACAATCAACTCATCAACCATCATCATATTCACCAAATTGATGCACCAATAATGCAAATTTCTTCTACTTTTATCAGGAAAAGCATAGCTGAGAAGAAAAATATTCGGCCACTACTCCCGGAATCGGTATGGAAGTATGTAGATGAAATGAACTTTTATAAAAAATAGTTTCGGTAATTTAAACCTGATTTAAGAGTTCATTTCTTTTCTAAAATGCTTAGTTTACAATAAGGTATCATTCCTGCGAAGGCAGGAATCCATTATACGGAATGACTATTAAATATATTTAGATTCCTGCCTTCGCAGGAATGACAGTGTGTTCTTACCACAGAGTACTCTTACCTTAAAATGTATTTCCATTAAAAAATGTCACTTCGAGCGTCCGCCTGAATAACAAAGTCGGAGCCTATTTTAAATCAGGTTTTTGAAACTTCTCGACTGCGCTCGAAGTAACATTAACATTTAATTTATTTATAATACATTCTCATAACAATAGAACGGATGTTCACTTTGTTGAGGAATACTAATATTTTCTAAACGTTGATACCCACGAACTTCATAAAACCTTTGATTTCTTTTGTTTTGACTAAAAGTATCTAAGCGTACCGAAGTATAATTATTTGTTTTTGCATAGTTTTCTGCAAAATCCATTAACTTTTGAGCATATCCCATGCCTTGATATTCGGGATGGATTGCTATTCTGTGGATATAAATATTATTTTCATTAGGAGTTAACCATTTTACTGGTTTGTATATTTCATCCATAAAAGTTGAAATAACGATACAACCTATAACATTATCTTCTTTTTCCAGGACATACAATTCATTTCTTTCAAAATCATTTTTAAAATCATCCAATGAAGGGTATTCATCTGTCCATTGAAAAATCCCTTTAGATCGCATAAAAAGATTGCAAGCTTTCGTAATATTTATAATGTTATTCAGATCTGGCGTTTCTGCTTGACGAATATTCATATTTATTAGTTCTTTTTATGTATTTTTAACTTCGTAAAAATAAGAAAGACAAATGAAAAATATTTTAGTCCCGGTCGCTGCTTCAACTAACTTAGAAAGTACGTTACAATACGCTATAGATTTTGCTGAGTATTTTAAAGCTAAGATATATGTCCTTGGACATTACAATGTAGTTTCCAGGGCGGGAAGCATTATTAACATAGATGAGATAGTAGAACGTGAGACCAAAGCTCATATTAATGATATTGTTTCTAAAGTTGATAAGAAAAATACAGAGATCGCTTCTGTAACTGCCAAAGGAAGTTTGACTGATGTCATAACAACTATTTCTAAAGAATTAAATATAGATTTGGTTATTATAGAATCTGACAGCGCTATAAAAAATGATGTATTTTTAGACAGTGCATCCGGGAGTATTATCAAACAAAATGAAATTCCTGCACTTATTGTTCCTAACGGATATACATTTTCTGCTCCTTCATCTGTCTTGCTGGCATTTAGATCCGGAATCATAAAAAGAGATAATGCGCTGGCTCCTTTGGAAGCAGTTAAAGAAAAATTTCAATTGAAAACTAACCTTCTTATGGTCAAGACTCCAAAGCACAAGCCAAAGGATCTTAAAATTAATCCGAAATTAGAAGCTTTAGGAGAAATTACCCATACCGAAAATGCAACTACTTTTCAAGGAGTATTAGAACATTTTCACCATAATAGACCGGACTTGCTTTGTGTTTTCAGAAGAAAAAGAGGGTTCTTTATCAAACTTTGGGAAAAAAATATAATTTCAAAAGAGGAGTTTCATTGTAAAATCCCTGTTTTAGTTCTTATTGGAAAACTGTAAAGTTAAGGGGCATTAGCTCAGTTGGCTAGAGCGCTACGCTGGCAGCGTAGAGGCCATCGGTTCGAATCCGATATGCTCCACATTGATATTAATTATTATTAATAAAAGAAATACTCTTTTGAAATGCCAGGTTTAAATGATCTGGCATTGTTTTTTCACTCCACGGATGCTTCCCACCAAAAACATGATTTGCATCTTCGATAATAAAGATTTCACTTTTTGGGTTCCATTGATGTAAATTCTTAGCTTCATCTAGATGTACTGTTTCATCTGTGTCCCCATGAATAATACAATGCGGTATGTTAAGATTCATAGCAGCATTTTTAATATTCAAACGTGCTTCGTTTTGTTTAAAATTCTCATAAAACTGGTAATAAAGCGGCATTTCTTGTTTGGTTCTACCATTTTTAACATAAGTCACTCCTTCTTTTTCCCATAAAGCTATAGCTTCTTCACTTCCAAACCTACTGCCATAATCACTTACTCCTGCCCAGGAAATAATGTGAGAAACACGTCGATCTTCATGGGCTTTTATTGTGACTATTCCTCCCCCTCTCGAATGACCAATCAATATAATTTTTGTTGAATCTATCCGATCTTTGTATTTAAAATCGGCATTTGTTATCCAATCTAATACGGTTTCCAGATCGTCTAATTCTTTTTCATAATTATTATTCCCAAAAGCATCCAGGTCAGGGAAATCTATAGGCTGTTCCACAGTACCTCCATTATGTGAAAAATTGAATTTGATAAAACAAAAATCGGCATTTGCAAAAGCATTGGCTACAGTATCCCAGCTTCCCCAATCTTTAAATCCTTTATATCCATGACAAAATACAACTACCGGCTTTTTAGAAGTATTATCATTAAGAAATACATCTGCTAATATTGGTTTTTGGTGTTTTCCTTCAAGAATAATATTTTTTTCTTCTATCATATCAATTAATCTCTTTTTCTATAAAGGGGGTATCAGGATTAAAAATTTCTATAATCAATACTTTCAGTTCTTTTAAAAACTTTTCATGAACCTCCTCTGTAATCTGTGTCTGTTTTTTTGCGTAATATCCTGGTTTATCTTTTTCTGCAAACTTTAAAAATCCGTTTTGAGTATTCTTAAACGAAATAATTCCAGCCTCAACCATTCCTCCTTTTGTTAAATCCTTAAGCATATGTGCATACGCTAATACCTGGAAAGCCTTACTGTACTTATAATCTGCCGTCAATACCTCCCAATCTATGATTTCTACGTCATTCTGATTGACCTTCCCGGTTTTATAATCAATAATTCGCAGCATTCCGTCTTTTTGGTCGACACGATCTACTTTTCCTCTCAAATAAATTGGAATTTCCAGCTCTGGGATTTTAATTTCAACTCTAAGATCACTTTCTATTTGAAGAATCTTAATAACAGCTCCCTTCTCTAAATCTTTTTTTTCCTGAATTAAAAACTTCTCAATATATTTTATCGCTACATTAAAGATAATCAGGTTTTTTCCCCGGCTTATATCTCCACTTTTGTATACTTTTCGAAACTGCTTCCTGACCAACTCTTCAATCTTAGACTCCATTTCTTCAACCATTTCTGACTTTAATTCCAGGCCTTCTAACGGTTTGTAGAGTTCTTCAAGTGTATTGTGAACAACGGTTCCTAATGTATTCGCGGCTATCGTCTCTTCTACTCCAATTTCATTTTTAAGTCCGAGTATACTTTGATAGTAAAAATCAATCGGATTTCTAATATAATTGGTCAACGATGTTGGTGAAAATCCTCGCTCTGCAATTCTTCTTAGAGCAGACATCACCAAAGGCGTTTTTGTTACTTGTTGTATCCCTTTATTCTGTGCAGTTACCAAAGGGCTAGCAATAATTTCTTTAACCAAATGTGCCGGTTGTTTATTAAGATTTAACTGCAATAAAAACCTACTTTTTTCACTTCCTTCTAATACATCCGGTTCTGTATTATAAAGCAAATAAACATTTTTTGCTCTTTGTATTAAATGATAAAAATGATAGGCATAGATGGCATCTTTCTCTTTATAAGTTGGCAATCCAAAAGCATTTTTTACATCAAACGGAATAAAAGAACCATCGCTTTTTCCTGATGGTAAAACCCCTTCATTTACAGAAGAAATAATTACCGTTTCAAAATCCAGGTTTCTACTTTCTAAAACCCCCATAAGCTGTAATCCTTCCAGAGGCTCTCCTTTGAAGTCTACACTCTCATGAAGTACATATTCTTTATAAATTCCTTTTAGCTCTTTGATACTTTGTATAGATCCATACTTTTTATTTAATACATCTATTTGATTAAACAACTCATAAAAGCGATATAAATATTCTAAAAACAAGTTGTTAGACTGTTTTTCTGTACTGTAGATTTCTTTTAATTTAAGTGTAAGCGTCAAGCTTTTTTTAATAATCTCCTGAATTCCGATTTTCTTTATTGAAAAAAAACAATAGCTAAACAACTCATCAAAAACAGCCGAAGTATGCTTTTTAATAAAATCTATACTTAAGAAAACTATATTTTCTTCATTGATTACTTTAATTAGAAGAGAAGAATAATCTATTTCTTCTATTGTAAATAATGTCCTGGTAACCGGATGTGCCAGAAAATCAATTACATATTTATAATACCAGCCATTTTCATTCTCGTTTTCAATCATCTCAAATAAAAGATTGAAATAAGAAGCTATCGGGCTTAGGTTTAAAGGAAATCCGCTAGTTATATTAACCGCTTTAATTTCTTCGGGAATCGAATTGACAACAGGAATTAATAATGATTCATTACCCAGAACCACTGCCGTGCTATTCAATTTTGGGTTTTTGATATGAAGTTCTTTTAGCAACTTACTGATATACTTAGCTTGCCCGATATTTTTAGGAACACCTATAATCTCAATATCTTTTTCCTGGGTAAAATGATTAGAAACATTTTTAAAAGGATTACGTTGATAATATTTCCAGGTATTTTTATAGTGACGTAGAAACAATCCGGCATCGTGATCTTTATCTTCTAAGAAAAAGGCATCTATGTCCCAAAAAACTTCCGCATTTGCGATATCTATAAATTCCTGTATAATTGTAGATTCTGCTGTATTTAATGCATTAAAACCAATAAATATATATTTTTTTGAACTATTGTTCTGAATGTATAATTCGAGGTTTTCTACCGCTTCTTTATAGATAAGGCCTTGATATCCTATCTGTTGGTCTAAAAGCCTTTTAGAAAAGACTTCATAGTACGTTTTAAGCGTATTCCAAAATTTAATATAATTCTTCTGAAGATCAGTCTTATGCTCCTGTAGATACCAATGATCCAGTTCTTTTATTGACGATAAATATGAAAAAATTTTATCTGGAGGAATGAGATACCTGTCGATCTCATTAAAATCTTGTAAGATTGCTGTTGCCCATTTTGAAAATGTATAAAAACTTTCTGTAGCTTCTTCTTCTGTTATCTCTTTGTATACCTGATAAAATTCGAACAACAAGATGGTGTTAGTACTTAATTTTAGTCCGGATAGTTCCTGAACAAAATCTTCAATACTATAGATTAAAGGGCCAAAAGTTGTTTTCCTGTTTTTTTTTAAAAGCTCATTCTTAAGAAAAGTACCTGCTCTTTTACTTGGAAGGATAAATACAAATTCATTCAATTCATGCGGCATTTCTAAAACCTCATCAACGACCTCTTGTAAGAATGATTTCATTTATCTGAAAAAATTAATCTTATTCATATTAATAAACTGCTTCGAGACAAATTCACAAGGCATTCGCCAGGAACAAATTTTAGACTTTGAGACAAGCCTTAGCGTACTTAATCTCGATGATTGGGTAAAAATAAAAAAAGCTCCGGAAATCCGGAGCTTTTTTATATACTTAAAGAAATATAGAGTTTCTTCTTAGTTTTTCACTAAGTTAATTTCAACTCTTCTATTTTGAGCTCTACCTGCTCTTGTTTTATTAGTAGCAATAGGATTAGATTCTCCATAACCAGTAGCATTTAATCTACTTGAAGAAACACCATGACTTGTCAAATAATCTTTTACAGAATTTGCTCTCTCATCAGATAATCTTTGGTTAGTTTTTTCACTACCAACGCTATCTGTATGTCCTTCTACAGTAAAGTTAGCATTAGGATACTCATTTAAGATTTTGATGATGTCACCAAGTACTGCTTCTGATTCATCTTTAATACTAGATTTACCAGTATCAAATAAGATAGTTTTAGCATAATCGTTAAGCTGCTTTTGTACTTCTTCAGTTACTTCCGGGCAACCGTTGTTTGCTACAGTTCCAGCTACATCCGGACATTGATCATCCTTATCTAAAACTCCATCATTATCTCTGTCTGGCCATGGGCATCCTCTGTTAGCCTGTGGTCCAGCTTCGTTTGGACAAGCGTCATCTTTATCAGCAATACCGTCTCCATCTGAATCAGGACATCCTCTAAGCGCCGCTAATCCAGCTACGTTTGGACAAGCATCATCTTTATCAGCAATACCATCTCCATCTGAATCAGGACATCCGTTTAATTCTGCAGAACCTGCTTCATTCGGACAAGAATCTTTAGCATCTTCTATTCCATCTCCATCTGAATCAGGGCATCCATTAAATGCTGGAAGACCTGCAATCTCAGGACATGCATCTTCTCTGTCATAGATACCATCTCCGTCAGTATCTTTACCCCCAAATTTGATTGCTACACCAGCTACATGTTGAAAGTGAGGAACAGGGAATCCTTCGTCTTCAAATACATGTTTATAAGTAGATTGTAATGTTAAACCAATTGATTCGTTAAACCAAAAGTTAAAACCTAAACCTCCATTCAGTGTACCATTTCCTGAATCATCAATCCAAGTATATCCACCTCCTGTTTCTATGAAAGGATCAAACCTTCCTAATTTTAAAAACTGATTAAGGTTATACTTAATTGTTGCATCTAATGAATAATAAGTAAGATCATCAACAGGTATATCTCCAAGTTGATCTATTTCATTGAAAGATCCTCTGGCTCCAATAGAAAATCCATCACCTACATATCTCGATACAGAAATCACTGATATTGAAGGAATAATGTTCCAGTGATCATTTGCATTAAAGAATTGTGAAAACCAAGCTCCCTGACCGGGTTCATTTGTTGGAAATGTATCTACTGCATTGGCACCTATTGTAATTACCCAGGGGTTATTTTCGTCCTGCGCTTGCATATTGCCTAGCCCTACAAAAAGTAACAAAGCAATTAAAATTTTGCTAAGATGTTTCATGTGTGTTGTCTATTTTTAAGTGTTAATTAATCACAAATGTAAGTTTGTTATACCTAACTACAAAAACAAATTTATTATTTTTTTAGTTTTTTTTAAGAAAATCCTTTCTTATTTAGATAACTCCTAATTCCTTCCCAACGCTAGTAAATGCTTCAATTGCGGTATCCAAATGTTCTTTTTCATGAGCTGCTGAGAGCTGTACTCTAATTCTTGCTTTCCCTTTTGGAACTACCGGGAAAAAGAACCCTATTACGTAAATTCCCTTTTCCAGCAACTTATCTGCCATATTTTGCGAAAGTTTTGCATCGTATAACATTACCGGAACAATTGCCGAATCGCCATCTATAATATCAAACCCCGCAGCCTTCATTCCTTTTTTAAAATAGGTAGTATTTGATTCTAATTTATCTCTTAATGAAGTATTATTTGACAATATTTCAAACACTTTGATAGAAGCACCCACTATTACCGGAGACAAAGAATTAGAAAACAAATAAGGTCTTGAACGCTGTCTTAGCATTTCAATAATTTCTTTTTTTCCTGTAGTATATCCTCCCATAGCTCCACCAAGTGCCTTACCTAATGTTCCGGTGATAATATCTACCCTATCCATTACGCCTTTTTCTTCCAGCGTTCCTCTACCTGTTTCTCCTATAAAACCAGCTGCATGGCATTCATCAATCATTACTAAAGCATCATACTTATCTGCCAAATCGCATATTTGATCCAGAGGAGCAACTAATCCATCCATAGAAAACACACCATCTGTAACTATAACTTTAAAACGTGCACCATCTTTATTGGCTTGTTTTAATTGTTCTTCCAGATCGTTCATGTTATTATTTTCATAACGATAACGCATGGCTTTACACAAACGCACACCATCAATAATAGAAGCATGATTGAGTGAATCTGAAATAATTGCATCCTCTTTGGTTAATAAGGGTTCAAAAACACCTCCATTAGCATCAAAAGCAGCAGCATATAAAATAGTGTCTTCAGTCTGATAAAAATCTGCTATTTTTTGCTCCAGTTCTTTATGAATATCTTGTGTTCCGCATATAAATCGTACAGAAGACATCCCAAAACCATGAGAATCTAACGCATCTTTTGCCGCTTGTACAACTTCCGGATGTGACGAAAGTCCCAGGTAATTATTTGCACAAAAATTAATTACTTCTTCTCCTGTAGAAATTTTAATTACCGCATCTTGAGGCGAGGTGATAATTCTTTCTTTTTTGTAGAGTCCTTTATCTTTTATTTCTTCTAATTCTTGTTGAAGATGTTCTTTTATTTTACTGTACATTTTATATTTTTTTACAAAAATAGCAAACTTTGACTATCACAAATTTATATTGCTTTTATTTCTACTATTTCATTTATAAATACTAGTAATTTGCTCTCTATAGTGAATCCCATTTCTTCTATAGCAACAGCATATTTATCAAGTTGCTGTTTAAAAGATTCTCTATATGCTCCCGTTTTATAATCTATAATTGTTACTCTATTATTCACATCAATAGCCAATCTGTCTGGACGCATTAATTCTCCGTTTGATGTGTAAATATCCAGTTCATTATAAACTCTGTAATCTCTTGAAAAGTAATTTCTGATATTAGGGTGATGAATTAGTTTTGATAAATCTTCATCTATTTTACCTACATCATTATAATTAATTGTTCCGTTCTGTATGGCATCCTGAAGAACTCCTTCCAAATCGTCTTCATAATCAATCTGGGATAATAAAAAATGATAGAGGTTTCCTTTTTGCAGTGCTTTTTCCTGAGATGTATCCCAAAGCGTTCCGCTTTTAGTGATAATTTTAAAAAAAGGCTGATTTGTATTATTTGCAACAAAGGGGATTTCCTCGGTTTGGATATTTTTTTGTTTCACCCCTTTATGAGTTTTAACTCCAAAAGTATATTCCTTCTTCTCAATATCCCAAAGGGATTTTGATTTCAGGTAATTGATTAATAATCCGGAAAAACTCCTTAGGTTTTCCTCACCGTTAGTTTTAATTTCTTTTTTAGAAAAAACATATAAACGTTCAATGGCTCTTGTAAAAGCAACATATAAAACATTGAATTGATCGAGTTCTAATTTTGCTTCTATATCTTCATAAATTTTTTTCCCAAAATCACTGTATTCTGTGACCTCTTTATTTTTAGAAAACAACCCGGAATCAATACCAAATTCATTTTTATCTACGGGTAACCAAACTTTAGGATCAATTTCCCTATCAATATTGGTCTGTGCATAAGGGTAAATTACCACTGGAAACTCCAGCCCTTTAGACTTATGAATTGTCATGATTTGCACCGCATCATTCCCTTCGGGAGCTACTACACTTAAGCGATGGTTCTTTTTTTCCCAATAGGTTATAAAATTCCCTAAACCTGAATTTTGTTTGATGCTGAAATCTAACACTTCGTCCAGGAAAAATTGCAAATAAGCATCGGAAGTATCTTGAAGTTGAAAACAATAAATTGCGTATTCTATTGCATTTAAAAAAGGAAGTTTTCCAAATACTGACTGATTGAAGTCATAGTTTGAAAATAGAACTTCCATCTCGTCAAGATATTTAATAAAATAATCGTGCTTATCCTCGATTTCTTCTTTTTCTGATAAATAGTTCAGTAAATCAAGTCGTATCTCTTTGTTTTTTGGTTGAAGGGTATAGGTTATTAAGTTGATTAAAAAATTAATCTTTGAGTTATTTTTAAGTAATAACGATTCTGAAGAAATAACTGCTATTTTATGCTCTAGCAAGAAACCGGCAATAATAAGGCCTTGTTTTTTCTTTTGTGTTAGAATACAGATATCCCTGTAACTAAAACCTTCTTCTATCAAATTGTTTATCTGCTCTAAAACCAATTCACAATAACGTTGGTTTTCATCTTCTTCTTTATCTATAAAATTAAGTTGAACATATCCTCCTGTCTTATCGTTTATTTGTTGTTCACTTTTATTCTGAAAAAGGTCTTTATAATTATCATTTTTAAGAATCCCGGAAATATGTTTAAAAAAGTCATTATTAAATAGAATTACTTCTTTAAAACTTCTGTAATTCTTAGGAAGAACTGTAACTCCTTTCTCTACCTGGAAAGGATTATGAGCATTATAGAGATCTATGAATTGTTCTGCTTTCCCACCACGCCAGCGGTAAATAGCTTGTTTTGCATCTCCAACTATTAAAAGTGAACCTCTTATTCCTGTAAGCGTTTCGCCTTCTAATACATTTCCAATTAACGGTACCAGGTTATTCCATTGCATTTCTGATGTATCCTGAAATTCATCTATAAAATAATGCCTGTATTTTTCTCCGATACGTTCATAAATAAAAGGAGCCGGTTCATTAGCAATAACCTCAGATATGATACCATTAAATTCTGAAATCAAGAGCAGATTTTGATCTGTTTTAATGGTCTCCAGTTCATTCTGAATAGCATTTAATAATGACAGTGGTACGCTGTTTTTATAAAAATTCTGAAGAAATTTTAAGTGATAAACTCCTTTTTTTAATGTTTCATATGTTTTTAATAAATCCGGAAGCAGGGTATCTATTTTTTCTGCTTTCCCAGAGGAAAGTGATTTCGTGTAAACTTTTCCTTCCTTAAGGTTTTCTCCTAGTTTATTATCATATAACTTATCAAAATTTCCAGAAGCTATCTTTTTAAAATGATTAGGCAATGTCCCTCTGCTAAAGTCATTAAAATCAAGGCTGTTCGCTTCAATTAGTGCTAAAACATCTTTAGCTGTTTTTCTCAATACCTCTTCTTGATCAAGAATATTCTTTCTCAGGTTTTTATTCAGCTTGATAAAATCTTCTAAAGAATTCTCTTTTAATTGAGAAAGTTCTTTACTGTGATTTTCATTGAGCAATAACAATGCTACTCTTTTTAGATCTATCGCTATATCCCAACTTTTATCATCTTCTGCTTTTTCTAAAGCAAAATCAACTAATATCTTGGTTAGTTTTTCATCTTTCCCTGCCTTAAAGATTAACTGATCAATAGCCTCTTCCAGAAGAAATTCAGTATCCAGAGCAACTTCAAAGTTCATGGGTAGTTTTAAATCGAAAGCAAATGTTCTAAGGAGACGATGATTAAATTTATCTATGGTAGAAACATCAAAAAATGCGTAATTATGTAAAATATATTTTAAGGTTTTAGCAGACCTATCTATAAGTATTTCTCCGGAAAGTTTTAATTCATCTTTTAAAGAAGAAAACATAGGACTTGGCTTCTCTAACATTGAAGGATGTGAAAAAGCTTCCAGGTTTTCTATAATCCGTTCCTTCATCTCATTAACCGCCTTATTCGTAAATGTAATCGCCAGGATACGCTTAAAGCTATCGGGAGAATTTGTACTTAATAAGATCTTCAAATACTCTTTTACCAGCATAAAAGTTTTCCCCGAACCGGCAGATGCATTCAATATTTTAAAAGATATATTGTCCAATCTTAAATTTTATACCAAAATAAAGAAACTCTCCGAGTTCTTAATCATTTATTATTATATAAAGTACAAGTTTATGTGTAAATTTGATGATTAAATTTTTACTAATTAAAAACGAATATTATGTCATTTGAATTACCAAAGTTAACATATGCATACGATGCTTTAGAGCCTCATATTGATGCTCGTACCATGGAAATACATCATAGCAAACATCATAATGGATATACCAATAATTTAAATAATGCAATTGCCGGAACCGATCTTGAAGGAAAATCTATAGAAGATATCCTTACTAATCTAGATATGAATAACGGAGCGGTTAGAAATAACGGAGGCGGATTTTATAACCATCGCTTATTTTGGGAAGTAATGGGTCCTAATGGAGGTGGAGAACCTACAGGTGAGCTTGCAGATGCTATCAATAGTGCTTTTGGTTCTTTCGAAGAATTTAAAACTGCTTTTTCTAAGGCAGCAGCTACACGATTCGGATCTGGTTGGGCATGGCTTTGTGTTCATAAAGGAGGTAAAGTAGAAGTATGTTCTTCTCCTAACCAGGATAACCCATTAATGCCAGGAGTAGGTTGTGGCGGATTCCCTGTTTTAGGAATCGATGTATGGGAGCATGCATATTACCTAAACTATCAAAACAGAAGACCAGACTATATTAATGCTTTCTTTAATGTAGTAAACTGGGATAAAGTTGCTGAATTATATGCTTCAAACAAATAATTCTCGAAAACATATTAGAAAATAAAAAAGGTGGAAAGAATTCCACCTTTTTTGCCCCAAATCTTACCATGAACTTAACCTACTTATGCTATGGTGAAACAAATATAGGGTATTTTTTCCGATATAGATGAAAGAAATATGTTATAATACTATTAAATCTGGTTGAAATGCTCAAATTCTTAAAAATCTTGTTTTTTAAATCTAAATAATCAACCTTAAGAGAAGTTTTTCCAAATTATAGCTTCAGGAATTTCAAGAGAGAATTTTTCGAATTATTACAGAAAGTGCTGAAAATAAAAAAGGTGGAAAGAATTCCACCTTTTTTGCCCCAAATCTTACCATGAACTTAACCTACTTATGCTATGGTGATTTAAAAGTATACCAAAGAAAGTTCTTCAAGCAAAAAATCGGTTAAACGGCAATTTTATCCGATTAAATGCACGGTTTAGTATTTTTTTAACGTTTTTTTAGTAAGCACGTTCCTTATTTCCCTCATAAAAATTAATAAAGGCTTTATTCACTACTCTGTTACCTCCGGGCGTAGGATAATCTCCAGTGAAGTACCAATCGCCTAAATTCTTAGGACAAGCTTTATGAAGGTTAGGAACCGTTTGAAATATTATTTTGACTTCAGATTTTATTCCTTCTGAAACTAACATTTCTGCTATTTTATCTGAAATTTGTTCGTCTGTAAAAGGAGCATAAACTTCTTTTACATAATTAACAACTTTGGCATCTTCTATGTTTAGTTGCGACTTACATTTTTCGTAAACTTCTTCAACAATATGATAAGTTCCCTGATCTTTGTGTAATTCTAGTGTAGCTTTAAATGCAATTAAGTCTTCCATTCTAGCCATATCTATTCCATAACAATCCGGGTACCTGATTTGTGGTGCAGAAGAAACCACAATGATACTTTTCGGACTTAATCGATCCAGCATTCTAAGAATACTTTTTTGCAAAGTAGTCCCTCGTACAATACTATCATCTATAATAACCAGGTTATCTGTCGTTTTCACAGAATTATAAGTGATATCATAAACGTGAGCAACCAAATCGTCCCTACTGCTTTCTTCGGTTATAAATGTGCGGAGCTTAGCATCTTTGATCGCTACTTTCTCTATTCTAGGCCTTAAATTCAAGATCTCATGTAACCTTTCGCGAGTTATACCTGTGCCTTCTTTTAGAATGAGTTCTTCTTTTTCTGCGCTCATATGTGTTTCTGCCTCTTTTACCATTCCATAAAAACAGGTTTCGGCAGTATTAGGAATATATGAGAATACAGTATTGTGAAGATCGTAATCAATTTTCTCTAATATCTTAGGAAACAATAAGCTTCCTAATTTTTTTCGTTCCTCGTAGATTTCGGCATCACTTCCTCTGGAAAAATAAATACGCTCAAAAGAACATGCTTTTCGCTCTAATGGTTCCAGTATTTTTTTAATCGATACTTTCCCGCTCTTTTTAATAATAATTGCGTTTCCGGGATCTAATTCGGTAATATCGTCATAACTGACATTAAAAACAGTTTGAATTACCGGACGTTCTGAAGCTACTACTACAACTTCATCATCCTGATAATAATATGCAGGGCGAATTCCTGAAGGGTCTCTTAAAACAAAAGAATCTCCATGGCCTAACAATCCAGTCATTGCATAACCGCCATCCCAATTTTTAGCAGCTCTTCTTAGAATTTTAGCAACATTAAGGCGCTCTGCAATTATTGGAGAGGCTTCCAGTTTTGTATATCCTTCTTTCTTTATTTCTTTATATAATTTGGCCACAGCATCATCTAAAAAATGACCAATTTTTTCCATTACAGTGATAGTATCAGCTTTTTCTTTTGGATGCTGACCTAATTGTACAAGATTGTCAAAAAGCTCACTAACATTTGTCATGTTAAAGTTTCCTGCTACAATCAAATTTCTATGCATCCAATTGTTTTGTCTTAAAAACGGATGAACACTCTCTGTTCCGTTTTTTCCAAAAGTTCCATAGCGAACATGACCTAAAAGCACTTCACTTAAATACGGAATATGTTTTTTTTGTGCAGCTATATCATCTGCATATTCCGGGTGCTCAGAAAGCACATCATTTATTCTCGAATTAATCTGGGAGAAAATATCCTGGATAGGTTGGGGTTTACTCGAACGAACTCTACTGATATACCTTTCTCCTTGTTTTACATTTAATTTAATTCCGGCAAAACCAGCTCCATCCTGTCCTCTGTTATGCTGTTTTTCCATCATGAGGTACATTTTATTAATTCCATAAAATGCACTCCCGTATTTTTCTTTATAATATTCTAAAGGTTTGAGTAACCTAATCAGGGCAATTCCACATTCGTGTTTAATAGCGTCGCTCATATAATATATAATTGATAACGCCCCGAAAATCGAGGCGTTAGTATTTTAAGTTAATTCTATTTCAAATTGAGTTAGTGTTTTAAACTGTTGCAACCTTTCGTCTATTTCATTTTTAGTAAGGTTTTCAAGACGTTGTGTTCCAAATTTCTCTACACAAAAAGATGCCATATTAGATCCGTATATCACAGCATTTTTCATATTCGTAAAAGAGATATCCTCTGTTTTTGCGATATAACCTGTAAATCCACCTGCAAAAGTATCTCCGGCTCCAGTTGGATCAAAAACTTCTTCCAATGGTAATGCAGGAGCAAAAAAGATATTATCTCCATTAAATAAAAGTGCTCCGTGTTCTCCCTTCTTAATAACTACATATTTCGGACCCATCTCATGGATTTTTTGAGCAGCTCTTACCAAAGAATATTCTCCCGTAAGCTGTCTCGCTTCTTCATCGTTAATAGTTATAACATCTACTTCTTTGATAACCTCTATCAATTCATTCAACGTATTATCCATCCAAAAATTCATGGTATCAAGGACGATGAGCTTTGGTCGTTTTTCCATCTGATTAATAACACTCAATTGAATAGAAGGATGTAAATTTCCTAACATTACAATTTCAGCATCTTTATAATTATCCGGAACAATAGGGTTAAAATCTGCCAAAACATTAAGTTCTGTAACTAAAGTATCTCTGGTATTAAGATCGTTATGGTACTTACCACTCCAGAAAAAAGTTTTACCTCCTTTAACTATTTCTATTCCGGAAGTATCAATATTTCTGTCTCTTAACATTTGAAGATAAGGATCAGGAAAATCTTCGCCAACAATAGAAACTACAGAAGATTCTATATCGAATTGAGATGCCGAAAGGCCAATATAAGTCCCTGCACCTCCTAAAATTTTATCTGTTTTCCCAAAAGGAGTTTCAATAGCATCAAAAGCAACAGATCCAATTATTAATAACTTACCCATGTATTCAATTTTTTTGCAAATATAAGTTTACTTTTCAAGAAGTTCTTTCAAGTTTGAAAAAGAATGATATGGAGCAGCAGTTAAAATGTTATTTATTATCCAATAAGGTAGCTTTCCTTTAGGGTCTCCATAAACTTGTTGTGTAATTTCGACATACTCCCCTCTGGGGATTAAGAGCCAGTAACCTTCAAATTTTGTTATCCTGATATTTCCACGTATCAGGGCTACTGTATTTGGGTGTTCTGCAGAAATATTAACGCGATACCCTCCATCTTTCAGTGCAATAACTTTTAATCTGGAAACATTATCTCTGTTTTTGACAGGCCATGTAAAATCATTTTCCATCCATACAATAAATTCATTTTCAGATAGCTTTGCAATGGTTTTACTTTCTGATGTTTTATAATTCCATTTCCATAGATTATCTCCATCGGTTATTGTATTTAACGCTGTTTCTAATGTCGTTTTAATAAGTGTTGTCGCTTTAAATTCACAAAGTTTAGTAGTTTTCAACTTTCGTGTGTAAACTTTTATTCCTTTTTTATCCTTTTTAAGCTTCCATTCTTGCGAATAGCTATTAAAAGTTATAAGAAACAAAAAGATGTAGATAAGGGGCTGTTTCATTAGTTTGGGGGACTATATTACCAACAAATTTAAAAAAAAATACATTTCTGCTGCTTTACAAAAGAGACGGGGGCTTTTCAAAACCTTCATCCAGGTATAATTTTTCTTTTTTTGATGCTGCTACAGCTAATTGATCACAACGTTCGTTTTGAGGATGTTGATTATGGCCTTTAATCCATTGAAAAGAAACTTTTTGTTTCCTGTATTCTCTTAAAAAGCTTATCCAAAGGTCTTCATTCTTTTTCCCTTTAAAATGTGTTCTTTCCCAATTAAAAACCCATTTTTTTTCTACTGCATCGGCTACATATTTCGAATCGGTAAAAATTTTCACCTTCAAATTAGTCTGTTTGAGCTTCTTCAATGCTTCAATAACCGCCAATAATTCCATACGGTTATTTGTAGTTTTTTTAAAACCTTCAGAAAATTCTTTTACATAAGGTTTCCCAACCCACTCCATAATAATGCCATAACCTCCGGGTCCTGGATTTCCTCTACATGCTCCGTCTGTATAGACATAAACATCAAAATTACTCATTCAATAATTGTTCAATGATTACAGGGAAATTTTCATATTCTAATAAATGAACTTTTTTAGCAACATGTTCTGGAGAATCTGATGCATCGATTTGGGTTTTCGCCTGAAAAATAATAGCACCCTCATCATAATTTTCATTTACATAATGAATGGTAATCCCGGTTTCAGTTTCTTTATTTTCAACAACGGCTTCATGTACGTTCATGCCATACATGCCTTTACCTCCATATTTAGGTAACAAAGCAGGATGAATATTTATGATTTTATCCGGAAAATCTTTAATTATTGCTTCCGGGAATTTCCATAAAAACCCTGCCAGTACAATAAGATCCGGATTGATATTTTGCAAAAGGCTATTGATATAATTGGTTTTTTGAAAAAGTGTTTTATTAAAATAAAAACAAGGGATATTATGATTATTAGCTCTGTCTAAAACTTTAGCATTTTTCTTATTCGACAATATTAAAACCACAGAAGCGTTCTCTTTCTTATCAAAATATTGAATTATGTTTTCGGCATTTGTTCCGGATCCTGAAGCAAAAATGACGATTTGTTTCATGTGTTAATATTTATTGTTTTTCAAAAGTCACATACTATTCGCTATTTATCACTCCTTTGTGTGATAGAACTTTTAACATGCTCGTTTCATGTAGTTAAGTTTGTGGTTTTTTGTAAGAAATCTAACATAAGTAATAATAAAGTGTCAGATTAATTATTTTATTTCAAAATTAGGCCTTAAATATGCACCTGTATTTTGTATACAGAACAAAAAAAAGAATAATTATTAACAATGCGAAGTCAAAAATAAATTACTTGTGTTTATTTTTAGTAAATTACGACCACATTTTAAAAGTAAAATGTTGTTTTAATCTAAAGTTTTTTATTTTTGCCAAAATTTAAAATTTAAAAATCAAAAAATTATGTCAGACATTGCATCAAGAGTAAAAGCGATTATCGTGGATAAATTAGGCGTTGATGAAAATGAAGTAGTTGCAGAAGCTAGCTTCACGAACGATTTAGGAGCAGATTCTCTAGACACTGTAGAATTGATTATGGAATTCGAAAAAGAATTCGATATCCAAATTCCTGATGACCAAGCAGAAAACATTGCAACAGTTGGTCAAGCAATCCAATATATAGAAGAAGCGAAATAAGTAAATATACTTTATGGAATTAAAGCGAGTAGTAGTCACTGGTCTTGGCGCCTTAACACCTATTGGTAACAATATTGAAGAATATTGGGACGGATTGGTAAATGGTAAAAGTGGTTGTGCTCCTATTACCCATTTTGATCCAGAAAAATTCAAAACCAAGTTTGCTTGTGAGATAAAAAACTATAATCCGCTCGATTTCTTTGACAGAAAAGAGGCTCGTAAACTGGACAGTTTTGCCCAGTATGCACTAGTTTCTTCAGATGAAGCGATTAAGGATGCAGGTTTTAATCTCGATGAAGTAGATAAGTTTAGAGTTGGTGTTATTTGGGGAGCTGGAATCGGAGGATTAAAAACTTTCCAGGATGAAGTGGTTAACTTCGCTGAAGGAAATGGGACACCTAGGTTTAATCCTTTCTTTATTCCTAAAATGATCGCCGATATTGCTCCTGGAAATATCTCTATCAAACATGGTTTTATGGGGCCAAACTATACCACTGTTTCGGCTTGTGCTTCATCTGCTAATGCAATGATCGATGCGTTAAACTACATTCGTTTAGGGCATTGTGATATTATCGTTACAGGTGGAAGTGAAGCAGCAGTAACACAAGCTGGTATGGGAGGATTTAATGCAATGCATGCCCTTTCAACCAGAAATGATAGTCCTGAAACCGCATCCAGACCTTTCGATGCCAATCGAGATGGTTTTGTTTTAGGAGAAGGTGCAGGGGCCTTAATCTTAGAAGAATATGAACACGCAAAGGCTCGAGGAGCTAAAATCTATGCCGAAATAATAGGGGGAGGAATGTCTAGTGATGCTTATCACATGACAGCACCTCATCCAGACGGGATAGGAGTAGAACGCGTAATGCTCAATTGTCTAAGAGATGCTGGGCTTGATGCCAAAGATGTAGACGCTATCAATACCCATGGAACATCCACTCCGTTAGGAGATGTTGCAGAATTGAAAGCAATTACAAAAGTTTTTGGCGATCACTCTAAAAATATCAATATAAATTCAACAAAATCAATGACCGGTCACTTGTTAGGAGCTGCCGGGGCTATTGAAGCTATTGCATCTATCTTGGCTATGACCAACAATATGGTTCCACCAACCATTAATCATAGTACTGTAGATGAAAACATAGATAGTTCATTAAATTTAACACTAAATAAAGCACAAGCCAGAGATGTAAAAGTTGCCATGAGTAATACTTTTGGTTTTGGTGGCCATAATGCATGTGTTTTATTTAGAAAATTAGATTAGATTTGTTGGATGAGTATCATTCAAAAAATATTAAATTCCCGTTCAGAAGATGACGGGAATTTTTTTTTATTTCTTAAAAAAATCCTGGGTTTTCAACCTAAAGACCTGCATTATTATCACAAAGCATTTATTCATCGTTCTACCAACAAAAAAGATGATCAGGGCAATCCGATAAATTATGAACGACTGGAGTTTTTAGGTGATGCTATGCTAAGTGCTGTTATTTCCGATTATTTATTTAGAGAAGTACCTTCTGGTGACGAAGGTTACCTCACTAAAATGCGTTCTAAAGTGGTTAGTAGAGAGCATCTAAATGAATTAGGAAGAGATTTTGGACTTATCGCATATTTAGAAAGTAAAATTCCCAAGAAAAACTTTGGCGATAACGTACATGGCAATATGTTTGAAGCACTTGTAGGCGCTGTTTTTTTAGACAGAGGCTATACGTATTGCAAAAAATTTATCGATAAAAAAGTAATTAAGCCCTACGTAGATATTCAAAAACTGGAAGGAAAGATCATCAGTTACAAGAGCTTGCTTATTGAATGGAGTCAAAAAGAGAAAAAAGCATTCAATTTTCAGGTCTATGAAGATACCGGTAAAGATACTATTAAGCATTTTGCCGTTAAATTATCTCTCGATGGAAAAATTATAGCAAAAGCAAGAGCTACTTCTAAGAAAAAAGCAGAAGAAAGAGCTGCCAAGAGAGCTTATTTCGCACTTCAGGAAAAAATAAAGATCAATTCGTAATCACTTTTGAACACTATATCGTTTTCGTGTTTAATTTTTCATTAACAATCTGTTAAAAGTTGTTTCATCTGTATTAGTACCCTATATTTACATTTCCATGTAACGTATATATGTATATGGCTATTCATAAAATATTAGATGATATCTACCAACCCACTTATACCCTAATCGCTATTCACAGTCATTTGGAAGATTATCAACTAGCTTATTTTCTAAATCAACAACTCAACTCTAAATTTAAAAAGACCAGGTATAATATCGATTTTAATGATGAAATCTCTTTTGGAATTTTTGAATGGGATGATATCTATCAGGATACCCTATGGAATTTAATTACCAACACTTCCATTGTTCAGGTTCATCAAAAAACATCGACTAACCTTTTTAATAACAGTGAATCATATGCTACTCATTATTTAATTCCGGAGCATAAAAATGTTGACTATTTTTTAAAAATCGATAATGGAGGTACATTTCAGGAAGCAGATTGTACCTTAAAAAAGGTAAATAAGATACCTCAAATAACTACGGCCTATCAAATAGACCCGAATGAATTAAAATCTAAAAACAATTTAATTTTTTAAGGAATGCCTAATAAAAAGAAAACAAAAATTGTTGCTACGCTAGGGCCATCCACAGCCAAAAAAGAGACATTAAAAAATATGATCGAAGCTGGGGTTAATGTTTTTCGTATTAACTTTTCACATGCCGATTACGAAGATGTAAAAAACCGAATTAAAATGATTCGTTCTTTAAGTGACGAATTTGGATATAGCACAGCAATTCTTGCAGATCTCCAGGGACCAAAGCTCCGGGTAGGAGTAATGACAGAAGATATCATAGTAAGTGAAGGAGATGAAATTACTTTTATCACCGGCAAAGAATTTAAAGGAGATGCAACAAAAGTTTATATGAACTATAAAGCGTTTCCAAAAGATGTCAATGAAGGAGAAAGAATATTACTTGATGACGGGAAACTTATTTTTGAAGTACTCCATACCGATAGAAAATCAAAAGTAAAAGCTAAAGTTATTCAGGGAGGTCCGCTAAGGTCTAAAAAAGGAGTTAACCTTCCTAATACCAATATATCACTACCTGCACTTACAGAAAAAGATGTAAAAGATGCTATTTTCGCTGTTGGCCAGGAAGTTGATTGGATCGCACTTTCTTTTGTACGCCACAGTGCAGATTTAATGGAACTTCAGGAATTGATAAAAAAGCACTCTAAGCATAAAATTCCGATTATTGCCAAAATTGAAAAACCGGAAGCCGTTGAAAACATCGATAAGATTGTTGCTTATTGTGACGGACTCATGGTTGCACGTGGGGATCTTGGAGTTGAAGTCCCTGCCCAAGAAGTTCCGCTTATACAAAAACAACTGGTATTACGAGCTAAAAAAGCAAGAATCCCCGTAATCATAGCTACCCAAATGATGGAGAGTATGATTACCAGTCTTACTCCGACACGTGCAGAAGTAAATGATGTTGCCAATTCTGTTATGGATGGTGCAGATGCAGTTATGCTATCGGGAGAAACATCTGTAGGAAGTTACCCTGTTCAGGTTATAGAACGCATGAGCAGTATTATTGAGAGTGTAGAGCATTCTTCTTTAATAAAAGTTCCGCAAGAACCACCTCATATTCGTACAAAGAGATACATCACAAAATCTGTTTGCTATCATGCAGCTCTAATGGCCAATGAAATTAAAGCTAAAGCCATTTCTACGCTAACCAATAGTGGATATACAGCTTTTCAAATTTCTGCCTGGAGGCCAAGTGCACATATTCTTGTATTTACCTCAAACAAACGAATTTTATCACAATTAAGCTTATTGTGGGGAGTAAAAGCTTTTTATTATGACAAATTTGTCAGCACAGATGAAACTATTGAAGATGTAAATAAAATTGCATGCGAAAAAGGGTTTTTAGATGTAGGTGATATGCTTATCAGTTTGGCTGCAATGCCTATACAAGATAAAGGAATGGTAAATACATTAAGAATTACAGAAATAGAAAGTTGTAGCTTTTAAAACTCAGGTTTTAACTATATAAAAGTATTTCTTTTTCTATCTTTTAATCTTCTGTATCGAGTTTTGGCAGGATAAAGGGCTTTGCATTTTTCTATGACAAAACAGCATCTCTGTTTATCAACTCTTGTATATTCAAGTAGGTATAAATCAGAAAAAGATTGTCAGGCAGGGCATTCAAAGGCGATGAAGTTAATCAACTCTCCTTTTTTATTGTGTATAGGATGCCCCTCTATATCGCATAAATAAGTACTACCATTCTTCTTATAATTTAGAATTTTAGCCTGGAAAGATTCTTCTTTTTGTATTGCTTTTCTTATGTAATCACTGGTTTTCTTGCATGTATCTTTTCCCTGGAACATTTTTGGAGACTTCCCTTTAATCTCTTCAAGAGTGTATCCATTTAGCCCTGTGATATTATATGAAGAATATACAATATTTAATACTGCATCGGTTAAAATAACAACTCTGTCTTTTTGAAATAGCTCTTCATTAAAATCCCATTGTTGTTTCCAGTTTTTTGATAAGTTATTGAAATAATGAGCATCGTTACTACACTTCGATATTCTGAAGAAATGCTGACTGTATATATCCCATGATAAGAGAGGAGCTTCTGAAATAGAAAGAGTTTTATAAAACATGGAAGCCGCCTTATCGTATGCTTTTAATTCACTCATCAAATTAGTTATTTAAATTTCTAAAATACGAGATACGATTATGAATTTAATATTATTAAAAAACATTAACAGTTTTGTTTAAAAATCTATTTCTTTAACAGGAAAATTTACATCTAATATTAAACAAACAATCGCTTGATTTTTTTCAAAACTCGAACTTTAACTGTACAGAGAGTGTCTCTTTTGGGATTTCATTTTCGACTTTTTTGTCTTCTGTATTAAGATTTGCTAAAGAAATGCCAAGCAAACGTACAGAATTCTGCATTTTTTCCTGGTAAAGTAATTCTTTGGCAGTTTCCAGGATAAGGCTTTTATCTGCTACAAAATAATTAAGTGTCTTACTTCTGGTCTGCAAGGTAAAATCACTGTATTTAATTTTTAGTGTTACTGTCTTACCGGAAATTTTGTATTTATTCAATCTTTTAGCGAGTTCTGTAGCGATATGATCTAATTTTTCAACCATAAAAATCTCACTGGTCAGATTATCTCTAAACGTTCGTTCTGCTGCAACCGATTTAGGAATTCTATTTGGTTTTACTTCACTTCTGTGAATCCCTCTCACTACGTTATAATAAAACGATCCGCTTTTACCAAAATGTCCATCTAAAAAATCCTGGGTTTTCCCTTTCAGGTCTTTTCCTGTAAAAATTCCCAGCTTATACATTTTCTCCGCAGTTACCTTCCCAACGCCATAAAATTTTCTAATCTCCAGGTTTTCCAGAAAGGTTAAAACTTCTTCCGGATTTACTGTTTTTTGTCCGTTAGGCTTATTGTAATCGCTGGCAACTTTGGCTATAAATTTATTGATAGAAATTCCGGCCGAAGCTGTAATTCCGACTTCATCAAAAATTCGCTGCCTAATTTCCTCTGCGATCAAAGTAGCAGATGGATTTCCTTTTTTATTCTGAGTAACATCAAGATATGCTTCATCTAAAGAGAGGGGTTCTACCAAATCCGTATAGTCATAAAAAATTGCTCTTACCTGTTTGGAAATTTCCCGATATCTGTCAAAACGAGTGTGTACAAAAATAAGGTCCGGACATCTGCGTTTCGCCAAAAAACCACTCATTGCACTACGCACACCAAATTTCCTGGCTTCATAACTGGCTGCAGACACCACACCTCTTTTTCCACCTCCGCCAACAGCTATGGGTTTTCCTCTTAATTCGGGATTATCCATCTGTTCAACAGACGCATAGAAAGCATCCATATCTACATGAATTATTTTTCGCAAAGGCAATTGCATCTCCTCCATGATGTAAAATTAATGTTTCTGTTTAAAAGAATGTTTTGAATGGAGTTCAGTTATTTAATTATATTTAGTTAAAATAATTCGTAATCAATATATCCAGATGATAGAGATAGAGCGTAAATTTTTAGTAAAATCTGATGCTTTTAAAAGTGAAGCTATATCTGAGTCAACAATCTCTCAAGGTTTTTTAACTATTGATCCGGAAAGAACTGTCAGGGTAAGAACTAAAAACAGCAAAGGATTTATCACGGTTAAAGGAAAATCAAACGCAGCGGGAACCACTCGTTTTGAATGGGAAAAAGAAGTTCCTATTGACGAAGCAGAAAAATTATTAAGTCTTTGTTTAAAACATATTATCGTAAAAAAACGATATAAAATAAAAGCAAAAAATCACATTTTTGAAGTCGATGAATTCTATGATAAAAATAAAGGATTAGTCATTGCAGAAATTGAATTATCTTCAGAAGACGAAAGTTTTATAAAGCCAGATTGGTTAGGAAAAGAAGTAACAGGCGAGATCAAATATTATAACTCACAATTAAGTAAACATCCATTTAAAAATTGGGAAAAAGAAAAATTGTAAAATATTCTTTCAACGTATAATCGTTTAAAAATTTAAATCATGAAAAATAATTTATACCTATTACTTTTTGCATTTGTATGTTCTTTTATTTCATGTCATCAGGAAAAGAAAGCACATACTACGGAGGTAGTTTCACCTAAGAAAGAGAAATCAATTGCATCTATAAAAAAAGATTTAGAGCAAAAAGGATTTCAAACTTTTGATTATATCGATGAAAAATCGGGAGATACCATTATCATGCAACAGTATTTTATAGCATTTTTAAAAAGTGGACCTCATCGCAACCAAAGTAAAAAAGAAGCAGATAGCTTACAAACTTTACATTTAGAACACTTAGGTCGCATGTATGAAGAAGGTTATGCAGATATCTCAGGACCCTTTGGAGATGATGGAGATATTCGTGGAATTACCATTTATAATACACCTACTCAAGAAATGGCAGATAGTTTAGCAAATATGGATCCTATGGTAAAAGCCGGCAGGTTAGTTATAGAAATCCATCCTTGGTGGGCTGCAAAGGGGTTTCCTTTACGTTAAATTTTTCGTATAAAAAATGTTAAAACCTTGATATTTCTGTTAAAATATTGGATTTGACTGTAATTTCATCACTATTAGCTCCACTTAATTTATAGATAGAACAAAAATTCATACGCTATGATTAACAGAAACACCACTATTCAAAAGATAGAAAAAGAGCAAATTCCATTTTTAAACTTTCCAACTCACGAAGTTTTATTATCTAAAAAAGAACAGCATAATCGTTGTTTAAACTTAAAAAGAGCAATGTCACTAGGAAATCTTGAGCGTGAAAAAGTAAAAATTCTTTTTGTAGATAATGACGGATTTAAAAGAGTAGAAACTACTGTTTGGGGTGTAACTAACAAATCTGTAATCTTAAAAAAATCTATGACCATTCCTTTAGAATGTATTTTAAGCATTTCTTAAACGCATTCAAATGATACTAAAGAGCAGGCAGTGTCTATTGGATTAGTTTAAATTTAATATTATCTAACTACTCTAATGACTGTCCGCTTTCTGAAAAGTTATCTCCATCGACATCTGCTAATTAATTCTATAACAAATATTTCTACAATAGGATCAAAAGCAGCACAAATCAATATTATTATCGTCGTCAAGACTACAGGAATTTAAAATTAGATTACATACCATATATAAATAAAATATTTCATCAGTTTAGTTTCACCAATCTTATTTGAAAAAGTTTTTACTTATTATCGAATTATTAATTTTTGTGTTAAATAAATTATTATTTTGTTAAAAATTTTACATAAAATGTAAGCAATTAATAAAATACCTACTAATACGATAACGAATTCAACCAAAAACAGACATTACAGATGATTTATTCCAGTATTTCCATTGTAAAAGATGAGCAAATAGAGCTTTTAACATTCCCAAATGAAGATGTTTTGTCTTCTATAAAAGAGCAAGTTGAAAGGAGTTTAAATCTCAAGAGAATTATGCGTATGGCAAATCTAGGAGATACTACTTCTACTGTACTGTTTATCGATGATCAAGGCATTAAGCAGATAGAGAGTTCGCTCTCAAAAGTTACAGACACAGAGTTAATTTTGGATTCATGTGTTACCATTCCTCTAAACAGAATACTACACGTATCTTAATTACTTAATTTCAATATTTCTTTTTGATTCATTTCCGTATTCGTCTACTACAGTAATTAAATGTTTTCCTTTTTCCGGTACTGTAGACAATTCATGAAAAGTTGTAGTTTGCCCTATAAAATCATGATCCAAATACCAAAAAACAGTGGTTCCGGGTTTAGAGTGTACTATTTTTAAAATCAATTCTTCTGTATTACCATCAAAGTCTTTTGGCAAACTTATAATTCCGTTTTCCCTGGGATATATAAAATCTATATCTGCTACCCCTTCATTAAAACAATCACTCCTATATGGAGGCAAGCTCTTATAATTAGCATTGGTTGTTTTAAAATAATATTCCATAAGCGGGGGCAATACAAACCAGGAAGTTTCATTTATTTCAGTTATTTCTTCACAAGAAGAGTTTATCCGAAATTGTTTTTTTGCATCCAGATGCACCAGTTGATGATACGGACAAGCATTGGTTCTGGCTCCGTTTTTTGGGACCATGCTCCTTACTTTAGGACAAATGGGTGTTGCTAAATATCCACTGTCTTCACAAACTTCGACCTCGATTAATTCATCATAAGGTATCAAAAACCAATCTGATTTAGGTAAAACATCAAAAACATCGAACAAAATTGGTGCTGCACTTTGTAAACCCGTTAGGTTTGGTCTTCCCTCTCCATCTGCATTACCAACCCATACCCCTACCACATAATCTGAAGTTGCTCCAATTGCCCAGGCATCTCTATTTCCAAAACTGGTTCCTGTTTTCCAGGCAATTTCTTTAGAAGAATCAAAAAACTCCCAGGCTTCGTTTCCTTCGGGACGATTCACCTCTTTCATCGCCTCAAAAGTGAGGTAAATACTTCCAGCATCAAATAGCGTTTTTTCTAAAGATTTTTTTCCAAAATCTACTGTTTTATCAGCAGTAAAAACAGGCTCGGTAAATTCATTCGTAAAATATTCACTAGATGTTTCATTAAAATGATTTAATGTAGAAGCCAGAGAAGCATAGGTCTTGCACAAATCCCATAAACTTGCTTCTGCTCCTCCTAAAATTAAAGTAAGACCGTAATGATCTACCGATTTGTTTACATCTTTTAAATTGAATGTTTTTATCTGATCCCTGAAACGTTGCAAGCCGTAACTTCTCAATAAACGAACAGCAGGAACGTTTAACGACCGAGATAAAGCTCTCTTAGCAGTTACTGCGCCATCGTAGCTTTCTTCAAAATTCTGCGGATTATAACCGGCAATTTGAGTAGGGATGTCAGGAACTAAATGATTAGGAAGCAGCTCGCCTCCATCTAACATGGCCGCATATAAAAACGGTTTTAAAACGCTTCCGGTACTTCTGGGAGCATTGATAACATCTACATCTTTTTGATGATTTTTATCAGTAGGAGTATTTCCAACATATGCCAGTACTTCTCTTGTTTTTACGTCTAAAACTAAAACTGCTCCGTTATGAATTTCATTCTGTTTCAATACTTCATGATGCTGCCTGACAATAGTATTTACATTCTCCTGTAACTGCTCATCGATTGTAGTTACTATTCTTTTTCCTTTGGCTGTTTTAGAAAGGTAGTGTAAAAAATGAGGTGCGATTTGCGGTAATGGGAAAGGTTTTTGAGGTAATGTTTCTGTGATTGCCAATTCATAGGTAAGCTCATCTATAATCTCTTCTTCATAAAGTTTTTTTAGCAGGCGATTTCGTTTTTTTAATAATCGTTCCTGGTTTTTCCCCGGATAAATCAATGAAGGAGCATTAGGGAGTACAGCTAAAGTAGCGCTTTCTGCCCAGGAAAGCTGATGCGGCTGAACACCAAAATATCGCCAGGAAGCCACATCTAACCCCACTACATTTCCACCAAACGGAGCATTTGAAGCATACAGATTCAATATTTCTTTTTTAGAAAACCTAAATTCAAGTCGTGTTGCTTGTACAAGTTCTATTAGCTTTTCAAAATAGGTTCTCTTTTTCCCTTTTCTTGCAAGACGAATTACTTGCTGTGTTAATGTACTTCCTCCCCTGACTGTTTTCCCTGCCTTTATATTTTCGGAAATCGCTTTAAAAATTGAAATCGGATTAAACCCCGGATGCTTATAAAAATATTCGTCTTCAAAATAAACGATGCATTGTCTGAATTTCTCCGGAATACTATCTGTTTTAGGGAATCGCCATTGTCCGTCTTCAGCAATTTTAGCGCCTAATAGCCGTCCGCTTTTCGACTCAATAACCGTTGATGTTGGTGTATCAAAAAGCTGCCTGGGGAGGCAGAAATAATAGGCAACGAGTAAAAATACGACAGTTATCGATTTTAATCTATGCTTTTTGATATAGGATAAGAAACGAGTCAATTCTTATGAATTCTGAGCCCTTAAATTATTGTTTTTATTTGAAATAATGATGTAAATTATTGTCATTCCTGCGAAAGCAGGAATCTAATTTAAATATATGGATTCCGCATCAAGTGCGGAATGACGGGGTTGTTTCAGTTTTTTCAGGGTTTTACAATGAAAGAAAAGAAATTTATTTTCTCTTCCTAAGAGAGGATTAAGGTAAGGGATAACTTGATAATTCCCCCTCATCCTAACCTTCTCCCCAAGGAGAAGGAATTTAAAAAGGTATTATTTCAACTCCTTTAACAAATCTGAAGCTTTATTATTATACGCTCCATTAAGCTTAAGTAAGCGTCTAAGAATTTCTTTTGCTTCTACCTCTTGGTTTGTCTTTAAAAAGGAAAGTGCTAAATACCATTGTGCATTTTCGTAATACATACTAATAGAATCTATAGATTGAAATTCTGCTATGGCCTTGTTAACCTGGTTGGTTTGTAAATAGCTATTTCCTAAATAAATTTTGAGTACTTCTTTACCCGGGTTTTCAGTTATTAATTCCTCAAGATTAATAATGGCACTTTGATAATCACCATTACTGTAGACATTAAGTTTTTTTGTTAATGAACTTCCTAAACTATCTCCTCTGATTACTCCCTCTAGAGGGTAAACTGAAAAGTATTGATTCAATAAATCTGATTTATTAGGAGAAAGGGAATTAATAATAAAATAAGATCCAAGTCCGATAATAACTAATATAGTTGCTGCAATTCTCCAGCTAAAGAACATAGATGTTACCTTGGGTTCAGTTGTCTCTTCAGGAACATTCCCTTCTTCGGTTTTTAATTCTTTTCCAATGGCAACCAGTTTTTCTTTAAAAGCTATAGCATCTTTATCACTTAATGCTTCCTTTAAGTCCTGATGTTTTTCTACTTCCAGGTATAAATCGCTATATTTATTTAGGCGTTCTTTTAGACGTGATTTTCCCTTTGAATCATTTGATTCATCTAAATAATTTTCTATGTCCTCAAAGAGTTTTTTTGTACGTTTTACCATCATTATTCTCCTTTAGAAACCATATTAAGTTCTTGATACATCGGGTCTTTTTCAATCATATCCAGTAACTCTTTCTTACATTCAAATTTCTTTTTCCGGGTATACGACACTGTAAACCCCATCTTTTCGGCTATCACCTTCATTGAATTTCCATCAAAAAACAGGCCAAGAACTTCCCGGCATTTATCGTTCAATTTCAAAAAGTGCTTCCTAAAGATATTAATTCGTTCGCTTTTTTCAATTTCTTCAATAACATTTTTATCGAGAATCTCTGTGTCGTCAATCAAATCACCATCATAAGTTACTTTTTTAACTCTTCGTAATTTGCTGAGCCAAATATTCTTGCTTACTGCATGTACATAGGTACTCAACTCACAATTAAGCTGTAGATTCTTTGCTTTTAACTTTTGATAAACCAATACCAATGCATCCTGAAAAACATCTTCTGCATCTTCTTCTTTTCCTGAATTTTTCAAAACATAGTTTCTAACCCCAGGGTAGGTTTTTTTATAAAACTCTTTTAAGATCAAAGAATCTCCATCCAAAATTCCCTGAATTAATTGCTCTTCTTTATTGTTCTTCTTCATACATTAACCCACTAAAATAACGTCATATTCTTTTTAAGAAGTTTGCGAAATTTCTTAATTACAAAGATAGTATTTTTACATATGCTAGTAAATATCTAGTATATTTGCTCTTATTTTTTATTAAAGAAACAAAGTGTCAATATAAATGAATTCTACTAAAGTTAGCCCTTCGAAAACATTATTTTTTCTTCTTATATTTTTTTCTTTTAATATTCTTAACGCACAAGAAGAAAAAGATACTCTACAAGCCTGGGAATATTATCAAAAAGCAGATTCTTTATTTGAAAAAGAAGATTTTAAAAGCGCTATCCCAAAATTTAAAAAAGCAATTTCTATTTACGAAAAAGCAGAAGCTTGGAAGCAAGCCGCCAGAAGTTACAATAAAATCACAAGGAACTATTATAAATTAATAGATGTTAAAAACGGTCTAGAAAATGCCAATAAGGCATTAAAAATTAGCAATACTAAATTACCCGTTCCTAATAGAGAACAAGCATATGCTTATCTTAATTTAGGAAACTACTATTTGGGTATCGCTTCTTTAAAAGAAGCGATTTCTAATTACGAAAAATCCCTTAGCATAATAAAAGAAGTCTTTTCAGAAAATCATCCTAACGTTGTTATAATACTGAATCAAATAGGAGAGGCATACCTGCAACTCAATGATTTCGACAAAGCTTTATCTACCATAGAAAAAGCTATATCTATTGGAGATAAAAATTATGAAATCCACAAAAAAAACATTGGAAAATCCTATGAGATTTATGGGGCAATCCATTATACAAATCGCAATTTAACTTTAGCAAAAAAAGCGTTTAATAGAGCCCTCGAAATTCAACTAAAAGAATACGGTAAAGATCATCTTAATACTTCAGCAATATATAACAGTTTAGGGCAAGCATCTTATGAAAATCAGGAATTTGATGAAGCCTTAGATTATTATATAAAATCATTAAAAATAAAAGAAACTATTCTGGAAAAAGACCATCTTAACATCTTAAAAAATACTGAAAACATAGCACTTATATATTATATCAAAGAAGAATATCAAAAAGCATTAGATTATTTTAATAAAGTACTAGAGATAAAACTAAAAAAGTATGAAAAAGGAAATGTTAATCTAGCCTACACTTATAATTATTTAGGGTTTGTTTATAATGCAATTGGAGATTATCCCAAGGCTTTGGACTTTAGCAAGAAATCATTAGCTATTTTTAAAAAAGTATATTCTGAAAATCACTCCATAGTGATCCATGGATATGTGATCCTTTCAAATATTTATGTCATGCTTAAAGAATACAAAAAGGCTCTTTTTTATGCTAAAGAAGCTGCCAGGGTCGATTATAACCTTTATAAAGATAACAGTAAAGATATCTATGGTATTTATACTGTTATTGGATCAGTTTATTTTGAACTAAAAGATTATGATGCTGCTATAAAAAATTATCAAATAGTATTAGAGAATCGTATTAAACTATATGGTGAAAAACATCCTCTTATCTCAGAAATTTTAAATAGAATAGGTAGTGTATTCCAAGAAAAAGGAGAGTATAAAAAAGCATTAGTCTATTATAAAAAAGCTATTGGTATACTTAATGAGAATAAAGATGAAAAAAATAAACAAATCAAGCTTTACCAAATTGGTAATGGAGATTACTTATCATTAGCTTTAATCTATATGGCAAATACTCACCTACAACTCTATCTAAGGGATAATAATATCACTGATCTAAATGAAAGTATTGAAACGTATAAAAAAGCTGAAAAACAAATTGATACCTTAAAACAAATATTCACCAGGTATGAAGATCGGTTAGAGTTTTCCAAAATCGGAGAAGAAGTTTACCCCGGTTCAATTCGTGCTAATTATCTCTTGAATACTAAAAAAGAAAATATTGATGCCTTAAAACAAGCTTTCTATTATTCTGAAAAAAATCATGCTAATGTTTTAGAGGAAAATCTAATTGCCAGTAATACACAAAATTTCTCTGGCTTACCAGGTTCTCTTATTGAGTTAGAAAATACACTAAAAAACAGAAGAGCACATTACCAATCTCAAATCACTAATGAATTAGATAAAAAAGAAGTAGATTCTACTGCTTTAGCTTCTTTTGAAGATCAATTGTTTGAAATTAATCGTAGGTATGATTCTTTAACTGATGTCTTGAAAAAAGACTATCCTAAGTATCATCAGCTTAAATATGACCATGCTGTGATTTCTGTTTCCCAGGTTCAACAGAAATTAGATGATAAAACTACTCTCTTGGAGTATTTCACTGCCGATTCGCTTACCTATGCCTTTGTCATCTCTAAAAACAAGTTTGATGTCAAAGAACTATCTACTGATAGTCTGCTCGCTAAAGTAGAACAGCAACGTAAAGCTCTTAGTCAAAAAGATCTGGTCTCCTATAAAAAAATGAGTCGAACTTTGTATCAGGAGCTTATTTCTCCCATTGCTGATCTTTTGGTGGGGGAGCATCTTATCATTGTCCCTGATGGACCTCTATGGCATCTTAATTTTGATTTGTTGTTGTCTAAAGACACTGATTCTCGTAATCCGCAACAACTGCCTTATCTACTGAATACATATGCCATCAGTTATGCCAATTCTGCTAATCTTTTGTTTAATCGTCCCGATTTTAATAATGTAGATGTGTTAAATCAAGCCCTTGCCTTTTCTTATGCCGATACTACTGCCCTTGCTGATGGTAATGTCATGCGACTGGGTGCTCTTCGTGATGCAGGAGAAGATCTTCCAGGAACTCGTAAAGAAATCAAAGCGATCTCTGATATTGTGGATGGAGTATATTATTACGGAAAAGAAGCCATAGAAGCTAACTTTAAAAAAGATGCTGACAGATACGGGATTGTACATCTGGCCCTACATGGAGAAGTGGATAATGAAAACCCACAAAACTCTAAACTCTTTTTTACCAAGAGTAACGATACTATCGAAGATAATTTGCTCTATAGTCATGAGCTCTTTGCACTTCATGTTCCTGCAGAGCTTACTGTGCTTAGTGCCTGTAATACCGGAACAGGAAAAATTGCCAAAGGAGAAGGCATTATGAGTCTTGGAAATGCTTTTCAATATGCAGGAACTAAAAGTTTGCTGCTGAGTAGTTGGGAAGTGGCAGATGATACAGCTCCGGAACTGATGAAGTATTTCTATGCCAATCTTAAAGAAGGAATGTCTAAGCCCAAAGCCCTGCAACAAGCTAAACTGGAATATTTAAAAACAGTAGATCCTGCAAGATCCAATCCGTTTTACTGGGGAAACTTCTATATTGTGGGAGATCCTAAGCCTATTTCATTAGATTCCAATTTTTCTTATTGGTATTGGATACTTGGAGCTATCGCTTTAGTTGGAATTGGTGGTGGTATGTATTATAGAAAGAGAGCTGCTTAATAGTAATTGTCATTGACTCCGTCGAATCTTCGATTTCCTGACGAATGAAATGAGATCAGGAATCCAGTATTTAGATTCCGAATCTCCTCTCCCTTAGGGAGAGGATTAAGGTGAGGGGGTATTTATAAATCCATCCCCTCATCCCTGCCTGATGGTAGACAGGCTGACCTTCTCCCCAAGGAGAAGGAATATCATCTATATACTAAAGAAAAAGATCTAACTACGAAGACTCTTTGAGAGGAAAAAAACTATTACTTCACCAAAACACCATCAACTTCCATTACAGGTAGTTCCTGCATCGCATTTTCGTTGATTATATTCTTTCTGAAAATGTATTTTTTCTCATAAAGTTTATCATCTGCGAAAAAGGTCACATAGAACTCGTTGTTCAGTTTTAGAACATCTTCCTGCATGAGTTCAATTTTGGCAAAAGATTTTGCTTCTACTTTTCCGATACCATGACGCATCATAGAAGTTTTTATGTCTCCATCATATCCTTTAGATACAATTAATACCATATCTATAGGAGTTTCTCTATCATTAATGATATAGGCATTCCAATCTTTAGACAGGAACTCGTCATTCCATTCATGCACCACTGCAACATAGACTTCTTTTACAATGGGGATTTCAATATCTTTCTTCATAGAGAATATCTCATTTGTTTTTGGATATTTTTCCCTCTCCCTTAGGGAAGGGATTAAGGGGGGAGGTTAAAGTGAACTTTTAAATTGTTCCAGGAAACGCAAATCGTTTTCACTCAACATCCTGATATCAGAAATTTGATATAATAACAAAGCAATACGATCAATTCCCATACCAAATGCAAAACCGGAATATTCTTTAGAATCGATTCCGCAGTTGTCCAAGACATTAGGATCTACCATTCCGCAACCCATAATTTCTAACCAGCCTGTTCCTTTGGTCATTTTATAATCGGTTTCGGTTTCTAATCCCCAATATACATCTACCTCAGCACTAGGCTCTGTAAAAGGGAAATAAGAAGGTCGAAGCCTGATCTTAGATTTCCCGAACATTTCTGTGGTGAAATATTGAAGTGTCTGTTTTAAATCGGCAAAAGACACATCTTTATCAATATACAAGCCTTCTACCTGGTGAAAAAAGCAATGAGAACGAGCAGAGATCGCTTCATTTCTATATACTCTCCCCGGAGATATGGTTCGTATTGGCGGTTTATTCTCTTCCATATAACGCACTTGTACAGATGAAGTATGTGTACGAAGTAATATATCCGGATCGGTCTGAATAAAAAACGTGTCCTGCATATCTCTTGCCGGGTGGTATTCCGGTAAGTTTAATGCAGTAAAGTTATGCCAGTCATCTTCAATTTCCGGGCCTTCCGAAACATTAAATCCGATTCGTGAGAAAATATCAATAATCTGATTCTTAACAATCGAAATAGGATGTCTTGCTCCAATTTCTATAGGTTCTCCAGGACGGGTAAGATCTCCATAAATGCCTTTTTCATCTGCCTTATCCTCTAAGGCTTCTTTTAAAGTATTTACTTTTTCGGATGCTACATTTTTTAACTGATTGACAGTCTGACCAAATTCTTTTTTCTGCTCATTCGGAACATTCTTAAATTCAGCAAAAAACTCATTTAAGAGTCCTTTTTTTCCTAAATACTTTATTCGAAAAACTTCAATAGCTTCTTGTGTGTTTGCTTCGAATTTTTCTACTTCTAAAATATGTTCTTTGATCTTTTCAATCATCTCAAAAAATTTGAATGGCAAATTTAAGGAATAATCTAAATTAACATAGGCTCTATAAGAGAAATATATTTAATTCTATGTCATTCCTGCGAAAGTAAGAATCCATATTCTTTTGGTTTTTAGATTCCTGCTTTCGCAGGAATGACAACTTTGAGATCATCTTTCAAATCAAATTCATATTAAATTAAATAAGATTCGATTTGAGATAAATCTTTTTAATGATTATCTAAGTTAAGAAAGGAAAACCAATGAATGAAAAATAGACTTTTTATATTCATTTTGGCTTGATCCAAAACGAATCAAAAAATCAAGACTTATTTTGAGTTTTTTGAAATACTACGAATGGTTTTTCTCTTCCACATTCCGAGTTACTTTGTTCGCGGAATGCTCCACCTCACCACTAAAAACAATTCTTGATTTCGTACAAAACACAAAATAGGTCGGCTTTCTATTATGATTAATTTCTTATCAACGTAACCTTATCATTATAGATATAGGAAATCAAAAAGTGAACTGCTATTCCTCCAAATAAATGCCACAACCAATGTGTTCCCATATATAAAACTGAAGTATCTACTATTAAATCAATACTCCTAAAGGAAATCGCAATTAAAAAACTGGCTAATGACAGAAGCACTAGCTTTTTATGCTTCCATTTTCTCAATGAGAGGTATTTAAATAATGGAAATAAAATGACCAATACAATTAATCCATAACCTATAAGATTACTCAGATACGACTCTAAAGGAAGAGCATCTAATGAAAATGATAGTAAAAAAGGAAATATCACAACAGAAGTAATAATACGACGACGTATTTTTAATTTGATAAAAAAGTAAACAGAAGCCGATAAACATAATAAAACTATAGGTACCCAATCCATTAATAGCCATATTTCATGACTTCTTGTTGCATGGTAAATTGTACCACCAATATATCCTATTAACAAAGTTGGCAGGCCTAAAGCGAGAAATTTGTGTTTTTTAGCGTCTTTGTATACCCTAAAAGACCAATAAAAAACAATAGCAAGAAAAATAAGATTACTAGCCGTATTCCATGGTTCAATGATGAAGTTTCCTTCAATTGTTTCTCTATATATTGGACCGCTGTCATTCGGGAATTTAAGAAGCATTCTAACCGACTAATTATTAATTAGCTATATAGTCGGGTATTATCAAGAAACATATCAATCAATAAGCTCTTTTTCAAGAAAATACTGAACAATGGCTTCTTTCATGAGTACGGTTTGCTCTCCTGCCTTTAATACAGGAAGCTCTTCTTTTACTTTATAATGAGGCCAGCCATCATCATCAAAAAAATCAAATTCATAATATCCGTAAGGCTCCAGTAATCTACAAATCGCAATATGCATGAGATTGACTTTTTCATCTTTTTTAAACGTTCGGTGAAGCTGCCCTAATTCCTGAACTCCGATTAAATAAATAATTGAATCCAGCTCTAATACATCACCCTCAGCAAATTGAGCAGATAACTTCTGTACTATTTGCTCCCAGCGTTCTTTTAATTGTTTGTCTCTTGCCATACATATTTATGTTCTTTCTAAAAAAGAAGCATTACAAAAGTAATGTTTCCTTAAAAAATTATTTGATAAAGCAAAGAGAAAATTAAAAATCCCACATTAATCCGACTCCTGCATACTGATTTCTATAACTTCTAAAGGAGCGAGCTTCAATATCTGTGAAATTAGTCGTGCGGATTCTACTGTAAATATCTGCTGTCAAATACATACTCTTCCTTATTTTACGTGTAGCTTTTAGTGAGAAATCAGCATAGTTATATTGTATATTTTCGCCTATTAATCCATTATTATCACGTGCTTCAAAAAAGGTATAATCACGCATTACATAAGAAAAAGAAGATCGTATTTTTGTCTGATCATCATCAAAAGTAAAAGCTATTTTTGGGCCATATTGGTTAAATCCTGATCTGTCTTCTAAATTATCTATCCTAACATAATAAAGAAAGCTTGAGGTTAGTTTAAGGTTTTTATTAACCGGTAATTCATAAAAAGGAGTTAATCGTATATAATCCCAATCTCTTTCTCCATCAGGAACCACATCAGAAGCATTAAAAGTATCGTATAAACGCTTTTTTATATACCCAGTCAATCCATATGCATGCTTTAATTTATTTACTTTGAAACGCTGTGTTGTTTTAAATCGTACTCCATATTCATCAAATTGCAAATCTCTTATTCCAAAAGCATCAAAATTTCTATTATTATAAAAAGCTTCTATTGTACTTTTATTTTTCTTCCACGGACGAAACCCAATTCCTGTATTAACTCCGATATTAGTATATCCAAGAGGGTTAATTAAAACATCCTGTGCTCCGTCTAATCCTTCACGGGCTACCCTTTTAAAAAGGATTCCTGCCAGAAAATCGACCTTTTTGTTAAGTTCCCGATCGTATTTAACAGTTGCATTGACAGTCCAATAACTATCATCCGGGTTTTCATAAAAAATTCGTGCTCCGGGAGTTATAGAAAATCTTAAACGGTTTTCTTTCCAATGGTGGTTCACATCATAATCGGCATTAATGTCCTGGTAAGAACTACTGGAAATAAGGCTGTCTTGATTGAAGAGGATTCCATTTTGTAAAACTTGGTCTGGGCTTTTAAAATAATTAAATTCATATCCACTTAATGTATTTATTTCCAAACTTTGTTTCGTTTCTGTTTGCGAAAAAGTAGTCCCCGATATAAGTATTGCCAGTATTAAAGTTTTTATTGTTTTCATTATTGCTTTGTTTTTTATTTTTAGAGATAACCATCCATTTTTAAATTACCCTACCCTCTTGTATTATTTTTTTTCAAATCTGCTATTACTTTATGAAGCCCTTGCCTATTTACCAGTTGAATTCCTAACCCAGGACGGACATTTACTTCCATAATCTGTGGCCCTTTATTTTTATCGATTACAATATCGATTCCCAAATAGTCAAGTGGGAATACTTTAGATGTAGCAATTGCTATTTCTATAATCTCATTCCAGTATGGAATAGGTTTTCCAAATACTATATTCGGGTTATCAGGATGATGATCTGAATATTTTTTTCCATCATAGACCTGGGTAAGAATACCTTTTTTCATATCTATACCGATTCCAACTCCTTTCTGATGCAAATTAGCTTTACCTTCCGATCTTGCTGTCGGCATTCTTAACATTCCCATAATAGGATTTCCTTTTAAGGTGATAACTCTAAAATCGGGAACACCTTCGGGATAAATTTCAGCAAAAAAAGGATGAGGAATAATGCATTCTTCTATTAACACACAATCATTAGCCCCAAGAGAAAAAAGGCCTGATAATATAGCAGACATATGCCTTATAATTTCCTCTTCCTTAATAATTCTGCCACTACTTATCCACTGCCCATCTTCATTTTTTCTTATTATTTTAATTCCTTCTCCACCACTCCCATTAGCAGGTTTAACTGCCATTGCATCATATTTTTTACAAGCCTTCCATTTTTTTTTTATATCACTCATTCTTTCAATCACAGCGTAGGTTACTGCACAAGGAATATCGTGTTTATGTAATAGTTTTTTTGACAAGACTTTATTATCTGCCATTTTATAATACTTCCTCTCATTATTAGGATAAATAAGTTGTAGATTTCTGGCATTCAATCCAGTAATTCCATTAAGGTTTTTTCCTTTGAAGAAATTAAATATGTTCATTTTCAAATTTTTAAGCATTGTTCAACAAAGATTTAAACCTATAAACTTCAACCCAGCGAAGTCCCATATACTTCCCTAAAAGCATACATAAGCAAATAACTATTAAAAGCACTTCCGGAAAGATGATGACAAAATTGGCCAGCCAGTTATTAGATAAAGCAAAATAACATACAGTAACTGCTATTAATGTTTGCATCAATCTGCTGGTAGCATCGTAAAATCCGTCTTCGACTATAGAGGTAGAAAACCGTTCTGCTGAAATGGTCAAAATAATAGTTGGGAATATGGTTAATGATGTAAGCCATACAATACTATTAACGGCTCCTATAGATGATCCTATTGTCATTATAATTACCATAAGTGATAGAGAGATTACTAATTTGGGGGTATATAATAAACCGAGTTTATCAAAAGGTTTTGAAATAATCCCAACTAAAATAATTAAGGAAAGAAAAATTAAAATACCTGTGACAAACCCGGTTTCAAACAAAGCATAAGTAATAAGGACCGGCAGGAAAACTCCAAATGTTTTTATTCCGACTATATTTCTTAAAAAAGCGACAATCAACCCTCCTATAGGAAGTAATATCAATAGAATTAATGTCTTTTTTGAAATTGTTCCTCCCTCTATTAAGCTCCATAATGAAAAAGTAGCTAATTTTTTAAATTCACTATTTGTAGATACAAAGAAGGGAATATGATTTTTTTCCTGAATACAATAAGTATAATCGAAATTAATTCCTTGTGTATGGGTAATTAAAAACTTATCTCCTTCATATAATTCCAAGTAGTTTGCCGGGATAAATCCAAAATGATTATTTAAAGTATCGAAAGGAATCCATTGATCATTTATATTGACCTCGGCCCAAACATGTGATGTACGCTTGTTTGTATTTTCAAGAATTATCCCTCCTTTAATTCTGGCCGGATATCCCAAATTTCGCATAATCGCTACAAATAAACGACTCTTACCATTGCAGGATGCCCTGTTTTGCTCTGTAACTGTAATAGCATCTGTCAATGTAATAATGGGAGCAGAAGGAATGTTATACACATAATCGAAAGTGTTTTTAAGCAGCATCCGATCGTTATTTGATTGCCTCTTAATAGTATTTGCAATACTATCGATTACTGAATGGTCAGATTGAATATTTTCTGAGGCTTTAAGATAAAGAGCATCTTCTATATAGTATTTTTTAAATACATCTGGTATTACAAACTTTTTTTCTTTTCCTTCAAAAATAAAAGAGTAATCTACATTTTCATATTCATTCAATGTATCTGATTTCCAAATGGCTTTAAGGTTATTTCCTTCAGCCAATTTTTCCATTTTTACATGCTCCCTGGTTTTAATTGTCTCTAGGCTGATACGCTGCCTGGAATTATTTTTAGGGAGATACGATTTAACTTGTACTGATTTTTCATTTGTTTTAAAAAAGTAACGATACGATACTTCATAGACTTCCTCTGCGAAAAAATCATCTAACGATTTTGAAGCAGGAATAATTTTAGATCCAAATAAAGCAATTGCAAGAAGCAAAAGAATAATAATTGCAAATGTGAAGTTTTTTTTAGAGTTCATGATAAAAAAATTTATATTTGGAAGGAGAACAAACAAGTATAGTTTTACCCTACCCCTTACCTCAAAAAAATTATTCTTTATGCCAAACAGCCTTAAATCTATATGCGATCAAAAAGTATATAATCAAGTTTTTGACGATCACGTAGAAGAGCTTCGGAATTTCCTGTATTATCGTTGTGGAGATATGGCTCAGGCAGAAGATATTACTCAGGATGCTTTTATTAAATTATGGAACCATTGTAAAAAAGTACTTTTTGAAAAAGCACGCGGGTTTTTATATAAGGTAGCTAAAAACCAATTTTATAACGAAGTAACGCATAAAAAGGTTGTATTAGATTATGAAAAGATTCCTCACTCCACTTTTAATAATGAGACTCCCCAGTTTAAAATGGAAGAAAATGAATTTATGATTAATCTTCAGGAATCTATAAACAGATTACCTCAAGGGCAGAGAGAGGTTTTTTTATTAAATAGGGTCGATAAAAAAACGTATCGTGAAATAGCTGAATTACTAGGTGTTTCTCAAAAAGCAATAGAAAAGCGTATGCATAAAGCATTAGTTAAGTTAAGAAAAACAATTAAAAATATTTAACAAGGGGGTAGGGTAATCATAAAGTCAACTGTTCCCATTCAAATAATCAATTAAATGATTGAAGAAAGAGATGATACTTTTTTAGCCAGATGGATGGCAAATGAACTTACTCCGGAAGAATTGGATGCATTTAAAAATGACTCGGATTTTCCTAAGTTTGATGCCATAGCTAAAGGGTCTTATCTTTTTAAGAAGCCAGAATTTGACAAAGAAGCTTTTAAGCAAAAATTAAATGAAAAATTAGAACATCGGAAAAAAAAGGTGATAAAATTGCGTCCGTTTTTCTATGCTACCGCTGTAGCTGCTTCTTTATTTATTGCTTTTCTATTTTTATTTAATGAAAAAAATTATGTGACTGCTTTTGGAGAGCAATCGACCGTCTTTTTGCCTGATGGGTCAGAAGTACGGTTAAATGCTAAAACTAAACTAACACATCGTCGTTTTTTCTGGAGTCAAAACAGAAAAATTAAACTTGAAGGTGAAGCTTTTTTTAAAGTAGCTAAAGGATCACTATTTTCAGTAGTTACTAAATCGGGTACAGTATCTGTTTTAGGGACTCAATTTAATGTAAAAACACGATCCAAAAGTTTTGAATTGGCCTGTTTTGAAGGAAAAGTAGCTTTTGTTTCTTCTTCAGAAGATGTATCTACTACTCTAGAAAAAGGAGAGGCCATTAAGCTAAAAGAAAAAAAGATTGAGACTTTTAAAATTGAAGAGAACTCTCCTTCATGGTTAAGAGGGCAAACTATTTTTAAAGAGACTCCTTTAAGTGATGTTTTAGAAGTACTCCAGGTACAATATGGTATTTCGTTTACAACAAATACTGTTGATCTTTCAAGATTGTTTAGTGGTAGCATTGTACATAATGATTTAGAAATAGCTTTAAAGTCTGTACTTCTTCCTATGGGAATTGAATATCATATAATTGATACTACTGTAATTTTCGAAACACACTAAAAAAATGAAAATGGATAAAAAATTACTATGGACTTTATGTTTCCTATGGGTTGGTATTATATATTCCCAAGATGATGAAATAACAGTTAATTACAACAATGTTCCACTAAAAACAGTACTTACAGATTTAGAACAAAAAACAGAAATTATTTTCTCCTTTAGTGAAGAAGTTATTGAAGCTAAATTTATTGATCTGACATTGAAAGCCCCTATTACAGATATTTTAAAACGCCTTGAATTATTAACCGGGCTTGTTTTTGAAAAAATTTCAGACCAACAAGTTATTATAAGTTTTCCTTCAAATAAAATAACTGTTTGCGGTTATCTTTTCGACGCAGATTTAAAAGACCCCTTACCCTTTGCAAATATAGTTATTGAAGGTACTTCAAAAGGAGCCATTAGTGACGAAAAGGGTTATTTCCAGATAGAAAAAGTAGCAGCTACAGCAGCTTTACTTATTCAATATGTTGGTTACGAGAATATTTTCATTAATGCATCAGATTATAGTAATGAAAATTGCCGGAATATCTATATCCGCCCGGATACTCAATCTCTTAATGAAGTAGTCGTATTAGGATACATCACAAAAGGTGTAGATCGTAATACTGATGGATCTATTACAGTTACAAATGATAATGTAGGGATTTTTCCAGGTATTTCTGAGCCCGATTTATTCCAAAGTATCCAGTTAATCCCAGGAATTACAAGTCCGGACGAAAGTGCATCGGGAATTCAGATTCGAGGAGGTTCTCCAGATCAGAATCTTATATTATGGGATGGAATACGGATTTACAATACAGGTCATTTTTTTGGTTTAATCTCTGCATTTAATCCCTATATAACAGAAGATGCTAAAATTTATAAAGGAGGAGCCAGCGCGCGATATGGAGATCGTATTTCCGGAGTAATTGATTTAAAAAGTGATACTAAAATACCTAGGCGTTTTGAAGGTGGTTTTGGATTGAACGGCACACATGCAGATTTGTTTTTTAAGGTTCCTTTTTTTAAAAGTGTTGGATTAGTTCTTTCAGCCAGACATTCTTATACCAATATTTTAGAAACCCCTACTTTTGAGTCATTCTCAGAAAAAGCATTTCAAAATACTCGAATTCTCAATACTCAAAATGGAGAAATCATTCCGAATCAAGATGATGATACAGAGATAATAGAAAATCAAGCCAATAATGAATTCTTTTTTAGTGATGTAAATGCTAAACTTATTGTTAAACCTTCAAAAAATGATTTAATTACATTTAGCGGCTTACGTACAAATAATGAACTCGATTTCAGGGTACAAGATGATGAAGATGTATCAAGAGATGATCTTATCATAAAAAATGAAGGAGCGAGCTTTGAATGGTCAGGGAGTAAAGGCAGAAAGTTTCATCATCATTTAAATGGTTATTATTCTAATTTTGATTCTGATTATAATTTTCAAATTTTAGAAGATAACATATTAGAAGAAGAAGATATTCGAAGAAACATAGTAGAAGATTATGGTTTCGGCCTTAATTTAGGATATGATTTTCTTCCACAGCACAGAATAACTGCCGGATATCAGTTTTCTAAAACAGATGTTTCTTTTTTACTATTTCGTGATGATGCCAGAGATGGCATCGATATTGATCCTGATGAAATTGACGATGATATTCCTCCACCAGTATTAAGTGCAAATACAAGAGATTTTAATATAACTCGTAGAAATGAAGTAATAGCGAATACTGCTTTTGCAGAATATCAATATAAGTTGAAAAATAATGGGTTGATAAATCTTGGATTACGAACATCTCATTATTCAGATTTTGATGATTTATTTTTTGAGCCCAGGGCCAATATTGAAATCCCTATAACTAATTCAATAAGGCTAAAGGCTACGGGAGAAAAAAGATACCAGGTAATAAGTCAGTTAGTAGAATTTGAAGATGTGCAATTGCGTTTGGAAAATAATATTTGGACCGTTTCTAATGGGGAGGATATCCCTATTTTAGAAAGCACTCAATTTTCAGGAGGTTTTCTGATCAATTCCAAAGGATGGACTTTTGATATTGATGGGTATTATAAAAATATTTCGGGACTAACTTCATTTACGAACGGCTTTACAAATACTAATAATGAAATTTCTGAAGGGGAAAGTCGTGTTGTTGGAGTAGATATCTTACTTAAGAAAAAAATCGGAAATTTCCGCTTGTGGTTAGGATATACTTTTAATGATATAGAATTTACTTTTAGTGAATTACAAAGCTCTCCATTTCCCGGAAACAACGATATTACTCATAATTTTAATATTTCTAATACTTATGAAGTTAAAAACTGGGAATTTTCTTTAGGTTGGAATTATAGAACCGGAGCTCCTTTTACAGATGCCGAAGGTTTTAATACTACTAATGGCGATATCAATTTTGGTAGTATTAACGCAGAAAGATTCCCTGATTATCACCGTCTGGATGCCTCTGCAACTTATAAATTCAATATTTCTAAAAATGGGAACTGGAGAGGCAGGTTAGGAGTTTCACTACTTAATATTTATAATCGTCAGGTACCATTATCTGTATTCTACAGAGTAGATGAAAATCCGGTAACTCAAGAACAGGAACTAGAACAGTTAGAACAGTTATCATTAGGTATTACTCCAAACATTGTTTTCAGGATATATTTTTAAAATGTATTTTTAAACTATGAACTTTATTGATATTATTTTAGGCGGACTTATCCTATTCGGATTAGTACGAGGGTTTCTCAAAGGATTATTTTTAGAAATAGCTTCTCTTGTTGCCTTAATTTTAGGGATTTACGGAGCTATTCATTTCTCTTATTTTGTAGGTGATTATCTTACGGAACATTTAAGCTGGAGCGAAAGGTATATCAAACTCGCCGCATTTTTAATTACATTCATTATCATTATAATTGTGGTTACCTGGGCCGGAAAACTACTTACCAAAATTGCAGATTTAGCTGCATTAGGAATTTTAAACAAAATATTGGGAGGACTCTTTGGCGGATTAAAAATAGCTATTATACTAGGGGCTGTTCTCATCTTTTTTGACCGTACAAATAATACTATTGGTTTTATAGATGAAGAAACCACAGATACCTCAATTTTATATCATCCGGTCAGAGATTTAGGGGCTTTTGTTTTTTCTCTTGTCTTGCAAAACAAGCAACCGGAAGAAAAAGAATCTGTAAATCAACAAATCGCATCAAATTAGAGTATAATTTTTGATGATTTAAAAAATAAGTAACACCAATAAACCACTCTGGGGGGAAGCTTCAGAGGGTTTAATCTCGATTATCAAGCACTTTTTATTTTTCCGAAGTAATTTCGTTTGTATTTTTTAAAATCCAGGTAATACTGTCGTCAAAGGTTTGAAAAATATGCTCTCGTGATATTAAATCTGGAATAATATCGATACGTTCCATCATATATTCAGGTTGTTCCGACACACCTGTCAATAACACACACTTGTTGGCATTATTTAAATCCATAATTACATCCTCTAATGCATACAGCCCCGATTGATCTATATATGGCATCCGGTCCATTCTAATAATCACCTTAGTTGCGGTTTCCGGTACTTTCTCTGCCAATAATTGAAAATTAGTGGTAAATCCAAAAAATAAAGGTCCTTTTATATGTTTAATGAACACATTTCCTTTGAGATGTTCAGGAAAGTTTTGTTCGTCTGCCCATGCTTTTTCTTTCAATAACGATTTAACATCAGATCGTTCTGCGGTTAAATCTCCTATTTTTTTCATGAATGTCAAGGATGCAATTACCAAACCAATACCCACTGCATAAATCAGGTCCCAAAATGTTGCAAGCCCCAATACGACTAGCATGATCAACACTTCAGAACTTATTTTTAGTCCGCCTATTTTAATATCCTTAGGCAAACTGGAAATTGCTCTCAAACCTTTGTAATCCATCACTCCAATTCCAACTGTGATCAATATTCCTGCTAAAACTGCTGCGGGAATTCGAGAAGCTACCGGACCTAATCCTAAAAAAATAATGAGCAATACCAATCCTGCAATCATTCCCGAAAATTTGGTTTTTCCTCCTGAATTAATATTAACTACTGTTCTAATTGTAGCCCCTGCTCCCGGAATACCTCCAAAAAGTGCTGCAATACTATTTCCAATTCCTTGTCCAAAAAGCTCTTTGTTAGGCTTGTGTTTTGTTTTAGTCATATTATCGGCAACAACACTGGTTAACAAAGAATCTATGGCTCCCAGTAATGCCAAAGTTAATGCTGTAACTATATAAGGGCTAATACTAGCAAAGCTAAAGCCCGTAAAAATTTCTAATTTGGGAGTTGGAATACCTCCGGGAATTTTTTCAATAGGACGATAATCCAATCCAAATCCATAGGCAATTCCAGACATCACCAATAGTGCCACAAGGGTACTCGGTATTACCTTAGTGATACGTTTAAATCCATAGATAATAATAATTGTTCCAAGTACCAGCAATAATTCCAGCCAATTAACCTGTTGAAGCGCCCTTGGCAATACTCTTATCGCTCCTATGGTTCCAGACGCTCTTTTCCCTGCTAATGTCTGAGCTTCTTTTAAAATATCTTCTTGAGTAATATCACCGGCACGGGAGATCGTTGCTTTAAAATCTTCTAGAGATAAGACATTTTCTCCGGTTTCTTCCTTTAAAATATTCTGGAGAAGTATTTCTTCTGCTTCTGCTTTAAATTGATTGACAAACGCGACATCTTCCTTTGCATAATATCCTAAAGAAGGTAAAATTTGAGTCAGTAAAATAATAACACCTATAGCCGTCATAAAACCTGATACCACTGGATAAGGAATATATCGTATATACTTCCCCAGCCCCATAGCACCTAATCCCATCTGCATTAATCCTGCCAATAAGAAAACCGTTAGAATAGAAGGTAATGCTTTATTGACATCTCCGTTATTAGCGGCTATTATTCCTGCAATGACGATAGTACTTACTGCAGTCATTGGAGCTGTGGGACCAGATATTTGAGTGTTTGTACCTCCAAAAAGCGCCGCAAAAAAACTAATAAAAATAGCGCCATATAATCCGGCTGCCGGCCCAAGACCAGATGCTACTCCAAAAGCCAAAGCTAAGGGCAATGCTACAATTCCTGCTGTTATACCCCCAAAAGCGTCTCCTTTAATATGCTTGAATAGATTTTTCATTTATTTCGGTTGTATTTGATATAATTTCAGACTCAAAAAATCTTTACTGTTTTTAAAGATAATAATCTAAAACAAAAAAGCAGGTAATTATAAAAAAACCTGCTTTTTCATTAAAAAAATATTCTTCTTTATAGGAAGGTAACTTTTCCGTTACTAACATCATACATTCCTCCCGCAATTATGATTTCTCCGTTTTGCTCCATTTCGTTAAGAATTTCACTTTCTTTTCTAATACGATCTATTGTCAGCTTTACGTTGGTAACGGCTACTTCATTTACAAAATCTATGTTTTGCGAGTTTCTCAAATTCTGATCTTTTGGTTCTGATACTGCATCTACAGCCGGAGTTAATTTTTCAATCAGTTTTGTAAGATTTCCCATTTTAGCGTGGTCGCAAGCTCCTTTAACCGCACCACAACTGGTATGACCCAGTACCAAAACTAATTTGGTTCCTGCTAATTTACTTGCAAATTCCATACTTCCTAAAATGTCTTCGTTTACAAAATTCCCTGCAATTCTAATGCTAAAGACATCTCCAACACCTTGATCAAAAATAAGCTCTGCAGATACTCGTGAATCTATGCAGTGCAAAACAGTTGCAAAAGGAAATTGTCCGGTTGTTGTATCTGCTACCTGGCCTAATAAATCTCTATTAGCCTGAGAACTCTTTAAAAACCTTTCATTTCCTTCTTTTAATAATTCCAATGCTTTTTGAGGAGTTATCGCTGCTTGCGTTTCTTTAGTAAGTGCTTTCATCTATAATATATTTTAGTAAAGATCATATCTGCCTGTTTATTTGATTTATAAAATCGGCATATCATCTTTAGTTATCGGTTTAAATTTTCTATTCAATATCTTGATTTATTAAGCTGTTTTTGGCCTAAGTCTAAAAAACTCAATAAAACTCGACGGATTTTCTACAATTCCACGCTCTGAAATTAACTTAATATCAATGTTCCTCTCTTTTGCTTTATGTGCAAAATCTTCCAGAATTTCTATAATATCATTGTCTAAATACCTGGTCTTTCTTACGTCAAGCTCTAAATAAGTATCTCTTGGCAGGTTATCTAATTCTTTCAGGATGGCTCCTTTATTAAAGAAAGTCACTTCTTCTGCCAAAGTCATTTTTATTTTATGGACTCCATTACTCTTATCTTCAATATGCAGGAAATGAGAATTTTGGAAACTCTTAATCAGAATAACTACAATTCCAACTCCTAATCCTAACCCAAGACCTTTTAACAAATCGATAAAAACAATTCCGGCTACTGTGGTTACAAAAGGAATCCATTGTTTCCATCCTAACTGGAACATCTTCTTAAACAATGCAGGCTTAGCTAATTTATAACCAACTATAAAAAGTACAGCTGCCAATACTGCCAAAGGAATTTTATTCAACAATTTAGGGATAAGCATAACAGATATCAATAAAAAGAATCCATGAATTATTGCAGACATTTTGCTACGTCCTCCTGATTGAATATTAGCAGAACTTCTTACAATTACCTGCGTAATAGGTAATCCTCCTATTAATCCGGAAATAATATTACCTCCACCTTGTGCCAATAATTCTCTATTGGTTGGAGTTACATTTTTATGAGGGTCAAGTTTATCTGTAGCTTCTACACATAATAATGTTTCAAGACTGGCAACAAGAGCGATAGTAAATGCCGTAATCCAGATATCGGCGTTCCCTATAACTCCAAAATTAGGAAAGGTAAACTGCCCTAAAAAAGATTGTACGTCTTCCGGAACAGGCACACTTACTAATTGCGAACCTCTAAAGTTAAATAAATCGCTTCCTTGGGTAAAAACAAAAAAGACAATTCCGGCAATTACAGCTACCAAAGGCCCTTGAACAAGTTGAAATATTTTACCTTTTTTAGATAAAACCCGATCCCATAAAATTAAAATAGCCAAACTAATTAACCCAATTACAGTAGGGCCTAAACTAATGTAGTTTACTGATTTTAAAATTTCAGAAAAGGTATTCTCACCATCTACCTGAAAAAAGGCAAAATCTCCCTCAAAAGCGGCATCATAGCCAAAAAAGTGAGGGATTTGTTTTAAAATGATAATAATTCCTATCCCCGTTAGCATTCCTTTGATAACGGAAGAAGGGAAAAAATATCCAATGATTCCTGCTTTTAAAAAACCAAAAGCCAATTGAATAATTCCTCCAAGTACTACAGCAACTAAAAAGTTTTCATAACCTCCTAATGTAGCTATAGCCGATAATACAATAGCAGCCAATCCGGCTGCAGGTCCACTAACTCCAATCTTAGAACCACTAAGACTTCCCACAACGATACCCCCAATAATCCCGGCTATCAAACCAGAGAATAAAGGAGCTCCACTAGCTAATGCAATACCTAAACATAAAGGTAATGCTACAAAAAAGACGACAATACTAGCTGGGAGGTCGCTTTTTATATTTTTAAAAATATCCATAAAAATAAGTTTTCCCCTTACACAAGGGTGTTTTAAATAAAAAATTGATGTGTAGAAGCGAATTACTTCTACTTAATTGAAAAAATTAACTGAAAAGGGATATTGATTTTTCCGGAGGAGGTAGAACTATATCTTGCGGTAATTCCTGATAAGTCATCTGATATTCTTTATCATGCATTTTTTCTGATAATCTAAATTTTAAATCTATATGATCATATGAAGCAAAATAAACTTTTTCTTTTTCAGATTCCTGGTTTTCCTTTTTCTCACTTTCGTCTCCAAAATCAACAAGGCATACCCCATGACCTTCTTCCAAAATAGTGATTACTGATGGCCCCATAAAGGACACCATCAAAAAAACACAGAAGACTATGGAAAGTAGTCGGGACATTATTTATTTTAGAGTTACCTAACAAATATAATAGTATTACTATTAAATAGTGTTAAAAATAATTAAAAGATTATGATAAACTTGCGCTAGAGTGCTTTTAGTTCTTTTAAATCGTCCTGAGGAATCCAACCAATCTTTCCATCTAAAAGTTTAATTTTTTTCCAATCGTTCAACTCTTCAAGAACATTAACTTTAGTACCTTCATGAAGTAAAAATACGTTTTCACTTCTCTCATTAGGTTCAGATTTCACATCAGATTCTACAGCAAAAATAATTGCAGGTCTGTCTTTTTGGATACTATTATATTCCTGAAATGCAAAGACAACCGAAAAAACACAAATAAGTATTGAGAGTGCACTCAGTATAAAGTACAATCTTTTAATCTGTTGTTTAAATGAAAAATAATACAATAAAAATGTAATGACAAACAGAATTATAAATAATATGGAGAGAATAGCCCATGTATCGTAAGACAGCTTTCCAATACTTTTTTCGATGAGTTTATTAAATCCGGTTTGAGGCAAAACTTCAATATCGTCTAAAGTCATATTCCTGGCAAAACTGATATTGTTATTAATATCTTCATCATTAGGAGATAACAATAGTGCTTTTTCGTAAAAATAGATCGTAGGAGCTACGTTATTCAATTTATAATGTGCATTTCCTAAATTATAGTATATAGCTGCAGAATGTTGGCCTTTTGCTACAATCTTTTCATACCTTTCAATTGCGCCTTCATAATCCCCCTCGTTATACAATTTATTGGCTTCTTCAAAAAGAGCTTCATTGTCCTGAGCAAAATTAAAGCTGGAAAAAAGTAATATAATGGCAAAAATCAATTTCTTCATTTCTATTGAATTTGTTTATCAATTTGTGAAATGACTTCGGCTGCTTTATTAAAGTCATGCTGTATTGTAACCTCTGTAGCTGGAGTATATCTTGCCAACTCACAGCTTTCAAGAAGTGAGATAAAACTAGAAACAGTTTCTTCGCTTACATGACGAGAACTCAACAAATCTGTTATTTTCTCCTTGCTAAACTCAGAGGTTTCTATATGAAGCTTTGCTTTCAGATAATTATGCAATGCCCGTTCTAACGATTCGTAAAAAGCTTCTTTTTTACCGATAGCTTTCTTTGCTTCTGATAAATATTTCTTAGCCAGTTTATTTGCTTTTCTGATACGGTTCCCTTCAATATCACCTTCCATTGCTTTTTTCTTTTTCCCAGCAACAATAGCAACCGGGATAATCAATAACGGCAGCAATAAAAACAAATAGTACCTGTTCGATTTAAATAAACTTTCTTTTTGAATATTCTGGAGGTTAGCATTTAACTTTAAAAAGCGAAATTGAGTTCCTGTAGTTACAACAGCTTGTTTACTAAGTCCTGTATCGTTATCTGAATTAACAGTAGTAACTTCAGAATTTGTAGGACCTTCATATACATTAATTAAAATCTCCTGAGATTTAATGGTTTTATATTTTTTCTCTTTCGGATCGAAATATGAAAAAGATATACTCGGAATCGGATATTTTCCTCTAAACTGAGGCACTATAGTATAGTTGTCTAATACTTTCCCTTTAGAACCAGATAAATTAGTAGTAACGCTTTCATTAAATTCGGGCTCATAAACTTCCAGAGAGCTTGGCAAATTTAGTTTAGGTAAGTCAAAAAGTTTTAAATTTCCATTTCCGGTAACTTCTACTTTTGTTTGAAAAGATTCTGTTGCTTTTAAGTCGGTTTTATTAGGAATAACATTAAAATCAAAGCTTCCCACGGCTCCGGTAAATCCTTCAGGTTTCCCCGGAGGTAATTCTTTTACATTTATCGTACGGCTACCGGCAGACACCGTTTTATGAGTTTTTGTAAAGATTCTTTCTCCAAAAAAGTTTCTTCTATTGGTAGGGACGTCTACTGTAATATCTAAAGAGAGTGGTTCTATATTAAGTTTTCCAGATTTTTGCGGATATAAAACAACTCTTTTCAAAACGACATATCTATACGATTTTCCTTTAAAAACACTATTCTGAGGTACAAATCTCTTTACCGGGATATCCTGAGTCCAGAAGTTATTGTATTTAGGATTATCTAGTTGCTCGTAATTACTAACACTAATATCCGGACTTACATAAAGTTTATATACTACACTTATTGCTTCATTCAGATAGGGTTTGGCTTTGGAAACTTCGGCTACCAGATGTATTTTATCGTCAGCAATATCTTCTGCCGTTTTAGCAGCATTAGGCTTATCTACTGCAGCAGTAATCTCTACTTTTACCGGTAATGTTTTAAAAGTTTTTCCATCTATTTCTACTGTAGCCTGTTTAATAGTGATCTTCCCCCTTTTAGTAGGCATTAAGATATAAGTAAACTTTTTAGAGAACCCTCTTTTACCATTATAATTGAATGTATTTATGGACTGACTAGGGCCATTTACTCTAAAGCCATCAAAATCCGGAGGTGTAAAGTTGTCTCCGTCTTTATTCATCACGAACTCTACTCTGAGTCTTTCATTAATTCCAAGTTTCTCCTTACTTACTTTTGCTTCAAAAGTAACCTCATCATCTTGTGAAAAGACAATTAATGGAATAAAAAATAATATAGTTAAGAAAAAATTCTTCATTTCTAATTTATATTGAGATGCTTAAGCTATTAACAAATCAATATTCATTTTAGTTACCAATCCTTTTCATTTTTAACAGGAACCCCTTTCACTTTTTTAGCGTTAAGTTTTTTCTGTACTTTTTTCTCTGCATTATTCATTGCTTCAAGAAGATTTTTAATCTGTTGAGGCGATAATTGATTAGGACGAGGTTTTTTAGGTTCTCCTTTTTCATCTTTAGGCTGTTTATCGCCTTTACCTTCATCTTTCTTGTCTTCTTTTTTATCTCCTTCTTCATTATTCTCATCAGGCTTCTTTTCTCCATCTTTCTGGTCATTCTCACCCTCTTTTCCATCATCCTTCTTATCTTCTTTCTGATCTCCTTCTTTGTCTTTATCGCCTTTATCTCCGTCTTTCTTATCCTGATCTTTCTGATCTTTTTGATCCTGATTTTGGTCTTTATCATTGTCTCCTCCTCCACCTTCTTGCTCCTTTTTCTGTTTAGCTAAAGCCAGATTGTAGCGTGTTTCATCATCTGTCGGATCGTTTCTTAGCGCTTCTTTATAGGCTTCTACAGCTTTTTCAAACTCTTTGTTTTTCATAAATATATTTCCAATATTATGAAAAGCCTTATGTTTTTGAGCTTTTGACAATGCGATATCTCCTGCTTGTTTATATCTTGTAAAAGCTTCTTCAAGGCTATTTTCTTTATAATATGCATTTCCTAAATTATATTTAGCAACTGCATTTTCATCGTTTTTTGAAATCGCTTTTCTATAAGATACTTCGGCATCAATAAATTCTTTCCCTTCCAGTTTATCATTAGCTTCATAAACCAGGTTATTTGATTGCCTTGCTGCTTTTTGTTTTGCTTTTTCATCTTCTTGTGAAAAAGCTAAAGCCGTAACAAATAAGCAAAATAATAAAATATACTTTTTCATATCGAAATTATTCGTCTCCTTTATTTTCATTGAACAGGTTCAGTTTTTGCAACCAGGCTGTCTTTCTTTCTAATAAAAAGACATCTAAAAATAAAAATAGAATAGCTGCTGCTATAAACCATTGAAACTGATCTTTATAATCTGCAAATTGTTTAGCTTCAAATTCTTTTTTATCCATTTGAGCTAATGTTTCTCTGACAAATTCAACAACTTCTTCTGTGTTTTTTCCACTAATATATGCACCTTCTCCTTCGTCTGCGATATCTTTTAAAACTTGTTCATTTAGTTTGGTAATAACTACCTGTCCGTTTGAATCTTTTTTATAACTGTCTACTATATTATTAACTTTAATTGGAATCGGACTTCCTTTCTCTGTTCCAACACCAATAGTAAAAATTCTGATTCCTTCCTGAAGGGCATCCTCAACAGCATCAATAGATCCTTGAGAATGGTCTTCTCCATCAGACACAATAAATAAAACTCTATTGGTCTGTTCTTCATCATTATAATAGGTCTTAGCCAAATTAATGGCATCATCAATAGCTGTTCCCTGAGAAGAAAGCATATCTGTATTCATACTCTGTAAGAACATTTTTGCGGCAGCATAATCTGTAGTAATAGGCAATTGCGGAAATGCTTGTCCTGCATATGCTATAATACCGATTCTGTCACTCCCTAACTCATTGACAATTTCTGAAACCAATCGTTTCGATTTTTCCAACCTGTTAGGGGCAATATCTTCTGCCAACATACTCTTGGAAACATCAACCGCAAAAACAATATCTACGCCTTCTCGTTTAACTGTTTCCAGCTTAGTCCCTATTTTAGGATTAACCAAAGCTATTGCCAAACTAGCAAAAGCTAATGAAATAACAATGAGTTTTAAGATAGATTTAAAAGTTGAGTTTGCAGGGCTCAGTTTTTTTAGTAATCTCTTATCTCCGAATTTTTGCTGTGTTTTTCGCTTCCATATTTGTAAAATCAAAAACAGCAAAATCATTATCGGGATAATGATAAGTGCATAAAAATATATTTTTTCTTCTAATTGATACATTATATAAAGCTTCTAAATAATGTGTTTCTCAACAATAATTCTAATAGTAAAAGTAGTCCTGCTAATAAAGCCAATGGTCTGAACTTCTCTTCAAAGTTTGTGTATTTAAACTCTTCTATCTCTGTTTTTTCCAGCTTATTAATTTCTTTGTATATCTCTTCCAGTTTTTCGTTATTTGTTGCTCTAAAATACTTACCCCCCGTAGCATCGGCAATCTCTTCTAGCAACTTTTCATCGATCTCAACTTTACGATGGTCATATATAAAACCTCCATCTGCATTGTATGCAATTGGCGTTAAAGCCATTCCGTTACTTCCTAATCCTATGGTATAGGTTTTAATATTGTATTCTACAGCGAGCTCTGCTGCAGTTTGAGGCTCTATAAATCCTGCATTATTAACACCATCAGTCAATAAAATAATTACTTTACTTGATGCTGTACTTTCTTTCAACCTGTTTACAGAGGTTGCCAAGCCCATCCCTATAGCGGTTCCATCTTCAATAATCCCGTGCCTTATTTCTCTTAACGCACTCATTACAATAGATTTATCACTCGTAATTGGTGTTTTTGTAAAGCTTTCTCCAGAGTAAACTACCAATCCGATTCTATCATTCGGGCGATCCTGGATAAATTCTGTCGCAACTTCTTTTAATGCCAGGAGTCTATTTGGCTCTAAATCTTTTGCCAGCATACTCGAAGATACATCTATTGCCATTACAATATCGATCCCTTTAGTTGTTTTTGTCCTGGTAGACACTTCTTTTGTCTGTGGCCTGGCCAACGCTGTTATTAAAGCAGCCAGAGCAAGTAATCGAAGTACAAATAACAAAGGTTTCAATTTAGGAAGTATAGAACTTGTAATTTTAAATCCTTTTACACTGGATATTTTGAGGGATGCACTCTCTTTTTTTCTGTTAAAAAAATACCATACAATTGCCAGTGGCAGCAATAATAGCAGCCAGAAAAACTGTGGATTGGCAAATTGAATATTCTCTAACATAATTAATTTTGGGTTTTAAAGTCTATAGAATTTATTATTCGTTCTACAATAGCATCTGCATAATCATCACCTTTTTCATACGCTATGATCAATTGCTCAAAACCATTGTTTTCGACAAAACTAAGAAGTACATAATTGCTATTTATTTCTTTATCTGATCCCGGAGCGTTAATCTTCATACTTCCAAAAGTTTTGGTTCCCGATTTCCCGCTTGGAGTTTGTATTTCCTCCTGTTTTGTTATAATATTTTTAGCCCCCTGGGCCTTAAAAGTACTTATGGTTCCATCAATTGCTTTCTGTACATCCAGCTCATATCCTTCTTTAAAAGTGGTAGAGCTTGTCAAAATATAAAAATTGTCTATAAGGCTACCGTATATAAATGCCTGATTTCCTCTGATGATTTCCTGACTTTCTGCAGGAAGCGGAATTTTAATCCTTCTTAGTACCTTAGGGGTTTCTAAAAAAATTGCAGGATAACCGTATTCACTTGCAATCCATTCTCCTTCCAGAAGTTCTTTGGTCGGATGCCCGATTACAGTATCTTTCACATAATTAAAGCCATAATAACTAACAGCAACACCTGTAGCAATAAAAACAAGTATTAAAGAAGATATTCCTGCTATAATTAATTTCTTCTTTTTTCGCTTCTTTGCTAAAATTTCCAGATATTCTTCTGTCTCTTTTAACTCTTCTTCTGTAGGTTCCGGAATTGCTTCTTTTGTTTTAATAACAATTTGTTCGATAATACTTCTATCGCTTTCTGCTGCTTTGGTTTCCGGTTTTGATTTTGCAAATTTGACAAGATCGGCAGTTTGTAAAACACTTTTAAATTGTTTTATCGTCGCTTCATCTATTTCAAGGTTTCCGGCATCTTTAAGCATTTCCAGTTTCTGAATAAGCTCTTCTGTAGTACTTTCTAATGCAGAAATATTTACATCTTCTTCTATATAAGAACGTACAATATCTGTAAGTTCTGAGTAGTATTGTTTATATTCTGATTGAATTAAGTACTTCGATTCTTCTAATTTCTTTAGTTCCAGCATTGCCCTGTCAAAAGGAGGTAATAAAGCAACCTTTTCTTCTTCTGTTAAAGGTTTCTTTCTAAACACAAACCAATATAGAAGTCCGCCTACAACTAATAATATTCCAAGAATCCAAAGCAAATAACTTAACCAGCCCCCATAGCTTTTATCTACAGCCACCAGTTCTTTTATATCAAACATTTTTTGTTTGGTGGTATCTACCACAACATCATTAACTCTAATAGCTATAGAATCTGTAAAAAATGGTTTCTCATTAATCAGTACCGCTTGTTTCGGAAGGATATAGTTCCCCGAATCAAATTGTGTTAATGCATATTTTTTTATGAGGTTATACCGATCTTTATTTTTAAAGGTATCTATTTCTGTAGCATCAATAACTTCAAGAGGTGAAAAACGTTGATTTTCCGGAAAAACAACTAAAGCTGTGGTATCTGTATCTACACTAATCTCAAAATTAATTTGCTCTCCTATTTTGATCGTAGTAGAATCTATCTTTGCACTAACTTTTGGTTCAGATTGAGCGTATGCTATAGAAGACATGAACAGCATCAATAATAATGCTCCTGCAAAATTCTTTATATTAAAAATCAAAGAATTTTGAGAACCCATGCAATTCATTATTTTCACTACACTATTCTTCATTTTTTATCCACGTCTTTTAAAATAACTTAGTAGTTTTTTTACATAACTATCATCTACCCTGCAACTCAAAACTCCAGATCCGCTTTTAGTAAAGGTATCCTGAAAATAATCTACACGTTCTCTGTAGTATTTAGCGTAGTTTTGGCGAACTCTTCTCGATTGTGTATTTACCAAAATAGATTCTCCGGTCTCTGCATCTTCCATTTGTACCATTCCTAAATTCGGAATATTTTCTTCTCTTTCGTCATAAACTCTAATCCCGGTTACATCATGTTTTTTACCAACAATTTTTAAGGTTTGTTCGTAGTTATCACTGATAAAATCTGAAAGCAAAAAAACAATTGCTTTCTTCTTCATTACATTAGATAAAAACTTCAATGCTTCTGCAACATCGGTCCCTTTTCCTTCGGGTTTAAATTCCAGTAACTCCCGAATAATTCTCAATACATGTGATTTCCCTTTTTTAGGAGGAATAAATAATTCTATTTTATCTGAAAAAAGAATCAGTCCTATTTTATCATTGTTTTGCGTAGCAGAGAATGCAAGCGTTGCAGATATTTCTGTAATGATGTCTTTTTTAAACTGTTGATGAGTTCCAAAAAATTCTGATCCACTAATGTCTACCATTAGCATCATGGTTAACTCTCTTTCTTCTTCAAAAACCTTTACATAAGGCTCATTATAACGAGCGGTTACATTCCAGTCTATCGCTCTTACATCATCTCCGAATTGATATTGCCTTACCTCACTAAAGGTCATCCCTCTACCTTTAAAAGTAGAGTGATATTCACCCCCAAATATATGATCGCTTAAGCGACGGGTTTTTATTTCAATTTTCCGAACCTTCTTGAGTAATTCTTTAGTATCCATTGGCCTCAACAGTTAGTTTTAAGTTAACAGTTTTGATGGAACTACTATGGTACTTCAATCTCGTTTACAATCTTGTTGATAATATCTTCTGTAGTTACATTTTCGGCTTCAGCTTCATAAGTAAGTCCGATTCTATGACGTAAAACGTCCAGTACAACAGCTCTTACATCTTCCGGGATAACATATCCTCTTCGTTTGATAAAGGCATAACATTTAGCTGCAGTTGCCAAATTGATACTACCTCTTGGAGAGGCTCCAAAATTAATTAATGGCTTAATATCTGCCAGTTTATATTTTTCAGGGTATCGTGTCGCAAAGATGATATCCAGAATATATTTCTCAATCTTCTCATCCATATAAACTTCGCGAACAGCTGCCTGTGCTCTTAATATTTGCTCAATAGAAACTACCTGGTTAACCTGTTCAAAGCTTCCTTTTAAATTAGCACGTACAATTAATTGCTCTTCGTTTAATTTCGGATAATCTATGACAGTTTTAAGCATAAAACGGTCTACCTGTGCTTCAGGTAACGGATATGTTCCTTCTTGTTCTACAGGGTTTTGAGTCGCCATTACCAGGAATGGTTTATCTAACTTAAACGTTTCGTCTCCAATAGTGACCTGCTTTTCCTGCATGGCCTCTAAAAGTGCAGATTGTACTTTAGCCGGAGCCCTGTTGATCTCATCTGCTAAAACAAAATTGGCAAAAATAGGTCCTTTCTTTATCGAAAAGTCGTTTAACTTCATGTTATAAATCAACGTTCCTACAACGTCGGCAGGAAGTAAATCCGGAGTAAACTGAACTCTGCTAAAACTACCATGAACTGCTTTTGCCAGTGTATTAATCGCCAGTGTTTTGGCGAGGCCCGGAACACCTTCTAATAAAATATGTCCTTGCCCCAGCAACCCTATCAATAATCTTTCAACCATGTGCGATTGCCCTACAATTACCTTATTAATCTCAGCGGTTAATAAATCTACAAAAGCACTTTCTTTTGTTATCTTTTCATTAATCACACTAATATCAATAGTACTGTTCTCTTCCATATGCATATTTAATTTTACGGCGTGAATTTACTAATCCATTTTAAATGATGCAAATTGACGAAATTATATCCTCTATGCTGTTAATAATTGGTTAAAAATCAAAAAAGCAGCCCTTAGACAGGCTGCTTTTAATAAAAGTTTATGATACTTAGGTATCTATTCCAGTGTAACTGTTCCAATATCTGTAGTCTCTCCATTAGAAACCTCTACATTTTCGATGGTTTCCTCTGTTAACCCTGACGTTTCATCAGGCGTGATTAACAAACTATATGTTCCTGCCGGTATTCCCGGGAGGAAAAATCTGCCTTGTTCATCTGTGAATGTAGAAATTTCTTCTCCATCTACAGTTACGGTTATCATAGATTGAAATTCTGAAGGGTTTACGATTCCTTCAATTGCTCCGGAAGTTGCTTCAGTTATTATTCTTAAAACCGGATTTAAGTTAAATCTTCCTGAATTACCTGCCTGTACTACTATAGACTTCGCTACATCAAAATCTATGGTAAAATTATATGTAATTCCGGGTTCTAAATCTTCATTTACCTGTAATTTCAAACCAGACTGCTGCCCGCTTGGGGTAGAAAGTGCAACTTCTTCACCTCCACGCATCACTAATGTATTATTCTCTCCTAACAATAACCTAATTTGATTTACTCTTCCCGAAGGCACTTCTGTATCTGCAAGCAAAAGGCTATTTCCTCCTGTAAATTCAAGTAAGTTCACAATTCTGCTATCTTCTCCTATAGATATAAATCCGTTGTCGCTATTACTTTCTTCATTGTTCTCTTCTTCATTATCATCATCGTTATTAACATTAATAAGAACATCCAGAACTTCAACGTTAACGGCTTCAAAATCACCCGGAGCATCTACTAGTCTAATACTTACCCTCGACGTTTCATCATTGCTATCATTATTGTCACTGCTGCAACCAGATAAAATCAGTATCAAAAGGGGCATTAAAAAAAATTTCAAGTTTTTCATAAATAAAGTTTTCTTAATTATTATTTTCATGGGCGCTATCACTAAATATTAAATATACGTAAAAGTTCTATACTTTGGACTAAAGGAACAAAAATGAAATATTCCAGAATAATAGCAGGTACCATGACCTGGGGAAGTTGGGGGAAACAGTTTTCAAAAGAAGCAATGATCCGATTAATGAATCATTGTTTAGCGCATGGAATCACAACTTTTGATCATGCAGATATTTATGGCGGATATACAACTGAAGAAGAATTTGGAAATGCATTTGCAGCTAGTGGAATTGACCGTTCTAAAATTGAACTGATTAGCAAATGCGGAATCCAGTACATCTGTGATAAGCGCCCTAATAAGGTAAAGCATTACGATTATTCTAAAGAATACATTATTTGGTCTGCTGAAGAATCGTTGCGAAATCTAAAAACTGATTACCTGGATTTGCTTTTATTGCATCGTCCAAGTCCTTTAATGCAAGCTGATGAAATCGATGAAGCCATATCAAAACTTAAAGAGCAGGGAAAAATTAAAGATTTTGGAGTTTCTAATTTTACGCCTTCTCAAACAGATCTCATCAACGCTAAAACCCAGGTAACTGTAAATCAAATAGAGTTTTCAATTACAGCTTTTGATGCTATGTCAAATGGCAGTTTAGATCATATGACATTAAATGACATTACTCCTATGGCCTGGAGTCCTCTTGGTAAAATATTCCGGGAAGAAAATACACAAAATAAGCGTGTCATAAACTTATTAATTGAGCTTATGCCAAAATACAATGCTACGGCAGATCAATTAATTCTCGCATGGATTTTAAAACATCCTGCCGGGATACATCCTGTAATTGGTACAACCACAGAAGATAGAATAGTAAACTCAATAAAAGCTTTAGAAATAGATATGGAGCTCGAAGACTGGTTTTTATTACTCACAACCAGTCAAGGGCATAAAGTTGCCTGAATAACTCAACATTAACAGGTGTCAAATTATAAAAAAACAAATATGGAAAAGAAAACCGCTCTGATTACAGGAGCAACAAGTGGTATCGGAAAAGCTACAGCAATACAATTTGCTAAAAACGGAATTCATTTGATTTTATGCGGACGCAGACAGGAACGTCTCGATGCTTTAAAAAACGAATTATCTCCACTGACAGAAGTAACTACATTATCATTTGACGTAAGAGATAAAGAAGCTGCTTTTAATGCAATAGAAAGTTTACCGAATAGCTTTTCTACAATAGATATTTTAATCAATAACGCAGGTAATGCACATGGACTGGATCCTATTCAAACAGGTAGTATAGACGATTGGGATGCTATGATTGATATTAATGTAAAAGGACTTCTTTACGTATCTAAGGCCATCATTCCGAAAATGACCGAACGTAAATCAGGTCATATCATCAATATTGGTTCTACCGCAGGAAAAGAAGTATATCCAAACGGAAATGTGTATTGTGCCAGTAAACATGCAGTTGACGCCATCAACAAAGCGATGCGCATTGATTTGAATGAATACGGAATTAGGGTTGGTGCTGTTCATCCGGGTCTGGTTGAAACAGAATTCAGTAACGTCCGTTTTAAAGGAGATGATGAAAGAGCAGATAATGTTTACAAAGGTTTTGATCCGTTAAGGCCGGAAGATATCGCAGATATTATTCATTTTATGATTTCCAGGCCTTATCATGTAAACCTTGCAGATTTAATTGTATTACCTACTGCCCAGGCAAGTAGTACCATAGTTAAGAAAACTTTTTAACTATTCATTATTACATATTTTTTATATGATCTTATAAATTGCATAGGGTAAAACAAGATAATATCATTGGCATGAAGACATCTATTTTCTTTATAATTGTACTGATTCCTTTTTGGTTATTATCACAACAAGTCGCAGATACTACCTATCTTCCGGCTATTCAAAATCCTGCATATAACCATGGAAAAGGGTCTGTTGTCTTTATTGATGAAGCGCATTATAATTTTCATACCAAGAATGGGAGGTATAAAGCTTTTTCTAACCTCCTGGAAAGGGACGGTTATGTAGTGAAAGCATATGAAAATGCTTTTAAAGAAAAGGAACTGGCAAAAGGCAAGATTCTTGTCATCTCAAATGCATTAAATAAGATCAATGTTAGTAATTGGAGCCTACCTAACCCATCGGCTTTTTCTAAAGCTGAAATAGAAGCCGTTAAAAAATGGGTAGCTAATGGAGGAAGCTTATTCTTAATTGCAGACCACATGCCTATGGCAGGAGCTGCAAAAGATTTAGCCGCTGCATTTGAATTTGAATTCACTAACGGATTTGTAATTGATACATTATCCAGAGGACCTGCTTTCTTTAATCGGAAAGAAAAAACATTGAATGAAAGTATCATCACCAAAGGAAGAAACTCTTCTGAACATATTGAACAGGTAGTTTCTTTTACAGGTCAGGCATTTAAAATACCAGCCGATGCCACTCCAATTTTAATTTTTAATGATAATTATACCAATCTGCTCCCTAAAACGGCCTGGCGTTTCACCAAAGAAACACCAAAGTATAATGTAAAAGGATGGTCACAAGGAGCTTATAAAAAATATGGAAAAGGAAGAATCGTAGTTTTTGGAGAAGCAGCAATGTTTTCTGCTCAAATTGCAGGTCCGCAGAAAACAAAAATGGGAATGAACAATGAGATTGCACCCGAAAATTATAAACTGTTACTGAATATCATCCATTGGCTGGATGGAAAATTATAGCTTATTAAAATCTATGGTAAAATGATTAATAAACGCCTTTTAGTTAAAAACTTATTGGCTCATAATGACGAGAATAGTTTTTATGACAAAAAGCGTTTTATCAATATTGGAGAGAAAGAAGGGAAAGGCAAGTTCTTAAAGCACATCTGCGCGCTAGCCAACTCTAATCCTAAGAATAACTCTTTTATTGTAATAGGTGTCGAAGATGAAGACAATAAAATTGTTGGAGTCGATTTCTTTGATGACAGTAAAATTCAGAACCTGGTTAATGCCTATCTCGACAACCCTCCTTTAATCTCTTATGAAAATATTCTTTTCCCAGGCCTGCCAAAAGGAAAGGTAGTTGGGTTGGTTACTATACGTTCTTCTGGAAAGATTTGCTCATTACGAAAAAACATATGGAAATATTTGGGGGGTAGTGTCTTTTTTAGAGATGGCAGTATCAGTATGCCTAAGGTATTTGACATTGCCATAAAAGATACCAATTCTCAGATTGTAGCAGAAATTGAGCAGCATGCAAATAACAATATTGAGCTCACCTTAAACGGTGTCATCGATTTTATCAATAACAGGCACGGCGATTTAGAATCTAACTACAAAGTTTTTAAAGAACAATTTGTTGTGTGCTGGGCCGGGAATATCAAAAACCAGAAAGGGAAAACATATTATTCGAGGGTAGATATCGAACTTATTAACGAACAGGTACAGCTTTTTTATTCGGCTTTGGACGAAGTAGAAATAACATATAACGATACTACTTTTACAATTACCGAATATGTACAATTAGGATTAAACAGACAACAAAAATATTATCCGTTAGAAATAAAAACTATTACTTTTAATAACAACGGTACGTATAAAATAGATAGCATTCTGACTTTTGAACCTCCTTTGTTTGACAAAAAGACGCTACATCATATCTACAACATAAATAATACTATTCTTAATAAGATAAAAAAAAGCATTCCGCTGAAAAAAAATGAATTAAACGATTTAAAAAACCTTCCTGCATCTTACCTCATCTGTGCACTCAATGGTTTTGATGAAGCCCCGAAAAAACTGGAAGAACATCGCTGGATCATCAAGAACTACAATAAAGAAGTATACCTCTCTCTTAAAGAGTCCCTTCGTATTCTAAGAAAGGTAAGGTATAACTAAATTAAGTTACAAAAGCTTTATTGTATGATGAATAGATTTGGGCTTAATTATATATAAATAAACACTTGCTTTTTATTGTCATTGACTACATCGAATCTACGATTTCCTGCGAATCCCAATAGCTATCGGGAAGGAATCTATTAAAATACTTTTGTTTAGATTCCCGTTTTCACGGGAATGACATCTGTTGTACTATACATTTAGATAAAACTCTATCGGGTCGAGCCTTTCGTCTTCGCTCAAGACAGGCTAAAGTCGAGACCTACTTTTAAAGTTGAGTTTTCGAGATTTCTCGACTGCCTGCCCGACTTTGTCATTCAGACGGGCGCTCGAAGTGACATGAATATTCTAAATGATCAATTATAAGTATAGTAATCCGAACCTTGTATCGAATTCACATCAGTATAAAATATTAATATATAATTTTCTTATATATAAGTAATTTATATATATTTGTCACACAAAAAAATATTTAAAGGCAAATTACGTGTGGCCTTTGAAAAATAGTAAAACATGAAAACAAGAAAAGAGTTTCTCAGTGGTACATTAAGTACTATCATATTAGGCTTGTTAAAAGAAAACGATAAAATGTATGGTTATGAAATCTGCCAGGTCACCAAGCAGCGAACCAATAATGAGATTGTCTTGACTATGGGAGCTATTTATCCGTCACTTTATAAATTAGAGAAAGAAGGATACATAAAATCTTCTAAAGAGATTGTAAACGGCAGAAGCAGAAAATACTATTCATTAAATCCTACAACAATAAACGATATAGATAATCGTATAGCTTCGCTCTTAAATTTCTCACAGAATATTACTAATCTCCTAAAAATTTCATAAAACTTATGGATACGACCATCCAAATAGATAACAAGCTACGTATTTTAGGAGTTAGCAATAACGAACTTAGAGAAGAACTAACAGATCATTATTTAAGTGAAATAGAAGAAAGAATTACTCAGGGAGTTTCTGAAGAAAAAGCAATCTTACAGACCTTGGAACAAATGAAGAACGATCGTTTAAAAAAAATGAATACCGCTGTTTATTTTCTAAATCACCGGAGAAAATTAGTCTTTGGAAATTTGTGTGTTTTGGGTTTAATTCTAATTTCTTTCTATCTTTCAGGTTCAAAGAAAGTTCAAAGTCCTTTTCAATGGCCTGTTGAAACTACTTATAATACGATCACTTTCAAGTTTGGAATGCCTGGTATTATAAATAATGCTAAGAAATCTCATAAAGGGATTGACATCAGAGCCAAAAAAGGAACTCCCATCCTTACACCTACTAAAGCAATTGTAAAAGAAACAGGTACTATGCCAGACAGAGGTCTTTATATTGTTTTAGCACATAGCAATAGCTATGTGACACGGTATTTTCATTTGTCAAAAATTTTAGTAGAAGAAGGTGATGTTTTGGAGAGTCGTCAAATTATTGGTCATGTAGGCGATTCCGGAAAAACTACTGGCCCACACCTTCATTATGAAGTGATAAAAAATGATAAACACTTAGATCCTATAACCATCTCAAAACAAATAACATATAATTAAGTTTAAAAATTAGTAATGAATAGCAGCCTTTATCAATTTACAGCAAAAGCCCTTTTTCTGTTTCTTTTTTGTAGCTATAATTTAATTGGTCAAAAAGCACCGGATTCTTTAGTAGTCCCGCCTACTTTAAATAAAATTAATAAAGAGAAAAAACTAGATGTTTCAGAACTTTCTGCTTTGATAGATACATTGCATTTTGAGCAAGAAACATTAGATACTATTAATAAATTGATGGAAGAGTATTGGGCAAACAATACGTTTAATCCGTATTCTGATACTTTCTTAAAATTTCCTTTTAACATTTCTTTTTCAGATACCGTTTATGCTTCGCCTATAGATCGAAAAAAGGTAGTTACTTCAAGATATGGCTGGAGATGGGGGCGACCTCATCACGGAATAGATATCGATCTTATTTCGGGTGATAATGTCAGAGCAATCCTGGATGGTAAAGTACGTTACGTCCGTTACCATGGAGGGCACGGAAGAACTGTTGTTATAAGACATGAGAACGGACTGGAAACTGTTTACGCACATTTATCAAAACAATTGGTTAAAGAAAATGACACTGTAGTAAAAGGTCAGATCATAGGTAAGGGTGGTGTAACAGGCAACGCCAGGGGAAGTCATTTACACTTAGAGGTGCGTTACCAGGGAAAGAGTATTAATCCTGAATATCTTTTCGATTTTAATAAAGAAAACAACATCAGATCTAAAGAGTTGTGGGTAACTAAAAAATGGACAAATCCATTAAAACATCGTTCTACACGTAGAAGTAGAGTTACTGTTTACACAACCGAAGAAGAAGCAATCTTAGGTAAAGAAGCAGAAAGCACTGTTTATATCATAAGGAAAGGAGACACTTTATGGAAAATAGCCAGGATGCATCAATTAAGTGTTAACCAGTTGTGTAGATTAAACTCGATAAAGAAAACATCCAAGCTCAGAATAGGGCAGCGCATCGTTTTAAATTAATGTACATTTCTCAGTTAATGTACTTTGGCATACATTTTTCATACAATACAATTAAGATATGATATTGTACTAATATGTTTAAGAACGTTAGCCTTACTTTTTATCTTATTTGCTTCTTTATCGCTAGTGGTTTTTCTCAAACCGAAAAGAAAACCGTTATAGCTGTTAAAGGAGACGGAGTATATGCTATGCTTCGGAAGAATGATTTAAATCCGGTAAAATTTTACAAGGCGTTTCTCGAACTCAACAAAAAGAACCTTACTGCCAATAACGGGTTGTACATAGGCCGTGAATATATCCTTCCAACAGCTAATGAAAATGAAGAAAAAAATGAAAATTCGGTTTCAGACAGCATCGCCATAAAACCAACAGATAGTCTTCCAAAAAAACAGATCGATAGTATCGTTTCGTCTGAAAAAGAAGAAGCTACCTATCCTATATTTGGCGAAAAGTATAGTTCGATAACCATTGAAGATAATAAATTGGAAGGAGCTGTTTATTATTTAATTTCCGGGCATGGCGGACCAGATCCCGGGGCATTGGAAAAGTATAATAATAAATTGATTTCTGAAGATGAATATGCCTATGACGTAACCTTGCGCCTGGCGAGAAAGCTCCTTTCCAAAGGGGCAAAAGTTTATATTATCATTGAAGATCCTAATGACGGAATAAGGGATAAACGCCTTTTGGAAATTGATTACGACGAAGTAAATTATCCGAAAAAGAAAATCCCAAGAAGTCAGAAATTACGATTAAGACAACGCACTCAGGCAGTAAACAAGCTGTATTTAAAACACAAAGGCAATTATCAAAGGCTTATCGTAACTCATGTAGATAGCAGAAGCAAGGGTAATAATATTGATGTTTTCTTTTATCATCATAAGAATAGTAAAAATGGAAAGCGCCTGGCAGAAAGTATTCAAAATACGTTTCAGCAAAAATATGCCCGATATCAACCTAATCGTATTTACTCGGGAACCGTTGGGGCCAGGAGTAATCTTTATGTCATAAAAAACACACTCCCGGCTATGGTTTATATCGAACTGGGGAATATTAAAAGCAAAAAAGATCAAAGACGAATTCTCGATTACGATAACAGGGAGGCTATGGCAAAATGGATTGCTGAAGGATTGATCTCAGACTATACCTTACAGGAGTAGAAGGCATTAAACTCCAAATTGTGTTAAATGATGATCTAAATGTTTATACATCATTATATTCCACTCTTCTTTTGTTAGATTTCCAAAAGAATGAGATTCTTTATTATGAAAATGAGCTTCTCCTAATTCCTGTGTTTTTGTGAGGTAACTAACTAAACGTTCTTTTTCTGCATTAAAATCTTTTTTCTCTTTTATAAGGAATACAGGGGCAGTCCTGCTATTTTTCTTGTATGGTTTTTTTCCGACTACTACCGGTTTTACAAATGTTTTTAAAAAGAGCATTTTTAAGAGATTCTTCAATTCTGGGAGCATGGCTTGCTCCCATTGTAACAAATACTTTTTTTCCTTCTCCAACCAATTGTAGTATAGTTTGGATCAGGTGTTCGTCTCTTGCTAAATTTGATGCGTTCCATAAGTCTTCTAAATATCCTTCCGGCCACCATCCTTTTTCATCTTTATAGTTTCGCCAATCTATGGATGGGAAATCCTTTTTCCACATTTCATCTAAATCTTTCCAGGATTTAAACACACCTCTTATATTATTGTAATCTGTTCTGTTTTCAATAAGCTTTTGAAGTTCTCCTTCCGGATCAACGACTTTACCACTACGGGATTTTGAAAAATAAGGGCGAAGTGAATAAAACATAGCTATTTTATCAACGGAATAATCTTTCATTAATAATGCTATCTCATCGTTTCTCGTAGGTTCCCAAGTGTATAATTTTGCACGATCTTGTTTAGCGAGATAGGATGTTAACCCTCCCTCTCCATATTTTGTTACAGGATCTTGAAACCAGGTAAATAAAAATCCTAACCGTCCTTCAACCAGCGCAACATCTGGTCTTACCTTCTTCCATATGGAATTAATAGAATCAAATTGCGGATGATTCGAGTTATTTAAATGCTCTACACCCAAAACATGAACACTACCTCCACTTTTTGAAGTTATAGCATAGATATAAGGCCTTCTATGGGTTTGCATAATATCCCTATAAGCTGTCATATCCATAATTGGTATTTCTAATGGCTTATATTCATTCACTTTAAAATTAGGTGGTGATTTCCACATCACATTAAAAAAGAATAGCAATACAACCAGAAGCGCAAAACCTAAAACTCCTATTAATACTTTTCTAACAATTTTCATTTCTATCAGACTCTATAAGCAAACATAAAATAGAAAGTAATTTTGCGGCCATTGTTTTCTCTCTAAAATGTATCAAAAAAATAAAGTGAGATATTTATTTTTAATATTGGTTATGGCAGAAGTAAGTATAATATCTATACTGCTATAAATAAAAGAATTCTGAAATATTGTGTATTTTCATTTTAAATTAAACCTATAAATGCACCGCTGGGAAAATATAATTATCGGGCTCCAATTTGGAATTATTTTTCAGTTGGTCCTGGTAGGTTTACTAAATATTCTCCAAAAGAAAACCCAATATGTACTCTTAGGTATTTTTTGTTTTCTAATAGCTAATCTGATTATATTCTATATTAATTTAAGTAATCTCAAACAAAATGAGGTTTTGTATTTTTTCTTGGGAGGCTCTAAAAATCTGTTCTACGGCCCGGTTCTTTTCCTGTATTTAAAAGCTATAAATCATAAGAAAATGATGAAGGAAATTTTATTCCATTTATCATTCCCTACTGTACTCTATATCGTATCCATGATAAAATATTATTTTGTGACTAATGAAGATATAAAAGTAATCCTGACTTACATTGATCTGCTTGCATTTTGCCTGTTGATACTTCTATATTTTGTCTTAGGTATCAAAGAATATCGGGAAAATCTCAAAGTAAGGCTTAAAGAGAAGTCAAAAAATAGGTATTTATTTTTTTACTATGCTTCCAACTTTTATCTATTAGCGTCTGTATTCCTGTTAATTTTTTATTACTTCTTTTTTCAACGGAACCACAATTTCTATAACTTCCTGAGTAGTTATAACAATGCTTCTTTTCACAACTATATTTCTATTCCTATCTTTTTAGTTTTTTGCCTCGTTTTGATGATCTATGGCTTTACCGAATTAAGGTGGATAAAACGCTTTATTCCCAACAGTGTTGTTTTTGAAAACAAAGAGATTTTATATGACCCTGTTAAGCTCGGGAAAGAAATAAACAGGCTTTTTGAAGAAGAAAAAATTTACAAAGATGCCGAGTTAACCCTTGATTCATTATCTCAAAAAATTGGCGTTAAACAAATTGAAATCAGGGAATATCTTAAAAGAATTAGACACACCAATTTTTCAGATTTTATCAATAATTACAGGATTGAAAATTTTAAATCAAACCTTGTCAAAGAAAAATACCTCAACTACGATTTAATAGGGGTAGCAAAGGAATCAGGATTTAAATCCAGGGCATCTTTTTATCGGATCTTTAAAAAAGCCGAAGGAAAAACTCCCGGAGATTATAAAAAAGAAATAATGAGTTAGTCTTTATCCAAAAAATGCTTTAACCAACTGGACCGTTCCTGGCTTAAATAAATAGTTTCATGATAAGCAGGCTCAATTTCAATATGCAACTGCCCCGGTTTAAACGGACTCAGTTTTTTAATCGCATTAATATTTACCAGCAATTGCCTGTTTAAGCGTACAAATAAATTAGGATCCAATACTTCTTGCAGGCTGTTAAGAGAATCGTCTAAGGGATAGGATTTTTCATTAAAGAGCTTAGCAAACACCAATTCATCTCTATAGAAATATGCAATTTCATCACTCTTTACCGGAAACATACTTGTTCCGGTTTTTAGTAAAAATCGTTCTTTAAACTTATTTGACTTTTTTAATTGAAGCTTTTGAAGTAGCGTTGTACTTTTTAAAAACCATTCATCTATTTCTTTGGTTTTCGATGCCTGGTATTTAGCAATTGCACCTTTTAAATCTTCTTTTGAAATTGGTTTCAACAGATAATCAATTCCGGTAGTTTTAAAAGCTTTAATGGCATATTCATCGTATGCAGTGGTATAGATTATCGGGCATTTAATAGTTACTTCTTCCATAATATCAAAGGAAACACCATCAGATAAATGAATATCCATTAAAATAATATCCGGATGTTCATTATTCTTAAGCCATGCTACACTACTGGCTATAGAAGTCAATGAAGAAACAACAGAAATATCGATATCTAGCTGCTTCAGCAATTTAGTAATATGCTTTCTGGCTGTTATTTCATCTTCTATGACAAGAACTTTAATCTGCATCTTTAATAGTTATTAACGGAATAGAAACACTAAACTCTTCTTTATTTTCTATAATCACAACTTTTTGGTCAGTAAGGAAATGATACCTTTTTTCAATATTTTTCAACCCTGTTTTAGCGGTTTCTCCAGGGCGTTTTGGATTGCTATTATTTCTTACGGTCAGCCTATTTTCATCAGCAGAAAAATCAATATTCAAAGGAAATGCTTCATCTATCCTGTTGTGCTTAATTGCATTTTCAATAAGCTGCTGCAACACAAGAGGAGGCACACTTTTATCTTTTAAGTTATGAGGCCGAATGGCGTCATTAACTGTCAAATAATTACTGTAGCGTTGTTGAATAACTTCTAAATATTGCTTTGCCATTTGATATTCTTCATCTACCGGAATTAAAGCCCGTTCATTATTCTGAAGAATGTACCGGTATACCGTAGCTACGTTTTTCAAAAATGCCTGCGCCAATTCACTATCTTCATCAATAAGATAATAAAGGGTATTGAAATTATTAAACATGAAATGTGGGTCAAGCTGATTTTTTAGAATGGATAAATTAGCTTGTGCAATTTCTTTTTTGAATTGTTCGTTCTGAAAATGTGTAATATAATACTGATTCTTCCAGTTGACAGCAAATTGTATCAATGCAAAAATAGTAGCCATAATAATGCCTACGAGCATCGCAGAAATCATATGCCCCAACATCGGTGGTTCACTCTTATTCGCATAAAAATCCAGCCATTTAAAAAAGTAAAAAAGAATTGTGTAGGTAATCGTTCCTATTAAGATACTTCCTAAAAATGAAAAGGTATAGCGTAATGCTTTATTGTAAAAAGCTTTGACGGTATTCATTTTTAGCTGGGTAAACCGAACCACTTCCAGAGTCGCATATGCCATTAAAACCAAAAGCAGTGTAAAAAAGAAGTGTATTTGAGGAGGTTCTCTGAATTTAGAAAAGATCCATATCATTCCTAACAACGTTAACGAAATGATCATGGCCAATAAAAAGCGCCAGTACCATACTATTTTTGGTGGTTTAATCTCCATTTACAATTAAATATAGTTATAAAAATAGGCATTTGATTATAATGATTTGATTATCAAAGTTATTTTCCAGATCCTTTTAAAAACTAAAAACCTGCTTCTATTAACAACTTATTTGATCTTATGATCTTAATATTTTATTTCACCGATTTAAAAGAAAAATCAATTTATGAATCGGGTAACTTTGAGTTAATCAATACATAAGCTTAAACTATGAAAAATCAAAGAACGATCATCTGCGTTTTCTTTATATTCATCACCTCTTATTTGGCAGCTCAAAAAAGTCCGGATTTAACCGCTCACAGTTTTGAAGTTGATGATTTAAAGGAGGAAAGATTTGTATCATTCACCAAAAAACAATTAGAAAATAGTCAATTTGCTTTAGTTGGAGAGCAACATGGTATAAAAGAAGCGGGGATTTTCACCAATGCTATATTCAATCTTGCCCAGGACTACGGATACAAGAATCTTTGTATTGAAACCGATGCCTTAGCCGCTAAAAAAATAGCAGAAATGGCTGCTTCAGGCAATGCATTAACTGAAGCTAAAAAAGTTTACAATGAGTTTCCATTTGCGATTCCGTTTTACAATAATGAAGACGATTATATTATGTTTAAAAATGTAAAGCGTAAAGGCGGAAACATTTGGGGCATCGATCAAACCTTTATGGCGCAATTCGGTATGAACTTTAAGCATATTATTAATACGACTTCGAGTAAAAAATTAAAAAACACATTACTTCCTCTTAAAGAAAAAACTATAGAGAACTACAAAAACGCTATTGAAACAAAAGATTTTAGCAATATGTATATTTTTAAATACGATAAAGCTACCCATAAAGCATTATTGAGTCTCAGTACAAATGAAGAGGAAAAGGAAATTTTTCATCAACTGTGGAAAACCAAGGAAATATACGGTTATAACAGTACGAAAGCGTACTACAAAAACAACAATACTCGCGGACAGTTAATGAAAAGTAATTTTATAAAGTACTATAAAGAGGCACAAAAAAAAGAGGCACTACCTAAAGTAATCTTTAAACTAGGAGCCAATCATGCTGCCAGGGGATTAACCAGAACAAATATTTATGATATTGCAAATTTTGCAAGTGAATTGGCCATTTTTAATAATCAACATTCCATTCATTACATGATAGCGGGGATTACCGGAGAAACGCTAACGGGTAATCCTTTTTCTCCAACTCCCGTAGCTCCCTTTGACAATACGAAACAACTTCCTAAAGAGATTCAGGAAATGGTACCATCGTTTACCAAAAAATACTTTATCCTGGATTTAGCTTCTTTAAGAGAATTTGCCTATGGAAAACGATATTCTGAAGCATTAAAAAAAATGATTTTCAATTATGATGTCTTAGTTCTGGTAAAAAATGCTGAAGCACTTAACTCATTTTAGTATTATGAAATTTATCAAGTTAATATTTCCGCTCTTTTTAATCTTTATTTTAACCAGTTGTAATTCACAAGGAGGGAGAGAATATAAAAAAATCAACCAAAAGAAAGCTGTACTTAAAGTTAACCGGAAAAATATTGAAAAAGGAAAGCAATCTCCATCGTTTACATTACCTGGTTTATCAGGAGAAATGATCAGTCTTGAAGATTATAAAGGAAAATATGTATTGCTTGATTTCTGGGCTTCCTGGTGTCCAACCTGTAGAAAACATAATAAGGCACTTGTTCCTGTTTATGAAAAATTAAAAAATAACAACTTCGAAATCATAGGGGTTTCATTAGACCGGAAAAAAGAGCATTGGGAAAAAGCCATAAAAAAATATAATTACAACTGGCCTCAGGTTTCTGATCTTAAAGGAATTGATTCTGAAATTCCTACTGCCTACGGAATTCAATATGTTCCTAACTTTGTTCTTATAGCTCCGGATGGTAATATTGTCAAAAAATACAGTGAGAAATCAATAAAAAATCTTGAACAGGATTTAAAAACACTTCTTCTCAAATAATCTGAATATTGTCTCAAAATTAAGAAACGATACACACTCGTTTTTTAAACCCCAAAAAAGTAAGGTACGTTTGAGTGTATAATTTTCAAAAAGTTAAAGAGATCTTTCTTAATGTCACATTCATTAAAAGAATAATGTCTTTAAAGTATAACTAAAACATCCTTACCATGAAAAATTCAGATAGAAAAATCAGGTTATTATTAATCAGTAATATTTTTTGTTGGGTACTCTTACTTTCCTTTCTTTTTATGGGATTCACTGCTAATAAAAATGATGAGTTTGATGAGATTACGGTAAAACGTATGAACGTAGTTAATGACGATGGGACAACTGTTATCGCTATTTCTAACAAAGAGCGTATAGCAAATCCGGTAATAGGAGGTAAAAAATACCCTGTTGCTGTATCAGACGGGAGGCAGTACATGGCCGGAATGATCTTTTTTAATGAAGATGGTGACGAAATGGGAGGCTTAGTATTCAATAGCTTTAAATTACCTAATGGAAGAACAGCTGGAATTGGTCATTTATCATTCGACAGGTTTAATGACAACCAGGTGATCAACCTTGAATATAAAGAGAATAGAGCCGGCGTAAAAACAGGGATCACTTTTTATGACAGGCCGGGTAACGGAAATTTTAAAAAGAGTTTGGATATGATAGATCAAATTAATTTTGATAAAAGTCTTACAAAAGAAGAACGATCAGAAATAGCATCGAAATTTAAAGAAATGTCAAAAAATAAAGCATTTGGAGTACAACGTGTATTTCTTGGTAGTGAAAATGAAGTTTCAAAATTACTTTTAAAAGATAAATTGGGAAAAGAACGGATACGTCTTTTTGTTGATTCTTTAAATGTTGCCAAGCTACAGTTTCTTAATGAAAAAGGTGATGTAGTAGATGAATATCCTCCATCTAATTAAAATAATACCTCCTCAAAACAGGCTCATTTCAAGGAGGTATCGGATTGGTGGTCATTTAAAAAAACTTATTCATATTTTAAAGCTCGTATTGGGTCTGCATTAGCAGCGTTAAAAGCCTGGTAACTTACCGTTAATAATGCAATAACTATGGCCAGAAAAGTTGCAAAAAAGAAAGGTAAAAATGGCAGATCTATCTGATATGAGAAATTAGAAAGCCAGTTTTTCACTAGTAAAAATGAAATAGGCCAGGCGAAAATATTAGCAATCAACACCAATTTTATAAAATCTTTGGTCAGCATTTTTACCAATTGAGAAGAAGACGCTCCCATCACTTTTCGCACTCCTATCTCTTTTGTTCGTTGTTGTGCTGTATAAGAAGCTAATCCGTATAGTCCCATCGCAGAAATAATAATTGCAAGAATTGTCATAAATAAAAAGATGGCTCCAAAGTTTTTTTGTTGTGCATACAGTTCTGCAAAATCTTCATCCAGAAAAGTATAACTAAAAGGATGTGACGGCTCAATTTTACTCCATTGGTCTTCGATAGCATTAATAGTCTCCTGCATATTTTCCGGGGCAACTTTAATACTCGCAGTAAAGAGCCTTTTATTTGCCGGGTTATATTCCATCATCATAGGCCTGATCTCTTGATTAAATCCTTGAAAATGAAAATCTTTAATCACTCCTATGATGATTCCGGGCTCATTAAAATTCGGATCCAGAGATGTATTCATCTTAGCTCCTATCGGGTTTTCTATATTATAGCTTTTTACTGTAGTTTCATTGATAAGTATATATGTTGTAGAATCAGTAACCGTTTTCTTAACAAAAGGTTCTCCTTCAACAATTTCGATATTTAAAGTTTTTAAATAATCAGGATCAACCTCCATCACATGCATATAGATAAAATCTTCTCTTCCGGCAAGTTGCTTGGTTCCGTTATTTCCGGTAACTCCCGGAGTACCATTAGATGCCGATATACTTAAAATATTAGGATGCTTTAGAAATTCTGATTTATGAGTTTCAAAACTTTGTGCTAATCGCAAAGTTTGAATAGGAACTAACAAAACTTGTTCGCCTTTAAATCCAAGATCTTTGTTTTGCATAAAAGAGATTTGCATAAAAATAATGATCATCCCGATGATTAAAACCGTAGCAGCACTAAATTGTGTTACTACCAATGATTTTCTCAGCAATATTCCTCCCTTAGTCTTGGTTAAATCTCCTTTTAAAACTTCAATAGGCATAAAATTTGACAGGAAGAAAGCAGGGTAACTTCCTGCAAAAACCCCATAAGCCAATGTAATCATAAAAGCAAAAAATAGGGTTTGTGATAAATGAGTGTTAAATAAATTAAGTTCGGTTTGCATTACGTTATTAAAACCTGGTAAAAACAATTCAACCAGTATAAAAGCAATAAACAATGCAATAAAACTCTGTATAACAGATTCTATTAAAAATTGAAAAACCAGCATTTTTTTGGTAGCTCCAAATACCTTACGCATCCCCACCTCTTTAGCTCTTTTCCCGGCACGTGCCGTTGATAAATTCATGAAATTAATCCCGGCTATCAAAATAACAAGTATGGCAATCACTATAAAAACATAGATATACTGTATGTTTCCATTTTGACGTATTTCATCCGGATAATTAGAATGTAGATGAATATCTTCCAAAGATTGTATGAAATATTCAAAAGCATTCCCGTCCTGAGCCAGAAATTCATCCATAGTCATTTTAATAAATTCTTCTACCTCACTGGCTACTTTTTTATAAAAATTAGCCGTCATTCCTGTAAAGAAATCGTCTTTATCTACTCCTTCTTTTAGTTTCACATAGGTATAAAAATTCCCATTGGTCCATGAAACATCATCGGTTTCATTTAATGCCAGGAAAAAATCAAAATAGAAATGAGAATTTCCTTCTGGTTTTTTGACTACTCCGCGAACGATATAATCAACCCGATCATCAAATCGCACCACTTTATCCATTGGGTTTTCATCTCCAAACAGGTTTTTAGCTGCATGCTCACTTAAAACAACCGCATTCTCTTCTACTGTAGCTTTTAACGGATTTCCATATATAAAATCGTAATTAAAAACCTTAAAAAAGGAGCTGTCTACATACGCTCCACTCTCAAAATATAATCGTTTTTTTTCGTGAACTAATAAAATATCAGATAGATCATCAATTCTCGTAGCGCTTTCTACATCACTAAATTCTGTTCTAAATGCATTGGCCATTGGCCCACAAGATGACGGACTATCTATATCTTGTCCAAAAATACTGGCACTTAACCCTATTCTGTAAATTCGCTCTGATCCTTCGATATGCTTATCATAACTGAGTTCGTTTTTCACAAAAAGATACACAATAAGTGCCACCATTAATCCCAGTGAAAGTCCGAAAATGTTAATCGTAGCATATGCTTTGTTCTTTTTTAAACTTCGGAAAGCTACTTTGATATAATTCTTAATCATGATTCTCTTTTTTTTAAATTATACTGTAGCATTTGTTCCGGAAGTTTCCGGTTCTAATCTTCTTTCAGATACTATTTGTCCGTCCAAGAGATTGATAATTCTTTTGGAATAACTTGCATCATGTGCAGAGTGTGTCACATTTACAATCGTAGTACCTTCTTCATTGAGTTCACAAAGCAACTCCATAACTTCATTTCCATGTGAACTATCTAAATTCCCTGTAGGTTCATCGGCCAAAATAATTGAAGGCCTGTTAACCAATGCCCTGGCTACAGCTACACGCTGCTGCTGCCCCCCTGATAATTGTTGCGGAAAATGTCCTATTCGATGTGAAATCCCAATACGCTCTACAATTTCATTTACTCTTTTTTTACGTTCGGCAGACGGAATATTACTATACACTAATGGCAGTTCTATGTTTTCAAAAACAGTAAGCTCATCAATAAGATTAAAGTTTTGAAAAATAAATCCGATACTCTCTTTACGGATTCCGGCACGTTCTTTTTCATTCATGCCACTTATTTCTGTTCCATTAAAAATATAACTTCCACTTTCTGGTTTATCCAACATGCCTAATAAGTTCAGCAGGGTCGATTTTCCACATCCCGAAGGTCCCATAATAGAAACAAATTCTCCTTTTTCAATTTCCAGGCTTACCTGATTCAAAGCTGTGGTTTCTATCTCTTTTGTTCTAAATACTTTTGTCAGTTTGTCTATTTTAATCATGACTTTATTCGTTTTTTATTATTGATTGATTTCTATTAATTCATAATTTTTAAAAGTGCTGTAAGAAGATGAAATAAAGCGTTCTCCTTCACTTAACCCCTCTAAAACCTCATAGTAAAGAGGATTTTGCCTTCCTATACGGATGCTTCGTTTTTCTGCTTCTCCATTACCATTCAGCACAAAAACAAATTGTCCGCCATAAGCCTGGAAAAAAGCCCCTTTTGGAATAAGAAGCGCTTTTTCGGTTTGAGAAAGCTCTAAACGTACTTGTAACGATTGCCCTATTGCAATAGATTCTGGTGTTTCTTCTACAAAAATTAATTCTACCTGGAACCTGCCATTGGTAACCTCTGGCAATACTTTTTTTACCTTTAATGGGATAGATTTTCCATTGAGAGAAAAACGCGCTAGTTGGTTTGGTTTTACAGTACTCAAATAAAACTCGTCAACACTACCTCTAATTTTAAAACCGGATAACACATCTATTTTTGCCACTGTTTCATTTCTTGCGTATGATTCTCCGATTACCGGGTCAAAAGAAGATAATCGACCAGAAACCGGGGCTTTAATCAGCATATTTTCAATGTTGGCGTGAATCAATTCCAGATTTCTGCTCATCCTGCTAATGGATTGATTGATCTGATTTAACTGTGCCCTGGTATCTTTTACACTTTTGCTGACATTTCCTTTTAAGAAATTACGTTTGTTTTGCAGGTATTCATAGTTTTTTTCACGATCTATAAATTCGTTTTTGGCAATTACATGTTTTTTATACAATGTCGAATCTGTTTTATAAGCTCTCCTGGAATCGGCAAGGTCATTTTCACTATCAATTAAAGATTCTTCCAAAGCTCTTTGATCTTTTTCTAATGATAATTTTAAATTTCTAAGATTGTTTATTTGTTCAGAAATAGCTGTTTCCTGTCCGAGATAACTCAACAAGACTGTTGGGTTTCCAATTTTTAAAAGGGGAGTTCCTTTTTCTACATAAACACCATCTTCAATAAAAATCTCTTCTACTGTTCCGCCTTCAATAGTGTTGACCAATACAAGATTTATAGGTTCTACATCGCCATCAATTAAAATAGCATCTTGAAAATCGTCTGTAATCACTTCTTTCACTGTAATCTTGGAAGCATCTATTTTATATACTTTCCTGTTTATTACATTGGCACCTAAAAGTAAAAGCACTAACAATGTTAAGCCTCCTCCGATATAGAGCAGTTTTTTGCGGCTCCATTTTGACTGTTCAATTTTTTTATCCATTTACAAATTTGTTCGTTTTTGATTGTTTGATTGATTTCACGTCGCTCTAATGTCAAGGGATATGCCATAAAAAGCGATATTATTAAATGATTGATAATCAATATCTTAAAAATTAAAGATGAATTTAAACTGTTCGAAAACGAACGGTTAACTGTTCATTTATCTACAATCGCTTATATTTATAAAGTAATTCATCAATCATGGCAAAGACTAACGCCACCATTCTAATCATCGATGACGATGAAGATGTACTCTTGTCTGCAGCACTTCTGCTAAAGCAAGATTATTCCAGGATAATTACGCTTCAAAATCCGAGAAAAATCAACGAAACCCTTTCCAGTCAAGAAGTTGATCTTGTTATTTTAGATATGAATTATCGAATAGGGATCAATGACGGAAAAGAGGGTATGTATTGGCTAAAACATTTATTGAGTATTGACCCGGATATTGTTGTTATTCTTATGACTGCCTATGGAGAAGTAGAATTGGCTGTAGACGCTATTAAAAGAGGGGCTTTTGATTTTATCCTGAAACCCTGGAATAATGAAAAGTTTTTAGCCACTGTAAATTCTGCATTGCGTTTAAAAAAATCAAATCAGAAAGTTTCTGAACTCACCTCTGCCAATAAGATTTTAAAACAGCAAACTAACAATACACAAGGACCTGTAATTGGTATTTCGCCTGCCATGAAAAAATTAATGGAAGCTGTACATAAGGTTAGTGTTACCGATGCCAATGTTTTAATTTTAGGAGAGAATGGTACAGGGAAACAACATATTGCGAGAGAAATTCACAGGCTATCTGAACGTAGTCTTGGCCCTTTTGTTCATGTTGATTTGGGGGCCATTACAGAAAGTTTATTTGAAAGTGAATTATTTGGACATGTAAAAGGTGCTTTTACAGATGCTACAGATAATAAACCGGGACGTTTTGAGCTTGCAGAAGATGGTACGTTATTTTTAGATGAAATCGGGAACTTGCCGCTTAGCCTGCAAACCAAATTATTGACAGTACTTCAGGACAGAAAAGTAACTCGTATAGGGGATACCGTAGAACGATCGTTTAATGCCCGTCTATTATTTGCCACAAATGCCCCTTTACACACATGGGTAGAAGAAGGCAAATTCCGGCAGGATTTAATGTATAGGATCAATACTATCGAACTTGAAATCCCACCACTTCGGAATCGCCCGGAAGATATTATTGAATTCGTCAATTATAGTTTACATCTATTCAAAGAAAAATATCGGAAACCTCAACTCAAAATATCAGAAGAAGCTATTCATATACTCAGCAAACATACATGGCCGGGTAATATAAGGGAATTACAACACACTATTGAACGCGGTGTTATCATGTCTGACGGACTCATCATCAAAGCTTCAGATTTTAATCTTACCGCAAGTTCATCATCTGTAATTAAAAAAGAGATAGATACGAATCTTAATGTACAGGATCTGGAAAAATTACTGGTTCAAAAAGCCCTGGATAAAAACGAAGGAAACATTACCAAAGCTGCTAAAGATTTAGGATTAACTCGTGCAGCTTTATACAGACGCATCGAAAAATACAATTTATAATCATTGATTAAAGGATTTACCATACAAGTCATTCTTAGGGTACTAATTATCCTGGCGTGTTGCATTTTAACAGCTTATACAATTCGGTTAGAGCGTTGGTTTACAACTGGAGGTAGCATTATTTTAATTCTCTTCCAGGTATATTCTTTGATTAACTACGTTAATAAAACCAATTATTCATTGGTTAAATTTCTGAATGCACTTAAAAACGAAGATTATTCGGTTTATTTTGCACCTAACAATCAAGGGGATTCATTTACCAGGGTTTATGAAGATTTTAATCGGATCATCAAAAATTTTAAGAATAACAAAATAGATAAAGAGGCACAGTTTCAATATTTCAAGCAAATCCTGGAACAAGTTGGTCTTGGAATCTTATCCATAAAAAAAGACGCATTATTTGATAATGACGCGCAACAGGAAATTCTATTTTTCAATCGAGCTGCATCCAAAATATTAGGACAACCACAGCACAAATACTGGTATCGGTTATCACGTCAGATTCCATGGCTGGAAACCGAGGTTAAAAAGCTATCCGAAGGTGGAAAATCGCTTATAGAAATAGGCAATGAACTGGAAGAAAAACAATTATCATTAGAAGTTATTGACTTTAAATTACTGGAGAATTCATACCTCATCATTACTTTTCAGGACATTCGTTCTGAAATTGAACAAAAAGAGATTGAAGCCTGGCATAACGTCATTCGAATTCTTGCTCATGAAATGCTAAATTCTTTTACTCCTGTGAGTTCACTAGCATCTACTATTAAAAAGATGACAGAAGATAAGCAAGGTAATATTATTCATGCCAATGAGCTGGATGATGAAATTCTCAAAGATATTCACCTGGCTGCGAAGACGATCCAAAAACGGTCTAATGGTTTATTGGTTTTTGTAAAAGACTACCGAACTATTAGTAATGTTCCGGTTCCGGTTATTAAAAATATTTATATTCTTTCTGTATTAGAAAATATTCAACGTTTGATGCAAGCGTCATTTGAAGAGCATCATATTCATTTTAAAATTAATCAAGTCCCTTCTAAAGCAGTAATAGCTGCAGACGAAAAATTAATAGAACAAGTATTCCTCAATATCATCGGCAATAGCATTTATGCACTTCAGGATGTTTCTGAACCAAAGATTACCATCAGTGTAGAAATTAAAAATGACGTAAAACTCATTCATATTACCGATAACGGGAAAGGGGTTGATCCTGCTATAATGAATCAAATCTTCATTCCGTTCTATACCACCCGCAAAAACGGATCTGGAATTGGATTAAGCCTCTCTAAAAATATCATGAAAAAACATGGGGGAGGAATTCGGGTAAACTCAGAACCATTTGTAGCTACTACTTTTTCATTAGTATTTCCTGGGTGATATTTATTTCGTTCTGCCCTCTTTGAATAAAAAACTAACTACATATCATTTTATAAAGATTCCGACCTATTTCTAGTTTTGTTAGAAATCAAGAATAGTTTTTAGTGATAGCCTTAGGAGTATTCCGCGAACGAAGAGGCTCGGAATACAGAGGAGAAAAATATTCGTAGTATTTCAAAAAACTAGAAATCAGTCTTGATTTTTTGATTCGTTTTGCATCAAGGCAAAATGAATATATTATAGTTATATAACTTAATATTTTTTATCTAAAACGCTTCTCTAAATCAGGAAAACACTCCATTAAACTGTAACATCCAAATACTATTCATATCCTTTAAAAGGAAGTATATTTTGGTCTATAATGTAACCTTTTTTAAAAATTCAAGTATTAGAATAGAAATTAACTCAAAAGTGACCTCTTGGAAAGTTTAACAGACGAAGAATTGATGATTTTAGTTGTTAATGGCAACATTGACATGATGCGTCATTTATTTAACCGATATCATGTAAAGATCTTCAATTACTTTCTCATGATGACAAAAAACAGAGAAATTAGCCAGGATATGACCCAGGAAGTTTTTTATAAAATCATTAAATACAGTAGTTCTTATAAAAAAACCAAGTTTACATCATGGATGTATGCCATAGCCCGGAACATATGTAACGATTATTATCAAAATACCAAAAATCGAGAAGTACGCTTAAACGAAATTGAATTTAAAATTGGAGAAACAGATGTTAACACTCCTGAGCGTAAAGAAACAACAGAACAATTGAACCGAATACTCGATCAATTAAGTAAAAGTGATAAAGAACTCATTATAATGAGCAGATATCAGGGAATTAAATACCGTGAGATTGCAGAAATTACAGATTCTAGCGTAGGAGCTGTAAAAACAAAAATTCACCGGATAATACAAAAACTTAGAAGTTATTATTTTCAAAATGTAATGTTATGAATTGTCAACATACAGAAAAACAACTTATTGATTATATAAATCATAATCTGGATGATAAAACCCATAAGCAAATCAAATTACACCTTAATAAATGTAACGATTGCCAATTGGCTCTGGAAGAATTACAAACAATTTTTAATGCTATTGACAATGCTTTCCAGGAATATCCTGATGAAAATCTAAGAGAGAATTTCGAGATTATGCTACAAAAAGAAAAAGCTCAGCGCAAAAAGTCAGATAGCATTCCATTACATCAAAAAGAGAACAAGTTATGGAAAAGCGTTTTTCAAATTGCTGCTTCTTTCGCTCTACTATTTATGGGATATCTCTATGGAAATAATCAAAATAGAGGAGCGCACACAAAAGAGTTATCTGTTATGGAGCAAGAAAATTTACAAATGAAGACAGCTATGACAATTTCGATGATTGAAAACGAATCGGCCAGTAAACGATTGCAAGCAGTAAATTTTGCGAAAGAATTTGAACATCCAGGAAATGAAATATTAAACGCATTGATTAATAAAATGCACTATGACAATCATGTTAGCGTTCGGTTAGCGGCAGCTACTGCACTTAATAAATTTTCAAATCAAGAAGTAGTTCGTAAAGCATTAATTAGTGCTTTAAATACAGAATCTAACCCAAGTATGCAGATAGAATTGATTCAAATTTTAGTTGGGATCCAGGAAAAAAGAGCAATTCCCACAATGGAAAAAATACTCCAAGATGATAAAACACCTGCTTATATTAAAGATGAAATAAAAGTAGAATTATCTCATTTAATTTAAAATCAAAATGAAACATAGCTTCCTATTTACTGTATTTTATCTCTTTGTGATCAATGTATTTTCACAAGATTACACACATTCTCTGGAAGGCATTAATAAAGTGAATGTCTCGTCTGAAACCACTATTGTGATAAAGAATCACAACAAAAATGAATTCCTTATTTCTGAAAAAGAAAATATACGAACTACTGATAAAGCAAAGGGGTTAAAAGCTGTTTTTGGTCAAGGTAACGATAATACAAGCTTTGGTGTTGAAGTTGAAAAAGATGGAAGCATTTTAAAAGTTAAAGGATTGAGAGATCGCCTTGCCAAAGATCTAATCATTTATGTTCCAAAAGAAATGAACGTTTCATTAGAAGTTCCTAGTAATAATGACATCTATATCAATGATCTTGCATCTGAAATTGAAGCGAAAACAAATAATGGAAATATAATTCTCAAAAGTGTTACAGGCCCGGTTATCATTGAAAACAATAATGGTAATGTAATTATAAACTTCGATGAAATTGATCAATCTTTACCTACATCTATTATTGCTTCAAAAGGTGATATAGATATTAGTCTTCCTTCTGATACTCCTGCCAATCTAACTTTAAAAACTCCTAGGGGAGAGTTTTATACCGATTTTGATTTAGAGCTCACACAACAAAGTTTAGATGATAAAAATAACAGAAAGAAGAGACCAATAATAACAAAACTCAATAACGGAGGTGTGGCAATAACCCTAATAGCATCTTATGGAAATATCTATTTAAGAAAAAAATAATATCCATTCTAACTTAAGATAAAACTTGAATTTAATCCAATTCTTCTAAGAGAAGTAAATCTTCTCATGGGTATCTATTCTCTAAAACGAACGTAAATAAAGATTAATTAAACCATTAAAAAATGAAAAGAAACCAACTAAAATTTATCGTTATTTATACACTCTGTATATTCATTTCTCAAACTAAGATATTACAGGCACAAAAGAATAAAGCAAATTTGTCTATAGAAGAACAAATAGACAAACTCTTCTCAAAATGGAATACCCCTGATAATCCCGGTGCAGCAATAGCTGTCATAAAAGATGGAAAAACAATATACACAAAGGGGTATGGAAGCGCTAACCTGGAATATCAAATACCTATTCAACCTAATACTGTTTTCCATGCCGCTTCTTTATCTAAACAATTTACTGTCTTTTCCATTTTATTATTGCAAGAAGATGGAAAATTATCTCTCGATGACGATGTGAGGCAATATATCCCTGAATTACCAGATTTTGGTAAAAAAATCACCTTAAGGAATTTGGCAAATCACAGTAGTGGTTTACGAGATCAATGGAGGCTGCTTGAGATGGCTGGTTGGAGATTAGACGATGTAATAACCATGGAACACATATTAAGTTTGGTACAAAGACAAAAAGCTCTAAATTTTGATCCGGGTGAAAAAAACATGTATTCCAATACCGGTTTTACACTATTAGCAGAAATAGTAGCTCGTGTTTCAGAAAAAACATTCTCAGAATTTACCCGGGAACGAATCTTTTCACCTTTAGGAATGAAAAATACTTTGTTTTATGATGATCATGAAAAGATTGTAAAAAACAGAGCTTATTCTTATTCTAAGCATAAGAATGGTTATAAAAAAAGTGTTCTAAGTTTTGCAAATGTAGGGCCAACAAGTTTATTTACTACTGCAGAAGATTTTGCATTATGGGCCTTGAATTTTGAAAACCCAAAAGTTGGAGATGCTGACATTATTGATCAAATGAATTCAAGAACTGTATTAAATAATGGTAATGAAACTGGTTATGCATTAGGGCAGTTTATTGGTATTTACAGAGGAATAAATGTCATTGTACATTCAGGGTCAGATGCAGGATATAGAGCCTATTTTGCTCGCATCCCAGACCACAATATGGCTATAGTTGTTCTTGCTAATGAAGCATCTTCTAATCCTATTGAAAAAGTTTTTGGAGTAGCTGATCTTTTTTTAAATGAGTTTTATGAAGAAGAAAACAACAAGCGAAAAACCTTTAAACACAAATCAAAAATATTCAAAAAACTAAATCGTAAACAGCTAGAGAGATTTACCGGAAAGTATTGGGAGCCTGAAGAATGGTATACCAGAAATATAATCATAGAAAATGATTCATTAGTATACTCCAGACCTGGAGGAAATGATACAAAACTGGCTCCAATCAGTGAAAATGAATTTAAAATGATAGGTGACTCAGAAAATGTAAGTGTTATTTTTAACAAAAATAATCAAGGGGAAGACAGAATGCAGGTCATTATTAACGACAGAGATCCTATCAATTTTTATGCATACAATCCTGTTAACTTAAAAGAATATACAGGAAGTTACTATAGTGAAGAATTAGAAACATCATATTCACTTGCTATAAAGAATGGAAAATTAATCATACAACATTTACGATTAAAAGGTGTTGAATTAAAACCTATTAAAAATAATCTTTTTATAAGTGATAACAGAAATTTTAATCAAGTAGAATTTATTAGAAACAAAGCAGGGGATGTCACAGCTTTCTCTGTGTCGAATAGCGGAGTTGAAGGGTTAAAGTTCAATAAAATTTCTTCTAAAACTGAATAAAATGATTATAAGGACTTATTCTTTCATTCTTTTTTGCTTCCCCAAATCGAAGATTCACGAACTCTTTAATTTGAAGTATTAAAATTGTGAGTAAAAAGGACATTTTTAAAGAAATCGACCTATTTTGTGTTTCTTGAAATCAGTCTTGATATTCCCGCCCGTACCGAAAGGCAAGGCGGGCGTTCGGACGGGTTGATTCTTTTCATCAAGGAAAAGAATATGATAAAATGGTTTTAGATTCCTGCCAGTTTATGCTAAGCAAACAAAAGATCAAAAATCACTGATCTGACGAAGTCAATTATATATATTCTTATTTCACAACAACTTTCCATCATTTCACAACATTAATTTTAATAAAATATTTTCTCGTGGTATGTTTAAAGTGTCAAAATGGTAATAGTATTACATAGTAAAACAGCCCCAAGCTTTAATTTACTATAGTTTAACAAGAAACAAGTCCCGAATCCTACTTTTCGGGACTTGTCTTTTTATATACGATTGTAAAAATCAGACCTTATTGTAAATATCCTAATTTACGTTCTGTCTTTTCTCCTAAAAACTGCTGCAATCTCTCTTTATACGATTCAATAATAGTTTCATGTAAAAAGTCAAAGAAAGAATGGAAACTCTCGGGTTGGTCTTTAAACACTTCGAACTCTTCTTCATGATTGGCGTATTTTACAAAAAACTGGTTGTCAATTTCTTTACGTATCATTAAATGTACAAGGATAAGTTCTTCCTGTAGGCTATTATCGGCCTTACATACAGTTAATCCTACCCCAAAATGCCAGTAAGAATCATTACTCAGCACCAATGCATTTACCAAAGATGGAGGTACTACCTGGAATTCATTATTCTGATTTATTTTATAAAGACTGAATCGCTGCTCAGGAATCTCCATGTATTTTTTGATTTCATCGACCAGCGAAGTAGCTATCGAATGACAATCGAGCCTGAAGTTTTCAAAGTTGGTTTGTGCATTACTGTAAGCACTGCAAAGTTCATTAAATTTAGATCCTGCCATTATTATTGATTTAAAAGTTGTTCATTAAAATATAAGACGTATAGCTAATAACATCCTGACAACATTAAATATGCCTTATATCATGATTTAAATACGGCTAAAATTACTTAAAAATAGTAATAAATCTTTACCTTTATTCCTTATAATTTTAGATATATTATGGCTATCGCTCCTCCTTTTAATTTAACAAAATGGATTGAAGAAAACAGGAATCTTTTAAAGCCTCCTGTAGGAAACAAAAACTTATACAAAGATGCAGGTGATTATATTGTAATGATTGTTGCCGGGCCTAATGCCCGAAAAGATTATCATTATAATGAAACCGAAGAATTATTTTATCAGTTGGAAGGAAGCATTAAAGTGATTATCCAGGAAGACGGAAAACGTAAAGAAATGGAATTAAATGCGGGAGATATGTATTTGCACCCTGCCAAAATACCTCATTCTCCTGTACGTTCTGAAGGTTCTATAGGCTTAGTCATCGAACGAAAAAGAGCAGGAAAAAATTTTAAGGACGGATTATTATGGTACTGCGATAATTGTAATAATAAATTACATGATGTATACTTTGAGTTACACGATATAGAGAAAGATTTTTTATCACATTTCAACCATTTTTACAATTCTGAAGCATTGCGTACCTGTTCAAATTGCGGTACTGTTATGTCTACAGATAAACGATTTGTGACCGAGGAATAATGTAGCTCTCTTTTTAATTAGTACCTTCGCTAAAAATTTAACAATACACGCTTAAAAAGTTATAAAAATGATAAATGTTGCTGCCGATTTTGGAATTGAAAAAGCTTTAAAACAGCTTGGAATTTCTGCAATTAATAACGGAACCTCAACAGGTTCTGATTGGTTCTCAAACGGAGAAGAAATTGCTTCATACTCTCCGGTAGATGGAGAATTGATAGGAAAAGTAAAAACTACAACCAGGGAAGATTACGAAAAAGTAATGAAAACTGCTGGTGATGCATTTAAGGTTTGGCGTACCATGCCTGCTCCTAAACGAGGAGAAATTGTACGGCAGTTTGGAGTAAAACTCAGAGCATATAAAGAGTCTCTTGGAAAACTGGTTTCTTATGAGATGGGAAAATCTTTCCAGGAAGGTTTGGGAGAAGTTCAGGAGATGATTGATATCTGTGATTTTGCTGTCGGATTATCACGTCAGCTTCACGGACTTACTATGCATTCTGAGCGTCCCGGACATCGTATGTACGAACAGTATCATCCATTAGGGACAGTAGGTATTATTTCTGCTTTCAATTTCCCGGTAGCTGTTTGGTCATGGAATACTGCTTTGGCATGGGTTTGCGGAGATGTTTGTGTGTGGAAACCAAGTGAAAAAACACCTTTGTGCGGTGTAGCTTGTCAGCATATTATCGCAGAAGTATTAAAAGAAAATAATGTACCGGAAGGTGTTAGCTGTTTAATCAATGGCGATTATCAAGTAGGGGAATTTATGACTACTGATAAACGTATTCCTTTAATTTCTGCAACAGGTTCTACCCGAATGGGGAAAATAGTTGCCAGTACCGTAGGGCAACGTCTTGGTAAATCTTTACTAGAGTTAGGAGGAAACAATGCTATTATTGTAACTCCTGAAGCTGATATAAAAATGACCGTAATCGGAGCCGTTTTTGGTGCTTGTGGTACTGCTGGTCAACGTTGTACAACGACACGCCGACTTATTATTCACGAATCAATTTATGATAAGGTAAAAAATGCTATTGTTGATGCATATGGCCAGTTGCGTATAGGGAATCCGTTAGATGAAAACAATCATGTAGGGCCGCTTATTGATAAAGATGCAGTAAGTATGTATGAAGCTGCTTTAGAAAAAGTGGTTGCAGAAGGTGGAAATATTGTAGTGGAAGGCGAAGTACTGCAAGGAGAAGGTTATGAAAGCGGATGCTATGTAAAACCTGCCATTGCAGAAGCAGAACCTCATTTCGAAATTGTACAACATGAAACTTTTGCTCCGGTACTCTATTTATTAAAATATAGTGGTGATGTTGAAAATGCTATTGAAATTCAAAATGGTGTAGTACAGGGATTATCTTCTGCAATTATGACTAATAATTTAAGAGAAGCAGAGCGTTTCTTAAGCTATGCAGGTTCGGATTGCGGAATTGCCAATGTCAATATTGGAACTTCTGGAGCAGAAATTGGTGGTGCTTTTGGAGGTGAAAAAGAAACCGGTGGAGGTAGAGAATCTGGTTCTGATGCCTGGAAAGTATATATGAGGCGTCAGACCAATACCATTAATTACACTACCGAGTTGCCTTTAGCACAAGGAATTAAATTTGATTTGTAAACTAAAAGATACATAAGGGTGATTTGTATTATGAATCACCCTTATGTTGAAATATTGATTTAACAATCTATAGCTGTACAAACACAAGTTAATTGAGTTCCGATACATGGGCTACCACTCAAACATCCATCAGTATCATTGCAGCCTTGTTCTTGAGTTGCTGTTGGATCACATTCAAGACTAGCAATACATGGAACTCCACAATAGCTATTTGCAGAAGCATCAAAACCTCCAGCAATTCCAGATTTCTCTAAATTAGAAATAGTTTTTTTAGATAAACTCAACTTTCCATTAAAATTCTTTTTTTTCATAATTATAAGTTTTTAAAATATGTATAAAAACTCTAAACAATTATAGACACTCAGAGCATACGTCTCTTCTTATAAGAAAATTTTAGCGCTTGTATAAAAGTAGAATGATAAATCCCGTAATCCTAAAAACGTTCCTTCAGATTTATAAAAAGGAGGGTAGTAATAATACTCCCTTTTCAAAAAGTATTATTAACCTAAACAATTAACTGTAACATCATTATTACCATCTGTAGCTGTGTGACAAGTATCTGTACAACCAATAGCGCAGGAAGCATCTGCGCAAGTATTAGCACATGTAGCTCCACAAGTATTAGCACATGTATTCGCACATGTATTCGCGCAAGTATTTCCGCTAACATTCCCACAAACAGGGTTATTAATCGTACATGTGCAGGTCTCAGCTGTATCAAAATTAGCTGTGCCTCCTATAATTTTATGACTATGATTGATTGAAGCTACAGTGATCTTTCCTAAACTTAATTTTTTAAATTTTTTCATCTCTATCGTTTTTACTATTAGGTCACTAACAAATATATTTTTTTGTCAGACTTAACAACTATACAATATCTTCTGATTTATAAATTAAGAGCTTAAATTGTCATGCTTATTTAATCGCCTGATAAAATAAGAAGGGTATAGATTTGTAGTTGCCTTAAAGGCATTTAGAAAGGGATTAAGGCTTTTAAATCCGGATTCTTTATATAAAGCCTCTATGGAATACATTCTGAATTTTTTATCAGTACGTAACTTATGTATGGCATATGTTATACGAAGGTTGGTTAAATATTTAGAAAAAGAACATTTTTTTTCCATATTAATAACCCTGGAAAGATAGGTCGTATTTGTATTTAACATTTTAGCTAATTGATATAGCGTAATACTATCATCAAGAAAAAATAATTTTTTCTCCAGAATATCCAATTCATCTAAAATGTCTTTTGATTTTGAATCTTTATAAAATTTATTACGTATACCAACTTGTTGCCTATCTATTTGTTTTAAAAGGCGATTAAATTTTTCTTTATTTTTTTTCTGCTTCAGATTAAAATAAGCCATAAAAATAATCACTCCTAAAAATAGAAGAATTGTGGCTTTCCAAAACAACCTTCTTTGTGCATTAGTTCTTTTCGATAATACAGAAATTTCATTTTTAAAATCAGCTAAATTATATCGTTCTATAATATTTTGACTAAGCTTACTCTTACGTTCTATATTATTTCTATAGACATTATTCGCTTTATTAAAGTATGTCAGTGATTCATCTATTTCTCCTAAGGATTGGTATGTTTTAGCATATAAAACATACTTTTCCTGTAAAACAAAAAAATCAAAAGATCGTTCCTTTTGTAGTTCGTCAATTTTTTCTAAAGCTGTAAGTGCTTTACTGTATTCATTTGTATAAAAATAAATTCGTGCATAAAAAAGATGAACAAAGGGTTGATAAAAAACTTTATTAGTTAACCCCTCAAGATTGTCAAATGTTTCCAAATATGATAATGTTTTATCATATTCGGCAGTCAATGAATAAATATCACTTAAACCTATAATTCCAGTTGCTATTATATTGCTATCATTAGTTTGCTTTCCTTTTTCAATAAGCTGATTACAATAATACAATGCAGTTTTATAATCATAAATAGAAATATACTTATTTGCTAATGTAGTCCACAAATCAATTAGGAATTTATCATAATGCTCTCTGATTAGAGGGTTTTGACTATCTTCAATGAGTTGTATACTTTCCAGGCAAATTTCTATAGCCTCTTTAGGATCATACACCTGACCTTTAATTTTTGCAATAGGAATTTTTGTCATTAATTCCAGAAACTCATTTTTATCTTTTTTTGCTATTTCAAGATTAAGCAAATAATTTTCTATAGCTTTTTCATATCTACCCAAAACTCGGTTCAAAGAACCATTAACAAGAAAGAGCTGTGTTTTTTTATAAAAATTGGGAGATTTATCTAAATATACTATAGCTGTATCCATCAAGGAAGCTGCCTCATCATATTTTTCTATGACTCGAAAGTAATCACTCAAGCGATGATACCCCATAATATAGTATTCCGGATTTTCTGTATACTTAGCTTCTTTTAATAATTTTTCTGCTGTAATACGCATACTCAACGTATCTGAAGTATCATAAAATTCGGTAAAATCTTCATAAATTTCTTGAAAAGATTTTTCGCTCCATTCCTTTCTTAACTTTAATGCTCTTTCCTTAACATCTTGAGATAAGACAGAATTCATTAAAAGTAAGAATACAAAAACAAGTAGAAAACACGTTTTTTTCATCATTGAAGGGGGAAGTGTTAATTACTATAGTTAGCTACAAGCTACTAAAAAAGTTTCTTACTTTAAAATTATTATGGTTTTACTGAAAGGAATTAGGGTTTTAAATTTAATATTATGAAAAATGGTTTGGATATAATATGTCCAAACCATTTTTACTTAATTTCGATAAACAATTACCTCCTTATAGTTTAACCTCTACAAGGTGCTCCACCTATTACCAGCGTAATACAGTCTCCCGGTTCTGCACCAATAGCGCATATAGATACCCGGGTATCCAAAGGTCCACAGTCTACAAATGTTCCTGTACCTCCTTTAACTTCGGTAGATTGAAAATTTGAAATTGTTTTTTTAGATAAATTCAACTTTCCATTAAAATTCTTTTTTTTCATAATTAAAATTTTTAAAAAAGTAAAGCTCTAAACATTTAAAGACACTTAGAGTTTATGTCTCTTCTTGCAAGAAAGTTTTTGTTTTTGATTGATTTTATTATAAAAATACTCTTATTACAGGTTTTATCCTAAAAGAAGTATTTCCTGACTTATAAAAAATAAGTAGATGTATATTAAGTATTCTAACAACCAAAAGAAACTATACAGCTAACGGTTGGCTTTACAGTAGTCCCGGTAACTGTTCCGTTACATCCTGTATTAGCATTTTGTGATATTCCTGGTTTAATCGAAAATAATATAATCAACAAAAAACAGGACTTTTTAATCATTGCAGGGGGTATTTTAATTTTCAATAGCAGGTTACAAACTACTAAAAAAATAACTTACTCTGAAATCATTCTTAAAAGCATCAAGAAAAAAGCCTCGCTAAAAACGAGGCTTAATCAAATATAATTGAAAGGGGAACTTATTCTGTAACTACTGCATTAGTTATTCCATCTAATGCCCCATTGATTTTGGTAACTACTTCGTCTTTATCAGCAATTTCATAACGATTTGCTAAAAAAGAAGCGTTAAAATAAGAGACATATGTTTCTCCTTGTTCATTTTCATGAACTAATACTTTTAACGGAAGATCAATTCCTATTTTTTGATCACTTTGCATTAAAAGCGTACCTACTTTTGGGTTTCCAAAAATTAACAATCTTGTTGGCCTCAATTCCAATCCAACACTGGCTGCTGCTTTATCATGTGGAACCTCAGCAATAATATTTAATCCTTTAGAAGCAACTATTTCTTTAAGCCTTGCAAAAGTTGTATCTGTATCAAAAGTACTTTTCTTAGAAATTAATTGATCTTTTACAGATGATATTGCACTTGTTTTAATTTCTTCAGGCTTATTACTAAACCCAGCTAAAGCACCATTTACTTTTTCAATAACGGCTTGTGGCTCTGTAATACCATAACGACTCGTTAAAGTTGTTCCGTCATAATAACTTAGATTTGTTTTTCCTTCTTCGTCTTCCCAAATCAGAATTTTTAGAGGGAGATCCAATCCGATCGCCTGATCCTGTTGCATTAATTTTGTCCCTCCTTGCGGGTTACCAAAAATTAAAGTCCGTGTAGGTCTTAATTCCAGTTCTACTTTGGTTGCAGAGGCCGCATGATTTACATCTGCAATAACCTTAAAGCCTTTATTTTCTATTTGTTCTTTTAATTGAGAAGCTAGTTCTTCTACATTTGATTCATTCTGAATACTAATAAGTTGGTTGTGATCTATCGAATTCATTTTTTCTTTATTATTACAGGCAAATTGAAGTATTGCCATAAACGATATGATGAAAAATTTTTTCATGGTTATCCTCTTAGTCGAAGGGATTTATAATTCACTACATTACATAATAAAAAACTGTCCTTTCGGACAGTTTTAAATCAAACAACCTAAGAGTAAATTCTACAAGTCTATTTCTGAAAAAACCAATTCAGATTGCCCCCTTGAGAATGACTCTCAACAATGAAAATTAAACACCAATCTTTCTTTCAATCATCTCCTCTATCTTTAATACCAAATCTTTCAACACAGCAGGTTCACCTCCCGGTTGATATCTTATAACTTTATTTTCAAATGTTAGAACAACAAAAGGCATATCCCTGATTACTTTCTGTTTTGGAATTTGTAGTTCAACAAAACCGGTAGCTTTAAATTCCTCCTCCAGTCTTGACATCTCATTTTTTGTCAACCTAACGATATAAGTCCCGATTTTATCTACATTTTTAATACCATGATACACCATATCTCCATTCTCATACACCCTGAATTCGTAAACCGGGCACTTTCCAAAACATTTTGTTTTTGTTACCCCTAGCTTTAAATTAAGATCATCTGTATGTACTTTTTTTTGCGAAGCACACGATCCGTATAAAATAATTAACGACATACATATTAACTTTTTCATTCTATCCAATTTTAATTTTATAATCATTATTGGGAAAAACTTATGCATGTAATAGTCACATGCATAAGTTTAGTGATTACATAGCATTATCTATGACGTAGGCATCCCATTTTAGATTTTTTATTAGCTCTGGCAATATCCCATCTCTTTATTTTTAGAGCTCTTCCTGTTTGCTGCTGATTTCTCCTGATATGGTCTCTTATCTGAAGTAATTCATTATAATCATACAAAAGTTGTACTTTTTGATCTGCTACCGTTGTACCTCCCGGCCGGTTTGCATCAAGAACAAACCTGGTAAATACTTCTGCAATATCTTCTGGCGGATTTGTAGCCGCATATTGCGTTACAAAACGATCGCTGTGCTTATCATAAAACTGCTGTGCTTTTCCCTGATCGTCACCAATTGCAGCATGTTCACTTGCGATATCACTCCAGTGTCTCTGGTACATTACATTAATATACGATGGCAATTTTGTACAACCTTCCTGTATAAAATAATTAGGACATGCTTCATTGCCAATATTACCGTCTACTTGTGTATTATCAAGTGTTACTATATGTCCGAACTCATGAATAACTGTATATGCAAATTCTCCATCAGAATTTAGGCTCCCTCCTGAATATGCAAAATCTATTGCCAATCCCATTTGCCACTTGCTCAAATCGTTTTCTGTATTGAAAACATATCCTGCAGTTCCATTATTCTCACCAGCAAATATCATAAACTGACTTAGCTTTCTGATGTAGCTTTCAGGAGCAATATTTTTAGTAAACTCCCATAATGCACGATGTTTTGCTACATCATCCTGAAGTTCTTTCAACTTACCCGTTACATTAAAATCTCTTTCTTTGACAATGTTATTTCCTTCTACTCTATACAAAGTAATACTCCCTTCAATTTCCTGGCTTTGTTGACCTCCATTCTGGTCTCCTCCGTTTTGATCTTGATCATTGTCATTATCATTATTGTTATCATTATTATTGTCTACCGCCTGAGAGTCATTGCTCACTATATCACTGTCATCACTGGAACAAGACTCAAAAACAAAAACACTTATAAAAATCAGGATTAAAAATCTACAGTTCAATACTCTTTTCATCTATTTAAATTTATTGGGTTATCATATCATTTATTAATAAAATCCCTAACTCTAGAGACACCCTACCCCTCCTTTGATTAAAATTTTGTTTCTTTATTATTATTTTACAGTTTATGCCATCAATACCTCCTTCTCTTTGTGATGAAGTTATTTTTGAAAACACCTATAAAGAGCACATAGAACCGCTTAGGAATTTTATGTATTACAAGTGTGGTGATCTTAATGAAGCAGAAGATTTTGCCCAGGAAACTTTTACCAGGCTATGGAAAAACTGCTCAAAAGTCGTATTAGAAAAAGTAAAAGGTTATTTGTTTACCGTAGCGAATAACATATTCCTGAAAGCAATCAGGCATAAAAAAGTCGTATTAGCATATGAACAGCAGGCTGTTTCATCAAAAAATGCAGAGTCTCCGGAATTTATACTGTTAGAAAAAGAATTCATGGATCATTTGCAAAAGGCAATTGCTGAATTACCTGAAGGACAAAGAGAAGTTTTTCTTTTGAACAGAATTGATAAAAAGACATATGGCGAGATCGCAGAAATGTTAGGTGTTTCTGTAAAAGCAATTGAAAAAAGAATGCATAAAGCATTAATTAAACTCAGGAAAACTATCGGACCCAATATTTAAAGGGTAGGGAATACAGGAAGATAAGGATTATATATAAAAAGGACTTATGGATCAAAAATACTCAGATGATTCTTTTTTAGGACGTTGGATCAATAACGATTTGACTGAAGAAGAAATTATTGCTTTTAAAAAAAGTAAGGAGTATAAAGAATATCAAAAAATCATTTTAGGAGCAGATCAATTTAAAATGCCTAAGATGGACACTTCGGCATCTTATAAAAAATTTATCTCAGCTGGAGAACAAGGCACAAAACAAGTTAAGGTCAAAAAACTTATCCCTGGATGGGTATATGCTGCTGCTTCAATTGTTATCATTCTCGGAACCATATATTTCTTTGGCTTCAATAAAACATTAACTACCGGTTTTGGCGAACAAATTACCATGGAACTCCCTGACGGATCAAAAGTCAGGCTCAATTCAAAATCATCTATACATTACAATACATTAAACTGGAAGAAAAACCGGAAAGTGACACTTAAAGGGGAGGCCTTTTTTGAAGTTCAGAAAGGGAGTAATTTTGATGTCAAATCTTCCCTGGGGACAGTACGTGTTTTAGGGACAAAATTCAATGTAAGAAACAGAAATGGATTATTGGAAGTAAAATGTTATGAAGGAAAAGTAGCTGTTGAATCAGGAAATGAAAAAACAGTACTGACCAAAGGAAAAGCATTTAGATCTGAACAAGGCTTGCCTGAAAAAACTAAGTATTGGGATTTCAATGCTGATCAACCGGATTGGCTTCTCGGAGAAAGCTCATTTATAAGTGTTCCGCTTAAACAGGTAATTCATGAATTAGAAATTCAATTCAATTTAAAAATTGATGATGCATCAATTGATACAGAACAACGTTTTACAGGTAGTTTTGGGCATGCTGATAAAGAAATAGCCATTGAAACTGTTTTTGCACCTTTAGAAATAAACTATACATTTGGAAAAGAAGGCACAGTTTTTCTTTCTAAATAGTTTATGAAATATCTTTTTTGTTTTATTTTCCTATTGTGCATACACACTTCTCTTTTTTCACAGGATGAAAAACAAGTTCTTATTGGTTATAATGACATCTCATTAAAAAATGTTTTAAAAGATTTAGAAACTTCATTTAATGTTCGTTTTTCATTTAAAGATATTTATATCGAAAACAAAAAGGTGACTTTAACCAAAAAGCTTCGAACCTTACCCGAAATACTTCGTTTCCTGGAAGATTCATTTTTTCTAAACTTAAAAAAAGCAACCAATCGTTATATCATTATTACTCCTCAGAGAAGAGATATTTGCGGAATAGTTTCTGCAAAAGAAGCGCTGGATTTAAGCAGTGCTTCTGTCATTTCATTATCAGAGAAAAAAGGTACTATTACCAGTAAAGAAGGAAAGTTCCAATTGGATCAATTATTACTAAACGACACTATTCAGGTGCAGTACATTGGTTTCAAAACGTATAAAATTCCTGTTCTTGCATTTATTGACAAACCTTGCCTGGAAATTGAATTATTCAGAACATATCAGGAATTAGATGAAGTTGTTCTTAGCGAATATCTTACCAGGGGTATTTCACAAAAAAAAGACGGAGCCATCTCAATACATCCCGGGAAACTCAATATTCTACCGGGGCTCACAGAACCTGACGTGCTCCAAAGCGTACAGTTGTTACCAGGTGTTGAAAGTCCGGACGAAACATCTTCTGGTTTATATGTAAGGGGAGGAACTCCAGATCAAAACCTTATTCTTTGGGATGGTATTACTATATATCATACGGGACATTTCTTCGGACTCATCTCGGCGTTTAATCCGTACATCACAGAAGAAATCAACGTATATAAAGGAGGCGTGAAAGCCAGGTATGGCAATAGAATATCAGGAATTATTGATATTCAAACCGATTCTAAAATTCCGGATTCGTTAACAGGAGGTGCCGGATTTAATATGACACATGCAGATGCTTATTTAAAGGTTCCTATTGGAAAGTCTATGGGAGTTATCGTTTCGGCGCGCAGATCTATATCTGATGTCTTAAATACCTTTACTTTCAATAAATTTTCTAAAAGGGTTTTTCAAAATACAAATCTTGCACTTAGAGATGATTTTATCGATCAGGATACCGATCTTAATTTTTCTGATGCCAGTATTAAGTTTTTAGCAGAACCATCTTCTAAAGACAAGCTTGTATTTACAGGTGTTTTTGTAGAAAATAAATTAGATAACAATTTCAGTTTCACACAAACTAACTTTAGGAGCAATACAACTCAGGATATTACAAATAATGGCTGGAATGCACAATGGAAACACGATTGGAGTAATGCTCTAAATCATTTACTGGAAGTAAAACAATCTTCTTATGACTTTACATTTGAAGATAATATACAAACAGACGATCAGTCTTCTTCTTCAGATTCAAGATCTAATAAAATACAGGAATTTGGTATCGATTTTTTACTGAATTGGAAATTAAACAAACATCACACTATAACAAGTGGTTATCAGTTTGAAAATAATGAGGTTTCTTTTGACCTTAACCAGGTTGATGCCGGCCTCGACGGTCTTGCTATAAATTCACGGGGAATTATAAATTCTCATACTCTTTTTTCAGAATACAAATTTACCAATAAAATTATACATGCTATTGGAGGGTTGAGAGCTACATTTTTATCTTTTAATGATATTTTTAACCTGGAACCAAGAATTCACCTGGAAGCAAATATTGTTGACGATTTAAAATTAAAGTCGTCTGCAGAAATAAGATATCAATCTATAAGTCAGATTATTGATTTTATCAATACAAATATTGGTTTAAACAACCAGGTGTGGTCATTAACAAATGATTTTACTCCACTTTTACAAAGTCGTCAAATAAGTTTTGGCGTTCTTTATAATAAAAATAACTGGTCTGTAGATCTGGAAGCATATTACAAGAAAATATCCGGAGTTACCAGTTTTACCAACGGCTTCGGATCTGATGTGCTGGAGAATTCTTTTGAAGGAGAAAGTACCATTAAAGGCTTTGATCTTTTGGTTAAAAAGAAGCTTCGGGATTTTAGATTCTGGTTTGGTTATTCATTAGGGAAAACTGATTTCAATTTCCCTGATATACAAGAGAGCGATTTTCCCGGAAACTTTGACATAAGGCATTCTCTCCAAATAGCAGCTACTTACAATTGGAAACCTTTTCAATTTTCTCTAGGGTGGAATTACAGAACCGGAATTCCTTTTACAGAAGCTCCAACTGTGGTAGAAAATAACGGGGAGTTTTTCAGGGTAAATGAATCCCTTAACAGTGAACGCTTACCCGATTATCACAGGCTGGATTTTTCTGCGACTTATGATTTTTTCTTTTCCAAAAAAAGAGCTGTCAAAGCAACGACAGGAGTTTCAATTCTCAATTTATATGATCGCCGAAGCGTTCTGAACAGAAGTTTTAATGTTTTTTTAGATGAAAATAATAATCCTTTTACAAGTCAGGTGGAATTAAGTTCCTTACGAATTACTCCTAATTTAGTTTTCCGGATCAGTTTTTAAAATGATCTGAATCCTCCAAAAGTAAAGCCTATATTATTTTGTGTGTAATTCGGATTTCCGGTGCCAAAAGTGGTATCGTACGTAGCTCCCAATCTAGCTCTAAATGAATCCTGGTCGCCTAATAAAATTCCAGCCTGGTTTGACATTCCAAAATCGAGAAGCTGATCCCTTTCTGTCGTTCCAAAAATTCCAAAACCCAATTGATGATACAGGGTATTATTATCGGAAGCATCCCATTCGCTAAACCACCCTATGGTAGCACTTCTAAACTGGGCAAACTTGAAAATGATATGCTTGTCAAATTCTTTATGAGGAATATCAAAATCTTCACTTAACTGCCGACGTTTTTCATCTCTGGAAGCCCCCTCTAAAAGTGTAACCACGAGTCCGCCACGAAAATCACCATTATCTACTGCATAAATACCCGCACTCACGCTAAAACCAAAACTAAAGCCTGGCGATTTCGCATAGTTTTTAAAGTTTATTTTGTGCTTCCCCAACGTCCCGCTAATACTTATAAATGCTTTCGGACCATCATCATCCTGAGAACTAATATCTGTTGAAAAACCAAAAGCAAAAACTAAGAATATTAAAAATAGTCGCATACCTGTCTTGTTAGTTATTTTTTTAAAAATACTAATTGTCTTTTAGTTGTCAAACTTCATGAGCCATTACATTTTATTAATCATTCTTCTCTTTTAAAGGCTTCTATTTCTTTTAAAAAACCTAAGGCTTCATTGATGTTCTTATCAACAGAATCTTCAGTAAGTAGTGAATCTTTTTCTAATGTTCTCCAGAATTTAGATTTTGGTTTTTTACTCGTGTATTTTTTAATGATCCAAAAAGCAAATGGAAAGTAAGAAAGTATAAACAGAGATTGTACAATTACAAACAATGGAGAATTTTGCCATAGCACTACTACATCAATTCTGAGTAAAACGATGACTACCAACCAAAAATATAAATGACTGAAAACAAAAATAAAACGATAATTTTTTAATTTACTCAGTTTTAATTTTTGAATATTTTCCTGTATTGTAGCTATAGGTTGATCATAATCTATTTTCAATAATAGGCCCATATGATGCCCTCCCCAAAATGCAGTAATATATGTTATTAGTATAAGCAGAGCAGTTGGAATTATCAATTGTATTTTATGATCATCATTAATCATGGTACTAATTAAATAAATGCCTATCAGGTGCTGAATTATAACCCATACAATTCCTGAATTTCTCATTTTTTTAATTGCAGATTGTACCTTTTCCATTTTAAGTTCTTTTAAAATGTGATAGTTCAAAACCCAGTTAGCTTCCAGTTTTTCGTCATAACTGTTCCATATCTCTTTTAAATCTGATGTATCCATAATTTTATATTTTTAAATGTTTTTTTCTAAAGCCTTAAACTTTGCTTTGAGTTGTTGTTTTATCCTGTTAATTTTAGTAGCTACATTTGTGACTGTTATTCCCATTATTCCTGCAATTTCTTTATAACTATAATCATCGAGATAAAGCATAATAACGGCTTTGTTTAAATCATTCAGCTCACGGATAAATTGGTGTAGCAATCTGGAATTTTCTTCTAGATGTATGTGATCATCATGATCATACACTTCAACAAAATCTGATACATTTGCAAAAAAATTGTCAGCATGTCTTTTTGTTTTCCTGTAATAAGAGATCGCTACATTTAATGCGATTCTGTAAATCCACGTAGATAGTTTGTAGCTATCGTCATACTTGTGGAATGAGGTCCATAACTGAATGATGATTTCCTGCATCACGTCTTTACGGTCTTCAGGATTCCGGCAATACATACTACACACTTTAAAAAGAATCTTTTCATGAGATTTAAGTGCAGTCAAAAATTGTGATTTACCAATTGGCTTACTCATTCTTATAAAGTTACTATCAATTTTAAATAGTGTTATCTACCTTATTATTCGCCTGTAGTTCTAAAAAATCACAACTCTATTAAATTACACGCAACTTTTTTTACTTTTGAGCATCTTATAAATAACCAATAAAAATATCATGAAAAAAATAATGTTTATTTTATGTCTATCATTATTTGCTTGTAGTCTTAGCGATAATGATGATACTGTATGTACAGAAGAGCTTAGGCCAGGGCTAATAGTATCTGTTAGAGATGCATCAAACAATACGGTTTTAGATAATGCAACCATAACTGCCAGGGACGGTGATTTTGAAGAGACACTTATGGAATTATCTAATCCTGTTGCCTATACCGGGGTATTTGAACGCCCTGGGGTTTATACTTTAACCGTTGAACGAGAGGGATTTCAAACGCTTACTAGTGACCCCATTCTTGTTCAGGCAGATATATGTCATGTAATTACAGTACAAGTTAATATTAATTTACAACCAAATAATTAAGGTTACTTTGTAAAAAATGCAATTAGGGTAATCACAATTATAATCGATATAACAAGGAAAAATATTTTCCAAAAAGAGTATGGGCGCTTGCCTGAAATAGTACCAGTTTGTGCATTAATGTAAAAATGATATTCTTTATTCTTATAGCGGTAAGAACTAATATATACCGGAAGTAGGATATGTTTAAACGTTTCGTCACTTAGTTTAATATCTGTATGACTAATGGTTTGCGTATCCCCTCCAATATCTCTGCGAATCCATTGATACGCTATGTCTTTAGCTCTTTGAAATGATTCGTGATGGCCGTCTTTTAAAGAAATCGTATATTTTTCGGTGACAAAACCTGCTAAATATTTCTGATTAAAAGGCACTAATTCTTTTAAATTCCAGTGTGCTATTTTAGATGGAATTTCTCTTCTTTTCTTTTCTGAAGCATTGATAAGAATATCATCTATAAAACCACTAACGCTACCTGAGGCCGGAGTCCATCTTGTTCTACGCTCTTGTACTGTTGTATATCCGTTAGAGGTTTTAACACGTTTGGAAACATAATAATAATCCCCTCTCATACCCTGGTATTTAGAATCCAGGTTACAATCAAAAGTCCAATAAGGAACATACAGACCATGTAACCCTTCGGGATCTAAAGCTGCCTTTTTTAATTTATTAGGAGCAAACCAAATTCCATTTACCCATTTTTTAAATATTTCTCGTGCCTTATTTTTATCAAACTGTATTGGGAGTACCGCTCCGGGAACAATCCAGCTTTCATTTTTGGATTCTTCCAAAATAAGAGGTTCGCCACAATAAACACAATGTAATGATTTATAATTTTCTTCTACATGCTGATTCGCACCGCAATTCTTACAATTTAACAGGCTAATGGTATCAGTATAAACATTATCACCAACGACATTGAGATAATGTTCAAGCTCCAGTTCTTCAAAACTGTTTTTCTGCTGCTCTATAAACTCTTCATATCCACAATAATCACATTTCATTTGGTCTGAACCCGGTTTGTATTTTAGTTCAGCGCCACAATTTGCACATGGTTTTTTAAGTTCTGATTTTTTTATCTCTTGTTCTTGCATGGAGCAAATAATCCTAAATATTTATTCTTTTCTCTGTAATTATAACCTGAATATCTTCTTAATTATATAGCAAAAATTAGATTCCGGATATTCATTTTTAACACGAATTCCGGAATTATAATTTATAAATATTACCTAGGCGTTTGGTAATGGCGGCGGCGTATTTCCTCCTAAAAATGTTTTTAATTCTTCTACTTCTTTAAGTGCGGTCCAATTTGCCATTCCTTGTTTCCAGATTAATGAATCTTTATTTACAACTCTTTTTGCAAATAATTCTTTCAATCCGTCAAAAGAAACCGGACCTGCTTGTTGTCCGTCCAGAGCATAAAAATATTGTGTTTGAACAGGAAGGGAAGGAGGCGTTCCTGCATTTGTATTTTGTGGTTGAACCGTCTGCTGTCCACCCATAGGATTCATCATATTTCCCATTTGTTGCGCCAATACAAATCCCATGCCCATGCCCATACCTGCTCCGGCAGTACCTCCTTCATTATTAGCTGCAGCTTCCATTGCTTTGGCAGCTTTAAACTGGGCAAGTTTAGTCATATCCAGCTTGTCTAATCGGCTATATTCAAAAATTTCTTTTTTGAGTTCTTCCGGCATAGAAACATTTTCTATGTAAAAACGTTCCAGTTCAATACCTACTCTGTCAAACTCCGGTTGCATCACTTCCTGGCAAGTTTCAGAGAGCTCGGTAGTATTTGCAGCGTACAACTCTATAGGAATATTGGCTTCTCCAACTGTATCTGTGAATCGGGTAGCAATTAAACTTTTTAAATGCTCATTGATTTCATAATTAGTGAAATTCCCATCGGTTCCAACTACGTCTATGATAAATTTCCCTGCGTCAGAAATACGGAAACTATAGGTTCCAAAAGCTCTGATCTCAACCAAACCAAAACGTTGGTCGCTCAAAGTAATTGCATTTTTGGTACCCCATTTTTCATCTGTAAAAAGGCGGGTATTTACAAAATAAACCTCAGCTTTAAACGGACTATTAAATCCGTATTTCCATCCTTTAAGCGTAGCCAGGATTGGGAGGTTTTGTGTATTAAGCGTATGTGTTCCGGGTTTAAAGACATCGGCTAATTGCCCTTCATTAATAAATACGGCTACCTGTCCTTCTCTAACAATAAGTTTTGCATTATTTTTTATCTCATTCTGGTAACGCTCAAATCTATGAACAATAGTGTCGTTGGTATTGTCGAGCCATTCAACAATATCTATAAATTCATTACTTAATTTTTTCTTGATCTCATCAAAAAGTCCCATAATTAGTGTTGTTTTTAATTATAGGTACAATTTAACAATTATAAGTTACAGAATGAGGTGGTATTTTTTAATTTTTGGTAAACAAAAACTAATTAATACAGGTATAAACAAATGCAGGGGGAAAGTTGAGTAAACAAAAATTAGTAGTAAATCCTGTAAAACTATTTTTTAAAAGCTTTTTATCATTTTTTGAATACTGATACTGAATAAACTGTCCTTCTGATTTAAGAAGCACTTTAACATCTTTCATCAGTTGTTTCTTAAATGCATGATCAAAATTGGTTAACGGTAAACTGGAGATCACCATATCGACCTCATTTTCTTTAAAATCGGAAGTAATCTCGGCAACAGAACTATTCAGAACAGTTAGGCGTTCGTCTCCGATAGCGTTTAATCTAGGAACAAAAATAGGATTGATTTCGTAAGAGTATAATTTGGAATCAGCACCCATTTTTGCCAGAATCTGCTTGGTAATAACACCATCTCCTGCTCCAAGTTCTACGATTACCATATTCTCTTTAGGAGATAATGAATCAGTTAATTTTTCGGCTAAAAACTTGGAGCTTCTAAATAAGCTTCCTGTCTGTTTTATATTTTTAAATGCGTTAATTGTAAATAACTTCGACATATAATTAACTGATTAAATATGAACTTCCGTAAATATAAATGCTGCAAAGTAACAATTCTCCCAGGAATATAGAAAAAATAAATGTAGTTACTTTAATTTTTAGGGCTCCGGCTACATAACAAATTAGATCTGTAGGTACAAACGGGAAAAAAGCCCAACCCATGATGTAAAAAACGCCATACTTCCCATTGAGTTTCTCTTTTATCAGATTTATTTTATTGGATTTCTTTGAGAAAATAGCTGAAAAACCAAGTTTATCTGAAAAAAAATAGATCAATAAAGAAGAGCTGATAATACCTACTAATGAAATTACTAATACAGTAAATAGATCTGAGGGAAACAGCAATACCCCTGCAAAAATTAGAGGTGTACTTGGTAATAAGACAAATCCTCTAAAAATATGAATAAGCAGATAGACTAAAATTCCGTAATCGTGGTATTTCATTATAAAATCTGCTATAGCTTCTTTAGAAAACACAGTAGGATTCAACATATATATTAGCACGAAAACTAAAATTATTGCAATCCAAAGTAATCGGATATATTTTAATGTTGATTGATTCAAGATAAATATTGGTTTGTTCAAGGTCATTTCCTAATGGACGACTTAACTAACATTTAGTTACAATATTTCAATAAAAAAACTTCAATAAGAAGCTCTGTTTTTTCGCAAACATAAGAATGAACATTGCTAAACAGCTAATTATTGTGACAAACAACTATAAAAAGAAGTCATAAAACTGTTTAATAATGTTGAAATAGTTACAAAAGTTTCAATTTCGTCCCGGTTCATCAGGGTATAATTCATTGACATTATCACTCTGCCAAAACTGCTTGGTAGTGACATCCATAATAGTTAACGGACTTTTATATGCAGCACCCGTGTCCAGATTCCATACATTGGCAGCATTTACAGGAATAGTCTCTCCTATTCTAATGGTCGGAGTATGCCCGATAAAAATTTCATGATAATGAAGAAATCGCTTTGGATACCTGATATCATCTTGTGACAGCTTCGGATTTAAAGACAGTGCTGTTTCCCAAAGTGATCTGTCCCAATAGAACATTTCCGGGAAGTATTCATGAGTCACGCCATGCTGATTGGTAAAGCCGGCATGTAAATACAGATTATTATCGTCATCCAGATAATAATTCTTTAACGCTTCAAAAAATTGAATATGCTTTTCTTTTTGACTGTTTGTTAGTTTAGAATACGCTTCTACAGTAGCTCCTCCTCCGTGAAAAAGCCACTGCGGATTATCTTTATCAAATTTTAACCATTGATAACACAAATCATCATGGTTTCCTTTAATAAAAACACAGTCATTTTTTGTGCTTAGCTCGAGTAAATAATCAATTACCTGCGGAGATTCACTCCATCCGTCTACATAATCTCCTAAAAAAATAAGTCTGTCTTCCTTTAGAACCTTTGCACGTTCTATGACCTGATGCAACGCTTTTAAACCTCCGTGAATATCACCAACAACAAGTGTTCTTTTTTTCATCACTTTCTTGATTTGAATGTTAGTAATATCGTTTTCAACTCAAATTGTATCTTTAACTATTCTAGTATCAAAAATAATGAAATCATATAATTTTATTTAAGGATAAGCTTGTAAATACATTATTTAATTGAATCGTAATTATTAAATAAAAAATGTGCTGTTCGGGTTTAAAAAGTAAAACATTATCAATTTGTTTAAAGCTTCAAAACTTGCTCAGGATATTTCTTATTTTATTTTTTTCTCAATTTTTTGAGACAAAAAGGTGACACCTCAGTTATAGTAATAAGCTAACTAATCGAACCTGATATTTTTGAAGCAATCGGAATTAATAAAAGCGTGTAAAAGGAATAGCTATAAAGCTCAAATGAAAGCGTATCAATTGTATAAAGATGCTCTTTTTAATACAAGTATACGATTTTTAAAAAATGAACATGACGCACAAGATGTTGTACACGATGCTTTTATTAAAGGATTTCAGAATATCGAAAAACTGGATGATGAAGGAAGTTTAATTGCATGGTTAAAACGAATTGTAATTAATTGTTCCCTGGATTTTATCAAAAAGAAAAAGAAGATGAATTGGTTAGATGACGGACATATTACTCTTGAACAGGAAAGTACCGAAGAAGATTTAAATGAAAAAGAATATCCGTCTATGGAAAAAATCAAAAAAGCAATTGATCAGTTAAAAGATAAATACCGGATTATTGTTGTTTTATACCTGATTGAAAACTATACACATAAAGAAATAGCCGAAGTATTGGATTTGAATGAAAGTACAGTGAGAAATCAATATAGAAGAGGGAAAAACCAACTAAAAGAGCAGCTTCAAAATACGATGACATTATGAGTTTAGAAAAACATATACGGAAAAATAAGGAAGCATTTGATGATAAAAAGATGCCTGAACGATCACAACCTGCTTTTGAGCAGTTGTTAAAAAAGGAGTTGCATACCTCATCAAAACAAAAAATAAACCCTATAAAATACCTTGCTGTTGCGGCTAGTTTCGCACTCATTTTTGCATCAGGGTATTTTTATAATGCATCAATAAAAGCAGCAGAAAAAGAAAATAGAGAGCAATTGTTATTTTCTATGAATAATGAAACTGCAAGTGAGCGCCTACAGGCGGTATACGATTTCGGAGAAGATTATAAAGAAGACTATAAAAAAGAAGACGAACGTCTTATACAAAGGCTTTTCGAATTATTACATAACGATAGCAGTAACAATGTAAAAATTGCTACTGTAGACGCACTTACAAAATTTCCTGATAATGAAGAAATACGCCTTCAGCTTATCAAAGCATTGGAAAAAGAAAAAGAACCTTTGGTTCAAATTAAATTAATACAATCACTCACAGTTTTAAGGGAACAGCGCGCCAAAGAACCCTTACAACAAATTATTGAAGACAAAGAATCTTTTCCTGTAGTGAGAGGAAATGCTTCTCTGGCAATGAATAAACTTAAAAATTAAAAACATGAAACGAACATGAATTTTTTTAATCAAAAAATACATACAGTAGTATGATTAAAATAAATTTATGAGAGAATGAGTGCAACAAATGGTTGCATGTATTCTCAAATTTTTAAATAACTTATTTACAAATAGTTAAAAATTTTAAACGCATGAAAAAAATAATAGCAATAGGCATCTTTCTTTGCATCATAATAGGTGCTAATGCCCAGGAGAAAAAGATTAAATTTAATAAAGGAGTATTGAAAATTTGTACTTCTTCTCAAATGAAAATTACAGGTTATGACGGTGATGAAGTGATCATCAAAAGTCTAAATAATAAGGCAAGAGTACTATATGGAGCTCTTGGAAACAGTAAAAAAGGATTGTCAACCGGTTATAGTTATTCAATAAAAGGAAAATCTCGTGATACAGTTCGGTTCCCGAGAAAAGACACCATTCTATTGAAAAATTTTAGGGTTCTTAGCAATAGTGCCAAAGAGAAACAATTAGAAAAAGGGTTAAAACCATTAGGAACCAAATCAACTAATCCTGCAGATAACCTATACCTGGATATTGAGCAAAAACCCGGAGAATTAATTATCAAAGATTATAACAGTTCAGACAAAAAAGATAATGTTTTCTATGTCAGAAATACTTACGAATTATTAATTCCTAACACTATAAAATTACTGTGGAACACAGATAACTGCAAAAAAACTACTACTAACACTTATTTTACAATCTCATCAAAACCCTGGGAATTAAGTAATTTTAAGGGAGAAGTAGAAATTTCATCTTCTTTTGGTTCTATTAACCTAACCGATGTGAGCGGACCTGTATTGGCTAATACTGTAGCCGGGAATATCACTGTTGTTTTTGATAAGACTACGCCTAAAAATTTATATTCTTTAATCAGTAGCGATGGTCACATTGATATTCAGTTACCTAAAAGTTCAAGTGTCAAGGTTGATGCATCCGGAAGCCGTATTTTAAGTGATATTGATTTTAAAATTATTTCTGAAAATCTTATTGGAGATGACACAAAAGTCATGAATCTTGAACTCAATGGCGGAAAAACCAAAATGAAACTTAATGCAGGATATGGGAATATATATTTAAGAAAAAAATAATAGAAGTATAAAAATTTAATTTAGGTATATGCCTCTCTGAAGCTACTGGTAAATCCAAGTAACAGAGAGGTTTTTTATAAGATTACATTAGAGATTAACTGCTCTACTGTTGGATGATCGTTCCCGCCTGCAGGCTCGATAGTAATATTTATGGAATGAGCATCGTCAATATACTTCATGGTAGTCATAGTTACATCTGAAGGGATCACTCCCATATTGATCATGACTCCATCTACATCTGCCCACATTTGATAATCTTTGTCTTCTGCCAACTCAGGAAGTCCTTGCGTATTTAAAATTACTGTTTTATCTTGATGATTCACATAAGTTATCGCTGTTGCATCAGGAAGGATATCATTCCCTTTTAATACCAATTGAACAGCATCAGGTTGATTAATGGCCTGGTACCATTTATTCGTTTCATCATAATCTTCTTCAATAGTAGTTATACGACTGCGTAGATCTGACGTTTCATTACGGAGTGATTCCAGGTTAGATTGTGTGGTTTTCCAATTGTTATATAGCCATGCAGAACTTAGAAAGAAAATGAATGCCAGGCTCGCTGCTGCGGCAAAAGGAATAGAAAAACGTTGCTGCTGTCTTGTTTTTATCGGAATTACTTTTCGTTCTTCATTGATTTCATTATTCACAATATCCATTAAAGAAGCTTTTACACGTCCTGGAGGTGTAATTGCATTTTCAAAAGCTAGTTGTTGAAAATTAGCTTCCAGTTCATTGAAATATGTACGTAATTCTTCATCTCCTTTTAAGGCTTCTTCAACTTCATTACTTTCTTTCTCCGAAAGTTCTCCGAGTAAGTATTGTTCCAATAAACCGTTTTCTTTTATCGAATCCTTGTCCATTACCTAATCATTTCAATAATTATCCACCACAAAAAATATTCCTTTGGATAAGTGTCTTTTAATTTTTTTAGTGCCTGCCTTATATATGATTTAAATGTTCCTAGAGGAACTCCCATTTTTTGATGAGCTTCTCTATGGGTTAAACCTTCAAAATACACCAATTCTATAGCTTCCTGGTGATGTACTTCTAATTTTTTCAGAGAACCTGTTAATGCTAAGAAATCTTTTTCTTCTGCATCATCGCTTCTATCTTTATATACACTCAAATCTTCATTTTGGATGAGCTTATCATTTTTGCGAAGCTCATTCAACGTTATATTTTTAGCGATCCTATAAGCCCATGTAAAAAACTTGCCTTTTTCCGGATTATATAATTCCGATTTATTCCAGATTTTTAAAAAAGTTTCTTGCAGTAAATCTTCTGCTTGTGATTCATTTTTACAAATCCTGAAAATGACTCCATAAATCGCACCAGAGTACAGGTCATACAAAGAAGATAGTGCCTGACTATCTCGTTTTTGCATTCGCCTGATGAGCTCTAGTTCGTCTTTCATTTGCTAATAGAAGTTATCCAAATTTAAAAAAAATTACTGCAACCTCATCCAACTCGATCAAACCTGTGTATATAAAATTGTAAAGCATGCTAAAAACGTATAATCATTAAAATTAAATCATGAAAAAATCATTATTTATTATTTCGACTATTATCTTATTATTTTTTACAGCAACTGCATCGGCTCAATCTAAAAAAGATATCGTAGCCACTGCTGTTTCTGTAGACGATTTCTCAACACTTGTTACTGCCTTAAAAGCAGCAGATCTTGTAGGAGCATTACAAGGAAAAGGGCCTTTTACTGTATTTGCACCTACTAACGATGCTTTTGCAAAAATTGACTCAAAAACACTCAATTCGTTATTAGAGCCAAAAAATAAAAAAGCATTGACTTCTATACTAACGTATCATGTAGTAAGTGGAAAGCTAGCGGCTTCAGATGTGGCTAAGGCTCTTAAACAAGGAAACGGAAAGGTAACATTGACAACCTTAAACGGAAGTAAATTAACCGCAATGAACAAAAATGGAGGAATTTATTTAAAAGATCAAAACGGAAACTACAGCCAAATAGTTAAAACAGATGTGATGGCGAAAAACGGGGTTATTCACGTTATAGAAAACGTAGTAATGCCAAATTAGGTTGATTTTTTAATTATTTGAAAGCACCGTGTTAAACGGTGCTTTTTTAATTAAATGTAATATTCTGAATTCTTTCAGTTTGAAAAGGACAGATCATGCTTAGATCATTTTACTTCGGGCGTCAACATCTGAAAATAAAAAACCTCAGGAAGTAGGACCTGAGGTTTTTACTTTTGTAAGATAGCTACTCATTTGGGATTTCACTATCAATAATACTATTACCATTTTGACAGTTCAAACATACTATCTTCCTTACATTTTGTAAAACTTATGTTGTAAAAGCATCAAAAGTTGTTGTGAAATACATAGAAATGTTATTGGCTTTCCTTATTTCTTCTAAAATAGTTAGGCTAGATAAATATTAGAATTAAATTATACTGTAAGACTACCGCATAAAAAAATGAGTCTCGAAAAGTAGGGGTTCGAGACTCATCTAATAAAGTTAAAAAAAGTAATTAAAGTTTGGGACTTTTACTATTTAACAATAATACTATTACCATTTTGACAGTTCAAACATACCATCTTCCTTACATTTCATAAAACTTATGTTGTGAAAACATCAAAAACTGTTGTAAAATGATAAAAACTGTTAATAATGTGTTGATAACCCTTTATTTTTTGTTGTGAAACTACTTCTAATGATAAAAACAGAGGTAAATATTTGTTACAAATAATAAAAAAGGAAACCGCCCTTTGAGTTCCTAAATTTCAAAAGAGCGGTTTCCAAACTAAATAACCAACCAAAAACCTACTATATTTTTATATTTTTTCTTATACTTTTTCTTTCAATACTCATAGATGGCAACTCCACCTTTTTACGTTTTTTTGTTTCCTGAGTCCCTCTTAAAAACTCGAGGTGCCCTCTTCCTTTAAACTCATAAATCGTGCCAGAATTTGGATGAAACAATTCTATCGTACTATCATTAATAACGGTGAGTTCGAAGTAATCATTGCTTAAAAAGTCATAATCTAATGTTAATGTTTTTACATATAAATCATCTTCTACATCAAATACCGTATAAACACCTTCATAATCCCAAACAATGTCACTTAATCTTATTCCGGGGTCATCTACAGAAGATCTGAATGTATCTCCATTCCCATGAGTTAAGAATTGCAGGTAATTTTCTTCGTCAAATTCATTGATCGCTCCTATTTCACTTGTATATGTCTTTTCCCAGCTGTCATATTCCTGAAGGAAATACTGAATATTTTCATAAAAAACCAGGTCATAATCAAAATTATTTCTTTGATATCCTGTCAAAAAATAAGAGGTATTTGTAGGTCTGTGATACATCCTTATCCTGTTATTACCAATAATTGAAACTTCCAATTCCCAGGCTCCATCAATATCATGCGAAACTTCCAATACAGAATTATAGGTATCGTAGACTCCTACATCTATTCCCAGGCCATTTCCTTTACTGCCAATCCCAACAAGGTTATTATTCGCTAAGAGCACTCCTGAATTAAATGAAATAGTAAATGCTTTTTGCAAAAACGGAACTTCTCCATTCCCTGTTGTTTGATTAATATCTACATACCATAAATCGTAAGCAGATAACTCCCGATTTAAAGAAAACACAGGATCATCAATAAATATATCATCTTCTATAATTACCTCTGTATGACAAGAAGTAACTGCTATTGTGATGAATAATAATGCAAAGAGTAATTTTACGGCTCTCATAGGCTTGTTTTTTTAAGGTTCATTTAACATAAACCAAGCATTGTGCCAAAATTCATAACACACTGGTAATCAATATAAAATGTGATAGTCGTTTTTTTAATTACTTTTGCCTTCGGAATAATTACTTAGATGGACACACCATTAAAATTCGCTGTTATAGGAGGAGGTAGCTGGGCTACAGCTATTGTTAAAATGTTATCTGAAAACCTTAACGAAATAGGTTGGTATATGCGTAGTACATATGCTAAAGAACATTTATTACATGCCAAGCATAATCCAAATTACCTCAGCGCAGTAGAATTTCATACAGAACAGCTTAAATTAAGTAACGATATTAATGAGATTGTCGCTTATGCCGATTATTTGATTTTTGCAATACCTTCGGCCTTTTTAGGAAACGAATTAAATAAACTTACCGTTTCTTTAGACGACAAGATTGTCTTTTCTGCTATTAAGGGAATTGTACCTGAAACCGGATTAATCGTAGGAGAACATTTTCATAAAGAATATAATATTCCTTTTGAAAATATTGGAGTATTAGCCGGACCATGTCATGCAGAAGAAGTCGCTCTGGAACGCCTATCGTATTTAACAGTAGCTTGTGCAGATGAAAGCAAAGCTAAATTGGTGGCAAAAAATCTAAGCAGTCATTATATAAAGACAAAAATTTCGGATGATATTATAGGTACAGAATACGCAGCTATGTTAAAAAACATATATGCTATTGCTGCCGGAATAGCTCACGGATTGGGGTATGGTGATAACTTTCAAAGTGTTTTAATGAGTAATGCCATACGGGAAATGAAACGCTTCATTAAACGCGTTCATAAGATGAAGCGCAACATTAATAACTCTGCCTACCTGGGAGACTTACTGGTAACCGGGTATTCTGTATTTAGCCGGAACAGGATGTTTGGAAATATGATTGGGAAAGGATATACCGTAAAAAGTGCCATGATGGAAATGAATATGGTAGCAGAAGGGTATTATGCAGCTAAAAGTGCACACCTTATTAATGAAGGTTATAAAAGCAGTAGTACTCCCATTATTAATGCTGTTTATGATATCTTGTATAATGGAAAAGAAGCTAAAAAAGTCTTTAGGAAACTAACCGAGAAGTTAGATTAATGCAGTATTATCTTAAAGAACCTGCTCTACCAGCTTTATCTTACTTTATTAAGAATTTTTGGTCGTTTGAAAATGATGATCCTACTATTATAGAAGAAAAGATAATTCCGGATGGATATCCTGAGCTTATCTTTCATTATAAAGATCCGTATCAAATTAATATAAAAGGACATTGGGAGCTACAGGCAAATTACTTAATTGCCGGTCAGATTCGAAATCATTTTCATTTAAAAAATACAGGAAGTACAGGAATCTTCGGTATCAAAATGCAACCAACGGCTCTGCAGGAATTATTCGGATTAGAAATGGATACATACACAGACCAGGTATTTCCTTTTTCTGAAAAAATAAAAACCTTACTTCAATCATTAATCTCAATAGCTATTTCTTCCAATACATTTGATAATAAAGTGGCTTCAATTGAGAGTTGGTTTGAACAATTTATTCAGAAAACCCCTTTTAAAAAGAATGCTATACATCCGTTAGTATCTAAAATCATTGCTTCAAAAGGATTGATTACGGTAAACGAATTAAAGCTGGAAGCAGGAATCTCAGAAAGAAGCCTGGAACGCAGATTCAAAACAGCTGTAGGAATCTCAGGGCAACTATATATAAAAATTATTCGTTTTTCTCATATATTTAAAACGGTAAAAGAGCACTCTAAATGGGCAGATGTTGCGTATTTATGCGGATATTACGATCAATCCCATTTTATAAAAAATTTTAAGGAATTTACAGGAGAAAACCCTTCTGCCTACGGATTTGACAAAAAAACAATGGCTAATTTCTTCCTCGTTCCTCCTAAAGAATAGGTGTCGGTTTTATACAATACCTAAATGTTTATCAAGCCTATATTTGAAGAAATCAATAAATCTTCAACCTAATGAAAACACTTTATTTTATAACTGTTATATTTTTCATACAAGCTTGTCAGCTTCATTCTCAACAAAAAACAGAGGAGTTATCTTTTTTAGAAGGCGTGTGGAAAATAAACGATAAGGAAACTTATGAAGCATGGAAAAAAAATGACAAGGGAGAATTAACAGGTAAATCTTATAAAATAAAAGACGGAAAGGAATACATTAACGAACATCTCAGTATCAAAGAAAAAAACGGACAGTTAATTTATACTGCAACTGTACTTAATCAAAATGAGGGAAAAGGAATCGACTTTGTTTTAAATAAAGATATAAAGGGGAAATATTCTTTTGAAAATTTAGCCCATGACTTTCCTAAAAAGATTATTTATCACAAGGTTGAAAAAAATCAGCTTAAAGTAGATGTTCTTGGTGAAAATAATCGTGGTTTTAGTATGCAGTTCAAAAAACAATAAAATAAAAGAGGGCAAAGCCCTCTTTTATTAATGTCCAGAAATAAATTAACTGGTTGATTTTTCTGAAATCCGAATTATATTATCTTCGGGATTCCTGTCTATTAACTTATTTATAGGGTCTATACCAACTTTTTCAGGTAGTGCATCAACTTCAATCCTAAAATTCATTTTTGGTTTAGAAATCTTGTGTTTTTTAAGGTATAAAAGTTTGTCTTTTCCTTTCTCATCTTTACCATAAACACCTATATCAATCCAATCTTTAACTGCTATTTCCTTGCTTAACCCAAGACTATCAGCTTCAAATTTTTTAGCACTCACAGCGATATCAATTAGATACTTGCCATTTGCAGATTTTTCATAAGAAGCTTCATCTGTTTTATTTTCAAAAAGTACAATTTTCTCAAAAAGATCTGTAATAACCGGTTGCAAACTATCCGGAGTTACTTCCCTGAAATATCCAATCAAATCTTTAGTTGTTGCATATCTCTTATTCGTTTCAAAAGACCTCCAATCGTTACAGAATCTTTTTAATGCAACATTCACACTATCTTCAGAAATATAATCTTGTAAGGCATACATCGAGACGGCTCCTTTCCCATAGTGAATATACTGCTGGTTTTCTACCTCAACCAACGGAAGTTCTTTTTTCTGCTCATTAGCTCTTCCTGAAAGGTAACGATTCATTTCTTCCTTCAAAAATTCTTGCATATTTTCTAAGGAGTATTCATTTTGCATGACCATCAACGCAGAATATTGAGCTAAAGACTCAACAATCATAGTACCTCCTTTTACATTAGCCGGATTTACTTGATGTCCCCACCATTGATGTGCCATTTCATGTGCGGTAACATAATATGCAATATCAACGTCGGCTTCTTCTTTAATTTCCAGCATAAAACCAATTCCTTCCGAAAATGGTACTGTATTAGCAAAAGATTGCGCAAAAGAAGCATATCTTGGAAATTCTAAGATGCGCATCTGCCTGTATTGATAAGGGCTAAAGGCCTCAGAGAAATAGGATAAAGATTTTTTCATCCCTTTCATCATTCTATTCAAATTATATTCATGCCCTTTATGGTAATAAATCTCAAGATTGATGTCTTTTTCAATACTATCATCAACAATGGTCATCTTATCTTCCATTACTTCATATTTGGCAGAAATAATATTGTAAAAATTCTCTATCGGCACATCCATTTTATAATGATAGTATTTGCGTTCATTTTCTGTCCATTCTTTTTGTAAATAACCCGGGGCTATGGCAATCTGATCTGATTCTGTACCAAGAACTATTTCAAAATTTATTCCTCTTGAATCTCCTAAACCACCTGTTGTTAAACCCTTTGGATCATCTCTTTCCAATGCCCTTTCTTTAGGTTTTAAATCATAATCCTTGCGGTCATTATCTGAAACAAGTTCAAAACCTTCATTATATCCTATACTCGGGAAATCTCCATTATTAAAAAAGGTACCATTATAAACGACATCGGTATTTCCTCTGTTTTCAACAAAACCTTTTGTTTCAAAAATAGTTTTGAAGCTCATTTTTAATTTCTGTTCCTTAAGAAGAGGTTCTTTTAATTCGTAGATGATATACTTTAACTCTTCCACGTTTTCTTTTACGATTGATTCCCTATCAAATTTTATATATTCATAGGAAAATTGTTCATCAGGATTGAGTTGTATATGTACCTCCCTGATAGGCTCATTCTCGTAATTTTCAAGTAAGTAATAACCTTCTGCTTCATAATCCCGGTCAGATGGGTATATTTCTACCTTTAGATTCACATCACTAATAGCAGGTTGATTTAAATATTGATACTTCTTGAGTGTTTTTTCATAATCAGCCCGAGCTTTTTCAAATGTATCTGAAGTATAATACACATTTAAAACATTGGTATTGTAATAAATATAACATCCCGATAAAAGGAAAACACAAAACATCCCCACTCCTAAAAATTGTAAAGGCCTGTTTAATCTCAGTTTTCCTGTTTTCCACCTTATTTTCATTGTTGATTCAGATCCTCTCGATGCAAACATGACAGCGATTACAAACAGGAATACACTAAAGCCTAACCAATAAATATTAAACCAACTAAAGCCTTTTAAAAAATGCCCAAAGCCATTCATATCAGAATAAGGGCCAAGATCAGTATCTCCAAAAATAAATAGCCCATGCTCAACACCCCATAATTGCAACGCAAAGGTTAGAATGAAGAAAACAACAATAGTAGCGTATCCTATAAATTTATTGTTCACCATTACCTGTATAAAAAACGATAATAATGTAAATAAGATCAGGAACAACAAGGTATCTGAAAAGAGGGTGCCAAAATAGACTCCAAGCTCATAATTATAATAGCCCTTAAAAGTTTGAATGGTGATTCCTGCAAGAATCAAAACTAAAAGCAAAAGGCAGTATACCAAAACAAGCCCTATAAATTTACTGATGAGTCCAACAAAATCTGGTATGGGCATCGCATCATGGATAAGGTTGATTTTGGCATCTCTTTCTTTCCAGATCAATTCTCCCGAATAGAAAACGAGTATAATAAAGAAAAAGATGTTAAAATCATCTATCAATTCAAGTACTAAATAAGTAGTAGGATATGTACTGACACCGAAAGTCCTTCCCATAAAAGACGAATTGCCTATTAACAAAGAGATCCCACAGATAACAATTGCTCGAAAAGGAACACTTTTAAGAACTTGTTTAAAATAAAACACAGACTGTGATACTATTTGACGGAGATGTGTTCCAAGTCCAAACGTAAGTTTTGCTTTCGGGATGACAATATCAGATTTTGTATCATCCACCTCTATTACAGTTTTCTTTTTGAATAAAGAATTTCGTACTACATTAAAACTAAAGGCAAAATATCCGCCAATCATCATTAATAAACTTATTCCCAACCAGAGTAAACGATTATATAGTATAACACCTTCTATAGAAACTACATTGGTATTCTGTTCTGTAACAGTCCAGTATTGAGTCGCATTATTAATGGTAGTTATGGCAAAGGGGTCTAAAATTGCAGCTAAGTCGCGATTTTCAACCTCAGCAGTAATAATCAAAGTCAACTGATAAAAAGCAAAAAGCAAGATCCACTGAATATAGACTATCATCATTTTTCTTGATATAGCTCCAGTAATAAAGAAGAGTACACTAGTGATTAGTAGATTAGGAATAACATAATAAATAAACGGATGAAGGTAATTCCAGAGATTAAAAGGCAGTAACTTATCTGCATCCCTCCAGGGCATAAATTCTCCAATTATAAAACCTAATAAAGCACCTGTAAATACAAAAAGTAATACTACGAAAGATCCTAAAAACCGCCCGAATAAATAATCAAACTTACTAATAGGATTTACAAAGAGTAAAGATTCTGTTTTGTGCTCGAAATCTCTTAAAATACCTACTCCCATAATTGCAGAAGTAATCATCATAAAAACAGCAGAGATAATAACCATCATAGTAGCTATGGTAACCGGAGCATTTTCTTTTACCAATCCAGTTCCTCCTCCTATTTGAACAATATCTGTAGAAATTGCCAGAAAAGAGATCAGAAACAGAATCGCAAAATATATATAAGTAGCCGGACGTTTTCTTCTGTATCTTAATTCGAATTTGAATATTTGAAACCACATATTTTTTCTTTTTAAGATTAGTAATTAAACAACTGCTGTTTCCAAAACTTTTTTGTCTCCAAAGATTTGAGAGAAATACACATCTTCCAAATCTGCATGGATTCCTCTAAAAGAAGGGTCCGGTTGTTCTTCTGAAAATACATGAATCTCTGGTTTTCCAGCAATAAGCCTTTCTGAGATAACATGAAAATTAATCTTATGTGCTTCTAATTCATCTTTAGGAATTCTTTTACTCCATACTTTTCCTTCAATATCTTCAATCGTTTTTAAAGGGTTTCCTTTTAAGACTACTTCTCCCTGATTTATAATGGCCATATTGGTACATAATTCTTTAACATCTTCTACGATATGTGTAGAAAGAATAACTACAGTATTCTCCCCAAGTTCTCCCAAAAGATTCAAAAACCTGTTTCTTTCGGCAGGATCTAAACCTGCAGTGGGCTCATCTACAATAATTAATTTGGGATTTGCAATTAAAGCCTGAGCGATGCCAAACCGTTGTTTCATTCCTCCTGAATAACCTCCCAGGTTTTTCTTTCTGGCTTTCCAAAGGTTGGTTTTATGCAGTAATGCATGTACCAAATCTTTTCTTTCTTTTTTGTTCATGATACCTTTAAGAACTGCCAGATGATCTAATAAAACTTCTGCTGATATTTTAGGGTATACACCAAATTCCTGAGGCAAGTATCCCAATACTTTTCTAATCTCATTTTTTTGGGTAAGAACATCTAGGTTTCCTAGTTGAATACTACCGGTATCAGGTTCTTGTAAAGTAGCTATTGTACGCATTAAACTTGATTTGCCTGCTCCATTAGGGCCTAATAATCCAAACATTCCTTTTGGGATCTCTAGTGAAATGTTTTTTAGAGCTTGTACTCCATTACCATAGGTCTTAGATACTTCTTTAATAATTAATTCCATTGAATTTTTTTTTGATTGATTAATTTATTTCAACTGAACTTTTAAAAAGTGCTTAGTTGATTTTATTATAAAATGATATAACTCTTACTCGACGTTTAAGCCATTATTTTGTTACATCCTATAAAAATGCTCTGAATAACAATTAGATGAATTTCAACCCGACATTTTTATGGCATTTTAAAAAAACAAGCACGTAACTATCTGTTTATCATCATAATTTTATATTTTTAGATTTCATCAATCAAAAATTTAATCATGAGATCTTTATTGTTCTTTTTTCTATTTATACCGTTAATCATCTCCTGTAATCAGGATACAAAAGGCAAAGCCAATACTTTATCATTTACACAACAATTTGGGAGTTTTGAGAACATTGAAGAAGGTTATCTCGAAGTTCCGGAAAACAGAACGCTTAATAATGGAAAAACAATCAAACTCGCTTATGTGGTTTTAAAAGCACGTAATCAGAATGCTAAAAAAAATCCGGTTTTATACCTTCAGGGAGGGCCCGGAGCTCCAACCCTTATCATGGCAAATTTTTTTAGAAATAACAGTTTAAGAAACGAGAGGGATATTGTATTGATGGATCAAAGAGGCACCGGAGCATCTAATGCCATTTGTAGTACTATTGGTAATGATATGATAGGCATTTTGGCAAAAGATTTAACACCAGAAGGCGAATACCAGGAAATGTTGAAGTTGTTAAGCGAATGCAGATCTGAAGTAAAGAAAAATAATATTGATGTATCGGGTTATAACAGCCGGGAAAATGCAGCAGATTACGAAGACCTTAGAAAAGAGCTCGGATACGAAAAATGGAACGTCTTTGGTGGTTCTTATGGTTCCAGGCTGGCTATGACTATTATGAGAGATTTTCCCGAAAGCGTTCGTTCATCAACTATTTTCGGGATTTTTGCTCCGGAAACTAACCTTTATGCAAATCTGGTGAGTAATTTTAAGCAGTCATTATTTGGAGTATTTGAAGCCTGTGAAAATGATCCTGATTGTAATCAGCGATATCCGGATATAAAGTCTCAGTTTTTTAAGACACTGAATACATTAGAGCAAGAACCTTTTTCATTTAGATATAATGGAGAAGCATTTATCTTGAATCCACAAGATATGTTATTGCTTACACATCAAATGCTATACAGTCGTTCAACTATGGGGCTTATTCCTTCTTTTGTTAAAGCAATAAACGAGGGAAATTCAGATGTAGTAAGACGAGCTCTGCGCCCAACAGCTAATGTCTCTAACCTCATCAATTTTGCAATGAATATGTCAATGAATGCACACGATGAAATCCCTTTTAATAACCAAGCTAATTTTTTAGAAGATTTAAAACGCAATCCGGAGTTTGCTCCCGGACCTGCTTATTTTAATTCTGATGCTAAATTAGTAGAGCAATGGCACTCATACCGTGCAAATGCTTATGAAAATCAACCTGTGGTATCAGATATTCCTACTTTTATTCTTAATGGCCGTTTGGATCCGGTAACACCTTCTCAAAATGCAAGGCAGGCAGCAAAAAGTTTGTCTAATTCTTATTTTGCAGAATTTGAAATGGAAGGCCATAGTTTCTTCAATTCCTGTTTCTTTGAAATGAGTCAGCAGTTTCTGGATCATCCGGATAAACAACCGGATATGTCATGTATTAATAATGATGTTCGTATCGACTGGAATTAATTCAGATTCCTGGTCAAGCCAGGAATCTGAACCTAAACCCTGTCAAAACTAAAATCAGAATGCCGGTCTATTGTATTAAGAAGGATATTTCTATAATTTTCTACTACTGCCTGATCCAGTCCAAAAATCTTTTTGAACTCCTCTAATACAGGATCCATAAGAGAACGCATGCTATCTATATCAAAATACAACCTCCCTGTTCTCCGGATAAAGAAATCCATCGGAGTCTGAATCATTTCATGTTCAACACCAAAATGAAGTTCGGCTTTAATCATTCGTACATAAATATCTTCATCTTTAAAAGAAGCGTATTTTTCTAAGATCTTTTCGGTTTGCTTTCCATAATTTGTAACCAAATACCAGGCATCATAGGATACAAAACCATTACCTTGAATTCTTTTAAAAACTTCTTCGATATAATGTTCTACATCTTTATGATTTTCAAACGGACCTCCTTTTAAAGGAATTTCATCTGTAAAATTCTTTTTGAATTCTTTATCAAAATCATCTTCATATTCTTTAGCAACTCTATTTACAACACGTTCTGCCATCTTACGATACCCGGTAAGCTTCCCCCCGGCAATGCTAATCAAACCGCTTTTCGAAACAAAAGTTTCATCTTTTCGTGAAAGCTCTGAAGCCGATTTCCCTTCTTCGTGAATTAAAGGGCGTAATCCTGCCCAGGTAGAAATAATATCTTCCATTTCAAGATTAATATCCGGAAACATATTATTCACTGCAGAGATCAGGTAAATAGCATCTGCCAAATCTACCTGTACATCATCTTTATCATCATAGAAATTAGTATCTGTGGTCCCTACATAAGTGATTTTTCCTCTCGGGATTGCAAACATCATCCGACCATCCGGAATATCAAAATAAACTGATTGTTTTACAGGAAGTTTTTCATGTGGAAAAACAAGGTGGACACCTTTAGTCAGGTGTAGGCGTTTTCCTTTTTTGGAACCATCGGTTTCTCTAAGATTATCTACCCAGGGGCCTGCAGCATTTATTACATACTTAGCATGTACTTTATAAGCTTCGCCAGTAATCTCATCTTTTACCTGTACTCCCGAAACTTGTCCATTTTCATACTCAAAATCAGTTACCTTAGTATAGTTAATAGGTACACCATCAAAATCCAACGCTGTTTTAATATTTTCCAGAGTAAGGCGAGCATCATCTGTCCTATATTCTGCATAATACCCCGCTCCTTTTAATATTTCTTCCGGAAGCAGAGGTTCTAACTCTAATGCAGGTTTTTTCTCCAGCATTTTACGCTGATCTTCTCCTTCTACCTGTGCTAAAATATCGTATACTTTTAGTCCGATAGAAGTTAACCACTTTCCATAAGATCCGTTTTCAATTAAGGGCAGTAACATTTTCTCTGGAATCACTAAATGCGGAGCCAGTTTATGTACAATAGCACGTTCTGATCCTACCTCTTTTACCAGCCAGAAATCGAATTGTTTAAGGTATCGGAGTCCGCCATGAATCAATTTAGTCGATTTACTACTGGTCCCGGAAGCGAAGTCATTTTTTTCTACTAATGCTACTTTCATTCCGCGAGAAGCAGCATCCAAAAGAATTCCGGCTCCGGTGATCCCTCCTCCAATGACAATCAAGTCAAAATTAGTTTCTTTAAGTTGATGTACTCTTTTATCTCTTTCTAAATTGGAGAATTTGATCATTTTCCTGATAGTTTTTGTTCCTATTACAATTTTATTTTGCTATTAAAACATAATGAATTGATAATTTCCTTCTATAAGGAAATTACACATCATTTTTTCATTGACAACATACTGAATATCGAATTTTAAAATTAACCTTTCAAGTGAAAGTGTACAAATTAAAAAAGATCATCTATTACGATTTCAAATTATACGTATTTTCCTTTCGAAAATAAATTAATAATGATAAATCTTTCATATTTAAGAGGTGTTAAATAACGTTAAGTACTGTTAAATATTACTTATAACATACCAATATTGAAAGTTTGATATATAAATTTACTGATAAACAATTTAATCAAAAACTTATGAAAAAAATTTTACTCGGAGCTTTTATGCTCTTCAGCGTAATGCTACAAGCTCAAGAAGAAGAGAACCAAGGATTTCAAAAAGGGGATTTCTTTATCTCAGGAAATGTTAGCTTTTCAACTTTTAATAATTCAGACATTGATGTCGATGTTACTTCTTTCTCTATTCTTCCGTCTGTAGGTTACTTTATTTCAGATCATTTTGCATTAGGCGCTAGTTTAGGATATTCATCTACCAAAAATGAAACCGCATTTACAGAAACAACCGATAACTCATTTACAGGAGGGGTATTCGGACAATATGTTTTTACGCCTGCCAAGAAATTTTCTTTTACAGGGACTCTAGCTCTGAATTACCTCAATACTGATTTCGACACTCCGGGAGGAGGTGATGCAAGTATAGATACTTTTCAAGCTTCTTTAGCTCCCGGGATTTATTATTTCTTATCAAAGTCTTTTGCGATTACTTCTTCTGTAGGTGTGCTTTCTTATCAGAACATAGGAGGAGATGCTGATGCTTCAAGTTTCACATTGAGCTTAAATCCAGATAACTTAAACTTTGGTTTGTTGTTTAAGTTTTAATATCTCCTTCATTTCTTTTGCTTGTCCAAAAGAAACGAACCAAAGAAAAAGACACTTTCTTCGAGGAATTTCCAACAAGAATTGTTGAAACCAATAGCCAAAATAATGCGTTCATTTTATTCACTGAATCTCATCATTTTGGCTATTTATTCTGCGAATAAAGATTCAACTTCATAACAACATTAAAGAAACCTATCTATTTTTCGTTTTGTAAGAAATCAAAATTAGTCTTGATCTCCTCGTTCGGACGAGTTGGTTCGTTTTGCTGTCACTTCGAGCGGAGTCGAGAAGTTTTAAAAAAGAACTTTATAAATAGATCTCGACTCTGCTCGATCTGACAATTAAATAAATCATTTTGTAAACTCATATTCCCTTTCCACCAAACAAACCCGTAATTTATACCAGCTATACCATTTTTCTCTTCCCATTTCTCGTGCAAGTGTATGTTCGCTATTCTCTTTCCATTTAGAAATAGCTTCCAGATTTTCCCAATAACTTACAGTAATTCCTAATTCACTTCTCGCACTTTCAACTCCTATATAACCAGGTTGTTTTTTTGCCAATTCATCCATTCTTTGCGCCATTTCTTCATAACCATGATCACCTTCTGTTCTGGTTGTTGTAAATATTACTGCGTAATAGGGTTTGGTTTTCATTTTATCTTAATTAGTTATAAATAGATTCCTTCTCCCTGGGAAGAAGGTCAGCCTACCTATCGTCAGGCAAGCAGGGATGAGTTTAAATAAGCTCTCTCCTTAATCTCCTCCCTAGAAGAAGAGTTTCTTTAAAAAGCAGTAAGGTACTTAAATTATTAAAAGCTTGATAAGCTATAAATGATATTATTCATTTTCTTTGTTTGCTCAAAGAAAACGAATCAAAAGAAAAGGCACTTTTTCAAGAGGCATTTTTTAAAACTTACATTTTAAAAACCAATAGCTTATTGTTAAATTGAGTCCAAGGCTTCCTCAATTCTTAACACAATAAACTATTTATGCTGCTGAAAAAAGGTTCCCACTTAATAAACTTAAAAAATAATCTTCTCTATTTCATGTTTCCTGATTCGTTTTACTGTCAGTTCGAGCACTATTTGAGAAATGAAATATATTTTATTTTGAAAATACTTATCGAGAACAAGCCAAAATGAGCATATAAAATGCTTTATGGATGGCTTCCACATCACCCAACATTAACAACAGCTTAATTTAACTACAAAGTTAAAAAGAGGCCGAAAATACTTTACATATGATTATTTATTATAACTTTATTTTTAGTGTATTCCTTGTTGTTGTTTTGTTCCTCAAGTCTCACGGCGAAATGCTAAAATTGATGCTAACTGTCTCCTGTATGCATGTAGTGGTTTTCCACTCATAGAATCTTCCTTCCGATAGCTTTGTTTTATGTCCGGAAATCTACTCCATGCTACAATATACCTTCACTATCTGCCAGATACTTTAGATAGACCGTACTTGCTCGATCGCCTGAGTTTATTTCTTTGGCTTTGATCAGCATCTCATTAAACTTTTCAGAATTTTCCTGAGAGAAATAGATTCTCGCCAGCAGGTGATACGCAAAGGGTGAAGATGGAAACAACTCCGTAGCGCTCTGGGCAAATGCAATTACTCTTTCTGCTAAATCTTCGACCTGCTCATCTTCCTTCTTCCTGGAAAGATCAGTAGCATGAAAGAGCGTACTCGTATACAATTCTACCGCCAGCAATTTCTCATGATGTGGATGGTTCTGGAGGTATTGCGTATACGATTTTATAGCTTCCTCAAAAAGACCCTTGCTCATCAAATCATTTTTTTCCTTCAAAAACGCAAAGAGTTCTTGTTCCTTATAATCGTTCGCTTCTATCAAGGGTAGCATCTCCCATGGATGTGTATAAAGCGACAGAAAATGATAGAGCTGCCATCCCAAACCGTGTTCAATGACTAATTTATCCCTGATACGTTCATCTTTGTTTCGATACTTTTTGCTCAGTATATAATTCACACCAAAGCCTGCAATACCAAAATTACTTTTCTCTTTATAGAACAGCAAATGACCCAGCTCGTGAGCAAAAACACCTACCTGTGCATTCAAAGATTGACCTCTTACATGCAAACTCTTTCTATCGACGATGAGCTTGTAGATACGATTTGCTTTCGATCTAAAGAGGTTCCCCAAAGCTGGTCTGGCAGACAAGGGTATTTTTGTATTTTTATAGACGATCTTGATTTTTGTATCCTTCAGGCTTGGATAGTGACTGAGCGCAATCAGCAAAGGCAACTCAAATTCTTTATTTTCCATGTGAATATGCTGACCAAAAGAAGCGCGAAGACTATCGATTTTTCCTGCCATCTCATGTTCAAGAAATATTCTGTTTGAGGAGGAGTATCCTGCTTCTTTTTGAGCATTTAGCAAAGCAGGAAAAATGACCATGACCACCGTAAGCAAAAATAGTGGATTAATGAGCAGCGTGATTTTTTTGAGTATTTTCATAATTAATATTTAACTTTTTCATTTTTTTAGCAGAAAATGAACCGGTTGCACAATCAGGCACAAACCAGATTTTTATGTCCTCCAAAGGAATCTTGGAAGATTTCATTTTCATAATTTTAAAGGAAGACGATGCTGTATAGCGTTTGTTACCCGAAATTCAGCCATTATTTTGTTAATAAATTGTTAATGCCTTTTTTACTATCTATTCTTTTAGACATTCAGGGTTGACCTGTTCCATACAAGGAATAGCATTGCCAGTAGAATGCCCAGTTCAACGCTATTGAAAATCACAAAAAACATTTGTAATTTATTTCCAATACTGGAGGTAATGATCAAGATAGAGATGATACCATTTAATTACTTGATATGCGACAAGGATTTTGGTAACTCTTTCATTTACAGGTCTCTGAGTAAATCGAGATACAGGGGGATTAATATAAACCCTCACCTTTCCCGATAATTATCGGGACTCTCCCAAAGGAAGAGTTTCTTTAAGAACCAACAAGGTACTTAAATTATATTATTCATTTTCTTTGTTTGCCCAAAGAAAACGAATCAAAAGAAAAGGCACTTTTTCAAGAGGCATTTTTTAAAACTTACATTTTAAAAACCAATAGCTTATTGTTAAATTGAGTCCAAGGCTTCCTCAATTCTTAACACAATAAACTATTTATGCTGCTGAAAAAGGATTCCCACTTAACAAAATCTCATAAAAATAAACCTTCATGTTTCCTAATTCGTTTTGTTGTCAGTTCGAGAGCAGTCCAGAGCAAGGTAAAATGAACAGGAAAAAATAGATTGCCACAGTTTTATGCTAAAACTTCGCAATGACAATTAGGCATTAAATACAATTATTAAAATAACTTGATTTAACTACAAAGTTAAAAAGAGGCCGAAAATACTCTATATGTAGATTATTCATCACACCTGATAAATATTCATTATTTAATACTTTTTCTTAGAAAACAAACTGAAGGTTTTTTAAGAACTAACTGTAAAGCAAGCGGAAGTGCGTCATGTTGAAAACATGAAAGAGCATGAAGCGATAGCTTTATCAGTGGTTTTGCAAAGCAAAAAGTTCCTCAAAACCTTCTTGATTTTCCCGCCCGTACCGAACGGCACCTGCCCGAAAGGCAAGGCGGGCGTTCAGGGCGGGTTGGTTCGTTTTGCTGTCAGTTCGAGCGCAGTCGAGAACAAGGCAAAATGAACTTAAATAACAAACTACCTCACTACCTCAACCCATTGCCCTTTGGTACGTACTAAATAATCATTATCATACATGGCTTCACATTGAACTCCGGGTAGATAGTATTTTCCTAAATAAGAAGCATTCAATAAGATTCTTACTGTTTTGCTTTCATATCCTTTTAAATCGAAATAGAAATTCGCACGATCGTCTCTTAAATCGGTATAGGTAACTTTATTCTGAGCAAAACTTCCAAAATCAGTAAAACGGGTATTGACAATCTCCCAACCGCTTGGAAAAATCTCACTCAATGCAATATCACGTACTTTTTCTCCTTTTTTATTGGTGATAGTAACCTCAGCAATAAAATCGGTTCCCTGAGAGATTTCAGATACATTAATTTGGCTACCATCTCTCGCTTTAAATTTAACCTGAGCAGTTAAATTGCGTTGTGCCGTTTGTTCTTGTCCGACAGGAAGAATTCCGGAATTAATCACACGAACAAATACTGTGTTCTCTCCATTGTTTCTGATCGCTATTGTATTATTTCCATCATCTACAGAAAGTGCTCTTTGTGCTAATGTTTTTTGTGAATTTACAGTTTCCGACTTTCCATTTAAATTAATGGTTGTATTGAATCCTTTTCCTCCGACATAGTCAGCAAACTTGGCCATTGCCAATAAGTTATATGAAGTACTCTGCGTACTCATCCATCTATTTTCTGAGAGTCTTTTTGCAATAGTTTTTGCCATTTCCTGGGCTTCCGTTTTATTATCCAATAAGATCAAGGTTTCTAAAGCCATTGCTCTGTTTCTATCCGGTGATCCATAGGTATAATAATCGCTTTTTCCGGGTTTAAAATCGATATTAGCCGTACCAAAAACAGCGCTTGCAGCCTGTTTTTGTCCGATTAATGCATAAGCGGCAGCCAAACGATGCTTCGCTTCATTACTCACACTTGCTGTTTCTCTAAGTCGGTTCATGGAAGAAACATCCGGATTTCCAGCCAGGGCTAACGTATATAATCGATATGCCTGTGCCAAATCGGAGCTATTTGAAGTTTTGCGCCATTGTTTTGCAGCTTGTTGCTGATAAGAAATCCAACTGTTTTTGAATCCGATAGGTAATACATAACCTTTCTTTTCTGCCTCCAGTAAAAAGTGACCTGCATAGGTGCTTCCCCAATCGTTTGCATAATTTTGACCAGACCAATACGAGAAACCTCCATTAGGTAATTGATAATTTGAAAGGCGTTTGATTGCATATTCCACATGCTGCTGAATTTTCTTTTTCTTATCCTGTGTCAAATCAAAAATATCTGCAAGATACAACTGCGGAAAAGCTCCGGAAGTTGTTTGTTCTACACATCCATGCGGATACTGAATTAGATATTTTAATCGCCCTGTAAAATCCATTGGAGGTAAGGTTGACAATTCAATTTGTGCCGAATTACTCCCTGCAACTCCAAAGGTTTTTAATAAGGTATCTTCAGAACTGTTGGGCTCTAAAACAAAATCCTGAACGGTATTGGTTACCGGATTCGGATTTACCACATCAATCTCGACTTCATACGATGCTTTTTCTCCATTCCCTGAAGCTTCAACAATCACCTTTCCTATTCCGTTATAATCGGCTACCTCCAATTCAAAATAAGCCATTTTTTCATCGGGTTCTGTAAAGGATAATTGCTGTGAACTATTTCCGACGATTTTAAACGACGGATCATTTTTTACCCGAACAGTTATATTCTTTACCTTATTCTCCATTGCAAAAACAGTAATCGGTAAGGTTACTTTTTCACCCGGGGTAATTTTTCGTGGCAAGGAAGCTAATACCATTAACGGCTTTCGTACCGGAGTGGTTTTTTCGGCATTTCCATAGGCTTCATTCTTCGGATCTCCCGCTACAACCATCGTTCTTACCGAGCCAATGTATTTCGGAATTTTAACCTGGTGTGATTTTGATGCGCCTTTTTCAAGCTTAAACGGACCTAAATACACGACCATCGGTTTAAAACGATTTGCTTTCTTGTTTTTAGCTCCGGCTGCTTCATCATCTCCTCCAATGGCAAAAACCTGATCAATCCGGCCTCCAAAAGCACCAATCACATCGTCGTAAATATCCCACGTTTTTACACCCAGAGCTTCACGGGCATAAAAAGAATTCCATGGATTTGGAGTTTTAAAACGAGTAAGGTCTAACAAACCTTCATCAACAATCGCCAAAGAATACGTCATTGCTTTTCCTTGCTTTTCTTTGATATTTACAGTGATGGTTTCTTCCGGTTGTAAAACATCCGGCATCGTAATTTCAGGTTCCAGTTTTGTCACCGGATCTTCTACAGCAATTGGGACTACACCATACAATCTGATAGGTAAATCATTAGCTGTAGAGGCATGAGGTTGCAATAGTGTGATACTGATGTACACATTAGGGGTATAAAAAGAAGTAATAGGCAGTTCAAACTTGGTTTCTCCATCTTCCGGAGTTACCCATAGTGATTCCAATACTTCGCTTCCATTTTCTACAGTGACTAACGCTCTTCCTTGTCCGCTACTCGGGAAGGTAACAATCGCTTTTTCTCCAACATTATACGTCTGCTTATCCGTAGAAAATACCAACATTGTTGCTGTAGACGGATCATTTTTCCTGGATTTTCCAGCCCACCCCGGCCAATCTACATAAACTGCTTTTCCTGTGGCATGTCCTCCATCAGGATCTTCTACACGTACCAGGTAACGCCCCCAATTCGGGTATTTTAATTCGAAGTCGAAGGTAGCTTTTCCATTTGCATTGGTACTGATGGTTTTTTCAAGGGCTTTTTCTCTAAACTGACTTCCGTTATAGGATGATAAATTATCTTCTGAAGTATCCCACCACCATCTCCAATTGACTTTATAAATAGTTGCTTTCAGGTTTTTAGTCGTTTTTGCTTTACCATTTTCATCTACAGAAACCACTTCAAAAGTATGCTTGGTATCAGTTAACAGCATTCCCCTGGCTTTATCTCCTTTGGGTACATTTAACCCGATATAGGTTTCGTAAGGCGAGTAGGTTTTAGAAAAGACATCTGTGCTAAAATCACCGCCATTTTCATACACTTTAGTAATAAAAGAAGCACGTAACATTCCCGGAGCTTTCTTCGTCAATTGTGGCCGTAAACTAAAGGTTGCTTTTCCTTCGGCATTAATATTCCCGTCAAATACGGTTTGTTCTTCTGCGCTAAATCTCCTTGACGGATCATCAAAAATATAACCCGGAAATTGTTTAAATGTGGTAGTTTGCTGATTGAATTTTCCCTGGATATCCGCTTTCATATTTTTAGCTACAGCACCATGTAACCAGGCTACTTCTAAATTTCCTGTAATGGGTTTTGCTGCGGATAAAATCTCGTCATCAAAATCGGCTTTAATCTTGAGTCGATTTGGTTTTATCGTTTCTATCTTGATTTGCTTTGTGAACTTTGCGCCTCCTACCGATACTTTTGCCTGCCAGTTTCCGGTAGGTGCATTTTCATCGGTTTTGATTGTAAAATTGTAGAAATTATCGGTTCCAAAAGTTCGGACTTCCCGATTCGTTACTTTTCCGTAAGGATCTTTCAGCTCAAACTTCACCGGATGATTCGGGGGTAAATCGTTAGCTGCATCATTCAACATAAAAGATAAAAACAGAGTATCTCCCGGACGCCAGACTCCGCGTTCGCCATAAATGAATCCTTTTAATCCTTTTTGAAGTTTTACACCAGATACATCAAACTTACTCACTGAAAGGGCATTCCCGTCATTCAGCCTTACATAGGTTTTCTGATTGTTATTTTCTGCAATAGCAAAATATGCAGGTGCATCTGAATCAAAAATAGAAGTCCCGTCAGTGCCTGTAATCACACTTCCCAATTCCTGTTGCTGATAATTATAAAAAGTAACTTTAGATTGTACAGGTTGCGTAGAAACCAAATCGTTTACACTTACAAAATACGATTCGTTGACTCCTTTTTTTACCGTCACCCCTAAATCGGATGCCAATACATTCGTACTTACTTTTTTGTTTCGATAATAAGAGGTATGACACGGATTATCACGTTCGTTCCAGTTATAATCATAATTATAGGAATAATCGTTATAGTAGTAATTCTCGTAATTGTCCCAATAGCTGAAATCGGCTCCTTCTTCATCAAAATTAACCGCTTCCTCTTCCTCGAAATTGGTACTGTTACAACGATATGAACTATAGGAAGGTTTAAAGTTAAATTCTACCCTGTAAATCGCTCCGGGCTCTACTTCAATCAGTTCTTTTAAATCGACTGCATACGCATGCCATTTCCCTGTACTGTTGGAAAGATTGCTTTGCAATTCCAGTGTTTTCTTTGCAACCGGCCTCGCTACCTGGCGCAGATATCCTTGTCCGTTTAAATTTTCCTGCTGTAAAAATTGCAAGACATTATTCTCAAAAATTCGATATACAAAAACATCAATTGAGTTTAAATTCGCTGTTTCAAAATTGATTTTTAAGTTGTTAGATGATGGTAAAATGGTTCCGTTTTGCAATAAGCGAACCTGTGGCTTAATCTGCTCGAAAGCAATATTTTCGGAATATTTATTTTTAAGTTTATAGCCTTCTGCACTCTGAATCCCCTGGAAAACTTCTAATAAAGCTGTTCCTTTCATTTCCTGGTTTGGATAGGCTCTTAAAACATTGCCATTCACATTAAATTTTATGCTTTCAACCTCTTGTAAGGTTACTAATCCGTCAAAATTCTGATTCTTTTTCAACGGATCGGAAAAGTTAATTTCGAGATACTGATTTTCAGCATCAAAAACAGTCACATCGGTTACAGTAAAATTATTTTTCCCCGGAATTACGATACTGGCATCTCCTTTAGAATCGATCCTAAATGGACTTCCGTCCCATTTTACCTCAATACTGGAATCTTCTACAAAACGCTGAACACTGTCAATCTTAAAGAAAAACTGATTTCCTTTTTCGGGAGTTGTATTAAATTTTACAGCTACTTGTTTTCCATCCTGGGTTACTTTGATCAGTTTTTGAGCCGTTTCTAAAGACATCTGATCACTTGTACGTAACGTTCCTTCTATATATTGCCAGTCTTTAGTATAGGATTGTAGCCTGTTGGTATTGACATTAAACTGTTGCTTTAGAGTTTTTATTTTAAACTTGAAATTTTCGAGATCAGACGGAATATCTTTGATCAGCGCTTCCATATCTAAGGTAAACTCGTATTCGGTATCCTGGTCAAAAGCATCATCCGGTACAAAAGCAATAGTTTGATTATTTAATGCCATCACTTTTCCTTTCACCTTGGGAGAAACTGTAAATACCCGATCATTTAATTCCTGGTTATCGTTCCATCCCTCAATTGGTTCACGCAATACGACTCGTACATCACTATGTACAGAAATAATTCCCTGGGAAACATCGGAAACATATTCCCGAAATTTAAAGAGGTTATCGATTTGTTCCTGGACGGTGTCTTTCTTTTTTTTACAAGAAAGCACAGTGATACCGGTGAGTACCAGTAGCAGTAAAATTTTTGTGATTCGCATGTGATGGTTTATTATTGGTGAACGGGTTGTATTCTGACTGTCAAACAAATATCATACCATTTTTTAAGAAAAAAAATTGCATGAATACATACTAAACTTACCATTTTTTTGGTTATCAATAAAACTATTACCCATGAAAATCTTAAAGAACATCCTATGGCTATTTGCCGTATTCATGATGCTGGCATGCTCCAGCGACACTACCGAAGACATTACTGATAATCCGGATCCTGTAAATCAAAACACTTCTATGACTCCTTTTGAAGTTCAAATACTTCAACTCATAAACAATCATAGAAATTCACAAGACCTCACTACGCTAACTCATAATGACGATGCTTATAGTATTGCTTTGGAGCATACGAACTATATGATAGGTCAAGGACAGATAAGTCATGATAATTTCTCTGCTCGGGCAGAAAATCTTACACAGCGAGTAAGTGCGCAAAGAGTGGGAGAAAATGTAGCTTTTCGCTATCCTACTGCCGAAAGTGTAGTCCAGGCCTGGTTAGATAGTTCGGGACACCGCAGAAATATTGAAGGTGATTTTACTCATACCGCTATTGTTGCCCGAAAGAATAGTGATGGGGATTATTATTTTACACAGCTTTTTTATCGATAACTTTTTATTTCCTCTCCCTAGGGAGAGGATTAACCTGCCTGCCGGTAGGCAGGGGTGAGAGAAAATTAAAACCATCATGTCATTCCCGCGAAAGCGGGAATCTAAACATCATTGCAAAAAATGCCATACTGAACTTGTCGAAGCATAATGGCATAAAAAACATGTTGTTTATTCATTCCTTTTTGCTTGCCCAAAAAGGAAAATAAAAAGGGCACTTTTTAGAGAGGTATTTTTTAAAATATGGATTTTAAAAACCGTTTGCTTATTGCTAAATTATTTCCAAGGCTTCAATAATTATTAACGCAACAATCAAACTATACGGCCTAAAAAGATTTAACTACATAGCAACATTTTAACAAACCGACATATTTTTAATTCTGTAAGAAATCAAAAAGATTTTACTATGGTTGATGAAAGCCATCCAAAGAGTATTTTGCGAAGCAAAAACGGTCTGGATGGTACTGAAGTAAAAGCTTTGTAAGATTTCCAGGAATTAAAAATCAGTCTTGACTTTTTTGTTTCGTTTTTGTGTCAAGACAAAAATGAAATGAAACATCAAACAAAAATGAACATGGTATTACTTTTCTTTCGCTTTTTCAATAATAGCCTTTAACCTAGCTTTACGATTCACTTCTTTTTCTTTTAGCTTATTGGCTTTTTGCTTCATCAATTTAGAATGCTTCGCTTTATTCTTGGTGTTTTTTTCACGCCCTGTTTTTGCCATTTTTGTTGAAAAGTGGTTTGCAAGATAAAAAATAAACGTTATTTCGACTAACTATGCTATGAAGCAATCTTTCCGAAAAACGTTACGGTTAAAAAACATTTCTATTATTGCGGCTTTCCTTTTTTTACTCTAGCATTTTTCTTTTATATTTAAGCTTCGATACTTCCCCCTAACATTTTATAATAGAATTGTAGATAATATCTTTACAGAAAGATAATTAATATGGCTGATGTACATTCTCCAAAGATTAGGAGTTACAATATGAGTAAGATAAAAGGTAAAAATACCAAACCTGAATTACTCGTCAGAAGGTATCTTCACTCAAAAGGTTTAAGATTCCGTTTGCATGATACGGGATTACCTGGAAAACCTGATATTGTTTTACCTAAATATAAAGTTGTGATTCAGGTTCAGGGGTGTTTTTGGCATAGACATGACGGATGTAAATATTTTGTAGTTCCTAAAACCAGAACAGAATGGTGGTTAAATAAAATTAATAAAACGGTAAGTCGAGATAAAGAAAATATGAAAAAGCTTAAATATTTAGGGTGGAAAATATTAATCATTTGGGAATGTGAAATTAAAGGAGAAGAAAAAGAAAAAACATTAAATTCTCTATACGAAAATATAATATGCCAAAATTGAATAATATACCCATTATTGATCTTTTTGCTGGCCCTGGAGGGTTAGGTGAAGGTTTTTCTTCCATTTATAATAAAAATAAAAAAGTTTTTGATATTAAATTATCTATTGAAAAAGATGAAAATGCTCATGAAACACTTGAGTTGCGAAGTTTTTTTAGACAATTTAATAAAGACAAAAAGCCTAACGAATATTACAAATTATTAGAAGAACCAAATCTTAAGAAAAGAACAGAACTTAAACAGGAGTTATTTGAAAAATACCCTAATGAATATAGAGTTGCCGAAAAAGAAGCCTGGAAAGCTGAGCTAGGATCAAAAAAATTTCCAAGTGAAAAAATAGATAAAAGAATAAAAAAAGGCCTTGGAAAAGCCACAGATTGGGTTTTGATTGGAGGACCTCCTTGTCAGGCATATTCTTTAGTTGGAAGATCAAGAGTGGGTGGAATAGATGAACAAGATCATAGAGTATATTTATACCAAGAATACTTAAGAATTATTGCAAAGCATCATCCTTCAGTTTTTGTTATGGAAAATGTCAAAGGACTATTATCTGCAAAATTAGAAGATGAGAAAATTTTTCCTAAGATACTTGAAGATCTTAGAAACCCAGGGATAATATTTCCTGACTTGAATTCTCCAGAATATACTATTTACTCTTTAGTTAAAGATGAAATAAAAAATGATAAAGACTATCTGATTAAATCTGAAAATTATGGTATCCCTCAGAAACGACATAGGGTTATATTATTGGGTATAAGGGAAGATGTTAACGTTATTCCCAATATCCTTAAGGCCAAAGAGAGCCTTGTTAAATTGAAGGATGTTATTGGAGATTTACCTAAGATTAGAAGTGGATTGAATCGTTCCTTTCTTTCCAGTGAATTAGTTGAAGGAAAGAAGAAAAGATATTATGAAAATGAAATCGACACAGATGAAAACTGGGAGGATATAATTAATGATTTCAGAAAAGAAATCATTTCGTGGAATGGATTTGCAAAAGACTATTCCAATAATAATATCAATGCACCTGCAAAAGGTATTGGTTCAGAATTTGTTAAATGTAAAACCCCTTATATTAAAAATCCTCTTTTTGATTGGTATAATGACCCGGCACTTAAAGGAGTACCTAATCATGAATCCAGGTCCCATTTAGTACAGGATTTAAAGCGATATATGTTCTCCAGTATGTATACAAAAACATATAAACGTTTTCCTCGTTTACCAGAATATAATCAACATAGTGATGAGTTACTACCAGATCATGAAAATGCACAATCAGGTAAGTTTGCCGATAGGTTTAGAGTTCAGTTATCTGATCAACCCGCAACTACAATAACAAGTCATATTTCCAAGGATGGGCATTATTTCATTCACTATGATGCTGATCAATGTAGAAGTTTAACAGTTAGAGAAGCTGCAAGAATACAGACATTTCCGGATAACTACCTTTTTTGTGGCTCACGGACAGCTCAATATCATCAAGTCGGCAATGCAGTACCACCATATCTTGCGAAGCAAATAGCAGAGATTGTTTTTGATCTATTTAAAAAAATAAATAACAATGGATAATAATCATAAACTAGCTTTATATGTAGGATATTATCTATCTAGATTTAATAAGGAAGCATACTATAATTTAGGATTTAAGACTCAAAAAAAAGCACATCAAAAAATTGGAGCTATATTAAAAGTTAATCCTAACACCATAAAAAATATGCGAGATGAATTTGATCCTATCCACGGTTTTAGGGTTGGGTGGCATCAAAGACCAATGAGTCCAAGTAGATTACATATCGTAAATGCTTTAGAAAAACTAAATGAATTTGATATTAGAGGCATTATAAATGACATATTGACTGGATCAAGAAATAATCTTGAAAAATTATTAAAAATTGTTTCTATTGATGATAAATCTCTAAAAAATTCAAAGTTTATATTAAGAGGTTCTACTGGTAAAAAAGCAGAAGAATATTTTATTAATTATCATTCAGAAACATCTTTACCAATTAATGGTCAACTCAAAGATACAAGAGATTTAGGTTGTGGATACGATTTTGAAGTACATTCAAATAATGATATTTATTATGTTGAAGTTAAAGGATTAGCGAAAGAAAAAGGAGGTTTGTTATTTACTAATAAAGAATGGAGTAAAGCCAAAAAATATAAAGAAAAATATTTTGTTGTTTTAGTAAAAAATATTGATAAGCTTCCTCAAATTGAAATATTTCGAAATCCAGTAAATAGATTATCTGCAAAGAAAAATTTGTACACATCAATTAATATTCAATGGATTGTTTCGGAGAAAGAATTAAGATAATATGAATTTCGATAATCTTAAAAAATATAAAGGAGAAGAAACACCTCCAGAAGCTAGTGCAATGATTAATACTTTCAGAGCATTTGGCTATAATTTACAAACTGCAATTGCTGATATTATTGATAATAGCATCTCTGCTAAAGCAGAAAATGTATGGATTAACTATGAATGGTTAGGGAGTAAATCAACAGTTACAATAAAAGATGATGGAGAGGGAATGGATAAGGAGACGTTGATTAAAGCTATGACTCCTGGAAGTAAAGATCCAAATGATGAAAGGGACGAATCGGACCTTGGACGATTTGGTCTTGGATTAAAAACCTCCTCCTTTTCACAATGTAAAGTTTTAACTGTTGTCTCGAAAAAAAGTGAGCATAAAACTTTAAAACGTTGTTGGGATTTAGATTTTGTAAACGAAACTGGAAAATGGACATTACTGGATTATATCTCTAATCAAAATTTAGTCAAAGATTTATTGAAAGAAAAAAGCGGGACAGTTGTTGTATGGGAAAAACTAGACAGGCTTGTTGGTAATTCTCATATAGAAAATGAAGCCGCAAGAAAAGTTTTTTTAGAGGAATTTGCGTTGGTTGAAGAACATTTAAGCTTAGTGTTTCATAGATATTTAGAAAAAAGAAAAATTAAACTTTGGATGAATGGTATTGCTATAAATCCTTGGGATCCATTTATGAAAGAGGAAGAAGGTAGTCAGTTAGTAAGTGATGAACTTTTAGAAAATGATAATGTTCGTATTAAATGTTATGTATTACCGCATATTTCTAAGATTAATGAAGAAGATAGGAAGAAAGCTAAAACAGAAGATTGGTATAAACTACAAGGCTTTTACATTTATAGAAATGAACGTCTTTTACTTTATGGTGATTGGCTTGGTATTTTTGCAAAAAATGAACACTATAAAAATGCAAGAATATTAATTGATATTCCAAATAAACTTGACCATGAATGGAAAATTGATATTAAAAAAGCAACTGCAACACCCTCAATTTTAATTAGAAAAGATTTGGTTCGTTTAGGGAAAATGACCAGACAAACAGCTTCTAATATATATCGTTTTAGAGGAAATCAAATAATGTTAGATGATTCAATTACAAGTTTCGACTTTCAACCAATTTGGAAAGCTAAAAAGCAACGTGATGGAGCAATTAACTATTATATAAATGAAGAACATCCAATTTTAGCTAAAGAGTTGGAATCAGAATCAATAACAAAGAAAAGTTTAAAATCAATTTTTAAGCTTATTGGAGAAACTACTCCAGTTGAATCTATAATTCAAAATTATAGTGAAAACCCTGAAAGTGTAGAATTAAGAAACGAATCTAAAGAATTAGAGTCAGGTACTATTAAGTTAGCACAAATGATGTTTGAATCATTAAAAAAAGCAGGAACAAGTAATGAAATTGCAATTAAACAAATTTTTAATATTCAACCTTTTAATGAATATCCACAACTTTTAGAATACTTCAAATAATTATGAATCAAATTCAAAGCGCAAAAAACATAGCACATATTCTTCTTGGAAATCATGATAGAAAAGAAATAACAAATGATTTAATAAACCAAGCTATCGATAATATCATTCTTATGCCTGATTTTATTGGATTAAATACAGAAGAACTGTTAGGAGAACTTGAAGCTGATTTTGAGATTTATTCTAAAGAAGCAACTTTGTTAGTCGCTGAAGATGTAAAACCTTGGCTTTATGACGAGAAATCAAAAATTTCTCCTGAATTATGGAATAGGTATAAAATCTATATGAATCAAAAGGATTCTTCTTTTCCAATTGATACTTTAGATGATATTACTGACAAAATTTTGGATAAGTGTGTTAACCCTAAAATAAAAGGTCGTTGGGATAGGAGAGGTATGGTTGTTGGAAATGTACAATCTGGAAAAACAGCCAATTATACTGGGTTAATTAATAAAGCTACTGATGCAGGTTATAAACTTATTATTGTTATTGCTGGAATACATAACAGTTTAAGAGCACAAACACAACTTCGCATTGACGAAGGTTATATAGGGAGAAATAGTTCAGATTTTATTTTAAGAAAACAAAAACACAAAATAGGAGTTGGTAAAATAAAGGCAGAAACCGAAATATACTCATTCACATCATCTGATAGTAAAGGAGATTTCAATCGAAAAATTGCAACAAGCATTAATGTACCAATAGGAGGGAATAGTCCTACGGTTGTAGTTATCAAAAAGAATAAAAGTATTCTTGAGAACTTAATTCTATGGTTGTATCAATTTTCAAAAGAAAGTGAAAACGGTGACAAAAAAATATTTGATATACCTTTACTCTTAATTGACGATGAAGCAGACAATGCTTCAGTAAATTCTGGTACAGAGCTAGATGTTAGAACCATTAATAGGTTAATTAGAACACTATTAAACTTATTCAACCAAAACACCTTTATTGGATATACTGCAACACCTTATGCAAATATTTTTATTCCTTCTTCTTGGAGCGAAAATCTTGAAACTGCTGTAAAGGGTATACAGCTTAAAGTAGGTGAAGATTTATTTCCTAGGGACTTTATAGTTAATATTCCTCCTCCTTCTAATTATATAGGTGCAGTTCAGGTTTTTGGATATGACAACGAAGAAACTTCTGAAGAGATACAAGGGTTTGATACTATTAGATCGACTGAAGATCAAGAACCTTATTTCCCCAGAAGAATAAATAGATTAAATAAAGATGATTTACCTGAAGACGTACCAAATAGTCTTAAAAAAGCAATAAAATCATTTATTCTTACTTGTGCAATTAGAAGATTACGAGGCCAAGAAAAAAAGCACAATTCAATGTTAGTTCATGTTGCGTTATATGTTGCTTGGATTGATAGAATTGCTTGGTTAGTTAATGAAATAATGAGGGATTATACTCTTCAAATAAGATCAGGTCAAGGAACTTTACTAGATCAATTGCAGACACTTTATGAAGATGATTTTATACCGACTACAGAAAATGTTTTAAATAATATTTCGTACAAGGATCATAAAATTAAGCAGCATTCCTGGGAAGAAGTAAAATCAGTTTTAGTTGATGCTGTTACAAAAATTGAAGTTCGAGCTGTTCATGGAACTAAGAATACAAGAAGTTTAGAATATCATAAAATAGAAGAAATAAACTATAAAGCTTATGATAATGGAATGTCTGTTATTGCTGTTGGTGGTAATAAATTAGCGAGAGGTATTACGCTAGAAGGTTTATCTGTAAGCTATTATTTAAGAGCAACACGTCTTTATGATTCATTAATGCAAATGGGAAGATGGTTTGGTTATCGACCTGGGTATGCAGATTTATGTCGTTTATATACAACAGAGCAGTTAATTAATTGGTACAGACATATAACTTTAGCAACTGAAGAAATGAAAGCAGATTTTGATAATATGGCAGCACAAAATAAGCGTCCTATAGATTATCAATTAAAAGTTAGAACACATCCAGAAATGGTAGCCATTAACAGACTTCAAATCACTAGTGCTGGTAAAATGAGAGATCATGAAGTTATATTGGTGGCATATTCTGGACGATTAATTCAAACATTTATGTTTGAAAAGGATATAAAAATTGTTAAAAATAATTATTATAGCTTCTCTTTTTTACTAAAAACATTATCAAAACCACAAGTTAAGGAGAGTAATCAGCTTATTTGGAATAGAGTTGAATCATTTAAAATAGTTCAATTTCTCGAAACCTATCAACAAGAATATCATAACCTAGAAACATTAGCTAAATATATATCTGTTCAGAGTGAACAAGGAAAACTTAATAATTGGAATGTAGCATTAATACTAAATTCACAAAAAACAGTTACTGCTCAGGGTAGGTTAAATGGTTCTGATACATTAAGTCATAAATTTATATTACAAGATGAAAAATTATCTGGAAACTTGCCAGTAAGAAACTTAGATGATGGTCCAAATATTTTAAGTGTTAAGGGTAAGAAAAATGCAATCCTTGATAAGAAAGCTAGAATGATAGATCTTGAAATCAATCAATCACCAATTAGTGAATCATTAATAAAAGAATATAGAAACCGTTCTCAAACCCCTTTACTGGTTTTAATGCCATTAGACCCTAGGATATCTCCAGATTTAGATGAGAATATTCCGTTGGTTGGTTTTGGTGTAATAATACCAGAATTTCCTAATGAGACTAAAGTAGAATTTGCAGCGAGACCAATTAATTCAGATTTTGAATACTCACAAGAGGATGACGATATAGATGAATAGTGTAAAGGATATATGGGATAGTCAATTAAATGCCTCGAAGAATAAGGTTATTAAAGACCGTATTGCTCAGATTTCTAGTTTAACTTGTTTTATTGGAACTATCACTTATTCTAATGCAAAAATATTTCTTCTAGAATTAGATTCGGATATTAATATTCATCAAAATTATTTGAAACGTTTTATAGGTGTTGAAGTTCAAATACTACCTAGTTCAAATAGTAAAAGAGAATTAGCTATAATACTTTTAGATGAAGAATTAACAGATATTTTTATAGTATTTATTGAAGATATTATAAACTCATTATTGGATATTAACGATTCTGAAAATGCTCTAAATATTATATCAAGGCGAATTAATTATTGGAAGAAATTATTTGGTAAATTTTCAACAAATCTTTTAACACCGCAACAACAAAGAGGTCTTTTTGGTGAATTGTATTTTTTAAATCAAGTATTGACTGAAACGAATGATATACAAATAATTAAGGCTTGGCAGGCTCCTAATGGAACAAATCAAGATTTCTATACCAATGCTAAAGCTATTGAAGTAAAAACTTCAATATCAAATTCACAAATAATTAAAATTGCAAATGAATATCAATTAGATATTTCAGGATTAGACAAACTTTTTATAGCGTTTTATAAGTTATATGAGTTTCCAGGCGGAACTACTTTACTAAATCTCATAAAAGAGATTCGCTTTTTATTAAATAGTGATATAGATTTAATAAATATTTTTAATGTTAAATTGATTAATCTCGGTGTTTTGCCTGAGTTAGAAGAGGAATATAATGAAATAGGCTATCGTATAAGAGGTGAGAAATATTATGATGTAACTTCTGAGTTTCCAAAAATAACTGCATTAATGGTAAATGAATCAATTTCAAAAATATCATATGGTATTGATTTGGGATATTGTTTAAATTTTGAAACCACATTTACTGAAATTCTAAATGAAATATTAGATGACGAACAATAATACTAATAATTCAGATTTTGAATTAGATTTATTTATCCAGAATTTATATAATGAAGTGCAATCTTTAGTTTATTCTGATGAAAATGGTGATTCTAAAGAGAATAAATTCACAGAATATGTAATGGAAACATTAACTGAAGCTGGTGAAACTGAAGGAGTAAGGCTATGTCATTATATTAAAGAAAATAAAAATGAAAATATTCAATTCAAAATAAATGGATATGCTTTGGAAGAAGGCTATGAAAACATAGATATTTTCATTTCTTCATATAAAGATACAAACCAACTTTACAGAGTTACAAAAGGTGATTTTGACAAGTTTATAAAATGGTCTACTGGTTTTATCAATGCAGCTTTAAAAGGCTATCTCGATGAAATTGAACCTTCAACAGAAGCTTATGGCTTAGCAACCGTTTTAAAAAAAGAATTTAAGAAAATAATTCGTGTCAATATTTTTATTTTATCAAATGGAGATATTCTTCATGATCCTCCTTCAAATTTTAAATTAAAAAACCTAGAAGATATCTTAATAAATTTTAAAATATGGGATGTTGAACGATTGCATAGACTTTCGCAATCAACTGGAAATCGTGAACCGATTGAAATAGATTTTGAAGAAGTAATAGGTGAAGTAATCCCCTGTTTGGAAATGCCTTCTAAAAATGAATTATACGAATGTTATCTTGCAATTGTTCCAGGAACTGTATTAGCAACAATGTACAGAAATTATGGAACTAGATTACTGGAAAGTAATGTTAGAGCATTTTTACAACAGACAGGTAAAGTCAACAGAGGAATTCGTGATACAATTAGATTTGAACCTCATATGTTTTTACCATATAACAATGGTCTTGCTGCAACTTCTCAAGAAGTAAAAACTAAATTAAATGATAAAAATCAATTAGTTTTGACTTCCGTTAAAGATTTTCAAATAGTAAATGGAGGGCAAACAACTGCATCACTTTTCCATACCTCTAAAAAATATAAGGAAGCAGATATTTCAGATGTTTATGTACAAATGAAATTGACTGTTATTAAAAATGAAGAAAAGAAAAACGAAACTGTTCCATTTATTTCAAGGTATGCAAATAGCCAAAATAAGGTTTCTGAGTTAGATTTAACTTCAAATAATCCTTTTTTAATTCGTCTTGAAGAATTATCTAGAACTACTTTTGCCGTAGATGTCGATGATAAGAATAAACAATCAATTTGGTTTTTTGAGAGAGTTAAAGGTCAGTATAGAGAAGCTTTAAATAAAGAACCAACTAAAAGCAAACAGAACGCTTTCAAACTAAAATATCCAAGACATCAATTAATAATCAAATCAGAAGTTTCAAAATACATGAATCTTTGGAAACTTCAACCCTATCATGTTTCAAAAGGAGCTCAAAAAAATTATAATGCTTTCTTGCGTGATGTAGAAAAAGAATTTAAAAAGAAAAAACCAAATAAAATATATTGGGAAGATATTATCGCAAATGCAATACTTTTTAAAACTACGGATAAACTTTTTGGAAGAAAAAACCAGAACCCTATTGGAGATACTAATATTAAATCACATACTGTTGCTTATGCATTGGCATATTTACATTTCATAACTAACAACAAACTAGATTTAGGCAAAATTTGGAATGAACAACATATTAGTGAAGAATTTCAAATTGAGCTTAAAAAACTCCTAATATTTGTTTATGATTTTTTTACAAATTTGAATGTATTATTAATTAGTGAAGCTGCTAAAAGCGAAAAAAATTGGGATAAACTAAAGAGTATAACTAAACATCCAGTAAACTTAGATATTTTAAAAAAATATTTAATATCTGACAAGGACTTTAAGTTAAGATATGAATCTGATATAGATCAAATTGCGGAAACTAGGAAATATAATGCTTTAGAAAAAATAACATCATTAGGTTTACGTTTTTGGGATGGTTTGTGTTTTTATAATATTAATACTGAAACACTTTCTATTGTACAACAAAATTATGCTTCAAATATTCGAGGTAAGTTAAAAAGAAATGGCAGTCTAACTGAATTTGAAATTTCTAAAGGAATTGAAATAATAGATTTATTAAAAAATGAAAGTATAGATTTTGATTCAATTGTTAAGTTAAGTAAACTTGAAGAACGAGATTTAATAGATCCCATTTTAATTTATAACAGGTTAAAGCTTGTTGAAAATGATACTTGGAAAAAAGTAATTGCTTTAGGAGAGCAAACTGGAAAATTAAGCTTCAAAGAAATAAGCATAATAAAAACAGTTATGACTAGGATTAAAAAACAAGAAAACATTGACCTTAGGAGATTACAAATTGTAAATGATGCTTTAGATAAAGTTAAAAAGTTTGGAATAATTATTTAAATTGTAATAATCAAAGTATTCGCTTTCTGATAGATAATTTAATTCATTTAGATAAATATTTTTAAATCACAGAGTAGTAGTATTTCAAAAAACTCAAAATCAGTCTTGAGTTTTAGTTTCTTTTGGGTCAAGCCAAAAGAAAAAGAGAATAAAAAAAGATTGCCACAGTTTTATGCTAAAACTTCGCAATGACAATACATTATAAAAGAAAACAACCTCCCAAACTCATAAATAGAATCTGAAAGGTTGTTTTTATAATTATAATGTTTCTAGTGATAATCAGATTCCTGCCTTCGCAGGAATGACAATTAATCTACATCAACATAAGGAGCACCGGCATTTTTAAGTGCCGTAGCTAATTGTTTTAATTCATTATTCACACCATCGAGTTTAGTCGACAAACTGCTTAACTGGCTGTTTATGATTTCCATACTACGCTTATGGGTATCAGTTGGGCCATAGGTAGAGCGTTCAATTCCACGGAATACCGCAAACATTCTGTTTCCAATAGTAGGCTTTGTTTTTTCCCCTACCTGTACCTTAGAAGTACTCCCGTTTAACTCACTGTTTATAGCTATAATTTTTGCTCGGGTATCATGTAATTGTTTGTCTAAACCACCCGGAGCTGCTTTTGCTCTTTCTAATGCTTTAAACATCGCATCTAATTTTTGAGTATACTTGCTTAAACGGATATTTACTTCAGATACTTTAGTTGTCGTTGTCTCATAAGCTCTCCAGAAATTGGCTGCTTGTGCCGGACTAGCGCCTTCTAAAGCACCTTTACGTAATTGTACTACTTTGAAAGAAACCGGACCTGCTAGCTCGGTTACTTGTCCGTCTACTTTTTTAGACAGGCTTACAGTATAAGTTCCCGGTGCTGCCATAAAGCCTTGTGCTCCATTGGCTAAATTTCCGGAAGCAATTCCATCTGCAGCTGGAAAACGTAAATCCCATGCCACACGATGGAAGCCAGATTTTGTTGGTCCGTTAATTCTTCGGACGACATTTCCACTGGCATCTTTTACGGTTAAAATAACCTCAGCTTTATATTGATTACGTTCTGCATCTACCTCATCCCATCCCGGGAACGGAATATTCCCCTTGATCTTCTTTTCTTTTGCCTGACGAATTTCTTTTTTCGATTTTAATCCGTCTTTTAGATAATAGGTGAATGTTGCTCCGAAATCAGGATTTGGTGCTACAAAATGTGAAGCTCCCTGATCTCCTTTTATTTCATCAAAACTGATATCAGGACGAGGTACATACCACCAGGCATCACGAGTAGAAAATAAACTTGCTTCTTTTTTAAGAACGTCTTCTGTGACTTCTCTCAATACACTATAATCATCAAAAACAAAGAATCCTCGTCCGAAGGAAGCTCCTACCAGGTCATTTTCACGACGCTGAATCTGAATATCTCTAAAAGAAATTGTTGGTACTCCTCCTTTGAGTTTTACCCAATTGGTTCCGCCATTAATCGTAAAATAGATCCCAAATTCAGTAGCTAAAAACATAAGATTCGGATTTACATGATCTTGTACCAAACGCCAAACTAATAATTTTTGAGGTAAATTCCCTTTAATTGATCTCCAGGTACGTCCTTTATCTGTACTTTTTAAAATATACGGACTATAATCACCGTATTTATGATTATCTAATGCCACATATACCGTATTAGCATCGTGTAAATCGGCACGAATATCGTTAACAAAAGCAGTAGCCGGTACTCCCGGTAAAGAGCTTACGTCTACTCTAGTCCAGTTAGCTCCTCCGTCTACTGTAACTTGAATGGTTCCGTCATCAGTTCCTGCATAGAGTAATCCTTCCTGTTTTGGCGATTCTGCCAAAGAAGTGATGGTATTGTAATTAGACATTGCGAGGAAATCCCAAGGGGCATCCCAGCTTTGGGTTCTCCCCATAATAGGCAATTCAATACGTTCCTGGTTCTTGGTTAAATCGCCTGAAATGGCTGTCCATTTATCTCCGCGATTATCGGATCTCCACACACGTTGTGAAGCAAAATAAATACGGGTTGGAGAATGCGGACTTACCAAAATAGGAGCATCCCAGTTAAAGCGTTCAAAATTTTCATCAGCTTCAGGTTGTGGTTGAATATCCACAGTCTCTCCAGTACTTAAATCGATTCTTGAAATATTTCCTTCCTGGCGCTCTCCATACATGATATCCGGATTTCCAGGTTCTGTAGCTGGTTGATGTCCGTCCCAGTTCAGTACAATTTTCCAATCTGAATTCTGAATTCCGTGAACATTATCGGTTCTTGACGGACCTCCTTGCGTACTGTTATCCTGTGTTCCACCATAGATATTGTAAAACGGAGCACTATCGTCCAAAGCCATTTTATAGAACTGCGTTAGTGGTAAATTATCTACAAAACGCCAGTTTTCAGCTAAATCAAAACTTTCATATAAGCCACCATCGGTACCGACTAATAAATAATTCGGATCATGTTTTTTAAAAGCAATCGCATGGTTATCGGAATGCTTGCTTTCTTCTTTCATTACAGTGAATGTTTTTCCACCATCATCAGAAATCTGCATACGCACATCTACCAAATACAAACGCTCGAAATGATGCGGAGAAGCATATAATTCCTGGTAGTAATGCGGCCCGGTTGCTCCGGAAACAGCACTTGATCTTTTTTCCCAGGTGATTCCACCATCCGGAGAACGGTATACACCTCCGGTTCTTTGGTCTAATTCGATAGCAGCATATACGATATCCGATTGTTGCGGAGAAATCGCCAAACCGATTTTCCCCATTTGAGATGTTGGCAATCCTTTACTTAGTTTAGTCCAGCTTTCTCCACCATCATCACTACGATGGATTCCCGATTTTGGTCCACCCCCCATATAAGCAGCCACAGTTCTATGGCGTTGCCATGTTGCTGCATAAAGCCGATCCGGGTTTCTAGGATCTATCTGAATATCGGTTACTCCTGTCCATTCATCATCACCTAAGGTTTTATTCCATGTTTTTCCGCCATCAGTAGATTTGTATAACCCTCGTTCTCCACCTTTACTCCATAGTGGTCCCTGAGATGCTACCCAGATCACATCAGAATTTTCAGGATGCACAATAATTTTTGAAATATGCTCCGATTTTTTCAATCCCATATTCTTCCATGTAGCACCACCATCATCACTACGATAAACACCATCTCCAAAACCAATATGGCGTCCACCAACATTCTCTCCGGTTCCTACCCAAATAATATTATGATCTATAGGATCGATGGTTACACAACCTATAGAATAGGAAGTTTGTTTATCGAAAATTGGTGTCCAGGTAGTTCCTGCATTAACAGTTTTCCAAACCCCGCCAGAACCTACTGCTACATAGCGAATACTTTCATTTTTCGGATGAATGGCAATATCGGCAATTCTTCCCGACATAAAAGCCGGGCCGATATTCCTGAGTTTTAATCCGGCAAAAACACTATCGGTTAAAACACTGCTTTTAGCAACAGGTTGCTTTCTTCTCCTCTGTGCATCGGCTTCATTAAAACCTGCCAATATTAATCCCAGAATAAGAAGATGTGAAATAATTTTTTTCATTTTGATTTTGTGTTGATTAGTCAGTTGGATGTCATTCCGTGCTTCCTGCCCGTCCAGCAGGCGGGGACACGAAACCTGATTGTCACTTCGAGCGCAGTCGAGAAGTCTATCCCTCGTCTGCGCTCGGGATGACACATAAGTTTATTCTAAAATAGTTTGCACTCCGTTTTCTAAACCGTAAAGTGTAGCAATTTCTTTATCGGTTAGGCTTCTGTTATAAATAGATAAATCATCCATAAGTCCGATATAACCAAGTCCTAAATAAATATTCGAAAGTGCCAGATCCCAGGTAAAAGGAGTATCAATATTGGTACGGGTACCTTTATGCTCCCCATCCATATAAAGCGATGCTTGTCCGTTACCTGTGTTTAACCCAGAAAAATTAATCAGGATATGTGTCCATTTACCAGTATCAAAAGGAGGGTTTTTAACTCCTGTAAGACGTTCATGAAAGATTGAATTTTCATTATCAGGACCATCCGGATTCGGATTCCAAATTTCACGGTCTCCGATTACTCCTAATCTGAAATCACGCGGATTATCTTTTGTAAAATCTACCCAGATAGCAGCATCGTTATAGCTGACATCGGTAATCTGAATGGGATCACAATAGCCAGGTTCTAAATCGGTTTCCGGATCTAAACTCAGCCAAAAAGAAATAGCACCACTCCAGTTATCTGCGCTATAGGCAATATTTTTTTCACTCGGATAATAGATATTTCCTCGGCTACGCTCTGTAAATTGAAGTCCGTAACCATACTTCCCTTTTCCTGCTTGCCTGCTGATATCAGGTTTGTGTAATCCTATTTGAGCAGAGTCACGAGCTCTTCTGTTGGGTACGGTATACATACGGGCATCACCTAAGGCAAAATCAGCATCAACTCCGTTATCAAAAGAAGCATATAAAGTAAGCGCTTCTTTTAAATCGGCATTGGTTGTATCTTCTTTAACTTCTTCTTTTTTAGAAGCTTCTTGTTTACAGGAAAATAAAACTGTTGTACTAATAGCTAGTGTAAACGCAAGGCATTTCACGTTCTGTATTTTTAACATGATGTATAGTGTTTAATGATCTTTTTTAAGGTCATTAAAGGTAGTGATTAATATGTAAAATTTTTATGGGGATTTGTGATAATACAAATGTTGTTGATTATATTAAATTATTAGTTTCTTGATTAAAGACTATAAGATCAGAAAGCTAAATAATATTGAGTAAATAAAGGATAAAACTTATTTCTCTTTTATTTCTTTTTGCTTGTCCAAAGAAATCGAAGATTCAAAGTAAATATTTATTTTACAGTTTCCCTGCCTCTTTTTGCTCGTCCAAAAAGAGTCACAAAAAAGACGCTTTTCCCGATAGCTATCGGGATTAGGAATTTCACTGCGTGAACCGCGATGCAAAATACCGCGTTCGTTTCACTCTCTGAGCTTCGCTATTCTTGCCTCTCTATTCTAAAAATAAAGATCTAATTACTTAGTATCACTATCATACATATTTCTTAGTAAGAAAATCGAAGATTTCCCAGAACTAGCTGTAAAGCAAGTGGAAGTGCGTCATGTTGGAAGCATGATTTAAAAAACACCCCACTTGTTTTCTCCCCTCAAGGGGAGAACAAAATCTTGAAAGCCTCTTGACTTTCCTGCCCGTACCGAACAGCATCTGCCCGAAAGGCAAGGCGGGCGTTCGGGCGGGTTGGTTCGTCCCGATAGCTATCGGGATATGTCAAGACAAAAATGAAATAAATAGAAAAGATATTTTTATCTTATCCCTTTTTGCTCATCCAAAAAGGAATCTAAAAAGGATGCTTTTTCCAGAGGCATTTCTTCTGCATATTATTGATGCAGAAGAATCGATTTTAAAACCTCGCCAAAAATAGCAATGCTATTTTCGAGTACCACCGAGGCTTTTTTCAATCTATGCTGCGGAAAAAGGAAACACTATCTACAAATGTTTTCGGAAACCGACCTATTTTGTGTTTTGTACGAAATCAAAAATAGTTTTTAGCAATGGCTTGTGGAGCGTTCCGCAAACGAAGTAGCTCGGAATGCGCAAGAGAAAAACTATTTGTAGTATTTCAAGAAACTTAAAATCAGTCTTGATCTTTTGGTTCATTTTGGCTTGATCCAAAATGAATAAAATATAAGTTTCACAACAACTTTCTACCTTTTCACAACATTAATTTTAATTAATCGTCTTCTCGTGGTATGTTTGAAGTGTCAAAATGGTAATAGTATTATATAGTAAAAACAGCCTCAAACCTTAATTTACTATAGTTTAACAAACAAAACCTCGAATCTTACTTTTCGAGGTTTTTTTATTTTCCCTATTTCTGTCTTATGCTTAAGTTCCTTTTTGTTCTCTTTATTATCTTAAAATTAAAAAAGTTATAAAGTATCTTTTATTATAAAGGAAACAGATTTATTTAAAAACATCAATGAATTAATCGGTTATTTAATCCGGCTGATATGCATCTTCGGAGTTCTTTTCCTATTTAAAAAAAATCAAGCTAAAAGATTTTGAAGCCGAATTTGACAGGTGTGAAAAATACTTTGCAGAGGAAGAGGTGAGTCCGATTAACAATGAATTCGAAGTGTTAAATAAAAAATCGATGAATTCGAGAGTATTATTGCTCAGCAAAGCGGATTGGAAAGCAAAAAGACACAAAACATAGTTAATGATGCCATTCATAAAAGAATAATTGATGCACTAAAAAACGGCAAATACAGATGGCGGTCATTAGAGACATTGGCCTCTATTTCCGGAATATCAACAGGAGCTATTCGTGACCTTCTCGTAACTGATGAAAATATTGTCTTGAGTAAAGGAAAATCGGGTCGGCAAATCGTACGTTTTAAAGGAAGATAAATTCAGTTTAAAAAATTTAAATATTTATTATGTTACTTTTTTTATAATACAATTTCTTATTCTATACCTTTACTCTTTAAAAATTACAGTATTTCTTGACCGCCAAAATCTCTTTTAAAGAAATAAACCGACTCGCAATTCCTGCCATTATTGCCGGAATAGCTGAGCCTTTAATATCATTAACCGATATCGCTATTATCGGAAATGTAAAAGAGAATCCGGTTGAAGCACTTGCAGCAGCAGGAATCGTGGGTTCTTTTTTATCGGCTATTATCTGGATTATTGCACAAACCAAAACTGCAATTTCGGCTATTGTTTCTCAGCATTTAGGAGCAGGAAAATTACAAGAAGTAAAAACTCTAGTCCCTCAGGCTATCCTTTTCAATTTTTTATTAAGCCTTTTTATTTACATCATCACAGCAATTTTTGCCAATATGATTTTCAGGGCCTATAATGCAGAAGGGTTAATCCTCAGCTATGCTACAGAATATTATCAGATACGTGCTATAGGGTATCCGTTTACACTGGTCACTTTTGCTCTCTTTGGTGTTTTTCGCGGACTCCAAAACACGTTTTGGGCAATGAAATGCAGTATTGCAGGCGCAATTGTAAATGTTGTTTTAGATTACACTCTAGTATATGGGGTTGAAGGAATAATTCCAGCCATGCATTTAAAAGGGGCCGCTTACGCCAGCTTATCTGCACAGGTAATTATGTTAATAATGGCTTTTTACTTCTTTTTTAAGAAAACCGACTTTCATTTAAAATTGTATCGAAAGATTAATCCGCAAATGAAGGTTTTAATAAAAATGAGCCTTAATCTTTTTGTTCGGACTGCTGCTCTAAATTTTGCTATCTACCTGGCAAATGTATGTGCTACCAGTTACGGGAAAAATTATATTGCCGCACAGAGTATCTTAATGAATATCTGGCTCTTTTTCTCATTTTTTATTGATGGTTATGCCAACGCGGGAAATGCTATTTCAGGAAAATTACTAGGAGCAAAAGATTATAAAAGGCTGTGGTTATTAAGTATCGATATTAGTAAATACTCTGTAATTATTGCCCTGATCTTAATGGGAATCTGTAGCCTATTCTACAACCAGATAGGAATACTTTTTAATAAAGATGTAATGGTATTATCGTTATTTTCTTCTGTATTTTGGATGGTGCTCCTCATGCAGCCTCTTAATGCCATTGCTTTTATGTTTGACGGAATCTTTAAAGGCCTTGGTGAGGTAAAATACTTAAGAAATGTGTTGTTGATCGCTACTTTTTTAGGCTTTAGCCCGATACTCTTTATTGGCGATTATTTTGACTTAAAACTTCATGCTATCTGGATTGCTTTTATAATCTGGATGTTTATTCGTGCCAGTGCTTTAGTCATTAAGTTTAGGAAGAAGTATTTGAGCAAGAAATGATTACTTTTCTTATATAAAATATAATATTTTTCAATTTTAATAATATTTTTGTAAAAATAATTAATCACCACCAGAATGATTTCTTTTAAAATTTGCCCTCCAATACAATTAATATTCATCCTTTTTATATCTCTTTCTTTTAACCTGGTTAATGCACAAATAGAAAAGGATACTCTACAAGCCTGGGAATATTATCAAAAAGCAGATTCTTTATTTGAAAAAAGAGATTTTAAAAATGCTATCCCAAAACTTAAAAAAGCGATTTCTATTTATAAAAAAATAGAAGCTTGGAAGCAAGTCGCCAGAAGTTATAATCAAATAGTAAAAAATTACAGAGAAACTGCTGATTCAAAAAATATGCTTATTAATATTAACAAAGCATTTGATATCAGTAGCACAAAATTATCAACCCCTAATGAAGAACAAGCGGATGCTTATTATAATTTAGGACGCTATTCTCTTTTCATTTCATCCTTTAAAGAAGGATTAGCCAATTTCGAGAAAGCATTAGATTTATTAAATCAAATTTCTTTAGATAAAAGTCGAAAATCTGTATTAACTCTTGACCAAATAGGAGTCGCACATCTTAGGCTTGGAAATTTTGAAAAAGCAAAAGCTTCGCTTGAAAAAGCCATCTATATAGCAAAAAATGATTATGATTTGCATAAAAAAAACATTGGGAAATTATTTCTGACTTATGCCTTAATTCATGATTATTCTAAAGAATATGAAAAAGCTATAGATCTTTACAATACAGCTTTAGAAATTCAAATAAAAGAATATGGTGAAAATCACCAAAATTTAATAGTCATCTATAATAATCTGGGCGTTGTAAATTACTTATTATTTGAGGTTGATAAAGCTTTATTTTTTTATGAAAAAACATTAGCGCTTAAAGAAAAAATTCTATATGAAAATCATATTAGCATACTTAGAACTAAAGAAAATATAGCTCTTGTCTATCTTAGTAATGGGGAATATAAAAAAGCTCTAGATTATTTTATTAATGTATTAAGTGCAAAAGAAAAAACTATACTAAATGAAAGGTATTTGGCCCCTACTTATGATTACTTGGGATTAACTTATCATGCAATCGGAAATTTAGACAAAGCTTTAGATTTTAAAAAAAAAGCCCTATTAATCTTTACAAATGTCTTTTCAGAAAATCATTATAGAGTAATGGAAGAACATACAGGAATAGGAAGTCTTTACATTTCAAAAAAGGATTATAAAAAAGCAAAATTCCATTTCAACAAAGCAATACATATTAACTCGGTTCTTTTTAAAACAGCTAATAAAACACCTTTGGGAACATATTCTGGATTAGCTAATGCATTTCTAGGATTAAAAGATTTTGATTCTGCCATAGAAAATTATCAAATAGAATTAGAGAATCGCATTAAACTATATGGTGAAAAACACCCTTTTGCGGCTGCTACTCTAAATGACATCGGCTCTTTATACTTCAAAAAAAAAGAGTTTAAAAAAGCATTAGCATATTATGAAAAGTCATTAACAATTCTTAATCAAAAGGATAAAAAAGAATCTCAAATCAAAATTTATAAAAGCGGTAATGGTGATTATTTATTACAGACCCTAGCTTCAATAAGCAATATTCATTTACAGCTATATTTGAAAAATAATGGCATTAATGATTTAAACAAAAGTATAACTACATATAAAAAAGCTGAAAAACGAATTGATACTTTAAAACAAATATTTACCAGGTATGAGGATCGGTTAGAATTTTCCAAAATCGGAGAAGAAATTTATCCCAGTTCAATTCGTGCTAATTATCTCTTGAATACTAAAAAAGAAAATATAGAAACCTTAAAAAAAGCTTTCTATTATTCAGAGAAAAGCCATGCAGATGTCTTAGAAGAAATACTATCTGCTAGTAAAGCAAAACAGTTTTCTGGTTTATCTGATTCTTTAGTTAATTTAGAAAGCACATTAAAAAGCAGGCGGGCTTATTATCAATCAAGAATTACAGAAGAACAGGATAAAGAAAAGGCTGATTCTACTGTTTTAGCTTCTTTTGAAGATAAGCTCTTTACTATCAATCGTAGGTATGATTCTTTAACTGAAGTCTTTCAAAAAGACTATCCCAAGTATCATCAGCTTAAATATGACCATGCTGTAATTTCTGTTTCCCAGGTTCAACAGAAGTTAAATGACAATACTACACTATTGGAGTATTTCACTGCCGATTCTCTTACCTATGCCTTTGTCATCTCTAAAAACAAGTTCGATGTCAAAGAACTATCTACTGATAGTCTGCTCGCTAAAGTAGAACAGCAACGTAATGCTCTTAGTCAAAAAAATCTGGTCTCCTATAAAAAAATGAGTCGAACTTTGTATCAGGAGCTTATTTCTCCTATTGCTGATCTTTTAGTAGGGGAGCATCTTATCATTGTTCCTGACGGACCCCTTTGGCATCTTAATTTTGATTTACTGTTATCTAAGGATACTGATTCCCGTAATCCACAACAGCTGCCTTATCTACTGAATACATATGCCATCAGTTATGCCAATTCTGCTAATCTTTTGTTTAATCGTCCCGATTTTGATAAGTCTAAAGTTTTAAATCAAGCCCTTGCCTTTTCCTATGCCGATACTACTGCCCTTGCTGATGGTAATGTCATGCGACTGGGTACTCTTCGTGATGCAGGAGAAGATCTTCCAGGAACTCGTAAAGAAATCAAAGCGATCTCTGATATTGTAGATGGAGTATATTATTACGGAAAAGAAGCCGTGGAGGCTAACTTTAAAAAAGATGCTGACAGATACGGGATTGTACATCTGGCTCTACATGGAGAAGTGGATAATGAAAATCCGCAAAACTCTAAACTCTTTTTTACCAAGAGTAATGATACTATTGAAGATAATCTACTCTATAGTCATGAGCTCTTTGCACTTCATGTTCCTGCTGAACTTACTGTGCTGAGTGCCTGTAATACCGGAACAGGAAAAATTGCCAAAGGAGAAGGCATTATGAGTCTTGGGAATGCTTTTCAATATGCAGGAACTAAAAGTTTGCTACTCAGCAGTTGGGAAGTCGCTGATGATACGGCTCCAGAACTGATGAAGTATTTCTATGCCAATCTTAAAGAAGGAATGTCTAAGCCCAAAGCCCTGCAACAAGCTAAACTGGAATATTTAAAAACAGCAGATCCTGCAAGGTCCAATCCGTTTTACTGGGGAAACTTCTATATTGTGGGAGATCCTAAGCCTATTTCATTAGATTCCAATTTTTCTTACTGGTATTGGATACTTGGAGCTATCGCTTTAATTGGAATTGGTGGTAGTTTATGGTATAGAAAGAGAAGAATGGCAGCTTAGTTTTATACTTTTTACTAATTCAATTCGGTAGGCAAGAGTATGGAAACATTTAAGCAGATTCCTGATCTCATTACATTCGTCAGGAATGACAGGTATAGATTTATCGTCATTACGAGGAGCAAATCTTATTTGTGACGAAGTAATCTTTCTTTATAAACGTAATATACTAATTCCTTCTCTTTAAAAAGGAAGAGTTCAATTCAATTATAAGACGTTAGTTATAACATCAGTGGATTTATTTCTCAAACACAATGTCATTCCTGCGAAGGCAGGAATCTATCTATATGTAGATTCTTGTTAGTTCAATTAGAGTCAAGAACAATCAAAAGTGAATAGGATATATATTTTTACTTCATTCCTTTTTACTTGCCTAAAAAGGAATATAAAAAGGGCACTTTATTTTAGGAATTTCACTATGTGAACCGATTGTCAAAATATCGCGTTCGTTTCACTCTCTGGGTTTCGATACTTTTGCCAATCTATTCTGAAAATAAAGATCTGACTATTTAACATCTTTTAAAGAAATCGACCTATTTTGTGTTTCGTACGAAATCAAGAATAGTTTTTAGCTATGGTCTGTGGAGTGTTCCGCGAACGAAGTGACTCGGAATGCGCAGGAAAAAACTATTTGTAGTATTTCAAGAAACTCAAAATCAGTCTTGATTTTTTGGTTCGTTTTGGATCAAGCCAAAATGAACAGAAAATATATTTTGTATTGAAAATAGCAAGTAAAGCTTAATAAGAACAAGCTAAAATAAACAAAAGGTAATTAAATTATACATCTATCTATTTAGATTCCCGCCTTCGCGGGAATGACATATATTCCTATTTCACCACAACTTTTAACCCTTTCACAACATTAATTTTAATACATCGTCTTCTCATAGTATGTTTGAAGTGTCAAAATGGTAATAGTATAACATAGTAAAAGTCCCCAAACTTTAATTTACTATAGTTTAAAAAACAAATCTCGAATCCTACTTTTCGAGATTTGTTTTTTTAAGTCCGTTTTAACATGTTAGGATAAGTAATTTATTACGACTTATATAATTGCATTTTAACCAAATCTGAAAAAACAATGAATATCTTTGATTTTCTAAACAGTGACCTTATCTTCCCTGTAGGGCTTCTTGTTGCATTAGCTATACTATTAATCAGAAGGTTTAGAGATATTAAAAAATACCGCAGAAATTAATTTAAGTCTGTCTATTCCCTCAATAGAAACTTTCTAAATACATTATATTTGTATCCATAAACAAGCACTTATGGGTACCATTCGTATTACCAAACAATTTAATTTTGAAACCGGCCATGCATTATACGGCTACGACGGAAAATGCAGAAATGTTCACGGACATAGCTATAAACTTTCTGTTACCGTTATTGGTACTCCTATTACCGACAATACTCATGTAAAACACGGAATGGTTATTGACTTTGGTGATCTTAAAAAAATTGTCAAAGAAGAGATTGTCGACAAGTTTGATCACGCCACAGTGTTTAATAAAAATACACCTCATCTGGAATTGGCACAAGAATTACAAAAAAGAGGTCATAATGTTATCCTTGCAGATTATCAGCCTACTTCAGAAAATATGGTTATCGATTTTGCTAAAAAAATAAAACCACGCTTACCGGAAAACATACAACTGCATTCTTTAAAACTTCAGGAAACCGAAACCTCTTATGCAGAGTGGTATGCTTCAGATAATTAGGGCACAACCCAGTCTTAAGTAATCCTGGGTCGGGCTGTCCATTCTATCTTTTTAAAATTAAAAAGGATGCCATTTCCATCCCTTGTGCGATTACTATAGCCTTTTCCTTTAATACAAAACGTTTCCTTAAAAACGGGAATTTTCTTTTTTTGTGTCATTCCTGCGAAAGCAGGAATCTATTATGTATACATAGATCTATGATCTCATTTCATTCACCAGAAAATCAAAGATTAGACAGAGGTAAAAATTACATTTAATTTTTGCTGTTTAAAGTTTATAAAAAAGCTGCCATAAATGGCAGCTTTCATTCTTGAATAAGCTATTTTTCTTATGCAAAATGGCATTTTTTTGGAAAAATTTCATAGCTCGTACATCCTCCCATTGTTCCACAAATTACATTTGTTGCTAGTCCACAGCCGTCAACAAAAATTGTTTGCTCTCCTCCTCCTTCAACTTTACTTATTTCAAGGTTAGAAATTACTTTTTTGTTTAAAGAAAGATTAATTTTTTTTTGTTTCTTCATAATAATAAGTTTTTATTAAAGATTTTTGTTTCGATACTTTACAGTGCACATAAAAGTATTTTTGTTAAAAGTATTTTTTTAGCTACTGTATATCAACTCACTAATGTCCATATTTATCAATTTGGTATCCAGATTAATAAATTTGGATACCAAATAATTTTAAGTAAAAAGTATCTATATTTTTGACCAGATATAAAATTTTTGACCAGACGTAAAGAAAAATACGTCCTAGTTTATTTAATCATTTCATTACCTTTATCCTTATAAATCGTTAAAATGAATATTCCCGAAGGAAAAAAAGTCTATTTTGCTTCCGATAATCACTTAGGAGCGCCTACCCGAGAAAAAAGCTTTCCTCGTGAGCAGAAGTTTGTACAATGGCTGGATGAAGTAAAAAAAGATGCTGCTGCTATCTTTCTGCTCGGAGATCTTTTTGACTTTTGGTTTGAATATAAAACTGTGGTTCCCCGTGGTTTTACCAGGACTTTAGGGAAACTTGCAGAAATTACAGATTCGGGAATTCCGGTTTACTATTTTGTTGGAAATCACGATCTTTGGATGAACGGTTATTTTGAAGAAGAATTAAATATTCCTGTTTATCACAAACCACAGGAATTTACATTTAATGACACTTCTTTCTTTATTGGGCATGGAGACGGATTAGGTCCTGGAGATAAAGGATATAAACGCATGAAAAAAGTGTTTACCAATCCGTTTGCTAAATGGTTATTCCGTTGGCTGCACCCAGATCTGGGTGTAAGACTGGCTCAATATTTATCAGTAAAAAACAAATTAATCTCCGGAGATGATGATGTAACATTTCTAGGAGAAGAAAACGAGTGGTTAGTTCAATACAGCAAACGTAAGTTATTGGACAAACATTACGACTATTTTGTTTTTGGACACCGTCACCTTCCAATGGAAATTAAAGTCGGAGAAAATTCTACGTACACAAACCTGGGAGATTGGATTGGTTATTTTACCTATGGTGTTTTTGATGGTAAAAAGCTTTCTTTAGAGAAATATGCAACGTAAAAAACGTACAATAACAAAAAAGATCTTTATCGGTATCCGATTCATAATCCTGTTAGCCCTTATCATTGTACACCAATCATGCTTTAGATTCAGAACATCTGATAAAAAATCAATTGAGTTATTTAATAAATACCAAGTCAGTAATAATATTCAATATTTTGAGCCTTCAAATACAGATTATAAAGTACGGATAGTCAGTACGGCCAATAAAAAATCTGATACTGCTGTGTTTTTTATCCATGGAGCACCGGGTGCTGCAGATGGTTATTATGAATATTTAAGAGATTCTACTTTACTTTCAAAAGCCGTTCTTTATTCTATCGACAGACCGGGTTACGGTTATTCTCATTTTGGAAAATCGGTTACTTCTATAGAAGAACAAACTCGTATTACTAAAGAAATAATAGATACCATAGATCAAAATTATGTAGTGGTGGTCGGACACTCATACGGTGGGCCTATTGCAGCGTATTCCAGTTTAAAATCTGATAAAGTTAAAGGTGTTTTGATGCTGGCGCCAGCTATAGACCCTGAAAATGAAAAAGTATTTTGGTTTGCCTATGTTTCTAAATGGAAGCTTACCAAATGGATGGTTCCCGGAGCATTAGGTGTTGCAGGAGACGAAAAATTCACACATGTGAAAGAGCTGGAAAAAATCAAAAATGTCTGGAAAAACGTAAAGGTTCCTATTATTCATGTACACGGAACAAAAGATGTTGTAGTGCCTTTCGAAAATATATCTTTTTCCAAAGAAAATTTTAATGATCAATATTTAGAGATCATTGAGCTTGAAGATGAAAATCACTTTCTCCCCTGGTCGCGAAAAAACCTGGTTAAAGAACAGATTTTAAGACTATTAGGCGAAGTTCAGTAATTCATTTAGTCTTTAATTTTTTTGATATCTTTAAGCCAAAGTTCTCCACAAGAACTTCAGCTAAACCTAAACTATGCTTAATGAAGATATTTGTTTATTCTGCTTTAGTATTGCTAACTTTTTCGGCTTGTTCTTCCCGAAAATTTATAAAATCTGAGACTGAGATGACTTATCAAAAATTTAGAACCGAACAAAAATCATTCGAATCTGCTACGGGACGCATCAATTATATGGATAAAGGAAATAGTGATAATGTTATTTTATTACTACACGGAGTTCCATCTTCTTCTTGGTTATACAGGAAAATGATTAATGAACTGGTAGATAACGGATACCGGGTGATTGCTCCTGATATGTTAGGATTTGGTTCCAGTGGAAATCCAAAGGGCTACGAAATCTATAAAGAAGAAGAGCATGCAAAACGGTTATTAGCATTAATGGATCATCTTAAAATTAAAAACTGGACACATGTTTTTCACGATGCAGGCGGATTATGGACCTGGGAACTTTTTAAAATAGCTCCTAACAGGGTAAAAAATCTCGTTGTTCTCAATACCATAATTTATGAGGAAGGTTTTCATCCTCCAATTAGAATGGAGAGAGGAATGTTTACCCGATTTACCATGTGGATGTATCGAAACGGTATTACTACCAATACCCTTTTAAAACAACTTTTTAAACTTGGACTCAAAGAAAATAACCTCTCTGAAATAGATATTGAAGGCTACAAAAAACCTTTACGGGAAGGCAAAACAAGAGCTATGTATTATTTCTTTTCTCAATCCTGTAATGAATTGCCAGATTTTAGCAGTACAATTCAAAGTATCAATATTCCTACTATGGTTATCTGGGGAGAACACGATGAGATGTTGGTCTGGAAAGATGAAGCAGCATTGGTTATGAAAGATCTTAATATTAAACCGGAAAACGTTCATATTTTGGATGCAAAGCATTTTATACAAGAAGAGAAGCCAAAAGAAATCAATAAGCTTATTCTAAATTTTTTAGAAAAGTAAGTTATTAGTATCTTCTGGTGATGATTGTAATTTTAAAATTCCATGAAAACAATTACAAGAAAATCAGAAGTTAAAATTCACCTGGAAAAATGCCTTACTGCATATCATTCTGATGGGCTAAATAGTTGTGTTTCCGAATTAAACGATACGCTTTTAAGCAATAAAGTTAAGTTCCCGTTATTAGAATTTTGCGCAGGTGCCTTTTATGAATACCTCCCTAAAATTGAACACATTCAACTTTGTGACCAAATACAATCTCTTAGAACAGAAGGAGGAAACGTTATCTTAGGAATAATGCTGCAAAAGAGATTAGCTGACGATTTTAAACAATCATTACATAAAACAACAGAATATGTAGCAGACGCTGATGTTTGGTATATCTGTGATATTATTGGAGAACGGGTTTTTGGATTTTCTTTACTTCATCAGCCAGAAAAAACTATTCCGGAAATAAAAAGGCTTTCTCATCACCCTGTTAACTGGGTAGTCAGATCACTAGGTGCTGGTATTCATTATGCCATTAAAAAAGGGCTTCATCGTGATCATGTAGCTACAGTTTTTAAAATTCTCTTATCTAAAGCAGATGCTAAAGACAAAGAAATTAAGCAAGGTATCGGGTGGGCAGTAAAGACAACTGCAAAGTTTCATCCTGATATTATTGATCAGTTTAAAGACGAAATTTACAATACCGATGAAGCAGCTAACTGGTTTAGGGCTAAAATAGCTATTGGCTTAAACAGACATCATTATGCCAAGAGAAATAGAAGTTAAATCGGTATTAAACAAAACAAAGAAAAGAGATTCCTGGTTTCTGGACGATTACACGCTTAATCTGTATAGTAGTTGTTCTTTTAACTGTCTTTATTGTTATATCAGAGGAAGCAAATACGGAGCCAATCTTGAGAAAAGCTTATCGGTTAAAACAAATGCTATCGAAATACTGGACAGGCAACTCTTTAACAGAGCAAAGAAAAATCAATATGGTATTATCGTGATTTCTTCTGCAACCGATCCTTATTTACAGATTGAAAAAAAATATGAGTTAACCAGAGAAGCGCTTAAAGTAATAGTCAAACATAAGTTTCCTGTACATATCATTACTAAATCCGATTTAATTGAACGCGATTTCGACTTACTTCATCAAATTGATGAAACAGCTATTTTACCTCCGGATTTAAAACAAAAATTAGATAGAGGAGTTATTATTTCTTTTTCATTTTCTACCCTTAATGATAAAGACGGGAAAATTTTCGAGCCAGGAGCTACTTTACCTTCAAACCGACTTAAAGCATTGAATAAAACTGTAAAAGAAAAGTTTTTAACAGGAGTGAGCATGATGCCATTATTACCTTTTATTTCTGATACTACAGAACATCTGCATCTACTATTCTCTACATTTAAAGCGAGTAAGGTCAATTATGTTTTACCGGCTACTTTGACTTTGTATGGAAATGGTCCGGCAGATAGTAAAACATTAATGCTGAATGCTATAAGAAAGAGTTATCCCGAATTAGAAAACAGGTATTTAAATTATTTCAAAAATGGTTATGAAATGCCCGGTTTCTATCAAAAAGCTTTTAATAAAAAAATGGTAGAGCTATGCAAAGAATACCAGTTAAACAATAGTATTATTCATTAATTTTAATGGCTAGTCTGAACCATATTTTAATCGTCATTACGAGTGAAGAATGAACGAAGTAATCTCTTTAATACAGTAAGATTGCTTTATTTTACTCCAAAAAGTAAAATTCGCAATGACGAATATTTTTTATAAACTGATTATCTATAAAATATGTTTTATACTATGTCCAACCTATATTATTTAGTACAAATCTTATTCAGGAACCCATTCAGGTTAATCTGAAACAATGTTCCTTTGATCAAGTCATCAATCATGGTCAGTTCATTTTTACTCACCGCCAAATCAATATGTTTCGATGGAGTAGAGAGCAAAATATTCCTGCAACTTGGTGTACTGTCGCAGTTTTCGCATGAATGCATTCTCTTAGCAGATTTTATTTGCTTAGAAAAAAGTAGTATTTCTTCTGGTTCTAAATAAAACCCGGTATCTCTAAAAATCAATTGTATTTTTTTAGAACTATCTTCTCTTAAAGCATCCTTTTTCCATTGAAATGCTATTCCGAAATCATTATGATAAAGGTGATGAATATCGTCCATAATCGTATAAATAATAATTCAAATATACAATTATTTTTAATCAATCTAAATAAAAATAACTATTTAATATCTCGTATTTTTAATTGAAGAGATACTTTTCCCTGCCATTCATTTTCATCAATAGAATATGCAGCTTTAAATGTTTTTTGATTTTGAATGCGTGGTATTTGACTCCCCAAATTGAATCCAATTCCTCCAATAGCAGGCGATCCACTTTGGGTAACATTTACTTTTAGGTGTTTTTCTCCTTCTCCTACTCCTTTCCCATAACCGGTATCTTTTAATTGCTGACTAAAAAATACTGGGGTCATATTTCCGGGGCCAAAAGGAGAGAATTGTTTTAAAATTCTATAGAACTTTGGTGTGATTTGGTTTAGATTCAGCTCTGTATCAATCAGGATTTCCGGAGTTAATAAACTTTTATCAATAGTATTTTTCACCACCTCTTCAAACTTCGATTTAAAGGGTTCATACTGCGCTTCTGATAGCGTTAACCCCGCAGCATATTTATGCCCTCCAAATTGTTCAATATAATCTGTACATGCTTCCAATGCATTATACACATCAAACCCTTTAACAGAACGGGCAGAAGCAGCCAGTTTATCTCCAGATTTGGTAAATACCAGTGTTGGTCTGTAATAGGTTTCAGTAAGTCTTGAAGCTACAATCCCTATAACTCCTTTGTGCCAGTTTTCGTTATAGACAACCGTAGTAAACTGCGCTTCTTCTTTATTTTCCTGAATTTGTTGTAGTGCTTCTTCTGTAATTTGCTTGTCAAGATCTTTCCTATCGCTGTTAAATTCTTCTATTTCTCCTGCAAAACCGATAGCTTCATCCAGGCTATCTTCTGTCAATAAATCTACCGCATGTTGCCCGTGTTTTATTCGCCCGGCAGCATTAATACGAGGTGCAATAATGAACACAACATCGGTAATGGTCAACACCTTCTTTTGAAGTTGTTTGATAATTGCTTGTATCCCTAATCTCGGATTAGTATTGATTACTTTTAAACCATAAAATGCCAATACTCTGTTCTCTCCGGTTATCGGAACAATATCTGCTCCAATTGCAACAGCTACCAGATCGAGATAAGGTGTTAAATCTTGAATGGTTTGATTTCTTTTTGATGCTAATGCCTGAATTAATTTAAATCCGACTCCACATCCGCATAACTCATCATAAGGGTAGTTGCAATCTTCTCGTTTCGGATCTAAAACAGCAACAGCTTCAGGTAATGTGTCTCCCGGCCGATGATGATCGCAAATAATAAAATCGATTCCTTTTTGAGCAGCATATGCTACTTTATCTATGGCTTTAATACCACAATCCAGGGCTATGATCAGGCTAATATCATTATCATCTGCAAAATCAATTCCCTGGTAAGAAACTCCGTATCCTTCTGTATATCGATCTGGGATATAGGTAGCAATATTGGGATAAAACGTTTTGAGATACGAAGAGACCAAAGAAACTGCTGTTGTTCCATCTACGTCGTAATCTCCATAAATCAATATATTTTCGTTATTAGAAATGGCTTTTTCAATTCGGGAAACTGCCAGATCCATATCTTTCATTAAAAAAGGATCATGAAGATCTTCCAGGGTAGGGCGAAAGAATTTTTTCGCAGCATCAAAAGTTTCAATTCCACGTTGAACCAGTAGAGAGGACGTCATGGTATCTACTCCTAATTCTTTAACAAGCTTTTCAACTTTTTCTTTTTCAGGCTTCGCTTTTATCGTCCAACGCATTTGTAGTATAATTTTTACAAAAATAGGAAATCTGTATCAGCTGTAAAACCAATACCATTTACCATTTGAATTTATCGCAATAAAACACCCTTTTTTCATTTCTATTTCATTAAAAAAATGAACCAGAACTATGGCTATGCTTTATTTTTATAAATCATACAAAGAAAAAAATCATCATTTTCTTTTACAACAAATTCAAATAGTAACTGGTATAAATGCAATTTTGTATTTTGGTACACTAAACTAGAAATTTAATAAAAATATGCCGTTAGTAACACCATTATCGCCAGATCACGATATAGAAACCAAAGAATTAGCCGAATTTTTTAATGAGACATTAGGGTTTTGCCCAAATTCGGTTTTAACTATGCAACGCAGACCTGCTATTTCAAAAGCTTTTATCAATCTTAATAAAGCTGTAATGGCTAATGAAGGAAGAGTAACCTCAGCGCTTAAAAGAATGATTGCATGGGTAAGTAGTAATGCAACCGGTTGCAGGTATTGCCAGGCACATGCCATAAGAGCTGCAGAACGTTATGGTGCAGAACAAGAACAATTAGATAACATTTGGGATTATAAAACTCATCCTGCATTTTCTGATGCAGAACGAGCTGCCCTGGATTTTTCATTAGCTGCTTCTGTAGTTCCTAACCAGGTAGGTGACGAAATTAAAAAAGAACTCTATAAGTACTGGGACGAAGGAGAAATTGTAGAAATGCTTGGGGTGATCTCTCTTTTTGGATACTTAAACCGTTGGAACGATAGTATGGGTACAACAGTTGAAGAAGGTGCTATTGAAAGCGGAGAGCAATATTTAGGTAAACACGGTTGGGAAAAAGGAAAGCACGTTTAATATTGAGATAAAAACAGCTTTGTATCCAATCTGAGTTTGTCATTCCTGCAAAGGCAGGAATCCAATTAAAATAGCTAGTCATAAATATGAAAAAGATTCCTGCCTTTGCAGGAATGACATCAAGAGCAAAATTTTAATGCCTGAAACTGTATTAACATGTGAAAATTGCGAAATTGAGATTTCACCTGTACAAGTTACTTGTGAGCATTGCGGTTTCCCTATAGCCGGAACAGAAAAAGAAAAATCAATTTTTTTCGGGAAACAAATTGCAAATAAAGCAGCAATCCGGCATGCAGGTAAGCTTCAAAGAAGGTCAAGTTATATCTTATATATCATAGGAGGGTTTCAAATAGTCACCGGGGGACTCAGTTATCGTAATTACCATTTGAGAGAAGAATTTATTCTGTATGCTTTTATCGGGTTAATATTTATGACTTTTGGGTATTTTTCTTCTAAAAAACCTATCTTATTTATTTCTCTGGGACTCGGACTTATTTTATTGCTATATGCATTAGATTTTATACTAGACCCTTCTTCTATATTAAGTGGAATCTTATGGAAAATTGTAATCGTAGGAACATTATCATATGCCCTTATCAGCTCTTTTGAAGAACAGAAAATAAAGAAAAAAAACAAATCGCTTTGAGTTAATTCAAAGCGATTTGTTTTTATAAACCTAATGTACTTGAACTTCTATAAGGCTTTGAGTACTCTATTTCTAAATTCTGGCAATACTTCTTCTACAAACCATGGATTTTTTGCCTGCCAAAATCGGTTTCTGGGCGATGGATGGGGCAATGGAATAATATTAGATGGGTATTCCTGATAGGCTCTGACTGTTTCGGTAAGATTCTTTTTAATAGTATTTCCTAAATAATGCTTTTGTGCATATTGACCAATTAAAATGGTAAGTTGAATATTTGGCATTTTATCTAATAATTGTTGATGCCATAAAGGAGCACATTCCGGACGAGGAGGCAAATCCCCTGATTTTCCTTTCCCTGGATAGCAAAATCCCATTGGCATAATAGCAATCTTGGTTTCATCATAAAATACCTCATCTGAAATTGCCATCCAGCTTCGCAATTGATTTCCACTTGGGTCATCCCAGGGAACACCGGTTTTATGAACCCTTGTACCCGGCGCCTGGCCAATAATTATAATTTTAGCATCGGGGTGTGCTACTGCAACAGGGTTGGGTCCCAGTGGTAAATGTTCTTTACAAACTTCGCATGCTTTTATTTCAGAGAGTAATTTTTTCATTCGTTATTTTTTCTGCAATTGTTTTAGCCGCTTTTACAGCTCCATCCATATAACCTGGGAACTCTACAGCGGTTTCTGTACCCGACACATATAGTGCATCGTTCATATATGTTTTTTGATATAACTCATGGCCGTTATTTTGATGAGGCATTACAAAACCATTATACGGGGCATGAGTAAGCCCTTCATTATTCCAAACCTTTTCATTATATGATACATAGTTTCCTGCTGCTTCTCCAAACAAATGTACTAACTGTGCTTTTACTTTTGCTTCACGTTCTTCCCTGCTTAATGTAATCGTTCCTCCATTTAAAAAACCTTTTAAGGCAAAGCATGAACTATCTATGCTAGAATGATCGTATTGTTCTTGTATAATTCCCGATTGACTAAAAAGTGTCCCCGAATAATTATTTTCTTTCCAAAACGCAGTTTTATATTCAACAGCAAACTTAATGGATTCACTCATCCAGGTATGAGTTTTAGTACATAAACTCTTAAAGTTTTTTGGTAAATCTGGTGTAAATTGGATGGTATTGACCAATAAATTAGGAGGTAATGTTGTGATCACTTTTTTTGCTGAAAACGTTTTATTTCCTGAGCAACTTACAACTAATTCATCCTTTTCTTCTCCAATTCTCTCGACTTTAGTATCAAGTATAATAGATTCACTCCCTACTTTTTCCCCTAATCTTTTAATAAGTGTTTCTGTTCCGCCTTTAATCCGGTAAGAAGGTTCTTCAGATTCAGGAACTTCAAAACGTTGTGGAGGTACAAAAGACATGGTTTCAAACAACGATATTCCTTTTGTATGCTGTGGAAAATAATCGACATTTAATTCTGCTAATAAATCAACTAATGACTTGTGTTTTAACCCAAACCAGGTAGCTCCCATTTCCATAGTCACTCCAGTTTCTCCAACATAGGTGTCAATTCGCCCTCCTATTCTTGGGCTGGCTTCAAGAATTATAGCAGAGATTCCTCTCTGCTTTAAAAAGTATGCAGTTGTTAATCCTGTTAATCCTGCTCCTATGATAATAACTTCGCTTTTTTTCACTTGCTGTTTTTTCCACCTACAACAATTACTATCTCTCCTTTTGGAGGTTTTTTTTCAAAATATTGTTTTACCTCTGTTACAGTACCCCTTATTGTTTCTTCGTATAACTTTGTCAATTCTCTTGATACAGAAACTAAGCGGTTTGACCCAAAATACTGTTCAAAATCTCCTAGAGTTTTAACGAGTTTATGAGGAGATTCATAAAAAATAATTGTACGTGTTTCCTGTTCTAGTAATATGAGTCGGGTTTGACGTCCTTTTTTTACAGGTAAAAAGCCTTCAAATACAAATTTATCGTTAGGTAAGCCACTATTTACCAGTGCAGGAACAAAGGCAGTAGCCCCCGGAAGGCATTCTACCTCTATGTTATTTTCTATACAATTTCTCGTTAAAAGAAACCCCGGATCTGATATTGCAGGTGTTCCGGCATCACTGATTAAGGCTATTGTCTCGCCCGCTTTAATTCTTTTTACTATTGCTTCTACTGTCTTATGCTCATTATGCATATGATGGCTTTGCATAGGAGTAGAAATATCGAAATGCTTTAGTAATTTTCCACTGGTTCTGGTATCTTCAGCTAAAATTAAATCTACTTCTTTTAGCACCTTAACAGCTCTGAATGTGATATCATCAAGGTTTCCAATAGGGGTAGGAACTATATAAAGTTTAGACATAACCTGTCTTTATTTTTTGTGCTGATAAAATGACTTCTTATTCCTTGCTTTTTGATGTTATAAGTTGATCTAAAGCATATCGGTCTTTATTTAAAGGAACCATCATTAAGAACACTAAGAAAACACTGCGAACCAATACATGTTGCATATCCCAGATAGGACTCACTAAACCATGTCCATAGGAAACAATTAATAAAATAGCAGCTATTACCAAATACGCTTGTTTTCTAAACAGCCCTAAAACCAGTAATAATCCGCAAATAAGTTCTCCATAAGAAGTAAAATAAGCTGTAAATTTTAAAAGGAATTCTGGTAAAAATGTTTCTTCATAAGCTTTAAAGCCATTATTGTAAACATTAGAAACTCCCCATTTAAAAACTTTTCCATAACCTTGCATCAGTAAAACAACACCTAATAAAAGCCTGGAAAATAACGTTGGGTAAGCAGTATTCATAGTATTTAGTTTAATTGAGTTACGGACGTACTTTTTTCCCTAAAAAATAGGAGATTAATAAGAAAATCAGTGCCATAACTGCTCCTCCCTGCTGCCCATCAGAAATCATATAATGTGCAAAGAAAGCCAGTACTGCATTAAAAAAGAAACCTGCATATGCCCATTCTTTTAACCATTTTACTTTATTAGTCCAAACCACAACCAGGCCTAAAAATTTGGCTGTTGCTAACGGATAAATAAGGTAAGTAGGATATCCTAAATCTTTAAAAAAGCCACTGATTATCTCGTAATTAAACAAGTAATTATATACAGAAAATAGAAAAAGTATTGAAAATAATACGGTAGTAATCCAATAAACAATACGTTGTATTTTCATCTTATTTTGGTTTAAGAGAATTTATATAAAATAAGTTCCATAAAGCGTTCTTCATAGGTTTCTTTCCCTGCCCAATTTCCGTAATCGGGTTTTACCATTTCATTGACAAAGCGAACTGCCTCTTCTTCTTTTTCTATTGTATTCAATTGAGAAATTACCCTGTTAAAATCTCCGTCGTTTCCATTAAAAAGGTGTTTTACAAATGCCAGGCGATCATTTAATCCTACATTAATTCCTTTTTTTAACCTGTCATTTAACGATAGGTTTTTAGTTTCAGTTTCAACAGCGGTCTCATTATTTTTAAAATCGGGAGCAACTATCTTAGGTTCTTGTTTAATAAAAGTAGGTTCCGGAAGAATATCAGAAAGCAAATCGTCTAAAGATTCTTGTTTTGGCATTTCTGTCATCATATCCTTAATGGTATCCATTACCGGTACAATGATATCTTCTTCGTGCGGATTACTTTCAGGAACTTCTGTATTACCCTCTAAGATAGAGTTGGCTAAATCTTCAAATTTAGCTATTACTTCACTCTTCCCGACAAATGGCTTTAACTCACCAAAATATTTTTCTACAAACTTAAGAATTGTCAATTGTTCATATACCGTTTTTGCTTCAGCGTGTAAAGCATCTATATCTTCCTTTCCTTTAAGTTTTAATATCCGATGGGCAATACTTACCAATTCAGATTCTAACTTTTTCTTCATTTTTTTCTAATTTAAATCAATCGATAAATTCACTTAGTTATTCCAAAATTAACATTTTAAAAACGAATTCATATCATATCATATTATTAATACTCATAAATTGTTTTCAATACTATAGTCGTTATTTAGTGCAATAAATTTATGTATGTTTGTATGTCCTTATAAATTAAACGAAAAATAATTTCGTTTTCGTCTTGAAAATTACAAAATGTTTCTTGAAAATACGGTAAATCATAAAGAGCAATTTGGTTGGATTGAAGTTATTTGCGGTTCAATGTTCTCCGGAAAAACCGAAGAGCTTATTCGCAGGCTTAAACGTGCTAAATTTGCTAAACAAAAAGTAGAAATTTTCAAACCTCAAATAGATAGAAGGTATGATGATGAGATGGTCGTTTCTCATGATGAAAATGAAATTCGTTCTACCCCGGTTCCTGCTGCTGCAAATATTAGAATTTTGGCAGACGATTGTGATGTAGTTGCAATAGACGAAGCTCAGTTCTTTGATGATGAAATTGTTTCTGTTTGTAATGATCTTGCCAACAGAGGTATCAGGGTAATTGTTGCCGGATTGGATATGGATTTTAAAGGAAACCCATTTGGCCCCATGCCTGCACTTATGGCCACGGCAGAATATGTCACCAAAGTACACGCTGTATGCACGCGCACAGGAAACCTTGCTAATTACAGTTACAGAAAAGCTGACAGTGACAAGTTAGTCCTCCTTGGAGAAAATGAAGAATACGAACCGTTAAGCAGGGCGGCATTCTATAAGGCTATGCTAAAAGAGAAAGTAAATAAAATGGAGGTAAAAGATCCTAAAGAACTCCCTAATAAACACAATAAATAATACAAATGGGCAAAGCTCAGGAGACCGTTTTAGAAATCAATTTAAAAGCTTTAAAGCACAATTTTGAATATCTGAAATCGTCTATAAATACCTCAACAAAATTCCTGGCCGTTGTGAAGGCTTTCGCTTATGGTTCTGACGCCGTAGAGATTGCTAAATACCTGGAAAAACTTGGTGTCGATTATTTTGCAGTTGCTTATGTAAGCGAGGGGATTTTATTGAGAGAAGCAGGTGTAAAAACTCCTATTTTAGTTTTACATCCGCAGAAAATAAATCTCAGCAAATTAATTAAATACAATCTCGAACCCAGCCTTTATTCTCCCTATATATTAAAAGCATTTATAGCAACTGTAGAAAACCATACAGTAACAGATTATCCGGTACATATTAAATTCAATACCGGTTTAAATCGTCTAGGTTTCTGGGAAAATGATATCGATTATATTATTGATAAACTTAAAGGTACATCAAAACTAAAAGTAATATCGATATTCTCGCATTTAGCAGCCTCTGAAGATCATAACGAGAAAGAATTCACTTTAAATCAAATCGATACTTTCAAAAAAATTGCAGCAGAGTTTAAAGCTAAAACAGGATACCAACCGATGATGCATCAATTAAATACTTCGGGAATTATTAATTATCCCGAAGCACAATTTGATATGGTACGTAGCGGAATTGGGTTATACGGATTTGGAAATGACGCTTTAGTTGATAGTAAACTAATTCCGGTAATGACATTAAAAACCGTAATTTCTCAAATTCATATGATAGAGCCCGGAGAAAGTGTAGGTTATAACAGGTCATTTAAAGCGCCTCGCTATGCAAAAATAGCTACGCTTCCTCTTGGACATGCAGATGGTATTGGCAGGCAATACGGAAATGAAAAAGGATATGTTACCATTCATGGAAAAAAAGCTCCAATAGTAGGCAATGTTTGTATGGACATGCTCATGGTTAATATTTGGGGAATCGATTGTAAAGAAGGAGATGAAGTCATTATTTTTGGAGAACATCCTACTGCTAATGAATTTGCTTCTTCTGCAAAAACCATATCTTATGAGTTATTGACTGCTATATCTCAGCGAGTTAAACGTATTTTTATTTCATAATTTTAATTTTTATCTATCTTAAAATTATGTTAAAGCAAGAAAATTTATCTATTTTCGTAATTCACTAACAAATAAATTTTTAAGAAATGTTAAAAGAGTTTAAAGATTTTGCCATGAAAGGCAACTTGGTAGATATAGCAGTGGCTTTTGTAATGGGTGCTGCCTTTAATAAAGTAGTATCTTCATTTACCGGTGGAATTGTATCTCCATTAATTGGATTGATCTTCAAATCAGATTTTAAAGATCAAAAATTAATTATCAGTGAAGGAACAGTAGATGAGGCTGGAAAAGTAGTCGGGGAAGTCGCTGTGCTTTGGGGAGAGTTCCTTACTAATCTTATCGATTTTATTATTGTAGCATTTGTTATGTTTATCATAATCAAAGGAATCAATAAAATGAAGAAGAAAGAAGAACCTGCTCCTGCAGCACCAAAAGGACCTTCAGATAATGATCTGCTTACTGAAATCAGAGATTTATTAAAGAATAAATAAGAATACCCGCTATACTGCATATTCTATTATTAACTTAAACCGCTTAGTATTCTCTCTAATAACTAGGCGGTTATTTTTTAATAATTGTTATAAACATAACATTTTGTTATATTATAATTATGTTTTAAAAAGAACTATGGTTGACGATTGATAAATATGTACTTTTGCCTTATCAAATTAAAATTATGAGAGTAGCAGTAGTAGGAGCCACCGGTATGGTAGGCGAGGTCATGTTAAAAGTATTGGCAGAACGTAATTTTCCAATTTCTGAGCTTTTTCTGGTAGCTTCTGAAAGATCAATAGGAAAAGAAATCTCTTTTAAAGGAGAAACCTATAAAGTTATTGGTTTAAACGATGCTGTAGCTGCAAAACCAGATATCGCATTATTCTCGGCAGGAGGAAGCACTTCTCTGGAATGGGCTCCAAAATTTGCCGAAGCAGGAACAACAGTTATCGATAATTCTTCGGCATGGAGAATGGACGCTAATAAAAAATTAGTAGTTCCGGAAATTAATGCTTCTAATATAACAGCAGAAGATAAAATAATAGCCAATCCTAATTGTTCTACCATTCAAATGGTAATGGCTTTAGCGCCTTTACATTTAAAGTACAAAATAAAAAGAGTTGTAATTTCTACATATCAGTCTATTACCGGAACAGGAGTAAAAGCTGTACAACAGTTAGAAAATGAATATGCCGGAGAAAAAGGTGAGATGGCTTATCCTTATCCTATCCATAGAAATGCATTACCACATTGTGATGTTTTTGAAGAAAACGGTTATACCAAAGAAGAATTAAAATTGGTTCGTGAAACTCAAAAGATTCTTGACGATCGTACCATAAGTCTTACAGCAACAGCAGTTAGAGTTCCTGTAGCAGGAGGACATAGCGAATCGGTTAACGTTGAGTTTGAAAACAATTTTGAACTTAGTGAATTAAGAAATATTCTCAATGAGACAGATGGAGTAGTTGTACAGGATAACACAGATGTTAATACCTATCCAATGCCTATTTATGCAGAAGGCAAAGATGATGTTTTTGTTGGAAGAATTCGAAGAGATCATTCACAACCTAATACATTAAATATGTGGATTGTAGCAGACAACTTGAGAAAAGGAGCTGCTACAAATGCTGTTCAAATCGCAGAGTACTTAGTTTCAGAAAATATAATTAAACCTTCATTATCAGAAGTTTAATAAGGAGTCATTTTATTGATATCAATTTTATTTTTTATATTTAGAGTTAGGGCTTTAACATTTGCCCGACTTACTAACTAAATATAAAAAACGACATCATGAATTCAAAATTAATAATAGTACTTAGAATTTTACTCGGGCTTATGCTTGTGGTTTTCGGAGCAAACAAATTCTTTGAATTTTTACCTCCTTTTGAATTTGCAAATCCAGATGCCGGTACTTTCTTTGGAGCACTAGCAAATAGCTATGTACTTAAAACTGTAGGCTTAATTGAAGTAATTGTCGGAATTTTACTCCTTCTTGGAAAAGCAGTTCCGTTTGCTTTAATTTTACTGGCACCTATATCTGTAAATATCATTTTGTTTCACGGGACTTTAGATCCTCCAAACATTGGACCAGCAGCTTTTGTATTCTTAGTAAATACATTCCTTATTTATTCTCATTGGGATTCTTACAAAGCACTGTTCAAATAAGATTATAAAAAATTGTTAAAAAGCTCTTAATAGTTATTATTAAGAGCTTTTTTTATTTGTAAGTTTGAACTTCAACCAATTACTCTAACAACAATGAGAAAAATAGCTATATGCACATTGGCACTAACATCTTTATTGGCTTGTAAAAATGAAACTAAAGAAAATACTATTGCTGTGAGCTATCCTGAAACTAAAAAAGTAGATACCATCACTAATTATTTTGGTGTAGAAGTAAAAGATAACTATAGATGGTTAGAAGACGACCTGTCTGATGAAACAGCAGCATGGGTTGAAGCACAAAACAAAACCACTTATGGTTTTTTAGATAACATCCCATATCGTTCTCAATTAAAACAGCGTTTAGAAAAGTTATTTAATTATGAGCGTATAGGAGCGCCTTTTAAAGAAGGTAATTATACGTATTTCAGTAAAAATGACGGACTGCAAAATCATTCTGTTTTCTACAGAAAAAAAGGGGAGGAAGAAGCGCAGGTTTTCCTGGATCCTAATACTTTTTCTGAAGATGGAACCGTTTCTCTGGCAGGGTTAAGTTTTTCAAAAAACGGTAAAATTTTAGCTTATTCTATTTCTGAAGGAGGTAGTGACTGGAGAAAAGTTATCCTTGTAGATACAGAAACTAACGAGAAAGTTGAAGATACTCTGGTTGATATTAAGTTTAGCGGAATCTCCTGGAGAGGAAATGACGGATTTTATTATTCCAGTTATGACAAACCTAAAGGAAGTGAATTATCTGCAAAAACAGATCAGCATAAACTATATTACCACAAATTAGGAACTCCGCAAAAAGACGATCAATTAATTTTTGGAGGTACAGAGGCCGAAAAGCATCGATATATAGGAGGTAGTGTTACAGAAGATGATCGTTTCTTAATTATTTCGGCATCTGTTTCTACTTCAGGAAATAAATTATTTATTAAAGACCTTACTAAAAAGAACTCTGAAATTGTTCCTATTATAGATAATACAGATAGTGACAGTTACATTATAGAAAATGAAGGAGATAAATTATACATTGTTACTAATTTAGATGCTCCTAATCAAAAAATAGTAACTGTTGATGCTAATAACCCAGAGCCGGAAAACTGGAAAGATTTTATTCCGGAAACAGAAAACGTTTTGAATCCGGGTACCGGAGGAGGTTATTTCTTTGCGAATTATATGGTAGATGCAGTTTCAAAAGTATTACAATATGATTACGATGGAAACTTAGTTCGTGATATCATGTTACCGGGAGTTGGTACTGCAGGTGGTTTTGGCGGTAAGAAAGAAGATAAAGAGTTTTATTTTTCATTTACTAATTACAAAACTCCGGGAACCACTTATAAGTATAATGTTGAAACAGGAAATTACGAAACCTACTGGAGTCCTAACATCGATTTTGACTCTGAAGAATATGAATCAAAGCAAGTTTTCTATACGTCTAAAGACGGAACGAAAGTCCCTATGATTATTACTCACAAAAAAGGGTTAAAAATGAACGGACAAAATCCAACTATTCTTTATGGGTATGGCGGATTTGATATTAGTTTAACTCCTTCATTTAGTACTACAAATGCTGTTTGGATGGAACAAGGCGGAATTTATGCTGTACCAAACCTAAGAGGTGGTGGTGAGTATGGTAAAGAATGGCATGATGCAGGAACAAAATTCCAAAAACAAAATGTATTTGACGATTTTATTGCTGCGGCAGAATACCTTATAGAAAACAGTTATACCTCTTCAGAATATCTTGCAATAAGAGGAGGTTCTAATGGTGGTTTATTAGTTGGAGCTACAATGACTCAACGTCCGGAATTAATGAAAGTTGCGCTACCAGCTGTAGGGGTAATGGATATGCTTCGTTACCACACTTTTACAGCCGGAGCCGGATGGGCTTACGATTATGGAACAGCAGAAGACAGCAAAGAAATGTTTGAGTATCTAAAAGGGTATTCTCCTGTGCATAATGTAAAAAATGGGGTAGCTTATCCTGCAACTTTAGTAACTACTGCAGATCATGATGATCGTGTGGTACCAGCGCACAGTTTTAAATTTGCTGCAGAATTACAGGAAAAGCAGGCTGGAGAAAATCCGACATTAATTAGAATTGAGACCGGAGCAGGACATGGAGCCGGAACATCAATTTCTAAAACCATAGAGCAAACTGCAGATGTATTCGGATTTACATTATTCAATATGGGCTTTAAAGAATTACCTAATAAAGCTGTACTTAAAGATTTTAAAGAATAAAATTGTTCTTAACTAAAAAAACCCGCTGTAAACAGCGGGTTTTTTTATAAATTTCCAGTAAAATTTAATTCCACTTCTATGCTATCCGTTAATAATATCTCTTTTGCATATGATAACAATGAAACTATCCTAAAAGATATTAGCTTCACTGTAGAAAAAGGACAAAACATTTCTATAATCGGAGCTAGTGGTTGTGGAAAAAGTACACTGTTAAAAGCAATTTATGGATTACTTGATATCACTAAAGGAGATATTTACTGGAACGATCAAAAATTACTTGGGCCAAATTTTCACCTCATTCCGGGAGAGCCTTTTATAAAATATTTGTCGCAAGATTTCGATTTGATGCCTTATACTACTGTGGCAGAAAACATTGGTGAGTTTTTATCAAATTTCCATCCGAAGGAAAAAAAAGAACGAACCCAAGAATTAATGGAAATACTTGAGCTCGTTCCTTTTGCAAAAACCAAAACCAGGTATTTGAGTGGAGGACAACAACAAAGAGTAGCATTGGCAAAAGTGCTTGCTAAAGAACCTGAAATCTTATTGTTGGATGAACCTTTTAGCCATATTGATAATTTTAGGAAAAATGCACTTAGAAGAAACCTGTTTTCTTTTCTTAAAAAGAAACAGATAAGCTGTATCGTCGCTACTCATGACAGTACAGATGCACTATCTTTTGCAGATGAAACCATCGTGTTAAGCCAGGGAGAAATGGTGGCTAAAGATCATCCTGTGAAGCTTTATCAATATCCGAAAAACAAATATATAGCTTCACTTTTTGGAGAAGTTAATGAAGTATTAGTCTCTAAATTAATTCCTACTGAAGATCTTGAGAAAAAAATACTGCTTTATCCTTATGAATTAAAGTTTACCATGGAATCTGATTTCAAAGTTACCGTTAAAGATTCTTATTTTAAAGGAAGTCGGTTTTTAATCAAAGCAGCCTACGATCATAAAGTACTCTTCTTTGAACATCCGACAGCCTTACCAAAGGATAATGAGGTATCACTTACTGTTTCTGAACGACTTATCAATTCAAGGTTGTAATTTAGTACTTTGTTCCTTCTCCCTGAGGGAGAAGGCTAGCCTGCCTGACGGCAGGCAGGGATGAGGGGGTTGTAAAATGATATTCCCTCACCTTACTCCTCTCCCTCAGGGAGAGGAAACCCAATGGTTTTTTAGTGAAATATTTCACTTCATGCTACATTAGACTTATTTTATTTTAATGTATTGACGTTATCTTAATCTGTTTTCCGTTAAAAAAGATATCATCATTTACTTTTTTACCCAACAATAGTTTTCCAATAGGAGTATTTGGAGCAATAGCAAAAAACTGCTCATTAGAGACACTCAGCAACCCTGTTGAGATCGCTATAAAATAATTAGCCTGAGAAGTATAAACTATACTCCCTAATCGTATGTGTTCTCCGGTAATCGTCAAATCTATTTTATTCAACATTTCATTTAACTTTTGAACTTCTGCCAATTGCTTTCCTGTTTTTTCACGTTCTAATTGCAACATCGCTCTCCCGGTTTCATGCTTGTCTCCTGCACTACTTTTGGTTTCACTTAACAAGGACTCCTGAATATCATGTATCGTTTTTTGAAGTTTTTTTAAGCGTTCATCTACAAATAACTGACATTGCTCTAAAAGTGCTTCTTTTAATACTGCCATCTACTTATTATTTTTTCAATTCAAATGGACCAAAATAGATCATTTGATCAACAATCCAGTTTTTTCTACTCTCAATATAAGAAGTCCTTGGGTTCGCCTTATAATTCCTGGGATTAGGCAGTATGGCTGCAATTGTTGCAGCTTCCGAAGCGGTTAAATGAGCTGAGGGTTTATTAAACCAATATATAGAAGCAGCTTCTATTCCATAAATTCCATCTCCCATTTCAATTGAATTTAAATACACTTCCAAAATACGTTCTTTGCTCCAAAGCAATTCTATCAAAAAGGTGAAATAGGTTTCAAACCCTTTCCTGATCCAGCTTCTTCGAGGCCATAAAAAAACATTTTTAGCCGTTTGCTGACTAATTGTACTCGCTCCTCTTATTCTTTTCCCTTTCTTATTATTTTTATAAGCTTCTTCAATGGCCTCAACGTCAAAACCATGATGATCCAGAAATTTTTGATCTTCACTACATACCACTGCCAACTGTATATTTTTAGACATTTTTTCTATAGGAACCCAATGATGTTTCCAGTGTATCGATTTCTCTTGCTCAATAGATTGCATAACCATTAATGGAGTAAAAGGTACCGGAACCCATTTAAACAATAACACAAGAAGAAATGAGCTTATAAAAAACCACAGGATGAGTTTTCCTAATAATCTTGTTAATCTCTTAATCATTTAATCTGCTAAAGATGCTAATTCCTGCCCTATTAAACTCCCTATCGCAACACCCATACCTCCTAATCTTACTCCGCAAAAAACATGATTGGATACGACATCTACTATAGGTTTCTTTATATCTGAAACCCCCATAATTCCGCTCCATTTGTGTTCGATTTCAAAAGGAGTGTTGGGTAAAATTACACTACTTAATAACGCTTTCAAAGTTTTTTGAATATGTTCTGTTTCTCCAAAACTTGTTGTTGTTTCCCCCTCTTTATCCAGGTTTCTGCCACCTCCAAACAGAATTCGATTATCTATATTTCTAAAATAATAATATCCTTTATCCAGATGAAAGGTTCCTTTTATATGTAAGTTTTTAATGGGTTTTGTAATTAAAACCTGCGCCCTGGCAGGTTTAACATCGGCATTGAACAGAGTTGAAGTAAAGCCATTGGTTGCAATAAATAGCTTCCTGCTTTCCATTTCAAAATGAGTGGTTTTTATTAAAACACCACTGCTCATTTCTTCAAAAGATAAAACATTGGTAGCATTTAAAATCCGGATATTTTCTACAATACACTTCTTCAATAAAGCCTCCATCATTTTTCCGGTATCTAACTGCCCTTCAAAATTATTCAGGATATAATTTTGATTTACTCTTTTAAATCCGAATTTATTTTCTGTAATTGAAAAAACTTCTTTTTTAAATAAAGGTTTTAAAAACTGATTTAGATATTCCCTTTCTTCTTTACATTCTTCATATAGCGCACTATCCTCTTCAAGGAAAACCTCATAGCCTCCATAGGGTTTATAATCTAATGCTTTATCACCAAGAATTTCTCTAAGTCTTAGCAGGCCTTCCCATCTGTTTTTGACCAGATTGAAAACTACTTCTTCAGAATGTGTTTTTAAATCGTGGAGGAGTTCTGAAATACTTCCAAAGCATGCAAATCCTGCATTCTTAGTACTGGCTCCCTGGGGAAGTATCCCTTTTTCTAAAATTAAAATTTTACTCTTCGGATATTTTTTTCTTAAAGAAAGTGCGCAATTTAAGCCAACAATGCCGCTCCCTACAATGGTAAAGTCAACATTATCCAGCCATTGTTTTATTTCCCAATAACTTAAATTCATTATAAAAAAGGCTATCTGTTTAGATAGCCTTAATTTACAATTTTTTTATTCTTCTAGCGGATTCATTTCAAAATCCTCCATAAACTTAGTGGTGTAGTTTCCTGAAATATAATCTGGGTCATCCATTAATTGTCTATGGAAAGGAATCGTTGTTTTAATGCCTTCAATTACGAATTCATCTAAGGCTCTCTTCATCTTATTGATTGCTTCTTCTCTGGTCTGTGCCGTAGTAATTAATTTAGCAATCATGGAATCGTAATTAGGTGGTATAATATAACCACTGTATACGTGAGTATCTAAACGGATTCCGTGTCCTCCCGGAGCATGAAGCGTTGTGATTCTTCCCGGTGACGGTCTAAAATCGTTATACGGGTCTTCAGCATTAATTCTACACTCAATAGAATGCAGTTTAGGAATATAATTTTTTCCTGAAATAGGTACTCCTGCTGCAACCAGAATTTGCTCTCGTATTAAATCGTAATCAATTACCTGTTCTGTAATTGGATGCTCTACCTGGATACGAGTATTCATCTCCATAAAATAGAAGTTCCTGTGTTTGTCTACCAGGAATTCTACAGTACCGGCACCTTCATATTTTATATATTCTGCTGCTTTTACAGCCGCTTGTCCCATTTGCTCACGAAGCTCATCTGTCATAAAAGGAGAAGGCGTCTCTTCTGTTAATTTTTGATGACGACGCTGAACAGAACAGTCTCTTTCTGATAAATGACATGCTTTACCGAATTGATCTCCTACAATCTGAATCTCTATGTGGCGAGGTTCTTCGATAAGTTTTTCCATGTACATCCCATCATTTCCAAAAGCTGCACCTGCTTCTTGTCTTGCAGATTCCCATGCTTTTAACAGGTCTTCTTGTTTCCAGACAGCTCTCATCCCCTTACCACCACCACCGGCAGTAGCCTTTAACATCACAGGGAATCCCATCTCTATAGCTAGTTTCTCTGTTTCTTCATATGATTCTAAGATCCCTTCAGATCCTGGGATAGTTGGAACTCCTGCCTCTTTCATTGTAGCTTTGGCAGTAGCTTTATCTCCCATGCGGTCAATCATTTCTGCTGAGGCTCCTATGAATTTGATCTGATGTTCATCACAAATCTTAGAGAATTTAGCATTCTCTGAAAGGAATCCGTATCCTGGATGAATAGCATCTGCATTTGTAATTTCTGCAGCTGCAATTATATTAGGTATTTTAAGGTATGAGTCTTTACTGGGAGCAGGTCCGATGCAAACCGCTTCATCTGCAAATCTTACGTGAAGGCTTTCTGCATCTGCTGTAGAATAAACTGCAACAGTTTTAATGCCCATTTCTCTACAAGTTCTTATGACACGAAGTGCTATCTCACCCCTATTTGCGATCAATACTTTTTTAAACATAACTTTTGATTTAAAAACTTCAAACTCCAGACTCTAAACTCCCGATATTGAATTTTGAGTTTCAAAAGTTCAGGGGTTTAGTGGAATTTTAAAATGAGGTTATGACGGATCTACTAAAAATAATGGTTGATCAAATTCTACCGGAGTTGAATCATCTACCAATACTTTTACTATTTTACCCGAAACTTCAGATTCTATTTCGTTAAAAAGTTTCATTGCTTCTATAACACATAGAACATCTCCCTCAGCCACTGAGTCACCTACTTCTACAAAAGTTGGTTTATCTGGAGATGGTTTTCTATAGAAAGTACCTATTATAGGTGATTTGATAGTGATATACTTATCATTCTCATCTGCTGCAGGTGCACTTTCTGCCACAGGTGCAGCTGGTGCAGGAGCCTGGCTTGCCTGAGGTGTCACAGGTTGTTGTACAGGTGCTGCTGCAGATACTGGTATTTGCTGAACAATTGTAGTTTCTGCTTTAGTTTCTTCAGAGCCTGTTTTGATGGTAATCTTCACATCTTCCATTTCAAGTTTTACCTCGCTGGCTCCCGATTTTGCTACGAATTTAATTAAGTTTTGAATATCTTTTAAATCCATGATAAAATGTTGTTAGTTTTTAGTTTTAAGAATTATATGCCCATTTCAGGTATGCAGCTCCCCAGGTGAAACCACCTCCAAAAGCAGCGAAAACAAGGTTATCCCCTTTTTTCAATTGTTTTTCGTAATCGTTTAGTAACAGAGGTAATGTTGCAGAAGTTGTATTTCCATACTTCTGAATATTCATCATTACCTTAGAAGCATCGAGTTTCATCCTGTTGGCTGTTGCGTCAATAATTCGCTTGTTAGCCTGATGTGGTACCAGCCATTGAACATCATCTTTAGAAAGGCCGTTTCTCTGCATTACTTTTTCGGCTACATCAGCCATATTAGATACTGCAAATTTAAAAACCGTCTTTCCATCTTGTTGCACAAAGTGTTGCCTGTTCTTTACCGTTTCTTCAGAAGGAGGTAATATGGAACCACCTGCATCAATCTTTAAAAATTCCCGTCCAATACCATCTGTTCTTAGGTATTCATCCTGAAGTCCTAAGCCTTCTTCACTAGGCTCAAAAAGTGCAGCTCCTGCACCATCTCCAAATATGATACACGTAGTCCTATCTGTATAGTCAATAATAGAAGACATTTTATCTGCTCCTATAACTATCACCTTTTTATATCTACCGGATTCAATGTATGAAGTTGCAGTTGACATCCCGTATAAAAAACTGGAACAAGCTGCCTGTAAATCGTAAGAGAATGCATTTACAGCTCCTATCTGAGAAGCAACATAAGCACCTGTAGCTGCTACTGGCATATCTGGAGTAGTTGTAGCCAGAATCAACATGTCTATTTCTTTCGGATCAATTCCGCGCTTATTGATAAGGTCTTCTGCAGCTTTTATAGCCATGAAAGAAGTCCCCTTTCCCTCTTCTTTAAGGATTCGCCTCTCCTTTATTCCTGTTCTGGAAGTTATCCATTCATCATTCGTCTCCACCATAGTTTCCAACACTTTGTTGGATAATACGAAATCTGGAACATAAGCTCCTACAGCTGTAATTGCTGCGGTTTTTTTACTCATAATAGGTTGGTTTTTACCAAAAAAAAGTATAAAACTGCGTAAAAATCAGATGAAAATAATAAATCTTCGTTGATTTTGAGTGCAAAATAGGGTCTTTTTGATTTATAGAAAAATTTTGCATAAAAAAACTCTCAGTTATCTGAGAGTTTTAACTTTTCTATATTTTACCTAAGCCGCGTTTTCTTCAGTATTGTCAATTAATACTTGCCCTCTGTAATATAGTTTTCCTTCATGCCAGTGAGCTCTGTGATATAAATGAGCTTCTCCAGTAGTTGGATCTGTAGCTATTTGAGGTGTTGAAGCTTTGTAATGAGTTCTTCTTTTGTCTCTTCTAGTTTTGGATATTTTCCTTTTAGGATGTGCCATTTTTCAACTTATTTATCCGTTAATAGTTTTTTTAATGTATCCCACCTGGGATCTGTTTCTTCTTTGTCTTTTTTTGCCTCTTTAGGCTCTAACTCTTTTAGCTTTTCTATGATTTCTGAATCCAGACTTCCATCTTCAATTCCCGGATGAATCCGTTTTGCCGGAACCGATAGAATTATCATCTCATAAATATACTGGGCAACATTGATTTGATATTCACCATGAGGTATAATTAATATTTCCTCATTTTCATCATTATATGCTTCTCCAAACTTTACAATTAAATCCAGTTTGCCTTCAATACTTTGATCATAAGGCTCACTAGAAAGATCACACAATACATTAACTGTTCCTGTACTTATAAAGTTTAATTCCAGTAAATTACTTTTTTTATCAAACTCAATAGTAACATCTATAGACGAGCTATTGAATTCATCATAATTAAAAGCTTCAAAGAACGAATTATCAATTTTATATTTAAAGAAGTGTTTTCCTTGCTTTAATCCTACAAAAGGAATATTAAAATCTCCTAACTTCTTCATTTTTACTGCCGTTTAAAAAAATTTCCTTTTATAAAGGCGGGTGCAAAGATAAACATTTTTAAATATGTTCAATATTTTATGAGTATTTTTTTGCATCTTGCTTTGTCACCATTTTTTTTAACGGGTTTTTACTGATCGCAGTAAACTCATTCCTGTTCTTAAATATTGATATCGCGGTAAATACAGCTTCTTTAAATGAATCTGGATTTGCTTCATTTTTTCCAGCAATCTCATAGGCTGTTCCATGATCTGGAGATGTCCTTACTTTATTGAGTCCTGCAGTAAAATTAACCCCTTGTCCAAAAGACAATGTTTTAAAGGGGATAAGTCCCTGATCATGATATGCTGCAATAACGGCATCAAACTTTTCGTGATTTTTAGAGCCAAAAAAGCTATCTGCTGCATATGGGCCATAAACCAGCTTTCCATTATTAGATATTTTTTGAATTACCGGTTTAAGTAATTCATCATCTTCACTACCTATAACTCCATTATCTCCACTATGCGGATTAATTCCCAATACTGCTATTTTTGGTTTTATAATTCTAAAATCCTGTCTCAGAGATTCATATACTTTATTGATTTTATTCTCAATGAGTTCTGCGCTCAAATGGTCACTAACATTTTTAACAGGCACATGATCTGTTAAAAGTCCGACTTTTAGCCCCTCCGTAACCATAAACATTAAAGCTTCTCCTTTTAATTCTTTAGCCAGATAATCTGTATGGCCGGGGAATTTGAATTTTTCTGTCTGAATGTTATGTTTATTAATAGGAGCAGTGACTAAAACATCTATATGGTTATTCTTTAACGCCTCTGTAGCTGCTCGCAAAGAATTTAAGGCATATTTACCTCCTTCTTTTGTTTCTTTTCCAAACGTTACCTTAGGAGTCTCTTTCCAGACATTTACAATATTAATTTTTCCCGGTATCGCTTTAGACGCATTTTCAATACCGTTATAATCAACCTGAATATGCAGGTATTTTCTTTGAAAAGAAATGGTTTTTACAGAAGCAAATATAACAGGTGTACAAAAATCAAGCATTCTGGTATCCATAAATGTCTTTAAAATTATTTCACATCCTATTCCATTAATATCACCAATTGAAATACCTACCTTAATGTTTTCCTCACCTTTCATATTTTATAACTTTTATTTCTAACTTTGGCTACAAAATTAACTATTTAAAACTTAAAAATGTTTACTGGAATTATCGAAGAACTTGGTACTGTATCTAATCTGGTACAGGATAAAGAAAATCTCCATATTACAATTGAAAGTTCTCTTAATGACGAATTAAAAATTGATCAAAGTGTAGCTCACAATGGTGTTTGTTTAACTGTTGTTTCTTTTAATGAAAACACTTATACAGTAACAGCAATAAAAGAAACTTTAAAAAAAACAAATCTGAATGCTTTAAAAACAGGCGATGCTGTTAACCTAGAAAGAGCTATGAAACTAGGAGATCGCTTGGATGGTCATATCGTACAGGGGCATGTTGATCAAACTGGTGTTTGCAAATCGATCAAAGAAGAAAACGGCAGTTGGTTTTTTTCTTTTGAATATGACGACAAGCTTGGGAATGTCACCATTGAAAAAGGGTCTATAACTATAGATGGTACAAGTCTAACTGTGGTAAATTCAGATAAGAATAGTTTTTCGGTAGCTATTATACCATATACTTATGAACACACGATATTTAAAAACTACACGGTTGGAAGCGTTGTTAATCTTGAGTTTGATGTAATAGGGAAATATGTTTCCAGATTATATACTATAAAAAAGTAAAATTATTACTTTTTTATCTTTTTTCGAACTCCGTAAACAATTCCTGATAAAATAAGATATATTAATCCTTGGGAAATTGGGACACCGTCTGGTGTAGGTCCACCTCCACCTGGAACAGGTTGAGGAAACACTAGTAGGGGTATAACACAAAAGAGTGCTATTAGCAATAACTTTTTATGATTTGAGGTCATCATTTGGCTGTAAATGTAACAAAAATTATTTAAAACATTATATATAACTGCATTTATTAGATAAAATTGTATTCACTGAATGAGATTTTTTTGAAAAACTTTTATGCTAAATAATTCTTATTTCTCAAGTGCTAAAAGATATTTTTATAATAAATATTAATTAATAAGAATAACTATACTTTATTTATAGAAAAAATGGAAATCAATCAACAACTAAAACCAAATCATCTTGTGCTACCATACTCCCTTCTTTTAATACAATAGATTTTACTTTCCCTGCTTTAGTAGCCACTACCGTTGTTTCCATTTTCATGGCTTCAATAACAAAAAGCGGATCATTCTCTTTGACATTTTCTCCTTCTTTTACCAATACTTTATAGAGAGAACCTTGTAAAGGTGCTCCAATTTGATTAATCTCTGAAGGATCTATTTTAATGTTTTCTTCTTTTTTAATATTAAGTGAAGTATCAAAAATTTCAACAAATCTATTCTCTCCGTTTACTTTAAAAAACACGGTACGAATTCCATCATCATTTGGAGTACTTACCGAAAGTAATTTTACAATAATTGTCTTCCCAGGTTCTAATTCTATCAGGATTTCTTCTCTTAATTTCATTCCATAAAAGAAGTTCTTAGTAGGTATTAAAGCCACATTCCCATACAATTTATAATTTTCATGAGCTTGCTCAAAAACTTTTGGATAAAGTGTATACGATAAGAAATCTTCAATTTCTATTGCCCTGGTAAAGCCTTTTTGAAACCTGTCTTTAAACGCTGCATATTCTTTAGTAAAATCGACAGGTTTAAGATGAGCATTCGGACGTTCTTTATATGCTTTTTTATTTTTTAAAATTATTTGCTGAAGCTTTTCAGGAAAGCCTCCTACCGGTTGCCCCAAATCTCCCTTGAAAAAATTAATGACAGATTCCGGAAATGAAATCTCTTCTCCTCTTGTCATCACATCTTCCGGGGTAAGATCATTAGTAACCATAAATATTGCCATATCACCAACTACTTTAGAGCTAGGCGTAACTTTAACCAGGTTACCAAACATAGTATTTACCTCTGCATACATCTTTTTTACGTCATCAAATCGATCTCCCAATCCTAACGCTGTAGCCTGAGGACGTAAATTAGAATATTGTCCTCCGGGAATTTCATGCTTAAATACTTCAGCTGTCCCTGCTTTTAGACCAGACTCAAAAGGATAATATAGTTCTCTGGTATCTTCCCAAAAATTAGAAAATGCATTTAGAGTATCTATATCAAAATCATGAGCTCTTTCATGATATTTCATCATTTCGACAACTGCATTAAAATTAGGTTGAGATGTCAATCCCGACAATCCTCCTAATGCAACATCTACTACATCTACTCCTGCTTCTATAGCTTTTAGATATGTTGCTGTCTGTAAAGAAGAAGTATCATGTGTGTGTAGATGAATAGGGATTTTTACCGTATCTTTTAATGTTGTAACCAATTCTGTCGCTGCATAAGGTTTTAATAAACCGGCCATATCTTTTATAGCAATCATATGTGCTCCGGCATTTTCTAAATCTTTTGCCAGTTGTGTATAGTATTTTAGATTATACTTTGTTTGATTAACATCTAAAATATCACCTGTATAGCTTATAGCAGCCTGGGCAATTCCTCCGGTTTTATTTCGAACATAATTCATACTGGGTTCCATCGCTTTTACCCAATTCAGAGAATCAAATATTCTAAAAATATCGACTCCGTTCTCCCAAGATTTTTCTACAAATTTTTCAATTAAATTATCGGGATATGCTTTATATCCAACCCCGTTAGAGCCTCTTAACAGCATTTGAAACAAAATATTGGGTATTGCTTTTCGCAACTCTCTCAATCGTGTCCACGGACTTTCGTGTAAAAACCGCAGGCAAACATCAAAGGTAGCTCCTCCCCAAACTTCCATACTAAATGTATTGGAGTGATTTTTTGCAAAACTTTCTGCTACTTTAAGCATATCAAATGTTCGCATCCTGGTTGCCAGTAATGATTGATGGGCATCCCGCATGGTCGTATCTGTATAATGTATTTTGCTGTCATTCTTTAACCATTCACAGAATTTTTCAGGCCCCATTTCGGATAGGAGGTTTTTAGTTCCTTTCGGATAGGCTCTCTGAGCGTTGAATCCAGGAATCTTAGGATTTCTAAACTCTTTATTCGGATCTATAAATTTTACATCTGAATTTCCGTTAACTATGACTTCAGCCAAAAATTTTGTAGCCTTAGAAGTTCGGTCCTGGGGAAGTTCTATCTCAAATAAAGAAGGAGTATTTTGAATAAAATTCACGGTAACTTCACCTCTTTTAAAAGTATCGTGCAGAATGACATTCTGTAAAAAGTGAATGTTTGTTTTCACACCTCTTACCCTGAATTCTTTTAAGGCACGCACCATTTTTCTGATGGCCCCGTCTAAAGTTCTCCCATGAGCAGAAACTTTTACCAGCATTGAATCAAAAAACGGACTTACACTATACCCCTGGTAAATACTCCCAGCATCTAAACGGATTCCCATCCCCGAAGCACTTCTATATGTCGTTATTGTACCATAGTCTGGTGTAAAACTATTTTCCGGATCTTCTGTTGTCAATCTGCATTGTAATGCAAAACCATAGGTTGCCAAAGATTCCTGATTGTAAATCTTAATTTGTTTATCAGATAATTTATATCCGCCTGCAATAAATATTTGCGTTTTCACCAGATCAATCCCGGTTACCATTTCTGTAACCGTATGTTCTACCTGTATTCTCGGGTTTACCTCTATAAAATAGACATTGTCTTCTCTGTCTACCAGGAATTCTACCGTACCAACATTATTATAGTTTACTTCGGAAGCTATTGCTATTGCATATTTGTAGAGTTGTTGTTTTACATGATCTGAAACATTAAAAGAAGGGGCTACTTCCACTACTTTTTGGTGACGCCGTTGCACAGAACAATCTCTTTCAAACAAGTGTCGGATATTACCATGCCTGTCGGCAACAATCTGTATTTCCAGGTGTTTGGGATCTTCTACATATTTCTCCAAAAACATGGTATCGTCTCCAAAAGCGTTTTTAGCTTCATTACGTGCAGAATCGAAGTTCTTTTCCAGGTCTTCAGGAGATCTTAAGATACGCATTCCTCTTCCACCTCCACCTGAAGCTGCCTTGAGCATCAACGGATATCCGATATTACTCGCCTCAGAAAGTGCTATTTCCAAAGCGATTAACTCTCGCTTATTACTTTGAATAATAGGTACATTACATTTTTCAGCAATTCTCTTAGCCGTGATCTTATCTCCCAATGCATCCATTATCTCTGGATCAGGTCCTATAAAAATGATTCCGTTTTCTCTACATTTCCTGGCAAATTCTGAGTTTTCAGATAAAAAACCATAACCCGGGTGAATGGCATCTACATGCTTGTTCTTAGCCAGTGCAATTATTTCATCAATATTTAGATATGGCTTTAAAGGCTGACTATCTTCACCGATTTGATATGATTCGTCTGCTTTATTTCTGTGTAGAGAATACCGGTCTTCATATGTATAAATTGCAACCGTTTTAATGTTGAGTTCTGCACATGCACGCATAACTCTAATGGCGATCTCACTTCGGTTGGCAACCAATACTTTTTTAATCTTCATTTTATATAAGAGTTAGTGTTATTTTATTATATAAGGATTTTCATTCTTATAGTTTCTAATAATAAAATCTAAGGCACTGTCGAGTAACGTTCCCATATTTTTAGCCTTTTTGAATTTTATATCACCCGTAAGTTCAAACAATCCGGATTTTAGCTCCTTTATTTTCTCTGGCGTAGAAATATTATCTTTTTTCATACAGTTTATCAGTTCGCTCAACCGGTCGAATTCACTTGTAGCACGTTTTGCCAGTAACGATCGCTCTTCTTTTTCATATTGGTCAATAGATTCTTTTGCCAGTACTTTTAAAGTCATTTTTACCAAAGCATTGTTTTCTTTCAGGAATTGCGGCTTGTATACTTTCGGATTTCCCTCAAAACTTTGCTGATCAAAATCAATGGCCCTGATCCTGTATTGAATCCTGTCAAAATCATGTGTTAAAACAATCACATAATTATAAGAACGCATATCTGCGAGTAATCGGACAAAACAACGTTCATTGAATTTGACGAACTCTTTAGCCAATGCCTTTTTATCTTGTTCTGAACAATTTTCAAGATGTTCTTCAATAAAAGTATCCCCGGGAATTCCCGATATATGTTCTTCAATCAAAGTATCCTTATAAACCAGGAAGTTAATATGGTTCGGAGACAATAAATGTTCCAGTTCCAGGCCGTATACCCTGGAAGCATCTGCCTTTTTTACATACAGGAATATATAATTATCATTGAGTACATTCCTGACCTTTATCCTGAAGGGTTTTGTATTCCCAAAGGTGCAAAAGTCAATACTATCAATATTCAAATACGGTAAAATAGTATCGCTTCCGTCTGCATGTAGTATTGTATACACCTGCTTTAAACTGAGTTCAATCTCATCTCGTTCGTATTCTGCATAATAGGTTCTTACCCATAAGGTATCATTTCCCTTTTCATCAAAAATTTCAATGGCCCCCTGGAAACGTAACAAATCATCATAAAAAATGGGGATTTTAATATTTCTCCCATGATTCGCCAGGTAGTCATCTAACAGCTTTGTGATTTGGAAAGCAGGTTTTTTCTTAGAAATTAATTTCTTGTTCATGATAACTTAAGAATCTCCCCTAAGTTAACCCTTAATCATTATAGAAGCAAAAGATGAAGAGGAAAATTCTTATTAATCTACAAAAAGCGAGCTTAATGCAATAATTATTAAATCAATGTTCTGCATTTCTATATTTCCAATCACATGCTTTTTAACTTTAAATAAATCTCATTATAAATTTTGAGATATAAGAACTGTTTTCTGAATGTAACATATTCTCAAATTCATCTTCATTTTGATAAACACTTTCAATTATGTCTTTAAAAAAAATACTCCTTTTAATAGGCTCTTTTTTATTGTTTATTCAATGTAATACTTCAAAAAAAGAGCCTGTTGCATCAACAGAAACAGCCATTATAGTAGAAGAGTACAATAATCTTATTACAACAGATCTTGACAATTACTGGAATGCATACGATATGTATATAAAGGATACTGCCAATGCTTATTCTATTTTTAAAACGCATTATTTTGATAAAGCTACATCGGGGCTCAAAGCATATTTTCAGAAAAAAATTGGTTCTATAGAAGCTTTTATCGAAGGGCAAAAACGACGTGCAAAACTATATAAGGCCATTAAAGCTAATACCTACAGTATAGATGCTCAAAAGAAACGGATTGTACAATCTATGAAAGCGTTTAAAAAAATGTATCCGGATTTAACATTTCCCTCTGTTTACTTTATGATTGGAAACTTTACTTCTGCCGGTACTATTTCTGAAGAAGGTCTGCTGATTGGAATTGATCAAATAGCTAAATCTGATCATGTCCCTGTAAATGAACTTTCTTTTGGTCAAAAAAACAACTTTAAAAACATTGATGAACTGCCTCATATCGTTATCCACGAATTGGTTCATTTTCAACAAAAAATAGATACTAATGAAACACGATTACTATACCCTGCTATAGGAGAGGGAATGGCCGATTTTCTCGCTGAATTATTCTCAGGCAAACACAGTAACAGGCATTTAGAAAGTTTTACTCAAGGAAGAGAAAGAGAAATATGGGAGAAGTTTAAAAAAGAAATGTTGCAAACACAAACCATTCGTAACTGGCTTGCCAATGCAAGTACTGCTACAGAAGAATGGCCTGCAGATTTAGGGTATTGGGTAGGTTATAGAATTTGTAAAGCTTATTATGAAGAACAGGAAGATAAAAAAGAAGCTATACGATATATGCTGAACTTACCCGGTGCAGATATTGAAAAGTTTCTGGCAGAAAGTAAATTTGAACAAAAAATCGATCAATAGTCGAAATAAATCAAGAAAAATAAAATAGTTGCTTTATTGATGTGTTACTAGTAAACATGACTATATAATACATACTATATTTGTTATATGATCAATCTTAAAACAGTTTTTAAGCAATCAGTTCCTGTAAAGAAGCTCAAAACTACCGAAATAGTAAAAAAACTATTGGCGGCGATTGGTTTAATCTATTTTATTTTTGTTTTTCTTGAGCCATTCGATTTTAATATAGGAGATCACAATAAATACGTTGTTTTTCTATGGTTTTCTCTTGCATATTTCCTGGTCCTTTTTACAACTATCAAATGGATTCTCCCCTTAGTCAATAAGTTTACCAATGTCAGGGTTTTTCATTTCTACCATTTTATCTTAGGGTATCTTTTTCTGGTTATACTAGTGGCTTTTGTACATCATGCACTTCAAAACTACCTGAATGATCAACCTATAATTGATATTTCGCTATTCTTTAATATTCTGTATCATGCGGTATTAATAGGTTTAATTCCTACTGTGATATTATCCCTCGCTTCTTATAATAGGGCTTTAAAAAAACAAGTCAATGCTTCGGTCAAAGATTTAACATCATTTCTAAAAAAAGTCGAACAAAAAGGTATCATCACGATTAAATCTAACAATGGTAAAGATTACTATCGTTTTGATGCTTCTTCTATCATTTATATTAAATCTGAAGATAATTATGTCAATATCATTCATCTAAACAATAAAACTTCGGCTATAGAAAGTGAATTAATCCGGGCCACATTAAAAAATGTAGAAAATAATATGTCAAATCCGTTTTTAAGAATACACAGGTCATACCTGGTTAACTTAAATCATGTACATAAAATTTCAGGAAATTCACAGGGAATGCAATTGTTTATAAAATTAACTGAAGAGTCCTTACCTGTATCCCGAAGTTATATAAATGCTCTAAAAAAAGCACTTCATAATCATTAATTATGTTGTGGTGAGTTGATTTTTTATTGTTATTCATCACGTCATATCTCCTTTTATCCCAAAACAAGTTCACTCGCCACATAAATTTTTAACCTATGGTTCCCTCATTCATATTTGTGTAAAACAAATACTTAATGCAGAAAACAACCTTATCATTCATAATAATACTCTTTATTTATTTTTCTGTATCGGCTCAAGATAAAGCTTTTGATATTTTATATGATCAGACATTTAAATTATCGGACGGTACCGTTTTAGCACATGATTTATATCTTCCAAAAGGGAAAACCAAATTCCCATCAATATTAATACGGACACCCTATAGTAAAAGCGGAGTTTCAATATTTGCTTCTTACTTCGCTAAAAACGGATTTGCAGTTCTGGTTCAGGATGTACGTGGTAAAGGTGAATCTAAAGGCGTTTTCATTCCTTTTATGAATGAGAAAAAAGACGGACAGGAAACTTTAGATTGGGTAAGCAAACAATCATGGTGCGATGGCAAAATCGGGTTATGGGGATCTTCTTATCTTGGTTATTGTGCACTTAGTTTAGCCGATATTAATCATCCTGCACTCAAAAGCATTTTTAACCTTTCCGGATGGATTGATGGCTCAAAAGTTAATTATCCCGGAGGGGCATTTCATCAAATGCTCATCATTCCCTGGTTGCTTTCTGACGGACAGACCTCTACTTTATCAGAAAAAGGTGCAGATTTAGATGAAATGTTTGCTCATACTCCCTTAAAAGAAGCAATTCCTGGAAGTGGAGAGACTTTTAAAACAGAGGAAGGCACGATTATCCCTATTACTAATTTGAATTCTGAATTCGTTTATAAAAATGTAAAAATTCCAATCTTTCATATGATCGGCTGGAGTGATTTTACCATACAGGCCACTATAGATGCTTACGCTTCAATTCAACAAAAATCTGATATCGAGCAATATTTTACTCTAGGCCCCTGGTATCATAATCAAATTTATGACGATTATAATATGGTAGGAGATTATAAACTTCCTGAAAATGGAAATTTTAATATTGATACGTTTCTTTCGTTAGTGACCAATTGGTTTAAACATACCTTACTGGGCGAATCTTCTGATTTTAATACTAACGACAAAATCAAATACTACGTCCTGTTCTCGAATGAGTGGAAATACACACGTCAATGGCCTCCAAATCATACTCCTGTTTCCGTTTATTTACAAAAGAAAAATTCCCTCTCTTTTTCCAGAAGCAATGATCAAAATTCCAAAAACACCTTTGTCTTTGACCCAAAAAACCCTGTTCCTACACTGGGAGGAGCAAACTTTCATTTGTTTACAGATAAAATCGGAATAAAAAATCAAGCAGCCATTGAAGCAAGAGATGATGTATTACTTTTTACCACATCTTCATTCAAAGAAACAAAGACTGTAGCGGGAAATATAGCAGTAGAATTACACATAGAAACAGAAGGAAAGGGTACCGATTTTACAGCAAAACTAACTCTTGTCGATAAAACCGGCATCTCCAGAAATATAGTTGATGGTATTAAAAGAATTGAACCTCATCAACTGAAAAACAATGTCAAAAAGATCACTATTGAATTAGGAGATGTAGCATTCAAAATTGCTGAAGGTGAAAAATTACGATTACAGATAAGCAGCAGTAACTATCCAAAATTTAATAGAAACCCAAATACAGGGATTGACCCACTGGATGCTATTGAATTCATTCCTGTGAAACAAACCATACACCATTCAAAAAAATATCCCTCCAGAATTATAATTCCATTTTTAAAAGAATAAACAAATGAAAATACTAAGCACAATTTTTGCAATTTTAATCACCCAATCCATTCTTTTAGGGCAGAATAATGTTCTGGATCGGGCACAAAAAATGCTTGAGGATAAAAAACATGATCAGGTCATTGAATTATTATCATCTCAAAAAAATGATTTCAAATCTAATGCTCAATATTTCTACCTGACAGGAAGTGCTTACATCGATAAACTTCAGGTTACTGATAACTTTTTTAAAAAAGGGACTTTAGCCAGCAAAGCTAAAAGCGCTCTATTAAAGGCCATTGAATTACAACCATCGCACATAGATGCAAGAGTACGGCTAAGCAATTATTACCTGAATGCTCCGGTTATAGCCGGAGGGAGTAATACTAAAGCAAAACAGCAGGCAACAGAAATCATGAAATACGATCAAAAAAGAGGGCGAATGCTTTTGGCAAGTATTCATTACAATAAAAAAGATTTTAAAGCCGCAGAAAAAGAATATTTGAGTATTTATAAAATAGCTCCGGAGGATGAAAGAATACGTTATTTATTATCAAATATTTATTTTGAAATGAAGCAATACGATAAAGCCTTTAACTATTGTAAACAATCCATAAATAAATTCCCGGATTATTTAACGGGCCATTATCAATACGGAAGAATTGCTTCTGTTGCAAAAAAGAATATTGATCAGGGAATTGCTTATCTCAATCATTTTTTAGAAAAATCTCCCGCAGACGGACAACCTAAAAAGCATTGGGCATATTACAGATTAGCCCTTTTAAAAAAAGAACAAGGTAAAACTGTAGCGTCTCAACAAGCACTCAAAAAAGCATTAGAATTATATCCCGATTTTAGTCAGGCAAAAAAACTACTCAATTAGTAAACTTCTTCAAAACTTCTTTTTTCATCCGGACACTAATCGGAATTTTATATTCCTGAATAATTAATTGATTCCCTGTAATCTGATCAACTCCTCGTTTTGAAACAATAAAAGGTTTATGCATTTGGATAAAGTTATTATCGAGTAAGTTTTCTTGTAAATTTTTTAAGGATTGATCTCTTCTTATAAAGAAAACATCTTCTTTTTGATCACCGTTGACGTTTTATTGACGAGTGTAAAATGTTAAAACAGATTTATTTACTTTAGCTTAACAGTTTTAGCAAGTCATGATTAAAATCATTGTAAATAAAATATCATATCATTGCTTCTTGTTCTTCCTTTTCGGCTTTTTCTCTCTGTCTGCTCAGGAACAGATGCAGTTTATGGCCATTGATGACGAATTATCCAATAAATGGATAAGTTCTATTGCTCAAGATGACAACAATTTTTTATGGGTAGGAACCAGAGGAGGAATTCATCGTTATGACGGCCATAGATTTGACACATTTCAAGATGATTTTAATCTAACCGATTCTGTTTCTATAAACTCAGTTTTAGATATAGCTGTTGACAATAGAAATAACGTATGGTTTACTACTTACGAAGGGAAGTTATTCAATTTTTCACCTTCTAAAATGAAAATTAATCAACTTCAAACTACTGCTTTTGGGGTTAAAACTGCCGGAAAAAAACACATCTTGTGTTCGGGGCTTTCCGGGTTTACAGTATTTAATACAGAGAATCAAAGTCATTTCAATATTGGAAAGGGACAATTTCATTCTCCTATGGATACCTTCAATGAAAAAATATGGTTCATAGATAAAGGTAAAATACTGTACAGTTACGAAATAACTTCTAAAAAACTAACAAAAGAATATGTGTTTAATAACAGAATTAATGTCATCAAATATTTACCCGAAAAGGGAATTCTGGCAATTTCTGATAAAAAAATAATGCTTCTTGAAAATGGGGTAATTACAAAAGAAACCCCGACTCCCATACTCATTAAAGATGTCGCTATTAAACAAAAGGGAGATCTTTTTGTAGTTAGCAGTGATACATTAGCTGCTTTAAATACAGAAAAATTTCAACTGGAGTATATCAAAACAAATCTTGAGTTAAATCAAATCCGAAAGATTTTTATCGATAAAAAAGGAACATTCTGGATAGCTACTTTGAAAGGTTTGTTTAAGGAAAAAAAATACAACAGTGCTTTTTTACCTTCGTCCTTTCATAAACGCCCTAAAAGAATCATTAAACATAAAAATAAAATATATGCTGCTGGTTTTAACGCGCTTCATAAAATTGAAAACAATATCGCTGCAGAATTAATCACTAATACTCTTATTCTTTCTATTTATAATGAAAATGACACCTTATATGCAACCTCTTCAGATTCTAAAATTTTTAAGCTCATCAATGATCGGGTAAATGACACGCTCAGGCATGCTTCCAATTTTACAGAAAAAACATTGATGCTCGGAATATGTCGTGATCATTCAAAAAGGTTGTGGGTTGGTTCTTATAAAGGGTTACATATATTTGATCACAACGATGCACCATTAAAATTTATTCCACTTGATAACAGTTCGAAAGAACGGGTTCAAATAAATAATCTTAAAATCGACTCAAAAGATCGGCTGTGGATCATTACTTCTAATGATGGAATATATATGCTAAAAAATGCATCTCGAATTCCTTTAGATGCAATTTCTAAATCATTGATTCACTATAATACAAAGGCAAAAACCAGAAAATACATCTTTTCAGATAATGTAGAAACTGTTGAAGAAGACAGCCAGGGGCAACTTTGGTTTGGAACCAATATGGGAATCCTAAAATACATAGAAACAACAGGTACATTTCAAAAATTCATCCATCAAAACGAAGCATTTGTCAAAGATGTCCAGGTTATAAGAGAAGACAATCATAAAAATTTGTGGATTGCTACTCCCACTAACGGGTTATATGTTTACAGCCAAAAAACAAAAACATTTTCTCATTTTACTACCAACGATGGCTTGATTAGTAATTGGTTTTTATTTGGAGCAGGAACATACGATAGTGTATCAAAAAAAATGTATTTTGGAAGTTTAGAGGGGCTACAGGAAATTGATCTTTCTAAAAATATTTTTTCACCATATAAAACTACTCCTTTTATAACTGCAATTAATATTAATTCTAAAAAAGGAGCGCACATTTCTGCATTACAAGCCCCTTTTTTAAATCAGATTACACTCGAACCTGATGAAAATGATTTTTCTATCCGTTTTTCTGCTGTGAACTTTAAGAATCCTGAAAAAATAGGATACTTATATCGTTTAAATAATGATTCCTGGAAAACAACAGATCTACAGACTGCCTATTTTACCAATATTCCTTATGGTAAACATGAATTAAAAGTAAAAACACTTTATGAGGGAATTAAAAATGAAAATGCTACAACATTAAAAATATATATAAGGCCACCCTGGTACTTGAGTATTTACGCTAAAATGGGTTATCTTATGTTAATTTTAGGAATCTTTTATGTTATATATCATTTTTTAAAGTGGAGATGGAAATTACAATTCAGCTTAAAAACCAAAGTTGCAGAAGCAGCACATTTTAAACAACTCAATGCCTTTAAATCTAAATTATATACAGACATAGCGCATGAATTCAAAACTCCCTTAACACTAATTTCCGGACCTGTTGAGAATAAACTGGAAGAAAAAAACCTAACTCAAAAAGAGCGAAGAAATTTTTCTATGGTACAGAGAAATACGCATAGATTAACTACACTGGTAGATCAATTATTAGAGCTTTCTAAATTAGAGAACGGAGAATTACAATTAAAAATAAAACAAGGGAACTTAGGTGCCTTTTTAAAAATTCTTGCTACATCTTTTAATTATGAAGCAGAAGAAAAACAACTTCATTACGAATATGATATCAATAGCATCACTAATGCCTGGTATGATGAAGATATTATCGAAAAAATTGTTATTAACCTGCTTACAAATGCCTTCAAATATGTCTCGGTTAAAGGGCGATGTTATTTTTCTGCAACAACAAATGATGACATATTAACTCTTAATGTAAAAAACAGTGTAATTAATGGGCAAGAGCTCCATCTGGAAAAGTTTTTCGATCGCTTTTATCAACAGGATTCGGGGATTGAAGGAATTGGAGTCGGTTTATCTTTGGTGAAAGAATTGATAGAATTCTACCAGGGGAATATTGACGTCCAATTAGAAAACATAAACACAATTTGCTTCACTGTAAACTTGCCTATATTTAAAAAAGCATTTAAATCAACTCATATTATTACAGCATCTGAAGAGAATAATGACCCGTTAATTGATGATCTTGAAATTAAAAATGAAACACCTATTGTTTTAATTGTTGATGATGATGATGACATCCGGTCTTATGTAAAAGAAATTTTAAACGACACTTATAAAATAATAACAGCAAATAATGGTGAAATCGGATTAAAAAAAGCCATTTCATCAATTCCGGATATTATTATTTCTGATATCAGGATGCCACATTATGACGGAATAACGCTTTGCAATACTTTAAAAAATGATGAACGAACTTCTCATATCCCTGTAATATTGCTCACAGCAGATACAGATAACAGGAGTGAGCTTAAGGGGTTAGCTTCCGGGGCCGATGATTTTGTAACTAAACCCTTTAAAGTAACTATCTTAAAACAACGTATTGCTAATTTAATTACCATCCGGCAAAAACTTCGTGAGCGATATAGCAAAGAAATGACATTAAAACCCAAAAAGATTGCTATAGCCCCTGCAGAAGAGGTTTTTCTTAATAAAATACAGCAAATACTTGACGAGCATTTAACTAATCCTCATTTTAACGCTGTCATGTTTAGTGAAAAAGCTCATATGAGCCGGATGCAATTACATAGAAAACTTCAGGTGTATACCGGACTTTCTACAACCGCTTTTATCAGGTCTCAACGCCTAAAACAAGCTATTCATCTTCTTAAAACAACTTCTGTTACAGTCAATGAAGTAGCTTATGCCGTAGGGTTTAATACGCCTTCTTATTTTATGAAATGCTTTAAAGAAAATTATGAAAAAACCCCTTTAGAGTATATAAAAAACACTGATAAATAGCACTTTACCTCATAAAGTTACATTTGTTTAGTAGTTTGTTACATATGAAAACTCAAGCTGATTCACATGCTTCTAATTTTGAGTTAAAAGCAACATGCAATGGCAAATGTAACCCCGGAGACACTCGACGAAATTAAAGCAATTAGCTTCTTTTCTACTTCTTTATATCACAAAGAATCCACAGAAGAAGTATTATGGGATATTACTAAAAACGTAATTCATAAATTGGGTTTTGTAGACTGTGTGATTTATGAATTCCTTCCCAAAAAGAAAATTTTAATACAAAGAGCAGCATATGGCAGAAAAAATCCTTTCAAAACTATCATTCATAACCAAATATCTATTAAACTCGGCGAAGGCATTGTAGGGCATGTTGCCAAGAATATGAAACCTGAGCTCATTAAAAATACAGATAATGATACCCGCTATATTATTGATGACACAAAAAGATATTCTGAGCTCTGCGTACCCATCATCATCAATGATAAAATATTTGGAGTTATAGACTCAGAACATCCTGATATAGGTTTTTTTACAGAAAAACATCTGCATTTACTCACTATAATCGCTACGCTTTGCGCTCAAAAAATTCGCGATTTACAAATTCAGTATAAAAAACCTTTTACCAAAAGCAATAGTTATTTCAGAAAACTGGAATCTTTAATTAAAACAAAAAAAATTTACAGGGACCCTCACCTTAGCCTGAGTACAACTGCAGGGCTTCTCGGTATCTCTTCTTGCTACTTATCAAGTTTAGTGAATACAATTACCAAAAAAAGTTTTATTGATTATATCAACGAATATAGAGTGGCCGAAGTAAAGAAAAACTTAAGAAGTAAAGAGTTTAACCATTATACTATTGTTTCTGTCGGATTAGAAGCCGGTTTTAATTCTAAATCTACTTTTTATACTGCATTTAAAAAACATACAGGAATGTCACCCTCAGATTTCAGGGGAAAAGCACCCTTACATGTCCGAGTTCTTTCACATTCAAAAATCTCGGACACTCTTGCCTTTTACCCTGCTTAGGTTTGTTTCATCAACTTAAAATTTTAAAATAATGAAAACAAACATGAAACTTAATCGTTTTTTTTTATGTCTAATGATAGCAGCCGGATTACTCTTCTCTTGCTCAGATGGTGAAGATGGTGCTATCGGGCCTATTGGGCCTCAGGGCGAACAAGGACCTGAAGGGCCTCAAGGACCTCAGGGCGAAGAAGGAACTGCCAACGTGATATTTTCTGAATGGATTCCTCGAAATTTTATTGTTCCCGGGGCGGCAGAAGAAAATATTCAAGGATTAGAAGTTTTTAATGATAGCGAATTAAACGTAAACACCGATGTCGTTTTGGTTTTTGGAAGAAGATCAGAAGGGGAAGGCAGTTTTAGTGTTTATCAACTACCATTTTTATTTGATGCGCAGGATGAATATTATGGCTTTGGCTTATTTGATGTTACTGGCGGAACCGGACTCCAGGTAAGAGTTAATACCCTTGATGGAGGTACCAACCTGTTTACTTTTTTTAGTGATTTCAGATATGTTATAATTCCGGGAGGAACAGCTGCTAATTCTGCTGCACAGCAAAATTTTCAGGGGGAAGCTTATCAATTAGATTTCGAAAAGATGTCTTATGAAGAAGTCCTGGAGCGCTTCGGAGGGTCAGAGCAATAACCAATAGCGTAAGCTCCTATTGTACAATAGGAGCTTTTTTTACAAAACTAATTTCATACTTATGAAAACAAGTCTATTCTTAATAGGGTTTTATTTTATAATTCTAGGATGCAGTAACGACCCCATTTTAACTGATGAAATCTCTGAAAATAAAATCATCACAAATAGTGCTAACTTCTCTTTCAAAATAAAGGAAAAACTTGTATTAAAGGCCTACCAAATAAACCAACCTAATCTCCAGGCCAGGCAAGGGCATACTTCTTTAGTTTTTGATAATAAAATGTGGATCTTAGCAGGGCGAGGTAAAAACACTGTTTTCAATGATGTTCTTTCCAGTAAAGACGGAGAAAAATGGACCACAAGTGCCATACAAAAAAACAGGTTTCCACCTCGTTATTATCACGCTTCTACCATTTTTAATGGTAAAATGTGGATTGTAGGAGGAAGGGGAACTAAAAATGATAACATTTTAAATGACGTATGGTCTTCGAGCGACGGAATAGTATGGGAACTGGTAACTTCTAATGCAAACTTTGAACCTAGATGGCATCATTCTTTAACGAGTTTTAACGGAGCAATGTGGCTCATAGGAGGTGCAACAACAGAAGCTTATCAATCTGAAGAAGTTTGCTGCGGATTTAATGATGTTTGGAGAAGCTACGATGGTGTCAACTGGGAGAAAGTATTTGATGAAAGCTATGGTCCAAACGCTATATTCGGGCATGAAGCCATAGCCTTTAAAGGTAAACTTATAGCTGTAGGAGGCAATGCTTACGGAGAAGCCGCTTCAATTAGATACAGTACAAATGGTATGGATTGGAATAAAATCACTTTAGACCTCGAGTTCCAACATCATTCTTTATTCACCGATGGTAAAAAACTATGGGTAACAGCCGGAATTACAGATGAGTACAACAATGGATTTCCTGTAGCTACCAATACAGTATGGTACACTAAAAATGGTTTAGATTGGTTTGAGACATCTACTACAAAAAAATTTCCGGAACGGCTACACCATACTTCTCTTTATTACAATAATAGGTTTTGGATAATTAATGGTTTTAACTACCCGGATACCTATTACAATGATGTTTGGGTATTGCAAGACCCTGATTGTTGTGAAATAGATGACATTCAAATAAAAAATTAAAACAATGAAATCATATTATATTAAAAAAATAATTTTCTTAACTACATTTTCTTTAAGCTCTTTTCTCACAGTAGCTCAAAATAAAAACGGAATTACTGTTATTGGAAAAGCAACCCACGTTGACAGTGATTTGATGTACGTTTCTACAGTCTCGTTAAGCAAAGCATATACTAGTTATTCTGATGGAGCCATTTCTTTAGCACAAATGAAAACACGGTATGACGAAGCACTAAAGAAAAACGGACTTTCATTAAATAATATGAGAGAAGATAAAATTGCCTATGATCTTTCAGGGTATGCAGATGAAGGTACCTTCTTCACTTTTAAAACCCGATCTATAGAACAGTTTCAGAAATTTATGAGGACAACTACTTTTGGTTTAAACCGATTAAGCTATGAAGGGAAGTTCATCCTTGACCAGAGTGAATTAGAAATTTTAAACAGAAAAGCACTTGCCAATGCTAAAATGCAAGCTGAAGCTATCGCCAGGGCTATGAATATCAAATTAGGAAAAGTACTTTCAGTAGAAGCCTTTAACGCTGCTACCGAAAATGCAATAATTGTTTCCTTATTTCAGGGAAATACCTCAGGAGCTTATACATATCAGTTAAAAGTCATTTACGCAGTCAAAGAATAACTTCATCATTCAGAAGAAAGTGCTTTGTAAACTCCCTCAATATTCATTTCTCTCCAGGCATCGTATTGGCTCATCTTTTTATATTGTTCCAATAAAATAGTCTTTTTCATTTCTGATAGTGATTTTCCTTTAGATTTTGCTTCCTTAACCGCTGCATAAAGCGTTTCAAAATACTCTCTGTGTTCTTTGACGTCTGTTTTTGTTCCGATGTCACCATGTCCTGGAGAGAAAACAGTAAAATCTAATTTTTCCACTTCTTTGATGGCTTCAATCCAATCTGGAATAAATGCACCGTTAAGTGTACGATATGGCAACCTGTCTACACTTATAAAATCGACTCCAAAAACAGTTTTTTCTTCAGGGAAGAATACAGCGATACAATCTTCAGAATGACTTTTACCGGGATATAATAATTCTACTTTTTTACCTCCAAGCTTAATGGTTTTCTTTTTAGCAAAGGTTTCGTCTGGAACCGGAGTCTCTATCTTATTATCAATAATATTCTTCTTAGTCAATTTATGACCTATAAATTTAGCTTCATCAAAAACTTTTCCGCCACTTACATGATCATCATGATAATGACTGTAGATCACATATTTAACAGGCTGATTAAATCTTTTCCTGATTTCGTCTTTAAGCCATTTTGCCGCTGCTTCGTTAATAGGATCAGTAGCAATTACTCCGTCATTGGTCACCAGGAAAACAGAATAATGACCGTTGTTTTGGAATCGGTATAAATCTCCTGTGATATTGGTAATTGCCCTGGTTGCTGTTTGTCCAAAACTGATTTGGCAAACAAGTATTAATAGTAATAAAGATAGCAGACGTTTCATAATGTTTTTAATTTATGTTTTTAGCACCTTAAAATTACATTATTCAACAGATAAATCACGCTCTTTAATAAAATATTATCTATTAAAAGACTCTAACAAATTTTTAATTTATTGTATTAAATTCAGATAAATCGGCATTCCTAAGGTTATATTAAACGGAAACGTTATTGCCAGCGCCATAGGGAGATACAAACTAGGATTGGCTTTAGGAGCAGCAATACGCATTGCTGCGGGGACTGCAATATAAGAAGCACTGGCTGCAAGAATCGCTAATAATAACCTGTCTCCGGGATTGCTCATCACATAACCGGATAACCAGGCAATAGTTATCCCGTTGATCAAAGGAATTGTGATTGCAAAAATAAGTGCAAACCATCCTTTTTTGATCAGGGCTCCTATTTTTTGTCCGCTAGTGATCCCCATATCCAAAAGAAAAACAGCCAAAAATCCTTTAAAAATATCAGTTGTAAAAGGTTTAATACCAGCCGCCTGAGTATCATTTGCTATAAATCCGATAATAAGACTTCCTATTATTAAAAGCACACTTCCGTTAGTAAGAGCATGTTTAAGCATCATCATAAGTTCTCTGGTCGATTTTTTTCCATTTGAAAAAAAGCGCATTAAAAGCACACCAACAATAATTGAAGGAGCTTCCATAAGCGCCATAACTGCCACCATATGTCCTCCAAAAGAAATTTGCTCTACTTCCAAAAAACTTACAGCAGTTACAAAGGTAACGGCACTTACAGAACCATAAGCTGCAGCTATTGCTCCTGAGTTTTCTGCACTAAATTTAATTCTCAAAATAAAAAACGTATACAACGGCACCAGGACAGCCAGTAAAATTCCTATTAAAAAAGCCCAGGCTATGTCTGGGCTATAACTACTATGAGAGAGTTCCTGCCCTCCTTTAAACCCAATCGAAAACAGAAGGTATAGAGAGATGAATTTCGATGAGTTTTTTGGTATTTCCAGATCACTTTTAACTTGAGATGCTATAAGACCTAATACAAAAAAGAGAAGAGCAGGATTGGTAAGGTTATCTATGAGAAGATGTAAATCCATTACATTTTACAGTGTTAATCAATGATTTCTACTTCCAGGGTTCCGTGTATTCTGACCTCTTTACCAGCTAGTTTAGCCTCTTGATAAATCAAATTAAAATCTGCTTTTTCTTTTTTTAATTGAGTCACACGTCCATCATCATAACTTGTATCACTATTTACATTTCCTTCATACATAGAAAGCCTGTGTAGTTTATGAAAATTGATTTTTTCATTAATCAAAGAATTGATCACATCTGATGCTTCAGAAGGAGTAAATACACCATCTACAAGCTTTACTTTGTGTGTTACATTTTGTGTTACCATTTTTAAATAATTTTTATGAATTAGATTTAAGATTTTTTGCAGATGAGTACAAAGCAACCAACCCCAATATTATTCCTGTCTCCACCAAGTATTGAAAATGAACTTTACTCGTAGCATAACTAGCCCACACCAATGATAAATAACTAAAAATGGCCAGGATGAAACCTATACGTCTAAGTTGTAACATACACCATTTCTTATTTATTTTTAGAGAAACTGTTGTTGGGTTGGAATAAATACGAATAGGTTTTGACAAAGAATTTATATTTTGTTTGAACCGTATTGTTTTCATCTTATCAAATTTTTCTGCTGCAAAGATGAATTGAATTATTCATATATTTTTATTTATATTTATTATCTAAATCATAAATATTTTTTATGAATTATACTTTGCATCAATTAGAAGTATTCTTAGAAATTGTAGAAAAAAAGAGTATAACAAAAGCAGCAGAGTCCCTCTTTCTGACTCAGCCAGCAGTTTCCATACAATTGCGAAATTTTCAGGAGCAGTTTCCTATACCTTTAACCGAAGTTATTGGAAGAAAGTTGTACGTTACTTCATTTGGAGAAGAAATAGCAATTGCTGCCCGTAAAATTATCCTGGAGGTAACAGCTATTGATTATAAAACTAAGCTTTACCAGGGTAAATTGGCCGGTAAACTATCTATATCTGTAGTTTCTACCGGTAAATATTTAATGCCTTATTACTTATCTGGTTTTGTTAATACGCATCCGGGAATTGATTTTGCTATGGATGTGACTAATAAGCAGAAAGTGGTAAGAGATCTTGAGGAAAATCGTGTGGATTTTGCCCTTGTATCTGTATTACCGGAACATCTGAAACTAGAGCAAATTCCTTTGCTTAAGAACAGTCTCTATCTGGTAGGAGGCACCGAACGCGAAAAATTAAGGAAGGGAACTAAAAATTCTATTTTTAAGGAACAACCTTTATTATTTCGGGAAAAAGGCTCTGCCACCCGAAATGCGATGGAAGGGTTTATACAAGAAAAAGATTTTCCAGTGTATAAAAAAATAGAACTCACCTCCAATGAAGCGCTAAAGCAGGCAGTTATTGCAGGGCTTGGGTACTCTATCATGCCATTAATCGGAATTAAAAATGCCGTCAACATGGGAGATATTACCATTATATCCTATAAAGGGTTACCTATTCAAACACAGTGGAATATTGTATGGCTAAAAAATAAAAAGTTATCTCCTGTTGCCCAGGCTTTTGTCAATTATCTCGAATCTCAGAAAGAGCAGATCAAAGAGCGTTATTTTAGTTGGGTGGAATAAGGGAATTAAGAAGGGTTGAATAATTGATCATCGGCTTACAACTTCATAGTAAATATGTATAACTAAAAGATTTCATAATTTAGTTAAACACTTGAAAATAGAATAATGCATACTAAAAAAACATATACGGCCTTTGAAATGGCCTGGTGGACACGCTTTGAAACCTTACTTTTTACTGTTATAATTTCCGGTTGGGTTGCAGCTTATTATTTCTTTGAGTTGGATTGGTTACAAATTCCCTGGACTCCTTTGGCATTAATAGGTACTGCAGTTGCCTTTGTTATTGGTTTTCAGAATAACTCAGCTTACGGTAGAATCTGGGAAGCACGAAAAATATGGGGAGGTATTGTAAATACTTCTCGTACTTTAGGTGTTTTTGTTCAGGATATGGTAACAAATGAACATCTTGAGGTACCTTTAAATCCCGAAACCATTCAAAAAGAAATTAAAGTGCTAACCTACAGGCATATCGCCTGGATGACCGCTTTACGGCATGCCATGCGTGTAAAAAAAACCTGGGAGACTACCGTGAATCATAAAACAAACAGGGAGTGGAATATGCTTCCGCCTGAAAAAGAATCGACACTGGAACAAGATCTTAAGCCTTATATTTCTGAAGAGGATTTTAATTATGTAATGAATAAAAGTAACAAACAAACTGCATTGTTATATTTACAATCACACCATTTAAGAACCCTAAAAGAAAAAGGAATCATTTGGGAGTTCTCATTCTTAGAACTGGAAAATATAGTTAAAGAATTATTCACATTACAAGGAAAGAGCGAACGAATTAAGAATTTCCCGTATCCAAGGCATTTTGCTACGTTAAATCATTTTTTCATGTGGCTCTTTGTACTACTGCTTCCTTTGGCTTTAGTTCCGCAGTTTGCAGAAATTGGTACTGATATTTATGATAAAAACCCGGTAATAGGCGATCTTTTTGTTTGGCTCTCTATTCCTTTTTATGTGATTGTTGCCTGGATATTTCATACCATGGAACGTATTGGCAGAACTGGTGAAAATCCCTTTGAAGGTACTGCTAACGATGTTCCTATTTCTACTATAGCCAGAGGTATTGAAATTGATCTTAGGCAGAATTTAGGGGAAGCAACCCATGAGATTCCCGAGCAATTTGAAGCTAAAAAACATACACAGTTTTAAGATATTATTCTTGAGCAAATTATATGGATTGATAGTATGTTCACTTAGTACTATCGATTTAGTACCTTTTTCAGGGGTTTAACCATATCACAAACTATATACAAATCTAAACGTCACAAACCGAGGTTGAATAAAAGTTTCTGAAGTAAACACCGACAAATCATTCGCACTATTCCTCACCTGGGAGTCTATATCTAATAAATTGGTAGCTTTGATCTCGTATTCCCATTTAGCATCCCTGTCCTTCCTGTAAGAAAGTGTAGCATCCCAGTTTTGAAATGATTGTGACTGACCATTATCCAGATCCTGATTGGTATAGGTATAATTTGTACGAAAGGTAACCGATTTCCAGATGTAAGCATCAAACTCTATCGAAGGCGCATTGGTTACAAATTTTGTTCTTCGCCCACCCTGATCATTATTGGTCACGCTATAGCGATATCTTATGGTTACGTTGGGCGCTATTTTGTAATTGGTACGAATACCAGGAGTATACGTTTGTGTATACCCTTCATTTACAGAACGCTCTCCTTGTATAAACTGATTGATCTTACTATAATTAAAACTCGCATTTAATGTGGCTCTTATTTTACCAAATGTTCGTTGTACTCGTCCGAAAAAATTGAAATTTTCATCAGCAAAATTAGAATTGAAAAAGCTACTCGTTCGGATTACATTTTCAAAATTTGTCAGGCTGCGTATCTGATCAACATTGCTTGAGTAGGCCGCCCTCGCAAAAACATTGGTGTAATTGAAAAGATTAAAGCTATTGTAAAATAAACTTAGATTATGAGATAAGGCATTCTGAAGGTCGGGTTCTCCAAACTGGATATTGTTAAAATTGTTCAAGACCAATCCTCGGGCTAATCGTGTAACATCTGTAAACTGATTACGAAGTTCATATCTAAAAGTCAGAGATTCACTTTTTTTGAGTTGAATTCGGGTTTCAAAATCGGGTAAAACTCTAAAGAAATTATCTCTAAATGTTTCTCCAAATTGCGTATTCTTATTTCCGTATGCATGTAAAGAAAATCCAGGAGTAATTGTAAATTTACCCGTTCTTAAACGGTAATGTGCTCCCAGATAAACATCACTGAAATTGTATTCCGTATCATTAATAGCCAGGCCATCATTAATAATTGGTACCGGATCAAACTGAGAACCATCTTCCAGGAACTGGAAAATATTGGAATTGAATTCCTGTCGACTCAAAATGGTACCAAATGTCAGGTTGATATTGCTTTTAGGGTTGAGGATATGATAGTAATCTAATTTGGCGTCCAACTGGTTGGATTTAATACGTCGGTTCTGACCCAAATTATAATTATTTTGTGAAGTATTCAGGCCTAAAGCATTTGCAGTAGTGTCAAAAGCATCCGGGCCCTCCGGAGCATTAACCAAAACAGCGTTGTAAAACGGATCTTCATTCTTTAACAAGTGCTGTGCCTCAAAAGCGAAGATGTTGTTTTCATCCAGCGTATAATAATAATTCAAATTTTGATTAATACTGTAGGGGGTAACCTCGTCCAGCTGAGTTGTGTTTCCAAGAACAGAAGAAAAAGCATTCTGACTCTGAGTATCATCAGATACACGAGCCAGGATATCATAATCCAATTGGTTATTGGCGTTGGGTTGATAAGATGCACTTAGTTTTAACAGTCCCTGGTTAGAACGCTCGTTACTTGTTTCTTCCCGAGCTTCATCTGGAATTCCAAAATCCGGATTGGTATATTGTATAAAACTGGTTTCCCTGGAGCGTATACGATTGCTATTGAAAATAAGGAAACCACTCAGATCTAATGCATTGTTAGGAGAATAGCTAAAATTACCTGTAGCCAATTTATTTTCGATTTCCTGGGCATTGTTCTGATTGGTTAAAAAATTCAAGCCATTGTCTCCAAGATTAATATTCGTTCCGCTACTCCTGCTCGGAGCCCGAAAACCACCACTTAAATTCCTGATATCACGTCGTGTTAAAGCAACTTCACCAATGTTATTGAAATCTCCTATGAAATTAAGGCTGTATTTAGGACTGTAATAAAACAATTTAGGCTGTACCAAATAAAGCTCATCGTCTGGAGAAGCTCCTCCTCCTGCCGTAATATTTCCAAACCAAAAGTTTTCTTTTCCTTCCTTGAGTTTGATATTAAGAGCTACATTATCCTGATTGTTGGTCACACCTCTCAACTGATTAACTTCTGAGTAATTTCGAAGCACTTGTATTTTATCTACTGCTTTAGAAGGTATATTTTTAGTAGCTAGTTTAGTATCTCCATCAAAAAAATCCTTGCCATTAACCATCAGCTTATTAACAACTTTCCCTTCCACTTCTATCTGGCCGTCTTCATTGATTTCTACTCCCGGTAATTTTTCCAATACATCTTCTAACTTACGTTCGGTTCCGGTTTTAAAAGAGTCTGCATTGTAAATCAGAGTATCTCCTTTTACGATAACCGGTATTTTGTAGACAACCTCTACCTCATCTAAAGCATTTTCCGGTTGAAGTGTGTAATTTTTAATAATATCATTTTCCTGAGTTGAGAGCGTATCTTTAAATGTTTTCAATCCAACATAGCTAACCTGTATTTCATAGGTGCTGTTTGGAGCCAATTCCAATTTATATTTCCCTTGATCGTTTGTTATTCCATAAGATTCCAGGCTTTTAGTTTCTTGATTGATAGCAATGACATTTGCCAATTCCAGAGGATTTTTTAGGGTATCACTAACTATGCCTTCAAACTTAATTTGAGCATAAGAAACACTCGCTGCGAAAAATAACACAATGCAAAATATATTTTTCATGATGATCTATCAGCTGATTTAGTAGTAATTTTCAATTCAGCTTTTATTAGCTTCTTCTTCTACCTCTATTGTTTCTGAATTCCTGCATCTTTTTTAAGACAGTAGCCTGATATTCTGCTTTAGTAGTAACTTTTCCCTTTTTAGGGGCTTCAATTTTGATTTTTTTCTGTGGATTAATAACGATTTCAGAACACAGCATAGTAGTATTTCCCGAACTGACTTCCAAAATAAGACCCGGAAGGCCCCAATATTCACCAGGACCATGTCCAACAGGTATTTGAGGTGTGTACCATGCTTCAACTTCAGTCATTTTTATTTCAGGTTCTTCAGATTCAGTAGTTGCAGCAGCAGCATTTTGTTGACGAGCCGGTCTTAAGTTTCCCCAGGAAAAACTATACCAATTCAGTTCTGTACTAGGTATGGAAGCTGTGGCTTTAAAACATGTGTATTGACCTATTTGTTTGGATTCTTTACCCAATTTCCAATCTATAGCCTGTAATTCATCCTTAACTAAAAATTGCTTACCATAGAATTCCTGAACCTGAACCAATGCATTTTCTTTCACATTTTTGTATTGCTCTCCCCTGGAAAAATTACTTCCCCACGAATCCGTAGCACCAGAAATAGCATCTAGTTTTTCTTCTTCATTAAATACCGATGCTTCTTTGTTGAAATTCAATACAAAAGTTTTTTCCAACCTATTCTTTAAACGTGCCTGAACTTGTTTTTTTTGTGCTTCGCTCAATCTGGCTCCCCAGTTGCCCAATTCTAAAGTAGACTTAGAAAAATAAATTGCCTGTCCCTGAAATTCCTGAACGTTTGGCTTATAGGATAGCAACAAAAAAAAAGATAAAAGACTGATTTTAAAGAATATTGATTTCATGGTTGAAAGCTGAATTTAATCATTTTGTTTAACAAATATATATAAATGTTAAACGTTTTTATGTCGTTTATTAAAAAATTAACATAAAATATCAGCCAGAATATGGGCTTATTCAAGTAGCAATAGTTATAAATCAAATAAAAAACAGTAATTAAAACTTACTTTTGCCTATTGTATTAATTTAGCAAAATGACAGACAATTTTCAGAGTGAATTTTTTGGTATTGGTATTCAAAATGGAAAGACTCCCGAAAATTTAGGCGTACTTTGGCGTTCGGCTCAAAACCTGGGAGCCAGTTTTATTTTTACAATTGGTAACCGATATGCAAAACAAGCATGCGATACCCATCACGCGATAAAAGCAATTCCTTATTTTCATTATGAAACTTTTGACGATTTCTATAAGCATCTACCCAAAGGTGCTATGTTGGTTGGGGTTGAACTGACTGATGAAGCTGTTTCATTAGAAACTTTTCATCATCCTAAACGTTGTGTTTATTTATTAGGAGCAGAAGATCATGGACTTTCTAAAAAAGCTATTGAAAAATCTCATCATCTTATCAAATTTAAAAGCGAATTGAGCTTAAACGTATCTGTAGCCGGGAGCATTGTAATGTATGATCGGGGTATAGATAAACCTAGAATGATGGCTAAATAAGGTATAAGACAACTTAGAAAAACCTTCCTTTAAGTAATCTTATTTTGGCAATAATCAGAAATGGAAATTTTAATTCATAGCATCTTGCTACTATATTAAAATATATTTTGTGATTCATAAAATAGGGGTAAATAAAAATGTAACGCCTCATACTTCAAAGCATAATTTCACTATTCACCTCCTAGAAAGTGGAATAGATTTGCAGATATAAAAGATTTACTATCTTAGTCTGTGTATAATAGGAATATGAAAAAAACTATTGGACTGATATTAATTTTACTAATTCCTTTTGTTTCGCTGGCACAAGTTGAAAAATATGACGAAATCAAAATGAAAGTGATATTGGATAAACAACCACTACCTGGAACTTCAGTAATCATTGAAAATTCGGAAAATCCAGATTCCTTTAATACAGATTTTAATGGTGAGGTGAAAATAAAAATTCCCAATGATAAAGACTTAGTCCGACTGAGCTTTCTTGGACTTATTGTGAGAGTAAAAATCATCAGGCCAGTGGATTCGATTGTCGTCAATTTGGACAAAAAAAGTGAGCTATTTTTTGGACGGAAAAAGAATGAAAAAGCGGAAAATAAAATTCAGCGGATATTAAAAATACTGCGTACAACAATAGCTATAATTCAGCGTGGTCGATGAACCCAAAACAAAATGATTAACTTTAAAATGGTTCGATTTCTACCGAAATTTTCCATACCGAAATCACTAGCTACATAGTGAATGAAACACTTCAAGAAAATATCATTTTTTGGGCTTCATTTTTTCTGCTAATCCAAAGAAAGTAATGAAATGATTTTAGATTCTGTATCCGTCAGAAATTAAACAATACTATTATGACATGCTTCACATTTGCCTTGTATCAAAATCTGAGATGCTTCTACTTTACGATTAGGTATCTTTGGAATACTGATCTCGATAAGTAAACAATCTACTCTACCACAAATCAAGCATTCAAAGTGCGGGTGAAAATCTATATGTTCAGTCTTTGAACAACCATTGCATTTTGCATACCACTTAATTCCGTTTTTACCGAGAAAAGAGTGCAAAATACCATCATCTTCAAGTTTATCTAAAACACGGTAAACAGTGGTTTTGTTTAATTTTTTATCAAGCCGCTTAATTAGATCTATGGCAGAAATTGCACCAGAACCTTCTTGAAATTCATCTAACAGTGCTTTTACGGATTTTGTTTGTCTGATAACACCCATAGTGCAAATTTATCGGAATTAAGTTGCAATGACAAATCATATCTTTATATTTGCAACTGAGTTGCATTAAAAATTAATGTCATATAAAACTGATTAATACTGTACAAGTGATAAATAAAGAACAAATTGAATTAATAGGAGATAATCATATTTCTTCAAGTACTGAAACACCAATGCTTCCTACTGCTTTTGATAAATCGGATGACGATAAAATCAAAAATATCCAGCAGTACTTTGGGATGATAATGGAAGAACTGGGCCTTGATTTATCAGATGATAGTTTATCCGGAACACCTTATCGTTTCGCTAAAATGTATGTAAAAGAATTGTTCTATGGTTTAAATCCTAAGAATAAACCAAAACTATCTACTTTCGAGAATAAGTACGGGTACAAAAAGATGTTAATCGAACAAAATATAACTATTGATTCTTCTTGTGAACATCATTTTTTACCTATCACAGGACATGCGCACATTGCTTACTTACCTAAAGATAAGGTAATTGGGCTTTCCAAAATAAATCGACTGGTAGATTACTATGCACATCGGCCTCAGGTTCAGGAAAGGTTATCGCTTCAAATTCTAAAAGATTTACAAAATATATTAGAAACAGAAGATGTAATTATTATGATTTGTGCTAAGCACTTATGTGTCTCTTCGAGAGGGATTAAAGATAAAAATAGCTTCACAACTACTATAGAATACGGAGGTTACTTCAATGATAAAGCAAATCGAGATGAGTTTTTAAATACAGTTAATAATAAAGTCGTATAATAAAAACGATCATAAAACAACCTTATTAGCGCTGGCTTCAAAAAAATAAATCCTTCTTGAGAAGATACTTTATAAGTATACGTAACTAAATGTAATTCAGTACCTTTAAATTATATCATAAAAAGCATAGCTGATTTTTACAACAATCCACAAACAAAATGATGGTGACAAATTATTTTGAACAGTGTGAACGTAGCTGATTAAATATGAAGAAAGAGGAGGTAACCGTGCAGAACTTGTCTTAAAAGGACAATACCTTTTTTATAACCTACTTCCACAGGTGGATGCTCTGCTCTGCGGATATATTAGTTTTAATAAATAAGCTAGCACTATGGTATTAGTACTAGCTTATTTACGATTTATAGATAGATTTATTCGTTTAAATAAACAAAGCGCTCCAGCCTGGCCAGCTCTTTATCATCTACGTATTTACCTATTTCTTTTCTGAATTGCGCCATACTGGTATACGGTCTGTATTCTTCAAACTCATGAGCAATACGATTTCCAACACCTGGTAAGGCTTTTATATCATCTTCTGATGCAGTATTCAATTCAACAGGTACAAAAACATAATTTAAGTAACGAGCTACCTCATCTTCATCTACATATTTTCCAATTTCTCTTTTAAATTGCTGTATGCTTGTGTACGGTCTGTATTCTTCAAATTCGTGCGCCATACGATCTCCAACACCAGGAATTATTTTGAAATCAGCTTCGGCAGTAGTGTTTAAATTAAACGGTATAAATACTTTTTTATACAATTCTTCTTTATCAACCCCAGAACCCAATAACGCATCTAAATCCATCATACTCAAAAATGGTCTTTTTTCTAAAATCTGAGCCACCATTTCTGAAGCGAGACCAATACTATTTAAATCTGCCTCGGTTGCCAGGTTAGCATTTAAAACCCCTTTGCTTTCTGTTTTTTCTTCCGATACATTCTCAGTCTCTTTAATTTCAGATGCTGTTTGTTCGGCATTTACCTCATCAGATTTTTTCTCTTCTTTCTTTGATTGACAAGCTATCATGGTAATGCTTAAAATAGCAGCTCCAAATATCAATTTTGTAAATTTTCTCATTGTTTTTGTTTTAAGAATATTAAATATGAATAACCTAGTAATGCTAACACAACCATACTACCTGGTGCCAGTGTTGGCAAGGCACCCGACAAGCTTTCTAGGAATAAATCCCAGCCATTAGCTGTAGGTTTCATCTCTTGTTCAAACTCATAATTGGCACGTAGATGTAAAAAAACACCATAAAAACCACTAAGGGCTGTAACAATCAATACCAATTTGAAGAAACTCATTATAAGGTTTGTGCGTCGAAAAAAGAGAATAAAAACCAGTAGCATCGAAATACTGATACAAAGCAGAGGAATTAGCTGCTGTACACCTTCGTAATGATCTAACAGATACAATTCTGATGCGGTACCAAGCATCATAAAAAACAGAGCCATGAGAATGACTCGTCTTAAATTGGATTGTTGAGATTTATTTTTTTGGTTTTGCATTAGGGTATAAAAATAAGCAGGGAATATTGCTAATAAAAATTATTTAGACAAATTCTACATAATAATATCATGAATTGGTATCGAGCATATAATTTCAATAAATTAATGTAATTAGGAAGAGATCTTAATAAAGGTCAGAAAACAGAAAAGGAGCCTTAAAGACTCCTTTTCTATTTTAATTTAATAATCTCTTAGTATATATTATTGTTTTAATTTTGCCACATTTCGATATCCACTTCTGTTCTGATGCCAGTCTATTCTGGAGTTACCTCCACTTGTTGCCCATTCATTGAAAAATAAATACGCTTCGTTGATAGGTGAATGTTCTAAAGGGACAATAAACGGACCGATAATATTAATGGCCCAAGGTAAGCCTTTTGCTGAGGCATAATTTCCATCAGTATCGGCATTATTCCCTGTTACCTGGGGAGTAGAATTTCCTAGATTAGTAGGGTTTTTTCCCAAGAGGTGTATTTCCATTTCCCGAGAACCATCAACAACGATAAAAGGGTTAAACGGTGCATTAGCTGTAATTTCTAATGGTGTTTCAAAATCGACTGTTACCGTAATAGGTACACCCAATAATGAATCGTCATCAAAAATCGGGATCACTAAATTAGTTTGTCCGCTTTCCGCATTGTTACCATCTAATGAAAATACTCCACCAGATAGTTCCTGTCCGGTAATATTAGATACAGAGGAGGGAGAAACTCCATCAATCTCAAAGGCGAATGCATTATTGAAGGCACCTCCGTTACTCACCAATAAAACTTCAAATACCAATTGAACTACTTGATTTTGTGCATTGGTCACACTCTGAATGTTATAACTAACTGCTGTATCATTAAAATCATAGTCTCCTATAAATGGCCACAAGTCTTCAAAAGCGAGAGTGGCTGTTACTCCCCTGGCCGGGTAGTATGAGTTGGCCGCCCTATTAGGATCATCAGGATACTCATCCATAATATTGTCTACACCATCATTATCATCGTCGGGAATCACAAAACTAGAAGAAACTAGTTGATCATCCCTGGAACTTCCGGCATCTTGACCACCATTAACTGACACTGCAATTCCGTTTTGATCAATCGCTCCAACAAGTCTACCATTATCATCTATAGCGTCCTGGGTTAACCCAAGACTACCTTCTATAGCATCAAAGTCTCCATCACCATCAGAATCTAAATCATGACTATTAATAATCGAATCAAGATCGGTATCAACACAATCTGTAACAATATTCCTGATACGATGATCATTATTGAAAGCACCCGTTGAAGCGGTAAATCCGTAAAATACATCGGTCGCACCTCCAAAATAGAGGGCGGGTAGGTTTGTTGAAACCGTACCTACTTCTACTCCATCAAAGGTATAAGATAATGTAAATGAAGACGCATCCCAATTTACACTAACCTGGTGCCAATTTCCATCTTCTATATTTCCTAATAACGTTTCTTCTGTCAAAAATACAGGACTTTCGAATCCATCTCCATCAACAATATTGTCTGAGTCACCAGTATCTGAATCCCATATTCTTGTATGGTCTATAGATCTGTTAAAGGTATCTCCAAATTCTGATGCGTTGGTGCTTTCTGCAAAAGTGTCAAACTCTATAACAATACCATTTTCTATGCCACCGGCACCAAGTCCGGCGCCAAAATTTCCAATCGCATTTACTCCTAGTGGTGAGTTATGGAATACTAAAGCAATTCCATCTGCTCCATTTAAATCTTTGGTACCTAAGAAAATTTCAAAATCAAATGAGAAATCTTGCAGGAAGTTGAGCTTGTTATTAGATTGTATAGAGCCACTAGCAATATTTCTAGCTGGAGTAAGTTGAATTTCGTTATCATTTATAACACTAACATCTCCGGTTCTGGTAAAATCTGCAATAATATCTGCAGAAGTTAAACAACCTTCATCGGTATCTAAAATACCATCATTATCATCATCTAAATCCACCTGATTTATAATTCCGTCGCCATCACAATCTCCATTGGCAGAAGGATCTGCACATTGTGCTATGATTCCTGACGTAGGGATCATTAGAAAAATAACAATGGCAATAATACTATATTTTGGTAACTGACTGAGTTTAAATAAATTTTTCATAATTACCTTTTTTAGTTTGAATAATTATATGAAATAGTACTTCCGTTAGCAGAAATTGATATTTCCTCCAGAGATCTGGCTGTTCTGCGGAGAAGCGTCAATTTGGAAGTAGTCGCAGGAATATTTAACGATGCAGATATTTCTCCCTGTACTATGAGTTTATTTGCAACTTGATTACCATTGACTAATACTACATATCGGGTTCCGTTTTGAGCATCATTAATATTCAGGTTAACGGATCGCTCGGTTTGGAATTCAAAACCGTTAGGAATTATCAAATCTTCTATTGCCGTGATCGCTCCTTCTCCATTATCGGGAATAAGAGGATCTTCATCAAGAGAATCTTTTACACATGAAACTAACAATGACATTGTTAGAAGCGAAAAGAAAAACGTTTTAAATGTTTTCATTGTTATGGATTTGGTTGTTCAAATATCAATGCATTTGGCCAGGAATTTTGTCGTTTTTCGAGGAATGGCTTGTTACTGTAGACGAATAATCACCATTTTATGGTTAATTTATTATTACGTGCTATAAACAATTTCGTATTGATGAAGTGTATGTAGACTATCCTTATTTAAACATTCAAACAAGTGAACTATAAATAAAACTTTATTTATATCTTAGTCTATCATGTTTAAGTTCCCCCGAATAATCAATCAGTTATGAACTTAAATAGTAATCATGAAAAAAAAGAAAGTTAAAAGCAACAACGATAAGCTTTTAATTGGCTTAATAGCTGGAGCTGTACTCGGTTTTTTAATTTACTACTCCCTGAATGTATTTGCAGATTTTTCTAAAACCATTTTTATTGTTTTTGTTGCAATAGCAATACTAATTGCAATCATTCTTCTAGTTTTTACGTGGTTTAGAGGGGCTATCATTAGAAAGTTCTTTGGAAAAGATATCGAATTTAGTACCGTTATTAATGACACCCAGGAAACTCTAAATCTTATATCTGAAAAAGCCGCTGAGCAATTACCAATAGAGGAAGATCAAAAACAAAAACTAATCGAATTTGCTCCCAAAATTATAAATTATTTACTCTGGTCAAACTTTAGAAATTGGGGTCTACGAATTTTCACATCATTTGTTTTAGGTTTAGGAGGAATAGTTACTACTATACTTTTTTTAAATCAAAACAAATTGTTTGAAATTCAAAATAAAAGAATAGATCAACAGACACATTTAGCAGAAGCATCCAGGAGATCATCTCAAATATTTATTATGGGAGAAGTTTTAGGTCAGCTAAATCAAGAATTAATACTAAATCGAAGCGATACATTATCTAATACTCTTGTAGGCCGAATCATTAGTCTAAGCAGAGCTATGAAGCCATACAGGTATTTAAATAATGATTCTTTGATAAGTAAGCCTCTGAGTCCAGAGCGTGGTCAATTTTTAATTTCTTTAGTGGAAAGTAAGATTGATAGTAGTTTTTTTACAAAAAGAATAATTAGATTTTGTGATTTTCAATATTCTGATTTGAATAATGCTAATCTTTCTGAAGCTGATTTATGGAATATAAACCTACAATACTCTGATTTAAGATTAACTAATTTTTGGAAGGCTGATTTGACTCATGCTTATCTGATGAATGCTGATTTGAGAAAAGCGAGTTTGCGAGAAGCCAGACTAATAAATGCAAATTTTGCAAATTCGGATTTAACGGGTGCTAATCTAAGTGATGCCGATTTATATCAAAGTGATTTTACTAATGTTTTGTCTTTAGATAGTGTTGAAGTAGATAGAACCGACTGGTTAATTTATATTCGAGATTCTTTACAATTAAAAGGCAGCCATAAACTATTTAATGATTATAGGGTAGATAGTGTTCCATATAATCCAGATGCCGATTTTAAGAAGATAATCTTAGTTAAAAAAAACAGAAGAGAATAAAAAAAGCTCCTCAAAATTGAGGAGCTTTTCAACTGTGGTCCCACATGGGCTCGAACCATGGACCCCCTGATTATGAGTCAGGTGCTCTAACCAGCTGAGCTATAGGACCTAATTATATTTTTCTTTTAACCACTGCTTTCCATATCCACTTTTAAGATATTTTTCTCTCTTTCTTGCAGTGATTCTATCAGGAAACGACTCTTGGTGAATTAACTCCCATGGTCTGTATCCCTTAGTACTTTTTACATTTCCTGAATTATGCGTTTGTATTCTTTTTTCAATATCAGCGCTCATTCCAACATAAAATCTATTGTCTTTCAAACTTCTAAGAACGTAAACATTCATTAAATAAATGTTTTTGGTGCTCCCTGCCTGCCGTTACCGCCAGGTAGGCAGGTAACCAGCTGAGCCCCGTCTGCCATGCTATCGAGCGGGCAGCTATAGGACCCGAAATTGGGATGCAATATTACTACATATTTTTATAGCCTCCAAACATTTTAAGAACAATCATTCAATCTCCTGGCAGAGTTCTATAAGTGTTCCGTTGGTGGATTTAGGATGTAGAAAAACAACTTTTTTATTATCTGCTCCCTTTTTGGGAATTTCATTTAAAATCTGAAAGCCTTCTTTTTTTAATCGGGCTACTTCTTTTTCTATATCTGTAACATCAAAAGCAATATGATGAATCCCTTCTCCTTTTTTAGCTATAAACTTAGCAATCGGACTATCTTCTTTGGTGGCTTCCAATAATTCTATTTTACTCTCTCCTATTTTAAAAAAAGAAGTTTTTACGCCTTCGCTTTCTACTTCTTCTATCTTGTAAGACGGACTCCCCAAGAGCTTTTCAAATAATTCATTCGATTTTTCAATATCACGAACAGCAATTCCCAAGTGTTCTATTTTATTCATAAAGCGTTGTTAAATATCTTTTCAAAAATAAGACATTATTCTTTACTTTATCATACCATTTTTATTTTGAATTTATTCAAAAGGCGCTCTTTAATTTAGTGAATTTAAAGTAGAAATGGTATTAAATTGTACTTTTGTGATATGGAAACAAACAGGCAACAGAAAGTAGCAGGAGTTATACAAAGAGATTTGGTTGATATTCTGCAAAAAGCAGCAAAAGAAGGCGGACTTAGAGGAACTTTAATCTCTGTAACTAAAGTTTCTGTAACTACAGATCTTTCAATTGCCAAAGTATATCTAAGTATTTTTCCTCACAAAGACAGTGATGCATTGCTGGAAGGGATACAGTCTAACGAGCCTTTGATAAAGCACGAATTAGCACAACGCACTCGAAATCAGCTTAGAAGAGTTCCGAAATTAACTTTTTTTATAGATGATTCGCTGGAATATATCGATAAGATCGAGCAATCTTTAAAAGGGAAAGACAATCCTATTGACAATCGGGATTTATTAGACAAAAGAAAAAAATCTTAAGAGGGTGCATTTTCCTTTTTATATAGCCAGGAGATATCTTTTTTCAAAAAGCAGTCAAAATGCTGTTAATATCATTAATTGGGTTACTTTTTTAGTCATCGTCATTGGTACTGCTTCATTATTTATTGTTTTATCAGGATTTGCCGGTTTAAAAAGTTTTGATCTTTCTTTTAGCGATTCTTTTGATCCTGATATGAAAATTACCACCGCTTCAGGTAAGTTTTTCAAAATAAATGATATCCAAAAAGAACAACTGAGAAATATAGAAGGCGTTGTTTCGTATTCTACAGAAATTGAAGAACGTGTTTTTTTAAAGTATAAGCAAAAAAATGATGTCGCTTATATAAAAGGAGTCGATCAAAAATATAATAGTATTGTAGCTATTGACAGCATTATCTTTTTTGGAAACTGGTTTACGCAATCTGATGAAGTGGTTGCAGGATACGGAATTTCTCTTGACCTGGGGTTAAGTGTCAATGATTATATAAATTCTTTATCTGTTATTGTTCCGAAATTAGGTAAAGGTAGTCTTAACAATCAAATAAAACCTTTTAATGAATTACGTACCGTTGCAAGTGGGGTATACTCTTTAAGTGAAGATATCGACAAAAAATATATTTTTGCACCTCTTGTTACTGTACAAGAACTGCTTCAAAAAGAAGAGGGTGAAATCACTGGCATCAATCTAAAATTATCTCCAAATCATGATGATGCATTTATAAAAAAATCAGTTTCAGAAATATTTGGAAGTAATGTGATAGCAAAAAACAGGGAACAACTCAACGATTCTCTTTATAAAATGCTGAATACAGAAAATTTAATGACTTACCTGATTTTTACACTGGTTTTGGTTATTGCTCTATTCAATGTTGTCGGTGCTATTATTATGATGATTCTAGACAAAAAAGACAATTTAACTACCCTGTTTAACCTTGGCGCTACAATTCGTGATCTTAAACGGATTTTCTTTATTCAGGGAATGCTTTTAGTTATTATTGGTGGGGTTATGGGAATTGCTCTCGGAGTATTAATCACCTGGTTACAAACTACTTTTGGCCTTATTAAAATTACTCCGTCTCTTGCTTATCCAATGGAGTTTCAATTTGTAAATATCTTTATTGTTTTTATAACCATTTTTATCTTAGGATTTATCGCTGCAAAAATATCTTCGGTACGAGTTTCCGGGAATTTAATTACAATAAGTTCAACTTAAGAAATCCTAAGAAACTTTCGCATTATTAAGTTGTCATTCCTGCAAAGGCAGGAATCCATAATAAATGATAGGCTATTAAAAAGTTTAGATTCCTGCCTTCGCAGGAATGACATAGGGCATACATTAAAACTAATCACACAAACTGGTAGTCGCCAAACTTTTCTAAAACCTCATCAAAAGCAGCAAAAACATCTGAAGCATCATCACTAGTCACCATTTTCATTCTATATGCTTTAAAATTCGGGATCCCCTTAAAATAGTTAGTATAATGCCTACGGGTTTCAAAAACTCCTAATTTTTCTCCTTTCCAGTCGATTGACATTTGTAAATGTCTGCGCGCAGCTTCTACTCGTTCTTGTATAGTTGGCGGAGCCAAATGTTCTCCTGTTTTAAAATAATGCTTTACTTCTTTAAAAAACCATGGATATCCAATACTTGCTCTTCCAATCATGGCTCCATCCAGGCCATATTGATCTCTCATTTCTACAGCCCTCTCCGGACTATTCACATCTCCGTTTCCAAACACAGGAATATGCATTCTCTGGTTATTCTTTACTTCTGCAATTGGTTTCCAGTCTGCTTCTCCTTTATACATCTGAGCTCGTGTACGACCATGGATCGCAATTGCCTTACATCCTACATCCTGTAGGCGCTCTGCTACCTCAACAATTCTAATAGAATCATGATCCCAGCCTAATCGAGTTTTTACCGTAACAGGCAAATGAGTATGCTTGACCATGGCTTCTGTCAAAGAAACCATCAGGTCTATGTCTTTTAAAATTCCGGCTCCAGCTCCTTTACTCACTACTTTTTTAACCGGACAACCAAAATTGATATCAATAATATCCGGGTTGGATTTTTCTACGATCTCAACAGAACGTAACATAGAATCTAAATTCGCTCCAAAAATCTGGATTCCAACCGGGCGTTCCTTTTCATAAATATCTAATTTCATCACGCTCTTAGAAGCATCACGAATTAAACCTTCACTGGAAATAAACTCGGTGTATACCACATCTGCTCCCTGCTCTTTACACAATGCACGAAAAGGCGGGTCGCTAACATCTTCCATAGGTGCCAGTAACAATGGAAATTCTCCAACTTCTATGTTTCCTATTTTAACCATATTCATCTTTCCTTTTTCCAGGGTACAAAGATATAGTTTTATAAACAATCAAAACTTAGTTATAATATTCAATAACAGCAGCTCATAATTTTAATTAATGCTTATAGCGGCTAACAAAAGGGAAACAATTATCTTTGCCGTTTTAATGCTAAGCATAGATTAATGAAGCACATTCGCAATTTTTGTATTATCGCTCATATCGATCATGGTAAAAGTACATTAGCCGACAGGCTGTTGGATTATACCGGAGCAGTTACAGAACGGGAGAAACAGGATCAGTTATTAGATAATATGGATCTGGAACGTGAACGTGGTATTACGATTAAATCTCACGCCATCCAGATGGAATATCAACATAACGGAGAAGAATATATCCTTAATTTGATAGATACTCCGGGGCACGTTGATTTCTCTTATGAGGTTTCAAGATCTATTGCTGCTTGTGAAGGTGCACTTTTAGTAGTTGATGCTGCGCAAAGCATCCAGGCACAAACTATTTCTAACCTATATCTGGCATTAGAAAATGATTTGGAAATTATTCCGGTACTTAATAAAGTAGATCTTCCAAGTGCCAACCCCGAAGAAGTTACAGACGATATTGTTGATTTACTAGGATGTGACCCGGAAGAAGTTATTCCTGCGAGCGCTAAAACAGGAATTGGAATCGAAGAAATTCTAACCGCTATAATTGAACGTATTCCTGCTCCCGAAGGTAATCCAGAAGAATCATTACAAGCACTTATTTTCGATTCTGTTTATAATCCGTTTAGAGGTGTAGAAACCTATTTTAGAGTTTTAAACGGACAGATTAGAAAAGGACAAAAGATAAAGTTTTTGGCAACTACAAAAACGTATTTTGCAGATGAAGTAGGGACGCTAAAGTTAACGCAACATCCTAAAAAAGTTATTGAAACAGGAGATGTTGGTTATTTAATAACCGGGATTAAAGATGCAAGAGAAGTAAAAGTAGGGGATACCATTACCGATGCCGAAAATCCAACAACCAATATGATTGCTGGTTTTGAAGACGTAAAACCTATGGTATTTGCAGGTATTTATCCTGTAGATACAGAAGATTACGAAGAATTAAGAGCTTCTATGGAAAAGCTTCAGCTTAATGATGCTTCGCTGGTATTTGCACCAGAAAGTTCTGCAGCTTTAGGTTTTGGTTTTCGATGTGGTTTCCTGGGAATGTTACATTTAGAGATCATCCAGGAACGTTTGGAACGCGAGTTTGATATGACAGTAATTACTACTGTTCCTAACGTAAGTTATCACGCTTTTACAAAAAAAGAGCCAGATACACCTATCATTGTAAATAATCCTTCAGATTTACCGGATCCTTCCAAAATGGACCGTGTAGAAGAACCTTATATTAAGGCTACTATTATTACTAAAGCCGATTTTGTAGGCGCTGTAATGTCTTTGTGTATAGAAAAGCGTGGAGAAATTACCAATCAGACTTATTTAACTACAGAGAGGGTTGAATTGACTTTTGATTTGCCTTTGGCTGAAATTGTTTTCGATTTTTACGATCGTCTAAAAACTGTTTCTAAAGGATATGCTTCTTTTGATTATACTCCATTAGGAATGCGTGCTTCCAAACTGGTTAAGGTAGACGTTTTAATAAATGGAAGTTCTGTAGATGCACTGTCTGCACTTATTCACGCTGATAATGCATATACTATTGGTAAAAAGATGTGTGAAAAACTCCGTGAGCTTATCCCAAGACAACAGTTTGACATTCCGATCCAGGCGGCTATTGGAGCAAAAATAATTTCCAGAGAAACGATCAAAGCTTTAAGAAAAGATGTAACCGCAAAATGTTATGGAGGTGATATTTCCAGGAAACGAAAACTTCTTGAGAAGCAGAAAAAAGGGAAGAAAAAAATGCGTCAGGTTGGTAATGTAGAAATACCTCAACAGGCATTTATGGCAGTATTAAAACTAAACGATTAAAAGAATAAAGCCTTTAACCAGGTTGATAAATTCTAAACTTAGTTCATGGAATTTAAAGCTTTATGATACTTTAAATCTCCTCTCTTTCAATCAGTTCCATTGGCTTCCCCAGGTAAACCAATTCGTAATTATTATCTACTTCAAGATGATTGTTGAGTGTAGAAATGATATGCAATTCTCCATCGTTATCTTTAATAAATAACGGAATTGCATTTTTCTCTTCGTTTAATACCGCTATCTCTTTTAGAAAATGTTCTTTCGATTTTAGTTTTACCTCGTTTATTTTTGGATAATTCCTGGCTACTTCAATCAAATTGATATAATCATCTTTTACAGAAAATAAGGTTTCAGAGGTTTTAATACGTTCCGGATCTTTAAGTTCTTCCGGAGTAATCAATCGAAAAGCTCCGTTTTCTCCTAATTGCTTCTTAAATTTTTCAATCGCATGCATATTCACCTCCTTGCTTCCGGTTAATGCCATTAAATACCCTATATCACTCAATTCTATATTCTGACCTATATCTTCAGAAAAAATATTTGCCTCCTCTGCATCTATCCCCATCGCTTTTGCTTTTTCTATATTTTCTTTATTACTGTCAATTAAAAATACATGACGATCATTTTTTAGAAGGTATTTAGCAATTAATCTACTCACTTCTGAAGCCCCAACAATTAAAATTCCGGTTGATTTCTTTAAAAATACTCCGGAAATCCTGGCAAATAAGCGTGCCGTGGTCGCATTTAAAAGTACTGTTCCTAAAACCATGGTAAAGACCAATGGCGTAATATACTCTGCTCCGGGTTCGCCTTTTAACACCAGTTTGGTTCCAAATAAAGAAGCGATTCCTGCTGCTACTATCCCTCTGGGGCCAACCCAGCTAATAAATGCTTTTTCATTGGTTTTCAAATTTGATCCGCTGGCACTCAAGAAAACACCTAATGGCCTTACAATAAAAACTACCGAAGCAAACAAGATGGCTGTTTTCCAGTTATATACCAATAAAAGGTCGCTAATATTAATATTTGCAGCCAGGAGAATAAATAAAATAGAGATTAACAGTACACTAAGTGATTCTTTAAAATAAAGCAATTCTTTAATGTTAGGAAGTTTACTGTTTCCTAATACCATTCCCATGACTACCACTGCCAATAATCCCGATTCGTGAGCAAAAATATCCGATTCAACAAATACCAATAACACAACCGAGAGAGAAACTACATTTAATAAATAATGAGGTATTAATTTCTTTTTAATTGTAAATGCCAGTGCGTGTCCGAAAGTAAATCCGAAAGAGGTTCCGAATAATACAATTTTTCCAAACTCTATAAGGGCTGTTTTAGTAAATGCTCCTTCTCCTCCAACGCTAATAAATTCAAAAACAAGTACCGCGACTAACGCTCCAATAGGATCTATTAAGATTCCTTCCCATTTTAACACAGCAGAGATATCTTTTTTAAGCGGAATATTTCTTAGAATCGGACTAATAACTGTTGGGCCAGTCACAATGATTAATGCCGAAAATAAAAATGATATTTTATAACTTAATCCAAATACGAAATGAGCAATCAAACCTGCACCAAAAAAGGTAACTGCAGATCCTAATGTAATTAGTTTTGTTATAACCGGTCCCACACTGGAGACTTCATTCTTTTTTAAGGTAAGTCCTCCTTCAAAAAGGATAATACTAATAGCCAGTGACACAAAATTAAAAAGGCCATCACCGGGAAATAACCCTTCTTTACCATTCCACAAAGGTTCAATCCATTTAGTACCATCTTCAGAAAGATATGTCGAAAAAGGCCCCACCAATAACCCAATGAGAATTAGTGGTAAAATTGCCGGAATTTTAAATTTCCAGGCCACCCATTGTGCCAGAATACCTAATATAATTATGCCTGCCAGTTCTAACATTGGTTGTTTTTTTGGTTAAAATACTATTTTTTAGTCATTTTTTTAGTCATATTGCTTTAAATCCGTAAATCCCCGGCAATTTTCTTCCAAGCCTTTGTCAAGTATAAAAAAAACTATATATTGAGCGCCTTTTGCATGGAGAAATTATCCCAAAAATATCAATTTAAAACCATCTTAACAGGTATTGCCTTTTCACCAAATCTAAGAGCTAACTTATTTGAGGCAATACGACTTTCTTCATTTTTTAGAGCAAAATTGATTTTAGTTCATGTCGGAGAAAAAACTGTTCAAAAAACCGAGGTGTTAGATCTTATAATGAGCGAATTTGAAGAAGAAAGAGATCAAATTGATATGGTTTGGGAACAGGGGAATCCTGTAAAAATAATTCTCGATGCATGTCATAGCTTTAACGTAGACCTTCTCATCATAGGAGCATTGCAAAGAGAACAGCTTTTTAAGTATTATTTGGGTTCCATAGCCAGGAAACTTACGCGTAAAGCTCCTTGTTCTGTATTATTACTTATTAAGCCTTCTGTACAAAGAAATCCTTGCAAACATATTGTAGTAAACGGTCTTGAAGATCCAAAAACCAAAGAAACCATTCATTTATCATTTCATGTTGGAAACAGATTAGGGGTCAATAAGATAACTATAGTCGACGAGATCAGTCAAAATGAGGTACATGTTGTAGTAAATGATGACCGGAGTCTAAGAAAAGCTACACTTGTCAGGGAACGCATTAATAAAAGAGAAACATCAAGAGTCTATGATTTAATCGAAGGTATTCCAGAGGATCTAAAAACAGGAATTAATATAAAAATGCAAAGTATTTTTGGGAGAAGAGGGTATTCTATAGGACATTATGCCAAAGTAGCGCGGGCAGACTTATTAGTTATGAATGCTCCTACAAAAACAGCTTTAATAGATAGAATTTTTCCGCACGATCTCGAATATATTCTATCTGAAATTCCAACAGACGTTTTAATTATTAAATAAGATATTGGGGGCTAAAAAAAATAACATAAAGACTTTTATAGGAGCACTTCCGAAAAATATCTTTTCGGGATTTGTAGTATCTCTAATTGCCCTGCCTCTTGGTCTGGGGCTAGCTATTGCTTCTGAAGCTCCTCCAATATCAGGGGTCATTGCTTCTATCATTGGAGGTATCGTTGTTGCAATATTTGGAGGCTCCAATGTTACTGTTACAGGACCCGGAAACGGACTCGTAATTGTGTTACTTAGTGCAATCACAACTTTAGGCGGAGGTGACCTCTATCAAGGGTACCTATTGACACTAGCTGCTGTTGTGCTTTCAGGTATCTTAATGATTATTCTCGGATTTTTAAGATTGGGAATATTAAGCGATTTTTTCCCTTCTTCTGCTATCCAGGGAATGCTCGCTGCTATTGGGGTTGGTATTTTTGCAAAGCAATTCCATGTGATGGTAGGTCAACCTGGTACTAAAGGATCTATTCCAGAGCTTTTAATAAAGGCTCCAAATGCCATTTCGGTTTTATTTACATCTGCTCCTTATGAAACTATCGCCGCAGCATTAGTAGGTATCATAAGTTTATTGATCATGGTTTTTTATTCAAAAATCAGAAACAAATATTTTCAGTTGGTCCCTGCTCCTATGTGGATTGTTATCATCACCATAGGAATTAGTTATTATTATCAATATATGAGTACAGATGCTTACCCCATTTCCAAAAACCTTTTGGTTGTACTTCCTGATAATATCACTTCCAGCCTGGCGTTTCCCGATTTTTCAAAGGCTTTTGATATCAGTTTTTGGGGAACAGTGATTGCCATTACATTAATTTCCAGCATCGAATCTTTATTAAGTATAAAAGCGGTAGATAAGCTTGATCCTCAAAAAAGAAGAAGTAATGTCAGTAAAGATCTCAAAGCTCTTGGTTTAGCGACAACCATTAGTGGTTTTTTAGGAGGGTTAAATGTAGTAACTGTTATTGCCAGAAGCTCAGTCAATGTAAACAATGGAGGTAGTAATCGTTCTTCTAATTTTTTTCATGCATTTTTTCTCATTTTATTTATTCTGCTGTTCCAGGAGCAATTAAAAAGAATTCCATTACCTGCTCTTGCTGCAATTTTGGTATATACAGGGTATAAATTAACAGCTCCGGAGAATATCAGAAAAATATCAAAAATTGGAAAAGAGCAATTATTTATCTTCTTCATAACACTACTAACTACCATTTTCACAAATCTGATTACGGGTATCTCCATAGGTATTTTAATCACCTTTATCACTCACGTTTTAATCAATAAAAGTTTTTCGCTTTTTCTTCGAAACTTTTTAAAGCCTAACGTGCTCATGTTTAAAGAAGATGATACCGGAAATTACTTTGTAAGCGTTAAAAACTTCTGTAGTTTTTTAAATTTTTACAAGCTAAAAGCAAAACTGGATGTAATACCGGAAAATCAGGAAGTAATTGTCGATTTTTCTATGTGTGATTTTGTAGATCATACGGTAATGGATAACCTCAACGCTTACCAGCAAACGTTTTTACGAAGAGGAGGAAATTTTGAAATTATTGGTTTGGATGCACATGAAACCGATTCAACTCATCCTTTTGCTATCAGGAAAATAATTCCGTTTCAATCTATTATCAATATTGAAAAATATCTTACCAAACGGCAAAATTTAATTAAAGATATCGCTAAAGATTTTCATTGGATATATGAACCTAAAAAATTAAAAAACGTCCTTTTTCTTTATGATTTTGAATTTTTTAAAACCCGACAAATAAAACACCTCTACAACAGGCTTTACGACCCCGATAAAACATTCATGATCTTTGATATTGAGTACAGTGAAGGTGAATTTATTGCAAAAGAAGTTGTGAAAGCAACTATGCTTTCTTATAAACTAAAGAAAAAAATCCCTGTTTTTACCCTGGATAAAGAAGATTTTCTAAATGTATTGTATCAATGGACAGGGCATAAAGATATTGACATAGAAGGACATAGTGACTTTTCTAAACGTTTCTTCCTTTTAGGAGAAGATCAGGAGAGTATTAAAGAGTTTTTTACAGATGAATTGATCCTCTTTTTTGAAAGTAATCCTTATTACCATATAGAATCTAATGGAGAAAGTCTCTTTATAAAAGATAAAGACAGGCTGTCTGGGGTAAAAGAAATTAAGGCGATGATCGATTATGGGGCACGTCTTAAAAATATAATTGAAAAGCAGTACTATAGATCTTCCCGACCTGTATAAAGCATTATAATGTTAAAAATTTAACTTCTTTTTTGTTAAAAATAGGCTAATAAAACCGGGGTAAACATAACTGTTTAACCTTCTTTTCTTATTTTGCAAAGATTTTTTGAAATTATGAAGCTATACCCTATTGAATCCGGAAATTTTAAGTTAGATGGTGGTGCTATGTTTGGCGTAGTTCCAAAATCATTATGGAACCGGACAAATCCTGCAGATGAAAATAATATGATTGATATAGCGGCACGATGCTTGCTTATAGAAGATGGAGACCGGCTTATTTTGATAGATACGGGAATGGGGAATAAACAAAGCGATAAGTTTTTCGGATATTACTACTTATGGGGTGATGATAATATAGATGATTCCCTTAAGAAACACGGATTTCACAGGGATGATATTACCGATGTTTTTATGAGTCATCTTCATTTTGATCACTGTGGAGGAAGTGTACAATGGAATGCTGACAAAACATTCCTGGAGCCAGCTTTTAAAAACGCCAGATTCTGGACCAATAAAGATCACTGGGAATGGGCAACCAAGCCAAATGCCCGCGAAAAAGCTTCTTTTTTAAAAGAAAATATTCTCCCTATGGAAGAAAGTGGTCAATTACATCACATTTCTCTACCCGAAACCAATTATCTTAAGAATTCTGAACTAGGCTTTGATATTTTATTCGCTAACGGACATACAGATAAACAAATGATTCCTCATATTCATTATCAAGGAAAGACATTGGTGTTTATGGCCGATTTATTACCTACTGTAGGGCATATTCCCGTACCGTTTGTCATGGGATATGATACACGTCCGTTACTCACCTTAGACGAAAAAGCCAAATTTTTGGACGAAGCTGCCACAAAAAATTATTACCTCTTTTTAGAACATGATGCCACTAATGAAATATGTACATTACAACATACAGAAAAAGGTGTTCGCTTAAAAGAGACTTTTACATTCAACGAATTATTTAACTAAAATGAAACAAATGAGATTTATAAAACTTTTTCTTTTTGTTACTGTTCTGGCCCTGTATTCTTGCGGGACTACTACTATTTTATCTACACCAATTGAAAAAGTAGATACGGTACCTACAAAGGTTTCCGATTTAACTGAAGAACAGCTTGAAAACTGGAATCAGCTGGATTTATTAACCGATACCATTCCAGGGATGAGTGTCGACAGAGCTTATGATGAGCTTTTAAAAAATAAAAAAGGCCAAACGGTAATCGTTGGGATCATCGACTCCGGTATTGATATTGATCATGAAGATCTAAAAAATGTGATCTGGACCAATACTGATGAAAAGCCAAACAATGGAATTGACGATGATAAAAATGGTTATATCGATGATATTCACGGCTGGAATTTTCTTGGGGATGCTATTCATGAAAACCTTGAGTATGTAAGAATCCTTAAAAAGGAAAATACTGGCTCTGAACTTTATAAAAGTTTAAAAAGTGAATATGATACTGAAATTGCTAAAACCAAGCAGGAGAAAGAGCAGGTAGGGCAGATAATACAGTTTGTTCCACTAGCACAAAAAGTCATTAAAGATCATTTAGGAAAAGAAGAATACACTATAGAAGATTTAAAAGGAATTACTTCTACAGATCAACAAGTAGCTCAATCTAAAGGTTTGCTCCTGTTTTTAGATGAAAACGGATTAGATTATGAAGGTTTAAAAGATTATGCTGAAGATATTGATAGCCGACTTAAATATAATTTCGGTTTAGATTTTGACGGAAGAAAAGTTGTTGGAGATAATCCGGATGATATTACTGACACAAAATACGGGAACAATATCGTATATGGCCCTGATAAAGAAAAAGTAAGTCATGGAACTCATGTTGCCGGTACTGTAGCTGCACAACGCAATAATGGAATTGGAATGAATGGTATTGCAAATAATGTAGAGATTATGACTTTGAGAGCTGTACCAGATGGAGATGAATATGATAAAGATGTCGCATTGGCTATTCGATATGCGGCAGACAATGGGGCCAAAGTAATCAATATGAGCTTTGGAAAATCACATTCACCTCATCAAAAATGGGTAATGGATGCTATAAAATATGCCGCTTCTAAAGATGTACTCATTGTAAATGCAGCTGGAAACGATGCAGAAAATATAGATGTAGAGGCTTCTTTCCCTACAGATGTTGAAAACGGATCTGAAATAGCAGATAACTTTATTACCATTGGAGCCTTAAATTACAAATACGGAGGGGAGCTTGTTGCCAATTTTTCTAACTACGGTAAAGGAAATGTAGATATTTTTGCTCCCGGTGTGAAAATATGGTCTACCTTTCCAAATAATAAATACGAGTACAGCCAGGGAACTTCTATGGCTGCTCCTGCAGTAAGTGGAGTCGCTGCATTAATTCGTTCTTATTACCCTAAATTAACAGCTCCTCAGGTAAAAAAGATCATAATGAATTCTGGTTTACCTATAAAAACCGATGTAATTATTGGAGGAGATAATACCAAAACTGATAGTTTTGGTAATCTATCAAAGTCAGGAAAGATTGTAAATGCTTTTAATGCACTTATCTTAGCAGATAAAGTTGCTAAGGGAAAAACTGATTTTCTAACTAAATAATACGATTTTAATTATTATATATAACTCATGAAAAAATTTCTAGCTTCATTTTTAAGTATTGGTTTTATAATCTCTGCTTACGCTAATAAAAAGATTGATATAGCTGTCAAAGATGGTTATTGGCAACAAAAAGTTGATTATAAAATGACTATCGATTTTAATGTAGAGAACTTTCAATATAAAGGGACTCAAGCATTAAAATATACTAACAACTCTCCGGATGTATTGAATAAAGTATTTTATCATTTATACTTTAATGCTTTTCAGCCAGGAAGTGAAATGGACATTCGTCTGCAAAGTATAAAAGACCCGGATGGGCGTATGGTGAATAACATAGGAACCAGGGAAAAACCAGTCTATGAAAGTAGAATTGCTAAATTAAAACCTAATGAAATAGGATATATCAAAGTAAACAAGCTTTCTCAAAATGGAACAGCGCTTACCTATAAAGTTGAAGGTACTATCCTGGAAGTCGATTTAGCTAAGCCTATTCAACCGGGAGAAACAGTAACTTTTGATATGCAATTTGACGGACAGGTTCCGCTTCAAATCAGAAGATCGGGAAGAAATAATGCAGAAGGAGTTGCTCTGTCTATGACGCAGTGGTATCCTAAAATGGCAGAATACGATTTTGAAGGATGGCATGCACATCCATATTTAGCACGTGAATTTCATGGAGTATGGGGAGATTTTGATGTAAAACTGACTATAGATAAGAACTACGTTGTAGGTGGAAGTGGTTATATTCAAAATCCTCAGGAAGTGGGTCATGGTTACGAAGATCCTTCTAAACCTATGAAAAAAACCAAAGGGAAGAAATTAACCTGGCATTTTGTAGCTCCTAATGTTCATGATTTTACGTGGGCTGCAGATCCTGAATATATCCATGATAAAGTTCAGGTTAAAAACGGACCTATGATGCATTTCTTTTATAAGAACAATGATAAAATAAAAGAGAATTGGAAAAAATTACAGCCTAAAGCAGTAGAAAGTATGGAGTTTTTAAGCAGAAATGTTGGGAAATATCCATATAAGCAATATTCTATCATCCAGGGAGGTGACGGTGGTATGGAGTATGCAATGTGTACTTTAATTACCGGGGAGCGTTCTTTTGGAAGCCTTGTAGGGGTTACTGTTCATGAAATGGCACATTCATGGTTCCAGCATGTTTTAGCGACCAATGAGTCTAAACACGAGTGGATGGACGAAGGGTTTACTTCTTTTATCTCTAGTTTAGGAATGAATGAGATCATGGATCAGAAGAGAGATAATCCTTTTCAAGGCGCGTATCGTGCCTACCAATTTTTAGCAACTTCTGGTAATGAACAACCACAAACTACGCATGCAGACAGGTATAATTTAAACCAGGCATATGGAATTTCTGCGTACAGTAAAGGAGAAGTTTTTTTAGCGCAACTAGGATATGTAATCGGGCAGGAAAATTTGATAAAAACCGTTAAAAAATATTTTGATGATTTTAAATTCAAACACCCGGTACCTAACGATATCAAAAGGACTGCAGAAAAGGTTTCAGGAATGAATTTGGATTGGTATTTAACAGATTGGACACAGACTACTAATACTATAGATTACGGAATAAAAGAAGTGGCTGCCAGTGGTAACAATACTAAAATCACTTTAGAAAGAATAGGCTTAATGCCAATGCCTGTAGATGTTTTAGTAGTGTATAATGATGGTACCCAAGAAACATTTTATGCACCGTTAAGAATGATGAGAGGTGAAAAACCAAATCCATATCCAAACCTCAACAGAACATTATTACCAGACTGGGCCTGGGCATATCCAACATATGATTTTACCATTAATAAGCCTAAGAGTAGCATCAAAGCTGTGGTAATTGACCCTTCTCAGTTAATGGCAGATATCAAACGTGATAATAATACTATGGAGCTTAATTAAGCAACAATTTAATAGCTATAAAAAATCCCCGATGCAATGCATCGGGGATTTTTGTTTAATCCAATTTTATAGCTTCATAATCCTATCTTAAATCTGTAATCCATCTAATTTCATTTGCCGTTAATGGATAATCTTTCAATGTTTTTGACGTAGTCTTTATCCAAATAGAATCGCTTTGATGAGTTCCTTCAAAAATAAACTCCTGATGGTTTAACTCTTTATATTTCAATTTCAATTCTGCCTTCCTATTTCCTCTAATAGAATACAGTATCATTGTTTTTTTAAGTGTATCTGCTTCAAATGAATAGCTATTTCTACGCCCACTTACTTCTCTAATCACGGCTGTTTCTGGCCTATAGGAAGAACCGCTAATAGATAAGTTTTTCCATCGTTGATCATTTATCTCAGAAATGGTATCGTTATTCTTAATCATCATTTCTACGGTATGAAATCCTGCCACCGTTGGATACCTATTGGTTCTTTTTGCAGATCTATCAGTATAAATAATAACAGAAGATGTCACAAAATAAAGCAGCAGAATACCTTTTAAAGAGTAACCTATTTTTTTAGCTTTTGGATTAGAAAATAATGCTTGTTGTTCAACAGGTTTAGTAGTTGTATTTAATATAAAAAAACGATATAATCTTTTGAGGTTATCACCTAATAGTATCAGGGTCATTAGAAAAAGATGAATAGCAAACATTTTTACTCTAACATCGTACCCTATATCAATTAAAACAACATTTGCCATGGCTATAAATAAAATAAATGCGCCAATAAAAGTGGATTTTCTAAATAATAATAGAATTCCTCCTATCAGCTCAATCCAACCCGTACTCATGGTGTAAAATTTAGAATAGCTCATAAAAGCCCATAAAAAACTCATTCCGGTTTGATTTCCCATGGTGGTTTCTAATCTGTTAAAATCCATTTCTCCAAATTGTAACATTAATACTTTGGAGAGGCCATAAATAATAAGTGTCAAGCCAATATGATATCTCAATATAGTTTTTATAAGGATGTTGAGTCTAGCATTGTAATCCCGTTTTATTTTAGCATCTATAAACAGCCATATACTCGTTCCAATAACAGAAAGTAAAGCAATGAGTATAAATCTGCTATAATCATATTTAGAGTCAAAACCATTAAGAAGGTTTTCTTTATCGAATTCCCAACCTAAGAAAGTTTCACCAAACCAGGTTGTAATACCCGGCCAGAAAGAAATATCTCTTGTGTTTAATTCTTGGATATATTCGAAACCATATGGATAGATATAAAACAGGAGGTAAAGAAAAATGAATCTCAAATAAATTCTTTGCGAAATATTCCACTGAATATCTTTTATGTCACCCATAATATTAGTTTAATTTAAAAAGGTTTATTAATTTGTAAGAAAATTAATAAAAATAATATTAAACGGAATTATAAAAAAGATATTTACTAATAAATAGAAAAAACTCGATGCTTTTGTATCAGGGGGTTATATTTTAATACGGTAAATTCAGATGATGGAGAGTATAATATCGTCATTCCTGCAAAAGCAGGAATCCATTAAAACAAAAATAACCTAGATAAAGTTTAGATTTCTGCTTTTGCAGGAATGATATGATAAAAGAGGTAAATACTAATTAAGTCAATTTTCTAACCTCAGCTGCTCTTGCAATAAAACAATTTTACTTTCCAGGTCGTGTAAACGATCGTAAACGTCTACAGGTTCCGGCATTTGTTTGGAGGCAAACATAGTAACATACCATATTTCTAAGATTTCATCGGCATCTATGGTATATGTAGGGTAGTTACCATCTTTATTATCTGATTTTAAAATAAGTTTACTTCGTTCTTTAATTCTGTTGATTACCCTTTTTAGAACAATTCCATCATTTTTACTCACAATTACATATACCCTTCCATCTTTAACATCATCAAAATCTTCTACATACTTTCCAAATACTAAATCTCCATCAAAGAAGGTGCGTACCATAGAGTTTCCCTGTACCTCAAAACAACGATAGGTACCATTTGTTAAATGTGGCATTTTAAAAGAGGGTAATGTCTCTATATAATCCGGATCTCCATAACCGTCTAAGTAACCTGCTCTTGCTTTAATAGGAATATAAACCACATTTTCTTCTCCTTCCTGATCGACAGCAACAACTTGTGGGATTCCAGCATATGTTTGAGTTAAAATAGAAGCAGAGCGCAACATTTGTTTATTTTCTCCAAATAAATACTCAGGATTAATATCAAATTCTGTAATTATACTTTGCAGCAGATCATACCCTGGTTTGGTTTTTTTACGAGTGCCATCAGGTTGTAGTCTACCACTGGTAATACTGTCTATAGTTGTACTTGTGACTCCTATTCGCTTTGCAAAAGAATTATTGTTGAGTGCGAAATGGTCAATAATGAGTCTTATTTTTTCATTAATACCTTCCATAATACTAAGGGGGGTTAACATTTCAAACATTTTACATAAATTTCTGCAATTTGTTTGTTTAATTCTGTAAAATGTTTTATATTTGTCCTGTAATTAGTTGCTAATATACGAAAAAGAATTCAAAATCAAACATTTGTATAAAAATCAAAGCAACATTTTCCAGATTTTTTAAGAAGAAGAGCCTTAAAAGATCTTTTTGACGGGTAACTTTTCAAACTTTTGTTTGAAAAGGGTGGATTTTGTGTCTCATTTATTAAATACTCAGACCTATGCAACGAAGTAAACTGTTATTAGAAAAGCGTAAACAGTTTGTTCACAATTATGTAAAGAACAACTCAGACAAACAAATGAAAATAATCGTCGCAGAATTAACAGAGCGGCTTTTTATTTCAGAAAAAACAATTTTTAACATTTTGAAAAACCTTTAAAATCCAAGAAAATGAAATACTCCACAAATTTCTCTTCCAAAACAAAAAGGCCTTCTTTTGAAACACAATTAGAATCTCTTTTAAACAATTTTATTGATGTTAAAATTCCTCTTCCACGAATCATAGAACCCAATGGTGGATTTCAGGTTTATGTTTTTATAGAGGAAAGTAACGATGGAAGTTTTATTTACAATCAGGAAAGTATTTATTTCTGGCCAGGAATTTTTCGTTTCTATTCCGGGTTAAAACCATTAAAAAAAGTCGTCTTATCCAATGTATCATCTATAGCTCCTGGAATTACTCCATTATATAAAGGGGAAGTAATCAGAACAAATGAAGCTTTTATTTTTGATGAAAAACTATTGGTTATTGAGGGTGATTCGCATGGGCTCGAAATTCCTAAAATTGATCATTTCTTTAATATTGAAGTTGATCCTTTAAAATACAAAGGAGCAGAAAATTTATTTTCAATGATACTACAGACCGAAGATTTTTTAGGCAATGTTTCCAACAAGGTAACATTAAATTTTGTGTGTTGTAATACTATCGTTTAGCGGTTTACATCTTCAACACTCAAAATACAACTTTTCAAAATAAACAGATGATGAATTCAATGAACAGTTTTTCATCTTAGAAAAAACAATTTTTAACATTTTAAAGAATTAAAATTATGGCTAGACCTATTAAATCAGACCTCTTTAGGTTTGTAACGGTTCGTAATCCACAACTATTAACAGACGAAGAAAAACAATACGGTTTTATTTATAATGACGAACTTACTACCAGTACGTTTTATCAAAGTATTTCTGCACTTCCTGAGAGTGATTTATCAGGCAGGAGAACTGCTTTAAGACAAGTTGCCAGTACATTTACGCCTTTGGCTAAAGTGGCAAATGTAAAAGCAATTAACCCTGCCCTTGGTACTTTTGCTTCCTGGTTGGCCAGGAATAGGAAAAAAGCGATTACTATCGCAGATGTGGCTGCTAAAATATCAGGAGTTACCCCTTTAACAAATGCAGATCTTGCCTTGTTATGGGAAAACCTATATTTTCAGACAGTCAATAAAAAATCTTCTTATGTTCGAGAAGCAATCATACAATTAATTGTTGCTAATAAATTCTTAGTAGAATTTAATGCTTTTATTACCGGATTTTCAGAAGACCAAAATATTGCCCTACCTCAACATTTAAAGAGAACAGCCTGTGCTCGTGTTGTAGTACCTAAAAACATGGTGATGCAAAAGCCTAAGGCAGTACAAGACCATTCTTCTACCAGTACTTCTTCAAATCAACAGCAAAGTACTGCACAAGTGGCATCTACGTTACAAAATTTAAATAATCTGGAACAGGCTATTGACGAGCTTAAAAAGGTGCATTCCAGATTTTTATTAGAATCTGAATCGTCTTATACCGCTGCTGTAAATACTTATGAGCAAGAAGTTGATACTTTAAAACAGGCTATTACTCCGGTTGTCGATCCTGAAACTGGTGAAGAAACTTATCCCGGATTAGTACTTCCTGACTTTTCTTATTCAGTTGAAAATTCTTTATCAACATCGTATTTAACCGATAAAATTTCCGCTGGTTCTTTAACTGTTGTACAGGATTTAGGGTTAGATGTTTATAACGATATTCCACAAGCAATTACTGCTATTGAAGATGAAATGAAGAAACTTAATGGTTCTTTATTTGGTAGAGTCGACTTATCTAATACTGTAGTAAGCCATCAGGGAGAAATGATTACTATCGAAGAATCTTCTAGTTCTAATTCTTCTACAGCCTATTCTTATATTTTACGCAATATTGTCAGCCCTCCTTCTATCGATGGTTCTGATCCAGATCCAATTGATCCAATTACAGGAGATGAATTCTATTTAGACTTGACACTCAATACGGGATATAATGCTTCGGTAACAGCAATGAGCTATACCATTTCATTTGGAGGTGTAGAAGAGACCGGAAGCACGTTTGTACCCACTCCACTTAACCAATCGGTAAGAGTGACATTTCCTTCAACTCCTGTAACTTCTTTTCCAGGTATTGTTTCTGTAAATGTACAGGGTCAAATTTCCTTAGATAACGGAGACGTTCTCGCTTTCAATTCTATCGTATCTCAAAGCGAATCTGTTTCGGGTACTGCAGTTTTAATTAGCTCTAATGGTGATGATGGAAGCGGAGACAATGGAGACAATAGTGGTGGTGACGGAAATGGAGATAATAGCGGTGGCGATGGAAGTGATGGATCTGATGAATCTACAGATACTTCTGTAAGTGATGTTATCGGAATTTCTCAATTGGGTGTTGCAGATTACAGACGTGTAGAACAAGAAATCTGCTGCTATGTGCCCGGTGAAGTTTCACATATTGAAAACATCATGCAAGGAGAATATAAGGAACGTGCCAATAGAAAACTAAGAAGATCTGAAGATACGTTAGAAACTTCTTCCGAATTAGAAAGTGAATCACAAACCGATACCTCTTCTACAGAACGTAATGAGTTACAACGTGAGATTTCCAGTATTATTAACGAAGACAGAAGTTTTGCAACTGGGTTTTCTGGTGGAAAAACGGGAAAATTCTTCTTCAATGCTTCGGCAGATTTCGCGTCCAACACATCTACTTCAGAATCAGATGCTCAAGCAGTTTCATATGCTCAGGAAGTAACTGAACAAGCTTTGGAGCGTATCGTACAAAAAGTATCTGAAAAGCGAATCTCTAAAATTATTGAGGAAACCGAAGATACCAATACACACGGATTTAATAATATTGGCGGGAAAAGTCACGTAAGTGGTGTATATAGATGGATCGATAAGGTTTATAAAAACACAGTAGTTAATTATGGTAAGCGATTGATGTATGAATTTATGGTTCCTGAGCCAGCTGCATTTCTTAAAAACGGCGAAAACAGGTATAGCAATTTATCCTTACTTAAAGAGCCTATAGATCCAAGAGGAATTGGTGCATATCAAATTGCAAATCATACTGATGTTTCCCTTTCTAAATATGCTTTTTGGGCGGCAACTTATAATGCCGAGGTAACTCCTCCTCCTTCAGAAATGATTCAGGTTGGAAAAAGTTACGATTTTGAAAGAAGACCTGTTTCCAGTGCAACTGAAGGTAAATATGTAGCGCATACTGCAAATGATATTGAAATTCCCGAAGGTTATGTTTGTTCAAATGCTAAAGTAAATTGTAGTTTCCATTTTCATCCTAATGATCCGGAAACTCCTCATGTTTCAATAATAGTTGGGGATAAAGCCACCCGTTTTCACTTTAATAGAAATGAACTTAATATAAATCCTGTTCCTTTATCTTTTACAGCTGTTAAAGATGCTTTACCAGTAAGTGCAAAAGGGGATGATATTGAAGTAGCAGCTTATAATGTCGTTGCCGAATGTGAAAGAACATCTGAATATTATGAACAATGGCAATTGGAAACGTTTAATGCGATTATCACTGCGTATGAAGCCAGAAAAGCAGCTTATGATGAAGCCGTACTAGCAGAATTACAAAAAGCTGAAGAAGCAAAAGCTACTTATAATCCTTTAGAAGCAAGGCGTATTGAACAAAATGAGCTTAAAAAGTCGTGTTTAGAACTATTATTACGTCCGTTTAATTTCAATTTTGAACCTGGAAACCTTCGTGATGGAAAAGGATTAATTACCAGAACCAAGAGTTATGAACAACACGCACGTCGCGTAAAATTCTTCGAACAAGCTTTTGAATGGGACGTAATGAGTTATTTATTCTATCCTTATTTCTGGGCAGATCAAGAGCAATGGGAACGGTTGTTTAATGAAGAAGATACAGATCCGTTATTTAAAGCCTTTTTACAATCTGGTATGGCGAGAACAGTAGTTTCTGTACGTCCAGGTTTTGAAGAAGCAGTAATGTACTACCTGGAAACCGGTGAAATCTTTGAAGGTCGTGATATTACGTTTGATGACGATTTACATTTGTCTATCGTAGAAGAATTACAACAGCCTATCGGAGAAGTTGAGGGAGAGCCTTGGGAAACCAAATTACCAACTTCTTTGACCTTATTACAGGCCAGATCTGGGGTGTTGGATGAAAACGGACTTCCATGCTTTTGCGAAGACGAAGAAGCTGTAGGGCAAGCTAAAGATGGTATTGATTTTGACATCATTGAAGGCGATTTTATTGTCCAATAATATTCTGTGGTGACAAGCTTTAGACCTTTTAAGTTATAAAATAAGCACTTAAGGCTATTGGCTTGTCTGCAAAGCCACTCATTTGTAAAAGACTGTCTGTAAAGCAACATTAAGAATTGTATTGCTCTTGGCTGCGATCAAGACCAAAGACAATCAGGCACACCGGCTTTCGGTATCGATCATAATCGACATATGCTTTCAGGCAGTCTTTTTATACCATTTCTGATATTGTTTTGTCGCTAAAGAAAATGCTTATTATTTTCTTTATACGAATAAGAAAAATCAAGCATAGCAGTAGCTATGGTTTCTTTTTATTTTGAAATAGAAAGGGAAAAAGGGCTTTTTATTGCTATAAAATTATTTCAGTAATGGTATTTAATTCAAAAATTTTAAATCATATAATTATGACTATAAAAAACAGCCGCTTTGCGTTGGCAGACAGGTTTGGTTTGGATGATTTAGAGAGCCCAAGAACACCTTTAGCACCAGGGTCTCCTATGAATGAAGTTCCGGAGGATTTAGAAAGCCTAGGGTTACTGAAAAAATCTAATGAAAATACGGTATTTTCATTTCCAGAAGCTTCTCAACTCAATTCTATTACCAGCAATATATCTTCCTTTTCAAAAGGTTTGGAAGTTAATTCGGTAGGTCCGGACCTTGTTCGCTATTCTTTTTTTCCTGATACAGATTATGAAACTGCAAAAGATAGATTCAAAAGAACCAGAGCTAGTGATAACCAGATTGTTATTTTCCTAGAAGTAACAGATTTAGAAGGGGTAAAAAGAAAAAATGTTAATTCTCTAGAAGAAGCAAATCTTCCTTTTTCAAAAATTAATCAAATCGTAGGAGTCAGAGTTGCCGATTCAATTTTAAGATCATGGGCTACTAATTCTAAAAAGCATCGAAGTCTAGGAGAGTTTGCTATTGATATTACTAATAAAATGGCGCCAAATACTATTGGAAGTGCCAATAGAAAGTCACTTATAGCTATTATTAAAGACTTTTTTAGACAAGAATTTACTAATTATATTAAAGAAAATAGTTTTGATATAGTCAATGCTATTTTAGTACAAATAAATATAGGTTTCAATCAATTTTGGGCACCTATATTAAATGCGTTAGCAGATGAAATCGATTCTTTTAAAACCAAAGAAGAAAATTGGAATCCGTTAGTCGGTGACGAAAAGTTTGATCCTCTCTTTGTTCCCGATTATCAGGAATCTCTAAATAAGGCTATTGCATACTTCCAAAAATTAGATGAGAGTATTCTCAGGTTTTTAGATGAAGATCATCAGCTAGATAAAAAAATAACCAATTTACCAAACTTTGAGACTTTTGAATTCTCTTATAAAGAGGTTTTACGTTTTTTCTATGAGCTCATCAAAGATTTAATCAATCCTTTTTTTAATGCTTTTGTTTCTATATTTAAAGAAGTAACAAAGTATGCAAACTATGCGAATGCATTTATATGCGGGCTCTATGACGGTATTATTAATTTTATTACCGGAACTATTAGAGGTTTAGCCTTTATTCTCACCTTATCAGACCGTGAAAATGTAACTGCAATTAAGCAAGCTTTAATAAATTATTATAATGAAATAACCAAAGATGGAATTGTCAATGGTATTCTTAAAGAAATTCAAGAAGCATTTGAAAAATTAGGAAACCGTTATTCCCGGGAAAAGAGCAGTTATGAAATTATAAAACAAATCGGGGAAGATCTTTTAGTAGTTGGAGAGGTTATAACGGGTATTTTAGCAGCTGTTCGGTTTATTAAAACTGTTAAAGCTTTTGCTACACAATTAGCAAAACGATTAAATGAAGCTAGAAAAAAGGCACAGAAAAAATTCAAAAAAGATATTGATGAGTTAGATGATAATATAACCAAGAGCATTAAAGAAAAGGGGTCTAGTGAATTCTTTGCAAAGAAAGTAAGTAAAATTTTTGATGATGCTCCTGAAGAAATTATTAGTTTTGAAAAAAGAATTCAACTTTTCGATATAGAATTTGGAAAAATATTTAATAAAAATACTAGAGTCGACGAGTTTTTCACCTCTAATCTAAAAGATAGGATTATATGGCCAGATAAAATTCTACTTAGATCAAGACAAGCTATAATGACTCATAACCATCCTAGTGGTTTTGGACTAAGCATTGCAGACATTAAATTTTTCTTATCAAATCGTTTAAATGAAATAAGAGCTGTAACTCCAAATGGAAGTACTTTTAGCCTTAAAAAAGGAAAAAACCTAAAAGTTAAAGAAATCAAAAAGCTAATAGATCGTATTGAAGATATTGAAAGTAATTTTAATCTAGCTAAAAAATTAGCTGTAGGAAATACAGGTACTATCAATCATAGAGAATTTGAGGAAATATTTGACATATTAAAAGACAAAGTAATTTACAACCATTATATAAACTAAAAAATTATGAAAATAGATTTTAATTTAGATTTTTTATACTATCAAGAAAAACAGATCCTAGATGCAACAGATCCTAAAATGGATGAATTAAGACCAGATATTGAAAGTTTCGAAACTTATTTAAAAACTACATCAATATTAAACATTGTTGCATTAATTGTTAAATCGTACAGCAATAATTATCCTCAGGAGAAGTATTGGTACACAAAGTTGCTTGTTGAAAATGCATATAAAATTAATGTTGAGTATCCTGATAATTTAGATGAAGAGGCCGATTTATATGCAATAACTGAAGAAATAGAAAGAAACGATATAAAACACCTTATTTTAAGAAGATTCGATGATTTTAAAAACAATTCTTACTTTTTAAATAGTTTAGAATTAGCCTTTATTGAACCACAGAATTTGGATAAGCTTTCTGAGGCTATACAAAGAGAATTAGGGAATATTTCTTTTTCAATCAATAATACAAATCAACAAGTAATATTTAGTGTAGATAATTCTCCTATATCAGAAATTATATTAAAGCCAGATTCTTTTTTATTGAATATAAATCCTAATAAACGGGTTAGGTATTTTGGAGGATAGATAACGTTTTATCTTACTGGCGCGCTTTTATAAAGCGTGCCTTTTTTTAAAGTTATATTTAATTATTTTTTCATACCCGTAAATTGGTAAATAGTAGTCTTATGAAAAAAACCTTACTTCAATTATCTTCATTACATATTAAATAAACACGCCTTATAAAAACGCGCTAGTTAGGTAATATTAAATTTATAGGGCTATAAAAAATTTTAATTATGAGTTTAAGAGTAGATTATAAAAATTTAGAGTACTTTGGGTTAGATGGAGGCGGAAGTGAAATTCTTTATTATGAGGGTAAGCCTTTTACCGGTATAGGAATAGAGTATTACAAAAGCGGAGCATTACTCACAGAGTTTGAATATCAAAACGGGTATCTTGAAGGGCTACAACGTGGATATCATGAGAATGGTCAAATAAATGAAGAATATTTATTAAAAAATAATATAGTTGTACCAGGAACTTTTAAAGAATTTGACCAAGAGGGTAATCTTTTAGGTAGTTTTTAATGATTTTAACCATAGACGTCCATTATAAAGAAAAGTACGCCAAAGCTGTTGGCGTACTTTTTTCTTTTCAAAATATTTCAAAAAAAGAAGTCATTGTAGAAAAAATCAATGATGTTAAAGAATATGTTCCTGGTCAGTTCTATAAAAGAGAACTTCCTTGTCTGCTTCAAATAATAGAAAGAATAGATCTGGAAAAAATAGAAGTCATTATTGTAGATGGACATATCTATATTGACAACGATAAAAATTTTGGATTAGGTGGTCATTTATGGAGTGCTTTAAAAGAAAAAATTCCTATAATCGGTGTTGCCAAAAGGTCTTTTTTCAATAATCACAAAACTGTTATTCCCGTATTAAGGGGAAAAAGTAAAAATCCTTTATATATTTCTTCAGTTGGAATAGATGTAGAAGATGCCTCTGAACTAATTAAAAATATGGAAGGAGATTACAGAATTCCGGATATTTTAAAAGAGCTTGATCAAATTACTAAATCTGAATAGTCTTTATGGAAATACAATATTTAAAATTTTATGAAAAAAACCTGGAAAAAATAGAAGGAAAGTATATTATTCCATTTGTTGAAAATATAGAAGCTTCTGTTGAAAATAAAATAGGAAGAACCTTCCCTAAAGCGTATAAAGAGTTTATGTATTTAGCAATTGGGAAGCCAAGAATCTATGATAGTGGTATCAGTAGCTCATTAGAGTATGGTATTGAACGCCAAGAAACAGTTAAAAATCTTTTAGCTGATAATGGTTTTAAGTTTTCGCGCGACTTTTGGGTTATTGCAGAATTAGATGGAGGAGAACAGTTTGATTTTTTTTATTTTGATGATCCGGATGCAGAAGACCCAGAGAACCCACCTGTGTACTTTTTTGATAATGAATATATTGACGAAGAAAATGCCTCTACTAAAAATATTCATAAAAGCTTCGATTCTTTCGATAAATACGTTAATGGTAACGCAAAAGTTAGAATTGAAGAAAAAGGGTTAACTTATGAAGATGAATAAATAATTTCATTTAATAATACATTAACCACCCAAAATTGGGCGGTTTTTTTATTTCCTACTGGCGCGCTTTTATAAAGCGTGCCTTTTTTTAAAGTTATATTTAACTATTTTTTTCATACCCGTAAATTAGTAAATAGTAGTCTTATGAAAAAAACCTTACTTCAATTATCTTCATTACATATTAAATAAACTCGCTTTATAAAAGCGTGCTAGTTAGGATAGTCTTTATGGAAATACAATATTTTAAATTTTATGAAAAAAAGCTGTAGTGATAGCGCAAATAATAAGAAGCGCCTTTTCTACTTTTGCAGGAGAATGGTCAAAAAATAATGGTTTTACTAGATTAGAACTTGATCTAGATAAAGATATTTCTAGAGATAAAGTATTGTTAAAGTTTTTAAAAGAATAAAAATATGAATGGAATAGTAATAAGTAATGTAACCAACAAAGATAAAGAACCTATTGACTACCATAGAAATATCGAGTTTAAGAAGTTTGCAATAGGTTCTTCAAGTAGTACTTTGGTTCCTCTTTATAAAGAACTATTGTTTTCTGTGATAGGAGATAGAATAAATACTTTTTTTCAAGACTACATATTATCTCGAGAAGAAATGTTTAAAATGAAAGATGTTTTTGAAGAAAAAATAAAAAGTGAATTAGAGTCTAGAGATTCCTCAAAAATAGAAGGGTTTGCAAGAAGAATTATATTTGAAAAAGAATATCGATTAGATTTAAGGCTCAATCCAAATAACGATAGAATGATAGAAGATATGCATAATATTTATCTAATTACTAAAGAAGGATTAGAAAAAAATAAACCAATTTATTTGTCAATAGATTAAAGTTTTTATTTAATAATTGCTCTTTACCGGCACGTTTTTATAAAGCATGCCTCTTTTCCATATTTGGAAATAACTGTTGTTTTTATAAAAAATTTACTCCGGATCTCACTTCAATCTTAATTGTATAGTATATTAACTCGCTGAAGAAAAAAATGCTATTTTAAGTTTATTTGGTTTTCAAAAATAAAGAGATGAAAGAAAAAATAACAATTCTACAAAAACTCGAATTAGTAAAAAATGGTAGTGGAAACCTACCTTTAAACAACTTAGAAAAATTAGTTAATTTCGATAATGAAGTCAGAATCATTGGAGGAGATTTTATTAATTTATTAAAGGAAATGGAAAATGAAGGTCTTATAACTTCCAATAACAGCAATTGGCATTATCAAATCACTCTTAAAGGGCTTGAGTATTTAGAAAAAACAAATAATTATAATCCATCCAAAATTTAACAAACCCTAATAGTTACTAGCGCGCTTTTAAAAAGCGTGTTAGTTTAGATCCTGTTATCTCTAAAATAAATACATTCAATGAAAATGGTGAGGATTATATCATTTCTCTAGTAAAAAATATTCAAGAATTTCCTTCTAATTAGACAGAAAGGAATATTACTTAAGCCTCATATATTTTAAATTAAATCAATACCCGCTTTTAGTTGGTATTTTTTCTACTTTATTCCCTCCCGTAGTTGCAGTCAAAACTCCTATAAATATTAGACCTCCCCTTATATATTTCATATCTTTGAGTACGCTTTTCAAACAAACGGTTTACCGTTTTTATTAATCAAAAAATATCAGTTATTATTTTAATTTACTGTAAAAAGAAAACGATGATTTTTTTCTTTAATTGATTTTAGAAAAATGAATGATAGCTTAGTTCTCATTCTTGTTTTTTAATGAAATAGAAAGGAAAAAAGGGTGTTTTATTTCAGTGAATTGAGGTGATAAATGGTATAAGCTAAAAAATACTGGGCGTATCAAAAAAACCAGTTCTTCAAAATCATGATACGTCATTTACAGTTTTAGCTTTTTAAATCACATTTTAATACATGGATAAAATTCAACTGGCGTTGTCGCAATTCGGCGTGACAGAAGTTCCCGGTATTGTAGACAACCCCCAAATTGTAGCCTACTTTCACGAGTTGGGTTTTGACGGTTCCAAGCTTAAAGATGAAACGGCCTGGTGTAGTGCTTTTGCCAATTGGATCGCTAAAAAAAGCGGTTATGAATATACCGGCAAGCTCAATGCACGCAGCTGGTTAAGTGTTGGAGAATCTACAGATCAACCTCAGCTGGGTGATGTCGTCATTTTATGGCGGGAAAGTCCCGAAAGCTGGAAAGGTCATGTAGGCTTTTATATCAAAGAAACACAACGCTATGTTTACATTCTTGGGGGTAACCAGAATAACAAAGTAAATATTCGGGCTTATCCAAAAAACAGGGTACTCGATTATAAAAAACTAAAAAAACATGGATAAACTTATGAACGTATGTTTCTGGGCAATGGCATTAATTTCACCAATGCAAGCGGTAATGATTACTATGGTTTTTTTAATTATTGTCGATTTCATCACTGGTGCTTATGCCTCCTATAAAAACAAGGTTCCGATTCAAAGTAAACGTATCGGACACACTATTTCCAAGTTCTTTATCTACAATCTAGTGATCATGGCTTCTTATTTTCTCGAAAAAAATATCGTAGAAGAAGTGCCTTTTTTAAAGATCATTGCAGGTTTTATAGCCATCGCCGAGATAAAGTCTATTATGGAAAATTTCAACAAAATCTATGGTGTCAATCCTTTTAAAGCGCTAATAAACCTGCTTAAAAAAGGAGATTTAAAAGATGCCATAGAAACACTTTCAAAAGAAGGTAAAAATGAAAATCATTTAAAAATCAAAAAATAATGAGAAAAGCTTTAGATGTTTTAAAAAGCTATTTCGAAACAGGTGATAAACCTACACAAGAACAGTTTTATGACCTTTTTGATAGCTTAATACATAAAGATGAAGGCAGGGCAATAGTAGATATTGTTGCCCTACCTAACGGAGATATTCGTTTTGATTTATCGGATGCCACATCCATTATCATTCCAATGAACTCAGATACTTCCTCCTTTGGACTAGAAGCCATAGATGAAGGAAACGGAATTGGTCTCAGAAAAACTTCAATTTCTTCAGATACTGTTGGTAATATTGGTAGTAATGCTTTAGACTTAGGAAGTTATCCTGAAGAATCCAGTGAAACTAAAGGAGCAACGGGAACTCATTCTCTTACATTAGGACATAATAATATTGCCAGTAATTACGCTTCTTTTGCAGGTGGGTTTAATAACAAGGCTACCAATCAATACTCTTTTACCTATGGATATTCTAATGAAGGTAATGGATTTGCTGATGCTGTTTTTGGAGCAAATAACTCTTCAAAATCGTCATCATCAAATAACGGTTTTAACCTCATTAGTGGTATTGCTAATGAGATAGATGGTATTAACTCAAACACCATTCTGGGGACTTTAAATGTTAATAAATATAGTTCTAGTACAGTTGTTGGTCAGGCATCAGAGGAAATAACAGGATTGTACACTGATAATCTTTTTTCTACACTTAATAACAACCCTAACACTCCTCTTTTCATTGTTGGTAATGGGGATTTGCAAAATAGTTCTACTGAATTTATAGTTAGAGAGCGTAGTAATGCATTTATTGTTTATAAAAACGGAAGCATTCAATTAATACCTGTGCCAAAATCATCTATAGAAAATGCAGGGCCGGGAAGTATGATTATCAATACCGAAAACAATAATCATTTAGAATATTTTGATGGTACGCAATGGATCGATTTAGTTGGAGGAGCCATAAATCCGGAATTACATAGTGATGCTAATGCTGCTTCAGTAAATAATGAAGTAGATTCAACTACTGGATGGATCAATAATAACATTATAGATCTTTCTGTTGAGTCTATTGATGTTGATCAAAGTAGCTTCGCGATTAAAGGAACTGCAAATCAATCTGGAAATGGACGAATAGGATACTCATTCCCGGTAGAAAACGGGGAACAATATGTTATTAAATGGAGAGGGAAAAAATCAGCTGGAGCAGATGCACGCCTTTATTCTTTTAGCAATCTGAATGGAACACAAATAAGTATGACCGATTCTTATGCAGATTATAATACTATAGTGACAGGAACTTTAACAGGAACTGCAACTATTGAATGGTTTTTATTAGGTGCAGTAGTCGGTCAAGAAATCCTTTTAGATAACCTCAGTATAAAAAAACTGGTGTAATAGTTATCAAAAAAAATTATAAAAAATTAAAATAATGAAACAAACAATAGCAATTTTAAAATCCTATTTTGAAACAGGAGATACGCCTACACAACAACAATTTTCTGATGTGTTTGATAGCCTGGTTCATAAAGATGAAGGAAAAATAATTACCAGTATTACTCAAATTTTAGGTGGGGATATTGTTTTTAATTTTTCTGATACAACTTCAATGACCATTCCTATGAATCAGCATCCCGATGCACATTCTATTGATTTTATCACCGGATTAAGAGCGGCTTTAGACGGATTACAAAATCAAATAGGCGCTATAGGTCCTGTAGGTGAAGTAAATACTATCAACAGTCAAACTGCATCAGAACCTTCCGGAAGTGATACTGTGTCTAATGTTGTGTCTTTAACACAGGCAGAATACGACGCAGGCACTCCTTTAGCTTCTACGCTTTATATAATAACCGATTAATTATGAGTATCAAACTAGGTAATGGCACATTAAATAAAGTGTATTTAGGTGCTACAGAAATTAAAAAAAGTTATCTAGGAAATTCTCTAATACTGGATAACACGGCAAGTTTAGACCCTATGAGTGGTTTCGGAAACCTTATTAGTGGCTGGAAAGCAGATGATATAGAAGGATCAGACGGTGATATAATTACAACATGGGCAGATGCTTACGGAAGTAATGATTTAACTTCACAGAATCCGGCATTATCAACTCTGGAAATTGTAAACGGAATCAAAGAGGTCAGTTTTTCAAACGTTGCTTTTTCGGCCGGACAACCTTCAGACTTGAATTTTATTGCCGGAACAGATGATTTTAGTATTGTGGTACAATTAGGTAGTCGTTATGCTCCGGGAGAAAATGCCTTTGTAACCTGGGCTAACGGAAATAGTGGAAGTTTTCAATATCAATTTGGTTTACAAGCTTCTAAATGGCGAACTGCTGTAGGTGGGCAAACCTATACACCAAGTACCCAGGGAGCTTCCAATGATATTTTTATAATGACATATACCGCTGCTACAGATACTGTAACGCTAAGAAAAAATGATACTGATTGGAATTTTTCTATTCCGACCAACCCTGTTAATCAAACTACTTATGATTTATTGATTGGTGGGCGTCAGGATGCATTTGATTTACTCGATGCTAATGTCAGAGGTATTTGGATGTATAATTCTGTTTTGACAGACATAAACAAAGATGATATTATAGCATATCTGAGCAATAATAATACTAATTCTACGAATCTATATACTGAAAATGATGCGGCTGGAACCGATGTAAATTCTACGGGGAACTGGCCTAGTACTAGTAAAATTTCTATTACTTCTGTTTCATCAACAGATACTGATTTAGGGGATGATCATGTAATCCGACTTGAAACAACAGACGTTTCGGCCGGATTTGGAAGAATCCAGTTAGATTATTTGACGCAAGGAACAGAATATATCGCAACTTTTAGGGCTAGAAATGCCCAGGGAGATGGAGGTATTTTCAACTGGGAAGGTGTAGCAAATGCTTCTTATGACATCTCATTTTCCGGAACTGATTGGGTAGAGGGCACTGTTACCTTTACACCTAATAACCCTGTTGTGGGTATTAAAGTTTATCCCGGATTTACTTCCAATACCATTGGAGATGCCATAGAGATTAGTTCTATTACAATAAATGAAAAATTAGATCTTATTAATAGCATACCATCGTTAATTACCCGGTTAAATGGAGACACTATGATGAATGAGACAGTGCTTGCTTTAACTGGAGAACCTGTTACATCATGGAACAATGTTATTGGAGATTCTTTAAATGCATCTCAAGATGCAGTAAACAGACAACCTGTTTTGCAGATTGCAGCTGATGGAAGTAAAGAGGTTAAATTTGACGGAGTAGATGATTTTCTGGATTTTGGCACTCCGCCAGAATTAAACTTTCAACCTGGCCAGGCAAGAACAATAGCTATTTTAACAGGAGAAAATAATGCTAATGGGGCATTAATCCATAAAGGATTATCAAGTTCCAGGCAATATGCTTTTTTCTACTTCAATAATTTATTAATCACATTTAATCTCAATACTCAGGATACGTATAGTACGTCTGTGCCTACAAAACCAACGCTAATTACATTGGTTTATAATGACGACAATACATTTACATTGTATGAAGATGGTGTAGCGAGAATAAATGATACCGTTACATCTACTACAGTAAATTCACTTAGTACATTATTAGGTGCCAGGCAAAATAATGCTGCAGGTGACGATTTTGCATTCTTCTATCCGGGGTCTATGAGAGAAGTGCTAATATTCAATAGTGCCCTGACTTCTGATGAACTTGCTGTTTTAAACAATGAATTAATTGTCTGAAAACAAAGTAAAATAACAATACGGGGAATTAAAATTCCCCGTATTCAATAATTAAAATCATATGAAACAAACAATAGAAACACTTAAAACATACTTTGAAACTGGGGATAAACCTACACAACAACAGTTTTATGATCTTATTGACAGTTTATATCATAAAGATGAAGGGAAGCTAATTATTTCTATCGAACCGTTAGTAAATGGAGATATAGGAATCTTATTCCAGGATCAATCTACATTTACTATCCCTAAAACTTTGATTCCTGACAATTGGGATATCGACCAGGTTAATGGCTTACTCGATGCTTTAAATAACAAGGTAACTGTTGAACCGGGAAAACAACTTTCTACAGAAGATTTTACAACAGTTTTAAAAGATAAACTGGAAAACCTGGAAAATAGTTCTCTTTCTTTAATTCCTTTTACTGTTTTTATCGATAGTATAAATGGTAATGATATTACTGGAGAAATTGGAAATATAGACAAACCATTTAAAACTGATACTGCTGTTTATAATTCTCTGCCAAATGATGATGTCAATGTTTGGAAAATAGAGGTTATTGCTCCATCAAATACTACTGTAACTTTTTCGGAAACCATACCCAACAGACCCTTAAAGTTTATAGTAAAAAACAGGCAAGTCAATCTCTTATTTAATAATTCGACAATATTACATCAATCTGATGGAGCTTTGGGTTATTTAGATTTTTTTATGCCTTATTCTAATCTTCATTTTATAACATCTGCCTCTTCGGTATTCCAGACTGAACAGTTAACAGTGAAAGCAAATAATCTTATCATTGATAATAAAGGTTCATTCAAAGTATTACATAACAGAACTGAGCTAACTAATACTAAAATCGAGGTTAATAATTTAGAGATTAAAAATCAATCTCAATTTCATTCGAAAAGTAATCTAGGGAAAATTATTTCGAAAAGTATATCAATAAATGATCTTACTGCTGCTACGTATAATTTCGCTTTACAAGATTTTAAATATATAAAAACTGAATCATTAGATATAAATAATCCATCATTAAGAATAGGATTAATAGAAACTTTTGAAGTGGGGAATTTAAACGCTACAGGTATTGTAGATCTCGATTTTTCATATTTTAAATTAAATGATACGGTATCTAATGTAAATATATTGGTAAGAGCTGATACAATAATTACAGGCACTTTAAAAGCAGGAGCTATATCAGGAGTTTCTAATAAAACATTTGAAAATTTTACTGGTAAAATAGATTTTTCATTCAATGCTCCCGGAACATTGAATATAATAGATAGTCATATAACATTATCTGGTAGAATATTAAACATAACACAACCAGATAATACAGTTACTGTAAATATTACTAATTCTACGTTTATCCAGGATACGCCAGGCGATTTGTTCACAGGCAATCAATTCACATTAAATCAAGTGGGGTTAATTAAAAGCAATGGAACTTCAATAGGTACTAATGCTATATTAAACAATCTAACTCCTAATTCTTTATAATAAAAATTCAAATTGTAAAGACTGATTTAATTTAGAAAGAAAGGGGTATCAATGATACTTTTTCATGACTCAATTTAATAAATGCCAATTCAGGCAGTAATAAAATAATAATAAAATGAAACAAACAATAGAAACATTAAAAACATATTTCGAAACTGGTGACAAGCCTACACAACAACAATTCGAAGCCTTGTTGGATAGTTTTATTCATATAGATAGTTTTCCTAAACCAGAATTTCTAGAAATTGAAAACGGTTATGTATTTAATTACATAATTCCACAAGATGACAACGGAGTCTATTTTACTTACGATCAACCTATCGGATTCTGGAATTATCTTGGTTCTTTATATGTAGGAATGAAGCCTCTTAAAAAACTAATTATTAGTAATCTGACAACAGCTGCCCCAGGCATGAGTGTTTTGTATAATGGCAACCCTGTTCTAAGTGGTACAGAAATCGTATTTGAAGAAAAGTCATTAGCATTAGCGGATGAATTTCGTATCACTGATGAACTCGGAACTGGGTTTTTGCCTGGAACTGGATTTCTGGATAATTTATTGACAGTAAATATAGATCCTAATGTATTCAACGGACAAGAAGATCTCTTTTCTTTCCAGGTAGTTGTAGAAGATTTTTTAGGAAAAACCTCAGTTCCAATAATCCTGCAAATTACTAATATAGATTCAGAGTCCTCTGGACTTATAGTTCAAGTTTAATTATGAAACAAAACAATATATGGCTATTCTTAATTGGTTTCTTATTTGCTTTTATCACACTAAAAAATTGTGAAAGAAAATCAATAGATAAAAACCCTATTGTTACTGTGGTATCAGATACGATTTGGCAGACTAAAGTCGACACTTTTAAAGTACAAACTGTTAAATACAAAACAGTTTATGTAGACAAAGAGCATCCGCAAATAGTATTAAAAACAGATGAGGTAAATGATATTAATTCAGAAAATATTGAAGAAGCAAGAGTATACCAGGACACTATACAAAATGACGATATCGAGATTTACACTTATAATTTACTGAAAGGTGAATTGTTAGACAGTAAACTTTCGTATAAATTAAAGGTGCCTCGGGAAATTATTACGACAAAGACCATAGAATATCCTAAAACTTATAAAAGTGGCCTTTATGTTTTTGGGGAACTTGGAGGAAATAAAGAACATTTTAACAATACTAGTTTAGGACTGCAATACCATAGAAAAGGAAACTGGTTTGTAAGTTATCGGGTAAATCTTAATGACCCCGTAGGTATAACTCATAATGTTGGTGTTGGTCTCAAATTATTTTAAAAACAAAACTACTCGGAGCTTTTTTAAAGCTTTCCGAGTGGTTTTTTCTATTTTTACCCGAATTTGAAAAAGATAAATGAGTAATTCTTTTCCTAAAGAAGAAAAATTAAAAAGCCGGAAACTAATTGAAAAATTATTTTCTGATGGTAAATCTGTTTCTAAATTTCCGCTAAAACTTGTATTTATCCCTCTAACAGAACATCAATCTACTTCTGTTAATGTGCTAGCTGGTTTTTCTGTTCCTAAAAGAAAATTTAAAAAAGCCGTCGATAGAAATCATATAAAAAGACTTATCCGTGAGTCTTACAGGCTTCAAAAAACTACACTTTTTAACAATCTGCCAACATCTTATGCGTTTATGTTTTTGTACCTTGGTAAAGAACAACCTTCTTTTATTCAGTTAAATAAGAGTATGGAACAACTTTTGAATAGGTTCTTAAAACAAATAAATAAACAATGAAATTATTATCCTGGTTTTTATTATCTATTGCCCTGGCCTGCTCTGGAAATAATTCTTCGGAAGAAGCGTATAAATCTGGTAACGAATCAATATTAGAATTAGTTAATAATTCAGAACTTGATCAGGTATCTTTTGATTTTAATTTTGAAGAAAGGGAACAAAAAATCATCAAGGAAAGTTTTCTTCGGTTTCAAACCAATAACTTAGAAAAAACATACCAGGAAATTGTCAATTATACTCGACAGCATGAGGGTTTTATTCAAAAAGATGAATCGGGAAAAGGCTATGGCGATTATAACCGGAGTTTAGTTATTCGGATTCCCACGCAAAACTTTCAAAAAGTTATAGACTCTATTAGTAAAAACGTTTCTTATTTTGATACCAAACGTATTTCTGCCAGAGATGTTACCGAAGAATTTATTGATCTGGAAGCTCGTCTTAAAGCTAAAAAAACACTGGAAAACCGCTACCTGGAATTGCTCAAAAAAGCCAATTCGGTTAAAGAGATTCTGGAAATAGAAAGAGAGCTTTCTTCTATTCGTGAAGAAATTGAAGCCAAAGAAGGAAGGTTAAAGTATTTACAAAATCAGGTTTCCTTAAGTACTTTAACAATAGAATTTTATAAATTAACTGCCGAAAACGGAGTTACTGTCTCCTATGGTTCCAAAATGTGGAAAGCTTTAAAGTCTGGATTTAACGGACTTTCTTTCTTCTTTTTAGGTATCTTAAATATTTGGCCTTTTATATTAATAGTAATATTTACCGTATTCTTCCTGAGAAGGAGATTTTTTAAAAAGAAAAAGTTATGAAGATAGGATTAAAGAAAAGAATCGTTGTACCTGCTTTAGCTGCTACTATTTTATTTGTAAGTGCGGGTTTTAAGAGTGATTTCTTTGAAATTGCCAAGCAAATAGAAATTTTTACTACACTCTTTAAAGAGTTAAATATGAATTATGTAGATGAGACTAATCCTGCAGAATTAATGGATACTGCCATTAAAAGTATGTTAGATGATTTAGATCCCTATACCCGATTTTTAAACGAACAGGATGTAGAAGAATACAAAATCAGGAATAATGGTGAATATTCAGGTATTGGAGCCATGGTTAGAAGTTACAATGATAAGCTTCTCATAACTGAACCTTATAAAAATTCTCCGGCAGATAAAGCAGGATTAAAAGCAGGAGATGAGATCACCAAGATTGGAGATATTACTATAGCCGATTTTAAAGATGATGCCAGTGAGCTATTAAAAGGTGCTGTGAAAAGTAAAATTGATATTACTTATAAGAGACAGGGAAAGATTCAAACGACTACCTTGGTTCGTGAAGAAATTGAAGTTGATGCTGTTCCATATTCTTCTATGGTTAATAATAAAACAGGTTATATTGTACTTTCAAGATTTAATAGAAAAGCTTCCGGTCAAACTAAGAAAGCTTTACAAGATTTAAAATCTAAGGGAGCAGAACGAATTATACTGGATTTGCGAGGAAATCCCGGTGGACTGTTATCTGAAGCAATTAACGTGACTAATCTATTTGTTCCTAAAGGAGAATTAATTGTTACTACAAAATCTAAAGTAAAGAAGTTTAACCAGGAATATAAGACCAGAAACAAAGCTGTAGATACAGAAATTCCATTAGTTGTATTGGTAAATGGCAGAAGTGCTTCTGCCAGTGAGATTGTTTCCGGGGCATTACAAGATTTAGACCGTGCTGTTGTATTAGGTGCCAGAAGTTTTGGTAAAGGTTTAGTACAACGTCCGCTTAGACTTACTTACGGAACTCAGTTAAAAGTAACTATTTCCAGGTATTATACTCCATCTGGAAGATGTATTCAGGCTTTGGATTACTGGAACAGAGATGAAAACGGAAATGCTGTAAGAACAGAATCAACAGATTTTAATGCTTTTAAAACTAAAAACGGAAGAACTGTCTATGATGGTGGTGGTGTTTTTCCTGATGTAGAAATCAATTCTCTAAAACAAAGTAAACTTACCAAAGCATTGATGGATAATAATGTGGTTTTTGATTACGCTACTAAATATTATTTTGATAATACTGTTGAGAATATTAATAATTTCTCTTTTAAATCGTCAGATTATAACGAGTTTAAAAAATTTGTAGCTAGTAGTGGTTTTAGTTATGAAACAAATACGGAAAGATCACTAAAACAAATTATGAACAGTGATGAAGCTAATGAATTTGGAACTTCTGTTAAAGCCGATTATCAAAAATTACTTTCAGATATTAATGATAGTAAAGCCAGAGCATTAGATACATATAAAGATGAATTAACCAATCATCTAAAAGATGAAATTATCAAACGTTTTTTTTACAGAGAAGGGCTATATGATTACTATCTGACAAATGACGAAGCCATTACTACTGCAACAAAATTACTTGCAGATAAAGGAAAATACGGGAAATTGCTGAGGTAATTTTTCAGAATGAAAAAAATAGCACCTTATTTTATAGTTGATAACATTCTGGAAACTATTAAATTTTATACCAAAAAATTACGATTAGGAAAACCAAATAGAATTCCTAATATAGACGCTGGTTGACATACCAATGGAGCCGAAGCATGGGACGCTTATATCTGGGTAAACTATGTGAATGAACTTTATAAAGAATTTACTTCAAAAAAAGATTAAAGATACAGAATATGGTAATCGTGATTTTGAAATAGAAGATTGTAATGGTTATATTTTGTGCTTTGGACAAGTATTGGATTAAAAATATTCCTTCTCCTTGAGAAGAAGGCCAGCTTGCCTGACGGTAGACAGGGATGAGGGGATTAAATAATAAAATTATATGTCTTCCTGATTACCTCATAAATAAAATTATTTTTTAATCATTTTTATGTGCGGAATTCCATCTTCTAAATACTCTTCTCCTATTTGTTTAAAATGATGAGTAGTATAGAATTTTCTTAGATACGTTTGAGCAGAAATAACTATGGTAGATGTTTTGTAGTACTTTTCAATAGCTTTAACAGAAGCATTAATTATATCATGTCCATATCCATATTTACGTTCTTGTTCTAAGACAACTACTCTACCAAAACTAGCTTCTTCAAAATAATCTCCTTTATCAAATAAACGAACATAAGCTATAATTTTACCTTCTTTCTTACCTAATACATGAAGTGCCTTTTTATCTTTTCCATCTACATCCTGGTAAGCACATTCTTGTTCTAAAACAAAAACTTCACTTCTTAATTCAAGAAGTTCATAAAGTTCTATTAATGAAAGCTCTTCAAATTTTTTTACAGAAATATCAATCATTAAACCTTGTGTTTATTTGTGAATGGGTAAATAATAGTTGGTAAGAAAATATTCAAAGTACTTTAAAATTACCTTGACTTAACAATACAATATATATAAGTGTTCTATGAAAAACTTAACAAGTCTGAGGAATTTTATTCACTCTATTTTCATGCCTTCCACCTTCAAATTCGGTATTCAAAAATGTTTTTACCATATCTAATGCTTGATGTAATGAAGTAAAGCGAGCCGGTATACTTAAAATATTAGCATTGTTATGTTGCCTTGCCAATGCTGTAATTTCATTATTCCAACAAAGGGCAGATCTCACTTTTTGGTGTTTATTTGCTGTCATAGAAGCTCCGTTTCCACTTCCACAAATAATAATTCCGTAATTAACTTTATCATCTTCTACATCATCAGCAACAGGATGAACAAAATCCGGATAATCAACACTAGCAGAATCATCTGTTCCATAATTAACAACTTCAATATTCAAACTCTTTAATAAGTCAATAATTGCAAATTTGTATTCAGTTCCGGCGTGATCATTACCAATTGCGATTTTCATCTTCTGTATGTTTTAAAAGTTCATTATTTATACTTTACAAAGTTAAAAAATAGTCCTTATGAACTCTTATAAATAGCCATGTTAATTTAATATTACAATTAATTAATAATCAGTTAATTATAAAATAATATAAATTGTTAATATTTATGGATTAAAATGGAAAACTAAATTTGCTCTTTCAAATTTAAATTGTGATATGATTATTTAAATCAATTTCACAAGGGATATTGTCATTTTTTTTATGTTATTTATCAAAGGGAGTTTTCTTAGATATCAACAAAATTTATACACTAAAATATCAAAAAAATAATGTCAATTTTGTTTGTCAACAATTGTTAATTATTCTTAAAATTATATTCATTTTTAAGATTTTACCTCCTTAATAAGTTGTTTATTAAATTGTATATTTAAGTAGATTTCAATAAAAAAAATAATACTTAAATTTTTTATTCTGCATATTAACAAACAATAATAAATGACAATATTTTTTTAATTTTAAAAAGAAAGAATATTTAAATATTATAATTGTTGATATCTGTTTTTATTTAATTATTTTCTACTCAATACTTATTGTTTTAATAAATAATGAGACTCTTTTAACTCTTTTTTTTAAAAAAAATTGTATTGCCTCTTTTTGCTATTATATATATAGGTGTAAAAAAGTAAGGCAAACTTAACATAACGTGCATTTCATCGAAAAAATTGTGCTTTTTATCGGATATTTGAAAAAGTTTACATAGTTTAGTCTTGTTAAACCCCAAAAAACTAATTACCATGAGACACCTTTACTTTGCTTTTTTGTTATGTACTACATTAATAAGCGCACAGAACTTTCAGATCAAAGATGTTAATTTTGAAAATGCATTAATCAGACAAGGATACGATGTTGGAAATCCTGATGGGTTTCTTGAAAGAGGGAGTTTAAATCAAGTATATTATCTTGATATCTCCGGAGAACAGATTGAAGATCTTTCCGGGATAGAAGCTTTTGTTAATTTAGAAGTTTTAATTGCAGATAATAATGATTTAAGATCATTAGATTTAAGCCTGAATACAAATCTTAAAGAAATAAGTGTTTATAACAACAGACTTAGATCTATAGATGTTTCAAACAATACCAGGCTTGAAAAATTAAACGTTTATAAGAACAGGCTTACAGAATTAAATTTATACAACAATAGAAATCTTACGTATTTAGCAAGTGCCGATAATAATTTAACCGAATTGGATCTTGTAAATAACAGACAGTTAGAAAAAGTTTATTGCCAAAATAATCAGTTAACTAACTTTGATGTAAGTAACTTCCCTGTATTAGAAATAGTAAATGCTGAGTATAATAATTTAACAAGTCTAAATGTAGATAACTCTCAAAATTTAGTACAGTTAAATGCTAGTAATAATAACTTAGATGCTTTAAACTTAAGTACTAATGTAAATTTACAACAGGTAAATATCTTATATAACAGTGTATTAGATTTAGATTTGTCTAATAACAACAATCTAACTGTGGTAATGGTGGCTTATAACAGTTTGGAAGCCCTTAATATCAGAAATGGAAATAATAATAATATTCAACTTTTCAGAGCTGAAGGGAATGAAAATCTAACTTGTATTACTGCAGATGATGATATTGTTTCTACAAATGCAGAAAATGTGACAGGAAGATGGAATAAAGGATTCAATACAGGTTTTTCAGTTAATTGTGGAGCTGCAGCAGATAATGCTATAGAAGAAGAAAAAAACGATACATTAAAAAAATCTTTTAGCTTTTTTGTAGGAGAAGACAGAGTGTTAAATATTATAAGTGACAGAACTGCTTCTTTGAATATTATTAACCTGCAAGGAGTTTCGGTTTTAAATAGAGAATTAACAGAAGGTACAAATACTATAGCTATGAATAATAATAACAGTAATGTATATGTACTTCAAATTAATAGCGAATACGGATCATTTACCAAAAAAATTATATTATAAGGTTAATTAATTTAGTCAGACAATCCTCAAGTTAGAATTATTTTGTTCTAAATCTTCGATGATTTTAATGGTTGCTTTTGCATCATCTCTATGAACTTTTAGTTTTATCCCCCCTAAAGCATTAGAGTAAAAAGGTGTAATAGCAACCATTGTTTCATTTTCAAAAACATACTTTATCCCCTTCTCTTCAAGAATAGACTTCAAAACAATGTATTCATAAGGATAAGTGAATACAGCTACTTCAATAAAATTTTTCATCTATTGTTTACTAGATTTTAAATAAAGACTAAAATTACTAAAGATTTAATTTAAATAATTGGCTATAGCAGAATCTTTGCTTGAAATATTTTTTTCTATTTCTGTAGCTTTTAATTCTTCATTTTTATTTAATGAGTAATTAATATAACCTGCAAACGAGAAGATTCCTATCAGGAATATGATGGCAAATAATATAATTATTTTATAAACTCGTTTCATTAAATGAAGAAATATGTATTATATAGACGGAAGAAAAAGTAAAATGTTACAATTTTTTTAATAAATATTTAACTTTTTTTTAAGTTTCCTGTTCTTCAATTATTATTTGTAATTTTCAAACCCAATTTATAGCGTATATGAGTAGAAAGAAAAAGAGAGCGGATAAGCAAAAAAAGTATGAAATTACAAAGGGTATATTTTCAGTATTAGAGAAGAATAAAGAGCAATCTTATAACTATAAACAAATAGCTTCAAAACTAGGTATTACAGATGCCAGCGGACGAAATTTATTAATTAAAAAACTAGTTCAGCTAAAAGAAAAAAAGAAAATAGAAGAAGTAGAAAGAGGGAAATATAAAGCCATTCCTTCTCAAAATTATTTTACCGGAATTATAGATGTTAATGCCAGAGGTAATGCTTATGTGATAAGCGAAGATTTAGATCAGGATGTCTTTATTCCTTCTAATAAATTTAACAAAGCACTTCATAATGATGAGGTAGAAGTATATGTTTTCCCAAAAAGAAGAGGAAAAAAACTGGAAGGAGAGATTTCCAGGATTATCAAAAGAGCCAAAACTTCTTTTGTCGGAATTATTGATATAAAGGAGAAATTTGCTTTTGTAATTCCTTCAGATTTCAGAATGTATACAGATATCTTTATTCCCAAAGACAAAATAAATAATGCTTCGAATGGAGATAAAGTATTGGTTGAGATTAACGATTGGCCGGATAAAGCAGATTCTCCATATGGATTAGTTGTTGAGGTTCTTGGTAAACCGGGAGAACACAATACAGAAATACATGCAATTCTTGCAGAATATGGGTTACCTTATCAGTTTCCTGAAGAAGTAGCATATTTTGCTAATAAATTAGATACTTCTATCACAAAAAAGGAAATCAGTAAAAGAAGGGATATGCGTAATGTTCCTACTTTTACCATAGATCCTAAAGATGCTAAAGATTTTGATGATGCACTTTCGTTTCAAGTGCTGGAAAATGGAAATTATGAAATAGGGATTCATATAGCAGATGTATCACATTATGTACAACCGGGAACTGTTTTAGATGATGAAGCCTACAGGAGAGCAACTTCTGTATATTTAGTAGATCGAGTAGTTCCTATGCTACCGGAAATATTGTCTAACGGCGCTTGTTCTTTAAGGCCTAATGAAGAGAAATATACCTTTTCTGCTGTTTTTGAAATGAATGATAAAGCAGAAATTTTAGGTAAGTGGTTTGGAAGGACAGTGACGTATTCTGACAGGCGTTTTGCTTATGAAGAAGCACAATGTATTATTGAGAATGAAACACATAAAATAGATGCATCTGTATCATTAACAGGTAAAGATTATGAGATAGAACCTCATATTAAGGATGCTATTCTCATCTTAGACAGATTAGCTAAAAAAATGCGTGCTAAACGAATGGGATCTGGTGCTATTTCATTTGATAAAATTGAAGTAAAATTTAATTTAAATGAAGAAAAAGACCCTGTAGGTGTATATTTTAAAGAAGCAAAAGATGCTAATAAGCTTATTGAAGAATTTATGCTTCTGGCTAATAAAAAGGTGGCAGAATTTGTTGGAAAAAGAAAACCACCTCAAACATTTATTTACAGAACACATGATGAGCCAAATGAAGAGAAATTAATGCAGTTACAAGGCGTTATTTCAAGATTTGGTTATGCTATTAATATGAAGAGTAAAAAATCGATTACGAGCTCTTTAAATAGTTTATTAAAAGAAGTACAGGGGAAAAAAGAACAAAATTTAGTAGATACTCTCGCAATAAGAACAATGAGTAAAGCTGAGTATACTACAGATAATATAGGCCATTACGGGTTGGCTTTTGATTATTATTCGCATTTTACTTCACCAATTCGTCGCTATCCGGACATTATGGTACACCGTTTGCTACAGTTTTATTTAGATGGAGGTGCTTCTGTAAATCAGGAAGAATATGAAGAGAAGTGCAGGCATACTTCCAATATGGAGAGTTTGGCTGCCAATGCAGAACGGGATTCTATAAAATATATGCAAATACGTTTTATGCAGGATCACAAAGATGAAGAATTTCTTGGAGTAATCTCAGGAGTGACAGAATGGGGAATTTATGTAGAAATTATAGAAAATAAATGCGAAGGAATGATAAGAATCCGGGAAATTAAAGATGATTACTATAACTTTGATGAAAAGCAATATGCACTTGTAGGAGAAGAGACTAAAAATCTCTATCAATTAGGAGATGAGGTTGTAGTAAAAGTAAAGAGTTCAGATTTAATTAAGCGTCATCTGGACTTTGAATTACTAGGAAAAAGAGAAGAAATTTTAACTTAACAGAATTTTAAGTAAGGTAATTTGTAACAAATCGTTTATAAAACTATCTTTTAAAAAAAGTAAAACAGTACAAAAAATAAAAAAATGAGAACAGCATTAAAAGTATTAGCATTATTAATGGTTACTACTGTTTTTTCTCAAGGAAAATTAGAGAAAGATACAGGCAGATTTGAAGAAATAAAGGTTTTTGACGGAATTTCAGTAACCTTGGTAAAATCTGATCAAAATAAGGTGGTTGTAACAGGGGAAGATTCTGATAGAGTGGCTATTGTAAATAAAAATGGCCGACTTAAAATAAGAATGGAAATTAACAGAGCTTTTAGCGGGTATAAAACTTTTGCTACAGTTTACTATAACGGAAGATTAAATTTGATAGATGCTAATGAAAACGCTTCTATAACAGGAGATGATTATATTGAGCAGATTAACCTGGAATTAAGAGCCCAGGAAGGGGGAGAAATAAAAGTAAATACAGATGTACAACGTCTCTATGTAAAGGCTGTTACCGGAGGAAAAGTAGAAGCAAAAGGAGATGCTGTTAATCAAAATATAACCATAAATACGGGTGGGAAATATGAAGGAGATAACCTTAAAACTGAACAAACTAAGGTAGTAGTTAATGCAGGAGGAACAGCTTATATTAATGCATCAGAATATGTAGGAGCTTCTGTAAAGGCAGGAGGAGTTATCAGAGTTTTTGGAAAACCTAAGGTAATTGATAAAAAGAGATTCCTGGGAGGAAGAATAATAGAGCAGTAAGTTCTATATTTGTTCTCTATTGAGTAACAGTACAAATTTATGTTTGAAAATATACAGGCAGCCATTCCATTAGGTTTTTTTCTAAGTTTTATGATTGGCCCTGTATTTTTTGTTTTATTGGAAACAAGTGCACTTAAAGGCTTTAGAGCAGCCATTTCTTTTAATTTAGGTGTTATTATTGCCGATGCTATTCTTATTCTGATAGCCTATTTTAGTAGTTATCAACTGTTAGAAAACTTAAGTAACCTTCCGGGATTATACGTTTTTGGAGGGATGATATTGTTTATTTATGGTTTAGTAACCTTTATAAAAAAGCCAAAAGAAATTAGCAATGATTCCATCAATGTAAAAAAAACCAATTACCTGGGATTGATAGTTAAAGGTTTTCTATTAAACTTTATCAATATTGGTGTACTGGTTTTTTGGTTGGGAATAGTAGTAATTATAGGACCAAACCTGGATAACAATCCAAGACTTTTCTTCGTCTTTTTTGGGACTATGATTTTAACCTATTTTGTAACAGATATGGTTAAAATTTTATTGGCAAAAAGATTAAAAAAGAAATTAACCCCAAGAAGAATTGTAATAGTTAAAAAATCCCTTGGAATTATACTTGCTGTTTGTGGTGTAATATTGATAATCAAAGGTTTTCTTCCAAAAGATCAACTGAATATTAAAGAGGGAATAAATAAGATAAGAAAACAATAAAAAAACCACCTTAAAAAAAGGTGGTTCTTGTAAGAGGCACCGAGCAGATTCGAACTGCTGTACAAGGTTTTGCAGACCTCTGCCTAGCCACTCGGCCACGGTGCCGTTTTTAACGGTGACAAATGTAATAATTTTATTTATAAAAAGCTTTAATGAAAATGCACTAAATATTAAAATTCTTACGATTTAGAGTCATTTCTACAGTTACCATTTCTACATTCCCACCAATAGGCGGATTAATCTTTGAAACTTCTACTGTTGCTTCTTCAGAAATATCAATTTCTTTAAAAATTCTATCTAAGATACGCCCGGCAACGTGTTCAAGTAATTTTGAACGTTGAGACATTTCTTCTTTAACTATTTTATTAATGTGAACGTAATCTACTGTATCTTTAAGTTGATCACTTTGAGCAGATTTTTGAAGATTGGCTTTAACGGCAACATCTACTCTATAATCACTTCCTATTTTACCTTCTTCGACTAAACATCCGTGATAAGCATATACCTGAATGTTGGTCACTCTTATAATTCCCATAGCTATATATAATCGTTATTACAAAAATAAGAATAGCTATGGGATTGTTTTATAAGAAATGAAATTTAAATTTATTTAGTACAACTGCAATTACTTAGCCCTTGTAATAGATCAATACCAATAGTGATTGAATGAGTTCCGGAGTTAAAACCAGATAATTCATTTAACACAATTTGGTAAGCGTACGCAAAATAAAAATTTCGCTTTTTGAGCCCAATTTGAGGCCCAACATTTAATGGCTCCAGTACCTGATCATTTAAAAAACGATAAGAGATACCAGCCCAATAGTAATCTTCAAAATCGTATAATCTTGCCTTGATATTAAGATCGGTACTGGATCGGCCATCATTCTCGAATAGTTGAAAGAACACAGAAGGTTCTACTTCAAATTCACTATTGCGATCTCTACGCCATTTATAACCGGTATATAAGTAGTAATTTCTTAAACGGTTAGGCTCATTGATCGCAAATAGATCTAAGTTTTTATTAAGGATGTTAGAAGCGTTAAAACTAGCGTAGAACTTTTTTATTCTAAATAATACTCCAACATCAAAGTTATGATTTGTAGTTGATCTGTCATTCGTTACACTAGGGTCTGGAATAGACGGATCAAACTCATTTATGTTTATTCTAAACTGATTAAAATTATAAGAAATACCAAAAGATAAATACATGTCTTCATATTCATCTAATGTTAAGTGGTGTGCAAATGATAAACGAGCTCCAAGCTGTCTGGTTGCTCCGTTTCTATCATTATAAAACAAAGCACCTACCCCAGACCTGTTACCAATTCTAACATCTGCTGCCAGCGATTGAGTATCAGGTGCATTATCAATACCTACCCATTGAGTAAGTCCGTTTCCACGTATTTTTACAAAATCTCCGATCCCAGCATACGTAGGTGATATCACAAAAGCATTATCAGAGAGATATTGTGTAAAAGTAGGTAACGTCAATTCTTGCGCAATGGTAGCGTAGGTTACACCGCACAGAAATAAGGCTGTTAATATTTTTTTCATTGCTAGCATAAGTTTATCGATAAAGGGTAAAGTTTCCAACAAATTCCCTTCCGTCATTTGAGGCATTTAATTTAACTACGTACCAGTAATCACCTGATGGTAATGGTGTACCGTTATAGGTTCCTATCCATGATTCTCCTTGCCTTAATTCGGCAATTAATCGGTTGTATCGGTCAAATACTTGGGTTAAGATATTCGGGAATGGTTCTGTATTTCTAGGACTCCAGGTATCATTTGTTCCATCACCATCCGGGGTAAAGAAGTTAGGAATAAAGATATCAATGAACTCAATGAATATTGTGGCTACAGCTTCACAACCATTAGCGTCTACTACACGTACCTCATAAGTACCTGTCTGATTAACAAAGAAGCTAGGGCTACTTCCGTTAGATACTCCGTTAAAGAAATATTCATAATCTTCACGTCCTCCGGTAGTTACAGCTACAATCTCATTGATTTGACCTTCTCTTGCAGTTAATCCAAGAGGATCTACTGCATCAATAGTAAAGTCAATTCTTTGCTCACATCCGTTTGCATGAACAACTCTTACAAAGTGATCTCCAGGAGCAACACCGCGGAATCCGTTTCTATCAAATAACCTCAAGGCTCCATCATCATTAGAATCTAATGCATACAATACATCATTTTCTAAGCTGGCATCCATAGTTACAATAACATTATTTGTAGGCAATGTTTCTGCATTACAAATTGTTTCTACACGTACTTCGGCATCAATAGTAATACCTTCAGGAAGGTCTACTGCTAGCTGAGTTTCACAACCATTAGCATCTCTTACTAATACTACATATGGGAAACCACCTGCTAAACCTGTGAATAACACCTGATCTTGTACAAAATTAGGATCAAAGGTTAGTGGGTTATTAGCTGTAGATACAATTCTTGTAGAATAAGGCGCAGTACCTCCGGTAATGTCTATTTCTATAAATCCGTCTGTATCTCCTGCACAAACCTCTCCTTGTACATTTGTCGTTGTCGCCACAACCGGAGTTGGTGCTACAATTTCCATTTCAAATACGAAAGGCTTACATCCATTACTATCTTGCGCAACGATGGTATAAGTTCCGGCAGGTAAATCGGTAAATGTATTTTCTGACTGGAATTCGTTTAGGTTCGGAGATATCGCATATTGATATTGTCCGGTACCTCCTTGTAATTCAACAGTAATACTTCCCATATCATCAATACATAGTGGATTAACCACTATTGGAGTACGAGCAGTAAGATCAGGACCTTCAGTAATAGTTATCGGAGCTGAAATCTCTGTACAGTCCACACCACTATTTACACGTACAAAATAAGTACCTGCGGTAAGATCTCTAAAGATATCGTCAGTTTGAGCCGGACGAAGCTGAGTTGTTCCGTCACTAGCTAATAATGTATACATATGATTACCTAATCCACCACTAGATACTACCTGGATAAGACCAGTAGCCTCACCGAAACATCCAACATCAACTGTTGTTTGTGCATCAATAGTTAATGCCGGTACTGCTTCAATAGAAACCAGGTTAGAAATTCCTGAAGGACATAAATTGCTGTCACGTACATAGAATTGGTAACTACCTGTAGGTGCCGGAAGTGTAATACTACTAGCAAAACTTCCTATAAAGTTTATACCATCTGTACTGTATTGGTAAGGACCAACACCACCTGTAGCAGTTAAAGTTATAGTTGCATCAACTAAACATGTAGGAGCAGTTTCCTGAACTAATGTTGCAACAATTTCTGCAGGATCATCTATAATGATTTCATTAGTTGTAGCATCACAATTGAATCCGTCAATAACAGTTACAGAATATCTACCTGCAGATAACCCAGCAAATGTATTGCTATTTTGAGCTGCAGAACTTGATACAATTGTTCCTGTATTATCCAGTACATTAAGTATGTATTGATATGTTGCTGTTGGATCTATATCCGGGCGACCACCTGTAGCATTTACTTCAATACTGGCAGTAGTATCCCCTTCACAAACCAATCCGTTAGTTAACACAGCATCTGCTGCAATTGGAGTTGGCTGAGTTAAAGGTTGAGAAGCATCTCTGATACATCCATTAGCATCTCTGACTTCTACAGTGTAATTTCCAGCATCTAATCCAGAGAAAACATTATTTGCTCCAAAAGGTACAACCTCTACTCCATTTCTCAGTAACCTGAATTCATATCCTCCCCATCCGCCTGTAGCAGTTGCAGTTAATTCTCCGTCATTACCAAGACAAGTAAGATCATTTGTAATGCTCAAGCCAGGTGTTAATGGAGCAGTAGGTGAATTAATAGTTACTACATTAGTAGTTTCTTCACAGAAAGGTGTTTGTGTTTCTACCACTCTTATAGTATAAGTACCTGAAGCAAGTCCAGTTATATTAATAGTTTCCGGGGCATTTCCGTTACCTGTAGCTACTGTAGCTCCACCACTATCAAGTACAAAGTAATCGTACGTACCTGTATAATTGGCAGTAGTTAAACTTAATTCTCCATCAGTATCTCCAAAACATGTAATGTCTGAAATTTTAGTAGCACTGACATCGATCAGATCGAAAGGAGCGATAGTATGCGTTACGGTATCGAAACATCCTAAGGTAAGATCATTAACCTGGAAGGTATAAGTACCTGGTGCAGTTAATGTAAACTGGTTAGAAGCTTGCGCAGTACCAGACGGTAACTGAATGAACTCGTAGTTACCAGACCCACCGGAAACGATGATGTCTATAATTTCAGGTTGCGTACAATCTATAGCCTGAGCAATATTGATAGTATCGATATTGACACGTTGAATAGGATCTACAGTTTCAGTAAGGGAGAAAGTACATCCGTTATCGTCACGTACAGTGATGTTATAGGTAGCATCAGCACTTACATTGAAAGTGTTATTACTTTGGAAGGTACCACCGTTGATACTATAGGTATATGGAGCAGTACCAGTACCTGGAGTTACAGTTACAGTGATTACAGCATCGTTAACAGTGTTATCGGCAGGATCACAGCTTAAAGGAGTAGAACTAGCTACTGCATCTAAGGCTAATGGCTCATCAATAACAACAGTATCTGTAGCTTCACATCCTCTGTTTGATGTCACAGTTATCGTATAAGTACCCGGGTTTAATCCGGTAAATACACCATCATTTTGAGTGATTGCAGGATCTACTCCATTATCCACTGTAAATGTGTATGGCGGATTATCATTTGCCGGATTAGGTGCTAAGTTTACGGTAATTGTACCATCAGCAGCACCATTACAACTAATATCGTCATGATCTGTTGGAAGTAATGTCACCGGTGTAGCTATTTCTAATGTAATTGTTTCTTCAGAAATACATACCGGAGCACCGATAGTTGTATCTTCAAAACGAACTGTATATGCAATTCCTCCGGTTAATCCTGTAAACACACCTGTTGAATTAGGACCTTGTACTACAGTAGCACCGTCTAATAAAGTATATTGATAGTTGGCAGGATTTCCAGAACCACCATTTCCGGTTGCAGTAATACTACCATCATTATTTATACAGGAAGGTTGAGCATCAACACTTACACTTACGCCAAGTGGCGGGAATATAGTTATAGTATCGGTAGCAGTACATCCGTTAGCATCACGCACAGTTACGGTGTAAGTACCATCAGTAGTTACGTTGAAAGTAGGTGAGCTTTGGAAGCTAACTCCGTCAATACTGTATTCAAGAGGAGCTACACCAGTACCTGCGGCAGTGAAAGTAAACGCCGTACCGTTAGAAGTACATTGATCATCAGCGAAAGCAGGTAATGTTACTGTAGGTTCAGGATCTGTATCTACAGTAATATCTCTAGAACTAACACATATATTAGCAGCAGCATCTCTTACGTGTACAGTAAAAGTAGCCGGATAAGTAGCCGGATTTACTTCAAAAGAAGTATCACTGGAGAAAGTACCAGCCGGGTTTCCTTGAGGAACCACAGAGAATTCATAAGTACCACTACCTCCTGTACCCACAGCTGTAATAATAGCACCTACATTACAATTTGCTAAGGTAGCAGTAAGATCTACTCCTACGGCTTCTGCCGGAGAAGAGATGATTACTGTATTGGTAGTTTCTTCACAGAAAGGAGTTTGTGTTTCTACCACTCTTACCGAGTATGTACCCACAGCAAGACCAGTTATATTAATAGTTTCAGGGGCATTTCCGTTACCTGTAGCTACGGTAGCTCCACCGCTATCAAGTACGAAGTAATCGTACGTACCTGTATAATTGGCAGTAGTTAAGCTAAGTGTACCGTCTGTTCCACCAAAGCAAGTAACATCGCTTACAAGGTTAGCACTGACATCGATCAGATCGAAAGGAGCGATAGTATGCGTTACGGTATCGAAACATCCTAA